>NZ_JADKQA010000001.1:0-442383 GCF_015351765.1 Clostridium vitabionis
CAGAAGAGGAAGACTGAAACGGGAAAAACTTCCAGAGACTGCAAAGAAGCTCGTTATCTGGTGCTTTAGTTGTAAAATCTCTGGAAGTTCACAAATCATCCGTAAATTCATGAGTCAGAAGAAAACAGTTCAGAAACGAACTGATTTAGACGCTGATATGGGATCTATGGACCTCTTACCCCTTTTCAATCGAAGAGCTGGAATAAATAACTATTCGCTGAAAGTGGCATAAACAAAGGGTTCTCAGGCTCTCCGGAGCCGATTTGATAACAAAATGATAACATTTGATGTTCTGCGATTATTCTGAAGCGATACGCGTGGTTAGCACGTAGGACAAAGATTAGCAAAAAGAAGCAGGGTCTATCTGAACGAAACCATGTTCGGATAGGCCCTGCTTTTTGCGAACATTCCTTGACATCATCAGCGCACGCAGAGGAAAAAGTATTATGAGAACGAAATTAAGATCAAGGAGCATCAGATAAAACATCTGACCCGCACCGAGCGGACGCACAGACTTTGCAGTCGCGGCGGGATGCTGGAGAAGTTCATTGAGAGACCGGACATTCTGTCTGATGAGCAGATTATGAAGCTACTCACATTTGTATTTCACAAGGATGATGTTCAGGCAATGCTCCGGGAGATGATCAAAGAAGCGGAAACGAAAGAGGGGATAGTCCCGAATTTATGAGGGCGCAATTATACACCGTTCCGGTGTTATTGCGTCCTTCGGAGATCTCCGCTCCGCTTCGGTCGGTGCAAAGCGGAAGTCCACTGGACATTCTGCACCCTCGCCGGATAGCTGATCGGCATTGCATCATGGATGCTCTGCCGATCCAGTGGGAACTGCGTTCCCCCTGCGCCGTCTCCGACGGCTACCCTCTTGTTGAACCGTGCTGGTAATCGATATTATCCAAATGGGGATGAAAGCTTATGAAAATGCTTTTTGATTACACAGATAATAATTATTCTGGTGCTCATAGGAGCTTTATGGTATGTTCAACTTGTGGGTATTATTATTTGAGAGAGGCATGATCACGAGCGAAGTAAATAACTCGCAGATCGGTGTAAGAAAATTGAAATTATTTGGAGGTTATATCGATGAGTGAATTAGAGTGGGGATTAACCTTTGGTATTACTTTTGGTGTTACGCTTGCGGTAGTCAGGTTTATCGTTTCAAGAAGAAAGAAATAGATAAATGGATAAATTCGAATTTGTGCAAAACATGCTTACACAATTAATAACAGAACTTGAGATGCCAAATTGGCATCTCAAGATGCATGAGGAACGTTATGGATAGTCAACTACCCACGACCTAAAGGTCATGGGCTTGTAACTGCCCAGTCGTACTAACGACTTGCGTCTCCGACCTTTAACCCCAATAGATATTGCTATCTAAAGTGGCGTTACATTATGGGGTGGTTGACAGCACCCCTTTCGACAAAGCTTGCTCTGCAGTAACTACGATTTCGTAGTTACTGTCTGTACCAGGTACTAAAGCTTCCCATGCAGTACAAACATGTTAAACCTTAGTATATTTTACATAATGCTAGGATTTCACATTAAAACCTCATATATACTTTTCAATGGACAAAGAGTGCCTCGTTCTGAGCCGGAACTAACGGTTTTCTCTTGTAAAGGTGGCTCAGTGTCAATTATACCACATCCAGGCTCCTCCCACTATCTGAAGGTAGTGGGAGGAGCCTATGGTAAACGAAAGGATTTAATTTATGAAATCAAAACAGTTGAATCGGCAGAAATACAGACTGATACAAGGCCGATAAGGGATCTCATCTATATTGTCCGTGGGCAACAGGTTCTGCTGGATAGTGATTTGGCTACTTTATATAAAGTGGATACGAAAGTTTTTAACCAAGCGGTCAAGAGAAATATAGAAAGATTTCCTGCGGAATTCCGGTTCCAATTAACGCAGGAAGAATATGATTCTTTGAGGTCACAAATTGTGACCTCAAAGAAGGGGAGAGGCGGAAGGCGATATATGCCATATGTCTTTACGGAGCAGGGAGTAGCGATGCTGTCTGCGGTTCTAAGGAGCGATACCGCCATTCAAGTCAGTATTCAGATCATCAATGCATTTGTCGAGATGCGCCGCTTTATTGCCAGTAATGCCGCTCTGTTCGAAAGAATCAGTGCTGTTGAGTTAAAACAACTTGAGTATCAGAAACAGACTGATGAGAAGTTCGATAAGGTCTTTGATTATATTGATGATCATGCTGAATCAGAGCAGAAAATATTCTTTGATGGGCAGATTTATGATGCATTTGAGCTTCTGATCTCACTGGTGCAGAAGGCAATTAAGAAAATTGTTTTGATAGATGGATATGTGGATATTGGGACGCTTAATATTCTGGCAAAGAAGAATCCCGGTGTTGATGCGATAATTTATACCTTCAATAATACGCGGCTAAGCAATAGAGATATCAACACGTTTAATTCGCAATATCCAAAGCTTACGGTAAAGCACATGACTGCTTTTCATGATCGCTTCCTGATTCTGGATGATACAGTCGGTTACCATGTCGGTGCCTCACTAAAAGATGCTGGGAAAAAGTGTTTCGGAATCTCACAGATTCAGGATGAGCAAACAATACAGGATATACTGAACCGGTTGTAAATCTGAATTTAGCTGTGGATATGGGAAAAACAAGGATTCGAAATCTGTGCTGTATCTCAAGCAAAAGTTCTGGCGCGTATATCAGGATGTCTTTATGAGAGGAATCAAAAGGAAATAGAGAAACAGGATGCTCTGTTTTGGCACGAAGCGGGAGGGATGACCGCATGGGAATCTTCAGTAGAAATCAGGGAGAGAAGCACAACAACATAACTTCCGTTGTGCTGATAGAGCAGACACAGAAGTACAAGAACAAAACATCCTGGGGATTGAGCTTCTCAAATTCAGCATTCGGGGATCCGATTGCCATGAGTCAGACTGTGCCGGATGGAACAGAACTTACATTCAGTATCACTTATAAAAACGGCAGGAAAAAGATCCTGAAGGTGATGTCAGGCACAGCAGTGGCTGACAGACTTCTGCAAATGTCACTGGATCCGGACAAAAGGAATGCATCAGCTGACCGCGTAGAAGGTAAATCTGGGCAAAATGCTGCAAGTGCTGAAGGAAAGCCGCTTATCAAACTTGGGAAAAACCAGCTGCCTCAGGGACGATATATCATTGGCAAAGACCTTCCGGAGGGACCTTTGATTTCACGTGGGTATGGGGCGAAGGATATATTTCTCTGTACAAGACCGATGAAAATACAACACTGGGGAATAATCTCTATCTTGAGAATGTCGGTATTGCACATGAATATCAATATCGCCAGTGCCTGCATCTGCAATGTACAGCAGGCAATATGCTGATCATCGGCGGAAATCTAATTGTAGAAATCTCGAGATCACCGAAGCTGGAGATCGATTTGTAAAGATTGGTAGTTCAGTTTTTTGAAATGTGAGGCAGATAACGTGAAGTACGGAAGGAGAAAACCCAGTCTAAAGAAATCATTGAGCGCCAGAACAAAGGGGAGAGCAACTCGTGCTGTGAAAAAGGCATTGATTCCGGGATATGGGAAGAAGGGAATGGGGGTTCTACATCCGAAGAAGGCAATCTATAACAAGGTCTATCGGAAGACCACCTTTGGATTAGGCGATTTGTTCAAACTTTTTAAATAACAAGAAATGCGGCGGGGTATGGCTGATCGATCTGGATCTGACCAGGTAGAAGAAAGGAAAGAGTAACTTGTCTGTAGAAGGCGGAGAATGGATCATGCGGGGCATTCCTGCGGAGGATCCGTCATGCATTCATAACATCGATGAACTGGAGCGGCGAGTGGAAGAGATAGGCTTTCTTCCGCTTTTTGCGGGTGATGTGTCCGGCTTTTCTGTGGAGGAGCAGGCCGGCTTCGGAAAGGGCGGAGAGAAGAATTCTGAGGGGACGCTGACGAGCCTGGAGATGGAGACGTATCTGGTCTGCAGGGATTTTCGGCAGAGGAAGAACAAGAGAGGACAATCCTACGGCTGGGCGATCGCGGTGCTGGCGACGCCGGAGCATATTTTCGGAAGGGAGCTGGTGACAGCGGCTTACAGTGAGGAGCCGAAGGATTCTCTGCAGAAGATTGTGGACAGGGTGAAGGAGTTCTATCCGGAGGCAGCGGAGAAGGCGATTCTGAAACTGGCTGGCAGTTCAGGAACTCGGACTGCTGTGAAAAAGGAGCAACAGTCATGAACATTCAGATTTTCGGCACGAAGAAGAGTGCGGATACAAGAAAAGCGGAGCGCTTTTTCAAGGAGCGGGGAATTAAGTTTCAGGCGATTGACCTTGCACAGAAGGGCTTCAGTAAAGGAGAACTGACCTCAATCCTGCAGGCAGTAGGCGGGATGGACGATCTCTTGGATGAGAAGACGAAGGACCGGGAGGCTTATCTCCTGATTAAGTACCTGGCAGACGAGGATAAGTTCGATAAGGTTCTAGAGCACCCGCTAGTGGTGAAGCAGCCGGTGGTCCGGAATGGCCGGCAGGCTACGGTTGGCTATCAGCCGGAAGTTTGGAAGAACTGGGAGTAAGCATATGGTCAGAGAGATTATGAAGGATGTCTTCTTCCTCGCACAGAAATCAGACCCGGCGACGAAAGCTGATCTGCAGGTCGCCCGTGATCTACTGGATACACTGAAGGCGCATACAGATGAGTGCGTCGGAATGGCGGCTAACATGATCGGCGTGAAGAAGCGGATCATTGTCGTCAATATGGGGTTTATGAACGTGGCAATGCTGAATCCGGTCATTTTGAAGAAGAGTGGACCATTCGAAACAGAAGAGAGCTGCCTTTCTCTGACAGGAACACGGAAGACAAAGAGGTTCCGCGAGATTGAACTGGAATACCAGGATCTGGACATGAAGAAGCATGTTCAGAAATTTACCGGCTGGACCGCGCAGATCATCCAGCATGAGTGCGATCATCTGGAGGGGATTATCATATGACCTCGACGAATCCGATTGACGAATATATTGAAAGACAGGATCCGGCGCGAAAAGACAATCTGTGTGCCGTGCGGGATACGATCCGGAAGGAGCTTCCCGGAGCAGAAGAGCGGATTTCTTGGTCAATGCCTACATGGTGGAAGGGGCATAACCTCATCCATTTCGCGGCGGCAAAGAAGCATATCGGCATCTATCCGGGACCTGGGGCAGTGGAGCATTTTGCGGACCAATTCACGAAACGCGGCCTGAAGTTCAGCAAAGGGGCAGTGCAGATCCCATATGGAGATAACCTTCCTCTTGATTTGGTCACGGAGATAACACGCTGGTGTGGCAAACATAACTCGGATTGATCGTGCGGAAAGGTCACTATGGCAAGTAGACAGAAAGAAAAAATGTCCTTAGAAAAGCGGATTTTGATGATAAAAGGAGGAACGTGAGATGCTGACAGTTGGAACAGAAGCACCGGATTTCACCCTGCCGGACCAGAACGGAGAGATGCACAGCCTCTCGGATTACCGGGGACAGAAGGTGATTCTGTATTTTTACCCGAAGGACATGACGGCGGGCTGCACGAAGCAGGCCTGCGGGTTCGGTGAGCTGTATCCGCAGTTCCGGGAGAAGGGCGCGGTCGTGCTCGGTGTCAGCAAGGACAGTGTGGCTTCTCATAAGAAATTTGAGGAGAAATATGGGCTTCCCTTTACACTGCTCTCGGACCCTGAAAAGAAAGTGATCCAGACATACGATGTCTGGAAGGAGAAGAAAAACTACGGAAAAGTCTCGATGGGCGTTGTCCGGACGACCTATCTGATCGATGAGAATGGCATCATCGTGAAGGCTTTCGATAAGGTAAAGGCCGCCGACAATCCCGCACAGATGCTGGGTGAGCTGTCATGAGGATCATTATCTCCCCGGCAAAGCAGATGCGGGTGGACACGGATTCCTTCGCCTGTACAGAGCTCCCGGTATTTCTGGATAAGACGGAAATGCTCAAAGACTGGATCAGCGCTCTTCCCTATGAGCAGCAGAAGGCGCTCTGGGCCTGTAATGACAAAATTGCCCGGCAGAACGCAGATCGGTTTGCACAGATGGATCTGCACAAGAATCTTACGCCGGCGCTCCTTGCCTATGACGGTATCCAGTACACCTACATGGCTCCGGCCGTGTTCGAGGATGGCCAGTACGAGTATGTGCAGGAGCATCTGCGCATCCTGTCCGGTTTTTACGGTGTCTTAAAGCCGATGGATGGAGTGGTGCCGTACCGCTTGGAAATGCAGGCAAAGGTGTCATTCGACGATTATAAGAATCTGTACGACTTCTGGGGCGGCAGCCTTTATCAGAAAGCGCGGGACGATAGCGGTATCATCATCAATCTGGCATCGAAGGAGTATTCCAGATGTTTGGGAAAATATCTGCAGCCGGACGATCGCTTCATCACCTGCATCTTCGGTGAGCCGGAGGACAATAAGATCGTTCAGAAGGGCGTCTATGCCAAAATGGCAAGGGGAGAGATGGTGCGCTTTATGGCCGGCATTCACGCTGAAGAGCCGGATCAGATCAAAGCGTTCAACTGGAGCGGCTATCATTTTGATGCCGATCGCTCGTCCGATATGGAATTTGTTTTCATCCGCACGGGAATTCCCGGAAAGAAAGCCGGGTGTAGCTGACAATCAGAATTTATGAAGAAGATCAACAGAAAAAGAACGATTTGCCTGATCGCGCTATTGGTCGCTCTTCTCTTGATAAGTGTGTTCTTCCTGCCGCATCATAAGCGGACAGCTGCAAAGAGACTACCCATTCCAGGAAACATTCTTGACATCAATACCATCATGAACGTTGTGAATGATGTGGCCGACAGCCTCGGGATCGTGATTGATTCCCTGGTTCTTGATGCCGGTTATGTTTCCAATGATCTTGTCGATGCTTTCCATATTGGAACAGAAAAGACACTGATTGGCAGGATGCCGGCCAGAAAGGGTTATCCGTTCAAAGAGCTGTACTGGGAAATAAAACCATTGATCGGAAGAGAAAAGTACAAATTTCAAACATCGATACGACTCCAGAGCAGCTGCTTACCGACTATTTTGGGCGGCGTGATATTGAAACAGTGTTCAAGACCAGCAAGGAATATCTTGATCTTCTTCCTATATCCAAATGGACCGATGAAACCGTTCGAGGAAAGATTTTGCATGATATTATGGACACCGTAGTTCTCCTTCTACTAAGGAAGAAGATGAATAGCAGCGGTATATCTACATCCGAACTGTATGGAAAAACACAGTCTTTGATGTGCTTCCGAAATCATTCCGGGATGGTTACAGTAGAGACGCCATCGCGCCAGGTTAAGGACTATTACAAAATAATCGGCACAGAGGTACCGGCGCATGTAAAGGTAGATGATTTCAGGAAAGACGTTTTAGGCCTTGCCATGTAGTTCTACTTTTATGCTTATCTAAGGATAGGTAATTAGAAAAGGAAAATAGTAAAGAGTATATAAGGCTTTTAGAACGGATTGGAGGAGGTGAGCAGCATGGAATATGTTTTACAGACGGACAACCTGACAAAGTGCTATAAGAACATTCCGGCACTGGACGGACTGACGATGCACATTCCAAAGGGCGCAATCTATGGATTTGTGGGAAGAAATGGCGCTGGTAAAACAACTCTGATCCGACTGATCTGCGGGCTACAGGAGCCGTCATCCGGCAGCTTTTCCCTGTTTGGTATTCGCAATGACAGTAAGTACATTGTGAACTCCCGGCGCAAAATCGGTGCGATTGTGGAGACGCCAGCCATTTACATGGATATGACCGCCGAAGAAAATCTGAGACAGCAGTACAGGATATTAGGGATTTCCTCTTATGTGAGCATCCCGGAAATTCTGAAGCTGGTAGGTCTGGAGAATACTGGAAAGAAAAAGGTCAGGCAGTTTTCTCTTGGCATGAAACAACGTCTGGGCATTGCCATTGCCTTGTCCGGCGATCCGAGGCTTCTCATTCTGGATGAACCTACGAATGGTCTTGATCCGCAGGGGATTGTTGAAATGCGGGAGATGATCCTAAAACTGAACAGGAAAAGAGAGATTACGGTATTGATTTCAAGCCACATTCTCGACGAGCTTTCCAGACTGGCAACCCATTACGGCATCATAGACCATGGACAGATGGTAAAAGAGCTCAGTGCACAGGAGTTAAATGCTGCCTGCCGGAAATGTGTGCGGGTGGAGGTCAGTGATACATCAGTGCTTGCGCGTGTCCTGGACGCCATGGGCGTGGAATACCAGATTATTTCAGACACAACTGCGGATGTGTTCGCAAGTGTGAATGTAACACAGCTAACGCTGGCACTTGCAAAAGAGAAGTGTGAAGTGCTGTCCATGCAGGAACGGGATGAAAGTCTGGAGAACTATTTTCTCTCTTTGACAGGAGGTGGGGATCAGTGATCAGAATGTTGCGAGCCGATTTGAAGCGTCTTTGGAAAAGTGCGGCGCTTCGTCTTTCTCTCATCGGGATGCTGGCGCTGGCGTCTGCCTTTATGGCAATACAGGCAACCTCCATGGACTATACCGTCCCACTTAGCAGGGTGATATTCCTGCCGATGAGCATGTATGGCGTATTCATGGGTGCTTTGGTCAGTGTATTTGTGGGGACGGATTTCAGCGATGGCTTCATACGCAATAAGCTGCTGGCAGCAGATCATCGAAGCAGCCTGGTTCTTGCTCAAATCTTGGTAAGCTGCATTGCCTGTGCCATCGTGTATGCGATTGTTACCTTGTTTACCGCCGGAGTCGGACAGTTTTTCTTTGAGAATAACGTCGATAGCCTCACATTTATCCGATTTTTCTTTCTGGGGTTGGGGATGAGCCTTACAACCGGCTGCCTGTATGCTGTTATCACCCTGCTGTGCGGCAATAAAACACAGGCGGTGATCCTGTGCATGGGCCTTGCTTTTGTAATGCTTTTTCTCGCCATGCATACCAATTCCATATTGGTGCAACCCGAATTTAAGGATGGCGTTCTGAATCCCAAGTACGTTGGGGGAATCCGCAGATTTTTAAGCGGCATCCTCCACGATCTCAATCCCTGCGGGCAGGCGGCGCAGCTTTCTACCTGGGAGGTCTGGAATCCTGTCCGCATAGTAGTTCTGGATCTTACCATGATCGCCGGAATGTCCGCTCTGGGATGCGGGCTGTTCCGCCGGAAAAACATCAACTGACAGCAGAAGGGCAGAGGTGAAGGAGGAACTAATAGACTAACTTCTCGTCGAGGTTAGGTTCACCATGCCTAGGAGATAAGGTGTTCTGATTGAACAGGCTGGAAAAGGATTGACAACCTGCTTAAAAGTGCTATTCTGCTAGTGGGAAATCCCACAACGCTAGGAGGTGATTTTATGGAGGCAGTCAAAGATTACGATGTGCATATTGACAGCAAAAAACGCGTAACTCTCCGCGGCGCAAAATATCAGTATTACAACGTCAGAGAATATGAAAATGGCTGCATTATGTTGGAACCTCGAGAACTGATCACTCCAGAGGAAATATCATCCAAGACACTCGCCAGCATGGATCAGGCGATTCGCAACTTTAAGCTCGGTCAGGTATCGAATCCGGTAGATCTTTCTGATTTTTGAGGCATAGAGATAAAGTATAATATTCGAATGGGCATACCGGAAATGGAAGCTTTATGGTCAAGGCTGCAGAGCGAATATCGCAGCGGGACTATCAGCAAGAAAGAAGCCTCTCTCTATAAAAAGTGGGGTAAGACTTTAAAGCTTCTATCCGAGAATCCAAGACATCCGGGCTTACAGACGCATGATATTCAGGAATTGACGGATCGCTATGGGGAACGCGTCTGGCAGTCTTATCTGGAAAATAAGACAAGCGGTGCCATGCGGATGTATTGGGTATATGGACCGGATCAGCAATCTATCACCATTATTGGACTGGAGCCTCATCCGGAAGATAAGAAGAACGGTGCTTATGCCAGAATCGCTCTATCAGAGTTGCCTCCGTTTGCGTGACTGATCAGGGCTACTTGCAATAAGCAAGGAATACGGTGGCAACACTTTGGCAACAATAAATCAGATAGTCCATAGAAATAGTCTAATACGAATACCAGAGATACGACAGCTTACGAAACTTAGCATAAAAGTTTAATATTATGCTTGACAGGATCGAGCTCGAATAGAAATACGTATAATATGTGGAATATATGGAAAAGGTAGTGGTTTTGTGCAGCCACTGCCTTTTTTGAATCATACATTCAGTAAGAGGTTTCAGGATTTACAATTTCGCAAAAGTTAAGCATCATCAGCGTATAAAATTTATCGTGCCATTTATCATGCCAAATACGTTGATTTATCATGCCATTTATGGCATGATACTCCGTTAAGTGCTGGCAACAGATTGGCAACATTTCTTTGATATTTACTGCGTAATCTCTCATTTATACGATTTAAAAAACCTTACTGATCTTCAGAACAAAACTGGAGAATCGGTAAGGTTTTTCTTTTGCCCTATTGTGGTTTTTGAAATCTGCTGACGGGTTCTTATAATATAATAATCATGTGATGCTGGTTCACAATCTGCCGCTTTATTCTGTCGTTTTTGCCTCCTAAAAAATGCTGTTTGTGGAGATCACAATTTGCCGCGCCACATATCAGCTTTGAGAAAAATGAAAACCATCGTAGAAAAGATTGTCTCCTATCTGCCGGATGGATGGGTTCGTGATGCTTTGCTGCTTGCACTGGAAGGGCGTGATCTGATTGAGGAGAAAAATCGCCAGAGAGGTCGAACACGAAACATTGGTTATGAGCTTCGTTGAGTTGATTATATTTTGTGTGGGATGGGCTGCATTTGCTCGAAGGTATAAACTTCTTTATAACCGATCGTTTTCAAGATATTTAGTGTTTCTGCAATATACGCTCCCAAATGTTCTTTTCGGTGACTGTCGCTCCCGACCGTTATAATCTTTCCACCAAGATCACGGTACAAACGAAGAATGTCAATGGACGGTGTCAAGTCACTCAATCCATACCGGTGACTTGATGTATTGACTTCAATTCCTTTGCCGTCTGTAATGACGGTGAGCAGGATTTTCTCAATGATGGAACGGATTTTCTCGAACGGGAAAGAGCCCGCCTTGTCATATCTGGAAATCAGATCCAGGTGGCCGAGGATACTGTAGTTGTGGTATTGCTGCACCAATGCAAGGATTTCTTCATAATACCGCAGGTTGTATTCCGTCTGAGCATGTCCGGACTGGAAATCCTGTGTCCAGAATTCTTTGTTCTCTATCTGGTGCACGGATAGAATAACAAAATCAAAAGGCCAGGCGGAGAACAGCTTTTTATACTGAGGAATCGTATACACCTGCATACCGAATTCCAGCCCCATTTTGATGGTGATCTGATCTTTATACTTGTCTTTTAGTGCAGCAATCTCAGAAGCATAACGGGGGTAATCCACATTTGCCAGAGCCATGTGTTCCGGTTCTCCGGATCTGCCTTGGCGGTATAGTATGCCGCTCGGGTCATCCCAATCGCGCTTAACGCCGTAATCCACATGATCCGTAAAGCAGATCTCTTCCAGTCCGAGAGAAACAGCATCCCTTACGACTTCTTCCATAGGGTACTCGGAATCGTCGCTGTAGCTGGTGTGAACATGATAATCCGCAAACATAGTATTTACCTCCTGCAAAGCTGCTCGTGCGTGACAATCATCAGTGCCAGCAGCGCGAGCAGATAAAATGGCATGAGTCCGATGGACAGAGCATTTGCCAGCACGCCGAAAAGCGGCGGCATCAGGCAGGTTCCGAGATAGGCACTGGCCATCTGCAAACCTATAATAGCCTGGGACTTGTCCGCACCGAAATGATCCGGTGTCGAATGAATCAGGCTTGGATAGACAGGTGCGCAGCCAACACCGATGGCGACGATACCGATCATTGCCAAGGTCTTGCTGATGGGTAAGAGCATGATTATGATGCCCGCAAGCATAATGCCTTGTCCGATGCGGACCATCTGCGAGTCGTTGAATTTGAAGGTGGCAAAGCCGCTGATAGCACGTCCGGTGGTGATGCCAATGAAAAACAGTCCTGCCAGCGTCGCGGCTTGCTCCGCGCTGACATTCCATCTCAGCATCAAGAAGGTACTGGCCCACAACCCAGTGGTCTGCTCCAACGCACAGTAGCAGAAGAAGCATACCATGACGAACTTTGCGCCGGGGATGCCGATGATCTGGCGCAGGGACAGAGGGGCTGCTGTATTCTCTTTTTTCTCTTCGCCCCGGCCCTTCCAAAGCGGAAGACTGAACACCAGTATTGCGGTAAGGATGATTTGCAGGATGCTGATGATCCGATAACCGCCGTTCCATCCCCTGCCGCCCGTGATGGCCGCACCCATGATAACCGGGCCGACGGATGCACCAACACCCCAGAAGCAGTGAAGCCAGCTCATATGGCGGCTTGTATAGTGCAGCGCCACATAGTTGTTTAGTGCCGCGTCCACGCTGCCTGCGCCGAGGCCATAAGGGATTGCCCATAAGAGCATCATCCAGTAGGTGCCGGAAATAGAGAAGCCAAACAGAGCGGCCGCCGTCATGCCTACGCTGATGGCCGTTACCCGGCCAGTGCCGAGCTTTCGTGTCAGACGGTCGCTGAGCAGGCTGGAGATGATGGTGCCAGCTGCGATCATCATGGACACCGCGCCGGCGTAGGATATCGGTACGCTAAATTCCATGTGCATGACCGGCCAGGCTGATCCAAGCAGGGAATCCGGCAAGCCAAGGCTGATGAACGCAAGATAGATGATGACGAGAAGGATGTGGATCATGCGAGTTGCCCCTTTGCGTTGATGTTGCAGAAGCTTTTCAAATTGCGGGTATTGAAGAACGTCGTGGAGAAGGTGACGAAGATCCTTCCGGAGGGATGGATCAAGCGTGCAATGTTAGAAGCACTTGCGGGGCGGGATGTCATGGATCAGGAGCGGAATAAGACGATGAGCGTGGCAAATTCATGTTGTTGCATCTCCGTGGTTTTGAATGTATCCAGCTTCCCAGAATAGATCGTCAAGCGTTTTATCCAGCGCTTTGCAGATGGCGATGCAGAGGCGGATGGTGGGATTATAGTCCCCTTTTTCAATCGCGTTGATTGTTTGCCGTGACACGCCGACCAAATCGGCAAGCTGCTGTTGGGAGAGGTCTTTGGCGGCTCTTGCGGACTTCATCTTCAGATTTTTCATTAGTCCTCATTCCTCTTTTCCTGCAGCTTCTGGATTATTACGGCAACCACGATGACCATAAACATAACGCCCATTATGAGTGTGGTGTTGGTAGCGGTTAGCTTCCCTTCCGGCAGCCCATCCTCGGCGATACGAAGTATGCCAGTGATGAGATTGCAGAGACCGATGATAAAGAACAGGAGAGTTCCTTTCTTCCAATTTCCGGAAACGCCAAAGTAAACGCCCTTCATGACCATATAGACAACGTACACTGTAACCATCAGAAAGCTGACAGTCATTATTGCAAGTCTTCCGTCCATAGGGAATGCATCCCAGTCCAGAAGGAACGAAGTTATGATCCCGGCAAGAACACCGGTGACAGTCGCATAATGATACGCACGTCCCCTGACTGCTGTCTGCATTTCATCATACACAACCTGCTTAGGCTTTTTCTTCTCGTTGAGTATAAGCACGATAAGCACAAAAACTGCAAATGGTAATACAAAACCGATACCTATTTTGTAATACATGATTCGTCCTCCTTACTTTGTGTCAAGTTTATTTGACATCAAGAGCATAGCATGATGAATAGCAAAATGTCAACTATATATTACATATTTTTAGGAATAATATAACAATCGCAAATTGCAATAACAAGTTGGACACCCTCTGCTAGGCAGTAGCCTGGTAGATTCGGTCGATTTCCTCCTCGAAGATTTCATCCGGGGTTCTATAACCCAGGACCTTCCTCGGGAGACAGTTACACCAGGTCTCCACATCGGAGATCTGCTGACCGGTAAAGTCATCAATCCGCTTCCCCTTTGGTATGAACCTTCTGATCAGACCGTTATGCCGCTCTACGGTTCCCTTATTGCAGGACGTGTAGGGATGAGCATAGTAGACAAGCGTATCAGCCATCTTCTCAAGTTCTGAAAGGTCGGCGAATTCCGAACCGTTATCGGTCGTGATGGTTTTGAACACTTCGCTGAAGTGTTCGCTGTAAATCTCCTGAAGTTGTTTGATTGCCTCCATGACACACACTGATGTCTTGTCAGCAATAGGAAGCATCAGGAACTCACGGCTTTTGCGTTCAGCAAGAGTGAGCAGGACCTGGTCATCCCGGGTCTTAGCGCCCAATACGAGGTCGCATTCCCAGTGTCCGAATTCCTCACGGGATTCGATCTCTCTGGGACGTTCCTCAATGCTGCGGCCAAGCTTTTTCTTGTTGATCCGAGATCTATGTTTCTTGGACTTACGCTTCAGCTTTTCAGGAAGGTTATAGTTTCTGATGTCAAAGAAGCCAAGATCAACATAGCGGTAAAGCGTTTTTGTGCAGACGATCTGTTCTCTGGTAAATTGACCATCGAGAATAGCGCGTCCAGCACAGGCGTCCAATGACCAGCCGTCTTCTGTAAAGTGTTTCAATACATACTCCAGAAACGCTGATTTGCTCAGGAAGTCATAATGCCGGCAGCTGTGCTTTCGGTTGTCCTCATAGGCTTTCTGACCGGCAGACGCCTTATAACGGGTCACGCTGCCGTTATACAAGGCAACGGAACCACGTGCTATTTCATTCGAGACAGTGCTCGGTGAGCAGCCGATCTCACGGGCAATTGCCCGAATGGAGCAGTTGTCTTTAAAACGAATCTGAATAAGAACTCGTTCCTCATATGAAAGATGTTTACCTTTCTTATGGGAAGTTGTGGTAGAATGAAAGTAGTCCATGGTGACGATTCTCCTGTAGAAAGTTTGTTGTGGTGACTTACATTCTACCAAAGATCCCGCCATGGATCTTTATTTTATTCAGATGTCCAACTTCATTTTACAATTGGCGAAAGAAAAGGAATAACTGTTTTCCGTTGTTGTCGAGTGCCTCTTTTGCTATGATAAAAATAATTGAAAATCAATTATTTGATCGCTCATAATTATCGAAAGAGGCAATCCATGGATGGAACAGACAAAACAAAAGGATCTGTAAATCAAGAGCGCACACAGCTCACCCTCTCCATCTCCAAAGAGAATAAGACAAAGCTCCAGAGAATCGCAAAACAGAAGGGGATGACTATGGCTGGCGTGCTGGCAAGCTGGATTGCCGATTACGAAGAGAAAGACTGATAGAGGGGGGAGACGGTTATGACAGATGCAGAACAGCGTGAAGCTGCGCGGCAGTTTATCAATAAATGGTTATCCGGCGGAGATGAAAAGCAGGACTGCCATCCTTACTGGATTCAGCTACTCCAGAACGTTTTTGGAGTAAACAATGTGACAGAGTATATCCAGTTTGAGAAGCCAGTGAAGCTTCCGGAGGGCGATGGCAAAGTCCACACCCGTTATATTGACGGCTATATTCCAGAAGTCAAAGCCCTGATTGAACAGAAGGGATCTGTGCATAAACTGGATGAGAAGGAGCCGCAGTCCGGCGGAGAAATGCTGACACCGTATGAGCAGGCAAAGCGGTACAATGACAATCTTCCATACAAGGAAAAGGCCCGCTGGATTGTGACCAGCAACTTTCAGAATATTTGGATTTATGACATGGATGCGGCAGTCCCGGAGCCGACAAAGATAGAGCTTCCGGATCTGCAGACCAAGTACTCTCTGCTCGATTTTCTGGTCAAGAAGGATGTTAAAGAGATCTCGCATGAAATGGAGATTTCTATCAAAGCCGGAACAATCGTAGGCAAACTCTATGATGCACTGATCAAACAGTACAAAGATCCACAGAATGAGTATTCACTGAAAAGTCTGAATGCTCTCTGTGTCCGTCTGGTTTTCTGTCTGTATGCAGAGGATTCCGGAATCTTCGGCGAGAAGGGAATGTTCCATGATTATCTCCAGACCTTCAGAACCGAGCGGATGAGAAATGCACTGATTGATCTTTTCCGCGTACTGGATCAGAAGCCGGAGGAGAGAGATCCCTATCTGGAGCCGGAACTTGCTGCGTTTCCTTACGTCAACGGCGGACTTTTCAGAGATGAGAATATTGAGATTCCCATGTTTACGGATGAGATCCGTGAACTCCTTCTCAGAGAAGCAAGTGAGAACTTCGACTGGTCAGACATCAGCCCGACCATCTTCGGCGCGGTTTTTGAATCCACCTTGAATCCGGAGACAAGACGTTCCGGTGGGATGCACTTTACCTCGATTGAGAACATTCACAAGGTCATTGATCCATTGTTCCTTGATGATCTGAAAGCAGAGCTTCAGGAAATCAAGTCGATATCTGTACTGCGTACACGCACGTCGAGACTAGAGACATATCAGGAAAAATTGGCGTCGTTGGAGTTCCTGGATCCCGCCGCGGGTTCTGGAAACTTCCTTACTGAGACGTATCTTTCGATTCGTCGTCTGGAGAATGAAGCGATTGAGGCAATGGAACATGGGCAAATGATGATCGGTGAGGTTAAGAATCCAATCAAGGTTTCCATAAGTCAGTTTCATGGTATTGAGATCAATGATTTCGCAGTTACCGTCGCAAAGACAGCGCTCTGGATTGCTGAGAGCCAGATGATGAAGGAGACGGAGAACATTCTCTACGGTGTCCATCTGGAGTTCCTGCCATTAAAAACGAATGCGAACATCATTGAGGAAAATGCGTTGCGGATTGACTGGAATGACGTGATTCCGGCACAGAAGCTGAATTACATCATGGGAAATCCGCCGTTTGTAGGGAAAAAAGAGCAAACGGCAAAACAAAAACAAGAGGTGTTTGATGCTTTCGATAATAGGAAAGGTGTTGGAATACTGGACTATGTATGCTGTTGGTACATTAAAGCAATTAAATTTATTGGTCAATCGAAGGTAAAATGTGCTTTTGTATCTACAAACAGTATTACGCAGGGAGAGCAGGTGCCTGTACTATGGCCAATATTACGGGAGGAAGGATTAAGAATTATTTTTGCTTACCGAACTTTTCGATGGGATAGCGAAGCAGATATTAAGGCGCATGTGCATTGCGTTATCATTGGATTCACAAATGCTATAAACGCAAATAATAGCGTAAGGAAAATTTTTGATGGTGATGAAGTTAGAGCAGTAAAGGAAATTAATCCATATTTGATCAATGGTCCGTTTATCATCGTTGCAGCGAGGACAAAACCTCTCTGTGATGTCCCACGTATGGTATATGGGAGTATGCCGATAGATGATGGTGCATTTACGCTAGAGGAGGAAGATGTTGAAAAAATCTTATCAGAAAATCCTAAATGCAAGTGTTATATCAGAGATTATGCGGGTGGTGCAGAACTTCTGAAAAATAAAAAACATTGGTGCTTATGGCTAGTTGACGCTGATCCTAATGAAATCAAAAAGTCTCCAAGTATTGTCGAGAGAATAGAAAGAGTAAAGGTGTTTCGTGAAAAAAGTGGTCGTCCGCAGACAAAGCAAGCAGCTCAATTTCCGATGCTGTTTGGTGAAATAAGACAGCCGAATAGCGATATGCTCGTATTTCCTAAAGTTTCCTCGGAAAAGCGCAGATATATACCAATATCATTTGTAAAGCCGTCTACTATTATTAGTGGAAGTGCTTTGATGATTGCAGATGCAGATGACTACATGTTTGGAGTATTAAGTTCCAATGTCCATAATGCTTGGATGAGAGTGGTCGCAGGACGAATGAAGTCAGACTATCAATATTCAGCAAGTAATGTGTACAATACATTTCCTTGGCCGAATCCTACAGAATCGCAAAAAAAGGCTATTGAATTAACGGCACAAGGCATCTTGGATGCGAGAGCCAAATATCCGAATAGTAGTTTAGCAGCTTTATATGATCCATTAACAATGCCACCAGAACTGCGGAAAGCACACACTTTGAATGATATAGCCGTGATGCACGCATATGGATTTTCCACGAATATGACAGAATCTGACTGTGTGGCAGAACTGATGAAGATGTATCAGAGTCTTGTTGCAGATACTAAAAGCGTTTGGAATCGACACGAACTATGTAGTGTCTGCTCAATAGCGTAGAATGCAATATTTACTGACAATAACGGCGGATTGCGGTATAATAAGTGCAAAGATTTTTGCAATTTCTCCTAATTTCTTTGCACTTATTGATATATCCGAGGCAGTCCGCCATGTACAAAAAACCGTCCGAGCACCAGATTTCGATTTTTGATTTCAACCAGAGCTGTGGAACACCGCTGGATGAAAACAATGAATGGGTCCGGCTTGCAAATGCCATCGACTGGACAAGCCTGGAAAAAGTGTACGCTTCTCTCTTTCCCTCACACGAAGGACGGCAGGCCTTTCCTCTGCGTGTTGCTCTCGGTGCTCTGATCATTCAGAAACGTGAGGGGCTTTCTGACCGCAGGCTGGTTAAGGAAGTCGCCCAAAACCCGTATTACCAGTACTTCATTGGTATGGACCGGTTTTCGGACACCTGCCCGTTCAAGCCGACAGTTCTCGTGTATTTTCGCCGCAGGCTGGATTCCCGTTTTCTGATGATGGCGAATGAAGAATACCTTGCTGCAGGCGCTGCCACGCCGGAACATGCCGGCGATAAACCGGAAAAATCCGCCGACGGGGAGAACGTGGGGACTTTCATTCTGGATGCCACCTGTTCTCCGTCCAACATCAAGTATCCTCAGGACTTTGTGCTTCTCAATGATGCCAGGGAGAAGCTCGAAGAGATGATTGACTATTTCCATCACCAGTATCATCCATGGACGAAGCCCAGAACATACCGGAGGCGCGCAAGAAAAGAATATCTTGCCATGGCGAAAGCCAAAAAACGCCCGACGAAGAAGCTCCGGAGCCTGATCCGTAAGCAGCTTGGCTGCCTGAATCGCGATCTGCGGTATCTGGAGGCATACATGACAGAAGGCTATGCCCTGCCACAGAAGTATATTGACTGCTATCTGACCGTCCAGAAGCTGTACGAACAGCAGAAGTACATGTTTGATAACAACACTCACAGAGTGGATGACCGGATTGTGAGCATCAGCCAGCCGTATATCCGTCCCATCGTGCGCGGCAAAGCCAAGTCTCCCGTGGAGTTTGGCGCCAAGTATGATGTCAGCATTGACGAAAAGGGCCACGCCCGCCTGGAGAAGCTCCAGTTTGATCCTTACAATGAGAGCTCTGTCCTGCAGGATGCGGTAGAACGTTATAAGGAACGCACCGGGCATTATCCGGTACGGGTTCTTGTTGACCAGATCTACAGGACAAGGGCGAACCGTGCTTACTGTAAAGAGCACGGCATCCGCATCTCCGGCCCGAGACTGGGGCGTCCCGCAGCCGATCATAAGGCTAACCGGGAGGAGTATAAAGACAACACTGACCGGATCGAGGTAGAGCGCTTCTTCAGCAGGGAGAAGCGTTGTAACGGCGCTGGTCTCATTATGACCAGACTGGCTGAAACAACACTGGCATCTATCGCATTATCAGTCTATGTCACCAACCTCTTCGCAATTCCTACAGGGAATCTTTTTGTGCTTTATTTTGCGGACTGCGGATACGGGCCGGAAACAGCGCAGTTCATCGAAATGGACGATGCAACGTGAGCAATTCGCCAGAATTCCGGGCTGCACTGTACGGTTGGCAGCCGTCCAGATACCTTTGCAGTTTGCTAAAATTGGACCCAATGTTGAGCAGACACTATGTAAAAAGGAAAGCCCGGGAGATCAGCGACCAGATGAACCCGAAGGTGCGGAAGGTCAGGATATAGGAGGGAAAGCAAGATGGCACGCGGAAGACGTAAGGTCAACACAGACACACTAGATGCAAAGATCGAACAGCAGAAGGCTGCTCTGGAGAAAGCAAAAGCGAAATACGAAGCAGAGAAAGAAACGCTGGCAGAGCTGATCAAACTCCGCAATGAGATGCGGAAGGAAGAACTTATGGAAGCTGTTATAAAAAGTGATCGCTCTTACGCGGAGATCATGGCGTTTATTAAAGGCGCTCCGGAGACAGAATAAAGAAAACAGCCAGTAATAGGTAAGTGAGACCGCTACTGGCTGTTGATTGGTTGAGTGTCAAAAAGGCTGGAAGTTAAGTGTATTGATTTGTAAAGCGAGATAAAGTTTCTCAACTCAACAAAATTGAATGGTTCACTCTGTCAGTCGATTCTCCTCGCCCCAAACACAGAGCTGATCCAGCACAGTCATCAGCGATTTTCCTCGTTCCGAAAGCGTATATTCCACCTTCGGCGGGATCTGCGGATACTCGGTGCGGACGATCAGTTTGTCAGCTTCCAGTTCTTTGAGATTCGTGCTGAGGGTCTTGTCGGAAATGGTTTTCAGATACCGTTTCAGCTCATTGAACCGCACGGTTTCAAACTCCATCAGACAATAGAGAATGACCATCTTGTGCTTGCCGGAGATCAGCGACAGCGTGTAGGCAAAGCCGGTGTCCTCGAAATTGGCGTTCTCAATATAATTTTTTATCATTTCACTTTCCTCTAAGATAGTACCTATCATAATTATCAGTACTTGAATTTATAATTTGCGTGGATATAATTATAAGCAGGATGAACAGTCCTGTCAATCTGATCACAAGGAGAAGTTAGCATGAGAACAAAACTGAAAATCACCGAGGGCATTTTCCCAATGCCGGTTCTGATGGTTGCGACTTATAACGAGGACGGCAGCGTGAACGTCATGAATGCCGCGTGGGGAACGATGCAGGAGAGGGACACCGTCGCCTTGAACCTCACCGAGACTCATAAAACCGTGCAGAACATCAAAGCGCGGGGCGCGTTTACCGTCAGCATTGCCGATGCCGCCCACATGGTGGAAGCGGACTATTTCGGCGTGGAGTCCGGCAATAAAGTAGGCGACAAATTTGCCCGCAGCGGTCTGACCGCAAGCAAAGCCGAAGCCGTCGATGCGCCGGTCATCAACGAGTTCCCGATTTGTCTGGAGTGCAAGTTCATCGAGTATCAGAACAATGAATACGGATGCGGCGTCATCGGTAAGGTAGTCAATGTCACTGCCGATGAAAGCGTTATGGTGGACGGAAAAATTGATATGTCTAAGGTCAATGCCATCGCATTTGACCCCTATACCCACGGTTATTACAAGGTCACCGAGCGTGTGGGCGAGGCGTTCCGCGACGGCTTGAAGCTGAAAAAGTAAGGTGTGCAAAGAAGGAGCTTTCGCATAAGCGAAGGCTCCTTCTTAAAATATGCGGATTTCACAAATGCCGATGTACTGATCGCTAACTCCCGTGCCAGTTCATATAGGCTGCGGATGGATTCCATGACCGTATGCCACGAAAGATCTGTTGATTTGAATGCATAGAATGATTATAATGAATAGAAAGAAGACAAGAATGAATAGAGGGCTGTGATGAATATGAAATTTGAAGAAAGTTCTTCTGTTGAATTGAAATCTGAATATGTAGAAGATGTGAAGAAGGAAGTAGTTGCTTTTGCCAATTCACAAGGAGGAACCATATATATTGGCGTGACAGATTACGGAGAAGTATGTGGCGTTGATAATTATGATGAGATATCAAACCGTATTTCTTCGATGGTAAGAGACGCAATAAAACCGGATCTGACAAGATTTGTCCAATATGAAAGGCTGCTGATCGATGGCAAAACCGTTGTTAAGGTGCAGGTGCAGGAGGGGAGTAACAAGCCGTATTATATTGCAAAACATGGGTTAAAACCTTCCGGGGTATATGTTCGTCAGGGGAATGAATCGGCGCAGGCCTCGGAGGATGCTATCCGACAAATGATTAAAATATCGGATGGCGATAGCTTTGAAGAACGCCGTTCTATTTTACAGAAATTAACATTTGATGAACTGCGGAAGGAGTTTAAAAACAGAGGAATAACGCTGGATACGCTTAAGGAAAAGACACTTGGGATTGTTGATCATAATGGGCTGTATACAAATCTTGGATTGCTGTTATCGGATGAGTGCCCATATACAATAAAGTGCGCAGTATTTGGAGGGACTGATAAAGTAAAGTTTATCGATAGAAAAGAGTTCGGCGGATCTATATTTAGGCAGATGGCAGATTGTTATGAATATTTAGACTTGAACAATCCTACCAGTGCGTCCTTTGAGGGCCTATACAGAAATGATCACAGAGATTTTCCGGAAAATGCAGTAAGAGAAGCTTTGTTAAACAGCCTGGTGCATCGTGATTACTCATACAGTGCCAGCACATTGATTAGTATTTACTCGGATCGCATGGAATTTGTTTCTGTGGGAGGTCTGCTGCCGGGAATTCAGATCCAGGACGTATTGCTGGGGCTGTCTATCTGCAGAAATAAAAGGCTTGCAGATATTTTTTATCGAATGAAGTTAATTGAAGCTTACGGAACCGGCATTCAGAAAATATTCAGTGCATATGCAGGCCAGGCGAGGCAGCCTGATATAGAAACCGGACCTAATTCTTTTAAATTGGTTTTGCCTAGATGCGGAGAAGAAATAGATGAAAATGAACCTCTGCTCCCCGCGGAACAGCAGATCATGGAGCTGCTTACAAACAAAAACTTCATAACGCGTTCAGAAGTAAATGAAGTTCTTGGAGTGAGCCAGGCTACTGCCAGCAGGTTATTGAAGCAAATGATTGCTAAAGGTCGAATTGAAAAATATGGGAGAGGAAAAAATACAAAATACGGGAAGTGCGGGAAGAAAAAGTCTGAAAATGGAAGACTTTATCCGCAAGGCAATTAACGCGTAACAGGGTTAAGAAGGTACTTCTTGCGTAATTTAAGATACGATACGAGAAAGAGGAGAGGGCAAAGCGCGAGTTTAGTGCGAGCTATGTAAATTTGCTAAGTGAGGACAAGCGAAAGCGCTGTCCTCACTTAGCAAATTTGCTTTTACTTCAGGTCCGCGGCGGCAAAGCCCGGGACGCTTCCTTTTCGGAAATAACCCGACGCCGAGCCGGATCCTGTCGTGCCGTCCATGTAGCGGACAGTTACCGCATAGATCCCGCTCCCGTCCCCGGTCTCAGCCATCCATTCCGGATAATAGCCGCCGGGGAAATTATCCGCGACGAATACCGCGGAATCACAGATGACCCGGATCTGTGCCGGATCCTTATAGGTCACTTCCCGCGGCTCCTCATCCGAGTTTCCATCACGATCGATGATGTCGACCGAAACGGATTGGATTCCGGAGAGGTCTGCGGGAATGTCCATCCACAGGCCATTTTCCCGGAGATAGGCGAGGGTGTTCGTGAAGCTCTCAAATACCGGGAACTGGTGGTAAACGGTATACCAGGAATCGGGATTTGCCCGCTTCATGTCATACTCCGCGGTTACACAGCCGGTCAGCGGGGCGGAGCCGCCGTCGGAAAAGCGGAAGGAGGCGAGATCCCTGCGGTAGGCGTCCAGAAAGGCGGCGTAACCGCCGGTGCCGTTCTTCGAACCCCAGGCGTTTGAGGCGGTCAACTCGATCTCCGAGGCATGGCCGTTGAAGAAGGTGTCATTCAGGAAATAGCGGGCATCCTTGTAATCGGTGGAGGAAAATGCCACGTCGAGGAGGGCGGCGTCCTGCACGGCGTCGACATGGAATTCCCGCCATGCCTTCCTCCCGTTTTTATAGCGGAAGAGCACCTCGACATTGATCCTGCGGGAAAATACGCCGGTGTCCTCATCCCGGTCCGCATTTGCCACGGTTTCTTCGATCCCACGGCGGGTGAGGTCCAGGACAGCTGGGACATCGCCGAGCACCATGTTCTTCTCCAGATATTGCTGCATGTCGTAGGATACATCGCCGGTCTCCGGGACATAGAAGGAGTTGTTATAATGATTCTGCTCGAAGAGGAGGGCACAGCTCTCCACCCTGGACGCGTCGGGGACATAGCGGTTCACTCCACAGAGATCCAGGCGGAATCCCACAAAAATGGCCAGCGCGGCCGCGCTGTAGACGGCGATCTGTACCGGGTGGCGGAACAGGTCGCGGAAGCTCATCGCGTAGATGATTTCCATGATGCAGCAGCAGAGCGCGGTGAAGAAGAGGATCAGGATCACCGGCGCGGCGAATTCCGAGCTGCTGAACAGGTTCTCGCCGAACAGCCCGGCGAGAAGGCTCACGTAGAGGACAATCCCGGTCTTGACCAGGAGCCTCACCGGGGCGAAGACCACCGTGGTGCCGGCGGATTCACTCTTCCTGAGCCGGAAGCTGATCCAGGAGAGGAGGAGGGCGGCCGCCGCGATCAGAAGGTTCGGAAGAAACTTATCCTCTGTATACCAGGAGAACGGCATTGTGAATGTCTTTCCCGTGAACCACTGGGTGCTCCAGGTGGTCAGGAAGGTCTGGCTGTAGCTGGAAAAAAGAATCCGGTAAGCGGCTTCAGCACTCAGGAGGATAAAGGTTCCCAGCACCGCGAAGATGACGGTTCCGGTCAGCAGCGCGGCGAGGACGCTTATGCCGTAAACCCCGGCGAACAGGCTGAGGGCGAGGCCGAAGCGGCGGAAGGCACCGGCCGGAAGATGCGCGCTCATGGCACCGTTCCCCGCGGCGATCAGGAGGCCGGGAACGAGCGTCGCCAGGTAGCAGCCCGCGTAGATCAGGAAGCTGTTCAGGACTGTCCCGAAGAATCGCTGCCTGCGGGAAACCGGCTGGCTCTCATAGAAATCGAGCTGCCTGCGGCTGTCCAGCCAGGCAAAGCCCTGGATCGCGAGGACAATGGCGATGCCGGTAGTGATCAGCAGGTAGAATGCCCCCTCATCGGAAAAGATGTCCAGCGCGTACCGCTGCGGCAGGCTCAGACCCTGGCTGTCCGCCGCGATCCCGAATGCGTTGAAATGGCTGTTGGGATTCAGGATGAGGCCAGGGGCAAGGATATGGTAGATGAAGAAGATGAGCCCGGTCATGGCCGCCGGCCAGAGCCTCCTGCGGAACAGCAGCTTCTGGAATTTCCCGCTGTCAATCAAGGATGAGTTTTTTGATGTCATAGCCGACTGCCTCCGTTTCACTGATAAAGACTTCCTCGAGTGTGAGGGGAAGAACCTCGAAAAACTGCATATCCACGCCGCCGAACCGACGGAGGATCTCCTGCCGCTCCGCGCGCACGGTGATGACCGCCAGGCGGCCGGTTCTCGCAAGGCTGAGCACCTCAAGCCCTTCGAGGGCGGCCTGCAGGTCAGCCTCATTTTTCGGGACGCACTGGATCTTCTGGATCCCGATCTTCATGGTCTCCAGATCCTCGGAGAGGAGGACGCCGCCCTTGTGGAGAAGGCCGATGTGGTCGCAGATATCCTCCAGCTCGCGGAGATTGTGCGACGCGATGACTGGGGTGAGGCCGCGGTCCAGCATTTCCCGCGCGAAGAGGGCCTTGATGCCCTGCCGCATTACCGGATCCAGGCCGTCGAAGGTTTCGTCACAGAGCAGATAGGTTGTCCGCGCGGAGAGCCCGAGGAGAATCGCAAGCTGCTTTTTCATGCCCTTGGAGTACGTATTGATCCGGCGCTTCGGATCCAGGCCGAAATCGCCGAGCAGCTTGCCAAAGCGGGCGGTATCGAAGGACGGATAGACGGAAGCGTAGAAGCCCGCCATGTCGGCCGCCCTGCTGTTCGGGAAGAAGTAGGGGTCGTCGGCGATGAAAAACAGGTCTTTCTTCGTTTCCGGCCGGTCAAAGACCGTGCGCCCGTCGATCGTGACGCTGCCCTGATCTTCCCGCATGACGCCGGAGACAATCCGGAGCAGCGTGCTTTTCCCCGCGCCGTTTGTCCCGATCAGGCCGAAGACCTGCCCGTTCCGGATATTCAGGGAGATACCTCCAAGCGCCTTAAAGCTGCCAAAGGATTTCTCCAGATCTTTTACTTCAATCATCCTGCTTCCCTCCCTGCCTTCCGGCTCCTGTCTCCCCGCCTTCCGGCGCTGTGTTCCTGCCGCCCGCCGGGATTCCCCGGAACAGTTCCTCCGGGGAAATGCCGACCTCCCCGGCCTCCGCGATGAGGTCAAGGAGCGCCTGCCGAAGTTCCCGGAGCCGCTCTTCGCGGAGAAAGGAATCTCCCCGGACGAAATTGCCCTTTCCCTTGACGGTGTAGATAAATCCCTGCCGTTCCAGCTCGCTGTACGCCCGCTGAACCGTGTTGGGGTTGGCGGAGAGCTGCATGGACAGCTGCCGCACCGATGGCATCTTCTCGTCGGGGAGAAGCGCACCCTTGAGGATCAGCGTTTTGTATTTTTCCGCGATCTGCTCATAAATCGGCCGGCTGTCCTGATAATCAATCTGAATCATAGACGCCTCCAGTTCCTTTGCGTATTAACTGTACTAATAGTACTAATACACTTAGCGAATGTCAAGAGGAAATCCGGGGCGCGGGAATTTTCCAGGAAAAACCTTTCGGAACGCCGCGATTGTATTATAATATAATGTACTTAGTTGACTTTTAGTTATGGTTTCACCAGGCTGTTCAACGCGGGCGAGGTGCTGATATGGAAACGGCTTATGATACGGGGATGGAAGGGGCGCTGCGCGCACGCCTTCTGGGGAGAAGCTTTCTGCAGAAATCCGGGATGACCGCGGCGATGGTGCGGGAGGTCACCGGGCGGGAGAGCTGGAAGGCGGCCATGGCGCGCGTCCTTCTTGACCATGGGATTCCCTGTGGGCCGAACTGCCAGCTCCCGGCATATGTGAACATTCCCCGGGGTGCCGGGATGGCGGGAAGATTTACCTGCACGGAAATTTTTGAGATTGTCCGGACAGCCGGATTTTATGAGGAGGAGCCGGAGGAGGGCTGGCTGGCATTTTCCTACCATTTTGCCTGCCGGATTCTCTATCCGGACAAGGCAGCGGAGGAGGAGGACGACAGGCGCCGCGCCCCGGTGATCCTTTTCCTCGAGGTGCTGCAGTTTTTCTTCGACTATGAGAAGAAGGCGGTCGCGCATGAGCCCTTCTGGGATTTTGACTTTCTCCGCGGTGATGAGATCGGGAAATTTGAGGCGGCAGAGGAATATCGGGCATTTCTGCGCTATTTCCGCGCGGAGTACATCTACGAGATGATGCGGCTCAATCTTGAGGTGACTTCGTTCCATACACTGGAACATATCGCCGGTGTCCACCATGTCGCGATGCACGTGGCGAGGGGGCTTTACCAGGCGGGCGTTCCCGTGGATCTCGCGATGGTCTCCGGGGCAGCGGCCGGGCATGATCTTGGCAAGTTCGGCTGCAAGCCCAACGAGAAGGTTCCGTTCCTGCACTATTTTTACACCGACCAGTGGTTCCGGGCGCACCGGCTCGAGGCGATCGGCCATATCGCCGCGAATCATTCCACCTGGGATCTGGAGCCGGAGAACCTGTCGGTGGAGTCCCTGATCCTGATCTACTCGGATTTCCGGGTGAAGCAGAGCAGGACGCCGGACCACCAGCCGGTGACCGTGATTTCGAGCCTGGGCGCGGCTTTCGACGTCATCCGGAACAAGATGTACAACGTGGACGCGAAGAAGCTCCGCCGCTACAAGGGCGTCTATGCCACGTTGACGAATTTTGAGGATTTTATGCGCAGGAAGGGCGTTGACACAGCGCTGAACGGCAGCACCATTTTCCCGCAGGAAATGCCGAAGCTGACCCTCCGGGACGGGCAGGATACGGTGGAATCCCTGGTGCTCATGGGGGTTGAGCACGACATCGGCGTCATGCGGCGGCTGTCCATGGGCCGCCAGTTCGGCAATTTCCTTGAGGCGGCAAGAAGCGAGAAAAACTGGAAAAATCTCCGCGCCTACCTCTCGATTTTTGAGCAGTACATTATCTACATCAGCGACAGCCAGAAGCGGCAGGCGCTGCAGTTCCTCTATGAGCTGATGATGCACCGTGAGGGGGACATCCGCCTCACCGCGTCCCGCCTGATCGGCAAGGTGATCGCGCAGTTCCATTTCGGCTACCGGAAGCAGTATCCCCAGGGGATGCCGGACAAGGCGAGAAATGAGGTCAATGCCCTCTGGCGCGTGTATCTGGAGAAGACGCTCGACCCGGATCTCCGCCTGAATTCTGTGCAGAAGATCCGCATCGGCAACCGCCTGAAATCCCTGGTTGGCGCGCTCATGGCGTACGCGGACCCGCTCGATATCGGGGATTTTATCGGAACCTTCCTGGAGCGGTTTCAGGATCCGGAGGGGACGGACGACCTGGATGCGTTCTATCTCATGAATTCCTTCCAGGAGCTGCCGCTCGGCGTGCTTACGCCGGAACAGCTCCGGCGCGCCGGGCATTTTCTTGCTGTGAAGGCGGTCTCCGAAAGACGCGAGACC
Organism: Clostridium vitabionis; assembly: GCF_015351765.1. Lineage (GTDB taxonomy): Bacteria > Bacillota > Clostridia > Lachnospirales > Lachnospiraceae > Clostridium_R > Clostridium_R vitabionis. The sequence goes on from NZ_JADKQA010000001.1 coordinate 28,375, forward strand.
CAGGTTTCCGCCTGGCGGGCGGCGAAGGTTCTTGTGCAGTTTAAGCCGGACAATGACGCCGCGGATGAGATCCGCAGGGCGGTGGAATCGGTGGATGTGTCGGGAAATGTGACCCTGCTCTACCTCCGCTTCCGGATCCGGGGCTGCCTCGGCCTCGACGTTGCGGAGGAGGAAGAGCGGCTCTATGGAAATGACGTGGTTGCCGATATTTTCCTGGATGATCTGAAAAATGCGACACCGTGGATCGTGAAGGAGGTCAACATCAAGCTCCTGAAGAACCAGATGCGCCACGGGAGCACGAAGCACAGCCTGCACATCGCCTCCCACCTGGCCAATCTGCTGAAGGTCAGTGACCACGTGCTGGTCCGCTGGAGCGCCGGCGACGCCCTCCTTGAGGTCATCCGCATGCTCCGCCAGGACGAGCGGAACGAGGTGGTTGTCGAGCTGATGCGCGGCCTGGAGATCACCGGAACCAATTATTCCGCCTACATCCCGGAATATCTGGGGCAGGTTGCCCTGTGGCTGCCGCTCGGGCAGCTCCGCGAGGTGGTTCACTATATCCGGAGCCTCCTGGCCAATGCGGATGAGCGGATCGTGGCAGGCGCGATGGACACCGCCGGCGTCATGCTGATGCACTGGCCGGAGTACCGGGAGCGGTTCCGGATCTCGGACGCGGAGTACCGGAAGGGGAGGATCGTCTTCCTCGGCGCCATTCTCCGCGGATTCGCGAGCTACCGTCCGTCGGTCCGACAGGAGGCGATGATGGTGACGGGGCAGCTCTTTGCCTCGAAGCGGTTCCCGGAGGAGGAAAAATTTGCCCTGTGCATTCTCGGCGCCAAGAAATACCTGTTTCTCCTGAACGAGGCGATGAGCGACGAGTCCTCGCTGTTTTACCGGGCCTGCGCGATCTCCGCGATCAGCCGGTTCATCAAGAACTGGCAGATCGATCACGGTCCGATCGCGATCCCCGAGCGGGAGAAGGTCGCCTTTTTCCCAGGCACCTTCGACCCCTTCACGCTGTCCCACAAGGAGATCGTCACGGAGATCCGGAACCGGGGATTTGAGGTCTATCTCGCGGTGGATGAGTTCAGCTGGTCCAAGAAGACACAGCCGCACCTCATCCGCCGGCAGATCGTCAGCATGAGCATCGCGGACGAGCTGCACGTAAACATTTTCCCGGACGATATCCCGGTCAATATCGCCATGCCGAAGGATCTCCGCCGCCTCCGGGAGCTGTTCCCGGGGCGGGAGGTCTACATGGTCGCGGGCAGCGACGTGATCGCCCACGCATCCTCCTACAAGAAGGAGCCGGTGCCCTACTCGATCCACAGCATGAACCACATCGCGTTCCGGCGCGTCGGGCCGAAGGACGCGGATTCCCGGTACAACCGGGGGATGCTGCACGCGATCCAGGGAAATGTCGAGGAACTGGAGCTCCCGGTTCGCCTCGAGGAGATCAGCTCGACGATGATCAGGGAAAATATCGATATGAACCGTGATATCAGTAACCTGATCGACCCGGCGGCCCAGGAATATATCTATAACAACAGCCTTTACCTCCGCGAGCCGGAGTATAAGCCGCTGGCGAGCGGGATGGTGGTCGCCTTCGAGGACGCGGATATCCGGTCGGCTGAGGTACAGGAAGAGCTCTGCCACACCCTGTTTGAGAACTACGAGCAGAGGATCGGGATGATCCGGCAGATGGCGGAGAGCGGGGATGATGTGCTGATCCTCCGCAATATGCTCCGGGACAATAAGATCGTCGGCGCGGTGTTTTACCGCTGCCTCGAGCCGGATACGGTGTTTGACGCGCTGGGAAATGTCCAGATTGCGGATCTTGTCCGCCACCGCACGTCCGGCAAGGTCCTCCTGATCACCGGCCTGTTCACGGAGCCGGATTCGATGATGGGTGATCCCGACCAGTTCCTGCTCGCCGAGGCGATTGCCAGGTCGTTCAGGGCGGGATGCAGCTACAGCATCTGCTATCCTTCCTTCGGGCCGATCCCGGACACTGCGGTGTCGGCGCTGCGCCGGCAGGGCTATCAGGAGGCCACCGGGTATGAAGATGAGGTTCCGGTGTGGATGGTGGACATGCATGAGCCCCTGGTGATCCTGAAAAACCTGGAGACAACCATCAAGGAGCCGCTGGCCTCGAGCCCGCAGGTGCGCCGGACCATCGAGAGGGCGCACAGGCGCCTCCAGGAGACGATGACCCGCCTCTATCCGGGACAGCTTGTCCTCTCCGTCTCCTCGGCGACGATCTATCCGCGGCTTGTGGAGAAGATCACGCACCTCAACGGTGTGCCGAATCACGCGGTCACCCCGCGGACACTGGGGCCGTATATGTGCGTGCCTTTCGGCAAGATCCTGAGGGACAAGGTAATTCCCAACACGGTCACGAAGACATTGCACACAGATAAGGTCTATGATCCCGGGATCAACCAGTGGAAAATCGAGGCATTCCCCAACTATACGCCGCTGGAGACGCAGATCCGCATGATCCATTCCTTTGAGCGGCCGGTCATCCTTGTGGACGACATCCTGCATGAGGGAGACCGGTTCATGGCGCTCGACCCGATTCTCCGGAGGGAGCATGTGGAGGTGAAGAAAGTCATCACCGGGGTGATTTCCGGGCACGGGCACAGCATCATGGCCGTGCGCGGCGTGGATGTGGACAGCGTCTACATGATCCCGAACCTCCGCCAGTTTGTCGCGGAGTCCACGCTCTATCCCTTTATCGGCGGGGACACCGTCAGGCGGAATGAGCAGAAGATCTCGGGGCTTTCGCCGTCGGTGAACATGATCCTGCCGTACACCTCGCCGCACCTTGAGGGCGCGGACGGTAATGCGGTCTATGAATTTTCCCGGTGCTGCATCGAGAATTCCCGGGACATCCTTCTCGCCCTGGAGGAGAATTATCTGACCCGCTTCGGGAGGAACCTGACACTCGGGCGTCTCGCCGAGGCGGTTATTGCGCCGCTCTGCCCGGACCGGGGGAGCGCTGTGAACTATGACCCGAACCTTCGGGCGAGCATGTACCTGGACAATGACCTCGAGCAGCTTTATCGGATCCGGAAGATCGCCGCGCCGGAGGGCTAGCGGAGGATTCTCCTCTGGTAGGCCTTCCTGAGCCGCAGGTAGGCGGCGATGTCCGCGGCGGCCTGGTAGTCGGCGCCGAGATTGTATTTTTCCGCAGTGTCACGGAGCTGGTCCCAGACATGGTCGCTGATCCGCCGGAGCTCCGCCTCGTATTCTGCCCGGCTAAGGTGCCGACCCTCCGCGATGGCGTCCGCCTCGATGCCGGTCACGGCGATGCCGCCGGCGCTGGAGGCGCGGCAGGGGAGGATCGCGATGCCCTGGCTCTTCAGGTATCGGTTGGCCTGCCGGGTAAATGGCGAGAAAGCGCCCTCGCAGAGGTAGCGGATTCCGCCCTGGGCGATCCGCACGGCATCATCCAGGTTGATTTCCCGGGCGATCGCGCAGGGGATGCCGATATCCGCGGGAATGCTCCAGACTCCGCGCCCGGGGTGATATTCCGCGCCCTCCCGCATGGCGGCGTACGCCTGGAGGTCTGTGTGCCGGGCAAATTTTACGCGCTTGAGCTTCTCCGTGTCCATCCCGTTTGGGTCGTAGACCCACCCCATCGTGTCGGAGCAGGCGGTCACCGTGGCGCCGAGCGACTGGAGCTTCTCCATGGCGGCGATGCCGACACTGCCGGCACCGGAGACGACGGCGGTCATTTTCCTGAGGTCAAGCCCGCGGTCGCGGAGAAAGGCGGTGAGGAGAAGGACGGCGCCATAGCCTACCCCCTCGCGCTTCAAGGGGGAACCCCCGTTTTCCGGGAGGCGGCCTACCAGGGGGGCGGTGTCAAGATTGGTGTAATTCCGGTATTCGTCCACAAGGATCTCGACGATATCGCCTTCCATGCCGACGTCCGGGGTCAGGATATCGTCCAGCGGATCGATGTGCCGATAGAGCTCACGGACAAAGCTTCGGAGAAAGGAATGGATTTCCCGGGCGGTGTGCTGCTCAGGGGCGAAGGAGACGCCGCCCTTCGCGCCGCCGAAGTGCTGGCCGGTCAGTGTGCAGCGGAGCAGTGTGTCCAGGCCGGTGGATTTCACCGAGTCCAGGGAGACCTTCTCCCGCATGCGGATTCCGCCCTTGCAGGGACCCAGGATGTCCGTATACTCGACGCGCCAGGCGGGGGTGATCCTCGACCGGTCCTTCTCGTCGGTCCAGTAGACATTGAAGGAGATCTCCTTCATGGGACAGAGGATATTTTCCAGAATCTCCGCGTCGCGCTGCTGCTCCGGCGCGTAGTCCACCAGCGGGCGGAGCGAAAGAAGAAATTCCTTCACAGAAGCCAGATACTGCGGCTCCTTTGTGGTGCGTTCGCGTATTCTGCGGAAAACTTCATCAGTACAGGACATAAGGGTCTCCTTCCGGTCGTTTCTGACCTGCCGATTTCCGATAAAATCGGGGTCTGTTCAGGACGCCGCATTCCGCGGAGCTTTGCGCGATGTGCTGAACAGGAATTAAGTATTAAGATAGCAGATTTTCCTGGAAAATGACAGGGGGGAATCCTTCGGGAAAATATTATTCTGACTGTTGTATCTGTTGGGAAAATGTGCTAAATTCGAGACAGTAAAAATGAAAAATATCAGCAATACGACAGAGAACAGAGAGTCGGCGCGCGAACATCCGGAAGGGTGTCTGTCTGCCGCTCTCTTTTTTTACGCGCGCTGTGAAGATTGGCGCGCAGTGACAAGAAAACCACGAGAAGGAGACGCACTATGGAAACGTATATCATGGCCCTGGATGCGGGCACAACCAGCAACCGCTGCATTCTTTTCAATCACCGCGGGGAGATGGTCTCGGTGGCGCAGAAGGAATTCCAGCAGTTCTTCCCGCACCCCGGGTGGGTCGAGCATGACGCCAACGAGATCTGGCAGACCCAGCTGATCGTCGCCAGGGAAGCCCTGCGGAAGGCGGGGATCACGTATCGGCAGGTCGCCGCAATCGGCATCACAAACCAGCGGGAGACGACCATTGTCTGGGATCGGAAGACCGGGCAGCCGGTCAGCAACGCGATCGTCTGGCAGTGCCGCCGGACCTCGGATTTTACGGAAAGGCTCAAGGCGGATTACCCGGAAGTCGTGGATATTTTCCGGAAAAAGACAGGGCTTGTGATCGATCCTTATTTTTCCGGAACCAAGATCCGCTGGATTCTCGACAATGTGCCCGGCGTGCGCGAGAGGGCGGAGAAGGGCGAGCTGGCCTTCGGCACCGTGGATTCCTGGCTGATCTACAAGCTGACGAAAGGGAGAGTGCACGTCACCGATTACTCGAACGCATCGAGAACGCTCCTCTTTAATATCCACACGCTCCAGTGGGATGAGGAGCTCTGCCGGATTCTGGATATCCCGATGAGCCTTCTCCCGGAGGCTAAGCCGTCAAGCTGGGTATACGGCGAGACAGACCCGGAATTTTTTGGCGGACCAGTCAAAATCGCGGGCGCCGGCGGCGACCAGCAGTGCGCCCTGTTCGGCCAGACCTGCTTTAATCCCGGCGAGGCAAAGAACACCTACGGCACCGGGGCCTTCCTCCTGATGAACATCGGGGAGAAGCCGGTGCTCTCCAATAACGGTCTGGTCACCACCATCGCCTGGGGACTGGACAATAAGGTGGTGTATGCTCTTGAAGGTTCCGTCTATGTTGCCGGCGCCGCGATCCAGTGGCTCCGGGATGAACTCCGTGTGGTGGATTCCTCCCCGGATTCTGAGTATTACGCAACCCGCGTGAAGGACACCAACGGCTGCTATGTGGTTCCGGCATTTACCGGCCTCGGCGCGCCCTACTGGGATCCGTACGCGAGAGGTGTGATCACCGGGCTCACCCGCGGCGTCAACAAGTACCACATCATTCGCGCGACGCTGGAGTCGCTGGCTTTCCAGTCGAATGACGTTCTCGAGGCTATGGAGAAGGATTCCGGCTATCCGCTCTCGTCCCTCAAGGTGGACGGCGGCGCCTGCCGGAATGACTTCCTGATGCAGTTCCAGGCGGATATCAGCAATGCGCCGATCCGTCGGCCGTCCTGCGTGGAGACGACAGCCATGGGCGCCTCCTATTTCGCCGGGCTTGCGGTCAGCTACTGGGAGGGCAGGGACGATATTCTGAAGAACTGGTCGATCGACCGGGAGTTCATGCCCAGGATGAACCAGGATGAGCGGGAAAAACAGCTCCGCGGCTGGCGGCAGGCGGTCGCGGTCACACGCGGATGGGCAAAACCGGAAGAAAAGGCTTGATCTTTCCGCATACTTGCGGTATCACATAAATAGCAGAATTTCATAGGGATGCAGGAGACGAAGAGTATGCATGTGGGCCGTGGAGACGCGGCTTTATGTGCATACTTTTTTTGCGCAGAGTACTTAGCGAACGCGAGCGAAGCGAAGCGTGAGCTTAGTACGAGCCACGCAAAGATGCTTAGCAAGAACAAGCGTAAGCGCAGTTCGAGCTTAGCAGCTTTGCCAGCGCAGAGTACTTAGCGAACGCGAGCGAAGCGAAGCGGCATCCGCCAGAAGGACAGGAGGAGTAGGGATCATGTATGATGTGGTAATTATCGGCGCCGGCGTCAGCGGAAGCGCGGTGGCGAGAGAGCTTTCCCGGTACAACGCCAATATCTGTGTGCTGGAAAAGTGCGAGGATGTCTGTGACGGGACATCGAAGGCGAACAGCGCCATTGTCCATGCCGGATATGACTGCGAGCCGGGCTCTCTCATGGCGAAGCTGAACGTGGAGGGGAACCGGATGATGGGCCAGCTGGCCGAGGATCTGGATATCCCGTTTGACCGCTGCGGCTCCCTTGTGGTCTGCACGGACGAGAATGAGCGCGGAGGCCTCGACAGGCTCCTGGAGAAAGGCAGGAAAAACGGCGTCCCGGATCTCCGGATCATCGAGCGCGATGAGCTGGTCCGGATGGAGCCCAACATTTCCGATACCGCTGTGGCGGCGCTTTTTGCGCCCACGGCCGGAATTATCTGTCCGTTTACCCTGAATATCGCGATGGCGGAGAACGCTAATGTGAACGGCGTGGAGTTCCGCTTTAATACGGAGGTTTACGAGATCCACCGGAAAGAGGATGCCTTCGAGATCATCACGAATAACGGCACGGTGTTCTCACGCTGCGTGGTCAATGCCGCCGGCGTCTACGCGGATAAATTCCACAACATGATGAGTGCGGAGAAAATCCACATTACCCCGAGAAAGGGCGAGTACTACCTGCTTGATAAGAGTGCCGGGAAGCACGTGAACCACACGATCTTCATGCTGCCGACGAAGATGGGCAAGGGCATCCTGGTGTCCCGAACCATCCACGGCAACCTTCTGGTTGGCCCGACGGCCACCGATATCGAGAACCGGGAGGGCAACAACACGACCCGCGAGGGCCTTGATGAGGTTGCGGAAAAGAGCGCCCTCACCGTGAAGAACGTACCTCTCCGCTCGGTGATCACCTCCTTTGCCGGCCTCCGCGCCCATGAGGATCACCATGAATTTGTCATCAAAGAGCTTGAGGACTGCCCGGGATTTGTCGATGTGGCGGGAATCGAGTCCCCCGGGCTGACCTCCAGCCCGGCAATCGGAAAGATGGCTGCGGACATTGTGGAAGGCATTTTCCACTTTGCGAAGAAGGATCGCTGGATCGGGACGAGAAAAGGCGTGATCAATCCGGCGAAGCTTACGATGGAGGAGAGAAACGCGCTGATCCGGAAGAATCCGGCATACGGCAGGATCATCTGCCGCTGTGAGACGATCTCCGAGGGCGAGATCCTTGACGCGATCCACCGCCCGCTCGGCGCGAAGTCCCTCGATGGCGTGAAGCGCAGGACGAGGGCCGGAATGGGCCGCTGCCAGGCAGGATTCTGCTCGCCGAGGGTCATGGAGATTCTCGCCAGGGAGGTTCCGGGCGTTTCCATGTACAATGTCACGAAGACCGGCGGCGGGTCGAAGCTGATTGTCGGCGATATCAAGGATACCCTTGAGGGAGGAGCGCAGTGATGGAAAATTATCAGATTGTCATTATCGGCGGCGGCCCCGCCGGACTTGCCGCGGCAGCCGCGGCGAAGAAGAACGGCGAGGACAGCATCCTGATCCTCGAGAGGGACAATGAGCTGGGCGGCATCCTGAACCAGTGCATTCACAACGGCTTCGGCCTCCACACCTTCAAGGAGGAGCTGACCGGCCCGGAGTACGCCGGCCGCTTCATCGACGAGGTTAAAGGGCTGGGCATCGAGTACCGCCTCGACACCATGGTGCTCTCCATCAGCCGGGATAAGGTGGTCACCGCCATGAACCGCAGGGACGGCATGTTCCAGGTGCAGGCGAAGGCGGTCATCCTGGCCATGGGATGCCGGGAGCGGCCGAGGGGCGCCCTGAATATCCCGGGCTACCGGCCGGCCGGCATCTACACCGCGGGAACCGCGCAGCGGCTGGTCAACATCGAGGGGTATATGCCCGGGCGTGAGGTAGTCATCCTTGGTTCCGGCGATATCGGTCTCATCATGGCGCGCCGGATGACCTTCGAGGGCGCGAAGGTGAAGGTTGTCGCCGAGCTTATGCCCTACTCCGGCGGCTTAAAGAGAAATATTGTCCAGTGTCTGGATGATTTCGGCATCCCGCTGAAGCTGTCCCACACGGTTGTGGATATCGAGGGCAAGGAGAGGGTGAAGGGGGTTACCATCGCCGCCGTTGACGGACACGGAAAGCCGATTCCGGGAACCGAGGAGCATTACACCTGCGATACCCTGCTTCTCTCCTGCGGCCTGATTCCGGAGAACGAGCTCTCCCTGAGCGCCGGCGTGGAGCTCAGCCCGCGCCACAAGGGGCCGGTGGTCAATGAATCCCTGGAGACCAATGTGGACGGCATCTTTGCCTGCGGCAACGTCCTTCACGTCCACGACCTGGTAGACTATGTATCGGAGGAGGCCACAACCGCCGGAAAGAACGCGGCCGCCTATGTCCGCGGCGAGACAAAGACGGAAAACGGGGCTCCGGTGGAGCTGGTTCCCGGCGAGGGGATCGGCTATACAGTTCCGGAGACGATCCGCCCGGAGGTCATGACGGACATCCTGACCGTCAGGTTCCGTGTGCGCAACGTCTACAAGGATCATTTCATCAGCGTGTATTTTGACGGTGAACGGGTCCAGCACAGGAAAAAGCAGATTGTGGCGCCGGGAGAGATGGAGCAGGTGATCCTGCAGAAGAAGGATCTGCTCGCGAGGCCGGACATGAAGAAGATTACGATTTGTCTCGAGGAGGCGTGAGGGCAATGAAGAGGACGATTACCTGCATCGGCTGCCCGATGGGCTGCCAGGTGACTGTAGATTATGACGGTGAGGATATCCACAGCGTGACCGGGAACACCTGCAAGCGCGGGGATATCTACGCCCGTAAGGAAGTGACGCATCCGACGAGGATCGTGACCTCCACCGTCCGGGTGGACGACGGCCGCATCCCGCAGGTTTCCGTGAAGACTGCGCAGGATGTGCCGAAGGAGAAGATTTTCGAGGTGATGGATGCGCTGAAGGGCGTGCATGTTGCCGCTCCGGTCCGGATGGGCGATGTGATCCTGGAAAATGCCGCCGGCACCGGGGTGAACATCATCGCCACAAAGAACGTTCCGAAGACCGCGTGACGCTTATGCGCCATTTCGCGGCTCATGCCGGACCTTTGACACGGCAGTCATTTTCGGTTTCTGCGCGCAGGTGTTTCGTTTGGCGATTCCCGGCGCCGGAGAGCGGATAGAGAAGCGCGTGCGGCCTCCCGCCGGACTTGTCCCGGAAGGCCGCACGCACTTTGCGTTCTGCGGGTTATCCTCCAGCATGCAGCCAAGCGTAGCAGGCGCTCGGACCCCCACATCGGGCGAAGCTTTGCTTCACGAGATGTGGGGGTTGAACAGCGACTAAACCTTGCCCTTCGTTTCCCCGGGCAGCGTTTGACGGATAGGGAAAAAGCGGATATAGTGTTAACTGTTCAGCACATGCGCGTTCTGAACAGTTACGATTTTATGACAGGAATCCGGAAAAATCGGAGCGATTGCCTGCCTGCGGGCAGGCTTGAGGTTATCCATGGAAGAAAAAATAAACAGGAATGACCGCCCGGGCGGGGAATCCGCCGGCAGCGCGGGGCGCGGCAGGGCAGCCCGGAAAAGCCGTATTGCCCGGCGGGAGAGAGACCGCCGCAGGCGGCGCAGGGCACGGCGGAGGCAGCAGCGCCTCCGCGGTATGCTCACGCTGGCGGTGATGGCCGCGGCGGCCGCCGCTGTGTTTCTTTTCCTGATGAATATGGTCACGGCCGGCGGCCGGAGAAATGCCGCCGCCGCGATGATGGAGACTTCCGCAGCCGCCGGCGCATCCGGGGAGGAGTTCTCGGCGGGCATTGTGGAAAGCGATGCAGCAGACACAGAAAGCGGATCCGGAGGCGCATTGTCGGGCACGGATGGCGGACCAGGGAGCACTTCGGCGGATGGCAGCGTGGACGGAAACGTGAGGCAGCCATCGGAAAGCGCATCGGACGTCGGATTTTTCCGCGGCTATCAGCCGGATGCCTCCGGCGCCCAGCCGGTCGCGGACACGGCGGTGGCCAGCCCGTACGCTGTGCTGGTCAATCTGGATACCGGGAAGGTTGTCGGGGCAAAGAGCGCCGACGCGGTGATCAGCCCGGCATCAATGACCAAAATCATGACGATCCTTGTCGCCGCCGAGCATGTGCGGAGCCTGGACGATACCTTTACGATCACGCAGGAAATCAGCGACTACGTCTACCGGAATGACTGCAGCACGGCGGGTTTCCAGGTTGGGGATACCGTGACTATCCGCGACCTGATGTACGGGACGATCCTGCCGTCCGGCGCGGACGCCTCCCTGGGGCTTGCCGCCGCGCTCGCCGGCTCGCAGGACGCCTTTGTCGTTCTGATGAATGAGAAGGCGGCGGAACTCGGGCTTTCCGGGACGGCGCATTTTACCAGCTGCATCGGCATATACAATGAAGACAACCACTGCACGGTGACGGATATGGCGATGATCCTCAAGGCTGCCCTGGAAAATGACCTCGCGCGCGAGGTTCTCTCCGCCCACACCTACACGACGGGGCCGACCGCGGAGCACCCGGAGGGGATCACCCTCTCCAACTGGTTTCTCCGCCGGATCGAGGACAAGGATGCCAAGGGAACCGTCGTGGCGGCAAAAACCGGCTTTGTCGTCCAATCCGGGAACTGCGCGGCGAGTTATAATGAAGGAAATGACGGCGGGCACTACATCTGCGTTACGGCGGGGGCGACCAGCAGCTGGCGGTGCATCTACGATCACGTGGCCATTTACCAGGAGTTCCTGGGCTGAGCCGGAGAGCGGGGGAGTTATGGAAATGGAGAGAAAACATCACACCGGGCTCTGTCCGGTGTTCAAAAAGTGCGGCGGCTGCCAGTATCTGGACTTGCCCTATGCCAGCCAGCTCGCGAAGAAGGAAGCGCGGATGCGGGAGCTCCTTCGCGGCATCTGCGAGGTTAAGCCGATCCACGGCATGGAGGATCCGTTTCATTACCGGAACAAGACGCACGCCGTGTTCGGGAAAGACCGGAGAAGGCAGGTTGTCTGCGGGATTTACCAGGAAGGGACGCACCGCATCGTCCCGGTGACCTGGTGCATGATCGAGAACGAGAAGGCGGACGAGATTATCCAGACGATCCGCGGGATGCTCCGGTCTTTCCGCATCCCGGTCTACGATGAAGACACCGGGTACGGGCTGCTGCGCCATGTCCTCATCCGGACCGCCCGCGCGACGGGGGAGATCATGGTTGTCCTTGTCACGGCGGGGCCGGTCTTTCCGTCGAAGAACAATTTCGTGCGGGCGCTCCGGGAAAAGCACCCGGAGATCACCACGGTTATCCAGAACATCAATGGAAAGATGACCAGCATGGTGCTCGGCGAGCGGGAGCACGTGCTCTGGGGCAGGGGAAGCATCGAGGATGTCCTCTGCGGGATGCGCTTTGAGATTTCCTCCAGATCCTTCTACCAGATCAATCCGGTGCAGACCGAATATCTGTACGGCGAGGCGATGCGGCTTGCCGGGCTCGGCAAGGGCGAGACGGCAGTTGACGCCTACTGCGGCATCGGCACAATCGGGCTGCTCGCAAGCCGGAACGCGGGGCAGGTGATCGGCGTGGAGCTCAACTCGGATGCAGTCCGGGACGCGGTCCGGAATGCCAGGAGAAACGGGATCCGGAATATCCGGTTTTACCAGAATGACGCCGGGGTGTTCATGAACCAGATGGCCGCCCAGGGTGCCCGCGCGGATGTGGTCTTCCTGGATCCGCCGAGAACCGGGAGCACGGAGGAATTTCTCCGCTCGGCGGCACGGATAGCGCCTTCCCGGATCGTGTACATCTCCTGCGGGCCGGAATCCCTCGCGAGGGATCTCCGGGTGCTCGGGAAGCTTGGCTACCGGGCGGAGAGCTGCCAGCCGGTAGATATGTTCCCGGAGACGGATGAGATCGAGAATGCCGTGCTTCTCCGGAGACAGGAAAATGGGAAGGGGCGCGGATGATTTCCGCGGGAGCGGACAGAAAAGGAGCGGGGAATTTCTCCCCCGCGGAGGGCAGGCTATGAAAAAAATCAGCATCGTGGTGCCTACGTTCAATGAGGAACTCAACGTGATCCCCCTGTCGGAGGCGATCACGAGGGAGATGGCGGACACGCTGCCGGAGTACGACTACGAGATCATTTTCATCGACAATGACTCGAAGGACAATACCCGGCCGGAGCTCCGGGAGCTCTGCGCGAAAAATCCCCGGATCCGCGCCATCTTTAATGCCAAGAATTTCGGCCAGTTCAACTCGCCGGTCTACGGCATGACCCAGGCTTACGGGGATGCGGTGATCCTGATGTGCGCGGATTTCCAGGATCCGGTGGAGATGATCCCGAAATTCGTCCATGAGTGGGAGAAGGGGTACCAGGTCGTCGCCGGGCAGAAGACCAGCTCCCAGGAAAACAAGCTGATGTATTTCATGCGGGGGCAGTATTACAAGATCCTTCATAAATATTCCGAGGTGGAGCAGATCGAGCAGTTCACCGGCTTCGGCATCTACGACCAGAGCTTTATCGAGGTGCTCAGGAACCTGCATGATCCGACGCCGTTTCTCCGCGGGATTGTGGCGGAATTCGCGAGCAGCGTGAAGACGATCCCCTACGATCAGCCGAGACGGCGGGCAGGGAAGACCAGCAACAATTTCTACCGCCTCTATGACGCGGCGATGCTGAGCTTTACCTCGTACACGAAGATCGGCCTCCGGCTCGCGACATTCATCGGCTTCTTTTTCGCGGTGCTCAGCTTTCTCATCGCGCTGGCGTACCTTATCCTGAAGCTGATCTACTGGAACCGCTTCTCCGCCGGCACGGCGCCGATCCTGATCGGCATTTTCCTCCTGGGGTCGCTGCAGCTGATTTTCATCGGCCTGATCGGCGAGTATGTCCTCAGCATCAACCAGCGGGTGATCAACCGGCCGCTGGTGATCGAGAAGGAGAGGATCAATTTCGGGACACCGGGGAGGGCAGAAGGCACAGGCCGGCCCGCAGCGGAGAATTTGGAGAACGGGGCACCGGACAGAAGAGGGAATGGGTCCTCCCTCCCGGAACCTGAAAAAAATCGCAAGGGGGGAGAAGGACGATGAAACAGAGATTAGCGGACTATGTTGCGGAATTCTTTGTCAGTCATGGGGTGACTGACGTGTTCAGCGTCGTCGGCGGCGGTGCCATGTTCCTGAATGACGCCTTCGGGCATAAGGTGGGACTCCACGTCACCTACAATCACCATGAGCAAGCCTGCGCCATCGCGGCGGAGGCCTACGCCCGCCTGGAAAATAAGATTGCCGCGGTCTGCGTGACCACCGGCCCCGGAGGCACAAATGCTCTGACCGGGGTTGCCTGCGGCTGGCTGGATTCGATCCCGATGTTTATCGTGAGCGGGCAGGTCCGCTATGACACAACCGCCCGGTACGCGGAGAGATTCACCGGGGCGAAGCTCCGTGCGGTGGGGGACCAGGAGTACGATATCACCCTGGCGGCGAAGGCGATGACCAAATATGCGGTCATGATCGAGGATCCGAAGATGATCCGGTATGCCATGGAGAAAGCCTGGCATCTGGCGGTCACCGGCCGCCCGGGGCCTGTTTGGGTGGACATCCCGGTGAATTTTCAGGGAACGGTCATCGAGACGGACGAGCTTTCGGGCTACGATCCCGCCGAGGATGACAAGACGCTCCCGCCCGCGGTGCCGGAGGATACTGTGGAGACGATCCTCCGGAAGATCCGCGCGGCGAAGCGGCCGGTCTTCTATGCCGGCTACGGGATCCGCCTCGCCGGTGCCTACGAGGTCTTCCGGTCGGTGGCGGATAAGCTCGGCATCCCCGTGGTCACCTACTGGAATGCCATCGACCTGATCGAGACGGATCACCCGCTCTATGTGGGGCGCGCGGGAAATATGGGCGACCGGCCGGGAAATTTCGCCATTCAGAACGCGGACCTCATTCTGGCTGTCGGGACGCGCATTTCCATCCGGCAGGTCGGCTACGACTGGAAGACCTGGGCGCGCGCGGCAGAGGTCATCATGGTGGATGTCGATGCCGCCGAGATGAAGAAGCCCACCATCCATGTGGAGATGCCGGTCTGGGCGGACGCGAAGGATTTTCTCATGAGGATGGACAGCCTGATCGGGGACACACCGGTATTCCCCGGCGAGGACTGGCGCCGGATCTGTCGGGACTGGAAGAAGAATTACCCGGTCGTTCTTCCGAAGCACTGGGAGGAAAATGGAAAGACAGCCAATGTCTATGCCTTTGTCGGCTACCTCTCCTCAAGGCTCCCTTCGGGCACCCTGGCCGCGGTCTCGAACGGTGCCTGCTGCGTGGCAGGCCATCAGGCCTGGGTCATCAAGAAGGGCAGCCGTTTTGACAACAACAGCGCGATCGCCAGCATGGGCTACGGCCTTCCGGCGGCGGTCGGCACCTGCGTCGGCGGCGGAAGGAAGACTACGGTCTGCCTCGAGGGCGACGGCAGCATTATGATGAATCTCCAGGAACTGCAGACGATCATCACAAACCGCCTCCCGGTCAAGATTTTCCTCATCAACAACAGCGGGTATCACTCCATCCGCCTCACCCAGCGCAATTTGTTCGCGGATCACAGCCGGGTGGGCATAGGACCTGAGTCCGGCGACCTGGGCTTCCCGGAGTTCCGCAGGATTGCGGAGGCGTTCGGCTATCCGTATCTCTCCGCGCACAGCAATGCGGAGATGAAGAAGGCGGTGGATCAGGCGCTCGCGATGGAGGGTCCGCTGTTCTGTGAGATTTTCACCGACACGGACCAGGTATGGGAGCCCAAGAGCAGCACGAGGAAGCTTGCGGACGGGCGCCTGGTCAGCTCGCCTCTCGAGGATCTCGCCCCCTTCCTTCCTCGGGAGGAGGTAAAGCGGAATATGTTCATCCCGATGGTGGACGGGGAGGACGGATGAGCGGGCAGCGGGCCATCGTCTCCGGCGCGACCGGCGCCCTCGGGACGGCCCTTGTGCGGGAGCTTGTCCGCCGCGGCGCGGAGGTTCTTGTCCTGGTTCATCCGAATTCCCCGAGACGGGCGAATCTTCCGGTCCATCCCGGGGTCCGCCTTCTCGACTGCGGCATGGAGGACTTCTCACGCCTGGAAAATTCCTCCGCCCCGTATGATGTGTTCTATCATCTCGCCTGGGCGGGAACCTCTGGTGCGGGAAGAAATGATATGTATCTGCAGAATGCCAATGTGCGCTATGCGCTGGACGCCGTGGGGATGGCAAAGAGATTCGGCTGTCGGCGTTTTGTCGGCGCGGGATCCCAGGCGGAGTACGGAAGGGTATCGGGAAAGCTCACCGCCGATACGCCGCAGCGCCCCGAGATGGGCTACGGCTACGCGAAGCTCTGCGCGGGGGAGATGACCCGGGATTATGCCCATGCGCTCGGCATTTCCCATGTCTGGATCCGGATTCTCAGCCTTTACGGGCCGAAGGACGGGCCGCAGAGCATGGTCATGTCCACGATCCGGAAGCTCGCCGCGGGAGAAATTCCGGAATTCACCCCGGCGGAGCAGCGGTGGGACTATCTTTACAGCGGCGACGCGGCGGAGGCATTCGCGGATCTCGCAGACCGGGGACGGGATGGCGGCATCTATGTTCTCGGCAGCGGAACCGCGAGGCCGCTCCGGGAATATATTGAAGAAATCCGCGACGTGGTGAGGCCCGGCGCAGCCCTGGGCATCGGGAAGCTTTCCTACGCGAAAAACCAGGTGATGTACCTCTGCGCGGATACCGGGGATATCTTCCGGGATACCGGCTGGATGCCGAAGACGCCGTTCCCGGAGGGAATCCGGGCGATCCTGGCGGACCAATAGCGGCCGGCAGCCCCGGGGCGGGGAAAGCGGATTCCGGCGGGCTCAGGCCATGCGGTGTGAAAATGCCGGTTTAGGCAGGCTTTGCCGATGCCGGCGGCGGAAAATCAGGAGGCGGAAATGCAAACTTTGAGCGTACCTGTCTATCAGCTGCACCTGTCCTTGCGGACAGACGGCCTGGATGCGGATGGGCGTGAGATCCTGCGGAGATACGGCCATGTGGAGAAGGAGCTCAGCAGGGATATCCTGGTTCGCGGTGACATGATGCTGCATACCCTGCACTATGCCATCCAGCGGGCGTTCGGATGGACGAACAGCCATCTCCACGCCTACCGGCTCCCGGAGCGGATCTTCCAGAAGATGACCGGGGGCACGGTGCCGGAGGAGGGAGACCCGGGACCGGTCCGCCACGACGGCTCCTTTGCCGAGTGGAAGGGATACTGCGGGCTGTATTTCCGGTTCCCGAGCACGGATTATGAGGATCTCTACTGGGATGATGACGATTCGGAGGGGCAGGATCCGGAAACCTGGATGAGGCAGAAATATCTCCGCCCGAGCCCTTACCGCGGGCAGTCGGAGCACAGGAAATTTATCCGTCACGCCCTGGAGGACTTTGTCCTCCGCTTCCCGGAAATTCCGTCCGATCCGCTGGTCTCGCCGGAGAAAAACCGGGAGCGGATGGTGCAGGTTCCGGTGGCGCGCTCGATCCTACACGACATCGAGAACTTCCATGAGGGAAATGCCAACGAGCTTCTTGAGCGCCTCCCGGTCATGGATGTGATGGTGCCCGCGGAGGAGCTCGACGGCGAAGATGAGCTCCGGGACGAGCTCGCGGTCCTGAAGAAGATTCAGGCGAGAACCGACAGCGACCTCCCGACATTTCCGGTGACCTCATCCTTAATCTACGTCTATGATTACGGGGATGGCTGGACTGTCGAGATCACGGCGGTCCGCCGCGTTACGCCGGAGGAGCTCCCGGAGATTCCGCATCTCCCGTTCTGCGCCAGCCTGGACGGCATCCAGGTCATGGATGATGTGGGCGGCATCTGCGGGTTTGCGGATTTCCTCAGGACCATCCACGAGGGAACCGCGAAGGACATCGCGGAGTCGAGGGAGTGGGCGGAAAATCTCTGGAACTGGTCGGAAAGCCTGAAGGATGCCCGCTCGCTGCTCTGAGATGTTTCGGAAGCTCCGCGCCGGGGCGGGGATGCCCCGCGCGGGATGGGGATCTGCCCCCGGGGCGGGGCGGAACCCCTGGGGGCAAGGGCGGAAAAATCGGGACTGTACATTTTCCGCAGCCTGTGCTATAAAAGAACAGGTAAAAAGAATAGCGGACAGGGGAGCTGATCTGGCTGAGAGGTGCGGATATCCGCACGACCCGTAAACCTGATTTGGATAATGCCAACGTAGGAATCGAAGAAGAGGTGCGAATCTTCGTGTCCAGAAGATGTATGCTGAGCGGAATCCCTGCGGGTTCCGCTTTTTTCAGCTTCCGAAGCAGTCTGCCATTGTCTAAAGGAGGATACGCTATGCGTCACGAACAAATCAAAAAACTTGCGGCTTCCGGCATGCTGGTTGCGGTCATCATCTGCCTTTCGGGGTTCTACATCCCGGTCGGTGCTTCGAAGTGCTTCCCCGTCCAGCACATGGTCAATGTCCTTGCGGCGGTGCTGCTCGGTCCCTGGTGGGGAGTTGGCATTGCCTTCTGCGCATCCCTCATCCGGAACATGATGGGTACCGGCACCTTGCTGGCTTTCCCGGGCAGCATGGTGGGCGCGCTCTGCTGCGGCCTCATGTACGGGGCGACGAAGAAGCTTCTTCCCACCTGCTTTGCTGAGGTCTTCGGCACCGGCGTCCTTGGCGGCCTTCTTGCCTGGCCGGTTGCCGTGTTCGTCATGGGGAAGACAGCGGCGCTCTTTGCGTATGTGCTGCCGTTTCTCGTCAGCACAGCGGGCGGCACGCTCATCGCCGCGGTTTTGATCGGAATTATGATGAAGTCCCACGCCCTGGATTATCTCCGGGCCGTGCTGGAGAACTGACCGCCGGTATCCGGCGGGATAACCGGGAGGGAGAGGCGGTATGGCGGAACGGGTGATTTTCCATGTGGATGTCAACAGCGCTTTTCTTTCCTGGACTTCAGTGAAGCGCCTGGAACATGGGGAGAGCGATCTCCGCGATATCCCCGCGGTGATCGGCGGGGATCCGGGAAAGCGGACAAGCATCGTCACCGCGAAGTCCATTCCGGCGAAGAAACTCGGGATCCGGACCGGGGAACCGGTGTCCATGGCGCTCCGGAAATGCCCGGATCTCGTCATTGTCCCCTCGGATTTTGCCTGGTACCGGGAGTGCTCCCGGCGGTTCATCGCGGCCTGCCGGAATTATTCGCCGGATCTGGAGCAGTTTTCCATCGATGAGTGTTTTCTCGACATGAGCGGGATGAGGCGAATTTTCCCGGATCTTCTCGCGGCAGCGGGAAAGCTCAAGGACGAGATCAGGGACACCCTGGGATTTACCGTCAACGTCGGCGTCGGGAGCAACAAGCTGCTGGCGAAGATGGCCTCCGATTTTGAGAAGCCGGACAAGGTTCATACGCTCTTTACCAAGGAGATTCCAGCAAAGCTCTGGCCGCTTCCCGTGCCGGAGCTCCTTTTTGTCGGAAGGGCGTCGGCGGAGCTCCTCGCGAGAAATGGCATCCGCACGATCGGTGACCTCGCCTCAGCGGACACCGCATATCTCGCGGGGCTGGTTGGGAGGAAAGCCGCGGAACAGTATCATGCCTACGCAAACGGCATCGATGACGCCCCGGTGCAGAGTGCGCCGCCTGAGGCAAAGGGATTCTCGGTCTCCACGACGACGGAGGAGGATGTCACGGAGCGGGCGGAAGCGCACGCGATCCTGAAGGATCTCGCGGACAGCGTGGCGTCCAGGATGCGGCGCGCGGGCTACCGGGCCTACGGGGTCAGCGTGCAGATCCGCGCCGGCGATTACAGCGTCAGGGTTAACCGGTCGCGCCAGACGAAGCTGGAAAATCCGACGGACATCACCCGGGAGGTCTGGGAGGTCTCCTGCCGGCTGTTTGACAGCCTCTGGGACGGCCGCACGGGGCTCCGGCTTCTCGGCATCCGCCTGTTCGGGCTGACGACGGAGGACAGCTGCCAGCTGGATCTGTTCGGCACACAGGAAAAACGCGAAAAAGAGGAGAGGGCGGACCGGGCGCTGGATGCCATCCGCGGCAAATTCGGCCGCGGCGCGATCAGCCTCGGCCCCCGGGGAAACCTTGCCGGAAGGCTGCGTGATGACAGCAGGGAACCGGGCGGATCCGAAAAACAAGATCCGCCCGGCCGAGGGAAAGGATAGATCAGGAGGCGAGCATTCTTGAGAGAAATGCCCGCGTCCTGTCCTGGCGGGGGTTGGTGAAGATGTTCAACGTGAATCATCATTCCTCCGAAAATATTTTTTTAAAGTATTGACAAAAAGGGGATGCGCCTGTATATTGATAACAGTAATCGTTATCGATTTCAGAAAGGAGAGGTCCAGTGAGAAAGAGCAGTAAGCAACGGGACTGCATTCGAGATAATTTAGCTCACCGAACCGACCATCCGACAGCGGATATGATTTTTCATGACATTCGTCAGGAGTATCCCAATGTCAGCCTGGGAACCGTCTATCGCAATCTGGCGCTCCTCGAGAAACTCGGTGAGATTCAGAAACTCAGCTGCTCGGATGGAGCGATCCGCTACGACGGCAATATCCACCCGCATACGCATTTCCAGTGCAGGGTGTGCGGGCGCGTCTATGATCTCCCCGGGGATTATCCGGAGAGGATTCTCAGAGAGGCGCAGAAAGCCGCGCCGGATAAACTGTTCGAGAGCTGCAGCGTGACATTTACCGGCGTATGCCGGGAATGCAGGGACAAAGGTTTGGAAACAGAAACAGCGAACCGCATGGCAGAAAATGCTATGTGAGAAAGGAAGGAAAATTATGGCAAAGTGGGTATGCAGCGTATGTGGTTATGTTTATGAGGGTGATGCAGCTCCGGCTCAGTGTCCGGTATGCAAGGCTCCGGCTTCCAAGTTCGTGAAGCAGGAGGAAGAGATGACCTGGGCCGCCGAGCATGTGATCGGTGTTGCCTCTGATGCTCCGGAAGATATCAAGGAAGACCTCCGCGCGAACTTCACCGGTGAGTGCACAGAGGTTGGCATGTACCTGGCTATGTCCCGCGCTGCCTTCCGTGAGGGCTACCCGGAGGTAGGTGAGTACTACAGAACCGCTGCTTTCGAGGAAGCTGAGCACGCGGCAAAGTTCGCCGAGCTGCTCGGTGAGGTTGTCTCCCCGTCCACAAAGCAGAACCTTACGGTTCGCGTTGAGGCGGAGAACGGCGCAACCGCGGGCAAGGCGGATCTTGCCAAGAGAGCTAAGGCTCTGAATCTTGACGCGATCCATGATACCGTCCATGAGATGGCACGCGATGAGGCTAGACACGGAAGAGCGTTCCAGGGTCTCCTCAAGAGATACTTCGGCTAATTGTTAAGAGAATCGAATATGATGAGCTTTGCCGGGCAGGATGTATTCCTGCCCGGTTTTGTGTTATGATGGTCGGACAGAAGCGAAAGAAGCAGCGGTTTTGGGCCGCGCGAAGGAACGGAGTTTTGTGCATGAATAAAGAAACATTTCCTACCCGCCTCTCGATGCTGGCGTCATTCCTCAGGGGGAGTGCCGGGTATTTCCTGGCTAGTGTGGTCTTTGCGTCATTGGCTTCCCTATTTGACCTGCTGAATCCGAAGATCGTCGCCTTCGTGGTCGATCACCTGCTGGAGAGCGGGAACCGGGCGGATGCATTTTCCTGGATCCGGGGGCACCTGTTTTTTGTGGCGGTCATCGTCACCCTGTTCACAGCTCTGGGCGCCCTGTCCCGCTATCTCTACAACCTCTTTAACGCGAAGGGGGCTGAGAAGCTGGTTGCCGGGATGCGGAACCGGCTGTTCGGCCATATCCAGCACCTGCCCTTCTCCTGGTTTATGGAAAATCCGACCGGCGACATTATCCAGCGCTGCACCTCCGACGTGGAGACGGTCAAGATGTTTCTCTCAGAGCAGCTGACCGGCATGCTGCGGATTGTCGTCATGCTGGCGATCGCCTTCTTTTTTATGTGCGGCATCAGCCTTAAGCTGACGGTGCCGGCGGCGGTCTTTGTCCCGGTGATTTTCCTGTACTCGCTGTTTTTCCACCGGGGGATCGGCCGCACCTTTCTCACCGCGGACGAGGAGGAGGGAAAGCTCTCCTCGATCGCCCAGGAAAATCTGACCGGCGTCCGGGTGGTTCGCGCTTTCGGCCGGGAGCGCTATGAAGAAAAGCGGTTTGCCCGCCAGAATACGGCCTACACCGGGGCATACAAGAAGCTGGGGATGCTGATCTCCATTTTCTGGTCGGTCGGGGACTTCATCTCCGGCCTCCAGGTGATGATCATTGTCGCCCTCGGGGCGGTGATGACCGTCCGCGGCGAGCTGACCCCGGGATCCTACATTGCCTTTGTCTCGTACAACGCGATGATTGCCTGGCCGGTCCGCATGCTCGGCCGCGTGATCTCCGATATGAGCAAGGCCGGCGTTTCCGTGGACCGGATCCGGGATATCATGAACGCGGAGGCGGAGAGCGATCCGGCGGGCGCCCTCTGTCCGCCGATGGACAGGGATATCGAATTCTCCCATGTCACCTTTTCCTACCGGAAGGATATGCCGCCGATCCTGGATGACGTCTCCTTCACCGTGAAGGCAGGGACGACCTTCGGCATCCTGGGCGGAACCGGATCGGGAAAATCCACGCTGGCGGCGCTGCTGCTCGGCCTCTACCCGCTTCCGGAGGGCTCCGGGACCATCACCGTCGGCGGCGTGGATGTGCGGAGGATCAGCCTGCCCTGGCTGAGGGGGCAGGTCGCCTTGGTCATGCAGGAGCCGTTCCTCTTCTCCGGAACGATCCGGGAGAATATCGCCATCGCCAGAAAAGACGCGGTGGAAAAAGATATCATAAAATCCGCGGAAATTTCCGATCTGGTGGAGACGATCAATAATTTTACCGACAAATATGACACAGTTGTGGGAGAACGCGGCGTAACCCTGTCCGGCGGGCAGAAGCAGCGGACAGCGATCGCCCAGGCGGTCATCCGGGACACGCCGGTGCTGGTCTTTGACGACGCGCTCTCGGCGGTAGATGCGGAGACGGACGTGAAGATCCGCCATGCCCTCCGGGAGGAGTTCCGGGGGAAGACGGTGATCCTGATCGCCCACCGGATCACCACCCTGATGGAGGCGGACCAGATCCTGATCCTCGACCACGGGAAGGCGGCAGGGATCGGGAGCCACGAGGAGCTCTATGCGGCAAATCCCATTTACCGGAAGGTGTGTGACATTCAGTCGGGGACAGGAGAGGAGGCGGAAAATGAAGACTTCTGAGGAAAAGAGCCTGCCCTGGTTCGGCATCCCGGCACTATTGCCCTATCTTAAGCCCTACCGCTGGAAAATGCTGGCGATGGTCATTTTCGGCATCCTGAGCAGCGCGGCGGATTCCATTTACCCGCTGTTCAACCGGTACGCGCTCAATCACTTTGTCGGGGAGAGGACGCTGGACGGATTTTCGGGATTTCTGCTGCTCTACGTGGCGGTGCTCGCCGGCCAGGTCATCTCCAACCTGGTGAGCTCCCTCCTGATCAGCTTCGCGGAGCTGGATATCGGGCGCGATCTCAAGAATACCGCCTTCCGTCACCTCCAGACGCTGTCGTTCTCATACTTCAACACACACAGCGTGGGCTACATCCACGCGAGGGTCATGAGCGATACGGACCGTATCGGCACGCTGGTGACCTGGCGGATGATGGATATTGTGTGGAATGTCTCCTATATCGTCTTTGTCTTCGGGGTGATGATGGCCGTGGATCTCCGGCTCGCTCTGCTCCTTCTCCTTCTGGTGCCCGCGGCAGCTTTCCTCGCCGCCGGGTTCCAGAAGAAACTGGTGGTGCTGAACCGCAGGGTCCGTGAGCTGAACGCGAAGATCACCGGCAATTTCAACGAGGGGATCACCGGAGCCCGGACGATCCGGACACTGGTCGCCGAGGACCGGATGCAGAGAGCCTTTGAGGAGGATACGGAGAAAATGCGCCGGGCGTCGGTGCATACCGCCCATGTCCAGGCACTCTTCACGGCTTCGGTGACGGCGATGGCGGGGCTTGCCCTGGCACTCGTCCTCTGGCGGGGCGGCAGGCTGACCCAGGCCGGCGCGATGCGGCTGGGGACACTCTCCGTTTTTATGTCCTACGCCCTCGGGATGATGGAGCCGATCCAGTACATCATCCAGGCGGCAGCCGCCCTGGTCAGCGCCCAGGTGAATATCGAGCGGTTTACCCGGCTTGCGGCGACCGCCTCCGATGTGCAGGACCGGCCGGAGGTGGTGGAAAAATACGGGGATTCCTTCCACCCGAAAAGGGAGAACTGGGAGCCCATCCGGGGCGATGTGGAATTCCGTGATGTCTCCTTCCGCTATCCGGACGGACAGGAGATGGTGCTGGAGCATTTTTCCCTCAAGGTGCCGGCGGGGACGAGCGTGGCCATCGTCGGGGAGACCGGTGCCGGAAAATCCACGCTGGTGAACCTGGTCTGCCGTTTCTATGAGCCCACCGAGGGGGAAGTTCTGATCGACGGGCGTGATGTGCGCGACCGTTCCCAGCTCTGGCTGCACAGCCGGATCGGCTATGTGCTCCAGACACCGCATCTCTTCTCCGGCACTGTCCGGGAAAACCTGCAATACGGAAAGCCGGACGCCTCGGATGAGGAGATCTGGAAAGCGCTCCGCCTGGTGTCAGCTGACCAGGTGGTCCTCCGGATGGGAGAGGGGCTGGACAGCCAGGTAGGGGAAGGCGGAAGCCTGCTCTCCACCGGGGAGAAGCAGCTGCTCAGCTTCGCCCGCGCGCTTCTCGCCGACCCGGCCATCCTGATCCTGGACGAGGCGACAAGCTCCGTCGACACGATGACCGAGCAGGCCATCCAGCGGGCGATCCGCACGGTCGTCGCGGGGAGAACCTCCTTCATGATCGCGCACCGGCTGTCGACGATTACCGGGGCCGATCTGATTCTCGCGGTGCGGGACGGAAAGATCGTCGAGAGCGGGACGCACCGGGAGCTGCTCCGGAAAAAAGGGTATTATTACCGCCTCTACACCCGGCAGGTTCAGGATCTCGCCACGGATGCGCTTCTCTGATGCCTTTTCCTTGTGGAACCTGCCCGGGCGTATTATTCTTTAATTAGAGAGAGTTGTCCAGAACCCCGCATCCCGCGAAGCTTTGATTCGCCCGATGTGGAGTTCCGGGCGCCGGAGGCGCCTGGCTGCATGCCGGGTTCCTTCCGGCGGGGGGGAGAGGAAGAGGAGGCAGCGCAAGATGAAAGACAGGATTTTCGGCGTCCTGCAGCGGATCGGAAGCTCGCTGACCAATGAGAACGTGGTGAAGACAGTCATCATCCACAGCCCGATGGACGGCACCGCTGCGGATCTCTCCACGACGCCGGATGCGGCATTTGCCGGAAAGATGATGGGGGACGGCGCTGTGGTCACCCCGTCCGGGGACACGGTCTGTGCGCCGGAGGACGGGGAGATTTCCCTCGTCTTTGACACGAAGCACGCGGTCGGCCTGACCACGGATTCCGGTGTGGAGCTGCTGATCCATGTTGGCATAGACACGGTCAACCTGAACGGCCAGGGGTTCACCGCCCTCGTGGAGACCGGGCAGAGGGTGAAGCGGGGCGACCCGCTGCTGAGGATCGACCTGGAGTATCTGAAAACCCATGCGCCCTCGGTGGCCGCCCCGGTGCTCTGCTCCGAGATGGAGGAAAATATGAAGATCCGGCTGCTCCATGAGGGGGCGGTCAAGGCGGGCGATCCGCTGTTCGCGATCGACTACTACGAAGAATAGGGCAAATTTGCATAGCTTGCACTAAACTCGCGCTCCTTAAGTGCTCTGCGTAACAAAAAAAGGCGTGTGAAAAATGACTGCTCATTTTTCACACGCCTTTTTTCCTCGGAAAATTGTGCGCGGGAGGCTTGGCTTTTCTCAAAAGCCGCCCGCGGCTTGGCTTTCCTTATTCGGATCCGGACCAGACAAAGTTCGGAATCAGCTCCGACCACTTGCTGATGCCCAGGGTCTTCTTGCACTCGGCAGATACCTGGAGGGATTTCCCGGCCCTGTCGATATCGCGGAAGATCGAGTAGATCGGCTTGCTGTGGGTGGCGGTGATGCCGCTGCTGTTCTCATCGCAGTAGTACAGGCCGAATGCCGTGCTGGACTGCGTCTCTGTCGGGGCGTCTGTCTGGCGGGAGAGGAGATAGCTCTCAATATACGGGTTGCTCTCTGTCAGATAGTAGGAATAGGCAAATGCCGCCGCCTGCTCCTGGAGCTTGTTGCCGCTCGGGGTCATCGAGGTGAAGCCCTGCTCGCTGAGCGTGATATGGCGGACCTTGCCTGTCGGGCTCCGCATCGCGTCGGTCTGCATGTAATCGGTGAGAACATGCAGGTTGTAGAAGTTCAGGATCGGGGTGGACACATCCTGGGTCAGGCCGTTATTGCCGTCGTCCCAGAAAACCGGGTCTGTCATCGGATACGGATACGGGTGGTAGGCGAGGCCCCAGTCGATCTGTCCTTCCTCCGCGGCTACCGAGTTAAACTGGTCGAGCACATCCTTGCCCTTGTAGTAGGTCGTGCCGTTGGTCTGCGACGAATCGTTCCAGATATTGTCGATGGAGAAGAAGACACGGGAATCGGCGTTTCTGCCCTTGACTGCCGTGTAGAACACCCGGAAGGCGTGCTGGTAGATCTTCACGTAGCTCCGGATGTCCATCGCGCCGGTGTAGTTCCAGTACTGATGGTTGATCTCGTTGCCGATGACCCAGGCGAAGATCTTGCCGTGGCCATTGCTCCCGTTGTAGCGCTCGGCGAGGAAGTTGGCAACCGCCTCAACATAATTCTCCCCGGCTTCCGTGGTTGTGTTGAAGACATAGTACGGGTGTTTGCCATCGTTCGTCAGCCCCGGGAGGTAGAGATCCGGCGAGCTGTCGCTCCATCCGTTCAGGATGACGGCGGTCACCAGGACGCCGCGGTTGCTCAGCGTGGAGATGTAATGGTCAAACTTGTCAAAATAGTCCTTGCTGAAATTGTAGGTCTTCCCCTTCCAGGTGTAGGAGATTCCCGTCCCCTGCATCTGGTTGACCGCCATGTCGAGCTTCGCCTGCTTGATGCCCAGGGAAATGGCATCGTTCAGCAGCGTGGTATCGACGGCGAGCCCCTTCTTGCCGGTGATTTTTACCGTGGATTTGTCCTTCGCGGCGATCTCCGGGTTGGTGATAAAGTGACGGCTGGTGAGCGCCTGATACTGGGTGCCGTCCCACACGGCGAGAATGAAGGACTTGTAGGAGCGGTCACTGTCTGTTCCCGCGTTCAGCGGGAAGGTAAAGGTGTAAGAGGAGCTGATGGGCGCGGAGGTTACATAGTCCGTCCGCCCGGCCAGGTCGTTCTGCCAGGAACCCATTTCCACTACATAGACCTGCCCGTCAGTGCCGGTGGCGTCCCCGGAGCCGGTGGCGGTGATGGTGACGGTGGTTCTTCCGGCGTCGATGGTGCAGCCGGTGATCTGTGCAGTCGCGTTGATTGCCGGCTTTTCTGCCGTCTCGTCCGCGAGGGAAACGAATGCGCATCCGAGAACCAGCAGGAAGCTGAGGACAGCCGTCATCAGCAGCCGCGCAGAAAATACAGTTCTTTGCCTCATAGGTTCAAAAAGCCTCCTTTCCTTAGCTGCCCCATTTTAGCATGATCAGGTCAGAAAGTGTTTGATTATTTCTTACGATTAAGTAACGGCTGACCGAGCGGAGCAAAGCTGCGCGGGATGCGGGGGTTGAACAGCAGCAGCCGGAGAGCCCTGTTTGCGTAATGCCGGGGCCTGTGGTAAAATATCGAATTATGAAGTGGAAATCTGTCCAGTTGGAGCGGCGGAGAAGCATGGAAAATGGTCCAGCCCGCTGCCTCCTGCGGATCCTTGCTTTGCCCGAGGCGGGGGTTCCGGGCGCTCGCATGTGCTGGACAGGGATAAGAATGGTCAGCGCGGTCAGATTTAATAAAAATTTTATTGAAGGTCGGAGGCTTTGCGGGTAAACTTGGGAGAGCTTGAATACCCGCCTTTTCGCAGAAGAATGAGAAGGCCGACCAGCAGAGGATATTCCATTATGCGCTATAAGATTGATGTTGTCCGTCTCCGGGAGAATACGATGGAGCTCAACGGCTGGGCTCTCGGAAAGACGCCCGATTCGGTGATCGAATATGAGGTACTGGACGGCAGCCACCGGAAGGTGGACATGCATTTTGTCCGCACGCGCCGCGACGATGTCAGCGAGGCGTACTACGGCACGGCGGTGGACAAGGATTTCGGCTTTGATATCCGTTTTCCCTGGGTGCATGGGGAGAGTTACGATCTCGTGATCCGCGGGGACGGGAAGAAAGCCGTGATCCATTACAACGATGAGCTGATCCGGAAGCACAGCCGTTCCTCCTATAAGAGGCTGCACCGGGCGATCGGCCTCTTTAAGCCGCAGACACTGCGCTCCGGCATGGATTACCTCAGGGAAAACGGAATCCGGGATTTTCTCCGGAAGACAAAGCTCAAATTCGAGGGAATCGACAGCGATTATGAGTATTCCGAGTGGTATGAGCTTGTCCGGACGACCGAGGAGGAGCTCGCCCGGCAGCGAAATGAGATTTTTGACCCGTCACCGCTGTTCTCCATCGTGATTCCGGCGTACAGGACGCCGGAGGCCTACCTTCGCGCCCTGCTGGATTCTCTCCGGCAGCAGACCTACACGAATTTTGAGGTTTGCATCGCCGACGGGAGCCCAAAGGGGGAGGATGTCTCCCGGATTCTCGGAGAGTACGCGGGCAAGGATCCGCGGATTCATTATTCGGTTCTCGGGGAGAACCGGGGAATCTCCGGCAACACCAACGCGGCGCTCGCGATGGCGAAGGGGGATTATATCGTCCTCGCGGATCACGATGACACCCTGACGCCGGATGCCCTCTACGAGCTCGCCCGGAATTTCCGGGATCATCCGTCCTGCGACATGGTGTATTCCGACGAGGATAAGCTGGATATGGACGGCGGGCAGCTGTTTGATCCGCATTTTAAGCCGGACTTTAATCCTGACCTGCTCTGCAGCGTCAACTATATCTGCCACCTGCTCTGCGTGCGGAAGGATCTCGCCGGCCGCGTCGGCGGCTTCCGCCAGGAGTTTGACGGAGCACAGGATTACGACTTCATTTTCCGCTGCACCGAGCAGGCGGCGGAGATCCGCCACATCCCGAAGGTGCTCTACCACTGGAGATGCCACCGGAATTCCACGGCCAGCAACCCGGAGAGCAAGCTCTACGCCTTCGAGGCCGGTGCGCGCGCGATCGGCGCCCATTACGACCGGGTGGGCATTCCCTACGAGAAGGTGGAAAAAGGGGTGGACTACGGCATTTACCACACGGTTTTCCGCATCCAGGGGGATCCCCTGGTCTCCATCGTCATCCCGAACAAGGATCACGCTGCGGATCTCGACACCTGCCTGAGGGCGGTCGAGGAGCGGGCAACCTACCGGAATGTCGAGTTTGTGATTGTGGAGAACAACAGCACGGAGCAGGAGACCTTCGATTATTATGAGAGGATCCGGAAGGAATTTTCCAATGTCCGCGTGGTGACCTGGAAGGGGAAATTCAATTATTCCGCGATTAATAATTTCGGCGTCAGGGTGACGAAGGGGGATTATCTGCTGTTCCTCAATAATGATACGGAGCTGATCGCCGAAAACTTTATTGAGGAGATGCTTGGCTACTGCCAGCGGCCGGATGTCGGCGCGGTCGGTGCCCGCCTGCTCTATCAGGACGGGTCGATCCAGCATGCCGGGGTGGTGGTCGGTTTCGGCGGGATCGCCGGGGCGGCTTTTGTCGGGCAGAGCAAGTATCAGGTGAGCTATTTCCACCGGGCGATGAGCGCCCAGGATTACAGCGCCGTGACCGCTGCCTGCCTGATGACGAAGCGGGAGGTGTTCGACCGAGCCGGCGGCTTTTCCGAGGATCTCGCCGTGGCCTTCAACGATATCGATTACTGCATGAAGGTCCGCGCCCAGGGTAAGCTTGTGGTTTATAATCCCTACGCGGTGCTCCACCACTACGAATCCAAGTCCCGCGGCCTAGAGGATACCCCGGAGAAGGTGGCGAGATTTAACAGCGAGATCCGGACCTTCGCGGAAAAGTGGCCGGATATCCTGAAAAACGGCGACCCGTACTACAACCCGAATCTCACGCTCCGGAAGGCGGACTTCTCCCTGCGGGATCTTCGGAAGGAGAAGATCGGCGAGCCTTACCGGCTGGAGGTATGACGGGGGATGGCGTGTGCCGGGAGAGGGCAGTTCATGAAAGAGACAGCAACTGTGGTGATCCCCAATTATAACGGGGGGCAATTTTTGGAAAAATGCCTGGATTCCCTGGCGCGGCAGTCCTACCGCGCTTTCCGCGTCCTCGTGATTGACAACGGCTCCGAGGACAACAGCAGGGAAATCCTGGAGCGGTACCGTGAGGGGGATTTTCCGGTTCCGCTGGAGGTTGATTACCTCGGGGAGAACACCGGGTTTTCCGGGGCGGTCAACCGGGGGATCCGGGAGAGCGGGACGCCCTATGTGATCCTGCTCAACAATGATGTGGAGTGCGACGAATTCTACGTGGCGGAACTCGTCCGGGCCATCGCCCATTCGCCGCGGATCTTCTCGGTCAGCCCGAAGATGATCCAGATGGCGCATCCCGAGCTGATCGATGATGCCGGGGATATGTATTCGGTGATGGGCTGGGCGTACCAGCGTGGGGTAGGGCAGAGTATCCGGCGGTACCGGAAGGGCTCCATGATCTTTTCGGCCTGCGCCGGGGCAGCCATTTACCGCCGGTCGGTATTCCGGGAGATCGGGGATTTTGACGAGATGCATTTTGCCTACCTGGAAGATATCGACGTCGGCTAC
This sequence comes from Clostridium vitabionis, assembly GCF_015351765.1. Lineage (GTDB taxonomy): Bacteria > Bacillota > Clostridia > Lachnospirales > Lachnospiraceae > Clostridium_R > Clostridium_R vitabionis. The sequence continues at coordinate 58,908 of NZ_JADKQA010000001.1, forward strand.
CGGGCGAAGATTTACGGTTATGACAACCTGTACTGCCCGTCGGCGAAGGTTTTTCATGTAGGCAGCGGCACCAGCGGATCAAAATACAATCCGTTCAAGGTGCGTCTTGCGGCGAGGAATAATGTCTATCTGAATTGGAAGAATATGCCCCTTCCGCAGCTTATCTTTAATCTTCCTGCGATCGCCCTGGGGACTGCGGTCAAATCTGTTTTTTTTGCCCGGAGAGGGTTTGGAAGGGACTATGTGTCGGGGCTTCTGGAAGGAATCCGGACAGCCGGGCGCGCGCGGCGGGTGCCATACCGGCCGGAGCATCTGAAAAACTATCTGCTCATCGAGGGGGAGCTGATTTACGGCGCCTTACTCTACTGCTGGGAATTTTTCCGGAGAAAGGTACATGATGGCTTACAATGACGACGAACTGGAGCGCATGCGCGCCCGGAGGAGAAACAGAAATTCCGCGGGAAGAACAGGAACCGGCCGAAACAGCGGTTCGTCTGACGGTTCCTCCGGGAGCCGCCTGCATGTGGCAGGCCGCGGCGCATCCGCGGGCGGAGGCTACCCGGGGGGAAGCCGCGAAAGCAGGGGACGAGGTGCGCACAGCCGGAAGTACGGGCGCAGGAAGAGGAGGGTCTGGCTTGCCGTGCTGGAAGTCTTTCTTGTCCTCGCCCTCCTGATCGGCGCGGTCTGCTGGTACGTCTACCAGCGGACCTTCGGTGCCATGCAGAAGATCGAGTTCGATGAGAACGCGGTGCAGAACCTGGATCTCTCCGAGCAGCAGCTCGCGGATATGGAAGGCTATTTCAACATCATGTGCTTCGGCGTGGACTCCCGCATGGAAAACGGTGTGCAGAACGTCGGAAAGGGGACGAACGCTGACGTCAACATGATTATCAGCGCGAATCTGGAGACGGGGGATATCCGCATTATCTCCGTCTTCCGGGATTCCTATCTGAACGTCAATGATAAGAACTCCTACAACAAGATCAACGCGGCTTATGCCCAGGGCGGGCCGGAGCAGGCGGTCAAGGCGCTCAACAAGAACCTCGGCCTCAATGTGACGCAGTATGCGACATTTAACTGGGGATCTGTGGCAAAGGCCATCAATATCCTCGGCGGTGTGGATGTCGACCTGAGCGATGCCGAGTTCTCCTGGATCAATGCCTACATCACGGAGACCGTGAAGGAGACCGGTATCGGCAGTGTCCAGCTGACGCACAGCGGCCATGTCCACCTGGACGGTATCCAGGCGGTGGCTTATGCCCGCATCCGCTACAGCGATACCGACTACGCCCGGACCGAGCGCCAGAGGATTGTCCTGGAGAAAGCATTTGAAAAGGCGAAGAACGCGGATTGGGGCACCCTGCAGAACCTGATTTTCACGATCACGCCGGAGCTTGCGACCAACGTCTCCGTGGATGACATTGTCCCGCTCGCGAAGCGGATCACAAAATTCAATATCTCCGATACCCAGGGCTTCCCGAGCGCGCGCGGCGAGAAGCGGATGGACAAGCTCGGCGACTGCGTCATTCCGCAGACCCTGGCCTACAATGTCAAGCTGCTGCACCAGTTCCTCTTTGATGAGCAGGACTACCAGGTGCCGAACTCGATTCAGGAGTATAGCAGCCATATTGCCAGCGTGACCGGCCTCACGACCAACGCGAAGGTGATCGGCCATGTGGCGACAGACCAGGGGATCAGTGCCGATGCGTTCCACCGGATCATGGGCAGCGGGTCGACCAGCGGAAAGTCCAGCAAAAAATATGATTCCCTGGAGCCGGTGACCGATCCGGAGACCAAGGCAAAGAAGAAGACGGAGGCTTACGAGTACTCCACCGACAGCAAGGGGAACGCGGTCTATGAGACGGACGAGAATGGCGACGTGATCTTTGAGACGGAGAAGAACGGGAAAGTGGTTCTGCCCACGGACAAATCCGGCAAGACCGAATATCCGACGGACGCGCATGGCGATGTGATTGATCCGCCGGAGGACGACGAGACTGAGAAGGCTGCGACCAAGGCAGCCGGACCGGGCAGCGAGACGAATGCGCACGCGTCCGTGGGGCCGAAGACGGAGACCGAGCCAAAACCCGCGGAAACCAAGGCGGAGGAGCCGAAGGCCGCTGAGCCGGCAGGTCCCGCTTCGGACAACAGCAGCAATAAGAGCAATCAAGAGGCGGTTGGCCCGGGCGCAGAGGGCTGAGCCCGCCGGGAGTGACAGAGGCAGAGACAGATGATCAAAAATAATCAGGAGAGGCTGAACCGGCTTCATGTTGCCTTAGACGGAGTGGTGATTGCCATATCCTATCTCCTCGCCTGGTACATTGTCTATGGCAGCACGCGGTCGCTGGTGACGCCGGCCAACCGGGACTACATGTCCATGGTCTACATCATCGCAGGCGTGCTGATCATCCCCTACTACCTGTTCCTGTACGCGGTTTTTCATCTCTATGCGCCGAAACGGGTTCAGGTGGCCAGGGTTGAGCTGGCCAATATTTTCAAGGCGAACACCCTCGGCGTACTGACCCTGGCGCTGATTTTGTTCTTTGGCGGGAAAAATCCGTATTTCTATCATTTTTCCCGGCCGATGGTTGTCCTGTTCTACGTCATCAATACAGCGGCCGAAACCCTGGCGAGAAATCTCCTCCGTTTCGGCCTCCGGAAAATGCGCTCGAACGGCTACAACCAGAAGCATGTCCTGCTGGTCGGCTACAGCAAGGCAGCCGAGGGGTTCATTGACCGGGTTCGGGCAAATCCCGAGTGGGGTTACCAGATCCGGGGCATTCTGGACGACCATGTGGCGTGGGGGAAGGAATACCGTGGAATCCGGGTGATTGGAAGAACAGAGGATCTCCCGGAGATTCTCGCGCTCAACACCCTGGATGAAATCGCGATCACCCTGAGCCTCTCCGAGTATGCCAAGCTGGAAAATATCGTCGCTGCCTGTGAGAAGTCCGGTGTCCACACAAAGTTCATCCCGGATTACTATAATTTCATCCCCACGCAGCCCTATATGGAGGATCTGGAGGGGATGCCGGTCATCAACATCCGGCATGTTCCGCTGACGAACCCGCTGAACGCGATCATGAAGCGGATCGTGGATATCTTCGGGGCGCTCGTGGCGATTGTCCTCTTTTCCCCGATCATGCTGGTCACCGCGGCTCTGGTCAAGCTGACGTCCCCGGGGCCGGTGATTTTCAGCCAGGAGCGGGTCGGCCTTCACAATAAGCCGTTCCGGATGTACAAATTCCGCTCGATGACGGTGCAGGCGCCGGAAAAGGAGAAGAGCAGGTGGACGACCCCCGGTGATGCCAGGGTAACTCCCGTCGGCCGCTTTATCCGGAAGACCAGCATCGACGAGATGCCCCAGCTCTTCAATGTGCTGAAGGGGGATATGAGCCTGGTTGGGCCGCGACCCGAGCGGCCTTTCTTTGTGGAAAAGTTCCGGGAGGAGATCCCGCGCTATATGATCAAGCACCAGGTGCGACCGGGCATGACCGGCTGGGCGCAGGTCAACGGGTTCCGGGGAGATACCTCCATCACCAAGAGGATCGAGCACGATCTCTACTATATTGAGAACTGGTCGCTGGGATTTGACTTTAAGATCCTGTTTCTGACCTTTTTCAAGGGATTCATCAACAAGAACGCATACTGATCAATGGGAGCAGCAATGGATAAAGACAGAGAGGACGGTGTCCGCCTTCCCGATGACGGCCCGGATATCCTGTCCAGCCGGTTCGGCGGGGGCGGGGATCATCCGGAAAGACAACCGAAAGATGGGGAGATAGCCGCGAGAGGGCGATACCAGGGATATTCCCTGGATGTCATTTCTGACTCCTTCAGCCGTGGCAGCTCCCGGGGGCAGGACGCTTCTTCCCGCAGCGGTTCCCGCAGGCGGGACATTTCTTCCCGCAGCGGTTCCCGCAGGCGGGACACTTCTCCCCGCAGCGGTTCCCGCAGGCAGGACACTTTCGCCCGCACCGAGTACAGCATCTCCGGGGAGCCGGAGGATCCCGGCAAAGTGGCACATTCCCGCCGGAGAGGCGGGCAAAGCCGGAGCGCGCAGGCAGCATCCCGCGGGGCGGAGGAAAAGCGGCGTCGGAATATGTCGCGAAAACGGAAAAAGGGAAAACGAATCCGCAGGGTGATGCTGGTTTTCCTTCTTTTGCTTTGTTTCCTTGCCGGCTTCGCCGGCTATTACGGCTACAGCCGCCTTAGCCTTCTCCAGCGCCTCCCGTGGAACCGGCAGGAGATGGCGAACAATAATCTGAATGTCAATACCCGGAAACAGATGAGAGGATACTGGACCGTGGCGGTCTTCGGGGTAGACAGCAGGGATGATTCCCTGGGCGCCGGCAATAACTCGGATGTCAATATGATCGTCAATGTTGATCATGACACCGGCGATATCCGCATCGCTTCCATTTACCGAGATACTTACATGAAGATCGGCGACGATATGTATAACAAGGTCAACGCCGCCTATCAGATCGGAGGCCCGACTCAGGCTGTGGAAGCCCTGAACAACAACCTTGACCTGGAAATTGACGACTATGCCACCTTCAACTGGAAGGCGGTGGCGGAGGCAATCAATATCCTGGGTGGCGTGGATGTCGAGATCTCCGAGGATGAATTCAAGTATATCAACGCCTTTATCACGGAGACGGTGAAATCCACCGGGATCGGTTCTACCCAGCTGAAATCCGCGGGGATGAACCACTTGGATGGCATCCAGGCGGTGGCGTACGGGCGGCTCCGCCTGATGGATTCCGATTTCCGGAGGACCCAGCGGCAGCGCCTCATCATCGAGCTTGCCCTGCAGAAGATGAAATCGGCGGATCTTGCCACGCTGGATAATCTCGTGAAGACGGTATTTCCCCAGATCGCGACCAGCGCGAGCATGAACGACCTGCTGGCCATGGTGGCCAATGTCGGGCACTATAAGATTTCCTCCACCTACGGGTTCCCGGAGGACAACGGCGGGAAGCGGGTAGGCGGCCGCGGATACTGCGTTATCCCGCGCACACTGGAGAGCAATGTGGTGAAGCTCCATGAATTTTTCTTCGGCGATAAGGACTATGAACCGTCAGAAACGGTACAGGAGATCAGCAGCCACATCGCGGATGTGACCGGGCTCGGGAAAATGAAGGCGGGCGATACCAGCGTGGGGGATGACGATCAGCAGGAAACCCTGGTCAGCGAGTGGCGGAGCCCGACGGAAGCCGGGGAATCCTCCGAGGAGGCCGAAAAATCCTCCACGAAGTCTTCAACCGGGACAAAGGCATCCGGGACAAAGGAATCCGGGACAAAGACATCCGGGACAAAGACGTCCGGGACAAAGACATCCGGGACGAAGGTCTCCGGGACGAAGCCGTCCTCCACGCGGACATCAGAAGAATCGAGAGAATAAGGAAGAAGCATCGGCAGCGAGACATCGGGGTCCCGGCGGTTCTATCGTGAACCGGCCGGGGCCTTTTTCTGCCTTTGCGCAATTGTGTGAACCGGCCGGGATCTTTCCATGTCCGCCTGTTCTCGGGGAAAACCAGCGGCATGGCGCGGAAAAGCGCTTTCACAATCTGTGCGAAAAATTTTCACAGTTCCAACACATTTGGCTGTTAGGATAATCATAGTTGGATAGATGCCGGCAGGCATCATCAGCAGGGAGGTTATGTTATGAGCAGCAATTATCCGGAAAACGGATTTCCAGGGAATGACGCGGGAGAAAATCCCCAGTATTTCAACCCGCAGCGAGATAGCAGCGAAGACAGAGAATACAGAGACCGGGAGGCCGGAAGCAGTGCGGACAGCGCATCAGAGGGCGGCTACGGCTCTTACAGCAGCACGGACGATGACCCGTACAGCACTTCTTCTTCCGGCAGCAGGAGGGACGCCTCAGACGGCGCGTCGTCCGACCCGTACCGCGGGCCGCAGTACGGGAGCACGGCGCCTTCCGGCAGTGCGGATGCCGGGCGGGACGGCAGCAGGGGGAAGAAGCCGGGAAGAGGAAACGGCGGCAAATTCGCCAGGAGGGCGGCAGTCCTCGTGCTCTCCGGCGCCGTCTTCGGCGCGGCGGCAGGCGGAACCATGTACGGGGTATACCGGGCGGCGAACGCGGCATCCCCGGCCCGGCAGGAAACCATCGCCCAGCAGGAGACCACGGCAACGTCCGCGGATGCTTCCGCATCATCCGGGAGCGGATCTTCCGATTCCGCAAAGCCGATGGATGTGACAGACATCGTGGCCAATGCCATGCCGTCTGTTGTCGCGATCAACAACAAGATGATTGTGACCCAGAATGATTTCTTCTTCGGCCAGCAGCAGTACGAGGCCAGCGGCTCCGGTTCCGGCATCATTGCCGGGCAGAATGATTCCGAGCTGCTGATCGTGACGAACAACCACGTGGTCAAAGATTCGGAGGAAATGTCGGTGACCTTTACCGACGGGGACAGCGTCAAGGCATCCATCAAGGGAACGGATTCCGATTCCGACCTGGCGGTGGTCTCCGTCGCGCTCTCTGATATCCCCGACGAGACGAAGGGAAAGATCAAGATCGCAAATCTCGGGGATTCCGACAGCCTGAAGCTCGGACAGGGGGTTGTTGCTATCGGGAATGCCCTGGGCAAGGGCCAGTCAGTCACGACCGGCGTGGTCAGTGCCCTGAACAAGCAGGTGACGATCGATGGTGTCACCCGCAACCTGATCCAGGTCGACGCGGCAATCAACCCCGGCAACTCCGGCGGCGCCCTGCTGGATCTTGACGGCAACGTGATCGGCATCAATTCCGCCAAGTACTCGGATACGGATGTCGAGGGCATCGGGTATGCGATCCCGATCAGCCAGGCAAAGTCGATCATCGATGAACTGATGTCCCGTCAGACGAGAAAGGCTGTGCCGGAAAATGAGCAGGGCTACCTGGGGATCCGGCTGCAGAATATCGACAGCAGCCTTGCGCAGGCGTACGGGATGCCCGAGGGGATTTATGTCTACCAGATCATCAAGGGCGGCGCGGCTGAAAAGTCCGATCTCCACGAGAGAGATATCATCACGAAGATCGACGGGCAGAGCGTGAAGACAGGAGAGGAGCTGAAAGATCAGCTGAAATACTACCGCGGTGGCGAGACAGTCACCCTGACGGTACAGACCTTGGAAAATGGACAGTATCAGGAGCGTGAGGTCCAGGTGACGCTGGGCTACCGCAAGGATGCACAGAACCTCCCGGGGAACAGTGGGAGCGATGGCGATTCTGATGAAGAGACGCCGCCGGCGGAGAGCAGTGCGGCGGAGAGCAGTGCCGACGAGGGCACCGGCGTTGCTGAGGAAGAGACACCATGATGCTGTCGAGCTGAATATGGTCCCGACGAGTCCTTTTCGCCGGGACTTTTTCTAAAATTGCATTCGCGGAGGTAGAAAATGAGGAAAAGATTACTGGCAGGCACGATGGCGGCGATGACGGCAGTCAGCGCCCTCGCTCCGACGATCACGGCGGAGGCATCCAGCACCTATGAGATGCGGAGAAAAATCATCACCACCGCGGGCATTATGGACGCCGCAGCGTCAGATTCCGCCGGGGTCACCCGGGCACAGTTCGCGAAGATGCTGGTGAAGGCTTCCGCCTATAAGGATGTCAGTACGGAGAACAACGTTACACTCTATGCGGATGTTGCCGCGAACAGTGAGAATGCCGCCTATATCCGCGTCGCGGCGGAGCAGGGATGGATGACCGGCTTTCTCGGCGGCAAGTTTAAGCCGGACGACCCGGTCAATATGGCGCAGGCAGCCAAGGCCGTCCTCACGCTGCTCGGTTATACGGATTCCGACTTTACCGGAAGCCTCGTCTCTAACCGGATGGCGAAGTTCGACGCCCTGGGGCTTAATGAAAACATTTCCAAGGCGTCCACAGATACGCTGGCCAACTCGGACTGTGTGAACCTCATCTACAACCTTCTCGATACGAACACGAAGGATCATGAGAACGAGGCGAAGACCAGCAGCACGATCTATGGCAAGGCACTTGGCTATGAGGTCAACAGCGACGGTGACCTCAACCCCTTTGCCTCCCTCGAGGATGACCTCAGGGGGCCGTACCTGCTGAAAAAGGGATCCAAGCTCGGTTCGATCATCGATTTTTCCAAGAATAAGGCGAGTTACTATCTGAACGGGCAGGCCAGCACCAAATCCCAGATTGAGAATACAGCGGATGAGGACACGGTGATCATCTATTATAATTCCACCACGAAGATGGTATACGCCTATTCCACCGAGGGCGGGACTGACAGTGACGGAAATGAGACCATCGGTGCTGCTGAGGGAAAGCTGGAGTCCATCTATTACGGCTCCTCCGACGTCATGACGCCGACGTCGATCGTCATCGACGGAACGGAGTACAAGATCACCACCTCGGACATGCAGTACGCATTTTCCGTGTACGGCAACGTGGAGGTGAAGGACGATGTCACGATCGTCTGGGCGACCCGGACAGTCAATGGCGAGGAGGCCAAGGTGGTCATCGCCATCGTCGATTAACCGGTCATCGCCATTGCCGGTTAACGCCGGAGGAGACGGAGTTCAGGAGAACAGCAGATGAAAATATTGCATAAGACAGCCGGTGAGACGATGAAAAGAACCTGGAAATTTTATGTGACGAAGAAAAGGATTATTCTTGCCGTGCTCATCGTGGCCGTGGCCGCGGGCGGGGCAGTCCTCTGGCAGCGGCGGAAAGCGGAGAAAAACGCGGCGGCGGAGGCTTCCGTCAAGACGGCCACGGTTTCCCGCCAGACCATCACCCAGACGCTGTCGGCATCCGGAACCATTTCCCCGAAGCAGACCTACAATCTGACCTCGATGGCGGACGGCGAGGTGACAGGGTGCTATTTTGACGTCGGCGACCAGGTAACCGAGGGGCAGGTCCTCTATGAGATCGATGCTTCCTCGATGTCCTCAAAGCTGACCTCGGCGGAGAATTCGCTGTCCAGGGCACAGTCGGAGCTGAGCGACGCCCAGAAGGACTATGCCCAGGCGGAGAGCGATTTCAGCGGGAATACCGTGAAATCGCCAAAGAGCGGGTATATCAAGTCGGTCAAGATCGAGGCCGGGGACGATGTCAGCGGCGGTACGGAGATCGCGGAGATCTATGATGATTCCACCATGGAGATCCGTATCCCCTTCCTGAGCATCGAGGCGCAGCAGATTGCAGCCGGAAGCACGGCAGCGCTGACCCTTTCAGACACGCTGGAGCAGATCGAGGGGCAGGTGGTCTCGGTCGCTGCGCAGGATGAGACCCTGGCCGGCGGGCGGCTTGTCCGCTATGTGACGATTCGTGTGTCGAATCCGGGGGGATTGACGACTTCCACCGCCGCAAGCGCGGTGATTGGGAATTACACCTCCGCCGCGGAGGGGACATTTACGGCGATCGTCAATTCCACGATTGTGGCCTCCAATCTCAAAAATGCTGTCGAGTGCGCGGAAGTCCTGGTTCATGCGGGCGATCATGTGAGCGTGGGCACGCCGCTCTTCCGGATGAAGGCCTCTGACGCGCAGGATCTTCTGAAGACCTACAAGGATTCGGTGGATCAGGCGCAGAGCAGTGTGGAGCAGGCCCAGAGCAGTCTGGACAGCACCAAGGATGATTACGATAATTACACGATCACCGCACCGATTTCCGGCACCGTGGTTTCCCGGGATGTCAAGGTTGGCGACAATATCCAGAATCTCTCCAGTTCCACGGCGCTTGCAGTGATCTATGACCTGTCCTCTGTCACCTTTGAGATGGACATCGATGAGCTGGATATCAGCAATGTCTCCGTCGGCCAGAAGGTCGACGTGACTGCGGATGCCTTTGAGGGGCAGACCTTCGAGGGCGAGGTGACCAGCGTCAGCATGGAAGGCACAAGCTCGAACGGAGTCACCTACTATCCGGTGACCGTGACACTTACCGATTATGGCGGCCTTCTGCCGGGGATGAACGTCGAGGGCGTGATCACGCTGGACAGCGCGGAGAATGTCATTGCCATCCCGGCGGATGCCCTTCAGCGGGGCAATAAGGTCTATGTCAAGGATTCCGGAGAAGGCACGGAGACAGCCAAGGCATCCGGAGATTCCCCGGAAAATGCCGATTCCGGCGTGCCGTCAGGCTTCCGTGAGGTGGATGTCACCACCGGCCTCGTGACCGACGATTATGTCGAGATCACTTCCGGCAACCTCAGCGAGGGGGACGTGGTCTATGTGACCCAGAGCACCGTGAGCAGCGGCAGCCAGCAGCCGGGCATGCCCGGCGATATGGGCGGCGGCCAGGGCGGCCCGGGCGGCGGCGATATGGGCGGCGGCCAGGGAGGCCAAGGCGGTCAGGGAGGCCAAGGCGGCCCAGGTGGAGACCGGGGCAGCGGAGGCCCGATGTAATGGGCGCGGCAACGTCAGCCCGGGAGCAGCGCGGGCAGGAGAAGCGGCCGCTGATCGAGCTCAGGGACATCTATAAAATCTATAAGATGGGCGGGGAGGAAATCCATGCCTCCGACGGTGTTTCCCTCTCCATCAGCCAGGGCGAGTTTGTGGCTATTGTCGGCAAGTCCGGCAGCGGCAAATCCACGCTGATGAACATTATCGGCGCGCTGGATGTCCCCACGAGCGGACAGTATTTCCTGAACGGGAAGGATGTCAGCCACATGAAGGACGATGAACTGGCGGGCATCCGGAACAGGATGATCGGCTTCATTTTTCAGCAGTACAATCTTCTCCCGAGGGAGAACCTGCTGGGCAATGTGGAGCTTCCCCTCCTCTATGCCGGAGTGCCGGCGGAGGAGAGGAAGAGGCGGGCACTCGCGGCGCTTGCGCGGGTCGGCCTTAAGGACAAGTGGCGGAATAAGCCGATGCAGCTTTCCGGCGGCCAGCAGCAGCGTGTCTCGATTGCCCGGGCGCTGGCGGGAGACCCGTCCCTGATTCTCGCGGATGAGCCGACCGGCGCCCTGGATTCGCGTACTGGGCACCAGGTGCTGGAATTTCTCCGGCAGCTGAATGGCGAGGGCAATACCATCGTCATGATCACCCATGACAGCTCGATCGCCATGATGGCGAAGCGGGTCGTCCGGGTGTCGGACGGGAAGATTGTATTTGACGGCTCCGTGGACGACTATGGGGCCTTGCTGCGGCGGGAGGAGGAGTCAGCCGATGTTTCTGCAGTCATTCATCCTGGCACTGAAGAGCATCTGGAGCAATAAGATGCGCTCTTTCCTGACCATGCTCGGCATTATCATCGGCGTGGCGGCAGTCATCATCCTCGTCGGGATTGTCAACGGGGAAATGTCCTCCATGCGGGACAGCTTCGCGAGTATGGGCACGAACCGGATCACGGTCAATATGGTCAACCTCAAGACCCGGTCCGTGAGCGTTGACAATATGTATGACTTTTACGGGAAGAATACAGATACCTTTGACCATATGAGCCCGGTAGTCAGTGTGACGACCGGCGCGGTCAAGTACGGCAATGAATCCCTGGACAGCACGGCTATGACCGGCGTCAGTGAGGACTATCTGGATATCCTCGGGGAAAATCTCCAGGCGGGCCGGTTTATCCAGTACTCGGACATTATGTCCCGCCAGAAAGTCTGCGTTGTCGGCGCCTACCTGGTCAAAGAATTCTTTGACAGCGCCGATTCCGCGCTCGGCAATTCCCTCCGCGTCAACGGGGAGAGCTACAAGATCGTCGGCGTGGTGGAGCGGCAGACCAGCGGGAGCGACACCATGGAGGAAGGCGGGGACGACGATTTCGTTTATATCCCCTACACGGCGGCAATCAAGCTCTCCCGGAACGGTACAGTGAACAATTATCTCTTCACGGTGCGCAGTACCGACGACTCGACGGCGGCGAAGTCCCTGATCAGCGATTTCCTCTATGAAACATTTAAAAATGAGGATCTCTACAACATCACCGCCATGAGCGAGCTCCTGGATTCCATGAATTCCATGATCCAGTCGATGTCCCTGATGCTTGGCGGAATCGCGGGAATTTCCCTCCTGGTTGCCGGCGTGGGCGTGATGAACATTATGCTGGTCTCTGTCACGGAGAGAACCCGGGAGATCGGCATCCGGAAGTCCCTCGGCGCGAAGCGGAGCACGATCATGCAGCAGTTTGTTATTGAGGCCGCGGTGACGAGCTCCATCGGCGGCATTATCGGGATTATTGCCGGCTGCGCCCTGACGGTGGTTGCCGGCAACCTTCTGGGGATCACGGCGACGGCGACCTTCGGCGCCGTCGCGGTATCCTTCAGCGTCTCTGTCGGCATCGGGCTGATCTTCGGGTACATGCCGGCGAGCCGGGCAGCGAGGCTGAACCCCATCGACGCGCTCCGGAGCGAGTGATTCCGCGGCTGATCCCGCAGCCCTTTGCGGGAAATGCGGCGGCTGATCTTTTGCCGCTGCCTCGTTGCGGGAAAATCAGAATTATGCTATCGTAGAATCACAGGGGACGGTACCGCTCCCTGTGATTTCGTTATGCAAAGTACTGGATTTCGGGACAGGAGGAGGCTGAATGTTGCCATATCTTCTGCTCGGCGCCGGCATCTTCGGCGCCGACACACTGCTCAAGGACAGGATCGAAAATGGAAAACCGGAGGATTATCCCCGGGATCTCGCGGGCACCGGGGGGAAGGTGGCCATTTACCGGAGCCATAATCCGGTTTTCTCCTTTAAAATCCTGAACCGGCATCCGGAGCTCGTGAGGACGCTTCCCCTCTGCCTCACCTCCGCCTCGGCGGGGATCCTGATGCACCTCTTCACCAGGGAAGATTCCGGTAAGCTGGAAAAGCTGGCATACACCATGATCACGGCAGGCTCGCTGAGCAACCTCCTGGACCGGATGCGCCGCGGATATGTGGTGGATTATCTCTGCGTAAAGCGGGGACCGCTCCGGAAGGCGGTTTTTAATCTCGGTGATGTCGGCATTGTGTCGGGAACACTTCTCGCCGAGGCGGCTGTGCTGCTTCCGGGGAAACCCCATGTCACTGCCGCGGAGGGCGGAAAAGCCCGGAAAGGCGCGGGCTTTGCCGCACTCTGCCGGCTGCTCAGGAAAGGAAGTTATATTCTTGGATTCTAACGACAGTGTCCGATTGTGCGTTCTCATTGTCCTCATCATTTTTTCGGCGTTTTTTTCCTCCTCGGAAACCGCGCTCACCACAGTCAACAAGATCCGGATGAAAAATCTGGCGGACAGCGGGGATAAGCGGGCGAAAACCGTGCTGAAAATCCTCCAGAAGCCGGACAAAATGCTGAGCGCCATCCTGATCGGGAACAATATCGTGAACCTCTACGCGTCGTCACTCTCCACCGTGCTGGTGACCAGCGTGTTCGGCAGCCGGGTGGTGGGCGCCGCCACCGGCATCCTGACCCTGCTGATCCTGGTCTTCGGCGAGATTTCCCCGAAGACCGCCTCGACGCTTTATGCCGATGAGATTTCCCTGCGGATTGCCGGGATCATCTGGTTCTTCATGCGCTTTCTTACGCCCGCGATCGTGCTGGTCAACAGGCTGGCATTTCTGGTGCTCCGGATTCTCCGGGTCGACCTGCACCGGAAGGGGGACACGATCACGGAGGATGAGCTCCGGACGATGGTCGAGGTCAGCCATCAGGAGGGAGAGATTGAGGAATCCGAGAAGAAGATGATCAACAACGTCTTCGATTTCGGGGACGCGGTCGCCCGGGATGTGATGGTGCCCCGGGTGGACATGACCTTCGTCCGCGCCGACGCCACGTACGACGAGCTGATGCGGATTTTCCGGAAGGAGAAATACACCCGCTACCCGGTTTATGAGGATTCCTCCGATGATGTGACCGGCATCCTGAACATCAAGGATATCCTCCTCCGGGGACAGGACGACAATTTCAACGTCCGCGACTACCTGCGGAAGCCGTTCTTTACCTTTGAGATGAAGCGGGTTTCCGACCTGATGGTGGACATGCGGAAGGGAAATGTGAACATCGTCATCGTGATCGATGAGTACGGCGTCACGGCGGGCCTGATCACCCTGGAGGACATGCTGGAGGAGATCGTCGGGGAAATCCACGATGAGTACGATGACGATGAGGACAACAATTTCCGCCAGGTGAACAGCCGCGAGTATGTCGTCGAGGGGTCGATGAACCTTGGCGACATCGATGAGCGCCTGGGCATTTCCCTGGAGTCCGAGGATTACGACTCGATCGGCGGCCTGATGATTGGCCTTCTGGACCACCTGCCCGCGCAGGGTGAGACGGTCATCATCGACCGGATCCGCCTCACCGCGCAGCGGGTTCGCGGCAACCGGATCGACAAAGTGCGGATCACCCTGCCGGAAAATGGCGCGCCCATGGAGAAACGGCAGAATTCCGGCCGCCCTGCGGAGAATTAAGCCTGAGGGAGAATACAGCGGGTTCCGGGCGCGGGGTTATGCGGCAGGGTTGCTGCCGGCGGGCAAAAACGATTGCAGGAAATTTCCGGCTATGCTATAATTCGACGGGAAAGCGCACAGAGGCTTTGTGATCTGCGCATGACTGCGAACAGCAGTTCTGATAAAGCAGCGATAGGAGGAAATGACAATGAAGCATGTTAAGACACTGACTTCCAGCACACTGAAGAACAGCATGACCAAGGGCGGCTGCGGCGAATGCCAGACTTCCTGCCAGTCCGCATGCAAGACAAGCTGCACGGTCGGCAATCAGACTTGCGAGAACGAGAATCGGTAATTTGGTCGTCCGAACATTCAGGCGGGGCGTTCATCGTCCCGCTTGCGGTTTTTCCGGAGAAAATTTCAGGGCGGAGACAGGATGGACAGAAAACAGGCAAAGCAAATACCCCGGCCGCGGATGTTTTGGCGGGAGTATGTGTTTTGTCTGTTTTGTGCGCGCTTTGTCACTGCCCGGGGCACCTGCCGCAGGCGCCACGGGCATCGGGCAGAGCGGAACTTCGCGAGATAAGGGGATCTGAACAGTTACCGCATTTTGATCATAACAGGACAGCGAGGAAATCACAGTGATTCATCAGTTTATTAACAACGGATACTATATCGTTCTCGATGTAAACAGCGGCGCCGTGCACTCGGTGGATGAGGAGATGTACGACGTCATCGGGGAGCTGGCGAAGCGCGTGCCCGACATGGCGAGGCCAGAGAAGCTCCCGGAGGGCGCCCGCAGGGAGACCGTGGAAGCGCTCAGCGGGAAATACCCGGCCGGGGAGATCGCCGAGTGCCTCGATGAGGCCCAGGAGCTTGTGGATCTCGGCGAGCTTTTCGCCGCGGATGTCTATCAGCGGTTTGTCACCGATTTCAAGAAGAGGAAGACGGTAGTCAAGTCCCTCTGCCTGCATATCGCCCACGACTGCAATCTGGCCTGCCGCTACTGCTTCGCCGATGAGGGCGAATATCACGGCCGCCGTTCCCTCATGAGCTATGAGGTCGGCTGCCAGGCGCTGGATTTCCTGATTGCGAACTCCGGCCACCGCACAAACCTCGAGGTGGATTTCTTCGGCGGGGAGCCGACGCTCAACTGGAAGGTTGTGGAGGACCTGGTCGCTTACGGCAGGAAGCGCGAGAAGGAGACCGGGAAGCATTTCCGTTTTACCGTGACGACGAACGGCGTGCTTCTGGACGATGAGAAGATCGATTTCTGCAACCGGGAGATGAGCAACGTCGTGCTGAGCCTTGACGGGCGGCGCGAGGTCAATGACCGGATGCGCCCGTTCCCGGGCGGCGGCGGCAGCTATGACGTCATCGTGCCGAAGTTTCAGCATTTTGTGGAGCGGAGAGGCAAGAAGGACTATTTCGTCCGGGGGACATTTACCCGGTACAACAAGGATTTCGCCGCGGACGTGATCCACTATGCGGATCTCGGTTTCGACAAGCTGTCGATGGAGCCGGTGGTTGCCCCGCCGGAAGCCCCGTACGCCATCCGCGAGGAGGATCTTCCGGAGATCCTCGAGCAGTATGATCTCCTTGCAAGAGAATATATCAAGCGGGCGAAGGAGGGGCGCCCGTTCAAGTTCTTCCATTTTATGATGGATCTCTCCCAGGGGCCGTGCGTGGCGAAGCGCCTCGCGGGCTGCGGCTCCGGAACCGAGTATCTGGCGGTGACCCCCTGGGGTGACCTCTACCCCTGCCACCAGTTCGTGGGCAATGAGAAGTTCCTTCTGGGAAATGTCCGCGACGGGATCAAGAACACGGAGATTCAGGACGAGTTTAAGCTCTGCAACGTCTACGCCAAGGAAAAGTGCCGCGACTGCTACGCCCGCTTCTACTGCAGCGGCGGCTGCGCGGCCAATTCCTGGAATTTCCACGGGACGATCACCGATGCCTACGACATCGGCTGTGAGATGCAGAGAAAGCGCATTGAGTGCGCGATCATGATCCGGGCTGCACTCGGCGATCTCGGCCAGGATGACGGATACCGGCCGAAGGATCCGTCGGAGGAATGAGCATAGAGTTTCCAAGAAATGAGAATAAGGAGAAACAAAAGACCATGAAGAAGAACAAAGTAATGAACTTCCTCGGCCTGCTGCTGGTCATCGCGGCGATCGCGCTGTTCGGCTGGTTCGGCTATACGTCTCTCGATGATATCAAGCTCGGCCTTGACCTGGCCGGCGGTGTATCCATCACCTATCAGGCGAAGGGCGATCCGACATCGGAGCAGATGTCCGATACCATCTATAAGCTGCAGCAGAGGGTGCAGAACTACAGCACCGAGTCCGAGGTCTACCAGGAGGGAAGCGACCGGATCAACATCGATATCCCGGGTGTGTCCGACGCCAACTCCATCCTGGAGGAGCTGGGGAAGCCCGGATCCCTCACCTTCGTGGATTCCCAGGGCAATACCATCCTCGACGGAACCCATGTGGCGAGCGCCCAGGCGGGAATCGACAAGTCCGACGCCACCAAGGGCGACCAGTATGTGGTTTCCCTGACCTTCGACGATGAGGGCACGAAGGCATTTGCCGACGCGACCACCAACAACGTGGGCAAGCCGATCTACATCATCTACGATGACGAGATTGTCTCCAGCCCGGTTGTCCGTGAGGCGATCACCGGCGGACAGTGCCGGATCGACGGCATGAAGGATTACGAGGAGGCGGAAAACCTCGCTTCCACGATCCGCATCGGCTCCCTCTCCGTTGAACTCGAGGAAATCCGTTCCAACGTGGTCGGCGCAAAGCTCGGCCAGGAGGCCATCGCCACGAGCCTCAAGGCCGGCGTCGTCGGCTTCGCCGCGGTCTGCATCTTCATGATCGCGTTCTACTGGCTCCCCGGCATTGCCGCATCCCTGGCGCTCAGCCTCTATGTCGGCCTTATCGTGATCCTGCTGGCAGCCTTTGAGGTGACGCTGACGCTGCCCGGCATCGCCGGTATCATTCTCGGCATCGGTATGGCCGTGGACGCGAACTGCATTATTTTCACCAGGATCCGTGAGGAGATCGGCCTTGGAAAGACCGTTCACTCCGCGATCAAGACCGGTTTCCAGAAGGCCCTCTCTGCCATCATCGACGGCAACGTCACCACCCTGATTGCCGCCGCGGTGCTGTTCTGGAGAGGATCGGGCACTGTGAAGGGCTTCGCGACAACGCTTGCGCTCGGTATCATCCTGTCCATGTTCACCGCATTGTTTGTGACCAGGTTTACCCTGTACCGTCTCTATGGGCTTGGCTTCTCCGATCCGAAGTTCTACGGGACGAAGAAGGACAGGAAGCCGATCCATTTCCTAAAATACCGGAAGATCTTCATCACCTGCTCCCTGGCGGTCATCGTCCTCGGCTTTGCGGCTATGGGGATGAACGGGGTGCGCGGGAAGCAGATCCTGAACTACAGCATGGAGTTCACCGGCGGGACATCCACCAATGTGACGTTTAATGAAGATATGAGCCTTGAGGACATTTCCTCGAAGGTTGTCCCGGTGGTGGAGAAAGTGACCGGGGACGCGGATGTGCAGACCCAGAAGGTCACCGGCACGAACGAGGTCATCATCAAGACGCGCGACCTTGACCAGCAGGAGCGCGAGGAGATGAACCAGCTCCTTTCGGATAATTTCGGCGTGGACAAGGATAAGATCACGGCGGAGAGCATTTCCGGCTCCGTGAGCTCTGAGATGAAGCGTGACGCGATTCTCGCGACCGCCATCGCGACGGTCTGCATGCTGCTCTACATCTGGCTCCGGTTCAAGAACATCACCTTCGCGGGGAGCGCGATCCTGGCCCTCTGCCACGATGTCCTGGTGACGCTCACCTTCTACGCGATGCTCCGGTGGAGTGTGGGCAGCACCTTCATCGCCTGCATGCTGACGATTGTCGGCTATTCGATCAACGCCACGATCGTCATCTTCGACCGTATCCGCGAGAACCTGAAGCTCCGGAAGCAGGGACAGTCGATCGAGTGGATCGTCAACAACAGTATCACCCAGACATTGTCCAGAAGTATCAACACCTCCCTGACGACCTTCATCATGGTCTTCGTGATGTATATTCTGGGGGTGTCCTCGATCCGCGAATTTGCGCTCCCGCTGATGGTCGGCATTGTCTGCGGTACCTACTCGTCTGTATGCCTGACCGGCAGCATGTGGTATATCTTCAACATGCGCAGGGCTAAGAAGGATGCCGCGTTTGCCAATGAGGAGAAGCTGGTTGCCGCTGCGGCAAAGACGTCGGATGAGCCCGGCGCGGCTTCCGCCGGCAGCGCGCCTGTCGGAACAGCTTCCGCTGCTCCGGCCGGGAGAATGGCAAAGCCGGTGAAGAAGACCGCTGAGGAGAAGGCTGCCCAGTCCAGGGCCGCGCTTGAAAAGGGCAAGGCCGCCAAGGCTGCCCGCGTCGCCGAGGCGAAGGCCGCGGAGGAGAAGGCTGCCGCTGAGGCGGAGGAAGCGAAAAAGGCCAGAATCCGCGAGCAGCTTGCCAAAGAGGAAGCGGCAGGGACAGAGCCCGACGCTGAGAATGGTGCCGCGGCAGCAGGTCCTTCCGGGGCGGATTCCGCAGCCGGCGCCGGCGGAGAGGATAAGAAAGACGAATGACCTACAAGATTCTAGCCAGAGACGGGCGGGCAAAGCGCGCCCACATGGAGACGGTTCACGGGACGATTGAGACGCCGGTCTTCATGAACGTGGGAACGGTTGCCGCGATCAAGGGGGCAGTCTCCACGGATGACCTCCGCGGGATCGGCACGCAGGTGATGCTCTGCAATACCTATCACCTGCATGTCCGCACCGGGGATCCGCTGATCCGCGATCTCGGCGGCCTGCACCGCTTTATGAACTGGGACAAGCCTGTGCTCACCGATTCCGGCGGCTTCCAGGTATTCTCCCTGTCGGGCCTTAGGAAAATCCGTGAGGAGGGCGTGACCTTCCATTCCCACATTGACGGGCACAAGATTTTCATGGGGCCGGAGGAGAGCATGCAGATCCAGTCGAACCTGGCCTCCACGATCGCGATGGCCTTCGATGAGTGCCCGCCGGCGCTTGCCGACCGGGATTATGTGGAACAATCTGTCGCCCGCACGGAGCGGTGGCTTCTCCGCTGCCGTGAGGAGATGGACAGGCTGAATGGTCTTCCGGGGACGATCAACCGGGAGCAGCTGCTCTTCGGAATCAACCAGGGCGCTGTCTACGAGGATATCCGGGTGCGGAATGCGGACCAGATCTCGGAACTTGACCTTGACGGCTACGCGGTCGGCGGCCTTGCGGTCGGCGAGTCCCACGAGCAGATGTACCACATCCTGGATGTCGTGGTTCCCCACCTTCCGCTCGAGAAGCCGACCTACCTCATGGGCGTCGGCACGCCGGCAAATATTCTGGAAGGCGTGGAGCGCGGGGTGGATTTCTTCGACTGCGTCTATCCGTCCCGGAACGGACGCCACAGCCACGTATACACGGATCACGGCAAGCTGAACCTGCTGAACGCGAAGTATGAGCGGGATCTCCGGCCGATCGAGGAAGGCTGCGGCTGCCCGGCCTGCCGTTCCTATTCCCGCGCCTATATCCACCACCTGTTCAAGGCGAAGGAGATGCTCGGCATGCGGCTTTGCGTGTTGCACAATTTATATTTTTATAATAGAATGATGAAAGAAATCCGGGAGGCCATAGAACAGCAGCGTTTTCACGAGTACAAGGCGGAGAAGCTCGCGTCGATGGAAGCCGGAGAATAACAGTTCCGGTCGATTCCGGTTTGGTGTACAGGAGGAAACAGCATGAGCACAATTGGTTGGGTCGTATACCTTGTTGCCCTCATCGCCCTGATGTATTTCATCGCGGTGCGTCCGCAGAGCAAGGAGAAGAAGAGGCATCAGGAGCTGATGAACTCGGTCGCCGTGGGCGACAGCGTTCTCACCTCAAGCGGATTTTACGGTGTGATCATCGATATGACCGATGATACTGTCATCGTGGAATTCGGCAGCAACAAAAACTGCCGTATCCCGATGCAGAAGGATGCCATCGTCCGCATCGAGAAGCCGGACAACGCCTGATCGATTTTCCAGGGGGAGCGCCTTCGTCCGGCAGGGGCGGAGGATCCCGCAAAAAGGAGCCGCCGTGGCTGTACCGCAAGGGTATGGCCGCGGCGGCTTTTCTCTATGTCGTCCGAATGGGGGTAACTGTTCGGCTCCCGCATCTCGCGGAACATTGCCGCACTCGGTATGGGGGTCACACATTTTTCCGCACCGGCACTTGCATTTCAAACCATAAGTTTATATTATAGTAAAAAACATTAATATGAACGGAGGCAGAATATGAACTATTCGATTGCTGTGATTCCCGGTGACGGCATTGGCCCGGAGATTGTCCGCGAGGCCTGCCATGTCCTTGACCGTGTCGGGGAGGTTTACGGCCATCAGTTTTCTTACACGGAAGTGGATATGGGCGGCTGCTCGATCGACAAGTACGGCGTCCCGCTGACGGACGAGGCGCTCGAGACGGCGAGGAAGAGCGACGCGGTGCTGCTCGGCGCGGTCGGCGGCAAGGTTGGCAATTCCCGCTGGTATGATGTCGCCCCGAACCTCCGCCCGGAGGCCGGCCTTCTGGCGATCCGCAAGGGGCTCGGCCTGTTTGCGAACCTCCGTCCGGCTTACCTTTTTGATGAGCTGGCATCTGCCTGCCCGCTGAAGCCGGAGATCATCGGCGACGGCTTTGACTTGATCATTGTCCGCGAGCTGACCGGCGGCCTGTATTTTGGTGCCCGCCACACCGAGAAGGTGGACGGCGTGGAGACGGCGGTCGACACGCTGACCTACAGCGAGAAGGAGATCCGCCGGGTGGCGGTCAAGGCCTTCGAGATCGCCATGAAGCGGAAGAAACATGTGACCAGTGTAGATAAGGCCAATGTCCTGGATTCCTCCCGCCTCTGGAGAAAGGTCGTGAATGAGGTGGCGAAGGATTACCCGGAGGTGACCGTGGATCATATGCTCGTGGACAACACCGCGATGCAGCTGGTCATGAATCCGCGCCAATTTGACGTCATCCTGACGGAAAATATGTTCGGCGACATCCTCTCCGACGAGGCGAGCATGATCACCGGATCTATCGGTATGCTGTCCTCCGCGAGCCTCAATGAGAGCCGGTTCGGCCTCTATGAGCCGAGCCACGGCTCCGCGCCGGATATTGCCGGCCAGGACATCGCGAATCCGATCGCCACGATCCTCTCGGCGGCGATGATGCTGACCTATTCCTTTGACCTGGATCGGGAGGCACAGGCTGTGCAGGTCGCGGTAAAGCAGGTTCTCGCTGAGGGATACCGCACTGCGGACATCATGTCGGAAGGCAAGACGAAGGTCGGGACGGTGAAGATGGGAGAGCTCATCTGTGAGCGGATCCGCTGATCTGGCCATTGATAAGATGAATACATTTCACCATAAAGATGAGAGTAAGGAATGACAAACGCAAATATATGCGCTATAATAACCCCTACCGGCGCGGGAGGTGCCGGAGAAGCGAAACGAATGGACAGCTTGTCTCGAAGATAACGGAGGTTCCCATGAAAAGTGATTCGGTAAAGAAAGGTATCGCGCGCGCGCCGCAGCGCTCCCTGTTCAACGCGCTCGGCATGACGAGCGAGGAGATGGCCAAGCCGATGGTCGGCATCGTCAGCTCCTACAATGAGATTGTTCCCGGCCACATGAATATCGACAAGATCGTCGAGGCGGTAAAGCTCGGTGTCGCCGAGGCGGGCGGAATGCCGGTGGTCTTCCCGGCGATCGCTGTCTGTGACGGCATCGCCATGGGGCATGTGGGCATGAAGTATTCGCTGGTGACCCGTGACCTGATTGCGGATTCCACCGAGTGTATGGCACTCGCCCACCAGTTTGACGCCCTGGTGATGGTTCCCAACTGTGACAAGAACGTCCCCGGCCTCCTCATGGCCGCGGCGAGAATCAATGTTCCCACGGTATTTGTCAGCGGCGGCCCGATGCTTGCGGGGCATGTGAACGGCAGGAAGAGAAGCCTGTCCTCCATGTTTGAGGCGGTCGGCTCCTACGCGGCGGGAACAATGACCGAGGACGACGTGGAGAATTATGTCGAAAATGTCTGCCCGACCTGCGGCTCCTGTTCCGGTATGTACACGGCGAACAGCATGAACTGCCTGACTGAGGTGATCGGCATGGGCCTTCGCGGCAACGGCACGATTCCGGCGGTATACTCCGCGCGCCTCAAGCTCGCCAAGCATGCCGGCATGGCCGTTATGGAGATGTACCGGAAGAATATCCGCCCGCGCGATATCATGACGCGCGAGGCTTTTGAAAATGCCCTTACCGTGGATATGGCTCTCGGCTGCTCCACGAACACCATGCTGCACCTTCCGGCGATCGCTCATGAGGCGGGCGTTGAGCTCAATATGGAGATGGCGAATGAATTCAGCAGCCGCACGCCGAATCTCTGCCATCTGGCTCCGGCAGGCCCGACCTACATCGAGGATCTCAACGAGGCTGGCGGCATCTATGCCGTGATGAGCGAGCTGAAAAAGAAAAACCTGCTTCATCTGGACTGCATGACGGTGACCGGGAAGACGGTCGGCGAGAACATTGAGGGGATCGTCAACACGAATCCTGAGGTCATCCGTCCGATCGACAATCCCTATATGCCGGAAGGCGGCATCGCCGTCCTCAAGGGCAACCTTGCTCCCGATACCGGCATCGTCAAGAGAAGCGCTGTCGCTCCGGAGATGATGAAGCATGAAGGTCCGGCGAGGGTCTTCGACTGCGAGGAGGATGCCATCGCGGCGATCACCGGCGGGAAAATCCATCCGGGAGACGTTGTCGTGATCCGCTATGAGGGGCCAAAGGGCGGCCCGGGCATGCGGGAAATGCTGAATCCGACGTCCGCCATCATCGGCATGGGCCTCGGCTCCTCCGTTGCGCTCATCACCGACGGGCGCTTCTCCGGCGCGTCCCGCGGGGCGGCGATCGGCCATGTTTCCCCGGAGGCTGCTGTCGGCGGCCCGATCGCGCTCGTTCACGAGGGGGATACGATTTCCATCGATATCGAGCACAACGCCCTGAATGTCCTGGTTTCCGATGAGGAGATGGCGAAGAGAAAGGCAGAGTGGAAGCCGAAGGAGAGACACCTGACCGGGTATCTTGCCCGCTACGCGAAGCTGGTGACCTCCGGCAACCGCGGCGCGATACTCTCCGATGGAAACGAGAAAGCGTAATCAGAAGACAAGGCGCTTTTCTGCTTGTATAAAGAAAAATACAGGAACTGTTCCGGAACCCCGCATCCCGCGAGAATTTGCTTTACGGGATGCGGGGTTCCCGGCGCTTCCCCCGCATGTGCTGAACAGGAATATGATATTTTTTTCTCAATAAGGAGTTGAATAATCCGCACGGATGAGTTTATAATGATTTCCTAGTATTATCTACAAAACAGAGAGGAGATTTATTATGAGCAGAGTCTACAATTTCGCTGCAGGGCCGGCAGTTCTGCCGGAGGAAGTCCTGAAAGAGGCTCAGGCAGAGATGCTTGAGTATAAGGACACCGGCATGTCCGTTATGGAGATGAGCCATCGATCTAAGGACTTCCAGAATATTATCGACGCCGCGGAACAAGACCTCCGCGACCTGATGAATATCCCCGATAACTATAAAGTCCTGTTTATCCAGGGCGGCGGCAATACCCAGTTCGCCATGGTTCCAATGAACCTGATGAAGAACCGCGTAGCGGACTATATCATCACCGGCCAGTGGGCAAAGAAGGCATGGAAGGAAGCGCAGATCTTCGGCACCGCCAACGCGATTGCCTCCAGCGAGGACAAGACATTTTCCTATATTCCGGACTGCTCTGACCTTCCGGTTGACGAGAACGCGGATTATGTCTACATCTGCATGAACAATACGATCTACGGCACCTGCTTCCATGAGCTGCCGAACACCAAGGGCAAGGATCTGGTGGCAGACATTTCCTCCTGCTTCCTGTCCGGACCGCTGGATGTGTCGAAGTTCGGCATCCTCTGGGGCGGCGTGCAGAAGAATGTCGGCCCGGCAGGGCTTGCGATCGCCATTGTCCGCGAGGATCTGATCCGCGAGGACGTCCTCCCGTACACCCCGACAATGCTGAAATACAAGACCTATGCGGACAAGGGATCCCTCTACAACACCCCGCCGTGCTACAACATTTACATCTGCGGCAAGGTCTTCAAGTGGCTGAAGGCGATGGGCGGCCTTGAGGTGATGCAGAAGCGGAACGAGGAGAAGGCAAAAGTTCTCTATGATTTCCTGGACAGCAGCAAGCTCTTCAAGAGCACCGTCCGTCCGGACTGCCGTTCGCTGATGAACGTCCCGTTTGTCACCGGCGACAAGGATCTGGACGCTAAGTTCATCGCCGAGGCGAAGGAAAATGGCCTCGTCAGCCTGAAGGGGCACCGCACGGTCGGCGGCATGAGAGCCAGCATCTACAACGCGATGCCGAAGGCGGGCGTGGAGAAGCTCGTGCAGTTTATGGAGAAATTTGAGAAGGAGAATCTGAAGTAATCATGAGACAGATTTTAACGCTGAACGCGATTTCGAAGAAGGGACTGGAGCTTTTCCCAGATACTTACGAGGTTTCTGATGACGCCAAGGAGCCGGAAGGCATTATTGTCCGCAGCGCCAAGATGCATGATATGACGTTCCCGAAGAGCCTCCTGGCCATCGCCAGGGCCGGCGCGGGCGTCAACAATATCCCGCTTGACCGCTGCGCGGACGAGGGCATCGTGGTATTCAACACCCCGGGCGCCAACGCGAACGCGGTGAAGGAGATGGTGATCGCCGACCTGCTGCTTGCTGCCCGCGATATCCGCGGCGGCATGGCCTGGTGCGAGAGCCAGAAGGATAATGACAACGTCGGCAAGGACATGGAGAAGGCGAAGAAGCAGTTCGCCGGCCATGAGCTCCTCGGCAAAAAGCTCGGCGTGATCGGCCTCGGTGCCGTCGGCGCCGAGGTGGCCAACGCGGCCTCCGCCCTGGGAATGGAGGTATACGGCTACGATCCGTTCATCTCGGTCAATTCCGCCTGGAAGCTGGTGCGCGATGTCCGCCATATCAAGGATGTGGAGACCATCTACCGCGACTGCGATTACATCACGCTGCACACACCGCTCCTCGATTCCACGAAGGGCATGATCAACAGAGATGTGCTCGCGAAGATGAAGGACGGCGTGGTTATTGTCAACTGCGCCCGCGACCTGCTCGTGAACGACGAGGATATGGCCGAAGCCCTGAAGAGCGGGAAAGTCAGGACCTATGTCACGGATTTCCCGAATGCCGCGGTCAACAAGATGGAGCATGTGATCGCGACCCCGCATCTCGGCGCTTCCACCGAGGAGGCGGAGGACAACTGCGCGAAGGCGGCTGTCCGTGAGGTGATGGAATATCTGGAGAACGGCAATATTCTCAATTCCGTCAACTATCCGAACTGCGACATGGGCGTCTGCGCGACAAAGAAGAGAATCGCCATCCTTCACCAGAACGTGCCGGACATGATTTCCCAGTTTACGGGCTTATTGTCCAAGAAGGGGCTCAATATCGACAACATGATGAACAAGAGCCGCGGCAAATACGCGTACACCATGTTCGATTTTGATTCCGACGTGAGCGCGGATACCATTGAAAAACTCACCGCGATCGAGGGCGTCATCCGCCTTCGGGTGATCAAATAATCGAAAGATCAGGACAGACAGGGCTGCCGGGGGAGAGGACTGCGATTTCTTCCGGCAGCCCCTTTCCGGCTTGAGGGAGGAGAAGATTATGGCACAGATCCGTCCATTTGCCGCGGTTCATCCGGCGGCAGGATACGAGCGGCGCGTGGCCGCGCTGCCCTATGATGTAGTGACCAGGGCGGAGGCGGAGGAGATTGTCCGAAAGGAGCCGCTGTCCTTTCTGCATATCGACCGGGCGGAAACCTGGTTTGACCGCACCGTGGACACCTATGACGACCGCGTCTACGCAAAGGCGCGTGAAACTTACCGGAAAATGCTCGCGGACGGAATCTATGTCCGGGATGAGAAGCCCGCGTATTATCTCTGCGAGATCACGATGGATGGGCATACACAGACCGGGATCGCCGCCCTGGCCTCGGTGGATGACTATCTGTCCGGGGAGGTTCGGACGCATGAGGATACGCGGCTTGAGAAGGAGCAGGACAGGATCCGGCACATTGGCCGGGTCGGTGCCCAGACGGGGCCGATCCTTCTGGCCTGCCGGGCAGGAAAATCCCTGCGGGAACGGATCGCTGCGATCCGGGAGCGGAAGCAGCCTGCCTGCGATTTCGTCTCGGGGGACGGCATCCGGCACCGGGTATTCCGCGTGGATGATCCGGAGGATATCCGGGCAATCACGGAAGGTGTCCGCGATGCCGGGACGCTGTACATCGCCGACGGCCATCACCGCGCGGCCTCGGCGGTGAAGGTTGCCCTGATGAGGAGAAAGGAGAACCCGGGATATACCGGGAACGAGGAATACAATGTATTCCTCTCGGTCATTTTTCCGGAGGATGAGCTCCGGATCTTCCCATACAACCGGGCGGTGAAGGATCTCGGCGGCATGACAGCGGAGGAATTCCTCACGAAGATCCGGGCATCCTTCGAGATTCTCCGGAGAGTGCCGGCGGGGGAGATTGCCGGCCCCGACCGTCCCGGCGACGGGAGAATCCCGGAGAAAAAAGGCGAGATCTGCATGCTCCTGGATGGCTTATGGTACACCCTCAGGGCGAAGCCGGAGATCCTCCGGGAGGACGACCCCGTCGCAGCCCTGGATGTCTCCATCCTGCAGGACAACCTGCTCGGGCCGGTCCTGGGCATCCGGGATCCCCGGACGGACACCAGGATCCGGTTTGTGGAAGGCCTGCGGGGGACAGATGAACTTATGGCGGAGATCAGCCACGGGTTCCGGGTGGCATTTTCCATGATGCCGACGTCGATGGGGGAACTCCTCCGGGTTGCGGACGCGAGGGAGAAAATGCCGCCGAAGTCCACCTGTTTTGAGCCGAAGCTCCGGAGCGGGCTTTTGATCCACGATCTCGAGGAACCCCGGACGAAGTAATTTGCCAAGCGGCGGGGAGAGAGTATAATAGGGGGAGAAATCAGGGGGAGGTTCGGCGATGAGAGACCAGGATTATCTGCGGCTTTTGTCGGGAAGGTATCCGACACTGCGCGCTGCCGCGGCGGAGATCATCCATCTGCGGGCAATCGAGCAGCTGCCGAAGGGGACAGAGTATTTTTTCAGCGACCTGCATGGGGAAAATGAGGCATTTATCTATCTTCTCCGCAGCTCGTCGGGCATCATCCGGGACAAAATACGGGAGACTTTCGGGCATTTTATCTCCGAGGCGGAGGAAATCCAGCTTGCGAACCTGATCTATTTTCCAGACCGGGTTATCCGGAAAATGCGGGCGGACGGGGAGTTTACCGAGGATTACCAGAAGATCGCGATTTACCGGCTGGTCAGGATCGCGAAGGTGGTGTCGTCAAAATATACCCGCCGCAAGGTTTTTAAGAAGGTTCCGCAGGATTTTGCCGATATTATCGACGAGCTGCTGAATGTCGATGAGAACGACGCCAACAAGAAAGATTATTTCGACGAGATCGTCCGTACGATCATCGCCACCGGCATCACGGAGAACTTCATCCAGGATCTCTGCCGCCTGATCCAGAATCTCACGATCGACAATCTGCATATTCTCGGGGATATTTACGACCGGGGGCCGCGGGCGGACCTGATCATGGATGAGCTCATGCATTTCCATGATGTGGATATCCAGTGGGGAAATCACGATATCGCCTGGATGGGGGCCTACTGCGGAAACCGGGCGCTGATCTGCGACGTCGTCCGCATGGCGATCAGCTACAACAGCTTTGATATCCTCGAGGACGGCTACGGCATCAACCTGCGCCCGCTCTCCATGTTCGCGGCGAAGGTGTACGGGGATGATCCCTGCAGCCGCTTCCTCCCGCACGAGTGGGACCGCAATGTCTATGACGCCGTGGATTCCGCCCTGGCGGCGAAAATGCACAAGGCGGTATCCATCATCCAGTTTAAGCTGGAAGGGCAGATCATCCACCGCCATCCGGAATACCGGATGGATGGCCGGAGCATGCTGGAGCAGGTGGACTATGAAAAGGGAACCGTCCGGTCCATGGGCAGGACGTACGAGATGAAAGACATGAACCTGCCGACGGTGGATCCGAAGGATCCGCTCAGGCTGACCGCGGAGGAGGAAGAACTCCTGCGGACGCTGGAATTCTCGTTCCGGCACAGCCGCCTGCTCGGCCGCCATATCGATTTCTTCTACACGAACGGAAGCATTTACAAGGTCTGCAACGGCAACCTGCTCTATCACGGCTGTATCCCGATGGAGAAGGACGGCTCGTTCGAGAGCATGAATTTTGGCGGGCAGGCGTACGCCGGCCGGGCGCTGATGGACAGGGTCCAGTCCGTGGTGCAGAATGCCTATTATCTTCCGGAGGATGACCCGGGAAAGGGAGAATGCGTCGATTTCCTCTGGTATCTCCAGTGCGGCCCGAAATCGCCGGTCTTCGGCAAGGATCACCTCGCGTCCTTCGAGCACTATTTTGTGGACGACGCGGCGCCGAAGAAGGAGAAGATGAACGCCTACTACGACCTCAACGGAAAGCCGGAAATCTGTGAGAAGATTCTCAAGGAGTTCGGCCTCCCGGTGGCAGGCTCGCACATCATCAACGGCCATGTCCCGGTGCGGAGGAAGGACGGCGAATCCCCGGTGAAGGCCGGCGGGAAATTTTACATCATTGACGGCGGCCTTTCCAAGGCGTACCAGCAGAAGACGGGAATCGCCGGCTATACGCTGATCTATAATTCGTGGCACCTGATGCTGGCGGAGCATCGACCCTTCGATCCGGCAAGTGAGAACACGCCGCGCCTTAAGGTTGTGGAGGAGATGCCCGCGAGGGTCATGATCGGGGATACGGACATCGGCCGGCAGATGGAGCAGAAAATCGAAGACCTGCAGGAACTGGTGGCAGCGTACCGGAACGGTACCATCAAAGAGAACAATCGGACAGGAGACAGAAATTGAGAAGAACAGAGTTCCTCGAAGCCCTTCGGGACGCGCTGAACAGCGAGATTGCCCCGGAGGACATCCGCAATAATCTGGATTACTATGATCAGTATATCCGCTCGGAGATGGCAGGAGGAAAGAGCGAGGAGGAGGTCACGGATGAGCTCGGTGACCCGCAGCTGATCGCGAAGACCATCATCGATACGGCGGCGGCCGGCGGCTCCGCTTCCCCGGAGGGCTATTCACCCGCTGACGGATACGGGCCGACCGGGGATACCACCGGGGAGAGCGGCGGAAGTGATATCGCCCGGGAAACCAGGGAGAGCCGTAAGCGTGAGGACACGGAAGAACAGGGCCGCGATGGCGGGCATGTTCATTTCCATGAGATCGACCTGGGCAAGTGGTATGTCCGCCTTGCCGCGGTGCTGATCGTGTTTTTTGTGATGTTCCTGCTCTTCCTTGTCCTCGGCGGAGCCTTTGTCTTCATCTTCCGCTACGGCGGGGTAATCATCTGCTTCCTGCTGGTCTATTGGCTGATCCGCAGGCTTTTCGGGTGAGAATGGCGGCGCGTGTTATCCGCGGGCATATCGGATGAGAATGGTGCCGGACAGAGAAACGGAAAAGAATTACGTGGTTAGGGCGGCTGCCTGGATGAGCGGGCGGCGGCCCTTTTTTCTGCCGCAAGCATGGAAGATTCAGAATGATAAAAATATAATATTATACGCGCATAGATATAATAATTCAATAAAATATTTTAAAATTGGATATTCTGTCATTTTTCTTGACGGATTTCTGGACAACGTGTATAAATTAAAGTATAATGCTTGGGTAGTTTTGCCGGAAATATAAAATCAATATAGAGGTTTTTATGTACAGTTTTGACAGCAGGGTAAGATACAGCGAGACGGACGAGAACGGCAGCCTGTCTCTGCTCAGCATGATGGATTATCTTCAGGACTGCTCGACCTTTCAGTCCGAGGATCTGAACGTCGGGTTTGCCCATCTGGCAGAGAAGCATTGTGCCTGGTGGGTGTATTCCTGGAATATTGAGATTCTCTCCATGCCTGAGCTCGGAAGCCGGATCCGGATCGCCACCTGGCCTTACCGGTTCCGCGGTGTCTTCGGATACCGGAATTTCGTGATCCGGGATGAGGAGGGGCGTGACCTCGTCCGCGCGGACTCTGTCTGGTTCTTCTACAATGTGGAAAAGCACTGTCCGGCGCGGCCCGATAACGAGGATGTCGTTCCCTACGGGATGGAGGAGAGGCTTCCTATGCCGGAGATGCCGCGAAAGATGCGTCTTCCGGATGAGATGGAGGAGATGCCGGGCATCCTGGTGATGCGCCATCATCTGGATACCAACCGGCATGTGAACAATGCCCAGTACATCGAGATGGCGAGAGAGTCGGTTCCGGCTGCGTTCCGCCTCGGCGGTGTCTGGGCGGAATACCGGAAAATGGCGGTACTCGGGGATACGCTGATCCCGTTCCGCGCAAAGACCGACGAGGGCTGGCTGGTTTCCCTCAGGAAGCCGGACGGGCAGGTGTGCGTCAATGTTCTGCTCAGGGAGAAGAACAGCGGGAAGCAGGGAGGAGAGATATGATGCGGCTGGGCGAGGTGCAGGAGCTTACGGTTCTCCGGAAGGCGGATTTCGGGGTCTTCCTCGGGGAGAATCCCGGGGATGAGGAGTCCGTGCTCCTTCCGGGAAAGCAGGTTCCCGAGGGGACGGAGATTGGGGATAAGATCCGGGTATTTCTCTACCGGGATTCCCGGGACCGCTTGATCGCGACGACCGCG
Source organism: Clostridium vitabionis (assembly GCF_015351765.1). Lineage (GTDB taxonomy): Bacteria > Bacillota > Clostridia > Lachnospirales > Lachnospiraceae > Clostridium_R > Clostridium_R vitabionis. The sequence continues at coordinate 90,186 of NZ_JADKQA010000001.1, forward strand.
GAGCCGAAGATCCACCTCGGGGAGACCGCGGTGCTGCCGGTCCGCCAGGTGACGAAGATCGGCGCTTTCCTCGATATGGGTCTGGAGAAGGATCTGCTCCTCCCCTATCGGGAACAGGTTTATCCGGTAAAGGAAGGCAGCAGCTGCCTGGTAGCCCTCTACATCGACCGCAGCGGGCGCCTCGCGGCCACCATGCGGGTTTACAAGTACCTGTCCGCGGATTCCCCTTATCAGAAGGATGACCGTGTTGCCGGCACGGTTTACGAGATCAGCGACGCCTTCGGCGTCTATGTCGCCGTGGACGACCGGTACTGCGGGCTGATCCGGAAATCCGAGGTTTATCGGGAATTCCGCCCCGGGGACAAGGTTGAATGCCGGGTACTCAAGGTGCGCGAGGACGGAAAGCTGGATCTCACCACCCGGGACAAGGCCTATCTCCAGATCAGCCAGGACGCGGAGCTCGTGCTCCGGGTGATCGACGAGTATGCGGGGGCGCTTCCCTTCGGGGAAAATGTCCGGCCGGAAGTGATCCGCCGGGAATTCGGCCTCAGCAAGGCAGCGTTCAAGAGAGCGGTCGGCCATCTCCTGAAAGAGGGAAAGATTGAGATGACAGAAAAAACCATCCGCCGCGCCGCAGAGGGCGGGGAGGTTAAGAAGTAAAGGAGAAGGGGATATGATTTCAAATCAGATACTGCAGAGCAATATCGACGGGATGAAGGAGATCACAAGGGTGGACTTCTGCATCTGCGACACCGAGGGGAAAACCCTGGCGTCCACATTTTCCGGGACAGAGGACTACGAGAAGTCTATCCTGGCCTTCGTGGAGTCCGAGGCGGACAGCCAGATCGTCCAGGGCTATCAGTTTTTCAAGGTCTTCGATGAGCATCAGCTGGAGTATATCCTGCTCGTCAAGGGCGAGAAGGACGATGTCTACATGATCGGGAAGATGGCGGTCTTTCAGATCCAGAACCTTCTGGTGGCCTACAAGGAGAGGTTTGACCGGGATAATTTCATCAAGAACCTTCTCCTGGATAACCTGCTCCTCGTCGATATCTACAACCGGGCGAAGAAGCTTCATATCGAGACCAACGTGAAGCGCCTGGTCTACATTATTGAGACCCACCACGAGAAGGACATGAATGCCCTTGAGACGGTGCGCAGCTATTTTACCGCCAAGACCAAGGACTTCATCACCGCTGTCGATGAGAAGAGCATCATCCTCGTCCGGGAAGTCAAGCCGGAGGAGACGTTCGAGGATCTGGAGAAGGTCGCACACGCGATCGTGGACATGCTGAGCCCGGAAAATGGGGAGAAGGTCAATGTGGCCTTCGGCACCGTGGTCGGCGAGATCAAGGATGTGTCCCGCTCCTACAAGGAAGCGAAGATGGCTCTGGATGTCGGCAAAATCTTCTACAGCGACAAGGATGTTGTCGCCTACAGCCGCCTCGGCATCGGCCGGCTGATCTATCAGCTGCCCATGCCGCTCTGCCGGATGTTCATCAAGGAGATTTTCGGCGGAAAATCCCCGGATGAGTTTGACGAGGAGACGCTGACGACGATCAACAAGTTCTTCGAGAACAACCTGAATGTGTCGGAGACCTCACGCCAGCTCTATATCCACCGCAACACGCTGGTATACCGCCTGGACAAGCTGCAGAAGATGACCAATCTCGACCTGCGCGTCTTTGAGGATGCCATTACCTTCAAGATTGCCCTGATGGTTGTGAAGTACATGAAATATATGGAAAATCAGGATTACTGATGATCAGGCTTGAACATGTCAGCAAGGTTTATCCCTCCGGGACGAAAGCCCTGAGGGATGTGAATATCGAGATCCGGGACGGGGAATTTGTCTTTATTATGGGAAGGAGCGGCTCCGGCAAGTCTACGCTGATCCGCCTCCTTCTCAAGGAACTGGAGCCCAGCGAAGGAATCATCACGGTGAACGGCGAGGTTCTCGGGAAAATGCGCCGGCGAAGCATTCCCCGCTACCGGCGGGAGATCGGCGTGGTTTTCCAGAACTTCCTCCTTCTCCGGGATCGGAATGTGTTCGAGAATGTCGCCTTCGCCCAGCGCGTGGTCGGCGTCCGCCCGGTGGAGATTCTGGCGAATGTCTCCCGGATCCTGGAGCTGGTCGGCCTGTCCTCCCGGTACAAGGCGCTGCCTTCCCAGCTTTCGGGCGGCGAACAGCAGCGCACCGCGATCGCGCGCGCCCTGGTGAACTGTCCCCGGGTGCTTCTCGCGGACGAGCCGACAGGCAACCTCGATGCGAAGACATCCCAGGATATCATGGAACTGCTCGATGAGATCAACCGCCAGGGAACCACGGTCGTTGTGGTCACCCACAGCCACGAGATTGTGCGGAAAATGCAGAAGCGGGTCATTGTCCTGGATCACGGCCAGGTGGACAGGGAAATCCCGGAAGGCAGTTTTGAGGAATGAGAATACAGACATTTTTCTATTGTGTATGGCAGGGAATAAAGAATATCGGCAGAAATCTCTGGATTTCGGCGGTCTCCGCCGCGAGTATCTGCGCGAGCATCTTTCTTTTCTGCCTGTTTTTTGGTATTGTCGTCAATGTCACCTATATCGTCCGCGGGGCGGAGGAGAAGGTCGGCATCACGGTCTTCTTCGACGGAAACCTGGATGACGGGGAAATCCGGAAGATCGGGGAGGAGATTAAGGCGCGCCCGGAGGTGAGGGATCTCACCTACATCTCGGCGGAGGAAGCCTGGGAGAGCTTTAAGAAGGAATATTTTCATGACAATGAGGATCTCGCGGAGGGATTTGCCGACGACAACCCGCTGAAAGAGTCATCCTCCTATGAGATCCACCTGGAAAGTATCGAGGACCAGGCAGCGTTCGTCCAGTGGCTCCAAGGTATTTCCGGCGTTCGGAAGGTCAATTATTCCCTGAACACAGCCGCAGGCCTCACGAGGTTCAACCGGCTGCTCAGCGCCGTCTCTTTGTCTATTCTGGTGATCCTGATTGTGGTTTCCGTGTTCCTCATCAGCAGCACAATCTCGACGGCGGCGGAATTCCACCGTGAGGAGACAAGGATCATGCGGCTCATCGGCGCGACCAATTTCATGATCCGCGCGCCGTTTGTCGTGGAGGGCATGCTCATCGGTTTTGCCGGAGCCGCGCTCCCGCTCGCTGCGGTCTATGTGCTCTACCGGAAGATCGCCGGCACCCTGCTGGAGAGGCTGGGCATGCTGTCCGGTGTCATCCGGTTCGTCCCCCTGGAGAAGATTTTTCCGCCGATGGCCTTGTCCGCCCTTCTTCTGGGCGTGGGCATCGGCTTTATCGGCAGCTTTTTTGCGATCCGCAGGCAGCTCCGGGTGTGAGCAGGCGTTTTCGGCATTTCAGATACTTTTCGGGCAGAGGTTTCGTGCATTTTCCAGGGCTTGCCCCGTGGGGAGCAGGCCGAAGAAGGGAGGCAGAAGGTGATGGGGGACAAGAAACGGAGATTTTTCCTACGTCCTGCGGCGCTTCTTCTTGCCGCGTCCTTCTGCCTGCCGGCGGCCTCCGCTGCCGGCCTTTTTTCCGCGGACAGCGCGCTGCCCGGGCAGCTCTTCCCGGCAGCCACTGTCTATGGGGCAGACAGGGCTGATGTGGACAGGGCAAGAGAGCGGGCGGACAAGATCCAGGAGGAGAAGGACAGGACAGATCAGAAGATCCGGGAGCTCCAGGGCGTCCGGGACAATGCCCTCGAATATGTGAAGCAGCTGGACGGCCAGCTCGGCCAGCTCCAGGATGAGCTGGACCAGATCGCGGTGAACCGGAAACAGACGGAGCAGGAGATCGAGGACACCGGGAAGAAGCTCGGCGAGGCTGAGGAGACCGAAAAAAAGCAGTACGCGGAGATGAAGCTCAGGATCCGCTATATGTATGAGAAGGGGGATTCCACCTTCCTCGATCTGCTGCTGACCTCCGGCTCCGCCGCGGAGCTGCTGAACCGGGCGGAATACATCGCCCAGATTACCGAATATGACCGCAGGAAACTGGACGAGTATAAAGCGACCAGACAGGAGATTGCCGACAGCAAGGCAAAGCTCGAGGAAGATCATCAGAACATTCTGGACCTGCAGGCGGAGACGGAGGCGAAGCAGCATTCCGTTCGGACACTTGCGGATGCGAAAAATGAGGAGATCAGCCGTCTTGCCGCCCAGATTGACTTAAATCAGGGGGCAAGCGATTCGTACGCCCGGGAACTTAAGGATGAGCAGGCGGCGATCGCGGCGATGGAGGAGGAAATCCGCGCCGCGGAGGCCGAGGCAGAGAGAAAAGCACAGGAAGCAGCCAGAGCCGAGGCGGAGAGAAAAGCGCAGGCAGAGGCCGCGGGAGCAGGCGGGGGAGTCGGCGCAGCCCCGGAGGCGGACAGCGGGAAGACCGTCTCGCCGGAGGCTGGGCCGCAGGAGAACCCTGAGGCAGATTCGGGGGGAAAAGCGGAGAAAAAAGCGGAGACGAAGGCCGGGCAGGACGGCAAAAGCGGGGGCGGGAGCACCACGGTGCGCGTGGTCAAGGGCTCGGGAAGCCTCGAGTGGCCGTGCCCGTCGAGCTCCACCATCACCTCCGGATACGGCGCGAGGAGCGCGCCCACGGACGGGGCATCGACCAATCACAGGGGGATCGATATCTCCGCGTCCTCCGGGTCAGGGATCGTCGCCGCGGACGGCGGCACGGTGGCCATCGCGGGGTACAGCTCCACGGCGGGCAATTATGTCATGATCACCCACGGGAACGGGCTGTCCACGGTGTATATGCACTGTTCGAAGCTCCTGGTCTCGGCAGGGGAGACCGTGGCAAAAGGCGAGACGATCGCGAAGGTGGGTTCCACCGGCGTCTCGACAGGCCCGCACCTGCATTTCTCCGTCCGGAAGAACGGAAATTACGTTAACCCGCTGAATTATGTAACCCCGTGAAGTACGCATGGTCAGGGCCGCGATGGTCAGCCCGCACGGTCATGAGCAGAAAGAAGGACATCAGTGTTGGATTCTCAGGATACGAAAAATAAGGGAAAAAGGGGCGGCTTCGGCCGCGGTTTTGCGGCGGGCGTTCTATGCACCCTGGCCGCCGGGGCAGGCGCACTCTCGTTCGGCGGGCCGTTTCTCGCCTCCAGGGGCATTGTGAAGATCGGTTCTTACGGGACGAGGAATGGTGTAACTTCCGGGCTGGACAGGACAAAGGTTGACCAGAAGCTGGACAGCCTCCAGCAGTTGGTGGATGAGAATTACCTTTTTACCGACCGCGTGGACGCAGGTGCCATGGAGGAAGGCATTTACAAGGGATTTGTGAACAGCCTCGGGGATGAATACACCGTCTACTATACCGCCGACGAGGCGAAGGACCTGACGGAGAGCCTGAATGGCGCCTACGTCGGGATCGGTGCGATCGTCAGCCAGGATCCTGAGACCAAGACGATCACTATCCTCCATGTTTATGAGAACAGCCCGGCGGAGAAGGCCGGCATGCAGGCGGGGGACACGCTGGTCAAGGTCGACGGCAGCGATGTTGCCGATTACGACCTGGATGTCCTGGTCAGCGACCACATCCGCGGGGAGAAGGGAAGCCATGTGACGCTGACCGTTTACCGGCCTTCCACCGGGGAGACGCTCGATCTGGATGCTGTCCGCGACCAGGTTGTCCTCCCGTACCTGAATTCCCGCCTGGAGGGGGATATCGGCATCATCCAGGTAGTCCAGTTTGACGGCGAGGTGGCGGATCAGTTCAAGAAGGCCGTGGATGACCTCCAGAGCCAGGGGATGCGGAAGCTGGTCGTCGATCTCCGGAACAATCCGGGCGGCGAGCTCAATTCTGTGCTCGCCATGATCGATTACCTTCTCCCCGACGGGAAGACGATGCTTTCCGTGAAGGATAAAAACGGGGTGGGGGAGACCTATACCTCAAAGGACGGGCACAGCGTGGAGATTCCGACCGTGGTGCTGGTCAACGGCCAGTCTGCGAGCGCCTCGGAGGTATTTACCGGGGCGATGAAGGACAACGGGGCGGCAACCATTGTGGGGACAAAGACCTTCGGCAAGGGGATCGTCCAGTCGGTCTACAGCCTTACCGACGGCAGCATGCTGAAGGTCACGACGGATCATTATTATACGCCGAACGGCACGGATATCCAGGGAACCGGGATCACCCCGGATGTTGAGGTGGAACCCGCGCAGGCTGCCGGGAACCAGGGCACAGGCGGCGCGGATGCGCAGGTGCCGCAGGGCCAGGATGGCCAGGACGCGCAGGCGGCGGACAGCCAGATGGAAAAAGCGAAGAAAGTTCTCGGGGAGTAAGGAGATAGGATATGTATGTCATCGCAGGCCTGGGCAATCCGGGGAAAAAATATGAGAATACAAGGCACAACGCGGGATTTGACACCATCGACTGCCTGGCGGACCGCTGCGGGATCCGTGTCACGGAGAATGCCTTCCGGGGACTTCTCGGAAAGGGCGTGATCAGCGGGGAGAAGGTTATCCTGGTGAAACCGCAGACCTTCATGAACCTGAGCGGGGAGTGCGTGGGGCCGCTGCTCAATTACTACAAGGTGGAGCCGTCGCATTTTATTGTCATCTACGACGATATTTCCCTCGATCCCGGCATGATCAGGGTCCGGGGAAAAGGAAGCGCCGGCGGGCACAACGGCATGAAGAGCCTGATCCAGCACCTGGGCACCCAGGAATTTCCCCGGGTGCGCATCGGCACCGGGGCAAAGCCCCCGCAGATGGATCTCGCGGACTATGTGCTTGGTCATTATTCCGCGGAAGATGAGCCGAAGATGGCGGCAGCCTTCCGGGACGGCGGGGAAGCCGCGGTGATGCTGATGACGGACGGGCTGGAAGCAGCCATGAACCATTTCAACGGTGCGGCCAGGGAGGACAATTCCGCGAAAAACGGGAAACACCCCCGCAGGGGAGAGGAGAACGGGAAGCAGGAATGAAGAAATCTTTTTTGGCCCCGCTCGAGGAACTCGCGGGGTTCACGGAGCTGAGAGAAGCTATTCAGAAAAAACAGGGGCCGGTGCAGCTGAGCGGCTGCCTCGATTCCCAGAAGATGCATGTGGCGATGGCGCTCGGGGAGATTTCCCCGTGGCGCCTTATTGTCGCTCAGGATGAACAGAAGGCGAGGGAGATTGCCGACGACTGCCGCTGCTTTGCCAAAAATGTCTATATCTTCCCGCCGAGAGACCTGCTGTTTTACAGCTCGGATATCCACGGGAGTCTCCTCACCCGCCAGCGGATGGAGGTTGTGCGTCATATCGCCGAGGACGCCGGCGGGACCATCGTCACGACGGTGGACGCCATGATGGAACACCTGCTTTCCGCGGAGAAGCTGACCGGGTGTGCGATCCGGGTCAATGCGGCCGATACGCTGGACGCGGAAAAGCTCGCGGGGGAACTTGTGCGCCTTGGCTATGAGAAGAATGCCCAGGTGGAGGGGCCAGGCGAATTTGCCGTCAGGGGCGGGATCATCGATATTTTCCCACTGACCGAGGAGAATCCGTTCCGCATCGAGCTCTGGGGCGACGAGGTGGACTCGATCCGGAGCTTTGATCCGGAAAGCCAGCGGTCCATCGAGAATCTCGACCATGTGGAGATCTTCCCGGCAACCGAGATGGTGCTTACCCGGGAGGAGGTGGAGCGGGGGATTCCCCGGATCTCGGCGGAGCTGGAAAAGCAGTCGAAGCTCTTTCGCGGGAAAATGCTCACCGAGGAGGCCTTCCGGCTGGAGTCGGCGGTCGGCGAGGTGCTGGAGGAGCTCAGGGAGAACATGGTTGTCCGCGGGCTCGAGAGCTATCTGCCGTATTTTACAGAGGATACGGTCTCCTTCCCCGATTATCTGCCGAAGGACACCGTGATCTTCCTCGATGAGCCGCAGCACCTTGCCGAGCGGGCGAAGACGGTGGAGAAGGAATTTGTCGAGAGCATGCGCGGGCGCATCGAGAGCGGCAACATCCTGCCGGGGCAGGCCGCCTTTCTCTACCCGGCGGAGGAGACCCTGCGGCGCCTCTCGGGAAGCCGGACCGTCTGCCTGCTCTCCCTCGACCAGCGGCTTCCGGGGATTCCGGTCAGGCAGAAATTCTCCCTCGACACCGCGGGGATTGCCTCTTACCGGGAGAGCCCGGACCTGCTCCGGGGGGATCTTGCGCGATGGAAGAAGGAGAGGTACCGCGTGCTGCTCCTCGCGGGAGGAAGCGCCCGGGCGGGAAGGCTTGCCGGCGAGCTCCGGGATTACGGCCTCAGCGCCTACTGTCCGGACAGCCCGGACGATGAGGTGAAGCCGGGGGAGATCATGATTCTCACCGGGAGCCTGCACCGCGGCTTTGCCTACCCGATGATACGGCTGATCGTCATCACGGAGAGCGACATGTTCGGTGCCGGGAAGGAGAAGCGCAGGCGGAAGGCCGTGAGCCCCTACGCTGGACAGAAAATCCGGAACTTCTCCCAGCTCCAGGTGGGCGACTATGTGGTTCACGAGAAGCATGGCCTGGGCATTTACCGGGGGATCCGGAAGATGGACACCGAGGAAGGGCCGAAGGACTTCATCACGATCGAGTACAGGGACAGCGGAAAACTGTACATTCCGGCGACTGCGCTCGACCGGATCCAGAAATATGCCTCGGCGGACGCGGAGAAGGTGCCGAAAATCAACCGCCTTGGCGGAACCGAGTGGAAGAAGACCAAGACCCGGGTAAAAACCGAGGTTGAGGAGGTCGCGAAGGACCTGGTGAAGCTCTACGCGGCGCGGCAGCGGCTCCAGGGCTTCCAGTACGGGCCGGATACGGTCTGGCAGAGGGAGTTCGAGGACAGCTTCCCCTATGAGGAGACGGAGGATCAGCTCCAGGCCATCCAGGACACGAAGAATGACATGGAGAGCGGCAAGATCATGGACCGCCTGATCTGCGGCGACGTCGGCTACGGCAAGACGGAGATCGCGCTCCGGGCGGCGTTCAAGGCAGTGCAGGACGGCAGGCAGGTTGCCTTCCTGGTGCCTACCACCATCCTTTGCCAGCAGCATTACAATACCTTCGTCCAGCGGATGAAGGATTATCCGGTGAATATCGGCATCCTCAGCCGGTTTGCGACGGCCTCCGCCCAGAAAAAGACGATTGCGGGGTTAAAAAGCGGGCAGGTCGACATTGTGATCGGCACCCACCGGCTGCTCTCGAAGGACGTCACCTTCAAGAGCCTCGGGCTCCTGATCGTCGACGAGGAGCAGCGCTTCGGCGTGACCCACAAGGAGAAGATCAAGAAACTCCGGGAAAATGTTGACGTCCTCACGCTCACCGCGACCCCGATCCCCCGGACCCTGCACATGAGCCTTGTCGGCATCCGGGATATGAGCGTTCTGGAGGAGCCGCCGGTGGACCGCCGGCCGATCCAGACCTATGTCATGGAGTACAGCCCGGAGATTGTCCGCGAGGCGATCCGGCGGGAACTCGGGCGGGGCGGGCAGGTATACTACCTGTACAACCGTGTGCAGTCTATCGCGGATATGACGGCGCAGATCCAGAAGCTCGTACCGGAAGCCCAGGTGGCCTTTGCCCACGGGCAGATGAAGGAGCAGGAGCTTGAGCGGATCATGTTGGATTTCGTGAACGGGGACATCGATGTCCTGGTGTCCACAACGATCATCGAGACCGGACTGGACATCCCCAACGCCAACACGATCATCATTCACGACGCAGACCGGATGGGCCTCTCCCAGCTCTATCAGCTGCGCGGCCGCGTCGGGAGGACAAACCGGAATGCCTATGCCTTCCTGATGTACCGGAGAAACAAGGTTCTCCGGGAGGAGGCGGAAAAGCGTCTGCAGGCTATCCGCCAGTTCACGGAGCTCGGCAGCGGCATCCGCATCGCGATGCGCGACCTGGAAATCCGCGGTGCCGGCAATGTTCTCGGCCGGCGTCAGTCGGGGCATATGGACGAGGTTGGCTACGACCTCTACTGCAAGCTGCTGAATGAGGCGGTGCTTGCCCTGAAGGGCGAGGCGGTGCCGGATGAGGACTTTGATACCGAGGTCAAATGCGAGATCAACGCCTACATTCCGGACACCTACATCCGGAATGAGAGCCAGAAACTGGACATTTACCGGCGGATCTCGAGCTTCACCAGCCACGACGACTGCCTGGACATGCAGGATGAGCTGACCGACCGGTATGGCGACATCCCGAAGCCGGTGGAGAACCTGCTTCTGATTGCCGATGTCCGGGCGGCGGCGCACCGCGCCTTTGTCTCGGTGCTGAACGTGGAAAAACAGGAATTCACGATGCATATGTACCCGCATGCCGCCCTGGATCCCTCCGGAATCCCGGATTTCCTGGAGAAGCACAAGGATCAGATGACCTTCCGGGCAGGCAGCGAGCCCTTCTTCACCTACCGCGACAGGGGAGAGAAGCACATCGATGCGATCCCCATGCTGAAAACCGCGCTGGAGATCCTGACAGATTTTATTCAACTGACCGTGGTTCCCATGGAGCAGAAGCGGCGGGAGAACGAGAAGAAGGATAATTCATGAAAATTCGCACATTTTCAGATGCCATGCGGGAACAGTTCGGAACCAAGGTCTACCGGCTCTCACTGACCGCGGGGACAACCTGCCCGAACCGGGACGGCACCTGCGGCACCGGCGGCTGCACCTTCTGCTCCGCCGGCGGCTCCGGCGATTTCGCCGCCCCGCTGCTTCCCATCCGGGAACAGGTCGCTGCGGCGAAACGGCGGGTGGACGGAAAATTCCCGGCGTCCATTCCGCCCGGGAGCAGGCGCTATCTCGCCTACTTCCAGGCCTACACCTCCACCTACGGGGACCCGGAGACGCTGGGGAAAATTTTCCGCGAGGCGGCTTCCATCCCGGAGATCTGCGGGCTCTCCGTCGCCACGAGGCCGGACTGCCTGCCGGACAGGATGGTGGAGATTCTTTCCAAAATTAACCGGGAAAAACCGGTGTTTGTGGAACTTGGGCTCCAGACTATCCATGAAATTACCGCAAAAAGGGTGAACAGGGGGTATCCGCTGCCGGTTTTTGAGGATGCCTGCCGGCGCCTCTCAGCCGCGGGTCTTCCGGTGGTTGTCCACGTCATCCTCGGCCTTCCCGGGGAGACGGAGGAGATGATGCTGGATACCGTGCGCTATCTCGCCGGACACAGGCCGCCGGTCTCCGGCGTAAAGCTCCAGCTCCTCCACGTGCTCAGGGGGACAGAAATGGGAAGGGAGTACGAGCGGCATCCCTTCCCGCTGTTCACGATGGAAGAATACACAGACCTTGTGGTCCGCTGCCTGCAAAGTCTCCCGCCGGAGATGGTCATCCACCGGATGACCGGCGACGGGCCGAAGCGGCTTCTGATCGCCCCGCTCTGGAGCGGGGACAAAAAGCGGGTGATGAACCTGCTGAGCCGGAAAATCGCGGCGGCGGAGCGCTGATCCGGCAGGCGGAAGAACAGGAGCCGGCCCGGCCGCCAGGCGTTTGTCATGCGCCGGAATCGTGGCCTTCCAGGTACTGCATGACAGCGTCACACTGCCGCCAGGCGTTGGGCATGCGCCGGAATCCGCCATGGCGGCGAAGAGCGCCGGGCAGCCGGGAAACCGTGCCCGCTCAGGCTGCCTCTGTCTTCCTCCGGTTATAGAGATACATGAGGACAGCCATCGCGATGATGACCGCGCAGCCGGCGACGCTGAGGATATCCGGAACCTGGCCGAACAGGAAGTAGCCGAGGGCGGTGGAGAAGATGATCTGCGAGTAGTCATAGATCGAGATCTCCTTCGCCGGGGCGTAGGTGTAGGCCGCGGTGATGGCAAACTGCCCTCCGGCGGCGGAAGCTCCCGCAAGCAGCAGGAAAATCGTCTGCGCCGCGGTCATCGGCACATAATGGGTGATGACCCAGGGGAGGAGCACAACCGTCGAGAACGCCGAAAAGAAAAAGACGATAAACTTGCCGTTCTCCCCGCCCCGCGTCGCCCGGCGGAGGCAGGTGTAGGCGAGGCCGGCGCAGACACCGCTCAGAAAGCCGATGACCGACGGGAACAGCACCATGTTGGCCGGGCTCGGCTTGATCACAAGGAGGACACCGGCAAAGGCCCCGGCGACGATCAGGTACTGCGCCGCTGTCGCCGCCTCGCCGAGGATGAAGATGCTGAAAATGATCGCGGCGAAGGTGGAAAACTTATTGAGCACGGAGGCATTTCCCAGATTCAGCCGGTCAATCGCGTAGAAATTCATCAGGACGCCGGTAAGGCCTGAGATGGAGCGGGCGAGCACCCAGCGGAGATTCTCCCGCTTCCCGGCGCGGAAGGAAATTCCGTGCCGCACCATATAGGCCGCCGCCGCGATGGCCGCGATCAGGTTGCGGAACATCGCCTTCTGCGGGGACGGCAGGTCGCCGGAAAGGCGCACAAAGGCTGCCATCAGGGCGAAGAAAAAGGCGGAGACGATGAGATAAAAAATGCCGGTGACCAGGCGTCTGTACTGCGTCATGAAAATCCTCCCGATATTCACATTATTGTTCAGCACATGCATGAAGCCATTATAACACAGGAAAGGGAGATTGACGGAAGCGTTTTTCGGGTGTAAAGTAGTCTCCATTGACGAATACAGGCAGGGAACAGAATCCCCCCGGAAAAGGAGGAATCACGCTTATGACATCGTACCGCTATACCCCGAAGGGGGTATGTTCAACCCAGATCGAATTTGCGCTGGAGGACGGAAAGATCCATCATCTTGTCTTCACCGGCGGATGCAACGGAAACCTGAAGGCCATCGGCAAACTCCTGGAGGGCAGGAGCGCGGAGGAAGCCGCGGAGCTTCTCCGGGGCAATGACTGCGGCGGCCGCGGGACGTCCTGCGCGGACCAGCTCTCGAGAGCACTCGCCGCGGCGCTGGAGAAGGAGAAAACAGCCTGATGACGCCTCGCCGGAGATCGCCGGCGGGAGGCGGGATGAAAGAGAATTGAGGAGAGAAAACTATGCAGATTTACGAGGAACTGGTTGCCCGCGGGCTGATCGCCCAGGTGACCGACGAGGATGTCGTCCGCGAACTTGTCAACAACGGGAAAGCGGTATTCTACATCGGCTTTGACCCTACGGCGGACAGCCTTCACATCGGCCATTTCATGGCACTGCTGCTGATGAAGCGGCTGCAGATGGCCGGCAACCGGCCGATCGCCCTGATGGGCGGCGGTACCGCCATGATCGGCGACCCGTCCGGCCGCTCGGACATGCGGAAAATGATGACCGTGGAGACGATCGACCATAACGTGGAGTGCTTCCGGAAGCAGATCAGCCGGTTCATTGATTTCGGGGAGGGCAAGGCGATCCTCGCGAACAACGCCGACTGGCTCCGGAACCTGAACTTCATGGAATTTATGCGCGACATCGGTCCCTGCTTCTCCGTCAACGAGATGCTCCGGGCGAGATGCTACGTGAACCGGCTGGAGAGGGGGCTTTCCTTCCTGGAATTTTCCTACATGCTGATGCAGGGCTATGATTTCTACAAATTATACCAGACCTACGGCTGCAACCTCGAGTTCGGCGGCGACGATCAGTGGTCCAACATGCTCGCGGGCACAGACCTCATCCGCAGGAAGCTCGGGAAGGACGCCTCGGCGATGACGATCAACCTGCTGCTCAAGCACGATGGCACCAAGATGGGCAAGACCGCCGGCGGTGCGGTATGGCTCGACCCGAACAAGACCTCGCCCTACGAATTCTATCAGTACTGGAGAAATGTGGATGACGCGGATGTCCTCAAGTTCCTCCGCATGATGACTTTCCTGCCGCTCGAGCAGATCGACGAGATGGACAAGTGGGAAGGCAGCCAGCTGAATGAGGCGAAGCGGATCCTGGCTCACGAGCTGACCGTCCTCGTACACGGCGAGGAGGAAGCGGAAAAGGCGGAGGCAGCCGCGAAGGCGCTCTTTGCGGGCGGCGGCGAGGCCGAGGTTCCGACAACCGTCCTCTCCGAGGAAGATTTCCGTGACGACAAGATCGACATCCTGACCATCCTCACGAAAGCCGGCCTCTGCACCTCCCGCTCCGATGCGCGGAGAAATGTCCAGCAGGGCGGTGTGACCGTGGACGGCGCGCAGGTGAAGGACGCCATGGCAGCATTTACCAAGGCGGAGATGTCCGGCGACGGAAAAATGGTGAGAAGAGGAAAGAAGAACTTCCGCAGGGTTGTTCTGAAATAAGACAGGTTGCGCACGGCTGCCGCCGGAGGTTCCGGGGGACGGCCGTGCGTTTTTTGAGAAATCCTGTCCATTGTTGACAGGCCTTGGAGAATTATGAAACACTTTCTGGAATGGTTCCGGGACAACAATTCAAAGTATGCATTTGCCACCTGCTCCGCGGTGATCCTCTATTTCCTTCTGGGCAATGCGAGGGTGATCTTCAGCGCCGCCGGGCATTTTCTCGGGTTCTTCTCGCCGGTTTTTGCCGGCGTCATCATCGCCTATATCCTGAACCCGATGGTGAAATGGGGACGCGATAAGGTATTTTCCCGGATGAAGAACCAGAACGCTGCCTGGACAGCTTCTGTCGCGGCGACAATCATCATCGTCGTCATTTTCGCGGCGATCCTCCTGATCGCGCTGATCCCCCAGCTGGTGACCAGCGCTCTGGGGTTCCTGGAAAATATGAACACCTACGTGAACCGGCTGCAGCACCTGATCAGCCGGCTCGCCAGGGGAAAGAAGGACGCCCCGATTGATATCACAACCTTCACCAACTACAGTGACAAGCTGCTGGATACGCTCCAGGACTACGTCACCGGGAACCTGGGGGATGTCATCACGACGTCCACGGGGATCGGCCACAAGCTGGTGAATTTCGGCGTCTCCTTTGTCATGGCCATCTATTTCCTGAATGACAAGAAGAGGATCATGGAATACACCGGCATTATCCTGAAAAAGCTGATTCCGGAGCCATGGTATGAGGGCATCGCCTCCTTCTGGCAGGGGTGCAACGCGATCCTGATCCGGTACATTGTCTGCGAGATTCTGGACGCGCTGATCGTCGGCGTCTCCAATTTTCTCTTCATGGTGATCACCGGGATGCCCTACGGCGCCCTGATCTCCGTAGTGGTCGGCGTCACGAACCTGGCCCCGACCTTCGGGCCGATCGTCGGCGGCGTGATCGGCACGCTGATCCTGCTCCTGGCCGAGCCCAGGAATGCCCTGTATTTTATTATTTTCACGAACGTGCTGCAGACGATCGACGGCTATGTCATCAAGCCGAGAATGTATGGCGACACCCTGGGCATCTCCCCGATCCTGATCCTGATCTCCATCATCGTCGGCGGCCGGATGTTCGGCGTCGCCGGCATGGTACTCGGCATCCCCTTCGCCGCGATCATGGATTACGCGATCCGGAAGGAAACCTATCTCAAGGATCTGGCAAAGACGCTGAACCGCAGGGGAGGTGCCCGCGCAGACCGGCAGGAAGGACAGGAGGCAGGAGAGGAGGATGCACATGATGAGGCGGGAGAACCCTCAGGATCAGGGGAATCCTCCGAAGGATGAGACCCTCCGGGGACAGGAAGATCCGCAGAGTGAGGAGAAAACTCAGGCAGGCGGGAGGAGGCCGCAGCCGTTCAGCGTGATCGTCCATCAGAGCAACCGGCACCGATCCGCCAGGCAGACGAGGCTGCTCCAGGGCGCCATCCTGCTGGTGATGTTCGCGGCGTTCGGCCTAAGCCATCCCGATCTTATGCGGGCGATCATGGACGGCAATGCCGATGGGATCATTGCCGCGCTCGAGGAGGCCTCAAAAATTCGGGCAGCCATCTTTATCGCGGTGATCCAGGTGCTCCAGTTCGTCACGATTGTATTTCCCGGGATGCCGATCCACATCGCAGCAGGCATCCTGCTCGGTCCGGTGACGGGCTTCCTGGCGTGCTATCTCAGCTTTCTTCTGGGAAATGCGCTCGTCTACTCCTGGCTTCGACGTTCCGGAGCCGGAAAACGGAACGTGACACTGCCCGCAAAAATCAAGATGAACAGGAAGGCGGCAAAAATGATCGACCGGCTGACGCAGGAGGAGGGCGGCACGATCCGGATCGTCATGGTCAGCATCCTGCCGTTTTTTCCGAACGGCATTGTTCCCTACTACGCAGCGAGCATGAAAATCTCCGGAAAAGCCTTTCTCGCCGGGGTCGCCGTGGGGAGCCCGGTTCCGATTATCACCGACTGCCTTGCCGGCCATCTGCTCCTTCACGGGCATATCTTCCTGGCGGTCCTGATCAGCGCAGCCCTGTTTGCCGTGGCATTTTTCCTCGGGCTGCACGAGGAGGAGATCCTCCGGTTTATCCACGGAAAGGAAGGCTGACGGCTTCCTGCGCGCCGGAACAGCCGCCAATCTCAGGGGCGCGGGCGGGGAAAACGTCAGAACGCCATGTTCTTCAGCAGGGTCTCCCGCAGGGCGAGGAGATCCGGCTGCCCGAGCATATCGCGGCTTCTCGGGTAAGGGAGAGGAACGGTGTGCTTTTCCAGCGTGTCCGCCGGCGTCCCGGAGAGCAGGTAAATATCCTCCGCGAGGAGCATCGCTTCCCGGATATCGTCGGTAGCAAGGAGCATCGTCTTCCCGGTGGCCTTCCACTGCGCGGCGAGAAAATCTTCCATTTCTGCCCGCTCCTCAGGCCCGAGGCCGGCGAGGGGGTCGTCCAGAAGGAGAAGACTGCCCCCGGCGAGAAGCGCGCGGGCAAATGCCGCCTTTTTCCGGCCGACCGCGTCCAGCTCCTCCGGTTTTCTGTCCCGGTATCCGCCGAGGCCGACGGAATCCAGCGCGGCGGATACCGCATGGCCGCGCTCGACGTCCGAGGCGGTGGTGTCTTTTCTCAGGGGAAGCGTCAGGTTCTCCCCGATCGTCTGCCAGGGGTAGAGCAGGTCTGCCTTCTGCATGGAACCGCAGAAGCTCTTTCCCGTGCGCACCGGCACGCCGGCTACGCGGATGGTGCCGCTGTCGGGGGTGAGCAGGCCGTTGGTCAGGCGGAAGATCGTGCTTCGGCCGCTCCCGGAGGATCCGAGGAGGCAGATGAACGAACCGTCCGGGATCGCGAAGGAGAGGTCCCGGATCACCGGCCCGCGGTCGTCGGGATAGGTATAGGAAACGTGGTCAAAGGTTAAAATATCCATAAAAAAATCACTCCTGTTTTTTTGCAGGAATTATTATAACAGGCGGAAAATAATAATGCAAAAAAATGCAGAATCCGATTGACATTTTCCGGAATTCCGCTTATACTAACAAAGTCGCGTGTGACGAACACGAGATCATGGGGTCTTAGCTCAGCTGGGAGAGCATCTGCCTTACAAGCAGAGGGTCACAGGTTCGAGCCCTGTAGGCCCCATTCATATGGCGGGGTAGCTCAGCTGGCTAGAGCACGCGGTTCATACCCGCGGTGTCGAGGGTTCAAGTCCCCCTCCCGCTATTGGATGAAAAACCCGGAAACCTTGGAAATTCAAGGCTTCCGGGTTATTTTTTTTATCGTGAAACGCCGCCGTGTAGCAGAAATGTAGCAGATCAGCCGACAACTTTTATTTCCTTGCTTGCCCGGAGGAATCTCGTTTCCATCTAAATCCGGATAATCTCGAACAGCCTCGCCAGATAATCCCCTCGGAGAGGCAGGAGGCTCTTATCCCGGACGCCGGAGTACGAGTCGGAGAGGATGATCCCGGTCTGCATGAGCTCCGCTCCGGAGCGGACGACCTCCCGGGGGCTTTCGAGATAGAGCTCACGGACCAGATAGGTTTCGTCAGGATCCAGCCCCTGCAGCCGAAGACGCCGGTAAGGGGCTTCCGGCTCCTGGAGGAAGCGGAAATAGGCGGCGAGGCCATGATCGCCCTGCTCGGACAGGATCATCCAGGCGGCTTCATTCCGCCTGCCGGCAAATGGGGAGCGCAAGCGGTACAGGTTCCCGAATTGGATCAGCTTCCGGTATTTCTTCATCAGGGCGGTCTGCTGCGCCATTTCCCCGAGTTCCTCAGGCGAAAGTTTCGTGATATCGAGCTCGTAGCCGAAGGTGCCGAACATGGCGGTGATGCCGCGGGTGCGCAGGGGCTCCATGCGGCCGAGCTGCTCATTTGGCACCTTGGAGACATGGGATCCCATGCCGGACACAGGGTAGACAATGCTCGTCCCGTATTGGATAGACACCCGTTCCACGGCATCGGTATCGTCTGAGGTCCAGGCCTGCGGCGCGTAGTACAGCATACCCGGGTCAAAGCGCGCGCCGCCGCTCGCGCACGACTCGAAGAGGATTTTCGGGTATGCCCTGCGCAGCCGCTCATACAGCCGGTACACGCCGAGGATATACCGGTGCTTTGTCTCGGGCTGCCGCCAGGCGGGATTTCCCGCAGAGAAGACCTCCGTCAGGGAACGGTTCATGTCCCACTTGATATAGGAGATTTCCGCGCTGTCAAAAAGGCGCGTGAGCGCCGAATAGAGGAAGTCCACCACTTCTTCTTTGGAAAAATCCAGCACCAGCTGATTTCGGGCGAAGCTGAGCGGATGCCGGGAATCCCCGAGCACCCAGTCCGGATGCCGGCGGTAGAGATCGCTGTCCACACTCACCATTTCCGGCTCGATCCAGAGCCCGAATGCGAGACCCATCCGGACGATTTTCCGGGAGAGGCCGCTGATGCCGTCGGGGAGTTTTTCAAGGTTGGGGATCCAGTCTCCGAGGGAGGACATGGCGGAATTCCGCTTCCCGAACCAGCCGTCGTCGAGGACAAAGAGCTCCACGCCAAGCTCCCGGGCTTTTTTTGCCATAGAAAGGAGGCAGCTCTCGTCGAAATCAAAGTACGTGGCCTCCCAGTTATTGATCAGGATCGGGCGCACATGGTCCCGCCAGTATCCCCGCGCGAGGCGCTCCCGGTACAGGGTATGAAAAGTCCGGCTCATGCCCCCGAGCCCGTGATCGGAATACACGAGGACAGCCTCCGGGGTGTCAAAAATCTCTCCCGGCCGTAAGGTCCAGCTGAACTCGTCGGGGTTGATTCCGATCAGGAGGCGTGTGACATCAAAATTGTCCACGTCCGCCGCCGCGACGAAATCCCCGCTGTACAACAGGCTGAGCCCGATGGCCTCCCCGCTCTCCTCCGTGGTGTTGTCCCGCACGAGGCCGAGAAAGGGATTGAACTGATGGCTGCTGCAGCCGCGGAGGCTGTATACCGACTGGACGCCGTAGTGCAGCGGCTGCGTCCGGACGGCGCGCTCCCTCGCCCAGGCACCGCAGAGCGTGAGCATTTGCCAGTCCCTGTCCGGATAATCCAGGGAAAGGCTCATCGCCCGGCGGATCACCACAGTTTCTTTTCCTCCGGTAAACCGGGCGTGTCTCGCGATCGCCGGGAAATCCCGGAAAACCGTGTAGTACAGGGTCAGAATCGTCCCGGTCTCCTCATCCTCGAGATCAACCTCCAGGGTCTCGGCCTCCGCCGGATCCTCCGTGTATACTGCCGGGAGCCCCGGGATTTCGCGCTTCCCATCGTAGATCCGGTGTGTCCGGTAACGGAAATCGAACACCCGGCTGCCGTCGCCCCGCTCCAGCTCGTAGGCGGGATGGCGGCAATCCCCGGTATTCGCCGGCGGATATTCCTGCCGGATGTGTTCCAGGGAAAAATCCGGATTTCGGAAAAACGGCCCGGCCTGCATGTCCCGGTGCCCGCGTTCTGCGAGGTACGAAAGATCGGCGTCCGCGGGAAGCTGCTTTCCGTGATATAAGTGCTCTAACTGGCGGTTTTCCATGACGCGGAAGACATAGCTGGCGCCCCCGCCGGTGAGATGAAACTGTTCTTTATCCTGCAAATAGATGATGGCCATCGATTCTTACCCCCTGACGAAACTATAACATAAGCATAGCAGCAGAGGAATGTCTGGATCGAGAATATCTTCGCCGGGAACGCGGGGGATTTTCGGGATTCACTTGTTCAGGCGGATGATAAGGACTTGACGAACGGCATCCACGAGACGACGGATGATCTGGAACTGTTTCTAAGAAACCTCCTGCTGGGTGAGCAGAATCCACTTCATAACCGGACAAGTTTTCGCAAACGAAGCCCATCTGCCTCCGGCTTTACATTTCCCGTGAATCCGTTAAAATAAACAGTATCGCGTAAATGTTCAGCATCCCTTGTCCCGCGGATCACCGCTTCCCGGAACGTGCGTGATAGGGAGAAGAACCGTAGAAAGCGGAAGAGGATCAGGGAAAGGGAGAGGGGCACCATGGCAGAGATCAGCACAAGGCAGATTGGCGGCTGCACTGTCGACCTGAACCGGCGCATGGCGCTGGAGGGGGTTGCCGTGTATCTTCTCGGGTTGCTGCTCCCCGCGGTGCTCACGCCGAATCTTCTGCACATTTACCGCAATATCTCCAGCGCGCTCCTTACAGACAGCGTGGCGCTGATTCTCACCGCAGCCCTGAAGCTCGTCCTGACCAATGTCGCCCGGATGGTTCCCCACTATCTCGGCGCGTTCATGATCAATGAGTCGATCCATATCCGACGGGGAAAACGCCGGCTGTTCCTGTTCAATATCCTGATGACGTATCTCCTGATCTATCTGATGTACCGGATGATCAACGCGGTTTATCCGGTGCAGCTGGATTTCGGCATCCCGGCGATCCTGACGATTGCCTTCACCCTGTACCTGTCCTATCTCGACCTCTTTGAGGTGAAAATGCCGGACAAGGGGATCCTGCTGTTTTCCCTGCTCATGAGCATCCAGTGGCTGGACACCGTTCCCGGGCTGACCGGGCACGGTTTCGGGCGCGGCGAGGTGTCGGAGGACATCAAGATGGCGTCGCAGCTTTTAGATCATGGCAGGGCGCTCAGCCTTTTTGCCTGGTGCATGCTGACGGTCTTCGGCTTTATGGCGGTGATCCAGATCCGGCTTCTCGTGGGGGAGCACCGGCGGAAGCTGGATAACGAGGAGCGGGTGAAGATGCAGAAGCACCTCTATGAGACCCAGATTGAGGCGATGAAGATGAGAAATACTTCGGAAGCCCAGAACCTCGTGCACGACCTGAAAAGCCCGCTGACCACCGTCCAGGGGCTGGTCAGCCTGGCACAGATGATGGAGGACAACCCGCTGATTCTGGAGTATTTCGAGAAGATCACCATTTCCCTGAACAGCATGAGCACGATGATCTCCGAGATCCTCTATGAAAACCGGGAGCAGGTGATCACGGTAAAGGAGCTGATGCGGACAGTTCTCGCACAGGTTTCCGTCAGGATCCCCAGGGAAATGCTCCTGTTTGCGGATTCCTGCGAGCAGTCCCGGATCCGCTGCAATAAGATCCGTTTTACCCGGGCGATCGTCAATCTGATTGACAACGCGCGATATGCGGTGGATCCGGAGAAGGGGAAGATTGACCTCACCGCTGAGGAGAGGGAGGGGAAGATCCGGATCAGCGTTACGGACGATGGCTGCGGCATGACGGAAGAGCAGATGAAGCATATTTTCGAGGTCGGCTACTCCGGCAGGGGATCCTCCGGCATGGGGCTGGCTTTCGTGAAGCAGGTGGTTGAGCACAGCGGGGGTGCGCTCGAGATCACGAGCCGGCCGGGCGGCGGAACCCGGGCGGTGATCATCATAAAAGAGGTGGAGGACGATGGCGATAGCAAAAAAGATCCTGGCGATCGATGACAACACGGATATTTTGTACACTTTGGAGCAGATCTGCCGTTTTCAGGGCTGGACGCCGCTTCTCGCGGAGAGCTATGATGCCGCGGAGAGGATCCTGGAAAAGAACAAGCCGGATCTCATCCTTGTGGACTACCATATGCCCGGGGTGGACGGCATCCGGGCGGTTCGGGAAATCCGCCAGGTTCTTCCCGACACGCCGGTCATTGTCCTGACGATTGAGGAGACGGAGAAGGTGATGACCCGCTTCTTTGAGGCGGGCGCGAATGATTACGCGCTGAAGCCGATCAAGGCGATCGATCTCATTGCCCGGATCCGGGCGCACCTGCAGTTTTCCGAGAGAAGCCGGTATTATCAGCCGCGCGACAAGGGAATCAGCGAGGTGACGCTGGAGAAAATCGTCGGCATTATGCAGAATATCCGGGACTTCCAGGATATCGATGAGCTGGAGGAGATCACGGGAATCAAGAAAAAGACGCTGTACCGGTATTTCCAGTACATGATCCGGGAGAAGATGATCGAGCAGGATCTCTCCTACGGGGAAATGGGACGGCCGAGGACGCTCTACCGCTGGAACGGGAGAATGTAAAGCAAGCAGCCGTGCCGGCCGAGGCGCTGGCCGGCGGCCTGCTGCACGGGTAAAGCCGCGAAGGTCAGATAGGGATCCTCCGCCGGGGAAAATGCCGGGCGAGGAGGATCCAGAGGGCGAGATTTGCCGCCAGGACGCCGGCGGCCAGCGGCTTCGGGTAGCGTGTCTCCCGGTAAACCTCCCCCTCGCCGGGCTCCGGGAGCGGGACAGGGTCAAAGGGCAGGCCGTTTTCCGGGAGAAGCGCCTTCATATTGAGCAGATGGATTACCGGGATCCCCTGATTGTAATAGTAGGGGATGAGCCCGTCTCCCGGAAGATGATCCCCGGCGGTGACGATGCCGCTTCCGACGCCGGTCATCTCGTCGCCGCCGCCGAAGGCGAGGAGGTTGCCGCCCACATTGACGAAGCAGGCTACCGGCCCGGAAGAATTGTTGTAGATATTTTTCCGGTAATCCAGATTTTCTTCAAGATCAGAAATGTTGATATAGCTCAGGCCATAGGCTTCGATCCGGGAGACGATGGCCGACTTCACATCCTCGGGCATTTCTCTGCCCTGATCGCCGGCGCCGCCGGCGGAAAAATATTCCGCGTGATTTTGTATCCGATGATTTTCCAGCAGAAGGTGTTCCATGTCCGGGTAGGTGAGATCCGGCAGGTTTGCGCCGTAGGTGGAGGCGCCGATGGAGTTGATGATGACGCCGCGGGCGCCGAGCGCGTCCAGGGCGCAGACGGTGGCCAGGTTCAGCGTGGGGAATGAGCTGGAGAAATTGCAGGCGACCGTGTCCCCGGCTTTTACGCCGCACCGGGCCAGGAGATCGACCATCATGGCGGCGGTATTCGGGTTGGCCGCTGAGCGCTTGGCCTCGAGGTTCCCGTGGCTTGTGGTGATGGCGGTATATTCGTCTCCCAGCATGCCCGTCCCGTTGACATCGGCGTCATAGTCGATCGGGTGGCCGAGGCGGAGGCGCTCGTCTTTCACAGCCTGAAAGCAGTCCCGGAGGTTCTCCGAGGCTTTTTTCATGACTGCCGCATTGTCCTTCTCCGCCGAATATCCCGATGCGCGCAGAAGCGCAATCGAGAGCAGAAGGGTGAGAAGGGCGGCCAGAAGCAGGCGGAGGCGCAGTTTGTCCGGCGGAAGAAAATGCGTGCGGCAGCCGGAGGTTTCGGGGTTGCGGGGATTCGGTTGATGGTTTGCCATGGGGTTCACTCCTTGCGCTCAGAAGATCCGGATCAGCATTTCGAGAAGGACGGTCGCGGCGGTGACCGCCGCGAGGGAGAGCAGGGTCGGGAAAATGTGCTGGCGCTCGCACTCTCTCCCCAGGATTCCGGGGATCAGGGAGCCGATGGAGAGGAAGCTCCCAAACCCAAGGGAAAATCCGGCGGTGCTAAGCAGCCATTTGAGCAGGATGCCGCAGATCAGGTAGACCGCGTAGCGGCGCCTTCCGTAGAGGATCATGCAGGAGGAGAGCAGGCGGACGAACCCCATGGAGAGCAGGGCGATGAGTACTGTCCCGGCCATCCGCGCCGGGCTTGCCGCATAGAGGGCGAAGTAGGCGGGCACAATGATACCGCCGGGGGAGAGGTCGGTCAGCTCCGTGAAAATGAGAGAGAAGAGGATGCCGGCGAGAAGAGTGGTATTCATGAGCGCTCCTTTCTGCCTGGCGCATCCATTTCCTGGATCAGGCGGTATGCGGTTCCCTTGATGTTGCCGATCCCGCAGACGAGGGCATGATCCGGAAGACCGGGAAGACTCTGGCGGAGATTTGCGGCGGCCAGCTGTTTCCCCGGAACGATCCGGACATTTCCGGCGCCCGCCCTGCGGAACAGGCGGGCGGCGAGAGAGGCGCCGCTCCCGGTGACATAGACCGGGACCTCGGGATAGTGCGGGATGAAATGCCGGGCGAAAAGGACCGCCCGGTCCGGGCGGTCCTGCCGGTGGTTATAGAGGAAGACAAGCCGGTCTCCATCCTCAGGGGCAGTAGAGTGCCGGAGATTGGTCTCCGTGGACTGGGGGTCATTGACGGAAAAAAGATTGAGAAAATCGACATTTCCCGGAAGGGTATAGAGGGCGAGGACGCCGAAGTCCTGGCGGACTTCAGGGAGCGCCCGCCTGGCTTCCTCTTCCGGTACGCCGAGCAGCCGGGCGCAAGCCATGGCAATGGCGATGTTCTCCCGGCTGGTTCCCGCATCGCGGCTTTCGGGATCACTGGAGACCTCGATGAGTCGGGTGCCCTTTTCCCGGCAGGCGGCCGAGAAATAGCGCTCCGCCGCCGGGTCGGCGGAGATCAGCGTTCCTCCGTCCGGGATGACCGCGGACAGGGAGTTCGCGATTTCCTCCAGGGTGTCGCCCATCTCGAAGGTGTGGTCGTAGCGGACATTGGTGATCACGCTGATGTCTGACCGGACGATCTTCTCCTGGGCGGCCTTCTGGAGCTCGGGGTTTACGGCCATACACTCGAGGATCAGGATCTCGGCGCCCTCGCGCTTTGCCCGGCGGATGATCCGGAGCTGTTCGTGAAGATTCGCGGGTCCCAGGCGGCGCAAGGGCATTTCCCTGCCGGATACGTCGATGACCGCGGCGTCCGTCCCGGTGGTCTTGGTGAAAACCCGGTATCTCGTGCGGAGCACCGCGTCCAGGGTGCGGCAGGTCGAAGTCTTCCCGCGGATGCCGTTCACGTGGATCACATGCAGGAAAGACCGGCGCGCGCGCCGGTTCGCGAAATTCTCCCAGAGAAGATATAAAAGATATATTCCGGAAAAGATAAGAAAGACAGACACATTTTCCTCCTGTGATCCCAGATTGGTTGTTATCAGTATACGGAGATTTTTTGGAAAAATCCACCAATCGGGGGATTTCTCCCCGCGAAAAATGAGAAAAAATCGACAAGGGAGCTCCTTTCGGGTATCCTTTTCACAGACAGGCCTGAAAAGGTAAGTATAAGCAAAATGATATTTTTTCAGAGGAGGAAATGGCTATGAAAAAGAGAAATGCAGCAGCGGCGATTGTTCTTGGCGCTATGGTGAGTGTACTGGCGGCCTGCGGCGGCTCAAACGCGACATCCGGGACACAGGCGACGAAGGTTCAGGAGACGACAGCGGCAGCTGCTGCCGAGACCAAGGCTGACGCGAAGGCGGAGACGAAGGCTGCCGCCGACGCATCCGCGTCCGAGGGCGCAAAGGATGGCGCTTCCGCAGCAGGCACGATCGAGGCGGGCGTGTGCGAGACCCCGGCGATCATCACCAGCATCGGCCAGAGTGCTGATGTCGACATCGTAAAGACGCTGGTTTCCAAGTCCGGCATCGACGCGGAGACGAATGCCACGATCACGGCTGATGATCTTCCGGCAGATACCAAGACCCTGATTCTCGCGGTCGGCGGCTCCTCCAAGGGGCTCGGCGCGGCAGGCATCGACGCTGACCAGGAGCTTGCGAGAACAAGCGCACTTCTGGAGAAGGCGAAAGGGCAGGGCACGAAGATCCTGGCGATGCACACCGGCGGAAGCGCACGCCGCGGCACCCTTTCCGACAGCTTCATCGAGCCGGCATTCCAGGCTGCTGACGTTGCCATCGTTGTGTCTGAGGGTGATTCTGACGGCCTGATGAAGGGCATCCTGGACGGCAATGGCGCCGAGTACCAGTATGTGGACCAGATCACGGACTGCATGGCTGCGCTGAAGACCGCGTTCGGAAAGTAATCACGCCGGAGATTTCCGCCGGCATCCTTGCCGGCGGATGAACAGAATATAGGAGATACCTTATGACGGGATATTTTATCACCTTTATCATCATGGTCGGGGTCTTCATGGTGGGCTGTTTCAAGTTCAAGCTCCCGGTCGGCGTCTCGATGATGATTGCCGCACTCTGCGGCGCCATCGAGGGCGGCCTCGGCACTGAGAGCATCCGGATGATGGTTGAGGGGGAATTTGGTTATGTCGACACCATCCTGACGATCGGCAGCGCGATGATCTTCATGAAGGTCATCGAGGATTCCGGCGCCCTGGATGCGATGAGCAGTCTCATTATTGAAAAGTTCCATAAAGTTCCGGCGATCCTGCTGATCCTGATCATGCTGATCATTATGTTCCCCGGAATGATCACCGGGTCTTCCACCGCGGCAGTTCTTTCCTCCGGCTCGATCATGGCGCCGATCCTTGCCCTCATGGGCATCGACGCGGTGACCGCCGGCTCCATTATCGCGATGGGCGCTCTGCTGGGCATGATTGCCCCGCCGGTGAACACCGCGGCGCTCATCATCTGCGCCGGCATCGATGTGCCGTATGTCGGATTTACCGGGCCGCTTGCCCTGATCACCTTCCCGCTCGCGATTCTCTTCGTCCTTATGCTCGGCTTAAAGCAGGCCAGGCACCTCGACTATGAAAAGCTGAAGCCGGCCCTGGTGAAGCAGGATGAGGTTCGGAAAACCTACGGTGCGAAGATCTACCTTCCGCTGCTCGTCCTTGTGATCCTGATGGTGCTTTTCAAGATCGTGAAGATCGGCGAGGATATCGGCATGCCGCTGATGTTCCTCATCAGTGCTGCCACCGGCCTTTTCACCGGAAAGAAGATCAATGTCCTTAAGACGGTTCCCGAGGCGGTCCGCACGGCGGCTCCGGTTATGGGCATCCTGATGGGCGTCGGCATGTTCATCGAGGTTATGACGGCAACCGGTGTCCGCGGCCTCGTGGTTATCAGCTGCCTTCGCCTTCCGTCCTTCCTCTGGCTTTTGGCCTGCTGTGTCAGCATCCCGCTGTTCGGCGCGGTATCGTCCTACGGCGCCTGCTCGGTTCTGGGCGTTCCCTTTGCCTATATCTACGCCTCGCTCCTCGGGGGAAATGCGGTTGTGGTTCTTGCGGCCATCAGCCTGATCGCCTCCGTCGGCGATATGATGCCGCCTACCGCGCTGGCAGGACTTTTTGCCGCCCAGGTGACCGGTGTCAAAGATTACACGAGAATTCTGAAGAAATGTCTTATTCCGATCGTGATTCTTCTTGTGTGGGCTGCGTTCTTCCTGGCCAAATCCAAGATGATCGCCGGGCTGTTCTGAAAGGGGGACGGAAAATATGGTGATCACAGTTATCTATATTCTCATTGCTGCCATCATTTTCGCCAGCACTCTTTACAACATGATTTTTAAGGAGGAGAAGCTTGCGGATCAGATTAACGCGGCGATGATCCTGATTCCGCTTCTCCTTCGCATCCTGATGATCAAATAAGGAGGCCGGAATGAAGAAAACTTACATGAGGGCGGCGGTGATTCTTGTCTGCGCCGCTTTGGTCGGAGGAATCGCCGGCTACAGCTTCTATAAGAAGAGACATTTTAAGGAAGACATTGTCCAGGGGGAAAATGTCACCGAGGTGTTCAATCTTTCCCGCTACAACCCGAACCTTGAGGGGACGGCAGGGGATACCGAGGTTTATGTTCTCAAGGGGGAGAAGGAGGGCGGTTCCCTGGTTGTCCTCGGCTCCACTCACGCCAATGAGCCGGCAGGCCATATGGCAGGCATTGTCCTTGAGGAAAATGCGAAGGTGAACGCGGGCACGATCTACGTGATTCCCAGCATTAACCATTCAGCGCTGACCCATAACGACGCGCTGGACGGAAGCCCGCAGTACATGCATTTCACGACGCAGAGCGGGGAGACGAGGACCTTCCAGTACGGCTCCCGGGCCACCAATCCGATTGACCAGTGGCCGGACCCGGATATCTACACGCACAAGTCCTCCGGGCAGACCCTTTCCGGCTCCGAGACAAGGAACCTGAACCGCTGCTACCCGGGTGTGGAGAACGGCACATTGTCCGAGGAAGTCGCCTACGCGGTGACCAACATGATCAACACGCTGGGAATCGACATGGAGATTGACCTCCACGAATCCAGTCCGGAGTACGCGGTGAATAACGCCACTGTGGCCCACGAGCGCGCGATGACGATTGCCTCCGAGGGCGTCCTCGATCTTCAGCTGGAGGGAATCCAGATGAGCCTTGAACCCTCGCCGGTGACCCTGCACGGCTTGACACACCGGGAGCTCGGCGACTATACTCACACATATGCACTGCTGATGGAGACCGGCAACCCGTCTCAGGGTCGTCTGCGCGGCAGAACCGATGAGGAGCTGGTCCTCACGGGAAAAGATCCCTGCTATGTGATTGCCAATGATCTCGGCCTGCTCTATGTGGACTACAGCTCCGGCGAATTCCCGATTGAGCTCCGCGTAGGCCGCCACCTCGCAGGCATCAGCGCCTACATCGATGCTTACAATAACAACAGCGATGCCGACAAGCAGATCGATGTCGAGGGAATCCCGGCTTATGACGAGATGCTCTCCAACGGCGTGGGGTACTACCTTAAGTGATTTCCCGTATGCCGCGGTAACCGGCTGTTCCTTTTCGACCCGGTCTTCTCAGGAGAATGCGCTGAGGGCGGAGAAAGGACAGACAGGAGACTGCGGCAAAAAGGATGAGAAAAGAAAATCTGAAGAAAATAACTGAGCTGAGACATAACCTGCACGCACATGCAGAGCTCTCGCTGCACGAAAATTGGACAAAGCAGTGCCTGATGGATTTCCTGGCGGAGAATACCAGCCTCGAGATTGTGGACCGGGGAAACTGGTTCTACGCACTGCGGGAGGGAAATGGCGCAGGAAGACGGATAGCCTTCCGCGCCGACATGGATGCGCTCCCCATTCCGGAGACGATCGCCCTTCCCTACGCGTCCTGCCATGCGGGAGTTGCCCACAAGTGCGGCCACGACGGACATTCCGCCGCGCTGGCTGGTCTTGCGCTCGAGCTGGATGAGGCGGGCAGAGAGAATCTGCCTGCCATTTTTCTGATCTTCCAGCCGGGGGAGGAGATCGGCGCGGGCGGAGAGGGCTGTTCCAGACTGCTGACCGAAGAGAACATCGACGAAGTCTATGCCTTCCACAATCTCAGCGGATACCCTGCGGGCAGCATCGTGGTGCGGGACGGGCTCTCCCAGCCCGCATCGAAGGGACTCACGATACGGTTCCAGGGGAAGACCAGCCACGCCAGCTATCCGGAGGAGGGCAGAAATCCGGCCTTCGCCATGGCGGAGCTGGTGGATTTTATCCGAAGAGAAGGAGAAGGGCCCCACCGTGGCATGGTGCTGTGCACGATTGTCGGCATGAACTGCGGAAACGGCGATTTCGGCATATCGGCCGGCGATGGGAAGCTTTCCCTGACTCTCCGCGCGGAGAACGAGGAGGAGATGGATCACCTCCAGGCGGCGCTGGAGGACAAGGCCGGAGCGGTCGGGAGACGGGACGGACTTGCGGTTACATTTTCCCAGTCCGACTACTTCCCGGAGACGAGAAATCACCCGAAGTGCCTGAAAAAGGTGGAGGCGGCGGCAGAGCGGCTGGGCAGGCCGGTCATCCATATGGAGGAACTCTGGCGTGCCTCCGAGGATTTCGGCTGGTATTTGAAGCGGTGCCCGGGCGCGATCTTCTATATCGGGAACGGGGAGAACTACCCGGCACTTCACACCACGGATTATGACTTCAACGACGGTATTCTGGAGACTGCCGTGGACATGTTCTGGCAGCTGGCTATTTCCAGCGGGATTTCTCAAAAATAAAATAGTCTGAAATCCAATGATAGAAATCTCAGGTAAATTGCAATAACAAGTTGGACACCCTCCGCTAGGCAGTAGCCTGGTAGATTCGGTCGATTTCCTCCTCGAAGATTTCATCCGGGGTTCTGTAACCCAGGATCTTCCGTGGGAGGCAGTTACACCAGGTCTCCACATCGGAGATCTGCTGACCGGTAAAGTCATCAATCCGCTTACCCTTTGGTATGAACCTTCTGATCAGGCCGTTATGCCGCTCTACGGTTCCCTTATCGCAGGATGTGTAGGGATGGGCATAGTAGACAAGCGTATCAGCCATCTTCTCAAGTTCTGAAAGGTCGGCGAATTCCGAACCGTTATCGGTCGTAATCGTTTTGAACACTTCACCGAAGTGTTCGCTGTAAGTCTCCTGAAGCTGTTTAATTGCCTTCATGACACACGCTGATGTCTTGTTTGCAATAGGAAGCATCAGGAACTCACGGCTTTTGCGTTCAGCAAGAGTGAGCAGGACCTGGTCATCCCGGGTTTTGGCACCCAATACGAGGTCACATTCCCAGTGCCCGAATTCCTCACGGGACTCGATCTCTCTGGGACGTTCCTCAATGCTGCGACCCAGCTTTTTCTTGTTGATCCGAACTCTATGTTTCTTGGACTTACGCTTCAGCTTTTCAGGAAGGTTATGGTTCCTGATGCCAAAGAGGCCAAGATCAACATAGCGGTAAAGCGTTTTTGTGCAGACGATCTGCTCTCTGGTAAATTCACCATCGAGAACAGCGCGTCCAGTGCAGGCGTCCAATGACCAGCCATCTTCTGTAAAGTGTTTCAGCACATACTCCAGAAACGCTGATCTGCTCAGGAAGTCATAATGCCGGCAACTGTGCTTTCGGTTGTCCTCATAGGCTTTCTGACCGGCAGACGCCTTATAACGGGTCACATGGCCGTTATACAAGGCAACGGAGCCACGTGCTATTTCGTTCGAGACAGTGTTCGGTGAGCAGCCGATCTCACGGGCAATTGCCCGGATGGAGTAGTGGTCTTTAAGACGAATCTGAATAAGAACCCGTTCCTCATACGAAAGATGTTTGCCTTTTATATGGGAAGATATGGTAGAATGAGAGTAGTCCATGGTGGCGATTCTCCTGTAGAAAGTTTGTTGTGGTGACTTACATTCTACCAAAGATCCTGCCATGGATCTTTATTTTATTCAGATGTCCAACTTCATTTTACAATCGGCGATCGAAAAATTGTTTCTCTGCCAAAGGGAACTCTTCTCTGGAGATTTGGAAATCCAGAAGGAAAATTTACGACAAAGAATGAAACCGAGTATAACGAGTTGAGCCTGCCATGGAAAATTGAAACTGTAGAATTCCATGTATACATTGTGATTTCTGGACATCTGACAGTGCAGGAAATTCCATTAAGCGTGCAAGAAGGCAGATCAGCCGCTATGTTTGGAAGAAAAGGCGGTGGAGTACAATACATGCATTTCCGCAATATGAATATGGAAATGAGGGAAGGATTTTTACAGGAGGTCATTTATGACAGATAAGATTAACCGGACCATATTTTCAGCAATGGAAACGTTATTGGAAGAAAATTTTTATGCTTCAGCATACAGCTTATCCGGCTATAAAGAATCTGCCTGCTGCCTTGAAAAAGATCATGCCGGCTGGAATGTATATACCGGAGAAAGAAATAATCAGTATGATCTGAAGCATTATGGAAATCTTACGGAGGCATTTTTTGATATGTTGAACAGGCTTTGCGTAAGCAGCGAGGAGGAAGAAAAAATAAAAGACGCATTCTTTGAGAAAATTGTCAGGGTAGCGTAATAAACTCATTACATGCAGGCATCGGCATTGTCCGGTGCCTTTCTTTTTTGTACAGAAACTTACAATAAATCATTTTATAATTAAAAATATAATATTATTTACAGTAAATAACATTCAAGTTAATCTTGACTTTTTCAGCGATATCTTCGATAATATCTTTACAAAATCTTAATACCTGTGAATGAAATATGTTAGCTGTATTACGGGAATACAGCATTTTTAACTTAGACAGCACGAAATTCGCGGCTTTTGAACAAACTTATCATTATATACATATAACCATAAGCGCCTGTTCGGCACCGCCAGCATGAGTTTTTCTAATATAGGGCATAATTTTCGGACTCTCCAGGGAAGGCTGAATAGACGCAGGTAATCTGCACAGACTGTGTTTATTTTGGGGGTTGATCATTATGCTCACTTATTCCACAATCTCTACAGACAGACAGACAGACAGACAGACAGACAGACAGACAGACAGACAGACAGACAGACAGACAGACAGACAGACAGACAGACAGACAGACAGACGTAGTCTGATTTATTTTTGTGCCCAGAATTCTATTGCCTGTTTTGGCGAGATCCCTAGTCGGAGACTGCTCACTGGAACCCCAGTGGGAAGCCTCCGGCTTTTTGCGCTTTTTTGGAAGACGACACGGTTTCTGAAGATATGCAGGCGGAAATTCCCAGACTTCTATGATTGGGTAAGCACCTGCATTTTCTGGCGCCTGAAGCACCCTCCTGCCCGATGGGGAGGAACGGGAATACTCTTGTTACCGTAATTTTGGCAGTTTGAGTTGATGTTTTGGGGTAGTGTTATGGAAAAGAAAAATTGGGGAAAGAAAATCATATGCAGTCTGTTGATTCTGTCCATGCTTCTGACCTCCTCCAATTTCACCACGATGAGATTGCTGGCGGATACGATCACCGGGAGCACGGCGGAGGAGACGGAAGTACGTAATACTGAGGCAAAGAAGGACGATTCGGCGGACGAGGAAAGTCCTGATGCGGCGGAGATGGAGCAGGTTGAAGAACTCTCCGGCAGCGGCGCAGCTGAGGATGTCGGGACAGAGGCTGCGGAAGATACCGGGAATTCCGGCAATCCCATGACGGAGGCGGAGGAGTATGCCGATGCTGCGGTCAGCCTCAGCGATTTTGCCGTCAGCAGTGTCAATTCTGCCGGGTCATCAGCTGAAGATAACGATTCCGAGGCAAGCGAGAGCGATCTTCCGCGCAGTAATGCCAAAACGGCGGAAACACTGGAGAATGACCTGCTCATCGCAGACGCGTCGTCCGCAGACGCCGGCACAGAGTCTGCCGAGGAGACCGTGGACACCATTGATCCGGACGCCTCGGGTACAGCATGGCAGTATTCCCAGTATTATATCAGCTACGAAGGGGCCAGGGCGACGACCAAGAATAAGACGCAGCTGGACCTGATCGGGAACTGCATTGAATCCAAGCAGACGGTGAAATATCAGTTCCAGTTTCACAATGATGAGGATTATCAGGCGGGCGATGTCCGGATCTGTCTTCCCTACTACCTTTACAATGACCGGGATGGAAACGGAGTTGCGCCTTCCGGCGTGGGCGTCCCGAGGGCACCGAAGGAGAGTAAAGACAACGACTTTAATTACTCCGTAGAGACGATAGACGGCGTGCGGACTCTCGTATTTACCAATGTGCGGGCGATACCGGCCGGATCGAACAATATTGTGCAGGTTAAGTATGATCTGGACGATATGGCGACCATCGATGGGACCACCTGGGAGATTAAGCCGTCCATCACGGTCTGTGGGATTGAGGGCACAGAGGACAAGCTGGGAAATGTGCTGACCGGCAGTATGGATACCCAGACGCAGCTCATGCAGGTCACGAAGAACCCTTACGGAAACGCCACGGAGATTTACCCGCCGGAACTGTTCGAGACCTACCAGGTCCAGAAATGGATCGGCAGCGGAATTTCCCTGCCGGAGAATTTCGATGACTACCGGTACATGGTATGGATCACGGCGGTGGTGTCCCAGGCGGACCAGCCGTGGACGATGACGATCAAGGATACGCCGTCCAACAACGGCATTGTGCTTGCACAGTTCCTCTCGGATTATAAAACGGAGTCTTCCGCGAAATCTCCGGTGACCGCGGGGGATACGATTGTCCAGAGTGAACAGAGGAAATACAACTCGACATTTTACGTTTATTCGGTCACGGCATACCCTAAGGCGGATTTCCCCGATGATCTCACCATCCACAATACCATCGACGTGACCATGACGGGGACCGATGACAAGATTGACCATGTTCTCAGCAGCACGGCATCCTGGGTGTGGGAGGAGTATCAGAGAAAGCCACATCTGGGCTACATCCATATCCACAAAGTCTACAATCACCCCGGCGTGGCAAAGGACACTGCGGTGGAACCGGCGTTTCTGGATGTGCTGAAAGCCTCCATGGATCAGGGCAGCGACCAGGCGCTGCCGTACTCGTGGACAGTCAGCATCGATGGCGACCGGACGGACGAGCGGTTTGACCACCCGGACTATTCCTATACCTATGCCCTGATGGATGATCTGCAGTATGCGGACACGAACCGGAATCAGTACCGGTTAATGTCCTATGAGGACTATTACTACAAGGATATCTCTTTCCGAAATACAGAAAGATCTCTGGTGGATATTTACGGCGATCAGAGCGAGACGGCAGTCGACGGGGAAGAGTTCCGGATTTATGTCATGACGGCTGCGCAGCCTGGGGAATGGCAGCTGACGGACACGGTCGCCTATGGCGATATCAATCAGTATCAAATCCCGGACAGCTGGTATTCCGAGGGAATTTACCGGATCAAGGCCGAACATAAAACCCAGTCCGGCATCTTCTCGTTCCGGATCAACGCCACGACGGTTCTTCGGGCGGATTCCCCGCTCTTTACCTCGTACACGTCGGATTCCTCTGTGTCGCAGATCCGGATCTGCAATGTGTGTGCGGAGGCGGCTCTGGTGGACGGGCAGTACCGCTCCGAGCGCGGAGGGAGATGGCCCACGTCGACGGATGTCAGCGTGGACGATTATGATCAGGAAAATTACGGCTGTCTGACCGTTCGGGACTTTGACACCGTAACGCTGACACAGGTAAAGGAAAATAATGGCGTCAGCAAAACGGTATACTCTCAGAACAATCCAAACGAAGGCAAGGTAAACCTCACTTACAATCTGGCAGGCTGGGATGGTTATCAGCTGTACAGTCCTTCCGTACAGACGATACTCTCGGATGCCGGTATCGTCCCGGATAAAAATCGGGATCAGGTCGTCCTCTACGATCTGCTGCCGCTGGGCGTCACCTTTGACGCCTCGGAGTCGGTGACTGTCGGGAGACTGACATCGGACAAGTATAAGAACTCGGCAGGTTCCTGGGATAAGAAGAATGTATCCGTGACCTACGAGGTGACGGATAACTACCGGGGCAGCGGGCGCCAGATGGTCCGGTTCATCATCACAGGAACCGAATCGGACAGCAGCTTTACCGAATATTCCTATCCCAACGGGTATATCTGGGGATGCGGCTACGGTGTAAGTTTCAGCGCCTATTATCTGTGGAAGGACCGGGATATCGCCAGCGCCGGCGTAAATGTCATGGCCTACACGGTCAAGGACCGCCTGAAAGGCGACGGCACTTACAAGGACGATGGCACCGGCGTACCCCTCTCTGTCGGCAAGGATACTTCCGGGCAGAGTTATTTCTATGATCCCGAGGATGACGGAATTTCTGAGCAGGCCACAGTAAAGTACGCCCAGGCGTCCAACAGCGGCACGGATGTTGTCTCGGCGAAGTCCGGGATTGTCAAGAAGGTCCGGGCCGATGAAGACTACTACGCGGAGTTTGCCTCGTCGGCCACAGTGATGACGGGCAAGACCTACACCTATGAGCTGACGGTGCAGAACGGCATCTACGATACCGGCGGACTGATCATTTATGACCATCTGGAAAATGCAATTAAGGACCGCGCGGATGAGGAGACCGGTTTTGACGATGCCGACTGGAAGGGAACCTTTGTCGGCACATCGGTGAAATCCGCCGAGGCTGCCGGAGTATCGCCCGTTGTGTGGTATTCCGCTGACCGGGACCAGGAAATGGATCTTAGTGCGGCCGGATGGGTCAAGGCAGAGGATTGGGATCAGGATCTGTCCGAGGTGCGGTCGGTGGCCTTCGACCTCAGCAAAAAGACGGACGGCACCGATTATCTGCTTGATCCTTCAGGAACGATCAAGGTTCAGGTTACCATGAAGGCACCGGAGACCAAGCCGGATGCAGAGTATGCCTACAATAACCCGGCCTTCAGTTCCTATACGCTGATGGACGGGACAACAAAGTCAGAGACCAAACTTGTGGTCGGCAACAGTGTTCAGGTAAAACTGGCGGAGCAGGCAGGTTTTGCCGTCGAGAAAAGGTCCGTGGACGGAGACGGCGCCCCGGTGAATGCCCGCTTCCCCTTCCGGATCACCGTGGACGGGGAGGTATTCTCTCAGAAGGAATATACGCTTTATCAGAACGGGACACCGGACGGGAAGGTTCACTCCACCGACACCAATGGCCTTCTCTATCTTCAGGCTGGGGAGAGAGCGGTCTTTGCCTCTGTTCCGGAAGGGAAGAGCTATACCGTCGAGGAGCTGAGCGGAGACAACTGGTATGCGGATGGCGGAAAACTGCGCTCGGGAACCTTTGCGAATGAGGGAACCCAGGAAGAGGTATTCGCCAACCACTATAAAGCAAAAATCTATTTTGAGAAGAGAATCGACCGCCAGCAGGATTTCGGGAGCGCGGATACCGACGAGTTCACGTTCCAGCTGCTCCTGAACGGCCAGCCGGCGGCAGATATAGAGTATTACCTGGTCGACCGGGCGGCGGATTACCGGACGAGCCCGGAAAAAGACGGGGAAGTCCACACCACGGACAGCGATGGGAACTTCAAGCTCACCGCGCAGCAGAGGGCCCTTTTCGTGGTGACCTCGGGAACGGAGTACAGCATAACGGAAAAGGAGTACGGGAGCGCATATACGTGTGATCAGCCGCAGATTTCCGGGACGGCGTCCAGAGCTTCGCAGCTGACCTATATCACGAATACTTATACCTATAAGTATCTCACGGTGGGAAAGCAGCTGACCGTTCCCGATGGGGTGACTGTGCCAGATTATGCTTATTCCTTTATCCTGAAGCTGAATGGAGAACCTGTGGCCGGTCAGGTCTATGAACTGTACACTTATAAAGAAGGGGATGGCCAGGACGCTTCCGCCAGCGGGACCTGGGAAAAGACCGGAACGGAAAAGACCGATGCGGACGGGCGATTCACCCTGACGCTGGAACAGCGGGCGAGATTTATCTATCTGCCCCAGGGAGCGGCCTATGAAGTGTCTGAGGAGACCGGCAGCCTTCCGGAGGGCATTGTCCCGGACGGGGATTCGACGGTCTCCGGCGATCTTCCCACTTACTCCCTGGGCAAGACCGTCGTGCTGAAAAATAAGAGCACCCGCCATTCCCTGGCGATAACCAAGAACCTGATGACGACAGGGAGTGACAGCACGACGGAGTTCCGCTTCCTGGTGACGGTCAATGGAAATCTGTATACCGGTCAGGAATATACGAGATATCTTGCGGACGGCAGCACGGAGACCCTCACCACCGACAGCCAGGATGGCACGCTGGTTCTCCGGAACGGAGAAAAGGCGGTTTTCCAGAATCTGTCGGAAGGAGACAAGGTTACTGTAAAGGAAGAGAAAAATGACAATTACACGCAGGTGATCCCGAAGGACGGCGCATCGTGGAACGGCGTGATTTCCGGAGGCACGGACCAGGCGGAAGCGGCATTTACCAACGGGGATAATAAGAATGTCCTCTTTGTCTCGAAATCCGTCCAGTCCAGTATTCCTGGCCTCGCCGAGGATTCCAAGTGGACCTACTCCTTTGGAAAATGGTCTGCCGGAGGCTACACCTATTACTTCCGGATCACGGTAAACGGCCAGCCGTATGCCAGACAATCCTTCCAGGTGTCCTCCACCGATGGAAACGTGAAGACACTGAAGACGGACAGCAATGGCGTTTTCACTCTGAATGCCACGCAGGTGGCAATGTTCGGCAATTTGCAGGACGGCGACAGCTATAAAGTGGAGGAAGTGAGCCGGTGGGGGCAGAACGCGCCCGTTGACGGTTGGCAGAGCGGAGATACCCTTTACCACCACGACACAGGGGAACAGTACAGTGCGCCGTTCTACTGGCGGCAGATTCTTCCGGAGGATAACGCGGAGACGGGAACCATGGACGGCACAGCCAAGGCAGCGGCCTTCACGAATGAGCTGACGATGGCGGGCAGCCTGGAAATCCGGAAGATGATCAATACCGGATGGGCGACGGATGCCAGCGATTATTTCCCGGACTATGACGGCCTCTATGTTTTAAAGCTCCGGCTTACTCTCCGGGGCGCGGATGGCAGCCTGCTGACCGGTCCGGATACGATTGTCCAGCCACCCGAGATTGATGAGGGAGAATTCCAGATCGACGATGATGGCCTGATCACCATTTCCACCCATTATCTTGGCGATCTCAATGATTTTTATCTCACGATTCCGGCGGGATATGACTACAAGCTGGAGGAGGTCGACGCCAGTCCGGTATCCATCCTGGGAAAACTCGGTGCTGTGGCCGTTTTGGACTGGACAACCTACCAGAAACCGGAAATGGATGCCGAGGGCTTTGTCCTCTACAAGAACAATGGCAGCGGCGGAGGACATTATCAGTTTGACTTTTTGAACATCAATTCCACTTACAAATTCAAGGTTTACAAGGAAGCGGAAGGGGGAAATGCAGACCGGACCTTTACCTATACCCTCTACAAATCTGACGCGAGGGTGTACAGCTACGATGAGATCTCCGGCAAGTATGACGAAGACGCAGATTCCAGTTACCAATTTGTCCCAATGCCCAATGCGTCCTATGATCTCTACAACGCGGCGGAGGGAACAAAGCTTGGGACTTACGAGACGGATGCCAATGGACAGTTTACCTTGAAAGCGGGGCAGTACGCGGAATTTACGGGATACCGGAACTATTCCTGGAGCGGTGTTTCTCCGGACGGCTACTGGAACCGCCACCCCGATGATGATGATATTCTGTACAAAGTGGTCGAGACGCCCTATGCGGATTACGACCCACAGGTCACGGTGGTTCACCACAGCTTTAATAATCAGGGCAAGTGGATTGGCGGTTATGAGGATCCGGACACGGGGAATTGGATACCGGGTCATGAGGAACATGCCGATGATGTGACGACGACGGTGACCAGAGGAAATGCGGGCACATTGATGGCTGCGGATACGATCACCTTTAAAAATGTCTACGGCAGTACTTCGGCCCTCGTCGTTCAGAAGACGGTAAGGACGATGCCGGGCGCTGCGGCTGATGCAGATGAGGAGTTTTCGTTTGTCCTCAAGGTCAACGGACAGCCCTATGCAAACCAGGAGTACACGATCGTCGGTGCGGATGGAGCGGAGCGGAAAGATGTTCAGACGGTTGACGGCATCGATGTCACCTATCCCTGGAAGACCGATTCCCTTGGCCGGTTCACATTAAAGGCCGGGGAGTATGCGAAGTTTAACTGGATCGGCACAGGAAGCACGTATACTGTGACGGAGGAGGCGAAGGACGGATATACCCAGATTGAGCCGGCACAGGGTGCGGACCGCAGCGGCGTGATGACCGAGGAAGGCGCCAAGGCAGAATTTGTCAATCTGTCGGACGAGACGCCGAAATCGGACGGGAAGACTCTTCGGGTCAGCAAGCAGATTATGCAGGCCGACGGCACGAACGCGGCGCCGGACGAAGAATTTACCTTCCGGGTGTCTATGGATGGAAATGCCTACGCCGGCAGGGAGTACTCGGTCTATGACCAGGACGGCACGCTGATCCGGAGCGGAGAGCTCACGGACGGCGAAGGAAAATTGACCATTGCCGGAAACCAGTACGCGTATTTCAAAAATCTTCCGGATAATTCCGACTATCAGGTGGAGGAGATCCTGGCGCAGGACAGCAGCTTCCACCCGGTGGGGAAGACGACAATCGCCGGTTCCACAGACGAGGGCAGCGCCAAAGCGGTATTTGTCAATGCCTACGGTTATCTGGCGGTGACGAAGCAGGTGGTGAGCGCAGTGGGAGAGACTGCCCCGGCGGAGGATGAATTTACCTTTGTGATTACCCAGGGGGATACTCCTGCTGCGGGTCAGAAGTATGAGCTGCTGAACGCCCAGGGAGAAAAACAGGCCGAGGGTATGACAGGGGAAGACGGCACATTTACCCTGAAAGCGGGCGAATATGCGCTCTTCACGGGCCTCACCCAGGGAGAACAATATCAGATCAGAGAGGAGGCAAAGAAATATTACCGGCAGACGGTTCCGGCTAAGGAGGAAGGCTTAAGTGTAGTTCCCGGAGAAATACCGGAGACCGAGACCTTCGTAAACCGCTACTCCAGAACCACCAACCTGGAGATCACAAAATCTGTGCGGGATGCCGAGGACAACACCGTGTTCCCGGCGCAGACATTCACCTTCCAGATCCTGGTCGGCGGCAAGCCTTTCAGCAACAGAAGCTATGTTCTCTATGGCGCTGACGGGAAGCAGGATGGATCAACGATGTTCACCGACGGAGATGGAAAACTTCAGCTCCGTGCGGGGGAGACAGCAGCGATGCAGGGCATTGTCTCCGGCGCACAGTATCTGGTGAAGGAATGTGACATTCCGGACGGCTACACTGCAGATCAGGAAGAGCTCTCGGGCACTGCGTCCACGGAGGCGGTGGCGGCATTTGTCAACCGACAGAAGAAGCCGACACCGGATCATCCGACGATGCCTGGAGATGATCATCCAACGACACCTGGGGACGATCATCCGGCAACGCCTGGGGACACGCCGCATAATCCCGACCAGCCGACTCAGCCGAATTCGCCTGACGGCGGTCATTCCGACGGTCATTCCGGCGGCGGTGGAGGCAATCCGAGCCGCAGCTCCGGCGGGAATGGAGGCAATGGCAGTTCTACCGTCAATGTACCGGGGGAGAAGTATGAAACGCCGACGGACAGTGGAGAAGAGACGGTTCCCGGGGAACCGGAAAAAACCGGGACGGCGCCTGAACAGGGTACAGAAAGCGGCCCGAGGGTGATGCGCAGACCGGCGACCGGAGACAACTCTCACACAGTCTTGTGGGGAACGGTCAGCCTTGCGGCATTGGCGGCGTTACTGGCGCTGTTGATCAGATATAAGAAGAATAAGAGAAGGTAAGACGATAACATAGGGAAGGCACTGGACAGGGATTGTCCGGGGCCTTCCCTTGTCTGCTCTCGAACCGGGGATTGCCGTGTACTTTAAGATAATCCGGGACGAGCGCCGGACAAGGTGCAATTTACCCAGAATTTACAGGGAGAGGATTGTTTTCCTCTGCTGTATCGGTCACAATAAAAACGGGATTGTTTCTAAGGAGTCAGATCATGATCAATATGCTGCGTATGCTTTTATCCGTTCCGCCCTATGGGCCGGTGGCCTTTGTCGCAGTGGTCGGCGTGGGCGTAATGATGGTGGGATTCCTTCTGTCTGATGTCTCGGATCTTCATGGACACAGCTCGAGGATAGAGCCGATACGGGAAGGTATTGTGTGGTGCGGAGTGCTGCTTGTCCTTGCGCCTTTACTTATCCTGACCGCGGCTTTCACTGTTTATATGGCGCGGAACGGGGAAATGAGTTTACCACTGGCGCTGGCGATGCTGGTTCTTTTTGCGGCGTTTACTGTGGGCTCTGTGGTTTCCGTGAAGGGAATCATCGAATTTAAGCGGAATCTGCCGTATTTCCTGCACCCGCGCACCGCCCACCTGTCGCAGTGCAGGTTCTCTGAGGATGGATGCGATGTCATATTCTATCGGGTCGGTGGAACGGATGAGCAGGGGGAATACCGCCTCTTCCGTCTCAAGCACAAGGAGTGGCAGGAGGGCAGGCAGGCCTTGAAGGAATACGGCAGTGATCTGTTTCATGCGACAGTCACCTATCTGCCGCACGGAGACGTCGTCGTGGGCTTTCACTGGGACTGGAGGTAATGGCTGTGGATGAGGTGATGCAGAAAATTCAATTCTTCTTTGCCGGACATGATGGTATCTATCCACTGTTCGAAATGTTCCAGAGCAAGCTTCTTGAGGAATTTCCGGATACCAGGATCAAGGTGTCGAAAACACAGATCTCCTACTATAACCGGCACATGTATGCCTGTGTATCTTTTCTCCGGGTGAAAAAGAAGGCGGAACTGCCCGCTGCCTATTTTGTGCTGACACTGGGGATGCCTGCACCGCTGTCATCTTCCCGGCCGGCGGTCATCACTGAGCCATATCCGGGAAGATGGACAACACATTTTGTGATCAGCAGCTCAGCGGAGCTGGATGAAGAACTGTTTAACTGGATCGGACGGGCATATGATTTTGCGGAGAGGAAATAACCCTGCGGCCGGACAAAGAAAAAACGCTGGAAACTCGTGATGTTACAGTTTCCAGCGTTTTTCAGCCCTTAATTTGCTGCGGTATTCTG
Source organism: Clostridium vitabionis (assembly GCF_015351765.1). Lineage (GTDB taxonomy): Bacteria > Bacillota > Clostridia > Lachnospirales > Lachnospiraceae > Clostridium_R > Clostridium_R vitabionis. The sequence continues at coordinate 132,420 of NZ_JADKQA010000001.1, forward strand.
TATTATTTTGAAATTCCTTCAAGGATCAGAGAACTTTTTTATATCGCTATTGACAAGGGTGTCCGCCTGCGTGAGCGTTCCGGAGGAGGATATCCGAGCGATCCTGAGCCACGGCTACACTTTCCGCAACAACATTCAGCCCATCACCAACATGGAAAAGTCCTTTTTACTGTGGATGAGCTGAGCGGCATCGTCTAGGCGGCGGTTCGATAGCCGGGGGATGAACGCGGTCAACGATCTCTCGTACATGATCCCTGAGGCGACTGCGGAGGTGCAGCTCTACCAGCCGCCGCTGTCCGTGCGGTTCAGCTTGGCCCAGAATTCCTGCAGCATCCTGAAGAAGATCGCCGAGGTCATCAAGCTGGGAACCGGTTTATCGCGCCCGGGAGGGGAAAGTTCCCGTCAGCGAGGAGGAACTCAGGGCGTAGGCTTAGAATGGTGGAAGAAAGCAATCAAGCAATGAAGTTGTACGATTAAACGGATTAATCGTGCGAATGTGTTGCGCATTTTGTCCGAATCCGATATAATGGAATAAAGGTAAGCAAATCGCGGGAGGAGGATGAAGAGTATGTCAATTACAGCAACGGAACTGAAAAGTAATCTGGGAAAGTATCTTCTGCTTGCGGCGACGGAGGACATATACATTACGCGCAACGGCAAGGTGGTCGCAAAGCTTTCCAATCCCTATCAGGACAGAGTAGACATTGCCAGGTCCCTGTTTGGCATTCTTCCAGATGATGTGACTCTGGAGGAAGCAAGGGAAGAAAGGCTTAGCCAGATATGAGAGCGGTTATTGATACATGCATCATTGTAGATGCTCTGCAAAGCCGCGAACCATTCTGCAAGGACGCGCAGTCAATTTTTTTGCTCTGTGCAAATCGGCGGTTTGACGGTTTTCTGACTGCGAAGGCAGTCACGGATATCTATTATCTGACGCATCGTCAGATGCACAGCGACAAAGAGACTCGTGAGGTTTTGACAAAGCTCTGCGCATTGTTTGGAATTGCGGACACCACGGCATTGGACATCCGAAGGGCAATTTCTGCGGATGTTTCTGATTTTGAAGATGCGGTGATGATCGAAACAGCAGTGCGCTCCGGTGCGGACTGTATTGTCACGCGGAACATCAGGGATTATGGCAAATCACCCATTCCTGTATATACACCGGAGGAGTTTGTGAAACGGTTTGTGTCAGCAGAAGACGATGAAGAGTAATAAAGCGGGAATGCTGGGCCTCAATGCGTTCATCGTGCACGGCCTCGGCGGTAAGGCGGATCCATTTGTCATCGGCCATGCCGCTGATGGCGATCTGCGGATGGGCCAGCATTTGCCTGGCGACCTTCTTCTTCAGACCGGTCTTCTTGTAATTGATCATCACATCTTTCTTTCCGGAGGTTACGACATCGGTGATTCCCTGATTAAAGCGGATATTTCACCTGGTAATTCATCGGGGAAGCCATCCATGTCGTAGACCTGCCGTAGCTCAGGCGCGCTCTGTACATAGTGTCTGCTCAACATTAGGTCCTATTTTAGCAAAGTGCAAAGTTACCTGACCGGCGGGCAACGGTGCTGTCCAACCCGGAATTCTGGTGAGCGGCTCATGCTGCATCGTCCATTTCGATGAACTGTGCTGTTTCCGGCCCATCTCCGCAGTCCACAAAATAAAGCACAAAAAGATTCTCAATATGCTGCGTATGCTTTTATCCGTTCCGCCCTATGGGCCGGTGGCCTTTGCCGCTGTGGTCGGCGTGGGATTTACGTGGAATGGGAGATGATGGATTCGGGTGGAAAGCCGGGCCACAGCTACTTAAGCTTTCGATAGTAACAGTAAAACATAGGAGCAGTCGTGCAGACGGCGATGGTGTCGGCGACAGGCTCTGCCAGGTATACTCCAGTCGTTGGATCCGGCCAGACGTGGGGAAGAAGAAAAATCAGCGGGATCAGCAGGATGATTTTCCGCCAGATGGTGAGGAAAATGGCAGCCCGCGCCTGGTCCAGGGCAACGAAGCTGTACTGGCAGGCCACCTGGATGCCATAGATCAGCAGCATGGCAAGATAAATCCGCATGCTGTGTCTGGAGTATTGGATGAGCTCAGCGTTGTTGGTGAAGATGCCGGCGACGGTTCCCGGGGCAGTCATACAGAGCAGCCAGATGAGAAATGAACCAGTCAGGCAGGAAAACAGCAGCAGGCGGAAGGTCTTTTTCACTCGCGGAATATTTTTTGCGCCGAGATTGTAGCTGAGAAGCGGCTGTGCGCCCTGCACCAGTCCGGGGAGCAGCAGCATCACGAACTGCATGACGCTGTTCAGAATACTCATGGACGCCACAGCCATATCCCCTCCATACCACTGCAGAGCAGTGTTGAAGCTGATGGCAACCAGATTTTCCGTCAGCTGCATCAGTGCCGGGGAAGCCCCCAGCAGGATACATGGCCAGAGAATGCGTCTGTCAAAGCGGATCAGTTCCGGGCGCAGCCGCAGCACCCTGTCTTTGGGACAGAGCCAGCGGATGACAAAAAAGGCGGAGACGCCCTGAGAAATGACTGTCGCTATGGCGGCACCGCGGACGCCCATCTGGAAACCGTTGATGAACAGGGCATCCAGAACAATGTTGGTAAAAGCACCGATGGACACATTGCGCATGCTGACGAGAGTCTTCCCCTGGGCGGTGATGAAGGCATTCAGACCCAGGGTCAGCTGTGTGAAGGCTGTCCCCAGGCAGTAGATGTTCATATAATCCACGGCATAGCCGATGGTTTCCGTGCTGGCGCCGAAGAGGAGAAGAATCGGCCGTCCGAAGATCAGTATGATGGCCGTGATCAGGAAGGAGAGAAGAAGCAGCATCCAGGTGCAGCTGCCCAGGACTTTCTCTGCCTGAAGATGGTCACCCTTCCCCAGATAGATGGAGGCCTTGGGCGCGCCGCCCATGCTGACCAGCGCGGCAAAGGCGGAAATCGCCAGAATCACCGGCGTGGTGACGCCGACGCCGGCGAGAGCCTGGCTGCCGGCTCCCGGAATCCGTCCGATGAACATTTTGTCTACCAGGTTATATAGGATATTGATGAGCTGTGCGGCCACAGCCGGAACAGCAAGTTTGAACAAAGCCCTGGGTACCGGCATGGAGCCCAGCAGGGTTTCCGAATCATCTGCTTCCATTCTGTATCTCCGGTATTTTAAGATTTCTGCTCTTTATCTCGCAGCAGGTCAGAGACAGCCCTGTCCAGATCTGCCTGGATGACGATGGAGCGGTCCTCGATTCTGTCCCAGGTACAGGCCTGTTTCAGGGCTATGGTGGCAAAGAGGGAATCCGGGTTGGAGGCCGTCATCTGCCAGAAGGGGTATTTGATGACACCCGGGGAGTTGAACCCGACACCGAGCTCCAGAAAGAGAATCTTTCCCATCTTGTGCGCATTTACCCAGGACTCATACCGGTCGTGGGCAATATGCCAGCCCTTGTCACGCACGAAGCGGTTATCCCAGAAGAGATTAAAGTCCATTTCCCGTCCGCAGCGCGGGCAGCGGGGAATCAGGGCAGTGGGAACCTCCATCTGCACAGGTTTGTCCGCGGGAACATGGAAATGGCCGTCAGGACCGGGAATATACCCCTGAGCGGCGATCATCTGCCTGAGCAGGTCCCGGTCATCATAGGTGCTGTTGTGGCAGGGCCTGCTGCACTGAAGGAGGCCGAAGTCTCCCTGGGTGTAGCAGAGTTTCTGCTTGTCAAATCCAGCGCGGATAAACGTATGGTCAATGTTGGTCGTGAGGACGAAGTAGTCTTTTCCTTTCAACAGCGCTTTCAGCTTCCTGATCGTGTCCCTCGGAATATCCTCAAAACGGTTGAACCAGGCCCATCTTGACCAGTAGGCCCAGCGCTCTTCTCTGGATTCAAAATTTGTGAAACAGCCGCTGTACATATCGGTCATGCCGTATTTGTCGACAAAATCTCCAAAATACTTCTGCAGACGTTCGCCGGCAAAATCCAGACCGGCGGCGGAGGAAAGACCGCTTCCCGCGCCGACCAGGAGGGAATCCGCCTTTGCGATGGCATTTCCCAGTTTTTCTATCTTCTGTTGATAATCCTTGAAATCCGACATGAAATAACAGGTCCTTTGTGAAAATGATGAAAAGTGTTGTCTGAGGTTACGCGCACATTTTTATTTCCCTGTGCAGCTATACCGTAGCATGGAATATCGCAGGGAGTAAGATAGGAACAAATTTATTAGACACTATGAAATTTAGAAGTGCGAAAATGCAGCAGAAGAAAACAGAAGAGGGCATTTACTGCCCTCTGGGAATATGACCTGAAAGCTTTTGGCGGAAAATGGTGCGGGCCAGTCATGCGAGCACCGTCACCTGTTTTCCCTCAATGCGGAGAATTCCCTCGGCCTGCATCCGGGAAAGTTCCCGGCTGAGGGCACTCCGGTTCACGGAGAGATAGTCGGCCAGCTCCCGGCGGGAATAGCGGAGAGTAAGGCAATATCCGCTTTTGGCGGTCTCGTCTGCGATCGGGGAACTGCTGATTTTCCCAGCTTCATTCTGAAAATAGGCCAGAAGCCGGCCCCGGATCGTGGGTTGGGAGATGATGTGCAGCTTCTCCATCAACCGCTTGTTCTTCTCGGAGAGGAGGGAGAACATATTGACAATCAGCTGGCTGTGGAAGGCACATTGATTGCCGCAGACGTGAAGGATTTTCCACAGGGGAAGGAAGAGGACCCGGCAGTCGGAGACCGCGACGAAATGGACCAGCGACCTGGTGGAAAATCCCAGGGAAAAGGATTCCCCCAGCAGCTCGCCGCTCCGGATGTCCGTCATATAGGTCAGATTGCCCAGCGCGTCCTCTTTCTGCATGGATACTCTTCCCTCCAGCACCAGACCGACATACTGCACGCTGTCCGACTCCATAATCAGATAATTTCCGGCGGAATATGTCCGCACGGAAGTGCCCAGACAGGCGAGAAGCGCCGCGATGTTCTTATCGCTGATGCCGTCAAATACATGCGATTTCCTTAAGACTTTCAGAGTCTCTCTGTCCATGATATCTCCGCTCCAAATGGATGCCAAATAGGTCCCTTTTTGTTGCAGCTGCAACATCATTATAACCCATGAACGCTAAAATAGAAATGATGAGTTAACTTCATAGATGCCGGGGCAAAGCAGAAAGACAGCCCCTGGCACCTGTGGAGAAACGCAGATTACACGTGTGCATGAACAGGAGGAAACTATGGGGTATGTCATGAACGAGAAGGGGTTTTCGGAGATCGTCCGTGACCTTTCTCAGACATTCCGTATCTATGCGCCGGTAAAAAAGACCGGAGCAGGAAGATTCACCGATACGGATGTGGTCATGTATGACTGGGTTACGGAGGCTTCGGATATTGTCCTGGACAGGAAATCGGATTATTCCTTCAAGGAATTTCTGACACCTCTCTCCGAGATCCTGTTTTTCTTTACGGAAAGCAGCGCGAAGGAAGCAGAGCTCGATGAGAGGCCGGTGCTGATATTCCTGAGGAGCTGTGATCTCCACGCACTCCGCCGTCTGGATGAAATCTATCTTCGGAACGGACGGGAGGAGGACTGGTTTTACCGCCGCAGAAGAGACAAGATCAAGCTGGCACTCATCGGCTGCCAGCACAGCTTTGAAAACTGCTTCTGTGTTTCCATGGGCAGCAATATCGCAAAAGAGGGGTATGCATTCTCCATTGACCGCCGAGGAGACGAGTGGTATTCGGATGTCCGCGACAGCTCGCTTAAGGATACTTTTGCCGGGCATGCGCTCCGTGAGGAAGACGTGGAGCCGCTCCATGTGACGGAAAATGCCACGAAGGTGACTGTCCCGGAGAAGATTCCCGCCTCGATAATCAAAGACAAGCTCTGGGATGAGTATACCGTCCGCTGCATAGGCTGCGGGCGCTGCAATTTTGTCTGTCCGACATGCACCTGTTTCTCCATGCAGGATGTCTATTATACGGACAATGGCCGGGTCGGCGAGCGCCGCAGGGTCGCGGCCTCCTGTATGGTAGACGGGTACACCAACGTCGCCGGAGGCGGCCAGTACCGGCGGACGCAGGGAGAGCGGATGCGTTTCAAGGTGCTGCACAAGATTCAGGATTTCGGCAAGCGCTTCGGCTATACGATGTGCGTCGGCTGCGGCCGCTGTGATGACGTGTGCCCGGAGTACATTTCCTACAGCAATATCATCAATAAGGTTAATGAGGCATCCCTTGAGGAATCGGAAGGTGCCGGAAAGGAGTGCGGGGAATGAATAACGCCTATATCCCATTTCCGTCCCGGATTCTGGATGTGATCCGGCACACGGCGAAGGAATACACCTTCCGCATGGAGTTCCACGGGGAGGTGAAGCCGGGTCAGTTTTTTGAAGTGTCCATGCCCAAATATGGCGAGGCGCCGATTTCCGTCAGCGGCATCGGGGAGAATTTTGTGGACCTCACCATGCGGCGCGTCGGCCGGGTGACCAATGAGGTTTTCGAGTATTATAAGGGCCAGAGCCTGCTGCTCCGCGGCCCCTATGGAAATGGCTTTGATCTCGGCCTCTACAGGGACGGGGAGACGGTAGTCGTCGCTGGCGGTACGGGCGTATCCCCGGTGCGCGGGGTGATCAACGGCTTAAGCGAGATGGAGAATGCCCGGGACAAGTACGTGATTGTCGGTTTCCGGAGCCCGGACGACATGCTGTTCCGGAAAGATCTCGCAGAATGGGAACGGAAGCTTAACCTGATTCTCACCGTGGACGGAGCGCCGGAGGGCTACACCGGAAAAGTCGGCCTGGTGACAAAGTATATCGCCGATCTTCCTCTAAAAGACCCGGCTTCCGCCAGGGCTGTGGTCGTGGGACCGCCGCCGATGATGAAATTTACCATCATTGAACTGAAGAAGAAGGGATTTACCGACGAGCACATCACCGTTTCCTATGAGCGGAAGATGTGCTGCGGTCTTGGCAAATGCGGCCACTGCCGGATCAATGACAAGTACATCTGCCTGGATGGGCCGGTATTCCAGTATACTGAGGCAGCACAGCTGATGGATTGAGGAAGGGCATATGGGAAATTTAGACATTCATGTAGGAAAATTAAAGAAGAATGCGTTCCGCTATTCCAAGGTGCGCGGGGAGACCGCATCCCGGATCCGTATCCCGGGCGGCGTGATTGATGCCGCCTCGATGGCAAAGGTGGTGGAGATCGCCGAGAAGTACGGCAAGGGTGTCATTGACATCACGAACCGCCAGGGCATTGAGATTCCGGGGATTGCCCTCACGGATGTGGACAAGGTTAACCAGGAAGTCCAGTCCATCATCGATGCCCTGCACATTAATCAGGAGAAGGAGGGCGCCGGCTATCCCGCCTCGGGCACGCGGAATGTGGAAGCCTGTCCAGGAGCGCGGCTCTGCCCGTTCGGGTGCTACGACACCACGGCACTGGCTAAGCGGATTGAGGGGGAGATCTTTCCCAGTGACCGGCACGTGAAGGTGGCCTGCACTGGCTGCTCCAATGACTGTGCCAAGGTGCGGCTGGCCGATTTCGGAATTATCGGCATGACGGAGCCGCAGTATGATCCTGACCGCTGCGTGGCCTGCGAGCAGTGCATCAATTACTGCAAAAAGCGGTCCGTGGGCGCTCTGTCCCTGGTCAACGGCAAGGTTGTGCGCGACACCAACAAATGCATCGGGTGCGGTGTCTGTGTGGCCTACTGCCCGACGAGGGCGTGGACCAGGAGCCGGGAACACTATTTCCGCCTGGTGCTTCTGGGGCGGACCGGCAAGAAGAATCCCCGGCTGGCGGAGGACTTCATCAAATGGTGCGACGAGGAGAGCATCGTGAAGATGATCAAAAACTGCTACGCCTACATTGAGGAATATATTGATCCGAACGCGGTGGAGCACAAGGAGCATGTGGGCTACATCGTGGACCGGACCGGATTTGAAGAGTTCAAGAAGTGGATTTTCAAGGACGTGACGCTGGGGCCGAAGGCTGAGGTCGCGAAGACCATGTACTGGTCCGGCAAACATTACGACCATCCGTACTGAGGCTGACTGCCTCGAGAGGACTGCGCTGCGGGGATAAGACAGACGGACCGCAGCGGGGATGACAGGAATTGACAAAGCGACAGAGATAAGGCGAAGAGGCCGCCGCACTTTAAAAAGTGCGGCGGCCTCTTCTGGCAGCTTTGCCGAAAACTCCAACTTCTTAAGGAGACTTAATCCTTGACATAAAATTCCATCGGATAGGGCATGTAGGCGATCGGATCCAGCTGATCCGCGGTGACATAGCCTGCCGGCGCGTTGATCAGAGTCGGGATTCTGTTCACGAGAGTTGAGCAGGTGTGCTCCACGGTGGCCGGCTTCACCACATGGTATTCCACGTCCGGCTCTCCGGTAATCCACCAGTCGCACATATCGCCGTCCTCAGGTGCGTAAACCTTGCCGATGGTTTCCTCCTCCACGGTGATCCCCTGGGCTGTCTCCGCGGTCACAACGGCGGACATGCCGATCACCCGGCCGGCCTTGATCTCTTTCCCGAGGGTCTCACTGTAAATATCATGATCCAGCGTAATCGGCACGTGTTTCTGTGTGATGCTGCGGATCGTGAGGTGCAGTTTGCTGCAGATGGCTTCCACCGAGTTCCATGCGTAGGAAGCCTCGAATACCTCCGGGTGAGCGATCTTCTTTTCAAATTCTTCCGGCGTGAGGTCGCAACCGTGGGCATTGGCCAGCGCCATGCCGTACTCGTCCACGTTGTAGCTGTAGGCTCCCTTGATCTTGGAAATGCTCGTGCAGCCGGCAGCTGCCATGGCGACCATATTTACCCAGAAGATATCCTGCATGCCGGTGCCCGCGATGGTGCAGTTATGCTCCTTGGCGATCTTGTCGAGGCGGTTTACCTCCGGTGCCGCCGTGGTCCACGGGTAAATGGCCTCCTCACAGGTCGTGATGACGTTGATCCCGCGGCTCACGCATTTCTCCACCATCGGATAGATGTCCTTGATGAAGCTGAACAGGGTGACAATCGCCACGTCGGCGTCGCACTCGTCCAGAACTTTGTCCGCATCGTCGGAGATGATGACGCCGGTCTTGAGCCCGAGCCCTGCCCAGTCGCCGACATCCAGGCCTACTACCTTGGGGTTCAGGTCGATGGCGCCGACGATTTCCGCACCGTGCTCGTAGGCGTACCGAAGCGTATACTTGCTCATCTTGCCGCATCCATACTGAACGACTTTGATTTTTCTCATTGCTTTATCCTCCTCATTTTTTATGGCCACGTTCTTCGTACCTTTCTTGACTTTATTATAAAGTCTGATGTGGGATGAGAGTCAATGAAAAATTGATATATTTTTATCGCTCCTGACTATGAATTAACGGGATTGGATTTTTTGCCAATTTGCGCCGAAAAGCCGCAGATTTTCGCTATTTCTGCTCCTCAAACTGGATGGGAACCTGCAGCCGCAGGAACATATTCCGCCTGTTCTCGTCAAAAACATTAAATTCGGACAAAACTTCGCAGATATAATCTCCGGAAAACCGGTAATGATGTTCTCTGCAGTACGCAAAAAGTCTGTTGGCATAGGAGACTTCCTCATCATAATTGTCGGCGTAGATGCAGGCGTACATCCCGGCATCCACGATCCTCAGATCGTTCCTGGTTTTATAGAGCGTATAATCGCCCAGGATGAAAACCTGGTCTACGGCAAAGCGGCGCTCCTCAAAATCCTTCCGGAGAATCGAAGTTCCGATACTGTAGGTGTGGATTTTCGGGATGTGATTCTGGATAAGGGCATTCCGCAGTTCGGTAAGACAGTCCTCGAAATCTGCCAGGTCCCCGTCATAGAAATTTTTTGTGCATGGCATGGCCCAGATATAACGGCGCTCATTGAACTCGAGGGATATGGTCCCCCTGACCGGCGATTTGCGGTACCTCTCCAGTGCGTGGATGGCTCGCTCGACAGCATTCTGCTGCGTCTTCAGATCTCGGATTTCCGCATAGATCTGTTCATTTCTCTCCGCCAGGATGCTCTCGATCCGCGCCAGATCTCCGCTCTTAAGCACCGACCGGATCTCGCCGAGGCTCATGCCCAGCTCTTTCATGTACTGGATCATATCGAGGCGCGCGTTTTTCTGGATGTCATAGTAGCGGTATCCGGTCGCCGGGTCCGTGTAGGTCGGCGTGAGGAGACCTTCCTTATCGTAAAGGCGGAGCGTCGCGACGGTTGTGTGGTTGAGCTCGGCCATTTTTCCAATACTGAGAAGATTTTTTTTCAGGTAAATTGCAATAACAAGTTGGACACCCTCCGCTAGGCAGTAGCCTGGTAGATTCGGTCGATTTCCTCCTCGAAGATTTCATCCGGGGTTCTGTAACCCAGGATCTTCCGTGGGAGGCAGTTACACCAGGTCTCCACATCGGAGATCTGCTGACCGGTAAAGTCATCAATCCGCTTACCCTTTGGTATGAACCTTCTGATCAGGCCGTTATGCCGCTCTACGGTTCCCTTATCGCAGGATGTGTAGGGATGGGCATAGTAGACAAGCGTATCAGCCATCTTCTCAAGTTCTGAAAGGTCGGCGAATTCCGAACCGTTATCGGTCGTAATCGTTTTGAACACTTCACCGAAGTGTTCGCTGTAAGTCTCCTGAAGCTGTTTAATTGCCTTCATGACACACGCTGATGTCTTGTTTGCAATAGGAAGCATCAGGAACTCACGGCTTTTGCGTTCAGCAAGAGTGAGCAGGACCTGATCATCCCGGGTTTTGGCACCCAATACGAGGTCACATTCCCAGTGCCCGAATTCCTCACGGGACTCGATCTCTCTGGGACGTTCCTCAATGCTGCGACCCAGCTTTTTCTTGTTGATCCGAACTCTATGTTTCTTGGACTTACGCTTCAGCTTTTCAGGAAGGTTATGGTTCCTGATGCCAAAGAGGCCAAGATCAACATAGCGGTAAAGCGTTTTTGTGCAGACGATCTGCTCTCTGGTAAATTCACCATCGAGAACAGCGCGTCCAGTGCAGGCGTCCAATGACCAGCCATCTTCTGTAAAGTGTTTCAGCACATACTCCAGAAACGCTGATCTGCTCAGGAAGTCATAATGCCGGCAACTGTGCTTTCGGTTGTCCTCATAGGCTTTCTGACCGGCAGACGCCTTATAACGGGTCACATGGCCGTTATACAAGGCAACGGAGCCACGTGCTATTTCGTTCGAGACAGTGTTCGGTGAGCAGCCGATCTCACGGGCAATTGCCCGGATGGAGTAGTGGTCTTTAAGACGAATCTGAATAAGAACCCGTTCCTCATACGAAAGATGTTTGCCTTTTATATGGGAAGATATGGTAGAATGAGAGTAGTCCATGGTGGCGATTCTCCTGTAGAAAGTTTGTTGTGGTGACTTACATTCTACCAAAGATCCTGCCATGGATCTTTATTTTATTCAGATGTCCAACTTCATTTTACAATCGGCGAGATTTTTTTTCATAAGGTATTTCTCCCTATCCGGCGGCTGCCGGAAATCCTTTTCTGCTGGTAGAGACAGTGCCGCCCGCCGAAGCCGCCTGACTGCCGGAGGGAAGCGTGTTCCCCGGCGGGAATTTCAGAATTTGGCCAGGAGGTAGGGGTAGAGACTGTCCGGATCCGCGGCCCGGATGAGGTGCAGGTGCAGCCCCCGCTCCAGCAGGTCCGGCTGCCGCACCAGGTCGTCAGGGCTTCCGTCGGCGAGCACGGCGCCGTCCCTGAGGAGACAGATCCGGTCGCTGATGGCAAAGCTCTGGGGGAGATCGTGGGACGCCAGGAGAACGGTGTGCCCCAGGTCCCGGAGCGAGCGGAGAATCTCCCCGAGCTCGAGCTGATGATGGACGTCCAGACCGGCGCCCGGCTCATCCAGCAGGATGTAGTGGGCGTTCTGGGCGATCACCATGGAGAGCCATGCCCGTTTCCGCTCGCCTCCGGAGAGAGTTGGGAGACGCCGGCCGGCAAGATTTTCCATGCCCGTCAAGCGGAGCGCCCGATCGACAGAAGCCTCGTCCTCGGCGGTCATTTTTCCGGAAAAGGAGAGCCTGGAGAAGCAGCCGTGGGAGGCCAGCGTGCGGACAGTCATCTCCGGGGCCGGCGTGTCCTGGGGGAGGTAGGCCAGGAGCTTTGCCCTGGCCCGGGACCGCATGGCGGATGGGTTCTGCCCGTCCACGAGGAGAGAGCCGGTATGAGGGATCATCCCGAGAATGGCCTTCAGCAGGGTGGATTTGCCACTGCCGTTTTCGCCGGTCAGGGTGATGATCCCGGAGGAGAGGTCCAGCCCCGGTATGGAGAGCACAGGCTTTCCCGGGTAGCCGGCGGTCATTTGCCGAAGTGAGATCACAGCTTTATCCTCCTTTTCCGCCGGACGAGTACCACGAGGAAGAAAGGGCAGCCGAGGAAGGAGAGCAGCAGTCCCACGGGAAGCTCATAGGGATAGAACAGGCTTCTTGCCGCCGTATCACAGAGAATGAGAAAGCTTGCGCCGTAGAGCGCACAGAATAAAATCTGGGGGAAAATGCCATCGGTCCGGCGGCGGATGATGTTGGGAATGATGAGTCCAACAAAGCTGATGAGGCCGGAGAGCGTGACGGCTGCGGAGGCGAGCAGGGTGGCTAGAAGGATGGCGGCTGCGCGCAGGACCCGAGGATTCAGCCCGACACCGTAGGCGGCCTCGTCCCCGAGGCGCAGGAGATCGATCCGCGGGGCCAGCAGCAGGGCGGCCAGGATTCCGATGAGGATCGGGGGAAAGGCGTAGGTGAGCTGAAGAGTGGAAATATTCTGGAGCCCCCCGATGGTGAAGGCGGCCTTGTCCGGTGCGGTTTCAGGGAAAAAGCTGGTGATGGTGTTGATGCCTGCGGTGAACAGGGAGGAGACGGCCACACCGGTCAACAGGATGGTGAAGCGGGCACTGCCGGCGAGATGGGAGATGCCGAGAACCAGAGCCGCCGCCAGACCGGCGCCCAGAAAGGCAGCCGCAACGCGGAGACCGGAACTGCCCGGCACAGCCAGAATCGCGAGAAGAGTAAAGAACCCGGCGCCGGCATTGATGCCGATGATCCCCGGGGAGGCCAGGTCGTTGGACAGGGCCTCCTGCAAGAGGAGGCCGGAAGCGGAGAGCGCCGCGCCGGAGAGCAGTCCGGCGAGGGCTCTGGGAAGCCGGGCGTAGCGGAGGACCAGCATACTGGAGCCCGCGTCCTGCGGATTCCGGAGTGCCCCCAGGAGATCGGCGAGGGAGAGAGATCCCGCGCCTCCAAATAGGGACAGGAGAAGGGAGAACAACAGCAGCGGGATGCCGCCCAGGAGAAGCAGACGCTTACGATTTACGGATGTCATAGATATATTCATAGGCCTCGTCCCATCGGGCATTCGGTTTGTACTGGAAGAGATCCTTGGGCAGGTGGAAGACATGGTTATTCTTCACAGCGGTGAGATTCTGCCACAGGGGATTGGACGCGAAGAGCGTGTTGTAGATGGATTCTGACTCCGTCTCGTCCCCCGAGTAGACGACAAAGAGATAATCCGGATTCAGATTGGCGATTCCTTCCACGCTCAGTTCATTCAGCGCCGACGTGTCCGATGCCAGGTTGTTCATCCGAAGATCATCAAGAACTCCCGTGACGAAGGAGTCATTTTTCAGCGCCTTGGACTTGGTGGCGGAAATCCGGAGCGCGAGATAGGATGCCTCGGGAAGGTCGGCAGCTTCCGCCTTGATCTGGTCGATCCGGTCCGCCACGTCGGTGACATTCGTCTTGTAGAGATCTTCCCGGCCGGTCATGCCGGTCAGGTCCTTCATCACGTCCTCGTAATCACTAAAAGAATTGATATCCACCGGATATACCGTGATGCCGGCATCGGCCAGAGGCTGCTCGATTTCCTTCTGCGAGGGGATATCCTCGCTCAGCATGACCATGTCCGGGGAGAGGGAGAGGATAGTTTCCAGGTTTGGTTTGGAGATTGTGCCGATGGAGACCGTGTCCTCCCCGATTCCCGGAAGAGACAGGCCATCGCTGGTAATTCCGGCGAGCTGGCCGCCGGAGAGGAGCCAGAGCTCACCGATGGACTTGGACACGGCAGCGACGGATTCCGGCATCTGCGCGGCTGTATCCGGCGGGACCGTAGTTTCCGGCTCTGTGGTATCCTCCGGCTGCTGTGCGGTTTCCTCTGTCTGGGAAACGGCAGAACCAGTCTGTTCTTTCGTCTGTCCTGAAGATCCAGCGGCGCTGCCTCCACAGGAGGCGAGCAGGAGCGCGGTGACGGTCAAAATGGCGGGAAATGTTATTTTCATAAGTAGAATTCCTTTCGGCTTGGCAGTTTTTACTACATTAATTATAGCCGCTAACTTGGCGAAAGGAATTGCTTTTGCAACAAATCGTGTTATTCTGCGATGGCTTCCACGGTATGCATGCCGTTTATCCGCTCCCGATAGCGGTTGACGATGTCCCGGAGCGTGATGGAGTCCATCTCCCTTGCGGCAGCGCGGTTAACCTGGGAGAGGGATTCGCTGAGAACATCTTCGAGATCCTGGCCGATGTCCGGGCGGGTGCCGGCATGCCGGTCGAGACGGATGAGCGGTTTTCCAGCCTCCACCGTCCGGTAAATGTCATAGAGGGTGATCTGGTCGTCCGGCCGCGCCAGCATCGGCGTGGACTGAATCCGGGCACTCACAATCAGCTTTGCGGTTTTCATCTTGGCCATCAGCTGCCGCACGTTCGCGGGGCTTAAGTTCATCATTTCCGCGATATCCTCGCTGGTGAATTCCGGATTGCTGTTCATCCGGATACAGACCAGGATGCGGACGGCATCGAGCAGTTTGGATGAGTATTTCATAGCAATTGCCTCCAGAATTTGAATAAATTCAGATCCTGTGTGCAATCAAAGACAGCGTGTACCCTGCAGCGTGGACAAGCGGGTTTGCCGCTTTGTCCCCACTTGGGAACGCGAAGTGTTCCAAGTGGAGGTGCAGAACAGATACAGACGGGCAGCACATGAAGCTGTGCACGCAGGCAAAATTATCTGACCGGTGGATTTATACACAGAAAAATAAAGAATGCAGGGTGAAAAATTCAGCATTATACCAGTAAAAACCGGTATTGCGGCTGTGCTTTTGTCCACACGGAAAGATGGAAAAATCACTTCCGTATATTATCACGCTTTACAAAAAATGAAAAGATGAAGCGTGAAATAATCCGGCAGCAGAAGAAAATGGTGCGGAAAAAGGGATAATATAAGAAAAAATGGAAAAATTTCCGGGGAAAACCTTAAGGGTTTTCTAAGATGCTTCCGCATTGTTATTAAGACGGCCTTCTGCTATAATGGGGAAAATTGTGGTAACGATTAAGCGCCCACAACCGGGAACGCTCTGCGTTCCCGGTTGCGGGCGGGCAGGAGGTTGAGAATATGTGTGGTATTGTCGGTTACAGCGGCCATGTTCAGGCGGCACCGATACTGCTGGAAGGTCTCTCGAGACTGGAATATCGCGGCTATGATTCGGCGGGCCTCGCCGTGGTCGGAGATTCCGGCGACATTGATATTGTGAAGGCCAGCGGGAGATTGAAGGCACTCTATGAGAAGACGGATGACGGCGCTTCCATGCATGGCGTCTGCGGGATCGGCCATACCCGCTGGGCCACCCACGGCGAGCCGACGGAGACCAACGCGCACCCGCACTGCAGTGATGACCGGGCTGTGGTGGCCGTCCACAACGGCATCATCGAGAATTATCAGGAACTTCGGGACAAGCTGACCAGGAGCGGATATTCGTTCTACTCTGACACGGATACCGAGGTGGCGGTAAAGCTGATCGATTACTACTATAAAAAATACCAGATGGGGCCGGTGGACGCCATGAGCCGGTTTATGCTCCGGGTCCGCGGGTCCTATGCGCTGGCTGTCCTGTTCCACGACTATCCCGGCGAAATCTATGTGGCCCGGAAGGACAATCCGCTGGTGATCGCGGTCCGCGAAGGGGAGAGCTTTATTTCCTCCGACGTTGCCCCGCTGCTCAAGTACAGCCGGGAGATTTATTTCCTGAACAGCGGCGAGCTGGGCAGGCTGACCGCCGGCACGGCCACATTTTACAATGTGGATCAGCAGGAGATCGAGAAAAAGCCGGTGCATATCGACTGGGACGCCGACGCGGCGGAAAAGAATGGCTATGAGCACTTTATGATCAAAGAGATCTACGAGCAGCCGCGGGCTGTCCGGGACACCATCAACACTGTGCTGAAGGACGGAGACATCAACTTCGGCGAGATCGGCCTCACCGATGAGGATATTGCGAAATTCCGCCACATCTATATTGTGGGCTGCGGGTCCGCCTACCACGTGGGTGTTGCCCTGCAGTATGTCTTTGAGGACATTGCGGAGGTGCCGGTCCGCGTGGAGATGGCGAGCGAGTTCCGTTACCGCCATCTGCTGCTGGATCCGGACGGGCTTGTGATTGTCATCAGCCAGTCCGGGGAGACGGCGGACACTCTGGCGGCTCTCCGCGAGGCGAAGTCTCTCGGCCTCAAGACCCTGGGCATCGTCAACGTGGTCGGCTCCACCATCGCCCGCGAGGTGGACAGCGTGTTCTACACGATGGCCGGCCCGGAGATCGCTGTGGCGACGACCAAGGCGTACAGCGCCCAGCTGGCGGCAGGTTACCTGCTCGCTGTCAAGTTCGCGAAGGTGAGAGGCGTCATCGACGACGAGAAATTTGACTATTATGTCAGGGAGATCGACGCCCTGCCGGACAAGATCGCAAAGGCTCTGGAGGACAAGGAGCGGCTCCAGTGGTTTGCCTCCAAGTACGCCAACGCTTCGGACATGTTCTTCATTGGACGGGGCATCGACTATGCCATCAGCATGGAAGGCAGCCTCAAGATGAAGGAGATCAGCTATATCCACTCCGAGGCCTATGCCGCGGGAGAGCTGAAACATGGGACCATTTCCCTGATCGAGAAGGGCACGCTGGTGGTGGGCATCCTGACCCAGCCGGAGCTCTTCGAGAAGACAGGCAGCAATATGGTCGAGGTGAAGGCGCGGGGTGCCTACCTCATGGGCGTGACCACCTACGGCAATTACAATATTGAGGATACGGCGAATTTCACCGTCTATATCCCGAAGGCGGACGAGCACTTTACGACGAGTATCGCCATTGTTCCACTGCAGCTTTTTGCCTACTATGTCAGCGTCACCAGGGGCCTGGATGTGGATAAGCCGAGAAATCTGGCCAAGTCGGTGACGGTGGAATAAATTGCGTTCTGGCTGCCCGGGAAAATCCGCGGCAGGCGGATGCCGGACTCTCCTTCCGGGGTGAACTGCCCCCGGGAGGAGAGTTTTGGGCGTATAGGGGAGATTTATGATCAACTTTTTGCTCGCGCAGATGAAAAAGCACCGGGAGATTGTCAGTTACCTCGTCGTCGGCGGCCTGACCACCGTGGTCTCGCTGGCGGTCTATTACGGGAGCGTGCTGACCTTTCTCGATCCGCACAATGCCATCCAGCTGCAGTGCGCCAATGTCCTTTCCTGGGTGTGCGCCGTCGCATTTGCCTATGTGACCAACCGCATATTTGTCTTCCGGAGCCACAGCCGGGATGTCCTCCACGAGGCGTCCTCTTTCGTCCTCGCGAGGGTCGGGACGCTCCTCATGGATATGGCGATCATGTTCATCGGGGTGACTGTGCTTGGCGGGAGCGACAAGGTGATGAAGCTTTTCGACCAGGTGGTGGTCACGGTCGCCAACTATGTCTTCAGCAAAGTATTTGTTTTCAGAGAGGGGCAGAAGCCATGAAATATGATTATCTGGTTGTGGGCAGCGGGCTCTACGGCGCGGTATTTGCCCACGAGGCGAAGAAGGCGGGAAAATCGGTGCTCGTCATCGACCGGCGCCCGAATATCGCGGGAAATGTCTACACGAAGGACGTCGAGGGCATTCATGTCCATGTCTACGGCGCGCACATTTTCCATACCAACAACAAAAAGGTCTGGGATTACGTGAACCGGTTCGCGGAGTTCAACCGCTTCACCAACTCTCCGGTGGCCAATTATCACGGGGAGCTCTACTCGCTGCCCTTCAATATGTATACCTTCAACCGCATGTGGGGCGTGGTGACGCCGGTGGAGGCCGAGAAGAAGATCGCGGAGCAGCGGGCGGCGGCGCACATCACCGAGCCTAAGAACCTGGAGGAGCAGGCGATCAGCCTTGTCGGCACGGATATCTATGAGAAGCTGGTCAAGGGGTATACGGAGAAGCAGTGGGGGCGTCCCTGCACGGAGCTCCCGGCCTTTATCATCCGTCGTCTTCCGGTGCGCTTTACATTTGATAACAATTATTTCAATGCCCTCTACCAGGGAATCCCGGTGGGCGGATACACGAAGATGGTGGCGAAGCTTCTGGACGGCATCGAGGTGCGCCTCGGCGAGGATTACCTGAAAAATAAGGACGTTTGGGATGCCATGGCGGACCGGGTCATCTACACCGGGGCGATTGACGCCTATTTCGGCTACTCCCTGGGCGCATTGGAGTACCGCTCGGTGCGCTTTGAGACGGAGTTTTTGGACATTCCGAATTTCCAGGGAAATGCGGCGGTGAACTACACGGACCGGGAAACGCCCTGGACCCGCATTATCGAGCACAAGTGGTTCGAGTTCGGAAAGGACGATGGCGGGAGAGACCTGCCGAAGACGGTCATTTCCCGGGAGTACAGCTCCGAGTGGAAGCCTGGAGATGAGCCCTATTATCCGGTCAACGATGAGAAGAACGGCGCTCTGTATCAGAGATACCGGAATCTCGCGGACAGGGAGAAGAAGGTGGTCTTCGGCGGACGCCTTGGGGAATATAAGTATTACGATATGGACGCGGTGATCGCGTCCGCCCTGGATATGGCGGAGCGGGAGCTCGGATGAGAGCTCCGGAGGAGCTGGAGTTCAGAAGAAAGAGAATACGGAGGAGAGAAGTTTGCGCAGGAAAGTTTTGCTGCTGCTGAATTCCGCGGCAGGGACGGGAAGTGCCCGCGGGATGGTGTTTGATCTTGTGAAATATCTGACACTCGGCGGCTTTGAGGTGACTGCATACCCGATCCTCCCGGAAAACGGGCTGACCTCGGAGGCCATTATCCGGGCGAAGCACCGGGATTATGATGTGATCGCCTGCTGCGGGGGCGACGGGACGCTCAACCATGTGGTCAGCAGCATCGCTTCCCTGGGGCTGGACATCCCGATCGGCTATATCCCGTCGGGCAGCACCAATGATTTCGCCCGAAGCCTGGGGATACCCGCGGATCCGGAGGCAAACTGCCGGGGAATCTGCGGAAACAATATTTTCGCATACGACATCGGCCGCTTCAACGACCGGTATTTCAATTATGTCGCGGCGTTCGGCGCATTTACCAGGGTCAGCTACTCTACCGGGCAGAGCATCAAGAATGTGCTCGGCTACGGCGCTTACCTGCTGAATGGGATTCTCTCCCTGCCGGAGAGTATGAGCATGCACAGCCATCTGATCCTCGAGCACGACGGCGGAAGGGAGGAGGGGGAGTATGTCTTCGGCTCCATCTCGAACACGACCTCCGTCGGCGGCATGAAATCGGCGCTGATCCGGAAGGCCTCCCTGAACGACGGGCTGTTTGAGGTTATCCTCATCTCCGCCCCCGACAGTATCCGGGAGCTCGGCGAGATCGTGACGACGCTGACTTCCGGCAGTGTGGACAATAAATATGTGCGGGTCTTCCGGACCCGCAGCCTTCTGATCAAATCTCCGGATAAGGCCGCCTGGACCCTGGACGGCGAGTACGGCGGGACGCCGGAGGAGATTCACATGGAAGTGTGTCCGGCGCGGATGAAGATTCTTCTGCCCGAGGAGGTGGAGGAAACCATGGAGGAACAGAATGGACAGGCACGTGACAAAAAGGTCCTGGGTTGAGGTCAGCCTCGGGACGCTGAGAAGAAATTATGAGCTTTACCGGGCAAGCCTCCCGGAGAAGGCGGAGATCATGGCGGTGGTCAAGGCCGACGCTTACGGGCACGGCGACCGGGAGGTCGCCCGGATGCTGGAGGAGAACGGGGTGAGGTTTTTTGCGGTCTCCAATATCGACGAGGCGGAGAGGCTGAGAAATGCCGGAATCACCGGAAAAATCCTGATTCTGGGCTACACGCCGCCGGAGGAGGCTTACCGTCTGTCTGTGCTTGGAATTACCCAGGCGCTCCTCTCGGAGGAGTACGCAGCTGCCCTGGCCGCGGAGGTCAGGAAGCCGGAATTTGCCGAAAAGTGCGCCCCGCTCCTCTGCGAATTTGCGATTGACACCGGGATGAACCGCATCGGCCTGGATGCGGAGAATCCCCGGCACAGCGGTGAGGTCATCCGGAAGTACCGTGAGATTCTGGGCATCGACGGGATTTTCACCCACCTCTGCGTGGCGGACACGGATACGGAGTCCGCGGTGGCATTTACCGAAAAGCAGCTCTCGCTCTTTAACGGGGTCATGGACGCCGTGCGGGATCTTCATCTCCCCTACTGTCACTGCCTCAATTCGGCGGGCGGGCGGACTTACAGCTGCGCGCCGTACGCATTTGCCCGCCTGGGCATCATCCTCTACGGGTTAAAGCCCGACCGGGCCAATGTCCTTCCGGCGGGGATCAAGCCGGCGATGACCTGGAAGGCGGTGGTGTCCATGGTCAAGGATTTCCATCCGGGGGAGACGGTCGGCTACGGCAGGACATTCCGCGCGGAGAAAGAAATGCGCATCGCCACCATCGCCGCGGGATACGCCGACGGCTATCCGCGAGCCCTGTCAAACCGGTTTTATGTCCTTCTTCACGGTAAGCGGGCGAGGATCGTCGGCCGCATCTGCATGGATCAGATGACCGTCGATGTCACCGACATTCCGGAGACGGCGATGGGCGATGCGGCGGTTCTTCTCGGTGAGGACAGCGGGGAGACGATTACCGCGGATGATGTGGCGAAGGTCACGGATACCATCGGTTACGAGGTGATCTGCGATATCGCGTCGCGGGTTCCGCGGGTGCATGTCGATTGATCCAGGCGCACACGAAAGGGATTGGTCATGTCGAAGAAAATCGTGAAAACAGATGCCTCGAAAATCCGGGAGGAGGAAGATAAGCTCGCGGAGAAGCCGAAAATGGCTGCGGGCAGGATCCTGGCGCTCTATGCGGCGGTCATTCTCCTGGTCTTTCCGGTCTACTACCGGGATTATTATTTTGACATCATGGAGGCCAAGTATGTCTTCTACTGGGTTCTCTCGCTGGTCACGATCGGGATCTGCCTCCTGATCGGTGCCGGATTTGCCGTGAGGGACCGGCAGAAGTTTGGCGGGCGCGCGGTCAGGCGCTTTTTCCGGAATGCTGTGACCGGCGGGCGGGAAGGAAGCCGGACCTGGCTGATGCTGCTGGTTTTCTGGGTCTGCGCGGGCATCGCCACGCTGTGCTCGGATTATCTCTATGAATCTTTCTGGGGCAATGAGGGGCGGTACAGCGGCCTCTTCCTGATCACCATCTACTGCGTGACGACGGCGCTTCTCGCCGGATTCGGCAGGTTCCGCCGGGGATTCATGGATCTGTTCCTGCTGTCCTCGCTCTTTGTCGCGGTTTTCGGCATCACGGATTTCTTCCAGCTGGATATTCTGGGATTCCGGGGCGCGGCCGCCGGGATCCCGGAGCTTAACCATTTTATCTCCAGCATAGGAAACGTGAACAACTACACGGCATTTCTCGCGCTCTCCATCGCGGTCGGCATGAGCTTTTTCGGCCTCGAGAAGCGGAGAGGGCTGTCCGCCTGGTACTTTGTGCTGACCGTGGTCTTCCTCACCGCGCAGTTCACCGGGCAGAGCGACAATGCGTTTCTGTCCCTCGCGGCGACGATGGCGCTCCTTCCGTTTGCGCTGTTCCGGAGAAAGGCCGGCATCGTGCGCTATCTTATGCTCCTCGGGACGATCTTCCTCACCATGCGTCTGGCTGCCTTCTGGTACAATACCTACCAGGGGGCTACGCTGGACATCTCCGGCCTCGTCAGGCTTGTCGGCAGCAGCCCGCTCTCGGTGGCCGTGGCGGCGATCTTCTACGCGATTGCCGCGGTTCTTTCGTTCCGGTGGAAGAAGGACGGCGCGGAGGGCAGTCTTGACCCCGGTGCTGACCGGGACCTCGACGGGAGCGCGGACGCCGGACTGAGAAAGGTGGTCCGGGCCTGGAAGTACCTCGTGATCGCCGCCCTCGCCCTCCTCGTGCTGGTCCTGATCTACACCAACTTCATCGCGGATCCGGATTCCCTGGGGGATCTTGCGCAGTATCTGGTCTTCAATGATGCCTGGGGCACGGACCGCGGCTACTGCTGGCGCATCGGCATGGAGTCCTACCTTAAGCAGCCGTTCCTGCACCGGCTGTTCGGCTTCGGGCCGGACACCTACGGTATCCTGACCTGGAACTTCCGCTCGGATTCGATCAAGAACCTCGGCGTCTACTACGAGAGCGCGCATAATGAGTTCCTGCAGTACCTGGTGACCATCGGCCCCGTCGGCACGGCGGCGTACATCCTGTTCCTCGCCGGCGCGGTCAGGAAGATGCTCCGGAGGCAGAAGGAGCTGCCCTGGCTTCTCGCCCCCGCGGCCGCCGTGCTCGCGTACAACATCCAGGCAATCATCAACATCGGCATGCCGATCGTCACCCCGATCATGTGGGCGATGATTGGCATCGGGCTTGCCGGCTGCCGGAAGGACTGGAAGCTGGATCTTCCGGGAAAATGGTTCCGCCGCGGGAAAGCATCCGCCGCAGAACCGTCCGCTTCTGAAGGAGAAAAATCATGATTATCACCAGGACACCTTTTCGCATGTCGTTTTTCGGCGGAGGCACCGACATCCCCGATTTCTTCCGGGAGCACGGCGGCGCTGTCCTCTCGACGACATTTGACAAGTACTGCTATGTGACGGTGCGCCATCTGCCGCGCTTTTTTGACTACACCACGGAGCTCTCCTACGCGAAGATCGAGCGGGTGAAATCGGTCGATGAGATCGAGCACCCGGCCGTCCGCAATGCCATGAAGATGCTGGATATGCATGAGATCCGCCTGACGTACGAGGCAGACCTTCCGGCGCGCTCCGGCCTCGGCACCAGCAGCTCCTTCGCGGTCGGCATGCTGAACGCCTTTTACGCGCTCAAGGGAAAATACGCGGACAAGAAAAAGCTGGCGGACGACGCCATTTACCTGGAGAGGGAGCTCTGCAGGGAGGCCGGTGGCTGGCAGGACCAGATCGCCGCGTCCTACGGCGGTTTTAACCGCATCGACTTTGACGCCTCCGGATATGATGTCCAGCCGGTGATCATTTCCCCGGAGAGAAAGCGGATGCTGAATGAGAGGCTGATGATGTTCTTCACGGGGTTCACCCGGCTTTCCTCCGACGTGCAGAAGGCGAACCACATCACGGATGGGGAGAAGACCCAGCAGCTCCTCAGAATGTATGCGCTGGTTGACGAGGCGCAGGCGGTGCTCACCGATAAGAGCCGCGACCTCGATGATTTCGGGCGCCTTCTGGACACCACCTGGAGGCTCAAGCGCCAGACCGGCGCGAAGGTGTCCACGGACAGCATCGACGGCATTTACCGGAAGGGGATTGAGGCCGGTGCCATCGGCGGCAAGCTTCTCGGCGCGGGGGGCGGCGGATTCCTGCTGTTCTATGTCCGCCCGGAGGATCAGCCGCGGGTGCGGGAGGCGATGAAGGAACTTCTCTATGTGCCGTTCCGGTTTGAGAACGGCGGAACCAGGGTGATTCACTATACCCCCGAGGATTATGACCTGAACGGGGCCCGCCCGCTCTCCTGAGCGGGGAAAGGAGGCTTGGATGAAAGACAGCACACGCAAAGCACTGAAACGGGCGGCCGCGGCCGCCGGGATGTCGGCGCTTCTCGTCACCGCGTCCGCCTGCGGAGGAAGGAAGACGCAGGAGACGACGGCGCCGGAGAGTACCGCTGCCGTTGAGGAGACGACCGCGGCGGAGACCTCGGCAGCGGGCACGGAGGCGTCCTCCGCCGCGGAAGCTTCCGCAGCGGCGGGGACCACAGATTCTGCGGCTCCCGCGGCGGTCAGCGGAAAGCTCGCGGAATTTCTCACGCAGATTGACGAGAATTTCACCGACGGCGGCTCAGCCGGAATCTCGCTCCGGGCCGCTTCCTGCGCGGCGGATCTCATGACCTGGTATATGGAGGAGAAGCCGCAGGCGGCCGCGGTTACCGGGGAATCGAAAAAGTTCATCGCCGGCGTCAGCGACGCGGCGGCTTTCCGCGACGGGCTCAAGATGGTTCGCGGCGCGGCGGAGCAGACGGCGGGAAGCGACGGCGGGAGCCTCCTTTCGGATGCCGGCTGGAAGGGAACGGTCACCTGGACGGCGAAGGATGTCGCCGCGCTGTTTGACGCCATTGAGGCGGGCACGGCGGAATAAGGGCATTGATTTCGGGCGAGGATAGAAAAAATGCACCCGGGACGCTTTCCCCGATGAAGGGGGAGAGCGCTCCGGGTGCGTTTTTTGCGCAACAGGGCTTCATGCTGCCTGCGGACGAGGGTTACAGTTCCTTTCCGGTCAGCATTGTGTAGGCTTCCTTGTACTTGGCGATGGTCCGGTCGATGACATCCTGCGGGAGGTTGTAGTCGCTGTCCGGGTGCGCCTTCAGCCAGTCGCGGACGAACTGCTTGTCGAAGGACGGCTGGCTGTGGCCTTCCTCATAGCCCTCGAGCGGCCAGAAGCGGCTGCTGTCCGGGGTCAGCATCTCGTCGCCGAGGACAACCTCGCCCTTCTCATTGAGGCCGAACTCAAACTTGGTGTCGGCAATGATGATGCCGCGGGAGAGCGCGTAGTCTGCGCATTTTTTGTAGAGCGCGATGGTGTAATCGCGGATCTTTGTCGCGTATTCGGTGCCGTGTCCGGGGAATGCCTTCTCGAGAACCGTCACACACTGCTCGAAATTGATATTTTCATCGTGATCGCCGATCTCGGCCTTGGTGCTGGGTGTAAAAATCGGCTCCGGGAGCTTTGCGCATTCCTTGAGGCCTTCCGGAAGGCGGATGCCGCAGGCAGTGCCGTTTTCCTTGTAGCTCTCCCAGCCGCTGCCCGTGATGTAGCCGCGGACGATGCACTCGATCGGGATCATGTTGAGCTTTTTGCAGAGCATGCTGTTGCCGTCAAATTCCGGCTTGCGGAAGAACTCCGGCATATCCTTCACGTCGGTGCTGATCATGTGGTTCGGGACAATGTCGCTTGTGTAGTCGAACCAGAAGCGGGACATCTGGGTGAGTACGGTACCCTTTTTGCTCACCTTATTCTTCAGAATAACATCAAAGGCGGAAATCCGGTCGGTCGCGACCATGACGAGGGCGTCGCCGATGTCGTAGATCTCTCTGACTTTTCCCTCTTTGAACGGTTTGTATTCCTTCATTGCTGTCCTCCTTGGGGATGTGCGCTGCGCGGCGGTTTTCCGGGAATATATCCGCCGTCAGAAACGGATAAGCCCGAAAGCCGCATGCCCGGCCGGTTTCAGGCTCACAACGCTAGTATAAAACATTTTCGGATTTATGCAAGGCAGTGTCCGGGGGGTGAACAGGAACACTTATCTTCGGGTTCTGTGGGTGCCGCGGTACCGCCGCCGCCCGGAATGGTGTAAAATAGGCGTAAAGAACAGGATTCCGTCTTCCGCCCGCTCGCGGAGGATGAGGAAAGAACAGGGGGATTTATGATGGACGCAATCCAGGAGGGCAGGGAAAAACTGGCGCAGCTCACGGAGAAGCTGGCCGGACGTTCCTTTCTCCGAGAAACCGGCATTTCGGCAGCCCTTGTGCGGGAGCTGCTCGGCGGGGAGGAGCGGGCGGCGGCATTTGCCCGGTTCTTCCCGGTAACCGGGCGCTTTTGCTGCGCCGATATTTATGCCTTCTGCCGGGAGGCAATGAACAGGATATCGCTGGAACCCGCGGACGGCTGGATGAAATTCACTTACGCATACGCCTGCCGGATCCTGTTTCCGGATCCCGCCTATGCGGAGGCGGACCGGAAGTACGGCGCCGCGGCGAGGTTCTACCTGGCGGTCATGCAGTTTCTTTTTGACGAGGAGCGGAAGGCGCTGAAACCGGAGCCCTTCTACGACTTCGTTTTTCTGGACGGCGCCGAGCAGGAAAAATTCGAGTCCCGGGAGGAATACCGCCGGTTTCTCCGCTATTTCCGCGAGGAGTATGTCTACGAGATGATGCGCCTGAACGCCGAGGTGACGCCGTTCCGGACACTCGAGCACATCGCCGGCGTCCATTTTGTGGCGATGCATGTCGCGCGGGGGCTTTACGCCGCCGGGGTGCCGATCGACCTGACCCTGATCTCCGGCGCGGCGGCGGGGCATGATATCGGCAAGTTCGGCTGCAAGCCAAACGAGAGGGTGCCTTACCTGCATTATTACTATACCAATCAGTGGTTTTCCGAGCGGGAGATGGATTATATCGGCCACATCGCGGCAAACCACTCGACCTGGGATCTCGAGCCGGAGCACCTGTCCGTGGAATCCCTCGTGCTGATCTACGCGGATTTCCGCGTGAAGCAGAGCCGGGGCGAGGATAACCGGGAGATCACGGTGATCTCGAGCCTTAAGGATGCCTTCGACGTGATCCTGCATAAGCTCGACAATGTGGACGCGAAAAAGCTCCGCCGCTACCGTTTTGTCTACGCCCGCCTCGACGATTTCGAGCAGTATATGCGCGATCTCGGCGTGGATACGGGCCTTGACGGGAAGACCACAAGGCCGCCGAGAATGCCGGAGACGACGCTCCGCAATGCCGAGGACACGGTGAAATCCCTGGTCTATCTCGGGGTCGCGCACAATATCACCGTGATGCACCGGATGACCGCGGAAAGGCAGTTCGGCAATTTCCTGGAGGCGGCGCGGAGCGAGAAAAACTGGAAAAACCTCCGCGCTTACCTGAATATCTTCGACGAGTACACAGCATTCGTGAATGATACCCAGAAGCGTCAGATCCTGGCGTTCCTCTACGAGCTGCTGCTTCACCGGGAGGGGCAGATCCGCGCGGAGGCGGCGCATCTCATGGGCAAGATCCTTGCCCAGTTCAATTTCGGCTACCGGAAGCAGCGCCCGGCGGATATGCCGGACACGGACAGCCGGGAAGCCCTGCGCCTATGGCGCTATTATCTTGACCGGATTCTGCGCCCGGATGTCAAGCTGACCGGGCGCCAGCAGAGGAGGATCCGGTTCTGCCTGAAAACCGTGATGCGCTCGGCCCTGGACTATGCCGGGGAGAGTGATTTTGCGGATTTCTTTGGCGCCTTTATGGACTGCTGCCGCGATCCGGGAAGCCGTGAGGCCGGCGAATCCCTGGTGATCCTGGACTCCGCGCACGACCTGCCGCTCGGGAAGATGTCCCGGGAGGATCTGGACACGGCGGCCGCCTTCGCGGCCGCGAAGGCGGATGACCCGGATGAGGAGGTCCGGGTTGCGGCCTGGCGCGCGGCGAAGATCCTGACCGGCTTCGCCCGCGGCCTGCGGGCGGAGGAGGAGATCCGCCGGAAAGTCCGGGCAGCCGATATGGACGGGAGCATCACCATGACTTACCTCGGCTTCCGGATCCTGAGCGGCCTTGGGGAGGACACCGGCCGGGAGGAGCAGGCGCTCTACGGGGCGGATATCACTCCGTCGGTGCTGCTCGATGACCTGAAGACCGCGACGCCCTGGATCGTCAAGGCGGTCAACATTAAACTGCTGAAAAATCAGGTAAAATACGGAAAATTCGGACACCGGATGCCGATTGCGGCGCATTTCTCGAATCTGATCAAGGTCAGCGAGCATGTCACGGTCCGTGAGGATGCGGGGGCTGCCCTGCTCGAGGTCGTCCCGTACCTCCGGGATGACGAGCGGAATGAGGTTGCTGTCGAGCTTGCCCGCGGCCTGGAGTCGGGCGAGTACGAATTTGCCAAGTATGTCCCCCGCTACCTGGGGGCGCTGTCCCTCTGGCTCCCGCCGGCGCAGCTGGATGAGATCATTGACTATCTCGAGAGCCTGCTCACCAGCCTTAATGACCGGATCGTCAGCGGCGCCCTGGACACGGTGAGCGTCATCCTGGAACATATCCCGGCCTACCCGGAGCGGTTCCCGCTCGGGGAGGAGGAGCTGCAGAAGCGGATTGTCAGGCTTTTCGGCCTCCTTCTGCGCGGCCTCGCGAGCTACCGGGAGCCGGTGCGCCAGGAGGCACTTCTCGCGGTGGCGCGGATATTTTCCAGCGGGCAGATTTCCCTTGACAGGAAGGGGGAGGCCTTCCGCCTCGCATACCGCAAGCTCCTCTTTTATCTCGGCATGGACGATCCCTCGGACATCACGGTTTACTACCGGGCTTCTGCCCTCGCGGCCATCGGCAGCTTTATCACGCTCTGGCACATGGATCGCGGCAGGATCGACATCCGCCAGCGGGAGAAGGTGGCGTTCTTCCCCGGGAGCTTTGACCCCTTCAATCTCTCCCAGAAGGAGATTGCCTGCCGGATCCGGGATATGGGCTTTGAAGTTCTCCTCGCCGTGGATGAATTTTCCTGGTCAAAAATGACGGAGCCCCACCTCATCCGGCGGCGGATCATCAGCATGTCGATCGCGGATGAGTTCGGCGTGAACCTTTTTCCGGAGAACATCCCGGTAAATATCGGGAATCCTGAGGATCTGCGGCGCCTGCGCGGGCTCTTCGGCGGCCGGGAGGTGTACCTCGTCATGGGGACGGATGTGGTGCTGAACGCATCCCCCTACCGGAACAGCGGAAACCCGGATGTCCTCGCGATGAACCATATCCTGTTCCGGCGCCGCGGGGAGGAGAGGGGGGAAAATGGCTTCCTCGGCGATATCCTCCGGCAGATCACCGGGAAGACGATCCTTCTCGAGCTCCCGGAGCGGTTCGAGGAGATTTCCTCCCCGATGATCCGGGAAAATGTTGACCTGAACCGGGACATCAGCCATCTGGTGGCGCCCTCTGTGCAGGATTATATCTACAGCAACGGGCTGTACCTGCGGGAGCCGGTGGATAAGCTGATGGCCGGCGGGGAACGCTTTCTCTTTGAGACTTACGAACAGCCGGGGGAGGAGCTTCTCCGGGAAATCGGCAGGCGCCTTCTCGGCGAGTGCGAGGAGAGGGAAGCGCTTCTCCGGGAAATTGCCTGCTCCGGGGATCACCTGATGCTTCTTCGGAACGCGCAGGACGGCGGCCGTCTTGCCGGAATGATCCGGTACCGCAGGATGGATTCCGGCGGGCTCTACACCTTGTTTGGCGATGCGGGGACGGCGGACCGGGTCCGCAGATTCGCCCAGGGCGATGTGCTTGCCATCCGCGGCCTCTGCGTGAGCGATGAGGCGGGAATCGCGGATCCGGGACAGCTTCTTCTCTCGCAGGTGCTCGCGGCGGCGGTGGCGGCCGGGACAGCCTGCGGCATCTTCTGGGGCGCGGCGCGGGCATTTTCCGGGGAGACGGAGCGCCTGCTGCTCCGCCAGGGGTTTGTCCGGGAGGTGGAGCTCCCGCCGAAAGAGGGGATGAGCCCGCTCTACCTCGTGGATATGCGCTCCCCCCTGGTGCTCATCCAGAACATGAGCACGACGATCAAGGATCCGCTCGGGAGCAGCCCACGGGTGGCGGGTGCCCTCCGGAAGGCGCACCGGGCGCTGCAGCGCTCGCTCAGCGGGTTCTACCCCGGGAATCTTGTGCTTTCTTTGTCCGCCGGGGTGATTTATCCGGAGCTTGTCCGGAAGATCACAGCCTTAAACGGGGTTCCCGGGGAGCCGGCGAAGCCGCGGCGCCTTGGCGAAGCCATGTGCGTCCCGTTCGGCAAGATTCTCCGGAACCGGGTTATCCCGAACACGGTGACGAAGACGCTGCATACGGACAAGGTCTATGACCCGGCGATCCGGAAGGGAACCATCGAGGCATTTCCGAATTACCCGCCGCTCGGAGACCAGATCCGGATGATCCGCTCCTTCGGGAGGCCGGTGATCCTGGTGGATGACCTGCTCCACCGCGGCGGGCGCCTGGAGGCGCTGCTCCCGCGGTTTGCCGCGGAGCACATCCCGATCCGCCGGGTGCTGGTCGGCCTGCTGTCCGGCTACGGCCGGGACGTGATGGCGGGGGAGGGCGTCGATGTGGACAGTGTCTATTTTGTGCCGAATCTGCGCTATTGGCTGGTGGAATCCACGCTCTACCCCTTTATCGGCGGCGACACCGTGCGGCGGGGAGGCGCCAAGGTCGCAGGGCTTGCGCCGTCCATCAATATGATCCTGCCCTACCGGCGGCCGAGGATCCCCGGGGTGGCGGAGGAGGCGCTCTTTGCGTATTCCGCCTGCTGTATCCGGAATGCCCGGGACATCTTCCTCGCGCTCGAGGAGGAGTACCGGATGAAATTCGGGCGGAACCTGACGCTCGAGCGCCTCACGGAGGCGGTGAATGTGCCGCTCTGCCCGGACCAGGGCGACTGCATGAGCTATGACCCGAACCTCGGGGCATCTGCCTACCTGGAAAATGCGCTGGAGATGCTTTCCCGGACGGAGTGACCGGGTTTTGGATAAGAGAACGTGATGGAGGAAAAGAGAGATGAAATTTTATAAAATCAAGAATAATATCTGCTGTTCGTTTGAGCGGGATCTTCCTTTCCCGGAGACTGAGGAGGACGAGAGGGCGGACGTGAGCGTTTTCCTGTTCCGGAGGGATCCGCGGGTTTCAAGGACATCCTTCCGGGTGACCTCCTCGGACCTCCTCTTTCAGGAGAAGGAGGACGCCACCTGGCTCTCCTCGAGGCTTCTGGAACAGCAGGCGGGGCAGAAGGAGGACGTTGACCGTGAGGTGATGGGCGCCATCAGCGCCGGAAGGCTCCGGGCGGTCAACCTGGCGAGCCCGCGGTTCATGGACGCGCTCGCCGGCAACCTTCTCGGGCTTACCGAGATCTACAGTAGCCGGGTGACCACGGCGAAGAAGGTCGTTCATATCCTGGCGATCGGGGATGTCGGAAGCCACCTGCTGACCGGCCTTCACCTTCTCGGCGGCGATGTGATCAGCCACATCGGCATCTGTGACATCGACGACAAGGTAACCGCCCGCTGGGAATTTGAGGAGAACCAGATCAGCTATCCCTGGGATTATGACCGACTGCCCGAGGTCTATGTCGTGGACCGCAGCCATCTCTTTGACTGTGATGTCTTTGTGTTCGTGGCATCGGCGGGTATTCCGGCGGTCGGCTCCGGGGTGAAGGATGTTCGCATGTTCCAGCTGGAGAAGAACCGGAAGATCATCGCGGAATACGCGAAGCAGGCGCGGGAGGCGCATTTCCGCGGGCTGTTCTGCGAGGTGGCGGATCCGGTCGACCCGCTCGCGCAGGAGGCATTTCTCGCGAGCAACCGCGATGAAAACGGGAAGTTTGACGGGAAAGGGCTGCTCCCGGAGCAGATCCAGGGCTACGGCCTCGGGGTGATGAACGCGCGCGCCGCGTACTTTGCGAAGAGAAATCCGGACATGCGCCAGTTCCTGACCGAGGGGCGCACGTTCGGCCCGCACGGGCAGGATCTCGTCGTGGCGGACTCGATCGCCAATTATCATGACGGGATTTCCCGGAAGCTGACCGAGCTCACGGTGACCGCGAATCTCCAGATGCGCGCCCTGGGCTTCAAGCCTTTTGTCGCGCCGGCCTATTCCTCGGGCGCCCTGTCGATCCTGCTCACGCTCCGGGGCGAATGGCACTGCGGCTCCATTTTCCTGGGAGGCATCTATATGGGCGTCAAAAACCGCTATACGCCCTATGGGCAGGAGCATGAGATCCTGCCGCTGCCGGATGCGCTGTTTGCGCGGATCCGGACGGCGGAGGAGCACCTGCATGAGCTTGACCCGGCGGAATAAACGCCTGCGGCTGCCGGAAGAGAAAATTGCCGGCGGAATTGCTCCGGAAAAGGGAATTGCCGGCGGGACTGCCCCGGAGGGCAGCCGCTGCCGGAAGGCTTGGGAGGCATAATCATGGGAGAAGAACTGCTGGTGGTCCGCCCGGAGGAACAGGCGGACGGACAATGGTCCGGGGAGACGAGGATTTTGAAGGAGGATTTCCCCGCAGGGGAGGACAGGGGGCGGTACCGGCGCATGGACGCTGTGCTCGCCTCCGCGCTCGCCGGGATTCCCCATCACCTGGTCCGGACGGCGGACGGACTTTTCCGGGCGCTCGCGGAGAACCGGGGGAAGGCTGTCCCGGCGGACCGGATTCTCTTTGCCGTGGCGCTTGGCCGGGACGGGATCA
Organism: Clostridium vitabionis; assembly: GCF_015351765.1. Lineage (GTDB taxonomy): Bacteria > Bacillota > Clostridia > Lachnospirales > Lachnospiraceae > Clostridium_R > Clostridium_R vitabionis. The sequence goes on from NZ_JADKQA010000001.1 coordinate 164,704, forward strand.
ACGGGGAGTATACCCGGCTTCTCCGCCTCCTCCGGCAGAATCCCTGCCTTCTTGACGGGTTTACCGGGGCACTCCTCGTGGACGGGGAGAGTGAGTTATTCACCAAGTCCACGGCGACCGAGCTGGTCTTCACGGCGAACTGCGCGGGCTGCGCCTTTATCGGGCATCCTCTCGTCGAGGGCACCGGGTCGCTCCTGAACTTCCGGGTCGCCGCGAAAAACCTCGGCACGGATGACCTCCTTGCGGCTTACCGGGACAGCGCGGGAAAAATGGTGAAAAATCTTTTGAACTTTCCGGGCTACCCGTCCAAATCCCCGCGTCTCACGGTCCTGCACGCCTCGAGCCACAGAACGTCCAACACTTTTGCGCTCTGGCGGAAGGTCGGCGGGAGCCTTTCCGGCATCGCGTGCGAGGAGATCGGCCTACGGAACGGCACCCTGAGCGACTGCGCGGGCTGTCCTTACAAGATGTGCCTGCACTACGGCGAGAAGGAGAGCTGCTTCTACGGCGGGGTCATGGTGGAAAATGTCTATCCTTCCGTGCGGGCGGCGGACGCGATCCTCATGGTCTGCCCGAATTACAACGATGCGCTCTCCGCCAATCTCACCGCATTTATCAACCGGCTGACGGCGCTCTACCGGAAGCGGCAGTTTTACGACAAGGCGCTGTTTGCGATCATCGTTTCCGGGTATTCCGGCTGCGACATCGTCGCACGGCAGCTAATTGCGGCGCTCAATATGAACAAGAGCTTCTATCTCCCGCCGAGGTTCGCGATGCTGGAGACTGCGAACGACCCGGGAAGCGCGCTGAGGCTCCCGGGGATCGACGGGCGCTGCGCGGAATTTGCGGAAAATATCCGGCGGACACTGTGCGGGTAGGAGGAAGGCTTACGCGGCCGGATGCCGGGAAAAACCGGGGCAGCATCGCATTTTCCGAAGGGAAAAGGCGGTTCCGCCCCGGTTTTTCCAACATTTTTTGAAATCTGTCCATGGCGCGGCCGGGGAACATCGTTTATCCTGATGTCAAGAATAGACTTGCTGATAAATTTGTAATATAGTAAGAATAGCATGAAATCGGCGGAATAATATGTACAAATCATGAAACGCAAGGGGCTTATTTTCAATATTAAGGAGCCCGGAGACATCACTGATTCCGCTGTTTCAGGACAGAGCAGACAAGAGGAGGTGGCAGGAAGTAATGGTGGAGGAAACCATGAAACAGATCCGCGAGACGGAGCTTTTGGCAGGCCAGGTGAAGAAGGATGCCGCGGCAAAGGGCGCGGAGATCCGGAAGGACGCGCACGAGAAGGCGGCGGAAATCCTGGCAGCGGCCCGACAAAAGGCGCGGGATGCCGCGGAGGGAAAGCTGGAGGCTGCCCGGAAAGCGGGAGAGGAGGCACGGAAGGAAGCTGCCGCCAGGGTTGACCGGGAGATCCGGGATCTCCGCGAGTCGGCGAAAAAAAAGGAAAATGACGCTGTGGACGAGCTTCTTAAGGTCCTCACGGAGTCATGAGAAATCCGTCGGCAGGGCTAAGGCCCGGCTGGCGGAAATCCGGAAAAAGGAGGATTTTGGCTATGGCGATACTGCAGATGCGGAAGATCAGTATCTGCGCGCTGAAGAAAGACAGGACGGAGCTTTTGGACACCCTCCAGGCGCTCGGGCTTGTGCAGCTCTCCGAAGTGCCGGAGGCCGAAGGGTTCTGCCGGGACTCCACGGCTGAGGAGAAATCTGCCGAGGACCGAAGGGTAAACCTGGCGGAGCAGGCGATGGGCATTCTGGAGCAAACCGCCCCGGAGAAGAAATCCATGTTTGCCGCGTTTGAGGGCAGGCGGGAGATTTCCGGGATCGAGGCGAGGCGCGCCGGGAGCCGGCGGGATGAGGTCATCCGGAAGGCGGAAGACATCGTCGCCCATGCGAAGGAGATGGCGGAGAACAGGGCGGCCGTGCAGAAGCTGGAGAACCAGATCGAGACGCTGAAGCCTTGGCTTTCTTACGGGCTTCCGATGAACAGCGGGGGAACAGAGGAGACAGCACTCCTTGCGGGTACGCTGCCCACGCCGCTGAGGCTTGATGACGTCACTGGTGCCGTCCTGGAAAAATGCGGGGATGATGTTCCGGTGGATGTGAATCTCATCGCGCAGGAGACGGATACCGCCTATGTGGCGGTGATTTGCATGAGGAGTGACCGGACGCAGGTGGAAGATGCCCTGCGCTCGATCGGATTTGCCCGCTTCTGGCAGGACAGTGACCGCACTCCGGCAGAGCGCACGGAGGATTACCGGAAAGAGATCGCGGACCTCACGAGGGAAAATGAGCGCCTCGCGAAGGAGATCGCGGCGATGAAGGAGATCCGTCCGGATCTCGAGGTGATCAGCGATGAGGCGAGGCTTGCCTCCGGCAGGCTCGCGGCGATGGAGAAGATCCCGGAGTCGGAGGAAACCTTCGTCCTGACCGGGTACACCGCGGCGGAGAATGTGCCCGTCCTGGAGAGGGCGCTTGGCAGGTTTTCCTGTGCGTTCGACGCGGAGGAGGTTGCCGCGGACGACGAGGAAGCGCCGACCATTCTGAGGAATAACGCATTTTCCAGGAATATGGAGGGGGTTGTGGCGTCCTACGGCCTGCCGAACCGGCATGAGCTGGATCCGACGACGATCATGTCCTTCTTCTATGTCTTTTTCTTCGGCATGATGCTCTCGGATGCGGCATACGGCGCGGTTATCGCGGCCTGCTGCTTCCTTCTGGTGCACCGGTACCCGCGGATGGGCAGGGAGATGAAGAAGACGCTGACGATGTTCATGTACTGCGGTATCTCCACGGTGGTCTGGGGCGTTCTCTTCGGCGGCTATTTCGGCGACCTGGTTAACGTGGTCTCCCGGGTATTTTTCGGGCACGAGGCCGGGATCCCGGCCCTCTGGTTTGTGCCGCTCGACAACCCGATGAAGCTTCTGCTTTACAGCATGCTGTTCGGGCTGATCCACCTGTTCACGGGGCTTGCGATCAAGGGATACAATGAACTCAAGGCGCATGACTATATGGGCTTTTTCGTGGATGTGGCCTGCTGGTACCTCTTTCTTATTGGACTGATCCTGATGCTGCTTCCGACCAGCCTGTTTGAGGGGATTTCGCAGATGCATTTTGCGTTTTCGCCCGGGCTTGTGACCTTTTCCCATGTGATCACGCTTACCGGTATGGCGGGGATCATCCTGTTCACAGAGCGGGGGACGAAGAATCCGCTTCTTCGGATCGCGCTCGGCCTCTATGGCGTGTACGGGGTGACCGGCTGGCTTTCCGATGTGCTCTCCTACTCGCGCCTTCTCGCCCTGGGGCTCGCGACCGGCGTTATCGCGCAGGTCATCAACCAGATGGGATCCATGGGCGGAGCCGGCATCGGCGGGGCAGTCATGTTTATCGTGATCTTTGTGATCGGGCACCTGATGAATATGGGCATCAATATCCTTGGCGCTTATGTCCACACGAACCGTCTTCAGTATGTCGAATTTTTCGGGAAGTTCTATGACGGCAGCGGAAAACCCTTTGAGCCGTTCGCTTCCGAAACAAAATACGTAGAAATCAATCATAAGGAGGATTAAGGATTATGGCAAGTTTAGGACTGTTTTTCGCGTTACTCGGGGCTGCGGCAGCTGTATTTCTGGCAGGTGCCGGATCGGCGATCGGTGTTGCTATCGCCGGACAGGCAGCGGCGGGCGTAGTCACGGAGGATCCGGGGAAATTCGCCAAGGTTCTGATCATGCAGCTGCTCCCGGGCACACAGGGGATCTACGGCCTGCTTGTCGGCTTCATCACCCTGTCCAAGATCGGGCTTCTGGGCGGATCTCCGGCGAATCTTGACCTTGCGACCGGGCTTATGGTTCTCGCTGCCTGCTTGCCGATCGGCATTGTCGGGCTGATCTCCGGGAAGACGCAGGGGGAGACCGCCGCGGCAGGCATCGGGATCGTCGCGAAGAAGCCGGACCAGTTCGGTAAGGCGATGCTGTTCCCGGCCATGGTTGAGACCTACGCCATCCTGTCCCTCCTGATCTCCATCCTCTCCGTCAACGCGATCAAGATCTGAGAGTTCACACGGTTACGGAGCGATAGAAAAGGAGCGGTTTGTTATGGCAGGAATTGATAAGATTAAGGACCGGATCCTGGCAGATGCCAGGGCTTCCGCCGACGGGACGATCGAAAAGGCGAGGGCGGACGGCGATGCGCTCATCCGCGAGGCCGAAGCCGAGGGAAACCGTGAGGCGGAGAAGATCCTGAAGAAGGCGGAGACGGACGCCGCCTCCATCTCCGAGCGGACGGCTTCCGCCGCGGATATGGACCGCCGTACCAGGCTTCTCTCGGCGAAACAGCAGATGATTGCCGGCGTGCTGGAGAGCGCGGAGAGGGCGCTTACCTCCATGCCGTCCGATAAGTACTATCCGATGCTGCTCAGGCTGCTCTCCCGCTATGCCTTTTCCGGGCGCGACGGGGAGATGATCCTCTCGAAAAAGGATCTGGATGCCATGCCGGCGGGATTTGCCGAGCGGGTGGCGGAGATCGCGAAAGCGAAACATTCATCCCTCACGATCTCCAGGGAGACGCGGGAGATCGGCGGCGGGTTTATCCTGGTGTACGGCGGAATTGAGGAGAACTGTTCGCTGGGTGCCATGTTCGAGGCGCGCAGGGACGAGCTTTCGGACAGAGTAGGCAGAATCCTGTTTTCATGACGCGGCAGACAAGGAGGTGTATTCATGAGTGAACAATATACCTATGCGGTCGCCAGGATCCGTGCGCTGGAAGTTTCCCTCTTTTCTGACCAGACGATTGACCAGCTGATTGCCTGCGGGACTTACCGGCAGTGCCTGCAGTTTCTCGAGGAGCGCGGCTGGGGGGATCCGGGCGCGGAGCCTTCCGCCGAGGCGATTCTCGCGCGCGAGGAGGAGAAAATCTGGGAGGTTGTGAAGGATCTGCACATCAGCATGGACAAGTTCGATGTGCTCTCCCTGCCCAAGCAGTTTCACAACCTGAAAGCGGCGGTCAAGACGGCTGCCACGGGAAAGACGGTGGCCGATATCTTCTACAGCGGCACCGCGATCTCCGGGGAGGAGCTTCTCGACCGGATCTCGCGGAAGGCCTGGGACGAGCTTCCGGATATGATGCGGGAGGCCGCCCATGAGGCATTTGATACGCTTCTCCATACCGGGGACGGCCAGCTCTGCGATATTCTCATCGACCGCGCCTGCCTGGACGCGATTCATCGGGCAGGGGAGGCGGCGAAGGAGCAGATGATCCGGGATTACGCGGAATCCACGGTCGCGGTCGCGGATATCCGCACAGCGGTCCGCGGGCAGAAGACCGGAAAATCCGCGGAGTTCCTGTCCAGGGCCATCGCCCCGTGCGGGACGCTGGATGAGGGGAAGCTTGTCCGGGCAGCGGTGACCGGGGAGGAAGCGCTCCGGGATTACCTCGCGGAGACGGACTATGCCGGCGGAGGCGAGGCGCTTGCCCAGTCGGATTCCGCCTTCGAGCGCTGGTGCGACAACCGCATGATCGAGACGATCAGCCCGCAGAAGTACAATGCGTTTACCATCGGACCCGTGATCGCGTGGGTGATTGCCAGACAGAATGAGATCAAGACGGTGAGAATTATCCTCTCCGGAAAGCAGAACGGGCTGCCGGAGGATTCGATCCGGGAAAGGGTAAGGAAGATGTATGGCTAAGATCGGAGTTCTGGGCGATTACGACAGTATCTACGGCTTTGCCGCGCTGGGCCTTGACATTTTCCCGGTCAGCACCGCCGAGGAAGGCGGGGAAAAGCTCAGGGAGATGGCCGGAAGCGGCTACGGGGTGATCTATATCACCGAGGCCCTCGCCGCCCGGATCCAGAAGGAGATCGAGAAATACGAGGACCAGATCACGCCGGCCGTGATCCCGATTCCCGGGGTTTCGGGCAACACGGGCGCCGGAATCCGGGGCGTCAAGCAGACGGTCGAGCGGGCGGTCGGCTCAGATATTCTCTTTTCAAACGATGAAGATGAAGATTAACGGAGGAAATTCGTCCAGATGAGCAGCATAGGAAAGATTAAAAAAATCGCCGGGCCGCTGGTCATTGCCACCGGCATGAGGGACGCCAACATGTTCGATGTGGTGCATGTCAGCGAGCAGAAGCTGATCGGCGAGATCATCGAGATGCACGGAGACCAGGCGTCCATCCAGGTTTACGAGGAAACGGCGGGACTTAAGCCGGGAGAGCCGGTGGAATCCACCGGCGCCCCGATGTCCGTCGAGCTCGGCCCCGGCCTGATCGGCAGTATCTACGACGGCATCCAGCGTCCGCTGGATGATATCCTGAAAGTTACCGGGAGCAATAACCTTCTGCGCGGTGTCCAGGTTCCGTCCCTCAAGAGGGACAGGCTCTGGGAATTTGTGCCGAAGGCGAAGCCGGGGGATCCGGTTGTCCCGGGCGACGTGATCGGCACGGTGCAGGAGACAGATGTCGTTGAGGAGCGGATCATGATTCCTTACGGCGTCACCGGAACCGTGAAGGAGATCACGGGAGGAAAATACCACGTCACCGACAAGGTGGCGGTGATCGAGACCGCGAAGGGTGATGTTCCGCTCACCCTGATGCAGAAATGGCCGGTCCGCCGCGAGCGGCCGTACGCCAAGAAGCTTCCGCCGGATGAAGCCCTGGTCACCGGCCAGAGAGTCATCGACATGTTCTTCCCAATCGCGAAGGGCGGTGTCGCCGCGGTTCCCGGGCCGTTCGGGAGCGGCAAGACCGTCATCCAGCACCAGCTGGCAAAATGGGCAAATGCGGACATCGTGGTCTACATCGGCTGCGGCGAGCGCGGAAACGAGATGACCGATGTTCTGAATGAGTTCCCGGAGCTGATCGACCCGAAGACGGGAAAATCCTTGATGGAGAGAACCGTCCTGATCGCGAACACCTCCGATATGCCGGTTGCCGCCCGTGAGGCGTCAATCTACACCGGCATCACGATCGCCGAGTATTTCCGCGATATGGGCTATTCCGTCGCCTTGATGGCGGACTCCACCTCGCGCTGGGCGGAGGCGCTCCGCGAGATGTCCGGCCGTCTGGAGGAGATGCCCGGCGAGGAGGGTTACCCGGCCTATCTGGGATCCCGCCTTGCGCAGTTCTATGAGCGTGCCGGCCATGTGGTCGCCCTCGGAAGCGAAGGCAGGACCGGGGCGCTGTCCGTCATCGGCGCCGTATCCCCGCCGGGCGGCGATATCTCCGAGCCGGTATCCCAGGCGACGCTCCGGATCGTCAAGGTATTCTGGAGCCTGGACGCCAACCTTGCCTACCAGAGGCATTTCCCGGCGATCAACTGGCTGACCAGCTACTCCCTCTATCTGGATACGGTCGGCAAATGGCTTGACCGCGAGGTTGCTCCGGACTGGATGGAGAGCCGGCAGAAGATGATGTCCATCCTGCAGGATGAGTCCAAGCTCAATGAGATCGTGCAGATGGTCGGCATGGACGCCCTGTCCGCCCCGGATCGTCTGAAGATGGAGGCGGCGCGGTCGATCCGCGAGGATTTCCTGCACCAGAACTCCTTCGACGAAATTGATACCTACACCTCCCTCCGCAAGCAGTATCTGCTGGCGAAGCTGGTGATCGCCTATTATGAGCAGTCCAGCGAGGCGCTGAAGAAGGGATGTGCCCTGCAGCCCCTGATCGACCTGCCCGTCCGTGAGGCGATCGGCCGATACAAGTACACTCCGGAGGACAAGATCGACGGAGAGTACGAGGCGGTTCTCGGCCAGCTGGCGAAGGAGATCGGCGAGGCGCTTAAGAAGGAGGATTGACATGCCTAAAGAATACAGAACCATACAGGAAGTGGCCGGGCCGCTGATGCTGGTTCACGGTGTCGAGGATGTCGCCTACGGCGAGCTCGGGGAGATCGAGCTCGCTTCCGGGGAGAAGAGAAGATGCCGTGTCCTGGAGATCGACGGGGGAGATGCCCTCGTCCAGCTGTTCGAGAACTCGACCGGCATCAACCTGTCCAACAGCAAGGTGCGCTTTCTCGGGCGCTCCATGGAGCTCGGTGTCTCCGAGGATATGCTCGGCCGCGTCTTTGACGGCCTCGGCCGCCCGATCGACGGCGGGCCGGAAATCCTGCCGGAGGAGCGCCGCGATGTCAACGGCCTCCCGATGAACCCGGTGGCCCGCGCTTACCCGCAGGAGTTTATCCAGACCGGCGTGTCCGCCATCGACGGGCTGAATACGCTGGTCAGAGGCCAGAAGCTGCCGATTTTCTCGGCGTCCGGCCTTCCCCACAATAACCTGGCCGCACAGATCGCCCGCCAGGCGAAGGTTCTCGGCAAGAACGAGAAATTCGCCGTCGTCTTCGGCGCGATGGGCATCACCTTCGAGGAGTCCAATTTCTTCGTGGAATCCTTCCGGAAGGCGGGATCCATCGATCGGACCGTCATGTTTGTCAATCTGGCAAATGACCCGGCGATTGAGCGGATCGCCACCCCGAAGATGGCGCTGACCGCTGCCGAGTATCTCGCCTTCGACAAGGGGATGCACGTCCTGGTCATCCTGACCGATATCACGAACTATGCCGATGCCCTGCGCGAGATTTCCGCCGCGCGCAAGGAGGTTCCGGGGCGCCGCGGGTATCCGGGCTACATGTACACGGACCTTGCCACCATCTATGAGCGGGCAGGCAGGCAGAGGGGGCGGGACGGCTCGATCACGCTGATTCCGATCCTGACCATGCCGGAGGACGACAAGACACACCCGATCCCCGACCTTACCGGATACATCACCGAGGGCCAGATCATCCTGAGCCGTGAGCTTTACCGCAAGGGCATCCAGCCGCCGATCGATGTGCTCCCGTCCCTGTCCCGTCTGAAGGATAAGGGCATCGGCGAGGGCAAGACCCGCGCGGATCATTCCAACACGATGAACCAGCTGTTCGCGGCCTACGCCCGCGGCAAGGACGCCAAGGAGCTGGCGACCATCCTCGGCGAGGCTGCGCTGACCGAGGTCGATATCAAATACGCGAATTTTGCTGACGCTTTTGAGAAGGAGTATGTCTCCCAGGGGTACGAGAATGACCGCCCGATCGAGGAGACGCTGAACATCGGCTGGAAGCTCCTGTCCATGCTGCCGAGAACGGAGCTCAAGCGAATCAACGAGAAATTCCTCGACCAGTATTACGGCAAAGTGTAAGGAGGTGGGGCTATGGCAGCAACACAGGTCATTCCCACCAGAATGGAGCTATCGAGGACAAAGGCGAAGCTCTCCATGGCCCTCCGGGGCCATAAGCTCCTGAAGGACAAGCGGGACGAGCTGATGCGCCAGTATTTTGACCTCGTGCGGGAGAACATGCGCCTTCGCCGGAAGGTCGAGGCCGGCATCCGGAAAGCCAATGTGAACTTTGTCATCGCCCGGGCCGGCATGGACGCCGAGACGCTCAACACCGCGATGATGGCGCCGAAGCAGGCGGTCTCCCTCGACATTGGCACGAAAAATGCCATGGGTGTGGAGATTCCCGTCTTCACGGCGAAGACGAAGACCGCGGATGCCAATGATATCTATTCCTACGGCTTCGCCTTCACGTCGGGCGACCTCGACGGGGCGGTGAAATCGCTGGCGGATGTCTTTCCCGATATGCTGAAGCTGGCGGAGGCAGAGAAGGCCTGCCGGCTGATGGCGGCAGAGATTGAGAAGACCCGCCGCCGCGTGAACGCCCTGGAGCATGTGACGATCCCGGACGCGCGGGCGACGATCAAGTACATCACGATGAAGCTGGATGAGAATGAGCGCTCGACGCAGATCCGCCTGATGAAGGTGAAGGACATGATGCTCGAGGACGCACACCATTACCGGGAGAAGAACGAGGAGCGGCTGGACGAGGCGGAAGCCCGCTTCGAGGCGGACGGCGCCTGAGACCCCGCGGCGGGGACTTCTGCATTTCTGCCGGACCGGCGGCCTTCTGCGGCCGGCGGCGTTTGCGAATTTTCGAGAGACAAAACAGGTTCCCTGTGGTATTCTTACCTGGGAGCCTGTTTTTTGTTACGCAGAGCACTTAACGATAACCAGCCATTTGACGAGGACAGGCGAAAGCGCAGTCCGAGCTTGGCGGAGCAGCTATCCGCAGGGCGGGGCGGGAGTCCGGCGAGGCGCGGCTTCGCGGGATGCGGGGCTCTGAACGAATACGGTATGTTTTTGGCACCCACAGAGACAATTTTATCGTCCAACCGGTAGGCAGGGCCGGCCGGAAGGACAGGAATACAGGGAGCAGTCCCGGAAGATGGCGGATACCGCATGTTCCGGCACTGTATTTCGTGTACCCAAAAACCGACAGAAAGGACAGCTTATGTATCGTTTTGCGATCTACGGGAAGGGTGGCATCGGGAAATCCACGACGGCGACAGCCCTGTCCTGCGCATTTGCCCGCAGGGGGCTCCGGGTCTTCCAGATCGGCTGCGATCCGAAGGCGGATTCTACCCTCTATCTGCACGGGGGAAAGCGGATTCCGGCCATCCTGGATGTTCTCCGGGAGAAGAGGGATCTCGCGGAGCTGGACGACCTCATCGTCACCGGATATCGAGGGATCATCTGCGCGGAATCCGGCGGGCCGATGCCCGGCCTCGGCTGCGCCGGCCGGGGGATCGCCGCGGCTTTTGAGGCGCTCGAGGAGCGGGAGGCATTTTCCGTCCTGAAACCGGACGTCGTCATCTACGATGTGCTCGGCGATGTCGTCTGCGGAGGTTTTGCGCTGCCGATCCGGGAGGGATACGCGGACCAGGTCTACATTGTGACCTCGGGGGAGAATATGGCGATCTACGCGGCGGCGAACATCGCGATGGCGGTGGAAAATTTCCGCGAGCGCGGGTACGCCTCCGTCGGCGGCGTGATCCTGAACCGGAGAAATGTCCCGGACGAGCGGGAAAAGGTGGAAACGCTCTGCCGGGACATCCACACCGAGATTGCGGCGGACCTCCCCCGGGACAACCATATCGCGTTGGCGGAGGAGGCCGGAGCCCTCGCGGCGGAGCGCTATCCGGACTGTCCGTATATGCAGGCGGTGGATGCCCTGGCCGCGCGGATGCTCGGGCACGGCATTGACCGGCCGCTGGAGAGCGGGGAGGGCGGGCTGTGAACAGAAAAACACTTTCTCCGGAATCCGCTTCCATCCGCGGGCTGTCCGGAAAGCCGGAATCCCCGGCCTTCCGGCTGATCGGGCAGATGGCGTACACCTACAACGCGGATATCGGCATCGCCTACTCCAGCCCCTGCCGCGGTGTCTGGAATATCGTCCACTACGGAACCCTCGTGCCCGGCGGCCATCAGGTTTATGTCTGCCCCACGAGCTGTCTCCGCGGGGTTGTGCTGACCACGGCGGAGATGGGCGCCATGGAGAAGCTCTCGACCATCACGGTCGGGGAGGACAATCTTCTCGACGGGGACATGGAGGAGGAGCTCCTCCGCGGCACGGAGAAGATCATTGACAGCCTTCCGGAGCATCCCCGGCTGATGATGATCTTCACGAGCTGCATTCACCACTTCCTGGCCGTGAATTACCAGCGGGTCTACCGGATTCTCCGGAAGGAATATCCGGATATCGATTTTATCGACTGCTACATGGATCCGATCATGCGGCGGCAGAAACCGCCGTTCCCGAACCTGGTGCGGCAGGTCACCCGGGTGCTCCCGCAGGCGGAGAAGAACCCGCGCCAGGCGAATTTCCTGGGAAACTGCTTCCCGATGGCGGAGGACTGCGACCTCTACTGCCATCTGCGTGAGCACGGCATCCGCGTCCTTGACCTTCCGTCGATGAAGACCTATGAGGAATTTCTCGGTCAGGCGGCGTCCCCGGTGAATTTCACGTTCCACGGGGTGGGCGCCGCGGCGGCGAAGGATCTGCAGATCAGGCTCGGCCAGGCATGGAAGCCGATGCGGAACGGCTATGACTATGACGCGATCGACGAGGACATGGCGGAAGCCTCCGCGCTCCTCGGGATCCCTGCGCCATCCGGGGAGGAAATCCGCCGGCAGCGCCGGGAGACGGAGCAGGCGGCGGAAGCCCTCCGAAAGGCGCTCGCGGGCACGGCCATTTCTCTGGATGACACGGCGGTGGACAGGCCGCTCGAGCTCGCCCTTTATCTGCTGGATCACGGATTCTCCGTCGAATCGGTATTTCTTGAGAGCATCACCGAACCCAGGGAGGTGTTCGAGCGGCTGCGGGAGAAAAAGCCGGATCTTAAGGTGTACTCCGCCCTCGGCTGGAACATGCGCCGTGTCCGGCGGGAGCACAGCGGGAAGCTGCTCGCGGTCGGGCAGAAGAGCGCGTATTTCGCGGGATGTGGATATTTTGTCAATATGACACAGAATGACGGCCTCTACGGCTACCGCGGCATCCGGAGGCTCTTCCGGCTGATGGCGGAGGCGGCCGTGGAGGAGAAGCCGCTCCGGGAGCTTGTCCAGCAGAAGGGCTGGCGCGCAGGGCCGTATTTCACAGACATCTGCGCCAGGGAGCGGCAGACGGAACAGGAGGAGAGGGCATGAGGGACTGGCATGTGCATGTATTCACCTCGACCTACACGGCGGATGTCTCCGGCGTCTGCTCCGCGATGTATGAGCTCGGCGGGATGACCATCCTCCACGATCCGAGCGGCTGCAACAGTACCTACACCACGCACGACGAGCCACGCTGGTATGACAGCGATTCCCTGATGTACGTCTCCGGTCTCGATGAGATTACCGCGGTCCTCGGGGATGATTCGGTGGTCATCCGGGACGTCCTCGCGGCGGCAGCGGACCTTTCGCCGCGGTTTATTACCCTGTGCGGGGCATCGATCCCGCATATTATCGCGTTCGATTTCCGCGGGGTCGCGCGCCTCATCGAGGAAAAATGCGGCATCCCCGTGCTCCCTGTGCCGACCGACGGCCTCCGGCTCTACACCTCCGGTGCCGGCCTCGCGCTCCGGGAGTGGCTCCGCCGGTTCGCCCGGAAGGATCTCAAACCGGAGAAAAACCGGATCAACCTTCTCGGGGTGACTCCGATTGACTTTTCCCGGATGGAAAATGTCTCCGCCATGATCCGCGCATTTACCGACCGGGGCTTTGCCGTGAACGGCACCTTCGCCATGGGGGATGCCTTTGAGAACCTTCAGGGCGCCCTGCGCGCCTCGGTGAACGTTGTGGTCTCCTCTGCGGGCCTTCTCCCGGCGAAATTCCTCCGGGCAAAGGCGGGCATCCCTTATGTGCTGGGAACGCCGGTGGGGGCATCGATGGCCGGCCGGATCGCCGAGGCGGTCCGCCGCTCCCAGGAAGACGGGAAAAACCGCTCGGCCTGCGGAGACGGGGAGGTCGCCTCAGGGCGCGGCGGGGAAGCCCTGGCCTTTACGGGAAAAAAGCCCCCGGCTCCGGGGGCGCCGAGGATCCTCATCGTCGGGGAACCGGTTTTTGCCGGAAGCCTCGCCCGTGGGCTTCTCGACAGCGCGGGGGAAAATCCGGGATTTCTGGTGGATACGCTCTCGCCGGATGTGGACGAGGGGCTGGACGAGGATGTCCTTCTGGAGAAAATCGGCGCCGCGGACCGGGTGATCGCGGATCCGCTCTTTCGAAGCGCGCTGCGCGGCAGGGAGAAAACCTTTGTGCCCTTCCCCCATGAGGGGTATTCGGGGCGCATTTTCCGGGAGCTGATTCCCGGGTTCTGCGGGGACGGCTTTGATCCCGGCAAGCTTTTGACTTACGGAAAGAAAGAGGAGAGGAAAGTCTGATGAAAAAGCATATTCTTACCCTGGCGGCGGTGCTTCTCGCGTCGTCGTTGACCCTGAACCTTGCGGCCTGCGGCGCGGCGGCCGGAACGGGCGCGTCCGGAAGCACGCAGGCGGATGCCGCGGCTGGAGGTGCGGCCGGCAGCACAGCGGAAAGCGGAACCGGGGGTGTGGCGGCGGCCGGAAATTCTGCCGGAAGCGCGGCTGAGGGCGCGGGGACGGTGACGGTTACGGACGAGGCGGACCGGCAGGTCACCGTTCCCGTCAATCCCGAGAGGGCCGCGGTCCTGGACATTTACCCGATGGCGGCGGCACTCACGGTCTATCTCAATTCGGCGAAGAGCCTTGTCGCGATGGAGCCGGCCAGCATGAATGCCGCGAAAAACAGCGTGCTCTCCGAGCTCTACCCCGAGATCCTGGACGTCGATACGGACATCCTTTCCGGGAATGACGTCAATGTGGAGGCGCTTATGGCGCTCGACCCGCAGGTGGTCTTCGTGAGCGCCGGGAACGATGCAGAGATCAAGACCCTGGAAAATGCGGGCCTCACGGCGGTCGCCATTTCCCCGAGCAAGTGGGATTATGACTGCATCCGGACCTACGAAGAGTGGACCGGGCTTCTCGCGCAGATCTACCCGGATCGCGGGGAGGACAGGGCAAAGAAGGTCAGCGGCTACAGCGGGGAGAAATACGACGCGATCCAGGCGAAGGTCAGCGGGCTTGCCGATGAGGACCGGCAGAAGGTGCTGTTCCTGTTCCAGTACGATGACCAGCAGATGATCACCTCGGGGAAGCATTTCTTCGGCCAGTGGTGGTGCGATGCCGTCGGCGCGAAGAATGCGGCGGAGGAGATCGCCGGGGAAAACCGGAACGCGCCGATCACCATGGAGCAGGTGTACAGCTGGAATCCGGATGTCATCATCCTGACCAACTTCACGCAGACAAAGCCGGAGGACCTGCTGAACAATGCGGTCGGCAGTGACGACTGGAGCACGGTGAAGGCAGTCCGGGACGGCCGGGTATACAAAATGCCGCTCGGCACCTACCGGAGCTACACACCCGGGGTTGATACCCCGATTACCCTGGAGTGGCTCGCCCAGAAGGTTTATCCGGATCTCTTCGGGGATCTTGATGTGAAGGCGGACACCGTGTCCTATTATCGCGATATCTACGGCATCACGCTGACGGATCAGCAGGTGGAGAGCATGTTCAACCCGGATCCGTCAGGCGGGAAGCTGAATAACTGATCCCGGAGGTCCGGATGTTGAGAGAAATGAGAAATTACCGCCTCCTTTGGGCGGGCGGCCTGATCCTGCTCCTTGGCTTCGCGGCGGCTGCCCTCTGCCTCGGGCAGTACCGGATCGCCCCGGCGGCGGTTCTCCGCGCCCTGGCGGGGGCACCCGGGGTGCCGCCCAATGACCGGACGGTCATTTTTAAAGTGCGGCTTCCCCGCATCCTCCTGGCGATGCTTGCGGGCTGCGGGATGGCGGTCTCCGGCGCGACGTTCCAGAGCTTATTCTCCAATCCCCTGGCGACCCCGGACACCCTGGGAACGGCCAATGGCGCTTCGTTCGGCGCGGCCCTCGGCCTTCTCCTCGGCCTGCCCGCCCTCGGCGTGCAGCTCTTCGCCCTGGTTTTCGGCATAGCGGCTGTCGCCCTCGTCTTCCTCGTCACGGCGGAGGGCGGGAGCGGGCGCCGGTCGATGATGATGGTGATCCTCGCCGGGATGGTGATCAGCGCCCTGTTTTCCGCGCTGGTGTCCCTCATCAAGTACGCGGCGGATCCCCAGGATACGCTTCCGGCCATCACCTTCTGGCTGATGGGTTCCCTCTCGGGAACCACCTTCCGGTCCCTTTTGTTCGGCGCCCCGCTGATCATGGCGGGCACCCTGCTTCTCTGGCTTCTGCGCTTCCGGATGAACACGCTGTCCCTCTCGGAGGACGAGGCGAGGTCGCTCGGACTGAACCTTCCGCTCGTGCGGGGGCTGGTCATCGGCGCCTCCGCGGCGGTCACGGCGGCGGTGGTCTCCCTCTGCGGCGTCATCGGCTGGGTCGGGCTCCTGGTTCCCCATCTTGTCCGGATGGCGGTGGGCAATGACAACCGGCGGATCATCCCGGCATCCATGGTGGCGGGGGCGCTGTTCCTCCTCGTGGTGGACACCGCAGCCCGCTGCGCCGCCAAAGCCGAGATCCCGGTCTCCATCCTGACCTCGGTGATCGGCGCGCCGCTCTTTATCCTGCTGCTCCGGAAAACCGGGGGGATCCGGGCATGAGCCGGAAGCGGGGCGCGGCGCCATGGTACCGGAGGCAAACTGAAACGGGGCGCGGCGCCATGACGCCGGAAGCTGCCCGGAGCTGGGCGCGGTTTTACGGCACGGTTTTGCCCGGCGGCGGAAAGGAAGAACCTTGAAATGAAACTGGAACTGAGAAACGCGGCATTTTCCTATGAGAAGGGAAAGCCGCTTCTGGAAAATATCTCCCTCACCGCGTATTCCGGCGAGGCCTGGGCAATTCTCGGGAAGAACGGCATCGGGAAAACCACGCTGCTCCGCTGCCTGCTCGGATTCCGGCGCTGGACCTCCGGCGGGCTTTATCTCGATGGGAAACCCGCGGATCCGGCGTCCGCCGGCGGGCGCCGGTTCTGGCGGCGGGCCGCCTATGTGCCGCAGGCGGGGCGGCAGGCATTTCCCTGCACGGTCGAGGAAAATGTCCTCCTCGGCCGCGGAGCCTATCTGGGCCTTTTCGGACAGCCGGGCAGGCGCGATATCGAGGCAGCGGAGAAAGCCATGGCGATGGCGGGCGTCCTGGGGATCCGCGGAAAAAACTGCGGGGAGATCAGCGGCGGGCAGCTCCAGATGACCCTGATTGCCCGGGCGCTCGCCTCGGAGCCGGAGCTTCTCATCATGGACGAGCCGGAGACCGGGCTGGATTTCCGGAACCAGCTGATGGTGCTCGGCCTGATCCGGAAGCTCGCCCATGAGCGAAACCTGCTGGTCATCTTCAACACGCACTATCCGGAACACGCATTAGATACGGCGGACAGGACGCTGCTTTTCCTGGAAAATGGCCGCGCCCTGTCCGGTCCCACGGAGGAGGTCCTGACCGGGGAGAACATGCGGGCGGCATTCGGCGTCGAGGTGGTCCGCGCGGAGGCGGAGTACCGGGGAAAGACCCTGGTCTCCCTGATCCCCGCGGGATTCCGCGAAGAAGGAGAGAACGGATGAAAGAAGAATCGAGAATTGCCATGCTGTCTATCATTGTCGAGGATCCGGAGAAAACCGGGAGGCTTAACGAGCTTCTGCACGCCTGCAATGCCTATATCGTCGGGCGGATGGGGATTCCCTACCGGGAGAAGGGGCTGTTTCTCATCGCGGTTGCCATCGACGCCCCGGAGACCGTGACCAGCGCCCTGACCGGGCAGATCGGGCGCATCGAGGGCATCAGCGTGAAGACCGCGTACGCGAAGAAATGAGGAAAGGGTATGACAGAGAGAGAACGGATCAGGGAACTCTATGGGAAGGGGCAGCTTCCGCCGGAGGAATACGCCCCGCTGATCGATGAGCGCAATCCGGAGGAAGCGGAATATCTCTTTTCCCTGGCGAGAGAGCGCTGCCATGCCGTCTTCGGCGATGAGGTCTACCTCAGGGCGATCATTGAGTTCAGCAATTACTGTGCGTCGGACTGCAATTACTGCGGCATCCGCCGGTCAAACGGGAAGGCGGAGCGTTACCGGATGAGCCGGGAGGCGATCCTCACCTGCGCGGGGCGCGCGCATTCCTTCGGCTTCCGGACCGTGGTGCTCCAGAGCGGGGAGGATCCGGCGTACAGCGATGAGGAGATCTGCGGCATTGTCCGGGACATCCGCCGGGAGTTTCCGGAGATGGCGGTCACCCTGTCCATCGGGGAAAAATCCCGGGAATCTTACCAGAGATATTACGACGCGGGGGCAGACCGCTACCTGCTCCGGCACGAGACGGCGTCATTTTCCCTCTATAAGAGGCTGAAACCGGCAAACCAGCTCCTGGAGAACCGCATCCGCTGCCTTCTCGACCTCAAGTCGATCGGCTACCAGGTGGGTGCCGGCATGATGCTCGGGGCGCCGTACCAGCAGACAGACGATCTCGTGCAGGATCTCCTGTTCCTCAGGCAGCTTCAGCCGGAGATGATCGGCATCGGCCCGTTTATTCCGCACAAGGACACGCCGTTCCGGGATTTCCCGGCGGGGACGGTGGAGCTCACCTTGTTCATGCTCGGCGTCCTCCGCCTGATGTTCCCGGAGGCGCTGATCCCGGCGACCACGGCGCTCGGCACGCTCGACCCGAAGGGGAGGGAGAAGGGGATCCTCGCGGGGGCAAATGTCATCATGCCGAACGTCTCCCCGGTGGAGAACCGGGGAAAATATCTCCTCTACGACGGCAAGATCTGTACCGGCGAGGATGCCGCGATGTGCAGCGCCTGCATGGAGAGAAGGATGGCCGCGATCGGCAGGACGATTTCCCGCTCCCGTGGGGACGCCCCCGGCTGGGAGAAAAAAGACAGGGCCGCGGGATGCTGAACGCTTCTGCGGATTTGTTCTTGTCTGTGAACTTTTTCCATGCTATGATGACAGGGAATTTCTGAACAGACAGGATTTGATGACAAGCAGGAGGTAAGATCGATGGCAGCTTATTCTGAAATGTCAACAGATGAACTGAGAGCTCTCCGCAAGGAGCTCTCTCAAAAATATCACGGCTTCCAGGATCAGGATATGCATCTGGATATGTCCAGGGGGAAGCCCTGCCCGGAGCAGCTTGATCTCTCCATGGGGATGATGGATGTCCTGAACAGTGACAGCGACCTCCGCTGCGAGGATGGGACGGACTGCCGCAATTACGGCGTCCTGGACGGCATCAGCGAGGCGAAGAAGCTGATCGCGGACATGATGGAGGTTACGCCGGATCATGTCATCATCTATGGAAACTCCAGCCTGAATGTTATGTACGATACCATTTCCCGCTCTATGACCCACGGCGTCATGGGCAATACGCCCTGGTGCAGGCTGGACAAGGTGAAATTCCTCTGCCCGGTTCCCGGCTATGACCGCCACTTTGCGATCACGGAATTTTTCGGCATCGAGATGATCAACGTGCCGATGCTGGCTGACGGGCCGGATATGGATATGGTGGAGGAACTGGTCTCCACGGATCCGGCAGTCAAGGGGATCTGGTGCGTCCCGAAGTATTCCAACCCGACCGGCAATTCCTATTCCGATGAGGTTGTGCGCCGCTTCGCTCATCTGAAGCCCGCCGCGCCGGATTTCCGCATCTACTGGGATAACGCCTACAGCATCCATCACCTCTATGAGGAGCACGATGAGGTGCCGGAGATTCTCAACGAGTGCCTGAAGGCTGGAAATCCGGACATTGTCTACAAGTTCTCGTCCACCTCGAAGATCAGCTTCCCGGGTTCGGGCATCGCGGCGATTGCCGCCTCCCACAATAATCTGGAGGATATCCGGAGGCAGCTGCGGGTGCAGACCATCGGCCACGATAAGGTGAACCAGCTGCGCCATGTCCGCTTCTTCCGCGATATCGACGGCATGCATGAGCACATGAAGAAGCATGCGGCGATCCTGCGCCCGAAGTTCGAGGCGGTGGAGGAGATCCTGGAGAGGGAACTCGGCGGCCTCGAGATCGGCAGCTGGACAAAGCCGAGAGGCGGCTACTTCATCTGCTTCACTTCGCTGGACGGCTGCGCGGCGCGGATCATCGCGCGCTGCAAGAAGGCGGGCGTCAAGATGACCGACGCGGGAGCGCCGTTCCCGTACCACAAGGATCCGAAGGATTCCACGATCCGCGTGGCACCGTCCTATCCGTCTCTCAGTGAATTGAAGACGGCGGCGGAGATCTTTGCGCTTTCCGTGAAGATCGTCAGCATTGATAAGATCCTTGAGGAGAGAGAAGGATGATTGAGGATTCCCACACCTCAGGCAGGGAGAATTCGGGGGCGGACCAGGTCCGCCCCCGCCGGCTCTCTGTCTGGAAATATCTTCCGGAGGTTAAGCCGGGCGACAGCCTCCTGCTGTCCTTCCTGATTCCGGTGCTGGTCATGATTGTGGTCTTTGCCCTGAGGGGGATCTACCCCTTCGGGAGCAACAGCTTTCTCCGGACGGACCTCTATCACCAGTACGCGCCGTTTTTCTCGGAGTTCCAGTACAAGCTCCAGCACGGGAAAAGCCTATTCTACAGCTGGGATGTGGGCATGGGGGTCAATTTCTCGGCGCTCTACGCCTACTATCTGGCGAGCCCGGCCAACTGGCTCATCATCCTCTGCCCGAAGGCGCATGTGATCGAGTTCATCACCTCGCTGGTTGTCCTGAAGATCGGCCTCTGCGGCCTCACCTTCACCTGGTACATCCAGAAGCATTTCGGACGCCGGTTTGTCGGGGCGTCGTTCTTCGGCGTTTTCTATGCTCTCTCCGGGTATATCGCGGCATACAGCTGGAACATCATGTGGCTGGACTGTATCTGGCTGTTCCCGCTGATCATGTACGGGCTGGAGCGGCTGGTCTTTGCGGGGAAGCCGTTCCTCTACGCGGTGACGCTCGGGCTCTCCATCCTTTCCAATTATTATATCTCCATCATGATCTGCATCTTCATGGTGATCTATGCCATCTCCCTTGAAATCCTGAAACCGGGGAAGTCCCCCCGGGCGGTTCTGGTGGACATGCTCCGTTTTGCGCTGTATTCCCTCCTTGCGGGGATGATGGCGGCGGCGATCCTCCTCCCGGAGATCGCGGCGCTCAGGTCGACGGCATCCGGAGATTTCGATTTTCCGAAGACCGTGGAGACCTATTTCCCGATTTTTGACATGATCGCGCGCCATCTTTGCGGCGTGGAGGTGGAGGAAGGCCTTGACCACTGGCCGAACGTCTTCTGCAGCACGGCCGTCTTCCTGTTCATCCCGCTGTACTTTATGGACAGGCGCGTCTCCCTTCGGGAAAAATGTGTGTACGGCGTCCTGCTCGTGGTGTTTTACGCGAGCTTTTCGGTCAATGTCCTGAACTTTATCTGGCATGGCTTCCATTATCCCAACAGCCTGCCGTCGAGGCAGTCCTTTATCTATATTTTTCTCCTGCTGACGATGTCGGCGAGGGCTTACCTGGATCTCCGGAAACTGCCCGCGCGCCTTCTGGGAACCGCCTTTGCCGCCGCCATGGGCTTTGTGCTGCTCGGGCAGAAGCTGGTCACGGATGACGCGTTCCATGACGGCGCCTGGTACGGCGCGATGCTTCTTCTCGGCCTCTACGCCCTGCTTTTGTACTACCGCATGACGAGGCAGGGGATACGCAGGATCCTGGGGGCATCGGCCTTCGCGCTCGTCATCGCGGAATCCCTCATCAACACGGCGGTCACCAGCGTCCCGACGACTAACCGGACCACCTACAAGGCGGATGACAGTGCCATCGCGATGCTGACCTCGGATCTCTCCGCCAGATATGGCTTCTACCGGATCGACAAGGTCAAGGCGAGGACGAAAAATGACGGCGCCTGGATGAATTTCCCCACTTCGTCGCTGTTTTCCTCGGTGGCAAGCGCCGGGGTCACCGATTTCTTCCGCTCTTTCGGCTGCGAGGGCTCAACCAACGCCTACTCCACCGTCGGGGCGACGCCTCTCACGGACGCCCTGTTCGCGACACAGTATACGCTGACGAAGACGCAGACGGACAATCCCCACATGCATCTCCTGCAGGAGCTCGATGCGATGTCCCTCTATGAGAATGAGTATGTCCTCCCCCTGGGCTTCGGCCTTCCGGGCGGCTTTGCCGATCATTGGGATTACAAGCAGAAGGATCCGGCGGCGGTGCAGAATGATTTTGCGAACGCGCTGGGCGCCCGGGACGTCCTGGATATGGTGAGCGCGGACGACAGCGGAAGTACCGTGACCTTCACCGCGGACCAATCCGGCGAGTACTATATCTATGTGGGCAACAGCGCCGTCAAGAAGGTGGAGCTGGAGAAGGATGCCGGCTCGGAGAAGATTTCCAATGTGAACCGCGGCTTCTTTGTTGAGACCGGCTGGCTCTCCGCGGGGGAAATGGTGACGCTCCGGGCGGATGACCCCGAGAACCAGGATCTCCGCGCGGCCGTCTACCGTTTTAATTATGACAGCCTGGCGAAGGTGTGTGATACCCTGTCGCAGGAGACCATGACCGTGACGGAGTGGAAGGATTCGAGGATCACCGGCGAGGTCACGATGCGGGAGGCGGGGACGCTCTTCCTGTCGATCCCGTACGACAGCGGCTGGAGGGTGACTATTGACGGAAACAAGAGTATAATATATAAGATGTTTGACGCGTTCAGCGGCATCGATCTGGAGGCCGGCACACACACGATTGCGCTTTGCTATACCCCGCAGGGCTTCCGGCCGGGCATCTGCATTTCCCTGTCGGGGCTTTTGCTCCTCGGAGCTGCCTGGCAGGCAGAGCACATCCTCCGGGGGAAGAGAGCGGCGGGGAAACGCCGGCAGGGGGGAAATGGCACGCGGGGGCGGCTGCGTCTCCGGAGTCTCACGAAAAAAGAGAGGGCTGATGATTATGGCAAAGAAACTGGAAGAATATGTGCGGAGCATCCCGGACTTCCCGAAGCCGGGGATCATATTCCGGGACATCACGACGATCCTGAAGGATCCGGACGGACTCACGATGGCGGTGGACGGCCTGGCGAAGGCGGTTGAGGACTGCGATTTTGATCTCGTCCTCGGCCCGGAATCCCGCGGGTTCATCTTCGGCGTGCCGGTGGCGTATAAGCTCCACAAGGGATTTGTCCCGGTCCGCAAGAAGGGGAAGCTCCCCGCGGAGACTGTTTCCGTGAAATATGACCTGGAGTACGGCTCCGCGGAGCTGGAGATCCACAAGGATGCCATCAAGCCCGGCACGAGGGTGGTCATCATTGACGACCTGATTGCCACCGGCGGTACGATGGAGGCGATCTGCAAGCTGGTCCGGGAGATGGGCGGCGAGGTTGTGAAGATCGCGTTCGTCATGGAGCTCGCCGGACTGGAAGGCAGGAAGAAGCTCAGCAGCTATGATGTCGCTTCACTGATCACCTATCCGGGAAAATAATCACAGATTGGGAAAGAGGGATGATACATGGAGGAAAAAGACCGCAGCCAGACTCCGAAGCAGGAGAGAGTGATTGAGTCCCCGGCGGATTTCACGGATCCGGAGGTGCTCTACCGGCAGCTGATTGCGGCCATCCGCCGCTATCACCCTTCGGACGACATCAGCATGATCGAGAAGGCCTATGAGGTGGCGAAGACCGCCCATAAGGACCAGAAGAGAAAATCCGGGGAGCCCTATATTATCCACCCGCTCTGCGTCGCGATCATCCTGGCGGATCTCGAGCTCGACAAGGAGACTATCGCCGCCGGGATCATGCACGATGTGGTCGAGGACACCGAGGTGACCTACGACGACATCAAGAAAGAATTCGGTGAGGAGGTTGCGAATCTGGTCGACGGCGTCACCAAGCTGACCCAGATCTCCTGGCACAAGGACAAGATCGAGATCCAGGCGGAAAACCTCCGGAAAATGTTCCTTGCCATGGCCAAGGATATCCGGGTGATCCTGATCAAGCTGGCCGACCGCCTGCACAATATGCGGACGCTCCAGTACATGAAGCCGGAGAAGCAGAAAGAGAAGGCCCGGGAGACGATGGATATCTACGCGCCGATCGCGGATCGTCTGGGCATCAGCAAGATCAAGACCGAGCTCGATGACCTCTCCCTCATGTACCTGGAACCGGAGGTATATAAGAGCCTCAAGGAGCAGGTCGCGAGGCGGAGTGAGAACCGGGAGGAGTTCGTCCACCACATTATGGGCGAGGTCTCCGCGGAGATGAAGGAGCAGGGGATCCACTGCAAGATCGAGGGCAGGGTCAAGCACTACTTCAGCATTTACAAGAAGATGGTCAACCAGAACAAGACCATCGACCAGATTTACGACCTGTTTGCCGTCCGCATCATCGTCGATACGGTCAAGGACTGCTATGCGGCGCTCGGCGTCATCCACGAGATGTACAAGCCGATCCCCGGCAGGTTCAAGGACTACATCGCGATGCCGAAGCCGAATATGTACCAGTCGCTCCACACGACGCTGATCAGCAAGAGCGGCGAGCCCTTCGAGATCCAGATCCGCACCTTTGAGATGCACCGCACGGCGGAATACGGTATTGCGGCACACTGGAAGTACAAGGAATCCGGCAGCGGCGAGGCGGCCAATATCGACAACACCGAGGCCAAGCTCTCCTGGCTGCGCCAGATTCTCGAGTGGCAGCAGGACATGTCCGATGACAAGGAGTTCATGAACCTCCTGAAAAGTGACCTTGACCTCTTCCAGGACAGTGTCTACTGCTTCACCCCGACGGGCGATGTGAAGAACCTGCCCGCCGGATCGACGCCCATTGATTTCGCTTACGCGATTCACAGCGCTGTCGGCAACAAGATGGTTGGCGCCAGGGTCAACGGGCGCCTCGTGACGATCGATTACAAGATCCAGAACGGCGACCGGGTGGAGGTCATCACCTCCCAGAATTCCAAGGGACCGAGCCGCGACTGGCTGAAGCTGGTGAAGAGCACACAGGCCAAGAACAAGATCAACCAGTGGTTCAAGGCGGAGCTCAGGGCGGACAATATCCAGCGGGGCCGGGACATGATCGACCGGTATTGCCGGGCGCACGGCATCGATTTCAATGAGATCAACAAGCCGGAGTGCGTCCAGAAGGTGCTGCAGCGCTATTCCTACCGGGATTGGGAGTCTGTGCTGGCCTCTGTCGGGCATGGCGGGATCAAGGAAGGCCAGATCATCAACAAGATGGTCGAGGAGCGCAACAAGCAGAAAAAGCGTGAGGAGACCGATGAGACCATCCTCGATACCATCGCCGCGGACGGCAACAAGATGCCGGTTGTGGCAAAGGGAAAATCGAGGAGCGGTATCGTGGTCAAGGGGCTCGGGGACCTTGCAGTGCGCTTCTCAAAGTGCTGCAATCCGGTGCCGGGTGACGATATCGTCGGCTTCATCACCCGAGGGCGCGGGATCACGATCCACCGGAGCGACTGCATCAACCTCGCGAAGCTCCCGGAGGAGGAGCGGAGCCGCATCATCGAGGCGGAATGGCAGGCGCCGGAGCATCTGACCGGCATGGAGAAATATGCCACCGAGATCCGCATCATCGCGAACAACCGCATCGGCATGTTTGTGGATATTTCCAAGGTATTTACGGAAAAACAGATCGACATCACCTCCATGAATGTCACCACCAGCCGTCAGGGCAAGGCGACGATCATCATGACCTTTGACATTCACGGCAAGGAGGAATTGAACGAACTGACGGAAAAACTCCGCCAGATTGAAGGCGTTCTGGATATTGTCCGGAACGCGGGCTGATCCTGGAAAACCGAGAGAGAAGCTGCCCACTGCCGGGGAAGGCGGTGGGCATTTGCGATTATGCAGAGCACTTAACAAGCGTAAGCGCAGTTCGAACTTAGCAAATTCGCTTGCCCGGCATTTTGCCGGGGATAAAGGAGGATTATGGGACTCATGTTAAAGCGCCTCATGGTAGGCGTGATCGGCACCAACTGTTATCTCGCAGCCAATGAGGATACGAAAGAAGGATTTATCCTGGATCCCGGCGGCGACGCGCAGCGGATTGCGCGGGAGGTAAGGCGCATGGAAATGCATCCGCAGGCGATCCTCCTCACGCACGGGCATGCGGACCACATCAGCGGCATTTCCGAACTGGAGAAGCAGATCCAGGTACCGGTCTGGGCGCTCGACCGGGAGAAGGCAGTCCTGCACGATACGGAGGCGAACCTCACCGCCGAGTTCGGCGGCGGGCAGGGATTTACGCTGGATGCCAGCCGCTACCTCACGGACGGGGAGGAATTTGTCCTGGCCGGGGTAAAAATCCGTGTCATCTGGACGCCCGGCCATACCGCCGGCTCCTGCTGCTACTATCTGCCTGAGGCCGGCGTCCTCTTTTCCGGCGATACCCTGTTTGCCCAGTCCTACGGGCGCACCGATATGCCGACGGGGAGTGAGCGGGAGATGGTGCACTCCGTGCGGGATATCCTTCTCAGGCTGCCGGCGGCGACCAAAGTATTCCCAGGCCATATGGGCTTCACGACAATCGCCGATGAGCGGGCGGGAAATCCCCTGTCTGCCGGGAATTACCCGGAAGACAGCGCCCGTGCGGACGGGGAGGCGGAAGCATGATCGCGCTGATTCTCGAGGACAATGCCTTTGAGCAGGACATCCGGGAGCTGCTGATGGCGTATTTCCCCGGACACGGCTTTGTGCACACCGAGGAGGAGGCTGCGGGCGCTTCCCTGGTCTGCCGTGGTGAGCGGGAGGGCAGTGCCTTTATCCTCTCGCTCAGCTTTCCGGAACAATCCGGGGATACGGATCTCCATCCGGAGGCCTATCCTGGCGAATTCCCGGCGGAGGCTGCCGGAAAGACCTGGACCAGGTCCTGCCAGCCGGATTTTGCTGTCCGGAAATCCGCGAAGAATGAAATCAAGCGCACCCTTTACCGGCTCTGCCGGGAAATCACCGGGCGGGAGCTCCCCTGGGGCACGCTGACCGGCATCCGCCCGACCAAGATCGCCCTCACCGCGCTCCTGGATGGCCGGGACAGCCGGGAAATCCGGGAAGAAATGCGGGAGGACTACTACACGAGCGGGGAGAAGATCGCCCTCTGCCTCGCGGTCGCCGAGCGGGAGAAGCGGATGATCTCCGGCCTCGACGCGGTGCACGGCTGGAGCCTCTATGTGGGCATCCCGTTCTGCCCGACCACCTGCCTCTACTGTTCGTTCACTTCCTTCCCGATCGGCGCGTGGAAGGACAGGCTGGACAGCTATTTTGATGCCCTTTTCCGGGAAATGCATTATCTGGCGGAGCGGACGGGCGGGAGCGAGCCGGGGCGTGGTCCCGAGACGATCTATATCGGCGGCGGGACGCCGACCGCCCTGGATCCGGAGCACCTGGACCGGCTGCTCACAGAGATCGGGGAAACCTTCTCCCTGGACCGGCTCCGCGAATTTACCGTCGAGGCGGGCCGCCCGGACAGCATCACGGAGGAGAAGCTCCGTGTCCTCCGCGCCCACGGCATCAGCCGGATCTCCATCAACCCCCAGACCATGAACCAGGCAACCCTGGATCTGATCGGCCGGCGGCATACGGTGGAGGAGGTGATCGGGAAGTTCCACATGGCGCGGGAGCTGGGCTTTGACAACATCAACATGGATATCATCTGCGGCCTTCCGGGGGAGAATCCGGAGGATGTCGCGCGGACGCTGGGCAAAATCCGCGAGCTCGCCCCGGACAGCCTGACCGTCCACTCACTGGCGGTCAAACGGGCCGCCCGCCTCAATGTCCAGCGGGCGCAGTGGAGGGATGTCCGGATTGTGAATACGCAGGAGATGATTGAAATGACCGCGGAGGCGGCCCGTGAGATGGGGCTTTCGCCGTATTATCTCTATCGCCAGAAGAACATGGCCGGCAATTTTGAGAATACCGGCTACGCGGCTCCGGGGAAAGAGTGCCTCTATAATGTCCTGATTATGGAGGAGAAGCAGACGATCCTCGCCTGCGGTGCCGGGACAACGTCGAAGTTCCTGGTTCCGGAGGAAAACCGGATTGAGCGGGCGGAGAACTGTAAGGATGTCGCCACCTACATCGCGAATGTTCAGGAGATGATGGAGAGAAAAGAGCGGCGCTTCCGGGAACTTCGTGATTGCCGCGCGTGAGAAAAATGGGGACGGCGTGGTTTATGCCGGTTCCCGCCTGTGCTGAACTGCCGCGAGAGAAAAAGAAGGCGAAGAGCCCGGTCCGGTTGGATAGGTTCTCCGCCTTCTTTTTGCTTTAAGTTTTATTTACTGCCAGTCCCGGCAGAGCTCGTCCGCCAGCTTCCGGAGCGCCTCCTCGCTCTCCGCGTTCAGGGCGGATTTCAGCGTCACGGTTGTCTCCGTGAACGTGATATTTTTGCTCTTTTCCAGGAGGGCGCGCATTACCTTGGCCGCCATCGGCGCCCAGCTGCCGTTCTCGATCAGGGCTACCGTCCGGTTCTGGTAATTCCTCTCGGTAAGGTTCTCGATGAAGGTCCGCATCGTCGGGAAAATGTCCGCGTTGTAGGTCGTTGTGGCGAGAACCAGCTTGCTGTAGCGGAAAGCGTCCTCAACAGCCTCGTGGATGTCGTCGCGGGAGACATCGAAGACGGAGACGTTCGGGCAGTTCCCCGCTTTCAGCATGTCCGCGAGCCGGAGCGCCGCCTCCCTGGTGTTCCCGTAGACGGAGGAATACGCGATGGTCACGCCCGGCTCCTCCGGCTTATACGCGGACCAGGTGAGATAGAGATTCAGGTATTCGGAAATGTCTCCGGTGAGCACGGGGCCGTGGAGGGAGCAGATGGTCTTCATCTCCAGGCAGGAAATTTTCTTCAAAAGCGTCTGCACCTGCATGCCGTACTTTCCGACGATGCCGAAATAGTACCGGCGCGCCTCGCAGGCCCAGCCATCAGGATCCTCGACGTCATTTGCCCCGAACTTTCCGAAGGCGTCCGCGGAGAAGAAGACCTTGTCCCGGCTGTCCCAGGTCATCATCACCTCCGGCCAGTGAATCATCGGGGCAAAGATGAAGGTCAGGGTGTGGTGCCCCAGCTCCAGCGTGTCGCCATTTTTTACGACAATCTTTTTCAGGCTGTCCAGGCCGTAGAACTGGCCGATCATCGCGAAGGTTTTCGCGTTGCCCACGACCTGCGCGTCAGGATACTTCTCCACAAAAGCCTGGATATTATAGGAATGATCCGGTTCCATGTGCTGGACGATCAGGTAGGACGGCGCCTTTCCGCCGGTGACCCGCTCGATGTTCGCGAGCCACTCCCCGCCGAATTCCCTTGCGGTTGCATCCATGACCGCGATCTTGTCATCCAGAATCACATAAGAATTGTAAGCCATGCCGCGAGGAACCGCGAACTGGGATTCAAAGAGGTCAATCTCATGGTCATTGACTCCCACATAACGAATGTCATCAGTTACCCTGCAATCAGCTGCTTCCATGACAGATTCCTTTCTCCGACGGAAATTCCCCGGCGACGCGGGGCGCCCTGCGTTTTCATATCTTTCGGTAGCTGTTCTGAACCTGTCTCGGGTTCCGGGCGCCTGCGGCGCACGGCCAAATCCCGGAAAGTACCCGCAAAACCGCCTGCAGGCGGCTGCTTTTTCGGATCCTCCCCGGCATGGGCTGAACAGTTACATTTTCGCAGAAATCATAGCATAAAATCGCCCGCCTGTGTTGGCTTTGCGGAAAAAAATGTGACTGCCGGAGCCCCGAGGTATTGTTTACCCCCCGCATTTCCCCCCTGCAAGTGCCGGGCAGGGACAAAAAAATAAGGCCAGCCCGTGCTGAAGTGGCATAGGGCCGGCCGTGTTGGCGGCATCTCCGAGGATCCTCCCAGATGTTTCTCCATTTGAGCCTGACCCGCGCATGAGAAGAATGCACCGGCCAGGCTCTTCGGGTCACACCTAAGATGTCAGCTAAGCTGTCCCCTTCGATGTCAGTTTTATTATACCGCATAAATTGTCAAATAATATGGGAAAATTTAACAAAATTTTTGCAGAGGACACTATTTTTACAGAAAATTCGCAAATCAAATTCAGTTGTGAAAATAAAGACAGTTGGAAAAATCGGGACAGACCCCGGAGAACCAGGCCATTTTTCGCCGACTGAAAAAAAGAAGCCCGCGAAATGGAGAAAGCAGAAAACGGGGTAAATTATACACAGAAAAAAGTCATTCCGAACTCCGGGAAAGTTTAAAAATCCGGACAGGGCAAAGAAAATTGAGAATTGGGGAGCACGCTTTTGGAAGATACCCGGATTCCGTTTTTGTGCAAATTGACAGAGAGGGGAGAGAAGGACGCAAAGCCGTCCGCGAGCAGCCGGTTTGCAGCCGCATCTCCCCCCCGCAAGGGCTGAACATTTACAAAAAAACCGTCCGGTGAGGGAAAAATGCTTGAAATATGACGCCGGTTTGTTAGTATTAAAAAGATAGAGATCATGGAAAAGCAGGAGGAAATCAATGGCACTGATCAAGAAACCGGTTACCGGAATGAAGGATATTCTGCCGGCGGAGATGGAAATTCGCGATTATGTGCTCGGCATCATCCGGGAGACTTACCGTTCTTACGGTTACGCGACAATCGAGACGCCCGGTGTTGAGCATATCGAGAACCTGACGAGCAAGCAGGGCGGGGACAATGAGAAGCTGATCTTCAAGATTTTAAAGCGCGGCGACAGGCTGAACCTCGCGGAGGCAAAGTCTGATACCGATATTGTGGATTCCGGCCTCCGGTATGACCTGACGCTGCCGCTCTGCCGCTACTACGCCAATAACGCGGCAAACCTGCCGATGCCGTTCAAGGCACTGCAGGTCGGCAATGTGTGGCGCGCGGATCGTCCGCAGAAGGGGCGTTTCCGCCAGTTCGTCCAGTGTGACATCGACGTCCTCGGGGATCCGACAAACCAGGTCGAGATCGAGTCGGTGCTCGCGATCACCAAGACCCTTCACAGGATTCTTCCGGACCGCCATATGACGGTGCACATCAACGACCGCGCGATCCTGAAGGGAATGGCGGATTACTGCGGCTTCCCGGAGGAGGATATCGCCGAGATCTTCGTCATCCTTGACAAGATGGATAAGATCGGGGAGAGCGGCGTCCGGGAGGAGCTCCTCGGACGCGGCCTAAGACAAGAGTCGGTTGACCGCTATCTTGGCCTTCTGGACAATGTTACCGCCGACGCGGATGGCGTGCGCCGCCTCGGGGAGAAGATCAGCAGCGCCATGGATCCGGCAAAGGCAGAGAACCTTGCCCAGATCATGGAGACCGTCCGGGCAGTTTCCCACCTGGATTTTGACCTGATTTTTGACCCGACGATGGTCCGGGGGCAGGGATACTATACCGGAACGATTTTCGAGGTGTCGATGGACGGCTTCGGCGGCGCGGTGGCCGGCGGCGGCCGCTATGACCACCTGGTCGGCAAATTCACGGGGCAGGATGTTCCCGCCTGCGGAATTTCCATCGGTTTTGAGCGGATTATCACGATTCTCCTGGAAGCCGGGTTCAAGGTTCCGGAGAGCGCGGGAAAGAAAGCCTTCCTGTATGAGAAAGGGCTTTCTCCGGAACAGTTTTCCAAGGTGCTCTCTGCCGCCGAGGCGGAGCGGGAGAAGGGGACGAAGGTCGCCCTGGCCCTGATGGCGAAAAATAAAAAGTTCCAGAAAGAGAAATTCGCCGAGGACGGCTATACGGAATTTGAGGAGTTCTACCGGCGGAACCTGTGAGGCGCGGTTTGCCGGATGGTTCCGGGAACCCGTGAGGCGCGGTTTGGCGGATGGTTCCGGGAACCTGTGGAGGCATAAGTTCCGGCGGCTCCGGGAACCGATGGCATCGGCTCCCCGGAATTCCGGGGAGGGATAAGGAGAAGAGAGATGGCAAAGAAGAAAGGGTTTATCGAAGAATTTAAGGAGTTTGCGCTTCGCGGCAATGTGATGGACATGGCCGTCGGCGTGATCATCGGCGGAGCATTTTCCAACATCACAAAATCCCTGACCGAGGATATCCTGTCGCCGATCCTGGGCATCTTCGGCGGCGCAAATTTCGATTCGCTGACTTTCAGCTTCCAAGCGCTGAACGGCGGTGAGGTCGTGCTGAATTACGGAAAATTCATCACCGCGGTGATCAACTTTCTGATTATGGCTTTCGTGGTGTTCTGCCTGCTCAAGGCAATCAACCGCTTGATGTCGATCGGGAAGAAGCCGGAGGAGCCCAAGGCGCCGACCACGAAGATCTGCCCCTACTGCAAGAGCGAGATCCCGATCGACGCGACCCGCTGCCCGCACTGCACTTCTGAACTGGAGTAACTGCTTAGATAGAATCAACGCCTGCCGCGGTGGGGGAATCCCTCCCTGCGGCAGCTTTTGCTTTACCGCTTTTCCGCGGGCAGGGAAGAAAGGAATGAAGAGATGGACGCTCTGAAAATTCTGATGGTGGACGATGAAGCGCGCATGCGCAAGCTGGTGAGGGATTTCCTCTCCGTGAAGGGCTTCCGGGTGGTCGAGGCCGGGGACGGCGAGGAGGCACTCGA
This sequence comes from Clostridium vitabionis, assembly GCF_015351765.1. Classification (GTDB taxonomy): domain Bacteria; phylum Bacillota; class Clostridia; order Lachnospirales; family Lachnospiraceae; genus Clostridium_R; species Clostridium_R vitabionis. The sequence continues at coordinate 196,627 of NZ_JADKQA010000001.1, forward strand.
TGTCTTCTTTGCCCAGAAGGATATCGACCTGGTGATCCTGGACGTGATGATGCCGAAAATGAACGGTTGGCAGGTGCTCAAGGAGATCCGCCAGTATTCCCGGGTGCCGGTGATCATGCTCACGGCAAGAAGCGAGGAGAGCGACGAGCTTCAGGGCTTTGACCTGGGTGCGGACGAGTATATTTCCAAGCCGTTCAGCCCGAAGATCCTGGTCGCCAGGGTGGAGGCGATTCTCCGCCGCAGCGGCACCGCCGCCTCCGACACCATCGAGATCGGCGGTATCCGCATCGACCGGGGCGCACATGAGGTCAGTGTGGACGGAAAACCGGTGGAGCTCAGCTTCAAGGAATTTGAGCTTCTTACCTATTTTGCGGAGAATCAGGGGCAGGCGCTCTCCCGCGAGAAGATTCTCAACAATGTCTGGAATTATGACTATTACGGCGATGCCCGCACGATCGATACCCACGTGAAAAAGCTGCGCAGCAAGCTCAGGGACAAGGGCGATTATATCAAGACGATCTGGGGGATGGGCTACCGGTTCACCCCGGAACATGAGGATAAGGACGCGAAGGAGCAGAAGGACGCGAAAGGCGCGGCCGCCGGGAGAACAGATTGAAACGATTCAAGATTAAACGCGCCAATTCCATGCATTTCCGCATGACCGCCGCCTTCATCGCGATCATAGCCTTGTTCATCACCCTCCTCTGGATCATGAACAACTGGTTCCTGGAGGATTTTTATATCCGCTACAAGGTACGGCTGCTGGAAAATGGCTACAAAGAGATCAATACCGTGATTTCCCGGGCAAATGCCCAGCACAGCGGGAATGGGACGGATTCGCAGGAGGCGTCGGATTCGCAGGAGGCGTCGGACTCGCAGGAGGCGTCGGATTCGCAGGAGGAATCGGAATCCTCCGCGGAGACGGAGGGCACCACGGAGGAATCCCTTCCCACGCTGCCATCTCCGGAGGGTGCACCTCCGGCAGGGGCAGCCCGCCCGTCTGACGCGGTCGAGCCACCTTCCGAGCCGGATGACGACTCTCCCTTTATTATTGGAAGCGAGGGGAGCGGAAGCAGCTACAGCATCGCCAGCGATGACACGGTGGTCGCCACGGTCCAGGCTCTCGGGGAGACGTCCAACATTTCCGTCCTGATCTACGACAGCATGGAGGGAAAAATCCTGGTTTCCTCCAGTTCCGAGGCCTACCGGATGCTGGACAAAATGCAGCACTACATTCTGGGGCAGTATCCGGCGAAATACGAGACGATCAAACAGACCAGCAACTACACAATCCAGGAATCGTCCGACCGCAGAAGTGACAAGACCTACCTGGAAAGCTGGGGGTATTTCGCCGACGACGGCACCATGTTTTTCATGTCGACGCCGGTGGACAGCATCCGCGAGGCGGTGCACATTTCCAACCAGCTGCTGATGTATCTCGGCCTGGTGGTTCTCGTCATCGGTTCCGTGGTCGTCTACTTTATGACCCAGCATTTTACCCGTCCCATCAACCGCCTGTCCCAACTCTCGGAGCGGATGTCCAGGCTGGATTTCCGGGCCAAATACGAGCCTGAGCGCCGGCAGACGCTGGAGATCGAGACACTGGGAAACAGTATGAACAGCCTCTCTGACCGCCTGAATGAGACGATCGGGGAACTGAAGGCGGCGAATGCTCAGCTTCAGAAGGACATCCGGGAGAAGGAGCGCATCGACGAGATGCGGAAGGAATTTATCGCCAATGTCTCCCACGAGCTGAAGACGCCGATCGCGCTGATCCAGGGCTATGCCGAGGGGCTTGTCGAGGGCATGGCGGAGGACCCTGAAAACCGTGATTATTACTGCAATGTCATCATGGATGAAGCGGGGAAAATGAACAAGATGGTGAAGCAGCTGCTCACGCTGAGCGCCCTTGAGTCTGGCTCTGAGCAGACGGAGCTGCGCGCCTTCGACCTCGCCGAGCTGGTCAATGGCGTTGTGCAGGCTAACCAGCTGGTTATCCGGGACAAGGGAGTCCAGGTGACGGTGGATGTGAATGCGCCGATGGCGGTGTTGGGCGATGAGTTCCAGATTGAGGAGGTTGTCACTAACTATCTGAATAACGCCCTGAACCATGTGGATGACCGGAAAATGATCCGGATTCGGACGATTCCGAAGCCGGAGAGCGGCAAGGTCCGGATCGCCGTATTCAACACGGGAACGCCGATTCCGGAGGAGGACCTGAACAAGCTCTGGCAGAAGTTTTATAAGGTGGACAAGGCGAGAACCAGGGCATACGGCGGCAGCGGCATCGGGCTCTCGATCGTCAAGGCAATCATGGACCGGCACCATCAGGCCTACGGCGTCATCGATCATGAGGACGGCGTGGAATTCTGGTTTGAGCTTGCCCTGGCGGAAAATCCCGGCAAGTGAATGGTATTGTTCAGCCCCAGCTTGCGCTGAACATGGCATAAAATGAATATTTTATGAAGTTCACCGGCTTTATTGACAAATACCCTGCAGGAAAATATAATTTATGTAACAATACGTAATAAATACGTAACAATCAACGGCCGGAAGCAGACCATCGGGAACCGGCCGGAAGGAGCTTGCAGGTGCATTTTACTCGAATCAGGACAGTAGCAGCCCTCAGCCTTTGCGGGCTGATTACAGCGGCGGTGCCGTCGCCGGCGTATATTCACGCGGCAGAGACCCAGGCCGAGACGGAAGAACTTCAGACAGATTCCACATCTCCGGAGGACGCCTCCGCAGAAGATGACAGCCAGGTTGTCCCGGAACAGCAGCTTTTCGCTGTGGTGAAGGATGATGATGTGACGATTTATTCCGGCGACAGCGGCAATTCGCAGGTGATCGCGAACGGAAGCGTCGGGGATTCCTTTAAAGTCAGCAACGCGGATACCAGCGGCTGGACCGAGGTGTCTGTCGGGAATACGACCGGATATCTGAAGCCGGGCAGCACAGTTTCCCTCGTCAACGTCGGGCAGGTCGCCGATGCGGCGATGGTTGCCCGCGAGGATGCCGCCGAAAAGGAGGCGGAAGCCATGGCGGCCGCGCAGGCGGCGGCTGAGGCCGCGGCAACCGAGGCGGCAGAGAATGCCAACCAGGCGCTCCGAAACCAGGTCGTGGCCTTTGCTGAGCAGTATCTCGGCGGACGCTATATCTGGGGCGGGGAGGATCCGAATGTCGGCGCCGACTGCTCCGGTTTTGTCAAGTATGTGATGGCGCACGCGGCGGGGGTTTCGATGAACCGCACGGCGATTGAGCAGGCACAGCAGGGAACGCCGATCACGGAGGACCGGCTCCAGCCAGGAGACCTCCTGTTCTATACCCGGGGTTCCGCGACGGATGCGCAGATCGGTATCGGCCACGTGGCGATATATATCGGGGACGGGAAAATCATCCATTCCAGCAATGAGCGGGACGGGGTCAAGATTTCAGACTGGGATTACCGCACACCGCTCAAGATCGTGAACGTCCTTGGCTGAGGGAGATCAGTGAGAGCGATCAAAAAAGAGAGCGACGGGCTTCCGCTTCGGCGGAGCCCGTCTTTGTGTCTGTTCTCTGTTCAGCGAGGCGTGGGAGAAGTCCCGCCTGGCCGTCCGCAGGCGGCCGAACGGCGGGCTTTCTTCCACACCGCGTTAAAGCGCCGCAGGCGCCTGCGCTGAATTTGATTGACAGAAATCGGGCATCCATTTACTATTAGTGGGAATTGGTTGAACCGCAGACCGCCATACCCGGCGGAGACAGGGAGGACGGCATTGACAGAATTTACATTGATGGCACCGTGCCATTTCGGGCTTGAGGCGGTGCTCCGGCGGGAGATCCAGGATCTCGGCTATGAGATCACGGAGGTGGAGAATGGCCGCGTCATGTTCTGTGGCGGGCCGGACGCCGTATGCCGCGCGAACATGTTTCTCCGCACGACCGAGCGCGTCATGATCAAGGTGGGCGATTTTCATGCGGATACATTCGAGGAGCTTTTCCAGGGGACAAAGGCGATTCCCTGGGAAGAATATCTGCCGAAGGACGCGAAATGCTGGGTGAAGAAGGCTTCCTGCATCAACAGCAAGCTGCACGCGCCTTCCTCCATCCAGAGCATGATGAAGAAGGCGATCGCGACGCGCTGGTCGGAGAAGCTCGGCCTCTCCTCCATGCCGGAGACAGGGGAGGAATATCCGCTGCGAGTCTTCTTAAACCGTGACCGTGTCACGGTCGGGCTGGACACCAGCGGGGATTCGCTGCACAAGCGCGGATACCGCCTGCTGCAGGGCGCCGCGCCGATCACGGAGACGCTCGCGGCGGCGCTGATCCTCCTCACCCCCTGGCATCCGGACCGCATCCTCGTGGATCCCTTCTGCGGGTCGGGGACATTTCCCATCGAGGCGGCGATGATCGCCGCGGGGATAGCCCCGGGGATGAACCGGGAATTTCTCGCGGAGAAGTGGACGAACCTGATTCCCCGGAATTTGTGGTACGACGCGGCGGACGAGGCACAGTCCATGGTCCGGGAAAATGTGGATGTCGACATCCAGGGCTATGATATCGACGGGGAGATTGTCCAGGCGGCGAGAGCGAACGCCGGGCGCGCCGGGGTCGAGAAGCTGATCCATTTCCAGCAGCGGCCGGTGGCGAATCTCAGCCACCCGAAAAAGTACGGTTTTATCATCACCAATCCGCCCTACGGCGAGCGCATGGAGGACCGGAAGAATCTGCCCGTGCTCTACCGGACGCTGGGGGAACGTTTCCGCGCCCTGGATTCCTGGTCGATGTTTGTGATCACTTCCTATGAGGACGCCGAGCGCTGGATCGGCAGGAAGGCCGACAAAAACCGGAAGATCTACAATGGGATGATGAAGACGTATTTTTACCAGTTTATGGGGCCGAAGCCGCCGAGGAGAAAGCGGGAGGACAGGGCATGACGAGAGTGGTCTTTGCCACGGGCAACAGGGACAAAATGCGGGAAATCCGGGAGATCTTCGGCGGGCAGGGCCGTGAGATCATTTCCATGAAGGAAGCCGGATTTTCCGGAGATATTGCGGAAAACGGCACGACTTTTCGGGAAAATGCGGAAATCAAGGCAAAAGCCGTCTGGAATGTCCTGGGCGGACTTGTCCTCGCTGACGATTCCGGCTTTGTCGTGGACTGCCTCGGCGGGGAGCCGGGCGTGTATTCCGCGCGCTGGATGGCGGGACATCCGTATGCGGAGAAAAACCGCGTGCTGATTGCGCGCGTGGACCAGGCCATCGCCGAGAACCCGTCCCTTGACCGCAGGGCGAGATTTATCTGCAATATCTGCGCGGTTCTCCCGGACGGGCGGGTGCTCCACACGGAGGCTCCCTATGAGGGGGAGGTGGCGCATGAGCCGGCGGGGGAGAACGGCTTCGGCTATGATCCGATTCTCTGGCTGCCGCAGTTTGGAAAGACATCCGCCGAACTCACGGAGGAGGAAAAAAACGCCGTCAGCCACCGCGGCAGGGCGCTCCGCCTCATGCGGGACCTGCTGGCCGGGGAGGGGGTTCTCTGATGAAAATCCTGATTATCAGCGACTCGCATCGGAAGGATTCCAATGTCCGCGAGGTGATCCAGCGCACAAAGCCATTTGACATGCTGATCCATCTCGGGGATACGGAGGGATCGGAAGACAGGATCCGGGAATGGTGCCTTGAGCAGAATCCGGACTGTGAGGTTCATATTGTTCAGGGAAATAATGACTTTTTCTCAGACCTTCCGAAAGAGGAGATGATCTGCATCGGCGATTATACCGCCTTGCTTACGCACGGCCATAATTACGGCGTCTCGATGGGCGTTGAGGTGCTGGAGGAGGAGGCCCGGGACCGCGGTGTGGACATTGTGATGTTTGGACATACCCACCGGCCGTTCCTGAAAATCGGGGAGAATCTGACAACACTCAACCCGGGCAGCATTTCCTACCCGCGCCAGGAGGGCAGGGAGAGGACATATATCCAGATGGAGATCGACCGGGAGGGGCAGGCGCACTACACGATCAGTGAACTGTGAGCTGAAGTTCCTGTTCAGCCCCCGCCTCTCGCGAAGAGAAGCTTCGCTCGATGTGGGGGTGGCCGAGCGCCTGCGGCGCTTGGCCACATGCGTGAGGATACCCTGCGGAACTGCCTGCAAGCAGTCGGTTTGCGGGTTATCCATTCCTGTTCAGCCCCCCGCCTCTCGCGAAGCGAAGCTTCGCTCGATGTGGGGGTCCGAGCGCCTGCGGCGCTTGGTCACATGCGGGTGGATACCCTGCGGAACTGCCTGCAAGCAGTCGGTTTGCGGGTTATCCATTCCTGTTCAGCCCCCCCGCCTCTCGCGAAGCGAAGCTTCGCTCGATGTGGGGGGTCCGAGCGCCTGCGGCGCTTGGCCACATGCGGGTGGATACCCTGCGGAACTGCCTGCAAGCAGTCGGTTTGCGGGTTATCCATTCCTGTTCAGCCCCCGCCTCTCGCGAAGCGAAGCTTCGCTCGATGTGGGGGTCCGAGCGCCTGCGGCGCTTGGCCACATGCGTGTGGATACCCTGCGGAACTGCCTGCAAGCAGTCGTTCCGCAGGGTATCCACACGCATGTGCTGAACAGGGACAAAAAATGCTTGACAAGAATAACCGATGGTCGTATACTAGTTTTGCTGTTCGGTGATCAGGTACGGATTTCCGGGCGTGCTTAGATTCAGTAGCTCAGCTGGATAGAGCAACGGCCTTCTAAGCCGTGTGTCCGGGGTTCGAATCCCCGCTGGATCAGTGGACTAACTTCTGCCTTCCGCAGAGGCGGTCCGTAATCGATATACTCGTATGGTGGGTATGGCGCAGTTGGTCAGCGCGCCAGATTGTGGATCTGGAGATCGTGGGTTCGAGCCCCACTACCCACCCTTTCCTTCTGGGAAAATTGGTGATGGGCTATAGCCAAGCGGTTAAGGCATGGGACTTTGACTCCCACAGCGTTGGTCCGAATCCAACTAGCCCAGTTTAATTTTTTGCTGAGGGGTATTAGCTCAGGTGGTAGAGCACTTGACTTTTAATCAAGTTGTCGCGGGTTCGAATCCCGCATGCCTCACGATAAAAGCCGTGTCCGCATTCCGCGGATGCGGCTTTTGACGTTGTGCGGACGGCTTTGCGGGCGCCCCCCGCGCGGTTGGCCAAGCGCTGCGAGGGATGATTGACGGGCAGAAAAGGCGGGTTCCTCCGGGGGGCAAGCGCTGCGAGGGGTTGATTGACGGGCGGAAAAGGCAGGATTCTCCGGGGGGCAAGCGCCGCGGGAAAGATTGCGCATTCCCTGCGGCTATGATAAAATCAGGGTAAATTTCTTCGGCCGGAAAAGGAGTCTGTCCGTAACGGCAATATGCGAAAAAAGAGGAGGAACACAGCATGGAAGAAGTCAGGGCGGCTGAGGGCGCTGAGGAAAAGGAAAGCAAGAACTTTATTGAGCGGGAGATTGACAGGGATCTCGAGGAGGGCGTCTACACCCACGTGACCACCCGTTTCCCGCCGGAGCCGAACGGCTATCTCCATATCGGCCACGCGAAGTCCATACTGCTCAACTACGGCCTCGCAAAGGAGTACAACGGGACTTTCAACCTGCGGTTTGACGATACGAACCCCACCAAGGAGAAGTCAGAATTTGTAAAGTCCATCATCGCCGACGTCCGGTGGCTGGGCGCGGATTTTGGCGACAGGCTGTATTTTGCCTCCAATTACTTTGACAAAATGTATGAGTGCGCGCTCTTCCTGATTAAGAAGGGCAAGGCCTTTGTCTGCGACCTTTCGGCGGAGCAGATCAAGGAGTACCGCGGGGATTTCACCCACCCGGGGAAGGAGAGCCCCTGGCGCAACCGCTCGATCGAGGAGAACCTCCAGCTGTTTGAGAACATGAAAAACGGGATGTACAAGGACGGCGAGAAGGTGCTCCGCGCGAAGATCGACATGGCATCCCCGAACATCAACATGCGCGATCCGGTGATCTACCGCGTCGCACACCAGACCCACCAGAATACCGGCGACAAGTGGTGCATTTACCCGATGTATGATTTCGCCCACCCGATCGAGGACGCGGTGGAAGGGGTCACCCACTCCATCTGCACCCTGGAGTTTGAGGATCACCGCCCGCTGTACAACTGGGTGGTTCGCGAGTGCGAGTTCAAGAATCCGCCGAGGCAGATTGAATTTGCCAAGATGTACCTGACCAACGTGGTTACCGGGAAGCGCTACATCAAGAAGCTGGTCGAGGACAAGGTTGTGGACGGCTGGGATGATCCGAGGCTGGTCACGATCGCGGCACTGCGCCGCCGCGGCTACACGCCGGAGGCGATCCAGAAATTTGTGGAACTCGCCGGTGTCTCCAAGGCGGACAGCTCGATTGACAGTGCCATGCTGGAGAGCTGTGTGCGGGACGACCTGAAGCTCAAGGCCAACCGTGTGATGGCCGTGCTTCATCCGCTCCGCCTGATTATCGACAATTATCCGGAAGACCAGATCGAGATGCTGGATGCGCCCAACAATATGGAAAATGAGGCGCTTGGCTCCCGGAAGCTTCCCTTCGGGCGTGAGCTTTATATTGAACAGGATGACTTCATGGAGGAACCGCCAAAGAAATATCACCGCCTCTATCCGGGCAATGAGGTCCGCCTGATGAACGCCTACTTTGTCAAATGCGTCGGCGTTGACAAAGATGCCGAGGGCAAGGTGACGGCGGTCCACTGCACCTACGATCCGGAGACGAAGAGCGGGTCCGGGTTCACCGGGCGGAAGGTCAAGGGCACCATCCACTGGGTTGCCGCGAAGACAGCGTTTAAGGCCACGGTCCGCCTGTACGAGAACCTGATCGACGAGGAAAAGGGGAAACTCAATGCCGACGGCACGCTGAACCTGAACCCCAATTCGCTTACTGTCCTCACAGACTGCTGGCTGGAACCGAGCCTCAGGGACGCGAAGGCCTATGACCGCTTCCAGTTTGTCCGCGATGGCTATTACTGTGTGGACTGCAAGGACAGCAGGGAGGGAGAGCCGGTATTTAACCGCATTGTCTCCCTGAAAGCATCCTTCAAGCTGCCGGACAAGAAGAACTGAAATCGCATTGATCCGGAAAAGAAAAAAGGAAATAACACTTATACAGAAAGATCAATAAGCCTGCCTCTCCGCCGGAAAACGCCGGAGGGGCGGGCTTTCCTTATGAACTAAAGTGTTGGCAGAGACTGATTTGCGTTGACTTTCTGTTAGGCGGCAGGTATAATTTAAGCGGATTTGCAGGGAAGAGTTCTGTGCAAAATGAATAAATTCGGATGAGAAAAGTCCGATTTCATTTTTTGAGCACAAAAATGGAACACATTCCACAATATGGAATCCATAAGAAAAAGTGGCCCCAGGTATCCTGGGAATGGCCGGCAGATTAAAGGAGGTGCGGTTACATGTGGACTGAGCAGACCATGCCTATCCCGGATGTGCTCATCGTGTGTCTTCTGGGTATAGTGGTTGTTTTCCTCGCCCTGATTGTCCTGGATCTCGCGATCATCGTGACATCGAAAGTGATTCAGGGAATCGAGGGGAAGGGAAAGGCCAAGGCAGAGACAGCTGCCCCGGCGGCATACGACGATGAGGCAGATAAGGAACTGCTGGCAGTTTTGTCTTCCGTCATTGCGGAAGACCTTGATGCTGATCCCTCGGAATTCCGGATTACCAGCGTGAAAGAGATTCGCTGAGGGAAGTTTCCGTACAGTGAGCGATAGAGGACGCCCGCCGGAGAGAGGGCGGCAGGAGGAAAGGAAGGTTTACCTGAGATGAAGTACAGGGCCACTCTGAATGGAAAAGAATATGAGGTTGAGTTAAAGCGGATCGAAGAGTATGAGCCGATCCCGAGAGCAGGGGAGGCAGCGGCGGCAGCACCCGCACCGGCAGCACCGGCGCCTGCCCCGAAGGCAGCGGCACCCGCCCCGGCGGCACCAGCACCCACTCCGGCGGCGGCACCAGCACCCACACCTGCTCCGGCAGCAGCCCCGGCTCCCGCGGCAGTACCGGCGGCCGGCGGCACGAAGATCGACGCACCGATGCCGGGCAAGATTCTCCGGATCAACGTCAATCCGGGCCAGGCAGTGAAGTATGGCGAGGCAGTGATCGTCATGGAAGCCATGAAGATGGAGACCGAGATTGTCGCCCCCAAGGATGGCACGATCGCGAATGTCAGCGTCAAGGCGGGCGATATGGTAGATACCGGCGCTACGCTGGCAACCATGAACTGAGAGGGATAAGCGAAAGGACGGAAAGCTATGAAATACATTGCTACGATCAACGGCAAACAATACGAGGTCATGGTGGAAAAGCTCGATGCGTACAAGTCACTTGACCGCGACGGTGTGGCGGCTCCGGTGATTCCTGATCTTCCGAAGACGGCTCCGGTTCAGAGGCCTGCGGCTCCTGCCCCGGCAGCGGCTCCGGCTCCGAAGGCTGCGGCTCCTGCCCCGGCCCCCGCGGCTGCGGCTGCTCCTGCCGCTGCACCCGCCCCGGCGGCGGCTCCGGCGGCAGGCGGTGTGAAGATTGACGCGCCGATGCCCGGCAAGATCCTGAAGGTCAATGTGCAGGCCGGCCAGAGCGTGAAATATGGTGAGGCTGTCATTGTCATGGAAGCGATGAAGATGGAGACGGAGATCGTTGCTCCCCAGGATGGAAAGGTTGCGCAGATTCTGGTTAAGGCCGGAGACATGGTCGATACCGGGGCGGTCCTGGCGACACTCGAATGATTTGAGGGAGGTAAGCAATGAACTTTTTTGACATCCTGGGAAGGCTGATGGGTGAGTCAGGATTTGCTTCCATCGGTGCGAATTTTTCCACCACCGGATGGCAGCAGATTGTGATGATCATCATTTCCTTCGTCCTTATGTATCTGGCCATCAAGAAGGAGTATGAGCCGCTCCTGCTCCTGCCCATCGCCTTCGGCATGTTCCTGGCAAACCTGCCGCTGACCGGCCTGACATACGATGCCACGGTGAACGGCGGCGCATGGTATGAGTCCGGTATTCTCCATATCATCTACATGGGCGACAAGTGCTCGGTATTTCCCTGCCTGATGTTCCTGACGATTGGCGCGATGACCGATTTCGGGCCGCTGATCGCAAATCCGGTTTCCCTGCTTCTCGGCGCTGCGGCACAGTTCGGCATCTATGTTGCCTTTTTCCTGGCCAATGTCCTCGGGTTCACCCCGCAGGAAGCCGCGGCGATCGGCATCATCGGAGGGGCGGACGGCCCGACCTCCATTTACCTGGCCAACAACCTGGCACCCCACCTGATGGCGCCCATCGCGGTTGCCGCCTATTCTTACATGGCGCTGATCCCGCTGATTCAGCCGCCGATCATGAAGGCGTTCACGACGAGAAAGGCCCGCAGAACCAGAATGACCACACTGAGACAGATCAGCAAGACAGAGAAGATCGTCTTCCCGATCTTTGTTACGCTGTTCACTTCCCTGCTTCTTCCGTCGGTAGCCCCGCTTCTCGGTATGCTGATGCTGGGCAACCTGTTCAAGGAATCTGGGGTGGTTGAACGTCTTGTGGATACGGCAACCAACCAGCTCTGCAACATCATCACCATCCTGCTCGGCGTGTCTGTCGGCGCGACGGCGGACGGCGCGACCTTCCTGACCCCGAAGACCCTCGGCATCGTCGCCCTCGGCCTCATCGCCTTCGCATTTGCCACCTGGGGCGGAATCATCCTGGGAAATGTCCTCTACGCCCTGACGGGCGGCAAGATCAACCCGCTGATCGGCTCGGCCGGCGTGTCCGCCGTTCCGATGGCTGCCCGTGTGTCACAGACGGTCGGCTCCAAGGACGACCCGACGAACTTCCTTCTGATGCACGCCATGGGGCCGAACGTTGCCGGCGTTATCGGTTCCGCGGTCGCTGCCGGATTCTTCATGGTTGTCTTCAAGGGATGATCCTGGAAAACTTCACATGTACGGCGGGAGGGCGGTGTGCGCTTCTTCCGCCTGCAGATAGATAAAAAGCATGAAAACTTTTTATAAAGGAGGCTTTATTGTGAGTAATAAGGTTATGTCATTGCACGATGCCGTTGCCACCTATGTTCACGATGGCGATCAGATCTCTTTCGGCGGTTTCACAACGAATAAGAAGCCGCAGGCAGCGGTTCGCGAGATTCTGCGCCAGGGACAGAAGGATTTCATTGCCTGGGCTGGCCCTGCCGGTTCAGACTGGGATATGTTGATCGGTGAAGGCCGTGTAAAGGCATACATCAACTGCTACACCGCCGATTCCGGTGTAACGAATGTATCCCGCCGCTTCCGCAAGAAGATCGAGCAGGGAGAGCTGATCATGGAGGATTACTCCCAGGATGCCATCATGTTCATGCTTCACGCCGCCTCCCTCGGGCTTCCGTTCCTTCCGGTCCGCTTCATGATCGGCTCCAGCCTCGTTGACGAGTGGGGCATCAGCAAGGAAGTCCGCAAGACGATCCCAGGACTTACCGAGGATAAGTTTGTCATGATGGACAACCCGTTCAACCCCGGCGAGAAGTGTGTCTGCCTGCCGGTTCCGAAGCTGGATACCGCTATTATCCACGTACAGAAGGCATCCCCGGACGGCACCTGCGTCCTGATCGGCGATGAGTTCCACGATGTTGATATCGCGGTTGCCGCAAAGCACACGATCGTGACCTGCGAGGATCTGATCAGCAATGACGTGATCCGCCGCGATCCCACCAAGACCAAGATTCCGGGCTTCTGCGTTGACGCGGTATGCCATGTTCCTTATGGCGCCCATCCGACCCAGTGCTACGGATATTATGACTATGACAACCCATTCCTCAAGGCTTACGGCGCGGCCAGCAAGACTGAGGAGGACTTCAAGGCATTCCTCAACGAGTGGGTATACGGTGTCAAGGACCAGGACGAGTATCTGGAGAAGCTTGGGGTTAAGCGTCTCCTCAATCTGAAGGTAACCGAAGGCTACGGATATCATGCAGATGTGAGCAAGGAGGATTAAGCGATGGCAGAGACATATTATACCAATAAAGAGATGCAGGCGATCACCCTCGCAGAGCAGATTCATGACGGGGATGTCGCCATTGTCGGGACAGGACTGCCGCTGATCGGCGCGTCCGTGGCAAAGAGAGTTTACGCTCCGGGCTGCAACCTGATCGTGGAGAGCGGCCTCATGGACTGCTCCCCGATCGAGGTGCCGAGAAGTGTCGGCGACCTCCGTTTCATGGCACACTGCGGCGCACAGTGGCCGAACATCCGTTTCATCGGATTTGAGACCAATGAGTGGCTCCATGATTCCAACCGCCTGGTTGGTTTCATCGGCGGCGCGCAGATCGATCCTTACGGCAACGTGAACTCGACCTGCATCGGCGATTATCATCACCCGAAGACCAGATTTACCGGTTCCGGCGGCGCGAACGCCATCGCCACCTTTGCCAATACGATCATCATGATCCAGCATGAAAAGAGAAGATTCATGCAGAAGATCGATTATGTCACCAGCCCGGGCTGGATCGACGGTCCTGGCGGGCGTGAGAGACTCGGCCTTCCGGGCAACCGCGGGCCTCTCGCCGTGGTTACCGATCTCGGTATCCTGAAGTTCGACGAGAAGACCAAGAGAATGTACCTTGCCGGCTATTATGAGTCCTCCTCACCGGAGCAGGTGATCGAGAACACCGGCTTCGAGCTGGATGTTTCGAGAGCCGTAAAGCTTGCTCCGCCGGATCCGGATGTCATCCGCCTGATCCGTGAGGAGATTGATCCGGGACAGGTATTCATCAAGGTTCCGGCTCCGGAGGCAAAGTAATATTCATCGGATAAGAGTTATCCGGACTGCAGAAAACAGCGTTCTGCCGACAGCCTCCCGCCGCCGGCAGATGCTCTGTTCTATTGAGGAGAGATACAATGAATTACTATTCCATGCCGAGTTATTTCCAGAATATGCCGACCATCGGCAAGGCAGCAGCTCCGAATGCGGAAAATGAGCAGGAGATCAAGACCGTCGAGAAGCAGATCCACGAGAAGATCGAGGCTGCTCACGCGGCAGGCATCACGACGGAGGAGAAGCTGAACGCGAAGGGACAGCTCACTGCGCTCCAGAGAATCAACGCCCTTGTGGATGAGGGAACCTTCTGCCCGTTAAACAGCCTGTTCAATCCGGCAGACAATAAGTTCGGCGATACCAGCATCGTCAAGGGCCTTGGCCGTGTCGGCGGCAAGTGGGTCATGGTGATTGCTTCCGATAACAAGAAGATCGCCGGCGCCTGGGTTCCGGGCCAGGCGGAGAACCTGCTCCGCGCGTCGGATACCGCAAAACTTCTGCACATCCCGGTGGTTTACCTGCTGAACTGCTCCGGCGTTGATTTCCCGGTGCAGGATCTCGTTTATCCGAACCGCCGCGGCGGCGGCACACCGTTCTTCCGCAATGCTGAGCTGAACCAGCTCGGCGTACCGGTGATTGTCGGCATCTACGGCACGAACCCGGCGGGCGGCGGCTACCACAGCATTTCCCCGACCATCCTGATTGCCCACCAGAAGGCCAATATGGCTGTCGGCGGCGCCGGCATTCTCTCCGGAATGAACCCGAAGGGCAGGGTGGACAAGGAAGTTGCCGAGGGCATTATCCAGAACCTTGAGGCGAACAAGGAACACAAGGTTCCGGCTCCGGGCTCCGTTCCGATCCACTATGACTGCACCGGTTTCTTCCGCGAGGTTTACGAGAATGACCTCGGTGTGATTGAGGGCATCAAGAAATATGTCAGCTACCTGCCGGCCTACAACCTCGAGTTCTTCCGCGTGGACAGCCCGAAGGCTCCGAAGTTCCCGGCGGAGGACCTGTACCAGCTTCTTCCGGCCAATGTAAAGCGCCCGTATGATATCTACCAGATTATCGCCCGCCTTGTCGATAACAGCGAGTACCTTGAGTACAAGAAGGAGTACGGCCGCGAGATGACCACCGGCCTTGCCAAGATCAACGGCCTCCTGGTCGGCATCATCGCCAATGTCCAGGGCATCTTCATGGGCTATCCGGAGTACTATAACGATCCGAAGCACATGGCTGTCGGCGGCAAGCTCTATCGCCAGGGCCTGATCAAGATGAACGAGTTCGTCACCCTCTGCGCCCGCGACCGGATCCCGCTGATCTGGCTGCAGGATACCACTGGCATCGACGTCGGCGATGACGCGGAGAAGGCGGAGCTGCTCGGCCTCGGACAGTCCCTTATTTACTCCATCCAGAACTCCGGTATGCCGTCCCTTGAGATCACGCTGCGTATCGCTTCCGCCGCTGCCCATTATGTCCTGGGCGGTCCGCAGGCAAATGACAACAACGTCTTCTCGATCGGCACAGCGGTTTCCAAGTATTACGTTATGCCCGGCGTGACGGCAGCCAACGCCCTCTACTCCAGAAGACTGGTGAAGGAGAAGAAGGCCGGCAACGATCTCCAGCCGACCATCGACAAGATGAACGCGCTGATTGAGGACTACGAGGTGAAGTCCGCACCGGCCTACACCGCGAAGCTCGGCATGGTCGATGAGATTGTCGACATGACAGAGATTCGCCCGTACATGCAGGCATTCACCGAGGCTGCTTACCAGAACCCGCAGTCGATCTGCCCGTTCCACCAGATGATCACCCCGAGAGTAATCCGCGATTTCAATACTTTCGAAAAGAAGTAATCTCTTTGCAGGAAATGCAATCAATGATACAATAATTCCGGGCGGCAGGAAGACCCTGCCGCTTCGGAGTATGTTAGGAAAAATTTTCTGAAGAGAGGGGAAATGCCAAATGGGCGATATTTTTACCATGGGGATCGATGTCGGATCCACAGCCTCCAAGGCGATCATCCTGAAAAACGGGAAGGAGATCGTCGGGAAGTCGCTCGTCGATGTCGGCACAGGAACCAGCGGCCCACAGAGGGCGATCGACGAAGTGTTCGAGGATGCCGGGATGAAAAAGGAAGAAATGGCCTACATTATGGGCACCGGCTACGGGCGCAATTCCCTGCAGATTGTCGATCACAACATGAGTGAGCTCAGCTGCCACGCCAAGGGAGCGTATTTCCTCCTTCCGAGTGTCCGCACGGTTATCGATATCGGCGGGCAGGACGTGAAGGTCATCCAGATCGAGGACGGCGCGATGGTCAATTTCCAGATGAACGATAAGTGTGCCGCGGGCACCGGCCGTTTCCTGGATGTCATGGCGAAGGTTCTCGAGGTGAAGGTCAGCGAGCTGGGCGACCTCGGCGCGAAGTCCACGAAGCGTGTCGATATCAGCTCAACCTGCACCGTATTTGCCGAGAGCGAGGTCATCAGCCAGCTGGCGAAGGGAACGGACAAGTGCGACATCATCAACGGCGTGCATCACTCGGTCGCAGCCAGGGTTGTCGGCCTTGCCCACCGCGTCGGCGTCCGCGACGCGGTTATGATGACCGGCGGCGTTGCGCAGAATAAGGGCGTCGTCAATGCGCTTGAGGAGGAGCTCGGACATGTCATCAACACCTCACCGCTGACCCAGTATGTGGGGGCTTTAGGTGCGGCGTTATTTGCCTGGCAGAAGGCAACGATGTAACAAATCCTGAAAGGAGAAATGAATATTATGGCTGAAAATGAGAAAGTGAACGCAGCTCCGGAAGCGGCAGCACCGGCACCGGCGGCAAAACCGCCGAAGAAGCCGACTCTTCCCGGAGTTCTCGCCCTGCGCAAGGTCGTCAATGATGTATACCAGGCGGCATGGGATGCCAAGAAGGCCGGCAAGCCGGTAGGCTGGTCATCCTCCAAGTTCCCGTGCGAAATCTGCGAGGCTCTTGACCTCGCCGTTGTCTATCCGGAGAACCAGGCTGCCGGCATCGGTGCCCGCCACGACGGACAGAGAATGTGCGAGGCTGCCGAGGATATGGGCTATGATCCGGATATCTGCGGCTACACCCGCATTTCCCTGGCCTATTCCGCAGGTGTTGAGACAACCAACGAGACCCGCCGTGTTCCCATGCCGGATTTCGTTCTCTGCTGCAACAACATCTGCAACGATATGACCAAGTGGTATGAGAACATCGCCAGAATGCACAACATTCCGCTGATCATGATCGATGTTCCGTACAACAACGATATGACGGTGTCGGATTCCCAGGTTGCCTACATCAAAGGCCAGTTCCTCGATGCCATCAAGAAGCTGGAGAAGATCGCCGGCACGAAGTTCAGCGAGAAGAAGTTCGCTGAGGCATGTCACAACGCGAACCGCACCGCCAAGGCATGGCTCAAGGTCTGCGATTATCTGCAGTATGACCCGTCGCCGATGAGCGGCTTCGACCTGTTCAACCACATGGCGGACGTTGTTACCGCGAGAGGCAAGGTTGCCGCTGCCGAGGCATTTGAGCTGCTCGACAAGAACCTGGCCGAGCTCGTCAAGAAGGGCGAGACCACGACACCGTTCCCGGAGAAGTACAGGATCATGTTCGAGGGAATTCCGTGCTGGCCGGAGCTAAAGACGCTGTTCAAGCCCCTCAAGGCGAACGGCATCAATGTTACCGCGGTCGTTTATGCCCCGGCGTTCGGCTTCGTCTATGATACCGACAGCCTGGATAACCTTGACGGCCTCTGCCGCGCATACTACAAGGCTCCGAACTCGGTATCCATCGAGCAGGGCGTTGCATGGCGTGAAGGCCTCTGCCGCGAGAATAAGGTTGATGGCGCGCTGATCCACAACAACCGTTCCTGCAAACCGTGGTCCGGCTACATGTCCGAGATGGCAAGAAGATTCAACAAGGATCTGGGTATTCCGTGCGTATCCTTCGACGGCGACCAGGCAGATCCCCGCAACTTCAATGAGGCACAGTATCTGACCAGGGTACAGGGCCTTGTCGAGGCAATGGAAGAGAATCGTCAGAAGAGACTTGCCAAGAAGGAGGAGGCTGCGAAATGAGCAGAATCGAAGAAATTATCAGTGAGTTCCAGGATGTTGTCTCCAACCCTGGCAAACAGATGAAGGCATATAAGGATCAGGGCAAAAAGCTGATCGGTATTGTTCCCTATTATGCGCCGGAGGAGCTGGTGTACGCTCTGGACATGGTTCCGGTCGGGCTCTGGGGCAGCAATGACAAGACCGTTACCCTGGCCAAGGAGTATTTCCTCACATTCTACTGCTCCATGGTTCAGCTGGATATGGAAATGGGCCTGGACGGCACGCTGGATATCCTTGACGGTATGATCACGCCGACCTGCTGCGATACCCTCCGCCCGGCATCCCAGAACTTTCGTGTCGCCCTCGATGAGAAGCTACACAAGTTCCCGGTGATTTTCCTGGCGCATCCGCAGAACCGTGTTCCGGAGTACGGCATCAAGTACTGCATGGACCAGTATAACAACGTGCGCGAGGCGCTGGAGAAGATTGCGGGCAAGCCGCTCGACAAGGAAGCCCTGAAGAACGCCGTCCGCGTATACAACAAGAGCCGCCAGGCACGCCGCGCTTTCAACGAGCTGGCCAAGGATCATCTGGACATCTGCACGCCTACCGTGAGATGTGCTGTCCTCAAGGCCGCGTATTACCTGAAGAAGGACGAGTATACCGCAAAGCTCGAGGAGCTGAACGCCGAGCTGGCGAAGACGCCGAAGTGCGACTGGAAGGGAACCAAGGTCATTGTCAGCGGCATTATCTGCGACAATCCGGACCTGCTCAAGGTATTTGAGGACTACAACATCGCCATTGTCGCCGATGATGTGGCACAGTGGACACGTTCCTTCCGCACGGACGCGCCGGAGACCGACGATCCGATGCGAGACCTGGCTGTCCAGTTCTCCCACCAGGACTATGACACGATCCTCTTCGACGAGAAGTCCAATGAGAACCGCCGCGGCGAGCATGTCGCGAAGCTGGCGCTTGATAACGGTGCCCAGGGCGCGGTTGTCTTCATCACCCAGTTCTGCGATCCTGAGGAGATGGAGTATCCGTATCTGAAGAAGGCGCTGGATCAGGCCAATGTTCCGCACGTGAAGCTCGGCCTGGATATGCAGATGAGAGACTTCGGACAGGTAAGAACCTCTCTCCAGGCATTTGCCGATGTCCTTGAGATGAGAAAGTAATTATTCCGATAAAGAATTTCAGAGGGGCCGCCGGCGGTTTTCCGCCGGCGGCCCTTTCAGGATATAAAAACATTTTGCGGCCAGACACCGCAGATCATGAGAAGCCCTCATCCCGCGAAGATCCGCCTCGCGGGGTGAGGGCTTCTGAAATATTGTTCCCGTTATGCCGGCGCATAGCCGGCGCTGTAGGAGAGGTCTCGGGCAGCCTTCTGGATTGCCCGGCTGAGCCTGTCTTTCCGGGCGTCATCCACACGGCTGATCGGGGCGATAATCCCCAGAGAAGCGGAGATTTTTCCCTCCGCGTCGAAGACCGGGGCGCCGATTCCGACGCTGTCATGGACATAGTCCCCGTAGGAGATGGCGTAGCCGTCCCTGCGGATTTCCGCCAGCTCCTTCTCGAGCGCGCGGCTGCTGATCTGGGGAAATGCCTCCGGACGGCTCACGATCTCATCGAGATAATAGCGGATATAGGATGCCGGCTGATAGGCGAGGAGAACCTTGCGGATCGCTCCGCAGTGCAGATCCATCTCGTAGCCGAATTCCTCGACGACCTTCAGGTGGTTCGGCCCGTTCTGCTTGAGGAGGACCAGGCCGATGTTGCCGTTTTTGACCACCAGATAGCTGTCCTCGCGCGTCTCCTGGGTGAGCGAGCGGAGAACCGGCACGGCAGCCCGCTGGATGTCGAAATTCCCGATGGCGGCGCGGCCGAGGGAGATCAGGGCAGGCCCGAGCTCGTAGGTATGGGATTCATCATTCCGCGTGACGTAGTGCATCTCGCAGAAGGTCTGCAGGATGCGGTGAACGGTGCTGGGTGGCAGCTCGGTCCGGTCGGAGAGCTCTGCGATGGTGTACCCGTGATCGTTCTTTTTCATCAGGTCGAGGATTTCAAGCGCGCGGAGCAGACTCTTGATCATGAGCGGTTTCCTCTTCCGGATTCTCAGCTTCCGCAGCAGCCTCAGCGGAATCGCCAGCCGCGGCGTCCTTTACCACTTCGTCAGCTGCGCTCTCCGCGGATTTTTCGTCAGAAGCAGCTTCCTCAGCCTTCGGAGCGGCTTCCTCCTTTTTTGGGTTCAGCGAGACATAATTGCGCTTCGCCTGCGGGGCTTCAGCATCCCCGGCCTTGTCTTCATCATCGTCGAAATCGTCGAAGTCATCCTCAAATTCATGGAAATCCTCATCCAGATCCTTGTGGAAAGACTTATACTGGAGCACATAGGAAACTCCCGCGGCAACTGCCCCGGCGACAGCAGCCAGGACGACTAACCTTCCCAAATGTTTTGCCATAAAAAACTCCTTCCCATTCCATATTCCGCCTCGGCGGACGGATTTTCCAGAAATCATCGGTTTGCCATCCCCTGACAAAACCGATATTATGATGATTGTAATACGAAGCCCTCTAAAATTCAAGGAGGAGGAAATCCTGTGAAGACGAAGAATCTGTTGTTTCTTGCGGCCCCGATGGAGGGCGTGTGCGGGTTCCCCTGGAGAAATGCGCACGCTTCCTGCTTTCCCGGAACCGATTTCTACTATTCCCCGTTTCTGACCGCGACCGCGTCGAGAGCCTTCCGGAAACGGGAGATCCGCGATGTCCTGCCGGAAAATAACGGGAGGCTCCACCTGGTCCCGCAGATTATGGCATCCGACCCGGGAGATTTTATCTGGGCGGCGCGGGAGATGAGCGCCCTGGGGTATCCCGAGGTCAACCTGAACCTGGGCTGTCCTTCCGGCACGGTGGTGAGGAAGGGGAGGGGCGCCGGCTTCCTGCGGGATCCGGAAGCGCTGGACGATTTCTTTGCGGAAGTCTTTTCCGCGGCCGGCCATGGGGAGATGTCGGAGATCCGCATTTCCGTGAAAACCAGGATCGGGGTCGCGGATCCGTCGGAGGGGCTGCGCCTTATCGCGGTGTTCAACCGGTATCCGATTTCCCTGCTCACCATCCATCCAAGGACGCTGCGGGACGGGTACAAGGGGCCGGTGCACAGGGACATTTTCCGGGAAATGCTCCGGCAAAGCCGGAACCCGGTCTGCTATAACGGGGACCTCAGGGCGCCGGAGGATGTCGGGAGCCTGCTCGCGGCGTTCCCCGCAGAGGAATATCCGCAGCTTACCGCGGTGATGGCGGGGCGGGGGCTCGTTTCCCGGCCGTCCCTTTTCTCCGAGTGCCGCGGCGGGGCGCGGGCGGGCAGGGAGAAACTTCGGGAATTTCACCGGGAGGTGCTCGGGAACTATCGGGCAGTCATTCCGGAGGAGGATAATGTCCTGTTCAAGATGAAGGAGCTGTGGGGGATGTTCGGGGAAGAATTTCCCAATGGAAAAAAGGCGCTCAAGCGGATCCGGAAAGCCCGGAGAATGGACGAATATCTCGCCGCGGTGAACGAGCTGTTCAGCGGGGAGTGATTGTGGGAGGCACGCAGCTGTCCGGAACCACGCATCCCGCGAAGTTTTGCTTCGCAGGGTGCAGGGTTCCGAGGGTCTGCGGCAGCCGGTTACAGGATGAAATAAATAATTAGCACTCAAATATTGACATGGCTAACAGCGCGTGTTATAACTTTTCATGTAGCCAAAAGGACGTGAGGTCCATCAAGTGGAAAATTCAGAAGTATAACGATAAAAACAGGAGGAAATCAAGATGAAGTTAGAGCCGTTATTCGACAGAGTCGTATTAAAACCGATTGTTGCCGAGGAGACAACCAAGGCAGGAATCATCCTTCCGGGCGAAGCAAAGGAAAAGCCGCAGCAGGCCGAGGTTGTTGCTGTGGGACCGGGCGGAGTTGTTGACGGCAAGGAGATCAAGATGCAGGTCAAGGCCGGCGAGACCGTGATCTACTCCAAGTATTCCGGCACAGACGTAGAGATCGATGATGAGAAGTATGTCATCGTAAAGCAGAACGACATTCTCGCGATTGTAAAATAATCGATAACAGCATATTTTTCGGAGGTAGAAAATCATGGCAAAGGAAATCAAGTTTGGTGTAGATGCCAGAAAGGCTCTGGCAGCCGGCGTTAATCAGCTTGCGGATACGGTAAAGGTGACCATCGGACCGAAGGGCAGAAATGTTGTCCTCTCCAAGTCCTACGGCGCTCCGCTGATCACGAACGATGGTGTCACCATCGCGAAGGAGATCGATCTCAAGGATGAGTTCGAGAACATGGGCGCACAGCTCGTCAGAGAAGTTGCGACGAAGACGAATGATGTTGCCGGCGACGGCACAACGACCGCAACGGTTCTCGCACAGGCGATGATCAATGAAGGACTCCGGAACCTTGAGGCCGGCGCAAACCCGATCGTCCTCAGAAAGGGCATGAAGAAGGCCACCGAGGCCGCCGTTGAGGCTATCCAGAAGATGAGCACCCCGGTTAAGGGCCAGGCGGACATTGCCAGAGTTGCCGCGATTTCCGCATCCGATGATGAGGTCGGCAAGATGGTTGCCGATGCCATGCAGAAGGTTTCCAAGGATGGCGTCATCACCATCGAGGAGTCCAAGACCATGAAGACCGAGCTCGACCTGGTTGAAGGTATGCAGTTCGACAGAGGATATGTTTCCAGCTACATGGCTACGGACATGGAGAAGATGGAGGCTACCCTGGACGATCCGTACATCCTGATTACCGACAAGAAGATTTCCAGCATCCAGGAGATCCTCCCGCTGCTTGAGCAGATCGCCCAGAGCGGTGCGAAGCTTCTCATCATCGCCGAGGATGTCGAGGGCGAGGCGCTGACCACCCTGATTGTCAACAAGCTGAGAGGCACAGTCAATGTTGTTGCGGTTAAGGCTCCGGGCTACGGCGACAGAAGAAAGGAGATGCTGCAGGATATCGCGATCCTGACCGGCGGCAAGGTGATTTCCTCCGACCTCGGCCTTGAGCTCAAGGACGCGCAGCTGACCGACCTCGGCCGTGCGAAGTCCGTCAAGGTTCAGAAGGAGAATACGACGATCGTTGACGGTGCCGGCGATGCCCAGGCGATCAAGGACAGAATCGCCCAGATCAAGGGACAGATCGCTGAGACGACTTCTGATTTCGATAAGGAGAAGCTGCAGGAGAGACTGGCTAAGCTGGCCGGCGGCGTTGCTGTCATCCGTGTCGGTGCCGCAACCGAGACCGAGATGAAGGAAGCTAAGCTTCGTATGGAGGATGCCCTGAACGCGGCGAAGGCTGCTGTTGAGGAGGGTGTAATCTCCGGCGGCGGTTCCGCTTATATCCACGCGCAGAAGGCAGTCGATGAGGTTGCCGCAAAGCTTGACGGCGATGAGAAGACCGGTGCCATGATCATCGAGAAGGCTCTGGAGGCTCCGCTCTATCAGATCGCTTACAACGCAGGCCTTGAAGGCGCTGTCGTTGTCAACAAGGTGAAGGAGCTTCCGGCCGGCGAAGGCTTCGACGCATACAACGAGAAGTATGTGAACATGATCGAGGCAGGCATCCTGGATCCGACCAAGGTTTCCAGAAGCGCCCTGCAGAACGCGAACAGCGTGGCAAGCACCTTCCTGACCACCGAGTCTGTGGTTGCCGAGATCAAGGAACCGGCTCCGGCTGCTGCGGCTCCGCAGCCCGGCATGATGTAATCCGGACAGGAAGAAGACAATAAGCTCCTGAAATTATCCTGGGGATGTGGGAAGACAGAAATGCCTTTCCGCATCCCCAGTTTTGTTCTTGTAACTGTTCAGCCCCCGCATCTCGCGAAGCTTTGCTTCGCTCGATGTCGGGGTGGCCGAGCGCCTGCGGCGCTTGGCTGCATGCTGGGGGATATCCCGCAAATCCGTCCGCAAGCGGCCAGTTTGCGGGATATCCCCCAGCATGCACTGAACAGTAACATGTTCTGAACAGGCACTTGTTTTCTTCTTTTAATAATGCTATGATTTTTAGCAAATATCAGCCCAGCCGGCGCTGCTTTCCGGGACGAAAGCAGGCAAGGGATTTACTCAAGGAGGAAAAATGGCTACTTATATCAATGAACCGTCTCATACCTTTAACGAATATCTCTTGATTCCGGGGTACTCATCCAGCGAGTGCACACCGGTCAATGTGTCTCTGAAGACTCCTCTGACGAAGTACAATAAGGGCGCCGGCGAGAAGCCCGCGATCGAGATGTCCATCCCCATGGTATCCGCGATCATGCAGGCTGTTTCCGGCGACCGCCTTGCCATTGCCCTGGCAAAGGCCGGCGGCGTATCCTTCATCTATGGGTCTCAGTCCATCGAGAGTGAGGCGGCGATGGTAGCCCGGGTAAAGAATTACAAGTCCGGCTTTGTGCCCAGCGATTCCAATGTCCGCCCGGATGACACGCTGGCGGATATCC
The DNA here is from genome assembly GCF_015351765.1 of Clostridium vitabionis. GTDB lineage: Bacteria > Bacillota > Clostridia > Lachnospirales > Lachnospiraceae > Clostridium_R > Clostridium_R vitabionis. The sequence continues at coordinate 220,982 of NZ_JADKQA010000001.1, forward strand.
TGGCGCTCAAGAAGAAGACCGGCCACTCTACCGTGGCGGTCACCGAGGATGGAACGACGAACGGCAAGCTGGTCGGCATTGTGACCAGCCGTGATTACCGCGTGAGCCGGATGTCCACGGAGACCAAGGTGCGGGAATTTATGACCCCGATCGAGAAGGTGATCTTTGCCCGCGAGGGAGTGACCCTGAGCGAGGCCAACGACATCATCTGGGACAAGAAGCTGAATGCCCTTCCGGTCGTGGATAAGGACGGAAGGCTCACCTCCTTCGTGTTCCGCAAGGACTATGCGGAGCATAAGGAAAACCCGCTTGAGCTTCTTGACGGCCAGAAGCGCTATATCTGCGGTGCGGGCATCAACACCCGAGATTATAAGGAAAGAGTTCCTGCTCTGCTTGCAGCGGGCGCGGATGTCCTCTGCATTGATTCCTCCGAGGGATTTTCCGACTGGCAGAAGTTTACCCTCAAATGGATCCGCGATACCTACGGTGACAAGGTGAAGGTCGGTGCCGGAAATGTTGTTGACCGCGAGGGATTTAATTTCCTTGCCGAGTGCGGCGCGGACTTTGTCAAGGTCGGCATTGGCGGCGGTTCGATCTGCATCACCCGTGAGACCAAGGGGATAGGTCGCGGCCAGGCGACCGCGCTGATCGAGGTCTGTGAGGCGAGAGACGAGTGGTATAAGAGAACCGGCGTTTATATTCCTGTCTGCTCGGACGGCGGCATCGTTTATGACCACCATATCACGCTGGCCCTGGCGATGGGCGCGGATTTCGTCATGCTGGGTCGCTACTTTGCCCGCTTTGACGAATCCCCGACAGACCGCCTTCTTGTCGGAGGCTCCTTCGTCAAGGAGTATTGGGGTGAGGGTTCAAACCGCGCGAGAAACTGGCAGAGGTATGATCTCGGCGGAGACCGGAAGCTCAGCTTTGAGGAGGGTGTGGATTCCTACGTTCCCTACGCCGGCCCCTTGGCGGAAAATGTGGAGAAGACCTGCATGAAGATCAAGTCCACGATGTGCAACTGTGGTGCGCTGTCGATCCCGGAGCTCCAGCAGAAAGCGAAGATCACGCTGGTGTCCGCTACCTCCATTGTCGAGGGTGGCGCCCACGATGTCATCCGCAAGGAGAAAACTTCGACGGAGAATCACTGATCAACAGAAAAGGATAGGCTGCAGAGGGATTGTCTGTATACAAAAAGAGCACTGGCTGATTTACAGAACGTAAGTCAGCCAGTGCTCTTTTTATTATGCAGAGCACTTAACAATAACCAGCCACTTAACGAGGACAAGCGAAAGCGCAGTCCGAGTTTAGTGGAGTGGCTATCCGCGGAGCGGGGCGCGAGCCCGGCGGGCGAAGCGCGAGTTTAGTGCGAGCTATGCGAATTTGCTTAGTGAGAACAAGCGTAAGCGCAGTTCGAACTTAGCAAATTTGCTTGTTTTGCCTTTTCAGCTTCTTGATTTGTTCATCAAAGAACTGACGGACATCGTTCTCATCCATGGCAAATTCATCGGTAATGAAAGAAAAGTACGCATTGAAGAGAGAAACGATATTGGGCTCAGTGATCTGTCCTGCCAGATAGATGCCGGTTTCTGTCGAGACCTGCAGGATGATGGATTGCCAGGATTTGACAACCCAGGAATGGCTGTCATATTTCAGCCGCGGCATATCGACAAGGACAAAGGCATGTTCTTCATACACTTGATACCATTTGCGCAATATCTGAATTCTTTCCCCGATATTCAGCGGATACATTACGGAGGGATTTAACTCATTGATATAGCCGGTGCTGGTAAAATATTCAATTCCCTGACGAGTGGAAATAATAGGAAAAGCAGTGTCAGGGTTCAACAACAGATTCCGCTGGGCGGGAAGATATTGGTTCAGTGCGTGAATAAACTGCGTTTTCTGGGGTTCAGGCAAATTCAGATGTTTTTGAATCAGAGTGCAGTCATCCTGTCCAAGGACAAGAACAGAGCAGATTCCGGGATTAAAGAGGCCGGTGATTTGCCTGACAAGAAAATGATCCGTTTGTAGATCTGATAAAAATGGATTTTTCTGGTAAGCAGCAAGAAGCAGTTCAGGGGAGAGATAATCCGCAAATTTGCTGGAAGCCGATTCCAGCTTCCGGAAGCTGTCCTCATAAACACTTCGCTTTGCATTGTCGTGAAAGAGAAAACCGGCGGTTCCGTCCGGACGGAAGACACAGGCACCGCTTCCGGTAATCACCATCTCACTGAGAAGCGGGTGGATACTTTGCAGCGTGTTAATGTCTGCGTAGATGCATCTTAGATGATAATTCGGATACTGGATCAGCAGCGGGAAAATGGAGCGAAAGCATTCCAGGTTATAAACGCGGTACTCTTTGCTGAGGTGGCTGGATTCATCCAGTACAATGAGATGGTCCAACACGATATTCGGCCAGAGACTCAGCAGCTGACGGAAGAGGGAGGGATAAAAGGTTAAAGATCCTGCAGTAAAACAGGAAATCCGTTTTTCCCCGTTGCTGGCGGCCTCCCGGAACAGTGCAATGATCGCACTGGAAATTTCCGTGGTGCCGGAAAGAATACGCTCAGCGCTGTTCAAGGAATCATCGGGAGACATGGACAGCTGCGGATCAGCAGGCTGGGGAGAGCGGAGCTCACCCAGCAGGTCCGTGATCTGCTGGAATCCGTAATATCTGGATTCCCCGAGAAGAGAACAATAGTAAGCCTCCTGCAGATCATGGCGTTTTTTTGCGGAAAGCCTGAGAAAGTGGGCAATGCTGTTGACCATTTGCATACTGGAAGGCCTGCGGGTTCCCTTCACGATTTTGTACAGCGTTGAATGATCAATCCTGGTGTAATGAGCAATCTCATTGATGGTCACATGATTTTGGTCTATATAGCTTTTGAGCAATTCGGCAAATGATATCATCGGTCAGTACCTGTCGGTTTATCAACATCAGCCAGCGAAAGATAAGCAAAATGTCATCTGTTCAGCATATTTCGAAAATAATTATAGACGATCAGGACCAGAACAAACTATAAGTGGCAGGAAATTGGACAATAATTCCCATGCGAAAAGTGCGGGAAGGATCGGAAACACATGGGTTGTATTCCAATAAAATTGCTGTCCAATATCCTGCCACATGTGGAGAATGGCATCAAAATAATTATAATAAATTTTGAATAATTGACAGATGTCGTCTGGCATTGCCGCGGTATTGATGTGATTTAGGACGAATGGTGAGGAGACATGAGACTTTCCCTGATTATTGCGGAACAGGATCTGAATGTCCTGGAGCATCTGCAAAGTTATTTTGATAAAAATCATCGCGATGATATTGAATTGGTTACGATGACAAGGGCAGAGATTCTGAAAAAATACCTCGAAAATCATGGCACCGATGTTCTGCTTATGGATGACCAGTTTGGACTCAAGGCATCTGAATTGGCAGATGCCTGCAGCCGGATCGCGTACCTTACCGCAGATCAGAATGCAAGCCATGAAGATGCCCCGTCATTTTTTAAATTCAAAAGGACAGATCTCCTTTACAAGGATGTTGTCAGCCTTTATGCGGACGCAGCACCATCGAAGCGAAGCAATGCAGAAAATGCGAAAGTGCAGGCTTCGGGAATCAGAAGTGGTGATCGAATCCTGGTCACCTCGTTTTCCGGAGGTACCGGGTCAACAACGATCGCAGCGGCGATGGCCAGGAGCTTTGCTGCAAAAGGCGAATCGACGATATATCTGAATTTTGAGAAGGCTGGAGCAAGCGAGGTTTTGTTTGACGGTGATGGGGAGTTTACTTTTGATGAGATTCTCTATACCCTCAAGGAACATGGAAATCTTCCTCTCAAGATTTCCAGCTGTGTTCGCACGGATCGCTCCGGTGTAGATTTTTTTGCCGCGTCCACCGAGGCAATGTACATGCTGGAGTTCACAGAGGAAAATCGGAAGGAATTGTTGGAAACCCTGGGGACATCGATGAAGTACAGCAGAATTGTTGTAACGGAAGATTTTTCGCTTTCTGCCGAAACTGTCCGCAAGATGGCACAGATGGATCATATCATTGTTGTGACCGATGGCACAATGACAGCAAACAGCAAATTTGTCCGTGTGATGGCCGCACTCCCGCACCTTGAGGAGCAGGAAAAGGTGACCATTCGTGATCGGATGCGTCTCATCTATAACCGTTTTCATCCAGCCGCAGAGGGATATATGAAGGAAATTACGCGCCCCGGCATACCTGTCATGGGGAATATTCCACCGATCAAACACGCGACAACCAGACAGATCGTTGAGTATATCGCCCAGAATCAGCAGGACGTCCTTCTCCGGTATTTGGAAGGCGGCTTCGTTTGATAAAAAACCGGAAGGCGGAGGAGAGAAAAAATGGCAGAAAAATCCTATGAAAAGGACGGGTCTGAGTCGATGGTTGTGCTGCATCTCAACCCGGAAGATGTCCTGGACAGCTATGAAAAGGGGGTTCTTCAGAATAACCCCATAGGAGGTGTGATCACGCCTTCATTTACCCAGCGCGATCTGGATCAATATCTGCGATATCCGATCACTTCACTGACTTCTATGCGCCTCTTTCTGGGGCGGGACTTCAAGCGGGACAATCTGCTGCACCTGCTGATCTCCCTTGTTGAGGCGCTGTATAATGCGGAGGCCTATGCGCTTTCTGCAAAGCGCTTTGCCATGGATCTGGATTCTGTCTTCGTTCACGCAGGTACACTGAACGTGGAACTTGTCTATGTGCCGATCAAGGGATATCAGAATGAAGGCAGCTTTCGATCGCTGGTCATGGAGCTGCTGACAAACATCCGGTATGATCTTTTCGAAAACTGTTCTTACGTTGCCGGGATCATTACTTTGTTGAACCGTGATCCTGTTCCAGATTATGAAACGATACTGGTGGAGCTCCGCAAAATGGCAGCAGAGTCGCCGGCGCATCGGGAAACCCCACATCCGGTTACGGAAAGCCTGAAATATGCCAGTGCACCTGCCAGGGGAATCACGGATGTTCCGGAGTCTGTTTCTGCCGGGGCGTCTCATGAAGAAAATAAACCGAAAGTATCCCAAAATCAGATGCAATACGCGGAACAGAAAAAAGAGTATCCACCGGATGATCCGGTTACGGTGAAGGTTCAGCCGGAAATATTTGTAAATTTGGATGCCGATACCGGAAAAGTGGTGAAGGAGAAACCGCTATTGTTTCCACAGTCCCCGCTGCCACAGCAGGGGAAAAGCAAACGGCGATTTCATCTTTTCGGCAAAAGGAAGGAAAAGGCGTCTCCAAACCAGCCGGAAGCTGCGCCTGTCCAACCTGCCCCACAGCCGGAGCAGGCATCCGAACCATCCGGCGTATCAGCCAAGGAGCGGACTGCGGCGGGCAGCGATATCGGATTTGCTATCCCGGGGAAAACAATTCCACCGGTCATGCCCCCGGTGAACGGCGCAAAATCCACAGAACAGACAGCGCCCCACATGCAGAACATGCCCGATGCAAAGCAAGCCGCAGCTGCGCCACCTGTGCGGAAGGCGGAAGACGGTATGAGTGTATATTTTGGAAGCGCAGGGCAGGGTGAGTTTAACAACAGCACAGTCATTATCGGCGGAGGCGATGGCTATCAGCCGACAGTAAAGCTGGGGGACGCAGTGGATGAGAAAAAGCCGGATAGCGAGGGGTTTGCCATTGTGAAATTAGAGAGAAAGCAGACTGGCCAGACCATGATGATTACCAAGGATCGCTATCTGATCGGCAGTGCTGCGGATGTCGTTGATTTTTGGATTAATGGCAATCCGGCAATCGGGGGCATTCATGCCATCATCTGCCACCGAGGGAATCAATTTTTCCTGAGCGACAACAATTCACAAAATGGAACGTTTCTTGACGGAAAGGCGGTGCCGGCGGGAGCGCAGGAGCCCCTGAAGGATCAGGATACAATCCGTCTGGCCAATGAGGAATTTGTTTTTTGCCTGGAGAGACACTGACGGGTGGGTTTATGAAATATGCATTCATTTATCGCACGGATGTTGGCACGACACGGGAGGTAAATCAAGACTCCCTGGTGATCCGCTCTTTATCCTTTGATGATTCGGATTCGCTCCTCCTTGCAGTCTGTGACGGCCTCGGCGGGCTTGCCGAGGGAGAAAAGATAAGCCGGGAAGCTGCGATGATGGCATCGGAGTGGTTTGACACGGAATTTGCCCCACTGGTCAGGGAAGGAGCCGATGCGGCGAATGTTTCGCTCCGGCTGAAGACTTTTCTGGAAAATACGAACAGCAGCCTGTTTTTTGCCAACCAGCAGAGGGGGATATGCGGCGGAACAACCATGAGCCTGCTCCTCCTCTGGGACGGATATCGGTTCATCGCACACGTCGGAGACAGCCGTATCTACGAGATCCAGGAGAAGGGAATGAATCAGCTGACGCCCGATCACTCCTGGGTTGCTCGCCAGGTAGAACTGGGAAAAATGACCCAGGAGGAGGCACTGCATTCCGGACAGAAGAATATCATTCTTCAATGCCTGGGAACAGAGAGGCAGCTCGCCAATCCATATCTGCACTATGAAAAGGCACCGGAGGACAGGGGATATCTTCTTTGCACCGATGGGTTCTGGCACCAGATGGATTCTGCAAGGCTGCTGGCTCATTTTATTCCCTCGGTATTTGACCGTGCCGGGGCAGATCAGGAGCTTGGAGCCGAAGTGGAAGCCATTAAGGATAAGGGTGAACAGGATAATATCACGGCTGTGGTTGCCGTAGCTCAGGGGCATGAGTATGGATAAAATCTGGACATCAGCCGAATTCAGCGACCCGGGAGGGAGAGAAATTAATGAGGATGCGGCTGCAGCTGCCGCGGAAGGAGACCGGCAGATTTTTGTGGCTTGTGATGGCCTTGGCGGCCATCGGTGCGGGGAGATTGCCTCCCACCTCGCGGCGGACAGAAGTATTCAAATCTTTCGGCATATGGCGGCACAGCCGGAATTTGATATGTCCGTATGCCTCAGCCAATGCTTTGAACTAAGCGAATCTGCGGTACTCAGCTATCAGTCGTCTCATCCGGAAGCGGCTGATATGAAAACAACCATGGTAATTCTGCTCCGGGATGGCGACAGGGTGCAATGGGGGCACATCGGCGACTCACGCCTGTATCTATTTAAGAACGGAAAAATGCGTTTTCATACGCAGGATCACAGTGTGCCACAGATGCTGGCTGCCGCCGGCGAAATCAGGGAGAAGGATATTCGTTTCCATCCAGATCGAAGCCGGCTTCTGCGGGTCATCGGTACTCCATGGCAGGGCAGGAAATATGTGCTGGGCGGGCCGGTGGAAATGTCCGGTGCGGAAAGCTTCCTCCTCTGCACGGATGGTTACTGGGAATGGATAATCGAGAAAGAGATGTTAAGAAGCCTGGCCGCGTCGGCAAGCCCCGAAGAATGGCTCTGGAAAATGAATGAGAAGATCCGGAAAGCCGGGGCGGGAAAGGAAATGGATAATTATACCGGGATCGCGGTTTTCTGCAGAAAGTCGCAGAGAAGGGGGCTTTTTGGCTGGATGAAAATGGATCTGCTGTCATGAAAATTTTGTGTTTGAACTGCATGAAGGTCTATGAGACCGAAGAAACTGGCGATCGATGCCCGCACTGCGGTTATGTTCGCGGAACACCACCGAAGGAGCCATTCGATCTGCCGGCAGAGACAGTCCTGTCAGGCCAGTATGTGATCGGAACAGCTGCCAGCTGTGGCGGATTCGGTATTCTCTATAAGGCTTACGACACAAAAAACCGTCGGGTTGTCGCGATCAAAGAGTATTATCCCGCCGGGATTGTAAGCCGGGAACCGGGAAAAAACGATGTTCTTGTCTTCGACAAAAAACGAACAGCGGAATTTGAAAACGGTATCCGCGGGTTTCTCGATGAGGCTAGAAATACCTCCCGGTTCTCGGAGTATGAGAATATTGTCAAGGTCTATGATTTCTTCGAGGCCAACCATACAGCTTATATGGTCATGGAATTCATGCCGGGCATTACGGTGAAGGAGTATCTGAAGATGCACGGTGGCAGAATGCCATGGGAGATGGCCAGGGGGATCGGCGCCAGCGTTGCCGAGATTCTCGCGGTTGTCCACAAGGGGGGCATACTTCACCGGGATGTCAGCCCTGATAATATTATGATCACGGATGAAGGCCGTGATGGGGTGGAACCGCGGGTCAAACTCTTCGATTTTGGCGCTGCCCGGTTTTCCGACACGGAGAGAGAGCACGACCGGCAGGTTATTCTCAAGATCGGTTATGCGCCGCCGGAGCAGTACAATCAGACCAGCATCCAGGGACCATACACGGATGTCTACGCGCTGGGGGCGACAATTTACCATTGTGTGTCAGGGATACTCCCGGCGGAGTCCCAGAACAGGCTCGAAGCGCTGCGGCGAGGGGAGGAAGACCCGGTAAAGCCGCTGCGGGAATTGGTTCCGGAGGTCCCGGAATATTTTAACAATGCGGTCATACGGGCGATGGCGGTGGAACCCAAATTTCGGTTTCAGAATATGAAGGATTTCCGCCGGGCACTGTGCGGAGAAAAGACAACAGAGGATGTGGAACACCATATCCGGCGATTGAAACGACGCCAGAGGCTTATGATCGGTGGAATCGCCGGCATGATCGGCGCAGGTGCAGTATTCTGCAGCGCGGTCTATCGAGGGCAGGCGAGAGCGGCTTCACTCGCCGGAACCCAGCTAGAGGTTATGATTGCAGGCACTGCGGAGGATGCCGGCCTGTTCCGGCAGATGTCGGAGGAATTTCAGGCAGATTATCCCGATGTCATCCTTACCATCACAAATGTTGATGAATCCGGGTATGAAGATGCCCTGAGAGAAAGGATTGATGGCGGCAATGCGCCTGATCTCTTCGAGCTGGACAGCCCGTCCGGGGAAAATGACGGGCATGCCGCAGCACTTGACAGCCTCTTCGTCATGCTCTCGGAGGAGGCGGAAGGCGGCAAGACGGAAGAAGAATATTTCCTCAGCCGGGATCAAAATTCCCACTTCGTGCCCTTGGAATGGGAGCCGGCAGTAAGGTATAAAAACCAGGCAATCTCTGCGAATTCCGGGGATGCTGGGGATGCGGCAAATTCTTTGGAGAATTTTCTCACGGAGAAGACTGGATCCTGCGTCGCCGGCGTAGGGAGTTACAGGACAGTTCAGGATGCGATCCCGGGAAAGTATCAGGTTTCCCTTCCGGATCATGACAGGACGCCGGTGCGATACCGCCACCTGATGGCCGTGAGCGCGAAGACAGATTCGATCACCCGTGAAGCGGCAGAGCGGCTTCTCGCCTATTATCTCGGAGAAAAGGCGCAGGATATCCTGTGCGTCAGGAATTTCACTGCGCTTCCGGTGAACCGCTCGACATTCCGGCTCTTTACGGATCAGGTCAATGTGGAATTGAATTTTCTTTCGGATTTTTCGCCGATGGATGGAAAACTTGTCAATGGCCAGGATTTTCAGCAGGCCTGTGATGATTTAGAAGCAGAACTTGACCAGGAGGGCAAATAGCCCGGAGGCCAGCAGAAGGGGGCAGGATATCAGATGCAGACACTCTGTATGGGATGTATGCGCCGCATCGATGACTCGGCGGAGCGATGCCCGCACTGTGGGTATGTTCCCGGGACAAGGCCGGAGAAACCATACTATATCGCGCCGGGCAGTTTCCTTCAGGGACGATATCTTCTCGGGAAAGTTCTCGGATCTGGCGGGTTCGGCGTGACGTATATCGGCTATGATACGATGCTCAGCCGGCGGGTCGGAGTCAAGGAGTATCTGCCGGGAGAATTTGCCACCAGGACAGCCGGAAGCACACAGGTAATGATCTACTCAGGTGATAAGGCAGAACAGTTCCAGGCGGGGAAAGAAAAGTTTCTGGAGGAAGCCGGCAGGCTCACAAAGTTTGAGAATACCCCGGAGATCATTCATGTCTATGGCTGCTTTGAAGAGAACAATACCGCCTATATGGTCATGGAATATCTGGAGGGAGAATCCCTGCGCAGGAAGCTCGAGCGCGATGGAAAAATGCCTGTTGAGGAGGCGGTTTTGATCGTCTTTGACGTGCTTCATGCGCTGGAAGCGGTTCACAGGGAGGGGATGATCCACCGCGACATCGCGCCGGACAACATTTTCCTGGTGAATGACCCTGAAACAGGGAAATATCGAACCAAGCTCATTGACTTTGCCGCAGCCCGCTATGCAACGACGACGCACAGCCGGAGCCTCACGGTTCTTGTCAAGCAGGGATTTGCCCCGCCGGAGCAGTACCGGTCGAGGGGTGATCAGGGTCCGTGGACGGATGTCTATTCCCTGGCGTCGACTTTCTATTATATGATTACAGGTGTCTACCCTCAGGATGCTCTTGAACGAAAAGTTCGGGATGGCTTAAAACCTCCATCGAAGCTCGGCGTCCGGATTGGCAAATATACCGAGACCGCACTGCTCAATGCGATGAACTTGAATATCGAGGATCGCACGCCATCGGCGGAGGCATTCGAAGAAGAGCTTCGCTCTCTTACCGTTGTTCGAAAGGTCGATCAGAAACAGAAAGCCGTCCTGGCTATCCCATTGTGGGTGAAAATTCTGGTTCCAGCCGCGTCGGTTGCTGTGATTGCATTTGCGGTGCTTCTTGGAAGCGGCCGAATCCGGTTCGCCCGTGTCCTTCCGGGGCAGCAGGTTCATGAGGAGGGAGTGGTGCAGGTTCCGAATGTCATCAATCAGGAGAGAGGGGAAGCGGAGAACATTGCCGCCGCGTCGGGAATCCTGCTCCAGATCACAGACAAGCAGTATTCGGATGAGATCCCGGAAGGGCGGGTGCTGAGCCAGGTTCCGGATGCGGGGGAAGAGGTTACGTCTGGGTCAGCATTAAACATTGTCATTAGCGCCGGTATTGAGCCGACATCCATCCCTTATATTATCGGAATGGAGGAGGAGGAAGCGCTCAAGGCGCTGGATGACGCGGGGCTTAAGGTCACTAGTGAACGCAAGAACTACGCGATGGCACCAGGTACGATCGCGGAGGTCACACCGGCAGTGGGAACCCAGACCGTGACTGGCACGGAAGTTTCTGTCGTCATCTCGGACGGCCTCCCGGGGGCGGATGAGACGAAGGATGAACAGGTGGACGACCTTACCGGTGCCGTATTTACTGACGCGGCAGCACAGGAAGCGGATAAATTTATTTATCTAGTGTCGGCAGGCACGGAATACAGTGATACCTATGCCCAGGGAACAATTATCCGTCAGGAAACGGCAGCGGGGACGACAGTGAAGCAGAACACGAATATTCCTGTTGTGGTAAGCCGCGGACCGGAGCTGTTCACCATTCCGGACGTCCAGTATAAGACGCAGGATGAGGCAATTCAGATCCTCGCCGATGCCGGATTCACCAGTGTCAGCGCCGTGCCGGCCTATGACGCGGCGGTTCAGGCAGGAAACGTTGTGACGCAGAGTGTGGCGGCTGGCACACAGGCCGCTGCGGGAACGCAGATTGTCCTCACGGTCAGCCAGGGGCCGCAGCCTCAGCAAGGCGCCCCTGCGGCAGGCAATTCCTCCGGCAGCGCGAATGGCAGCCATTCCAATCGCACGAAGAGTTCCGGACAACCGTCTGGGAACACACAGCAGCCGGCACAAGCCGGAAAACCGGCACAGGCTGGAAAGCCAGCACAGGCCGGAAAGCCGGCACAGGCCGAAAAACCGGCACAGCCCGAGACGCCGGCAGCCCAGGAACAGCATAATCCGCTTTTTGATCATATGGGGTACTGACAGGATAATCATGGCAGTGAAACGAGCATGGAGCAGCGGATCGGAGAAGGGAGAGGCAAGTATGAAAAAACAGTTGACAGGGATCTTGTTTGCGGCAGGATTTGCCCTCGCAGCGGCATTTCCATCCTTTGCTGCCGGATGGCAGCAGGATGCTGCCGGGTGGTGGTATCAGAATGATGACGGCAGCTATCCCAGGGATAGCTGGCTGCGGGTTGGCGGCACATGGTACTACTTTGATGGCAATGGTTATATGGCAACCGGATGGCGGAACATTGGCAACACGTGGTACTACCTCGACGCAAACGGGGCTATGCATACAGGATGGCTGGATGTGGATGGAGAGCGATATTACCTGGACAATAATGGCGCGATGAAAACCGGGTTCTTCCATATCTCCTCTGAACTTCCCAAATCGGAATATCTGTATCAGGCATACGCTGATGGCTCTCTCAAGCGGGGGCTTACGGAAAGTGACGGAACCCGCAAGGTCCATTATGACAAGGACGGTATTATCCAGTACAAGACAGGAAATTCCACGCTTGCCGGCGACGCAAACGATCTTTCGGCATGGCGTTACATTTACAATATCAGCGATATTGACCAGGAGACGAGGCAGGATGCCAATCTTGTCAAGTCGGAGCGCCAGGATCTCATGATCCGCTACAAATCGGATTTTGATGATAATGTGCGCGGCAAGGACAGCAGAAAGTATCCGAAGGCGCTGGAGCGCTGGCAGAGCAGGGTACGATATGCTATGAGCGGTTACCTCAGCCCGGAGGAAATCGAGGATTATATTGATTTTGTTTCCCATTACAGCAGACCCGACATCGATTTTGGTGACAGTACGACCATTGATGATGATGGTTTAACCGAGGCGTTTGGTTATGACTACTTCAATGAGAAGTACTTCAGCTAAACCATCAGGGGCTTTTCTCTCCCGGAGGTTTTGATTTGAATAAGACGGAAAAGCAGGACATTGTAGAGAAGGCAAGAAAACATATCAATCTGGAGATGGATGTCGGAAAGCTCAGCGATGAAGAGCTTCGCCGCACGATAGAGGGGATGGTTACTGCTTACACCGCCGGACAGTTTCTCAGCATTACCGAGCGCCTGGAGATTGTCACCGCGATCTATAATACGTATCGCGGTCTCGGCGGCCTTCTCGATTCGGTGATGACCGATCCGTCGATCACAGAAATCATGGTGAACGGGCCGAAGAATATCTTTGTAGAACGTGGGGGAACCCTGACGAAGATAGACCGGGAATTCCGGGATGAGGAAGATCTGACGAATACCGCCCGCAGGATTGCGAATGAAGCGCACAAGGAAATCTCGCCGGCCTCCCCGGTCTGTGACCTGGTCCTGAATGACGGAAGCCGTGTGAATATTGTTGTCCCGCCGATTGCCCTTGGGGGGACAACAATAACCATCCGGCGTTTTTCCAGAGACCCGATGACGATGGATAAACTGATCGAATTTGGTTCTCTTACGCCGGAAATTGCCGAATTTCTCAGAAAACTGGTCGAAGCCCGCTATAACATCTTTATTGCGGGAGGAACCGGGAGCGGCAAGACGACATTCCTGAATGCCCTGTCGAATTATATTCCAAAGGATCAGCGGATTATCACGATTGAAGACGCGCCTGAACTGCAGATTACCAATATTCCGAATATTGTGCGGATGCAGACACGCCAGGCATCCGCATCTGCCAGCAAAGAACGCGAGGTGACGATGCAGGATCTGATCCGCGCCAGCCTGCGAATGCGGCCGGATCGGATTATCGTGGGCGAGGTCCGCGGCCCGGAAGCGCTGGATATGCTTCAGGCCATGAATACCGGACATGACGGAAGTCTTTCCACCGGCCATGCTAACTCTGCCCGCGATATGCTGAGCCGTCTGGAGACTATGGTATTGCAGGGATCGGCGGGACTTCCGCTTCCGGCGATTGACCAGCAGATCGCGAGCGCGCTTGACATCATTATCTTTCTGTCAAGACTCCGTGATCATACACGAAAGACGATGATGATTACGGAAGTCCTGGATCGCAGCGTTGTTGATCTGGAAGAATTGGATCCGGAGGTGCTTCGTATGACTTCGGATTCCAGCAGCATCATCCTGAACCCGCTGTATACTTTTGAGGAAGATGAGGCGGCGTCCACCTTGTCCCATGTGGCGGGGCGGCTTATCCGCACGAAGTACCGGATGGTTGGCAGGGGGAAAATGCTCAGTGCTGGATTTTCCGAGGCGGATATTCCAGAGGTTTAAAGGCTGCCAGAAGAGGGAGGAGCAGGATGAATAAACCGGCGGGGAAGACCAGGCTGCCACATGTCCGTAAACCGAAGAAATCTCAGTATGTCCGGAATATGATGAATGACAGCGTCCGGGATTATCATGTTTATGTGTTGAACGTCTCGGAAAGAATGGTGGCCATGATCATCGGGTTCATCGCGGGCGGGCTCATCGGCATAACCTTCTACAGTGGTTTTTTTAAGATCTATGGGAAAGCCACAGTTATGACGCTGATTGCTGATACCATGATCTTTGCCGTCGCAGGGCTGGCCGGATCGGCTCTGGCTGTGCCGATCCGGAGGGGGCAGCTGCTGGAAAAGCAGCAGAAGGTACTCAGGGCACAATTCCGGGATATGCTGGAGTCAGTGTCGACTTCACTGGCTGCCGGCGAGACGACGATCGAGGCATTTCAGAATGCGTATCAGGATATGTGCAGTATTTATACTGCGGATGCGTATATCAGCAGGGAATTGAAAGAAATCAAGATCGGGCAGGAAAATAATATTTCCATTGAAGCAGTTCTCGGGGATTTTGCCTCGAGGAGTGACAATGAGGATATCGAGAGCTTCTATAGTGTTTTCCGGGTGAGCTACCGCGAAGGTGCGGCGATGGCAAAGGTTATGCAGAATACCTACGGAATCATCAGTGAAAAGATGGCGATTGAAGATGAGATCCAGAGCAAAATTGCAGCAAACCGTCTGGAACTTCATGCCATTATCGTTTCTCCCCTGTTGATTATTCTGCTGCTTCGTCTTACCAGTGATTCTTTTGCTGACGGATTCACGACACCGGCAGGGGTCGCGATCAATACCGCAGCCCTGGTGATTTTTGCTGTGGCATATTTCTGGGGTCAGAAGATCGTTCAGCTGAACAGAAAGGTGCATGCTTCATGAAGATGACGCTGATTGTCCGGATGATCCTCCTTATCCTGGGGATCCTGGTGTCTGCCTGGTACGCCTATCTTCTGCGCCGCGGCAGCCGATACGATATGATGATTGAAAATCTCCCCGAAAAAGGATTTGGTGACCGGGAACTGTTTTCTGCCGGTTTTGCCCTGGAGGAAACGAAGGCATTTGCCATGAATACTCCCCGTGGCAAAAAATTGATTGCGCAGGCAGGGCTGCTTTACCCGGAAAATGGCGGAAAGTATGCCGAGTACTGGGCGAGAATTTTCTGGGCACGGACGTTGAGCGCTGTTGTCCTGCTTAGTGCCGTCTTTCTCATCGGGGCGGCTTGCGCAAAAGACCTCCACACCCAGCTCATGGTTCTGGGCGCTGGACTGGCAGCTATTATTCTGATCTATAAAAGCGGCGTGGAAAGTATGGCGGATACGCTCCAGAAACGGGCGGATGACTGTTTATATGAATTTTCCAATATGGTTTCCAAACTTGCCCTGCTCATGAACTGCAGCCTGACGCTCAAGGATTCCTGGTATATGGTCGCGCAGAGCGGGAAGGGAGAAATCTACCGGCTGATGCGCGGTGCCTGCGACGAGATGAATAATGGTTTGGATATCACGCAGGCTCTCTATAACTTCGGCGTCCGGAGCAGTTCCCAGGAGATTCGGAAATTTGCGAATGTCCTGAATCAGAGCATTGCCCGCGGCGGGAGCGATGTCACGGAATTCATCCGGAATGAGGCGAGGGAGCTCGGCGGGCAGAAGCGGCAGATCCTTCTTCGCCGTGGCGATGAGGCTGCGATGAAGCTTCTGATGCCGACAGCGCTCGTTCTTGCCGGGGTTATGCTGGTGATTCTTGGCAGTGCCTTCAGCGGGCTGGATTCTTCATTTTGACATTAACTGCATAAGCAGTTAATCATACAAGAATAACTTTAAGGAGGAAATGAGTATGGAAAGCATGATGCAGTATGCCGGGGCAGCAAGGGACAGGCTGGATTCCCTGTATCTATCGGCGAAGTTACGCCTGCAGGCGGCGAAAGACCGTTTTATGGAGGAGACCGCAGGCTTTGAAATTGTCCAGGTGGTGATCATCATCGCGATAGCGCTTGTGGTTGCAATCGCTGTCAGGGGGATGGCTACTCATCTGATAGACACTGCTAATACTGAAATTACAAAGTTTGAACAGACATTGGGTAGTTAAGAAATCCGATAACCAAGAAGACTGTTTCTGTCTGGTCAGGGGAGCTCCATGAGGTTCTTGCTGGTTTTTATCGGCGCGCTTGTCGGCGTATGCGCCAGCGTGCTGAATAGTCATCTGGCAGGCAAAGAGGTAAGGGACAGGAGGGAACGCATACAGCTGTGCGCCGGGCTGGGTTCCGGCACACTCTGCGGCGTTCTCCTGCCGCTTCATCTTTCGCAGGCCGTATGGCAGATCATTTTCCTTTCCGTATTTTTTGTACTGCTGTTTGCTGCCCTGTCCGATATACGGACAAAGACGATTCCCAATTTTCTATCCCTCAGCCTGCTGATGGTGTTTGCCGCCCTGCAGATTTACAACGCAGCGGTTAACCGTGCTGATTTCCTTGCCGGTATGGCGGGCGGTTTTCTGGCGGCATTGATGATTCTGCTGTTTCTGCTGCTGTGCCGCTATTTTTCCAAGGGTGGGGTGGGAATGGGGGATATCAAACTTCTCACTTCGCTGGCGCTGATTCTAGGAATGCGCGGAATGTTCAGCCTGCTGTTTTTCAGTGAACTGATCGCGGTATGCCAGGTAATTTTCCTGCTGGTCCGTAAAAAAATGACTCTTCACGATGCACTGCCTTTTGCGCCATATTTTCTGCTGGGTTTTCTGGCAA
The DNA here is from genome assembly GCF_015351765.1 of Clostridium vitabionis. Taxonomy (GTDB): domain Bacteria; phylum Bacillota; class Clostridia; order Lachnospirales; family Lachnospiraceae; genus Clostridium_R; species Clostridium_R vitabionis. Next base: position 237,820 of record NZ_JADKQA010000001.1, read on the forward strand.
CAGTTGGATTCGGCCTATTCTGAGAACAAAATCGCGGTCAAATCAACAACACGGAGAAACATATTCGATACGTATGGAGATCTGGGGGATTTGCGATGAAAAAAATTCGTCTGCTCACCGTAGGCGCTTTGGCAGCCGGTATTCTCTATGCCGGAGCCGACATTGCCGGCTCGGCCTATACCGAAGCCCTTACACAGAGGAGAAACGCTTCGAGAGCCGCGGACTATTACGAGCGCGGCTTGTATCAGCTCGCCTATATGGCATATCAGAGCGCGGCGGCCCAAAATCCAAAAAAGGAATTCTTTCAGGGGGAGCTGGCTTCTGCTAAGGCATTCTATCAGGAAGAACCGAATCGAGGAGACATGATGCTGGAGAAGGCTTATCATTCTTACCTGGCAGCGTTTCCCGGGGATGAATCCATCTATGAGGAATTTATCCAATACGATCTGGACCGCGGCAACAGCCAGGAAGCAGCCGACACGGTCAACCAGGCTCTGGCAAATGGATTGAACAGCGATTTTCTTGAAGACACCAGGAAAAAGCTGTATTACCTCTTTGCTCCCGCGAGCGATGTGTATTCCTGGATATCCGGAACCGCGTATGAGGGATATTACCGCGTCCTGGGTTCTGACGGCTGGGGAACCATGTCGACACTTGGCAGCGAGATCATCACGGCGTCCAAATCCTATGTGGGAGCTGTCGGCGAAGATGGGAAGGCGGTATGCATTGACCAGCTGGATGACGAGACGGGGGATGCAGGGGAGACGGACAGCGAAGGTACCCGCCCGCAGCTTGTGGGAAAGCCGGGAGAGGCATATCTCTACGGTGAAGATCAGATAAAATATGCCAGATTTCAGGAAGACATCATCGAAGCGTTGGGATGTGGCGGAGGAATCCTTCCGGTGAAATTGTCAGGCGAGGATACCTGGACGTATCTGACGGATCGAGACCAGGTGCTTGCCGACGGCCTTGCCCAGGCGGGGATGTTTTCCTCCGGATATGCGTTTGTCCAGCCAGAGCAGGGAGGAACATGGCGGAAGATGAAAACCGACGGAAGTTTGTCCGCTGAGGAATATGAGGATGTCCGGCTGTGGGAAAACGGCTGCTACGGGAATGCGGACGCGCTGATCCTCAAAAATGGAGGCTCCTGGGAACTGTGCGGATCCGATGGGAAACCGAAGAGTTCACTTCAGGCGGAGGATATGGATGCCAATTATGGACAGCCGGTAGCCTACAAAAAAGATGGCAAGTGGGGGTTTGTCAATCAGGATGGCTCTGTCTATGCTGAGCCCCGGTATACCTATGAAGAGGTCAGAAGCTATTCCGGCGGCGTTGCCGCGGTAAAACAGGATGGCCTCTGGGGGTTTATCAGCCCGTCGGGAGAGATGGTGATCGAACCACAATTTGAGAAAGCCGGCTATTTTAATTCGGATGGGAGCTGCGAGGTGTGTTATCCCGGCTCGGCCGGAGATCAGCTGATTCATTGGGCAATTGGCAGGTGACGGCTATGCAGATGGTGATCACGGTGATCGTGACGGTAATCATTTTTGCACCGCTGACGATTTGGCTCAATTCCAGGCACCTTCTGGAATCACAGTCTGCCCGCATGGTGAGAAGAGCAAAAAGCGCCGGGCGTGTTGCGAAAGGAATTCTCGTCTTCTGTGAAAGAGAAACAGCTTTTTCTGCCAATCCGCCGGGGTCAGGCGGGCATACGAGGAACAGACTGTGGAAAGTCCGGTACCGATACTCTGTCCAAGAGGTAAATTATGAATTTGCGCCATTTCGTGTGACTATGAAAGGGGATTGCAGGCCGCCGGAAAACATAACGCTTTATTATCCTCCGGGGAAACCGGAGAAGGCGGTTCCTGAGAACTACAAAATTCCTGTCGGATCCAATTATTTTCTGCTTGCTTTGCTGCTCCTTGTTTTTTTCAGTATTGTGTATCGGTTTCTCGGACAGTTTTTTTAGGATAAGGGGCGAAATCAATATGGAAATCTCAGTCCTGGACGGTCGAAAGGGGCAACAAGTCATTCGCCGCAGAAATGATGGCGGACAATGCGGGATGGCAACGGTTGAGGCTCTTTTCACCCTGTCACTGGCATTGTTTATTCTTTTCTATCTGTTTTCGTATGGATTCTTTTTTTATCAGCGGTGGGCAGTTATTCATGTTGCTAATGATACAGCTGTACGTATTGCCGAGACTTATGCTTATCCCCAGTCGGATCCGGTGATGGGATTTGTGAGTTCGGCAATGCGCGCGGAAATCAGCCCGTATCGATACATGGGGAAGAAGCAGGCGGTACAAAATGCTGACAGAGCAGAAAAATATGCGCGTTGGTCGATGTCATTGAGCAGCCTCGCATATCAACAGGGGGATTTGGATGTGCAGGTCGATGAAATTCATGACGCACTGGCTGCACGGCATCTCAAGGTAACGGTAACGGGAACATACAAGCTTCCTTTCGGTGGAGCGCTCTCCTATTTTGGAGGAAATGGTACAGTGACGTATTCTGCGACCTCGTATGCGATGATCATGGATCCAGGAGACTATATCGATGCGCAAAACGCCTTGAAAAAGCTTTCCTCGGAAAGCTTCGGATCAGAAATATACAGCACCGTTGACAGTGTGTTATCTTTGATATCGAAAATGGCATCAGGGAAGAATTAATTGGTTTCGGAAGGCTCTGTCACAACAAATGGTTGATTTTTGACGAGAAATAGCGTATAATAATAGTAAGAAACAGTACCACCGAAGGAGGTAATTGGATATGCCTACTATCAAAGACGCATTAGATATTATCGGTAAGTTGACTGTCGCAGAGCAGGAAAGCCTTAAAACAATGCTTTTAAGTCCTGCCTTTGTAAAGTCTTTGAATATTGAAGATTTCGTAGCAAAGGAACGCTTTGCAAATGGTCGTGTATGCCCTCTTTGTGGCTGTATCCATGTAGTTCGCAATGGTCATCGTAAAGATGGCACACAGCGATATGTATGTAAGGATTGTGGCAAGTCCTTCGTGATTGCTACGAACTCCATTGTGTCTGGTACAAGAAAAGACTTGTCCGTGTGGGAGCAGTACATTGATTGTATGATGAATGGCTTATCCATTCGTAAGACTGCTGTTGCTTGTGGGATTCACAGAAACACCGCATTCCTTTGGAGACACAAGATTTTGGATGCACTTCAGAATATGGCAGACGATGTTACCCTTGACGGCATTATTGAGGCTGACGAAACTTTTTTCGCCATCTCGTACAAGGGCAATCATAGCAAGAGTAAGACATTTGCTATGCCACGCAAGGCTCATAAGCGTGGTCATTCTACACATATCAGAGGCTTGTCCCAAGAAAAGGTATGTGTTCCTTGTGCGGTTAATAGGAATGGCTTGTCTATCTCCAAGATTACGAATACTGGTAGAGTTTCTACAAGAGATTTACATCATATTTATGATGGTAGGATTAAGACCAATTCCACTCTTGTTACGGACAAGATGAACTCCTATGTGAGATTTACAAATGCCAATGGCATTGACCTTGTGCAGTTAAAGACTGGCAAAGCCAAGAAAGGCATTTATAATATCCAACATATCAATAGCTACCATAGCCAGCTAAAGAGGTTTATGCGTGGCTTTAACGGTGTTTCTACCAAGTATCTGAACAACTATCTTGTGTGGAATAACCTTGTAAATTACGCCAAAGAAAGCGACATGGAGAAAAGGAACATCTTCTTAACTTTTGTTTTGGCAACATTGAAAACTGCTAAATGCAGAGATTTATCAAACAGACCAGCAGTTCCTCTGGTCGCCTAATTAGAATTTGTGGAGATGATAAGATGGTCAATATAACAGATGTAAAACAGATTCTTCAATTTGCAATAGATGCGGAGATTAAAGTCTTTCTTGATGGTGGCTGGGGTGTAGATGCTCTTCTTGGATATCAGTCAAGAGCCCATAATGATATTGACATTTTTGTAGAAAAGAACGATTATCAGAACTTTATAGAAATAATGAAAGCTAATGGCTTTTATGAGATTAAGATGGAATATACAACATTGAACCATACTGTATGGGAAGATTTGAAAAACAGAATTATTGATTTGCATTGTTTTGAATATACGGACGAAGGTGAAATTCTTTATGATGGGGATTGTTTTCCGGTAGAAACTTTTTCGGGTAAAGGAAGAATTGAGGAAATAGAGGTTTCCTGTATTGAACCATATAGTCAAGTAATGTTCCATCTGGGATACGAGTTTGATGAAAATGATGCACATGATGTGAAGTTATTGTGTGAGACACTTCATATCGAAATTCCAAATGAGTATAGATAACTGCAAATAACAGTTTGTAGGGGAGTTCTGATACTCCCCTATAAAAATGGCTATTTATCAACTGTTTGTTGTGACATAGCCTTTCGGAAATACTTTTGGTTGAATTGATGGGGGATATCAGTATGCGGCGAAGATATCGATGGATAAATGGGGAAAAAGGACTTGTCTCTCTTCTCCTGGTTGTCTGTTTGCTGCCTTTTTATTCCTTTGCCGCAGCCCTGGAAGAAGGCGGCAGGAAGATGGCTGCCTCCAAAGCCATTTATGAAGCGGGATCTTCCAGCGCTTACTCCACATTGTCTAACTATGATGCTTATTTGAATGACCGGTTTGGGCTTCTTGCAGTGAGCCAGGGGAAGAACAGTTCGGATTCCGCTGAAGGCATGATCAATAAGACTTTTTCGGAATATTTGAACAAGCAGAAGACCATAGATACACGGGCTGCTTCTTTGACCGGAATCGCGGAAGGGGTTTATCCGCTCGGTGATATCAACGTGTTGGAGCAGGAAATCGAGCAGACCGCAAAAATCACAGTTCCAGAGGCGATGGTGAAAAATGGCCTTGATGTGGATTTTTTTGTCAAAGAAATTCAGAAAATACTTGGGGAAAAGATTTCCGTGAGTGCCTTTTTGGATTCCATTGCTAATTTTTGCAGCCTTGGAGAAAACTATATCGATATCGTGGTTGCCAGGGATGAGTTAAAGAAACTGATTGAGGAGAGATTACAAAAGGATAATGATGCCTACCGGGAGGCATATAACCGATGGAAAGATGCGGCAGCAGCTTGTGGAAGCATCGGGAATGATCCTTCAGCAGATCACACGGCGGAAATGCAGGCCGCGGAAGAGGAAAAGAAAAACTACATCATCCAGATAGAGAAAATGAAGGAGGATATCAGTGATCTACAGGATAAAGCCAATAAGCTGGACAATTCAAAATCCGATTTCAAATATGGTGCGGGAAGCTTTATTCTGGATTTGGGAAAAGACTACGCAGAATATAAGAAGAATGAAATAGCAAAGAATTATAAAGACGATAAAACCCATGTAAACGATACGTATCAGGGCTCAGTTGACAAGCTGAATCAGGAAAAAAAGCAGGGCAAGATTGGTCAGCAGGATTATAGCAGCGCGTTGGAAAAACTTCAGGCGGAAAAGAAAGACAAGCTGGAGAAACTGGAGCAGGACAAGAAGGAGCAGGAAAGAAAGTATAACGTTACTTCTTCAGCAATAAAAGGGTCGACATCGAGTATGGACGACTGGCAGCAGCAGGTCAATAAAAGCATAGAAGTTTTTGATTCGGATCTGATCGAGAAAACACTGTCAAATCTTGTTCAGGTGGAGAGCTATGTTCAAAAATATCCTGAAGGACAGGCCGTGGACGATAGCACCTGTTATATTGATTTGAGCAGCTTCACAAACGAGAATGTGGTGAATCAGTTAAATGATCACTCAGAGGATGGCTCCATTCAGGAAATCTGGGGTCTCCTGTCCACGTTAAAATCCATACTGCAGACGCTGCAGAGTACGACATGGCTTTACGATTCAGATCTTCGTGTTACCATTGACCAGGCGTTTTATGAGAAGCTTCCGAGCCGGCGGCCGGAAGACCGGGAATCGATCAAAAACGCGCATGAAGAATCAGACCAGCGGTTATCTCAAAAGTATCATGACATGATCAAAGCATCTCCCGATGAGACGGCGCCGTCTGTTAACCGGATTAGTAAACTTCAGGCGGATATTCACCGCTTTTTGACGGACATGGATGATATCGGGCAAGTGGGCAGTGCAGATGACATTGTTACTTATGCCGATAATTTTCGGAAAATCATAAAAAACTGTAAAAGTATAGCAAATGACATCACAAACCTCGCAGGTTCCTTCAAAATGAGTGCCGGAATGACCGCTGTCCAGAATCGGCTGCTGTTGACGGGCTATTATAACTATTATCTCCCCTGCCGGACAAATTATGCGAAATATAGTTCTAAGGGCGGGGTAACTGCTCCTGGCAATAGTGAATCTTTGACTTCTCTTCTGGATTTTGGGTTTATTCCCGATCTGGCAGATCGTTATGCTGTAAACAGTTATTCTTTTTCCGGCGCAGAGCTGGAGTACATGATTGGCGGAAAACCGGAGGAAATAAAAAACCAGGAAAGCACATTCTGGGATCTCTATATCTTGCGTCTGGTATCCACGGATTTGCTTTCGATTTTTTTGAACCAATCTTTTATGAATACGGCAGCCGCTTTTTTTGACAGTGCGGCGTTAGCAGTCGTGGGGGTGATTTATGTCGTTGCAGTGATCCTCGCGGAGCCATTGCTGGATTGCTTCATTCTGGTCAATGGAGGCGAGGAACCGATGCTCTTTAAAAAGACGATTTATTTGACCCCCGAAGGGTTACCAGAGCTGATCACTGATCTTGCCAAATGCCCGACCAAGGGAGAGGAAAATATCGCTGACTTCCTGAGAACTCAGGCGGAGAGCATGGAGGATAAGCCCAGCTATCATCAAGGTGAAGGTGAATCTGCAGCTGTACCCAGGGAAACTGTGATGAATGAATATGGGGAAGGGTTTCTCAAGAAAGATTATCAGGAGCACCTTTTGTTTTATATGCTGCTTTTTGGATCGAAAAAGACGTATCTGAAAAGATTTCAGGATATTATCACCATGGAACATACCCAGTACAATCATCAGGAGGCAAGTTCTGAGACCAGGGTGACCGGTTCCTATCCATCATTCGATATTGATTGTGCTTATACGATGGTACGGGCAGACGTTACTGGCACGGTTCGGCCAATCCTCCCTGTTCCGTCATCCATTCTGCCGAACCAGTCGCCATTTTCGATTCATCAGATTATTTATCGGGGGTATTGATGGGATGATGTATTTTTCCAGCCCGCCGGACAAAAGCCGCAGCGGCATCATTGCCATAGAGGCGCTGTTTGGCATTATGTTTTTTATGTTCTTCATGCTCACGATGTTCAGCTACATGGTCCTGTTCATGGCACAAAACATGATCGGGCACGCGATGATCCAGACCGCGGACAGCCTCGCGCTGGAGTCTTATGGGATTGAGAAGAATCATGATAAAACCATAGAAATCGGAGACCTGGCCGTCGCTATTGTGGAAAAATTGGAATCCGGCGCTGATCATCAGGGTGCAGATGGCACGGATACCGGAGAATTTTCTACGAAGGCACGCTGGTTTGACAAGAAAGAAAGCGGCAGGGTTCCCAAGATTGTAGAGAAGCGCTTTGAAGCGTATTTTGCCGGCGGCCCGGAGAGAACGAAAGAAATTCTGAACGTCCTTCATGTACATAACCTGGAATTCAAAGATTCGAAAGTGGAGAATCAGGATCTTGTCATTACTGCGAGCTACGACATTGATCTTTTATTTGGCTATCATATCGGTTCGCACAGGATCGGAAAATATCAAACGAGCCAGCAGGTTGTTTCCAGATTATGGAGCAAGGGGGACGGGGAAAACTGATGGGTAACTGTATATTCAGAAGCCAATGGAAGATGACAAGGAGATGAGATTATGGGTGCAATGGGCGAAGTATCTCGGAACAGTTCAGTGCGAATCGTCCTGGTCGATATTGATCATCCAGAACGCGGATTTGAGCGGATGATCCCTCCGGATATGATTATTGGAAGGATTCAGGATCAGGATGTCAATCTGAGCTTTTCCGATGAGCCAAGCGTTTCCAGGCGGCATTGCCGAATATTTTATGATAAGGCAGGCAATCATGGCCGTGGAGGGGTATATATTGAAGATCTGCACAGCACGAATCATACCTTTGTACAGGGTCGTGAAGTCCGGGAAAAGACAATGCTGAACAACAAGGATATTATTGTCCTGGGACAGCTCAGGCTTAGGATATTTATCGAAATCCAGGAATGTACTATGGCTGTGCCAGCCAGTATTCCGCAAGATGCAGGTGACTCTCGAGGAACTGAAGGGGAGGAATATGCTGCTGCTCCGTCTCCGGATTATTCGGAGAACGATTTTTATGAAGTCCAGGGGGCGGGGAGAAGCCATACGATGAGCCGCGGGCTTCGTATTGCGATATGGAGTATTGTATTTTACTTTCTTATGGATGGCATCGCACTCATTTTAAGCTTGGCCGAGTATCATCTCGGCCCGGACAATCTGATCATCCGCGCATTGTTTGTGCCCTGTGCGATTGCTGCAATTTGTGTATTAGTTATCGGTTGGCGGATGATTAATCGGATCCAGCCGGTTATGTTCCTCTGGATGCCAATGGTCGGCTGGATATTTTATTTTACTTTCAAGAGTGTCCTGGCGATACTTGTAGGAAGTTTTGTTGCCCCCTACAGATTGGCAGTAAAATGGGTGGATTCGCATTAACTGGGGCTGGCTGAAATCATTTTCTACGGATCTTCCGCAATCTTGGACAGTAATCTTGGACAGTGGTTTTCGTACCGCTGTCTTTTTTTCGCGTAAGTTATTCAGCGCCGGTACGGAAGATTTTCCCGGATAAGATGGAATCGCAACCATGCTCTGCGGTTGTGTTTCCGGCCAGGTATGGTATAATGGATAACACTTTAAACATTTACACTTTACACTTTTAAAACACAAATCGCTTCTGCCTGCGCCCTGAACGCGCGGAGCGATTTCGGAAAGAGGAGAGAATTATGCCGAGAAACCGGAGAAGAGAGCACAGCATGGCCTTGTACGAAGCGATCCTTGAGCTCAAGGACCTCGACCAGTGCAGGAGATTTTTTGAAGATCTCTGCGCGGCAACAGAGCTCGAAACCATGGAGCAGAGGTTCGATGTCGCGGAGCTGCTTCTGGATGACGAGGTGTACACAGAGATCGCGAAGAAAACCAGCGCGAGCAGCGCGACGATCAGCCGGGTGAACCGTATGCTGAATTTTGGCACGGGCTGCCTGCCGGAGGTGATCCGGGAGAGAAAAAAGAGGGAAGCCGGGACACCGGAAGCCGCGTCGCCGGACGGAAAAAATGACGGCGAAGTTTCATAAATTAAATCCTTTCGTTTGCCATAGGCGGAAACCCACTACCTTCAGGTGGTGGGAGGAGCCTTGTAAATCTTTAGCCATTAGCCCTGACTCTCAATATACTTTTTTATAGTCGCTGCCGATACTTCTCCAATACTGCAAGCAAAGTATCCGTCTGACCAAAGTATCCTTTTTCTTCCAATACTGTTTAGACAGAAACGAACCATACTTTTGCCATAGGTAATATGTTGTTTCTTGTTTTACAATCTTAACAATGTCGCAAACCCTATCAGTCGTATCATAACTTATCAAGAAATGTATGTGGTCTTTGTCTGTTTCCATAGCAATTATTTCGTAGCCCCGAGTATTGGCTATATCAAAAATCTTTTGTTTAACATCGTCAGAAATAGAACCTTTTAGTAGTTGCTTAAGATATTCAATGACAAGAACTATATGTACTTTTAGGCTGTATTTTCGTCTGTTGTGACGATTATCTCTATTGTCTATAGTTTTCCTCTGATAATTATTGACTTTCACTAATTGCCATTATATACTGTATTTAGTGAAATATCAATGAAAGGAGTACATCTATGGAACAGATGACCATAACAGCAAAAGTTCAAATAGTCGCCACTGATACAGATAAAGTTTTGCTTGATGAAACTATGTCTGTTTATCGTGATGCCTGTAATTATGTTTCAGACTATGTATTCCAGACTCATGATTTAAAGCAGTTTTCACTTAATAAGGCTTTGTATTCTACCTTGAGAGAAAAATTTGGTCTTAAATCTCAAATGGCTCAGTCCGTTTTGAAAACGGTCATTGCAAGATATAAAACTATTCTCGAAAATCAAAAGGAGTGGATACAGCCAGGCTTCAAGAAACCTCAGTATGATTTAGTTTGGAACAGAGACTATTCTTTATCGAAAAACTGTTTTTCTGTGAATACGCTTAATGGTCGTGTTAAACTGCCATATTTCACTGAAGGCATGTCTAAATATTTTGACCACACAATCTATAAGTTTGGTACAGCTAAGCTCACAAAAAAGCATGGCAAATATTATCTTCACATACCAGTCACTTTTGATGTTGAAGAAAGTAATATTTCTGACATCTGTAATGTTGTAGGCATTGACAGAGGTATTAACTTTGTTGTTGCAACCTACGACAGTAAGCACAAGTCTGGATTTGTAAGCGGGAAAGCTATCAAGCAGAGACGTGCTAGCTATTCCAAGCTTCGCAAAGAACTCCAAATGCGACAGACACCTTCAGCAAGAAGAAGACTGAAAGCTATTGGTCAGCGAGAAAACCGTTGGATGCAGGATGTGAACCATTGTGTATCAAAGGCACTCGTTGAATCTAACCCAAAGCATACTCTTTTCGTACTTGAAGATTTGACAGGTGTTCGTAATGCCACAGAACGTGTGAGAACAAAAAATCGCTATGTTTCTGTATCGTGGGCGTTTTATGACCTCAAACAAAAATTAATTTACAAGGCAAAACAGAATCAATCTTCTGTAATAAAGGTTGACCCTCGTTATACGAGTCAGTGCTGTCCTTTGTGTGGACATACTGAAAAGGCTAACCGTAACAAGAAGATACATTTGTTTACTTGCAAAAACTGTGGCTATAAATCAAACGATGACCGCATTGGAGCTATGAATCTGTATCGTATGGGAATAAGCTATCTTGCTGATAGTCAAGTACCTGATACAGTTGCAGCAGAGTAAACTTTGCTGCAAGGGGTGCTGTCAGCCACCCCATGATGTAACGCCACTTTAGATAGCAATATCTATTGAGGTTAAAGGTCGGAGACGCAAGTCGTTAGTACGACTGGGCAGTTACAAGCCCATGACCTTTAGGTCGTGGGTAGTTGACAAAGTTTATCTTTTTTTCAGCATTTCCAGGGGTGACAACAGGCTTTCCCTGTGCTATAAATAAGATTAGCAGCCGGACACAAAGGTGAGTAATATCGCCTGTGGCAGCATTTTCCAGTAAAGTATTCGTAGGAGAGATGGAGGATCATGCATGAATGAAATCAAACAGCCGGACAAACGGCCTCTCATCTACTACTATCTGATTGCGATCGTTGTTGTTCTTCTGCTTAACAGCCTTCTCGTCCCGATGTACGCGAAGCGCAGTGTCAAGGAAGTCGATTACGGCACTTTCATGACGATGACCGAAGATAATGAGATCAGCAAGGTAGAGATTGAGTCCAACAAGATTATCTTTGAGGATAAAAACAGCCAGGTTTACCAGACCGGCATCGTGAGCGACCCGGAGCTGACGGACCGCCTGCACGAACACAATGTCGAATTTTCCGGGCAGATCGTCGAGCAGACATCGCCGATCGTCAGCTTCCTGGTATCCTGGGTGCTCCCGATCGCGATTTTCTGGGCGCTCGGGCAGTACTTGTCGAAGCGGATGATGAAGAATCTCGGCGGGCCGGACGCCATGTCATTTGGCATGGGCAAGAGCAACGCGAGGGTTTACGTCAAGTCGTCCAACGGCATCCGGTTCTCCGATGTCGCCGGCGAGGATGAGGCGAAGGAGAACCTTCAGGAGATTGTCGATTACCTGCATGATCCCGGCAGGTACAAGGAAATCGGTGCAAGCATGCCGAAGGGCATCCTCCTGGTCGGCCCTCCGGGTACCGGCAAGACCATGCTGGCAAAGGCGGTTGCCGGCGAGGCAAATGTCCCATTCTTCAGCATGTCCGGTTCCGAGTTCGTTGAGATGTTCGTCGGCATGGGCGCGTCCAAGGTCCGTGACCTGTTCAAGCAGGCCAAGGAGAAGGCTCCCTGCATTGTCTTTATCGATGAGATCGATGCGATCGGCAAAAAGAGGGATGGTGGCAATTTCGGCGGGAACGACGAGCGTGAGCAGACACTGAACCAGCTGCTCACGGAGATGGACGGTTTCGAGGACAACAGCGGGGTGATTATCCTTGCCGCGACCAACCGTCCAGAGTCCCTGGATCCGGCGCTCACGCGCCCGGGCCGGTTTGACCGGAGGGTTCCGGTGGAGCTGCCCGATCTCAAAGGGCGTGAAGCAATCCTCAGGGTACACGCGAAGAAGATACGCGTGGCGGATAACGTCGATTACGCGAAAATCGCCCGCATGTCCTCCGGCGCATCCGGCGCCGAGCTGGCGAATATCGTCAACGAGGCTGCCCTCCGTGCCGTCCGCGACAACAGAAGGTGCGCGACGGAGCAGGATTTTGAGGAGAGCATTGAGGTTGTCATTGCCGGCTACCAGAAGAAGAACGCGATCCTGACCAACAAGGAGAAGCTGATTGTCGCTTATCATGAGATCGGCCACGCCCTCGTCGCTGCGAAGCAGACGAACTCCGCCCCGGTACAGAAGATTACAATCATCCCGCGCACATCCGGCGCGCTCGGCTACACCATGCAGGTGGAGGAGGGCAATCACTACCTGATGAGCAAGGTGGAGCTGGAGAATAAGATCGCTACGCTGACCGGCGGACGCGCGGCTGAGGAGGTTGTCTTCAACACTGTGACTACCGGTGCGAGCAACGATATCGAGCAGGCAACCAAACTTGCCCGGGCGATGATCACCCGTTACGGCATGTCGGATGACTTTGACATGGTCGCCATGGAAACGGTGACTAACCAGTATCTCGGCGGCGATGCCACGCTTGCCTGCTCTCCGGAGACCCAGAAAGATATCGATGCCAGGGTGGTCGAGCTCGTCCGGAGAGAGCACGAGAAGGCGAAGGAGATCCTGCGCCAGAACCGCCGCAAGATGGATGAGCTGGCCAAGTTCCTCTACGAGAAGGAGACCATCACCGGCGACGAGTTTATGGAGATTCTGCAGAAGCCTGGAGATATCTGGCAGGATGCACCGGAAGCCGGAGCTGCTGCCCAGGACAGCGCCAAGCCGGAGCAGTGAAATCGCCCAAAACAGGATAAAGCCAGAACAGTGAAATTGCTTGTAACACGATAAGGCTGGAACCGGATTCCGGCATATCCGCGGAGCCGCGGCTTCCCGTTTCTTGCGGGGGCGCGGCTCCGTGTTCTCTTTTACAGGGTGGGGATTATTTCCGGCGCAGGTGCCGCGATGGCGCATTTTCTTGCGCAGTGTAATTTCTTGGTCTATAATGAATTGATAAGTAATCGTTACAGGAAAGTAAGTGCTGCCGCGAGACGGGAGAATGGAAGATGACTAGACGAGAATTGAGGGAACATTGCTTTAAGCTGCTGTTCTGCACCGCGTTTTATCCGGAGGAGGAGAGGGCGGAGCAGATTGAGCAGTATTTTGCCGAGCCTGCCGAGAAAGACTACAATGAGGAAACCATGCAGGAGGAAACGGTTCATGATCCCGCCATGGATGTCTATGACGGCGGATACGTCCGCGCCAAGGTGGAGAAAATCCTCGAAAAGATTCCCGAGCTTGACGCGGAGATTGACAAGGTCGCCAAGGGCTGGACGACCAGCCGGATGGGCCGGGAGGAGCTGACAATTCTCCGGCTGGCGCTCTATGAGATGCGCTGCGAGGACGATGTTCCGGATAAGGTGGCCATCAATGAGGCTGTGGAGCTGGCGAAGAAGTTCGGCGGGAGGGATTCCGCCCCGTTTGTGAACGGCATTCTGGCCAAGCTGGTGTGACATGGCGGGCAGGGTGAATGTCTACTCCGTATCGCAGGTCAGCGCCTACATCAAAAATATGTTCGCCCAGGACTATGCCCTGAACCGTATATCCGTGAAGGGAGAAATCTCCAATCTCAAATATCACAGTTCAGGACATATTTATTTTACGCTGAAAGACCGGGGCGCCCAGATCTCCTGTGTCATGTTTGCCAGCTGGAGGGCGGGGCTCGGCTTCCGCATGGAGGACGGGCAGCAGGTTGTCGCCTCAGGAAGTGTGGAAGTTTATGAAAAATACGGCGGCTATCAGCTCTATGCTCGTTCCATCGAACTTGCCGGCGCCGGAGATCTTTATGCGAAATACGAGAAGCTGAAAAGAGATCTCGAGGCGGAGGGGCTCTTTGACCGGGCACACAAGAAACCGATTCCCCGGTACGCGAGAACCGTCGGTATCGTGACCGCGGACACCGGCGCGGCGATCCACGACATCATGCGGATTGCCTCCCGGCGGAATCCTTATGTCCAGCTGATTCTCTGCCCCGCCAAGGTACAGGGGGAGGGGGCAGCGGAAAGCATCGTCCGGGGGATCCGGCGGCTGGATGCCATGGGGCTTGATATCCTCATTGTCGGGCGGGGCGGCGGGTCCTTCGAGGATCTGTTCTGCTTCAGCGAGGAGGCGGTTGTCCGGGCGGTCTATGCGGCAAAAACGCCGATCATCTCGGCGGTAGGGCATGACGTCGATTATCCGATCTCGGATTTTGCGGCGGATCTCCGGGCGGCGACGCCGTCGGACGCCGCCGAGCTGGCCGTCTATGACGTGAATCTCCTGGAATCGCAGATCGCGGGCGCGGGGGAACGGCTCAACCTGGCTATCGACGGGGTTCTCAAGGCAAAGCGGCACGCGCTCCGGCAGTACGCGCTGGCACTTCACGGACACAGCCCGGCGCGGGAACTCAATTCCCGCCGGCAGCGCCTCGCGGATCTCGCAGACCGGATGGAGGCGGGGCTTTACCGGAAGATTTCCGGGAAGAAGGATCTTCTCGGTCAGCGCCGGGCGGCGCTTTCGCGCGGAATCCGGATGCTTTTCAAGGAGCGGCGCCAGCGCCTCGCGGTGCTTGCGGGGAAACTGGACGGGCGCTCTCCCTTGAAGAAGGTCAGCGGCGGTTTCGGCTTTGTGACCGATGACCGCGGACAGGGGCTGACCAGCATCTTTGATGCCCTGCCGGGAGAGCCGGTCCATATCCGGATCAGCGACGGCAGGATCGATGCGCGGGTTACCGGCACCGAGCCGGACGGCACCGCGGAGAGCGCGGCGGGCGCCGGGAAGCGTGGCACCGCGGAGAGCGCGGCGGGCGCCGGGAAGCGTGGCATTACGGGAATTCCGGCGGGCGCCGGGAAGGACAGGGAGGAAGATCATGAGTGAGGAAAAAAAGAGCGGGGAAGACCTGGGCACACTGTCTATCGAAGAAATGTTCCAGCGCATCGAGGCCATCGTCGGGGAGATGGACGACAGCAGCCTTCCACTTGAGAAGGCATTTTCCGACTATGCCGTGGGCATGAAGCTCGTGAAGGAAGCCGGTGAGCGTATCGACCACGTGGAGAAGCAGATCCGCGTTCTCGCGGGGGAAGATGAGGAAGCGTGATGGAGAAACGGATGTCGTTTGAGATAATGCGCGAGGAGGTGGACGGGATCGTCTGCCATTACCTTCCGGAGGAGGACGGCGCCCAGAAGACGGTGCTCAGGGCGATGAATTACAGCATCCAGGCGGGAGGAAAGCGGCTGCGCCCGATGATGATGCGGGAGGTGTACCGCCTGTTCGGCGGAGCTGGGCAGGAGATCGAGCCGTTCATGGCGGCCATCGAGATGATCCACACCTCCTCCCTGATTCATGACGACCTTCCGTGCATGGATAATGACCGGTATCGGAGAGGGAAGCTGACCGCGTGGGCGGTTTATGGCGAGGATATGGGAACACTCGCCGGCGATGGGCTGATGATCTACGCCTTTGAGACGGCGGCGAAGGCGCTGCCGATGACGGACAGCCCGGAGAAGGTTCTGCGCTGCATGGAGATTCTCGCCCGGAAGACCGGGGTCTACGGCATGATCGGCGGCCAGACCGCGGACGTCGAGCTGACCGGGAAGAAGATCCCGATGGATACGCTGTCATTCATCTACCGGCTGAAAACCGGCGCGCTTCTCGAGGCATCGATGATGATCGGTGCCGTGATGGCCGGGGCATCCGAGGAAAATGTGCGAAAGGTGGAACAGATGGCCGGGGATGTCGGCCTCGCGTTCCAGATCGAGGATGATATCCTGGATATGACCGGGACGACGGAGGAGATCGGTAAGCCCTCGGGCAGCGACGAGCGGAATGAGAAGACCACCTGGGTGACGGAGAAGGGGCTTACCGCTTCCTACGCAGAGGCGGAGGCGCTCTCTGCCGAGGCCTTGGCCATTCTCCGGGAACTCCCGGGGAGCAATCCCTTCCTGGAGGAATTGATCCGGAAGCTGGTGAACAGGAAAAAGTGAGGCGGGAATCTTGATTCTAGACAATATCCACGGACCCGAAGACGTAAAGCGGCTGAATTATCGCCAGCTGGACCGGCTGGCGGCGGAGATCCGGACTTTCCTGATCGAAACCATCAGCCACACCGGCGGCCATCTGGCCTCCAATCTCGGTGTGGTGGAGCTGACGATCGCCCTGTTCCGGGCATTTGACCTGCCCGCGGACAAAATCATCTGGGATGTGGGGCACCAGTCCTATACACACAAGATTCTCAGCGGGCGGAAGGACGCATTTTCCAATCTGCGCCAGTTCCATGGCATGAGCGGCTTTCCGAAGCGCTGCGAGAGCGAATTTGACGCTTTTGATACCGGGCACAGCTCAACCTCCATCTCGGCGGGGCTCGGCATCGCCCAGGCGCGGGATATCCTGGGGGAGAGCTACCGGGTGATCTCCGTCATCGGCGACGGCGCCCTGACCGGCGGCATGGCCTACGAGGCACTGAACAATGCGGGGCGGATGAAGACAAATTTTATCATTGTCCTGAATGACAACCACATGTCCATCGCGGAAAATGTGGGCGGCATGTCCCGCTATCTCAACAGCCTCCGGACCGATGAAGGGTATAACGAATTTAAGAAGAAGGTCAGCAGCTCGCTTTCGAGCATACCTGTCGTCGGCGATCATGTGGTAAACACCCTGATGCGCACGAAAAACAGCATCAAATCGCTGTTTGTGCCGGGCATGCTGTTCGAGGATATGGGCATCACCTACCTCGGCCCTGTGGACGGGCACAATGTGGAGCAGCTGGTCCGCACCTTCCGCGAGGCGAAAAAGGTGCGGCACGCGGTGATCGTCCATGTGGTGACCAAAAAGGGCAGGGGATATGAGCCGGCGGAGGAGAACCCGACCCGTTTCCACGGCATCGGCCCGTTCGACATCAAGACGGGAAAGGAGCTTAACCCGAATCCGGCGCCGACCTACACAGACGTATTCTCACGGGAGATCTGCCGCCTTGCGGAGAAGGACCGGCGGATCGTCGCCCTGACCGCGGCTATGCCGGACGGAACCGGCCTCCGGGAATTTTCCCGAAGGTTCCCGGACCGCTTTTTTGACGTGGGGATCGCCGAACAGCACGCGGTGACGAGCGCCGCGGGCATGGCGGCGGCAGGCCTCAAGCCGGTGGTCTGCGTCTACTCCTCGTTCCTGCAGCGGGGATACGACCAGATTGTCCATGATGTCTGTCTCCAGAACCTCCCGGTGGTCTTCTGCGTCGACCGCGCGGGCATCGTGGGGGCGGACGGGGAGACCCACCAGGGGATTTTTGACCTATCCTATCTCTCCATGATCCCCAATATGACGGTGATGGCGCCGAAGAACCTGTGGGAGCTGCAGGATATGCTGCGGTTTGCCTTCGCCCTGGAAAAGCCCTGCGCGATCCGCTACCCGAGAGGCGCCGCCTATCAGGGGCTGGGAACCTCAGCAGCGGCGATTGTCCACGGGAAGAGCGAGATTCTCGGGAAAGAGGAGAGCGGGACGGCGCTTCTTGCCCTGGGAAGCATGGTCAGCTGCGCCGAGCATATCCAGCGGAAGCTCCGTGACCGCGGGTTCCCGTCGACGCTGGTCAATGCCCGCTTCGCGAAGCCGGTGGATACGGAGGTGATCGACCGCCTCACCGCATCTCACCGGAATATCGTTACGTTGGAGGAAAATGTCGCCCGCGGGGGATACGGGGAGAGGATCACCGACTATGTGCAGAAACATTTTCCCGAGATCCGGGTGGTCAACATCGCCCTGCCGGACGCATATATTGAACATGGCAATGTCTCCCTGCTCCGCGAAAAGCTCGGCATCGACAGCGATTCCATCCTCCGGCGGCTTGATCGGGAGATTTTCGACGGAAAACTGGGGACGGAGAAGGAGGAGGTCCGATGAAGGAGAGGCTTGATGTGCTCCTGGTCAGCCGGGGGCTTGCGGAATCCCGGGAAAAGGCAAAGATCATCATCATGTCCGGGATTGTCTACGTGAACAACCAGAAGGAGGATAAAGCCGGCAGCATGTTCCCGGCGGACGCCCCCATCGAGGTTCGGGGCGAGAAACTCCGGTATGTGAGCCGCGGCGGGCTGAAGCTGGAGAAGGCGATGCAGGTCTTCCCCATATCCCTTGACGGCGCGGTCTGCATGGACGTCGGCGCGAGCACCGGCGGATTTACGGACTGTATGCTGCAGAACGGGGCGGAAAAAGTGTATTCCATCGACGTCGGGCACGGGCAGCTCGCCTGGAAGCTGAGAAATGATCCCCGGGTGGTCTGCATGGAAAAGACGAATATCCGGTTTGTGAAGCCGGAGGACATCGGGGAGGCGGTGGATTTCTCCTCGATCGATGTGTCGTTCATTTCCCTGACGCTTGTCCTCCCGGTGGTCTTCTCCATCCTCCGTGCCGGCGGGGAAGTGACCGCGCTGATTAAGCCGCAGTTTGAGGCAGGCAGGGAGAAAGTTGGGAAGAAGGGCGTCGTCCGCGATCCGGAGGTGCACTGCGAGGTGATCAGAAAAATCTGGGATTTCGCCGCCGGAGCCGGCTTTATCCCGAAGGGGCTTGATTTCTCGCCGATCCGCGGCCCGGAAGGCAATATCGAGTATCTCCTGTATCTCGGAAAGCCGGCCGGTGCTCCTGTCCCGGCCATGGCACCGCCGGAGGATATGGCGGATGAGGAGGAGAAGATCCGCTCGACGGTCGCGGCGGCACACGCCGCGCTTGACCGCTGACCGGGGAAGATCGGAGCAGGGCAGGCAGAGCGCAGGGAAGACAGCAGGAGAGAGGACGGCAGGGAAGAACACAGGCGATGAAGCATTTTTATCTGATCACAAACACGAGCAAGAAGGATATTGAGCCGGTGGCCCGGGAGATCGTCCGCTATCTGGAGAAGCGGGGCTGCACCTGCAAGCGGCGCAGCGGCGACCTTCTTCCTCTCACGGAGGATATGCCGGAGGATGTGAAGAAGAACGGCCATTACACGGACATCGCGGACGTGCCGGAGGATACCGAGTGCGCGATTGTTCTCGGCGGCGACGGGACGATGCTCCAGGCGGCGCGGGATCTCGCCTGCCGGAACATCCCGCTGTTCGGCATTAACCGCGGCCATCTGGGGTATCTCTCCCAGGTCAGCCGGCAGGAGGACATTGCTCCTGCGCTGGAGCGGCTGCTGGTGGGAAAATTCCGGATCAACCGGCGGATGATGCTGGTGGGCCGGATCATCTGCGACGGAAAGATCTACGCCGAGGACATCGCGCTCAATGACGTGATTCTCAACCGGTTCGGCATGGATGCCCTGCATTTTGATGTCTACGTCAATGACGAATTCTCCGCGCGGTACGACGCGGACGGCATCATCGTCTGCACGCCGACCGGATCCACTGCCTACAACCTGTCGGCGGGCGGCCCGATCGTGGAGCCGGGATCGAACATGATTATCCTGACCCCGATCTGCGCCCACAGCCTCGGGGCGAGAAGCATTGTCCTCTCGCCGGACAGCAGAGTTTCCATCCGGCTCAGGCCGGAGTACCGATTCCGCCAGTGCGTCAGCTTTGACGGCGGCGTGGCCGTCAAGATGAACCCGAAGGACCGGGTCGATGTGGAGCGCTCATTGCTCACCGCCCCGCTGGTGGAACTGGATGAGATCCCGTTTCTCGAGAGAATCCGCCGGAAAATCGGACATATCTGAACATCGGGCGGAGGAAGGACCAGGAGATGAATAAACTTGATCGTCACAGCAAGATTGTGGAGCTGGTCAGCAAGTATGAGATTCATACGCAGGAGGAACTGGCCGCGTGCCTGAACCGGGAAGGCTGCCCGGTGACCCAGGCGACGGTGTCCAGGGACATCCGGGAGCTCGGGCTTACCAAGGTGCCTGCCGGAAAGGGCGGGTCAAAATACACGGTTCTTCACGCGGAACGGCCGGCGGATGATAAATATATCCGCATTCTTCACGACAGTTTTCTCTCCATGGATATGGCGCAGAACATCCTGGTGATCAAGACGGTCTCGGGAATGGCCATGGCGGCAGCCGCGGCCATGGACTCCCTGCATTTCCCGGAGGTTGTCGGCTGCATTGCCGGCGACGATACCGTCATGTGCGCGATCCGGTCGGCGGATGACACGATCGTGCTCATGGGCAAGCTCCGGAGGCTGATCTCCGGCGGGGAGGCATCATGCTGAAGCATTTACTGGTAAAAAATCTGGCACTGATCGACCAGGCGGAGATCGAGTTCGGCCCGGGCTTAAATATCCTGACCGGGGAGACAGGCGCCGGCAAGTCCGTGCTCATCGGCTCGGTGAACGCGGCGCTCGGCGGGCGGGTCACGAAGGAGATGATCCGGTCCGGCGCGGAGTCGGCCTATATCGAGCTCGTCTTCACGGTGGAGACGGAGAAGTTGAAAAATGCGCTGGCGGCCCTCGATGTGGAGCCGGATGAGTACGGAACGGTGGTCATCACCAGGAAGATCACCGAGCGGCGGAGCGTCAGCCGGATCAATGATGAGGCCGTCTCTGCCCAGCGGATGAAGGCGGTGACCGGGCTTCTGATTGATATCCACGGGCAGCATGAGCACCAGTCGCTGCTCATCAGGAGCCGCCACCTGGCTATTCTGGACGAGTACGGCGCAAAACGGACCAGCAGCCTCCGGAAAGAGGTTGCTGCAAGTTTCCGCCGTTATCAGGAACTGAAAAAGAAGATGGAGAGCTTCAGCGCGGACGAGGACCAGCGCACCCGTGAGGCGGATTTCCTGAATTTCGAGGTGAACGAGATCGAGGAGGCAGGACTTTCGGACGGCGAGGAGGAGGAGCTGGAGAAGCGCTACCGCCGTTTCAGCAACGCGAGGAATATTCTCGCGAGCCTGATGCAGGCAAAAAAGCTTCTGGAGGGAAGCGGCCTCTCCGGTATCGTCCCGGCGGTCGACGAGGCCTACCGCTACGATGAGGAACTGAAGGATCTCCACGACATGGCCTACGACCTGGATTCGCTCTCCTCCGACCTCATGCGGGCGCTGGACGAGCGGCTGGATGGGGATGACTTCGACGAGGAGGCGTTCCGGGAGACGGAGGAGAGGCTTGACCAGATCCGCCATCTGGAGCAGAAATACGGGAAGACAATCCCGGAGGTGCTGGAAGGCCTGAAAGAGAGAAAGCAGCGCCTTGACGAGCTGGCCAATTTTGACCTCCGCAGGGAGGAGACGGAGAGGGCGCTTGTCGGGGAGGAGGGACACCTCCGCAAGCTCTCGGAGGCGCTCAGCGCGGCGCGCCGGGAGACGGCAAAGGAGCTCACGGCGAAGATCAGTGGCAAACTTGCGGACCTGAATTTCCTGGACACCAGGTTTACCATGGAGTTCCGGCGCCTGGGGGACTACACGGCGAACGGCTTCGACGACCCGGAGTTTGTGATCTCCTCAAACCCCGGCGAGCCGCTCAGGCCGCTCGGGCAGGCCGCTTCCGGCGGTGAGCTCTCCCGGATCATGCTGGCGATCAAGACGGTCCTCGCCGAGACGGACGATATCCCTACCCTGATCTTTGACGAGATCGACACCGGGATCAGCGGAAGAACCGCACAGAAAGTGTCGGAGCAGCTGGGAATCATCTCCCGGAAGCACCAGGTCATCTGCATCACCCACCTTCCGCAGATCGCGGCGATGGCTGACCGCCATTTTGAGATCCGAAAGGAGATCGCCGGCGGCCGGACGGTTACGAGGATCCGCGGGCTCTCCCATGAAGAGATGAGCATAGAGCTGGCAAGACTTCTCGGCGGTGCTGAGATTACACCGGCGGTCCTCCAGAATGCGAGGGAGATGAAGGCTCTCGCCGACCGGGAGAAGGAAAATGGCAGAACAGGATAAAAAATATCTGAAGGTCTATGACTACTACCGCAACGTGATCCGCTCCGGGAGCCTTGCGCCCGGCGCCCGGCTTCCGTCGATCCGGCGGCGGGCCGCCGAGCTCGGCTATTCCCGGACAACCGTGGAGCAGGCGTACATGATGCTGGCCGCGGATGGCTATATTATCTCAAAGCCGCAGAGCGGCTTTTATGTTACGGATTTCCTGTCCCACCGGAGCGGAGAGAAGGGCGGCACAAGGCCAAGGGAGCGCCGCAGGGAAGCGATCCGCTATGATTTCGCCTCTGCCGGCATGGATCCGGGCATTTTCCGCTTTGATGTCTGGCGGCGCTATATGCGGAACGCGCTCCGGCAGGATGAGCGGCTCCTGACCTACGGCGATTCCCAGGGCGAGCCGGATCTCCGCGAGGCGCTGGCCGGTTATCTGGGAAAGAACCGCGGTGTCCTCTGCCGCCCGGACAGCATCGTCGTCGGCGCAGGCACCCAGAACCTGCTCCAGCTTCTCTGTCCGATGATCCGGGACAGGAAGCAGGTGTACTTCCGCGGCGCGGTATTCCGCCAGGGCGGCCGCATTTTCCAGGATTTTGACATCCCGGTGCTCCCCGGCGGCGGGGAGCCGGAGCCGGGGAGCATCGCCTACATCGCGCCTTCCCGGATGACTGCCTGGGGGGATGTCCTCCCTGTCCGGGACCGGGTGAAGCTGATCCGCGCCGCGGAGGAGAAGGACGTCCTGATCCTGGAGGACGATTACGACAGCGAATTCTGCTATTACAGCAGGCCGGTGCCGTCGATCCAGGGGCTCGACGAGGCGGGCAATACCGTGTATCTCGGGACATTTTCCCGGATGCTGCTCCCGTCCATCCGCCTGAGCTTTATGGTGCTCCCGGAAAAACTCCTGGACAAGTATCGGGAGGTGGGGACATTCTACAACCAGACCGCCTCCAAGGCCGAGCAGATCGCGCTCTGCCAGTTTATCCGGGACGGCAATCTGGAGAGCCAGATCCGAAAGACGAAGAAGGTCTGCGTGGCCAAGCAGGAGGCGCTGATCGCCGCCATCCGGGACGTTTTCGGGGACACGGTGGCCATCCACCGCGCGGAATCCGGATTTTTGACCGGTGTGGATTTCGGGCCGGGCGCGGACGCGGCGATGATCTGCCGGAGGGCGGCGGAGCAGGGGATCGCGGTGCGCCCGGGTGAAGGGGGAACTGTGCTGTTCTCCTTTGCCGCGATGGAGAGCGGAAAATTTCCGGAGGGAATTGCTGCCCTGCGGGCTGCGATTTTGCGGGATGGTGTACAATAAAGGAGAAGCCGGCGCTGTCCGGCATCAATTGATCATCAGACGGTGAGGAGACGAACATGAGAGATGGATTTGTCCGTGTCGCGGCGGTGACGCCGGACGTCCGGGTGGCGGATGTCCCGTACAACTGCGAGCAGATCATGGCCGGGATTGACCGGGCGGCGGAGAGGGGCGCAAAGATCGCCGTCTTTCCGGAGCTCTGTGTGACGGCCTATACCTGTGGCGAGCTGTTCAACCAGCGATCCCTTCTGGATGCCGCGCTGGACGGGCTCAAGGCTATAGCCGCGCATACGCGGGGGACGGATCTGCTGGCCTTTATCGGTGTTCCGGTGATGTACAGCGGAAAGCTGTTCAACTGTGCGGCGGCAGTCCAGGACGGCCGGGTTCTCGGCTTTATCCCAAAAAAGTGGCTGCCCAATTACAGCGAATTCTATGAAATGCGTTATTTCACGCGGGGTTTCGGAAAACCGGTGACGGTCTCCTTCGACGGATATGCAGTGCCGATGGGCTCGCACCTTCTCTTTGCCTGCGAGAATCAGCCGAACCTGATTGTGGGCGCCGAGATCTGTGAGGATCTCTGGGTGCTGGATCCGCCCAGCATCTCCCACGCCGAGGCGGGAGCGACGGTGATCGTCAACTGCTCCGCGAGCGATGAGGTGACCGGGAAGGCGGATTACCGGCGGACGCTGGTCGAGGGGCAGTCGGCGCGGCTCCTCGCCGCCTATGTCTACGCCAATGCCGGCATCGGGGAGTCCACCCAGGACCTGGTCTTCGGCGGCCACAACCTGATCGCCGAGAACGGGAATCTCCTCGCGGAATCCGGGCGGTTTCAGAACGGGATGATCACGGCCGACGTGGATCTCGAGCGCCTGGAGGGCGAGCGGAGAAGAATGACGACCTACCGGGAGAAGGGGAGAGACCGCTATCTCTTCGTGCCATTTACCCTCAGGGAAACCGGGGAGCCGCTGGAGAGAGTGATCGATCCCGCGCCTTTTGTCCCCTCAGTGCAGGCTGACCGGGAGAAGCGGTGCGAGGAAATCCTGTCGATCCAGACCATGGGGCTCAGGAAGCGTCTCCTGCACACCTGCTGCCAGCACGCGGTCGTGGGGATTTCCGGCGGCCTGGATTCCACGCTCGCCCTGATTGTCACTGCCCGTGCCTTTGACGCGGCGGGCATTCCCCGGAAGAACATCATCTCCGTCACGATGCCGGGCTTTGGCACGACAGACCGGACCTATACGAACGCCTGTGAGCTGACGAGGCGCCTCGGCGCAGAGCTCCGGGAGATCCCGATCCGGGATGCCGTGACGGTGCATTTCCGGGATATCGGCCAGAGCATGGAAACCCACGATGTGACGTATGAGAACGGCCAGGCGAGGGAGCGCACGCAGATCCTGATGGATGTGGCCAATAAGGAAAATGGCCTGGTCATCGGGACGGGCGATATGTCTGAGCTCGCGCTCGGCTGGGCGACCTACAACGGCGACCATATGTCCATGTACGGCGTTAACGCCGGGGTACCCAAGACGCTGGTGCGCCATCTGGTCCGCTATTATGCGGACACCTGCGGGGATCCGGCTCTCTCGGCCGTCCTTCTCGATGTCCTGGATACGCCGGTGAGCCCGGAGCTTCTCCCGCCGGAGGACGGAAAGATTTCCCAGAAGACGGAGGATCTGGTGGGGCCGTATGAGCTTCACGATTTCTTTCTCTACTATGTGCTCCGCGCCGGCTTCCGGCCCGGGAAGATCTACCGCTTGGCGAAGGCCGCCTTCCGGGGAAAATATGAGGACGCGGTGATCTTGAAGTGGCTGAAAACCTTTTACCGCCGGTTCTTCTCCCAGCAGTTCAAGAGATCCTGCCTTCCGGACGGGCCGAAGGTGGGTTCGGCTGCCGTCTCGCCGCGCGGCGATCTCCGGATGCCGAGCGATGCCTGCGTGAGGATATGGCAGGAGGAGCTGGAAAAACTATGATTACAAGTACCCAGAACAGCAGGGTGAAGGCGGTGCTCGCCCTGCGCGGGAAAGCCCGGGAGAGAAAAAAGCAGGGGCTGTTCATCGTCGAGGGGCCGCGGATGTTCGCCGAGCTCCCTCCGGAGGACTTGCGGGAGGTTTATGTTTCCTCGGAGTACATGCGCCAGCATGAAGCGGAGGCGGAACAGCTGCTCCGGGGAAAAATGTATGAGGAAGTGTCCGGCGAGGTATTTCGCGCTATGTCCGATACCCAGAATCCGCAGGGAATCCTCGCTGTCGCCAGGCAAAAGGCCTGGACACTGGCGGATGTGCTTGGGAAAAGCGGCGGGCGGGAAGCCGAACGTCCGGGTGCCCGGGGCGGGATGATCCACCGTCCCCCGCTGCTGGTGATCCTGGAAACACTGCAGGATCCGGGGAACCTGGGCACGATTCTCCGCGCCGGCGAGGGAGCCGGGGTCACCGGGGTCATCATGAATGAGGAGAGCGCGGATATCTATAACCCGAAGGTGATCCGCTCCACGATGGGCGCCATTTTCCGGGTTCCCTTTCTGGTCACGCCGGATCTTCGGGAAACCATCCGGGAGATCCGGGAGATGGGCATTCGCGTTTATGCCGCCCATCTCCATGGCACAGCTGCCTATGAGGAGATGGATTACCGGGAGCCGTCCGGTTTTTTGATCGGCAATGAAGCTGCCGGCCTCACGGAGGAGACCGCTGCCCTTGCGGATGCGCGGGTGATCATCCCGATGGCAGGCAGGGTAGAATCCCTGAATGCGGCGATCGCCGCGTCGGTGCTCCTCTTTGAGGCGGCACGGCAGAGGAGGGACAGGAAGGACGGCTGAATTTTTGCCGGAAATGAACGGAGATATGACAATCGAAACCGCGTCTGATTGACAAAGGAGGACAACCCTATGATTCTCGTGCTGGCTCTCTTGATTATTGCAATTTACCTGGTGATCACCAATGTCCGCATCGTGCCACAGGCACAGGCCTACGTGGTTGAGTACCTCGGGCAGTACAAGGCGACCTGGGTCGCCGGCCTTCACCTGAAAATCCCGTTCCTCGAGAAAATCGTCAAGAAAGTCTCCCTGAAGGAGCAGGTTCTGGATTTCCCGCCGCAGCCCGTCATCACGAAGGATAACGTCACCATGATGGTGGACAGCGTCACCTACTGCCGCTGCTTTGATCCCCGCCTCTACACCTACGGGGTGGAAAATCCGATCATTGGCCTGCAGAATCTCTCGGCGACGACGCTGAGAAATATTATTGGCGATATGGAGCTGGACCAGACGCTGACCAGCCGCGACGCGATCAACGCGAAGATGCAGGCGATCCTGGATGAGGCGACCGATGCGTGGGGCATCAAGGTGACCCGCGTGGAGATCAAGAATATCAAGCCGCCGAAGGAAATCGAGGAGGTCATGACGAAGCAGATGCGCGCGGAGCGCGAGCGCCGTCAGACCGTCCTGGAAGCGCAGGCGCACCAGGAGGCTGTGGTCTCCCGCGCCGAGGGCGACAAGAAGGCGAAGATCCTTGCCGCCGAGGCGGAGAGGGATGCCCAGATCGCGATGGCGGAAGGCCGCGCCCAGTCGATCCGCCTGGTCTATGAGGCAGAGGCGGACGGTATCCGGAAGCTGAATGAAGCCAATGCTTCCGAGTCGGTGCTGCGCCTCAAGGGGATCCAGGCGCTGAAGGATGTGGCGGACGGCAGGGCGACGAAGATCTATATGCCCACCGATGTCGCCGGCATCGTCGGCACGCTCGGCGTCGCCGGGGAGGCGCTGGGGATCGGCGACGCGACACCGGTGGATAAGGCCGCAAGGCCGGAAAAAGCGCCGGCACCGGATCCCTGCATCGATGACGAGACCGGCGAGGGCGGCCGGGAGGCGGCGGAGACGACAGCCCGGATCAATGCGGGGCTTAGCGGGCGCAAATAAGGGTCTGGCATGAAAAACAGCAGGAAGATAAAGGCCGGAAAGCGGAACCTGATGACGCCGCTCCTGTTCCATACGGCGGCGGGGCTTGTCATCAGCGTCCTCTCGGTTCTGGCCTTTCTTGAACCGGTCAGGCTTGCGCTGTGTTTCCCGGGGATATTTCTTCTCTCCGCCATTGTCTGCCTTGCGGACGGATTGGAAAATCTCCGGGAGTGGAGAGCGAAAAGGACCGAGTCCCGCGCGGTGCTGTTCCTTCTGCCGGCGGGGGCGTTCCTTCTGGGAATGGCGGTGCTTGCCGCCGTCACTGCCCTTTAGGAGGTGCTTGTGTTGAAAACGGAAATTCTCAGAATGCTGAAGGAGACGGAAGGGTACGTTTCCGGGCAGGATATCTGCGAGAAGCTCCAGGTATCCCGGACCGCCGTGTGGAAGGCCATCCGCCAGCTCGGGGAGGAAGGCTATGAGATCGAGGCTGTCAGAAACCGCGGATATCATCTGAAGATGGCCGGTGACATCCTGAGCTATGAGGAGATCGCGAGCTCCCTTGAGACCCGCTGGGCCGGGAAAAACCTCCTCTATTTTGATGAGGTGGACTCCACGAACAATGTCATCAAGAGGGAGGCGGAGAACGGTGCCCCCCACGGCACCCTGGCCGTGGCGGACTACCAGTCCGGCGGGAAAGGGCGGCGCGGGCGCGTCTGGAAATCCCCCCACGGCGTGGGAATCTGGATGAGCATCCTGCTCCGGCCGGAGCTTACCCCGTCGTCTGCGCCCATGATGACGCTTCCGGCGGCGATGGCCGTGGCGGAGGGCATCCGCGCGGCCTGCGGCCTGGACACAAAGATCAAATGGCCGAATGATGTGGTCGTTAACGGAAAGAAGGTCTGCGGGATTCTGACCGAGATGAGCGCGGAGCTCGACGCGATCAATTACATCGTTCCCGGCATCGGCATCAACGTGAACACCGAGACATTTCCCGAGGACATCCGTGCCACGGCGACATCGCTCTATCTGGAGACCGGACGGAGGATCCGCCGCGGGCCGGTGATCGGCGCCGTCATGAAGGCGTTTGAGGAGGTTTACGGCCGTTTTATGGAAACCGGGGACATGAGCCAGCTCATGGAGGACTATAACGCGCGCCTGGCCAACCGGGACAACAAGGTCCAGGTGCTCCGCCAGGAGGGCAGCTACACAGGAACGGCGCTTGGCATCAACGACCGGGGAGAGCTGATGGTCCGCCGGGAGGACGGGACGATGGAAAATGTCCTTTCCGGCGAGGTGTCGGTGCGTGGGATTTACGGTTACGTCTGACAGAAAATACCTCATTGACACAATACTAATCTTGATGTATAATGAAATTTCGCACGGAGATGGAATGGGGCTAGGCATCTAAGGTGAAAGGATGTTACTGTGAACAAAAAAGAGTTTTTACGGAAAATGCAGCAGCTCGCAGAACTCGGCCACAAGAAGAATGATTCTCTGGATGTCAACGAGATCAATAACGCGTTTGAGGAAGATGACCTGAATCCGGACCAGATGGAGGAGATTTACAATTATCTGGACCAGAGCGGGATCCGGGTGGATATGTCTGCCGGGGACGACGCGGACAGCGCTGGTTCCGGCAATTCGGAGCTGAACGAGTCGGAGATCGAGGCGGAAGCCGAGGCCGGAGTTGAGGCGACAGCCGATCCCGATGATGATTTTCTGAAGAACGAGGAAGATGAGAGCGAGGAGATCGACCTGAGTGCGGTGAACCTCCTGGACGGCATCGGGACGGAGGATCCGGTCCGCATGTACCTCAAGGAAATCGGCACTGTCCCGCTGCTCTCCGCCGAGGAGGAGCAGGCTCTCGCGAAGCGCAAGAGTGAGGGCGACCAGCGGGCAAAGGACCGCCTGATCGAGGCGAACCTGCGCCTTGTCGTGAGTATCGCCAAGCGCTATACCGGCCGCGGGATGAGCTTCCTTGACCTGGTGCAGGAGGGCAATCTCGGCCTCATTAAGGGCGTGGAAAAGTTCGACTACACGAAGGGCTATAAGCTCTCGACGTACGCGACCTGGTGGATCCGCCAATCGGTGACGAGGGCGCTCGCGGACCAGGCGAGAACCATCCGCGTGCCCGTCCACATGGTAGAGACGATCAACAAGATGTCCAAGATGCAGCGGAAGCTGACCCTGGAGCTCGGCTGTGAGCCGTCGGTTCCGGAGCTCGCGAAGGCGCTCGACATGACCGAGGAGAAGGTCATGGAGATCATGCAGATCGCCCGTGAGCCGGCATCGCTCGAAACGCCGATCGGCGAGGAGGACGATTCCAACCTGGGTGATTTTGTGGCGGACAACAACATCACGACCCCAGAGGAGAATGTGGAGTCGGTCATGCTGCGCGAGCACATTGACACCCTGCTCAAGGATCTCAAGGAGAGGGAGCGCCAGGTTATCATCCTGCGGTTCGGCCTGGAGGACGGCCATCCGAGAACCCTCGAGGAGGTCGGCAAGGAATTCAACGTTACCCGTGAGCGGATCCGCCAGATTGAGGCGAAGGCGCTCCGCAAGCTCAGAAATCCGGTCCGCAGCAGGCGGATCCACGATTTCCTGTATTAAATGTGGTTCGGCAGCTGCTCCAGAAGGCAGCTGCCGTTCTTCATCCTATCCGGAGGCCGCGGTGCGGCTTCCGGGGGAGGGGGAGGACCGGCGATGGCGATGCCAAAGAGAAACTATCAGAAGGAGATGGAGCAGGTGCTGGAGAGGCTTCCCTGCGGCGGGGAGCCGAAGACCCTTCTTCTCCACGCCTGCTGCGCCCCGTGCAGCAGTTATGTGCTGGAGTATCTGTCCAGCCACTTTGCGATCACGGTGTTTTACTATAACCCGAACATTTCTCCCCGGGAGGAATATGAGAAGCGCGTCCGGGAGGAAATGCGCCTGATCCGGGAAATGCCGGTGAAGTATCCGGTGCATTTCCTCGAGGGGACGTACGATCCGGAGCGCTACCGGAAGCTTGTCCGCGGCCACGAGGACGACCCGGAGGGCGGGAACCGCTGCGGGATCTGCTTTTCCCTGCGCCTTGAGGAGGCGGCGAAGGCCGCAAAGGCCGGCGGTTTTGACTATTTCACCACCTCCCTGACCATCAGCCCGCTGAAAAACGCGGCCCGCCTGAACACGATCGGGGAGGCGATGGGGAAAAAGTACGGGGTGGCCTTCCTGAACTCGGATTTCAAGAAGCGGGAGGGGTATCACCGGTCGATTGAGCTCTCCCGGGAATACGGCCTCTACCGGCAGGATTTCTGCGGCTGCGTGTATTCCCGCAGGGAGGCGGAGGCGCGGCGCGCGGCGCGGGATGCCGCGGCTGCCGGAACAGCGGCGGAGATGCCGCGCCGGCATTCCTCCGGGTGCCGGGATATTCCGGGGGCGCCGGCATTCCTCCGGAAGCCGGGATGTGCCGCCGGCAGTGCAGGTACAGAAAGGACGGACGGAAATGATCAAAGCAGCGGTTTTTGACCTGGATGGCACGCTCCTCAACACGCTGGGTGCCCTGACCTGGTGCACAAACCAGGTGCTCCTAAGCTTCGGCATGAAGGAAATCCGGGAGGAGGACACTAGAAAAATCGTCGGGGACGGCTATATCATGCAGATGACCCGGGCGCTCCGCCTTCGCGGGGATGACCAGCTCACGCATCTCGAGGAGGCAAAAAAACGCTACATGGCGGTCTTCGCGGCGAACTGCATGCGGGAGGTCAGGCCCTACGACGGCATCCCGGAGCTTTTGGAATTCCTGAAAAAGAACAGCGTAAAGATTGCCTGCTTTTCCAACAAGCCGGATGCCCAGGCGGTCGAGAACATCGAGACGATTTTCGGCAGGGGATACTTTGACGCGGTCCGCGGCGAGCGCGCCGGATTTCCCAAAAAGCCGGATCCGGCGGGCGCCCTGGCGATTGCTGGGGAGTTTGGCGTCTCCCCGGAGGAGTGCATTTACCTGGGTGACACCAATACGGACATGAAGACCGGGACAAGCGCCGGGATGAAGACCATCGGCGTCCTCTGGGGCTACCGGGATAAAGCGGAGCTTGCCGCCTTTCATCCCTGCCTGCTCGCCGGAAAGCCGGCGGATGTTGCCGCCTACTTGACATCGGATACAGGAAAATGTAAAAATGAAGGTTGCTGATGGGAAAAAGCAGTTTTACGGAGGTTAAATCTGATGACAGAGATTGATATTATATCCGGCTTCCTCGGCGCGGGGAAGACGACATTTATCCAGAAACTCATCCGGGAGGCGCTGAAGGGGCAGAAGGTTGTCCTGATTGAGAACGAATTCGGCGAGATCGGCATCGACGGCGGATTCCTCAAGGATGCCGGCATCGAGATCCGGGAAATGAACCAGGGCTGCATCTGCTGCTCCCTGGTCGGCGATTTTGAGACCTCTCTCCGCGAGGTGATCGAGAAATACACGCCGGACCGCATCATCATCGAGCCCAGCGGTGTCGGAAAGCTCTCCGATATCATCGGCGCCGTGAAATCGGTTTCCGAGAATCTTGATGTGGAGCTGAACGCGGCGGTGACCATCGTCGATGCCAAGAAGGCGAAGATGTACGCCCGGAACTTCGGCGAATTTTTCAACAACCAGATCCAGTATGCCGGGGCGGTGGTCCTCTCCCGCACCGATATCGCTGATGAGAAGAAGATCGAGGAGGCGGTGGAGATTGTCCGCGGCATCAACCCGAAGGCGGTGATCATCACGACGCCGGAGGACGAGCTCAGCGGCGAACAGCTCCTGGACATCATTTCCCGTCCGGACACCATGGAGGAGGACATGATGCGCGAGGTCATGGAGCGCGTGCGGGAGCACGAGCATGAGCACGACGATGACGATGATGAGGACGAGCATCACCATCACCACGATGAGGACGGACATCATCATGAGGATGAGGAGCACCACCACCATCATCACGACGAGGAGGAGGATGAGGAGCACCACCACCATCATCACGACGAGGAGGAGGATGAGGAGCATCACCACCACGATCATGATGAGGACGGGGATGACGGCGTGCACATCCACAATCATCACCACCACGGCGAAGACCACGACGCGGACGAAATCTTCACCAGCTGGGGGCTGGAGACGCCGCACGCATTTACCCGCGAGAAGCTGGACAGCATCCTACAGCGCATGAGCTCGAGTGACGAGTTCGGGACGATCATCCGCTGCAAGGGCATGCTGCCGACCGCGGAAGCCGGAAAATGGATGTACTTTGACATGGTTCCGGAGCAGTTTGAAATCCGGGACGGCGCGGCGGACTACACCGGCAAGGTTGTAGTGATCGGGGCGGATCTCCGCGAGGATGCCCTGAAGAAGGCATTTGTCGGATAATGAATGGCAGCCCGCCGGAGGGACAAGATCACGGAGGTACCGAATGGCTGACGAAGAATATACGCAGGACACGGGGAGCGACGAGGAAGAAAAACTCCCCCTGTTTCTCATCAACGGCTTCCTGGAAGCCGGAAAAACACAGTTCATCCGCTTTACCATGGAGCAGGATTATTTCCAGACCGAAGGGCTGACCCTGCTTCTGGTCTGCGAGGAGGGCGAGGAGGAGTATGACGATGACCTTCTCCGGCGCACGAACACCCAGAAGATTGTCATCGACGACATGGAGACGCTGACGCCGGAATATCTGGCAGGCCTGGAGAAAACCTTCGCGCCCGAGCGGGTGCTGATGGAGTGGAACGGTATGTGGGATGTGTCCAAGCTAGTCCTTCCGGACACGTGGACGCTCTACCAGCAGATCACGATCATCGACGGGTCTACGCTGGACATGTACCTGAACAACCTCGGCATGAAATCCCTGCTCGGGATCATGGTCCGGAACACGGAAATGCTGATCGTCAACCGGTGCGACGGTGTCTATGACCGGCTGAATGATTTCCACCGGATCCTGAAGGGGATGAATGCCAGGGTCGAGATCATTTTCGAGGATAAGGACGGCGAGGTCTCCGGCACGGTGGAGGACGCCCTGCCCTTCGATGTGAACGCTGATGTGATTGAGATCAAGCCGGAGGATTACGGCGTCTGGTACATCGACGCGTTCGACAATAAGGAGCGCTACGACGGGAAAACCGTGGAGTTCACTGGCATGGTGCTGAAACGCCCGGAATTTGCGTCAAATGATTTCGTCCCGGGGCGCATGGCGATGACCTGCTGCGAGGCGGACATGTCCTTCCTGGGCTTTATGTGCCGCGCGAAGGGCGGGCGGAAGCTGAACAACCGGGACTGGGTGCGCGTCCGCGCAACGATCCGCTATGAATACCGCCCTGAATATGAGAGCGACGCGCCGATGCTCTACGCGGAGTCCGTCGAGCCGGCGGAGCCGATCAAGGATATCGTGACGTTCTGAGAAATCGTGACGTCCTTAGAAATCATGAAATCCGGGATACGGGGAGAGAAAGCTCTCCCGGTATTCCGGATTTTGCTGTTACGCGCGGAGCTCACTTTTTTTCCTGTTCCGAAAGACGCCCCAGCACCATGTCATAGCCGTCACGGCCGTAATTCAGGGAGCGGTTGACCCGGCTGATGGTCGCCGTCGAGGCGCCGGTCTTGTCCGCGATATCGAGGTAGGTGCGCTTCTCCCTGAGCATGGCGGCGACTTCAAAGCGCTGGGAGAGAGAGAGGATTTCGTTTACCGTGCAGACGTCCTCAAAGAACTGATAACATTCCTCCGTATTCCGGAGGGTCAGGATTCCCTGGAACAGGCGGTCAACTTCCTCGGAATGAATTTTGTCGTTCATGAATACCCCCAAAAGAGCAAAATAGCGAATCATCTTGACATTTGCCCGACAGTCATCAAGTAAAATGGTACAGCAATGCTATTTTATCACGTTAATGTCATAAAATCCATAAGGAAAGCTCGCATTCTTGACGCTGGCAGGGGATTCGGGTAAGATAGACGCGCAAGCGAAAGCATGCATGGAGCAAGGAGGAAAGAATCATGAGAAAGAGAAGAAGCCGCCGCAGGAGAGGGTTTTTCGGCGGCATTTATTCTTACCAGGTTCTGATTCCGGTGCTGGCTGTCCTGATGGTCATCGCCGGAGTCCTTGCCTGGCGGCGGGGAATCCTCGCCCCCGGAAGGCTGATTCCAGGAAGCGGCAGTGAAGCCAGCCTGGCGGTGGCGGAATCCGTAGGATCTCCCGAAGACGGGAACAGCTCTTCCGGTGCCGGGCCGTCCGGCGGGGAGGAGAGTACGGAGGCGGAGACACTCACCGGCGCGGAAGCGGTTCTCGCCGACGCTGGCCGCCTCGCGGCGGGCTACGATTACGATGGGGCGATTGAGAAGCTCCAGGGCAGCGAGTATGCGGAAGACAGCGCCGTGACAGCGAAAATCGCGGAGTACCAGCAGACAAAATCCACCCTGCAGAAACAGGATGTGAATAAAATCACCCATGTCTTTTTTCATACCCTGATCATTGACACAGAAAAGGCATTTGACGGGGACAAAAAGCAGGATGGCTACAATCAGGTGATGACCACGAAGCTGGAATTTGAGAAAATCCTGGACTCCCTCTACGCAAAGGGGTTTGTGCTGGTGCGCCTTCACGACTGTGCTCATGAGGAGCAGGGCGAGGACGGCAAGATGCACATGGTCGCTGGGGATATCGAGCTTCCTCCGGGAAAACAGGCGCTCGTCATGTCTCAGGATGACGTCTGCTACTATGAATACATGGAAGGCGACGGCTTTGCGACCAAGATGGTGATCGGGGAGGATGGAAGGCCAACCTGCGAATACAAGAACGACGACGGCAGCATTTCCACAGGGGATTATGACCTGGTGCCGATTCTGGACCACTTTATTGACAAACATCCGGATTTTTCCTACAAGGGCGCCAAGGCCTGCCTTGCCTTCACCGGTTATAACGGCATCCTGGGTTACCGGACCGACGACGACTACGCGACAAACCTTGACTTTCTGGCGAAACATCCGGATTTCAATATTGATGAGGAGAGGGCGCAGGCGAAGGCGGTCTGCCAGGCGCTGCGCGACGACGGCTATGAGCTGGCATCCCACAGCTGGGGGCACCGGAATATGGGAGCCATCAGCATGGATGCTTTCCGGACCGATACGGATAAATGGGAGCAGCGGGTAGAGCCGCTGACCGGGCAGACGGATATTATCTTGTTCCCGTTTGGCAGCGATATCGGGGACTGGCATCCCTATGACACCTCCTCCGAGCGCTACCAGTATCTGTACCAGGCGGGTTTTCGTTATTTCTGCAACGTGGACGGGAGCCAGTACTATGTGCAGCTCGGGGACGATTACTTCCGCCAGGGGAGGCGGAACCTGGACGGCTACCGGATGTACTATGACCTTCCGGAGAACCACCCGTCCAAGGACCATCTGAGCGACCTCTTCGATGTCAGCGAGGTCTTTGACCGCAGAAGGCCGGTGCCGGTGCCGCCGATGAGCGGCGGCTGACGCCGGGCAATCTTGTATTTGCCGGAAACATTTCTAATTTTCTCCGGGAACCCGCTCATGGGCGCCCTGCGCGGAAGGAACACCTTCCTCCCGGAGAATCCCCGCGATCTGGTTCACCATCTCCTTCTTGACGTACACATCGAAGGAGAGGGAGCAGAGGAAGGCGAATAGGCGCAGGTACTCCCGGTCTTCCTCCGGGGCATCCGCGAAGGTATCCTCGCACTGCGCGAATTTCTCCTCGACGTCCTTTCGGAGATTTTTCCGGGCACTGTCCTCCAGGGTGAATACCCGGTCGTAGATCTCCGCGAGAGCCGGATCCGCCTCACGGGAAAAATGCCCCTCACAGAGAGGATGGAGGATCGTCTCAATGTCCGTGAAGGAGAGGACATTTTTAAAGTAATAGATCAGAATCAGCAGGAGGACATGGCTGCGGGAGTATTTCTTCCGCACCGGCGCGGGGAGAAGACGGTTTTTCGCGTAATTATTGATCATGGTTTTCGTGATCACCGCGCCGTCTCTGTCTGCCCGCGTGCCGGCAAGCCGCTCATTCATGAAGGTTGTCACCTGATCCATATAGAGATCAATGTCCGGTACCTCATCTGAGCGGATGTGGGAGAGACCGTCCACATAGTTCATGAGTTCATTCAGAATATCCTGATTGGAAACCATCAGCAATCACCACCTTATTTTGATTATATAGTATCAAAAACCAGATGACAAGCAGTCTGAGGAAGGGATAGCACCATGGGAAAGTATGACACGCTGAATCCGGAACAGAGGGAAGCGGTATTTGCCACCGAGGGGCCGCTGCTGGTCCTTGCCGGCGCGGGTTCCGGAAAGACAAGGGTGCTGACGCACCGGATCGCCTACCTGATCGAGGAAAAACACGTTGAGCCGTGGCATATCCTGGCAATCACATTTACCAACAAAGCCGCCGGGGAAATGCGTGAGCGCGTGGATAACATTGTCGGTTTTGGCGCGGACCAGGTCTGGGTATCCACCTTCCACTCCATGTGTGTCCGGATCCTCCGGCGATTCATCGACAATCTCGGCTTCAGCAACAGTTTTTCCATCTATGACACGGACGACCAGAAAACCCTGATGAAGGAGGTCTTCAAGAACTGCCGGGTGGATCCGAAAAAATTCCGGGAAAAGCAGGTTCTCGGCCACATCTCCGCGGCGAAAAATGCCATGGAGGACGAGGATGCCTACCAGGCGGATTACGGGAGCCGCTATCCGGAGAAGGTCTACGCTGCCTGCTACATGGAGTACCAGAAGCTTCTGAAGAAGAACAACGCCCTGGATTTCGACGACCTGCTGCTCAAGACGGTAGAGCTGTTCGA
Source organism: Clostridium vitabionis (assembly GCF_015351765.1). Classification (GTDB taxonomy): domain Bacteria; phylum Bacillota; class Clostridia; order Lachnospirales; family Lachnospiraceae; genus Clostridium_R; species Clostridium_R vitabionis. The sequence continues at coordinate 275,117 of NZ_JADKQA010000001.1, forward strand.
CCAGTTTCCGGATATTCTGGCCTACTATCAGGAGCGGTTCCGTTACATCATGGTGGATGAGTACCAGGATACGAATACGGTCCAATTCCGGCTGGTCAGCCAGCTGGCGGGCAAATACCGGAACCTCTGCGTCGTTGGCGATGATGACCAGTCGATCTACCGCTTCCGCGGGGCGGACATCCGGAATATCCTGAGTTTCGAGAAGAAATTCCCCGGCGCCAGGGTCATCAAGCTGGAACAGAATTACCGCTCGACGAAGAATATCCTGGCGGCGGCAAATGAAGTGATCCATCACAACCGGGGCAGGAAGGACAAGACGCTCTGGACGGCCAACCCGGAGGGCGATAAGATCCGCTTCTCCATGTACGATTCCGCCTACGATGAGGCGGAGGGGATTGCCAGGGATGTCCTCGTCAAGCTCAAAAAAGGCGCCGCGTACCGGGATTTTGCTGTGCTGTACCGGACGAATGCCCAGTCCCGGGTATTGGAGGAAAAATTTCTCGCGTATAATATTCCTTACCGTCTCGTCGGCGGGGTAAACTTCTACCAGAGAAAAGAGATCAAGGATGTTCTGTGCTATCTGAAAACCATCGCCAACGGCGCGGACGATGTCGCCGCCCAGCGCATCATCAATGTGCCGAAGCGCGGCATCGGGCAGACCACGATCGGGAAAGCCGCGGTCTTTGCCGCCGCCAACCAGATGAGCTTTTATGAAGCGCTGGAGCACGCGGACAATATCCCGTCGCTCGGCAGGGCGGGGGCGAAAATTCAGTCCTTCACGGACGAGATCAGTTCGCTCAGGGAAAAGGCCAAGACGCTGTCTGTGCGCGAGCTCATCGAGGCGGTTCTCCAGGACACCGGCTACCGGGAGGAGATCCGCGCGCAGGAGAAGACTGAGGAGGAGGCCCAGGCCCGCCTCGACAATATCGATGAGCTGGCCAACAAGGCGGTACTCTACGCCGAGAACGCTGATGAGCCAACGCTGGACGGCTTTCTTGCGGATGTTGCCCTGGTCGCGGATATCGATAACCTGGACGATTCGGAAAACCGGGTTGTGCTGATGACCCTTCATGCCGCCAAGGGTCTGGAATTCCCCTACGTCTATATGGCGGGAATGGAGGATGGCCTCTTCCCGGGCATGCAATCCATCATGAGCGGCGACGGGGCGGATATGGAGGAAGAGCGGCGCCTCTGCTACGTCGGGATCACTCGCGCAAGGAAAGAACTCAGAATGACAGCGGCGCGCCGGCGCATGATCCACGGCGAGTGGCAGACTGAGGCGGAGAGCCGGTTCGTGAGTGAAATTCCGGATAAGCTTTTGGAAAGGGATATGCAGGATTCCTGGTCGGCTCTTGCCCGCGCGAGGTCGCGGGAAAATGCGCCGGATTTCGGGGAAGAGCCATCAGATCTGTCCTTCTCCGGCGGGAGCCAGTTCTCCGGCGGCAGGAACAGTTTCCCGGGGAGTTCCGGGACAGCGGGTCCCGGCGCAGGCAGGACAAGCCGGCCGCGGAAGCCCGCCGCGCCGACCTTCGGAAAAGAATTCCGGGTGGAAAAGGCAGCCTCTGTGGATTTCGCGCCGGGGGACCGCGTGAAGCACAAACGGTTCGGCGAGGGCACGGTACGCAGTGTCGAGGACGGCGGAAAGGACTTCGAGATCACCGTGGAATTCGACCGCTTCGGGGTGAAGAAGATGTTCGTCTCCCTCGCGCGGCTGGAGAAGGCCTGATTTCTCCGGAACCGGGACAGATGGAAAAAACGGCTTCTGAGGCGAGGCCGCCGTTTCGCGTGATGCCGGAGCGGAAGGAAAAAAATGCCTCCCGGGTATGCCGCCGGCATGGACACGCGGTCATTCCGCGTGCTATAATAAAGCAAAAGTTACGGCGCTTGGCCATACCCGACATGCGCTGGACAGATACGCAAGATTGTGCGGAAAGGGGTATCTGGGATGGATAGATTCAGCAACATCAGCAAGGACGCAATGGCAAAATTTGAGGAGATTGCCAATGCCACGAGACTCAGTGACCTGATTCACCGTCAGGAGGAGGAAGAGAAGCAGAAGAACCGGATTCTCTGGATCTTCGCGCTTGTCGGCGCTGCCGCGGCGGTAGCGGCAATCGCTTATGCGGTGTATCGTTTTCTCGAGCCGGACTATCTCGACGACTACGATGAGGATTATGATGATGACGCCGACGATGAGTTCGATTATGACGATGATGATACAGATGCTGACGATAAGGATGACAGCAAGAAGGAAGACCAGTAACTGAGAACTGCGAAGTGTCTGTGCGGGCGTGATGCTGCTTCGGCTCCATCACGCTTTTTTCTTAGCAGAGCACTTAACAATAACCAGCCACTTAACGAGGACAAGCAAAAGCGCAGTACGAGTTTAGTGGAGTGGCTATCCGCGGAGCGGGGCGCGAGCCCAGCGGGCGAAGTGCGAGTTTAGTGCGAGCTATGCGAATTTGCTTAGTGAGAACAAGCGTCAGCGCAGTTCGAACTTAGCAAATTTGCTTGGAGAATTGATATGAAAAAAGGGCTGGAATATGAGGGAAATGTGCTCCGGATGGATTTTCCGAACCGGGGAATTGTGCGCGTGGAGAGCGACGATGACACCGACGGCGATGGCGGCCTTGTGACGGTCAAGGGGGCAATCCCCGGACAGAGAGTCCGTTTCGTGGTGTCGAAGCGGCGCGGGGAAAGGATGGAAGGCCGGCTGCGTGAGGTGACCATGCGCTCTCCACTGGAAACAGAGGAAAATCCGTGCCCGCACTATGGCATCTGCGGCGGCTGCCTCTACCAGACCGTTCCCGCCAGTTCCCAGCGGGAAATCAAAAAGGACCAGGTTCTCCGGCTGCTCACGCAGGTGAGCCCGGAGATCGCGAAAGTGTTCGAGGGCATTTTTCCGGGGCCGGACGACCGGGGTTACCGGAACAAGATGGAATATTCGTTCGGTGATGAGACGAAGGACGGTGCATTTGCCCTCGGCCTCCATCGGGCGGCCAGCTTCTATGACATCGTGACCACGGACCGGTGCCAGCTGGTCCATCCGGACTTTTGTGCCGTCCTCCGGGCTTCGAAGGAGTACTTTGCCGCGAGCGGGGTGCCTTTCTACCGGAAAATGCAGCATACCGGCTATCTCCGCCATCTCCTCGTCCGCCGCTCCCGCGCCACAGGGGAAATGCTGGTTGACCTTGTAACCACGACACAGCTTGACCCGGAACGGGAGAGGGAGCTTCTCGGCGGATTTGTCCGTGTTCTCAGGGAGCTGCCGCTTTCCGGCTCCCTGGCCTCGGTACTCCACACGCGGAACGACAGCCTCGCGGACGCCGTGAAGGACGAGGGAACCGAAGTCCTGTTCGGCAGGGATTACATTACAGAGTGCCTTCTCGGGCTGGCATTCCGGATTACGCCATTTTCCTTTTTCCAGACCAACTCCGGCGGCGCTGAGGTGCTCTACGGGAAGGTCCGTGAGTACGCCCTGGAGGCGTTAGGCGGAAAAGCTGCCCGCGTGCGGACGATCTATGACCTCTACAGCGGCACCGGGACGATCGCACAGATCCTTGCCCCGGTCGCGGAACATGTGGTCGGGGTGGAGATCGTCGCTGAGGCGGTGCGGGCCGCGCGGGAAAACGCAGCGCTGAACGGCCTTGACAATTGCACCTTTATCGCCGGGGATGTCCTGAAGGTTGTCGATGAGCTCACAGAGAAGCCTGACCTGATGATCCTCGACCCGCCGCGCGACGGCATCCATCCGAAGGCCATCAGCAAGCTGATTGGCTTCGGCGTGCCGCACATCATCTACGTCTCCTGCAAGCCGACGAGCCTGCAGCGCGACCTCCAGATCTTCCGGCAGGCTGGATACCGGACGACGCGGTGCTGCTGCGTCGATATGTTCCCGGGGACGGCGAACGTGGAGACGGTGTGCCTCTTGAGCAAGAAAAATGCGAAGCCGAAGGACTGTGTTGAGATTAGCGTTGATGCTGAGGATTATTACAGGATCAAGAGTTCAGAGAAAGACATTTGACAGACTACTAAAGTTTGAAGAGTATGTGAAAAAACCTGTGGAATGAACCGTGATATGGGATTTCCACAGGTTTTCCTTTTGCTGAAATTGCATTGCCCTGATATAATAAACATGACATACAGATGTCGTGTTATATGCGTTAGTATATAAATGGAGCGTAAGAGAATATGAAGATAGACAGGCTGATAGGAATATTGTCAATCTTATTGCAGGAAGACAAGACAACAGCTCCTGAACTGGCAGAAAGGTTTGAAGTGTCTCGCAGGACGATTAACCGAGATATTGAGGACCTTTGCAAGGCCGGTATTCCTGTTCGTACAGTTCAGGGCACTGGCGGCGGGATCAGTATTATGGACGGATACCGGATGGACAGGACAATCCTGACATCCAGGGACATGCAGATGATCCTTGCAGGACTGAGAAGCCTGGACAGCGTGAGCGGGAGCAGTTATTACGGTCAGCTGATGGAAAAAATACAGGCAGGATCTTCTGAGTTCATCAGCGGACGGGATTCCATTTTGATCGATCTGTCATCGTGGTATCGGGATTCGCTGGCGCCGAAGATAGAAACGATACAGGATGCGATCGGAGACAGGCACATGGTCCGGTTTCGGTATTATGCTCCGTCCGGTGACAGCGAGCGGACGGTTGAACCTTATTATCTGGTATTTCGATGGTCAAGCTGGTACCTTTGGGGCTGGTGTATGGATCGTAAGGATTACAGATTGTTTAAGCTGAATCGCATGGATCGCGTTACAGAAACGGATAAAGAATTTGTCTGCCGAGATGCACCTATGCCGGATCTTTCAGCTGAAAAAATATTTCCGGGTGAGATTAAGGTTAAGGCGTTATTTTCACCGGATATGAAATGGCGCCTGATCGAAGACTTCGGACCTGATTGCTTTACAGAAGCGGATGATGGAAGACTGCTCTTTACAGCGGACTACACGGATATGGAAAACCTTGTGACCTGGCTCATGACTTTCGGAGCGAAGGCTGAAGTGCTGGAGCCGGCAGAAGCGCGGGATATTATCCGCAGGAATGCAGAGGAGACATTACAGCTTTATGAGGAGGATTAACATTTATGGCATTTGATTTCAAAAAAGAATACCAAGAATTCTATATGCCGAAAGGAACACCTTCAATAGTAACTGTGCCGGAAATGAATTTTATCGCGGTACGCGGCAGCGGGGATCCCAATGATGAGGAAGGCGAGTACAAACAGGCGATAGGTCTTCTGTACGGTATTACTTTTACGATCAAGATGAGTAAGAAAGGCAGCTATCAGATCGATGGATATTTTGATTATGTGGTGCCGCCTTTGGAAGGATTCTGGTGGCAGGATGGAGTGATCGGTGTCGATTATACCCATAAGGATTCTTTCCGGTGGATCTCCGTCATCCGTCTGCCGGATTTTGTGACGAAAGATGATTTTGACTGGGCTGTCAAAGAAGCTGCGGCAAAGAAGAAACAGGATTTTTCGAAAGTTGAGTTCTTTACCTATGAAGAAGGGCTGTGTGTTCAGTGTATGCATATCGGGGCTTATGATGATGAGCCTGCCACGGTAGCGGCGATGCACAGATTTATGGAAGAGCAGGGATATGCTCTTGATATTACGGACGAACGCATGCACCATGAGATTTATCTGAGCGATGCGCGGAAAGCAGCACCGGAGAAGCTGAGGACCGTGATCCGTCATCCGATAAAAGTGAAGGAGAATTGATCCTATGGAGTATATCAGAGTTACAAAGGAAAATCTTGAAAAGGAGCATATCTGCTGTGCCATTTCCAATAATAAGGATGTTCAGGTGTCATCGAAGAAGGCGTGGCTGGCCGACAGGTTTGAAGAGGGACTTGTCTTTCTGAAGAGTGTGGAGCGGGGAAAGTGCTTTATAGAATATATCCCGGCTGAGAACGCGTGGGTTCCAATCCAGGCTGACGGCTATATGTATATCGATTGCCTGTGGGTGTCCGGTTCCTTCAAAGGTCATGGCTATTCTGCAGACTTGCTGAACGCCTGTATTGAGGACAGTAAAGAAAAGGGGAAGAAAGGACTGTGTATATTGGCAGCAGCTAAGAAGAAGCCGTTCCTTGCCGACCCTAAGTTTCTGAAATATAAGGGCTTTACCGTATGCGACGAGGCGGACAATGGCATTCAGTTGTGGTACTTGCCATTTGTGACGGATGCAGACAAGCCTCATTTCAGGGAATGTGCAAAGCATCCGCGCATAGAAGAAAAAGGTTATGTACTGTATTACATCAGCCAGTGTCCGTTCAATGCGAAGTATATTCCAGTGCTGGAGCAGACTGCCAGAGAAAATGATATACCATTCCATGCGATCCATATCGAAAGCAGAGAGAAAGCACAGAATGCTCCGACTCCGATTACAAACTATGCGTTGTTTCATGACGGAGAATATATTACGAATGAGCAGATGAACGATAAAAAGTTTCTGAAACTTGTGAATGCTTGATCAGGAGCAATACCGCCATGGAGTTTTTGCTGCTCACGTGGAACAACGTCGAGACGGTATGCCTCTTGTCCAAACTTTCTGAATAAAGAACCATATCAGTGTGAAGGTCGATATGGATGAGGAAGTCCGTCGACACATTAAAGTATTTGACGATCCGGATGATGAAGCCATCTCCCAGGTTCGTTGTCCGCCCCTGGAGATACCGGCTGAGAGCACTGTTGGAAAGACCGACTTTTTCAGCAAGTTCGGCCTGGGTGATCTTCCTGTTTTTGATAAGGTCCTGGACACGCTGCCGGGTATCGCCGGGAAGGTAAGTGTTGGGCATGGCGGCCTCTGTTCTGGTCAGGGATTACTCATCTCGGAAATCCTGATCCCTGAGGATAATGTCCAGCATCTTCCGAGGGGTCACGATGAAAGGTCTGTTTGGGAAATGCCTGATATTTCCGGTCACAAGATAAGCATCTTCCTCTTTTCGTTCTTTCATAACCACTTCATAAAATACGAGATCTTTGGGATCCGGCAGTTCTACGTCGAGATGCTCGGCATCGACATAAAGGGCACGTTTATGAAAAGTGCTCATAATGGCTTCTATGAGATCTTCGGGAAGATGAAACTTTGGACGGGAAAGTACTTCCCGATATTCCTTTTCTATCACCTCATTCAGAATGGGTATGATTGGCCCGTCAAAGGCAAGTTCTACGATGCTACCCGGAACAGAGTGTGCTTTCAGAACTGCTGAGACGAGGACATCCGTATCGATAACCACATAATACTTCACAGGTTTTTACTTCCTTGCCTCTGCGATTTCGGCATTGATCTCCTCGAGAGTCATATCTGAGATGCCATATTCCTCTGCAATCCGACTGGCCCTTTGAAGAGCACGGATGCCGGGATTGGTTTCTTCCTCTATTTTCATGCTGAAAGGAATACCGTTTTCCTGGTTCAGCCTTGAAATACACATCCTCAGATATGCGGGAAGAGAGAGCCCGAGACGATCAAGGATCTGAACGGCACGAAGCTTTTCTGTATCTTCTGTTCTGAATTGAACTAATGTGCTTGCCATCGTATTATCCTCCTGACTGATATTGGTTTATGGTCATATCTTAACCACCTGTGGCATATCACAGAAAGACAACAAATGCATTCATCCGATTACAAATGATGAAAATAGGATCACCTACTGGACAATTATTCTAAAGGCCGAAAAATTGTCCGGTAGAATTCGCCGCCGTTGTTCCTACGACTATATCTTACACAGAGATCTGTCCCATAATCCGGCCTCTTCCTGGAATAGGATGATCCGCAAATGTCATGACCATGCTCGCCTATGAAACGGTTGCGCAAAACGTTCGATCGGATCAGGAAGAAAAACGGAGCATCTTCAGCCGCTGTTGCGGCATTCTCAGAGGAATCATTTGCTGCGCCGGGAGATGGATATGATATCGCAGGGAATATGCGCGCAGGTGATATTTTTGAGGACGGCTGTTCACAGATGGGGGAATCATGCGCTATAATGTTCGTCAGCAAGAAAAGGAAACGGAGTTATTACCATGAAGACATTTTCCCGGAAAAAGCAGCTGCTGGTCGGATTTACACTGTTTTCGATGTTCTTTGGCGCGGGGAACCTGATATTCCCGCCCTATCTCGGCATGCAGGCCGGTACCAATTTCTGGCTTGCCTTTCTTGGACTTTCGGTCAGCGCGGTCGCGCTTCCGATTGCGGGGGTCATCGCGGCGGCGCACGCGGGGGGGGCTGATGAATCTGGCCTCCTCTGTCCACCCGAAATTCGCCCTGATTCTCACGATCGCGGTGTATCTCGCGATCGGCCCCTGCCTGGCCATTCCGCGGACAGCGAGCACATCCTTTGAAATGCTGGTTCCGCTAGTTCAGGACGGCAGGAATTTTCAGGCGGCCTATTCGGCCGTGTTCTTTGCGGCGGCATTTCTTCTGGCGTTGCGCCCGGAAAAGCTGACCGACCGACTGGGGAAAATTCTTTGCCCATGCCTGCTCGTCTTGATTCTGGTGCTATTTGCGGGCTGCCTGTTCCACCCCCTGTCGGCGGCTCCGGGCGTTCCCGCAACAGAATATGCCACCCTGCCGGCTGCCCGGGGAATCCTGTACGGCTATCAGACGATGGATACCCTTGCCGCGCTGAATTTCGGGGCGGTTATTCTGCTGAATATCGCGGCGCTTGGAATCACGGAGAGACAGGAGCAGGAGCGGAGTGCCGTGCGTGCCGGCTGGATCGCCGGTTGCCTGCTCCTCGCGGTCTACGCGATGCTGGGCTATGCAGGGACTCAGGTGGGCGGAGCTTTTTCCGGGCTGGATACGGGCGCAGAGGTTCTTACCGCGCTGGCAAATGCCTTATTCGGCACAGCAGGGCTTTCGCTGGTCGCGGCGATTTTCCTGATCGCCTGCTTCAATACCTGCGTCGGCCTTCTCGCCTGCGTGGGGCAGTATTTCCATGAGCTGCTTCCCCGCATCCCTTATCCCGCGATGATGGGATTTTTTGCATTTGCCAGCATGCTGATCTCGAACATCGGTCTTGCCCAGATCATTCAGCTGTCCACGCCGGTGCTGAATGCGGTTTATCCCATTGCCATCGTGCTGATCCTGTTATTCTATCTTCCCAGGCAGAAGCAGCAGCGTGTCCTGCCCCGTCTCTGTGTCGGATTTACGGCAGTGCAGAGCATCCTCGCCGCCTTTCCGCTGGGGATCCTGAGCCGCATGGCCAACAGCCTGCCGCTGGCTTCCTTCGGGTTCGGATGGATGGTTCCTGCACTGCTCGGTTTCGCGCTGGGATGGATCGCGGATGGCAGGAAGTAAACGATACTCCTCTGCTGGATGATCCGTGAGCTTAAGGACAATACTTTTTCAGGAAAAGAAGAATTTCATCGTGGACATCCTGGCGGTGGTCATATTGGACGCGGTTTGTCCCGTCCTGGTAGGAGACAACCTTGACGCCTGGGATGACGGCGGACACATCCAGAACCTTCGATGGAGGGAGAATAGCATCCTTTTTTCCGTTAATCAGCAGCATGGGGATCCGGATCTCTGAGAGAATCGACAGAAGCTCCTCGTCGGTATGCACATGGGGAAATGGAATGGACGGGTTGATGAGGAACTCTTCTATGCTTCGGTGCTGCTGGTCGGCGTAGAGCTTTTCTGCTTTTTCCCTGAATTCCTGATTCAGTGCACTTCCCTCCGGATAGCGTTTGGCATAAGAGAGCATGCACTGCTTCTGATAGGTGGCCCACTTGAGTACCATGTCCGGCTGGGCGGTCTGGCTGATATGATTCTTTCGGAATGGGTTGATGGAGCCAATTTTCCGGGAGTGCGGGCCGCCGGACAGGGAGACGAATCCGATCAGAGAGCCGGGGTGGCGGAGGCACAGGTGCCAGCCAATCCCCGCGCCGTCCGATAATCCGGTGTAGACATAGCGTTCAATCCCGAACTGCCTGGCGAAGGCATCCACATCATCAGCCCAGATGTCGTACCAGTCATTCTCAAAATGATCGGAGATATGCGTAGATTTCCCATACCCGCGCATCTGGATAATATAGACGTGATACCCGTCGGGAGCGAGGTCATATGGCCATCCCTTCTGGTCAGGATCCGGGATTTGTGACATGCATAAAATGTATTTTTCCCCTGTTCCAGCCTCTTCGTAGTAGAGATCTGCATCATTGACATGAGCGTACATAATTGATTCCTTCCTGCGGGCAGTAAACCTGGGCTGGTTGGGCGGAAGGATCCGCTGCCTGGGCGCCAGATTGAATTTCTAACCTTATTACTGTATCATTAGATTCATTGGGAGTGCAATACATCCCGGCTGCTTCTTGAAAATTTCCGCGTTTTCCGCGCCAGGCGGAAGGAGCGGATGTGCTTAAGGCCGGTTACCGGCGGATGGATGGAGAAAATGATTTCCTTTCACATGATGTTAAATCAGCTGCACACTTCACTGCAAAGCCAGTGGATCGATCATGTGAAGGACAGCACTGTCCGTAATATCGTGATGGCCCTTCCCGACACGGAACCGGAGGAGGGATGCCTCTATATTGGCAATGAGGAGAGGCTTCTGCCGCTGCTTGAGAGATGGAAGGGAAACTTTCCGCTGATGTTTATCCAATCGGAGGGAAGCGATATCGGGCCTCTCGAACCGCTGGCAGCCAAGGGGAACAGCCTCTGGGCTGTCTCCAGCCTGTCCACCATGGAGATTGGGAACCGGCTCATGTCGTACTATTTTCAATGGGAGAGACAGGTGTCGGAGATTAACGATGCCATTGTCCGGGGAGACGGGATCGCGCAGATTTTGAAGCTTTTTTCGGCTCTTCTGCAGAAACCGATGTTCTGGCTGGATGCGGAAGGCCGGGTTCTTGCCTCCGAGGTGGAATACGCTTTTGAAAACCGGTATATCATGGACTTGTTGATTCATGGGGAAATGCCGGAAGAACTCGTGGCACAGATTCGCCGGCATGCCACCCGCATTGAGGGAAAGCCGCAGCCTGAGATCAGCGCCATGCATTTTGTCCTGGATCATCTGACCTATGGCATCCTCTGCGAGATGCGAAAGCAGAGGATGAAGGTCGGACGCATCCTGATCCTGTCAGAGTCCGGTGAAGTTGATCATCTGCTTCTTGATAATTTTCAATCCCTCCTTCCCCTGTTCCGCCAGTACGCTTCCCTCCAGAAGGCCGGGCGGCATCCTGAGGACAGCGGTTTTTCCCTGCTTTTGGATGACATCTTTGAGCGCCGTTTGCACAGTGAGGAGGAATTAAACCGGAGGGCGGAAAAAGCTGGCCTCAAGCCGGGGCAGTGGTATCAGTGGCTCCTGGCTGTCCCGATGGATCCAGGAAATGATATCACGATGGATACCGCCCTGATGCAGGCTATACGGGTTGTTTTTCCCGGGGCTAAGGTCTCCGCGAGAGAGAACCGCATCCTGATCCTCAACAGCCGGGAGAGTTACCGGGAAATCCGGGCAGAAGAGGACAAGCTCGTTCCTCTGGCGCAGGAGTATGATGCCCGTTTCTGTATCGGGAGTTTCTCGAGAGACCTATTTTTCATCCGGCAGGCCTATCTGCAATCTTGCGCAGAGCTGAACATCGCAGCCAAGCTTCGTCCGGAACAGCGGGTCATCCTGGGCGAGCGGTACCAGATCTATCACATCATTGATCTGTGTTTCAGAAACTCCGGCGGATATCACGAAGGCAACCTGCTTTTTCTCTGTTCACCGCGCTATGCAGAGCTTCTCCGCTATGACCAGCGGAACAGCGGGGAGCTGTCCAGGACGCTAGCAGCCTATCTTCAAAATAGTTGCAACGCAACCAGGACTGCTAAGGCGCTGTATGTTCACCGAAATACCCTGCTCGGGCGGCTCAACAGGATAGAAGAATTGCTGGGCGGGAGCCTGGACGACGATAATCTCCGGATGACCTGCGCATTTTCCGCAGCGGTGGCCACATATATTGAGAAATACCTGGGAAAAGATCCCCTCGAGCTTTCCTACCTTTGGGCAGAAGCCGCGAGGTAAGCCGGGGTATTTTTCAATATCTTATCGAATAGAATATGGGGAGAAAACGGATTGGTAAACGGTCAGTCTGCACATTTTTTGCGATTTTCGATGTGCAGGTTGGCCGTTTTGCATTATTGCTGTTTCTGTTACGATTTGTATAAGCAAATCAGCAAGCAATCCGATGCTTTCAGATAGAGATAACATATTGCATTTGTCAAATTGTAGTTTAAGGAGTAAAAAATGACTTTTTCCATAGCCGTGGCCGTCGCCATGATGGTATTGATTATTGTGCTGCTGTTCCGGGAGGTGGCGCCTCCCGGAGTGATTTTCTCGGCAGTCCCGATTCTTGCTGCCCTGTTGATGGGATACGGGCCCCGAGAAGTCAATGGATTTATCGGAGACGGAATGAAAGCGCTGGGAAATACGATTTTTCTGATGGCTTTCGCGATCCTGTACTTCGGCCTCCTGCATGATGCCGGAGTATTCAAGGCACTTGTGCAGTTCATCATGCGTTTCCTGGGAAATAGCGTGCTCGGCGTCCTGGTGATCACCTGCCTGGTCGGCATGGGAACGCAGCTCGATGGTTCCGGCGCGACGACAGCGCTTTGTACCATTCCCCCGATGAAGCCGATCTATGAGAGGATGAAGATCCGACCACAGGCGCTTCTGCTGATGGAAAGCCTGGCATCAGGCACGCTCTGCCTTCTTCCCTGGGCTCCTGGCCTGGTGGAAGGTAGTTCCTACGTGGGGGCAGAAGCATTCGACGTATTCCGCTTTGTCCGCCCGGCGCTGATTTTTATGATTGTCCTGATGCTTCTCTTCTGCGTCCCTGTTGCCCTGTATGAAAAGAAAAACGGGGCGGGGCTGACCCGGGAAGAATTTCTGAAGATGAAAGAGGAGATCAGGGAGAGCGTTGAATATCCCTTTGGGCGAAAGATCGCGCTGTTTGACGGTATTTTCACCCTGACCCTGATGGTTCTGCTTCTCGCGGGGAGGCTGCCGTCGAATCTCGCTTTCGGCCTTGGGTTTGCCGTCCTTCTGGTTTTGAATTACCCCCATATCAAGGATCAGCGGGAATACTTCAGGAAGCAGTCAGGGACGGTATTCCATATGGTCTTTACGCTTTTCGGCGTTGCTGTCCTTGTCGGTATCAATAATGGAACCGGAGAACTCGGGGCGTTGGCCCGCCTGATTGTGAACAGCGCGCCGGCAGGCGCGATCGCGCATATTCCTTTTATCCTCTGCATCTTCAGCCTGCTGCTCAGCATCACACTCGGTGGAGCGAAAAATTCGGTTGTGCTGCCGGCTATTCTTCCTATGGTTGCGGCATTTGGCTTTACCCCGCAGCAGCTTTTTGGTTGTGTATTCGCCTGCGGGATTGTCAGCGCTAACCTGAGCCTGTTTAATGCCACCCCTTACCTGGCTCTTGGCCTGGCCGGGGTGGAGATGAAGGATCATCTAAAATATTCCCTGATTCCGGTGCAGATTTTCTGCTGGCTGACACTTCTCTTCATGGTGGTCACCGGAATGATGAAAATTTGAAGAAAAGAGGAGATTATCATGAATTTTGCTTCAACGATCCATGCCCCCTGCGGAAGTATCCGCGGAGGAAAAGAAGATGGCGTCTATATTTACAAGAATATTCCTTTTGCTTCGGTGAAACGGTGGGAAGCACCGGTTATGGTGGAGCAGCTGGATAGGGAAGCCGGCAGCGAGGAGTATGGCTTTGCGCCGATCCAGCCGCCGCCGGCGCCATTCTGGGCGGCACGGAGCGGAGAACCGTTGACCTTTCCGCAGTCGGAAGACTGCCTGAACCTGAACATCTGGACAGCGGATCCGGAAAGGCCGAAGAAAGCAGTGCTTTTCTGGGTATACGGCGGTTCCTACATTCAGGGGTACAACTACAAGAAGGGTTATCTGCCGCAGAATTTTATCAAAGCGCATCCGGAGATCCTCGTGATCGCTCCAAATTACCGGGTTGGCCTCATGGGAAGCATGAACCTCTCCCATGTGACCAGGGAGGAGAAATATCAATTCAGCAACAATCTGGCGCTGTTGGATATTCTTTGCGCGCTTCGGTGGACGCGGAAAAATATCGAGGCTTTTGGCGGGGATCCCGAGAATGTGACGATGTACGGGCACTCCGCCGGATCTAATGCCATCAGCCATTTGATGGCGATGCCGATGGCGAGAGGACTCTTCCGCCGGACGATCTGCCAGAGTTCCTTTATGACTGACCTGGGCACAGTGGCCTATGACACCAGTGAGGAGATTGGACAAAAGGTCTTAGAACTCGCCGGAGTCCACACACTGGAGGAGGCGCTTGCGTTATCCGCAGAGCAGGTGCTGGCGGTACAGAAGCAGCTCTTTTCCCTCCATTTTGGCGGAAGCCACGCGAGCAAATTATTTTCTCCGGTTGAAGATGGCCTGGTGGTGAAAAAAGATCCCTTCCGGGCATTTGCCAGCGGAGAGTTTAACGGCAGCGAGGCGATGATCGGCGGGAGTGCCGGGGAGTACGACCAGATGTTCCGCGGAAAAACCCTGGAAGAATGTATCCAGTTTGTCATCGCGCGCAATCAGGATAAGCATGTCACCCGGGAGGATGTCGCAGCTTTCCTCGCGCTGCATCCGGAGATGGATCCCAGGGAAGCAGTAATGTCCATTCATAATGAACTGGGCCTCAGCCTTGGCGGCGAATGGATCGGACGCGCAATTTGCCGGAAGATTCCGGTTTATGAGTATCAATTCCAGCTCAGGGAAGACGGCGGAAAATACCGGGCTGCCCACGGCGCTCCCAGCAATTATGTCTTCGGAACGATTATTCCGGGGGATGCGCCAGAAGAAATGGAACCCAGGATGATGGACACCTGGGCGGCTTTCATCAGCACCGGGAATCCGAACAACCGGAGCATTCCCACCTGGCACCGCTATATGCCGGATGGGGAAGTCATGGTGATGGATACCACCTGGAAGGCGACGGATGGCTTCTGGAAAAAGGATTTTGCTTTCTGGAGAGGCCGCTTCGCGGCAAACCGGATCCTGCACGATTGAGCATCGAGAGAGGCAGAACTCTTGAGGAATACAAGAAAACCAATATTGACAAGGAGAAAAAACTATGGCTACTGAAACTGCGAAAAAGAAAAATGTGCTTCAGGTGCTGTTGTCCCGAAGCTTCCTGACCCTGTTTGTCTGCTACATTTTTGCCTGCCTGTCCTTCAGCTGCGCCGGCTCGGTATTCGTCCGCTATGGCACAGAGGAGCTGGCCCTCGATCCGGTGGTTGTCGGCGGCATCGCGGGCATGGTCTCCATGATCGGCCTGATTATGCGCCCCATCACGGCAGTGCTGGTGGATAAATTCAACAGAAAGTATATGCTGATCCTCGCCTATCTGCTGCTCACCGTCTCGTACATCGTCCTGGTATTCGCGAAATCTGTTCCGGGACTGAACTGTGCGCAGATCATCCGCGGCGTCGCGTGGGCAATCAACAACAGCGCCGGATTCATCATGGTCGGCGAAGTCGTGGATAAGGATGATCTGGGTACGGCGATGTCCGTCTATTCTCTTGCCCAGGTCATCGCCTCCAGCTTCTCCGCTGTCCTTATTCTCGCTGTCGCGAATGCCATGGGGTATCGTGCAGGCTTCGTGATGACGGCTGTCTTCGGGCTGATTTCCGCGGTGCTGGCGATGACGATTCCCTACACCTCTAAGATCAACAAGGATGAGACCCTGCTTGAAGGACTGAAAAAAATCCGTTTTGGCAACCTGTTCTCGATCCAGTGCGCGCCCATCCTGGTCATCACCTTCACGTTCCAGTTTATCAGCATCGCGCTCGGGGCATCCTGGGTGGTAAAATTCGGGAAAGCGGAGATGAATATCGCGAATGCCGGCCTCTATGCCACCATTTCCAATGTGATCATGTACTTCACGAAGCCGTTCTTCGGAAAGGTGATGGATCAGTGGGGCGCGAGATGGTGTGTCCTCTGCTCCGGCCTCGGTTATGCGGCAGCCTGCCTGGTGATGGCCAATGCCCAGAGCCTGACAACGTTCTATATTTCCGCGGTTATCCTCGGCGTCTTTACCGGAGGAAATGCCATGGCGGGGCGCACGATGGCAATGAAATCTATGCCCTATGAAAAGCAGGCCGTCGCCTCGTCCACGGTTGGCATCGGCAATGATATCGGCATGACGCTGGCCAATATGGCGATCCCCGCGCTTGCTGCCGCCTACGGAACTTACCGGACCGGGTATGCTTTCTTCGCCGGGCTCGCAGTAGCGACAGTCGTGTACGCATTTATCTACGGCGCGGTTTACGTCAAGAGACATCCTTCGAATGAGATGAACTGGTAACGGAATCCCTGCCCCTCTCCGAAATTTTCGGGTGGGGCATTTTTTGAGAGTGAGGTTATGGATGATGGAATGGAAAAATTTTGAGACGGATTTTGACGCGGCGTTTCGGCGTGTCCCGCACGACCGGCCTTATCTGACCTTGAATAAAGGCAGGTACAGGGGAAATGTCGATTTCGGCGGTGTACAGCATCCCTATTATGCATATTTCCCCCAGGAGATCGAGTACAGCGGCAGGAATATCACGATCCTGCTCTCCGATGAGATGGATGTGGATGATTTCCTTGAGCGGACAGGATGGGCAAATCTCGCCGAGAAAGAGCATCTTCTCCTGCTGCTCTTCGGAGGGAAGGACGACCCGCTGGGAGTCTACAGCCAGCAGACGGAAGAATTGCTGGAGGCGCTGAATAAGGCGCGCTGCGCAAGAACCTATATGGACAATCAGTATGGATTCAGCTGCCTGATCGGCTATGGAAGCGCCGCGGATGTGGCGCACCGGTATATTTTGAGGATCCCGAACCGGTACTGTGCGGCGGCATTTGCCGGCAGGATTGCGGTGGATGAGGATGAGCTTAAAACTGTCGGGGAGTCTCCATCGAGGGCTTCGGATATTCCCCTGAAGGAAGTGCCGCAGCCGGTGGCATTTTTGACGCCTCAGAAGGAAGAAGAGCTTGACCCGGTGATCGCTTACTGGAAATATGCCAATAAGAGCGAGGAGGAAGCGTATGAACAGGCAGGCGCGAAAATCTGGATGCCGGATATGGCACAGCTGGAGTCTGTCATCGACCACCAGCCTGTAGCGAGAGTGGAATATATCCGGACAGAAGACCCCTGCACGGCACCTGTGACAGCAAACATCTGGTATCGATTCCTCGCGCTCACCCAGAGACAGAATGGCGCGGTCAATAATGACCTTCATCCGTACCGGTCTCCCGAGCAGTGGCATCTGACCAGGCAAGAGCGGGAGATTGACGGGTGGATGCGCCACTGGTACGAGTATGTGCCCGGCCGCGCGCAGATCCTGACAGATGGGAAATATCCGCTGGTGATTTACCTTCACGGCGGGTCCTCGACCGGAATCACCGGCCTTAACTCAAGTGAGTGGGTCCAGGTTGCCAAGGAGAGAGGCTTCATTGTTGCTATGCCCACCGGTGCGATGCGCCATATGGGCGATAATATGCCCCACCCGGCCTGGAATGCGTCCCGCGATCCCGAGATCATGGATGATGAGAAATTTATCCGGGAGATCATCAGCGATATCAGCTCGCGCTATCCTGTAGATCAAACAAGGATCTATGTCAACGGGCATTCCATGGGGGCGGCGATGACCCAGCGCCTTGCCCTCTGTATGCCGGAGCTGTTCGCCGCCGTCTGCTCCAATTCCGGGGTCATCGCGGGCGGCTTCATGGGAGGCCTTCAGGTGCCCGGTGTGCGGGAGGATTTTGAGCTTCCGGTATGGATCCAGATGGGGGAAAATGATGTCGGCGGTGGCACCATGGAGAATAATCCCAAGGCAAAATTCACCGTTGAGTACTGGTGCGGACGCAATCATGTGAAGCCCGGGGAATTCGGTTCCTGGCGGGACGGGCGCTACCTGAACCGGGAGTGGGCGAATGCGTCCGGCGTTCCCATGGTACGCTACACGACTACCTTAGAAAAACCGCATTCCCAGATGGGCCAGGACGCCTGGTTCTACTATGATGAGTGGATGAGCAGGTTCAGCCGTGTCGACGGCGAGATTTACTATGAAGGCAGGCCGATTCACCGGATGGATTAAGGACAGTCACGCGGGGGAAAACTTACGGAGATCAATGCCTTCCAGCGTGAGAAGCGCAATCTTCCGCTTAAGCCCTCCCGCGTATCCGGTCAGGCTCCCGTCTGCCCCGACCACGCGGTGGCAGGGAACAAGGATGCTGATGGGATTGTGCCCGACCGCGCCGCCGACCGCGCGCGCGGACATGTGCTCCTTGCCGCGTTCCTTTGCGATCCGGTCAGCGATCCATCCATAGGTGACGGTTTGGCCAAAGGGGATCTCACACAGGAGCTCTCCGACACGGATCCGGAAGGGGGAACCGGTCAGATGGATTTTCGGGAGAAAGCCCGGATCACGGCCGGAAAAATAGATGTCCAGCCATTCCCTGGCCTGGTCAAAAAATTCTGTTTCGCGGGGGACAGCATCTTTGCTGAGCCCCCGCATCGCATATCTGCTGCCTTCTATAAACCACAGGCCGGTCAGGCCTTCACTGTCGCAGGCGAGAAGGATGTTCCCCAACGGGGATTCATAACGGTTGGTATAGATCATTTTTTCCTCCAGATTCGCGGTTTTTCTTTCCCTATGATAAGGATAATCCCTGCGGCGCAAAATGCAAGCCGGGGAGCACAAACTGGCGTTCGCAAACCTCTGGATTTTCTGCTCATCGGCGCGATTGTCCTGTGGGCTGCTTGATTTCCCGCGGCAGGTTTCCATAATGAGGAGTAAGCCATCTTTTTGGCTCATCCCCCAGATGGTGTGGTATCATTAAAGCAAGCAAAAAAAGGCTGGCAGTAGGATCCAAAAAGCAGAAAGTGAGAGATCCGCTTTGGGGTGAATGACGTTTCGGGAGGTGGATTGGATGTCCGATCATGGAGAAGACAAACCGCGATTTGGAAAGTATATCCTCGCGGCCGTACTGTTCTATATTGCATTATTCGGCTTTTATCTGCGTTTCGCTCCTTCGGAGGACAGCGGCGGGGTGTCTTCCGTGTCAACCCAGCCGGAACCGCTGGGGCAGACTGATCTATCGACAATCAAGCCAAGCAATTCCGGCATCTCGGCGGCTCGCGAGACGACGTCTTCTTCAAAGGCAAAGCCGTCGTATTCGCCGCATTCTTCTACGTCCAATTATTCCTATCCGTATCCGGACATGGAGTTTGACGGATATGATGACCCGGACGACTTTGCGGCAGATTGGGCAGATGCTTATGGGGACGATTATGAGGATGAGGAAGAGGCCATGGAGGATGCCTATGATATGTGGGAGGAAGCGCACGAAAACTAATCTCGGTGGAGAGTCAAAAGAAAAAGCCCGGGGCTTCCGGGCTTTTGGAGAGATCGCGGGAAAGATTTCTATGGCTTCCTCGGGATCAGATATTTCCGTGCGAATGTCCCCCATGGGCGGCGGCCGGGATTATTTCCCGTTCTTATCGATGTACTCGCACGCGGCAGTCGCGGCGATGGCGCCATCAGCAGCAGCTGTGGTGAGCTGGCGGAGAGACTTTGTCCTGCAGTCGCCGGCAGCGAAGACGCCCTCGTGGCTGGTATGGCAGTCCTCGCCGGCGATGATGTAGCCCTTGTCATCCACATTGACCAGCCCGGAGAACGCACGGCTGTCCGGAACCTGGCCGATGGCGACGAAGAGAGCGGATACCGGGATGTTGCGGACTTCCCCGGTGATTTTGTTGGTCACATCGATGCTGGTAAGCTGCTGGTCGCCGTTCAGCGCGGTAACGGTGCTGTTCAGGACAAATTCAACATTTCCCTTCTCTTTTAATTTTTCCACATCGATTTCCGCGCCGCGGAACTGGTCTCTTCGGTGGATCAGGTAAACCTTGCTGCAGATTCCGGCGAGATAGAGGGCGTCCCCGATCGCGGTGTTGCCGCCGCCATTGACCGCGGTATCTTTGCCGCGGAAGAACATGCCGTCGCAGGTCGCGCAGTAGGAAATGCCCCTGCCGATAAGTTCTTTTTCCCGCGCGATCCCCAGCGGACGGTTTTTAGCGCCTGTTGCAAGGATGATGGCTTTGGCGGCGTAAGTCTTGCCGTCAGCGGTCTCAACGTGCTTTTCCTGCCCGTCTGTGACAGAGGTGACTTCCGCAAATTCTACTTCCACGCCGAGGCCGGCTGCCTGCTCATAGAGATTCTGGGCAAATTCATATCCGGAAATGTGCGCGAAGCCGGGATAATTTTCAATATCCGGCGTGTTGATGATCTGCCCGCCGTAGGTGGTAGATTCGAGGATTTTTACCGATTTGCCCGCGCGCGCGGCATAGATTCCGGCGGTGAGGCCGGCAGTTCCTGCGCCGATGATGAGAATATCTGTCATAGGAGTCTCCTTTCCTTGTCTCTATCATTGTCGGGGAAGACCCGGACAATGAAGCCGGCCGCGGCATTTTCCGGCAGGCCGGTGATGAGTGGGTAGCCCTATTCTATGACGAAAGGAGAATTTCGTAAAGAGGAAATTCATACTAACTAAGTAGGAATTTTGCTGGGGAGTTGTGCGAATTTCTGGCGGGCTGCATCAAAAATGTTGCCGGGACAACATACTTCGCCCGCAGTTTCGGATAAGATTTGCTCATAACGAAGTGAGCGAGGAAGGAGATACCGCTGTGATTCGAAAGATTATCCATATTGATGAGGAAAAATGCAACGGATGCGGGCTTTGCGCGAATGCCTGCCATGAGGGCGCCATTGACCTGGTCAATGGAAAGGCGAAGCTGGTCAGGGAGAATTTCTGTGACGGTTTCGGGGACTGCCTGCCGGAATGCCCGACAGGGGCGATCACCTTCGAGGAGAGGGAAGCTCCGGCGTATGATGCCGAGGCGGTAAAACAGGCGAAGAATAGTGGACGGAGAAAGGAACAGAGAGCGATGGGATGCCCGGGATCGAGATTGATGCAGTTTAACAGGGAAAACAACGGCGGTGACCGCGCGGAGGGCGCCGAGACGGCGGAGCGCGCAGCGGCAGGATATGGCAGGCCGGTATCCAGGCTCGGCCAGTGGCCGGTTCAGATCAAGCTTCTTCCCGAGAGGGCGCCGTTCTTCGACGGGGCAAAACTCCTGATCGCCGCGGACTGCACGGCGTATGCCTATGCGAGCATGCATGAGGATTTTATGCGCGACAGGGTCACGGTGATCGGCTGCCCGAAGCTGGACGACGTGGATTATTCGGAGAAACTCACGGCGATCCTCACCAACAACGACATCCGCGGCGTCACGGTCGTGCGGATGGAGGTGCCCTGCTGCGGCGGGCTCCAGTATGCCGCAGAGCAGGCGCTCAGAAACAGCGGCAAGTTCATTCCGTGGCAGGTGGTGACGATCTCTGTAGACGGGGAGATTCTGGATCGCTGATCGTGAGAGAAAGTGAGCAGAGCCACATCGGCCTGCCGGGTACCGAGGCGGAGATCGGGTACAGGAAAAGCTTATTCCGTGCCGCTCACCGGAACCAGCAGGCGAAAATGGTTTTTCTGGTAATCGAGGACGCCTTCTTTTTTCAGCCGGGCAAGTTCGCCGGAGAGGGCGCTGCGCTCCGCATTCAGGTAGTCGGCAAGCTGCTGCCGGTCGAACGGGATATCGAAATAGGAGGAGTGCTGGCGCAGGGATTCTGCCGAAAGATAGGACAAAATTTTATCGCGCAGCGTGTGCTGGGTCACATAGGTCAGCTTTTCATTGAGCATCAGGTTCCGCTGCGCGAGGAGGGACACGAGATTGTCGATCAGGCGGGCGTGGAAAGGACACGCGGAGGTGCACATGTGCATCGCCTTCGCCATATCCAGAAAGAGAACCGAGAGTTTTTCATCCGCCTGTACGCTGACGTTCATGACGCTTTTCGGGGAGGCGGCGTAGCTCTCCCCGAAAACCTCCCCGGGGCGGATAGCGCTCACGATATGGCGGTTGCCCCAGTAGTCATAGCGCTCGATATGCGCGCCTCCGGATAACAAGAGCCCCGCCTCGCTGATCCTGCTGCCTGCGCGGAAAATCCAGTCTCCCTTGGCAAATGTTTTCTTGCGGCTCTTGAGGCAGGGCAGGAGGGAAGAAAGTTCCTCCTGGCTGTTTCCGGCAAAGAGCGGGGAGGACGCGATCCTGTCGAGGTCTGTAGGATCCAGCATGATTTTCGTCGGGCTGCCTGATATATTTTCCATAAAGAGCTTTCCTCCCTGCTGTTTCGTGTGATTTTTGTGTCGATGGCGTTATGTCGGTTGTCTGTACAACATACAGTTTAACATATTTTCCGTAAACTGAATATGGTAAGCCAGATCAGATGTCCGGAGGAGGAGAGAAAAATGAATACGATTGTTGAGGATTGTCCCTGCACAGTAAACTGTGTCCGTCATGGCGACTGTGTCGCCTGCATTGCGTTCCACCGCAGCAAGGGCTGGCCGCTGGTTGCCTGCATGCAGGAACTGCTGAACCAGCATAATCAGCTGAAGAAGGGAAAGGGAAATTAAAAAAATAACGGAAGATTGGATCCCCCTGCTGTTTGTGGAATAGCGGGGGGATCTCTGTATGTTATCTTGTTGTTCCGTACTGAGTTATCATGCAGAGCAATGTCTGTAAAGAATTGAATATGCCTGAAAACGATGGTAAAATTAAAGAAAATGTACAAAATAATTCTTAATTGTGCATTGAAAAAACGAAAACAGGGGGAGAAAAAGGGGATTATGGCAAAAAGTAAGCTGATTCAATGTAAGCATTGTGGCCGGGAAATTGCCGCAAGTGCAAAAGTCTGTCCTTATTGCGGGGGCAAGAACAAGAAACCGATTTACAAGAGATGGTGGTTCTGGGTAATCATCGTCATTTTACTGATATCCGTATTTGGCGGCAGTGGAGGATCAAAATCTACAAACAATACTTCAACGGAAACTGTTGCGACTTCATTGCAGTCATCTGATAATGCAAGTGGGGAAGGTACAACAGCAGTGGCGCAGGAATCCCAGACTGAGACTGCTCAGGTTGAAGAAACGACAGAAGTCGCGGAAAGTAGTAAAGCTGAAGATAATGTACCGACAGAATATAAAAATGCGTTGGCGAAAGCGGAAATGTATTCTTCTATGATGTATATGTCTAAGAAAGGCATTTATGATCAGCTAACTTCGGAATACGGCGAGAAATTCCCCGCGGATGCGGCGCAATATGCTGTAGACCATGTGCAGGTAGATTGGAATGCGAATGCTTTAGAAAAGGCGAAAACGTATCAAAGTTCGATGAATATGTCGAAAGCAGCAATATATGACCAGCTGACTTCGGAATATGGTGAGCAATTCACGGCGGATGAGGCTCAGTATGCGGTTGATCATCTGAACTGACCAACCGTATCTTTGATATATCAAACGCTCATAAATACTACATGTTCACTTATACGCATTAAGGAGTTTTTATGATAAGAACCAATTTGTTTCAACCTACGGAAGCTCATAAAATCGTTGCAAAAAAAGGTCGTTATTCATTATTGGAATATGATAAAGACCTGTCAGTTACTCCCGAATCTGCAAGCACAGCCTTTTTTGCTTCACAGATGAATGTAAAGAAAAGACAGGTGATCGCTGAGCTAAACAATGATGGCGGGGTTATCCTCCAGGCTGGAGCCATGCAGTTAATGCTTGGAACATTGCATGCAGCAACGAATATCAAGGGTGCTGGAGACCTGATGAAGAAGTTTGTTGGGAGCAAAGTGACAGGCGAGACAACAATTAAGCCGAGATATGAAGGAACAGGATTGCTTGTGCTGGAGCCGACATATCGGTATATTCTTTTTGAAGATCTATCTAACTGGAATGGCAATATGGTCATTGAGGATGGAATGTTTTTGGCCTGTGATGATTCTATTTCCATGAAGGTTACTGCTAGGACTACAATTTCATCTGCTGTATTAGGTGGTGAAGGCTTATTTAACACTGCTTTGACTGGCACAGGCATTGCTGTTCTGGAAAGCCCTGTTCCTGCAGAAGAATTAATCGTTGTTGATTTGGACAAAGATGTTATTCGAATTGATGGAAATATGGCTATTGCGTGGTCGAAATCCCTTGAATTTACGGTCGAGAGGACGACGAGAACGTTAGTAGGTTCAGCAGCAAGCGGTGAGGGTCTTGTGAATGTGTACAGAGGTACTGGGCGTGTCTTAATTGCACCGGTAGCAAATAATAGATCAATCGCAACACCTAAGCCGACAAAATAACAAGACTTTGAAGGATAATTTTTGATTTAATGATCCTTTCATAAAGAGAATAAGGGCCTGAGTTCTGTTTTTCTGAAGAACTCAGGCCCTTATTGTCCGTGGATATCTGCGGAAACCCGCATCTTGCTGTTCTGTTTCATTTTTTCGCTGCCTTTTCGGTTGCCATCAGGTTATCTGGCATAAATCCGGTAAGAATCGGTGAGAAATGCAACGATCATTTCGATGAGCTTCATCATGGCAATCCCTCTCTTTCTTCAAAATGGATGCTGCGGATTGTGGTTTTCCAGCCTGGCGCTCGGCAATTCGCATGCGGTTTTTGAAAGTTCGTTCTTCCCGGGAATTCTGTAATCCTCTCGGATCACCTTACATCTGTATCATACACCGGATGTTTACAAATATGAAATACAAATAATATTTATTTTATTATATAAAAGGCGTATAATACGTTCAAGCCGTCGGGGGAATACGGGGAAGAAATACCGGGACAGGAAGAACGGAGGAAATCGCCTATGGACTTTCGATCGATGGAATATTTTGTCACGGTGGCGGAGGAGCTGAATTTTACCAGGGCGGCGGAGCGGCTTCATATGAGCCAGCCGCCGCTCAGCAGCCAGATCCGCCAGCTGGAGGAGGATCTTGGCGCGGAGCTTTTTCTCCGGGGAAAGCGGCACCTGCAGCTGACCCCCGCGGGGAATCTCCTGCTTCCGCGGGCGCGGGCGATTCTCAATCTTGCCGACACGACAAGGACGGAGCTTCGGGCGCTCCACGGGGAAGTCTCCGGGACACTCCGGATCGCGATTGTTGAGGGGCGGGCGCCGTTCATTGTCGCCGGCTGGATTGCCGGCTTTCACGAACGGTATCCTGGGGTGAAATTCCGGCTCTGGAATGGGAGCAGTGATGACGTGCTGCTGCAGATGAACAAGGGGCTCTCCGATCTGGCGATCATCGCCGCGCCCTATGACAGGGAGCACCTGGAAGGGATTCTGGCTGCCCGGGAGCCCTGGGTGGCGATCCTTCCGGCGGGAAATCCGCTGTCGGAGAAGGAGCAGGTCAGCCTGGCCGACTTGGGCAGCGAGCCGCTGATCATTCCCCAGCGGAAATCCAGGATTGAGGCGATCTGGCGCTGGTTCGGAGAGGTCGGCATGAGGCCGAATGTCCTCTGCGAAATGTCGAGCTACCTTGATGCGGTGGCGCTCGTCGAGCGGGGAACCGGCATCGGGATTTTTCCGAAGACGACAGATACGCCGAACCCGCTGATCCGTGCGCGGGTGATTGTCCATCCGGCGAAGTTTGCCGAATATTATCTTGTCTGGTACAGAAATCAGTCCCTGCGCGGGCTTCCGCTGCTTTTTACCGACTATGTCCGGGAGATTCAGCAGGGGAGTGGGCAGGCAGCGGCGGCGTGTGTTGGGCAAACAGCTGCAGATGGCGGACAGGCAGCCGCGGGGGGTCTCCCGGATGCCTCCGCGGGCGGCACCGAGGATGCAGGGAGCGGACAGGCGGCAGCCGCGGGCGGCCTGGCGGACATGGGGAGCGGACAGGCGGCCGGGGGAAACGGCCTATGGAATGCAGATTTTGAGCTCCCGGAGGGCGCGCGTCTCTTGTGATGGCAGGCCTGAGCAGACTGGCCGGGTTGGAACCGGTGAAGCCGCGCAGGCAGCGGCATCCGGCCCTAGCGCCGCAGAAGACGTCGCTATTCCCGGGCCGGCAGCGCAGAAGCGTAGGCCGGCTCAGAGGGGCAGAAGCATCTGCCCGCTGCCCCATTTCCGCTGTTCCGCGTCGTGGATGATGTCGTCAGGAAGCGCGTGGCCGATGAGAAATGGCGATTCCGGGTCGTGCATGGCCATCCGCTTCCGGACAAGCTCCCGGCTCGCGTTTGCGTAGCAGTATCGGCAGCCGTGGCCGCAGGAATTGTAGGCGCCGATGTCGCAGCCGAGAAGACAGGCACAGCCCTCGCGGGGATGGGTGACCGCGGCGGGGATGGGCAGCTCCTCGCCGAGCGCGCGTTCGAGCACGGACCTGGTCATACAGCCGGAGCAGTCGATGCCGAAACGGCCGAGATGGGTGCCCTCGTGGCAGGTGTAGAGCCGCATCCCATTTTCCCGGGCGATCCGGGCAAATGCCTCCCCGATCGTCTTCTGGTCTTCGATGCTGACCGGCTGTCCCTCGGGAAAATTGGCCTTTGTCTTCTCATAGAGGTCGAGAAAACTGATGATCGCCTGGCGGGTGAAGCCGCTGAGGGACTTGCACATTTTCCGGAAGGCCGCGATGTGGAAATCGACAGAGTACTTTTCGGTGATGATGACCGGGTCGTACCGCCAGGCGGTACAGGCCGGCGTGACCATCCCGGCGAGGCGCTGAAAGCTCTCGATAACTTCGGGCACCGGCGGGACGAAGGGTTCGATCTCCGACCCGTAGGGCGTGATTGTGACCTGCCAGTACTGCCGGAATGACGAAAGAGCACGAAGACCCGGCAGCATGGGAGCCGGGTTCTTCGTGCAGAAACAGATGACGTCGATCAAATCTGGAGACAGCCGGTAGCGGGTAACCTGCTGTTCGTAGTAGGGATTGCGGACGAGGACAAAGCCCGCGCGGATCCGGTGGTAAAACCATTGGCTGTAGAACGCGGGAATGTCTGTGCGCTGTCCGGTATTTAAAATCATGGAACCTCCTCCGGCGGGTTTTGCCGATGAGTACGCGGAATGCGGCTGCCGGGCGTGGCAGCCGCATTTGCCGTTAGTGTCAAGGGAAGGATCGGCTGCCGGGCGTGGCAGCCGCATTTGCCGTAGGGATCAATGGAAGGATCGGCTGCCGGGCGTGGCAGCCGCATTTGTCGTCAGGGTCAATGGAAGGACCTGCTGCCGGGTGTGGCAGCCGCATTTGCCGTCAGGGTCAATGGAGGGATCTGCTGTCAGGCGCGGGAGGATTTCGGGAAAATCTTCCCGGCGAGAACGGTCAGCAGCATGGTGATGACCATGTCCGGCAGCGTGTAGCCGATCGCGAAATCGGTGCGCATCAGGAATCGGTAGAGGATGAAGCCGGCGAGCCAGATCACCAGGTTGACCCAGTCAAATTTCCGGTGTTCCGAATTGGTTCCCAGCACAAAGTAGGTGCCGATCATGACGGCGACCATCGGGGCAAAGACCGAGCCAATCAGGTAGAGGAAATTGGTGATGTCGTCCATATTGAAAAGAATCGCGCCGATGATGCCGATCACCGAGGCGGCAACCGCAACCCATTTCCCGTTCAGGCGGCTCACGATGGATTCTGAGGAAATCCCGGCGGAGAGCGCGTCGAGGAAGGTGGTGGTCACGGTGGAGAACACGATGATCAAAAGCCCGGCGATCCCGAGGCCGGCCCGGACGCAGATTTCCGCGATGTCCGAGGTGCCGGCAAAGAGGGAAGCTCCCATCCCGATGGTGAACATCCACATGCTGACGAGGCCGTAGACGATGGTGCTGACGAGGGAGGCCTTGACCGGCTCCTTCGCGTCGCGGGTGTAGTCGCCGATGACGGGGAGCCAGCTGAGCGGCATGGAGGCGGAGAGCTCAACCGCGGCGCCGAAGCTCATCGCATCACCGGTAGTTTCCGGAGTGCCGCCCCGGAAAATGATCACGCAGAGGATGATGGTCAGGAGGAAGAGGGCGGCCATGGCGACCGTGTTGACCTTGCCGAGGTTGGTGATGCCGATCAGGATCCAGACGATGATCAGGCCGCCGATGATGACGGCGAAGAGCGCATGCCCTGCCCCGAAGATCGTACCTGCGGAGATGGCGCCGTCGTAGATCATGATGGCGGTCCAGCCCACGAGCTGCAGGACATTGAGGATGGCGAAAAGGATGCCGCCCTGGCTGCCGAAGCTCATTTTCACGGCTTCCATGGAGCTTTTTCCGGTATTGCCGGAGATGATCCCGGCGAGGAAGAACATCAGGCAGCCGATGAGGTGGCCGGCAAGGATGGCGGCCATGCCGGTTTTTAAGCCGAGGCCGGAGAAATAGGTGCCGGTCAGAATTTCCGCGATGGAGACGCCGGCGCCGAACCAGATCAGGCCATTTTCAAAAAGGGAAGTTTTCTTTTCCATCTCAGAAGCGCTCTCCTTTCGGGCCAAGGGCAAATTCTCCGGTCAGGTCGAAGGCGTGGTTCATCGGGCCGCTGCCCTTGCCGAGATCCAGCATGGCGGCGAGGGCGCCGGAAATGTATTTTTTTGCGCGCTCTACCGAGGTGTCCAGGTCAAATCCCTTGGCGAGATTTGCCGCGATCGCGCTGGAAAGTGTGCAGCCGGTGCCGTGGGTGTTCGGGTTGTCGATGCGTTTCCCGTTGAACCAGCGGAAGCTGCCGTCCCGGTAGAGGAGGTCGTTCGCATCGTTCAGCTTGTGCCCGCCCTTGAGCAGGACAGCGCAGCCGAAATCCCGGCTGATCTTTTCCGCCGCTTTTACCATGTCGTCCGCGGAGTGGATGGACATGCCGGAGAGGACTTCCCCTTCGGGGATGTTCGGTGTGATCACGTCCGCCAGCGGAATCAGCTTCTGTTCCAGCGTGCTGACGGCGTCATCGCTGATCAGCTTCGCCCCGGATGTGGCGACCATCACGGGGTCCAGGACAATATTTTCCGCATGGTAGAAGGTGAGCCGCCCGGCGATCGTCTCAATCAGGTCAGCGGCGCTGACCATACCGATTTTGACCGCGTCCGGCCGGATGTCTGTGAAGATCTCGTCGATTTCCTGGGCGAGAAATCCGGCGGTGGCATTCATGATCCCGATGACGCCCGTCGTATTCTGCGCCGTCAGCGCGGTCACCGCGCTCATGGCAAATACGCCGTTCATGGTCATGGTTTTGATGTCTGCCTGGATGCCGGCGCCTCCGCTGGAATCACTTCCGGCGATTGTTAATGCTGTTCTCATGGTTATTCCTCCTTTGAAAGAACATTCTGCGCGGGTTTGCCGCGCCGCATTATTTTTTTAACGCGATGTGAAGTGGTGTCCCCGACACACCGCGGTGATGCGTAGAGTTTGCGGATGATTCCCGGGCGGGGTCAGAGGCCGAGCGCCTCCCGCGTCCTCGTTTTGAGATCCCTGGCTGCCGCCTGGACGTCTTTTTGCGCCATGATGGCCGAGATCACGGCGATGCCGCAGATGCCGGTGCCGGCAAGTTCATGGACATTTTCCCCGGTGATGCCGCCGATCGCGATGACCGGGATGGAGACCGCCTCGCAGATCGCGCGGAGTGTCTCATGGCTGACCTCGCTGGCATCCGACTTCGAGCCGGTCGGGAAGACCGCCCCGACGCCGAGGTAGTCCGCGCCCTGCCGCTCGGCGAGGAGAGCTTCCTCCACGGTCTGGGCGGAGACGCCGAGAATCTTGTCCGAGCCGATTTTCTCCCGGACGCGGCCAGCCTGCATGTCCGTCTGCCCGACATGGACGCCGTCACAGCCGCATTCCAGCGCGAGGTCGACGTCATCGTCGACGACGAAGGGAACGTGGTACTTCGCGCAGAGCTCCCTGAGCGCGAGCGCCTCCCGGAGATAATCCTCGTGGGAGAGCGACATGTCCTCCTTCTCCCGCACCTGGACGAAGGTGACGCCCCCGTCCAGGGCTTTTTTTACTTCATCATAAAGTTTCCTTCCCGCGAGCCAGTGGCGGTCGGTCACGAGATAGAGAAGGAGAGATTCCTTCGTGCAGTTCATTTTTGCCTTTCCTTTCCAATTGATCACTGTTCTGCACATGCGAAGCATGGCTTCGCTCGATGCGGAGGTCCGAGCGCTATCCCCCGTGTGCTGAACCGTTACTCCAGGTTATCGAATTTCCATCCGGGCGTCCTGCTCGAGCTGGTCTCCGGTCATGTTGTCAATGGCGTCGATGATGCGGTTCCGGTAGGTGGAATTGCCATCCCCAGGCTGCATCCGCGACCAGCCGATTTCCCCGGCAAGCCCCATGAGGGCGACGGCGGCGGCAGCCGCCTCGAGGGGATTCTCCCGGTTGGCGGTTACATAGGCGGTCATGATTCCCGAGAGCTGGCAGCCGGTGCCGGTGATCCGGCTCATTTCCGGGCGCCCGTTGCGGATCACGAAGCAGCGGCTGCTGTCGGCGATGAGGTCGATGGCACCGGTGATGGCGATGATGCTCCCGGTGATTTTCGCGTAGTTTTTCGTGAAGGCTGCCATGTCGTCCAGGTTCTCCTCACGGACAGCGTCCGCCGCGTCGGCGTCGACGCCCCTGGTGGTGCTGCTGCCCATCGCGAGGGCTTTGAGTTCGGAGACATTTCCCCGGATGACGTCGAAGGAAACCTCCTGGACGAGGCGGGATG
Source organism: Clostridium vitabionis (assembly GCF_015351765.1). Taxonomy (GTDB): domain Bacteria; phylum Bacillota; class Clostridia; order Lachnospirales; family Lachnospiraceae; genus Clostridium_R; species Clostridium_R vitabionis. The sequence continues at coordinate 305,708 of NZ_JADKQA010000001.1, forward strand.
CGGTCTCCGAGCGGTAACGGCTTGCGCCGGCGCCCACAGGATCCAGCAGCACGGTGTGGCCGAGCGCATTGGCCTTTTTTCCGGCGAGGAACATCGCCTCGACGGTGCGCTTGTTCAGCGTGCCCAGATTGATGTTGAGCCCTCCGCAGATGGAGGTAATATCCTCGGCTTCCTCCGGCTCATCAGCCATGATCGGGCTGGCGCCACAGGCGAGGATAGCGTTTGCGACGTCATTGACGGTGACATAGTTGGTGATGTTGTGGATGAGAGGCGCGTTTTTCTGAACGTTTTCAAAGCATTCTCTGAACATGGAAGACTCCTTTTCTCTGTTACGGGGTGGCGCGGCACAAGCAAATCCGCATAGCCCGCACGAAACCCGAGCTTTGCCCGCGATCTTTAAGTGCTCTGCGCAAAAAAAAACGGACACGCCAGGGCGGCATATCCGTGGATGTTCACGCTATATCCCTACGTTGGCATTATCCAAATCAGGTCTAAGGTCGAAACGGGATCAGTTTCCTCTCAGCGCACTTCCGTGGCTCCCTTTTTTTCGCTCATTATTATACGCCGCCGCCGGGAACCTGTCAAGGTCGGCACGGGTCGGGAGATGGTCATGCCTGGCGGCGCGCCGTTTCGCGCCTCCTGTGGGGCGTGTCTGGAAGGTGATCCGCTATCGCCCGCAGGGGAACCATGCCAGACGCCGGATTTTGGACATGGGAAGCATTCTATGCTATAATGAAAATATGAACAGCTGTTCAGAACAACGCCTGTGCTGAACAGATGCATGGATCATGGGAGATGAGGAGGTAAGAACGATGCTGCAGCAGTTGACCCTGGAGGAGATGCAGAGGCTTTATGAAACCCGGATGCAGGAGGATTTCCCGCAGGATGAAATGAAGCCCTTTTCCCGGATTGCCGAGCTTTTCCGGCAGGGCAGGTATCTCGGCTATGGCATGGCAGGGAGCAAGGGCCACACGGACGGTTATGCGCTGTTTGTCCGCATGGAGATGGATGGCGGTGAGAATTATCTTTTTGACTATCTCGCGATCGATAAAAATCAGCGGGGAACCGGGATCGGTACCCGCTTTCTCGGGGAGCTCGCGGAGGCCTTCCGCGGGGCTCATCTGATTGTCGGGGAATGCGAAGATCCGGACAAGGCGGAGGATGAGGGTGAGCGCCGGAAAAGGGAGCGGAGGATCCGGTTTTACGGAAGAAATGGCATCCATCCCACCGGGGTAACCTCAAAGGTCTGCGGGGTCGATTACCGGGTGATGGAGGTTGTTTCGGGAAGCCGGCACAGTGACCGGGAAGTGCGGCGCGTGCTGGATGCCTTCTACCGGCAGATCTTTCCGGACAGCATTTACCGGGAGATTGCGTGGGGAAGTTAAGAAAAACGGAGGTGAAGAAGAGCGGGGTGCTGCCCCGCTCTTTTTGTCAATGTCCGGCATCTGCCGGGATGTCAGTTCACCCGACGGATCTGCTGCTCACGGATCAGCGGGTAGGAGATGAGCGCCTTCCCGTCCAGATCCTCGTGGTGCATATCGACCGCGGAAATCTGGCTGTTGTCGTAGGTCCGGTAATAGTAGATGCCCTGTTCCAGATTGCAGCAGGAGGAGTAGATCGTGATTTCGTAGTTTCCGCCGCCGAGGTCGCAGCAGCCGCGCTGCTGTTCAACCGAGGCGAGGATGTGGAAGAACTGGCTCACGGAGGCGTCCTCCGAGTCGTCGGAGACGGAGTTCATCCGGGTGAATGCCGCTTTGACGAAGCGCGATCCGGAGGACAGGTCGCCGGGGATGCCGATTCCTCCCATCCCGCGGCTGTATTCGTCGAGGGAGAGCCCGGGGGCAAATGCGCTTGCCGTTGTTCTGGCGGACACGTTCCGGTAGTCGTTCAGGCGGAAGAGCTGGATGTCGAACGTCGGGTTGTTGGTCATGACGCCCACCGGGTTATCATAGATGTGCAGTCCGTCCCGCAGGGGCTCAACCACGATGGAACCGGTCATATCAGAGATCATCCAGTGCAGCGGCGTGATCGGAAGCTCGCTGCTGAACGGGATGTTCACGAGACGGACATTTGCCAGCAGGCTGCGCGCCTCGCGGAGTGTCCTGCACCGGCCGAGGAGCCAGGGGATGAATTCAAACGGGGAGATATTCTCCCTGCCGTCGTCCAGGGGTTCGCCGAAGAAGCCGTTCTTGGGGAAGTTCAGGCCGGCCATGCCAAGGCCGTATTCATTGACCGCATCGTAGTAGAGCGGAAATCCGCCGCAGACGAAGGCCATGCCGATCATGGCATAGTGGGTAGTGAGGGTTTTTCCGCGGCGCAGGGGAATCGGGAAATTCCGCGGGGCCACGGTCACAGATTCCTGGTAGGAATATTCGAGGTCAAGATTTCGGCCGAAATAGTGGTTTTTCGTCTGGTATGTCGCACAGGTACACATTGTTACACCTCCATTCGCAGGTTCCTCGTGTTTTTTAGCAAGTCCGCATCCGGCTGAGTGCGCCCGCCGGATGGGATGTCATAGTTTCAAGCCGCCCGGACCGCCGCGCGGATTCAGAGCTTGAAGCCGGTTCCGACAATCTGGGCGATCGCCCGGCCGGTGTCATCCGTGACGGTGATGTCGATGACGACACTGGTCCTGCCGTTTTTGATGCAGCGGGCATCCGCGGTCAGCCGGTTTCCTTTCGAGCCGCTCAGAAAATTAACGCTCATCTGCTGCGCGACCGTGGTCCGGTGGATGTTGTTGGCACAGGCGGCGAAAGCGAGGTCGGCCAGGGTCGTGATGGCGCCGCCCATCACACCGCCGTAGGCGTTCCGGTGATCCGCCGTGATGTCCACGGTCGCGGAGGCTGTCCCGTCACCGATGGCGGTGACCCGCATGCCGTTCACGGCGGCGAAGCGGTCATGTACGAAGTATTCCTGGGCTTCTTTTAAGGATGCAAATTCTCCCATGGTGCTCCTTTCAGTCCTTGAGGAAGGCTGCCGCGGCATCGATTTCCTTGAGCTCCTCATCAGAAAACCGGAGATTTTCCAGGCAGCGGGCATTTTCCGTGATCTGCTCCGGACGGCTTGCGCCGATGATGACCGTCGTGACTTCCGGCTTCCCGAGAAGCCAGGCGAGAGCCATGTCGGTTAGCTTCTGGCCGCGTTCTTGCGCAATGTGGTCAAGGCGCCGGATTGCCGCGGCCTTTTTGTCCGTCAGGGCATCCCGGTGCAGGTAGCGGCCATCACGCGCCATCCGGCTGCCGGCCGGGATGCCGTCCAGGTATTTCCCGGTGAGAAGGCCCTGGGCAAGCGGGGAGAAGACGGCGATGCCAAGCCCACCTTCCGCGCAGGCGCGGATCGTACCGTCCTCCTCGATCTTCCGGTCGATCATGTTATAGCGGAGCTGGTTCACGACGAGGGGGAGACGGATCTCCCCGGCGATGCGGACGGCCTCCCTGGCCCGATCCGCGGGATAATTGGAAATTCCCGCGTAGATGGCCTTGCCGCTCCTCACGATCTGGAGCAGGGCTTCTATGGTTTCCTCCAGCGGGGTGTCCGGATCCGGGCGGTGGTGGTAGAAGATATCCACGTAATCAAGGCCGAGGCGGCGGAGGGAGGCATCACAGCTTGCGAGGAGATATTTGCGGCTGCCGTGGTCGCCGTAAGGACCCGGCCACATGTCATAGCCCGCCTTGGAGGTGATGACCAGCTCGTCGCGGTACGGGGCGAAATCCATGGCGAGGATCCGGCCGGCATTCTCCTCGGCGCGCCCGTAGACAGGGCCGTAATTGTTGGCGAGGTCGAACTGGGTTATGCCCAGGTCGAACGCCGTGCGCATCATGGCGCGCATATTTTCCGGATTGCCGTTGTCACCGAAATTGTGCCAGAATCCGAGAGAGAGGGCGGGAAGCAGAAGGCCGCTTCTCCCCGACCGGCGGTATGGCATCCGGTCGTAGCGGCTGCCGCTTGCGGAATAGACGTCAGACATAACATACCTCCAGAGGATAATTTTTGTACAAAACCCATAATCCAAGAATAGCGCAGGTTAAGTGCCGGATCAATATGGAAAATCAGAGTCGCCGTAGGCGCTCGGCCACCCCCACATCGAGCGAAGCAAAGCTTCGCGAGATGCAGGGGGCTGAACAGTTACGAGGCGCCCGGCATGTGCTGAATACTTCGCGATTTGCCTTGAATATTGCAGAAAAATGATATATTATGTCTTATAGTTAAAATTATCCCAGAATTATAAACAATACAGGTAACGGATCAGGATTTCCCCGGTATGCGGGGGTGGCCAGTTACGAATATCGAACACTAGCGGGAGCGGATTCATGCCGGCAGAATATGCTGCGGGCGTTCATTTTTCATGCTTTCTTTGAAGGGGGGATGGAAAAAATGAGGAAGAAGCGCGGCCTTGCCGTCTGTCTGCTGCTGGTTCTCTGCGGGGCGTTTTTCCCCAAAGCGCCGGACATGCCCGGGGACGTCCTGGGCGCTGTGCCGGATGGGGTGGAGAGCTCCGGAGAAATCCGCGGTGCGGGCGGTGGGGAGGTTATTCCTGCCGGCGGAATTTCCGGCATTGGCACAGGGACCTATACGGTGACGGCGGAACCGGGAGCCCCGGGAGATCCGTCTTCTGCCGGCCTGAGGTTTCTGGTCAGTGAAGAGCCGGAAACTCCTGTCTACTGCTGCAATATGGGGCGCCCCTATGCGGAACAGGGCGAAGACACGGCGGAAGGCCTGGTGAAGATTCCGAATGCCGACGACGGGGAGGCTGCCCGTTTCGCTGACAACGTCCGCGGCAAAAGCCCGGCGGTTCTCCGCAGGCAGCTCATGCGGGTGCTGTTCAGCGGTTTCCCCTGTGACGGCAGCGGATTTTCCCGGCTTCTCGCCGGGGATGAAGAGGAGCGCATGGAGATTTTCCAGGGGATTACCCAGGCGGCGCTCTGGCATGTGACCGACGGCGCTGTCCCGCAGAGTGACGGTACATTCCGGGAAATCGACCTTCCCGCGCTGATTCGGATGAATCTTGAGGGCGGGGCGGCGCGCTATCTTGACGAGGAGGGAAATGTCCGGAAGGATGTCCAGGCGCTTTATCGTAAGCTCACCGATACAGAGCGTCTTCCGGCGCCGCCGGAAGGGATGCTGGTGATTTACCGGAATCCCGGGAAGATCGGCGGGGAGACGGCGCAGAACTTTGTCCGCCTTGCTTTCCGGGAGCCGGAGAAAGTTCCGCTGGAGGATTCTTCGCGCGCTTCGGAGCCGGAGCTGCCGCGGGCGTCTGCGCCCGAGCTTCCTGGTACCGGCGGGGATCTCCCGCTCAGAAATGACCGTCCGGGGAGGCCGTCCTCCGGCCGCAGCAGCCATCCGCGCCCGATCTTTCGGGTGGATGTGCCCGCAAACGCGGGAAATACGGTTCCTGTAAGCCGGGAAGTGAAACCTGCGGCGATGGAAGCGCCGGTTTCCACAGCGCCGGAGCTTTCCCGGAAGGAGGAGACAGCGGAAAATCCCGCTGCCCGGCCTGTGCGGACCGGGGAGGATTTTCCCGGAAGATTCTGGCAGGGCGCCTTCGCGGCGAGCGGGCTTTGCCTGGCCGGCTGGTGCCTGTGGCAGCGCAGAAGAAGAACACGATAAGGGATAGGATATCATCGAAGCCCGTCCTTCCGCGGAGAAAATTTCGCGGGAGGACGGGCTCCGATCATGATGCCGTAAAATTCACAAGCCACGGGAACCGTGGAAAGTTTTTTGCAGGCGGCCGTTACGAGAGGCCTGACGGCGTCCCGAGCCGTGTCTCGCACCAGTAGGCGCCCATGCTGCTTCCGGGGGTGCCGGTAACGTCATCAGCGAGATAGTCCCCGAGACCGTCGCTCTCCGGCTGGTAGGCGCGCGCCGCCTCCTCGGAGGGGAATTCGATCTCCGCATACCAGAACTCTGTCGGCGCGCCCTCATCCACCCTGCTGACCTCCAGGTGAAGGCCGCCGGGAAGGGCGTACGTCCGCCGGAGCTTCGGGATGAGCGGGAGGCCGATCAGATTTTCCAGGTCGTGAAAACGCGCCTCCTCGATGGGAAATTCGATTTCCTTTCGGGTGAGGCCGCGGCCGGATTTGAAGCAGAGGATGAACAGGTCTTCCCCGTTCCGGAGGTTTTTCTCCTCACGGATGCGGACCGTCGGCTCCACGGTGACATAGCCCTGGCGCATTTCCTGCTCGGCAAGGAGCGGGAGGCTTTCCTCCGGCCAGCCGCGGACCATCCATTTCCGCTCAATCTCAAGCCCTGCCTTACCTGCCGGCTTCATCGGTACAGATTCTTTCATCATATCACCTCAGGCATAGTATTCGTTCATGATCAGGTCGGCGAGGTAGTCCACGTAGCGCTGGTCGGGGAGATCCCGGCCCGTCGCCAGGAGGTCGGCGATCAGCTGGTTCCTGCGGAGAAACAGTTCGCCCTCCTCGAGGTCCGGATCTTCCTGGAAAAGCCGGTTGTCGAGGTCTTCCGCCGGATAAGTGCTCCGGAACCAGTCGAGAACCTCCGCGGTCTCTTTTTCCTCAGCATCCGCCTTCGCGTTCAGCTGTTTTAACGCGAGCTGTGACTTCACCGCGACAGCAAGCATCGCGGCGCCGATCGCGGCGAGGACGAGGAGAAAGAAAATGCGGGAATTTCCGGCCATCGGAAGCGGGATAACGCCGGCGCCGGAGAGCACGGCAGCGGCAGCCGCGAGGATGCCGATTAAGGCAAAGGCATTTCTTGAGGATTTCACATCATCCGCGCGGGCGCGGGCGGTCTCATAGACATAGGTGTGCTCCGGGAGACAGTTTCTGCCGGCTTCCCCGCAAGCCTCCGCGGGAGTTTCCCCGGATTCTTCGAGGGCGGCGATCTCCTCGGCGAGGGCGGCATCCTCCTCGCCCTTTTTTTCCGCATCCCTCGCAGCCTTTTCCTTCAGCCATTCTTCCTTCGACGGCACCAGCGGCCCGCCGCAGTCGGCGCAGGTGGTGATCCCATCCACGTATTCCATGTCACATTTCGGACAATAGGGCATAAGTTTCCTCACTTTCCTGATCAGGATCTGTTCAAGGCTCCGCATCCCGCGAAGACTTGCTTCGCCGGGTGCCGGACAGTTGTCATTATAGAGCCTATTGTGCGGGGTGGCAAGGCGCGCCAAGCTCCCTGTTGCAGGGATGGGGAAAATATTATAAAATATGGATTGCATGTGAAGAAAAGCGGAGGTTTATTTGATGAGAACAGCGATCGTGACCGATACCAACAGCGGCCTTTCCGTCCAGCAGGGAAAGGAGATAGGGGTTTTTGTCCTGCCGATGCCGGTGGTGATCGGGGGAAAGGATTATTTCGAGGGGCTTAACCTCACTCAGGATGAGTTCTACCGTGAGCTCGACGCGGGTGCGGACATTACAACTTCCCAGCCGACGCCGGAATCGGTGATGAATCTGTGGGATACTGTTCTCAAGGATTACGACGAGCTCGTGCATATCCCGATGTCCAGTGCCCTGACCGGAGCCGTGCAGACGGCGAAGATGCTGGCCCAGGACTATGAGGGGCGGGTGTTTGTGGCGGACAATCACCGGATCTCGGTGACCCAGCGCCAGGCGGTCCTCGATGCCCTGGAGCTGGTCAAGCGGGGCTATCCCGCGGAGAAGATCTGCCGGGTTCTCGAGAAGACCGGGAAGGAATCCACCATTTATATTATGCTGGATACGCTGCATTACCTCCGGAGGGGCGGAAGGATCACGCCGGCCGCCGCGGCGCTCGGAACCATTTTCCATATCAAGCCGGTGCTGACGATTCAGGGCGGCAAGCTGGACGCGTTCGCGAAGGCAAGGACGGTGAAGCAGGGCAAGGCGCTGATGCTCACGGCGATCCAACACGATCTCAAAACCCGGTGGGACGACACGGACGGCTCGAAAATGCACCTGGCGATGGCGCACACCCGGAATTTTGAGGCTGTCCGGGCTTTCCAGCAGGAATTTCAGGAGCTGTTCCCGGGACAGGAGATTTTTGTCGACCAGCTGCCGCTCAGCATTGCCGTGCACACCGGGCCGGGCTCGCTCGCGCTCGCCGCGTCGCGGAGGCTTGCGCTGGACTGAATATTCCGGCGGCCATGGGGGCGGCGCGGGGATGAAGGGAGGATGGAATGAACGGGAGAAAGCGCGTTTTTCCGGTGATGAGCATCCGGATCCCGATCCTTCTCTGCCTGATCTTTGCCACACTCATCCCCCTCGTGCTCCAGGAGCGGGCGCTGTCCGGCTATTACCGGCAGAACCTCATCCGCGAGGATATGATGGAGGCGCAGAACCGCTGCCTGATCCTCGCCAATGAGATGTCCGGGTCCGGTTATCTTGACAATATCAATGACACATCGCAGACTTCCGCTGTCAACGCGGAGATCAATACGATCGCGGATTTTTTCGGCGGCCGGATCGTGGTCGTGAATTCGGATTTCCGGATCGTCCGTGACACATTTCAGCTCTCCCAGGGCAAGACCATCGTGGTCGGGGAGGTTCTCAGGGCTTTCGGCGGCCAGCCGCAGACACACCTCAATGAGAAAAAAGATTATTATTATGTCGCTTACCCGATTCAGCCGAAGCAGGCGCAGAATGCGGCAGCGGCTGCCGGCGCGCAGACCCAGCCGGCGGTGAAGGGCGTGCTCCTTCTCACGGTATCGACGGAGAAAATCTCCCAGACCCAGAAGGACATTTCGGGGGAAATGCAGGTGCTCGAGCTGATCCTGATGCTGGGCATGTTTGTCGCGGACGCCGCGGCTGCGGCGCTGATTCTCCGTCCGGTCAGGAAGCTGGTGCGGCAGCTCCGGCAGTCGTCAGAGGGTAATCTGGACGAGAAGATCGACGTCGCTTCCTACCGGGAGACGAGGGACATCTCCAACGCGGTCAACAGCACGGTGCGCCAGCTCCGGGCGATTGATGAATCCCGCCAGGAATTTGTCTCCAATGTGTCCCACGAGCTGAAGACGCCGATCACCTCCATCCGTGTCCTTGCGGATTCCCTGATGGGGATGGATCATCCGCCGGCGGAAATGTACCGGGAGTTCATGGAAGATATTTCCAACGAGGTTGACCGGGAGGCGAAGATCATTGATGACCTTCTGACCCTGGTCCGCATGGACCGGAAGTCGCCGGATATGAACATCACGGCGAATGCCTCGATCAACCTGCTGATTGCGGATATCCTGAAAAAACTGAAACCGATCGCCCGGCAGAAGAATATCGAGCTGATCTATGAGAGTGTGCGGGAAGTCCGCGCGGATGTGGACGAGATGAAGCTGTCGCTCGCCCTGATGAACCTGGTGGAAAATGCCATCAAGTATAACCGGGAGGAGGGCAAGGTCCATGTCACCCTGGATGCGGATCACCGGATGTTCTATGTAAAAATCGAGGACAATGGCATCGGCATTCCGGAGGAAGAGCAAAAGCACGTCTTTGAAAAATTTTACCGCGTGGATAAGGCGAGATCCCGGGAGACCGGAGGCACCGGGCTCGGGCTTGCCATCACGAAGAACATCATCGTCCTGCACCACGGCGCGATCCGCCTGCAGAGCGCGGAAGGCGAGGGATCAACATTCACTGTCAGGATTCCGCTCCGCTATGTGCCGTGATGGGCGTCCGGAAGGCCGGAAGCACGGGGTTCCTGCTGTCCGGCGGATACCCTGAAATCCCGCCGGGCAGGGGTTCCCGGAAGCGCTTCATTCCCGCGGGAGAAAAGGAGGAGATTATGGGAAAATGCCGGATGAGGTTTCCCGCAGGCAGTACAGGGCTCCCGTCCTCGCGGATTCTTTCGGCGCTGCTCCTTCTGCCTATCCTTCTGCTCCTCCTTATGCTCGGCGGCTGTTCGGCGCGGGCGCAGGAGCCGGCTGCCGATCCCGGTCAGGGGATTTACTGGATTTACCGGCTGGATCCCAACGGGGATGCGCTGCTGAAGAATACGGCTTCCGTGACGGGGGAGGATCCGAAGGGGACAGCGGATGCCCTGCTCGAGGAGCTGATGAAAGCCCCTGCGGACAGCGACAGCCAGAGCCTGTTTCCCGCGGAAGTCACCCTGCTCGGGACAAATCTTCAGGATAATGTATACACGGCGGATTTCTCCTCGGAGTATCTCACCCTGAACAGGGACCGGGAGGTGATTCTCCGTGCGGGGCTGGCGAAGACGCTGACCCAGGTTGACGGAATCGACTACATCCGGGTTACCTGCGGCGGGCAGCCGCTGATGGACAGCGCGGGGAACCCGGTGGGAACATTTTCCGGGTCGGATTTCGTGGACAGCATCGCCAACATCAACAGCTATGAGCGCATGGAACTCACCCTGTATTTCGCGGACGGGAGCGGGCAGAAGCTCAGGGCGGAGACCCGTGAGGCGGGGCACAACACCAGTACGTCGACGGAGCGCCTGGTGCTGGAGCAGCTGATTGCCGGCCCGCAGGACAATCTCGGCGCTGTCCTCCCGAAGGATACGCGGATCCTGAATGTGTCTTCCGCGGACGGGATCTGCTATGTGAATCTGGATACCGGGTTCCTGACGGCCGAGCTGCCGGCGACGGATACGCTCGCGGTATACGCGATCGTTGACTCGCTGACGGAGCTGAAATCCGTCAGCCGGGTACAGCTGATGGCCGGGGGATCGGCGGATGTCTCCTTCCATTCCATTTCCTTGGAAAAACCGTTCGAGCGGGACACAAGCTGGATTGCGCCGTCAGAATAGCATGAGCGCACGCAGCTAAGCGGGATCGTCAACTACCCACGACCTAAAGGTCATGGGCTTGTAACTGCCCAGTCGTACTAACGACTTACGTCTCCGACCTTTAACCCCAATAGATATTGCTATCTAAAGTGGCGTTATATCATGGGGTGGTTGACAGCACCCCTTACGGCAAAGCTTGCTCTGCCGTAACTACGATTTCGTAGTTACTGTCTGTACCAGGTACTAAAGCTTCCCATGCAGTACAAACATGTTAAACCTTAGTATATTTTACATAATGCTAGGATTTCACATTAAAACCTCATATATACTTTTCAATGGACAAAGAGTGCCTCGTTCTGAGCCGGAACTAACGGTTTTCTCTTGTAAAGGTGGCTCGGCGTCAATTATACCACATCCAGGCTCCTCCCACTACCTGAAGGTAGTGGGTTTCCGCCTATGACAAACGAGAGGATTTAATTTATGAAGGAAAGGCGGGATTTCCCGCGGAGGAAAATCGAATAAAAAGACCGGTTATTCGGATCGCTGGCGCGTGGGTACTTGGAGAGGCCTTGTGTTACCAGTGGGAGAGGACGCGGACAGGCGGGCAGGGGATGCCCGTCTTGTCTGCGTCCTCTGCGTTTTTTCCGGATGAGCTTTTTTCCCTGCTGTGTTTTTGCTTTCTCCCGGTGATTGTTCTTGTGGCGGCAGCGGTTTTCCTTGGCGGGATGGCGCAGGAAAGCTGTCGTCGCGGGAGCCTGCTGTCCGGGATGGTTCAGGGCCGCCGCGGGAGCCTGCTGTCCGGGGAGCCGCGCCGCCGAGGGGGCTTCCTATCCTTGGAAAATGCGCGCCGGAATTGGTTTTTCCTGCTCCTTCTTGCGGCATTTTTCGGCGGCGGGAGCAGGATGCGAGCCTCCCTCGTCCTTTCGCCCGTCGAGGAGCTGCTTCTTTGCGGCGGCCCCCAGAGCGGGATAGTCCTCACCGGAACGCTCGAAAGTATCTCCATCCGGGATTTCCGGGCTGCCCTCATTCTCCGGGATGCGCGGGCAGAGCTTCCGGGCATCGCGCGGACCGGACTTTTTCCGGATGCGCCGGGTTCCGAGTGTGCAGAGCTTCCGCCGGGTTCCGGGTGTGCAGACGCTCAGGGGGAGCCGGGAAACGGGGATGCGGAGACGGCGGCTCTCGGCCGGATCCGGGTGTCCTGCGCCCCGCCCCCTGCGGGCACACGGCTTTATGCTGGCTGCCCGGTCACGGCGGAGGGGAAGCTCGCGCTCTTTGAGGCGGCGTCCAATCCCGGGCAGTTTGATTTCCGCCTGTATTACCGCGCGATGGGAATCCGGTACCGGATGAGCGCGGGCTGGGTAGAATTCGGAAACGGGAGAAAGGACATCCCTCCGGCGTTCCGCCTGGCTTTCGCCCTCCGGGAAGCGGCAGGGACAGCCATCGACCGCGTTTTTCTCCCGGAGGACGCAGGCCTCTTCCGCGCTGTCCTTCTCGGGGACAGGAGCGCCCTCGATGAGGACACCGCGGAGCTGTTCCGGGACGGCGGGATTTTCCACCTGATGGCGGTATCGGCGACGCACATCTCAGTCATTTTTTCGACATTTTACGGCCTCCTCCGGCGGCTTGGCCTTGGCTACGGGGGCGCGGGGCTCATCACCGCGGTCTTCCTGCTCCTTTACGGCGTGCTGACCGGCTTCGGGCCGTCCGTGTTCCGCGCGGTGGTCATGGCGCTCTGCCGTTTTCTCGCCGCTTATCTCGGGAGAACCTATGACCTGCTCTCGGCGCTTGCCCTGTCGATGCTGCTGATTTCGGCCGGATCCCCGCTCATCATCACGCAGTCCGGTTTCCAGCTCTCGTTCACGGCGGTGGCGGCGATCGGCATTTACCAGGAGCTTCGCCAGGAGGAGAGGACCGCCCGGATCCGGAGAACCGGGAAAATGCCGCCGAAGCGCCGCCCCCTGCGGGGGCGCCTCGGCGAAGCGCTCCGGTTCAGTGCATTTCTGCAGTTCTTCCTTCTCCCGGTGACGCTCTACTGGTTTTATTCTTACCCGCCCTACGGGATCCTGCTCAACCTGGCCGTCATCCCCCTGCTCTCCCTGGCGCTCGGCTCAGGCTTCACCGCGGCTGCTCTCTATGCCGCGGCGGTTTTCCTGCCCGCCTTCCCGGGAATGCGGCTTCCTGGCTTCGGGGATCCGGTTTCTCCGGGAAGTCGGGGCTTGGTTTCTCTAGGACGCCAGGGCCTAGTTTCTCTTGGACGGCGGGGACTGATCTCTCTGGCCAATGCCTTCGCCGGTCCCGGGCACTATGTTTTCTGCCTCTATCGCGGGCTCTGCCGCCTGACCGCGGCGCTGCCGTTTTCCCTGCTCAAGCCGGGGCGGCCGTCCGCGGACAGGCTTGCGCTGTACGCGATTTTCCTGGCGCTCCTTGTGACGCTGCTGCACCGGAGGGCAGTCCGGGATCCGGGAGGGCATTTTCCCCTGGGGAGGGCGGCCGCGCTGGCCGTGCCCGCACTGCTTCTTCTCTTTGTCCGGCCGGTTTCCGGGCTCACCGTGACCTTCGCTGATGTGGGGCAGGGGGACTGCGTCCTCCTGAGAACTCCGGAGACGGTCATTCTCTCGGACTGCGGGAGCTCCACGACGGATACCGCCGGGAAAATGCGCCTGGACCCGCTTCTCCGCTCGCAGGGGATCACCCGGTTGGATACGGTGTTTATGAGCCATGCCGACGAGGATCACGTGAACGGCCTCCGCTGGCTCCTTGCGGAGGACGACAAGATCACGGTGGGGCGCCTGGTCATGCCCGCCGCGGGCAGGGGGGAGGAGAAATATGAGGTGATGGCAGATCTTGCCCGGAAAAAGGGGGCGGAGGTGCTCTGGGCTTCCCGCGGGAGCACGCTCCGGGCAGGGGCTCTCACGCTTGAGTGCCTCCACCCGTTTGCGGGGGAGAACAGCGCGGAAGGCGGGCGGAACGAGGATTCCCTCGTGTTCACGGTGCGTTACGGGAGCTTCTCCCTGCTCCTCACGGGGGATCTGGAAACCGCGCGGGAGGAGGAACTCCTCGAAGCCTCCGCGGGTCCTGCTCTCCCGGAGAAGGTGACCTTTCTCAAGACGGGGCATCACGGCTCGGCGGGATCTTCCTCGGCGGAGTTTCTCTCCCGCATTTCCCCGGAATACGCGGTGATCTCCGTCGGGAGAGGGAACCGCTACGGACATCCGGCAAAGGAAGCTCTGGAGCGCCTGGAGAATGCGGGGGCGGGAATTTTCCGCACGGACATGGACGGGGCGGTTATCGTGAGGACAGATGGGAAACGCGTGCGTGTGCAGACATTTTCCCGGAAGAGGGCAGCGAAGTGAGGAGGGGGGACATTTTTCCGGAGGAGGGAGGGAAATTCGCCCTCGGGGGAAAAATATGCTAGAATCGTGGTATTCAGGGATGGAGAAAGAGGTTCGAAATGGGAAATACGATCGACCAGGATATCAAGAGCGGCACGTTTAAACCGGTGTATCTGATCTGCGGGGAGGAGGAATTCCTCAAGCAGAGCATGAAGCGGCGCCTCCGGGAGGCGGTTGTCGGGAAGGACACCATGAATTTTAACCGGTTTTCCGGGAAAGGGGCGGAGGAGAAGGAGATCATCAGCCTTGCGGATACCATGCCTTTCTTCGCGGCGCACCGCATGATCCTGGTGGAAGATTCCGGATTTTTCAAAAAGCCGCCCGCGCTGCTCACGGAGTACCTTCCGAAAATGCCGGAGACCACGGTGCTCGTTTTTGTGGAGAGCCAGGTGGACCGGAAGACCCGGTTCTATAAGAAAGTCCGGGAGATCGGCCGGGTGGAGGAGATGACCCGCCAGAAGGAAGGAGATCTTCTCGTCTGGGCCGCTGCCTGTTTCAAACGGGCCGGCTTCGGGATCACGCGGGCGACGGCCGAGGAATTTCTCGCGAGGACCGGCGGCGATATGTCGAACATCCGCTCGGAGATCGACAAGCTGGTGAGCTACTGTGCGGGGCAGAAGGCCGTGAATATGGAGGATGTGCTCGCGGTCACCACGGTGACGACGGAAACGAAGATCTACGACCTGGTGGACAAGATTGCCGCCAGCCGGACAGACGACGCGATGCGCCTCTATCACGACATGCTCTCGATGAAGATCGAGCCGATGTACATCCTGGCGGCGGTGTCCCGGCAGTTCAACCAGCTTCTCGGGTACAAGGACATGACAGCGGCAGGGAAGGACCGGAGCAGCATCATTGCCGCGCTCCGGATCCCGCCGTTCGCCATCCGGAAGCTGGCTGGCCAGGCAGGGGCGTACAGCCGGGAGCAGCTCCTCAAAAAGGTGCAGGGCTGTGTTGACCTCGAGGAGGCGGTGAAGACCGGGCGGCTGGACGCGAGGCTGGCGGCGGAGCTTCTGCTCGCGGGGAAATGACTGCCGGGATCGGGCGGAAGACACGCACCGGGCGAAGCAAAGCTTCGCGAAAGGTGGGGGTTTGACAGGAACAATTTGACCGCCGGATATAGAAAAAACCGGACTGCGTCCACACCCGACGCAATCCGGTTTTTCTGGGTTCAGCATGGCACTTAACGAGCGCGCTATGCCAATTGCTTAAAGTTCAATATTCGTATCGCTGTCTCAGGCCTGGGCTTTGTTTGCCGCTTTTGCAATACGGGAAACACGGCGGGCAACGGTGTTCTTCTTCAGGACGCCCTTGGAACCGGCCTTCTCGATTACGGAAGTCGCTTCGCGCAGTGCAGCCTCGGCAGCAGCCTTGTCGCCGGCAGCTGCGGCAGCCTCAACCTTCTTGATCTCGGTCTTGACTTCGGAACGAATCGCCTTGTTTCTCTCCGCCTTCTTCTCGGCAACCTTAATTCTCTTCTTGGCAGATTTAATGTTAGCCAATGTAGACACCTCCATAAAATATACTCAGGATTATTGGTATGGGTTAAGTTTGCATTAAGGCCTGGACACGGACAGATCAATGTAAACTAAACATACTCTGATATTCTAGCGAATCTGTCCGCCGGTGTCAACCGGAAATTGCGGGTTTTCTTGCATAACCACAGGAAAAATGGTATTCTGTTTTCGCTGCATTATGCTGCCGGATCCGGCAGTTCGACTATACAGGGGAGGAATCAGGAGTGATTGACCAGAGCAGAATCCGGAATTTCTGTATCATTGCGCACATCGATCACGGAAAATCGACACTCGCCGACCGCATCATCGAGAAGACCGGCCTTCTGACCAGCCGCGAGATGCAGGACCAGGTGCTGGACAATATGGATCTCGAGCGCGAGCGGGGGATCACCATCAAGTCCCAGGCGGTCCGCACGGTGTACACGGCGAAGGACGGCAGGGAATACATTTTCAATCTGATTGACACCCCGGGACATGTGGATTTCACCTACGAGGTTTCCCGAAGCCTCGCAGCCTGCGACGGCGCGGTCCTCGTCGTGGACTCCACACAGGGGGTTGAGGCGCAGACGCTCGCCAATGTCTACCTGGCGCTGGATCATGATCTCGAGGTCTTCCCGGTACTCAATAAGATCGATCTTCCCAGCGCGCACCCGGATGAGGTCGCGGCGGAGATCGAGGACATCGTCGGCATCGACGCCTCGGACGCGCCGAGAATCTCGGCGAAGACCGGGGAAAATGTGGATGAGGTGCTGGAGGATATCGTAAAGAAGCTCCCGGCGCCCAAAGGCGACCCCGAGGCGCCGCTGAAGGCCCTGATCTTCGATTCGCTCTATGATTCCTACAAGGGCGTCATCGTGTTCTGCCGCGTCAAGGACGGAACGATCCGGAAAGGGCAGAAGGTCAGGATGATGGCCACCGGAGCGGTGGTCGATGTCGTGGAGGTCGGCCATTTCGGCGCCGGCCGGTTTATCCCGGACGACGGGCTGGACTGCGGCATGGTCGGGTATTTTACCGGAAGCATCAAGGATCTCCGGGAGGCGAGAGTCGGTGACACGGTGACGGACGCGGAACATCCCTGCGACGCCCCGCTTCCGGGGTATAAGAAGGTGACGCCGATGGTCTACTGCGGCATTTACCCGGCGGACACCAACCGCTATCCGGATCTCAGGGACGCACTGGAGAAGCTTCAGTTAAATGACGCCGCCCTCTCCTTCGAGCCGGAGACCTCGGCAGCCCTGGGCTTCGGCTTCCGCTGCGGCTTCCTCGGCCTCCTCCACCTCGATGTGGTGCAGGAGCGGCTTGAGCGGGAGTACAATCTCGACCTGGTGACGACTGCCCCGGGCGTTGTGTACCATATCTATAAGACGGACGGCACGGTGATGGACCTGACCAACCCCTCGAACCTCCCGGATCCCTCGGAGATCGACCATATCGAGGAACCGGTGGTCTCGGCGGAGATCATGACCACCACAGAGTATATCGGCGCGATCATGAAGCTCTGCCAGGAGAGGCGGGGCATCTACCTGGACACCGAGTATGTCGAGGCGACGAGGGCGATCCTCAAGTACGACCTGCCGCTCAACGAGATTATCTACGACTTTTTCGATGTGCTAAAGTCGCGCACCAGGGGCTATGCCTCCCTGGATTATGAGCTCAAGGGCTATCAGACCTCAAAGATGGTCAAGCTGGATATCCTGGTCAACCATGAGCAGGTAGATGCCTTGTCCTTCATCGTTTTTGCCGATTCGGCCTATGAGCGCGGCAAAAAGATGTGCGAAAAGCTCGAGAAGGAGATTCCGCGCCATCTGTTCGAGGTTCCGATCCAGGCGGCGGTCGGCGGGAAAATCATCGCGAGAACCACGGTCCGGGCGATGCGGAAGGACGTGCTCGCCAAGTGCTACGGCGGGGATATTTCCCGGAAGAAGAAGCTCCTCGAGAAGCAGAAAGAGGGCAAGAAGCGGATGCGCGAGGTCGGCAATGTCGAGATCCCGCAGTCCGCGTTCATGAGTGTCCTCAAGCTGGACACAGAATAAGCGGCGGGGAGAAGATGACAAGGGAACTGGAACTCTATCTGCATATCCCCTACTGCATCCGCAAATGCGCTTACTGCGACTTTGTCTCGGCCCCGCCTTCGGCGGACGGCGAGATGGGCGCGTATGTGCGGAAGCTCCGTGAGGAGATTGCCGCGGCCGGAAGGCAGATGCGGCAGGCGCTTTTCCCGGGGGGCATGCGGCCGCTTGGGGATTCTTATGAAGTGACCAGTCTGTTTTTCGGCGGCGGAACGCCGTCGATTCTGCCCGCGGAGGCGGCCGGGGAGATTCTCTCGGAAGCCAGAAAGAACTTTTCGATCCGCCCGGACGCGGAGGTCACGCTGGAGGCGAATCCGGACACGGTGACGCCGGAGAAGCTCCGGGCCTGGAAAAATGCCGGGATCAACCGGCTGAGCATGGGTGTCCAGTCGGCGGATGACCGGGAACTCCGGCTGCTCGGCCGGATTCACGATTTCTCCCGCGCTGTCCGCGCTTACCGGGACGCCCGGGAGGCGGGATTCCGGAACATCAGCCTTGACCTGATCTCGGCACTGCCGGGGCAGACGCCGGAAAGCTTTGCGCGGACGCTGCGGGCAGCCGCGGAGCTTGCGCCCGAGCACATTTCCGCCTACAGCCTGATCATCGAGGAAAATACGCCATTTTCCCGTGCCTACGGGGAGAATTCGCGCGATCTCGCCGTCTACGGGGAGTACCGGCTGATGCCGGAAAAGCTCCGGGAGAAATACCGGAAGCTCCGGGAAAAAGCACCGCTTCTTCCCGGGGAGGACGAGGAGCGGGAGATGTACCGGAAAACGGCGGAAATCCTCGCGGCGTACGGCTATCAGCGCTATGAGATCTCCAACTACGCGAAGCCCGGGTATGCCTGCCGCCACAATCTCGGCTACTGGACCGGAAGGGAATATCTCGGCTTCGGCACCGCGGCGGCATCCTGTCTCGGCGGGGAACGGATGGAAAATCTGACGGATACGGGAAAGTATCTCGCGCTTGCCCCGGAGGATTTCCTTTTCGGACGGCAGAGAGGCACGCGGTATCCGGAGTCTCAAAAGGACAGGATGGAAGAATTCATGTTTCTCGGGGTAAGGCTCATGGCAGGGGTCAGCGAGGCGGATTTCCTGAAGCGTTTCGGGAGGGAGATGCAGGAGGTTTATGGCGCCGCACTCCGGAAGACGGAGCGCGAGGGGCTCCTCCGGACGGTGATCACCCCGGACGGCGATGCCCGCCATGTGCTGACCTCCCGAGGGCTTGACCTCAGCAATCAGGTGGAGGAAGAGTTTATCCTCGAGGAAACAGGCACCGTAGCGTCCGCAGGGGGCGGACGGGGGATGGGGGAATAAGGTATTCTTATGGAAGTTACGATTACACAGTACGCAATCGTTGCGGTGATGATCTTTCTCGCCGGCTTTGTGGATGCTATCGCCGGGGGCGGCGGGCTGATCTCCCTGCCCACGTATCTCCTGATCGGCGTTCCGCCGCAGTATGCGCTGGGGACGAACAAGATGGGATCGTTCTGGGGAACGGCCCTGTCCGCCTGGCGCTTCACGAAAAACGGATTTATCAACTGGAAAAAGGCGGTTTTCTTCGCGGCGGCAGCCATGCTGGGATCCGGTATCGGCGCCAACCTGACGCTGCTACTCCCGGAGGCCATCGTCGGGAAAATTATCCTGGTCTCGCTGCCCGTGGTGGCGGCGATTGTCATCTTCGACCGGAAGATGGGCGATGATTCCCGGGCGGGAACCATTCCGGAGAGACGCCAGTTCCGCCTCACGCTGCTGATCGCCCTCGTGATCGGCATGTACGACGGCTTTTACGGCCCGGGAACGGGGACTTTCCTGATCCTGCTGCTCACCGAGGCCGCACGGTATACGATGAAGGAGGCTTCCGGCATCACCAAGGCGATCAACGGGTGTTCCAACGCATTTGCCCTCATCACATTCCTGATCCACGGGCGGGTTCTCCTGCCGCTCGGTATCGTGGCGGCGCTCTGCTCGATCGCCGGCAATTATCTCGGGTCCGGGATGGTGTTAAACCGGGGGCAGAAGATTGTCCGGCCGCTGATGCTGGTGGTCATTGTGATCATGTTCATCAGGATCCTCACGGGAAACTGAGATTGGAGGCACCATATGAAATGGAAGAAGTACACGCTCACCACGCGGACGGACGCGGTGGATCTCATCACCGCGGCGTTTGACGACATCGGTATCCAGGGTGTGGAGATCGAGGACAATGTCCCGCTCACGGCGGAGGAGACCAAGGGCATGTTTATCGACATCCTGCCTGAGCTCCCGCCGGACGACGGCACCGCGAAGGTGTCCTTCTATCTGGATGAGGATGAGAACCTCGGGGAAATGCTCGAGAAGGCGAAGGCAGCCCTCGAGGATCTCCGCCAGTTCGCGGATCTCGGCGCCTGCACGGTCGCCGAGTCGGAGACCGAGGACAAGGACTGGATCAACAACTGGAAGAAATATTTCAAGCCGTTCACCGTGGACGATATCCTGATCAAGCCGACGTGGGAGGAGGTTCCGGAAGAGGACAGGGATAAGCTCCTGATCCAGATCGATCCGGGCACTGCCTTCGGCACCGGCCTTCATGAGACGACGCAGCTCTGCATCCGCGCGCTGGAAGACTATGTGAAGGGCGGGGAGGAGGTGCTCGATGTCGGCACCGGAAGCGGGATTCTCGGCATCGCGGCGCTCAAGCTCGGGGCTGCCCATGTGTTCGGGACAGACCTCGATGAGAATGCCATCGACGCGGTTCACGACAACCTGAAATCCAACGGTATTCCGGAGGACAGGTTCGCTGTGATCCAGGGAAATATCATCGATGACAGGGCGGTCCAGGATGCCGCGGGGGAGGAAAAGTATGACCTCGTCACAGCCAATATCCTGGCGCCGGTGATCCTGCTCCTCCAGGGCGAGGTGGCCCGCCACATGAAGCACGGCGCGGTGCTCATCACCTCGGGGATTATCGACACCAAGGAGAAGGATGTTGTGGATGCCATCCGGGCCAATCCGGAATTCACCCTCATCGGGGTGAAGCATCAGGGCGAGTGGGTCAGCGTGACCGCGAGAAGAAAGTAAGGGGTTTTCATGGAATGTTATCTGGATAATTCCGCGACAACAAGGGCGTTTGACGATGTGGCGGACGCGGTGCGGCGGGCGATGCTCGTCGATTACGGCAATCCGTCCTCCCTGCATAAAAAAGGGGTCGAGGCGGAGCGGCTGGTCAAGGAGGCGCGCCGCAATATCGCGGATTCGCTGAAAGTAGACGACCGGGAAATCATCTTTACCAGCGGGGGCACGGAGTCCAACAACCTCGCCCTGATCGGGACGGCGCTCGCGATGCAGCGCCGGGGAAAGCATATCATCACCAGCGGGATCGAGCATGCCTCGGTCTATAACCCGCTGCTCTTCCTGGAGGAGATGGGGTTTGAGGTGACCTTTCTCCCCGTGGACGGGCATGGGCTGGTGGATCCGGAAGCGCTTGCGGCGGCGGTCAGAAGGGATACGATTCTCGTCTCCGTCATGATGGTGAACAACGAGATGGGGGCGGTGGAACCGGTTTCCGAGCTCTCCCGCGCGGCGAAGGCGAAGAATCCGGGGGTCATTTTCCACGCCGACGCGATCCAGGCCTACGGCAAATATCGGATCCGCCCGCGCCGGGAGGGGATCGACCTCCTGACCGTCAGCGGCCACAAGATTCACGGGCCGAAGGGCTCGGGCTTTATCTATATCCGGAACGGGGTCCGGGTGCACCCGCTGATCCTCGGCGGCGGCCAGCAGAAGGACATGCGGTCAGGAACCGAGAATGTCCCCGGCTGCTATGGTCTCGGCATCGCGGCGAAGGAGATCTACACCGGTTTTGACGGGCGGATCGACAGGATGTACGCGCTCCGGAACCGCCTGATCGAGGGGCTCGCGGATCTTCCGGGTGTCACGGTGAACGGCTATCCGGACCGGAGAAATGCCCCGCACATCGTGAGCGCGGGCTTTGACGGCGTCCGGGCTGAGGTGCTCCTCCATGCGCTGGAGGACCGGGGAATCTGTGTTTCCTCCGGGTCAGCCTGCTCGTCAAACCATCCGGGGATCAGCGGAACCCTGAAGGCGATCGGTGTCCGCGGGGAACTCCTGGATTCGACGATCCGTTTCAGCTTCGGGGAGTTCAATACCGCGGATGAAGTGGATTACACACTGGAACAGCTCCGGGAGCTTCTGCCGATGCTCAGGCAGTTCCGGCGGCACTGATAAGGAAGGAAAGACTTATGTTTCACACATTTCTGATCAAGTATGCCGAGATCGGCATCAAGGGGAAGAACCGCTACCTCTTCGAGGACAAGCTGGTGTCCCTGGTCAACCGGGCGCTCAAGCGGATCGACGGGCATTTCCTCGTGACCAAGGAGGCCGGAAGAATCTACGCGGAGGCGGACGGCGATTTTGACGATGAGGAAGTGATCGACGTCCTGACCCGGGTGTTCGGCGTCGCGGATATCTGCCCGATGATGCGGGTGGAGGATCTCGGGCCGGAGAAGCTCCGGGAGCAGGTCATTGAATATCTGCGGGAGGCCTACGACGATTTCCATTTCACCTTCAAGGTGGACAGCCGCCGCATCAATAAGGCCTACCCCGGGACCAGCGAGACGATCAACGCGGATCTCGGCGAGGCGCTTCTCGAGGCATTCCCGGATCTCCGGGTGGACGTCCATCATCCGGATGTGAAGGTGAATGTGGAAATCCGCAAGACCGGAGTGAATATCTATTCGAAGGTGATTCCGGGCCCCGGCGGGCTTCCGGTGGGAACCAACGGAAAATCCATGCTGCTGCTCTCCGGCGGCATCGACAGCCCGGTGGCCGGCTGGATGGTGGCCAAGCGCGGCGTGATCATCGAGGCGGTCTATTTCCACGCGCCGCCGTACACCAGTGAGCGGGCGAAGGAGAAGGTTGTCGACCTCGCGAAGCTGGTCGCCCGCTATTCCGGCCCGATCCGCCTGCACGTCGTCAATTTTACGGACATCCAGCTCTAT
The DNA here is from genome assembly GCF_015351765.1 of Clostridium vitabionis. Taxonomy (GTDB): domain Bacteria; phylum Bacillota; class Clostridia; order Lachnospirales; family Lachnospiraceae; genus Clostridium_R; species Clostridium_R vitabionis. The sequence goes on from NZ_JADKQA010000001.1 coordinate 328,365, forward strand.
ATTTACCAGCAGTGCCCGCACGATGAGCTGACGATCATCATGCGGCGGTATATGATGCGCATCGCGGAGATGCTCGCGGAGAAGAACGGCTGCCTCTCGCTGGTTACCGGGGAGAGCATCGGCCAGGTTGCCTCCCAGACCATGCAGTCCCTGGTCTGCACGGATGCCGCCTGCACGATGCCGGTCTTCCGGCCGCTGATCGCCTTCGACAAGCAGGACATCGTGGAGATCTCGGAGAAGATCGGCACCTACGAGACGTCGATCGAGCCCTATGAGGACTGCTGCACGATCTTTGTTGCGAAGCATCCGGTGACGAAGCCGCTGCTGCACAAGATTGAGAAGTCGGAGGAAAATCTCCGGGAGAAGATCGGGGAGATGGTTAAGACGGCCGTCGATACCGAGGAAGTGATCTGGTGCTGATGCCGGCGCGGACAGAAAGCGAAAAATACCCCGGCAGGAATCCCTGCCGGGGCGCTGTCTAAGCGGTATTTAAAAATCATGGAGTCTTTTGTGCGGCTCCGCGTTTTTTCTGCGGAGCGGGAACGACCCAATCAGCCGGTGATGATGTAGGGAGCCAGGGAAGCTAAAATCTTGTCGAGCTCCGGACCCTCATCTGCCTGAATATTGAGCTCGATCGGCTTGGAGAGATCCAGGCTGAAAATGCCCATGATGGACTTTGCGTCAACCACATAACGGCCGGATACCAGGTCAAAGTCGGTGTCAAATTTCATCAGGTCATTGACGAAGGACTTAACTTTATCGATCGAATTAAGAGAAATCTGAACTGTTTTCATATTTCCGCCTCCATGAAAAACATATTTTTTTCTTTCTGGTTTAATACTACAAACGGGGCGGTCAAAAGTCAAGTAAGAGTCATGTAAGGAGCAGGGAATGCCTAAGAGGAGAGCAGCCTTTCACAACCTGGGATGCAAGGTCAACGCCTGGGAGACCGAGGCCATGGAACAGATGCTGGAGAGCGCGGGATACGAGATCGTCCCCTTCGGGGAGCCGGCGGATGTGACGGTCATCAATACCTGCTCGGTCACGAACATCGCGGACCGGAAGTCCCGGCAGATGCTCCACCGGGCTAAGAAGATGAACCCGGCGGGGGCGGTCGTCGCGGTGGGCTGCTATGTCCAGGCGGCGGCGGAGACGCTGGAAAGGGATGCCGCGGTGGATCTCCTGATCGGCAATGACCGCCGCAGGGAGCTCCCGGAGCTTCTCGAGGAGTGGTTTACGGGAAAGAAGCCGGCAGCGGAGGAGGCGGTCATCGATATCGGCCGTTCCCCGGAATTTGAGAACCTGAGCGTGACCGGGACGAAGGAGCACTCCCGGGCGTTCATCAAGGTGCAGGACGGCTGCAACCAGTTCTGCAGCTACTGCATTATTCCCTACACCCGGGGGCGGGTGCGGAGCCGGAAGCCGGAGGATGTCCTCCGGGAGGCCCGCGCCCTCGCGGACGCCGGATACCGGGAGATCGTCGTGACCGGCATCCACCTTGCCTCCTACGGCATGGACTTCCGGGAGAAAAAGAGTGCGGAGCTGGACGGAAGGGAGCTCCTCGCCCTCCTTGTCGAGCTCGACCGGGTTCCGGGGATCGAGCGCATCCGCCTGGGGTCCCTTGAGCCGCGCATCGTGACGCGGGAGTTCGCCCAGACGCTCGCGGCACTCCCGGGGATCTGCCCGCATTTCCACCTGTCCCTCCAGAGCGGATGCGCCGAAACGCTCCGGCGCATGAACCGGCACTATACGCCGGAGGACTATGCGCGGGGCGTCCTGGAGCTCCGGGAGGCATTCCATGATCCTGCGGTCACGACGGACGTCATCGTCGGCTTCCCTGGGGAGACCAGCCGGGAATTTCAGGAGTCCCGGGCCTTCCTGGAAAAGACCGGGTTTTATGAGATGCACGTCTTCCGCTATTCCCGGCGCCGCGGCACCCGCGCGGACGCGATGGAAAACCAGGTTCCGGAGCCGGTGAAGGAGGAGCGGAGCCAGGATCTCATCGCCCTGGGGCACCGGATGTCCCTCCATTACCGGGAAAAGTGGCTGGGGCGGCCAGCGGAGCTTCTCATGGAGCAGGAGGAAACCATCGGCGGAAGGCGGTACCTCTGCGGCTACAGCCGGGAGTACGTCCGCGGGGCGGTTCCCCTTGCGGACGGGGAGGACGGGAAGAAGATGCAGGGGAAAATTCTCGCGGGGACATTTTCCCGGAAAATCACCGATGATGTCCTCCAATTTGCCCCGGTGGGGAACTGAGACAGCCTGCGGCTGGAAACTGCCCCTCTGGTGGTGAAGGAAAACAATTTCCCCGGAATTTGGTTCTCCGAACTTGTGCATTCCCGGCGAGTATGTTATAAAGGTAAATGAAATGTTCAGAAGGACGTGACCAGTTATGGGCGATATTATGGATACGCGGTATTTTAAGGCCGTTCAGGATGATAAGAAGATGGAAGTCAGCGAGGTGCTCAGGGAAGTTTATGTCGCGCTGACGGAGAAGGGGTACAATCCTATCAATCAGATGGTCGGCTATATTATGTCCGGAGACCCGACGTACATCACCAGCCACAAGAGCGCGCGGAGCCTGATCATGAAAGTGGAGCGCGACGAGATCGTTGAGGAGCTGATGCGGGCTTATGTGGAGACAAAACTCACATCGAACGATCAGAAAAAAGACTGACAGATCTGAGAATGGAGAAGGGGAAGAAAGCTGTGTCGGGTGTTTGAGGGGCATGGCTTTTTTGTTGTGCAGGGAGATGTATGGAGAATAAGCGGATACTCGGGCTGGATTTCGGTTCCCGTACGGTCGGTGTTGCGGTGAGCGACCCGCTGGGGATTACCGCCCAGGGTGTGGAGACGATTGAGAGACCGGAGGAAAACAAGCTGCGGAAGACCTGTGCCAGGATTGAGCAGCTGATCCGGGAATACGGCGTGGGCACGATTGTGCTTGGCTGCCCGAAGAACATGAACAATACGGAAGGGGAGCGTGTGGAGAAGACGCTGGCTTTCCGGGATATGCTCGCGAGAAGAACCGGGCTTGCCGTGGAGATGTGGGATGAACGGCTGAGTACCGTCGCGGCGGAGCGCGTGCTGATCGAAAGCGGCGTGCGCAGGGAGAACCGCAAGGCGGTCATCGACAAGATTGCCGCGCAGATCATCCTCCAGGGTTACCTGGATCTTCAGAACGCGAAGAAGGAACAGGATAATGGATAAGGAAAAGGAAGAGATCATCGAGCTCATCGGCGAAAAGGGGGAGAAGCTCACCTTTCGCGTGCTCGAAAAGACGAAGCAAAGCGGCGTGGATTATCTTCTGGTGGAAGACCCGGAGGATGAGGACGGAGAATGCTGGATTCTGAAGGATACGGCGGAGGAGGACGCGGCGGAAAGCTGCTACCAGTTCGTCGATGACGACACAGAGCTGGAGAGCATGTCGAAGGTTTTTGCGGAGCTGATGAGTGACTCGGAGATTGACTTCACAGTAGAGACAGAACATTGAGTCAGGAGGCAGATTTGAAAACAACAGAAAAACAGGACGGGAACCACAAAAAGGTCAAGATCATCCCGCTGGGCGGCCTGGAGCAGATCGGCATGAACATGACTGCCTTCGAGTACGAGGACAGCATCATCGTGGTTGACTGCGGCATGGCCTTCCCGAGCGACGATATGCTCGGCATCGACCTGGTGATTCCGGACGTGACGTACCTGAAGGAGAATCTCGATAAGGTGAAGGGCTTTGTGATCACCCACGGGCATGAGGATCACATCGGCGCCCTCCCCTATGTGCTGAACGAGATTCCGGTGCCGGTCTATGCGACGAAGCTGACGATCGGTCTGATCGAGAATAAGCTGAAGGAACACGAGCTTCTCCACAAGGTGAAGCGCAAGGTGATCCGCCACGGGCAGTCGGTCAATCTCGGCTGCTTCCGCGTGGAATTCATCAAGACCAACCACAGTATCCAGGATGCCTCGGCGCTCGCGATTTTCACCCCGGCGGGCACGATCATCCATACCGGGGACTTCAAGATCGACTACACCCCGGTGTTCGGCGAGCCGGCGGATCTGGCCCGCTTCGCGGAGCTCGGCAAGAAGGGCGTACTGGCGCTCATGTGCGATTCCACGAACGCCATCCGGCCGGGATTCACCATGTCGGAGAGGACGGTCGGCAAGCGCTTTGACGCGATTTTTGCCGAGCACCAGAATCAGCGGATCATCGTGGCAACCTTCGCTTCCAACGTGGACCGCGTGCAGCAGGTGATCAACTCCGCCTGCAAGTATAAGCGCAAGGTGGTGGTGGAAGGCCGGAGCATGGTCAATGTCATTGGCGTCGCCACGGAGCTCGGCTATATCAAGATACCGGACAATACGCTGATCGACATCGATGACCTGAAAAAATATAAGCCGGAGGACACGGTTCTCGTGACCACCGGAAGCCAGGGCGAATCCATGGCGGCGCTCTCCCGGATGGCGGCAAACCAGCACCGCAAGGTCAGCATCCGGCCGGGGGATGTGGTGGTTCTGAGCTCCACCCCGATTCCGGGCAACGAGAAGGCCGTCGCGAATGTCATCAATGAGCTTGAGGAGAAGGGCGCCGAGGTGATCAACCAGGATACCCATGTATCCGGGCACGCCTGCGCCGAGGAGATCAAGCTGATGTACTCCCTGGTGCACCCGAAGTACGCGATCCCGGTGCACGGCGAGACCCGCCACCTGATGGCGCAGCGGAACATCGCCATTTCCCTCGGGATTCCGAAGGAAAATGTCGTCATGATGAAGTCCGGCGATGTCGTGGAGATCGGCGAGGACGGCTGGGCGATCACGGATCATGTGCAGGCGGGCGGCGTCCTGGTGGACGGCCTCGGCATCGGCGATGTGGGCAATATCGTGCTCCGCGACCGCCAGAACCTCGCGCAGAACGGGATTATTATTGTCGTGATGACGCTGGAAAAATACACCAACCAGCTGCTGGCCGGGCCGGATATCATCTCCCGCGGCTTCGTCTATGTGCGGGAGTCCGAGGATCTCATGTCCGACGCGCAGCAGGTGGTCAATGACGCAGTCGAGGGCTGCCTGGACCAGGAGGTCAGCGACTGGGGCAAGATCAAGCATGTCATCAAGGACAGCCTCAGCGACTACCTCTGGAAGAAGATGAAGAGAAGTCCGATGATCCTCCCGATCATCATGGAAGTGGATTCCTGACGGGATCCGCAGTGAGGGACAGAAATTGAGCAGGATTGTTCACGAAATTAACCGGTTTACCTCGCTGGTAATCAGGAGTTCTCTGAGGATCCTCGCGCTGTTTCTGTTCCTCTTTCTGCTCTATGAAGGCATCACGCGGGGCTACCGGTTCGGCTACCGGATCTTCTGCCCGGATCCCAATCCGGTGCGGGCGGAGGAGACCGTGACCGTTGCGGAGGACACCGATGCCGCAAAACTCGCCGGCGAGCTGGAAGAGAAGGGAATTATCTGGAATCAATTTGCCTTTCTTTTTACGAAGAAGTTCTACCAGGAGACGCTTGTCCCCGGGAGCTACAAGGTGGACAGCTCGATGACGATCCCGGAGATCCTGGATGTCCTCAGCGGCAAAAGCACCACGGCGGCGGAGGGCGGGTCATGATTTTGGATGAGAGAATTTCCGCCTATCTTCGCGCGCTCGATCCGGGCAGCGGCCCTCTCCTCGAGGAGATCGAGAGGAAGGCGAGGGAAGACCATGTCCCGGTCATCCGCCGGGAGGAGCAGGCCTTTCTCCGGACCATGGTTGCCATGAAGCAGCCGGAGAGGATCCTCGAGATCGGCACCGCCATTGGGTTCTCCGCGCTGGTTATGGCGTCAGCGATGCCTGAGGGCGGGCATATCACGACGATTGAAAAATTTGAAAAGCGGATTCCCGAGGCCCGGGAGAATTTCCGGCGGGCAGGGGAGGAGAAGCGGATCACCCTGCTTCCGGGGGACGCGGGGGAGATCCTTGCGGGACTTTCCGGACCGTATGACCTCATCTTTCTCGATGCGGCGAAGGGGCAGTATATCCGCTGGCTGCCGGATATTCTCCGGCTTCTTCCCGCCGGAGGCGTCCTCCTTACGGACAATGTGCTCCAGGGCGGGGAGACCGCGCTCTCCCGGTACGCGGTGGAGCGCAGGGACCGCACCATCCACACGAGAATCCGGGAATACCTGTGGGAGATTACCCACTCGGCAAGCCTTACCACGGCGGTGGTTCCCGCCGGCGACGGGATAGCCGTCAGTGTGAGAACGGCGGCACCGGCCGGAGGCGGGATTGCCGCCAGGGAAAAGAAGGAGAATCAAGAGATATGAAAAAACCGGAACTTCTGATTCCGGCGGGAAGCCTGGAGGTCCTTCGAACCGCGGTGCGCTACGGCGCTGACGCGGTCTACCTCGGGGGCGAGGTTTTCAGCCTCCGGGCGAAGGCCCACAATTTTTCCGAGGAAGATATGCGGGAAGGCATCCGCTATGCCCATGAGCACGGCGTCAAGGTGCATGTGACCTGCAATATCCTGGCGCATAACGGGGATTTCCCCGGGGTTGAGGATTACCTGCGCCTCCTTGCGGACATGAAGCCTGACGCGCTGATCATCTCCGATCCGGGGATTTTCATGGCGGCGCGCGAGCTCTGCCCGGGCATCGAGCTTCACGTGAGCACGCAGGCGAACAGCACCAATTACCGCACCTGGCTGTTCTGGCACAGCCTCGGGGCGAAGCGGGTTGTCGCGGCCAGGGAGCTCTCCCTTAGGGAGATCCGGGAGATCCGGGAGAAGATTCCGGAGGATATGGAAATCGAGTGCTTCGTCCACGGGGCCATGTGCATTTCCTATTCGGGGCGCTGCCTCCTCAGCAACTATTTTACCGGCAGAGACGCCAACCGGGGCGCCTGCACCCACCCGTGCCGCTGGAAGTACGCGGTCATGGAGGAGACCCGGCCGGGGGAATATCTCCCGGTCTATGAAAATGAGCGCGGCACGTTCATTTTCAATTCAAAGGATCTCTGCATGATCGAGCACATCCCGGAGCTTGTGGACGCCGGGGTGGACAGCATGAAGGTCGAGGGGCGCATGAAGACGGCGCTCTATGTGGTGGCCGTCGCCAGGACATACCGCCGCGCGATTGACGACTATTTCGAGAGCCCGGAGAAATACCGGGAGAATCTCCCCTGGTACCGGAAGGAGATCGCGGCCTGCACAGCGCGGGAATTCACGACCGGATTCTACTTCGGGAAACCGGGGCCGGAGGACCAGATTTACGGGAACAATACCTACGAGACCAACGCGGTCTATATCGGCACCGTCGGGGCGGCGGATCCCGACGGGCGGGTGTATTTCCCGCAGAAGAACAAGTTCTCGGTCGGGGACACGGTCGAGATCATGAAACCGGATGGCCGGGATGTCCAGGCAAAGGTTCTCCGCATCCAAAGCGGGGAAGGAATCGACCAGGAGAGCGCGCCGCATCCGAAACAGCCGCTCACGGTGACGCTGGCATCGGAGGTGCCGGCCGAGGCCGGCGATATTCTGCGGATGATCCCGGAAAATCCCGCGGAAAGGGCATAAGATGATTTTTCTGATGGAGGCGCTGGCGCTGTTTAGCCTGCTCTACTTTATCGTGCTTTTCTTCTACTCCGGCCCGATGACGTCGATGCTGTTCGCCTGGCTTCTGTTCGCCGCAGCCTGCTTTCTCTTTTCCCTGTGGCTCAGGTTTCTCAGGCGCCGCCGCGCATCCCTGCGCATCCGGGTGATGAGCGTGACCGCGGTCATGACCGTGTTCGCGGTGATCGGGGCGGCAGTCTTTGTCATCGCGGGGACTGCCGCGCTCAGCACGGACAGGGATGCGGATTACTGTATCGTTCTAGGGGCGAGAGTCCGGGGGAGGAAGCCGTCCGTCTCGCTGAAACACAGGATTGACCGTGCGATCCGGTATGCGGATGAGCACCCGGAAGCCGTTATGGTTCTCTCCGGCGGTGTGGGAGAGGGCGAGGAGATCAGCGAGGCGCGGGCCATCTACGACGCGCTTCTTGCTGCAGGCATCCCGGCGGCCAGGATGGTCCTGGAGGATCATTCCGGGAACACGCAGGAAAATATTTCGATGAGCCGGAATGTGATCGAGCAGTGTGAGTTCGACAGGAGCCGGCAGGCGATGCGGATGGCCGCCCTCGACAGGATGTACCTGCCGGAGGACATGCAGCGGGAGCTTCCGGAATCAGGGAATCTCAAGGCTCGGGAGCCGTCGGTGGCGGTCCTCTCCAGCAGCTTCCATCTATTCCGGGCGCTGGCGATCGCGCGGAAAGCCGGATTTGCGGAGATTTCCGGGATCGCTGCGTCCACGGATCCGGTGATGGCTGTCCACCTGTGGCTCAGGGAGACGGCAGCGGTACTTTACGGCAAATTCATGGGGCGGCTCTGAGGGCCGTCCCACGGCATCCATAGAGAAAGGATAACGTATGACGAAACTGGAGGAACTTACCGCCTGGCAGATTTTGGAGAAGAAGGAGCTTCCGGAGATCGGCTCCGAGGGGGTGATCCTGGAGCACAGGAAGAGCGGAGCCAGGGCATTTCTCGTCATGAACGATGATGACAACAAGGTCTTCACGATCGGCTTCCGCACGCCGCCGTCGGATTCCACCGGCGTGCCCCATATCCTGGAGCACAGCACGCTCTGCGGTTCGAAGAAATTCCCGGTGAAGGATCCTTTTGTCGAGCTGGTCAAGGGCTCGCTCAACACCTTCCTCAACGCGATGACCTACCCGGATAAGACTGTCTACCCGGTGGCCAGCTGCAACGACGCGGATTTCCGGAATCTGATGGACGTCTACATGGACGCCGTGCTTCACCCGAATATCTACGAGAACGAGAAGATTTTCCGCCAGGAGGGCTGGCACTATGAGGCGGAATCGGCGGACAGCCCGGTTACCGTGAACGGCGTGGTCTACAATGAGATGAAGGGGGTCTATTCCTCGCCGGACAGTGTCCTTGACCAGAGCATCCAGCAGGCCCTCTACCCGGACACCTGCTACGGCTTTGAATCCGGAGGGGATCCGAAGGTGATCCCCAGCCTGACCTACGAGGAATTTCTGAATTTCCACCGGAAGTTCTATCATCCGTCAAACAGCTTCATCTATCTCTACGGGAAAATGGACATGGCGGAGCAGCTCAGCTGGCTCGATCGGGAATACCTCTGCCATTACAGCCGCGAGGAGGTAGATTCGGCGATCCGGCCGCAGAAGCCGTTCACGGCCCCTGCCGAGGTGGAAACCGCCTACTCCATCACGGACGACGAGAAGGAGGATCACAAGACCTATCTCTCGGAGAGCTGGTCGTTCGGCGGGCCGCTCAGCCCGGAGGAGTATTATGCCGCCAGCATCCTGGAGTATGTCCTCCTGGAATCGCCGGGGGCGCCGCTCAAGGAAGCCCTGACGGCGGCGGGGATCGGCAGCGACATCTCCGGCAGCGTGGAGACCTCGGTTCTCCAGCCGTATTTCTCCATCGTCGCCAAGGGGGCGGAGAAGGAGCAGAAGGCGGATTTTCTCCGGGTGATCCGGGAAACCCTGGAAAAGCTCGCGGACAACGGCATCGGCGCGCGCACGCTGCTCGCCGGGATCAATTCCTTTGAGTTCCGCCTCCGCGAGCAGGACAGCGGCCAGTTCCCGAGAGGGCTCCTCCTCGGGCTCCAGTGCTTTAATTCCTGGCTCTATGACCGGGATCCGTCCGAATACCTGCGCTTTGACGACGCGTTCCGGTTCCTCCGGGAAAATGCGGACACCGGGTATTTTGAGCGGATTCTGCGGGAAAAGTTCCTGGACAATCCCTTCGCCGCGGTCGTCACGGCGGTTCCGGTGAAAAATCTGACCGCCCGGGAGGACGAGAAGCAGGCCGCGAAGATGGCCGAGTTCCAAAAGAGCCTGTCCCGGGAGGAGATGGACGCGATCGTCCGAAAGAGCAGGGAACTCAAGGCATATCAGGATTCCCCGGACCGGAAGGAGGATCTGGAGAAGATCCCGCTCCTTCGGCGTGAGCAGATCCGGAAAAACCCGGAGCCGCTGCTTCTCGCGGAGCGGAAGGCGGCGGGCACAACGCTCCTTGAGCATGAGACTAACACCAACGGGATCATTTACCTCCGGTTCTACTTTGACCTGAACCGGATTCCGACGGCGGACCTTCCGTGGGCAGCACTTCTCCGGACTGTCCTCGGCTATATCGCGACCGAGAACTACACGCTGAGCGGGCTCTCAGAGGAAACCGACCTCACTACCGGCGGCATCAATACGCTGCTCGCACCCTATGTGGACGTGAAGGATCCGTTGAAGTTCCAGGCGAAAATGATCACCTCCCTCCGGGTGCTTCCGGAGCAACTTGGCCGCGGCATGGATCTCGTCGCAGAGATCCTGCTCCGCTCAAAGCTCTCGGACACCGGAAGGCTTCGGGAGATCGCGGAGGAGACCTTGTCCCGGCAGAAGCTCTACCTGAACAGCTCCTCCCACACGGCGGCATATGTCCGGGCGGCGTCCGGGTTCGCGCCGGATAAGGCCTTCACGGACATGACCGACGGGATCGCCTACTGCGATTTCCTCGCGAATCTCTGCGCGCATTTTGAAGAGAGGGCGGATGAGGCGGCAGCGAAGCTCAAGGCCGTGGCGGAGGCCGTATTTACCTCCGACAACCTGGTCGTCAGTGCGACCGCGGACAGGGAGATGCTCGACGCGGTAACCCAGGCGCTCAGAACCTGGGTTCCGGGACTGCCGAAAGGGAGGGGGAAGACCTACCCCTTCGCCTGGGAGAAAAAGACGATCCGGGAGGGCTTCCGCACCTCCTCCAAGGTCAACTATGTCGCCCGCTGCGGCTCCTTCGCGGGGAGGGGGCTCCCCTATACCGGGGCGCTCAAAATCCTGAAGGTGATCCTCGGCTACGATTATCTCTGGATCAATGTCCGGGTGAAGGGCGGCGCCTACGGTGTCATGCACGGGACCACGCGGAGCGGCTGCGGATACTTTGTCTCCTACCGGGATCCGAAGCTCATGGAGACCAACCGGGTCTACGAGGGTGTCGTGTCTTTCCTGGAATCCTTCAGCGCGGATGAGCGGGACATGACCAAATATGTGATCGGTACGATCAGCGATATGGACGCCCCGCTTCTTCCCCAGTACAAGGGCGCAAGAGGCGACAGCGCGTATTTCGGCGGGGTTACCGACGCGATGCTCAGGAAGGAGAGGGCGGAGGTCCTCAAGGCAGAGCCGGAAGATATCCGGGCGCTTGCCCCATATATCCAGGCGATCCTCGATACCGGTGACTTTGTCGTCATCGGAGGGGCGAAGGCGGTCGAGGAAAACAGGGACGCATTTACCACTGTACGGGCGCTGTTCTGACCGGCAAGAAAGGAAAAACATTGGAAGAAAAAAAAGAGTTCCGCTCCGGCTTCGTGACGCTGGTCGGCCGGCCGAATGTTGGAAAATCAACGCTGATGAACCATCTGATCGGCCAGAAGATCGCGATCACCTCGGCAAAGCCGCAGACGACGAGAAACCGGATCCAGACGGTCTACACGGATGAACGGGGACAGATCGTCTTTCTCGACACGCCGGGCATCCTGAAAGCCCGCCACAAGCTGGACCAGTTCATGCTCGAGGAGGCGGAGAGCGCCCTCGGCGAGGTGGATCTCATCCTCTGGCTCGTGGAGCCGGATCCGCATATCGGCGGCGGGGACAGCCACATCGCCGAGCTTCTCCGGGCGTCGAAGAAGCCGGTGATCCTCGTCGTCAACAAGATCGACCGGGTGGACAAGAACCGGAAAGAGGCGGTCTTTGACGCCTTCCGCGGCCTCATGGATTTCCGGGAGGCCTGCGCGGTGTCAGCGCTCAAGGGAGCGGGGGTGGAGAAGCTTCGCGAGAGCATTTTCCGGAACCTGCCCGAAGGGCCGGCATACTATGACGAGGAGACCGTGACCGACGAGACGATGCGGCAGATCGCCTCCGAGATCATCCGGGAGAAGGCTCTCCGGCTGCTCAGCCAGGAGGTTCCCCACGGGATTGCCGTCCTGATCGATTCCATGAAGCAGCGCGAGAACGGCCTCTGGGACATCGAGGCCTCGATCGTCTGCGAGAAGGCGTCCCACAAGGGGATTGTCATCGGCAAGGGCGGCGCCATGCTGAAAAGAATCGGCACCGAGGCGCGGAAGGACATCGAGGAGATGTGCGGCAGCCGGGTAAACCTCAAGCTGTTCGTCAAGGTCCGCACCGACTGGCGCGACAATCCGCTGTTTCTCCGGGATTACGGCTATGGAATGAACCGGAAGTGAGAAGGTTATGACACTCAGGGAAGAGATCCGCCTCACGGGCATTGTCCTGCTCGCGGCGGATGTGGGCGACTATGACCGGCGCCTCGTGATCCTGACGAAGGAGCGCGGGAAAATCACCGCCTTCGCCCGGGGCGCCAAGCGGAGCCGCAGCGCCCTCCGGGCGGCCTGCAACCCGTTTGTCTGCGGGACGTTCATCCTCGCGGAGGGGCGCGACGCCTATACGCTCTATGACGCGGAGGTCAGGGAATATTATGACCGGATCGGCGGGGATATCGAGAACGCCTGCTACGCGTCGTATTTCGCTGAATTTGCCAATTATTACGGGAGGGAGAACCTGGACTCGGGGGAGATGGTGGATCTTATCGCCGCCGCCCTCCGGGCGCTTCTTGCGGGGAAAATGCCGAAACCCCTCATCCGCCGGGTTTATGAGCTCCGCCTCATGGGGATCAACGGCGAATATACCTCCGAGCCACCGGAAAAATGCGGGGAGTCGGCGGTCTACGCCTGGCAGTTCACCCTCTCCACGCCGGTGCCGAAATTGTTTTCCTTTCTGCTCACCGAGACGACGATGAAGGAATTCTCCGGGGCGGTGGACCGGCTGATCCGGCATTTTGTGGACAGGAGCTTCAAATCCCTGGACGTGCTCAGGATGATGGACGGGGAGGCTTAGGGAGGGAAAGCATGGAGGAGAAAGAATTCCGGGGGAAGGTCACGCTGATGAATTTCCTCTGCTGCGTCCTGGTGATCTGGCACCATTCCGGTAACGCGGACCTGTTCGCCGGCGCTCACGGGGTATCGCCGGCGCTGGACTTCTTTGAGAACACGCTCACCTTCGCGGTCATCCGCGCGGATATCCCGGCATTCTTCATGCTCTCCGGGTACCTCTTTTTCCGGAATTTTACCTGGGCGGGCCTTCCGGGCAAATGGCGCCGCCGCGTCCGCTCCCTGCTCATCCCCTATCTTTTCTGGAACCTTTTCTGGTATTTCGCCCGCCTGCTCGCGTCCGGCTTCGGCCCGGCGGCCTCCCTGCTGGGTCTTGCGCCGGTTCCCGCCGATGCGCGGACGCTCATCCGGGCAGCATTCTGCTACGCGTATAATCCGGTGTTCTGGTTCATGTACCAGCTGATCCTGCTGGTGATTCTCGCGCCGGTGATCCGGTTCTTTCTTCTTTCGCGGTGGAGCTCCGTACTCTATGGCCTGTTCCTCCTCTGGGTCTTCCTTGCCTGGCCGGCTCTCCCCATCGTCAATCAGGACGCGCTGATCTACTATTCCCTCGGCGCCTTCTGGGCGGTATGGGGAAAAGAGGCTGTTGAGCGGGAGGACAGCCCGAGGAGAGCCCTGGCCGGGCTTTTCGGGGTGTTCCTTTCCCTGATTCTCTGCCTGCTGAACCTGAGGACAGGGCGGGTGCAGTTCCTGGTTGCTTATCTTGCGCTCCTGCCGCAGGCAGTGTGGCTTCTGCTTCCGCTTAATGCCGGCGAAATCGCCGGAAAATCCCCGTGGATGGCGTGCACCTTTTTTATCTACGCCACCCATTTCGTGCTTGTCCGCGCGATCAATAAGGTCGGAGGGCGGATCTTTCCCGGAAGCACCGTGGCGGGATTCCTGTTCTATCTCGCCATGCCGGCGGTGGTTATCGCTATCGTGTGGGCTGCCGCGAGATGGCTGAAAAAGCATCTGCCGGGAGTGTGGCTCGTGGTTAATGGGAACCGGAAATAAGCCTGCGTTATCTTGCAAACCTCCGGGAAACCCGGTATACTTTATCTTTAGCCGCGGAGATCATCCGCGCGGCAATACAGCTGAGCATGTCCTGCGCCGCAGCCAGCGGCGCGAGGAAAATCCGGAGGAAAAACATGGAAAAGACAATGGAAAAAATCGTGGCTCTTGCCAAGTCGAGAGGTTTTGTGTACCCGGGATCCGAGATCTACGGCGGGCTCGCCAACACCTGGGATTACGGGCCGCTGGGGGTGGAGCTGAAAAACAATGTCAAGAAGGCATGGTGGCTGAAGTTCGTTCAGGAGAGCCCGTACAATGTCGGCATTGACTGCGCGATCCTGATGAATCCGCAGACCTGGGTAGCATCCGGCCACCTCAAGAGCTTTTCCGATCCTCTGATGGACTGCAAGGCCTGCCATGAGCGCTTCCGCGCGGATAAGCTGATCGAGGACTACGCCGCCGCGAACGGGATCGAGATCGGCGGTTCAGTGGACGGCTGGTCCAACGAGAAAATGATGGATTTCATCGAGGAGCATAAGGTTCCCTGCCCGAGCTGCGGCAAGAGCGACTGGACAGATATCCGCCAGTTCAACCTGATGTTCAAGACCTTCCAGGGCGTGACCGAGGACGCGAAGAACGTGGTTTACCTCCGTCCGGAGACCGCGCAGGGAATTTTTGTCAACTTCAAGAACGTGCAGAGAACGTCCCGCAAGAAGATCCCGTTCGGCATTGCCCAGATCGGCAAATCCTTCCGCAATGAAATTACCCCGGGGAACTTCACCTTCCGCACCCGCGAGTTTGAGCAGATGGAGCTGGAGTTCTTCTGTGAGCCGGATACCGACCTTGAGTGGTTCGACTACTGGAGAAGCTACTGCCACAACTGGCTGAACAGCCTGGGCATCCCGGATGACCAGCTGCGCCTGCGCGACCACGCGAAGGAGGAGCTGTCCTTCTACAGCAAGGCGACGACCGATATCGAATTCACCTTCCCCTTCGGCTGGGGCGAGCTCTGGGGGATTGCCGACCGGACCGACTATGACCTTTCCCGCCATCAGGAGGTCTCCGGCCAGGATCTCACTTACTTTGATGATGAGAAGAAGAAAAAGTACATTCCGTATGTCATTGAGCCGTCGCTGGGCGCAGACCGCGTGACGCTCGCCTTCCTCTGCTCCGCTTACGACGAGGAGGAGCTCGAGGGCGGCGACAAGAGAACAGTCCTGCATTTCCATCCGGCGCTTGCCCCGGTGAAGATCGCCGTCCTTCCGCTGTCCAAGAAGCTGAACGAGAAGGCGGAGAAAATTTATACGGATCTCTGCAAGTACTACCACTGTGACTTCGATGACCGCGGCGCGATCGGCAAGAGATACCGCAGGCAGGATGAGATCGGCACGCCGTTCTGCGTGACCTACGATTTTGATTCGGAAAATGACGGCGCGGTCACTGTCCGCGACCGCGATACCATGGAGCAGGTGCGCATCCCGATCGAGGGGCTCAAGGCGTATTTCGAGGATAAGTTCTCCTTCTGATTACCTGCTGTGCCTATTCACATGCCAGGGATTCCCCGCAAAACAGGCCGCAGACGGCCTGCAGGGGATATCCCTGGCATGTGTTTAACGGATACAAATCAGCGTTCAATATTCTGGAGGTTTGCGATGGACAAGGTCATGAAATATGATATCCGGGAGGATCCGTTCCTCAGGAAGAACGGGATCTATCTCGAGGAGGATCGCCGGGATTATACCCGCTTTACCGCGATGATCACGGAGGAACAGGCGAATCCTTACGGCGTCGCCCACGGCGGTTTCCTCTATATGATGAGCGATATTGCCGCGGGGATCGCGGCGGATTCGGACGGCAGGAGCTATGTGACCTACAACGCAAGCTACACCTTTATCAAGGGGGCGCCGATCGGCACCCGGGTGTACGCGGAAGCGTGGCCGGTGAGCCGGAGGCACCGCACCTGCGTGGTGAAGGCGGAAATCTATGATGACCAGCGGGAGCTTCTGACCGAGGGAACGTATATTATGTACAAGATTTCCGATCATCACTAATGCAGAACCTCAGGTTATCGGGATATTGCTGAAAAATTACTTTACTCAGAAGCTTTTTATGTTATAATTGATTCAGTTCTGCGCAGGAGCGCGCTTAAGCTGCCGCCCGGGAATTACCGGACGACAGCTTAAGTTCGGTCATAGGAGGAATCTCCCGGCTGCGCGTTCAGGGAAACTAGTTAACAGGCCGGCTGGAAAGCACCGGCCAGGAAACAGGAGGAAAGACAAACTTATGGCAAAATGGGTTTATAAGTTCGAAGAAGGCAGAGCCTCCATGAGAAATCTTCTCGGCGGCAAGGGCTGCAACCTTGCCGAGATGACGTATCTCGGCCTGCCGATCCCGCAGGGCTTCACCATCACGACAGAGGCCTGCACGGAATATCACAAGAACAACAACGCGCTCACCCAGGAGATGGAAGACCAGATTCTCGAGGATCTGACCTGGCTTGAGGGCATTAACGGCAAAAAGTTCGGCGATGTCAACGACCCGCTGCTTGTATCGGTCCGTTCCGGCGCCCGTGTTTCCATGCCGGGCATGATGGACACGATCCTGAACCTCGGGCTGAACGATGTCGCTGTTGAGGGCTTTGCGAAGAAGACGAACAACCCGAGATTTGCCTACGATTCTTATAGAAGATTCATCCAGATGTTCTCCGACGTTGTCATGGGCGTTCCGAAGAGCCTCTTCGAGAAGGAGATCGATGCCCTGAAGGCAAAGAAGGGCGTGAAGTACGATATCGACCTCGATACCGACGACATGAAGTCCCTGATCGCTACCTTTAAGCAGATCTACAAGGACAACCAGCACGAGGATTTCCCGCAGGATGCGAAGACACAGCTGTTCGAGGCCGTGAGGGCCGTATTCCGCAGCTGGGACAACCCGCGCGCCATCGTCTACAGAAGAATGAATGATATCCCGGGCGACTGGGGCACCGCGGTCAATGTACAGACCATGGTATTCGGCAACATGGGCAATACCTCCGGCACGGGCGTTGCGTTCACCCGCAACCCGGCGACCGGTGAGAAGGGAATCTTCGGTGAGTACCTGATCGATGCCCAGGGCGAGGATGTCGTTGCCGGCGTCCGCACACCGAGCCCGATCAGCCAGCTCGAGAAGGATCTTCCGGAGTGCTACAAGCAGTTCATGGAACTGGCGACCAAGCTGGAGAACCATTTCCACGACATGCAGGATATGGAGTTCACCATCCAGGAAGGCAAGCTGTACTTCCTGCAGACCAGAAACGGCAAGAGAACCGCCCAGGCGGCCATCAAGATCGCCTGCGACCTTGTTGACGAGGGCCAGATTGATGAGAAGGAAGCGGTTTGCCGTATCGAGGCAAAGTCGCTCGACCAGCTGCTTCACCCGACATTCGATAAGGACGCCCTGAAGGCCGGCGAGGTGATCGGCCACGCACTTCCGGCTTCCCCGGGTGCCGCTGCAGGCAAGATCTACTTCACCGCTGAGGAAGCGAAGGCTGCCGGCAAGGGCGGCAGAGGCGAGAGAGTTGTCCTTGTCCGCCTGGAGACTTCCCCGGAGGACATCGAGGGTATGCACGCTTCCGAGGGCATTCTCACGGCCAGAGGCGGCATGACCTCCCACGCGGCGGTTGTTGCCCGCGGCATGGGCACCTGCTGCGTATCCGGCTGCACCGAGCTCAAGGTTGACGAGGAGAAGAAGGTCTGCGAGCTTGGCGGATACACCTTCCATGAGGGCGATTACATTTCCCTGGACGGTAACACCGGAAATATCTACAAGGGCGATATCAAGACGGTTCCGGCAAGCACCAACACCGGCGATTTCGGCCGCATCATGGGCTGGGCAGATAAGTATAGAAAGCTGAGAGTAAGAACCAACGCGGATACCCCGGCAGACGCGGCGAACGCGGTAAGGCTGGGCGCTGAGGGCATCGGCCTCTGCCGTACCGAGCACATGTTCTTCAATGAGGACAGAATCCCGAAGATCCGCCGGATGATCCTCTCCGATACTGTTGAGGAGAGAGAGGCTGCGCTCAACCAGCTGATCCCGTTCCAGAAGGGTGACTTCAAGGCCATGTACAAGGCTCTTGAGGGCAGACCGATGGTTGTCCGCTATCTGGATCCGCCGCTGCATGAGTTCGTTCCGAAGACCGAGGAGGATATGGAGCAGCTGGCAAAGGATATGAACCTTTCCGTTGAGGAAGTGAAGACCAGATGCGACGAGCTCCACGAGTTCAACCCGATGATGGGCCACAGAGGCTGCCGCCTTGCGGTTACCTATCCGGAGATCGCCAAGATGCAGACCCGTGCGGTTATGGAAGCTGCCATCGAGGTGAACGCAGAGGAAGGCTACAGCATCGAGCCGGATATCATGATCCCGCTTGTCGGCGAGGTGAAGGAGCTCAAGTTCGTCAAGGACGTTGTCGTTGAGACCGCCGAGGCTGTCAAGAAGGAAAAGAATTCCGACATCAAGTACCACATCGGCACGATGATCGAGATCCCGAGAGCGGCACTCACCGCGGATAAGATCGCCCAGGAGGCTGAATTCTTCTCCTTCGGCACCAATGATCTGACCCAGATGACGTTCGGCTTCAGCCGTGACGACGCGGGCAAGTTCCTGGAGTCCTACTATCAGAACAAGATCTATGAGTTTGATCCGTTCGCGAAGCTGGATCAGGAGGGCGTCGGCCAGCTGGTACAGATGGCTGTTGAGAAGGGCCGCAAGACGAGGCCTGACCTTCACTGCGGAATCTGCGGCGAGCACGGCGGCGATCCGTCCACCATTGACTTCTGCCACAGAGTAGGCCTGGACTATGTTTCCTGCTCACCGTTCCGTGTGCCGATTGCAAGACTGGCTGCGGCTCAGGCGGCAATCAACAACGAAAAGAACTGATCGACGGGTTCTTTGAAATCATGGATGAAGAGGCTGCTGCGCGGAGAAATCCGTGCGGCAGTCTTTTTCTATGGAAAAAATCGGCCGGCGGCAGGATTTTTTTTATGTTTCAGGAATACGGCATAGCTGCACCATTTCCGCTGCGGCTAAAAATTTTTCCACCTCCCGGGAATTGATTTACACTGAATTTTATTTATGATATAAAGGTTAATAACTGAAAAATACCCGCAAGAGATGTATCTATAAACAGGAAAATCCAGGATTCTATTCCAGGCAGGAAGGACGGACAGAATTGAAAAAACGAGGAATGGCAGGCAGATTGTTATTGACGCTGGCTTTGACAGCCAGCCTGGTCAGCCAGACGGTATTTCCCGGGCAGGCCTCCGGGCAGGGGATCTCGGAAGCTGCCGCAGGGGAATCTGCCGCGGCAGAAGCGGAGGCAAAGGCGACGCCGGGCTCGCTTGCCGGGGACAGCGGAACTGGCGGGGAGAGCGGCAGCGACAATGAGAGCAGCGCCAATGAAAACGGCAGCACAAAGGAGACGGAGCGTGCCGGGGAGGAGAATCAGGAACTTCTCCTCGATGATGTCACCCCGGCAACCGCCGCAGATCTCATCCCGGCGCTCACGCTGGACACGGCAGCCGATGACGGGACGAAGATCCATATCGAGGCGCCGGAGGGGGCATTTCCCGACGGGATCCAGGTGTCGGTAAAGCGCGTGGATGCGGCCAACATCCTCGACGCGCTGCGAAAGGCATCCGCGGACGATAGCCTCGAGGAAGACCGGGTCGCGGCTTATGATTTCGACTTTTTCCTGGACGATCAGCACGATATCGAGCCGAAAAAGGAGATCTCGGTGCAGATTGTCCTCCCGCAGATGAAAGACCAGGAGAAGGCGAGTGCCTACCACCTGAAGGATGAGGGCGCGGAGGCGGAGGAAAAGCCGGTGACGGTGGATCCGGAAACCGGGACGGTCACGCTGGAGGCGGAGGAGTTCTCGACCTACGCGATTCTGCTCGGCGTGACGCAAAATTCCAACGGGATCAGGATCGATTATGATGAAAAGACCGATATCCATTCGGTTACGGACAGCGACGGCAATCGGATCATCCTCTACTGCATGAACAACCAGCTGCACTGGCCGCATTCGACGCCGGCCACGCCTAATGTGCCGCTCTACCAGGAGACGACGCTGGAGAAGTTCTGCGCGGAGAGCAACATCACCGGCGATAAGATGGCAAACCTGAAAACGCAGGTGGAGAATCTCCTCTATGCAGGGTATCCCTATAACGGCTACGGCCTCTACCAGGTGGCTGACCCGGCTCCAACGCTTACGGAGGGCGAGTTTAACCAGCTGCTCAATGCGCCGCAGTTTCTTCGCGAGGATTTCCCGGACAGCCTTGGCAATCGGACATTTACCTATGCTGACCGGAATAATAGCGCGAAGATCGCCCAGTTAAAAACATTTCTGCTCGCTGTGGGGGATTATTTCCTTGGCGGGACTACACCTTCCGGCCTTACTTACCAGCAGCTGATGCAGCTCCCATTTGTTCGGGCTGCTTACTGCATGGTTTATTACGCAGGAGCTCCCATTGATGCGTACTCCGCGATGTATCTTGCTGATTATTATGTGACGGAATCGAAGGCGTACACCAGTACTTCCTATGCAATCTGGATCGCCATGAATAATGCTGGTGTCCAGAATAATAGTCTTACTGAGGATGATGCAGACGCCTTGACGAGAAAACTGCTGGATGCGGACACGAAGGACCTGATTCCCACGTCGGAGCCAGAGGATGACGACATCCGCGTGACCGGCGACCTGACGTACGCATACAGCACAACGGATCACCAATGGCATACCGGGCGCCTGACACTTTCCGTGCCGGATACCTACCATGTCAGCTTCACGCTTGAGCTTCCGGCAGGCGTTACCGAGGAGAGCGGAAAGAGAGAGATTAAGCCCGGCGAGAGTTTTTCCCTGGTTACAGCCGAGAAGCCGGCAGAGGCAAATGGTTTCCGGCTGACAGCCAAAGTCCCGTGGATGGATCCGAACCTCAAGGTCTACACCGCGATGGGCAATGCGGTAGCCTCGGACGGCAAGGGCTACCAGAACATGATCGGCGCAGTGATCCATGAAAAGGAGATCACCCAGTCGTTCAAGCTTCACGAGACGTCTGGGGAGAGTGTCAGCTTTACCAAGGTGTGGGATGACGCGAATGACCAGGACGGGATCCGACCGACGATGGAGGCTTATGCGGCCAAACTTCATCTCCTGGCAGCAGGGCTAAGCGGAACGCTCGATGTATCGAAAAATTATCCGCCGGTGATCACCCAGCAGGGAAATGGCACCTGGACGGTGACCTACCTGGATCTCCCGGAGAGCATCGAGGAGGCAGGCGGCAAGGTTTCCTATTCGGTCAAAGAGGACAGCATTGCTGGCTATACGGCAAGCGCTGAGACGGTCAAAAACGGCGAGATTCTCACGAACACCCATACGCCGGAGACGACCAGCGTAACTGGTAAGAAGACCTGGGACGATAACAACGATGCGGCAGGGAACCGTCCGTCGAGCATCAAGGTCAACCTGCTTGCGAACGGTGAAAAGAAAGAAAGCCAGACCGTGCAGGCGGATGCGGACGGAAACTGGACATACACCTTCAGCAATCTTCCGAAAAATGCTCAGGGCTCGCCGATCACGTACTCGGTGACCGAGGATGTGGTGGACGATTATACCGGAAGTTACAACGGTTTCGATATTACCAATACCTATACGCCAGGCCACGCAGCCATCACGGTATCCAAGGCCTGGAAGGATGGGAACAACCAGGATGGCATCCGTCCCGCAAGCATCCAGGTACAGCTCTATCAGGATGATGTAGCCTACGGCGATCCCGTTACGCTGAGCGCGGAGAACGGCTGGCGCTATACCTGGGGCAAGCTGGAGGAAAAGCGCAACAGCTATTCGATCAAAGAAATCACCGATGTCCCGGGCTATACGACCAAGATCGAGGGAATGCCAAGAACCGGATTTACTATCGTGAACGCCCACACGCCGGAGACGGTCACGGTGTCCGGGACGAAGACCTGGAACGATGAGAATGACCGGGCAGGTAGGCGGCCGGGCAGTATCACGGTGGAGCTCTACGCGGATGGCGTCTGGATTGACGGCCGGATTGTGAAGCCGGACGCGGATGGCAGCTGGACGTACAGCTTTGTGGATCTTCCGAAGTATGCCGACGGTAAGGAGATCAACTATGCAATCAAGGAGATCCCGGTAGAAAATTACAGCACGGCAATCAACGGCTATGATGTGACCAACACCTATACCCCGGGTAGCACACACCATTCTTCCGGCGGCAGTGGCGGCTCCGGCGGCTCGGCGTACTCGACAGCGACAACCCGCGTGACCGTGACGAAGGTCTGGAACGATGCGGATAACCAGTACGGCATCCGGCCGGACAGCGTGCAGGTTCAGCTTTACGCGGACGGCAAGCCGAGCGGAGATCCCGTGACGCTTTACGCGGACGGTGGCTGGACACATACCTGGACTGGACTTGCGGTGCGAACCCGGAGCGGGGCGAAGATCGCCTACACGGTGCAGGAAGTTTCCGAAAGCAAAAATTATACCGCTGCGGTTTCGGGAAATGCGGCGGACGGCTATATCCTGACCAACACCTATGAACAGGGCGCGGAGACGGTGGCAAATGGCGGGAATACCTGGGAGAAAGGCGGTGCTGTCGGCCTGCAGGAGGACAGCAATGTACGGAGAGGGAAAGTCAGCTCGCGGAACAGGAATGGCGTTCCTAAGACGGGGGATCACGCCCACGTCCTTTTGTACAGCGTGCTCAGCATTTCCGCGCTGGCGCTGTTGATGCTCTACGGATATCGGAGGAGAAGAAGATAATTTTCCCTGAGAATATGGGTTGACCGGGAATTGCCCGGGATTGGCGGCTGCCGGCAGGCACCCCGGACTAAGCGGGTGCGGCCGGCGGCCGCATTTTCGCATCCAGAGTTTCCCGCCGCCCGGCGGCCGCATCTCGCATCCGGAGTTTCCCGCCGCTCACCAGCCACATCACCGGGGAATTGCCACGGCGGCATACGGGGAACTGCTGACGGGGCCTGCGTATGCCAGCAAACAGGATGCGTGCCACGTTAAAGCAAAAGGAAATAGTATTTACTTTAAAGCGAAGAAGTGGTAGAATCCTCCCTGTCAGAGATGGGAGGACTTTTGAGCAGCCGAAAGGAGTGGCGATCATGGAAATGCAGATGGAATTCATCCGGAAACTTCCGATTCCGAAGGAACTGAAGCAGAGATTTCCGGTTACCGACGACCTGAGAAAGATCAAGGAGGAGAGAGACCGCGAGATCGCGGACATTTTCACGGGGAGAGAGGATAAATTCCTGCTGATCATCGGACCCTGCTCCGCGGACAATGAGGACGCGGTGATCGACTATATTACCCGCCTCCGCAGGGTCCAGGAAAAGGTAGCGGACAAGGTTTTCATCATACCGCGCTGCTACACCAACAAGCCGAGGACGGTCGGCAAGGGCTACAAGGGCATGCTGCACCAGCCGGATCCGAAGGGTGTGGAGGACCTGCTCGTGGGCATCATTTCCATCCGCGAGCTGCATACCCGGATTCTCCGGGAGACCGGCTTCACCTGCGCGGAGGAAATGCTCTATCCGGAAAATCACCGCTATCTCTCCGACCTGCTCGCCTATGTTGCGATCGGCGCAAGGTCGGTTGAGGACCAGCTGCACCGGATCGTTGGCAGTGGCGTCGGCATCCCGGTCGGGATGAAGAACCCGACCGGCGGCGACCTGAATGTCATGATCAATTCGATTGAGGCGGCGCAGAGCGACCAGCGGTTCCTGTACCGCGGCTGGGAGGTTCAGACCCATGGCAATCCGCTCGCCCATGTCATTCTCCGGGGAAGTGTTGACCGCTATGGCCGGAATCATCCCAACTACCATTATGAAGACCTCCGCGAGGTCATGGATCTCTATCAGCAGAGAAACCTGGAAAATCCGGCGGTGATCGTGGATACGAATCACAGTAACTCCGGCAAACACTATCTGGAACAGATCCGGATTGCCAAGGATGTGCTCCACAGCATGCACGTCAACCCGGAATTCCGGAAGCTGGTCAAAGGGCTGATGATCGAGAGCTACATTGAGGACGGGAACCAGCCTGTCGGCGGCGGGGTGTACGGGAAGTCCATCACCGATCCCTGCCTCGGCTGGGAGAAGACGGAAAAGCTGATTTATGAGATCGCGGATATGCTGTAATTTCCGCGTCGCGAGATAAAAAGACCCCAGGCAGAAGTTTTGCCTGGGGCCTTGCTTTATGGAATTGCGTTTGACAAGGAAATTCTGGCGGCGGAACCGCGGTCAGGACTTCGGGATCTCCCGATTTTGGGTGACAAATTCCTTATCCGTGGAATGATACTCAAGCACCTGGCCATTTTCCGGATAGACCATGCCGTACTGCGTGGTGGCGAGCCGGTAAATCCGGGTCAGGTCCATGGCGGAGTCCACTTTCTGCTGAATCACGTCGTTGTCCGCCTTCTGCTTCGCAAGCTGCGTCTCCAGCGCGTCGACGGAAGACTGGCGGTTCTGGAGATCTGAGCGGATGTGCAGGTAGTTCACACAGAGAAGGAGGCAGATGCATCCCGCCACGGCGAGCATGGCGACGTAGCCGAATCCCATCGAGCGCGCCCGCGCGCGGCTCCGGTGCTGTGGGAAAGGGCTGTCCTTCTCCCCGCCGACCACCCTGAGCGGGATTTCTGTATGGGTATCGGATTCCACAACCGTGGAACCGATGATAACGCCTTTTTTGTTCATGTGAAAATCAATTCTAACCATCGAATCCCCATCCCATCACCAGATCATGTAGTATTCTGGGGAAAATTATACCAGATCATGGGGTTTTTGAAAACCGGAAAACAGACAAATTGCATGAATATTTTTAAAGGAATTTCGAACAAATTGTCACTGGTCCGTGCAAGCTGTGGGAAAACCCGCAGAACGGCTGCTTGCAGGCAGTTTTGCGGGTGATCCCACAGCTTGCAGCCGAGCGCCGTAGGCGCTCGGCTCCCCGACATCGAGTGAGGCTTTGCCTCGCGAGATGTCGGGGAGGGCAGTGACATTTTTCGCCACGTTTTCCCGGGAACGCCGCTGCTTTACTCCCGCGCGATTCTGCCGTAGAATAGAGCCATGCAAGGAGGTAAGCCTATGACAGAGGAACTTCGCGAACGTAAGGATATCGACAAGGCGGACCAGTGGGATCTCTCCAGCCTGTTCGCCGATGATGCGGCATGGGAAAATGGCCTCGCGGGCATTGACCCGCTGATTGCCGATGCCGCGGCATATCAGGGAAAACTCCGGGATGCGGAGACGATCCGGCGGTATTTTGACGCGGAAGAGCGGCTTGACATGGCGATGTCGGATGTTTTTGCCTACTCGTTTCTGAGAAGGAGCGAGGACATGCGGGACGGCCGCGCCCAGGATATGTACGCCCGCGCCTACGCGAAATATGTTGAGATGAGCACGGCGGTTTCTTTCGCGGCGCCGGAGATTCTGGCGCTTCCGGAGGAGAAGCTCAAGGAGATCGCGGAGGCGGATGTGCTTGCCGATTACCATTACGCGATGGTAAAGCTCGTCCGTCAGAAGCCGCACACGTTGACCGCACCGGAGGAGCGGGTGCTGTCCACGCTCGGGGAGGTGCTCGGGGCGCCGAAAAATATCGCGGAAAACCTCCAGAACGCCGACCTCACCTTTGACCCGGTAAAGGATCAGGACGGGCGGGAGCGCGAGGTCGCCGGCTCCAATTATATCCTGCTTGAGTCCTCGAAGGACCGTGTCCTCAGGGAGCAGGCATTCCGGAGCTTCTACCGCGGCTACCGGAAGCACATCAATACATTTGCCGCCGCTTACGCGGGGGCGGTGAAGGGAGCGGTCGCCGAGGCCTCCCTGCGCCATTATGCTTCCTCCCGGGAAATGGCTTCGCTAGGCGAGGATGTCCCGCCGGCGGTCTATGACAACCTGATCGAGGCTGTCCATCGGAATATGCCGCTCATGTACCGCTATGTGGCGCTCCGGAAGAAGATTCTCGGGGTTGATGAGCTTCATTATTATGATCTCTATGCGCCGCTCTCGGCGGCGCCGGAAAAGCGCTATTCTTATGACGAGGCCAAATCTCTGGTGCTCGAGGCTGTCCGGCCGCTGGGGGAGGACTATGTCTCCCGGGTGCGGCAGGGATTTGCCGACCGGTGGGTGGATGTCTACCCGAACCGGGGCAAGGAGGGCGGCGCGTACTCTGAGAGCACCTACCACTCCAATCCCTTTATCATGGCGAATTTCACCGGCACGCTTGACAGTGTGTCAACGATCGCCCATGAGATGGGGCATTCGATGCATTCGTGGCTCTCTAACCACGCCCAGAAGCCGCAGGACGCGGAGTACACGCTCTTTGTCGCTGAGGTGGCTTCCACGGTGAATGAGAACCTTCTTGCGGAGAACCTGCTGGAGAAGGCAAAAACCCCTGAGGAGAAGATGAGCATTCTCAACCAGTATCTCGAGGGCTTCAAGGGGACGGTATATCGCCAGACGATGTTCGCCGAATTTGAGAAGGAGGCGCATGAGGCGGCGGAGCGGGGCGAGAGCCTGTCCGCGGGAAAGCTCAGCGATATTTACCGGAAGCTGGTCGCGGAGTATTTCGGCCCGGAGCTGGTTATCGACGACGAGGTCGCGCTCGAGTGGGCCAGGATTCCGCATTTCTACCGCCCGTTCTATGTCTACAAGTATGCGACGAGCTACTCGGCGGCGGTCGCCCTCTCGGAGGGGATTCTCGCGGAGTACCGCAAGGGCCGAGCCGGACTGGAAAATGCCGCAGCCGCCCGTTATCTCCGCTTCCTCTCTCTCGGTGGCTCGATGGATCCGCTGGATGAGCTCTCGATCGCCGGTGTGGATTTCTCGACGCCGGAGCCTGTGGATCGTGCGCTGAAGAAATTCGGCCGTGTGCTGGACATGGCGGAGAAGCTTGCCGGGGAACGGCAATAAGGAGAAGTTCATGGGGGATTATCGGAACATGCCGCCGCACATCTCACACGCCGGCGGGAAGCTGATCGGCGCGATCGGGGCACTGACCCTGGTCATTGTCGCGGCGTCCGCGACCGCGACGGTCTTTCCTGAGGTTTTCCGCCTCTCGGACGTCCGCGTAGAGACGCAGAAGGGGACAGAATCCCCGATTGAGGCTCTCGAGACGTTCTCGGAGGCACCGCGGGAGGAGACAGAGAAGAATATCGACAGCCTGATCAATGAAGCGGTTTCCGCGGCGGTCAGCGATGCCGCGGAATCCGCCGGCCTCGATGAGACGGATATCGCTGCGCTGGCAAGCTCCGCGGAGAGCGAGGCGGAGACTGCCCATGAGGAGACGCCGCAGCGGCCGACCGCCGCGGAGACAGAGCCTGCCGCGGGTCCGGCGGCGGAGACCACCGGGGCAGCCACGACGGCTGCGCCGACAGAGGCCGAGGGACCGGGGCGGGAGACGGTCGGAACCCGCCCGGCAAAAGACGCCTCGGAGGCGCCCGCCGGGCCTGGCGCCGAGGCGGAAACCGAGGGGTGAGTTTCAGAGGATAGCGCTGCGACACGTCTTGCATCTACGCGGTGCGGACTTTTCTGTGCCGGTACAATTCGATGAACATATCGACCAGATCCTGCATGTACCGGTTCATGTATTTATTCTTCCGGAGAATGATGAAGAAGTGACGCTCCACTTCAATCCCGGTGACCGGGTAGACCTGGCAGGTCTCATAGAGCTCCGGCGACATGTCGATGTAGTTTTTCGGACAGAGCATCACGGCGCCGCAGCTCGGGACGGAGCGCTTCGCCACCTCAATGCTGGACGTCTCAAACAGGATCTCCGGCTTGATGTTGTTTGCGGCAAAGAGCTGGTCCTGCGTATTGCGCACACTGTGTCCGCGCTTGATGGCGATGAATTGCTCATCCTTCGCCTCCCGGATGCTGATCGGCGTGAAGGCGGGGATCCGCGAGGCAATCGCGGCCTGCTTCGAGGCGAGAAGAACGGTCTTTTCGTCAGCGACGGGGAGATAACGGAGGTCGTTGATCTTCGGCGCTGTCGTCACAAAGGCGAGATCAAGGCCATTTTCCAGGAGCATATTCTCCAGCTGGTCAGAACCGCGCTCCTCGAAGCGCAGCTCGACGTTCGGATATTTTTTGTGATAAACAGGAAAAAATACCGGCAGGATCTCCATCGCCCGCTGCAGGGGGACGCCGACCCGGATGGTTCCGCGGGCGCCGGTGTTGATCTCATGGATCTGGTCGGTCATCGCCTGCTGGATGTTCAGGATGTTCTGCGCCGCCTGGATGTAGCATTCGCCGGCTGCGGTGAGCGCGATCGGAGTCTGATGGCGGAAAAAGATATCCGCGTGGATTTCCTTCTCGATTTTCCGGACCATCTGGCTTAAGGACGGCTGGGAAATGCACAGGACATCAGCGGCTTTGCTGATGCTTCCTTCCTTCAGAATAGTCAACATATAGGTCAGCTGGCGATCATTCATGGCGGGATTTCCTTTCCAGAACTTCTTTTCTCCAGTATACCATGTTTTTGATTTTGTGCATTCGTATCTGTCCGGCGGATGCCGGGAATCTCCGGAAAAGTTACGCTGCAACTTCATGGAGATTCACGGAATTTCAGTGCGCCTGATCATCCTGTGATGCTGCGTTTTCATCTTGTTTAAAAAGTATCGCGCGCTATAATGGAATGGGGTGTAAATTAACGCTGTGATCATTAAAAATACAGGCGTACTGAGGGGGAAATTGAACAATGACGAGGAAAAAGTTGAATCAGGGAATCGCGGTCTTTCTGGCGGTTGCCCTTGCCCTGGGGGATCCTTCGGTGGCGATCGCCGCGGAGAACAGCTCCGATTCCGGCGCGGTCGCGCTGATTAACGATCTCGGCCAGGGGATTGGGGCTTTTCTTTCCAGAAAGAAAGCGGAGATTGCGGAGGTGAGGAAACACGCCATCCGGAAATCTGCCTCGTCAGAGGATGATCATGAGGGGAAAGAGGCGACGGGAGCTTCCCTCTCGCGCAGGAACGTCCTGCGGCGTCAAGCGCTCCTGCACATGCCGGGGGAGGAAGCCTCGGATGCGGAACTGAATATCCTGCAGGCGGCTTCAGCCGCAGACTTGCAGAACGGGCTGGTTTACTATTACGATCCTGCCCAGGGGACAGTCTTCCCGGAAAAATCCCAGCAGCTGACAAGTGCGGATACCAGCTGGAATGACCAGGGAGAGGGCGGAGGCGTCTATGTCGTCACCGGAGAGGTAACGATCAGCGATACCATTTACCTTGCGGGCGATGTCGTCCTGGTGCTTGAGGACGGCTGCAAGCTCACCTGCGCAGGCGGGATTGTCGTCGGCGGGGCCAATCTCACGATCACGGCGCCGACGAAGGACGGAACGGGGGAGCTTCACGTCACGACAAGGGATAATGATGCGATTGCTGCGATCGGCGGCGGAAATGTATATAATGGCTACAGGGATGAACAGTTCACAGGCTCCATCACGATCAATGGCGGGGTAATCTCCGCAGACGCCAGCAATGCCGGCGGCGCCGGAATCGGAGGCGCAAATAACTGGGGTCTGTGCAAGACTTATACGCCGGGCATCGTCACGATCAATAACGGTTCTGTGTGTGCAAAGGGAGGCGAGGGAGCTGCCGGGATCGGCGGCGGCGCGAAGGAAGGCGGAGACGGCACCGGTGATATTCCCGGCATCAAGGTCAGGATCAACGGGGGAACTGTTGAAGCGCACGGCGGAGGAAATGGCGCCGGGATCGGCGGCGGTTATGAGGGGACTGTTGATGAGATCGCGGTCCAGGGCGGTGAGAAGATCACCGCCCTGGGTGGAAAAAATGGCGCCGGGATTGGAAGCGGCTTCAGTGGGTACTTTAATAAGATTTCGATCGAGAATTCCACAGTTGTCACGGCCAGGGGCGGCGTGGGCGGCGCTGGGATCGGCAGCGGCATGATTCCCCACGACTGGAATGTGAAACAGAAGTATCGGGGAGAGATTACCCTGAAAAATAGCGTTATTCGGGCCTCAGGAAATGCCGGCGGCGCCGGGATCGGCAGCGGTATGCAGAATAGCGTGGACACGATCACCATTGATGGAGGGACGATCACCGCGTACGGCGGCAAGACCGGCGGTTCCGGGATTGGCGGTGGAAGCCAGGGCAAGGTAAAGCATGTTGTCATTAAGTCCGGCGAGATTTTTGCCCACGGCGGTGTCAATGACAAGGGAGAAGTGGATACAGCTCCTGTCAGCGGCGGTGTCGATGACCAGGGAGAAGTGGATACAGCTCCTGTCAGCGGTGCCGGCATCGGCAATGGGGGAATGGCTGATCAGATTGATGGTGACCCCGAGAATCAGGGCGCGACGCGGATTGAAATCGAAGGCGGCGAAGTAACTGCCCAAGGCGGGAAAATGGCCGCGGGAATCGGCTCCGGAACTGTTGGGAACGCGCTTCCCGGAACCGTGATCATCTCCGGCGGTGACGTCAATGCTTCCGGGGGCGCAGCTAACCGTTGGAATCCGGATATCCCTTCGGGCGCCGGCGGCGCCGGGATCGGCGGAGGCAATAACCAGGACGGCTGGACAACCACGATCAGCGGCGGAAAAGTGACAGCGACAGGAAGCGACAGCGCTGCCGGGATCGGCGGCGGAGCCTTTGGCGCAGGCATCGGTACCGGCGCGCATAAAGGGATTGGGAACGGCTCGGTTGAAATCACCGACAGTCCGAAGATATCGGCTGTCGGAGGAATCTATGCCGCAGGCATCGGCGGCGGGGCGACATCGGCATGCGCGAAGATTACGATCAGCGGCGATCCCCAGATTACCGCGAAAGGCACTGCGGAAGGTACTGCGGGGGAGACCAAAACTAATGAACAGCCGTCCGCTGGTTCCGGCGCGGGCATCGGGACCGGTGCTTTTTGCAGTCATGGGAGCCAGCAGGTTACCATCGAGATCACTGGCGGTAAGATTGATGCAGATGCCGGGGAAGGCGGCGCGGGCATTGGCGGCGGCATCCATTCCTATGCGGACAGGATCACGGTCAGCGGCGGCCAAATTCAGGCCACAGGCGGTGATTATGGTGCCGGGATCGGCAATGGGTGCTGGTCAGACGGAGAAACCCAGGACGATCGCATTGAGATCAGCGGCGGCGGGATCAAAGCTCAGGGCGGCAAGGAAAGCGCAGGCATCGGCGGCGGCTCCACCGCTCATGTAAGCAAAATCACCATCTCCGGCGGAGATATTCAGGCTTCCGGGGGAGAAGGCGGCGCAGGCATCGGCTCGGGCATTTACCGGGACTGGGGAAGCATCGTAATCAGCGGCGGCACCGTGCAGGCGTATGCCGGGAGCGGCGCGGATGCCATCGGCGCCGGGGAATGGCCGGATATCCAGAGGAAATCTACATTTTCCACCGGTTTGGACGGCCAGGCGGTTATTGTCGCGAACACGGTCACGGATCACAGCATGGTGAAGGATTGGCGCGGGATCTACTTCCGGGGGACGGAAGCGCAGGGGTACCGCGGGGTTATCCTGAACCACCAGCCGCTAAGCATCACGAAGGAGGAATACATCCCGGAAAGATTTACGCTGGACGTCCTGAGCGATTCCTACAAGAACCCGCTGGATTCGGAAAAGGCGTATGCGGATGACCGGCTTACCGCGGGAAGCCCGGAGAAGCTGGCCAATTATGGCACGATCTATGTCTACGGGGATTATGGTAACCTTGACGAGCGTAACCTTACCTGCAAGGATCAGGGAAAAGTTGTCTATCTTGTCAAGGACATGAAGATTGTCCAGCCGCCGGAGAAGCTGCGCTATCACGTCGGGGAAACGCTTGATCTCACCGGGATGAAAGTTCGGGCAACTTATCAGGAGCCCTCGAAGGCCAGAGATCTCAACACCGGGGAATATGCGGCGAATCCGTCCCAGGGCACGGTGCTCCAGGCTGTGGACGATGAACAAGAGATTATCGTGACCTGGCAGGTCGAGGAAACCACACCGTTTGATCAGAATGACGATCCGGTGACAACAGCTCCGCAGAGGATAGGGGAAAAATCAGCGGCGGCAGCCCTGGAGACGTCCGATGAAAGCACTGACGGGACTGTGGCCCGTCGGTTCACCGATCGGACAGGCCCGCTGCAAATGTACTATTTGATTACCTATAATCCGAACGGCGGTGTGTTCGCTGACGGCAGCGGCGCTTCAAAAATGGAAGAGAATGACGTCACCGACAGTGATGGAACCGGCAGCACAGCGTCTGTCTCCCTGCAAGCCGTAAGAGATGGATATGATTTTCTCGGATGGCAGTTGACCGGGAGCACCGAGGAGCGTTTTAAAGTTGGAGACAAGTTTGTTCCGATGTCAGACGTGACGTTTACGGCAGTGTGGGAGAAGATCCCGGAGAAGCCGGATCATGGCGGCGGCACTGATTCCGGCGGTTCGAGCGGCGGAAACGATCGCACGGTCACCCGTGTGGTAAAAACTTCCCCCGATGAGCCGACAGCCGGCAATGATGAGCAGGATGTGCAGGATATTGTCCGGGCGAGCGCCGGACAGATGGGATCAGAAAATGCTAACGGTATAGGAAATATTCCGAATGGCAGTGCAGTCCGCCAGGCAGAAGTCCGGAAGAACCCAGCAGTCCGCACCGGCGATGACACACCGATTTTCCGGTATGCCCTGCTGTCGGTTGTCTCCGCGGGAATTTGTGCAGGTTTTCTGTTCCTGCAAAAATACAAGAAATTGAACAGGCGGTGAAAAGGCAGGCAGGAGGCCGGTGCCCGGGAGTTCCGGGTGCCGGCCTCCTGCGTCATGCCGCGGATATAGTTTAAAACTTATGCACAACATAATTGAAATAATCCTTGTGGCTGAGCGGTTTTCTATGGTAATATTCTCACATAGAGGCGGGGTTTTTGCGGCAATTAAAAGTTATATTGCACAAAAAAATCACCAAATTACATCAATTTCTGTTGGGTTGCTGCAAAAGGAGGCATCTTATGGAGATCAAGAAACCTGCTGTTGCGGGCACGCTGGAATCCAGCGACTGCATGGTAACGGTTGAACCGGGTGACGGCAAGGTGGATTTCACCCTGGACAGCGCGGTGGCACACCAGTTCGGCAATGAGATCCGGAAGGTTGCGCTGGAGACGCTCGAGAATCTCGGCGTTGACAATGTCCGCATCTCGATCGTCGATAAGGGCGCGCTCGACTGCACGATTAAGGCACGCATCGAGGGTGCGGTATACCGCTCGGTTGATCAGTACGATAATTTACCGTGGGGAGGTGCGATTCGATGAGCAACCCGAATAAAAAACGTCTGAGAAGAACCATGTTGTTTCTGAATGCCCAGAAACCGTCCCTGATCAAGGATCCCTACATTTACAAACCGGATTCCATCATGCTGGATCTGGAGGATGCCGTTGCCGAGAATCAGAAGGACGCGGCGAGGTTTTCCCTCTATCACGCGCTGAAGACGATTGATTACCGCGGCTGCGAGCGCGTTGTCCGCATTAACGGCCTGGATACCTCCTTCTGGAAGGAAGATATCCGCGTCTGCGTCGCGGGCGGCTGCGACGTCATCCGTATCCCGAAGACCGAGACCGCGGAGATGGTAAAGGCGGTTGAAGCTGAGGTGGAGAAGGCGGAGAAAGAGTTCGGGCGCCCGGTGGGCAGCACACTCCTCATGGCCGCGCTCGAATCCTGCCGCGGCGTGCTGAACGCCCTTGAGGTCTGCGAGGCTTCCGACCGCATGATCGGTATCGCCCTCTCCGGCGGCGATTACACCAAGGATCTCCAGACCCATATCACCGGCACCGGCGTTGAGCTCATGGGCGCCAGACAGCAGATGATCATTGCTGCCCGCGCGGCCGGCGTGCAGTGCTTCGATACCGTCTGGACCAACCTGGATGATATGGATGGCTTCCGCGAGGATGTCCAGAAGATTCACGATATGGGCTTCGACGGCAAGTCCATCATCAACCCTCGTCAGATCAACATTGTCCATGAGATCTTCACACCGACCCAGAAGGATATCATTTTCGCGGAGAAGGTTGTGCGCGAGATTGATTCCAAGAAGGCACAGGGCATCGGCGTATTTACCGTAGACGGCAAGATGATCGACATCGCCTTCTATGACGGTGCAAAGAGAACGATCGATCTGGCCAAGGCATCCGGCGTATATAAGGGGGAATTATAATATGATCAACGCAGTTGGCAGGGAGATTCCGGAGGAAATCCTTAAGGAGACCGGAAAAGAGGTATTCCAGGGCGCTTTTCACTATGACGGCGTCGAGTATAAGAAAGCCGCACCGAAGTGCCGCCCGGTGCTGAATCCGAACGACAGCAAGCTTCTGGACAATATTCACGATGCCCTGGTGAAATGCGGTATCCGTGACGGCATGACGCTCAGCTTCCATCATCACTTCCGCGAGGGCGACAAGATCCTCAACATGGTGATGGAGGAAGTCCACAACATGGGCATCCGCGACATCACGATCTGCGCGAGCTCCATGGGCAAGCAGAACAATGCCATTGTCCCCTACATTGAGGACGGCACCATCGTCGGCATCGAGTCGTCCGGCGTCCGTGGCAAGATCGGTGAGGCGATCTCAGCGGGAAAGCTCAAGAAGCTCGCGATCATGCGCTCTCACGGCGGGCGCGTGAGAGCAATCGAGAGCGGGGAGACCCACATCGACATCGCATTTATCGGTGCCTCCTCCGCCGATGAGTATGGCAACCTTTCCGGCATGCGCGGGAAGGCAAACTGCGGCGTTCTCTCCTATGCGGCGGTTGACGCGCAGTACGCGGATCATGTGGTTGCGGTGACGGACACCCTTGTCCCGTTCCCGAACTATCCGGCACAGATTTCGATGTCGGATGTCGACTATGTTGTTGTCGTCGACTCGATTGGTGATCCGGCGAAGATCGCGACCGGCGCAGCTAAGCCGACCACGGATATGCGGAAACTGCTGATGGCGGAGTACACGACCCAGGTTGTTGTGAATACCCCGTGGTTCAAGGACGGATTCACCTATCAGACCGGTGTCGGCGGTGCTTCGATTGCCTCCACCCTGTCCCTCGCGAAGATCATGCGCGAGAGGGGAATCAAAATGGGCGTCGGCATCGGCGGCATGTCCAAGCCGATGTGCGACCTTCTCGATGAGGGCCTTGTTGGGAAGCTCTGCGACACCCAGGATTTCGACACCTTCGCGGTGGAGAATAACAATAACCCGAACCACTACTACATCACGGCCGGCGAGTACGCGGATCCGTTCAACAAGGGCGCATTTGTCAACAAACTGGATTATGTCATCCTGGCGGCCCTTGAGGTGGATGTCCACTTTAACTGCAACGTGGTTGTCGGTTCTGACGGCGTCATCACCGGCGCGCAGGGCGGCCATCCGGATACGGCGGCTGGCGCGAAATGCACGATTGTGATTGCCCCGCTGCTCCAGGGACGTATCCCGGCGATCTGCTCCGACGTCACCACAGTGACGACGCCGGGGGAGACGGTCGATGTCGTGGTCACCGATTACGGTATTGCCATCAATCCGAAACGCCAGGATCTCATCGATGCCCTGAAGGATACAGATCTTCCGCTCAAGTCCATCGAGGAGCTCCGCGACATCGCCTACAGCATCACCGGCGAGCCGCAGAAGGTGCAGTTCGGCGACCGTGTGGTCGGCATCATCGAGGCGAGAGACGGCTCCATCATGGATGTCGTGCGCCAGGTTAAGCCGTTCACCTTTGCCGACTGATATTTTGAAGGATTTTTGAAGTGACCGGTGCCGGATCCCGGGGAACAGGTCCGGCGCCGTTAATCCCCGTGCTGTTCGGGAATGGCAGCCGGCGGATGGTCGGGCAGGAATGCCCGAGATCGCTTGCCTGAGCGCGGCTGCGCTCTCCAGGTAACCTTTATTGTCCCTTAGGAGGGGGAAATTCATGGATGCTTATGCTATGAGGCTGGCAATTATCGGTTTCATCCTGGTAATTGTCCTTATGGTTCTGCTGGTTCGCGAGCAGTTTGCTCCGCCGGTAACCTTTATTGTTCTTCCGCTGATCGCGGCCATCGCCGCCGGCTACAGCCCGAGCCTGATCAAGACGGCCATCAATGCCGGTGAGAAGACGATGATCAACACCGCGGTCCTGTTTGTTTTCTCCATCGCGTACTTCACACTGATGGATGAGGCGGGACTGTTTGACCCGATTATCAACGCCCTGGTCGGCAAGATCGGCAAGAGCCTTACCGCCCTGTTTGTCGTGATCGTGCTGGTTTCCATGGTTGCTCATCTGGACGGCTCCGGCGCGACGACCTTCCTGATCGGCGCCACCGCGTTCATGCCAATCTGCAAAAAGATCGGTGTCCGTCCGCAGGCCCTGATGTGCACGATCGCCATCACGGCTTCCGCGATGAACATCATGCCATGGGCAGGCCCGACGCTCCGCGCTTCGGCGATGATCGCCACCCAGCCCGGTTTTGAGACCTATGAGGCCGGCTCCCAGTTCACGTACATGCTTCCGTGCTGGCTGTTCCTGATCTTCACAGCTTTCCTCACCGCCGTCCTTGTCTCCCGCGTGGAGAAGAAGCATGGCGCCGGTGCCCTGGTCGTGGAGACGGCAGGTGAGAAAGAGGAAGAGAAGAAGACCAAGCTGGAGGTCAGCAAGGGCAAGTACACCTTCAACGCCATTCTGACCATCATCCTCCTGGTATGCCTCTTCAAGGATATCGGCCTTCCGCAGTACTACCTCTTCATGGTTGCCTTTTCCATCGCCCTGGTTGCGAACCTTCCGAAGACCGCTGACCAGAAGAAGAAGATCAAGGAACTCGGCGTCAACGCCATGCAGATGTGCATGACCCTGTTCGCGGTAGGCGTATTTGTCGGCATCCTGACCCAGAACGCGGTGATCGATCCGGCGGCAGAAAAGCTGGCTTATGTGGATAACACCTCGATGGTAGATTTCATGGCTACCCTCATCACGAACTCGGTGCCGTCCTTCGTATCGTCTCACCTGCACTGGTTCCTGTCCCTGTTCTCCGTTCCGATCATGATGATGATCGGTACCGACGCCTTCTATTACGGGCTGCTGCCGGTTGTCCTGGCTGCCGTTGTCCCGCTGGGCGTTGACCCGAGAGCTGTCGCCGCTGCCATGCTGCTGACCGCTACCTATGGTACGTTCATCAGCCCGACGGTTGCTTCCGTCTATGTCGGCCTCGGTATCTGCAACGAGTCCGTCGGCGAGCACATCAAGTATTCCCTCCGGTTTATGTGGCCGATGAGTATCCTTTCATTGATTTTTGCCACCCTGATCGGTGTCGTGAAGTTCTGATGGTCAGTCCCGCGGTATATGTTCCCGTGCTGCGAAATCCCAACTTTTCTGAAGAAACTGCCGCCGCGCTCCCTGGAGCGCGGCGGTTTTGCGCTGTGCGGCAGATGCGTCCGGCGTTGGGCGCTGATAGGAGGAACGGCTACAAGCGGCTCCCGCTGCGCGGCGGTTTTTCGTCGAACCGCGGGCGCATCTGCGTTGACAGACGGGCGAATTTCAATTATACTAATACATAAATTAGTAAGTTATGAATTAGTAAAATGCGTTTTGGGACGGCTGCCTTCACGGAAAATGCAGCCCGGGCAGAAAGTGGAAAAGGATGAAGTTTATCGGTCGGGAGAAAGAGCTCGGGCAGCTGGATGCCCTTTATCATCAGCCAGGCTTTCAGATGGTTGTCATGTACGGCCGCCGCCGTGTCGGCAAGACGACGCTTCTGAATGAATTTACCCGGGATAAGAGAAGCATTTTTTATATGGCGACAAGAACCTCGGCGGGAGATAATCTGGCCGGCCTGAGCCGGGCCATTCTCGCGGGTTCCGGGATCGACGGCATGGGCGCCAGTTTTTCCGGCTATCCGGAAGCATTCCACTCCCTGACCGGCATGGCACGTTCGGAGAGGCTGGTCGTTGTCCTGGACGAATTTCCCTATCTGCTGGAGGTGGTGGCAGGGATCACCTCTGTCCTGCAGAAGGTCATCGATCAGGAATGGCTGCGCAGCGGCATCATGCTGATCCTGTGCGGCTCCTCGATCAGCATGATGGAGGATGAGGTTCTGAGTGAGAAAAGCCCCCTGTATGGGCGGTGCACTGCGCAGATGGATATCCAGCCCTTCGACTACCGGGCAGCCGCGGAATTTGTGCCAGATTACAGCCCGGAGAACAAGGCACTCAGTTATGGGATCACCGGAGGAATCCCGAAATATTTGTCTATGCTCGATCCGGGGAAGAGTTTAGAGGACAATATCATTGCATTGTTCTTTGATGATGCCGGGTTTTTCTTCGAGGAGCCGGGAAATCTGCTGCAGCAGGAATTCAGGAATGTGGCAGCATATAATACCCTGCTCCAGGCGGTCGCCGGCGGAGCCGTCCAGGTTTCGGAGATGTCGCAGAAAACACACATGGATACCGCCCTCATCTCGCAGATGCTCCGCCGCCTGCTCCGGATCCGGATTGTCCGGAAGGATGTGCCGGTTCCCCGCCAGCAGAATAAGCGCTACACCCAGTATGTCCTGCAGGACGGCATGTTCCGCTTCTGGTTTGCCTATGTGGCCTCCGCGGCGAATGCCGTAGAGCGCGGCTATGGCGCGGAGTATTTCCGCCAGAGGGTAAAGCCCTCGCTCCACAATTATATGGAAAGCGAGTTTGAGGGGATCTGCCGGCAGTATCTCTGGAATCATCTCATGGATTTCTCCGGAGAATTGTTTATTACGGATGTTGGAAAATGTCGGGGGATGGACGCCAAAAAGCGGGAGCCTGCGGACATTGACGTGGTTGGCATAGACGATTCCTCGAAAACCGCGGTGGCCGGGGAGTGCAAATTCAAGAGGGAGAAGGTGGGGGCAAGGGAGCTGGCCACGCTGAAGCACCGTGCGGGACTCATCCGGCCTTACCAGGTGAAGGATTTCCTCCTGTTCTCCCTGTCCGGCTTTTCGCCGGATCTTCCGGCGGAGCCCGGTGTCCGCTTGGTGACGCTGGAGGACATGTACCGGTGAATCTGCCGCCGCGCTCTGTGGAGCGCGGCGGTTTTGCGCTGTGCGGCAGATGCGTCCGGCGTCGGGCGCTGATATGAGGAACGGCTACAAGCGGCTCCCGCTGCGCGGCGGTTTTCCGCCGGCGGAAGTTATGGTAAAATAGCCCTGACAGGAAGACTGCGCACTATCGAGCAAAGGAGGAGAACGAGATGATTCTGGAGATGAAAAACGGCGAGAGCAAGATCGTCCACAACATGAAGGGTGGGGAGAAGTCCCTGCGGAATGTGACGTTTAATGACGGGCAGAACAAGATCGTCTATAATACGCTGGAGCCGGGGGCGACCGTAGGCTATCACCGCCATGAGGGCAATTCCGAGATCATCTTTTTTGTCTCGGGGAAGGCAAAGATCCTGATGGACGACGGCGTCGAGTACGCGGAACCCGGCCAGTGCCACTACTGTCCGGAGGGACACAGCCATAGCGTCCAGAATCCCGGGCCGGATCCGCTGACCTTCTTTGCGGTCATCCCGGAGATCGGGAGAAAAGACAGCTGACGGGGGATCCCGGAGATCGGGAAAGGCCGGCTGCATATTCCCGGAAATGGAAAATGAGCGGAAAATGCCGTCATTCTGCACAAATCTCATAGAGCCAGGTCACAGAATCTGTGAATATTTATGGATTAAACACTTTTATCACGGATTGTTCATAATTTAGACATATTTCTGCGGTAATGTAACACTATCGTAACAATTCAAGAACAAATTTGTAACGAGGTGATGCAATGACCGCAGGCAATGCGAAAGAAACCACGAAAGAGACCATAATCCGTAAAGTGAAAATGTTCCTGGTGACGGCAGCCCTTGTCTTTGCGTGCCAGCTGGCGTTTGGCGCGCGCACCGCCCATGCGGCGGAGACGCCGATGGGCGAGCAGGTGATCGAATATGCCTCGCAGTTTATCGGCAATCCGTACCGCTGGGGCGGCTCGAGCCTGACAAACGGCACGGACTGCTCGGGATTTGTCATGAGTGTCTATGCGAATTTCGGCATTTCCCTGCCGCACTACTCACAGAGCATGATTAGCCAGGGAACCCCGGTAGCCAGCCTCGCGGAAGCGCGGCCCGGCGATATCCTGGTGTATTCCGGGCACACCGGTCTTTACCTTGGCGGCGGGCAGATGCTCAGCGCCCTGGGAAGAAGCTATGGCATCTGCGTGAGTTCGGCTACGTATAAGCCGATCAAGGCCATCCGGCGGGTGATCTGACGAAAGTACCCTGATACCAGAGGAAAATTCATGAAGATAACAATGCTCGGCACAGGCAATGCCCTGGTCACGAAATATTACAACACCTGTTATGTCCTCGATGATGCGGGCAGAACCATCCTCGTGGATGGGGGCGGCGGCAACGGACTTCTTCGGCAGCTTGAGCTCG
Source organism: Clostridium vitabionis (assembly GCF_015351765.1). Lineage (GTDB taxonomy): Bacteria > Bacillota > Clostridia > Lachnospirales > Lachnospiraceae > Clostridium_R > Clostridium_R vitabionis. The sequence goes on from NZ_JADKQA010000001.1 coordinate 368,827, forward strand.
CCGGTTACCGCTGGGAGGATATGCGGGAGATCATCGTCACCCACCGCCATATCGACCATCTCCTGGGGATTATCTGGATGATGCGGATGATCTGCGAGTTCATGAATGAAGGAACTTATCTTGGCGAGGCAAATATTTACGCCCACGATGAGGTGATCGCCCTTCTCCGGGAGCTGGCAGGAAAGCTGCTCAAGAAAAAGGAGAACCGGTTTGTCGATGACCGCCTCCATCTCGTCGAAGTGCATGACGGTGAAACCCGGGAAATCAGCGGGCAGAAGGTTACGTTTTTCGATATCGGCTCCACCAAGGCGAAGCAGTATGGCTACTGCCTTGACCTTGGAGACGGGAAACGCCTTACCTGCTGCGGCGACGAGCCCTGCGGGGAGCCGGGACGAAAATACGCCGCGGGAAGCACATGGCTTCTCCATGAGGCATTCTGTCTGGATGGGCAGGCAGAGATTTACCATCCGTATGAAAAACACCATTCCACGGTGAAGGATGCGGCGGAGCTTGGGGCTAAGCTCGGGGTGGAGAACCTGCTGCTCTATCACACGGAGGATGGCACCTACGGGGAGCGGAAGAAGCTCTATCTTGCAGAAGGAAAACAGTATTTTTCTGGAAGTCTTTATGTTCCGGATGACCTGGAGACCGTCACCTTAACCTGACGGCAGGCCAGTGATGATATCGGGGTCAGCTTCGGCTGGCCCTTTTTTTAGCAGAGCACTTAGCAATAACCAGCCACTTAACGAGGACAAGCGAAAGCGCGGTCCGAGTTTAGTGGAGTGGCTATCCGCGGAGCGGGGCGCGAGCCCGGCGGGCGAAGCGCGAGCTTAGTGCGAGCTATGCAAATTTGCTTGGTGAGAACAAGCGAAAGCGCAGTCCGAGCTTAGCAAATTTGCTTTAGCAGAGCACTTAGCAATAACCAGCCACTTAACGAGGACAAGCGTAAGCGCGGTCCGAGTTTAGTGGAGTGGCTGCCTGCGGAACGGTATGGGTTACTGAACAATGATTTTCCCGATGTCCATAAACTCCTTGTCTTTTTTTGCCGGAGAAAGTATGATGAGGATGGAATATAGTTTTAAAAACCAGATGATAGATCCGAATTCATGATCGGAAGGAGATAACATCCATGTCAGATTACCAGATTACCTGCTGCTCCACGGTTGATCTCACCGCGGAGCGTCTGCGGGAGAGAGAGGTTTCCTGGGCTTGTTTTCACCTGTCGGTGGGAAATGATACCTATACAGACGATTTTGGCCGTTCTATCGCGACAAAGGAGATTTACCGCCGCATGCTGGCCGGTGAGGACACGAAGACATCCCAGGTCAGCATCGGGGAGTATGAGGAACTGTTCCGGCCGTTCCTTGAAGCGGGAAAGGATGTCCTCCATATTGCCCTCTCCAGCGGGATTTCCGGCACCGTCAATTCGGCGCGGATCGCGGCGGAGGATCTGGCAGAGGAATTCCCTGGCCGGAAGATCTTCGTCGTGGATTCCCTCTGCGCTTCCTCCGGCTACGGCATGCTGGTAGAGATGGCCGCCGATCTCCGTGATGCGGGGAAATCCATCGGGGAAGCCAGGGATATCCTGGAAGAGGAGAAGCTGCATATCCAGCACTGGTTTTTTACTTCGGACCTCACCTTTTTTATCCGCGGAGGCAGGGTGTCCCGGACGGCGGGATTTATCGGGAAGGTGATGAATATCTGCCCGCTGCTGGACGTGAACAGCAAGGGCGGCCTCTCTCCGCGTGAGAAAGTCCGGTCGAAGAAGGCGGTGATCCGGCGTACGGTGGAGATCATGAAAAACCTTGCGGAAAATGGCACCGCCTACAGCGGCCCCTGCTATATCAGCCATTCGGAGTGCTTTGAGGATGCGGAGGCCGTGCGGGAGCTCGTTGAAGAGACATTTCCCGCGCTTAAGGGCAAGGTTCGGATTTTCCCAATCGGGCCGACGATCAGCTGCCATACAGGGCCGGGAACTGTCGCGCTGTTCTATCGGGGAAAGGAGAGGACGGACGGATGATCTATTCGACAGTTGTGACCAGAGAGACGATCCCTTGCGGGATTGCGATGTTCCAGGGGACGGAGGAGGAGATTTTTCGTAAGGCTGAGAAGGCGGGCTATACGGGCATCCAGCTCACAATCCGCACGCCAGGGGATTATTCGCTGGAGAAACTGAAAAAGCTCAGCAGGGAGACCAGGATCCAGGTGACCGGCCTTGCGACCGGGACGGTCTACACGATGGACGGGCTCGGTCTCGGCTGTGAGCGGGAGGAACTCCGGCAGGGCGCGGTGGAGCGGATGAAAGCACTCGCAGAGATGTGCGCCGAGCTCGGCGGCGCGCAGCTGATTGTCGGCGCAGTCCGCGGCTGGTACCGGGATGCTTCTTCCAGGGAGGTTTATGACGAGCAGTTTGAAAAAAGCCTGCGGGAGCTGATGGCTTTTGCGGATCTGCGGAAAGTGCCGGTGATTCTGGAGTGGATTGACCACAAGGAGAGCGATGTCTTCAATGATCCGGAGGCGATCCTCGCGCTGATCCGGAAGATCGGGTCACCGAACCTTTACATGTACCTCGACACCCTGCATATCTATAATGAAGGAGAGTGTATTCCGGAGGCGATCCTCCGCTATGGGAAAATGGTTCCGCAGATCGATATCAGCGGGGAAAAGCGGCTTCCTCCGATGAAGTCCGGGATTGATTTTGAAAAGGTGTGCCGCGCTGTCCGGGAGAGCGGGTTTGATGGTGTCCTGTTGATGGAATTTCATAAAGAAAAGCCGGAGGATGCTGAGGAGAGTCTTGCCATGCTCCGGGGATACCTGGAGGGCTGAGCTGCCCTGAAGGTCGTCGGCGGGAAATGCCCCTGCGAGCCATTCCGGCTCCGCGAGGATTTCGTCACAGGCGGCAGGGATCGCGCCCTCTTTGGCGGCGGGGGGAGGCGACTGGCCTCCCGGTTTGCCTCCGCGGTCAGCCCTGCGCAAGCAGCATCGCGATCGACGGGAAGGCCTCGATGCTCCGCGCGAGGATGCCCTGCATGTACGCGATCAGGATGCCGTAGTTTGTGATGGGGATGCCGGCGTCCTTCGCACAGGCCATACGGTATTTCATTTCCCGCTCATTCAGCATACAGCCACCGCAGTGGACGATCAGCCGGTAGGGAGTAAGGTCGTCTGGGAATTCCGTGCCGCTCGTGAAGACAAACTCTGGGTCAACGCCGGTGTAATCCCGGATCCAGCGCGGAAGCTTGACACTCCCGATGTCGTCGCACTGGCGGTGGTGAGTGCAGCCCTCGCCGATGAGCACCTTGTCCCCGTCCCGGAGGTGGTCAAGCGCGGTGACGCCTCTTACGGCATCCTCGAGGATGCCTTTATTTCTCGCCATCAGGATCGAGAAGGAGGTCAGGAGGATATCCTTCGGGGTGTCCGCCGAGACCTTGGCGAAGACCTGACTGTCGGTGATGACGATTTTCGGCTTCTTTGCCAGATTGTCCAGGGTTTCCCGGAGCTCATATTCTTTGCAGACGACCGCGGATGCGTCAGCTTCGAGGACATCGCGGATCGTCTGCTGCTGGGGCAGGATGAGGCGTCCCTTCGGCGCGGCCTTGTCGATGGGGACGACGAGCACGGCGAAGTCCCCGGGGGAGAGCAGGTCGCGGACGATGCGGAACTTCTCATCGGGCACAGGGACCAGGGTCGCGAGCAACTCCCGGAGCTCGCGGATGTGGTATCCGGTCGCGGCACTGACCCGGATCACCGGAAAGGCAGTGCCGGGCAGCCCGGTTTCGGGCCTCTGGCTTGACGAAGGCGCTTGGGCACTTTCGCCCGCAGATGCCGGAGCACTTCCGTCCCCGGGCGCCGGGCAGGCAGGCGCGGCGCCCGCATCTTCCGCAGGGGAAACCAGGTCATCCTTATTCAGCACAACCACGCAGGGGATTTCTTTCTGGCGGATCCGCGCCAGGATCGCCTGATCCTCCGCGGAGAGACCGGCCCGCTCGTCCACGACCAGCATGGCGATGTCGGTCTTATTGAGAACCTGCCAGCTCTTTTTCACCCGCAGGGCGCCGAGCTCGCCGGTATCATCAAGTCCCGGGGTGTCGATGAGGAGGACGGGTCCCAGGGGAAGAATCTCCATCGCCTTGGAGACCGGGTCCGTGGTCGTGCCGGAAATCTCGGAGACGACAGCGAGATCCTGGCCGGTGATGGCGTTGATCAGGCTGGATTTCCCGGCATTCCGCTTGCCGAAGAGGCCGATATGAACGCGATCCGCGTTCGGTGTGCTGTTTAAACTCATGAATTTTCTCCTTCCTTTGCAGCTTCATCGCCGCACTGTCCTCACACGCGGAATCCGGGAAATGCGCGGGGCTTCTTCTTTCCGCAGGCGGCATTTTGGGACGCCTCGGGCGCGTGCGGGACAGATATTATTATACTGGAAACTCTCTGCCGCGGACAGGGATTTTTTGATCTCCCGTTCAGGAAAATGGATATGTTCAGTGCATGCTGGGGGATAACCCGCAAACCGGCAGCTTGCGGACGGCTTTGCGGGTTATCCCCCAGCATGCAGCCAAGCGCCGCAGGCGCTCGGCCACCCCCACATCGAGCGAAGCAAAGCTTCGCGAGATGCGGGGGCTGAACAGTTTCGGAAAATTCCGTTCCATGGTATGATCATTGCATAGGAGAGAGCAGAGGGATTTTTCGGCCATCTCCGGCAAAGAAGAGAGGTTTTGTGAATAATGCCAGATATTTTCAGCGATTTTGAGGATTTTTCCGGGTTCCGCCTTGAGGAGACGGGAAAAACCGATTTTCCTGAGGCAAGGACAGCCCGATTCCGGCATGAGATCAGCGGTCTTGCCCTGTATCTGATGGAAAATGGTGAGGATAATCTGGGGATGAGCATCGCTTACCGGGTACCGCAGGCGGACAATTCCGACGCGGCCCACGTGCTGGAGCACGCGGTGACCGCATCCTCGGAAAAATACCGCAGCCGGGATATTTTCTTTGATATGGAAGGGCAGACCTACAGCACCTTCCTCAACGCCGAGACCTTTCCCGCGGTGACCATTTACCAGCTGGCATCGCGGAGCCAGGAGCAGCTCATGAAGATGGCTGACGTCTATCTCAGCTGCCTGACCCGCCCGTCGGTCCTCACGGAGGAGAATTACTTTCTCCGGGAGGGCGTCCGCCGTGAGCTGCGGGCGCCGGAAGATCCGGTCACGCTCTCCGGCGTCGTTTTCCATGAGGATCTCGACTACATGACGGACACGGAGCGGGTGACCTTTGGGGCGCTCATGGAGGCGCTCTACCCCGGAAGCACGGCGGCTCGCGGTGTCGGCTGCTGCTACCGGGAGTGGGAGAAGCTGACCTTGGATCATGTCCGGGAGGTTTTCCGGAAATATTACCGTTTTGATAATGCCCTGATTGTCCTCTACGGACACTGGGACTGGAGAACGATGCTGGCTTTTCTTGACCGGGAGTACCTCGGGAGGGGGCCGCGCCCCAGGGAGGCAACCGAAAACCGGGAAGAAGCGCCGCGCCCCGGGGAGGCAGCCGAAAACCGGGAAGAAGCGCCGCGCCCCGGGGAGGCGGTCCGGATTCCTGCAGTGCCGCATTTTCCCCCGGAGAAGCTCGAGATCACGGTGCCTGTTCCCGCGTTTTTGGGGGACGACACGGACCGGTCGGGGGTGATCGTCTGGGCGGCAGACCTTACCGGCTTTACCGATGTGGAGAAGCAGGAGATCGCGGCGCTCTGCGATATTCTGAACGAGGATGGCTCGGTGTTCGGGAAAAAATGTGCCGAAAATGGCTTTCTCAGCACAGCGGACTGGGAGACGGACATCGCGGACGGCTATCCGGCGGATGTCCTGTCGGTCTGGCTTTACGATACGGAGCAGGGCGAGAAGGAAAAATTTGTCCGCACGGTTATGGAAACCCTCGAGGAGACGGAGAAAAACGGCGTGGATCCGGAGCTTTTGCGGATCGTCTTAAAAAGCCTCGGCCTGGATCAGAAACTCCAGGAGAATCAGACGGGGAATGCGGTCGATGCGGCGGAGAGCGTATGCTGTTTCTGGGCATCCACCGAGCGGACGGACGCACATGCGGTGCGGGAGGAGGCGCTCCGGCGGCTGCGTGGGGACGGCGGAAAGATTTTTCAGCAGCTGGCCGGCCGCCTGCTCAGGGCCGGGCGGACGGTGACTGCCTACGGCGCGCCGAAAGAGGGGCTGGCCGAGCATCTTGCGGAGGAGAGGGCGGAGGTTCTTCGAAGGGAGAAGTCGCGGATGAGCCGGGAGAAGGTCCGGGCACTGATCCGGAAGACCCGCGAATTCGACCGCTGGAACCAGGCGGAGGTGCACGGCTCCGGATTCACGATCCCGGCTGAGCATCTTCCGGAACCTGTGCCCGCGGAGGAGGTGTTCCGGGAAGACCGGGACGGCATCACGGTATTTTCCGCGGACGGCCAAATCCGCGGCGCGGCGGCGGTGTCGCTCTGCTTTGACCTCTCTCGGCTTACCGCGGAAGAGCTTTGGCCGCTTAACCTTGCGCTCATGGTGTTCGGCGATCTCGCGGCCGGGCACTATTCCCGCGCGGAGGTGAGCAACCGGATTTCCGAATTTCTGAATGACTTTTACATGGATCTCCGCTGTCCGGAGACGGATGCCGGGGAATTCTGCCATCCGATGCTCTGCGTAAGCTGGACCGGGACCGGGGAGGATTTTGCGGCTTCCCTCGAGCTTGTGCTGGAGATCCTCAAGGAGACGCGCTGGGAGAACCGTGAGGAGCTCAGGCTTGCGGCCGGCAAATACCGGGAGGACTATAACCATGCGAAGAGCGATCCGCTTGCCGAGGCGAAGGGGCTTGCCGACGCGCAGCTGACGGTGGGGAGCGGCTTCGCCTACGCGGTGGACGGCCCGGATTTTTACCGCTATCTTCTGGAATCGGCGGATACGGAGAATTTCGGCGTGCTGATCCGCCCGATCCTTCGCCGCGTGCTCACCAGGAGCGGCCTTACGGTGATTCTCACCGCCGGAAAGGAGGATCTCGGGAAAATGACCGAGACGGCGTTCCGGATTCTCGGGAAGCTCCCGCCCGCGGAGACGGTGCCGAGGCCGTTCGCCCCGGAGCGTTTCCTCCTGCCAAGGCGCGGGGTTTCCGGGATTTTCCTGGATTCCCCGCTGCAGAGCCTTTCCTTCCGGGCGAATCTCCGGGACATCCCCGGGATGCGGGGGCGCTATCTTCCACTCTTTGCCGCGGCGTCGAACCGCTTCCTGATTCCTGAGCTCAGGTTTAAGAACGGGGCGTACAGCGGCGGATTTTCCTTCAATATTCCGAGAGACCTCATCAGCCTCTATTCCTCCTCCGACCCGGCGGTCGGGGATTCCCTCCGGGCGGTCAGGGCCCTGCCGGATGAGCTCCGGCACATGGAGATGGCGGAGAGCGAGCTGCGCGGCTATATTCTGCAGGCCTACGGGATGGCGACGCCGCCCGCGGGGCCGCTCACCAGGGCCGCCGCGGCCATCTGGCGGAAAATCGGCGGAGCGGACGGGGAGAAGATCGGCCGGATGACGAGGGACATCAGGCGCGCATCGCTGGCTGACCGTGAAGCCGCCGCGGATGCCCTTGCCGCCGCCCTCGATGCCGGTACCTTTGTGATTGCCGGGAACGCGGAGAGGATGGGAAGAGAGCGGGAGCTCTTCGACGAGATCCGGGACTACCGGAATGTGCGGAAGCACTGAGATAACGAGATCCGGGATACCGGAACAGGTGGAAGGATCGATCAGGAAAGGGGGCAGCCCATGGCAAACTGGAAAAAGAGGACAGCATGGTTTCTCACCGCTGCGCTGTTCGGCGTCCTGGCCGCGGCGGCAGGCTGCGGGAACAGGGGTGCCCGGACATCGGGCGGGAGCGGCGCGGAGGCTTTGCGCACAGAAACTGCAGAGGAAGCGGCCGCTGCGGAAGGTTCCTCCGAGCCGGACATTTCCCATGCGGACGGCGGGGAAGCGGAAGAACGGCGCGCTGCCCATCCCCAGCTGATCCCGCTCGGGAAAAAGACAGTAAATCTGGATGCTGAGGAGCTGCTCGATTCAGTCTGGCTGTACGGAGACTATGACGAGCTGATTCCGCAGGATCCGGGAATGGCCGGACGCTATCCGGGCCTTGCCTCGGCGCTTCTCGCTTCCGGGCATGATCTCAGGGAAAATGCGGAGCGGAACCTTGAGGAGCTCGGAAGCACGGCGAAGGCCATGGATCCGGACGACCTGGAGGATATCGGTGGGCTATGCGCGACGGGAAAGGTCTTCCTGATCCGGACAGATACCAATACCGTAAGCTTCCAGCAGCATCTCCAGAAGCGGGGAAATGATGACAGCCAGATGGAAACGGCAGATACAAAGATCGGAGTGAATCTGGACCCGGAGACCGGGGAGAACCTCACCCTGCGCGATTTTGTCGCGGATCTCGGTACATTCCGCGGTCTCTATCTGGAGAAGGCGGCGGAAGCTCTCGGCTGTGACAGCGGCGATGGACAGCTTTCCGCGGAGCTGGATCGCCTGATCGGTGACGGCAGTGCGCCGAGTACGGCGGAATTTTCCTTCACTGCCGGGCACGAGGGCATGTATTGTTACCTGAATACGGGGAAATCTTTCACCTTCGCCGGGCGCGGGGAGACGTCGATCCCGTTTTTCCTCGCCTTCTCGGATCATCCGGAGGTCTTCACGGACCGGGCAAAAAATACGACGGACCGCTGGGTGGAGGATCTAGACTGCACACTCTCCGGGGCAGGACCCGAGAGCGCGTATGGGCATTTTGTGAGCAGGAGGAAGCTCAGCGGGCTCAGCGTAAAGTACAAGCTGGACGAGGATGGGGATGTCTACGCGCCGGCGCTCCTGATCGGCGACAGATCCTTCGGGCTCGAAAATATCGAGGAGCTCGGCTTCTACGGGCTTGACGCCGCCGTCGCGCGCGTAAAGCCGGGAAAATCCGTTCTCTGCCTGACGCTTCACGCGGCGAACGACGCCTGCATTTTCCAGACGTATGACCCGGAAAATGCGGGAGCATTCATCGGCAGGGCGGAGGGCACGCCGGAGAGCCTCGATGAGGACGGCGGCCCGGTGCTTACCGACCCGGAGAATTTCCGGCTGAATACGATTTCCCAGATGCTGGGAACCGCCACGGTCTACCGGGATTACTGCCTGGATCCGTCCAGCGGGGAAATCCTGGCGAAAGAGGAAGACTACCTGTATACAGAGGATAATGATGCCCTCACGCTGAAAAAGCCGCTGTCCGGGGATCGCGCCGAGGCGAGGAACGCCCGGGGCAGCGTGAGCTATGAGAATACCGGGGAGGCCGTGGAGATCCCTGCCGGGGAGACGGTGAAGCGCCGCGCCACGGATGAGAAGAACCGCGTCATCCTGGAGCGGGCGGATGGGACATTTGCCGCCGTGACGGTCGATGACAGGGCGAGCTGGCCGGTCACGATCGGGGGCACCGATGTGGAGGAAATCTTTGACGGGCTTTACTTTGCCGGCTGAACAGCAGGATCAGTCCTCCGGACGCTCGTAGAGGCGGTAATGGTAGATGAGGTCAAAGGCGGTCTGCTCGTCGGATTCGCTGGTCATTTTCCAGCCGAGGGCGTCCAGGTCGGGCATGTCGGTGTCCGCGTCGTAGGCGTAGTCGACAGCGGTGATGAGCGCCTGCGCGCAGTAGGGGAGAAATGCCCGGTAGATGGCACCGCCGCCGATCACGATGACGTCGGTGTCCTCGAGCCGGTTCTCCCCGAGAAGCCGGTCGATTTCGGCGAGCGCTTCGTCCACGGATCGGGCTGTGAACCCTCCCTTTGCGGTAAAATCCGGATCCCGGCTGAGGACGACGTTGAACCTGCTTTCCAGCGGGCGGATGTCCAGGGAGTCCCAGGTCCGCCGGCCCATCACGACGATGCGCCCCATCGTCGCCTCGCGGAACATCGCCCGGTCCTGCGAGATGGAGACCAGCTGATGCCCGCCGCGGCCGATTGCCCAGTTTTTGTCGGCGATGGCGATCAGGGAAAAATGACGGTTTTCGGAAGCTTTCCTGTTTTTCATGTTTGCGCACCCCTCCGGTTGTGATATAATGGTTGAAACTCAGCCCATTGTAGCGTATTTTTGCCGGAAAGGAAATCTATGATCTGCATTGAGAAGACAAAAGTAATGAATCTGGACATGGCCATGCATGGGGCAAGAAACCCGATGAACAGCTGGGCGCGGTCAGATTCCTATTACGCCCCGGACGGCAGCTATGTGCTCGGCCCGAAGGATCTGGATCTCGCCTTCCGGCTCCGGACGGCAGGCTCTGACCACCGGAAGTTCCTCCGTATGGTTTTTGTGGCGGCGGATGTGACCGCGCCGATTTACTGGTGGAAGGAGTACGATACCTACAAGGTAGCTACGGTGGCCAACTCGACCAGCACGATGCACAAGATCGCGGCAAAGGAATTTTCCCTGGTAGATTTCAGCACCGACCACATGACGCCGGCGACGAAGGCGTATATGGAGACGGTGGTCGGGAAGCTTGAGGAGATCCGGAAGCATTACCTGGAAACCAGGAGCAAAGATGACTGGTATGACCTGATCCAGCTGCTCCCGGAGAGCTACAACCAGACGAGAACCTGCACGCTCAACTATGAGACGCTGATCAACATTTATTATGCCAGGAAGGATCATAAGCTGGCGGAATGGCATACCTATTGCGACTGGATTCGCTCGCTTCCCTACGCGAGGGAGCTGATTCTCGGCGAGAAGCCGGAGGCTTCCGAAGCGTGAGGTTGGAGATAAGTACCCCGATGTGGACGAAAAAGGAGGATTGTGCAATGAAGAAGTATGAGTGCGGCCCCTGCGGCTATGTTTATGATCCGGCTGTCGGCGACCCGGATAACGGTGTTGCTCCGGGAACGGCGTTCGAGGATCTTCCGGCAGACTGGGTATGCCCGATCTGCGGTGCCGGCAAGGATGAGTTCAAGCCGGTTGACTAACCTGTGAATGCAGGATAAGGTGATGAGGCCGCTGTGCTTTCCCCCGGGAGGGCATGGCGGTCTTTTTATACAAAATCGTCTGCAAGCAGCCGTTTTGCTGTGCGAATAAAGACATCTGTTCAGAACTCCGCATCTCGCGAAGCTTCCCCTGCGTGTGCTGAACAGATGCAGATAAAGATAAATTATAGCAAATAAAATATAGGTATTATGCGAATAAACAGAGATTGTTGCGTCAATTTCAACAAAATGCTACAATGTTGATCAGGGCATTTTAGCAATTATCGTTTGACTGTCAGTTTCAAAAAACGGGAGGAAACTTATGTTTAAAGTGTTGAAGGCGGAGAAGCTCGCGGACCGGATTTTTGCCGCGACCGTTGAGGCACCCCGCATCGCCCGGGCATGCAGCCCCGGCGAATTTGTCATTGTCCGTCTGGATGAAACCGGGGAGCGTATTCCGCTCACGATCTGCGATTATGACCGGGAAGCCGGGACAATTTACCTCGTATGGCAGACGGTTGGCTATTCCACCACAAAGATGAGCTGGATCAAGGCAGGAGAGTCCTTTGCCGATGTTGTCGGCCCTCTGGGCAATCCGTCCGAATTTGTCAAGATGGACCTGGAAACCCTGAAGAAAAAAAAGTATCTCTTTGTCGGCGGCGGCCTTGGCGCGGCCCCGGTTTATCCGCAGGTGAAATGGATGCACGAGCACGGGATCGATGTGGACGTGATCATCGGTTCGAAGACGAAGGACCTGCTGATTCTCACCGAGGAGATGGAGAAGGTTGCCGGCAACCTCTATATCTGCACGGATGACGGCTCCTTCGGCTTTCACGGCATGGTCACCGCGGTGATCAATGATCTGGTGAAAAACCAGGGAAAGCACTACGATGTCTGCGTTGCGATCGGCCCGATGATCATGATGAAGTTTGCCTGCCTGACGACGAAGGAACTCGGCATTCCGACGATCGTCAGCCTGAACCCGATCATGGTGGATGGTACCGGCATGTGCGGCGCCTGCCGCGTCACGGTTGGCGGCGAGGTGAAGTTCGCCTGCGTGGACGGGCCGGAATTTGACGGCCATGCCGTAAACTTCGACGAGGCGATGAAGCGCCAGACCCTGTACAAGACGGAGGAAGGCAGGGCGATGCTGAAGCTTCAGGAGGGCGACACTCACCACGGCGGATGCGGCCAGTGCGGATGATCGGAGGATGCGAAAATGGAGAATAAAATCGATGTATTAAAGAAGGTTCCGGTCAGGGAGCAGGATCCGAAGGCCCGCTCCACGAATTTTGAGGAGGTCTGCCTCGGCTATAACGCGGAGGAGGCGCAGGCGGAAGCCACACGCTGCCTCAACTGCAAAAACGCGCAGTGTATCAAGGGCTGTCCGGTGAATATCAATATCCCGGCGTTTATCCAGGAGGTGAAGGCGGGCAATTACACTGAGGCGGCGAAGATTATCGCAAAGGATTCCTGTCTTCCGGCGATTTGCGGCCGTGTCTGCCCGCAGGAGACCCAGTGCGAAGGCAAATGCATCCGCGGCTTCAAGGGTGAGCCGGTATCCATCGGCAAGCTGGAGCGCTTTGTGGCGGATACCGCCCGGGCGCAGGGCGGCATTGCGGCGGAGAAAGCTCCGGCAAACGGGAAAAGGGTTGCGGTTATCGGGGCCGGTCCTTCCGGCCTTTCTTGCGCCGGCGACCTCGCGAAGCTCGGCTACGATGTGACGATCTTTGAGGCGCTGCACCAGCCCGGCGGCGTCCTGACCTATGGCATCCCGGAGTTTCGTCTGCCGAAATCCCGCGTTGTCCTCCCGGAGATCGAGGATGTGACGAAGCTCGGCGTGAAGATCGAGACCGATGTCGTGATCGGCAAGGCGATGACGATCGACGACCTGCTTGACCGGGAGGGCTTTGACGCGGTATTTATCGGAAGCGGCGCCGGCCTCCCGCGCTTTATGAATATTCCGGGGGAGAATGCGAACGGCGTCTTCTCCGCCAATGAGTATCTGACGAGAAATAACCTGATGCGGGCATGGCTGGACGAGTATGATACGCCGATCATGCGGCCGAAGAAGTGCGTGGTTGTCGGCGGCGGCAACGTGGCGATGGATGCGGCGAGAACGGCGCTCCGTCTCGGCGCCGAGACGCATATTGTGTACCGTCGCAGTGAGGCGGAGCTTCCGGCGAGAGCGGAGGAGGTTGAGCACGCGAAGCAGGAGGGGATCATTTTCCAGCTGCTGACCAATCCAGTGGAAATCCTGACCGATGACAAAGGCTGGGTGCGTGGGATCCGCGTGATCAAGATGGAGCTCGGCGAGCCCGATGAGTCCGGACGCCGCAGGCCGGTGGAGATTCCGGGGTCGGAGTACGAGATCGAGTGCGACGCGGTGATCATGGCGCTCGGCACCTCACCGAACCCGCTGATCGCGAAGACCAGCCACGGCATCGAGACCAACCGGAAGAGGTGTATCGTCGCGGACGAGGAAACCGGCGCGACCAGCCGGCCGGGCGTATTTGCCGGCGGCGACGCGGTGACCGGCGCGGCCACGGTAATCCTGGCGATGCAGGCAGGAAGAGCCGGCGCGAAGGGCATTCACGAATATCTGAGCGGCAAGGACTGAACGTCCGCGGCGCGTTGAGGGTCCGGAATCTGTCCGGGGTGTGGGGGCACCCCGGAGGTTCCGGGCTTTTTTCTGCGCCCTGGCGACAGGGCATTGAATGGCGCGGCTATTTTCTGCTATACTGGGAGCAATCACTATATCGGAAAGGGAGTTGCGGGATGGCGGGACTGGTTTCGGAAGGCTGTGTGGTGCTGAAAAAGGGCGAGGGAAGGACCGTAAAAGCGGGCGGCGCCTGGATATTTGACAATGAGATTGCACAAACCGAGGGGGATTTTTCTGACGGGGAGATCATCTCCGTCAGGGATTTCGACGGGTTTTTCATGGGCTATGGCTTTTACAACAGCCACTCCAAGATCCGTGTCCGGATGCTGTCGCGGTGGAGAAAGGAGCCGGTCGATGAGGCTTTTCTCTATGAGCGGGTGAAAAATGCCTGGGAATACCGGAAGAGGGTCATCGATACCTCCTCCTGCCGGGTGATTTTCGGCGAGGCAGACTGGCTGCCCGGGCTTGTCGTGGACAAGTATGAGGATGTCCTGGTCGTGCAGTCGCTGGCGCTCGGCATTGACCGGCTGAAAGGGCTGATCCTCGAGGATCTCCGGGACATCCTGAAAAAAGACGGGATTTCGGTCCGGGGCATCTATGAGCGATCGGACGCGCCTGTCCGCCGGAAGGAGGGGATGGCGCCGGTGAAGGGCTTTATCGGGGATCCCTTCGATGTCCGCGTGCCGATCACGGAGAACGGGGTCCGCTATATCGTCGATGTCGCCGAGGGGCAGAAGACTGGCTTTTTCCTCGATCAGAAGCTCAACCGGCGCGCAGTCCAGCCGCTCGCGCGGGGGCTCAAGGTGCTGGACTGCTTCACGCACATGGGGACATTTGCCCTGAATGCCGGGCTCGGCGGTGCGCGTGAGGTGACGGGGCTCGATATCTCCGAATTCGCGATCGAGGAGGCCCGGGAAAATGCGAGGCTGAACCATCTCGATGGCCGGGTGAAATTCCGTGTGGCGAATGTGCTGGACGAGCTGCCGAAGCTTGCCTCAGCCGGGGAGAGCTATGACATGGTGATTCTCGACCCGCCGGCGTTCACAAAGTCCCGGGAGGCGACGAAAAACGCGATCCGGGGCTATCGGGAGATTAACCGGGCGGGGCTGCGCCTTGTCCGTGACGGGGGCTTTCTTGTCACCTGCTCCTGCTCGCATTTTATGACCCAGGAGCTTTTCACGAAGACCATCGCGGAAGCGGCGGGCAGCGTCCACCGCCGGCTGCGCCAGATCGAGTTCCGCACCCAGGCGCCGGATCATCCGATTCTCTGGGGCGCGGACGACAGCTATTACCTGAAATTTTACATTTTCCAGTCATGTGTTGAGAAGTGATCCCGATAATCCAGGAGGAGAGACATGAAATATTGCCCGAATTGCGGTGCGGCGTGTGATGACGGGGAGAAGTTCTGCCACCAGTGCGGAACCCGTCTGGTGAGGCAGGACTTTGGTCCGGGGGCGGGAGGTTCCTCTGCGTCGTCCGGCGGCTCGTGGCAGGCCGGCTCTGGCGGCACGGGGCAGACCGAATCCGGTTATGGCGGTGCGCCGAACGGCGGCTCGTGGCAGACCGAATCCGGTTATGGCGGTGCGCCGAACGGCGGCTCGTGGCGCCCGGCGATCAGGCCGAGAAATATCGCGCTCTGTATCCTGTTCAGCATTCTGACCTGCGGGATTTACCGGTATTACTGGATCGCGAAGATGAATGACGACACGAAGGAGCTTGTCCGCCGCCCCGAGGAGACCTCCGGCGGCATGGTTGTCCTGTTCAGCATCCTGACCTGCGGGATCTATGAGCTGTACTGGCTCTACAAGATGGGCGAGCGGGTTGATGAGATGAAAAACCGTCCGAACGGGAACAGCGCCCTGCTCTTTCTGATCCTGCCGCTTGCGGGGGCTTTCGCGTCCGGCGTGCTCTACTGGGCAACGAATGAGAATTACAGCGGAACCGGCTTTGCCTGCATGATCTTTGTGGTTCTCGGGATCATCCAGGATACCATCAACAAGGCGGCTGCGCGGTGATGCCCGCTAGGATGAAAAAAACAGGAAAATCCCTGGCGTTGGCGTCTTCAGGGCTCCTGTACCTGCTCTGGCTTCGCCTCACGGGAATCGGCATTCCCTGCCTTTTCCGCCTCCTCACCGGGTGGAAATGCCCGGGCTGCGGGGTCACGCACATGGTTCTTGCCCTTTCCCGGCTGGATTTTCCGGCAGCCTGGGAGGCCAATCCCTTTCTGCTTTTGACGCTGCCGTTCCTGATCGCGGAGATTTTCCGCAGCTTTTCCCGGGAGATCTCCGGTTCCGGGGCGGGCGCCATGCCGCAATGGGAGCAGTGGCTGCTTTGGGGGTATATCGCCGCGCTGATCATCTTCGGGGTGGCGCGGAACGTCTGAATGGGGACGGATGATATAGTAAATTCGCCTGGCTCGCGCGAAACTTGCGTTTCACCCGCAGGGCTCGCGCCTGTTCAGTGATCTTCACAAAAAGAGGCTGTGGCATCTCACGAATGATCATGGGATTGCCGCAGCCTCTTTCGCTGAACTGTTCTGAAAATTTAATTTTTTCTTCCCGGCCCCTGCGCTTCATCACCGGTATTTCCGGATTTCTGGCCTGAATCTTCAATAATATAGATGTTTTTGTACTGCACACCGTACTCCTCACAGGCCTCCGCGGAATCCAGATAGAAATCCACGACATTTCCCGTGACGCCGGTGTCCTCGACCTTGTATACCTGGCCGTCGACGACGATCTCCGTCCCCTGTGGGAGGACGCTGAAGTCCGCGGCAACGGTATGGCTGACAGAGGCTTGCTTCCCTGAAGCGGTCATCGAAGAATTGCCATCCTCGAAGCAGTAGGCTGTGGTCTTGAAAATGCCGGCGAGCTTTGCCGTCCGGCCGTCTTTTGTCCGGATCATCTCCGGCGCGTCGGAGGGATCCACCGAAGCGCTCATGCGGAGGGATGGGCCGTTCTTGGAAATATCGTCTGCAGCCTCTGTCCCGCTGACGAGGGCAGGGCCTGTGGCCTGCGCCGCAAATGCCGTCACATGGGCGGACGCGGCGATGAGCGCTGCTGTCATGATGGTTGTTAAGTTTCTCCTGAGATGGTTTTGCATTCCTTACTCCTGGTATGTGTCCCGGGCTCAACTGCCTCCGGGACAGGTGCTCCGGCTTTCAGATTTGCCATTGCGTCTCAAAAGTTTCACATTATTCACATTGTATTACAAAGTTGTTAAAAGTCAAGAGCGGATTTTCCAGGAATTTTCCGCAAACCTGTTGACAAAAAAGTTTCGTAGGCATATATTATGAACTGTGGATGTTAGCACTCCGATTAACTGAGTGCTAACAGAGAGCGGAAAGGAGAGGAAGAATGGAACTGGATGAGAGAAAAATCAAGATCCTGAATACAATTATCCAGACCTATCTTGAGACGGGTGAGCCGGTCGGCTCGCGGACGATCTCCAGAGATTCCGACCTGAAGCTCAGCTCCGCGACGATCCGGAATGAGATGTCGGATCTTGAGCGGATGGGATACATCATTCAGCCGCACACATCTTCCGGGCGGATCCCCTCAGATAAGGGGTATCGTTTTTATGTAGACGAGATCGTCCGGGAGAAGGAGAAAGCCATCCGGGAAAAGGACGCGGCCATGGCCGGGGCGCAGGGCGCTGACAGCCAGACCGTGGAAAACGGAGATGCCGGGCAGCCGGGGACGAGCCTCGTGAAGACGGACGGCGAGGTAACGAACAGCATGGTCATCCAGAGAGTCGACAGGCTTGAGGATCTGCTGCGGCAGATGGCGAAGATCCTTGCGGCGAGCACCAACTACGCGACGATGGTGAGTACTCCCCACACGAACCGCACGAAGCTCAAGTTCGTCCAGCTCTCCCGGGTGGAGACAGGAAGGCTCCTCGTGGTCACGGTTCTTGAGGGGAATATTATCAAGAACAAGATTGTGAATGTCGGAGCGTTGCTGACGGATGAGGAGATCCTGAACCTGAACATTCTGCTCAATAATAACCTGACCGGGCTCACGATGGAGGAGATCAACCTGGATGTCATTTCCCGGATGAAATCCCAGGCAGGTGAGCGCAGGGAGGTTGTTGACATGGTCCTCAACGAGATCGCGGAGGCGATTCGGTCAAATGAGGAGGACCTGAAGATCTATACGGAGGGCGCGACGAATATTTTCCGATATCCGGAGCTGTCCGACACGGAGCAGGCGAGAGAGATTCTCAGCACCCTGGAGAAGAAGGATGACCTGAAGGAGCTCTTAAGTGAGTCCGAGAACGGGGATCATTCCGTGACACCGGGGGATCCGGAGCACGGGATCCAGGTGTATATCGGCAGTGAGAACCAGGTGGAATCCATGAAGGACTGCAGCGTGGTCACCGCCAATTATGACCTGGGAGACGGCCTCCGCGGAACGGTCGGCATTATCGGACCGAAACGGATGGACTATGAAAAGGTCGTCAATACGCTGAAGGATCTCCGGGAACAGCTCAGGAAGACCTATAAGAATGAGAACAGCAAAGGGGCGCCGCCGGGGAGAAACTAGAGTTCCGGCGGAATTGCCGTTAAGGCTAAAGAGGTGAATAAAATTGGAAATTGATGAGAACAAGCAGCAGATGAATACCCCGGAGGCCGCCGGGCAGGCGCCACAGCCTGAAGCTCCGGAAGACGGCAGAAAGAACCCGGAAGGCGGCAAGGCCGCGGCTGGGGAAGCCGGGAACCCGGAGGCCGGGGAGGCCGAAAAGCCGGAAACCGCGAAGGCTGAGGAAAAGAAGCCGGATGAAGATCAGGCCGGTGCGGAGAAGAGCGCGGAGCCGAAGAATCAGAAGAAGGATCCGCGGGATCAGAAGATCTCGGAGCTGACGGACAGCCTGCAGAGGCTCTATGCGGAATTTGATAATTTCCGCAAGCGCACCGAGAAGGAAAAATCCGCGATGTACGAGATCGGGGCGAAGGACATCATTGAAAAAATGCTCCCGATCCTCGATAATTTTGAGCGCGGGCTTGCTACCGTTCCGGAGGCGGAGAAGGAAAACAGCTTCGTCAAGGGAATGGATAAAGTATATAAGCAGTTTTTAAAGACGCTGGATGACATCGGCGTGAAACCGATCGAGGCAGCGGGCAAGGCGTTCGACCCGAACTTCCACAATGCGGTGATGCATGTGGATGATGAGAATTACGGGGAGAATATTGTGGTTGAGGAATTACAGAAAGGCTACACCTACCGGGACAGTGTCGTCAGACACAGCATGGTCAAGGTAGCCAATTAACGCGGGACCGGACATTTTCCGGCAGGCCGCTGAAAAAACAGGATTTCAGGAGGATAAGGATTATGAGTAAGATTATCGGTATCGATCTTGGTACAACGAACAGCTGCGTAGCAGTTATGGAAGGCGGTAAGCCGACCGTTATCGCGAACGCCGAAGGTGTGCGGACAACCCCGTCCATTGTCGCTTTCAAGAAGGACGGCGAGAGGCTTGTCGGTGAACCGGCGAAGAGACAGGCCGTGACCAACGCGGACAGGACCATCTCGTCCATCAAGAGACACATGGGCAGCGATTATAAGGTAGATATTGACGGTAAGAAATATACGCCGCAGGAGATTTCCGCGATGATTCTTCAGAAACTGAAGGCGGATGCGGAGAGCTATCTCGGTGAGAAGGTGACCGAGGCAGTCATCACGGTTCCGGCGTACTTCAATGATGCCCAGCGTCAGGCCACCAAGGACGCAGGCAAGATCGCCGGCCTTGAAGTTAAGAGAATTATCAACGAGCCGACGGCAGCAGCGCTGGCCTATGGGCTGGACAATGAGAAGGAGCAGAAGATCATGGTTTACGATCTCGGCGGCGGCACCTTCGATGTGTCTGTCATCGATATCGGCGACGGCGTGA
Source organism: Clostridium vitabionis (assembly GCF_015351765.1). Lineage (GTDB taxonomy): Bacteria > Bacillota > Clostridia > Lachnospirales > Lachnospiraceae > Clostridium_R > Clostridium_R vitabionis. Next base: position 388,365 of record NZ_JADKQA010000001.1, read on the forward strand.
TCGAGGTTATGGCGACCAACGGCGATACACACCTGGGCGGCGATGATTTCGATAACCGCATCACCCAGTGGATGATCGATGAGTTCAAGAAGGCTGAGGGCGTTGACCTCTCCGGCGACAAGATGGCCATGCAGAGACTGAAGGAGGCGGCCGAGAAGGCGAAGAAGGAGCTGTCCGCCCAGACAACGACCAACATTAACCTTCCGTTTATCACCGCAACCCAGGACGGCCCGAAGCACCTTGACCTGGATCTGTCCAGGGCACAGTTCAATGAGATGACCAAGGATCTGGTCGACAGGACCGTCATCCCGGTACAGAACGCGCTGAGAGACGCCGGCCTCACGACTTCCGACCTCGGCAAGGTTCTTCTGGTCGGCGGTTCCACCCGTATGCCGGCTGTTGTCGATAAGGTGAGAGAGCTGACCGGCCAGGAGCCGAGCAAGAGCCTGAACCCGGATGAGTGCGTGGCGATCGGCGCGGCGATCCAGGGCGGCAAGCTTGCCGGCGATAAGGGTGCCGGGGATGTCCTTCTTCTGGATGTCACCCCGCTTTCCCTTTCCATCGAGACGCTGGGCGGCGTAGCGACCAAGCTGATTGAGAGAAATACGACGATCCCGACGAAAAAGAGCCAGATCTTCTCGACGGCAGAGGATAACCAGACCGCTGTAGATATCCACGTTGTCCAGGGCGAGCGCCAGTTCGCGAAGGATAATAAGACGCTGGGCAACTTCCGCCTGGATGGCATTCTTCCGGCGAGAAGAGGCGTCCCGAAGATCGAGGTAACCTTTGATATTGACGCGAACGGTATCGTTAATGTTTCCGCCAAGGATCTGGGCACCGGCAAGGAGCAGCACATCACGATCACTTCCGGCTCCAATATGTCCGACGCGGATATCGACAAGGCCGTGAAGGAAGCTGCCGAGTACGAGGCGCAGGATAAGAAGAGAAAGGAAGGCATCGACGCGAGAAACGAGGCTGACCAGCTGGTATTCCAGACCGAGGATGCCCTGAAACAGGTCGGTGACAAGATCGCCGAGGCTGACAAGGCCGGCGTTGAGGCTGACCTGAAAGCGTTGAAGGATGCCCTGGCAAAGGCTCCGGCGGATCAGATGACCGATCAGCATATTGACGAGATCAAGAGCGGCAAGGAGAAGCTGATGAACAGCGCCCAGTCCCTGTTCGCCAAGATGTATGAGAACGCCCAGGCGGCCGGCCAGGCGCAGGGCGCGGCACAGGGCCAGGACAACGGCACCGGCGCGGGAGCGTCCAGCGGAAATAACAATAACAACGACAATGTTGTTGATGGTGACTTCAAGGAAGTCTGATCCGGTAAGAATCCGGCATAATGGATTGATCAGGTTGGGGATTGGGCCTTTCGGGGCCCAACCCCTTGCTGTGTATGAGAGGGAGATAAGACATGGCAGAAAAAAGAGATTATTATGAGGTCTTAGGCGTCCCGAGAGATGCAGATGCAGCTGCCCTGAAGAAAGCTTACCGTGAACTGGCAAAAAAATATCATCCGGACGTCAATCCCAGTCCGGAAGCTGCGGAAAAGTTTAAGGAAGCCTCGGAGGCGTACAGCGTTCTGAGTGATCCCGAGAAGCGCAGGCAGTATGATCAGTTTGGCCAGGCAGCGTTCGAGGGCGGCATGGGCGCCGGCGGCGCGGGAGGCGGATTTGGTGACTTCGGCTTCGGCGGCGATATGGGCGATATCTTCGGTGACATCTTCGGCGATTTCTTCGGCGGCAGGGCCGGCGGCGCGTCGGCGCGTGATGCCGACCAGCCGCGGCGCGGTGCGGACGTCTCCGCCAATATCAGGATTACGTTCATGGAAGCGATCCGTGGCTGTGAGAAGGAGATCACGCTGAATCTCAAGGATACCTGCCCGAAATGCGGCGGCACCGGCGCGAAACCGGGAACATCTGCCCAGACCTGCCCGAAGTGCGGCGGCAAGGGGCGGATCCGCTATACGCAGCGGACGCCGATCGGCATGATTCAGAATGTCCAGACCTGCCCGGAATGCAACGGTACCGGCAAGGTCATCCGGGAAAAATGCCCGGACTGCTACGGCACAGGGTATATTTCCCGCAGGAAGACGCTCAAGGTGGCTATCCCCGCGGGCATTGACAACGGACAGGTGATCCGCGACCGCGGCCAGGGGGAACCCGGGGCGAACGGGGGACCAAGAGGCGATCTTCTTGTGCAGATCCTGGTGAGCCCGCATCCGACTTTCCGCCGCCAGGACAGGGATATCTACTCGACGGTGCCGGTGTCCTTCGCGACCGCGGCTCTCGGCGGGCCGATCCGCATCAACACGGTCGACGGCGAGGTGGAGTATGACGTGAAACCGGGAACCCAGACGGACACGAAGGTGCGGCTCAGGGGCAAGGGCGTGCCCAGCCTCCGGAGCGGCGGCGCCCGCGGCGACCACTATGTCACGCTGGTGGTCAAGGTACCGACGAGCATGAATGAGAGGCAGAAGGAAGCCCTGCGTGCCTTTGACGAGGCGATGAACGGGATAGAGGCGAAGGCCGCGTCCGGTGGCAGGAAAAAGCCCTTCCCATGGGAGAAATAACAGGGAAAAATTTCAGACAGTCGTCAGGCATTTTCCAGGCATAGTTTGTGCGGAGGAGTTCTCCGCGGAACTATGCCTTATTTTGTGTGCAAAACCTTACTTTTTTTGTAAGAGAAGCTCAATTGACTATTCCCGGGATTAAAGATAGAATCAACAATGTTTACAGGAAGAACTCTTTAACCGGCTGCCGTAGCCGGTTGTTTTCAAAAAGTTAGGAGAATCGGGGATCATGGCAGAGCAGATCAGAAGAAGCGCGTCAGGAAGACGGGATATGGCCGGCTTTAAGGAATTTCCATCTCATGGAAGGAGCCGCGCCAGAGGCGCGAAGGGCGGCCTCCGGGGAGGTAGTGGAAGGAAGATTGCGATTGGCGCCGGCGTTGTGCTGATCGCCGTGGCGCTCTGCGGTGGTGTGGCCTTCGCCTCCACCGCGCAGAAATACAAGAATGTCTTTCTTCCCGGAACGATCATCAACGGGATGGATGCCTCCGGCAAGACGGTGGAGGAAATCAAGCAGGCGATCGCCGCGAATGCGGACGGGTATTCGCTCAAAATTCTGGAGAAGGATGGGGAGAGCGAGACGATACCCGGGAGCGACATCAGCCTGAAGACGACATTTGACGGAAGCCTCGAGAAGATGATGGAGGAACAAAATCCCTACGACTGGTTAAAGCGGAAGAACAATCCGCAGTCCTTCACCATCGGCACGATGATTGAATTTGACCAGGGTAAGCTGTCCGGGGAGATCGACGGCCTGAGGCTCACGGACAGGGATCTTGTGACAAAGCCGGCGAACGCCTATATCTCTGAGTACCAGTCCGGTAAGGGCTATGAGATTATTCCGGAAAATGAGGGAAATGAGGTTGATGAGGATAAGCTCCTGGCAGCAGTGAACACGGCGGTGGAGAACCTCCAGGGAGAGCTGGATCTCGAGAAAGAGGGCATTTACAAGAAGCCGTCCGTGACGAAGGATGACCCGGCGTTGAAAACCCAGCTTGCCGCGCTCAACAAGGCGGTGGGGATCACCATCACCACCAATTACACCAGCCAGGAAGTGCTTGACGGCGACACCATTCACAAGTGGATCAATGTGGACGACAGCGGGAATCTGACAGTTTACGCCGACCAGCTGAATGCCTATGTGAAGAGCATGGCGGACAAGTACAACACGGTCGGGAAGTCCAAGAAGTTCAAGACTTCCTACGGCACCACCATTTCCGTCGGCGGCGGTTCCTTCGGCTGGAAGCTTGACCAGTCGAAGGAGGCGGCGGATCTCCAGGCGGCGATCATCAAGGGCGAGTCCGTCACCCGCGACGCGGAGTGGGCGCAGAAGGCCGACGGCGCGGCGAACGACGGGATCGGCAATACCTATGTCGAAGTCAACCTGACCGGCCAGCACCTGTATTATTATAAGAACGGATCGCTGGTGCTGGAATCGGATTTTGTCTCCGGCAATGTCAGCAAGGGGAACGGCACGCCGGACGGCGTTTACCGAGTGGCCTACAAGCAGCGGAATGCGACCCTGAAGGGGGAGAATTACTCGACACCGGTTTCCTTCTGGATGCCGTTTAACAATGGTATCGGCTTCCATGATGCGACCTGGCGTTCGCAGTTCGGCGGGACAATCTACAAGACCAGCGGCTCGCATGGCTGCATCAATATGCCCTACGAGAAGGCAAAAGCGCTCTTCGGCAGCATTGATGCTGGCTGCCCGGTGATCTGCTACGGGGCGCCGGGAACGGAGACCACGAAAAAGTCCAACGCGGACGGCACGGCGGCGACGACGAAGGCGGCTACGAAGGCACCGGAGACAAAAGCGCCGGAGACCACCAAGGCGCCGGAGACGAAAGCGCCGGAGACCACCAAGGCGCCGGAGACGGCAGCCCCCGTGGCGGGTCCCGCGGATGACACTGGAAACGCGGCCAACGGCCCGGCGGCTGAGGGGACGAATTGACAGGAAAATCAGAGGGGACTGCTTGAACCCCATGCGGGAGGGATCGTCGGCAAACCGGCCGCTCGCGGACGAATTGCCGGCGATCCCTCCCGCATGGGATAAACAGTAACCGCATGTGGTGACAGTTACAATTTCCTGTAGCCGGGGCTTTACATCACTCCGGGATAATGGTATAATTTGACCGGTTTTGAGCCAGCAGGCCAAACCAGAAATCACGCCGCTGCGCGGCCGCAGCCTCTCCGGACACGGCCTCGTTTTCGGTAAGTGCAATATCTTATTTTTAAGGAGGAAAACCCAATGATCACAAAGGAAATGAAGCAGCAGATCATCGCAGAGTACGGCAGAAAGGCTGGCGATACCGGTTCACCGGAGGTTCAGATCGCCCTGCTTACCGAGCGCATCAAGGAGCTCACTGCTCATCTGCAGGCAAACAAGAAGGATCACCACTCCAGACGCGGGCTTCTGAAGATGGTTGGTAAGCGTAGAGGCCTTCTTGACTACCTGAAGAAGAGCGACCTTGAGAGCTATCGTTCTCTGATCGAGAAGCTTGACCTGAGAAAGTAATACGAGATTTTCGCGGGACAGAGATGAAAGGTCTCTGTCCCATTTCGTATATGCTTTCCGAGACCTCTCTGCAGGATCGGTTCCGGGACCGCTGCTGTAGCCGCAAGGGCGTTCTCGCGGCCAGAGCAGTAGTTTCCGGATCTCCCTGCAGGCAGCGCACAATGAAGAAAAGGAGATCATTATGTACAAGAGTTTTTCCATGGAACTCGGCGGCAGAACGCTGACCGTTGACGTGGGCCGTGTTGCCGCCCAGGCAAATGGTGCGGCCCTGATGCACTATGGGGACACGACGGTTCTCTCCACGGCCACCGCTTCCGATAAGCCCCGTGACGGCGTTGATTTCTTCCCCCTCTCTGTGGAGTATGAGGAGAAGATGTACGCGGTCGGGAAGTTCCCCGGCGGTTTCAAGAAGCGTGAGGGCAAGGCGAGCGACAATGCAATCCTGATTGACCGCGTCATTGACCGTCCGATGCGCCCGCTGTTCCCGAAGGATTTCCGCAATGATGTCCTTCTGGATAATCTCGTCCTGTCGGTGGATCCGGACTGCAGCCCGGAGTACACCGCCATGCTCGGCAGCGCCATCGCGACCTGCATCTCCGATATCCCGTTCGACGGTCCCTGCGCCACAACACAGATCGGGATGATCGACGGCAAGCTGATTATCAATCCGACCAATGACCAGAAGCATGTCTCCGACATGGCGCTGACGGTTGCCTCCACGCGCAACAAGGTCATCATGATCGAGGCCGGTGCCAATGAGGTTCCGGAGGACATCATGATCGAGGCCATCTACAAGGCCCATGAGGTCAACCAGGAGATCATCAAGTTCATCGACCGCATCGTCGAGGAGTGCGGAAAGCCGAAGATGACTTACCAGAGCTTTGCCGTTCCTGCAGACCTTCAGGCGAAGGTGGAGGAACTTGTCACCTCCGAGGAGATGGAAAATGCGGTCTTCACGGACGATAAGCAGACCCGCGAGGCGAACATTGCCGCCATCACCGACCGCGTCGCGGCGGAGCTCGGGGACAACGAGGAGTGGCTCGCGAGACTTGGCGAGGCCATCTACGCTTACGAGAAGAAGACGGTCCGCAAGATGATCCTCCGTGACCACAAGCGTCCGGATGGCAGGGCGATGGACCAGATCCGCCCGCTTGCCGCTGAGGTTGACCTGCTCCCGCGTGTCCACGGATCCGCAATGTTCACCAGAGGCCAGACCCAGATCCTGGATGTGGTCACCCTGGCCCCGCTCTCTGAGGTTCAGAAGATCGAGGGACTGGATGAGAGCATCACCTACAAGAGATATCTCCATCAGTATAATTTCCCGTCCTACTCCGTAGGAGAGACCAAGCCGTCCAGAGGCCCGGGCCGCCGCGAGATCGGCCATGGCGCCCTGGCGGAGAGGGCACTGGTTCCGGTACTCCCGAGCGAGGAAGAGTTCCCCTATGCGATCCGTGCCGTGTCTGAGACCATGGAATCCAACGGCTCCACCTCCCAGGCTTCGATCTGCGCGTCCTGCATGGCCCTTATGGCGGCCGGCGTACCGATCAAGAGCATGGTGGCAGGAATTTCCTGCGGCCTGGTTACCGGGGACTCCGATGACGATTACATTGTCCTGACCGACATCCAGGGGCTTGAGGATTTCTTCGGCGATATGGACTTCAAGGTGGGCGGCACCCATAAGGGAATCACCTCCATCCAGATGGACATCAAGATTCATGGCCTTACCCGCCCGATTGTCGAGGAGGCAATCCGCCGCACCCGCGAGGCCAGGCTGTATATTATGGACCAGGTGATGGCTCCGGTGATTTCCGAGCCGAGAAAGCAGCTTTCCCCGTATGCCCCGAAGATCGAGATGATGCAGATTGACCCGCAGAAGATCGGCGATGTGGTCGGCAAGCAGGGCAAGGTGATCAACAAGATCATTGAGGAAACCGGCACCAAGATCGACATCGATGACGACGGCCGCGTTTCCATCTGCGGCACTGACCCGGAAGGTATCCGTAAGGCGAAGGACATCATTCACGCGATCGTCTCCGATATCGAGCCGGGACAGGTCTTCACCGGCAAGGTTGTCCGCATCATGAATTTCGGTGCCTTCGTCGAGCTCTGCCCGGGGAAGGATGGCATGGTGCATATCTCCAAACTGGCGGATAAGAGGGTTGGCAAGGTTGAGGATGTCGTGAACATCGGCGACGAGGTGACGGTCAAGGTCATCGAGATCGACAAGATGGGCAGGGTGAACCTCTCCATGAGACCGAGCGACCTGGGAAAGAACTGAGAACTGGCGCGCGCCGGCGCGTAAGGCATATCGTTTGATAAGGCGGAGAAGTTTGCGGACAGAGGAGTTCCCGGGCTTCCCCGCCTTTTTTGCGCGCTTCGTCCACATGCATACCCGCGCCGGGAGCGCACGGAAATTCCGCAGGAGCGCCGGTACCTGTGTCCAGCCGGCGCGGGCGCAAGACTTGCGGTTGAAAAATTTTCTTTGCAAATTTATAATGAGACTGTTGTTATTGTTCATCCCATGACGGGTCCAGCCCGGGATGATGGACGAAAATTTTATCCCTCAGAGAAAGGAGTGTACACAGTGAAAGGTCGAAGTACGAAGTCGGATTCAGACGGCAGCCATCCTGAACCGCGGGCAGTGCGCGCGCGATTCAGCATTTTTGCTGCGTACACTGCCGTCTTAGCAGAGCGCATGGGAGGCCTGCCCCGACTGCACAGAGAGATTCCAGGCGCATGAGAGGTTAACCTGGCCTCAGACTGGCTGCCTTTTCTGTATCCAAGCTCGTCGATGACATCGCGGTTGGAGAGGAGAAGAGCATGGAAAATGAGGAAATGGAGAAAAAAACGGAGCACCTGATGCAGCTTGTCCGGGATCGCCAGTACCGGCAGCTGAAGAAGGAGCTCGCGGAGATGAATGAGGTGGATATCGCCTCATTCCTGGAGGAACTGGAGCCGGAGAAGATGGTCGTCGTCTTCCGGATGCTGCCGAAGGAACTGGCGTCGGACGTATTTGCCCAGCTGGAGATCGACAAGCAGCAGCAGATCATCACCAGCATCACCGACAATGAGCTCGCGGACATCGTGAACGACCTCTTCGTTGATGACGCCGTGGACATGCTGGAGGAACTGCCCGCGACGATCGTCAAGCGTGTGCTCAGGAATTCCGACCCCGATCAGCGCAAGCTGATCAACCAGTTCCTGAATTATCCGGAGGACAGCGCCGGGAGCGTCATGACGGCCGAGTATGTGGCCCTGAAGAAGGACATGACGGTCCGGGAGGCATTTGAGTACATCCGGAAGAACGGATTTGACAAGGAAACCATTTACACCTGCTATGTGACTGACGCCACGAGAAAGCTGGAAGGCGTGGTCACGGTGAAGGATCTCCTGATGGCGCCTTACAGCCAGAAGGTCGGGGAGATCATGGACACCAACGTCATCAAGGCGGCGACCACGGAGGACCAGGAAAATGTGGCTCTCATGTTCAGCGACTATAACCTCCTGTCGATGCCGGTCGTGGACACGGAGGACAGGCTTGTGGGCATCATCACCGTCGATGACGTGATGGATGTCATGGAGGAGGAGGTCACCGAGGATATCGAGAAGATGGCGGCCATCCTGCCGAGCGAGAAGCCGTATCTGAAGACGAGCGTCTTCGTTCTCGCGAGAAACCGGATCCCCTGGCTCCTGATCCTCATGTTTTCCAGCATTGTGACGGGCAACATCCTGGCCAGCTACGAGTCAGCATTCCAGGCGATCCCGCTTCTGGTAACGTTTGTGCCGATGCTGATGGACACCGGGGGAAATTCGGGAAGCCAGGCAAGCACCATGATCATCCGCGGCATGGCGATCGGCGAGATCGAGGTTTCGGATATCCTCAAGGTTATCTGGAAGGAAGTCCGCGTCGGCATCCTCTGCGGGGCGACGCTCGCCGCGGCGAATTTTGTCCGCCTGATGGTCCAGTATCCGGGACATACGATGATTTGCCTGACTGTCGTGCTCAGCGTGTTTTTCACGGTCATCATTGCGAAGAGCATCGGCTGCACCCTGCCGATCCTGGCGAAGGCCATCCATCTGGATCCGGCCCTGATCGCCTCCCCGATGCTGACGACCGTGGTGGACGCGACCAGCCTGACGATCTATTTTGCCTTCGCAAGCCATATCCTGAGCCTGGCCGCCTGAGGGTGCCCGGGCTCCCCTATCGGAGTGCGGGGATTCGGGGTTTCCGCCGACAGAGAATTATGTTACTGAACGGTAACAACATGAGTATCGAATAGAGGAGACAGTGTGATCATGACAAAAATCAGAACCAGATACGCGCCGAGCCCGACAGGAAGAATGCATGTGGGCAACCTCCGGACAGCTTTGTACGCCTACCTCATCGCGAAGCATGAGGGCGGCGATTTTATCCTCCGGATCGAGGATACGGATCAGGAGCGCTATGTGGAAGGCGCGACCGAGATCATCTACGACACCCTGAAAAGTGCCGGTTTAAAGCACGATGAGGGACCGGATATCGGCGGGCCGGTAGGCCCCTATGTCCAGAGTGAGCGCGTAAAGCAGGGCATCTACCTGAAGTACGCGAAGGAGCTTGTGGCGAAGGGCGAGGCCTACTACTGCTTCTGCACCCAGGAGCGCCTGAACAGCCTGAAGAAGACGGTGAACGGCGAGGAGATCATGGTCTATGACAAGCACTGCCTGCACCTCTCCAAGGAGGAGGTTGAGGCAAACCTTGCCGCCGGAAAGCCGTACGTGATCCGCCAGAACAACCCGACCGAGGGGACGACGACGTTCCATGACGAGCTTTACGGGGATATCAGCGTCAATAATTCCGAGCTGGATGACATGGTGCTGATCAAGTCGGACGGCTATCCGACCTACAATTTTGCCAATGTGGTCGACGACCATCTGATGGGCATCACCCATGTGGTGCGCGGTGCCGAGTATCTCTCCTCCTCGCCCAAGTACAACCGCCTCTACGAGGCGTTCGGATGGGAGGTGCCGAAGTATATCCACTGCCCGACGATCACGAATGAGGAGCACAAAAAGCTGTCCAAGCGGTCCGGCCATTCCTCCTACGAAGATCTGATCGATGCCGGCTACCTGCCGGAGGCGGTGGTCAATTTTGTCGCCCTGCTCGGCTGGTCTCCGGAGGACAACCGGGAGATCTTCTCCCTGGACGAGCTGGTGAAGGCATTCGACTATCACAATATCAGCAAGTCCCCGGCGGTCTTCGACATGGTGAAGCTCCGCTGGATGAACGGCGAGTACCTGAAAGCGATGGATGATGAGAAGTTCTTCCAGCTGGCGGAGCCGTACATCCGCGAGGCGGTCCACAGGGAAATGGACCTGCGCAAGATTGCGCGGATGGTGAAGACGAGAATCGAGATTTTCCCGGATATTCCGGATCTTGTCCGCTTCTTTGACACGCTCCCGGAATACAGCACGGATCTCTATATCCACAAGAAAATGAAGACCAACAAGGAGAATTCCCTTGCGCTTCTTCGGGAGGTTCTCCCGGTTCTTGAGGGACAGGAGGACTTTACGAACGACGCCCTCTTTGCCGCGCTGAAGAGTTTCGCCGCGGAGAAGGGATATAAGACCGGCTTTGTGATGTGGCCGATCCGCACGGCGCTCTCCGGCCTCCCGACGACACCGGGCGGCGCGACCGAGCTTCTGGACGCGCTCGGCAAGGAGGAGTCCCTCGCGAGGATCCGGAAGGGGATCGAGAAGCTGGAAGCATAAAGTCCGGGGCGCAGCGCCCCGGCGGGAGTAAGAGAGCGAGACGGCCGGCACCGGTTTCTGGTGCCGGCTGCCTCCGTAAAGAGACGGATTTATGGCATTCAGTGAAGCACAGAGGAAGGCAATTCAGCATGACCGGGGGCCGATGATGGTTCTCGCAGGCCCAGGCTCCGGAAAAACCACGGTGATCACCTATCGGATCTGGTATCTGACCGAAGAACTGGGCGTCAACCCGGGAGACATCCTGGTGATCACCTTTACCCGGGCGGCGGCCATGGAAATGCGCGAGCGGTATGAGAAGCTTTCTGGGAAGTCCTCACGGGTCACCTTCGGGACATTTCACGCGGTCTTCTTCCAGATTCTCAAGCTGGCTTACCGCATGACGGGCGCAAATATCGTCCGGGAGGACAGGAAACGGCAGATCCTCAAGGAGCTGGCCGACCGGTGCAGCCTGGAGCCGGAGGACGAGGGCGACTTCCTGAACCAGCTGGAGGCGGAGATCAGCACCGTAAAGACAGGGCGGATCCCCCTGGATCATTACTACTCGGCCTCCTGCCCGGATGAGGCGTTCCGGCAGATTTACCGTGGATACGACGGGGAGATGCGCCGCACCGGCCTGATCGATTTCGACGACATGATGGTCATGTGCTATGAGCTCTTCACGGAGAGGAAAGACATCCTCTCTGCCTGGCAGAAGCGCTACCGCTATATCCTGATCGATGAGTTCCAGGATATCGACCAGCTGCAGTATGATATCGTCCGCATGCTGGCCCTCCCGGAAAATAACCTGTTCATCGTGGGCGACGACGACCAGTCGATCTACCGCTTCCGGGGCGCAAGGCCGGAGATCATGCTGGGCTTTGAGAAGGATTATCCCGGCGCGGGGCGGGTACTACTCGACATCAATTACCGGAGCACGGCGGAGATTGTCGGGGCGGCGCAGCTGGTGATCCGCCATAACCAGAAGCGTTTTCCGAAAACCATCCGTTCCCTGGACGTCCACGGGAAAAATGTGCTCACCAGGGTATTTCCCAATCCCCGCGCGGAGAACCGGGCGGTTGTCGAGGAGATCCGGGCGCTCCTGGAAGCGGGGGAGAAGCCCGCGGAGATCGCGGTGCTCTATCGGACGAACCTCGGGCCGCGGATGCTGATGGAGACGATGATGGGCTACAACCTGCCCTTCCGGACGAGGGACCAGGTGCCGAATCTCTATGACCACTGGATCGCCCGGGACATCTTCGCCTACTTGAGGCTTGCCGCGGGCGGGCGCCGCCGGGAGGACTTCTTCCGGATCATGAACCGGCCGAAGCGCTATATGAGCCGGGCGGCATTTCCCGGGGAGAAGGTGTCCTTCTTCGAGCTGCGGCAGTTCTATGCGGACCGCAGCTATATGGAGCAGATCCTCAGCGATTTCGAGTACGATCTGAAGGCCCTGTCCCGGATGTCCCCTCTCGCGGCGGTGAATTACATCCGCCAGGGGATCGGCTATGACCGCTTTCTCGAGGAATATGCGGCGTCGCACCGGATGCAGGCGTCAGAGCTTTTTGAGATCGCGGATGAAATCCGCGAGAGCGCCGCGTCTTACCGCACGGTTCCCGAGTGGGAGGAGCATATCCGCGAGTACCGGGAGGAGCTGCTCCGGCAGGCTTCCCGGGGGAAAACGCCGCAGGACGCGGTGACGCTCGCCACGATGCACAGCGCCAAGGGACTGGAATTTTCCACCGTCTACATCATCGATGCGGTGGAGGGCGTCACACCGCATGGGAAGGCGGTGCTTGCCGACGATATCGAGGAGGAACGGCGGCTCTTCTATGTGGCGATGACGCGCGCGAAGCGGAATCTCCGGATTTGTTCGGTGAGAACCCGGTTCGGAAAGCCGGCGGAGGTCTCCCGCTTTGTGCTGGAGTATCTGCCGCCGACAGATAGGAGGAAAACGAAATGATCCATATCTACTGCGGGGACGGTAAGGGAAAGACTACCGCGGCTGCCGGCCTTGCTGCCCGCTTCGCCGGTGCCGGGGGAACCGTGGTGGCCGCCCGCTTCCTCAAGACGGAGGATTCCGGGGAGGCCGCCGCCCTGCGCAGCATCCCGGGGATCACGGTCATTCCCTGCCGGAAGTCCTTCGGCTTTACCTGGACGATGACGCCGGAGGAGAAGGTTGAGGCAGCGGAATACGCCCGCGGCCTCTTCAGGGAGGCTGAACGGCTGGCTTTGGAGGCGGCGGTGGGGGCGCAGGCGGCACATTCTCCGGAAGAAAAGCTGCCTTCCCCGCCGGTCCTCCTCGTGCTCGATGAGCTCGCGGCGGCGATGGGGGCGGGATTCCTCGGCACTTCGGAGGTGCTCGGCGTCCTGGACCGCCTGGAGGACCTCGCGGAAATTGTGATTACCGGTCGGAATCCCGCGAGAGAGCTGCTTGACCGGGCGGACTATATCACGGAGATGAGGAAGATTCGCCACCCCTATGAGCGGGGGATCCCTGCCCGGCGGGGGATCGAGTACTGAACGGGACGATCTTGCCATTTTCCTGTGTTCCTGATAGAGTGGGGTCTGAACAGAAATAAGAATTCGGCGTGCAGGAGGAGGCTCTTATGGCGAAGGAAAAGAGAGAGGATGAGATTTTCACGGAGGATCAGGATACGGTGACACTGTCGCTGGACGACGGGCAGGAGATCGAATGCCTGGTTCTCGGCATTTTTGAGGCCTGCGGGCGGGAGTATGTCGCCCTGCTTCCCTCGGAGGAACAGGAGAGCGAGGAGGGCACGGTGTTCCTGTACCGCTATCTCGAGGATGAGAACGGGGAGGCGGGCGTTGGCAATATCGAGAGTGACGCCGAGTATAAAGCCGCCTCCAACCGCTTCAACGAGCTGATCAACAGCTACGGCTATGAGGATGTGGTGGATGAGGATGAGCTGGATTCCTGACAGGATTTGCCCCGGGGCGGAAAATGGAGTTGTGATCGGATGAGGAGACGGTGGTGCATATTCGCGATGGCCCTCACAGCGCTCAGCCTTGCTTCCTGTGCCCGTCCGGCACCTTCCCGGGCCATAGAATCCGCGGCTTCGCCGGGAGATACGGAAAATGCGGAGAGTACGGAACAAGCGGAAAATGCGGAGGCTTTGGAGCTCGCGGAGGCGACGGACCAGGCAGAGACCAACGGGGCCGGTGTTATCCGGAGCGGCGGCAGGCTGTATTTCCGCTACAGGGACTCTTTTTATGAGCTGACGGTGGCGACCGGTGAGATCCGGACCATCGTTTCGCTCGAGGGCGGCGAGCGGAGCAGCGCGTTCTGGATCTACCGCGGCGGGTTTTATTTTGACATGGAATACCAGGATGAGGCCGGCGACGGGCTGACCGGCCTCTATCGCCTGTCCCTCACGGACGGAAGCACCGTGCACATGGCGGATATCAATTTTGTCCCCACATCGCTCTATGTTTCCGGCGGGCGCCTTTATGCCAGGGATTCGGAGAATAGCAGGGCGTACGCCCTCGACGGGGACGGATTCACCCGCGCCGAGCTGTCTCCGGAAGACACGGTCCTCCGCGATGTCCCGGCAGACTGCGTGCTCTTCCCCGAAGAGAGCCCGGCCTACGCGGCGGAGCACCTGGGGTATCTCCCGCTTCAGGACGGGAAGGCTCTCGCCCTCGTCATCGCCAATAAGGATGGCACTTCCCCGAGGCGCATTGCGGAGGGAAATCCCCTGGCAGCCCACTACTTCGGAAGAGAGCGGGTTTACCTGGCCGAGAAGGCCGGGGGAACCGTAACCGTCCGCGCAGTTGACCCGGGGACTGCCGCGGAGACGGTGCTGTTCACCTCCGATACTGTTCCGGAATTTCTCGCGGAGGACGGCGGGTGGCTGTATTATTCCGTTCAGGATGACGGCGCGGATCCGATGTCCGCGGCCACCTATTTCCGGATTCCGGTCTCCGGCGGGGAAGCGCAGACAGTCGGCCGCGTAGAACCCGGCCCGGGGATGGGCAGTTACCAGGAGGATCTGCGGATCTTCGCGGTGGATGGGGATACCTTTTATTATCCGATTTACAGCGGATTTTCCGTGTGTATGTCCATGGTGCAGGGCGCGAGCGGCGAGCTGGATACCCTGACACCGGTGCTGGAGACCTCGCAGCTCGCGGGTCTCGGGGAGACCTCCCAGGTATCCGGAAGTACCGGGACCGGCGCGGGAAACGGCGGGCCGGGGATTTCCTGGTACACGGAGACCATGACATTTTCCGGGGATGCCGGGGCGCAGGTCATGTCGCAGACCATGGAAAATGCCCGGGCGGCGGCTCAGGCTTACGCGGAGCAGCTTGCCGCCGGACAGAGGGATGCCTCAGCAGACGGTGCTGACGGGGCACACCAGCTGGACGGGCTTGCCGGGGTGACGGCGCTCGACTGGCGGATTGACGGAAAGGACGGGGTTACCTGGCTGACCGACAATTATTGCTGCATCCGGGCGGAGGGACGCCTCCGGATCGGCGGCGCGTACCGCTCTTATGCGCGGAGTTACTTTGTCTTTGACCGGAAGACCGGGCGGCGTCTGATGCTGCCGGATGTCCTCGCCAGCAGCGAGAGCGAGATCCGGGAACTTGTGGCGGACGCCTTTGCCCGGCTGGACGAGAGCAGCGGCTTCGCCTATGCGGCGCCGGAAGACCTGCGGGAGCTTGTGCGGGATAAAATCCGCTTTTTCTCCCCGTTCTATCTGACGCCCGAGGGCATTGTGTTCTATTTTTCGCCGGGCGAGATCGCGCCGGAGGCGGAGGGCTATCCGGAGGTGACGATTCCCTGGCGTTCCCTCAAGATCCGGCTTTCCCGGTAGGCTGGGGAAAATTGCAGCAGCTGCCTTTACAGCGGAAAGTTGTGAAATTATACTGATTGCAGGGAGGCCGGATATACCGGCAGAAAATGAATAAAACTGTTGGGAAATGTACAAAAGGGAGGTTACAGCCGTGAGACTGATCGCTTTGGTTTTTGCCTGCGCTGCCGCGCTGATCATTGCAGCGATGCTCTACCTCATGGCACCGTCAAGGCGGAGGAAGAGCCGGATGGGGGTTTTTGAGCAGTACTTTATCGCCCACCGCGGTTTTCATCAAAATGGGACAGAGAGGCCGGAGAATTCGATGCCGGCGTTCTCAGCGGCGGTGAGCCGCGGCTATGGGATCGAGCTGGATGTCCAGCTGACCGCGGACGGGGTTCCCGTCGTCTTCCATGATTTCACCCTGCACCGCGCGGCTGGGGATGCACGGAGGATTTCGGAACTGACCTTTGCGGAACTCGAGGAGATCCCCCTGTTCGGCTCGAGCCAGCGGATCCCCAGGTTTTCTGAGGTGCTCCGCATGGTGGACGGCCGCGTGCCGATGATCATCGAGCTGAAGGCCATGTGGAAGCACAGGGAGCTCTGCGAGAAGGCGGCGCGGATTCTTGACCGCTACCGCGGCAGCTATTGCATCGAATCGTTCAGTCCCCTTGCGCTCTACTGGTTCCGGAGGCATCGCCCGGAGGTGATGCGCGGGCAGCTTGCGACAAGCCTTTTCCGCGAGGGTAAGCGGCGCTGGTGGTTCTTCGCCTGGACGCTGACCTGGTGCCTCTCGAACCGCCTCTGCAGGCCGGATTTTGTCGCGTACAATTTTGAGTTCCGCAATATTCTGCCGGTGCGCCTGATGCGCCGGATGTACCGGTGCGAGATGGCCGCCTGGACGATCAGGAGCCAGGCGGATCTCGAGAAGAGCAGGAGCCATTTCGATGTCTTTATCTTTGACAGCTTCGATCCCAAGGCGCGCTCCGAGCAGGTCGGCTGAAAAAATGGTTGACATTTTCCGTTTTGTGCTCTAAGATTAGCCACATAAACCGTTGAGAAAGAGGAGTACTTCCCAAGGCGAAATCACAGAGAGTTCCGGATGGTGGAACCGGAATACGGAACCTGGGAGGGAATGGGCTTTCGAGGGTGTTCCGGAACGTACAGCAGAGTACAGTATGGAACGACGGAGACCGCAACCGTTATCTGGCGGCATATATGTTGGTATATGACAAAAGTGGACCTTACGGTCAAGTTTGGGTGGCACCGCGGATTTTAGAAAATTCGTCCCAGATGCGTTCTGCGCATCTGGGATTTTTTTTGCGCAGAGCACTTAACAAGCTAAGCAAATTTGCTTTGCGTTTTCGAGAATTTTCATCCCGGTCCCGAACGCCGCGGTTCACGGAGAGAGCCCTGAGAGGCGAGGAGGAGTATGATGAAAAAGCAGATGGCAGCAGCAGTAGTGATCAGCGCGATGGCGGCGGTTTCCCTGGCGGGCTGCGGCGGTTCGGCAGCCAAGACAGCCGGCACGGCGGCAGCGGAGACGGCGGCGCAGGCAGCAGCCGGGTCTACGGCGGGGGAGAAGGCTTCCGCGGGCGCGGAGGGCGGCAAAACGTTCAAGGTCGGCATTGTCCAGTATATGGATCACCCGTCCTTGAACCAGATCGAGGAAAATATCGAGTCCGAGCTGGATAAGCTGTCCTCGGATACCGGGGTTGCCTATGATTACAAGAGCTATGTGAAAAATGGCCAGGGCGACGCGAGCACACTGAACCAGATTGCCTCCGACCTGATTGCGCAGGATGTCGATGTGCTTGTCCCGATCGCGACGCCGGCAGCGCAGATCTGCCAGTCGGCGGCGGAGGGGAAGAATCTGCCGATCGTATTTTCCGCGGTTTCCGACCCGGTCGGCGCGAAGCTGGTGAACTCTCTGGATGCGCCGGGCGCGAACATCACCGGGACCTCCGACCCGATCAATGTGGAGGCGCTGATCAACATGATCCTCGCGGTCAATCCGGACACCGACTATATCGGGCTTCTCTATTCCAAGAGTGAGGATTCCTCGACCAAGGCGATCGAGGACGCCAAGGCTTACCTGGACGAAAAAGGGATCAAATACATCGAGAAGACGGGAACAACGACGGACGAGGTAGCTTCCGCGGCGGACGCGCTTGTCGCCGAGGGCGTGGACGCGGTGTTCACCCCGACGGACAACACGATCCAGAAGGCGGAGCTGAGCATTTTTGAGAAATTCAACAAGGCAGGCATCCCGCACTATGCCGGAGCGGATTCCTTTGCGCTGAACGGCGCGTTCTGCGGCTTCGGAACGGATTTCGCCGAGCTCGGGCGGGTGACCGCGGACATGGTTGCCGATATTCTGGGCAATGGCGCCGATCCGGCATCCACCGCGGTCAAGGCGATGGACGACGGGATCGCGACGATCAACACCGACACCTGCGCGGAGCTTAAGCTGGATATCAATACCGTAAAGGACGCGGTCAAGCCGTTCTGCACCTCCGTCGAGGAGATTCAGACCCAGAAGGAATTTCAGAAGTAACGGGAAAAATAGTTTAGCAGTGAAGGAAGGATAAAACGTGGGCTTTTTAACGGCAGGAATTGTGGAGACAGCGCTGGAGGTCGGGCTGATCTATTCGCTGGTGGCGCTTTCCTTATTTATCAGTTTCAGCATCCTGGACATCTGCGACCTGTCCACGGACGGGTGCTATACGCTCGGATGTGCGGTCGGCGCGGTGGTGACCCTGGCGGGGCATCCGGTTCTCGCCCTGGTTGCCGCGATGCTGGCCGGTGTCTGCTCCGGCTTTGTGACGGCCGTGCTCCAGACCAAATTCGGGGTGCAGAGCATTCTTGCCGGCATTGTCGTGAATACCGGCCTTTACACGGTCAACCTGGCAGTCATGGGGTTTTCGTCGAACCTCTCCATCTTCGGGACGGATACGGTATTCAGCCTGATTGCCAAGGCAAATGCCTCCGCCTTCTGGCAGGAGTGGAGCG
The DNA here is from genome assembly GCF_015351765.1 of Clostridium vitabionis. GTDB lineage: Bacteria > Bacillota > Clostridia > Lachnospirales > Lachnospiraceae > Clostridium_R > Clostridium_R vitabionis. The sequence continues at coordinate 407,002 of NZ_JADKQA010000001.1, forward strand.
GGCTCATGTTCCTCGCGGTGCTCATCGCGGCGGCGGGCTTCCTGCTCAAGCAGTTTCTCGCCACCCGGCTCGGCCTCTCGATCCGGGCGACCGGAGACAGCCCGGCGATGGTCCGCGCTTCCTCGATCAACACCGCCTTCATGGTCACGGTCGGCCTCTGCGTGTCCAATTCGCTGACCGGTCTTGCCGGCGCGCTGATCGGGCAGTACAACAAGACCTGTGACATTAACCTCGGCACCGGCATGGTCACGATCGCCCTCGCGTCCCTGGTCATTGGGGAGAGCGTCACCGGAAAGAAGAAAATCGGCGTCCGCATCTTCGGCGTGATCCTGGGCTCCTGCTTCTACCGGCTGATCATCGCGGCAGCCCTGCGCCTCAACGTGCCGACGGAATTCTTCAAGCTGGTTTCGGCGGTGATCGTCGCCGTGGCGATCGCGGCGCCCCAGGTGAGGAAAATGGCTGCCTTAAGGCGCCAGAAGGCGCAGGCGGTGGCAGCGAGGAGAAAGCGGATGCAGGGAGGCACGGACTGATGCTGAAAATCACGAATATCCACAAGACCTTCAACCCGGGGACGGTGAATGAAAAGCGCGCGCTGGACGGCGTGACGCTCGACATGGAGGAGGGCGATTTCGCCACGATTGTCGGCTCGAACGGCGCCGGGAAATCAACGCTGTTTAACGCCATCGCCGGCACCTTCTTTGTCGATGACGGCGATATCGAGCTGGACGGCGAGGATATCACCTTTGTTCCGGAACACATCCGGAGCCGCTTTGTCGGCCGCCTCTTCCAGGATCCGCTCATGGGGACGGCACCGCACATGACGATCGAGGAAAATCTTGCTGTCGCCTATCTCCGGGCGTCCACGAGACGGCACGCCTATTTCAGCCGCATATCCCGGCGGGAAAAGGAATTGTTCCGGGAGAAGCTTTCCCTGCTGGATATGGGGCTGGAAGACCGGATGGAGCAGCCGGTCGGCCTGCTCTCCGGCGGCCAGCGCCAGGCGCTGACCCTGCTGATGGCGACCATCGTGACCCCGAAGCTGCTCCTTCTCGACGAGCACACGGCGGCGCTCGACCCGGCAACCGCGAAGAAAGTGCTGGATCTCACCGAGAGCATCGTCCGGGAGAGGAAAATCACCTGCCTGATGGTCACCCACAATATGAACCAGGCGATCGAGCTGGGCAATCGGACGCTTATGATGAGCGACGGCAGGATTGTCCTCGATGTCTCCGGAAAGGAGCGCAGGGGGATGACGGTGGACGATCTTCTGCACAAATTCGCGGAAGGCACGGGAGAGGCGATGGACAATGACCGGATTCTCCTGAGCACCGAGCAGGGGGTCTGATTTCTGTTTTGATGCCCGCTTTTCAGAAAAGGGAGGAGCCCCGCAGCGCCAGGATGGCGCTGCGGGGCTTCCTGTATCTTTAGATGCCCGGTTCAGTGATCCGCGAGTTTCAGAAGGTCGCTGTAGAAGCCGGGATAGGAGATATCGACGCAGGATGCGTCGCGGATGTCGGTCTCCCCGCTTGCCGCCATGGCGGCGACGGCGCAGGACATGGCAACCCGGTGGTCCTTGTGGCTGTCCACCGCCGCGCCACGGAGAGGGGATGAGGAAGCGCCGGCCGCCCCGTGGCCGCTGATGACCATGCCGTCCTCCGTGGGGGTGATGTCGGCGCCCATCGCGGAGAGAACCTCCGCCATGACCGCGATGCGGTCGGATTCCTTGACCTTGAGCTCAGCCGCGTCCCGGATGACGGTTGTCCCTTCCGCGAAGCAGGCGGCAGCCGCGATGACCGGGATTTCGTCGATCAGGGTGGGAATCTCGGCACCGCCGATTTCCGTGCCCCGGAGCGGCCCGTATTTTACGTGGAGATCCGCGACAGGCTCGCCGGAGCTGACCCGCGCATTTTCCACCGTGAGATCAGCGCCCATCCGCTGGAGGACATGGAGGATCCCGGCGCGGGTGGGGTTCACCCCGACATTCCGGATGAGGATCTCCGATCCCGGGACAATGCAGCCGGCAGCGAGAAAGTACGCCGCGGAGGAAATGTCCCCCGGGACGGTGATCTGCTGCGCGTGGAGCTCCTCCGCCGGGTGAATCGTGATTTCCGCGCTGCCATCCCCGAGAATCCTGGTCGAGAGTTCCGCGCCGAAGGCGGAGAGCATCCGCTCGCTGTGGTCACGCGAGAGTGCCGGCTCATGGACAGAGGTCTCCCCGTCAGCGTAGAGCCCGGCGAGGAGAATCGAGGATTTCACCTGCGCCGAGGCGACGGGGGAGGTATACCGGATCCCGTGGAGAGGCCTGCCGTCGATGATGAGGGGAGGGCATCCGTCCCCCCGCCCGCTCCGGATCTCCGCGCCCATGAGGCGCAGCGGGCGGATGATCCGGTTCATCGGGCGCTTATTCAGCGAGTCATCCCCGGAGAGCACCGTGCGGAAATCCTGGGCGGCGAGAATGCCGGAAATCAGGCGGGTTGTCGTGCCGCTGTTCCCGGTATCCAGATGGAGAACGCCGGAAGTGCTCCCGGCGGGGGAGAGGCCCCGAAGGCCTCTGCCTTCCACGGTCACCCGGTCGCCGGACTGTGTGATGGGAATTCCCATCGCGCGGAAGCATCCGATCGTGGACAGGCAGTCAGCTCCCGGAAGAAAGCCCTGAATCTCGGTCTTTCCCCGCGCAAGGGAGCCGAACATCACGGCGCGGTGGGATATGGATTTGTCTCCCGGCACGGTCACAGTGCCGGCGAGACGGGAAACTCTGTGAAATTTCATGACAATTTCTCCTGCGGATAGAACGGAAAGTCCCGGTCGGGGAAAATCTCCGGATCGGGGCCGGGTTTACGGCTGTGCGGGCTTACCCTCGCGGATTTCCTCAGGCAAGGGTTATCTCCGGAAAATTTTGTAGTTGTAGGAAGAGAGCCGCAGGGCGGCCTTTTCCATGCTCTCGCGGTCGTAGAAACTGATCTCCATCGCGCCCTCGCCCATTTCCCGGTTGTTGTTGATGCCGATATTCCGGATATTGATGCCGGCAACCGCGAGGATGGAGGAAATGATCGAGATGACACCGGGCTCGTCCACGCAGTCGACGGAGAACGAGAAATCGGGCATGATCGAGCCGCGGTGCATGTCCGGGAAGGAGTTGCGGTAGTCGCGCGAGCGGCTGAACAGCTCGAAGACTGCGCCCTCCTGGCGGTTCGCGAGGCGGTTCCTGAGCTCAGCCAGCGATGCGATGTAGCGGTCGGTGATGTCCACGATATTGTCGGTGTTGGTCATGCAGATCTGTTCCCACATGACCGGCGAGGATGAGGCGATGCGGGTGAGATCCTTGAAGCCGCCGGCAGCCAGCGTCTTCATCAGCTGGTCGGCGGTATCGCTGTCGTGCACCAGGTTAACCAGGGTCGCGGCGATGAGGTGCGGGAGATGGCTGATCGCGGCAACAATCCGGTCGTGGCGGTGATAATCGATCACCATCGGGATGGCGCCGATGGCCTTCGCGACGTCCCGCAGGCGCCCGGTCAGCTCCGGAGGCGTCTCCGGCGTCGGCGTGATGATATAGTAGGCATTCTCGAGAAGATGATCCGTCGAATTTTCGTATCCGGTTTTTTCCGATCCCGCCATCGGGTGGCCGCCGGCAAATACCGGGTTCATGCCCAGTTTTTCGACCGTCCGGTGGACGCTCTCCTTCGTGCTCCCGACGTCGGTGACCAGAGCCCCCTTCTTGAGCAGCGGGCGGATGTCCTCGAGATACATTTCGTTGAATTCTACCGGGGTGCACAGGAAAATAATGTCGCAGGCAGCGAGGCGGCTGTCCTCCGCGCTGTCCAGAATGTCATCGACTACCCCGTCGTTCTTCGCCTGCTCGAGTTTGCTGCGGGTGCGCATATAAGCCATAATGCGGATATTCCGGTTGTCGCGTTTGAGCCCCCGGGCGATCGAGCCGCCGATCAGGCCGAGGCCGATAAATCCGGCTGTGATAGTTTCCATGTCCGACCATCCTTCCTGGAAATGTCTGTATTGTCCGGTAAAACTTGTTTGCCTCATCTTAAAACAAGTTCGCGGGCATGTCAACGATTTAATACTTTCAACCATTAAAACAATAAACGAACGGAAGAAAAATGCTGCAGCCCCGGGGACGAAAGTGGTCCGGTCGCACTCGAGTTCCCGGCGTCGCTCCGGAGGATTCTCTCGGAGGGCTGACCGGGGCTGCCTGTCCGGGGTCTTCGGCGTCGCGGGCCGTGCCGGTTTTGCCGGAAGGCAGATCGCCGAAAAATCCGCCGCGGCAGAAACAATTTAAATGCAGAATTTCATAGAATTTCCCCTATAATTGTGAATGATAGTGAAAATACCTTGAATTAAAGCCGGTATTCCTGTACAATATACACAGATTATCATTTTACTCACAGGAGGAAAGTCTATGAACGTGTACGGCACTAGTCAGATCCGAAATGTGGCTTTACTTGGCCACGGCGGTTCCGGAAAAACCACCGTGGCTGAAGCGCTCGCTTATGTTACCGGGGTAACCAAGCGAATGGGCAGTGTTCCGGAAGGAAGCACCATCAGTGATTTCGATAAAGAAGAGATCAAGAGACAGTTCTCCATTTCCACTTCCCTGATTCCGATCGAGTACAAGGGGGAGAACGGGCCGATCAAGGTGAATATTCTGGATACGCCGGGATATTTCGATTTTGTCGGCGAGGTCGAGGAAGCTCTGAGTGCCGCTGACGCCGCCGTGATCGTGGTTAACTGCAAGGCGGGCATCGAGCCGGGCACCATCCGTGCGTGGAATCTCTGCGAGAAGCTGAATATGCCCCGCCTGTTCTTCGTGACGAATATGGATGACGACCAGGCCAGCTTCCGCGAGCTGCTCCTGAAGCTGGAGAAGCAGTTCGGCAGAAAGATCGCCCCGTTCCAGGTTCCGATCCGTGAGAATGAGAAGTTTGTCGGCTTCGTCAACGTGGTCAAGATGAAGGGCCGCCGTTTTACGAAGCTGTCGGATTACGAGGAATGTGAGATTCCGGAATATACGAAGAAAAACCTCGGGATCGCCAGGGACGCCCTGATCGAGGCTGTCGCGGAGACCAGTGAGGAATATATGGAGCGGTATTTCGGCGGCGAGGAGTTTACCGAGGAGGAGGTCTCCGCGGCGCTCCGCCAGTTTGTCAGCAGCGGGGACATGGTTCCGGTCATCATGGGGTCCGGCGTCAATGCCCAGGGCTTCAACTACCTGCTCCAGGCGATCGACAAATATTTCCCGTCGCCGGCTGCGCTGGAAGCCACCGGTACGGATGTCTCCAACGGTGAGCTCTTTGTCACAAAGTATAACGACGAGGCGGCGAGAAGCTGCAAGGTCTTCAAGACCGTCGTCGATCCGTTTATCGGCAGATACACGCTGCTGAAGGTCATCACCGGAACCCTGCGCCCGGATACCTCGATCTACAATATGACCCGGGACGCCGATGAGAAGATTGCCAAGCTCTATATCCTCCGGGGCAAGGAAGCGATCGAGGTTCCGGAGCTGCATGCCGGCGATATCGGCGCGGTGGCGAAGCTCACGGTGACGGAAACCGGGGATACCATGTCCGCGAAGGATGCGAGAATCTCCTACGATATGGTGGAGATCTCAAAGCCGTACACGTATAAAGCCTACGCGGCGAAGACCAAGGGTGATGAGGATAAGATTTCCACCGCTCTCGGGAGAATCATGGAGGAGGATCTGACGATCCGCACGGTCAATGACGCGGAGAACCGTCAGTCACTGATCTATGGGATCGGCGACCAGCAGCTGGATGTCGTGGTCAGCCGCCTGAAGGAGGAGTACAAGGTTGAGGTTGAACTCGCGAAGCCGAAATTCGCTTTCCGCGAGACGATCCGCAAGAAGGTGGTCAAGCAGGGCAAGTACAAGAAGCAGTCCGGCGGACACGGCCAGTACGGCGATGTCAAGATGGAATTCTCGCCGTCCGGCGACCTGGATACGCCGTATGTGTTTGAGGAGCAGGTCTTTGGCGGAGCTGTGCCGAAGAACTATTTCCCGGCTGTTGAGAAGGGCATCGCCGAGTGCGTGCAGAAGGGACCGCTGGCCGGATACCCGGTGGTCGGAATCAAGGCGGTGCTTCTGGACGGCTCCTATCATCCGGTGGACTCCTCCGAGCTCGCGTTTAAGATGGCCGCGACGCTCGCCTTCAAGGCTGCTTTTATGGAGGCGAATCCGGTTCTCCTTGAGCCCATCGCTTCCCTCATGGTGACTGTGCCGAATGAGTTTGCCGGCGATATCATGGGCGACCTCAACCGCCGCAGGGGCAGGGTCCTCGGCATGAACGCGAACCACGACAATACCCAGACCATCAATGCGGACATTCCGATGTCCGAGCTTTACGGCTACTGCACCGACCTGCGCTCGATGACCGGCGGGCTCGGAGATTTCTCCTATACCTTCAGCCGCTATGAGCAGGCGCCCGGCGATGTCCAGAAGCGTGAGGTTGAGGCGAGGGCAGCGGAGCTGGCAGAGTAAAGGCACGGATTTTCCGGATAAAGCCGGAACATTCAGAAAAAAACGGAATTTTCCGCAGAGAGCATGGCTTTCCGCCTGTGTTTCCGGGAGCTGCCGCAGATTTCGAGGGGGGATCTGCGGCGGCTCCCTTTTCGGCGTACCTCCTGTTTAATAAGACTTACATTTGTTCCAAAATCATGCTACAATAGAAGCGGAGGTGAGACTAGATGCAGACTGGAGATTTTGTCGTTCACAGAAGCGGCATGGTGTGCAGGATCGAGAGTATCGAGAATCTGAACCTGACCGGCACAGAGAGATCATACGTCGTCCTGGCGCCAGTGAGAAACCTGATGGAAAAGATTTATGTTCCGGAGACGAAGGCCGAACAACAGCTGCGTCCGGCGATGTCCAGGGAGGAAGCGCTTTCCCTGCTGGATCGTTTGAAAGACATTCAGCCACTCACGATCCGGAACGAAAGGCAGAGGGAACAGGAGTACAAGGACGCCTTCGACGTTCATTCCTACGACAGTATTGTCAGCATCGAGAAGGAACTCTACCGGAGAAAACAGCACCGTCTCAAGATGGGGAAGAAGCTTCCGGTTCGCGATGAGCAGATGATGTCGACGGTGGAAAAGACCCTGACGGAGGCATTTGCCGTTGCGCTGGACACCAAGCCGGAGAAGGTGCACGACCTGATCCGGGAGCGCCTTGCGGGGCAGAAGAAGTGACGCCGGGGTTCCGTGACGGACAGGGGAAACCGCGGGCCGGGGCAGCAGCCGCCGGGGAAGCGGGAGCATCGCGGGCACCGCGCGGTGAAGTGATTGACAGCAGTCCTTTCCTGTGATAAGTTTAGGTTTGAATTGCAGTAAAGGGGACGCGAATATCGCGTGAATGAGAGTGGTACCGCGCAAGGCCATGTTGCTCTGCGTCTCTTGACAGGGAGGCGCGGGGCTTTTCTTATGTTCTGGCAGCATCATTCAAATAAGGAGAGAAGATCATGAAGTACAATTTTCAGCGCATCGAGCCGAAATGGCAGAAAGCCTGGGATGACGCAAAGGCTTTTCAGGCGGTAGATTTCGACAAAAAGCCCAAGTGGTACGGCCTGGTGGAATTCCCATACCCATCCGGCGCGGGCATGCATGTCGGCCATATCAAGGCATACTCCAGCATTGAGGTGATTTCCCGGAAAAGAAGAATGCAGGGCTACAATGTCCTGTTCCCGATGGGGTTTGATTCCTTCGGCCTCCCGGCGGAGAACTACGCGATCAAGACCAACACCCATCCCCACATCATCACCGAGAAAAACATCAAGCATTTTACCGAGCAGCTGAAAAGCGTCGGCTTCTCGATCGACTGGAGCCGCGAGTTCGCGACCTCCCGTCCGGATTACTATAAATGGACTCAGTGGATTTTCCTGAAGCTGTTCGAGCACGGCCTTGTCTTCCGCGCGAAGACGCTGGTCAATTACTGCCCGCACTGCAAGGTCGTTCTCTCCAACGAGGACAGCCAGGGCGGGAAATGCGATATCTGCCACACGGATGTCATCCAGCTGCCGAAGGATGTGTGGTATCTCCGGATCACCCAGTACGCCGACAAGCTTCTCGACGGCCTGGATACAGTGGACTATCCGGATTCCATCAAGCAGCAGGAGGTTGCCTGGATCGGCAAATCCACCGGCGCCTTTGTGAACTTCGCGGTTGCCGGGACGGACGACAAGCTGGAAATCTATACCACCCGCTGTGATACCCTGTTCGGGGTCAGCTTCATGGTGGTGGCGCCGGAGCACCCGATCCTGGACAAATACAAGGATCGTATCAGCAACTGGGCCGAGGTGGAGAAATACCGCGAGGAGTGCGCGAAGAAGTCGGAATTTGAGCGCACACAGCTTTCCAAGGATAAGACCGGCGTCCGCATCGAGGGCCTTACCGCCGTCGATCCGGTGAACGAGAAGGAGATCCCGATCTTCATCGCCGATTATGTCATGATGGGCTACGGTACCGGCGCGATCATGGCGGTGCCTGCGCACGACCAGAGAGACTACGATTTCGCGAAGAAGTTCGGCTGCGAGATTCTCCCGGTCATCGAGGGCGGGGACATCGCGAAGGAGGCCTACACCGGCGATGGGAAAATGATCAATTCCGGCTTCCTTGACGGGATGACCAACAAGAAGGATTCCATCGCGAAGATGCTGGAGTACCTGGAGGAGAAGGGCATCGGCCACAAGGGGGTCCAGTACAAGATGAAGGACTGGGCGTTCAACCGCCAGAGATACTGGGGCGAGCCGATCCCGCTGATCCACTGCCCGAAGTGCGGTACCGTCGCGGTTCCCGAGGAGGAGCTGCCGCTGACGCTCCCGGAGGTGGAGAATTTCGAGCCGGGAACGGACGGACAGTCGCCGCTCGCGAAGATTCCATCCTTTGTCAACTGCACCTGCCCGAAGTGCGGCGGCCCGGCGAAGCGCGAGACCGACACGATGCCCCAGTGGGCGGGCTCGAGCTGGTATTTCCTCCGGTTCTGCGATCCGCACAACGACAAGGCATTTGCCGACAGGAAGAAGATCGATTACTGGATGCCGGTTGACCACTATAACGGCGGCATGGAGCACGTGACCCGCCATCTGCTCTATTCCCGGTTCTGGCACCACTTCCTCTATGACATCGGCCTTGTGAACACGCCGGAGCCCTACGCCAAGAGAACCTACCAGGGCATGATCCTGGGCAAGGACGGCGAGAAGATGTCCAAGTCTAAGGGAAATGTCGTTGACCCGGTGGACATCGTCCGGGAATACGGCGCCGACACGCTCCGCACCTATGTGCTTTTCATGGGCGACTACGCATCCGCGGCACCGTGGAGTGACGACACGGTGAAGGGCTGCAAGCGCTTCCTTGACCGTGTGGCGGCCCTGACCGACATCGCGTCCGCGGAGAAGGAGGACCCGGAGCTTGAGTCCAAGCTACACAAGACCATCAAGAAGGTGTCCGAGGACATCGAGGCGATGAAGTTCAACACGGCGATCGCAGCGATGATGACCCTGCTCAATGATTTTGTGAAGGCAGGAAAGATCACGAAGAACGACCTTCTGACCTTTATCAAGCTGCTCAGCCCGTTTGCCCCGCACATCTGCGAGGAAATCTGGCAGTTTGAGGGCATGAACCCGGACGGGAAGACGTTCTGCACGCTCTCCGCATGGCCGGAGTACGACGAGGAGAAGACGAAGGACGATATTGTCGAGATCGGTGTCCAGGTCAATGGAAAGGTCCGCGGCACGATCACCATCGCCGTCGACTGCCCGCGCGAGGAGGCTGTCGCGATGGCGAAGGATGAGGAGAACGTCCGGAAGTTTATCGAGGGCAAGAAGATCATTAAGGAAATCTACATTCCGGGGAAGATTGTCAATATCGTTGCCCGGTAAGGATCACCGAGAGGGGCGGGCAGCCCGGCATCCCGCGGGATGCCGGGCTGCCCGCCGGTGTATACAGGAACTGTGAGGGGAGACTTCGATGAGAAAATTTGTCTATTACGCGCCGACAGAGATTGTCTTCGGACCCGGGGAGTGGGTGAAGACCGCAGCGGAAATCCGGAAATTCGGCGGGAGCCGGGTGTTTATGATTTACGGAGGGCATTCTGCAGTCAAAAGCGGCCTCATCGGCCGGCTGACAGAAAATCTGGAGGAGGCAGGCCTTACGGTCTTGGCTTCCGGCGGCGTTGTGCCGAACCCGTGCCTCAGTACGGCGGAGCAGATGAGGGGAGAGGCCGTGAAATTCGGCGCGGACTTTATCCTGGCTGTCGGCGGCGGCAGCGTGATCGATACCGCCAAGGCGGTGGCGCACGGGGCTTGCGCGCCTGAGGTTCCGATCTGGGATTTCTGGATGAAGAAGGCGGAGATTACACGGAGCCTCCCGATCGGCACGGTGCTCACCATCGCGGCGGCCGGGAGCGAGACCAGCGATTCCGCGGTCATCACGAACGACCTGGTGGATCCGCCGACGAAGCGCGGCATCACTACCGATTTCAACCGCTGCCGCTTTGCCGTCATGGATCCCGAGCTGACGATGACGCTGCCGGTGTGGCAGATCGGCGCCGGCGCGGCGGATATCTTCATGCACACCTCCGAGCGCTTCTTTACCACGATTCTCGGCAATCACCTGACGGATGAGATCGCCGGCGGGCTGTTCCGGGACATCCTGAAATATGGGCCGATCGGGGTCAGGGATCCGAAGAACTACGAGGCGATGAGCGAGATTATGTGGTGCGGGAGCATTTCCCACGTCGGGCTGACCGGCCTCGGGGCCAGGGGCGACACCAGCCGGGACGGCGACTGGGCCTGCCACCAGCTGGGCATGGCGATGTCCGCCATCGGGGACTATACCCACGGGGCCACGCTCACGGCGGTCTGGGGCACCTGGGCGAGATATGTCATGCACGAGAACATCAGCCGGTTTGCGGAATTTGCCCGCATGACGTACGGGATCACCGCGGAAGACCCGGAGAAGGCCGCGGAGGAAGGCATCACGAGGACGGAGGAGTTCTTCCGCGCGCTCGGCATGCCCACCTCGCTGACCGGGCTCATGGGCCACAAGCCGGACGAGAAGGAGCTTCATGCCTTCACCGACGAGTGCTCCTACGGGCACACGCGGACGATCGGCACATTCAAGGTACTGGACGACAGGGATATGCTGGAGATTTACCGGAGAGCGGAATAACCGTTTCGCCGGATACGCGGGCCGCGGGCGGCTCCGGGGCACGGATGCCCGGGAGCGGGAAAACCGAAGACAGCGTCACCGGATTTTGAAGGATTTCCATTTTTCGCCGCGGCAGCGGGAGACGGAGACCAGGCAGGCGAGCACCCAGGCCGGCGGCATGCTGAGAAAATAGCAGCGCCAGGAGACCGGGGTCAGGGCGAGGACGAAGGAGAGCCCGAGGCGCACCGCGAGGTTCGTGAGTGTTGCGAGCGCCGGTGTCCGCACATCCCCGGCGCCCTGGAGGAAGCCGTTGCTCACGTCCATGATCGTGTTGACCCAGACGAAGAGCATCAGCAGGTCCAGGTGCTCCCGGCCGCGCCGGAGCGCCTCCCCGGAAATGCCGAACAGGCCGAGGAGCCGGGTATCGTTAAAGAGGATCAGGAGACTTAACACCGCGCAGAGAAGGACGCCCATCCGGATGGAGATATGCCAGCCTTCCTTTGCGCGGTGAAATTTTCCCGCGCCGACATTCTGTCCGGTGAAGGCGGCGAGGGCGGCGTTGAAGCTCTGGGAGGGAATGTGGGAAAAATTCTCGATCTTTCCCATGGCGCTGTATCCCTCGATGCTGGCGGCGCCGAAGGAGTTGATGAGCCGCTGGAGAATGATGAAGCAGACCGAGGTCACGGAGCTCTGCAGGGCGATGGGGATGCTGAGCCGCATGAGCAGGCGGGCCTTCGCGAGAATCCGGTCCCGGCGGAGCCCGCGGAGGGAGCGGAACTGCGGATACCGTTTCCGGAGATAGCGCATGCTCGCTGCCGCCGCCCCGGCCTCGGCCGCCACGGTCGCCGCCGCTGCGCCGGCAACCCCGAGCGGGATCCGGACCACGAGAAGAAGGTCCAGGAAGACGTTCAGCAGCGCGGAGACGAGGAGGAACAGCATAGCCCCGGAGGAATCCCCGTGTGCCCGGAGCAGCCCGTAGGTGGTATTGTAGAGATACTGGAAAATGCCCCCGCCGGCGATAATGAGGAAGTAGAGCCGGCTTGTCGCCTGCATCTCCTCCGGTGCTTTCAGGAAGCCGCGGATCAGCGGATCCGCGAAGAGGACGCAGAGCGCGAAGACCAGGACTGACAGCAGGGCGGAGAGGAGATACCCCGCGGCGGCGGTTTCCCGGATGTCCTCCTTCTTCTCCGCGCCGAAGAACTGGGCGGCGGCGATGCCGAGCCCTGTCCCCAGGGAGGTGCAGAGTGTGGTGAGGAGCCAGACGGCCGAGCCCACGAGGCCGACGGCGCCGAGAGCCGTGCCGCCGATGAAGTTGCCGATGATCAGGCTGTCGGTCATCGTGTAGGTCACCTGGAGGAGGTTCGATCCCATGACCGGGAGCGCGAACGCCAGAATTTCCTCACGGACAGGGCCGGAAGTCATATCCTTCTGCATGATGATTCTCCTTTTTTGCTGATCAGACACCAATATCTCCATTATATCACCCGCCAGATGCCCTGGAAAGGCGGCTTTCCCGCGGCCTTGACGCGCCGCGCCGCCGCATTGTAAAATGTATCCGTTTATTGTGTGGTTTTTACGGGGACATACCATCCGGGGAGCTTGCGGGGAGGTGAAGTCATGGAACATCCGGGGAAGGTTCTTCTCAGCGGCATCGCCGCGGCGGGCATGGCTGCCATCGCCCGTTCAGAGTATGAGCGGCGGCACTTCGTCACGAACCGCCAGATCGTCAGTTCGCCGAAAATCCGCCGGGAGAGGAACCTGGTCTTCCTCTCGGATCTCCATGAGAATGTCTATCCGTCGGGGGAACCCGGGCAGATGGACCGCCTGAGCCAGGAGATCCGCGGGATTTCCCCGGACGCCGTGCTGATCGGCGGGGACATGATCATCATGCATCCCGGAAGGCCGTGCCGCTCCCGGCGGACGCTCGAGCTTCTGGCAAACCTGGCGGGGCTCTGCCCGGTGTATTACGCGGATGGAAACCATGAGGACCGCCTGGACCAGGGCATTGCCCCGGACGGGTGCTTCCGCGACCCCTTCCTTCGGGAAATCGCCCGGCTCGGCGCGGTCTATCTCCGCGACAGGAGCGTGAACCTGTTCCCGGATGTCAGGCTTTCCGCCTGTACCATTCCGGAGCAGCTCTACCGGTGCCGCTTCCGGCTGCCGGTGATGGAGGCGGATTACCTGGAACAGCGGCTGGGGCAGGCGGCCCGGGACCGGTATCAGATCCTGCTCATGCATTCGCCGCAGTTTTTCCGGAACGCTGCAGGATGGGGGGCGGATCTCACGCTGTCGGGGCATTTTCACGGCGGCACGATCCGGATTCCGGGGCTCGGCGGGCTCATGACGCCGCAAATGCAGTTTTTCCGGCCGGAGTGCGCCGGGCGGTTTACGCGGGACGGGAAGACGATGATCGTGAGCCGCGGCCTCGGCACGCACTCGGTCAATATCCGGCTGAACAACCGCCCGGAGCTCTTGTGGATTACCCTTAAGCCCGGACGGGAGGAGGAAGCTGCCCGGACGGGGGACGGCACAGCCCGCCTGCGCGGGGCAAGGACGCGGTGAAGCATGGAGATTTCATTTAAACTGGAGAAATTCGAGGGGCCGCTGGATCTTCTCCTCAGGCTGATCGAAAAAAATAAAATTGATATTTTTGATATTCCCATCGAGACGATCACAGACCAGTATCTGGACTATGTGCGGCAGATGGGGACGGAGGACCTGGATGTCCTCTCAGACTTCCTGGTGATGGCGGCGACGCTGCTGGACATTAAGTCGAGAATGCTTCTTCCGCCGGAGGAGAGCGAGGAGGCTGAGGAGGAGGGCGATCCCCGGGAGGAGCTCGTCCGCCGCCTCCTGGAGTATAAGATGTACCGGTATCTCTCCAGGGAGCTTCTGCTCTGTGAGGAGAAAGCCGCCCCGCGGGTTTTCCGAAACCCCTCGATCCCGAAGCCGGTGGCGCGCTATGTCCCGCCGGTCAACCTGGATGAGATGCTCAAAGGGCTGACCGCGGAAGAGCTCGGTGACCTTTACCGCCAGCTCCTGCGCCGGAGGGCGAGCCGGATTGATCCGGTGCGCAGCGGCTTCGGGACGATCCGGCGGGAGCCGGTGAGCCTCGAGGAGACGGTCGGCGCGGTGATGCGATTCGCCCGCCGACAGAGGCATTTTACCTTCCGGCAGGCTGTCCGGGAGGGCGGGAAATCGGACCGTATCCATGTCGTGGTCGCTTTTCTTGCCATGCTTGAGCTGATGAAGGTCGGGAAAATCCGGCTGACGCAGGATAAGCTGTTTGACGATATGGAGATTGAGACGATTGAGCCGGAAGGTGCAGCCGAGGAGGTCAATCTGGAAGAAATGGATGATTTTGCGGATGAATGATGAGAAATTTCTGGCGCATGCCGCCGAGGCGGTGCTTTTTTCCATGGGGGAACCGGTGGATCCCGGGCAGCTTGCCGCGGCGTTGGAATGCGGGCGCGCCGACGCCGTGCGCATTGTCCGAGAGCTCAAGGACGAGTACGACCTTGAGGAGCGCGGCGTGCAGATCCTGGAAATCGGCGGCAAGTACCAGCTCTGTACCCGGGAAAAATATTATGAGGCGCTGATCCGCGTGGTGAAGGTTCCGAAGAAGCCGGTGCTGACGGATGTCCTCCGGGAGACCCTTGCCATCGTGGCCAACCGGCAGCCGGTCACGCGCCTGGAGATTGAGAAAATCCGCGGCGTGAAATCCGATCATGCCGTCAACCGGCTGATCGAGTACGACCTCATCTGCGAGGTTGGCCGCCTGGAGGCGCCGGGAAGGCCTGCCCTGTTCGGCACAACAGAAGAATTTCTCCGGCGGTTCGGCCTTCCGTCCGAGAAGGAACTCCCGAAGGTGCCGGAGGAGGAGATCTCCCGGTTCAAGGGGGAGGCAGCGAGAGAAGTCCGGCTGGACGATCCGGGGACGAACCCGGCGGCCGGGGAGGAGGAGAACCATGAAGATTAAGATCCGCTATCAGAACCCCGAGATAAAAAAGCTGGAGTACATTGACGGCAGGTCGGACTGGATCGACCTGCGCGCGGCGGAGGATGTCACCCTGAAGAAAGGGGAGTTCCGGCTGATCCCGCTCGGAGTCGCCATGCAGCTTCCGCAAGGCTATGAGGCTCATGTCGTGCCGAGAAGCAGTACCTACAAGAATTTCGGAATCATCCAGGCAAACTCGATGGGGGTCATCGACGAGAGCTATTGCGGGGATGAGGACTGGTGGTATTTCCCCGCGCTCGCCGTCCGGGATACGGAGATCAGGACCGGTGACCGCATTTGCCAGTTCCGCGTCATGGAGCATCAGCCCAACATCGAGTTTGAGGAGGCCGGCCGCCTGGGCAATGCGAACCGCGGCGGTTTCGGCAGTACAGGAAAGAATTGAGAGGAAGAAAATTGAAAAGAATTCGGATTGCCGCCGCGGCGCTGCTCTTCTCGGCAGTACTCGCCGCAAGCGGCTGCGGGGTGTCGAAGGAAGCCAGGCAGGACCGCTCTGCCGGTATCGTGAAGATGAATAACGGGGAGTTCTCCGGCGCGGTGGAGAGCTTCCGCGCCGCGTACAATAAGACGGGAAAACTGTCCGCCGGCTTCCGGAAGGATGTCCTCAAATATCTGTCGGAGGCTGAGTTCCGGGGCGGAGATTACCAGGGCGCCGCGGACACCTATGACGAGCTCATCCGGATTGACGGCGGGAAGCCCGAGTACTGGTTTTTCCGCGCCGCCGCGGAGGCAGGGCTCGGCAACGCGGATGAGGCCAGGAAGAACTTTGCGAGCGGCCGCGAGAAGGGAAACGCGGACACCCCCGGGGCGGAGATCGCGCTTTCGGCCATCGCCTCTGTCCTGGAGGATAAGGGCGACTACGACAGCCTCTCCGCCCTTGCCAGCGACCTGCTCGGTTCAGGATGGACAAACCCGGAGGTGTATAACATCCAGGGGATCGTCGCGGCGGATCAGGAAGATGATGACGGCGCGGCGGAGGCATTTCAGAAAGCCCAGGAGGCGGTAAAGGATAATACGCCGGCCCAGGTGGTGGCGGAGGTCCGGAGAAATCAGGGGGCACTCGCCGAGAAACAGGGCGATTTCGAGGGGGCGCTCGCCATTTTCCGGGAAGTGCTCAAGAATTACGGCGGGGATGAGAACCTGAAAAAGGAGATTATCTTCCTGAAAACCCGGGTCGGGGATACCACGGAGGATGATTTCAGCGGCATTGTGGAGGAGGAAACCGCCGAATCCGGGAAGGAGCCTGCGGAGAGCACATCTGCGGCGGAGAGCACATCTGCGGCGGAGAGCACGTCCGCGGCGAAGGGCACGTCCGCGGCGGAGAGCACATCCGCGGCGAAGGGCGTATCCGCATCCGCAAAGGCGGAATCCTCCGGAGGAAATTGAGATGATTGAGACCGAAGAAAAGAGGGAGCGCGTGGTGCTCTTTGCCGTCTCCACGCGGCCGGATGACGACACGGAGGCTTCCCTGGATGAGCTCGCAGAGCTCTGTGATACGGCCGGGGCGGATGCCGCCGGCCGCCTTGTCCAGAATCTGGAGACGGCGAGCCCGGCCACTTATCTCGGCAAGGGCAAGGTGGAAGAACTGAAGGCGCTGGTTCTCGCCTCCGGGGCGGACGGCGTGGTCTGTGATGATGAGCTCACCCCGGCGCAGCTCAGGAACCTCGAGGATGCCCTTGAGGTCAAGGTGATGGACCGGACGATGGTGATCCTCGACATTTTTGCCGCCCACGCCGTGACCAGCGAGGGGAAAATCCAGGTTGAGCTCGCCCAGCTCCGCTACCGGGCGATCCGTCTCTCCGGCTTCCGCGATTACCTGTCCCGCCAGGGCGGCGGCATCGGGACCCGCGGACCGGGCGAGAAGAAGCTCGAGGTTGACCGCCGCCGGATTCACGAGCGGATCGGGCAGCTGAAATCGGAGCTGCGCGAGGTGGAAAGGCACCGTGAGGTGACCCGACGCCAGCGGAAGAAGGACTATGCCCTCTCCGCGGCGATTGTCGGGTATACGAACGCGGGCAAATCCACCCTGCTGAACACCCTGACCGGTGCGGGGGTGCTTGCGGAGAATAAGCTGTTCGCGACGCTTGACCCCACCACCCGGAGCCTCAGGCTTCCGGGCGGACAGAATGTGCTTCTCACGGACACGGTCGGCTTTATCCGGAAGCTCCCCCACAACCTGGTGGAGGCTTTCCGCAGCACCCTCGAGGAGGCAAAATACAGTGACATCATCATCCACGTGGCGGATGTGACGAACCCGAGGGTCGAGCTGGAAATGCAGGTGGTCTACGAGACGCTCCGGGATCTGGGCATTGGCGACCGGCCGGTCATCACGGTCTTTAATAAGACAGACCGGCCCGGCGCGCCTATGGTCATCAAGGATCTCCGGGCTGACTATACGGTGCGCCTCTCCGCGAAGACCGGGGAGGGCGTTCCGGAGCTTCTGGACATCCTGGCGATGATCATCCGGGACCGGCGGGTTTACCTCGAGGAGAGGTATGACTACCGGGAGGCGGGAACGGTCGGCCGGATCAGGAAGTACGGGCAGATGCTCAGCGAGGAATACCGGGACGACGGCATTTATGTGAAGGCTTACGTCCCGGCGGAGCTGTTCGGGGAGTTTCTCGCACACGGGCTGGGCAATGACAGCCGGGGCAAGGAAGAAAACTGAAAAAGGCGGCATGCTCCGCCGCAGAACAAATCTTCCGCTGTCCGGGGATCTCGGGCATGGCGGAAAAGAGGGGAATTGGAAAAGGATATGGAAAGAGAAAAATTTTCGTCGCGGCTCGGCTTCATCCTGATCTCCGCGGGCTGCGCCATCGGGCTCGGCAACGTCTGGCGTTTTCCTTATATTGTCGGCCAGTATGGGGGAGCGGCCTTTGTGCTGATCTATATCTGCTGCCTGCTGCTTCTCGGTCTGCCGATCATCGTCATGGAGTTTGCGGTGGGACGGGCAAGCCGGAAGAGCGCGGCGCTGTCCTTTGACGTGCTGGAACCTGCGGGAAGCCGGTGGCATCTGGAAAAGTGGTTTGCGATGGCCGGCAATTACCTGCTTATGATGTACTATACGACGATCACAGGCTGGCTTCTGTACTATTTTGTAAAAATGGCCCGCGGAGATTTCGCCGGCCTTGACGCGGACGGCGTCTCCGGGGAGTTTTCCGCCATGCTGGGAAAGCCTGCCACCATGGCCGCTTTTATGGTTCTCGCGGTGGTTCTCGGCTTCCTGGTCTGCGCGCGGGGGCTGCAGGACGGCGTCGAGAAGATCACAAAAGTGATGATGGTCTGCCTGCTGTTCCTGATGATCATCCTCGCCGTGCACTCCCTGACGATCCCCGGAGGCGGGCCCGGGCTCGCCTTCTATCTCAAACCGGATTTCTCCAAAATCCGCGAGGCGGGCTGGGGGACGGTCCTGTTCGCCGCGCTCGGGCAGTCGTTTTTCACCCTGAGCATCGGCATCGGCGCCATGGCGATCTTCGGCAGCTACATCGGGCGGGAGAGAAGGCTGGCCGGGGAGGCGGTGAATGTCCTCGTCCTCGACACCTTTGTCGCCTTCATGGCCGGCCTCATCATTTTCCCGGCGTGCTTCGCGTACGGGGTTGCGCCGTCCCAGGGGCCGTCGCTGATCTTTGTCACGCTGCCCAATGTCTTCAACCACATGGCGATGGGGAGAGTCTGGGGAAGCGCGTTTTTCCTGTTCATGTCCTTTGCCGCCATGTCGACGGTGATCGCGGTTTTCCAGAACATCGTGGCCTTTGCGGGCGACCTTACCGGGTGCAGCGCGAAGAAAGCGGCCATCATCAACTGTCCCATTGTGATCCTGCTTTCCCTGCCCTGCCTTCTGGGCTACAATGTCCTGTCGTTCCTCCAGCCCTTCGGCGCGGGGAGCACGGTGCTCGATTTCGAGGATTTCCTGGTCAGCAATAACCTTCTTCCCCTGGGCAGTCTGGTCTACCTGCTGTTCTGCGTGTCCCGCCGGGGCTGGGGGTACGGGAATTTCCTCAGGGAGGCCAATGCCGGAAAAGGCCTTGCCTTCCCGGAGGGAAAGGGTGTGCGGTTCTATGTGGCCTGGGTCTGCCCGCTGCTGCTTCTCTATGTCTTCGCGCAGGGGTATTTCTCATTCTTCGCGGGATAAGCGGTGTGCGCCTGTGACGTACAGGGCATGGCTCCTGCCGGGACAGGGAGACCCGGAATGTGTATATTTTGAGCAGGCAAATCAATTTTAAGCTGAAGAAAAGCGGTTCGGGGAGAGAATTCCCGGACCGCTTTTGTTGCTTTCAGATTGCACACAAATTAGAACAAGGATTTGTTATTTTATAAACACTTTAGTAATTGTTAATAAATCACTTCCATGTTATACTAGCAAACGGTAAAAAGTGCCCTATTGCACAGTCCTTTGGAGGGTTGGGATCTGTGCACCGGGCAAAATCAACACAGGTAGAAAGAAGGTTTAATTGATGGGTTTGGCTACATTTAAAGGCGGCGTGCATCCGTATGAGGGAAAAGAGCTCTCTCAGGACAGACCGATCAGTGTTCTTGCACCGCTTCCCGGTGAGGAGATGGTGTTCCCGCTGTCTCAGCACATTGGCGCACCTGCAAAACCGCTGGTAAAGGTCGGCGACCGCGTCCTTAAGGGACAGATCATCGCAGAGCCCGGAGGTTTCATCTCCGCAAATGTCCTCAGTTCCGTATCCGGCACGGTCAAGAAAATTGAGCCGAGGCTGGTTGCCAACGGGGCGATGGTGAATTCCATTATCGTGGAGAATGACGGCAAGGAAGAAGCCATCGAGCACTTTGGGGAGGATCGCGACTATACGAAGCTCTCCAAGGAGGAGATTGTCCAGATCGTCAAGGATGCCGGGATCACCGGCCTCGGCGGTGCGGGCTTTCCGACGCATGTTAAGCTCGCCCCGAAGAATCCGGACGGCATTGACTATGTCATTGTCAACGGCGCGGAGTGCGAGCCGTACCTGACTAGCGATTACCGCTTGATGATGGAGCAGCCGGAGAAGATTGTCGGCGGCTTAAAGGTTATGCTTGCGCTGTTCGATAACGCGAAGGGTGTTATCGGCATCGAGAATAACAAGCCGGAGGCAATCAAGAAGCTGAGCGAGCTGGTCAAGGATGAACCGCGCATCGAGGTATGTGAGCTGCTGACGAAATACCCTCAGGGTGGCGAGCGTACGCTGATCAAGGCGGTCACCGGCAGAGAGATCAATTCCGGGAAGCTCCCGGCGGACGCGGGCTGCATCGTCGACAACACCGATACGGTGGTATCGATCTACAACGCGGTCTGCAAGACGACTCCGCTGATCCGCAAGATCATCACGGTCACCGGCGACGCGGTCACCACACCGCAGAACTTTGAGGTCCGCCTCGGCACCTGCTATAAGAGGCTGGTTGAGGCAGCCGGCGGTTTCAAGACCCAGCCGGAGAAGATGCTTTCCGGCGGCCCGATGATGGGCCAGGCCCTGTTCTCTATCGATTTCCCGGTAGCTAAGACTTCGTCCGCCCTGACCTGCTTTACCAAGGACGAGATCGCGGCTAACGCCCCGACACCGTGCATCCGCTGCGGTCGCTGCGTGGATGTATGTCCGGAGCACCTGGTTCCGCAGATGATGATGACGGTCTCCGAGCGTCAGGATATGGAAGGCTTCGTTGCCCTGAACGGCATGGAGTGCGTCGAGTGCGGTTCCTGCGCGTTTATCTGCCCGGCACATCGTCCGCTGACGCAGGCATTCAAGCAGATGCGCAAGGCCGTCGCCGCTGCGCGGAGAAAAAAGAAGTAATCGGGAGGACGAGAGAAAATGGAAAATATGTTTAATGTTTCGTCGTCACCGCATGTCAAGAGCAAGGTGTCTACACGGACGCTGATGCTCGACGTGGTGATTGCCATGATTCCGACCTCAGTATACGGAATCGTTCATTTCGGCCTGAACTCCCTGATCGTCCTCATCGCTACGGTCATCGCCTGTGTTCTCTCCGAATATATCTATGAAAAGGCCATGCACAAGCCGGTCACCATCTCCGACATGAGCGCGGTTGTCACCGGCATGATCCTCGCGCTGAATATGCCCCCGCAGATCCCGGCCTGGGTTCCGGTTCTCGGCGGCGTCTTCGCGATCATCGTGGTTAAGCAGCTGTACGGCGGCCTCGGCCAGAACTTCATGAACCCGGCGCTGGCGGCAAGATGCTTCCTGCTTATCTCCTTCGCCGGCCTGATGAACAATTTCTCCTGCGCGAAGATCGGCTTTGATACCGTATCCGGCGCTACCCCTCTCGCCGCGGCGAGAGGCGGAGATATGGCCACCTACACGCTGGGACAGCTCTTCGTCGGAGCCACCCCGGGAACCATCGGTGAGACCTCCGCAGTCTGCCTGCTGGCCGGCGGCATTTACATGATTGTCCGCAAGGTCATCAGCCCGAAGATCCCGCTGATCTATATCGGTTCCTTCGCCGTGTTCATGTTCCTGTTCGGCGGCTTCAACGCCGGCTATGTGCTGTATGAGGTTCTCGCCGGCGGCCTGATCTTCGGCGCGTTCTTCATGGCGACCGATTATGTCACCAGCCCGATCACCCCGAAGGGGCAGGTCGTTTACGGCATTATCCTCGGATTTATCACCTCGATCTTCCGTCTGCGCGGTGCTTCACCGGAAGGCGTATCCTACGCGATCATCCTGAGCAACCTGCTCGTTCCGCTGATTGAGCGCTGGACACTTCCGCAGACATTCGGCATCGAGAAAGCCAAGAAGGAGGCGAAGAAGGCATGAATAAGTCTATTGTCCATGACGCCCTGGTTCTCTTCCTGATTACGCTGATCGCCGGCTTGGCTCTTGGTGCGGCAAATGCTGTCACCTCCGGCCCGATCGCGGAAGCAGAGCAGAAAGAGAAAGAGGAAACCTATCAGTCTGTATTTTCCGAAGCCTCCGAGTTCACGGAGGTTGACGGCCTGGAAGACCTGATTGCCAAGACGGAGTCCGGTCTTGCTGAGCAGGGATTCGGGAATGTTACCGTCAATGACGCACTCACCGCGAAGGACGCTTCCGGCAAGGAACTCGGCTATGTGGTCGTTGCCACTTCCGGGGACGGCTACAAGGGAGATATCGAGGTTGCGGTCGGGATCACCGAGGACAAGAAGATCACCGGTATCGGCTTTGTCAGCATCGACGAGACCCCGGGTCTTGGTATGAAGGCAAAGGATCCGGAGTTTAAGGATCAGTTTAATGATAAGGCAGCGGATACGCTTGAGCTTGTCAAGACCGATCCGTCCGCGGATAACCAGATCAAGGCAATCAGCGGCGCAACCTTCAGTTCCAAGGCAACCACAGCGGCAGTCAATACGGCAGTTTACTTTGCCAACAATGCGCTGCTGAAGTGACAGGGGAGGCGTCGAAATGAATAAATACGCAGAAAGAATTTATAATGGTTTATGGAAGGAAAACCCGACGCTGGTGCAGATGCTGGGCCTCTGCCCGACACTGGCCGTCTCCACGGCAGCGATCAACGGCGTCGGCATGGGCCTTTCCTCCACAGCGGTTCTGGTTCTCTCGAACCTGCTGATTTCGGCCCTGCGGAATGTGATTCCTGACCGTGTCCGCCTGCCCGGAGAGATTGTTGTTGTCGCCTCCCTGGTCACCGTCGTGGATATGCTGATGCATGCCTACACACCGGCCCTCTATGCGGCTCTCGGCATCTACATCCCGCTGATCGTTGTTAACTGCATCATCCTCGGCCGCGCTGAGGCATTTGCCATGAAGAACCCGCCGCTGCTGTCCCTGTTCGACGGCCTCGGCATGGGTCTTGGCTTCACCGTAGCGCTGACCGTCCTCGGTGCGATCCGTGAGCTCCTCGGCGCCGGCACGGTATTCGGTGTCCAGGTACTTCCGAGCAGCTACACTCCGATTTCCATCTTTATTCTGGCTCCCGGCGCGTTCTTCGTGATCGCTATCCTCTGCGCGATCCAGAACAAGCTGAAGTTCCCGAGCGCGACGAATGTCCGCGAGGACGGGATGACCGGCGACAATATGGCGGTCATCGGCTTCATGAAGCACGAGGGCAGTGAAGCTGCCAAGACAGAGTAAGGAGGAGAGTTCAGATGAAAGAATTGCTTATTCTTGCGATCAGCTCCGCGCTGGTCAGCAACGTCGTTCTGAGCCGGTTCCTCGGAATCTGCTCCTTCGTCGGTGTATCCAAGAGCCTCAACAACTCTGCCGGCATGGGCGGCGCCGTTATCTTCGTTATTTTTATCGCCTCGATCGTGGCGCACATTCTCTATGCCGCGGTTCTGGTTCCGCTTGGTCTTGAATATCTGAGAACCATCGTCTTCATCCTGGTCATCGCGGCCCTGGTTCAGATCGTCGAGATGTTCATGAAGAAGAACATGCCTGCCCTGTACAACGCCCTGGGCATTTATCTGCCGCTGATCACAACAAACTGCGCCGTTCTCGGCGTGGCGATCGACAACGCGAGCAAGGGCTACAATTTTGCGCAGAGTATTGTCTATGGTTTAGGTACCGCCATCGGTTACGCGATTTCCATCTGCCTTCTGGCTGGAATTCGTGAACGCCTGGATGGCAATGATGTACCGTACAGCTTCCAGGGAATGCCGATCGTACTGATTACCGCCTGCCTGATGGCAATCGCGTTCTTCGGTTTCTCCGGACTCAAGATGTAAAGGGAGGCAAGGAAAATGGGAACGACAATGATTATCACCTCGACCGCGGTTGTCGCCATCGTCGGGATTGTCGTCGGCATCTGCCTTGGTCTTTTCGGTGAGAAGTTCAAGGTTGAGGTTGACGAGAGGGAAGCTGCCGTCCGTGCCGCACTCCCGGGCAATAACTGCGGTGCCTGCGGTTTTGCGGGCTGCGACGCCATGGCGAAGGCCATTGCTTCCGGCCAGGCTCCGGTCAACGGATGCCCGGTCGGCGGTGATCCGGTCGGCAGGGAAGTCGCCCAGATCATGGGTGTGACTGCCGAAGCCGCGGAGAAGAATGTTGCCTATGTGAAATGCAGGGGCTACTGCGGCAAGGCGAAGGTTCAGTATAACTATTCCGGCCTCAAGGACTGCCGGATGGCTTCCGTGGTTCCGGGTGCTGGTGACAAGGCCTGCACCTACGGCTGCATGGGCTACGGCACCTGTGTGACGGTCTGTGAGTTTGATGCCATCCACGTGAAGGACGGTGTTGCGGTTGTCGACAAGGAGAAGTGCAAAGCCTGCGGCAAGTGCATTACTGCCTGCCCGCAGAACCTGATCGAGCTGGTTCCGTACAAGCAGAAGACTTTCGTCCAGTGCGAGAACAAGGACAAGGGGCCGAAGGTTATGAAGGTCTGCGACAACGGCTGCATCGGCTGCACGCTCTGCGTGAAGGCCTGCAAGTTTGACGCGATCCACATGGTCGGCGACCTTCCGGTGATCGACTACGCGAAGTGCAAGAATTGCGGCATGTGCGCGGCGGTCTGCCCGAAGAAGGTCATCCAGAACCCGAATGCCGACAAGCTCCGCGAGAACCTGGCAAAGAAGAAGGCCGAGGCGGCTGCTGCCGCGAAGGCCAAGGCTGCGGCGGCAAAGCCGGAGGCAAATGCCTGATTTCCCGAAGCTCACGAAATGAGGATTTTCAGAGGCTGCGGATCCCGAACGGGGTCTGCGGCTTCTTTGTCTTCCGGCGGAAAGCTGGGCAAATACTTTGCGCACATGGGCAGATTGTTGAAGAGACATACTAAAAAAAGCAGATATAACGATGAATTTCATCGCAAAGCTGAGAATATTTCCGAATAAGGCGGCAGGATATTTTATCCACATTTGGCGGATTTTCCACTATACTCTGTATATCAGCATCCGGTCATTCACATTCAGTACCGGGGAATCGGAAATTTGAAAATCAGGAGGAACGAAGCATGGAAAACCAGGAAGAAGAGAAGAAGATCGCGGGATCGGAGCCGGACAAGGCGGACGCCGTCCGGGAAATGCTCGATTCGTTCACGGAGACACCGGAGATCTCCCCGCTCCAGATGGCAGATATTGAAAAATTCAATGTCTCCCAGGAGGAGATCAACAGTGACCTCAAAAAGGGCGATGAGGAACAGCATCAGGAAAACTCCTGATGGACAGCGGGAAGCTTTCTTAAGCAGGCGGGCAGTGCCGGTTTCATGGATCATGGAACCGGCACTGCCCGTTTTTTACTCCTCATCCCCGGGCGTTGGCTGAACACGGTCTCCATCAGGCCGGGCTGCGCGTCCGGCTGATATTCTCCGTCCTTTCCGGTAAAGGAATACATCCACATAAGTCTGCCTCGTTTCACGATCTCATTTTGGCACGATTATCCTATTTTTAAGGCGCATTTCCCACGAAAAATCTCTTTCAGAGCAGGCAGAAAGCACAAAAAAAGCAAAACATTTTCCAACTTGAGTAAGATAATTTACCCGGAGTGCGCAGGATACAGGAATTCCGGGGATAATCATGACAAAAACATCGAAAAATTGATAAGATAATTGGACAATATGATGAAATCCTGCGTTTTCCTTTCCCGCGCAATCCTCTATAATTCGAATCAATGAAGAAGATAACTGATCAGTCCATGCTGGAGAGCAGCTGGAAGATGGCTGCCGGCAGACGGTTTTGCGGCACCTCCCTGACATGTGGGCTCCTGACAGTTGTTGAACGTATTTTAGAGAAGGAGATGGAGATATGTTTCACAAACCTTGTCCAGGTTATGAGGATCATTTTTATTCCCAGCTTCGGGAAGACAGCAGCCGGGTAAAGCGGGCGCAGGAAGCCCAGGGAAAGGCGCTGATGCATTTCGAGAAGCCGGAAGGCATGACGATTGAGGACCGGGAGATTGACAGCGTTGAGGGGGATCATAAGGTCCATATCCGCGTGTATACCCCGGCGGGACTTCCGGGAAAATCCCCGGTTATCCTCGATATCCACGGCGGCGCCTGGGTCGGCGGTAACCTGGAGATCGACAACCAGCGGTGCGCGGAGCTCGCTGTCCGGGTTCCCTGTGTTGTGGTCGGCGTTGAATACCGGCTGTGCACCTCGCCGGAGGTGCATTTTCCGATGAACTTCAACGATGTGTATGCGGCGTATACCTACTGCCGCGACCACGCGGAGGAGATCGGCGGGAACGGCATGGTCGGTACACACGGTTCCAGCTCGGGAGCCAATCTCGCCGCGGGGCTCGCACTCTATCTCCGCGACAGCAATGAGCCGGCGCCAGCACTGACCGTGCTCAACTGCCCGCCGCTCACCATCGATTTCAATGAGGATTACTCCTATCACCAGAACTTTGAGCTCCGTATGGGTCCGGATGCCAAGGCGCCCGGCGCGGAGAATGCCCATCTCGGCGGCTACCGGGACGGCCTTCACGGGCAGATGCCGAGCTGCTATGCATTCCCGTACTACGCCGGGGATGTCGGCATGCTGGGACCCCACATGATTCTTGTCGGGGAGTATGATACGCTCCGCGACGGAGGCCTCAAGTACGCGATGCGGCTTCTCAAAGCCGGCGTTCCCTGTGAGATTTTCCAGGGCGGCCGTGTCTGCCACTGCTGGACCTGCGTTCCCGGCCATCCCTACACGAACCTCACCCATGATTTCATCGCGATGGGTTTTAAGCGGGAATTCGGCCTTTTGGATGAGCTGAAAAAGAACTGAAATACATCAGACAGGAGGTATCCTTATGTCACCGACAGTTGTTGCGATTCTTTTGATCGTGATTGTCATCGCGGCGATTCTCTGGAACAAGATCCCGATGAACTTCATCATGTTCGTGGTTCCGGTTGCCTGCGCATTTCTTCTCGGCTACAATCTGACCGAGATCTCCAATGTCATTCTTGCCCAGATCGCCACCGTCATGAAATCCGCAGGATGGATGCTCATGTTCGGCCTGATCTATTTCACCATGCTGACCGAGACCGGGATGTTTGACACGATCATCGAACGTTTTATCAAGCTTCTCGGCGGAAAGCTCAACGTAGTGACGATCATGGTGATCACCACGATCGTCAGTGCTGTCGCTTATCTGACCGCGAATATTTCCACAGCCTACCTGATCGTATTCCCGATCATGCTGCCGCTGTTTCTGCGCTACAAGATGGATAACCGCTGGCTGTTCATCATCTGCCAGACGGCGATCTCTGCGATGTGCTGGCTTCCCTGGGGAATCGGCGTTGTCAATTCCGCGATGATGGCCGGCGTCTCCCCGGAAGAGCTGGCGAAGGCATCCATGCCCTGGGGTGCAGCGTTCATCCCGGCGATCATCCTCCAGTGGGTGTATTTCGCCATGGTGTACAGGAAGCAGAATGGGTCGCTCTCCATCCAGGCTGCCGGTGTGGCAGAGGAGAAAGAGAAGGAGGCAAATCCGAACAACCGCCCAAAGCTGTTCTGGTTCAACCTGATTGTCTTTGCCATCGTTGTTTATCTGCTCGCGGTTATCAAGATGCCGTCCTATATAGTCTTTATCGGGGCGAGCATTGTGACCGCCATGGTCAATTACCGTACCGACTTCGGCAAGATCTGGAATAAGGCCGGCATGACCTTCTTCAACGTCCTGATCATGCTGTTTGCCATCTGCTTCTACCTGGCGGTGTTCAACATGTGCCGCACGACAGACCCGTCCGGCGCCGCGGGATCCCTGGTTTCCCTCTCCGTGGCAAAGGGAGCGGAGGTCCTTAAGCCTTCGATGGTATCGTCCCTCGCGGACACCCTGGTCACCCACTTCCCGCCGTTCCTGATGAAGAACATGTATGTGATCTTCCTGCTGGTTGTGGTTCCGGTGATCTATTTTGTCCCCTATCAGCTGTACAATGCCATGTATCCGGTCTTCATCTCGATCGGCGCGGCATTCGGCCTTGGCTCGATGGCGATCATCGCACCTTTCGTCTGCAACCTCGCCCTCGCGACCTCCAACACGCCGATGAACTCGGCGACCTACGTCGGCTGCTCCCTGCTGGACATCAAGGATGTTAAGGGCTACTGCACCTATGCCGGCAAGATGATGTTTGTCACGAACCTTGTGGTTATGCTTGTTGCCATCGCCACAGGCCTTCTGAAACTCTGATTTTCCTCCCGGGAAATCAAAGCGCCTGTCCAGCCCCATCTCCCGCGAAGCTTTGCCTCGCAGGTGCTGAACAGGAATACGTCCAAGCCTCCACGGCGAAAGCCGAATTGGTTAAACCTTCTGAGAAACGATGGGCCGGTCCAAATTTCCCCCGCGGGAAAATGGACCGGCTCATCGTTTTGTTGCGCCCCGGGCTGGCTTACGCCTCAGACTGGCTGCACGTCCGGGGTGCCCGCCCTGGGCGCTTCGCGTCGGCGGGGCGGGAGGCGGAAAACACGCCGAGAAGGACAAGGATGGCACCGGCAAGCTCGCGAGCAGTGAATATTTCCCCGGTCAGGAAAAAGGCAAAAATAGCGGAGAAGACCGGTTCAAGAGAAAACAGGAGGCTCACATGCTCCGGTGTCGTGTATCTCTGGGCGACGGACTGCGAGACGAGGCCGAAGGAGCTGCAGATGAGGGCGAGGCCGAGGATGGCGCCCCAACCGGCCGGGGACTTCGGCAGGGCAGGCGTTTCCAGGAGGAAGGAGGCGGCGCCGGCAAAGAGGGCGGCGAAAAAGAGCTGCCAGATGCCGATCCGCAGGCTGTCTGTCCTCCGGACGGCCCAGCTGGTCACGAGAATATGGCTGGCATAGAGGACGGCGCTGATGATGCACCAGAGATCCCCCGGCTGGATGGAGAACCCGCCTTCAAGGCTCAGGAAACCGATGCCGGCCATCGTCGCCAGGGAGCCGAAGATTACCGGCTTTTCCGGCATTTTCCTGAGGAGCACGGCGTGAAATACCGGAACCATGACCACGGCGGAGGCGTTTAGGAAGGCCGCACTGGACGCGGAGGTCCTCTTCAGGCCGTAAAGCATCGCGGCGAAGCAGAGAAAGAGGAGAAAGCCGAGGAGAGCGCTGATTTTGAGTTCACGGCGGCCGGTCTTCCGGAGGCGCCCGGAAAAGAACGGCACGACGGCGAGAAAACCGATCCCGAAGCGGAGCAGGATCAGGCAGAAGGGCGGGATCGTGCCCAGCCCGAATTTCATCAGGAGGTACGAGCTTCCCCAGGCCATGGTAACCAGGACGAGCAGGAAATCTGCCTTCTGCTGTGTCCATGCGTATTTTTCTTTCATCATTAACCTTCCTTTGCGGTATGGGCTTGTCATTCGTCATGTATGGCTTTATGATAACAGCAGGCAAGACATTAGAAAAGAGAATAAAAAGATTGATACATAGTACAAAAAAGAATGTCACTGTTCAGTGCACGCCGGGGGATAACCCGCAAAATGACTGCTTGCAGGCAGTTTTGCGGGTTATCCCCCGGCGTGCAGCCAAGCGCCGCAGGCGCTCGGCCCCCCACATCGAGCGAAGCTTTGCTTCGCGAGATGTGGGGGTGAACAGTAAAAGCATAATGTCCTGCTGCCCGGTATATGCGGGGCGGAGAGACCGCAAAATGACTGCTTGCAGGACAGGAAGGCACGATGGAGATTTGGCATAAGCATAGTAAATAGAAAGGGGAGAGAACGATGGGACTGAACAAATATGAGATTTTCCTCAAGGCCGCGGAAACCGGCAATATCACGAAGACGGCAGAGTTGCTACACTACACCCAGGCAGGGGTCAGCCATGCCGTGAACGCGGTGGAGAAGGAGGCCGGGGTTGCGCTGCTGGTACGCAGTCCGAGCGGGGTTACCCTGACCGCCAGCGGACTGAGGCTCCTTGAACCGATCCGTGCCCTCGTGAACGACAGCAGGCGGCTTTCCCAGGTCATGGAAGAGATGAAGGGCGTGGTTTCCGGGACGCTCCGGCTGGGCACATTTACCAGTGTATCCAGCATGTGGATCCCCTCGATCATCCGGGGATTCAGGGCGAAATATCCGGAGGTAGAATTTGAGCTCCTGGCGGGGGATTTCGACGGGATGAACGAGGGGATTCTCTCCGGGAAAATGGACTGTGGCTTTCTTACCGCGCCGGTGATCCCAAGGCTCCGCTTTGTCCCGCTCTACCGCGACCCGATGGTGGTGCTGCTCCCGGAGAACCACCCGCTGACGGCGAAGAAGGCACTCCGCCCGGCGGATATTGAGAATGAGCCCTTTATCCTGCCGGTGGAGGGGAATGACACGGAGGAGCAGGAGATCATGAAGACCTTCGCCCACAAGCCGCCCGTCCGCTACCGCCTGAACGACGACCTGTCGGTCATGGCGATGGTGTCGGGCGGTTTCGGGCTGACGCTGATGCCGGAAATGCTGCTCGCGCACACGAGGTTTTCGTTCGCGGTCCGGCCGATGGAACCGCCGGCCTACCGGCTGATCGGGATCGCCTCCCTCCCGGAGGAGAGGATTTCCCTTTTGACGATCCGGTTCATGGAGTATCTTGCGGAGCTTGCGGCGGACGGCATGTTCGGAAAATCCGCGGGCGGACAACCGGACAGGGCGGAGAGGGAAAGTGGAACCTCCAAACCGATAGAATGTGTGAAAAATCGGTTGAATCCGGCAGATAATTCCGATAAAATAAAATAATCCAATAAGATATTCGACGCTTCGGCACCTGCCGGACAGCTGCCGAAGCGGGCAAAGGAGGCGGATGATGAAAATGGAATTTTGGCTGTTTGGGTCTGTAGCCCTGGCGCTGCTCTTTGCGGTCTCCCAGGCCAGGAGAGTGGCCGCGAATGACCCGGGAACCGGCCGCATGAAGGAGATTGCGGAAGCGATCAGCGAGGGGGCGCACGCCTTCCTGTGGTCAGAGTACCGGATCCTGGTCATTTTTATCGCCGCGCTTTTTGTCCTGATTGGCGTCGGCATCGGCAGCTGGGTGACGGCCGTGTGCTTTCTTTTCGGCGCCCTGCTGTCCACGCTGGCCGGCTATTTCGGGATGAGTGTCGCGGTGAAAGCGAACGTCCGGACGGCCAATGCCGCGCGGACGGACGGCATGAACCGGGCGCTCGCGATCGCCTTTGCCGGCGGATCGGTGATGGGGCTCTGTGTCGCGGGGTTCGGCGTTCTCGGCATCAGCCTGATCTATGTCCTGACGAAAAATGTCGATGTCCTCTCCGGGTTCAGCCTCGGCGCGTCCTCGATTGCCCTGTTCGCCCGCGTGGGCGGCGGGATCTACACGAAGGCCGCCGATGTCGGCGCGGATCTTGTCGGCAAGGTGGAGGCCGGCATTCCGGAGGATGACCCGAGAAATCCCGCGGTGATCGCGGACAATGTCGGCGACAACGTGGGTGATGTGGCCGGCATGGGCGCGGACCTGTTTGAATCCTACGTCGGCGCCCTGGTTTCCGCCCTGACGCTCGGGATCGCCTACCGGGAGGGCGCGGGAATCCGTTATGCCCTGCTGATTGCCGCTGTCGGCCTTATTGCCTGCGTGATCGGCAGCCTCTTTGTCCGCGGCTCCGGGAAGGGGGATCCGCACACTGCGCTGAACCGGGGCACCTATGTGGCGAGCGCGATCGTCCTTGCGTGCGCCCTTCTGGCAAGCCGGACGATCTTCGGCGGCTTCCTCCCGGCGCTGGCGATCATTTCCGGCCTCGCAGTCGGCATCCTCATCGGCCGGGTCACCGAATACTACACCTCCGGGGATTACGCGCCGGTGCAGGGGATCGCGGAGCAGTCCGAGACCGGTGCCGGAACGACGATCATCAGCGGCCTTGCGGTTGGGATGAAATCGACCGCCGTCCCGGTTCTCCTGATCTGCGCCGGCATATTTGCCGCTTACCAGTGCTGCGGCCTCTACGGCATCGCCCTCGCGGCGGTGGGGATGCTGTCCACTACAGGGATCACCGTGGCCGTGGACGCTTACGGCCCGATCGCGGACAATGCGGGCGGCATCGCGGAGATGTCCGGCCTCGATGAGGGCGTGCGGAAGATCACGGACAAACTGGACGCAGTGGGAAATACCACAGCGGCGATGGGCAAGGGCTTTGCCATCGGCTCGGCGGCACTCACGGCGCTCGCCCTGTTTGTCTCCTTTGCGGGCGCGGTGAAGCTGGACAAGATTGATGTCCTGGATTACCGGGTGATCATCGGCATTTTCATCGGCGGCATGCTCCCGTTCCTTTTCTCCTCCCTGACGATGGCGTCGGTGTCCAAGGCGGCATTCCGGATGATCGAGGAGGTGCGCCGCCAGTTCCGCACGATCCCGGGCATCATGGAGGGAAAAGGCAGACCGGATTATAAGTCCTGCGTGGCGATCTCCACCCAGGCGGCTCTCCGGGAAATGCTCGTGCCGGGGCTGATGGCGGTGATTTGCCCGCTGCTCGTCGGCGTGGTGTTAGGGCCTGCGGCTCTCGGCGGCATGCTCGCCGGCGCCCTGGTGACCGGCGTGATGCTGGCGGTCTTCATGGCCAACTCCGGCGGCGCCTGGGACAACGCGAAAAAATACATTGAGGACGGCAATCACGGCGGCAAGGGCAGCGAGGCTCACAAGGCCGCGGTTGTGGGCGATACGGTCGGCGATCCCTTCAAGGACACCTCCGGGCCTTCCCTCAATATCCTGATCAAGCTGATGACCGTCGTCTCTCTGGTTTTCGCCCCGCTCTTTATCGCGGTCGGCGGGCTGCTGGGATGAGATGATGTCCGCTTGAACCCCGGAAAAACGCAAAAAGGGGGCGGCTTCCCGACACCTTTGCAGGTGAATCGGGAAGCCGCCCCCCTTTTTGCGTTATACGTTAAACCGGAAGGTGACAACGTCACCATCCTGCATGACGTAGTCCTTTCCTTCCATCCGGACAAGCCCTTTCTCCCTGGCTGCCGCATAGGTCTTGCAGTCAAGAAGATCCTGGTAGTTGATGACCTCCGCTTTGATGAAGCCGCGCTCGAAATCGCTGTGGATCTTGCCCGCGGCCTGCGGCGCCTTGGTTCCCTTCGTGATGGTCCAGGCGCGGGTCTCTTTCTCTCCGGCGGTCAGGAAGGAGATCAGGCCGAGAAGGCGGTAGCTCGCTGCGATCAGTTTATCCAGGCCAGATTCCTCGAGGCCGAGATCATGAAGAAAATCCAGTTTTTCCGCGTCATCCAGCTCAGCGATCTCTTCCTCAATCTGTGCGCTGATGACGAACACCTCGCTGCCGGTTTCCGCGGCATACTTTCGCACGGCGGCGACGTATTTGCTGGAGTTTCCGTCGTCCGCCAGGTCGTCCTCCGCGACGTTCGCCGCGAAGATCACCGGCTTCCAGGTGAGGAGATCCAGGGAATTTATGAAAGCGCGCTGGTCATCATCATTGGTCTCAAAGCTTCGGGCCAGCTTCCCGTTCTCCAGATGGTCGTGGAGGGAGCGGAGAAGTTCAAGCTCGCCCTTCAGCGATTTATCGCTCATCGCGGCGCCCTTGACTTTAGAAATCCTGCGCTCCAGAACCTCCATGTCGGCGAAGATCAGTTCGAGGTTGATGGTCTCGATGTCCCGGAGGGGATCCACGCTGCCGTCTACGTGGATGACGTTGGAATCGTCAAAGCAGCGGACGACGTGGACGATCGCGTCACATTCGCGGATATTTGCCAGAAACTGGTTGCCCAGGCCTTCCCCCTTGGACGCGCCCTTGACGAGACCGGCGATATCGACGAATTCGATGACCGCCGGAGTGATTTTCGCGGAGTTGAAGAGCGCGGCGAGCTGGTCGAGGCGCTTGTCGGGGACCGCCACCACGCCGACATTCGGGTCGATCGTGCAGAACGGATAGTTGGCAGCTTCCGCGCCTGCCTTCGTCAGAGAGTTGAAAAGTGTGCTTTTGCCCACGTTGGGCAGGCCAACGATTCCTAATTTCATTTATGTGTATTCTCCTTAATAAAATCCAGCGTTTATGCGTGCTTAAACAATTTTTTACTATTCTTAATCGCTGTACCCTGTTTGAACGTTTTTTTATGGCGAAAGGGATTCAACGCAAGAAAAGATTATATCACTCCTGCCTTTTCTTCTCAACTCGTTTTGATAGAAATTACCATTGGGTTAATAACGGTGAATTGCTAAACGAAGTTCCACTCGCAAATTTTAAAACTGGAAGTTAATCCTTCCAAAAAAATACTGGAGGTTAATTCTTCCGAAAAAGGACTACAATAGCCACTGTTGGTCCACCACCTGTTGCTCCGACCAGAACAGGAGGACCTGATGGCTAAGTATAGTCATTTGAATAGCGAAGACCGTTCTCACATCGAGACTGGTCTGAATAACAGGCAGTCGTTCAAGGAGATTGGTGAGAAGATAGGTAAGGATTGCTCCACTATCTCCAAAGAGATTCGTTCCCACATGGTTTTCAGGAAGACCGGTGCTTACGGACGTCCGTTCAACGACTGTGTGAGGCGCAAGACCTGTCAGTTTTCCGGTGTCTGTCATATCTGCCCCGAGAGCAGGGCGCGTACCCGCTTCTGCTCTATCTGTGGCAGATGCATAGATCGCTGCATCATGTATGAGAAGGAGAAATGTCCCAGGCTCGCCAAACCTCCGTATGTCTGCAACGGCTGCCCTGATAAGCGGTACTGCACACTTGAAAAATGCATCTACGATGCTGCAGCAGCCCAGGCGGAATACTCTGAGGTTCTGTCAGAAACAAGGCAGGGGTTTGCTGTCTCGGATGAGGAAAAGAAACGTCTGGATGACATCATCTCGCCTCTGATCCGTAAAGGCCAGTCCCTCCACCATATATGCCTGAACCATATGGATGAACTGATGGTCACAGAGCGGACTCTCTACACCTACATGGATGCCGGCCTGTTTACCGCCAGGAACATCGATATGCCCCGCAAGGTGAGGATGAAGCCCCGCCGCAAGCGTCCTGATACGATCAAGGTCGATCCCAAATGCAGGGAAGGGCGTACCCTGCAGGACTATGAGAAGTACAGGAAGGAACACCCTGATACTCCTGTGGCCCAACTCGACTCCGTAGAGGGCGTTAAAGGCGGTGCGGTGATGCTGACGGTCACCTTCCCGTCCACGGGGCTGCAGCTGGCTTTCCGCCGCAATCACAACGATGCGCAGTCAGTTATTGACATCTTTAACCGCTTTTATTCTGAACTTGGCCCGGACACGTTTATTGCACTGTTTCCGGTACTGCTGGCAGACAACGGCAGCGAGTTTTCCGATCCGAAGAGAATCGAATTCGACGCCAAAGGGAACCGTCGCAGTCGCATGTTTTACTGTAATGCTTCTGCTCCTTATCAGAAGGGGAGCTGTGAGG
>NZ_JADKQA010000001.1:442393-1100569 GCF_015351765.1 Clostridium vitabionis
TACATCATGAAATGATACGCCGCATTATTCCTAAAGGCGTTGATATCACACCATATACTCAGGGGCAGATCACACTAATGATGAGCCATATCAATTCATACAGGAGAGCGTCTCTGGGCAATAAGAGTCCCTATGAGATGTTCGCTTTCATGTACGGAGAGGCAATCTTAAAAAAGCTCGGGCTCAAACTGATTCCACCTGACGAAATCAGTCTGAGCCCTGAGCTGTTGAACTAATACGTATCGGTCGGAGCAACAAGCCCGGAGAACCATCCCATGCACCAGATTTAGGGGTGGAACTTAAAAGTTCCGAATTTCGGATTTTAGGCTCGACCTCTTATAAAGATACGCATTTTTATAGAAACGGCCGTCTCTATGCCCCAGTTATAGCCGTTTCAGAATCAGATGTACAGTAGCACGGGGCGAAAAAATGGAACTTTCGGTTGCAATCCAGGCAATGGTAGAAGTTACCCCTTCAAACTGGAACTTCGGATTTCAACCGACCTTGGGTTAATAACGGAAGCAAGATCCTGTTTTCCCTGGCGCTTCCTCTCAGGCCTTACGGATAGAGCTCCAGATAGGCCATTTGGTCAAAATGACGAAAATTTTCCCGGAATTACCACCTGTGGGAATTATCCCCACCGTCAGCCCGGAAATGGTGGCGAGGGGGGATTTTTCCGGCAGGAACATTCCCGTCGGAACCACGGAAGGGGGATATGCATACCCGGAAACTCAGCCTGTCATAGCATACATAAGGTAGGAAGAAAAGATTTTCGGAAAATGCCTTGCCGCTGTCCAGCCGGGAAACTCCAGCCAAAATGCACAAGATATGGTTATACAAAAAGATTCAGACACAAGATAAGGAAAAAACTCCGGGAACAGGGGGAATCCCTCAGCAGCCGGCTGGGAACAGATTTTCCCCGCTAGCAAAATACTTACCAAAGATTTTATTTATTCTTGCGAAAAGGGGAACGGTGTCGTAAAATTAAACCAAGTGGTGGATTGTGGTAAATTGTGGTGGGCAGTGTACGATTTAGGGTCTCAGGTGGGAAAGCAGTCAAGACAGGGCAGGTAGTGCGATGTTAGGGCAATACGATCATACGATTGATTCAAAAGGACGAGTGATCATACCCTCCAAGTTCCGGGAGCAGATGGGTGACGCGTATATCATCACCCGCGGGCTGGATCACAACCTCTTTGTGTATGCCCCCGATGAATGGAACATCTTCGAAGCCAAGATCCGCGCACTGCCGATGGGCAATTCCGATGCCCGCAAACTTTCCCGCTTCTTCCTGATCGGCGCCCAGGATGTAGTTGTCGACAAGCAGGGAAGGATCACCATCCCGCAGACCCTCCGCAAGTACGCCCACCTGGAGAAGGATGTGATTCTTGCCGGCAACGGCAATCATCTGGAAATCTGGGATCCGGTGATCTACGAGCAGATGAACACTTACGACGATATGGACGAGGTTGCCGAGAGGATGGACGGCTACAACCTGAATTTCTGAGACGGGAGGAGGAGAGCGGATGGAATTTCATCACACATCGGTGCTCCTCCATGAGACCGTGGACAGCCTGAAGATCAGGCCGGACGGCATCTACGTGGACGGCACGCTGGGCGGCGGCGGCCACGCGGAGGAGGTGCTCCGGCATCTCACTGGCGGGGGCAGGCTGATCGGCATTGACCAGGATGAAGCGGCTATCGAGGCAGCGGGGAAACGCCTGTCGGCATTCGGCAGCCAGGTCACGATCGTGCGCGATAATTATGTCAACATGCCGGAGATCCTGCGGAATCTCGGGATCGCCGGGGTGGACGGCATTTACCTGGATCTCGGGGTTTCCTCCTATCAGTTTGACAACGGAGACCGGGGGTTTTCCTACCGGGTCGACGCACCCCTGGATATGCGGATGGATCAGAGAAATACGATGACCGCCCGGGATATCGTCAATGACTACAGTGAGCAGGAGCTCTGCCGCGTGATCCGGGACTACGGGGAGGACCCGTTTGCCCGGAACATCGCGAAGCACATTGTGCTCGCGAGGCAGAAGGCGCCGATCGAGACCACGGGACAGCTCGTGGAGATCATCCGCGGCGCGGTTCCGGCAAAGATCCGCGCGAAGAAGGGGCATCCCGCGAAGCAGACCTTCCAGGCAATCCGCATCGAGCTCAACCATGAGCTGGATGTGCTGGAACAGTCGGTTGACGCGATGATCGATCTGTTAAAGCCCGGCGGCAGGCTGGCGATTATCACCTTCCATTCCCTGGAGGACAGGATCGTCAAGAGCCGTTTCCGTACGGCGGAAAATCCCTGCATCTGCCCGCCGGATTTTCCGGTCTGCGTGTGCGGGAGGAAGCCGAAGGGGCATGTGGTGACGAGAAAAGCTATCGTCCCCACGGCAGAGGAAGATCAGGAGAATCCCAGGGCAAAAAGCGCCAAGCTCCGGGTGTTTGAGAAAATTGGCGCGGAAGATAAGGGGAGTACCGGGAAAAGCTGAGGCGGGACCCGGCGGAGGGAGCAGATATGGCAGCGAGAAGAACGGTTGTGCGCAGAAATGACTATTACGTGGATGGGAATACGGTCCGCAAGGTCAGAGAGTTCGATGAACCGCAGCGGAGACCTGCCCCACGCCGCCGCACGCGGAGAAAGCCTTCGTCGATCGGGAGGGGCTATGTGTTCATGCTGGCCTGCGCCGGCCTGATCACCCTGATCTGCTGCCTGGGCTACCTGAGCGCGGAATCCGCGGTCCAGACGAAGATGAACAGTGTCGAGGCGCTGGAGGTCCAGATCGAGAACCAGAAGGCGAAGAATGACGAGCTGCAGACCAAGATCAACACCTCTGTTGACCTGAGCCACATTTACCAGGTGGCTACGCAGGAGCTCGGCATGGTTTATGCCAACCCGGATCAGATCCTTCTCTATGATAAGACAGAGAGCGAGTACGTAAGGCAGAATAATGAAATTCCCAAAAACTAATTCGAACGGCAAAAGAAAATGGAAAAAACTGAGGGGCTATATGGAGACCCGGCTGGCGATGGCAGCACTGATTATCGTGCTGATCCTGCTTGGTCTCGCATATGCCCTCTTTAGTATTGTCCGGACGAAAGGGGCGGCTTATAACCAGATCGTCATGAGCCACCAGGATTACGAGAGCCGGACCATTCCCTACCGCCGGGGCAATATCATTGACCGGAACGGGACTTACCTTGCGACGAGCGAGAAGGTCTACAACGTGGTGCTCAACCCGAAGCAGATTTACAACGAGCCGGAGGACGGTGAGGAATCAGACGGATACACTTACCTCGACCCCACGGTGGATGCCCTTGTCCAGACACTTGGCATCGACGAAAATGACCTCCGCGCTAAGCTCGAGGAGAAGAAGGATCGCGCCTACTATGTCTATCAGAAGGGCATCAGCGCGGATCAGAAGGAAGCTTTCGAAAACTATGCGAACCAGAAAAATGAAGAGTACCGCAAGGCGACGGTAGACCAGGGCGGCAAGAACCGCGTTGCCGGCGTCTCCTTCGAGGAACAGTATAAGCGGAAATACCCGTACAATGAGCTGGCGAGCAGCGTGCTCGGTTTCTGCCAGAGTGAGGGCAGGGCGACCGGCGGCGTTGAGCAGTATTATGATGACAAGCTGACCGGCGTCAACGGCCGGGAGTTCGGCTACATGAACGACGAGTCGAACCCGGAGCGGACGGTACGCCAGGCGGTCAACGGGAATACCGTCCAGCTGACGATCGATGTTAATCTCCAGCAGATTGTGGAGAAGTATATCAATGAATGGCAGTCCGGAACCGGAAGCAAGCTGACGGCCTGTGTCATGATGAATCCCAACACCGGGGAAATCCTCGCGATGGATACGAGCACCCGGTACGACCTGAACAATCCCTATGACCTCTCCTCGGCGTATACCCAGGAACAGATCAACGCGATGGACGACAAGGCAAAGCAGGACGCCTGGTATAAGATGTGGCGGAATTTCTGTGTCAGCGATGCCTATGAGCCCGGTTCGACCCAGAAGCCGTTCACGGTGGCGGGCGCCATGGAGGAGGGGACGATCACCGGCAATGAGACCTACGTCTGCAACGGCAAGCTCCATGTCGGCGACTGGGACATCCGCTGCGTGGCAAGGTCCGGGCACGGCGCGCTGACCGTCACGCAGGGAATCATGAAGTCCTGCAACGTGGTCATGATGGAAATCAATTTCGCCCAGGGCGCGGAAAAGTTCCTGAAGTATCAGAAGATTTTCGGCTTCGGCGATAAGACCGGCATCGACCTGCCGGCGGAGGCGGACACCTCGAACCTTGTCTACACGCTCGACAAGATGAACAGCGCCTCGCTTGCCACCAACTCCTTCGGCCAGAACTACAGCTGCACGATGGTGCAGATGGCGGCAGCGTACTGCTCGCTGATCAACGGCGGCTCTTACTACAAGCCGCATGTCATGAAGCAGATCCTGAGCGATACCGGGGCGGTCGTGCAGAAGAATGACCCGGTGCTTGTCCGCGAGACCGTGTCGGAGAACACCTCCACCTTTATCAAGAACGCTTTGTTCCAGACGGTGGAAGCCGGAACGGCGTCGGCGGCAAAGGTTGCCGGCTATCAGGTTGGCGGCAAGACCGGAACAGCGCAGAAGGTTCCGCGCTCGGCCATGAACTACCTGGTTTCCTTTATCGGCTGCGCGCCGGCGATGGATCCGCAGGTTCTCTGCTATGTCGTGGTGGATACCCCGAACCTGCCGGGGGAGGAGCAGGCGCACTCGACCTTCGCGAGCGAGATCTTCTCCAAGATCATGACCGAGGCACTGCCTTACCTCAATATTTTCCCGGAGGGCACTGAGACCGGGGAGACCAATGAGGCGCTTGCCAACCTCCCGGAGGGGGTAAATGCCGCGGAGAGCACGGCAGCGGAGTCCGAGTCCGCGGTCACAGCGACCGATGAGAATGGAGAGACCGTAACCGAAGGGCCGAATTACACCGACGAGGTAGTCGAGGGCGGCGGGGATTATCCGGAGCTCGAGCCGGCGAGCCCGACCGACGAGGCGGCGCAGTCCGGAGAGGCCGGCGCGGGCAGCGCACCCGATGGCGGACAGGGCGGCGCGGAAGCAGAGAGCAGTGAAGAAAATTGACGGAAGCATCCGGGAAAGGACGGCGGCAATGCGGGTACTGGTGACAGGAGCGTCCGCGGGCATCGGCAGGGCGTGCGCGGAGAAATTTCTCCGGGAGGGGCACGAGGTTTTCGGCATGGATGTCCGGGAAGCGGGGATCAGCCATCCGCGTTACCGCCATTTTGTCTGTGATATCCGGGATGAGCGCCTGCCGGAGATTCCCGGCCTGGAAATCCTTGTCAACAACGCGGGTGTCCAGGGGAGCGGCTGTGACATCGAGGTGAACCTCCGGGGCACCATCCATGTGACAGAATTTTACGCGTTCCAGCCGGCCATCCGGGCGGTGGTCTTCCTGGCATCCGCCAGCGCGACGACCGGCGCGGAGTTTCCGGAGTATGCCGCGAGCAAGGGAGGGATTCTCGCCTACATGCGGAATGTGGCCCTCCGGATAGCGAAGTGGGGAGCGACGAGCAACAGCGTGTCCGCGGGCGGCGTCATGACCGGCCTCAACCGGCATATCCTCGAGGATCCGAAGCTCTACCAGTCGGTTCTCAAGGAGACGCTTCTCGGCAAATGGGCAGAACCGGAAGAAATCGCCGAGTTTGTCTATTTTACGGCAGTGGTCAACCGGAGCATGACCGGTGAGGATCTCTTTGTGGATAACGGGGAAAAGCTCAAATCAAATTTCATCTGGTGAGCGCGGCACATGGGGAGGGAGAGCCCGCAAACCGACCGCCCGAAAGTAACGAAATTACTATTCCTTGGGAAAATCCGGCGAATCGTATGGCATTCGCCGGATTTTTGCGGTAAACTGTTGTGGTAAATCTGCAGTATAAGAAAAGAGGTTCATTA
Organism: Clostridium vitabionis; assembly: GCF_015351765.1. Lineage (GTDB taxonomy): Bacteria > Bacillota > Clostridia > Lachnospirales > Lachnospiraceae > Clostridium_R > Clostridium_R vitabionis. The sequence continues at coordinate 448,357 of NZ_JADKQA010000001.1, forward strand.
TGATGCAATCCCGCACCCACACCTGCGGCGAGCTGCGCCTCCAGGATGCCGGCAAAAAGGTTGTTCTTTCCGGCTGGCTGGAAAATCTGCGCATCGTCAGCAGTGCTCTCGGCTTTGGCGTTATCCGCGATTTTTACGGAACCACCCAGGTCGTGATTGAGACAGAAGAAATGATGAAGGCCTTCCGGGCCATCAATAAGGAATCGACCGTCACTGTAGCAGGAATGGTCCGTGAGCGGAGCAGCAAGAACCCAAAACAGGCGACCGGCGACGTTGAGGTCGTCCCGGAGAGCGTCACTGTCCTCGGACGCTGCCGCTACAACGAGCTCCCGTTTGAGATCAACCACAGCCGCGAGGCAGATGAGTCCGTCCGGCTGAAATACCGCTATCTGGACCTGCGCAATCCCGCGGTGAAGAAGAATATCCTCCTGCGCTGCCAGGTCATTGCCGCCCTGCGGAAGGCCATGGCGGATCACGGATTTCTGGAGATTACGACGCCGATCCTGACCGCCTCCTCCCCGGAGGGCGCGCGAGATTACCTGGTGCCGGCGAGAAAGCATCCGGGGAAATTCTACGCCCTGCCGCAGGCGCCGCAGCAGTTCAAGCAGCTGCTGATGGTGTCCGGATTCGACCGCTATTTCCAGATTGCGCCCTGCTTCCGCGATGAGGATGCGAGAGGCGACCGCAGCCCGGGGGAATTCTACCAGCTGGACATGGAGATGGCCTTCGCCTCGCAGGAGGATGTCTTTGCCGTTCTTGAGGATGTGCTTCCGCCGATTTTTGCGGAATACGGCACCTATAACCGGGCATCCGAGGCGCCTTTTGTGCGGATTCCTTACCGGGAAGCCATGGAGAAATACGGCTCGGATAAGCCGGATCTCCGCATCGATCTGACGGTCCAGGATGCCACCGGCGTCCTTGCCGGCTGCGGCTTCGGCCCGTTTGCGGGAAATTGCGTCAAGGCGGTTGTGGTCTCCGGATTCTCCGAGAGCCGCAAGTTCATCGACCGGACGCTTGCGGATGTTGAGGTTCAGGCGGGCAATAAGGCTTACTGGTTCCGCGTGGATGATCAGGGTGAGATTGTCGGCGGAATTGCCAAGTTTGTGAATCCGGTGAAGGATCAGGTAACGGAGGCACTCGGCCTTAAGCCCGGAGATTTTGTCGCCCTCGCCTCGGGACCGCTCACCGCTGCCCAGAAGACGGCGGGCGTCCTTGTGAAGACGCTTGGTGCCGCGGTGCCCGGCCACATGGACAGGGAGCAGTATGCCTTCTGCTGGATCGTGGATTTCCCGATGTATGAGATCGGTGAAGAATCCGGACAGCTGGAATTCTGCCACAATCCGTTTTCCATGCCGGCAGGCGGCCTGGAGACGCTGCTCAAGGCGGAGCGGGGAGAAATCGACCCGCTCACCATCACCGCTGACCAGTACGATCTCGTCTGCAACGGTGTCGAGCTCTCCTCCGGCGCGGTCCGCAATCATGACCCGGAGATCATGGTCAAGGCTTTCGAGCTTGTCCGCCTGGGCGAGGAGGACGTGAAGGCGAAGTTCCCGGCGCTCTATAATGCGTTCAGCTACGGCGCCCCGCCGCATGCGGGCATTGCCCCCGGCGTAGACCGCATGGTCATGCTGCTTGCCGGTGAGGATTCCATCCGCGAGATCATTCCGTTCCCGATGAACAAGAACGCCCAGGACCTGATGATGGGCGCTCCGTCCGAGGTGACCGAAAAGCAGCTCGAGGAGCTCCACATCCGGGTAGACCTCCAGGGGAAAAGCGCAGAAGAATAAAGTGGTTTCGTGCCGGGACGGCCTTTCGGGGCTGCCCCGGCATTTTGAACCTGTCCTCCCGACGGCCGCAGGCGCTCAGGCTCCCGCATCGAGCGAAGCGTGCCTCCCGCGGATGCGTGGGTTGGACGGTTCCCGAAATTTGTCAATGTTTACGGGAAATCTCGATAAATATTGGACAATCTCCGGAATTGCGTCATGTTTTGCGAGGGATTCTTTGTGAAAAATCTCTGATTCTCTTCCTGCGGGCGGAAACAAATTGTGGTATGATACAGGGGATCGAACGATAAGAGAAAGAGAAGATGCGCGGGCGGGGGAGATGGCCCGCCGGGAGGATTTTCAGATGAGAAAAACAAAAATTATCTGCACGCTCGGACCGACCAGTGAGTCCGAGGAGATGATCGGCAAGCTGATGAAGGCGGGGATGAATGTCGCCCGTTTTAATTTTTCCCATGGGACACATGAGGAGCACCAGGCGAAGTTCGATCGGGTGGTCAAGCTCCGCAGGGAGCTGGGGATTCCGGTCGCCACGCTCCTGGACACCAAGGGGCCGGAGATCCGGCTCAGGGACTTCGAGAATGGCGGCGTTGAGCTTGCCGCCGGCCAGAAATTCACGCTGACGACCGATGAGGTGCTCGGCAATGCCGAGCGGGCGTCGGTCACCTACAAGGGTCTACCGGGTGATGTCCGGGAGGGCGGCACGATCTTGATCGATGACGGATTGATCGCCCTGACCGTCGACAAGGTGAGCGATACGGAGATCGCCTGCACCGTGCAGAACGGCGGCCCGGTCTCCAACCACAAGGGGGTCAATGTGCCCGGCGCGGATCTGACGATGCCGTTTATCAGCGACCAGGACCGCGATGACCTGATTTTCGGCTGTGAGACCGGATTTGACTATGTGGCTGCCTCCTTCACCAGGACGGCCTCCGATATCCGGGAGATGCGCCATATCCTCGAGGAGCACGGAGGAAAGGATATCCAGATCATCGCCAAGATCGAGAGTGTCCAGGGGGTCAAGAATCTCAAGGAGATCCTGGAGGCGGCCGACGGCATCATGGTTGCCCGGGGCGACCTCGGGGTTGAGGTTCCGCTGGAGGACGTCCCTGTTCTCCAGAAGCGGATGATCCGCATGGCTGAGCAGATGGGCAAGCAGTGTGTGACGGCGACCCAGATGCTCGATTCCATGATGCACAATCCGCGCCCGACACGGGCGGAGACCACCGATGTGGCCAATGCGATCTATGACGGGACGACCGCCATCATGCTCTCCGGAGAGTCGGCGAACGGAAAATATCCGGCAGAGGCGGTGGCCACCATGTCCCGCATCGCTGAGCGCACAGAGCAGGATATCGACTATGTCGCCCGCCTGCAGAACCGCGTGATCAAGAATGACGGGATGACGACCACGGCGATTTCCCACGCGACGGTACAGATCGCGGACGACCTCCATGCGGACGCTATCATCACGGTCACGATCTCTGGCTATACCGCGAGACGCCTTTCCGGCTACCGGCCGATGTGCCCGATTGTCGCCTGCACAACCAGTGAGAAGGTCGCTGACCAGATGAACCTGCTTTTCGACGTGACGCCGCTCGTCATCAGCGAGCAGCCGCGGCCGGATCTCGTCTTCGAGGCGGCGGTCAACAAGGCCAAGGAAGCCGGTATCGTGAAGAGCGGGGACCGCATCATCCTCACGGCAGGCGTGCCGCTCGGCGTTTCCGGAAAAACCAATATGATCCGCGTTGTCGAGGTGTGGTGATCTTTTTCCGCAATCGACCGGTCTGTACGTTCCCTTCGCGGAATCGTGACGCATGACTGTATATAAGACTGTTTTTCCTTCACTCCGGTTGGGAAAAGCAGTCTTTTTTTTACGCAGAGCACTTAACGAACGCGAGCCCAGCGGGCGAAGCGCGAGTTTAGTGCGAGCTATGCAAATTTGCTTAGTGAGAACAAGCGAAAGCGCAGTTCGAGCTTAGCAAATTTGCTTACGCAGAGCACTTAACGATAACCAGCCACTTAACGAGGACAAGCGAAAGCGCAGTCCGAGTTTAGTGGAATGGCTATCCGCAGGGCGGACGCGAGCCCAGCGGGCGAAGCGCGAGTTTAGTGCGAGCTATGCAAATTTGCTTAGTGAGAACAAGCGAAAGCGCAGTTCGAGCTTAGCAAATTTGCTTACGCAGAGCACTTAACGATAACCAGCCACTTAACGATGAAAATCATGCATTTTAACAATGAATAAATATATTCAATACAAGACATAACATTAAATTATGGAAGAAAAAATTATTATTGACAAAATGCATATCACTCCGTATAATCGAACCCATATCAAAGATAACAAAAAGATAATAATAAGTATTCGCTACGAGTTAACTGTCCCGGAGCGGATCAGCGGAAGGAGTGCATGCGAATGGGAAATCAGCGGGAACAGGGGAATCCGGACGACGGTGGACAGCAGCGCCGGAACACGCACGGCAGGAAAACCGGCAGGACCATGGATATGCGGAAATACTATGCGCCGATGGGGAAGGAGCACGATGCCTGCGGCATCGGCACCATCGTCAATATCGACGGCCATAAAGACTATCAGGTTCTGGACAACGCCTTGAGCATTGTCGAGAAGCTGGAGCACCGCGCCGGGAAGAATGCAACGGGAAAGGTCGGGGACGGTGTCGGCATCCTGACACAGATCAGCCACCCGTTCTTTCGCGCGGAGGCGGCAAAGTGCGGCATTTCCCTGAAGGGCGAGCGGGATTACGGGATCGGCATGATGTTCCTTCCCCAGGACCGGATGAAGAGAACCTTCGCCATGCGGATGATGCAGGTGATCACCGAAAAGGAGGGGCTGAAATTCCTGGGCTGGCGCGAGGTTCCGACGCATCCGGAGATCCTCGGGAAGGAAGCCCGCGACTGTATGCCGTCCATCATGCAGTGCTTTGTCGAGCGCCCGGAGGACACGGAGCGGGGAATCGATTTTGACCGGCGCCTTTACGTTGTCCGCCGAGAGTTCGAGCAGAGCTCCGAGGACACCTACATCTGTTCCTTCTCCTCCCGGACGATCGTTTACAAGGGGATGTTCCTGGTGAGGCAGCTGCGGAAGTTCTACACAGATCTCCAGAGCCATGAGTACAAGACGGCGATCGCGATCGTGCATTCCCGCTTTTCCACCAACACAACGCCGAGCTGGGATCGCGCCCATCCGTACCGCTTCCTCGCCCACAACGGGGAGATCAACACGATCCGCGGCAATGTGGACCGTATGCTCGCCCGGGAGGAGACTATGGCCTCCCCATACTTTGCCGGGGATATCGACAAAATTTATCCGGTGATCCAGTCCACGGGGTCCGATTCCGCCATGCTGGACAATACGCTGGAATTTCTCTACATGAACGGGCTGGATCTTCCGCTGGCGGTGATGATGCTCGTGCCTGAGCCCTGGAACCACCCGGGTTACGAGGATACGGCAAAGAGAGATTTCTACCACTATTACGCGACGATGATGGAGCCCTGGGACGGGCCGGCTGCCCTGCTGATGAGCGACGGCGACCTGGTTGCCGCGACCCTGGACCGCAACGGCCTCCGCCCCTCGCGCTATTACGTGACGGACGACGGGCGTCTCATCCTCTCCTCGGAGGTCGGTGTCCTGGACATCGCGCCGGAGCATATTGTCAAAAAGTCCAGGCTGACGCCGGGCAGGATTCTCCTGGTGGACACCAGGCAGAAGAGGATCATTTCCGATGAGGAGTGCAAGAGCTATTACGCCGGCCGTGAGCCCTACGGCGAGTGGCTCGACCGGAACCTGCTCCACCTGGAGAACCTGAAGGTCCCCAATAAGAAGATCCCGGTGTCCACCCAGGCCATGCGGGACAAGCTCTACAAGGTATTCGGGTACACCTATGAGGATGTGATGGATCAGATTTTCCCGATGGCGGAAAATGGCGTTGAACCCACGGCCTCGATGGGGCATGACGTTCCGCTGGCGGTGCTCTCCCCGGCACATCAGCTGCTGTTCAACTATTTTAAGCAGCAGTTTGCGCAGGTGACCAACCCGCCGATCGATTCCCTCCGGGAGAAGATTGTCACCGACACCACGATCTACATCGGTTCGGACGGCGACCTCCTGACGGATAAGGGGGAAAATTGCCGTGTCCTCGAGGTTAAGGATCCGATCCTGAGCGGTGTTGACCTGATGAAGATTAAGGCGCTGGACCGCCCCGGCTTCCACAGCAGGGTGATTTCCCTCCTCTATTACAAAAATACGTCCCTGGAGCGGGCGCTCGACCAGCTGAATGTCTCCGTCGACCATGCCGCCGCCGAGGGAAGCAATATCATCATCCTGTCCGACCGCGGGGTGGACGAGAACCACGTGCCGATTCCCTCGCTGCTCGCCGTCTCGTCGGTGGAGCAGCACCTCGTCCGCACAAGGCAGAGGACGGCGATTTCCATCATCCTGGAGAGCGGGGAACCGCGGGATGTCCATCAGATCGCGGCGCTGCTCGGCTTCGGAGCCCGCGCGGTCAACCCCTATCTCGCACATGAGTGCATCAGTGAGCTGATTGATCTCGGCCTTCTGGACAAGGATTACCACACGGCGATCAAGGATTATAACCGGGCGCTCACGCTCGGCGTGGTCAAGATCGCGGCGAAGATGGGCATCAGCACGCTCCAGTCCTATCAGTCCGCGCACATTTTCGAGGCGATCGGGCTGAGCCAGGAGACGATTGACCGCTATTTCACCGGAACCGTGAGCCGCGTCGGCGGCATCGGCGTCAAGGAGATCGCGGAGGGGGTAATGTACCGCCACGATCACGCCTTCGATCCGCTCGGGCTCACCACGGACACGAAGTTGGACAGCGTCGGCTTCCACAACCTGCGGAGCGGTTTTGGCACTGAGGATCATCTCTACAATCCGTTGACGATCCTCACGCTCCAGCGCGCGGTCCGGGACGGCAGCTATGAGGAATTCAAGGAATACTCGAGGCTTGTGGACGATTCCAAGAAGCCGCATACCTTGCGCGGGCTGCTGAAATTCAAGGCACAGCAGGAGCCGGTCCCGATCGAGGAAGTCGAGCCGGTGGAGAGCATTGTCCGCCGCTTCGGCGTGAGCGCCATGTCCTACGGCGCGATCTCCGAGGAGGCGCATAAGACCTTGGCGATCGCGATGAACCGGATCGGCGGGCGCTCAAACACCGGTGAGGGCGGTGAGAACGTGGAACGCTACGGCACGGAGAGCAATTCCAAGATCAAGCAGGTGGCCTCGGGGCGCTTCGGCGTGACCAGCCAGTACCTGAACAGCGCGGAAATGATCCAGATCAAGATGGCGCAGGGCGCGAAGCCCGGGGAGGGCGGAAATCTCCCGGGAAAGAAGGTCTATCCGTGGGTGGCGAAGGCGAGATACTCGACCCCGGGCGTGTCCCTGATTTCCCCGCCGCCGCACCATGACATTTACTCCATCGAGGATCTCGCGCAGCTGATCTTCGATCTCAAGAACGCCAACCGCAGGGCGTCCATCTCGGTCAAACTCTGCTCGGAGAACGGCGTCGGCACGATCGCTGCCGGTGTCGCCAAGGCAGGAGCCCAGAACATCCTGATCTGCGGCTATGACGGAGGAACCGGCGCGGCGCCGGGCAGCTCCATGCACAATGCCGGCGCCCCGTGGGAGCTCGGCATCAGCGACGCCCACAGGAGCCTTATGGAAAATGGCCTCCGGGACCGCGTTTCCCTGGAGGCGGACAGCAAGCTCATGACCGGGCGCGATGTGGCGATTGCCGCCATGCTCGGCGCCGACGAGTACAGCTTTGCCACCGCGCCCCTCGTCTGCCTGGGGTGCATGATGATGCGGAAATGTTCGACGAATAACTGCCCGGTCGGCATTGCCACGCAGAATGAGGAGCTCCGGAAGCGATTCCGCGGGAAGCCGGAGCACGTGATCAATTATATGACCTACGTCGCGAGGGAGGTCCGCGAGATTATGGCATCCCTGGGCTTCCGGCGTGTGGAGGAGATGATCGGCCGTACGGACTGCCTGGAGGTGAGGGAGGATCTCATCACAGACCGCGCGAAGGAGGTTGATTTCTCCAGGATTCTCGACACCACCTGGGCGAAGGCGGAAAACAGCCATTTTAACCCGGAGAAGGTCTATGACTTCCATCTCGAGAAGACGCTTGACATCTCCCGGCTGCTCCCGGCATTCCATGATGCGCTGGAAGCGGGGGCGGATACGAGGGGCGGAAAAGTCAGCCTTAACGTGTCCAGCACGGACCGCACCTTCGGCGCAATCCTCGGAAGCGAGATCACGAGACGGTTCGGCAGCACCCTTCCGGACGACACCTTCGTCGTGGAGTGCGAGGGCGGGGGCGGCCAGTCGTTCGGCGCGTTCATCCCGAAGGGCGAGACCCTGAGGCTCACCGGTGATGCCAATGACGGCTTCGGCAAGGGGCTTTCCGGCGGCAAGCTGGTCCTGGTTCCCCCGGAGGGCAGCCCGTTCCGGTCGGAGGAAAATATCATTGTCGGCAACGTGGCTCTCTACGGGGCAACCAGCGGCAAGGTGTACATCCGCGGCGTCGCGGGTGAGCGGTTCTGCGTCCGCAATTCCGGAGCCACGGCGGTGGCTGAGGGCTGCGGCGACCACGGCCTGGAGTACATGACCGGCGAGCGCGCGGTGATCCTCGGCCAGACAGGCAAGAATTTCGCGGCAGGCATGAGCGGCGGCTTTGCGTATGTGCTCGACCGGGATCACACGCTGTACCGCCGTCTCAACAAGGATATGGTGAGCCTTAAGGATCTCGACGCGAAGGAAGACCGCCAGGAGCTCAGGGCAATCCTCACCGATTATGTGAAGGAGACAGGCTCAGAGGTCGGCAGGGACATTCTCGACAACTTTAACGACCGCATGGCCGACTTCAAGAAGATCGTGCCGACCGATTACCAGCGGATGATCCGGGCAATCGCGAAGAATGAGGAGAACGGGGAACCCCGCGATGAGGCTGTTCTTCATGCGTTCAGCGAAGTGACGGCGTAACCGGAAGAAAGTGAGCATGCCAGATCGGCCGGAGGATAGAACTATGGGAAAACCAACTGGATTTTTGGAGTATGAGAGAAAGCAGAACGCGGATGTGCCGGTGAAGGAGCGGATTCAAAATTTCGACGAGTTCCACATCCCGCTCTCCGAGGAGGCGCGGAGGGAACAGGCGGCCCGCTGCATGAACTGCGGGGTGCCGCTGTGCCAGTCGGCGGTCAGGCTCGGCGGCATGGTGACCGGGTGCCCGCTGCACAACCTGATCCCGGAGTATAATGACCATCTCTACCGCGGGCATTACGCCCACGCGCTTGCGCGGCTCGTCAAGACCAACAATTTTCCGGAATTTACCGGGAGGGTCTGCCCGGCGCTCTGCGAGAAGGCCTGCATCAACGGGGAATACGGCGAGCCGGTGACCTGCCATGATAATGAGCTCTTCCTCATCGAGACGGGATTTGCCCGCGGCTATATGAAGCCGCAGATCCCGGCGGTGCGGAGCGGGAAGAAGGTAGCGGTCATTGGCGCTGGGCCGAGCGGGCTTGCCGCCGCGGACCAGCTCAATCACCGCGGCCACAGCGTGACCGTGTTCGAGCGTGAGGACAGGATCGGCGGCCTCCTGATGTACGGCATTCCAAACATGAAGCTGGATAAGTCGGTCATCAGCCGGAGAAGGAGGCTGATGGAGGAGGAGGGCGTCGAGTTCCGGACCGGCGTGGATGTCGGCAAGGACGTTGACGGTGCCGCGATTCTTAAGGAATATGACGCGGTTCTCCTCTGCTGCGGCGCGAAGGAGCCGAGAAAGCTCAGCGCGGTGGGGATGGACGGCGTGAAGGGCATTGCGTTCGCGGTAGATTTCCTGACGGGGGCGACGCGCCGGCTGCTCTCGCCGGAGACGGCGAAGAGTGTCCTGAGCGCGGCCGGGAAGGATGTCGTGGTTGTCGGCGGCGGAGATACGGGAAATGACTGCATCGGCACGGTGATCCGTCAGGGCTGCCGGTCGGTGACCGCCCTTGAGATGATGCCTGAGCCGCCGGCAGAGCGAGCGGCGGACAACCCGTGGCCGGAGTGGCCGAAGGTGAAAAAGACCGATTACGGCCATGAGGAGGCCATCGCGAAGTTCGGCAGCGACCCGCGCGTCTATTCCACCACGGTGAAGGAAGTTCACGCGGACAAGAAGGGCGTGCTCAAATCGGTCACGATCGTCAGCGTGAAGCTGGAAAACCGGAAGCTTGTGGAAATCCCGGGCACCGAGAAGGAGATTCCCTGCGGCCTCCTCCTGATCGCCGCCGGGTTCACCGGGTGCGAGAAGTATACGGCGGACACCTTCGGCGCCGCCCTCTCCGCGCGCGGCACGGTCGCCGCGGAGCCGGAGGGCTACCGCACGGGTGCGGATAAGGTATTCACCGCGGGAGATATGCACAGGGGCCAGTCCCTGGTCGTCTGGGCCATCCATGAGGGGAGATGCGCTGCCCGCGAGGTGGATGAATACCTGATGGGGTACTCCAACGAGGAGGAGTGAGGGAAAGCCCAAGCCGCCTGCACTGTTAGACATGTAGAAAAAATATATAGAAATAATAAAAAAAATATTAATTATCACTATTGCGGGAAAAGGATTTTCCGTTTACAATCCGTATATCGATGGCAAAGGCGCCGGAAGCAGAGAGATCTGCTGCCGGCGCCTTTTGCGAGCTATGCAAATTTGCTTTACGCTTATCCGGAAGCGGAACGCTCCCGGGGCGTCCCGCCGTATGCCATGGAGGGAATGAGGGATTGGTGAGGATCGAAAGGAGGAAACCGTATGGGATTTGAACAATCAACTGTGATCTGGGTGCTGCTCTGCGCGGCACTGGTTTACTTTATGCAGGCTGGATTTGCCCTGTGCGAGGCAGGACTCACGCGGGCGAAAAACACTGGCAATATCCTGATGAAGAACATGATGGACTTCTGTATCGGCACCCCGTGCTTCTGGATCATCGGATTTTCCCTGATGTTTCACGGGATGGGAGCGGCTGTCGGAGTTCCGGATTTCCTGATCCGCGGAGCTTACACGGCGGAGAACAGCGTGGTGCCGCAGGCGATGCCGCTGTGGGCGTACGTCATTTTCCAGACCGTGTTCTGCGCAACGGCGGCCACCATCGTGTCCGGCTCCATGGCGGAGCGCACGAATTTTAAAGCGTACTGCCTGTACTCGGCGGCGATCTCGCTCCTGGTTTATCCGATCTGCGGGCACTGGAGCTGGGGCGGCGGCTGGCTCTCCGCGCTTGGCTTCCACGACTTCGCCGGTTCCGCGCAGGTTCACAACGTCGGCGGCATCATCGCCTGCCTCGGCGCTGCCCTGCTCGGCCCCCGCATCGGCAAGTATGACAAGAACGGCAAGGCAAGAGCAATCCCCGGCCACAACATGACCGCTGTCGCCCTCGGCGTATTCATCCTCTGGTTCTGCTGGTTCGGCTTCAACGGCGGCTCCACCGTCTCGATGGGCGATGACACGGCGCTCTATGAAGCGTCCCTGGCCTTCATGACCACGAACCTTGCCGCGGCGGTGGCTACCTGCACGGCGATGATCTTCACCTGGGTGCGCTATGGAAAGCCGGATGTATCCATGACGCTCAACGCGGCGCTCGCCGGGCTTGTCGCCATCACCGCTGGCGCGGACTGCGTGTCGCCGGCCGGGGCATTTTTCATCGGGCTCGTTGCCGGCATCCTGGTTGTCTTTTCTGTAGAATTTTTCGACAATGTCGCGAAAATCGACGATCCGGTCGGCGCCGTCTCCGTCCATTTTGTGAACGGGGTCTGGGGCACCCTGGCGGTCGGCCTGTTCTCCACCGGCGATGACGGTGTTGGCCTCGGCCTCTTTTACGGCGGCGGCCTTCATCAGCTCGGCATCCAGGTGATCGGCATCCTGGCGATCGATATCTATGTCCTGGTGGTCATGTTCGTCATTTTCAAGCTGATTGACCGATGGGTGGGGCTCCGCGTTCCCTCCCAGGTGGAAATCGACGGCCTCGACATCCATGAGCACGGCCTCGCGAGCGCCTATTCCGGGTTCGCGATCACCGATGTTACCGACCTCTCCGTTGACGTGAACGATAACACCGATCTCGGTGAGGACAATTACGAGGCTGCCTCTGAGGCGCAGAAGAACGCCGCGGTCAAGGTGGTCAAGGCGCCGGAGAGCCCGGAGGTGTCCGGCACAGCTGCCACAGCGGCGACAGGCATGTACAAGGTGACGATCATCTGCCGGCTGAACAAGTTCGATGAACTCAAAAAGGCCCTGAACATGCTCGGCGTGACCGGCATGACGATGACGCAGGTCATGGGTTCCGGCATCCAGAGGGGATCGACGGAGCGCTACCGCGGCGCCGTCGTGGATTCCACCCTTCTTCCAAAGGTCAAGGTTGAGGTCATTGTCTCCAAGGTTCCGGTTGACGCGGTCATCAGCACGGCGAAGAAGACCTTGTACACCGGCCATATCGGCGATGGCAAGATCTTTGTCTATCCGGTGCTCCGCGTGGTGAAGGTGAGAACCGGGGAGGAGGACTTCGCGGCGCTGCAGGACGTCGAATAATCCGCTTCGGCCGAAGGAGGATGCTGGAAAATAGCATTTCAGCCGGGAATCCGCTGGGGTTCCCGGCTTTTTGGTGCGCCCGGCGGGCAGCACAAATGCCCAGCTCTGTGCTGGCCAACAAAATACTGGAAACTGTTCAAAACCCTGTTTATAATAGGAATTAGTCAATATTCTTCAGGAGGCGAGGCATGAAACAGGAGACGAAATGTATCGAGGCGGGATATCAGCCGAAGAACGGCGAATCCCGCATGATCCCGATTATCCAGAGCACGACGTTCAAATATGACACCAGCGAGGATATGGGGAAACTTTTTGACCTTCAGGCGAGCGGGTATTTCTACACCAGGCTGCAGAATCCGACGAATGATATGGTGGCGGCGAAGATCTGCGCGCTCGAGGGCGGCACGGCGGCGATGCTGACAAGCTCCGGGCAGGCGGCGAACTTCTTCGCGATCTTCAATATCGCCACGGCAGGGGACCATGTGGTGGCGTCCACATCCATCTACGGCGGGACATTCAACCTGTTTAACGTCACGATGCGGAAAATGGGTGTGGATTTCACTTTTGTGGATCCGGACTGCACGGATGAGGAGCTCGAGGCGGCATTCCGCCCGAATACGAAGGCAGTTTTCGGGGAGACGATCGCGAACCCCGCGCTGACTGTGTTCGATATCGAGCGATTTGCGAAGGCTGCGCACGCCCACGGCGTGCCGCTCGTGGTGGATAATACCTTCGCGACCCCGATCAACTGCCGGCCGATCGAGTGGGGCGCGGATATCGTGACCCACTCGACGACAAAATACATGGACGGCCACGATGCCACGGTCGGCGGCGCCATCGTTGACGGCGGGAAATTCGACTGGATGGCGAACGCAGAGAAGTTTCCGGGGCTTACGACGCCGGATGAGTCCTATCACGGCATTACCTATGCGGAAAAATTCGGAAAAGAGGGCGCGTTCATCACGAAGGCGACAGCCCAGCTGATGCGGGATTTCGGGTCCATCCCGTCCCCGATGAACGCCTATATCCTGAACCTCGGCCTGGAGTCCCTGGCCGTCCGCATGAAGCGCCACTGTGAAAATGCGCAGTGCGTTGCGGAGTATCTGGAGAAGAATCCCGAGGTCGCCTGGGTCGAGTATCCGGGACTTCCGTCAAACCGGTATTATGAGCGGGCGAAGAAGTATATGCCGGACGGAACCTGCGGCGTGATCTCCTTCGGCGTCCGGGGCGGGAGAAAAGCCGCGGAGGTATTCATGAAAAAGCTTAAGCTGATCATTATCGCGACGCATGTGGCGGATGCCCACACGATGGTGCTTCACCCGGCGAGCTCCACGCACCGGCAGCTGACCGATGAGGAACTGATCGCCTGCGGGGTGAGGCCGGATATGGTCCGCCTCTCCTGCGGAATTGAAAATGTCGAGGACATCATCGAAGATCTGGATCAGGCGCTTCGGAAATAAAAGGACCATCGGTCTCCGGGGTTCCCGGGGACGGGAGAAAGGCTTCCCTTCCCGGGATCTCAAGGCGGCTCAGGCCGCGCGGCAGAATATTTTTTCTCGCCGCGCGGCGTTTTTTGTCGCACGCGATCCACTCGTCGAGGGAGAGCGGCGTGTAGTCCGAATACATGCAGAAGCAGTTGATCATGTTGCTGGGAACGGTGCGGGACTCCCCATTCTTGTAGGCGAGGACGGTATTTGCCGTGATTTCCTGGAAAGTCTCGATCAACCGCTGATCCTGGGTGTCGTGGACGTGGCCGTAGAGCATCCAGGTTTTCGGCGACCCGTCCTCGTTCAGATGATACTGGCCGTTGTAGCAGAGGATCGGATAGTGGCAGAGGATGACTTTTCTGCCGCCGTCGTGCAGTTCCGCGTACGGCCGGATCCAGACGAAGCGGGAGGCGTTGTAGTCCTTCTGCTCCCCGAAGCGGTCGTGATTGCCCTTGATGAGGTAGAGGATTCCGTTCAGCTGTTCCAGGACGCTGTTGGTCTCCTTCGCATTTCCCCAGGAAAAATCGCCGAGAATAACCACCTCATCCCGCGGGCGGACCTTTCGGTTCCACTGCCGGATCATGTAGCTGTTCGAAGCCCGGACGTCCGTGAAGCCACGGCAGTCCAGCTGTCGGTTCAGGGATTCATGAAAAAAGTGACAATCGGCAATATAATAGCGCATGGAAGCCTTCTTTCTGGAGAATGCCGGGAAAAGAAAGAGGGCACTTCCGGATATGGAAGCACCCTCATCATCTGCTGTTCTGATTCTGCAATTCCCTGTCCCTGTTATTCTAGTTTACCCGGGCGCGGATGTCAAATGCAGACATCGCCCTACATTCCGATACAGGCCGTTCCCGCTTTACGGATGGAAAATTTCTCTCTATAATAAGCTGGTCTGCCGGCGCTCTGCCAGCAGGCGATGGGAGGTGGGAAAATGGCGTGTGAGGATCGGAGAATTCTTTCCATCACTGTGACCGGGGATCTTGCCGGGATCACGGTGCGGGACCTGATGAAGCAGAAGCTCGGCTTCTCGGCACGGCTGATGAGCCGGGTAAAGTACCGTGCGGGGGGAATCCTGCTGAACGGAAAACCGGCCAGGGCAGCCGCCCTGCTTGCCCCCGGTGATGAGCTCCGGCTGGATATCACGGATCCGGACAGCGGGAAATGCGTCTGGGTGCGGCCGGAACCCTTTCTTCCGCCCGAGATTCTCTATGAGGACGAGGATCTCCTGATCCTGCAGAAGCCATCCGGCCTTGTCTGCCATCCGTCCTTCGGGCATTATGCCGACACGCTGGCCAATGCGGCTGCGGTCTATCTCGGCTATGAAAACCGTGCCCGGGAAATCCACATGATCGGGCGCCTGGACAGGGACACCTCCGGACTTGTCGTGATCGCGAAGAACAGCGGGGCGGCGGACAGCCTGTTCAAACAGCAGGAGGAGAAGGCCTTCCGGAAGGTCTATCTCGCCGGCGCCATCGGCAGGTTCGGCGGGGATATCGTGATCGACCGGCCGATCGGCAGGATCCCCGGCGTCCTGATGCTCCGGCAGGCCTGCCCGGAGGGGAAACCGGCGAAAACCCGCTGCCGCGCCCTTGCGGTGTCCGGGAATGAGGTCCTCACCGCCTGCACCCTGGAGCAGGGGAGAACCCACCAGATCCGCGTCCACCTCGCCTCCGAGGGACATCCCCTCGCCGGCGACCTTCTCTACGGGCCGGGCGGGGCAAGGGAAGCCTTTCTTGCGACCGGAGATCCGGGGGTGGTTCGGATCATGAATGAGGCAGGAAGCGGCGGGGAGCTTCATCTCTGCGCGTATATGGCTGTCCTCCGCCAACCGTTTACTGGGAAGATACTCCGGGTGACGGCCCGATATCCCCGGTGGGCTGAGACATTCGGCCCGGAGAAGCCTGTGCGGAGAAAGGTGGAAGAGATCCTCACGGACGGCAATCCTGCCGGGCGGTGAGGTTAAGCAGAGGGAAATGCGAACGTATGTTTGAATTTTGGCAGCGTTTGTGATAGGATAGAGCCAGACATAGGCGAGAGATCAGCTAGGAGTGAAGATTTTATGGCAGAACAGAAATATGACGCGAGCAGTATCACGGTGCTGGAGGGGCTGGAGGCAGTCCGGCGGAGGCCCGGCATGTATATCGGGAGTATCGGGTCGCGCGGTCTCAATCATCTGATCTATGAGATCGTCGATAACTCGGTAGATGAGCATCTTGCCGGAGCGTGTACGGAGATCCATGTCACCCTGGAGGCTGACGGGTCCTGCACGGTGAAGGATAACGGACGCGGCATCCCGGTGGAGATGCACCGGAAGGGCGTCACCGCCGAGCGGATTGTACTGACCACACTTCACGCCGGGGGAAAGTTTGACCACAATTCTTATAAAACCAGCGGCGGCCTGCACGGCGTCGGTTCCTCGGTGGTCAATGCCCTGTCTGCCAGGATGAACGTCACGATCTGCCGGGGCGGGTACATCTACCGGGATTCCTACGAGAAAGGGAAGCCCACGGGAAAGCTCGTCGGCGGCCTGCTTCCGGCCTGCGGGAAGACAAGGGAGCACGGGACCACCATCAATTTTCTTCCAGATGACACGATCTTCGAGAAGACCAGGTTCAAGGAGGACTGGCTGAAAGCCCGGCTCCACGAGCTCGCTTACCTGAACCCGAAACTCACGTTATTTTATGAGGACAAGCGGGAGGGCGAGGAGGAGAAGGCCGTCTACCGCGAGCCGGAGGGCATCACCGCCTACGTGAAGGAGATCAGCAAGGGGAAGGAGGCTGTCTGCGATCCGATCGCTTTCAAAGGGGAGAGCGACGGCATCGAGGTCGAAGGGGTCATCCGGTTTGTGAACGAGTTCGAGGAGAATATCCTCGGCTTTTGCAACAATATTGCGACGCAGGAGGGGGGCACCCACCTGGTCGGCTTTAAAACGCGGTTTACCCAGCTGATCAACAGCTATGCCCGCGAGCTTGGCATCCTGAAAGAGAAGGACACCAACTTTACCGGGGCGGACACGCGCAACGGCATGATCGCTGTGATCTCGATCAAGCATCCGGATCCGGTGTTTGAAGGGCAGACAAAAACCAAACTGGCGAGCCAGGATGCTGTCCGGGCTGTGGCCAATGTAACCGGCGACGAGCTGACGCTGTTTTTTGACCGCAATGTGGAGATTCTGCGGAACATTATCGGATGCGCCGAGAAATCCGCGAAGATCCGGAAGAGCGCGGAGAAGGCGAAGACCAGCATGCTGGTAAAGCCGAAGTTCTCTTTTGACAGCAACGGCAAGCTGGCCAACTGCGAGAGCCGGGATCCCGCGAAATGTGAGATTTTCATCGTCGAGGGCGATTCCGCCGGCGGCTCGGCGAAGTCCGGGCGCAACAGGGAATTTCAGGCTATCCTGCCGATCCGGGGGAAGATTCTCAACGTGGAGAAGGCATCCATGGACAAGGTTCTGGCCAATGCCGAGATCAAGACCATGATCAACGCCTTCGGCTGCGGGTTTTCCGAGGGATACGGCAATGACTTTGATATCTCCAAGCTGAGGTATGATAAGATTATCCTGATGACCGATGCGGATGTGGACGGAAGCCATATTGACACGCTGCTGCTTACCTTTTTCTACCGCTTCATGCCGGATCTCATCCGGGAGGGGCATGTCTATATTGCCATGCCGCCGCTCTACAAGGTTGTGCCGAAGCGCGGGGAGGGGCAGTATCTCTATGACGACCATGCCCTGGAGCAGTACCGGAAGACCCATAAGGGGGAGTTCACGCTCCAGCGCTACAAGGGTCTCGGCGAGATGGATCCGGAGCAGCTCTGGGAGACGACCCTCTGCCCGGAGACAAGGATGCTGAAGCGGGTGGAGATCGAGGACAGCCATGTGGCTTCCGAAGTCACAGAGATGCTGATGGGGAGCGATGTGCCGCCCAGGCGGACATTTATCCATGACCACGCCGACGAGGCGGAGATTGACGCGTAAGGGAGAGAGACATGGCAGAGAAGATTATCACCACGGAATACAGTGAGGAGATGCAGCGAAGCTACCTCAATTACTCCATGAGCGTCATCACCTCCCGCGCGATCCCTGATGCCAGGGACGGCTTAAAGCCGGTGCAGAGGCGCGTGCTCTACGATATGGACAGGCTCCGCCTGGATTATGACAAGCCGCACCGGAAGTCGGCGCGAATCGTCGGGGATACGATGGGAAAATATCACCCGCACGGAGACAGCTCAATCTATGACACCCTGGTGGTCATGGCGCAGGGCTTCAAGAAAAGCATGCCCCTTGTGGACGGCCACGGCAATTTCGGTTCCATTGAGGGCGACGGCGCCGCCGCCATGCGCTACACCGAGGCAAGGCTCCAGAAATTCACCCAGGAGGTGTTCCTGAAGGACCTGGACAAGACGGTCCGCTTCCAGCCGAACTACGATGAGACCGAGCAGGAGCCGGTGGTTCTTCCGGTCCGCGTGCCGAACCTTCTGCTGAACGGGTCGGAGGGGATCGCCGTCGGCATGAGTACCAGTATCCCCACGCACAATCTCGGGGAGCTCATTGACACGGTTCTCGCCTACATCGAACATCCGCTTCTTACGACATCGGATCTTCTGCGGACGCTTCACGGGCCGGATTTTCCGACAGGCGGTATTGTCGCCAACCGGAGTGATCTCGTGCAGATTTATGATACTGGAACGGGGAAACTCCGCCTCAGGGCAAAAATTGTCTTCGAGCCGGCGAAGAAGCGCGCGGAGAAAGACCACCTGGTGATCACGGAGATCCCCTACACGATGATCGGCGCCGGAATCAACAAGTGCCTGACGGATATCGCGGAGCTGGTGGAGAGCCGGCAGCTCCCGGACATCACGGATATCTCGAACCAGTCCAGCAAGGAGGGCATCCGCATTGTCCTGGAGCTCAGGAAGGGCGCGGATCCGGAGAAGATCAGGAACATCCTCTACAAGAAGACGAAGCTCGAGGATACCTTCGGCGTCAATATGCTGGCGATCGTGAACGGCCGTCCGGAGACGATGAACCTTCGAAGCATCCTGCAGTGCTATCTGGATTTCCAGTATGAGAATTATACGCGGAAATACCAGGTTCTCCTGCAGAAGGAGATGGAGAACAAGGAGGTTCACGAGGGGTTAATCCGGGCGGTGGACTGCATCGATCTCATCATCGCTGTCCTCCGCGGTTCCCGGAAGCTTGCCGACGCGAGGGCGTGCCTCACCAGGGGGGAGACCAAGAACATTACGTTCCGGGATCCGTCACTGGAGAAGGAGGCGAAGGGATTTCACTTTACCGAGCGCCAGGCTGACGCGATCCTGCAGATGCGGCTCTACCGGCTGATCGGGCTTGAGCTCCTGACGCTCCAGAAGGAATATCTGGAATCTCTCCAGAAGATCCGCCAGTATAACAAGATCCTGCAGAATCGCGGGGAGATGGATGCGGTGATCCGGAAGGATCTTGAGGCGATCCGGAAGGAATTCGCTGTTCCCAGGAAGACCCTGATTGAGGACCAGGCGGAGGCGGAGGTTGTGGAGACCGAGGAGGCCGCCCGGAAGGAGATTTTCGTCCTGGACCGCTTTGGCTATGCCAAGCTTCTCGACCCACAGCTTTACGAGAAAAACCGGGAGACGGTAGATAAGGAAAATGTCTGGGTGATCCCCTGCACCACCGCGGAGAAGATTGGCCTGGTCACCAACCAGGGAGTGCTCCATATGGTGCGCGTGACGGACATTCCGAATGGGAAGGTGAAGGACAAAGGGACACCGATCGACAATATCAGCCGGTTCGACGGCATGAAGGAGAGACCGGTTTGTGTGGACAATATGACCCGCCTTGTGGGAAAACGGCTGCTCTTTGCCACCGGGCAGGGCATGGTCAAGATTGTGCCCGGCACTGAGTTTATCACGGTGAACCGGAATACCGTCGCGGCGACAAAGCTCGCTGAGGGAGATTCCCTCATTGCGGTGCTGGACACCGCGTCCGCGGAAGATGTGGTGCTGGCGACAAAGAACGGGTATTTCCTCCGGTTTCCGCTGGGAGAAATCTCGGTGATGAAGAAAAATTCCCGCGGCGTCCGGGGTATCCGGCTGACTTCCGGGGACAGTGTTCTTTCCGCGTGGGTGATGGCGGAGGCAGCACCGCCTACCGTTACTTACCGGGACAGCAGGATCAATCTCGGTGAGATCCGGAAGGCCAGGCGCGATGGCAGAGGATCCAAGAGAAAACCTGAGGAGGTATAGGCATGTCAAAATATGATCCAGGGAAAACACCGACACCGCATAATTCGGCAAAAGCCGGGGATTTTGCGAAGACGATCCTGCTTCCGGGAGATCCCCTGCGGGCAAAGTACATCGCGGAGCATTTCCTGGCCGGGGCGAAACTGGTCAACACGACCCGCAATATGCTCGGGTACACCGGAACCTATCAGGGAAAGCCGGTCTCTGTCATGGGAACAGGCATGGGATGCCCGTCGATGGGAATCTATTCGTATGAGCTGATCAACTACTACGGCGTGGAGAATCTGATCCGCGTGGGCACTGCCGGGGCAATGACGGAGGATGTCCATATCCGCGACCTCGTCTTCGGGATGGGAGCCTGCACGACATCCAATTATCCGGATCTCTACCGCCTGCCGGGCTCCTATTCCTGCATTGCGAGCTTTGAACTCCTCCGGAAGGCGGCGGAGGCGGCGGAGGCGAGGAAGCTCCCTTACCGGGTGGGGAATATCCTGAGTTCGGATATGTTCTACAATCCGCCGATGCCCGCGGCAGGGACAGACTGGGCCTCCATGGGGGTTCTCGCTGTGGAGATGGAGTCTGCTGCCCTGTACAGCAACGCGGCGTACGGCAGGGCGAACGCGCTGACGATTCTCACCATCTCGGACTCCCTGGTCACAGGGGAGGCGACGACGGCAGCCGAGAGGGAGACCTCTTTCACGGATATGATCCGGGTTGCCCTGGACGTTGCGGAAAAACTGTAGGAAAACATGCCGTTTTTCCGGCTTCTGTATGCCGAATCTGCCTTGTGCGGCAGGAGGGTTCAGGGAAAATTTTGTCGCGGATGCCAAGAAGACAAGGAAAAACCGGGGGAATGCTGTGAACTTTTTCGATTGATTTTTACTTTTGGTTCATATAAGATGAAAGCAATTTCCTGTAAACTGAGCAGAAAGGACCAAAATCTATGAGTCTTGAGAAGAAGCTTCGTGTTGGCGTCCTTGGCGCGACCGGTATGGTCGGCCAGCGTTTCGTTACCCTCCTTGCCGATCATCCGTGGTACGAAATCACCGTTCTGGCTGCCAGCCCGAGATCCGCGGGAAAAACCTACGAGCAGGCGGTCGGGAACCGCTGGAAGATGTCCGTTCCGATCCCGGAAAAGGTGAAGAACATGGTTGTCGTGGATGTCAGCAGGCCGGAGAATGTGGTCGACAAGGTTGACTTTGTCTTCAGCGCTGTTGATATGACGAAGGACGAGATCCGCAGAATCGAGGAAGAATACGCGAAGACCGAGACTCCGGTGGTTTCCAACAACAGTGCGCACCGCTGGACCCCGGATGTGCCGATGGTCATCCCGGAGATCAATGCCAGCCACTTTGACATTATCCCCTTCCAGAAAAAGCGTCTCGGCACGAAGCGCGGGTTCATCGCTGTGAAGCCGAACTGCTCCATCCAGGGCTATACACCGGCGCTGGCGGCCTGGAGAGAATTTGAGCCCTACGAGTGTATTGTCTCCACCTACCAGGCAATTTCCGGGGCGGGAAAAACCTTCAAGGACTGGCCGGAGATGGTCAACAACATCATCCCCTATATCGCCGGTGAGGAGGATAAGAGTGAGCAGGAGCCTCTCAAGATTTTCGGGGAGATCGAGAACGGCGTGATCGTCAAGGCCAAGGAGCCGGTGATCACCAGCCAGTGCCTGCGTGTCCCGATTCCGGACGGCCACACGGCATCGGTATTCGTGAAGTTCCGCCAGCATCCGACGAAGGAGCAGCTGATTGAAAAGCTCGTGAGCTACCGCGGCCTTCCGCAGGAGTATGCGCTTCCGAGCGCTCCGAAGCAGTTTATCCAGTACCGCGAGGAGCCGGACCGCCCGCAGGTTACGCTCGACGTCAATTATGAGCATGGGATGGGCGTTACCATCGGCCGCCTGAGAGAGGATACCGTCTACGACTGGAAGTTTGTCGGCCTCGCCCACAACACCCTGCGCGGTGCCGCCGGCGGCGCGGTTCTCTGCGCGGAGCTTCTGACGAAGCTCGGCTATATCGAGGCAAAGTAATCTTTCCGCATCCGCGGAGAGCGAGATCAGGAGATGTCGGGCGATATCTCCTGATTTTTTTTATGCAGAGCGCTTAACGAGCGCAGGCCCAGCGGGCACACCCCGCATCGGGCGAGGCGCAGCTTCGCGGGATGCGGGGGCTGATCAGGAACATGGTTTGTTTCTCCACTTCATAGAATTATAATAATTTTTCATGCGCGCGAAATTGTTTCTCTTTTGTGCGGGGCTTATAATAAAATTGCCGAAGACGGAAGTGCCGCCGGTTTCCGGCAGAAAAGACAAAGAGGATTGTTTTGGGAAAATCGTTATATATTGCGGAAAAGCCGAGCGTGGCCAGACAGTTCGCCCAGGTTCTCCATGTCGGCGGAAGCCAGGGCAGCGGGTATCTGGAGTCCGCGGATGCGGTGGTTACCTGGTGTGTCGGGCATCTTGTCACCATGAGTTATCCCGAGGCTTATGATGAGAAATACCGGAAATGGCGGCTGGACACGCTGCCGTTTCTGCCGAAAACATTTAAATATGAAGTCATTCCGGACGTAAAAAAGCAGTTCAATGTCGTCAAGGGGCTGCTGAACCGGCCGGACATCGATACCATCTACGTCTGCACCGATTCGGGGCGGGAGGGGGAATACATCTACCGTCTGGTGGCGCAGATGGCCGGAGTTCCCGCGGATAAAACACAGAAGCGGGTCTGGATTGATTCCCAGACGGAGGAGGAGATTCTCCGCGGCATCCGGGAGGCGAAGGAGGAGAAGGCGTACGACGCATTGGCAGATGCGGCATATCTTCGGGCTGAGGAAGACTACCTGATGGGCATCAACTTTTCCCGGGCGCTCTCCCTGAAGTTCGGGCCGGCGATCACGAACTACCGGAAAGGCCGCTGGACGGTTATCTCGGTTGGCCGTGTCATGACCTGCGTCCTCGGCATGGTTGTCCGCCGGGAACGCGAGATCAGAAATTTTGTCAAAACGCCATTCTATCGGGTGATCGGTACTTTCCGACTGGATGACGGGGAGGGCGCGAAGACCTTTCCTCTTGAGGGAGAGTGGAGGGCGGCCGCGGGATCCCGCTACGAGAAAAGCCCGCTTCTCTATAAGGAAAATGGTTTCCGGGAGAGGAAGGACGCGGAGGCACTCATCCGCCTGCTCTCTGAGCCGGACCGCGAGGATGGCAGGGTTCTCTCCGCGGAGAAGAAGAAGGAGGTCCGTAATGCGCCGCTTCTCTATAACCTCGCGGAGATTCAGAATGACTGCTCTAAGTATTTCCACCTGAGCCCGGATCAGACGCTGGCGGTTATCCAGGAATTGTACGAGAAGAAGCTGGTCACCTATCCGAGAACCGATGCCAGGGTGCTTTCCACGGCGGTGGCAAAGGAGATCGACCGGAACATCCGGGGAATTGCCGGGTACGGGCCGGTGGCAGATGCCGCGGGAAAGGTTCTCGCGTCCGGAAGCTGGAAGAACATCGCGAAGACCCGGTATGTGAACGATAAGGCGATCACGGATCATTACGCGCTGATTCCCACCGGATACGGCCTCGGCGCGCTCCGGAGCCTTCCGGAACAGAAGGTGCGCATTTACCAGATGATCTGCCGCCGTTTTTTAAGCATTTTCTGCCCGCCGGCAGTTTACCGGAAATATGCGCTGGAGATTGTCACCCGCGGCGAGCACTTTTTCGCCAATTTCCGTGTGCTCGAGGAACCCGGGTATCTCCAGGTTGCGGGGCTGCCGCAGGGATCCCGGAGTACAGGAACCAGGGGAAGAGCGGAGGATGGACGGAGCGCCGGGGAGGATTCCCCGGAAAAGCAGGGGCAGGAAGCTGATCTTTCCGACCCGGCTTTCCTCAGGGCGGTCGCGGGGCTGAAAAAGGGATCCGTCCTCCCGCTTACCGCGCTCTCCATCCGTGAGGGGGAGACTTCCCCGCCGAAGCGGTATACCTCGGGATCGATGATCCTGGCGATGGAAAATGCCGGCCAGCTGATTGAAGATGAGGAGCTGCGCGCCCAGATTAAGGGAAGCGGCATCGGAACCAGCGCTACCCGCGCGGAGATTCTGAAAAAGCTGTTCACGATCCGGTATCTGAACCTGAACACAAAGACCCAGGTGATCACACCATCCTTTCTTGGGGAGGCGGTTTACGAGGTGGTCGGCGCGTCCATGCGCCAGATGCTGAATCCCGAGCTTACGGCGAGTTGGGAGAAAGGGCTGACCTATGTCGCGGAGGGCAGGATCACGCCGGGCGAGTACCGGGAAAAATTGGAAAAGTTTGTCACCGTGAGGACACTCGGTGCCGCCGGCACGAATGTCCCGCCTCAGACGGTCCGCCAGCGGTTTGACCAGGTGGCGGCCTTCTATAAGGAGAATGAAATCTACGACCATCCTTCCGCCGGGAGGAGGAAGACAGGGACAGCCGCTCCGCGGGAAAATCCGGCGAAGAGACGGACAGCGGGGGCTGCTTCAACGCGGGAAAATCCGGCAAAGAGGCGGACAGCAGGGACAGTTGCCCAGCCGAGAAATCTGGCGGAGAGCCAGACAGCGGGGGCTGCATCCCGGAAAACAAATCAGACAGAACAGAGGTAGCACAAGATGCTCAAGAAGGATACAGAAATCACACAGCTCTATGACCTGACGCACACGATGGCGGCAGACTATCTGCGGCAGTTTACCTATCCGTGGGAAGCCCTCGAGGGCATCGCGGATTTCCTCGTAAAATTGGGGGAGACCCTGGATCCGGCGGAGTACAGGCAGGTGGGGGAGAATATCTGGGTGCACCGGACCGCGGAGGTCTTTTCGAGTGCATATCTCCACGGCCCTGTGATTGTCGGGCCGGGCGCGCAGATCCGGCAATGTGCATTTATCCGGCAGAGTGCGCTGATCGGCGAGGGGGCTGTCGTCGGCAACTCGACAGAGCTCAAGAACGTGATTCTCTTCGACGCGGTGGAGACCCCCCATTATAACTATGTCGGCGATTCTATTCTCGGCTTTCACGCCCATATGGGAGCAGGTTCCATCACCTCGAATGTGAAGGCGGACAAGCTTCATGTGCAGATCCACACCGGGGAAGGCGATGTGGATACCGGGAGAAAGAAAGTCGGCGCGCTGATCGGCGATCACGTTGAGGTGGGCTGCGGCACGGTGCTCAATCCCGGCGTCGTCGTCGGACGGAATACGAATATTTATCCGCTGTCATCTGTGCGGGGGTGCGTTGACGCGGATTCGATCTACAAGCGCGAAGGGGAGATCGTGCGGAAACATTGACAATTTAAGACCTTAGAGGAGGTATTTTCATGAATATTTTATTTTTCCTGACACCGAAGGAGAACGTGGTTTACCTCAAGGACACGGACACACTTGCCGAGGCCATGGAAACGATGAAGAAATACCGTTACCAGTCGGTGCCAATTATCTGTGTCGCGGACGGCCACTATATCGGGACAATCACCGAGGGGGACGTCCTCTGGTGGCTCAGGAATCATCCGAGGGAGATGATCGGGGAATTGACCAAGGCGCAGATCACGGATATTGAGCGTCGCCGGGACAATGAGCCGGTGAGGGTGGATGCCCGGATGGAAGATCTTCTGGATATCATTGTGCAGCAAAATTTTGTTCCCGTCCTTGATGACCAGAAGTGCTTTATCGGCATCGTCACCAGAAAGGATGTCATCGGCTATCTCCGGAAAAAGGTCGACAAAGCCAGCCGGATGAACAGCCAGAAGGACGGCATAGATATCCGCGCCGCACTCTGATTGTGGACGAAGGCGGGATTTTCCGGGTGGAAGAGGGGACTTAGGCAATAAGTGCTGCCTTTTCCACCCAGCATGTTGCCAAGCGCCGCAGGCGCTCGATGTGGGTGCTGAATCGTCACGATATCCGCCAGCTGTGAAAAAGAACTTCATTTAGGGTATTGGCAAATGTCGAATTTCATGCTACAATATTTTTTGTCGAGAAATTAGTTATTTCTCCTGCAGATGTAGTTCATCGGTAGAATACCAGCTTCCCAAGCTGGGGAGGCGGGTTCGATTCCCGTCATCTGCTGAATAATGACATGGCTTACTTGTTCGTTTTGCTAGGTCATTCTAATAAAAAGGCAGCATCTGTGAGGGGTGTTGCCTTTTTGTTGCATATCTTATCCTTTGCTAAAATCTGAAATTTGATCTAAAATCATCCGCTTTTGATCTAATGATTTCCTATCCCTGTGGTAATATCCTTCTGTAACGGCAATGTTTGTATGTCCCATCAGGGATGTAACAACAGAATTATCAACATGGTTGTCTAGCAATATCGTTCCATAAGTTTTTCTGATCTTGTGCGGTGACTTCCGGTAAATCCCAAGTTCATCACAGATATTTCTCAGGCGAGTACGGAAACAATTTGTTGACATTCGTTTCTTTGTACGCGAGCTAACAAAGACATATTCTTCTGTTGGGTTTAACTCTGTGATCTTCCGAATGAGCCATTGGTATGAATCTGGAATAACAATAGCCCTTACTCCTGCCTCAGTTTTTGGAAAATCCTTGACATCATAATGATATTTTCCATCAAAACAATATTTTGTCTCTGTCCTATGTATCATAACATAGCCATCACAGAAATCCTCATGCTTCAAAGCAGCAAGCTCGCCTACCCTCATGCCTGTAATAAACATAAGTAAAATTCCAATATTCTGGGTGTCCAGATGTTCTTTCAAGTAAGAAATGATAGTGTCCATTTCTTCTACATTGAACACTTCTTCTTTACTTCCATGGATTGGTTTCCTAAAATCCCTACGTGAAAAATCAAGTTCACTAAATACATCGTCGGGAAGGAAACTAATCCATTTTTTGCGCTTAGAATATTTCAATGTCCCGCTAATAACTTGTTTGAAATTGGCATATCCTTTTGCCGTAAGATGTTTATTTGCGACTTCTGACTCCATGAACTCTACATAATCTGACGGCTGGATTTCATGCAAGATTTGTTTTCCGAATTTCTGGTAATGCCTGTGATAAACGGAATATAGCCGGTTTCCTGTAGCATAGGAGATTCTCTCCAAGGATAATTGGTGCTGAACCCATTTTGAAAATGCTTCTTCAAATGTAATATCTTCATCACAAGTTCCCCTGTAATATTGGATAATACATTGTAGCAAATCGTTTTTATTTTTACGCCGAACACACTTTCGTTCTTGCCATTTTGTTTCCGGTGGGAGATAGGTGCACCACCTATGGTCGTTTTCTGACTGCCATATTTTATATTTGTGCATTGCAAGATACTGCCTATCGTTAGCTTCCATTGATCCTCCTTCCATATCACGATAGGCACACTAATACATTTATATTATAACACAAAAAAAAGGAACAATCCTATGAAGATTGCTCCTTAGAAAACTAGACTACTGCTAATGCAGTAATCTTACAAAGCACAATGGCTTTTGATGTGAAATATATAATTAACTTGACTATAATCAACTATACGAACTTATCTATCATTCACTTGCAGAATATCTCCCAAATATCAATACAAGTGCTATAATGTCTATAGTTGATTTGCATAGCTATTTATCAAAAGGGGGAGTATGAAATATGGCACTAATTAGATGCCCGGAATGTGGGCGGGAAGTTTCCGATCAGGCAGAAATGTGTCCGGGATGCGGGTACAATGTAAAACAGTATTACGATAACTTACAAAAAGAAGAAAAGGGTAAATTGCAATAACAAGTTGGACACCCTCCGCTAGGCAGTAGCCTGGTAGATTCGGTCGATTTCCTCCTCGAAGATTTCATCCGGGGTTCTGTAACCCAGGATCTTCCGTGGGAGGCAGTTACACCAGGTCTCCACATCGGAGATCTGCTGACCGGTAAAGTCATCAATCCGCTTACCCTTTGGTATGAACCTTCTGATCAGGCCGTTATGCCGCTCTACGGTTCCCTTATCGCAGGATGTGTAGGGATGGGCATAGTAGACAAGCGTATCAGCCATCTTCTCAAGTTCTGAAAGGTCGGCGAATTCCGAACCGTTATCGGTCGTAATCGTTTTGAACACTTCACCGAAGTGTTCGCTGTAAGTCTCCTGAAGCTGTTTAATTGCCTTCATGACACACGCTGATGTCTTGTTTGCAATAGGAAGCATCAGGAACTCACGGCTTTTGCGTTCAGCAAGAGTGAGCAGGACCTGGTCATCCCGGGTTTTGGCACCCAATACGAGGTCACATTCCCAGTGCCCGAATTCCTCACGGGACTCGATCTCTCTGGGACGTTCCTCAATGCTGCGACCCAGCTTTTTCTTGTTGATCCGAACTCTATGTTTCTTGGACTTACGCTTCAGCTTTTCAGGAAGGTTATGGTTCCTGATGCCAAAGAGGCCAAGATCAACATAGCGGTAAAGCGTTTTTGTGCAGACGATCTGCTCTCTGGTAAATTCACCATCGAGAACAGCGCGTCCAGTGCAGGCGTCCAATGACCAGCCATCTTCTGTAAAGTGTTTCAGCACATACTCCAGAAACGCTGATCTGCTCAGGAAGTCATAATGCCGGCAACTGTGCTTTCGGTTGTCCTCATAGGCTTTCTGACCGGCAGACGCCTTATAACGGGTCACATGGCCGTTATACAAGGCAACGGAGCCACGTGCTATTTCGTTCGAGACAGTGTTCGGTGAGCAGCCGATCTCACGGGCAATTGCCCGGATGGAGTAGTGGTCTTTAAGACGAATCTGAATAAGAACCCGTTCCTCATACGAAAGATGTTTGCCTTTTATATGGGAAGATATGGTAGAATGAGAGTAGTCCATGGTGGCGATTCTCCTGTAGAAAGTTTGTTGTGGTGACTTACATTCTACCAAAGATCCTGCCATGGATCTTTATTTTATTCAGATGTCCAACTTCATTTTACAATCGGCGGTAGTTTACTTTAATGCATCAATCTGTTTAAACATCTGCACTACTTTATCATAAGATACCATGCTTGATTCCGCACTATCTAATTCTGGGCGAGTACGATGTAGACAGCTGGGATTTCCAACAGACTGGTGCTAATGCCAATAAGTGCAGTACGACAGTTTCCTACTACCTGAACCGTAATGGCCTGGCAGATTCAGCTAATCCTACAGAAGTTCGCGAGAATGGCCGTTACAAGACCAATATCTGGAAGAATGAGGCGGGCATCCCGCTGTTTAAATTCGGACAGACAGCAGAGAGGAATCACAATTGCATCCCGTCAGAGATGCCGATGCTCTATGAGTGGTTCAGTCATTGGTCGCAGGCTGCTGATGGTATGAGATTGTATGATGGAAAATCGATCAAGCTGCATGCGGATAAGCCGTCAGATAATACAGAAAGTAAGGCAAATTCCGAAAGGAGCGGACGCAGGGGCAACAGTTCGAAAGCAGAATATACCAAGGGTTATTATACCGGTAATCAAAAGAACAGCGGCAACTGGAAAATGGATGCCAAAGGCTGGTGGTTCCGCTATGTAGATGGCACCTATCCGCAGGGAACTTGGAAAGAACTATCCTGGAATGGTAAAAATAAATGGTATCATTTCGACACGGTCGGATATTGCCAGGGCGGTTGGCTGAATGATACAGATGGTAATATATATTTCCTATATAATCAGCATGACGGAAACTTCGGATATATGCTGACCGGTTGGCAGCTGATTGAAGGAAAGTGGTATTACTTTGAACCTGAGGCAGGAAAGATGCAGGGGCATTTGTACAGAAATACAACAACACCGGATGGCTATCGTGTGGATGTTAATGGTGTCTGGATCCAGTGAATAAAGCGAAAAAAATAACCAGTAGATATTTCTTTGCAATGAATTAGAAGCATACTCCTGTCATAGCGGCGGCAGCGGACAATTTCCGCTGCCGCTGCCATGTGCAGAAGAAGAGATCAGGAGTTTCTATGAAAAATGAATTGCAACCATGACCGTAGTGGTGGAGATAGTTCCCTTTGCATTGAGGTTTGCCACTGAATATGATAAATTAGCAGCCAAACAGGAATTTATGGGATAGGGCATAGCAGGGCTGAAGGAGGTTTATGGATATGGCTGTTTCAACACTGCTCAGGGGCAGGAGAGCCGGCATTGTGCTTTCCGGCGGCGGGGCGAAGGGCGCGTACCAGATCGGGATGTTTCGGGCGCTGGAAGAAATGGGATTGGATCAGGCGCAGCTTGAGCTTTCCGGGACATCGATCGGTGCCCTGAATGCCTTGCTTTACGCAGCCTGCGGGATCGGAGCGATGCGTGAGCTCATGGCGGAAATGCGGCGGTTTCTCTGCCCGGATCCGCAGCATCGGGGCAGAAAGCCGGAGATCTCCGCTGATGAAGTTGCCCGGACGATGCGGGAACTCTATCCGGACAGCCTCTTAGAGAAGAATACCGTGCCGGTCACCGTGTGCGCATACTGCCGGGAGACGGAACAGCCGGAATATTTCCGCCTGAATGGCCTTCCGGCGGGGGAGCAGAGGCTTCTTGTCCTCGCGAGCGCCTGCATCCCGGGGATAGCGGATCCTATTCCGTATCGCGGGCGGCATTACACGGATGGGGGAATCCTTCCGCTTGGCGCTTCAAAGACTGCCGTGGCGGACAAGATCCCGCTCGGCGTCTTCCGGAAGTCATTGGCGGATCCGGTGCTGGTCAGCTACCTGACGATGGAGGACCAGGTCGATCCGCGGCTTATCGGGAGCCGCAGGCTGATTGAACTCCGTCCGGAGGCACCGCTGGAGAAAGCGCCCCATGCCGGAACCCTGGATTTTTCCGTGGAAAATGTCCGGAATCTCGAGGAGAGGGGATATGCGGAGACAAGGCGGCTTTTTGCGCGCCTTCGCGGGTGACCCTGGACGGAAAGCGCCGGGCGCATCTCCAGTACCTGCCTGCGCCGGGCGCATCCCGGCCGTATCCTGGCAGCAGTAAGCGCCTGGCGCCGTCCCTCCCCGCAAACTTGCAATCCTTGTGCATACCATATATAATCGAGTTCGGCTGCAGATATTGGCGTGTAGACCGCCCGCGGGGCGGACGGCAGGAGGGCTCCCTGATATGGCTGACATGAAAAAGATTCACAAAATCGCGGTGACCGGCATACTCGCCGCGGCGGCGTATATTCTGATGCTGCTGGAGATTCCGGTTCCGATGCTTATGCCGACATTTATCAAATTTGATTTTTCTGATCTTCCGGCGCTTCTCGGGGCATTCGCACTCGGGCCGATGACCGGGATTCTGGTTGAGCTGATCAAGAACATTTTCCATATCGCGAACACCGGCTCCTTCGGTGTGGGGGAACTCTCGAACTTCCTCATGGGCGCGGTGTTCTCCGGCATGGCAGGGCTCTGGTATAAATATCACCGGACGAAGGCGGGGGCGATCACCGGCTCCTTCCTCGGCGCCTCGGTCATGGCTATCGCGTCTGTGCCGATCAATTATTTCGTGGTTTACCCCGTCTATTACAATTTTCTCCCGGAGGAGACGATTCTCGCGGCATATCAGGCGATTATTCCCGGGATGAAGAGCATCCTCATGTCGCTCATCTGCTTCAACCTTCCATTTACCTTCGTGAAGGGAATGATTGACGTCGGGATTACCTTCCTGATTTACAAGCACCTGAGCCCGATCCTCAAGGGCGTGCACGAAGTAGGAGGCTGAGGATATGCGCGAGGAGATCATTCTCGTCGATCCCTATGACCATGAGATCGGCACCTGCGAGAAAATTACGGCCCACCGGGAGAGGCGCCTGCACCGCGCGTTCTCCCTTTTTGTGGCGGACGGCAGCGGCAGCCTGCTGATCCAGCGGCGGGCAGCCGGCAAGTATCATTCTGCCGGCCTCTGGTGCAACGCCTGCTGTTCGCACCCGAGAAAGGGGGAAATGCTTCCGGAGGCGGTTTCCCGCCGCGCGGCGGAGGAACTCGGGATTTCCGCATTTCCCCTGGGGGAGCCGGAGGAAATATTCTCCTTTGTCTACTATGCGGATTACGGGGAGCTTGCGGAGTATGAGTACGACCATGTTTTTCTGGCAAGGCTTGGACGGGACACGGTGTTCCACCCGGCCCCGGAGGAAATCGGGGAGCTTACCTGGATTTCCTTCTCGGCTCTGGAACGGGCGCTCCTGGAGCATCCCTATCGGTTCGCGGCATGGTTTCTGACCGCGGCGCCGCGCGTCATGGCGATGCTCCGCGGCGGGCAGGACGGGTGAAATCATGGGAGCCGCACAGGAACCCCGGCATTTGCTGGACGTTGATCAACAGGGAGGAAATTTCTTGAAAATAGAAAGATTTGGAAAAAGAACGGCGGCGCTTATTCTCGCCGCCGCACTTTCTGCCGTTCAGACGGTTCCCGCGGCAGCCGAGGATGGCTGGGCGATTGACCAGGGGCGGCAGGTCTATCGGATCGGGGATGCCAATGCCACCGGATGGCTCTACCTGGAGATTCCCCTCTCCTGGCAGGAACAGGATCCGTCCACGGCGGAATATGCCGGCGATCACAACGGCATGGCATGGTTTTATTTCAGCCCGATGACCGGAAGAATGAAGAAAGACGACGTTACGGAGATCGACGGCGTGACCTACGGATTCCACCGGAACGGCATGCTGCTGACCGGATGGGTTCGGGAGAAGGCCGCTGTCCCGGAGCGGAGAGGGTACGCTTACTATGGCACTGGGGACGAGACCGGCATCCGGACGGCAAGGATGTGGCGCTATCTCCGGGATCCCGAGGGAAGCTCTTCAGGCGCACGGAGCTGGTTCTATTTTGACGCTGCGGGTTTTCCGCTGGCTGCCTTGCCGGACCAGGGGATCCTCTCACGGACGATCGACGGGAGAATTTACCTTTTTGATTCCGATGCGCATGCGCTTTCCGGGATGGTTGAAGTTCTCGGCGGAGGAGACCCGGCGTTCTACTATCTCGATCCCGCGCAGGGGCTCGCCGCCTCCGTCGGGTCGGTTCAGATCGATGATGGAAATGGCGCGGAATGGTATATGTTTGATGAGAGCGGAAGAGGGGTTACCGGTGAGGTGGACGGCTATCTCTACTATCGCGGGAGATTGCAGAGGAAGAGCCGGGACTATGGTATTTTCGAAGTGGATGGCAGAAAAAAGCTGGTGGATCCCGATGGCAGGATTGTCAAGGGGATGACAGTGGAAAATGGAAACACCACCTGGACAACTGGAGTGGACGGGGAAATCCTGTCCGCGGTCATCGGCGGCAATTCTGTGAATGTCGACAGCCTTGCCGCGGACGAGATGATCTCCCCGAAGGTCAGTCGGACGATCCGGCAGGAATCCCGGTGATGGCGCTGATATTCCGGAGGATGGCTTCGGCGATTTCCGGCTTGTTCATCGTATACAGGTGAATGTGGCGGATGCCGTTGGAGATCAGGTCTACGATCTGTTCCGTGGCATAGATGATGCCGGCCTGCTTCATCGCTCCCGGATTCCCGCCGAACATATCGACCATCGCCTTGAAGCGGGCGGGGATGATGCATCCGGAGAGCTGGATGGAGCGCTCCATCTGGCGGCGCGTGGTCACCGGCATAATGCCGGCGAGAACCGGAACCATAACCCCGGCTTCGCGCAGGCGGTAGAGGTAGTTGTAGTAGATCGAGTTGTCGAAGAACATCTGCGTGGTGAGAAAATTACAGCCGGCATCGACCTTCTCGCGGATGTGGAGGATATCCTCCTCCTTGCTGGCGGCCTCCGGGTGCTTTTCCGGGTAGCAGGCGCCGCCGATGCAGGCTTCGGGATAGAGCGCGTGGATTTCGTGGATCAGCTGGATGGCGTGCTGGAAGCGGTGCGGCGCATGGACATCGAATCCCTGCGGGATATCGCCGCGCAGGGCGAGGATGTTCTCGATTCCGGCTTCCCTGATCCGGTCAATTTGCTGCTCAATCGTGTCCCGATCGGAGGAAATGCAGGTGAGGTGGGCCATGGCGGGCACGCCCATGTCGAGGACTTCTTTCGTGATTTTGACGGTATATTCGCTGGTACCGCCACCCGCGCCGTAGGTGCAGCTCACAAAGGTCGGATGCAGGGCGGCAATGCCCCTGACCGCTTTTTCCACAGAGTCAAAGGCAGTGGACGTCTTCGGCGGGAAGACCTCCATCGAGATGGTAATTTTTCCGGTATTTAACAGGTCAATGATCTTCATGGGATAACCTCTCCATTCAAGGCGAATCGTTTTTTCATCCGCAGATTCCGGTGCGTGGGTACACCGGGCTGAGCGTTATTTAGAGTTATAACACAATTTCCCGCCGGGTGTCAAAAAGATGCTGAAGGAAGGTGGTTCTGGTGAAGGTAGTCACGGTCACAAGCCAGGAGGAGGCAGAGCAGGCTTTTTCGTTGGAATTCCCCAGGGAGGAGGCGAAGCAGGCTTTCCCGGGGGAACCGGCGGGGAAGGCCTTTCCGGGGAAACCGGCGGGGAAGGCCTTTCCGGCGGAACCGGCGGGGCAGACGCCTCCGGTGGAGGTGCGGTGTATCCCGATGAGAGGTCCGCTCAATCTCACGCCATGGCTTGCCGGCGGCAGGATCTGCCGGGTGGTCTGCGCGGGAGGAAGCGGTGCGGAGGAGGTTCCGCTGGATTTCCGCTGGGTGCGGGATCTCCGGACAGCGTGTGTCCGTGCCGGGGTTCCCTTCCTGTTCCTCTCGACGGGCAGCCATTTGGTAAAGGATGGGAAGCTCTACAGGATTCCGGAGGAACAGCGGGAGGTACAGGCGGAAAAGTCCGGGATGAGCTATATCCCCGGGCACAATGACGGGGCAAAGATTCATTATCGGCTTCCGGATCGGGAGGAGCTGTTCCGGCGGCTTGCCGGGTCAAAATTCCGGAGCGGTTTTCACCTAAACCGGAAGGATCTCGGCTATCTCCGGGAGAAGGGGGAGCAGACGATCCGGGAGCACGCGGCGGATTTTGTCCGGAAGCGGCTTGCTCCGGAAAATCCGCCGAAGGACGGAAAGCAGACTCCGATGCGCGGGCATCCCGTCTTCCCTGCCCAGCACGCCACCGCCTGCTGCTGTCGGAGCTGCCTGGAAAAATGGCACGGCATACCTTCCGGGAAGGTTCTCACGGAGGAAGAACAGGGCTATATTGTGGATGTGATCATGGAATGGATTCGCCGGCAGGCCTGAATGGGGACCTGCCGGCGAACGGCTTATTTCTTCTTTTTTCCTTTTTCTTTTTTCTTCTTGTTTTTCCTCTTTGCCAGCTGTTCCTGCTCGTCCGCGTAGGAATAGCGGTGCAGCGGGGAGGAATCCAGGGCATTGCTGCCAGTAAACGGATTCTTCGAAAAGCTGTTGGCAGGTTCCTTTCCCGTTGCAGGTTTCACGGAATATCCCGGCACCGCGCCGCCTGCGGCAGGTGATGAAGCTGCACTGCCCGCGGAGAATGCCGGGGCTGCGCCGCCCGTGGCAGGTGCGGGAGCTGCGCCATCCGCGTGGAGCGCCGCCGCGGCGGAAGTGGCGGAAGCCTGTCCGGGATTTTCCGCTGCCTTTCCCTGGTATTTTCCATAGACAGGAAGCTGGTATTTCTGCTCGTAGTCAGCGATCATGGCTTCATATTCCGGGCTTTCCTTCTTCCGGAGCGAATCTTCAAATTCATGGGAACCGAAATCCGGCTTGTCGGCCAGCATCAGGGCGAGGGAGATATTGCTGCAGTGGTCGGCGATGCGCTCGAGGTCAGTCGCGATGTCGGTCAGCGAGAAACCGAGATCGATCGTGCATTTGCCTTTCTGCAGGCGCCTCACATGCCGGCGCTTGACTTCCATGTTCAGCATGTCAATCACATCCTCGAGGGGCTGGACGGTGGCCGCGAGCTCCCTGTCCATGCCCTGGAAAGCGCGGATCGTCCGCTCACTGATCTCGTCCACGGCGGCGATAAAGATGCCGACCTCCTCCCGGGCTCTCGCGGAAAACATGCGGCCGGTGCTGTGCATTTTCTCCGCGCTCTGCTGGATGTTCAGGGCGTGGTCGCTGATGCGCTCCAGGTCTCCGATCGAGTGGAGAAGGACGGAGAACGCCTGGTTGTCCTTCTGTCCAAGGTCAGCGGCGCTGATCTGCACCAGATAGGAGCTGAGCTTATCTTCATAGTGGTCAATGCGGTCCTCAAGGGTGATGACCTTGGCCGCGCGTTCATCCGAGTAGTCGAAGACGAGGGAGGTAGCCTCCCGCGTACACTCGAGCGTGTATCCTGCCATCTTGGCTGCCGCGTTTCTGGCCTG
Source organism: Clostridium vitabionis (assembly GCF_015351765.1). GTDB lineage: Bacteria > Bacillota > Clostridia > Lachnospirales > Lachnospiraceae > Clostridium_R > Clostridium_R vitabionis. The sequence goes on from NZ_JADKQA010000001.1 coordinate 484,668, forward strand.
TTCGAGGGCGAAAGGCGGGTTCGTCAGGAAGCGTTCGTCGAGAACACTGAGAGAGCGCTCGGAGGCTTCTTCCTCCTGTTCCCTCGCGTCTTCCGGGATGGATTTCATGGCGAGAGTCACGAGTATCCCGGAGAAGGGCAGCATGAGCGGGGTCGCCACCAGGTTGATGAGGGTGTGGATACCGGCGATGCCGATCATCCCGGCGTCCCTGCCGAGAAAGGCAAAATGCAAAACCGCGTTCAGGCTGTAAAAAATAATCATGAAGCTGCCGGCCTTGATGATGTTGAAATATAGGTGCATGAGGGCAGCCCGCTTGCCGTTCCGGTTGGCGCCGAACGAGGAGAGGATGGCGGTGATGCAGGTGCCGACCTCCGCGCCGATGACAACTGGGATCGACATGCCGTAGGTTACGCTGATGGAGAGGGAGAGCGCCTGGAGGACGCCGATCGTGCCGGCGGAGCTCTGGATAATCATAGTGAACAGGATACCGACGAGAAAGCCGATCGCCGGGTTGCTGAAGGAGGTCAGGAAGCGGACAAATGCCGGCGAATCCTTGAGCGGGGAGACCGCGCTGGACATCATCTGCATGCCGAACATCAGGACCGAGAAGCCGATCAGGATGGACGCAATCGTCTTCTTCCGGTCGGACTTCGCGAACATCAGGAGGCCGACGCCGATGATGGCGAGGTAAGGGGTGAAGGTTGCCGGCTTAAAGAGCGTGAGAATCAGATTGTCGCTGGAGATGGCGTTCAACGAGAGGAGCCAGGCGGTGAAGGTGGTGCCGAGGTTGGCGCCGAGGATGATGTTGACGGCTTCTTTGAGGGTCATGATCCCTGAGTTGACGAGGCCGACAACCATGACGGTGGATGCGGAGGAGGACTGGACAAGGGCGGTCACGCCGACGCCGAAGAGGTAAGCGGTCAGCCGGTTTTTGGTGACGCCGCTGAGAAATTGCTCCAGTTTCCCTCCGGAGGCCTTGGTGAGGCCGGCGCTCATGACGTTCATGCCGTAGAGAAAAAGGGCAAGGCCGCTGATGATCCCGCCGACAAGAGTTAGGACTTCAATTGCTGACATATCAGATGGACTCCATTTCCGGCTTTCGCCGTGTATCATAGCCTGCTGCAGATGTAAAAACCGGATTCATTATAGCATTGAAAATCCGGATTCGTAAACCTTATGCGGGGGAGAGGAAAATCGGCATTTTCGGCTTCTTGCCACAATGCCGGGATAAAGTTATAATTTACCTGTCTGTTCAGCACATGCCGGCGGCATTCACACAATGGCCGCATGCGGCAGGGAGATCTCTGGAAGGAGGAGAAGCTGAGGATGGAGAACCGTTATTGGGATATCGGTGTGAACCTCTTCTCCCGGGAGTTCCATGACCCGGAGAAAGTGCTCCGGGACGCCGCGGCAAGCGGCGTCTCATGTATTCTTACGGGGTCGGATCCGCAGGAGGACCGCCTGGTGGACGAATTTACCCGGAGCCATGGCGGGGTGTACGGGACAGCCGGGATACACCCGCACAATGCGGACAGCGCTTCGGAGGCGGATTACCGGCTGATCCGTCGGATTTTCCGGGATAACCCGCGCATCCTTGCGGTCGGCGAGTGCGGCCTTGACTATGACCGGATGTTCTCCACCCGGGAAAATCAGCGGAAGGCGCTTCTGGAGCAGATAGCTATCGCCGAGGAGGCCGGGATGCCGATGTTCCTCCATGAGCGGAAGGCCTTTGACGACATGGCAGAGATATTTTCCGGACATTCCGGGCTCTGCCGGAGGTCGGTTATCCACTGCTTCACCGGGACGCGCGATGAGGCGCGGCGATACCTCGAGATGGGATTCTATCTCGGCGTCACCGGCTGGATCTGTGATGACCGGAGGGCGCAGGATCTCCGGGAGGCTGTCCGGGAGATTCCGGAAGACCGGATCCTTCTCGAGACGGACGCCCCTTACCTCACGCCGAGGAACGTCCCGGGCCTTGGCCGGGTCAATGTGCCCGGCAATATCTGCCATGTGGCATCGGCGCTGGCGGGGTATATGGGCATACCGGAGGAGCGCCTGATCCGCATGGCCAGGGAGAATACGGAACGGCTGTTCCGCTTGGACAGGATGGCGGGCAGCCGGGGAGGAGAGGAAAAATGCTGAAAAAGCCGGGGAATGCGTACAAAAATGTGGTTTTTGACATGGGGATGGTGCTCGCCGACTATGATGGCAGGGCGGCGATACGTCAGTTTACCGATGACCCGGCGGTCATCCGGGAAATCTGGCTGACGGTCTTTGTTTCTTATGATTGGGCCTATCTTGATATAGGGGCGATCAGCGAGGAGGAATTTCTCGCGGAGGTGCTGCCGAGGCTCTCCTCAGATGAGGTGCGGGAGATCGCGCGGAAAGCATTTCTCAGCTATGACCAATACAATCTCCATCCGAAGAGAGGGATGGACAAGGTGATGGAAGACCTTGTCAGCCGCGGGCAGGAGATTTATGTGCTCTCGAACGCGGGGGTGCGGCTCCGGAAAAGCTGGACGCGGTTTATGCCGCGGCCGGACCTGATTTCGGGGATCCTTTTTTCTGCCGAGGAACTGTGCCTCAAACCGGAGAAGGCAATTTACCGCCGGTTTTTTGAAAAATTCCGCCTGAGGCCGGAGGAGTGCGTATTCATCGATGACCTTCGGCGCAATGTCGATGCCGCGGAGCGGGAGGGGATGGACGGCTGGTGCTTCTCCGGCGGTGATGTCGGCGAGCTGCGGGAGATTCTCGGCCTTTCCGGGAAAATGGAGTGACCGATGGAAGACCTTTTTGCGAACCTGAATGCTGCCCAGCGCGAGGCGGTGGCTGCTACCGAGGGCTATGTGCGGGTGATCGCCGGCGCCGGCTCGGGCAAAACCGGCGTCCTGGCGAGGCGGTTTGCCTACCTGGTGAATGAGCTGGGCATCCTCCCCGGCAATATTCTCTGTGTGACTTTTACCAACAAGTCGGCAAATGAGATGCGGCGGAGGATTCATGCGCTGACCGGAGATAATGATACGGGCTATGTGAATACCTTTCACGGGTTCTGTGTCTCCATCCTCCAGGAGGACGGCCATGCCCTGCAGTATCCGAAGAATTTCCTGGTTCTGGACAATTCGGATATCGATGCCATGCTGCAGGCCATCTACGAGGAGCGCGGGCTGACCCTCCGGGACATGACCTTCAGTGCCGCGCGCGACATGATCGAGATCCGGAAGACCTTCCGGGAGCCGGAGTATTACCGGGATATGCTCCGGATGTCGAGGGATACACTCAGGGAAAAATACGAGAAAGCCGAGGAGGCCGGGGATATCATCTTTTACGGCTATCTCTATCAGGAAAAGAAATGCTTCGGCCTCGACTACAATGACCTGATCAAATTTTCCCTGTTTCTCTTTGAGGAAAATCCGGAAATCCGCCAGAAATGGCAGGAGCGCCTGGAGTACATCATGATCGATGAGTTTCAGGATATCGACGCACTCCAGTACAGGCTCATGGAGGTTCTCTGCGGCTACCATCGGAATCTCTTCATTGTCGGGGATCCGGATCAGACGATCTACACCTGGCGCGGGGCGCGGGTGGAGTATCTGCTGAATTTTGATAAGATCTTCACCCCCTGCCACACCGTCATGATGATGCGGAATTACCGGTCAACACCGGAGATTTTGAATGTGGCCAATTCCCTGATCAGCCGCAACCGCGACAGGATCCGGAAGGACCTGATTCCCTGCAGGGAGAGCGGCTCCATGCCGGTCTGCCACTATGCCCCGTCGGCAGACGAGGAGGCGGGATGGATCGCGGACAGGATCCTGTCTTACCGGGCGGAGGGGATTCCTTTCCGGGATGTCTCGATCCTCTATCGCGCCCACTATGTGACCCGTGCGGTCGAGGAGGCACTGATCCGGAAAAAGATTCCGTACGTGATCTACAGCGGCACTCAGTTTTTCTCGCGGATGGAGATCAAGGACGCGCTCTGCTATCTCCGGATGGCGGTCTACCGCGATGACCTGTCCTTCCTCCGGATTGTGAACAAGCCGAAACGGAATCTGGGGGAGCGAAGGATCGCCTGGCTGAAGGAATATCAGGAAAAGAACGGCGGGACACTCTATGAGGCACTCAAGAGAAATCTCGGCGAGGGCATTTTCCGGGGGACGGGGGCGGCGGAATTCGTCCGCCTGATTGAACGGGAAGCCGCCGAATACGCGGGAAAACCGGTGTCCGAGACGCTCGCGGAGCTGGTCGATCAGAGCGGCTACGAAAAAGCCCTGCGGACCGAGGGAAGCCAGGAGCGCCTGGACAACCTTGCCGAACTTCGCCAGTCGGTCTACGATTACGAGACAAGCTGCGGGGAGGAATGCACCGCGGAGAATTATCTGGTCCACGCGGCAATGTTTACCAATACCGATATCGAGGAGACGGGCGACCGGGTGAAGCTGATGACGATCCATACGGCCAAGGGGCTGGAGTTCCCCTGTGTCATCCTCTGCGGGATGAATGAGGGGATCTTCCCGTCGCGGAAGGTGAAAACCCGTCAGGGGATGGAGGAGGAGCGCAGGCTCGCTTTTGTCGCCCTGACCAGGGCGAAGGACAGGCTGTGCATGACGGAAGCGTCCGGGAGAAATTTTGACGGGATGCCGCGGTATCCCTCGCGGTTCATCCTGGATATTGATGCCGGCCTTCTGGAATTTACCCATAAACCGTCGGAGGAGGAGATGGCGGAGGCGCGGGCGTATATCCGCAGCAGCGAACAGCGCCTCCGGGAGGGGACAGAAGAAGAACATCTTGCCCCGGGAACCCATGTCATGCACCGGGTATTCGGGGAAGGCGTGATTGAAGCGCTGGATCTCGACAGGGAAGCCTATCTTGTGCGGTTCGCCCAGATCAGGACGCCGCGCGCGATCTCGTTCCGGGCGAGGCTGGAGAAGGCGGAAGATCGCGGCCAGACGCCGCAGCCGCCCGGAGGGGACCCCGCATAGGAAAATGAGGATCGGAGCTTTTTGACAAAAAGGCAACTGTACAAGAAAGGGCTGCCGCGATTCCATGGATCAAGTGGAATCGCGGTAGCCCTTCGTGTGCTTGCCTCAGTTTTCCGTATTGTCCTCCCCGCCGGATGACGCCGCGGAGGAACCTGCCGCGGAGCTGCCTGACGGCGCAGCGGCAGAGCCGCTCTCCTCAGCACTCGCGGCGAGACCGGCGGTTTCCTGGTCGACGTCGACGGTCGGCGTCCCGGAAGATGCCGCCTGGGCATCGCCGGACTTCGGATGGAAATCCGTATACTGGACGCCCTGCTCGAGCGGCCCGGACGAGCGGTACTGGATCAGCTCAGAAACCGTCACCAGCTGGTAGCCCTCGTTCACCAATTCCGGGAGAATCGTCTTGCAGGCGTCGGCGGTGGACTGGTAAAGCTCATGCATCAGGATGATATCGCCGTCGCGGACGTGCCCGACGACCGCATTTACGGTAGCCTGGGCATTTCTGGTTTTCCAGTCCTCCGTGTCCACACTCCAGGAGATCAGCGGTTTGGTCAGCGTCTTCCGGACAGTGTCGGAGTTGATGCCGCCGGGAAGGCGGTAAACTGCCGGCGTCACCCCGGCAACCTTGTTGATCTCCTCGTCGCAGGAATTAAATTCCCAGGCAATCGTTTTCGCGTCTTTTTTCGACAGCTTTTCATCGTGGTCATAGGAGTGGTTGCCGATCTCGTGGCCTTCGCTGGCCATCCGCTTGAGCTCGTCGGTGTATTTTTCCGCCCGGTTGCCGACCACGAAAAATGTGGCCTTCCCGCCGCACTGCGCGAGCGTGTCCATGATCTGATTGCCGACGCTGGCGTACGGGCCGTCGTCGAAGGTCACCGCGACCATCGGCTTTGTCAGGTCGAGCTGCCGGCCGTTCGAGGTGACGATGTTCGGGTTCTGGGTTTCCTCCGGCGCGGCGGATTCCTCCGCCGAGGAGGCTTCCTCCGTGGATTCCTCTGCCTGCTGCTGTCCGTGATGGCGGAACATGCCGGTGATCCCGCGGATGGCGCCCACCGCGAGGAGGAGGACGATCAGGGCGAAGGCGGCGCGGATTCCCAGGGCGATATAGAGTGCCTTCCCCCGCTTATACCGGCGGTGCCGGTGCGCCGTGCGGCGCCCGTTCCCGGAATTCCTGGACGGCCTGTGAGCCTGAGGCCTTGCCGCCGTATTCCTCCCGGCCTGTCTATCTTCGATTAACCTGCTGTTCCCGGCAGCACGTTCCCTGTCCTGTCTGCCCTGCTGATGTTCATCCATAACGTTTTCCTTACTCAATTCCCCTTATTTCGTAATTGATTCCTATTTTATCACAATATCCTGTATTATACTGAATCTGCACAGAAAAAGGTATACAAAGATGCTCCTTGGAAATGAAGATTTTCTTACTTTCTCATGGATGTCCGGATAGTTCCGGTTTTTTGGGAGTATGCAAAAACCGTTCCGGGATGATATTATTTTCTGCGATGGTCTGGTATAATTTTAATCATGAGGGCATTCGTATAATTTTAATAAGGAGGGCATTCACATGAAAAGGACGCTTATACCGATTTTGGCGGCAGCAATCACTTTGGCAGTGTCAACGCCCGCATTTGCCGGTCAGTGGGTGCAGGACCAGGCAGGCTGGTGGTATCAGAATGATGATGGGGGTTGGACCGCGAACGGCTGGCAGGAGATTGAAGGCAAGTGGTACTATTTTAATGAATATGGGTATATGCTTGCCGGCACCAGGACACCGGACGGGTACTGGGTCAATGCGGACGGGGCGTGGACCGGGCGGATCCGATTGCAGGATGGCAAATATACTGGCGATGGCTGTATCATCTACTCGATTCAGAATCAGCAGATTCTGGCTGGTTCCGTACCGGTGAGCAGCGGGTTAAAGCATGCCAGCGTGTCTGTGCAGGGCGATACGGTCAACCTGAACAGCCGGACATATCAGTATTCCTACAGCATCGATGGTTATGATGATTATGCCCAGACGATTCACGGGGAGCCCACAGGGACATCCGAGATTTATGTCGATTCCGAGACGACATTTTCTTATCTGGACACAAACTCTACCGGATGGGTCGCGATCCATTACATCAAAGATTGACATGATCAAGCCGCCACCTATTTTCAGGTGGCGGCGATTGTCTGGTCATGGAGAAGGCATTCACTGGGAATCGATGTATCCCCTCTGATGGTAGTAGGCGAGCGCGCCTTCATGCAGCGGGATCGGGATGGCGCTGTAGCGGAAGAGGTCATCGTCCAGTTCCTGAAGATAGGGGTACGTGGAGGCAAGATCTACCGCTGCATGATCCAGGATTTCCGCGAGGTGCTGGATCTTCTCCTTGTCGGCGGCGCTGCTCACACAGAGCAGGCACTTGACGCCAAAGGTCGTGACAACCGTATCCTGCCCCTTGTAGGTTCCGGCAGGGATTTTGACTTCTTCGTAGTAAGGGTATCGGTTGAGGATGGCGTCGAGCTCACTTTCCGTGTAGAGAAGAAGCCGCGATGGGGTCGCTTCCGCCATATCCGCAAGGCCGCTGATCGGGTTTCCGGCAAAGCCGTGCACCGCGTCGATCTCGCCGCGGATGGTCATGGAACTCCCCTCACCGATGCTGATATTTTTAAAGTGGTCGGAATCGATAGGAATGCCGCAGGCGCGGAGACTATCCCGGGCAGTGTTGTCTGTCGCGGAATTTTCCGGCCCGATGGCACAGACATGACCCTTCAGGTCATGCACATAGCGGATCCCGACGGCATCCGGCGCCATCCAGTCAGAGGTGCTGGAATAGAGCGCGGCGACCGCGCGAAGGCCGGGGAAAGCATTGCCGGAGAAATCCCCTGAGCCGTTATAGGCTCGCCAGGCGGCGTCCCCGCTGACCAGGCCAAGATCGATCTCCCCGGATCGCAGGGACTGGATATTGCTGACCGAGCCGGTAGAGGCATTGACATTGACCCGGATGGTGGGATCCGCGGCGGCGATGGCGTCAGCGATCGCCTGGCCGGCGGGCACCATGGTTCCGCCGGCGTCCGCCGTTCCGATGGTGATGACGGTGAGACCGCTCCCGGAAGGCTCTCCGGTGCCGGCGGGAGAAGAAGCCTGTTTTCCGGAACAGGCAAAAAGCGCGCAGGCTGCCATCATCAGTCCAACAGATAGGACAAGGCGGCATTTTCCGGCAGGATGCATACGATCTCATTCCCCCTCTCGGAATGAATTGTTTTCAATCGTCTGTAAAATTTTAACATAAAAGAATAGGGCGGGCAACTGGACAATTTGGAGGATTGTGCTGAACGGCGACAAAACGGCCGCCCCGGCGGAAAAAGCCGGGGCGGCGTGGGAACAGAAATATAGAAAGAAAAGGAAGTTTTTGCGTTGATTATACGAAATTCGAGAAGATCGACAGGAAGATCGGGTTGTAGATATCATCGCAGATGACTGCCCATGACGGATACAGAACCCAGGCTACATTGTGATAGCCGTACTCATCCATGATGGCCTTCTCATTTGCCACAGCGTTCGGGCCGGAGCCGCAGCCCCATCCGCAGTTACCGCCTGCCATGACGGCTGCGCCGTAGTCGCGGCCGAACATGTTGTAGGAGACGAAGATCGCAAATACTGCCATGAAGATCGCCTGGGCAAGAAGGATGATGCCCATCTGGCCGGCAACCGGTGCAAGCTTTGTGATGTCGATGGTCATCAGGACGAGGGCGAGGTAGAGCTCGAGGAACATGTGCTCGATCGCGTCAAATTCCGGAACGTGGGTGTCAACTCCGGCGGCCTCGCAGACATTGCGGCAGATTGCGCCGGCGAAGAGGCAGCCGATGAATTTCGGCATGGAGATCATCGGGATGTTGTCGAGGATCATGTAGATCGGCATGCCGAGGGCAGCGAACAGGAGGGACATGGCGAACGCCGTGATCATGCGCTCGTTGTTGAGAGACGGGAGCTTTCCGCTGGCTGCCGATTCGGGTTTATCATTCGGGTCGGATTTCAGGTTATGATGGGTGATCAGGTATGCTGCCACCGGGCCGCCGATCAGGGAGCCCATGATGTTGCCCATCGTCGCTGCCGCGACGCCGACGGTCGTCGCCATGCCCTCGCCCATGGACGGATCCATTTTCTCAAAGATCGGGCCGAAGGCCGATGCGGTGCCGACGCCTCCGGACATGGAAGAGGAGGAGCACTGCAGGGCAAGCAGGGGGTTCAGGCCGATCGCGTTGCCGACGACAACACCCAGGATATCCTGGAGCGTGATCAGGACAACTGCCGCGACGGCGATCATCATCACGAGCTTGCCACCGGCCTTCTTGATGAGGCTGGTCGAGAACCCGTAGCCGACGCAGAGGAAGAAAAGGTTCTGGCACAGATCCTTCATGATCTTGGTGTCAAAGGTGAATCCGATGATTCCTGCCGCCTTGATACAGGAAATGACGACCGAGAAAATGATACCGGAAACGACCGGCGCCGGGATCGCGTATTTCCTCAGGAACCTGGAGCGCTTCACGATGGCGCGCCCGAGGAAGATGACGATGGCGGCGAGGCCGAGCGTAGTCAGGTACTCAAACTGGAAGGTACTGACCGCCCCATTTTCCCCGGCCTTGAAGGTACCGAAGTACGATGCGATGGTTGATAGCATAAATTTACCCCCTTCTTAGAAAAGTATATCGAACTTTTATGATTGCATTATAGCCATCAAATAATTACTATACAATTTATGTAAGTTAGTAACGTAAAGTAAGTAAAATTATGAAGAGTACCGGTAATGAATCCCCGGCCGTCCGCCGGTGTGGTAGTCGATGTTGCTGACGAGCTCGCCGGTGTCCACCATATAATTGACATACCGGCGGACGGTGATGCGGGAAAGGCCGACCGCCTGGGCAATGCTCTCGCTCGTAAACGACTGGCCAGCATGCCCGCGCAGAAAGTTCCGGATCCGCTCAAGCGTCGGGGCGTTCAGCCCCTTGGCGAGCACCTCCTTCTGCCCGGAAGCCTTCGGGTGGGCACCGTGGAGAAGGCGGTCAATATCCTCCTGGGCGACCTGGCCGGAGTGGGCGCTGAGAAGGCCGCGGGTGTCGATGAAGCGAGAGAGGGCTTCCTGAAAGCGGCTGTACTCGAAGGGCTTCACCAGGTAATCCACAACACCGCGGGAGATCAGCGCGGTGACGGTGTCCGTGTCATTGGCGGAAGTCACCATGATGATGCTGGGGAAGTATCCCCGCCCGTGGAGCGCGTCGAGAAATTCCGCCCCGTTCATGGAGGGCATGAAATAGTCGAGAATGATCAGGTCAACCTGGTCCATTTCCCGGTATTCCAGAGCGCTCCTGCCGTTGTCGAAGACCTTCAGCACCTGAAATCTCCCGTCCATCTCCACATAGCGGCTGTCGATGGAGGCAACCATCGGGTCGTCCTCGACAATCAGTACCTTAACCATGTCTGTTTCCTCCCATAGTTTGATCCGTCTCTTTGGGCAGCGCCGTCTCCGGCTGTCCCTTTTTTCCTGTGCTGTCTTCCCCGGCTCCCATGCCCTTTTCCCCGGTGAAGGTGACGGTGAAGCTTGTGCCCTCGCCCGGTTCCGATTCCAGGTCGATGGTGCCGCCGTAATTCCGGGTAATCTGCCGGATCAGGTAGAGCCCTGTCCCGTGGCCGGCGCCCTTGGTGGAAATCCCCATGTCGAAGATGTGATCACGGATGGCCGGGTCGATGCCCCTGCCGGTATCCGTGCAGACGAGGATATTCACTTCCGGGCTGAAATACAGGCTGAGCACAACCTCCTTCACCGGAACATCCGCGCTGTCGAGCTCGTCGATCGCATTTTCCAGGAGGTTGCCGATAATTGTCACCAGGCTGTCCAGGGGGATCAGGAGGTCATTCTCCAGGACGAGGCTGTCCGGCGTCACAGAGAGGGTGATTCCCAGCTCCGCGGCATGCATCATCTTCCCGATGACGAGGGCGCAGATGCGGCTTTCGCGGATGCTGTTCGCGGTCTGCCGGACAGCCTGGCTGGAGACGAGGCCGGCGTTTGTAATGAACTTTTTGGCCTTCTCGATCTCCCCGATCTGGAGGTAGCCGAGGATGACATGAAGCTTGTTCAGATATTCATGGTTGAAGGCGCGCATCGTGTCCATCATGCTGCGGGCGCCCGAGAGCTCATCAGAGAGTTTCAGGGTCTCTGTCCGGTCCTGGAGGATCACCAGCTCGCCGTCAGGGCCTGCCCCCTGCCCGACCCGGAGAAGGGAGCGGCTTCCGCCGGGCATGATCGGCACCTCGCTGATGAGAAGGCTCCGCCCGCCGATGACCGTGTTCCGGTGGAGGACAGGCTCGCCATCGCGGATGACCCGGGCAAAGGCGCTGTCCGGGAAAATGTCCCCGATCCGGTGTTCGCGGATCACGGAGCCGCTCGCGAGGATTGCCCTGGCCTCGCTGTTGGCGAAAATGATTTTGCCGTTTCGGTCGGTCGCGGCGATGCCCTCGGCGAGGTTATTCAGCACAGAGTTCTGGCGGGTGTAGAGGCTCAGGAGCTCATCCGGATCGTGCCCCGCGAGGGCGGAGCGGATATAGCGCAGCGTGGCCTGGGTGGCAGCGAGGCAGACCGCCATCATGACCAGGAAAATGGCAAAGTGCAGGAGGATCAGTCCTTTGTCACTCGCGGAGATCACCGCCTGGGGGATGGACAGCATCACAAAGCCGATGATCTCGCCCGAGGAGCTCCTGACCGCGTGGTAGGCCCGCCGCTGCGCCCCTGTCGTATCGTAACCGGTGGTGATGTAGGGGTCGGCGCCCGCAAGGACCGGCTTCTCGCTGCCGTCCAGGTAAGATTCGCCGGTGGCGTGGCGGCTCGTATGGAAGAAGCGGAGGCCGCTCGTGTTGTAGACCACCGCCCCGGTGATGTCGGGGATATTTTCACAGAAATCCTCAAGGACACTTAAGGTTGCGCTGTCCGGGTAGCCGGCCTCCAGCATGGAGACGACGCCCGGAAGGCCGGCGACGTAGGCGGCCGATCCGTAGATCACCCGGTCCATGTAGCGTCGCTGCCGGTGGATGTCATAGGCGAGGGAGATCAAAAGTGAGGCCAGGATCATGAATCCCGAGAAGAGGAGAAATGTCCGGTAGATCGTCCGCTCAAGGGCGTTCGACGGGGCCTGCAGATGAAATTTCACGGGAGCGCCTCCTTCTGAAAAATTTCGATCCCTGTCCGGGATCCTGTGCCTTGAAAAGTTCCGTGGGGACGCCGGTACATACGGTGCCGGGCACATGCCGGACAGGTCCTTTTTATTATACCGTCTGGACGATCGGTTCACAATGCTGCCTGCCGCTCCGGTTGCTTTTTTGCCCCTGTTCTGTTAGTATGGTGCATGGATTTATACTGGAGGAATATATGAATATCATCATTGTAGGGATCGGCAAGGTCGGGACAGCCCTTGCCGACCAGCTGGTAAAGGAAGGCCACAACGTGGTCATGGTGGATCGCTCCGCGGAAGCCCTCGCCAGGGTTTCCGAAGACATTGACGCTATCCGCCTCGAGGGGAATGGTGCCAGCATCACGACACAGATGGAGGCCGGAATCAAGACGGCGGATATTTTCATCTCGGTGACCAATTCGGACGAGATGAACCTGCTCTGCTGCCTGATCGCGAGAAAGGCGGGACACTGCGCAACGATCGCCCGCGTCCGCAACCCGGTTTACAGCAACGAGATCGGGTTTATCAAGGAGCAGATGGGGATCTCCATGATTATCAATCCGGAGATGGCTGCCGCGACGGAGATTTCCCGCATCCTGCGCTTCCCGCCGGCAATCCAGATCGATACCTTTGCCAAGGGGAGAATCGAGCTCCTGAAGTTCAAGGTTCAGCCGGAATTCGGCCTTGACGGGCTCTCAGTCATGGAGATCGACAATAAGCTCCGCTGCGACGTCCTGATCAGCGGGGTCGAGCGGGGGGATGAGGTTTCCATCCCGGATGGGAAATTCGTGATCCGCAACGGGGATATGGTTTCCATCATCGCGTCCCAGACCAACTCGGCGGAGTTTTTCCGCAAGATCGGCCTCGACACACACCAGGTCCGCGACTGCATGATCATCGGCGGCGGCACCATCGCCTATTATCTTGCTCAGCAGCTTTCCCGGATGAAGATCCAGGTGAAGATTATCGAGAAGGATCGCGCCCGCTGCGATTTTCTCGCGGACGTCCTCGGGGATACGCTCATTATCAACGGCGACGGGACGGACAAGGACATGCTTCTCGAGGAGGGCCTCCAGACGGCGCAGTCGTTCATCACCCTGACCAATATCGACGAGGAGAACGTCTTTCTCTCCCTCTATGCCAAGGATAATTCCCAGGCGAAGATTGTCACAAAAATCAATAGGATTCAGTTTGACCAGCTCATCAGCAAGATGGATCTCGGCAGCCTCATTTACCCGAAGTTCCTGACGGCGGACTATATCCTGCAGTATGTGCGGGCCATGCAGAACTCGATCGGCAGCAATGTGGAGACGCTTTACCACATCTTGGGCAACCGCGCGGAAGCACTCGAGTTTATTATCCGCGAAGAGTCCGATGTGACCAATATCCCGCTGAGCGATCTGCCCACGAAGAATAATCTGCTGATCGCGGCCATTATGCGGAACGGAAAGATCATTATCCCGCGCGGCCAGAACATGATCCGGCTCGGGGATACCGTGATTGTCGTGACCAGCCAGAAGGGCCTTCACGATATCCGCGATATTGTGGCCAGAGCATAGGAGCTTCTGAAATTATGAACTTTGCAATGATATCCCATATTCTCGGCTGGGTGCTGAATGTGGAGGCGGCATTTATGCTGCTGCCCTGCCTGACGGCGGTCGTCTACGGGGAGAGCGCGGGCTTCTGTTTCCTTGCTACGATGGCGGCCTGCCTTGTCCTGGGTTTCCTGCTGACCAGGGTTCCGATCCGGAGCCGGGTTTTCTTCACGGCGGAGAGCATGGCGGCCTGCTCGCTCAGCTGGCTTATGATGAGCGTCATGGGCGCCGTTCCCTTTGTCCTCTGCGGCAGCATCCCGAACCCGGTGGATGCCCTGTTTGAGACGGTGTCCGGCTTTACCACCACCGGGGCGAGCATCCTTCCCGAGGTTGAATCCCTTCCCCGCTGCATCCTGTTCTGGCGGAGCTTCACCCACTGGCTGGGCGGCATGGGGGTTCTCGTCTTTATCCTGAGCCTGCTTCCCCTCGCCGGCGGTTCCCACATGAACCTGATGAAGGCGGAGAGCCCGGGGCCGAGCGTTTCCCGCATGCTCCCGAAGGTGCAGACGACGGCGAAGGTTCTCTATGAAATCTATCTGTTCATGACGGTCGTTCAGATCGCTGTGATGCTGATCGGCGGCATGCCGGTCTTTGACGCCCTGACGATCACCTTCGGCAGTGCCGGCACCGGCGGTTTTGCCGTCCGGAACGACAGCATGGGCAGCTATTCGCCGTTTCTCCAGACTGCAACCGCGACATTCTGTATCCTCTTCGGCGTGAATTTTAATTTCTACTTCCTGATCCTCATGAGAGATTTTCGGAGCGCTTTGAAGAGCGAGGAGGTCCGGACTTACCTGGCAATCATTGCCGCTTCCGTCCTGCTGATTGCCCTGAACGTCACCGGGTTTTACGGCAGCTTCGGCGAGGCGCTGCATCAGGCATATTTCCAGGTGGCTTCCATCATCACCACCACCGGATACGGCACCACCGATTTTGACCTCTGGCCGTCCTTCTCCAAGGCCATCCTGGTCGCCCTGATGTTTATCGGCGCCTGCGCGGGAAGTACCGGGGGCGGTATCAAGGTGTCCCGCGTCGTCCTGCTGTTTCGGAACATCCGGAAGGAGCTCCAGCTCTATCTGCATCCCAATGCGGTCTGCCGCGTGAAGATGGACGGAAAGACCGTGGAGGAGAGCACCACACGCTCGATCAACGTCTTTCTCGCCGTCTATATCATCATTTTCGGCATCTCGGTTCTCCTGGTTGCACTGGACAATGACGACCTGGTCACGGCATTTACCGCCGTCGCGGCGACATTCAATAACATCGGGCCGGGACTTGCCATGGTTGGCCCGACCTGCAATTACGGCTTCCTGAGCCCTCTCGCGAAGATTGTCCTGATCTTTGACATGCTCGCCGGCAGGCTGGAAATTTTCCCGCTTCTCATGCTGTTCTACCCGAAAACCTGGCAGAAAACCTGAAAGCAACTTTGAAGGAAACTCCACTCGATTCCCCTTGGAAACCGGGTGGAGTTTTTTCTTAATAATCCGCGAATCCTCGTGTATAATATGTTCAGGGACTGCATCGATGGGAAAGGGGGCCGCATGACGAGGCAGAGTCAAAAGACAGCCGTTCTTGTCGCCGCGATGGTTTTCTGCGCGATTATTCTGCGCGTTTTGGGAAAGGCTGGCGTATGGAGTGTTCCGGTGGGAATCGTCCGCTCGCTGATTTATATCGCGCTCTATATCGGATGGGGAATCTCCGTCAGCAAGCGGATTATCCAGGTACAGGTGCGCCATTATCTGCTTGCGATTTCCGGATTGATGGTTTTCTGGTTTGTTATCCGTTCGACGAAGTATTATTTTATAGAAGATGCAGCAATAGGCCGGCAGCTGTGGTACTGTTATTATCTGCCCATGCTGTTTATCCCGCTGTTTTCTGTGTTTGTCGCCATCTCGCTGGGCAAGCCCGCAAACTCAAGATTGCCGAAATCGACGCGGCTGCTTTATCTTCCTACGGCGCTTTGTCTGCTGCTGGTGCTGACCAATGATTTCCATCAGTTGATTTTTTTCTTCCCGGAGGGAGCGGTATGGGCGGATGATAACCAGGGATATGAATTCGGATACTATTTGGTATTCGGATGGGGGATTATCTGCGCCCTGGCGGCATTTTTTCTTATGTTTAATAAGTGCCGGCACTCGCAGAGGAAAAAATATCTGCCGTTTTTGCTGTTAAGCTGTTCCATCGGCTATGCCCTGGTCTATGCCAGCGGCGCGGAGTGGATGCAGCTGATCGGCGGAGACGTCACGGCGGCGCAGTGCCTGATGTTTACCGGAATATTGGAATGCTGTATCCAGTGCGGGCTGATCCAGACGAACACCGGGTATCAGGCCCTGTTTGAAGCCGGTTCCATAGGAGCGCAGATCGTCGATATGGATGATCATATCCGCTATGCCTCCGCAAACGCACCACAGCTGACGGCAGATCAGATGCGCCTGGCGGAGAGGGGCACGGCCATGCTGGATCACAACACGCTGCTCCGGAGCAGCAGGATCAGCGGCGGCTATGTTTTATGGCAGGAAGATATTTCCGACCTTACCGCTGTTCTGGAAAAGCTGGAGGAGAACAGGAAGACGATCGCGGAAAGTAATGATGTGGAGCAGGAAAATTATCAGACCAAGGTAAAGATCAGCAAAATCCGGGAGAAGAACAGGCTGTATGACCGGCTGCAGGCAAAAACCGCGCATCAGATCGAGCTGCTCGACCGGCTGCTGGCACAATATGAAGCGGAGCCCGATCCGGAGACCCGCCGCGGCCTGCTCGCAAAAGCGGCGGTGATCGGCGCATACGTAAAACGCCGGGGAAATTTGATGTTTATCCGGGAAAAATCCAAGGTGACGGATACTGCCGAACTGTCCGCCTGCCTTGACGAATCCTTTGCCAATTTAGAGCTGATGGGCGTGGAGTGCGCCGTAGACATTCCGGGCAAAAACAGCATTTTCATCCGGGATGCGATCCGTGTATATGACTTTTTTGAAGCAGTGACGGAAGCCGCGATGGATGACCTTCGTTTTATCTGGCTGAAGGCCCGCAGTCTTGAAGATACCGTCATCTTTTCTCTGCAGGCAGAATGCCGAACCGAATTGTCAGCGCTCTCCGGCCTGGCCGACACCTGCGCTTATGAGAAAGGGGTATGGTGCTTTACGCTGCGCATCGGAAAGGCGGGTGAACAGGAATGAAGAATTTTTATTTTTCTTCTGCCCCGGCACAATCGATCCTGCTGCTGGCCTTGTTCCTTACCCTGATTTTATCGCTTTTCCTGCTGCTTGCCGCTTACGGCCGGGCGCGTTGCCGATGGAAAAGCTGTCTGCATCTGTCTTTATTTCTGTTCTTCCTGGCCGTGTTGTCCGTGCTGGCGGAGGCTTTTTCCCGGATCAGCGAAGGACGGGAGTACAAGATATGGCTGCCTCTCCCGATGGGGCTGCTTTGGGGCATCACCTTAGTGGCAGATGTCCTGATGATCTGGGATCTTGCAGGGCTGTGGAGACGAGGAAAGCAGGCGCTCACCCGCGATTCCGTCAAACAGGCTCTGGATATGCTGCCAAGCGGTGTCTGCTATTTCACCCCGTCCGGGAGCGTTAAGCTGTGCAATCGGCAAATGGACACGTTATTCCGCACGATTTCCCATAGGGATCTCCAAACGCTTGCGGAATTGCAGGATGCGCTGGCCGACTGCGATCCGGGAAGCGGAGTGACATGCCTCTCCCGGGAGAGACAGACCTATCTTTTTCCGGACGGCAAAGCGTGGCGGTACCGGCAGGACGAGGTGAAAGCTTCGGACGGCGTCTGGTATACGGAAGCCATATTCTCGGATATCACGGAGCTGTACGAGAAAAATCTTGAGCTGAAAGCACAGATCCAGCGGCTGAAAGCCATCTCCCGCGAATTAAAATGGCTCTCCGACAATGCCCTGATTCTTGCGAAAGAAAAGGAGGTGCTGTCTGCCAAGACGAAGCTGCATGACAATATGGGCGCGGGACTGATTGCCATACGGCACATTCTTCGCCACAGCCGGATGGAGGAAGCGGCAAATGCCGTGGATTTGTTCCGCCAGGCGGTCCGCGCCATCAAATATGATAACGCAGATCCGCAAGGGCGCAGTGAGCTGGATAAGTTCCTGCATGATGCCGGGGCAATCGGTGTAAACGTCAATTTATTCGGAGAATTCCCGGGGCAGGGGGAGCTCCGGCGCGTCTTGATTCTTGCGATGCGGGAATGTCTGACAAACAGCGTGCGCCATGCCGGAGCGACAGCAATCGATATCGCGATGGAGAAAAAGGGAGGAAGCATTTCCGTGAGGATCACAAACAACGGGAGGCCTCCCGAAAACGAGGTGGTTCCCAAGGGCGGGCTTCGCAACCTGTACCATCATATCCTGGATTGCGGCGGTACGATGGAAATTCAGTCGAAGCCCAGATTTATGTTAACCGTGGTTCTCCCGGTGATCAAGGAGGGGTCTGAATGAAACGGGTTCTTATTGTCGAGGATCAGCGGATGCCCCGCGAGCACATGGAACGGATGCTTTCCGACAGCGGCAGGTACGAGCTGGCCGCCAGCCTCAACGGAGCGGATATTGCCTTGGTGAAATGCTGCCAGCAGCACATTGACCTGATTTTAATGGATGTCTGCACTTCCGGGAATAAGGACGGCATTGAAGCTGCCGCGGAAATCAAGGCAAAATTTCCGAACATCAAGATTATCATCGTCACCTCCATGGTTGAGGTGGGTTACCTCGAACGCGCCAGGGCGGCAGGGGTTGACAGCTTCTGGTATAAGGATATCAGTCCGGAAGCGCTGATTGACGTGATCGACCGGACCATGGCGGGCGAACATCTTTTTCCGAACGAAACACCGAAGGTGAAATTGGGGCTGGCCGAAAGCACGGAGCTGACGCCGAAGGAGATTGAGGTCCTGCGGCTTGTCTGCGACGGACTGGAATATGATGAAATCGCCGATCAGCTGTGTGTCTCAAGGAGCGCCGTCAAGTATCATGTTTCCAACATTTTATCCAAAACCGGATATGCCAACAGAACCCGGCTGGCCATCGCTGCGACCAATAAGAAATTTATCGTTCCGAACCTCCCTGAGGAAAAGGAATTTTCCAAAACCAAATGACCGAAAACTTATCTGTGTATCCCGGCTGCCTTTGGAGCCGGGATATTTGCATCTGTTCAGCACAGGACGGGGAGCAAAGCTTCGCTCGATGTGCGGTTCTGGACAGGTGCAATTTTTTTTGAAAAATGTGCGCCAACCTGTACTTGTGGGCAGGGCGCAACTGCGGTCAATCTGTGATAATGAAGCTGGGATGAATCTGCGTTGATGCTCTTTCTTCTGAATCGGAGGTGGTTTCATGCGGAGAGTTGTTGTTGATATGCAAAATGCCTTATTTGCCGACGCCGTGGCAACTGCTCTGCGGAATTTTGATTCGGATTTTGAGGTCTTTCAAAGTGAAAGCCCTGGCAAAACCACGGATCTGTGCGCCTTGACAGAAGCGGACATCCTGATCATGGAAGTCACGGCCTACACGCCTTGGAAGCTGGAGGAACGCATGAAAATTCGGGGTGAAGTGAAAGCACAGAATCCGGGCTGCAAAATTGTACTGGTTGTGGACGAGAACACCGAAAAGAAGCTGGCGGACAAGGTGCGTCAGGTGAAGAAGGACGGCCTTGTTGACAATTTCATCTACGGCTCTGTTTCTTCCACGTATCTTTCGGCGGTCATCGATGCTTTGTAAGGAGGAAGGCGGTGATGAAAGGGTGTGAAAGTATTGAATGAATCTCTATCTTCCGCATGGGTGGAGAAGGGAAGAAGCTCTCTCTGCCGTGCGAGAGAGCCGATTATACGAACCACACGGTCAGATCACCCGGCAAAATGCCGGAAAGAAACAAGGAGGAATTGCTTATGAAAGCAAAAATGAAACTGCATAAGCTGTTGAGCCTGCTCCTCGCCCTTGTGATGGTGGTGGGGCTGCTCCCGGCCATGAGCATGACGGCATTGGCAGAAACTACTAAGATTAGCAGTGTCAAAGTGCGAGGCGTTACCGAACCGAAAGCAGGTTCTTTTCCGACCACTGACGGTATTTCACTTGGAGAAAATATAGAAATAAAAAGTACTTGGTGTATGTATGACGACAAATCCGAAGATTATACGGACGAGGTTGATCTTACAGTGCCTTTTGAGGGAGGCTCAAAATACGCACTTTTGATATTGGCTAAACCGAAAGACGGCTATGCATTTGCAGATGATGATGATATTGAAGTACGTTACAATGGTAGCGAGCTATTTTATGGTGAAGCCAAGAGGGATAGGGATAATTGCTTTGCAATACTTCCTGATAGTGCAGGCGAATTGGCAGGCTCTATGGCGATTTGGCTTCCCTTTACATTAGAGGGTGTGCATAAATACCCCATCAGCGTGACAGGCGGTAAGGCGACTGACGACGCAGGCACTGCAATCACCCAAGCGGAAGAAGGTACAGAGGTTACCCTGACCGCAAATGCGGCGCCTTCCGGTTATATATTTGACAAGTGGGTTGTAGAAAAAGGCAGTGTTCATTTTGCTAACGCAAACAATACGACAACCACATTTACAATGCCCAAGGGCTTTGTCAGCGTGAAAGCGACCTATAGTAAAACGACCTACACTGTAACCTTCGACGCCAACGGCGGTACGGGTACTATGACTGCTGTGCCAGGTGTTTCCGGCAGCTACGCACTCCCCGCAAATAGCTTTACTGCCCCTGCGGGCAAGCAGTTCAAGGGCTGGGCAACCAGTGCGGACGGCGAGGTTATTTCCGGTACAACGATTGATGTAACAGCCGATATAACGCTCTACGCAATCTGGGAGGAAGATCCGACAGTTATCAAAACCGCAAACTGCATGATTACTGCTCCTGCTGCCGGTGAAACACCTGACTTCACAGCTGTTGCGTTTGATAGCAGCAAATACTCTGTTGTGGTCGATCACTGGGTTCTGCTTGAAGGCGAATCCCCTTATTATTTAACTTCAACTGATGTGTTTGAGGCGAGAAAAAGTTATTCCGTGCTAGTGACATTTACAGAAAACGAAGGTTATTCTTTTGATGATAATACAGCATTTACAATAAACGATACAATAGCAAACGGCTATTCTCATGATACAAAGGGTCGCAGGAAAGTCACGTTTACAGTTCCTGCGGAATCGACAGAGTACGCCATCACAGTGACAAACGGTAAAGCGACAGCAGGTGATGGCACTGAAATCACCGAAGCGGAAGAAGGTACAAAGGTTACCCTGATCGCAGTTGTGGCTCCTGACGGCCAGGTGTTTGATCATTGGGAAGTGGAAAGCGGAAGCGTCACTCTTGCGGACGCAACCAGCGAAACCACCACCTTTACCATGCCTGCCGGCGCGGTCAGCGTGGAGGCATCTTACAAGGAAGCACCGTCCTACTACTGGTGCTTCCTAGATACGGGGAGAAGTCCTCACGGCAAGATTAAATTCGACGATCTTTCCCGGGAGGAATCAAGTACAATGGGAGGATCGTTCCCTGCAGGGAAAGAACTAACCGCAAAAGCATATCCGGATGATGGCTACCAGTTCAAGGAATGGCAGAATGAATACGGGAAAGTGGTTTCTAAAAAGAATCCTTATTCATTCAACCTGAACAGAGAATCCTGGCTGTATGCCATCTTCGAAGCGAAGGCTGAGGATGTCCCTGTTACCGAATATGCCATCACCGTAACCGACGGTAAGGCGGTAAGCGGAGACACTGATGGAATCAGCAAAGCGGCGGAGGGTGCAGAGGTTACCCTGACCGCAGATGCGGCTCCTGACGGCCAGGTGTTTGATCATTGGGAAGTGGAAAGCGGAAACGTCACTCTTGCGGACGCAAACAGCGAAAACACCACCTTCACCATGCCTGCCGGCGCGGTCAGCGTGAGGGCATCTTACTTCTACTGGTGCGGCCTATATACGAATAGAAGTCCTTACGGCAAGATTAAATTAGACGATCTTTTCCTGGAGGAATCAGAAGAAATGGGAGGATGGTTCCCTGCAGGGGAAAAACTAACCGCAAACGCATATCCGGATGATGGCTACCATTTCAAGGAATGGCAGAATAAAGACGGGAATGTGGTTTCTAAAGAGAATCCTTATTCATTCAACCTGAACAGAGATTCCTACCTGTATGCCATCTTCGAAGCGGAGGCTGAGGATGTCCCTGTTACCGAATATACCGTCACCTTTGACGCGAAAGGGCATGGTACGGCTCCTGCGACAGAGACCGTCGAGGACGGTGGGATGGCGACGATGCCTTCCAGCCTCACCGAGAGCGGCTGGATCTTCGGGGGATGGTATACGGATGCGGGCTGCACCAATGCTTTTGACTTTACCACCCCGATCACGGGTAGCATCACCCTCTTTGCCAAGTGGACGAAGAACAGCGAAGGGGAAAGCGGTTCCGGCGGCAGCTCCAGCAGTGGCGGCGGCAGCTCCAGTAGTGGTGGCGGCAGCTCCAGCAGTGGCGGAGGCAGCAGCTCCGGTGGCAGCTACCGCAAGGTTTCCGGCACGAGAAATCAGTACACCGGAACCTGGAGGAAGGATTCCGTTGGCTGGTGGTACCACCACAGCGGCAGTTATCCGAAGAATGAGTGGAAGCTCCTGACCTGGGACGGCACCAGCGCATGGTACTTCTTTGATGAAGCCGGCTACATGAAGACCGGTTGGCACCTTTCCAATGGAAAGTGGTACTACCTCGGCGAGGTTTCGGACGGGACGCTCGGCGCGATGAAGACCGGCTGGGTTCTTGATCCGAACGACGCTCACTGGTATTACCTGAATCCGGGAGACGGCGCGATGAGAACCGGATGGCTTGAGGCTGGCGGCCGCTGGTACTATCTGAACGAGGGGAAGACGCGCCCGCTCGGTGCTATGTACCGGAACGAGAAGACACCCGACGGCTACATTGTCGATGACAGCGGCGCATGGAAGAGATAAGCGTTGTGGGGAAATCTCTATTCGCCATCAGAAAAGAAGCAGAGATGAATTTGAAATGAGATGACTGTGCGGAACCCCGCATCAAGCAGAGCACGGCTTTGCTTGATGCGGGGGTTTCGGCGTCTGCGCATCCGTCGCCCGGCGGTTTTTCACCTGCGGTGCGGGTGCCGCCTGCCGGAATCAGGAGATCCCGGGTGTCCCCGGAAGCGGTTTTCCCGGAATGAGGCCGAGGCGGACACAGGCGTTCCAGATGCCGTTGTCCCCCACGTTGTCCGTCACGAGATCCGCGACGGCCTTGAGCTCAGGGATGGCGTTGCCCATCGCGACGCCGGTGCCTGCCGCACGGATGACCTCGATATCATTCATGCTGTCCCCGAACGCCACTGTTCCGGAGAGATCTTCCGGCTCACCGTAATAGCGGGCAAGGCGGACCAGGCCATTTGCCTTGGAAAATTCTTTCTCCATCACATCGGCACCGGTGCGGGTCGAGAAGATCGGAAAATTCAGCTGCGGATAATGGGCGGCAATTTTCGCGATATCCTCCGGGGTGCCGAGCGCGGCGAGTGTCCGAACCGGCATGTGCAGCAGCTCCCCCGGGTCGTGAAAGCGCCGGCCGGATTCGCCCCAGAGGCGGAGATCCATCTCACGGACAATCTCGGGGTGCACGTAGTAATCACTGTCCCCGGCGGTCATGCCGATGGCAAAACCTTCCCGGTCACACCAGGAGAGGATGTCTCTCAGCAGTTTCCGGTCAAAGTGGTGCTCAAAGATCTGTTTTCCGCCGACCGTGATCCGGGTGCCGTTCTGATGGATGATGGCGTCCGGCTGGATGATGTCCCGGTATTTCCGGCTGTAGTAATTGTCCATGTCCCTGCCGGTGGCGATGACGACCTTTCGGCCGGACTTTTTGAGAAGCTCCATCGCGCGCATGGCGCTCTCCGGAATCGTGTAGTCCTTGTGGTCTAGGAGCGTCATATCGACATCAAAGCAGATCATGATTCACCTCGCGGTCAGATTGGCGTAATTGGTTAGAAACGCATGCTTTCTCAGAATGTCCTCCGGCAGCCGCGTGTTCTCGGGGTAAAAAGTGTGTGAGACCGGACACCGGCTGTACGGCAGCGCAAAGCGTGGCCGCACTCCCTCCCGGGAACCGGGGGAACAGCTTCTATCATAATTCAACTGCGCCATTCATGCAAGACGGCGCACCGGTTAAGTGAACTGCACAAAAGGAAGGCTGCTGCCGGTTCACGATTTTGTGAACCGGCAGCAGCCTTTTATTCTGCGATCGGGGCGACAAGATTTGAACTTGCGACCTCTCGGCCCCCAGCCGAGCGCGCTACCAAACTACGCCACGCCCCGACGGACTTAATCATTATAGGCAATCCCGGGCAAAAGGTCAAGCCCTGTCTTGCAGAGAGAAACGAATTTTGGTATAACTGTGGTGTTGACAGGGTATAAAAAATGGCGGAGGCATTATGGATAAGGCGAGGATTGACCGACAGTTTGCGTTCATCCGTGCGGTGGACAGGGAGAAGGAGATTTTCCGGCAGACCTATCTTGCGGACGGTTCCCGGAAGGAAAATGATGCCGAGCACGCCTGGCACATGGCGCTCATGTGCGCCCTTCTCGCGGATTACGCGAACGAGAAGATCGATGTGCTCCACACGATCCTGATGCTTCTCGTCCACGACCTCGTGGAGATCGACGCCGGCGACACCTATGCCTATGATGAGGACGGAAAGAAAAGCCAGCGGGCACGCGAGGTCTGCGCGGCAGACCGGATCTTCGGGCTGCTTCCGGACGACCAGGCGGCCGCGTTCCGTGCCCTCTGGGACGAGTTTGAAGCCAGGGAGACGCCGGAGGCAAAGTTTGCCCGCACGATGGACAATCTCCAGCCGCTCATGCTGAATGACGCTTCCGATGGAAAAAGCTGGGAGGAGCACGGCGTACACCTCTCCCAGGTTCTCGCGAGAAATGCGCGGACCGCAGAGGGCAGTGCGCTTCTCTGGGCGTATATGAAGGAAGAATTTCTCCGTCCCAATGTGGAGAAGGGGCACCTGCTCCCGGACTAAGCTTCGCTGCCGTAGGGCTCCTGATCAGCTGATGATATTCAATTTTAATAGAGAAAAGAGAGGATAAAACATTATGAAAAATCTGATTGTTCCCGCCGGTTATCACGCGGAGCTTTCGCTCCGGGAGACCCAGGCGGCGATCAAAGTGATCAAGGATTTCTTCCAGAGGGAGCTATCCCGCCAGCTCAACCTGAGCCGCGTCTCCGCGCCGCTTTTCGTGCTACCGGAGACCGGGCTCAACGATAACTTGAGCGGGGTGGAGCGCCCGGTATCCTTTGGAATCGGGGAGCAGAATGACCGGCCAGCCGAGGTGGTGCAGTCCCTGGCCAAATGGAAGCGCTACGCGCTCCGCGAGTACGGATTCCAGCCGGGCGAGGGCATTTTCACAGACATGAACGCCATCCGCAGGGATGAGATCACCGACAATATCCACTCCGTCTATGTCGACCAGTGGGATTGGGAGAAGGTGATCACCGCCGAGGACCGCACGATCAGCTACCTGGAGGACACGGTGCGCCACGTCTACAAGGCACTCAAGGTGACTGAGGATTATATGGCTTACTCCTATGAGTACATCGGCCGTGTCCTGCCGAATGAGATCACTTTTCTCAAGGCGCAGGATCTGGAGGATCAGTATCCGGAGCTTAGCCCGAAGGAAAGGGAGTATAAGGCAGCCAAGCTTCACGGCGCGGTCTTTGTCGAGCAGATCGGTGATAAGATGAAATCCGGGGAGAAGCATGACGGCCGCGCGCCGGACTACGATGACTGGAAGTTAAACGGCGATATCATCGTCTACTATCCGGTCCTGGATATCGCTCTGGAGCTTTCCTCCATGGGCGTCCGGGTGGATCCTGCGTCCCTGCGTGAGCAGCTGGCGAAGGCGGGCTGTGAGGAGCGGGCGAAGCTCGCGTTCCAGAAGGATCTGCTTGAGGGCAGGCTCCCGCTCACGATCGGCGGCGGCATCGGCCAGTCCCGAATCTGTATGTTCTATCTCCGCAAGGCACATATCGGCGAGGTGCAGTCCTCGGTATGGCCGGACGGCATCCGCGCGGAGGCGGAGAGGAATCATATTCATCTGCTTTGATGATTGCTGCTTATTTATTTTCCCGGAGGAAGTCACGGACTTTCCCCGGGAAAATGTGCCCATGGACAGTTTTCAGGGGGTGAGGTTTTGTCGGAACGGTATGACCTGGTGATCATCGGCGGCGGCCCCGGCGGATACACGGCGGCGGAACACGCGGCGAAGCTCGGCATGAGCACGGCGGTCATCGAGATGGGGGAGATCGGCGGCTCCTGTGTAAACCTGGGCTGCATCCCGGCAAAGGCGCTGCTTCAGGCTGCCACGGTTTACCGGGACATCAAGAGGGCTTCCCACTTCGGCCTGTCTGCTGACCATGTCTCGTTCAGTATGGAGGCCATGCAGAAGTTCAGGGAAGAGACCGTCGCGAAGGTGCGGAGCGGCATCAGCCGGCGGCTTGACGCAGCCAGGGTGGAGGTGATCTGCGGCGAGGCGAAGCTCCACCGGGAGAATTCGGTCGAGATCCGCACCGCTGCCGGGATCCGCTATGTGAGCGGGGAGCGCGTGATCATCGCCACCGGCTCTGATCCGATTATTCCGGACATTCCCGGTGTCATGCTGCCGCAGGTGATGCGGAGCCATGAGATCCTGAAATCCACGCAGTGGAATTTTAATCGGCTTTCCATTGTCGGCGGCGGCGTGGTTGGTGTGGAGCTTGCCACCCTGTTCGCGTCGCTGGGTTCGGAGGTGACGCTCTTTGAGCGGAGCACGAGGCTGCTCTGCACGATGGACGAGACAATCTCCGAGTACATTAAGCGGAGCCTGGAGGATAAAGGGGTGCGGGTGCTGCTCGGGGTCACCGTCACGGAGATCACCGAGCAGATTCCCGCCCTGGACAGCGGACCCGTGCTGGTGCATTTCCGAAAGGGAAACGTCACACGCTCGATTCCCGCTGATCGTGTGCTGACCGCGGTCGGGAGAAAGCCGGATCTTGCGAAGGTGCTCGCGGAGGACGCGGAGGTTAAGCTGGACAGTTTCGGGAAACCCAAGGTCACTCCGTCGTTCCTGACCACCCAGCCGGGCTGCTACGCGAT
The DNA here is from genome assembly GCF_015351765.1 of Clostridium vitabionis. Lineage (GTDB taxonomy): Bacteria > Bacillota > Clostridia > Lachnospirales > Lachnospiraceae > Clostridium_R > Clostridium_R vitabionis. The sequence continues at coordinate 511,602 of NZ_JADKQA010000001.1, forward strand.
CGGGGATACGGTCTCCCGGATGCGCCTCGCCCATGTGGCAACCTCCCACGCGACCTTCGTGGTGGAGCACATGGCGAAGAAAAGCCACCGGATGCTGCTCAGTGTGGTGCCCAACGGCATGTACGTCGTGCTGCCGGTAGTGCCGATCTGTATCTATACCGATCCGGAGATCGCCTCGGTCGGCTTCACGGAGGCGGAGGCGGCCACCTACAATATGAAGGTTAAAATCGGCATGACGCTCATGGATGAGAACAGCAAGGCGATCATGCTGGGGAAGACCATCGGTTTTGTCAAAGTGATTTTTGAGGCATACACCAATACCCTTGTCGGGGCGCAGATTGTCTGCTCCCGGGCAACGGATATGATCGGCGAGATGGCGACGGCGATTGCCAACGGCCTGACCGCCTATCAGCTGACGACAGCAATGCGCGCACATCCCACCTACAGCGAAGCGATCGCGGAGGCGGTGGAGGACGCGCTGCGGGATGACCAGAAGGAGGGGCAGGAGTGATGGAAAAGAAGAATCCCTGTGCGGAGAGAGTTGCGGAACTTCGGAGAGTGATGGCGGAGAAAGGAGCGGCGGCATGCCTCATCCCCACGGCGGATCCTCACGATTCCGAATATGTGGACCGGCACTTTATGTGCAGGCGGTGGCTGAGCGGATTTACCGGATCCGCCGGCACCTGCGTGGTGACCCGGGATTTCGCCGGCCTCTGGACTGACGGAAGATATTTTGTCCAGGCGGCGGGAGAGCTCAAGGGGAGCGGGATCCGGCTCATGAAAATGGGGGAGCCCGGGGTTCCGACGGTCACGGAGTTTCTCGCCAAGGCGCTTAAGGATGGCGATGTGCTGGCCTTCGACGGGAAAACGCTGACAGAGGCCTATGTGGAAGAACTGGAGGAGCACATGCCCGGCGTCCGGATGAACCCGGATGTTGACCTTGTCGGGCAGATCTGGAAGGACCGCCCGCCGATGCCGGACGGGAAGGTGTGGATCCTGGACGGGAAATATGCCGGAAAATCCGCGTCGGAGAAGCTTGCCGATCTCCGTGCCGAGATGGCGGAGATGGGCGCAGGCGTCCACGTGCTGACAACGCTGGACGATATCGCCTGGCTGTTCAATATCCGCGGCGGGGACATCCTGTACACCCCTGTCGTGCTGGCTTATGCCCTGATCACCCAAAGGGACGCGATCCTCTTCGCGGATCCGGCGAAATTCCCCGTGGATGTGCGGGGGTATCTTTCCGCCTGCGGCGTAGAGCTCAGGGGTTACGATGAAATTTACCGCACGCTGCCGGGGATTCTCGGCGCATCCATCCTTATGGAGAAGGGGCGTGTCAACAGCCGCCTCTGGCGCTCGGTGGATCCGGGATGCCGGATCATTGACGCCATGAACCCGACCAGCCGGCAGAAGGCGGTGAAGAACCCGACGGAAGTCAAAAATATGGCGGCCTGCCACAGGAAGGACGCAGTCGCCATGATCCGCTTTATCCGTTACCTCAAGGAAAATGTGGGGAAGAAGGAGATTGATGAATTCCAGGCCGCACGTCTGCTCGACGGCTACCGCGCTGAGCTTCCTGGAAATCTCGGTCCGAGCTTCGCGACGATTTCCGCCTATGCGGACAACGCGGCCATGTGCCACTACCAGGCGGCGGAGCACACAGCGAAGAAGCTCATGCCGAGGGGTCTTTATCTGGTGGATTCCGGCGGCCAGTACTACGAAGGGACAACGGACATCACGAGAACATTTGCCCTTGGGCCGGTGACGGCGGAGGAGAAGAAATATTACACGCTGGTTCTGGCGAGCCATCTCCATCTGATGAGCGCAGTCTGCCCGGCCGGCGCCCGGGGCTTCATTCTGGATTACGCGGCGAGAGAGCCGCTCTGGAAGATGGGACTCGACTTCAATCACGGCACCGGCCACGGCGTCGGATACCTGGGCACTGTCCATGAGCGGCCGAATGCATTCCGATGGAGAGTGCAGGAGAAGCTGATGGATCAGAATAACGGTATCCTCGCCCCCGGCATGATCACCTCGGATGAGCCCGGCCTCTACATCGAGGGCGTCTGCGGGATCCGGACAGAGAGCCTGCTTCTCTGTGAGGAGAGGGAGAAGACGGATTTCGGGACGTTTCTCGGATTTTCGCCGCTCACGCTGGTTCCGATCGACAAGGAGCCCATCGATACGGATTATCTGACGGATGATGATATCCGCCAGCTCAATGCGTATCATGAGCGGGTTTACCGGGAGATCGCCCCGCTGCTCGGGGAGGAGGACCGATCCTGGCTCAGGGAGGCGACTTCCGCGCTCGTGAGAAAGTGAGCGGCTTATGGGGAAAGTGACGGCCATCACCGAGGGATCAATCTGGAAGCAGCTGCTCCTGTACTTTTTCCCGATCCTGTTCGGCACATTTTTCCAGCAGCTCTACAACACGGCGGACGCGGTGATTGTCGGCCACTTTGTCGGCAAGGAGGCGCTCGCCATGGTCGGGGGGAGCTCCGCGATCCTGACGAACCTGGTGGTCGGCTTCTTTGTCGGCCTCGCCACCGGCGCCACCGTGCTGATCGCCCAGTTTTACGGCGCAAAGAGTGAGAAGAGCGTCAGCCGCGCGGTGCACACCAGCATCATCTTTGCCCTGGCGGGCAGTGTCGTCATGACGGGCTTCGGCCTCCTTTTCATGCGCCCGATTCTCGCGCGGATGGGCACGCCGTCCGAGATTATGGACGGCTCCCTGCTCTACCTCAGAATCTATTTCTTCGGGATTGCGGGAAGCCTTGTCTATAACATGGGGGCAGGCATACTCCGGGCAGTGGGGGATTCCAGGCGGCCGCTGTATTTCCTGATTGCGAGCTGCCTCACCAATATTGTGCTGGACCTTCTCTTTGTCGCGGCTCTCCGGATGGGTGTCGCTGGCGCGGCTTACGCGACCGTGATCTCCCAGCTGGTCAGCGCGGGGCTGGCGGTCGGGACGCTGATGCGCGAGAAGGACAGCTACCGGCTGGATCCCGGGAAGCTCAGGCTGGACCCCTATCTTCTCCGGAGAATCCTGCAGATCGGTTTTCCGGCTGGCGTCCAGGCGGTCCTCTACTCGCTGTCCAACCTGGTGATCCAGAGCGCCATCAACGCGCTGGGGACCGATACGGTGGCTGCCTGGGCAGCCTACGGCAAGATCGACCAGCTTTTCTGGATGGTGATCAATGCCCTCGGGATCTCGGTGACTACTTTTGTCGGCCAGAATTATGGCGCGGGAAAGCTTGACCGGGTTCACCGGGGGACGGCGGAGAGTCTCGTGATCGGGGCATTTTTCGCCGTTGCCCTCTCTACCGGCATCTGGTGCTGCGGGAGAACCGTGTTCGGCTTTTTCACCGCGGATCCCGATGTCCTCCGCATCGGCATGGAGATGCTTCATTTTATGTGCCCGCTGTTCATCCTCTATGTAGCGATCGAGGTTTTCTCCGGCGCCCTGCGCGGCGTGGGGGACAGCCTCTTCCCCATGGTGGCGACAGCCATCGACATCTGCGTGCTCCGGGTAGTCTGGATCTTCCTTGCGGTGCCCGTGCATCCGGGGCTGAGGACCGTCATGTTCAGCTATCCGCTGACCTGGGGGCTGGGCTCAATGGTCTTCCTGGTCTACTATCTGTGGTTTTCCCCGCTCCGCCGGTTCCGGAAGAACCCGAAACCGCGCGATTTAAGGAAATTGTAAAAGAAAAGGAAAACATTTTCGGGAATTTTCTGAGATAATAAAGTAGCCTGATCGGGCAGGGGGCTGAGCTTCCTGCCCTTTGCGATGCGCGGCGCCTGTCGGGAGGCCGCGCATGAGAAGATTTGACCAACAGCAGGAGGATGAATGATGAATCGAAATAAAAAAATTGCGGTCCGGTTCGCGGCGGGAGTTCTCGCCGCTGTCCTTACGGCGGGAAATCCGCCGGCCGCATTTTCATCCTACGCGGCGACCGTCAGGGGAACCAGCGGGACGGCGACGGGGCCGGGAGCGTCCAGCTCCTTCGGCAATTCCAATACGGCGACGGGGCCGGGAGCGTCCAGCTCATCGGGCTCCGGCTCCAGCTCCAGCTCATCGGGCTCCGGCTCGTCCAATTCCGGAAATTCCGGCTCCTCGGGGACATCTTCCTCGAGCCGGAACGCATTTACCCGGGTGTCTACAGCCGCAAATGGGACAAGCCCGGAGAGCAGCACCTCTTCCACGCCGGGAAATTCGGCGTTCAAGACTTCCGGGAAGAGCGCTGTCTATCAGGGAGTGAGTGCGGTGACCCAGGGGCTTTCCTCCGCGTCCCAATCGACAACCTCGATCGGCGCCATTGCCCGGGGCGTGGATCTCTCCCGCTGGAACAGCGTAACCGACTGGAGCGCGGTGGCAGGCAGTGATGTTCAGTTTGCCATTCTGGCGACGAGGACCAGCAAGGGCGAAGATGCCACCTTCCGCTCAAACGCGGTCGGGGCTTCCAAGGTGGGCATCCGCATCGGCGCCTATGTCTACTCTATGGCAACATCGGTGGCCGAGGCGAAGGAGGAGGCGGCGTTTGTCCTCAACCTGATCAAGGATTACCCGATTTCCTTCCCGGTGGCCTTCGACGCCGAGGACAGCGGCACGCTGGGTACGCTCTCGAAGAGCGGGGTCAGCGAGGTCATCAACGCGTTCTGCAGCGAGATCAAGGCGGCGGGGTACACGCCGGTGGTCTACGCGAACGAGGACTGGATCGCGAACAAGATCGATATGTCGAAGATCGGCTGGGATGTGTGGGTTGCCCGCTACAATACGGATTACACCTACAAAAAGGCGACGATCTGGCAGAATTCCAGCAACGGCAGCGTTTCCGGGATTTCCGGGCGGGTGGATACCGATTACCTCTATAAGGATTACACGAGAAGCATTAACGGCACGCTCTGGCGCACGATCAACGGCGTGAAGTATTATTTCGTGAACCATGTGATGCAGAAGAACACCTGGTTTAACGACGGCAAAGGCTGGTATTACGCTGACGAGAACGGCCTCAGGGTGACCGGGTGGATTTTCCACAAGAACGACTACTATTATATGGATTCCGACGGCAAGATGGTGACGGGCTGGCAGAAATCCGGCAATTCCTGGTACTATCTGGACGACAGCGGCGCCATGGCGAGGGGCTGGCGGAACGTCGGCGGAAAGTGGTATTATCTCGCGGATTCCGGCGCGATGGAGACCGGTCTTGTGACCGTGAAGGGGACCAAGTATTACCTGAAAGCTGACGGTGCGATGGCGGAAGGCTGGGTAAATATCGGTGGTTCCTGGTACTACTTCGATCCGGGCTCCGGGGAGATGGCAAAGGGCTGGCGGAATGACGGCGGCAAATGGTACTATATGGACAAGGATGGCGTCATGCAGTCCGGCTGGACCACGATCGGGGAAAATACCTATTACCTGGAGAATAGCGGGGCAATGGCCACCGGCTTCCGCTCGATCGGCGGCAGCGAGTATTATTTCAGCGGTTCGGGGCGGAGAGTCACCGGATGGCGGCAGATTGACGGCAGCTGGTACTGGTTTGACAAGGAAGGCCGCATGCAGGCTGGCTGGCAGAAGATTCAGAATTTCTGGTACTATCTGGGAACGGACGGAAAGATGCAGACCGGCTGGCAGGAGATCGGCGGCATCCTCTATCACCTGGAGGACAGCGGAGCCATGAGCACCGGGACAGTGCTTGACCGGGACGGCGTATCCTACTATGCGGATGAGAACGGCGCGTGCTCTGTCTATACGGCTCCCGAGGAGAGCGCGGCAGGGACGCAGGGATAAAACCGCTCCGATTCCCGGGCAGTACAGAGACAGGGAGATTTCAACAGATCGATGGGAAAAGACCCCCACATCGAGCGACGCTTTGCTTCGCGAGATGTGGGGGTCTGTGCGCCGAAAAGTCCGCGGCATTCCGCCTTGCAATTTCCCTGGCTTCAATATAAAATAGTTCAGGTATATCGTTTTGCGGCCTATGCCAATTTTGTGAATGGAGGAAAGTAAATGAGTAATTCAGCATCAGCATCATCGCGCAGCAGGATTCTCTCGCTGCTCGATGATAACAGCTTTGTGGAGATCGGTTCCCGCGTCACAGCGAGAAGCACCGATTTCAACATCAAAGCCAATGAGGCAGCAGGAGATGGAGTGATTACCGGTTATGGCACGATCGATGGCTATCTCTGCTATGTCTACAGCCAGGATGCTTCCGTCCTGGGCGGTTCGATCGGCGAGATGAACGCGAAGAAAATTGTCCGCATGTATGACATGGCAGTCAAAATGGGAGCACCGGTGATCGGTATTCTCGACTGTGCCGGCCTTCGCCTCCAGGAAGCTACGGACGCGCTCGACGGCTTTGGGAGCATTTACCTTGCGGAATCCCGCGCTTCCGGCGTCGTTCCCCAGATCTGCGCCGTATTCGGCAACTGCGGCGGCGGCCTTGCGGTAGCTGCTTCGATGGCAGATTTCGTCTTCATGGAAAAGGACGCAAAACTGTTCGTGAATTCCCCGAACGCCCTTGCCGGCAGCAACGAGCAGGAGCTCGACAACACGACGGCAGAGTATCAGGAGAGCGAGTCCGGCATCGTTGACGCTTCCGGCACGGAGGAGGAGATTTTTGCCAAGATCCGTTCCCTGGTGAATATCCTTCCGTCCAACAATGAGGAGGGAGCTCCGGTTGATGAGACCGGCGATGACCCGAATCGCCAGAACTCCGGCCTTGAGCAGTATCTCGGCGACGGCGCTCAGCTTCTGACCCAGATTTCCGATGGCGGCTTCTGCCTTGAACTCGGCAAGAACTATGGCCGTCACCTTGTCACCGCCTTCATCAGGATGAATGGGACAACGGTCGGCGCTGTTGCCAGCAACAGCGTGGTTTCCGGGGAGAGAGTGGATGCTGTGATCTGCCCGAAGGCGGCGAGAAAGGCCGCGGATTTCATCAATTTCTGCGATGCCTTTGATATTCCGGTGCTCACCCTGGCCGATGTTGCCGGCTTTGCGAGAAAGGCAAAGGCTGAGGCGGCTCTTGCCCGGGAGATCGGCCGGCTGACGGCAGCCTACGCGTCCTCCGATGTTCCGAAGGTTACCGTGGTTACCGGCAAGGCATTCGGCAGCGCAGCGGTTGCCCTGGGCAGCAAATCCCTCGGCACGGACATCGCATTTGCCTGGCCTGAGGCTGAGATCGGCCTCATGGACGCGAAGGCCGCGGTTCAGATCATGTATGCGGATGAGCTGGAGAAGGCGGAGAAGAAGGCGGAATTCCTGAACGAGAAGACGGAAGAGTACAAGAAGCTCACCGGTTCTGCCGAAGCTGCCGCGAGGAGAGGCTATGTGGACGACATCATCGAGCCTGCGGAGACCAGACAGAGGGTCATCGCCGCTTTCGAGATGCTGTACACAAAGAGCGAGGACCAGCCGTCCAGAAAACATGGCACGATCTGAATGAGGTGACGAGAATATGAAACAGAGTATAAAGAGAATACTGCTGGTTCTGGCTATGGCAGTCTGCTTTTTTGCTCTTCCCGCCTGCGGCAAAAGTGAAACGCTGGACACGGCTGTTCCCGACCAGGTTAAGTCCTATATGGAACAGAGCGCAGATCAGTATGTCCAGTTTTTCACCCAGAGCGACAGCGCGTCGATGGAGCAGTACAAGGCCATGGCGGTCAAGCAGAAGAACAGCGTCCTGGAAAATGCGATCAAGGCGTGGGAGAACAGCCAGCATGATCTAGGACAGTACCAGGGCGTGAATGAGGTCTCGACGGCCGTGGTCGGCGAGGACACATACAAGACGGTGGAGGTCCTGCAGTTTGAGAAGAGGACCTGCGAGATTGCCCTGACCTGTCAGACCAAGTACACATCCAGCCAGGCGACCCTGGAGCCGACAGAGCTTTCTATCCTCCCGACCTACACCACCGGGGAGAAGATGGCAAAAGCCGGGATGAACACCCTGATGGGCATGGGCACCGTATTTATCGTCCTGATCTTCATCAGCTTCATCATCAGCAGATTTAAGTACATCAATAAATTCGAGGAGAACCGGAAGAAGAAGGCCGCGGAGGCAAAGGCAGCGGCAGCGCCGAAGGCGGCACCCGCCAAGAAGGCGGCACCGGCTCCGGCAGCGCCGGCAGCCCCGGTACAGGCAGCAGCAGCCCCGGTACAGGCAGCGGCAGCTGCTCCGGAGGATGATCTCGAACTTGTTGCCGTCATCACAGCGGCGATTTCCGCTACATCCGGTGTTCCGGCCGACCAGCTTGTGATCCGGTCGATCCGCCGCAGGACACCGCGCAGATGGAACAGAGGCTAACCCACATTTGAGGAGGATAAGATAATGAAGAGCTATACCATCACCGTTAATGGCAGAACTTATGATGTAACTGTTGAAGAGAAGTCCGGCGCAGCGGCAGCAGCTCCGGTACAGGCGGCAGCTCCGGTACAGGCGGCAGCTCCGGCTCCGGCGGCAGCTCCGGCTCCGGCGGCAGCCCCGGCTCCGGCGGCAGCTCCGGCTCCGGCAGCAGCTCCGGCGGCAGCGGCTGGCAGCGTTCCGGTTTCCGCTCCGATGCCGGGTAAGGTGCTCAGCGTGAAGGCGAATGTCGGCGACCAGGTAACCTCCGGCCAGGTGATCCTGATTCTCGAGGCCATGAAGATGGAAAATGAGATTGTCGCGCCGCAGGACGGCACCATCGCCTCGATCGATGTTACCGCCGGAAGCATGGTGGAGGCAGGAGATACACTGGCGACTCTGAATTAAGATTTGCTGAAGCGGGAAAAATATTCCCGCCTGGAGGGATAAATAATGGCATATATTTCAAGTACACTGTCCAACCTGATTCAGCAGACCGCCTTCTTTAACCTGACACTGGGAAATGTCATCATGATTGTCGTGGCGCTCATTTTCCTCTATCTTGCCATCGGCAAAGGATTTGAGCCGCTCCTGCTGCTCCCGATTTCCTTCGGCATGCTGCTGGTCAATATCTACCCGGACATCATGCTGTCCATCGACGACTCCTCGAACGGTGTCGGCGGTCTTCTCTACTATTTCTACACGCTGGATGAGTGGAGTATCCTGCCGTCGCTGATCTTCATGGGCGTCGGCTCGCTGACCGATTTCGGGCCGCTGATCGCGAACCCGGCCAGCTTCCTTCTGGGAGCTGCCGCGCAGTTCGGCATCTACGGCGCATACTTCCTGGCGATTTTCCTCGGATTTAACGACAAGGCAGCAGCCGCGATCTCCATCATCGGCGGCGCTGACGGCCCGACCTCGATCTTCCTGGCCGGAAAACTCGGCCAGACCGCGCTTCTCGGCCCGATCGCCGTTGCGGCGTATTCCTACATGTCCCTTGTCCCGATCATTCAGCCGCCGATTATGAAGGCGCTGACGACCGAGAAGGAGAGAAAGATCAAGATGGGGCAGCTCCGCCCGGTTTCCAAGCTGGAGAAGATCCTGTTCCCGGTGATCGTGACGATCGTTGTCTGCCTGATCCTGCCGACGACGGCACCGCTTGTCGGCATGCTGATGCTGGGCAACCTGTTCCGCGAGTCCGGTGTTGTTAAGCAGCTGGCTGAGACGGCGGGCAACGCCCTGATGTACATCGTGGTTATTCTGCTGGGCACCTCTGTCGGCGCGACCACCAGCGCGGAGGCCTTCCTGAACCTGGATACCATCAAGATCGTTATTCTCGGCCTTGTGGCATTCGCCCTCGGCACAGCCGCCGGCGTTCTCTTCGGAAAACTGATGATGATTGCTACCCACGGCAAGGTGAACCCGCTGATCGGTTCTGCCGGCGTGTCCGCGGTTCCGATGGCAGCCCGTGTCTCCCAGAAGGTTGGCGCGGAGGCCGATCCGACGAACTTCCTGCTGATGCACGCCATGGGACCGAATGTAGCCGGAGTTATCGGCACGGCAGTTGCCGCCGGTACCTTCATGGCGATCTTCGGCGTCTGAAACTCATCTATCTGATTCCGGGTGCCTTAGCGTCCCGGAATCTATCACTGAACATCAGGAGGCAGAACTATGTCTGATTTGAATAAGAAGCCGGCGCAGCCGGAGAAGAAGCCGGTGAAGATCGTCGAGACCGTGCTTCGTGACGCGCACCAGTCGCTGATCGCCACCCGGATGACCACGGAGCAGATGCTCCCGATCGTCCCGAAGCTGGATCAGGTCGGCTACCACGCTGTTGAGTGCTGGGGCGGGGCGACCTTCGACGCCTGCCTGCGCTTCCTGCACGAGGATCCGTGGGTAAGGCTCAGAAAGCTGAGAGACGGCTTCAAGAAGACGAAGCTGCAGATGCTTTTCCGCGGCCAGAACATCCTCGGTTACAATCACTATCCGGATGATGTTGTCGAGTATTTTGTCCAGAAGTCGGTAGCCAACGGGATCGATATCATCCGTATCTTCGACTGCCTGAACGATATGCGGAATCTGGAGACAGCTGTCCGCGCGGCGAAGAAGGAGAAGGCAGAGGCACAGATCGCCCTGAGCTACACGCTCGGCGATGCCTACACGCTCGAGTACTGGTGCAATATCGCCAAGGAGATCGAGGAGATGGGTGCGGATTCCATCTGCATCAAGGATATGGCCGGCCTGCTTACGCCTTACCGCGCGCAGGAGCTGGTTGGCGCCCTCAAGGAGTCCACAAATCTTCCGATCGACCTGCACACCCACTACACCTCCGGTGTGGCTTCCATGACCTATCTGAAGGCTGTGGAGTCCGGCTGCGACATCATCGACACGGCTATTTCCCCGTTCGCGCTGGGCACCAGCCAGCCGGCAACGGAGGTTATGGTCGAGACCTTCCGCGGAACGCCGTATGATACCGGGCTTGATATGAAGCTTCTCTCCGAGATCGCCGATTATTTCCGCCCGATCCGCGAGCAGGATCTGGAGAGCGGCCTCATGAGCACCAAGGTTCTCGGGGTCAACATCAATACGCTGCGCTACCAGGTTCCGGGCGGCATGCTGTCCAACCTCGTATCCCAGCTCAAGCAGGCGCACGCTGAGGATAAGTACGAGGCTGTCCTGGAGGAAGTTCCGAGAGTCCGCAAGGACTTCGGCGAGCCGCCGCTGGTCACCCCGTCCTCGCAGATTGTCGGCACCCAGGCTGTCCTCAACGTCCTGACCGGCGAGAGATACAAGATGTTCACCAAGGAGTCCAAGAAGCTCCTCCTGGGCGAATTCGGAAAGACGGTAAAGCCGTTCAATCCGGAGGTTCAGAAGAAAGCGATCGGCAACGAGAAGCCGATTACCTGCCGTCCGGCAGACCTTCTGAAGCCGGCGCTCAAGGAGTACGAGGACAAGATCGCCCAGTGGAAGAGACAGGACGAGGACGTTCTTACCTACGCCCTGTTCCCGCAGGTTGCCGAGGAGTTCTTCAAGTATCGTGAGGCTCAGACGACCGGTGTAGATCCGACAAAAGCCGACAAGGTGAACGGCGCTTACCCTGTCTGAGGTCTTTCTGCATAACCCTGTTTTCCGTGGGGATCCGGATTTTTGCGCGTCCCTCACGGAAAGCCGTGAATAATCAACAAAAAACTGCAGGTCCCATGCCGGGGCGGGAAATGATTTCCCATTCCCGGCATGGGATTTTTTGCGCGGTTTTTCCCCCGTGTGCTGAACAGTTACAATTTTCTTACAAACGGCGGCGCAGGAGGGCACGTTCTTTACAGATATGTCCCGCGGTTGACATGATGCTGTGAAAAATTCTATAATCAAGAAAGGTTTTGTCCAGAATGAGTTCCCCTCACCGGGGCAGGAGACAGCAATGATCAACAGAGGAAAAATTAAGATTGCGGCGGTTCTCGGCGCCGCGCTCATGACGGCATTCAGCCCAGCCGCGGCTTTGTTCCGGGAGCCGGCGGGGACGGTTTTTGCGGCGGAGCAGGCCGGAAGCGTGAATGCCACGAATGTTAATGTACGGAGCGGACCCGGCACCTCCTACAGCAAGGTTGCGGTGCTCTCCAGGAATGCGCGGGTTACGGTCACAGAACAGGTGGCCGGGACAGACGGTAACTCCTGGGATCATATCCGCTTTGACGGCGGCGAGGGCTATATTTCCGCCCAGTATGTGAAGATCGGCGGCGGGAGCACGTCCTCCGCGCCTTCGTCCGGCACCGGGCTTAGCGCTTTTCCGGCAAGCTATCAGTCCCTTCTTGGCAAACTTCAGAAGGCCCATCCCAATTGGACCTTCAAGGCAGTCAATACCGGGCTGGACTGGAATACCGTGATCAGCGAGGAGAGCAAGGTCGGCCGGAACATGGTCGAGAGAAACAGCATCTCCTCCTGGAAGTCGACCGCGGAGGGGGCTTATGACTGGTCGTCAGGAACCTGGCCGGGACTTGACGGGAGTACCTGGGTGGCGGCGTCCAGCGAGATCATCGCGTACTATATGGATCCGCGGAATTTCCTGACCGAGCGGGGCATTTTCCAGTTCATGGAGCAGAGCTATGACAGCTCCGCGCAGACCAGGGAGCTGTTATCGAGGATGGTCAGCGGGACCTTTCTCGCGGGGTCAGTCACTGAGGGAAGTACGCCGTCCGGCGGTACGGCCTCGGCGGGGAACTCCGGAAGCTCAAGTGAGCCGCAGGGGCCGGGGCGGGAGACGACCGCGGCCGCCGCGGAATCCACAGCGGCGGAAAGCGCGGCGGCACAGGGCCCTGACGCAGCGGCAGCGTCCGGGACGACAGAAACCTACGTCGACATCCTCATGGACGCGGCCTCGGAGTCCGGCGTCAATCCCTGCATGCTCGCAGCGATGATTCTCGAGGAGCAGGGCAACCAGGGCACCGGGAGCAGCATTTCCGGAACCGTTGGCGGTTACAGCGGGATCTACAATTTTTTCAATATCGAGGCATATACCGCCGGCAGCATGAGCGCGGTACAGCGCGGCCTCTGGTGGGCTTCCCAGCCAGGAACCTACGGAAGGCCGTGGAACACGGTCCGCAGGGCAATCGTGGGCGGAGCAGAATGGTACGGCGAGAATTACTTAAGCCGCGGCCAGTCTACCCTGTATCTGAAGAAATATAATGTCACCTCGTCAAGCCGCTATCAGCACCAGTATATGACGAATGTCGAGGGAGCCTACGAGGAGGGGATGGTGCTGTCCAAGAACAGCGCGCTCCTGGACAGCGCGGTGACCTTTACTATCCCAGTTTACAGCGGGATGCCGGAAACTGCCTGCGCGAAACCGGCCGGTGACGGGAGCCCGAATAACAAGCTCAGCCGGCTTGCCGTGGAGGGATTCGCCATTTCCCCGTCCTTTGACCGGGATACGGAAAACTACACGGTGTCGGTCAACAGCAGTGTCACCTCGGTCAATATCGACGCCTCGGCGATCGACCAGAAGGCGAAGGTTTCGGGAGCCGGAACCGCCAGCCTTGCGGATGGAACAACCAAGGTGACCATCACGGTGACTGCCCAGAACGGCGCTGTCCGCAGCTATGTCCTGTCGATCACCCGGAGCGATGGCGGGCCGCTATTCTCAAATTCGGCATCCGGAGCTTCCACGCCGGGGAAAACCTCGTCAGGGTCATCATCGTCGGAGGCTGTGGGACCGGGCCGCGTGACCGCCTCGTCGGGAACTTCCTCCGGGAAGACTTCCGGGGGAAAATCCTCCGGCAGCACGACATCGTCCTCGACATCCGCGGGAACATCGGTTAAAATTATATCTCCGGCAGATTCTGCCGGCAGCAGCTCGAATTACCATGTCTGGAGAGTATCCGGTCCCGGAGGGTCAAAACTTGGGGAATAAACAGCAAAAAGGGGAGAAATGATGAAAAAATGGAGAGTAATTCTGGCAGGACTTTTCCTCGCGCTGATCTGCGCGCTGGGAACGCCCGGGTGGACAATGGAGGCGATGGCCGCATCGGCGGCAATCTCATTTTCCGATCCGCAGGTCAAGACGGGGGACAGCTTTTCAGTCAATGTGAAGATCGCCTCCGCTGACGGCAATATCGGGAAGACCGACCTGATGCTCAAGTACGATGACAAGGCACTGCAATTTTCCGAAGGAGCGGATGCCAGCGGCGGTGCCGGTTCTGTCCATCTCTCTGCCAGCACGGATTCCAGCAGCGCGAAGACGGTGACCTATACGCTGAAATTCAAGGCACTCGCCGAGGGGAGCACGAAGATCACGGTAACCTCGAGCGAGATTTATGACACGGATTCTAAGGAGATCAAGGTCAGCAAGACCGGATCTTCCACGGTAACCGTCACCTCCGGGACGGGTTCCACAGATTCCAGCTCCGCGGCGAAGGAATCCGGCGGTGCGTCCGGCGCGAACGCAGCCCTGAGCACGCAGACGGTCGAGGTGAACGGCACATCCTACACAGTGGCACAGTCCTTCGACAAGAAAGCCCTTCCGGACGGTTTTTCCGAGGGCAGCATCGAATATAAGGATGCGAGTGTGGAGTGCGCAACTGCCGGGGAAATGACGCTGCTTTACCTGGTGGACGGCGATGGAAACGGCAGCTTCTTTATCTATGACGCATCGGCGGATACATTTTCCAGCTTTATCACGATCAATGTCGAGAAAAAGACGCTGATTGTGAAGGAACCGGATGACACGGTGCAGATTCCGGACGGGTTTACCGAAACGACCATCGAGCTCAACGGCAATTACCAGGTGACCGGCTGGACGCCGTCAAACCAGGAAAATCCGGAATATTGCCTGATCTACGGGCAGACCACGGGCGGCGAGGCGGGCCTCTATTCCTATGACCTGACCGAGAAAACCATCCAGCGGTATTTCGCGGACAAGGGTGGAAAATACAGCGATGAGGAAGTCAATCAGATGATTGACAGCTACAACAGCCTCAAGAACCAGACAAACCGCCGGATGATCGTGACGATTGCCCTCGCGGTGCTCACGCTGATTTTCTTTTTCACAACCATCAACCTTCTTCTGCGCAGAAAAGACCGGAAGGAGGAGCTGGAATATCTCCGCAGCCTGGACAATGAAGATGACGGGCGGTTTGATGATGACGAGTATATGCCGGATCTCGGCCGGACTTCCGGAAAGAACGGCAGGGAGAAGGCGGGGGCTGCCGGAAAGAAGGCATCTTCCTCCGGCAAGCCGGGCAAGGACAGGCCGGCAGGGCCGGAAATCCCGATCCGCCAGACGCAGGCAGAGCGGGCAAAGCGGCTGAAGGAGGCGGCAGAACAGGCCGAGAAGGCGGCCAGGGAGGCGGAAGCGAAAGCAGCCGCGGCCAGGGCGGCAGCCGAAGAACAGAGGTCCGATGACGACGGGCCGATTGACCTATAAAAGTATTTATCGCGGGGCAGCCTGAGGAAAAACGGGCTGCCCCGCTTTTTCTCAGCAAATGTTACTGTCAACCCCCGCATGCCGGGGTTGACAAACAAAACTTCTGTTATATAATGGCTATAACAAACGGCATAGCCGGACAATACGGGAGAGGTGAACCATGATCGTTGAGGTGGATTTTAACAGCGATGAGGCCATCTACATCCAGCTGAGAAATCAGATTATCGTGGGTATTGCCTGTGATGAGTTCCGGGAAGGCGACTGCCTTCCCTCGGTCCGCCAGATGGCGGATGAGATCGGGATCAATATGCACACGGTCAACAAGGCGTACTCCGTTCTCCGGCAGGAGGGCTTTATCAAACTGGACCGCCGCCGCGGCGCGGTGGTCGATGTGGATCCGGATAAAAAGAGAATGCTGGACCTGATCCGGCATGACCTCGGTGTGCTGCTGGCTGCCGGATCCTGCAAGAACATCACCCGGGAAGAGATTCACCGGATGGTGGACGAGATTTATGACACATTTCCCTGCCAGTGCAGGAAGAGTGAGGACAGGGAAGAAAGGAGCAAATGACCATGCTGTGTGAGAAATGCGGCATCCGTGAAGCCAATATCTCTTTCACGGAGATCCGTAACGGGGTGAAGACGGAACACCACTTTTGCGCCCAGTGTGCCCGTGAATTGAATTTCGGGCCGGTTTCCGCGCTGATTGAGGGGGATTTTCCGCTGGGAAAGATTCTCACCGGTCTGCTCGGACTTCCTTCCTCTTCGGAGGAAGATCAGGAACTGGCGGAGGTTTCCTGCCCGACCTGCGGGACCACCTACCAGGAATTCGTTCAGAACAGCTGCTTCGGATGCGCCGACTGCTACCATGTATTTGACATGCTGATCGGCGAAAAGATCAAGAAACTGCAGGATAATGATACCCACAAGGGCAAGGTTCCGAAGATGCGCGCCGGCGTCCGGGCGGAGAGCCGGATGGACAAACAGGGCGATCTTGAATTTTCCCCGGAGGAGAGAATCCGGCAGCTGAAGCGCCGGGTCGAGGAGGCCATCCGGAGTGAGGATTATGAGCAGGCGGCAGCCTGCCGGGACAAGATCCGTGCCATAGAAAAGGAAGCTGCCGCCGGTGCAGATGCTGCCCGCCGCCTTCCGGGAAAGAGTGACGGCGGAGGCAGTGAGGCGCCGGGCACCGGCGGGTCCGGTCCGGAAGGAGGCGCGGTGCAATGAGCAAATGGTTTGAACAGGTGGCGAATGATCCGTCCAATATCATTTCCAGCCGGGTGCGCCTTGCGAGAAACTGGGAGGAATATAAGTTCCCGTCGAAGCTGAGCGACCGGGAGGCGAACACGATGATCAGCCGCCTGGAGGAGAAGTTCAGCGACCTGGGCGCCCGGACAGGCAGAAATTTTTCGTTCACGTCCCTCGGCGATATGCCGGAGATTGACCGCATCGCGATGCGGGAACGGCGCCTTTTGAATAAGACGCTGGTGGAGAAAAAGTCTCCCGGCGCCATCCTTCTCTCCGACGACGAGGAGGCCAGCATCATCCTGAACGGCGATGATCATCTGCGCATGCAGATCATCAAGCCGGGATTCCAGCTGAATGCCTGCTACGGGGAGGCGGACATGCTCGACGACTATGTGAACGAGAAGATCTACTACGCATTCAGCCCGAAATACGGCTACCTGACTTCCTATCCTACCAATGTGGGAACCGGGCTCAAGGCGTCTGTCCTCGTCCACCTGCCGTCCCTGAACGCCAGCAGGAAGTTCCAGGACTTCCTGACCGATATGGCTTCCCGCTTCGGGGTCGGCTTCCGCGGGCTCTACGGCCGCGGCACCGACAATGTCGGGGATATCTACGAGGTCTATAATCAGAAGACGCTCGGGATCAGTGAGCGGGAGATTCTGGATCTTGTCACCTATGCTGCCCACCAGCTGGCCGGGCAGGAAACGCAGATCCGGAGGCAGTCGCTCGAGGAGCACCGGCTGAGCCGCGAGGATGAGGCATTCAAATCCTACGGCGTCCTGAAATACGCGAGAAAGCTTGCCATCAAGGAGGCAATGACCTTCCTCTCCCATGTCCGCGCGGGGATTGAGGACGGGCTGCTGAAGCCGGCAGATCCGGTCAGCATTTACCGGCTGATGACGGAGATCCAGCCGGCAAATCTCCAGAAGATGTCGGAGAAGCCTCTCGGGCAGGAGGAATTGGAGGAAGTGCGGGCTTCCTATATCCGGGATAATCTTCCGGATCTCGCATAATCCCTGATAGAAATGGAGGAAAAACTGCCAATGTTTGATAAATTTACCGAAAAGGCAAAAAACGCCCTGCAGCTTTCGGTCGAAGCGGCGCAGCAGTTCGGCGGCGGCTATGTGGGCACGGAACATCTGCTTCTCGGTCTGATCCGCGAGGGCACCGGCATGGCAGCCGTTGTTCTTGCCGGCAACGGGGTCACGGAGGACAGGGTTCTCGAGCTCATGGAGCATCTGATGTCCACCTCCCAGCCGACCCAGGTCGCCGGCCAGGTGGAATACTCGCCCGGCGCGACGGCCATCATTCAGCAGAGCTATGAGGAGGCGGTATTTTTCAAGTCGTCCCTGATCGGCACGGAGCATATCCTGATCGCCATCCTGAAAAATTCCAGCTGCAGCGCAAGCCGCCTGCTGACGACGATGAACATCAACCTGAAAAAACTCTATGTGGATATCCTGAGCGCGATGGGCAGCGAGACGCCGCAGGCGGCTGGCCCGGAGGGGGCGCAGGAGAGCGCCCAGCAGAAGGAGACGCCTACGCTGGACAAATACAGCCGTGACCTCACCCAGGCTGCCCGCGACGGGAAGCTTGACCCTGTGATCGGCCGCGACCGGGAGATGGAGCGGGTGATCCAGATCCTGAGCCGGCGGACAAAGAATAACCCGTGCCTGATCGGAGAGCCGGGCGTCGGCAAGACCGCCGTTGTCGAGGGACTTGCGGAGCAGATTGTCCGGGGCGATGTCCCGGATTCCGTCGAGAACAAGCGCGTGGTGAGCCTTGACCTTTCCGGCATGATCGCCGGATCCAAATACCGCGGGGAGTTCGAGGAGAGGATCAAGAAGGTTCTCGAGGAAGTCCACAATGCGGGAAATATCCTGCTCTTTATCGATGAGATCCACACGATCATCGGCGCCGGCGGCGCCGAGGGGGCGATTGATGCCTCCAATATCCTGAAGCCGCAGCTCGCCCGCGGGGAGATCCAGCTGATCGGCGCGACCACGGTGGATGAATACCGGAAGCGGATCGAGAAGGACGCCGCCCTTGAGCGCCGGTTCCAGCCGGTTATGGTGGAGGAGCCGTCGGAGGAGGAGTGTGTGGCCATCGTCGAGGGGCTCAAGAGCCGCTACGAGGATCATCACAACGTCCGGATCACGGACGACGCGGTGAAGGCTGCCGTCCACCTGTCCGCGAGATACATCAATGACCGGTTCCTGCCGGACAAGGCGATTGACCTGATTGACGAGGCGGCATCCAAGGTCCGCCTCAGCGGCTACGCCGAACCTGGCATGATCCGGAAACTGAATGATGAGGTGAAGGAGCTCGAGGCGGACAAGGAGCAGGCGATCCGCCGCGAGGAGTATGAGCAGGCGGGACTGCTCAAGAAGCAGCAGGCCGAGAAGAAGGAACAGATCCAGAAGCTCCAGGAATCCTGGCAGGAAAAGAAGAAGGAGCGCACCCTCTCTGTCGGGGAAAATGAGATCGCCGACGTGGTTTCCGACTGGACCGGAATCCCGGTGAGAAAACTCAGCGAGGGCGACGCGGAGCGGCTGCTGAACCTGGAGAAGGTCCTCCACCAGCGCGTGGTCGGCCAGGAGGAGGCGGTTTCCGCCGTAGCCAAGGCAATCCGCCGCGGCCGCGTCGGCCTCAAAGACCCGAAGCGCCCGATCGGCAGCTTCCTGTTCCTCGGCCCCACCGGTGTCGGCAAGACGGAGCTCTCCAAGGCACTCGCCGAGGCGATGTTCGGCACGGAGAACGCGATGATCCGTGTGGATATGTCGGAATACATGGAAAAACAGAGCGTCGCGAAGATCATCGGTTCCCCGCCAGGCTATGTCGGCTACGAGGAGGGCGGCCAGCTTGCCGAGAAGGTCCGCCGCCATCCTTACTCCGTGATCCTGTTCGATGAGATCGAGAAAGCCCACCCCGATGTGTTCAACATCCTGCTCCAGATCCTGGACGACGGCCATGTCACGGACGCCCAGGGGCGGAAGATCGATTTCAAGAACACGGTGATCATCATGACCAGCAACGCCGGGGCGGAGAATATCATTTCCCCGAAGCATCTGGGCTTTGCCGCGGAGCAGAATGAGAATACGGACTATGCGTTCATGAAAAGCCGGGTGATGGAAGAGGTGAAACAGATGTTCCGCCCCGAGTTCCTGAACAGGATCGACGAGATTATCGTCTTCCACCCGCTGACCCAGGAAAATATCCGCCAGATCACCAAGATCATGCTCAGCACCATCAACCGCCGGACGAGGGCGCAGCTGGATATGGAGCTGAATTTCGACGGCGCGGCGGTAGACTGGCTGTCGGAGAAGGGATTTGATCCCAAGTACGGGGCGCGGCCGCTCCGCAGGACGATCCAGAATGAGGTTGAGGACCGCCTGTCCGAGGCGCTGCTCGAGGGAACGATCGGCAGCGGCATGGAGGTCGACGTCAGCGCGAAGGACGGCAAGCTGACCTTCGCCGGCCATAAGGCGGTAAAGAGCGGAAGTGGGGAGAAGGCGCCGGTGACGACGGCGGGCTGACGTTCCGGGAATCCGCCGTCGGCAGCCGCGGGCTGGCCTGCCCGGGTTTCTGCCGGGAAACAATTCTCGGGAATCCGGTGGAATTTCCGCTGCCGATGTGCTACTATTAGGGCACCAGAATAACCAATGTCATCGGAGGAAAGGAAATGCCAGTTGTTAAGGACTTGATCAGGGTTGAGAAGGACGGCAGCATCAGTTTCGGGAATTACGAGCTCCCCGAGAAAGCAAAGCTTTCTGATTTTGAGTACAAGGGGGATCTCTACAAGGTAAAAACTTACCGGGAGATTACCAAGCTGGAGCGCAACGGAATGTTTGTCTATGAGTCAGTACCTGGCACGGCGGTTCACAACTTTACCGTCAGCGGCAGCAGGATCACGTTTGACGTGGAAGGCAGCGAGGACGCCCAGATCACGATTCAGATGGAAGAGGACAGGGAATATGAGGTTTTTGTCAATGATATTTCCACCGGATCGGAACGGACAAACTTGAGCGGCAAACTGGTCATCAGTGTTGAGATGGACAGGGAACAGCCGATCTCCATCCGGATTGAGGAGAGAGAGTAAATTTCACGGCGCCGGGTACCTCCAGGGTACCCGGCGTTTGTTTACGAGTGAGGAGCAGTGTGATGGCGAAGTCCAGGACAACGTTTTTCTGTTCAGAGTGCGGCTATGAATCGACGAAGTGGTCCGGCCAGTGTCCGGCCTGCAAGGCGTGGAACACGATGGTAGAGGCTCCCTCTGCCCCGGCGAGGATTGCCGGGACAAGAGGAAAGGGCGTGCCTCTCGCGCAGGGAGGTTCCGCCTTCCTTGCCCCGTCGGAGCGTCCGGTGACGATCGATGAGATCTCAATCGAGGAGGAGGACCGCACCTCGACCGGATTCGGGGAACTTGACCGGGTTCTCGGCTCCGGCATTGTCCGCGGGTCCCTTGTCCTCGTCGGCGGCGATCCGGGAATCGGAAAATCCACGATCCTGCTCCAGGTCTGCCGGAATCTCGCCCTCCAGGGGAAAAAGGTTCTTTACATTTCCGGGGAGGAATCACTCAAGCAGATCAAGCTGCGCGCCCTGCGGATCGGAAAAATCACGGGGCCGCTGGAATTTCTCTGTGAGACGAATCTCGGGAAGATTGCTGAGGTCATCCAGGTGACGAAGCCGGACGCGGTAGTCATTGACTCTATCCAGACCATGTTTATCGAGGAGGTAACCTCGGCACCGGGCAGTGTCTCCCAGGTCCGGGAATGCACGAATGTGCTCATGCAGGTGGCCAAAGGCGAGGGGATCACCACCTTCATCGTCGGGCACGTGACCAAGGAGGGCGTGGTTGCCGGTCCCCGCGTGCTCGAGCACATGGTGGACACGGTGCTCTATTTCGAGGGGGACCGCTTCGCGTCCTACCGGATCATCCGGAGCGTCAAAAACCGCTTCGGCTCCACGAATGAGATCGGGGTGTTCGAGATGCGGGAGGACGGCCTCCACGAGGTCGAGAATCCGTCGGAATTCATGCTGGACGGCCGTCCGGAGGACGCCTCCGGGAGCGTTGCCGCCTGCCTGATGGAGGGGACGCGGCCGATCATGCTGGAGGTGCAGGCGCTGACCAGCCGGACGAATTTCGGGATGCCGCGCCGGGTTGCCGCGGGCACAGACTATAATCGGGTAAATGTCCTCATGGCGGTGCTGGAGAAACGTTGCCGCCTGGAGCTCTCGCAGTACGACGCTTACGTCAACATTGCCGGCGGGCTCAGGATGAACGAGCCTGCCCTTGACCTCGCCCTTGTGATGGCGCTCAGCTCCAGCTGCGAGGATGTGCCGGTCGACACGAAGACCGTCGTGTTTGGCGAGGTCGGCCTCTCCGGCGAGGTCCGCTCCGTCTCCATGGCGGAGCAGCGCGTCCGCGAGGCGCTGAAGCTGGGCTTTGACCGGTGCATTCTCCCGGCGTCAAACCTGCGGAAGATCGAGGCGCCCGCCGGGATCCGGCTTGTCGGCGTAAGGAATGTCCGGGAAGCTATCGGGCTTCTCAAGGCGGAGTAGTTTCCCGTAAACTGTCCATTCAGCGGATTGGGAGGTGATCCTCATGACCAGGGACAGCAATTTTCTATCGCTTGCTGTGGAAGACCTCAAGGCGTGCATCAGGGAAGACAAGAATATCATCGAGTTTTTGAAGACGGGGCATGCGATTGCGCTTGACCGGTACATTTACCGGTTCACCAGGACCAGCTACGGGATCTATGAGGTGTGGATGGCGGACTGCCTGGACCGGGACAATCCCCAGCGGATCGGCCTGTACGACAGCCGCTCGAGGAAAATGGTTTTCGGCGACCGGGCTATGCTCGAAAAAGACTGGGAAAAGTTCACCGCGGAGGCCTTTGACGCCATTTATCTGATGAATATTTCCCATGTCCTGGAGGAGTGGCCTGCCGGAACGATCTTCCAGGTGACGCACGACACACCGGAGGGGAGGCGGACGGAGAAGATCAGCCGGGAGATTTTCGAGGATATCCCGGAGGAGAAGATCGCGAGGATCCTGCGCATTGAGAAGGACGGGAAAGTGCTGATCGACCGGAAAACCGTGGTGGAGAGCTGCACCATCCGGAATCTGGAGGAAGAAGGCTGAAGGCTGGATTCTTCCCCGGCGTGCGCCGGATAAAAAGATACGAAAATGGGCTGCTGTGATTTCATGAAAAATGAAATCTCAACAGCCCATTCTGATGAAACAGGGGAAGAGGGATTCGAACCCCCATCGGCGGTTTTGGAGACCGTAGCTCTACCATTGAACTATTCCCCTAAGAAATCCGACCTGTTTAATATACCACAAGGCGAAAATCGTGTCAACAGAATTTGCCATCCCGGAGAACACGAAATCATCAATAGTAATTATAACTTGCGGCATAACCTGAAAACGTGGTAGACTAGGGAACGTACCGGGTATCCGGGAGATGACTTGAAAAACAGGGAGAAAGACGATCATCATGAGCAGCTTGTTTAATCGCAAGGATCTGATTTATACGGTATATAAAGAAAAAAGTTTTTCGGCGGCGGCACAGAAGCTATTTGTCTCCCAGCCCTCGCTGAGCGTTATGGTGAAGAGGGTCGAGGACGAGGTCGGCGTACCGCTGTTTGACCGGACCACGAAGCCGATCCGGCTGACCAAAGCCGGGAAGGAATATATCAAAGCCTCGGAGCAGATCTTCGCCATCGAAAAATCCTTCACCAACTATCTGAGCAGCGTAAATAATCTCCAGGGAGGCACCCTGGACATCGGCAGCAGCCAGCTGCTCTCCTCGGTCGCGCTTCCGAAGTATATCTTCGAGTTCAGCCGGGAGTATCCGAACATCCACCTCTCCGTTGTGGACGCGGATTCCCGCACGCTCGCCAATTACGCGATGAATGGCTCCATCGACATGATCATCGATAACCAGGAGATGGACAGGGACATTTTCACCAGCATCCCGCTGTGGAACGAGAACCTCGTCCTCTGTGTGCCCTCGCAGTTCCCGATCAACGAGGAGTACAGGGAGTACCAGGTTTCCCGCCAGGAGATCGCGGACGGGAAGCTGACGTCGGATGAGGTGACGCCGGTGCCGCTCTCCGGGTTCCGGGAGACGCCATTTGTCCTGATCACAAAGGAAAATGATATCCGCAACCACACGGAGGAGATTTTCGAGGAGGAATCGTTCAAGCCGGAGGTCCTCCTGGAACTTGACCGTCTGGAAACCCTGTACAATTATGTTGAGCTCGGCATGGGGGCGTCGGTGATCAGCGACACGCTGATCCTCGGCACCAACCACGATTACAGCAAGGTCTGCTTCTACCGGCTGGCACCGGCGGCGGCGCGGCGGGTGATCACGGCGAGCTACAAGAAGAACAGCTATTTCTCGCCGGCAATGAACGCCTTCCTCCGGGTGATCACCGGAAAAGAACATCCGGTGGCGGATACGGGGGACGCTGCGGCGGAGAGCGAAGAAGATTAAAGAAAACCGGGGCGCTTCCTTTCAGGGGAGGCGTCCCGGTTCTTCCTTTTACGGGCAGCGGACATCTTTCGGGAACCACGCATCGGGCGGAGCCTGGCTTCGCGGGATGCGGGATTCCCGATGATTACGTTATTTTGCCCCGTCGGTTCTGTTGTACTCGGAGAGCAGTTCCTGACGGCAGTCCCAGAGCTTCCGGGACAGGTCGACGTGCACCTCGTGCGGATTCACCAGGCGGCGGGATTCGTCCCACAGGGTTTCCTGCTCATGCTGGCAGTAGGCGCGGATGTCCATGACCTTCGGGGAATCGTAGACGCATTTTCCCTTCCGGAAGACCGGTACCATCAGGTCGCGGATCGTGAAGGTTCCCGGCTGGAGCAGCGTTTTCTTCCAGGTTTCCACCGGGTCAAAGAGGAGCAGCGGCTCGTCCTCCCGGTAGGTTTCATCGGCGAAGCAGATCAGGTCGGCAATGATCTTCCCGTTCGCCTTGTCGTAAATCCGCTTAACAGCCTTGTTGCCCGGATGGGTGATCTTCTCCGTGTTCTCCGAGAGCTTGATCTTCGGGATGAACGTGCCGGATTTCTCATCATAGATCGCGGCGAGCTTGTAGACTCCGTTGAAGGACGGGTTGTCCTTGGAGGTGATGAGGTTCGTGCCGACGCCCCAGGAGGTGATTGCAGCGCCCTGGTTCTTCAGGGAGGCGATCAGGTGCTCGTCAAGGTCGTTCGAGGCGGAGATCACCGCGTCCGGGAACCCGGCTTCATCCAGCATCTTCCGCGCCTTTTTGGAGAGGTAGGCGAGGTCGCCGGAATCGAGGCGGATCCCGTAGAAAGTCAGGGGAATGCCCCGGCTTCTCATCTCCTGAAATACCCGGATGGCATTCGGGACGCCGGAGCCGAGCGTGTCGTAGGTGTCCACAAGCAGGATGCAGGCGGACGGATAGAGCTTCGCGTAGGCGCGGAAGGCGGTCAGCTCGTCGGGAAAGCTCATGATCCAGCTGTGGGCGTGCGTGCCCTTCACCGGGACATCGAACATCTGTCCGGTCAGCACGTTGGAGGTGCCGATGCAGCCGCCGATCATCGCGGCGCGCGCTCCGTAGACGCCGGCGTCAGCGCCCTGGGCACGCCTCAGGCCAAACTCCATGATGCCGTCCCCCTTCGCCGCGTGGACGATCCGCGCGGTTTTTGTGGCGATGAGGCTCTGGTGGTTGACGAAGTTCAGGATCGCGGCTTCCATCAGCTGCGCCTGCATGATCGGGGCGATGACCTTGACGAGCGGCTCCCGGGGAAATACGACTGTCCCCTCGGGGATCGCGTGGATGTCGCCGGTGAACCGGAAGTTCCGGAGCCCCTCGAGAAAATTCTCCTGGAAGATGCCCAGGGTGCGGAGATAATCGATATCCTCCTCCGTGAAGACGAGGTCTTTCACGTATTCGATGACCTGCTGAAGCCCGGCGCAGATGGAAAAGCCGTTTCCGCTGGGATTGGTGCGGAAGAACGCGTCGAAGACGACGGTACGGTTCGCATCCTTGATTTCGTAGTAACCCTGCATCATCGTGAGCTCATAGAGGTCGGTGAGCAGAGTCATGTGCCGCTGATTCATTTTCCTACTCCTTAGTCTGTCCGGACGCCAGTCCGGCATCATGAATTATGGCCGGAAATATTCTTAAAATAGTCCGCTTGCGGCCTTTTTTGAGAACATTCCCGGCATGTGCTGAACAGATCTATTATACCAGTGAAATGGCACAAGTTCAATGCGCGAACCTCGCCAGGCGGTTGACTTTCCCAGGAAAAACCATTACAATTTCCCCTGAAAGGCTATGACAGAGAGAAATTCACCGTAATCGGGTGCGTGCATGGACCTGCGCAGTTACAGGTGGTCGTCTAAATGCTCTTGTCCTGATGCGGGACAGGGGCATTTCTGTTATCCGAGGAATCAATCTATCAGGAAGGTGGACACTGCGAATGTACAAGAAGGTATCCCCAAACAGAAATTATGTTGAGGAAGAGAAGAAGGTCGTTGATTTCTGGAACCAGAACGACATCTTCGAGAAGAGTGTCGAGGAGAGGGAAGGACACCCGATCTACATGTTTTATGACGGGCCGCCGACGGCGAACGGCAAGCCGCACATCGGCCACGTGGAGACCCGCTGCATCAAGGATATGATCCCGAGATATCATACCATGAAGGGCCAGCAGGTGCCGAGAAAGGCAGGCTGGGACACCCACGGGCTTCCGGTGGAGCTTGAGGTCGAGAAGGAGATCGGGATCGAGGGTAAGGACCAGATCGAAGAGTACGGCATCGAGCCCTTCATTAAAAAGTGCAAGGAGAGTGTCTGGAAGTACAAGGGCATGTGGGAGGAATTCTCCGACCGCGTCGGTTTCTGGGCGGATATGAAGAACCCCTATGTCACGTATTACGACAACTATATCGAGTCGGAGTGGTGGGCGCTCAAGGAGATCTGGAAGAAGGGGCTGCTCTACAAGGGATTCAAGGTCGTTCCCTACTGCCCGAGCTGCGGGACGCCGCTCTCCTCACACGAGGTTGCCCAGGGCTACAAGACGATCAAGGACCGCACCGCCATCGTCCGCTTTAAGCTTGTGGGTGAGGATTCCTATTTCCTCGCCTGGACGACGACCCCCTGGACCCTTCCGTCCAACATCGCGCTCTGCGTGAACCCGGAGGAGACCTACGCGAAGGTTAAGGCCTGCGACGGCTATACTTACTATATGGCGGAAGCCCTGCTCGACAAGGTAATCGGGCCCCTGGCGAAGGACGGGGAGAAGGCCTACGAGATCCTGGAGACGATGAAGGGCAGCGAGCTGGAGTACAGGGAATATGAGCCCCTCTACCAGTGTGCCGCCGATTCCGTGAAAAAACAGCACAAGAAGGCTTTCTTTGTCTACTGCGACACCTATGTCACGATGACCGACGGTACCGGCATTGTCCATATCGCCCCGGCCTTCGGTGAGGACGATGCCCGCGTCGGCAGAAAGTACGATGCGCCGTTTGTCCAGATGGTGGATGATCACGGCCGCATGAAGCCGGAGACGGGAAAATTCGCCGGCATGCGCTGCAAGCCCACCAAGAAGGAGATCGAGGAGGGCGCGGTCAGCTGCGACCCGGAGGTACTGAAGGATCTGGACGAGAGAAAGCTCCTCTTTGCAGCCCCGAAGGTTGAGCACGATTATCCGCACTGCTGGCGCTGCGATACCCCGCTGATCTACTATGCCCGGGAATCCTGGTTCATCCGGATGACCGCGGTGCGCGACGACCTTGTCCGCAACAACAAGGAGATCAACTGGGTTCCGCCGACCATGGGCGAAAAGCGCTTCGGCAACTGGCTGGAAAATATCCAGGACTGGGCGATTTCCCGGAACCGCTATTGGGGAACCCCGCTCCCGGTATGGGAGTGCCCGGACTGCGGGAAGAAGATCTGCATCGGCTCCAGGCAGGAGCTCGCTGACCTTTCCGGTGATTCCTCGGCGCTCACGACCGAGCTGCACCGCCCGTATATCGACCGGTTTACCATCAAATGCCCTGACTGCGGCGGGGAGATGCACCGCGTCCCGGAGGTTATCGACTGCTGGTTCGATTCCGGTGCCTGCCCATACGCCGAGCTCCACTATCCGTTTGAGAACAAGGAGCTGTTCGAGAAGCAGTTCCCGGCGTCCTTTATCTCCGAGGCCGTGGATCAGACGAGAGGCTGGTTCTACTCGCTGCACGCGGAGGCCACCCTGCTCTTCAACCGCCCGGCATTCAAGAACGTCATCGTGATGGGCCTCGTCCTCGATAAGGACGGCAACAAGATGTCCAAGTCCAAGGGCAACGCCGTGGATCCGATGGGTGCCCTCAATACGTACGGCGCGGACGCGATCCGCTGGTATTTCTATACCGCGAGCGCGCCGTGGCTGCCGAAGCGGTATTATGATAAGACCGTGAAGGAAGGACAGAAC
Source organism: Clostridium vitabionis (assembly GCF_015351765.1). GTDB lineage: Bacteria > Bacillota > Clostridia > Lachnospirales > Lachnospiraceae > Clostridium_R > Clostridium_R vitabionis. Next base: position 539,560 of record NZ_JADKQA010000001.1, read on the forward strand.
CGCTTCCTCGGGACCCTGTGGAACACCTATGCGTTCTTTGTCCTCTACGCGAATATCGACAATTTCGACGCGACAAAGTATACGCTGGATTATGACCGGCTGCCGCTGATCGATAAATGGCTCCTCAGCAAGCTGAACACGATGGTAAAGGACGCCGACGCCGACCTTGCCGCCTACAAGATCCCCGAGGCCGCAGCCGCCCTGGACGAGTTCGTCGATGAGATGAGCAACTGGTATGTCCGCCTCTGCCGCCAGAGATTCTGGGCACCCGGCATGGAGCAGGACAAGATCAACGCCTACATGACCCTGTACACGGCGCTCGTCACGGTCGCGAAGGCGGCCGCGCCGATGGTGCCGTTCATCACGGAGGACATTTACCAGAACCTCGTCCGCTCGATCGACAGCAGCGCGAAGCTGAGCGTCCATCTCTGCGACTATCCGGAGGCCAATGCCGCGTGGATCAATCCGGAGCTTGAGGCGAAGATGGATGAGGCGAGGGACATCGTGGTCCTCGGCCGCGCGGGCAGAAATGAGGCCAACATCAAGAACCGCCAGCCGCTCGCCGCGATGTTCGTGAAGACCGCAGCGGAGCTTCCGGAGTATTATCAGGGCATCATCCGGAGTGAGCTCAACGTGCAGAAGGTGGTCTTCACCGACGATGTCAGGAAATATACCAACTACATGTTCAAGCCGCAGTTGAAGACGGTCGGGCCGAAGTACGGGAAGCTTCTCGGCAAGATCCGGAAGAGCCTTGCGGAGCTGGACGGCAATGCGGCGATGGACGACCTGAAACGGGACGGAAAGCTCACGTTTACCTATGACGGCCAGACGGTAGAGCTTGGCGAGGAAGACCTGCTGATTGAGACGGCGAAGGTCGACGGCTTTGTCACGGAGGAGGACGGCAGCACGGTCGTTGTTCTCGATACGAGGCTGACCCCGGAGCTCCGGGAGGAGGGCTTCGTGCGTGAGCTCATCAGCAAGATCCAGACCATGCGCAAGGAGGCCGGCTTCGAGGTGACGGATCATATCACCGTGTATCAGGCGGGAAATGACAAGCTTGCGGACATCATGAAAAAATACGGGGATTCGATCCGCCATGACGTCCTGGCCGAGGCTGTCGTCTTCGGAGAGACAGACGGCTATGTGAAGGACTGGGATATCAACGGGGAGAAGACGGCGCTCGGCGTGAAAAAAGCCTGAGGGCGCGCGTATTTTTGGAGGAGACGAATGCGAAAATTCAACAAAGCGGAATTTAAGCAGGCAGTGATCGAGAATGTCAAGAACCAGTTCCGGAAATCCATCGAGGAGGCGACGCAGGAGCAGATTTTCCAGGCGGTGTCCTACGCCGTCAACGACATGGTGATCGACGACTGGATTGCCACCCAGAAGGCGATGGACAGGGAGAACCCGAAGAAGGTTTACTACATGTCGATGGAGTTCCTGATGGGCCGCGCTCTGGGCAATAACATCATCAACCTGGGCGCCCAGAAGGAGATCCGCGAGGCGCTGGACGAGCTCGGCTTTGACCTCAACGCGATTGAAGACCAGGAGCCGGATCCGGCGCTGGGCAACGGCGGCCTCGGCCGCCTTGCCGCCTGCTTCCTGGATTCCCTGGCGACGCTGAACTACCCGGCCTACGGCTGCGGCATCCGCTATCATTACGGCATGTTCAAGCAGAAGATCCAGGACGGCTACCAGGTGGAGGTGCCGGACGACTGGCTGAAGAACGGGTATCCCTTCGAGCTGAAACGCCCGGAGTACGCCGTTGAGGTCAAGTTCGGCGGCAATGTCCGCACGATCTGGGACGCCGCGGCGAATCGTGTCCGCTTCCAGCAGGAGAATTACCAGTCGGTCATGGCCGTTCCCTACGATATGCCGATCGTCGGCTACAAGAACCACATGGTGAACACGCTCCGGATCTGGGATGCTGAGCCGATCAATACCTTCAGCCTTGACGCCTTCGACCGCGGAGATTATATGAAGGCGGTCGAGCAGGAAAACCTCGCCAAGAACCTGGTTGAGGTCCTCTACCCGAACGACAACCACTACGCCGGCAAGGAGCTCCGCTTAAAGCAGCAGTACTTCTTCATCTCCGCGAGCCTCCAGACGGCGATCAAGAAGTTCAAGCAGAGCAACAGCGATATCCACGACCTGCCGAAGAAGTGCGTGTTCCAGATGAACGATACGCACCCGACGGTGGCGGTTGCCGAGCTGATGCGGATCCTTGTGGATGAGGAAGGCCTGCAGTGGGAAGACGCGTGGGACATCACGCACAACTGCTGCGCCTACACGAACCACACGATCATGGCGGAAGCCCTGGAAAAATGGCCGATCGAGCTGTTCTCGCGCCTTCTTCCGCGCATTTACCAGATTGTGGAGGAGATCAACCGCCGGTTCCTTGAGGAGGTGCAGAAGCGCTATCCGAACAATTACGAGAAGGTGAAGAAGATGGCGATCATCTTCGACGGCCAGGTCAAGATGGCCCACCTCGCGATTGTCGCCGGCTTCTCGGTCAACGGTGTGGCCAAGCTTCACACGGAGATCCTGGAGAAGCAGGAGCTTAAGGACTTCTACGAGATGTTCCCGGAGAAGTTCAACAACAAGACCAACGGCATCACGCAGAGAAGGTTCCTTCTCCACGCGAACCCGCTGCTGGCGGACTGGGTTACCTCCAAGATCGGCGATGACTGGATCACGAATCTTCCGCACATCCACAACCTCGCGATCTACGCGGATGACGAGAAGTGCCAGCGGGAGTTCATGAACATCAAGTACCAGAACAAGGTCCGCCTGGCGAAATACATCCGCGAGCACAACGGCATCGAGGTTGACCCGAGATCCATCTTCGATGTGCAGGTAAAGCGCCTTCACGAATATAAGCGCCAGCTGCTCAACATCCTTCATGTGATGTATGTGTATAACCAGCTGAAGGACAACCCGAACATGGACATTTACCCGCGGACCTACATTTTCGGCGCGAAGGCCGCGGCGGGATACCAGATCGCGAAGAAGACCATCAAGCTCATCAACGCTGTGGCGGATGTGATCAACAACGACCGGAGCATCAACAACCGCATCAAGGTCGTCTTCATCGAGGACTACAAGGTCTCCAATGCGGAGCTGATCTTCTCGGCGGCGGATGTGTCCGAGCAGATCTCCACGGCCAGCAAGGAGGCGTCCGGCACCAGCAACATGAAGTTCATGCTGAACGGCGCGCTGACGCTTGGCACGATGGACGGCGCAAATGTCGAGATCGTGGACGAGGTGGGCAGGGATTATGCCTTCATCTTCGGCCTCAGCGCCCAGGAGGTCATCAATTACGAGAACAACGGCGGGTACAATCCGGTCGAGATCTTCAACACCGACCAGGATATCCGCAGGGTCCTGATGCAGCTGATCAACGGCTTCTACTCGCCGAGGGATCCGGAGCTGTTCCGGGACATCTACAACTCGCTGCTCAACACGAAAAACAGCGCACGGCCGGACACCTACTTCATCCTGAAGGATTTCCGCTCCTATGATGAGGCGCAGAAGCGCGTCGAGGCGGCTTACCGGAACGAATCCTGGTGGGCAAAGGCGGCACTGCTCAATATCGCGTGCAGCGGCAAGTTCTCCTCCGACCGCACGATCGAGGAGTATGTCCGCGATATCTGGCATCTGAAGAAACTGGATGTCGTTGTGGACGAAGCTGTTTCTGACAATTAAATATCATTTCTTGAATAATCCGTACTCTTTGTTATAGTAGAAGTAACGACGAGATTTGGAAGGAGTGCGGACATGCAAAGCAGGCACAGTGGTTTACGAGAACTGGGAAAGTATCAGATTCCGGTTGCAGCCGCGGCCTGCTTTTTTGTGTCCGCGCTTATTTTTTCCGGCGCGATGGCCGTATCGCCTCGGGCAAATGCCGTCCGGGCGCTGCATGCGGAATATTCCTGGATTTCAACGGGGGATACCGTAGGCATGAAAAGCCGGGAGGTGGCTGCGGAAGGCCGGGATGCTGCCGGGGGGAAGACGGAAACTGATGAGGTGGGAATTTCACCGCTGATTCTGCGAAATCTTCCCGATGAAGTGGAGGATAAATCCAAAATCCGGCGGATATCGGTCAAAAAAATCGAGGTCATTCCCACTGACGGCGGAGAGGAAGAAGAACGGGGCTATCGCTACCGGGCAGACTATGACATTGCCCTCGAGAAGGGGGACCGGCCCGAGACACCGGTCATCGCCGGCACGGCAGAGGGCGAAATTCTGATGGAGAGGAAGGGAATCTTTGGCTGGAAGACGGCGGAAATCCGCTGAGCCTTATCCATGTAAAGGGGGTTACCATGAAATCGCTTGAAGAACGCTATCTGGAGAGACTTTCCGAGCTTTACCCGACGATTGCGGCGGCATCCACGGAAGTGATCAATCTGGAAGCGATCCTGAACCTTCCGAAAGGGACGGAGAATTTCCTGACGGACATTCACGGGGAATATGAGGCGTTCAACCATGTCCTCAAAAACGGGTCGGGATCTGTCCGCCGCAAGATCGACGATGTCTTCGGCAATACGCTGAGCCGGAAGGATAAACAGACCCTTGCCACGCTGATCTATTATCCCGAGGAAAAAATGCGCCTGATCCTCCAGGACGAGGAGAACGTGGAGGACTGGTACAAGATCACGCTCTACCGGCTGATCGAGGTCGCCCGCCGGGCGTCGAGCAAATACACGCGCTCCAAGGTCCGCAAGGCGCTCCCGAAGGAATTTGCCTATGTGCTGGAGGAGCTGCTGATCGAGCGGGGCGACGACCAGGACAAGGAATCCTACTATGATTCCATCATCGCGACCATCATCCGTGTGGGCAGGGCGCGCGAATTCATCGTCGCCCTGAGCGAGCTCATCCAGCGCCTCGTCATTGACCATCTGCATATCGTCGGGGACATCTACGACCGCGGTCCGGGGCCGCACCTCATTCTGGACAAGCTGATGAATTACCATTCGGTCGACATCCAGTGGGGCAATCATGATGTCGTCTGGATGGGCGCCGCAGCCGGCCAGATCGGCTGCATCTGCAACGTCATCCGGATCTGCGCGCGGTACGGGAACATGGACATCCTGGAGGACGGGTACGGCATCAATATGCTCCCGCTCGCGACCTACGCGGTGAATACCTATGACGGCGACCCCTGCACCTGCTTCAGCCTCAAGGGGAACAATACGAACGACCCGAAGGAGAAGGAGATCAACCTCAAGATTCACAAGGCGGTGTCCATCCTGCAGTGGAAGGCGGAAGGGCAGATCATCATGCGCCATCCGGAATTTCATATGGAAAACCGGAACCTGCTGCACCGGGTGAATTTTGAGACCGGCACCATCGACCTCGACGGGAAAACCTACAAGATGCTGGATATGAATTTCCCGACGGTGGATCCGAAGAATCCGTATGCGTTCACCCCCCAGGAGGCGGAGATCATCGACCGCCTGCAGCATGCGTTCATGAGCTGCGAGAAGCTCCAGCAGCACATGAAATTCCTGCTCGCCAAGGGCAGCCTGTATAAGGTGTACAACGACAACCTCCTCTATCACGGCTGCGTCCCGCTGAACCCCGACGGCAGCTTCCGCAAGGTCAGTATCTACGGGGAGACCTATCAGGGGCGCGCGCTGTTCGACGCTCTGGAAAATTGGATCCGCAAGGGATTTGTCTCTCTGGATAAGAAGGAGAGGGAGATGGGCCGCGATATCATGTGGTGGATCTGGTTGAACCCGGATTCGCCGCTGTTCGGCAAGACCAAGATGGCGACCTTCGAGCGCTATTATCTGGCCGAGAAGGAGACCCACGAGGAGAAGAAGACGCCCTACTATACGCTCTACGAGAAGGAGGAGGTTGTGGACAACATCCTCCGGGAGTTCGGGCTGAACCCGGTGGGGGCGCATATTATCAACGGGCACGTCCCGGTCAAGACAAAGAACGGGGAGAGCCCGATCAAGTGCGGCGGCAAGCTCCTCGTCATCGACGGCGGCTTTTCCCGGGCGTACCAGAAGGAGACCGGCATCGCCGGCTACACGCTGATCTACAACTCCTACGGCCTGATCCTGGCCGCCCACGATCCCTTCGAATCAACGGAGGCGGCCATCGTCAACGAGAGCGACATCCACTCCGATCGGATGGTGGTGGCGCGGGTCGCCCGCAGGAAGCGGGTGGCGGACACGGACACCGGGAAGGATCTCCAGGAGAAGATTGCCGACCTGGAGAAGCTTCTCGAGGCGTACCGGAGCGGCCATATCGCCGAGAAATTCACGAAATAAATGCCACAGCCGTATTCCGGCCGGGAGAAACCACACAAAAACAGCCGCGGCGGGGAGAAAAGCCACCTCCGCCGGCGCTCAGAACCCCGCATCCCGCGAAGCGAAGCTTCGCGGGATGCGGGGTTCTGAGCAGTTACCACTTATTGTGAAAAATTCCGATTACTTTGTCCCGAAGATCCGGTCACCGGCATCGCCGAGACCCGGGCAGATGTAGGCGTCGTCATTCAGGCACCGGTCCACGTGGCCGACATAGAGCTGGACGTCAGGATGCTCGGCGTGAACCTTGCGGACGCCCTCCGGCGCGGCGATGATCGCCATGAATTTGATCTTCCTGCCGCCGTGCTGCTTGATCAGCGTCAGGGCATCACAGGCGGAACCGCCGGTCGCCAGCATCGGGTCGGTCACCACGATGGTTCTCTGCTCGATCGGGCTCGGCAGCTTGCAGTAATACTCGTGCGGCTCATGGGTCACCGGGTCGCGGTAGAGGCCGATATGGCCGACCTTCGCCGAGGGTACAAGGGCGAGGATGCCGTTCGTCATGCCGAGGCCGGCACGGAGAATCGGAACTATCGCGAGCTTCTTGCCGGCGAGCATCGGCGTCATGCAGGTTTCAATCGGCGTCTCCACTTCCCGGTCTTCCAGCTCGAGGTCGCGGAGCGCCTCGTAGCCCATCAGCATGGCAATCTCCTCCACAAGCTTGCGGAACTCGTTCGTGCCGGTGTTCTTGTCCCGGAGAATAGAAATCTTGTGCTGCAGAAGCGGATGATCGAGAATCGTTACGTTTGTCATCTTTTGTCCTTTCTATGCATGGTGAATTGATCGAAATCAAGTACATTTACCAAAACCCAGATTATTATACATGAATGGGCGGGGAAAGTGTATCTTTTTACCGGAATTTAGGCATTTTTTCCCGGATCCATTATATAATATGGGGAGAAGCCCGGGTGCGCCCCGGCCGGGAGCAAGAGGCCCGGAACCGGCGCATACGGTGATCCGTTCCATTTGAACCAGCAGAGGAAAGACAGGAGACAGAAGATGGAGAAGATTTCAATCGCAGAGGAGCTTCGGGGCAATTCCTATCCGGGACGCGGCATCATCCTGGGAAGGTCATCAGATGGAAAATGCGCTGTTGCGGCGTATTTTATCATGGGCCGCAGCGCGAACAGCCGGAACCGCGTCTTTGTCGAGGACGGCGAGGGCATCCGCACACAGGCATTTGACCCGGCAAAGCTTGAGGATCCGAGCCTGATCATCTACGCGCCGGTCCGCGTCCTGGGCAACAAGACCATCGTCACGAACGGCGACCAGACAGATACCATCTACGAGGGAATGGACAAGCAGCTCACCTTCGAGCAGTCGCTCCGCAGCCGGGAGTTTGAGCCGGACGGGCCGAACTTTACGCCGCGGATTTCCGGCATCCTGCACGCGGAGAAGGGGGGCTTCAACTACGCGCTCTCGATCTTAAAGAGCGACTGCGGGCGCCCGGAGAGCTGCCTCCGGTATACCTTCGCCTACAACAGCCCGATCGCCGGCGAGGGGCACTTTATCAGCACTTACCTTCACGACGGCAATCCGCTGCCGAGCTTCGAGGGCGAGCCGAAACGGATCGGCATCGAGGGCGGCATCGGGGAATTTACGGACCTTCTCTGGTCGAGCCTCAACGAGGAGAACAAGGTTTCCCTGTTTGTCCGCTACATCGACCTCGAGACCGGAAAATATGAATCCCGCATTGTGAACAAGAATCAGTGACGGAGGAGGAGACACTCAATTATGAAAGAAATTGCGCTGAAATACGGATGCAACCCGAATCAGAAACCGTCCCGCATCTTCATGGCGGACGGGAGTGACCTGCCGGTGGAGGTTCTGAACGGCCGTCCCGGCTATATCAATTTCCTGGATGCCCTGAACGGCTGGCAGCTGGTGAGTGAGCTCAAGGAGGCAACCGGCCTTCCGGCAGCCACTTCCTTCAAGCATGTCTCCCCGGCGGGCGCGGCGGTAGGGCTTCCGCTCACCGACGTCCTCCGGAAAATCTACTGGGTGGACGACCAGGGGGATCTCTCCCCGCTCGCTTCCGCCTACGCGAGGGCGAGAGGCGCGGACCGGATGTCCTCCTTTGGCGATTTCATTTCCCTCTCGGACGTCTGCGATGTGGACACGGCGAAGCTCATCAAGCGGGAGGTTTCCGACGGCGTCATCGCTCCGGGATACACCGATGAGGCGCTCGCGATCCTGCGGAGCAAGAAGAACGGCAATTATAACGTGATCCAGATCGACCCGTCCTACCGTCCGGCGGAGATCGAGCGGAAGCAGGTCTTCGGCGTGACCTTCGAGCAGGGACACAACAACTTCAAGATCAGTCCGGATCTTTTCACCAACATCGTGACGAAGAACAAGGATATCCCGGAAAATGCGCTCCGGGACATGATGATTTCCCTGATTACCCTCAAGTACACCCAGTCCAATTCCGTGTGCTATGTGAAGGACGGCCAGGCCATCGGCATCGGCGCCGGACAGCAGTCCAGAATCCACTGCACGCGCCTCGCCGGCCAGAAGGCGGACAACTGGTGGCTGCGCCAGTCCCCGCAGGTGCTCAGCCTGCCGTTTGTTGACGGCATCCGCCGCGCCGACCGGGACAATGCCATCGACGTCTACATGGGGGAGGAGTACATGGATCTTTTGGCGGACGGCGCCTGGGAGAGAACCTTCACGAAGAAGCCGCCGGTGTTCACCCGCGAGGAGAAGAGAGCCTGGCTGGACAAGCTCACCGACGTGACCCTCGGCTCCGACGCCTTCTTCCCGTTCGGCGACAATATCGAGCGCGCGCATAAGAGCGGCGTGAAGTATGTCGCGGAGCCGGGCGGCTCGATCCGGGACGACCAGGTCATCGAGACGGCGGACAAGTACGGCATGGTTATGGCCTTCACCGGAATGCGCCTGTTCCATCACTGATTGTTTCGCGCTGAGCAAATTTGCTTCCGCGGAGCATGGAATTTCTCCCTCCGGCCGGGTATAATCAGAGCTACCTGTCCGGCATCAGGCAGGGAGAAATGGAGGAATACAGATGACAGGATTGATCGATGTCGGCGGCGGGATGCGCGATATTTACGGCGCGGGCGTCGTCGACCAGTGCCTCGCGGACGGGGTGAAGTTTGACCGCGTCTATGGGATATCCGCCGGGAGCGCGAATATCATGCAGTACATGTCCGGCCAGATGGGGAGAAATTTCCGGTTTTATGCGATCTACGCTTTCCGTCCGGAATACATGAGCTTCAAAAATTTCCTGCGGGAAGGCTCCTATATTGACCTCGACTATATCTACAGCGCGCTCTCCGATTCGGATGGCGAGGATCCGCTGGATTACGACGCGGTTGTTCGGGCGGGGATCCCGTTTACGATCGTCGCGACGGACGCGGAGACCGGGAAACCGGCGTATTTTACCCAGTCGGATGTCAGCCGGGACAATTACGACGCGGTGAAGGCGTCCTGCTGCGTCCCGTTTTTCAACAAGCCGTATCCCTTCAAGGATTCCGCCTATTTTGACGGCGGGATGAGCGACCCGATCCCGGTCCTGCGCGCTCTCCGTGACGGCTGCGACAAGGTGGTTGTCGTCCTGACCCGGCCGAAGAATTTTTACCGGAAGGACAGTATGGATCTCCGGATTGCCTTCGCGATGCGGAAGAAGTACCCGAACGCGGCGAAGGCGATGGCCTATCGGAGCCGCGTCTACAACCGCCAGCTCGATCTGGCGAAAAAATATGAGAAAGCGGGCAAAGTCCTGATCGTCGCGCCGGACAGCATCGACGGCATGTCCACCCTGAAGAAGGACCGCGGCGCCATGGTGGATCTCTACCACAAGGGCGTGAACGACGGGAAGGCGATCCGTCAATTCCTCGGAGGATGACTTGATGCGGGGGAAAATGATCGAGACGCCGATGGGGGCGATCCACATGCAGCCCACCGACGAGATCGGCGGATTTATGGTCCGCTCGGGTATTTACCAGCTCAACGGGGCAACCGAGCTTCCGGGCGCGGTGAACTTCACGGTTACGTCCAAGGGGGCGAAGGCCGTCTACCTCCTTCTGTTCCACAGGACGGAATATGAACCGTTCGCCGTGCTCCATTTCCCGGAGAAGTACCGGATCGGCAATGTCTACTCGATGATCGTCTTCGATCTGGATATCGGGGAATTCGAGTACGCCTACTCGGTCGACGGTCCCTGGGATCCGAAGAAGGGGCTGCTCTTTGATCGGAAAAATGTCCTCCTCGATCCCTACGCCCGCGCCGTGACGGGGCAGAGTGTCTGGGGAACCCGGAATCAGCATTTTTATAAGGCAAGGGTCGTCAGCAGCACCTTCGACTGGGGGGAGGAGCAGAATCCCCGGATCCCGATGCAGGATCTCGTGATCTACGAGATGCATGTGCGCGGCTTCACGAGAGATCCGTCCTCCGGCGTGAAATTCCGCGGGACCTTCCAGGGCGTCCGGGAGAAGATTCCCTATCTCCGGGATCTCGGTGTGAACGCGGTCGAGCTGATGCCCGTCTTTGAGTTCGACGAGACGAGGGGTGAGCGGTGTGTGGATGGGAAGGTTCTCCTTGATTACTGGGGGTATAACCCGGTTTCCTTCTTTGCGCCGAACACCAGCTACGCGGCGGACAAGGAGTACAACCGAGAGGGGCTCGGTCTCAAGGAGCTGGTCCGCGATCTCAATCAGAACGGCATCGAGTGCCTGCTGGACGTCGTCTTCAACCACACGGCGGAGGGAAATGAGGACGGGCCGGTTTTTTCCTTTAAGGGTTTCGACAACAACATTTACTATATGCTGACGCCGGACGGGCATTACTACAATTTCAGCGGCTGCGGCAATACCTTCAACTGCAACCATCCCATGGTCCGGAACTTCATTCTCGACTGCCTGCGCTACTGGACCGTGAGCTATCATATCGACGGTTTCCGCTTCGATCTCGCCAGCATTCTCGGCCGGAACGAGGACGGGTCGCCGATGATGAAGCCGCCGCTCCTGGAAAATCTTGCCTGCGACCCGCTTCTCGGGGATGTCAAGCTGATCGCCGAGGCCTGGGATGCCGGCGGGCTCTACCAGGTGGGCAATTTCCCCGCCCGGGGGCGCTGGTCGGAGTGGAACGGCCGCTACCGGGACGATATGCGGAATTTCCTTAAGGGGGATTACGGGATGGCGGAGACGGCGGCCCGCCGGATCACCGGCTCGTCCGACCTCTACGACCCGAAGATCCGGGGAAATGCCGCGTCCGTGAACTTTCTCAACTGCCACGACGGGTTTACCCTCTATGACCTGTATGCCTACAGCCGCAAGCACAACGAGGCGAATGGCTGGAACAACACCGATGGCACAGATGACAACAGGAGCTGGAACTGCGGCGCCGAGGGGGAGACGGACGACCCGGCCATTCTGCGCCTCCGGGAGAGGCTCTGCCGGAATGCGATGGCTGTTCTCCTGATGAGCAGGGGAACGCCGATGTTCCTCGCCGGGGATGAATTCCTCAACTCCCAGCAGGGCAACAACAATGCCTACTGCCAGGATAATGAAATTTCCTGGCTGAACTGGCACGATCTGGAAAAAAATCGCGATTTTCACGACTTTGTGCGCTTTATGATTCACTTCCGGGCGAAGCATCCGGTCATCCGGAGGGAGATGGAGGCAGCGCCGGGACTTCCGTCGATTTCCACCTGGCTTCCCGACGGGCGGACGAAGGCGCTTCGGGTGACCTATGCGGGTATCGTCCGGGAGGCGGAAAGTGACAGGGCAGCAGGCTGCGCGCAGCATGCAGACATCGTCAGGGAGGCAGGAGGTTGCGGGGCGGAGGAACCGGCCCGGCCGCCGGAAGGCGCGGGGGTGCTTGACGCGGTCTCCCTCCTCGTCAATGTCTACTGGGAGCAGCAGCCGATGAACCTCCCGGAGCTTCCCCGGGGCTTTTGCTGGAGGCTTATGGCGGACACCTCGTGCAGATGGCTTCCCCGGGGCTTCCGGGAGGATGGAAATGGCAGCCGGACGGAAGCTTTCTTTCCGGGCGGCCGGGAGGTCCTTCTGGAACCGAGATCGGTGCTCGTATTTGCAGCGGGGAAAGGCGGAAATTGAGCAATGGTGGACTATATTCCGATTCACGATTTTGATGACCCTGCGCTCTCGGTGTACGCGAGGCTCAGGGAGCCGGAGCTCCTGCACGCCTTTGAACCCGGACCCGGGCTCTTCATCGCGGAGAGCCCGAAGGTGATCGGGAGAGCGCTGGATGCCGGCTATCGGCCGGTATCCCTCCTCGCGGAGACGGGAAGGTGTACCGACCCTGAAACCGCGGAGGTGATCGCCCGCTGCGCGGAAGCGCACGCGGGGGAAAATGCCGGCCGAGTTCCGGAAAATGCGGAGAAAGATTTCGGTTCCGCGCCGGCCTCTTTCGGGGAAAATGCCATTTTCCCGGTCTATACGGCGGATTTTCAGGTGCTTTCCCGGCTGACCGGCTTTCCGCTGACGAGAGGCGTCCTCTGCGCGATGCGGCGGCGTGCGCTTCCCCCTGTCAGTGACATCCTGCACGGTGCCTCCCGGATCGCGGTCTTCGAGAGCGTGGAAAACCCGACCAATCTCGGGGCGATGTTCCGCTCGGCAGCCGCGCTCGGGGTTGACGCGGTGCTTCTTTCGCCGGGGTGTACGGATCCCCTTTACCGCCGCGCCGCCCGGGTGAGTATGGGCACAGTCTTCCAGGTGCCTTGGACTTCAGTCCGGAAAGCGGAGGACTGGCCGGAAAACTGCCTCAAGCTTCTTCGTCGGGAAGGATTTTTCCTCGTCTCCCTGGCGCTCCGCGACGACGCGGTGCCTCTCGATGACCCGCGCCTTCGGGAGAAGGAAAAGCTTGCCCTGATTCTCGGCACGGAGGGGGACGGGCTCACAGAGAAGACCATCCGGATGAGCGATATTCCGGTGATTATCCCGATGGGGCACGGCGTAGATTCGCTGAACGTTGCGGCTGCGTCCGCGGTCGCGTTCTGGGAACTCAGGAAAAGGTGATGGCAGGGGAAAGCGGGGTTCTCCCGCGGGGGACGGTGCTGGGCAGAACTCGCCTAAACCTTTCCGGAAAACCTTGCGGAGTATCGGAAACTTTGATACAATGACAACTGTTCCTGAAATTTCGGAAATGATGCAGATGCGTTCCAGGCCGGCATGTCGGAATGGCAGACGAGGAGGACTCAAAATCCTTTGATGGCAGCATCGTGTGGGTTCGAGTCCCACTGCCGGCATTGCAATCGAGTAGGAGAAAGCCTCCACGGGAGACTTTCTCCTACTCGATTTATGCCATAAATTTTTCCTGCAATGTGTCCTGTATAATCATGGCGGGCGTGCATCCATATCGTCGCTGTCGTACAAGGACGGCGATTGTGAGTAGAAATTAATTTTTTATCAGCAGGAATTGATGCAGGGAGGGGATGGCCGGTTCGTGCGGATCGGCCATCTCTTTATCAATACAAAAAACAACTCTAATTATTTATAATATATTGCAATCTCTCTATCTTGATCTATAATCATTGTAAGACAATTGAAGTGAGAATTCAGCAGGAGTTGTAAAATGATTCAATATATCGCACATCTTAAAGAAAACGAGGCTGGCGCTGCCGCGGGTTCGGAACAGGCGGTGGATTCTCTCCCGGATAGCTGGAAACAGCCGGTATGCGATCATCTGGAGAAGACCGCGGAATTGGCAGCGGCCATGGCTGCGGATCCATGGAAAAACGTTGTATTTGACATGGGCATTCTCCATGATATCGGGAAATATCAGGCATCCTTTCAGAAGAAAATCCGTGGGGAAAATCTCCGCGTCGATCATTCCACCTGCGGCGCGATCGAAGCGGGGAAAAGGCTCGGTATGCCGGCAGCGATCTATATGGAATACTGCATTGCCGGACATCATGCCGGACTTCCGGATGGCGGCAGGAAGGAAGATCAGCCCGGAGAGATTTCCGGCGGACATGCCACTCTTTCCGGCCGGCTCAAACAGACTGATTTTGAATCCTATGATGCGTACAGGAAAGAAGTATCGCTTCGTCCGGTCGACCAGGGAAGATTGGGAAATTATCTGCTGGAAGAAGCCAGGAAACTTCAGAAGACCGATCCGCAGAGAATGGCCGAACTGTTGATCGATGAGACTTCGTATCTCATCCGATATTGCTATTCGTGCCTTGTTGATGCGGATTCCCTGGATACAGAGCATTTTTGCAAGGATACGGAAAGGGCGACGCTGAGAACGGATTTCGCGGCGTGCCTTGAAAAACTGGACAGGCAGATGGAATCGTTCAGGAAAAATGCGAACCGGACACTTCTCCAGCAGACACGCTCGGATATTCAGGAGCAGGCATTTCAGAATATTGCGGAGGACGCGGACGTTTATCTGATGAGCATGCCAACCGGCAGCGGAAAAACCCTATGCAGCGCGAAGTGTGCGCTGATGAAAGCACTCGGGGAACAGAAGAAACATATTATCTATGTCATCCCGTATAACAGCATTATTTCCCAGACAGCGGATCAGTTTCAGCAGATTTTCAACGGGGAAGGCGGCGGGGGTACGAGGGTGGCCAATATCCTGCGGCATCAGTCAACGTATTCGGTTGAAGACGATGAGAACGCGGATGATGCGTATAAGCTGCAGGTTGGTCAGGCAGTTGAGAACTGGGATGCGGACTTTATTATAACAACGGAAGTGCAGTTTTTTGAGACACTTTTTTCCCATCGGCGGAGCAGGCTCCGGAAAATGCACAATATGGCGGACAGCGTTTTGATCTTCGACGAAGCACACCTGATTCCGGTGGATTTTATGCAGCCCTGTCTGGAGGGAATCGCTGTGCTGACGAAAAAGCTTGGCTGCAAAGCGATCTTTTTGACAGCTACGATGCCGGATTATCGTGAACTGCTTGACCGCTATTCCCTGCCGGGACTTCGGGTTCGGGAACTTGTGCCGGACAAAAGCCGGTTTGATGTATTCCGCAAGTGCAGGTTCCAGAACCTTGGCCGGATAACGGAAGAACAGCTTCTGACGCAGCTTGGCAGTTCGCCGTCAACGCTGGTTGTGGTCAATTCCAGAAAAACTGCGCGCAGTTTCTATGAAAAGCTGGGCGGCGAATCCAGAAAAGGACTTTATCATTTATCCACATACATGACCAAGCGGGATATCCAGTTGACGATTGACGGGATCCGGCAGGCACTTGCCGCGGTAAGGGAAGATTCCGATCCGGTGATCGTCATCTCAACGTCTCTGATTGAAGCGGGAGTTGACCTGGACTTTTGCACTGCCTACCGGGAGCTGACCGGCCTGGACAGCATCCTGCAGACGGGCGGCCGATGCAATCGGGAAGGAAAGAGAAAATCCGGGGATGTTTATGTTTTTGAACTGCGTGATGGAACGGACACAAGACGGGCGGATAAGGATCCGAAAGTCATGGTCACCCGTGCGCTCCTCAAGGAATATCCGGACGTTTCCGATGAGCTGTGTATCCGGGAATATTATCAGCGGGTTTATCTTGCTGACGAGGACAAAATCACCGGCAAATCGATGGCTCGTCAGATGATGGCAAACGGGATCCCCGTGAATGCAAGAAACATTCCGATCGGATCCATTCCATTCGCGTCCTACGAGCCGGAAATGATCATCAGCGCGGACGAGTCAGTGATCGTCCCGGAGACAGAGGAAGCACAGAATCTTGTTGAACAGATCCGCTATTGCGGCATATCGCGAAACACGATGCGCCAGCTGCAGCAGTATACCTGCAGCGTGCCGAGAAATATGCTGGAAGAGCTCTACCGCCAGGGGGTGGTGGAAAATCTAGCTGACCGGATCAGGCCGGCAGCGCCCGGCGGAAAAGGACGCGGGAACCGTATCCTATGCCTTGCCAATATGGAGTATTACCGCAGGGAAAAAGGAATTCTGACGGAGGGGGTGGATGATTATGTCGATTAAAGTGATTGTGAGCGGGCCGCGGGCGTGCTTTACCCGGCCGGAGATGAAGGCGGAACGGGTGAGCTATGATGTTCCGACGCCAGGAGCGCTGGAAGGACTGTTAAAAAGCGTTTATTGGAAACCGGCCATGCGGTACGAAATTGATAAAATTGTTGTCTATCATCCGATCGTATTTACGAATGTCAGGCGCAATGAAGTGAAGTCAAAGGTGAAGTTCAGCAAGATGAAGGCCCAGATGCTCGAAGCACAGAAAGTGAAGGAGGGCGGGCAAAACGAGATCATCACCGATCCGCGCATTTACACCAATATCGGGGATGAGCGGACGCAGAGAGCTTCGATGATTTTGAAAAATGTCCGATACGGCGTTGAATTTCACATCGAACTTACGGGAATTCGCGGGGAACGGGAGAGCCGGGAATGTGATCCGTTGAAAAAACATGAGGCGGAATTTATCAGGCGCTGCAGAAAGGGGCAGTATTTCCGCCAGCCCTGCCTCGGGTGTGCCGAATTTCCGGCGGACATTGTTCTGACGGATCATTTCGACAGGGAGGAAATCAGTCCTGAGAACGTGGGGACAAGGGATCTCGGGTTTATGCTCTATAAGGTATGTTTTAAAGACGGAGGCCATCCGGTCAATGATGACTGGAAACGGAATATTTATTCGGATGAGGCGGAGAGCCGGTTTTACCGGCCGGTGATGCAGGATGGTGTCATTGATGTCGCCAAGTACAGGGGGGCGTTGTTATGCTGATCAGCGCGTTAAATGATTACTATAATGTCCTCATTGCGAGAAATATGATCACGGATTCCGGCTATGCCGATACAGACATCAGTTATCAGATTATCCTGTCCCCGGAGGGAAAACTTGTGGGGCTTCAGGATTGCCGGAATTCGGAGACGGTGGAAAATGCCAAGGGGAAATCCGTCACCAGGATTTTCCCGAAGAAGATGAGTATTCCGGAGAGACCGCGTTCAACCACGGTGAGTGCCAACTATGTCGAAGTACGGCCCGGGTATATTTTCGGATTAGAGTATCATCCGGGAAAAAACGGCGATGAGGATATGCTTTCAACCGAGTCGAATGGGACAACGGCAAAGCAGAAGGGAAAACTGAACTTACAGCATCAGAGTTTCTGTCAGGAAGTCCGGCAGGATTTCGGAGACATGACATCGCCGATTGCCATGGCCTATGTCCGGTTTGCCGAGACATGGCAGCCGGCACAGGAGACGAAGAATCCCTATCTTATGGGGATCAAGGCGGATTTAAATAAATGCAAATTTGTTTTCTGCCTCGAAGGTCATCCGGAAATGTGCCTGCAGGAGGAAGACCAGGTCCGTCAGAAATGGGGGAAGATGCGGGAAACGGAGGACAGCGGCATGGCGGATCAGGTGATCTGCCAGTGCGCGGTCACCGGGGAAAAACTTCCGGTCGCGGAGGTTCACGATGCCATGATTGCAGGCAGGGGCATCGGCATCAGGAATGCCGGGATTAACCCGAGCCTTGTGAATTTCAAGCCGGAATCGTTCCTGTCCTACGGGCATGAGCAGGGGGAAAATGCCTGCATATCGGTTAGAGCGATGAAGCGTTATACCAAGGCTTTGAATTTTCTGCTGGTCAGCCCGTCGAATCACAGCTATATTGACGGGCAGACCATTGTGTACTGGTCCTCCGACGGGAATTCAGATAATGATATTTTGTGTAAAACCATATTTGATCAGCCGTCAGACCAATATTCCGCGGAGGAATTGGATTCAGCGCTTAGAGGGCTCATCGGCAGTGCAAACGCCGGGACGGTTACCGATACAAAGCTTGCCGATGTGCAAAGGCGGATCACGGCAGATACGGATTTCTATATTCTATGTCTTGCCCCGAACGCCTCAAGAATTCAGGTAAAGTATCTTGTACGGAAAAAATTTGGAAAGCTTCTGGAGAATATCGCCAGGTTTCAGCAGGAACTGCAGATATTTTCCAGGCAGAGACCGGTCGCGCTCAGCGCGGTCAAGCAGGAACTTGTCTCGCCGTCATCGACGCATCCGGAGGATGATGATACGTCTTTTGACACTTTATTTCGTGCTGTTATCGAAGGGACACCGTATCCGGTATGGTGTTTGCAGCGCATGATCACCCGGATGAAAAAGGATTCCGAACAGCAGCTGTCGTACCGATCAAGATATATCAGGCCGGGATTCATTAAGGCCTGCCTGATTCGAAATGCAAAGGAGAAGATTTCTATGGCTTATGATGGTAACAATACCAATCCTGCTTATGTATGCGGGGCGCTGTTTGCTGTGCTTCAGAAGATTCAGGAAGATTCGCTGCGGCAGGGATCAACTAAGGCCGTTCCCTTGGAGGACAATGGAACCGGTTTAGATCATGAAAAACCGGAGCGGCTGAATCGAACCATCAAGGATGCCTATTTCAGCATGGCGGTGTCCAATCCGGCGGCAGTGATGCCGAAACTGATCAAATTGTCTACGCATCACATGAAGAAATTGCAGCGGGAACATCCCGGCTGGGCAGCGAATGATGAGAAGATCCTGACGGAAACACTGGATAAGCTTAGCGGAGAATTCCCGGGAACGTTAAATCTATATGACCAGGGACGGTTTATTCTGGGATATTCGCACAGATACAGTGCATTTTTCAAGAAAAACAACAATAACGAATAAAGTAAGAATTGACGGAAGGGAGATCAAAAATGTTACAGAATAAGTATGATTTTGTGTACCTGTTTGACGTCACCAACGGCAATCCCAATGGTGATCCGGATGCCGGGAACGAGCCGAGAGTAGACGCGGAGACCGGAATCGGGTATGTCACGGATGTCTGCCTTAAACGCAAGGTCAGAAATTATGTCGATCTGGTTAAGGACGGCGCGGAGGGATATAACATCCTGATTAAGAATGACAAGCCGTTAAATGACAAGTTTAAGGCGGCATATGAAGCTGAAGGGTTGGAGACGGATGTTACCAAGAAAGGGACAAATCTTCCTGTTGAACTCAAGGCGCAGAAGTTTATGTGCCGGAATTATTATGATGTCAGGACATTCGGGGCGGTTATGTCGACCGGTAAGAATTCCTGCGGCATCGTCCGTGGACCGGTGCAGTTCAGCTTTGCGGATAGTATCTCCCCGATCGCGATCAACAACGTGACGATTACCCGGCAGGCAAAGACAGATGAAGCGCGCGCGGCCAAGGGAGATACGGAGATGGGAACAAAGAACATCGTGCCCTATGCGTTGTACCGAATGAGCGGGCATATCTCTGCGGCCCTTGCCAATAAGGTTACCGGGCTTTCCGAAGATGATGTGGAGCTGCTTTGGCAGGCACTTCTCAATATGTTTGATGAAGATCGCAGCGCGGCCAGAGGTGATATGGAAGTGCGCGGCCTTTATGTGTTCAAACATGACAATATCCTCGGCAATGCAAGGTTCCCGGAATTGGACAGAAAAATCGCGGTAAATCTGAAAGATGGCATTGTCGTCCCCCGCAGGTTTGAGGACTACGAAGTTACAGTGAACAGGGATCTTCCGGACGGTGTGACACTGATTGCGTATTGATCTTAAGGCTGCTGACCGGAATCATGTACCCAATCAGGAGGCGATGACATCCGGCCGGCAAGGATCCGTAATTGCAGAAGACAGGACCGAAAATGGAAGAAATCAGCGTAAGTATTCGTAACCTGCAGCATTATATGTATTGCCCGCATCGCTGGGGACTGATCAACATCGACTGCTCATGGGCGGAAAACTATTTTGTCACAAAGGGAAATCTGCTTCACAGTCGTGTACATGATCCGGACCAGTCCTATTTTGAAAGAGGCAAGCGGGTGTTGACATCGGTTCCGGTTTATCATGATGAGATCGGGATCTATGGAGTGACAGACTGCATCGAGCTGAGAAAATCCGCAGGGGGGATTGAGGTACCGGGTTATCAAGGCAACTATCAGCTGATGATTGTGGAATACAAGCCTAGAAAACCGGAAGGTCAGGATTTTCATGAGGATGACGCTCTGCAGGTGTTTGCACAGAAGCTATGCGTGGACCATATTTTCCACTGCGATTCCCGGGGAGTAATTTACTATGCAGACGTCAAGAAGCGTGTCAGCTTACCGCTTAAAGAAAGATATGATGATTATCTGGGAAAATTAAAGCGGATTCTTTCAGATATCCGGCAGTATACTGTGCGTGGCGAAATACCGCCCATACGGCGAAAGCAGAAGTGCAGCGGATGTTCGTTCCATGATCTATGTATCCCCGAGGTGCTGCAGAAGAAAACGTCATACGATTTTCATCAATTCTTGTGCCAGGCGGATCAATGATCCCATCAGGCAGAGGCTGGTCATGCGAAAACTATTGAATACAATCTATGTGACAAATGAGCAGGCGTATTTAACGCTGGAAAACAATAATCTCGTCTGTTCCATTAAAGATGAGACAAAACTGAAAGTTCCTCTGGACAATATCGAAGGCATTGTCTGTTTCAGCTATCTCGGGTGTTCGCCATCACTGATGGGAGAATGCGTCAAGAAACGGGTGCCAATCAATTATGTGTCGCCGGGTGGGAAGTTTCTTGCAAAAGTATATGGTGAGACAAAGGGAAATGTGTTTCTGCGCGTTCAGCAGATTGATCGGTTTCGGGAACAGGGGCTTCAACTTGCGAAAAATGAAACAGCGGCGAAGTTCAGTAATTGTATCGCAACAATAAAACGTACTCTGCACGATCATCCGGAATTAAAAGCGGATGAGAAAATCAATCATGTTGTTCAGACGTTGGAGGACGGTATAACGAAGGCGGAAGCGTGCAGTTCATTGAAATCTTTACTGGGAATAGAGGGTAATTGCGCGAGTTCATACTTCAGCATATTTCCCAAATTGATTATAGGAAATAGTCTCGGGGATACATTTCAATTCCGTAATATGCGACCGCCTCTCGATCCGGTCAATGCACTGCTTTCTTTTGCCTATACGCTGGAAACAATGGATTGCTCCGCGGCGCTTGAGACAGTGGGACTTGACAGCTATATCGGGTTTTACCACACGCTGCGGAGTGGCCGGCCTTCTCTGGCATGTGATATGGTTGAAGAATTTCGCAGTATCGGAGAGCGATTTGTTCTAACATTATTGAATCTTAAAATCATCGGGGAGAAGGATTTTGATCATCAGGTAACCGGCGCTGTATTGCTCAATGAGAATGGCCGAAAGAAATTTATTCAAAAGTGGCAGGAGAAGAAAAGGACGATGGTTTATCATCCCATCATCAGGGAGAAAATA
Source organism: Clostridium vitabionis (assembly GCF_015351765.1). Taxonomy (GTDB): domain Bacteria; phylum Bacillota; class Clostridia; order Lachnospirales; family Lachnospiraceae; genus Clostridium_R; species Clostridium_R vitabionis. Next base: position 561,086 of record NZ_JADKQA010000001.1, read on the forward strand.
CCGTATGGCCTTTTACCCTATGTGCAGAGCAATCTTCTGGCAAAATATGTGCGTGGAGAAATGGAGGAGTATATCCCGGTCCTGTTAAAGCAGTTTTTAAAATGAGCAGTATTTTATCCGAAAGAAGAAAAATGATATGATGGTGGTAATCAGCTATGATGTATCCACAGAAACAACAGATGGGAAAAGACGTTTAAGAAAAGTAGCGAAGGCGTGCGAAGCGCATGCCCAGAGAGTGCAAAATTCGGTGTTCGAGGCGAATCTGGATTATTCGACTTTTCTCAAATTAAAAGAGGAGCTCCTGAAGATCATGGATAAGGATTCTGACAGTATGCGCTTCTATTATTTGGGAAATCATTGGAAACGGAGGATTGAACATATTGGCGTGAAGAGCGGATATGACCCGGAGGGAACGATTATTATTTGATGGAGGTGATTTGTCGGCGAACCTATGGTGATTGGAAAAATCGGTTAAGTTCGCAATGATAAAGAAAGAATAATGGACCCAAAATGCAACTAATTTGATGTATTTTCCGCCTCTCACCACAAATTCTGGCGCGGCCGAAAGAAATTTACAACATATTGCGGTCGCGCCCCGCGAGGGGCGTGTGAGTAGAAATCTGCCGCGCTCACACTGCCGGCCAAGCCATGGGTCGCGCCCCGCGAGGGGCGTGTGAGTAGAAATCTTTCACGCCGTGCGCGTCCAAAAATACACGCCCTGGTCGCGCCCCGCGAGGGGCGTGTGAGTAGAAATATGCTGTACGATGCCAGCAATATGCGGTGATGTGTCGCGCCCCGCGAGGGGCGTGTGAGTAGAAATTATCCGGGTCGTAGTATGGCGATGCATAATTTGTCGCGCCCCGCGAGGGGCGTGTGAGTAGAAATGATGGCCTTTTCTACTCGCGGAAGTTCATCCTGTCGCGCCCCGCGAGGGGCGTGTGAGTAGAAATCATCGTCCGGGATTTCAGCAGCCATTTCGAGTCCGCGTCGCGCCCCGCGAGGGGCGTGTGAGTAGAAATATTATCCGGATACTGGTGGAGCGTGTCCGAGTATGTCGCGCCCCGCGAGGGGCGTGTGAGTAGAAATTGTCACCTGGATCGACAGCGCCACGCTAAAGGCAGTCGCGCCCCGCGAGGGGCGTGTGAGTAGAAATCAACCTGCGGCCTTGCCTTGCCAGTCTCCACGTGTCGCGCCCCGCGAGGGGCGTGTGAGTAGAAATGTCATCGCCTTGTAGGTTTCCGGATCGTCGTTGTGTCGCGCCCCGCGAGGGGCGTGTGAGTAGAAATTATATCCTCCGGCTTAACCTTCCGGGATGCGTGTCGCGCCCCGCGAGGGGCGTGTGAGTAGAAATACTAAGGTGCAGGCAGGAGACGGTGACTGGACAAGTCGCGCCCCGCGAGGGGCGTGTGAGTAGAAATTATGGGGATGCTGCTGAGACGGCACTGGGAAGCAGTCGCGCCCCGCGAGGGGCGTGTGAGTAGAAATTACGCCGCTCTCGCCGGGATCTGGGGTCTCCCGCGTCGCGCCCCGCGAGGGGCGTGTGAGTAGAAATTCGATTGTAATCACGGCGAACGTCGATGACCCGTCGCGCCCCGCGAGGGGCGTGTGAGTAGAAATTACCGTTTCGCGATAGCCGTCCATGATCTTTCTCGTCGCGCCCCGCGAGGGGCGTGTGAGTAGAAATATCGGGGCGCGGGCTGGACATATAGACCGGCATGTCGCGCCCCGCGAGGGGCGTGTGAGTAGAAATTAATTGTTTCCCAAACTCCATCTTTCATGGCCTTATCGCCATAGATCACTTTCAGCAGCCATTTGTCATCTGGAAGGTTGTGTTCCTTGCGGTAGCTCTCGATCGGATTTACAACAGTGATATTATATTTATCAACGAACTGCTTTAATTCTTCGGTCAACATACTCCACCCTCCTGTAAACGCTTATGCCGTAAATTTTTCTTTCAATGTGTCCTGCAATACCTTCGAAAGGCTCAGCCCCTGCTTACTTACTTCTTCGTCCATCCATTTCGGGATGCTGACTGTCCTCCGCACTGCCCGGTTGTCCTTGATGTCTGCCCTCACGAAATTAACAAATTCATCCGGGTTAATGCTGATGCCAGACAGATCGCCCGGTTCAGGGATATCCTCGCCCTTGTCCAGCAAATAGCTGATCCATTCGGCAAGCGCCGATGCCGCCATGGTGATCGCATTGCCGAGGGATTTACCCTCGCTTATGCATCCGGGGAGGTCAGGGAAAGTAATCGTGTAGGAACCGTCGTCGCGGTTCAGGTGGAAGACTGCGGGATAAATGTATTCGCTTTTCATAGGTGCCTCCTTCAATTTTATATATTAAGGGGGGATGGGGCTTATTTCAGCCCCGCATCCCGGAGAATTTGTCTTGCTGTATTCTCATTGATCTCCCGGTGCTTGGGAACCATTACCGGCCTGCTTCCTGGTTTTTCGTAAATCTCGTGATCCCCGTCCCGGACTTTTTTATATCCGGCTTGCTTTAGCTGCCTTACCAGGTCTCTGTATTTCATTCCCCCGCCCTCCTTACAAATATATTGTAGTACGCAAATTACGTAATGTAAAGAGAGAAATGCACAAATTACGTAATTATTATTTCCCGCGGTGCGCCTCCGTCTCGATCTGATCGGTTCTACAACTTCCCCCGTCGCGCCCCGCGAGGGGCGTGTGAGTAGAAATAAAGATGGATCCCTGAATGTTTCTACTTCGGGTGCGTCGCGCCCCGCGAGAGGCGTGTGAGTAGAAATCGCCGTCATGACGGGACAACGACATTTTGGCGATGTCGCGCCCCCGAGGGGCGTGTGAGTAGAAATCCGGAATTCAGGTTCACGGAAAGAGCCAGATCAGTCGCGCCCCGCTTTGGGATCCTTTGCCTTCGCGTTGGCGAGGCCAAGCTCTACTGTGCTGTCTAGCTTGAGCTGGATAATGTCCTGGGCAGCCTTCTTGTTAGCCGCATGGAGTTCCGCTATCTTGGTGGTCAGCGCCTCGTTGTCCCCGGCAGACTTCTTCAGCTCGGCCAGCTGCTTCTCGTAGTCGCCAACCGTGCCCTTATACGTGTCACGTTCCTTCGTGACCGCATCCATCTCTGCGCGGGAAGTATTGATGTCCTTCCCGTTCTCGTCCATGATCTTATCGATCACGTCATCTGCAAGCCCAAGGTTCTTCAGAAAATCTCGTTTCATGTGCCTCCATCCTTTCATTCACGCTTTTTTACGAGGTTGCGCCTCCCATGATTAGCTGGTTTCTGGCTTTTTACGTCCTCCAGCAGGACAGCACCCGGCGCAGGAATTGAACCTGCATCCCTGCCGTGAAAGGGCAGCGGCTTTACCATTCGTCCAGCCGGGCATGAAAAAGGCACCGGCCATTTAGCCGATGCCCTGTTCTTTGATCAATTTTTTAAAACCTCACATCCCCGGAACGATCGCCTTGATGTCCTTGAGGAACTGCTTTGCTTTCTCGATCGTGCTGTTGTCATTAAGAAATTCAATCCCGGCCGGAGTGATCATGACGTCCTCCGTAAGTCTTGCAAGCTTATGGGTATTCCCGACAACCGGGACAAGCGGAACATTCCGGATGTACCCCTGTTCCACCAGGTCAGTGAGGATTGTATTCCAGTACGCCTCATTTACTGGAAACTGGTCGTTGTCATAGTGCAGGTACTCAAGGCTTGGCTATTCCCCCGCCTTCATGCACCCGTACAGATAGATTAAAATCCGGTAAATGACTACAAAATAATCATTCTTTGCCATAGAAGCCCCTCCTTTATGGACTCACTCTCCAGATAAACAAAAAACGGCGGGCTCCAGATGGCACAGCATTCAACTCTGCATCCAACAAGCCAACCGTTTTTAAAGAACTAAATTCGTAGATAAAATATTACACTTCACAATCTTCAAGCTTTTGCTTTTTTTCCTGTTCGCCGATTGTAAAATGAAGTTGGACATCTGAATAAAATAAAGATCCATGGCAGGATCTTTGGTAGAATGTAAGTCACCACAACAAACTTTCTACAGGAGAATCGCCACCATGGACTACTCTCATTCTACCATATCTTCCCATATAAAAGGCAAACATCTTTCGTATGAGGAACGGGTTCTTATTCAGATTCGTCTTAAAGACCACTACTCCATCCGGGCAATTGCCCGTGAGATCGGCTGCTCACCGAACACTGTCTCGAACGAAATAGCACGTGGCTCCGTTGCCTTGTATAACGGCCATGTGACCCGTTATAAGGCGTCTGCCGGTCAGAAAGCCTATGAGGACAACCGAAAGCACAGTTGCCGGCATTATGACTTCCTGAGCAGATCAGCGTTTCTGGAGTATGTGCTGAAACACTTTACAGAAGATGGCTGGTCATTGGACGCCTGCACTGGACGCGCTGTTCTCGATGGTGAATTTACCAGAGAGCAGATCGTCTGCACAAAAACGCTTTACCGCTATGTTGATCTTGGCCTCTTTGGCATCAGGAACCATAACCTTCCTGAAAAGCTGAAGCGTAAGTCCAAGAAACATAGAGTTCGGATCAACAAGAAAAAGCTGGGTCGCAGCATTGAGGAACGTCCCAGAGAGATCGAGTCCCGTGAGGAATTCGGGCACTGGGAATGTGACCTCGTATTGGGTGCCAAAACCCGGGATGATCAGGTCCTGCTCACTCTTGCTGAACGCAAAAGCCGTGAGTTCCTGATGCTTCCTATTGCAAACAAGACATCAGCGTGTGTCATGAAGGCAATTAAACAGCTTCAGGAGACTTACAGCGAACACTTCGGTGAAGTGTTCAAAACGATTACGACCGATAACGGTTCGGAATTCGCCGACCTTTCAGAACTTGAGAAGATGGCTGATACGCTTGTCTACTATGCCCATCCCTACACATCCTGCGATAAGGGAACCGTAGAGCGGCATAACGGCCTGATCAGAAGGTTCATACCAAAGGGTAAGCGGATTGATGACTTTACCGGTCAGCAGATCTCCGATGTGGAGACCTGGTGTAACTGCCTCCCACGGAAGATCCTGGGTTACAGAACCCCGGATGAAATCTTCGAGGAGGAAATCGACCGAATCTACCAGGCTACTGCCTAGCGGAGGGTGTCCAACTTGTTATTGCAATTTACCTTTTTTTCCTGTTCTATAATTTCTTTATATCTACGACGTTTTTTCTTAATGTACTCTGGCTCCTTATCTTCGGAAATCCTTTGTGCGCTTGTTCCCATTCTAGAAGTTCTGTAGATAATTCGAAATGCTCACGCGAAGCCCAGCCCATTACTTTTTCCTCCTGCTAAGCGTCCTTAGTTCTGTATATGCCTAATTCGTCCTTGGAGTTATACATACTAGTTTCACTGCTTTCACCAGCACATTATATGCGCCCATATTTATCAGTCCTTTCACAAAGATTACGGCGAAGCGTATGCTTTTCACGCTTCATAAGCGATCTTTTCCTTGAAGACCCCGTTCAGAAATTCCTTGCGGTGTCCGCCAAATAAGCTCTGCATCTGATCAAACAATACTGCATGAACTTTAGGCTTATTAACAATGTGAATCTCATTCTTCATAAAATCATATACAAGCTTTCCAGTCATATCCGCAGTCGTTTGACCATAGGCATATGAAACCGAATGCTCATCATGGCTAATCAGAATGCAATAAACCATCTGGCTCTCCTTTTTCTCCGACATCCTCGGCTAATTTTCACAAAGCTTATTGCTCATTGTTATCATACAAACGCTTTTGCTCTGCTTTAGCCAGCTCTCTCACTCTATCAAGCTTATGTTTAACATCCATAGGCATTTTGCTCTCTGGAACCCCGGAATTAGCGTTTCTCCAAGCGATCACCTCATCGTATAATTTCATCTGTTCCAACGATGCCCAAGCCATTATTTCACCTGCTTTCTCCATGTCCGGAACTCTGTATAGGCTTCATCAAACATGCCGGAATCAGCTTTCACTGCTTTGACCTGCACATTATATGCGCCCATATTTATCAGCCCTTTCACAAAGCTTGCGACAAAACGTGTGCTTTTCACGCTTCATAAGCGATCTTTTCCTTGAAGACCCCGTTCAGAAATTCCTTGCGGTGTCCGCCAAATAAGCTTTGTGCCTGTCTGATTAACACAGGATGTTTTTTTGGTCTTGTGATGATGTTAATTTCATTGTTTTTGAAATCATAGACAATTTCACCAGTAATGTCTGAAATATTTTCACCGTAAGCATACGTTACCGTACTTTCATTATGCTCGATCAGATTACAATAAACCATCAGGCTCCCCCTTTTCCCCAAGATCTTCAACTAATTTTTTACTCCAATCAAAGATTTGGGATGCTCTTTCATGTGCTTCCGCCATACTTAACTTATACTTTTTTTCAAGCTGGCTTTCAAGAAGCTCATGTTTAAGCAAGAGAATATCCCTGTCTTCCGGATGCCCTTCCCGCAGCCTGTTCCAGGCTACGGCCATATCATAATCAGGCGCCAGCAATCCATACCCGTCATACAGCTTATGCTTTTCAAAGAATACGTGGCGTTTGATTGTTTTATATCGTCTTTAGAAAAGCCCGTGGTTTCGGATATTTCATGGATATCATTTATCCTGCTGATTTTCCAGCAGATAGTGTAAAATATCCTGTGTAAACGGTAGCTCCTCAGATATAGAAAAAGGAACTGATTCCCCGTAAAGTGTTAAGCACCACACAAAACACGCACAGAGAAAGGGGTTCCTCTATGTCACATCTTAACACAGAACTGGCTACAGCGATGTTGAATCATGAATCTCTGGATGAGTTCTTCCGGGCTCATCTTGAGGAGGCCATGAACAATCTCCTCAAATCCGAATTGACGGACTTCCTGGGTTATGAAAAGCACAGCGCTCAGGGGTATGGATCCGGGAATAGCCGGAACGGTTACTATCAGCGGGAGCTCGATACCCGGTATGGAAAGCTTCACCTTCTCATTACAAGAGATCGTCAGGGGCGTTTTGACCAGTAGCTGATCCCGGAGTACGCCAGAAGAACGGATGATCTGGAAACAACGATGATCACCCTCTACAGGAAGGGCATCACGACAAGGAAGATTTCCGATCTCATCGAGAAGCTCTACGGGCATCACTACAGCCCGTCAACAATGTCAAACATCTCAAAGGCAGTCGCCGAACAGGTAAAGAAGTTCCACTCGCGTCCCCTGTCAGATAAATATGTCGTCATTTTTTTGGATGCCACCTATCTGAGCATACGCTGCGACACCGTCGCCAGATACATCCGCAATAAGGACCGCAAGACCGTCATGTGCGACCTGAAGAAGGTGTATCCATCGGGCTCTGCCGGAGAGGCGGAAAGAGTACAACGAGGATTCATGAAGGTATCCGCCGAGATACTGGAGATGTTTGAGCAGCAAGCTCAGGAATCAGCCGCATAACCTATTGACACAGATCAGGAAGTCTGACCCAGTTTACACAAAATACTTGACACAATCTTGCATGGGGATGAGATGATCTTTCAGGCGGAGCTTAGCCATTTCAAAAGTTTTCTTGCCACTGTAGTGTTCCGGACAGCTGTCGTAATTTTTGTTGCAATTTGATTTGATGTCGTGTAGCATAGGTGTAGTCTTTTGCCGCTTTTCAACGCGGCAGTGAGAAAATTTGCAGCTGTTCAGCACACGCCGGGGAGGCTGATGATGGCAGTGAATACCAGGAAAATGCATCCGCGCCGGGTGGACGGCGTGGTTTTTGATATGGATGGCGTCATCTTTGATTCTGAGAACCTGAACCTTTGCTGCTGGCACGAGATCGCGGCCAGGTACGGAATCCGGGATATCGATACGCCATGCCGGGCGGTAATCGGCAGAAATTCCGCGGAAGGCCGGCGGATCTTTAAGGAGTTCTATGGGCCGGATTTTCCTTATGAGGAACGGCGGGACGAAGTGCTCACGATGTTTCGGGAGAAGACGGAGAATGGTGAGCTCGCGGTCAAGAAGGGCGCGCGGGAACTGCTTTCCTTTCTCCGCGGCATGGGGAAGAAGATCGCCCTTGCCTCCTCAACGGACCGGGACCGCGTCCTATGGCAGCTGGATCATGCCGGACTTCTCGGTTATTTTGACACGGTGATCGGCGGGGATATGGTGAAAAAAAGTAAGCCGGATCCGGACATTTATCTGACGGCATGCCGGGAGGTGGGATTTCTCCCGGAGCATGCTTACGCGGTTGAGGATTCCTACAACGGTGTCCGTTCCGCCGCGGCGTCCGGCGCGCACACCATCATGGTGCCGGATCTGCTGCCGCCGGACAGTGAGATGGCCGGCCTCGCGGAGGTCATCGTCGATGATCTCTTTGAGGTTCGGGATTATCTGCGGAGAATATTTGCGGAGAGCTGTCCGGAATAAATTTTCCGGTGAAGACAGGCGGAAAGGAGGCGGTCCGCATGACCTGCGAGGAGGCTGAGCACCTGGTGACACCTTACATCAAGGGGCAGCTTGACGGCAGTGTGCTGGAGGACTTCCTTAAGCATGTGGACTCCTGTCCGGACTGCCGGGAGGAACTGGAAATCTACTATATGGTCAATGTTGGCCTGGAACAGCTGGACCGTGATGATGACAGCTTCGGAACGTTCAACATCGTGGGCAGGCTGAAAAAGCGGCTCGCGGAATCGCACGCGCATATCCGGCGCCTGCGCCGCATGGAGACCGTGACCTACGCGGTCGAGACAGTCGCCGCCATGGCGCTGATCGCCGCCACGGCGCTCCAGATCCGGATCTGGCTTTTTCCGTGATTCTGAAATCCCGGGAAAGGAAAGGGGGCGTGAACCGGCATTGACGGCATCTGCATTCCCCGGGGCGTGAACCGGTATCGACAGTATGGATACGCCCCGGAGGAGAGCGGCATGAACATCTGGCAGGGAGGAAAAATGGGAAAACTTCTGCTCATCGACGGACACAGCATTTTGAACCGGGCGTTCTATGGCGTGCCGGAGCTGACCAATCCGCAGGGGCTTCACACCAATGCGGTGTACGGCTTTCTGAATATTATGTTCAAGGTTTTGGACAGCGAGGCGGCGGATCATCTGGCGGTGGCCTTCGATCTGAGTGAGCCCACGTTCCGCCACCGGATGTACCCGGAATATAAGGGAACCCGGAAGCCGATGCCGGAGGAGTTACATGAGCAGGTTCCAGTCATGAAGGATGTGCTCACGGCGATGGGGGTACCGATCCTGACTAAGCCGGGATTTGAGGCGGACGACATCCTGGGTACAGTCGCGAAGAAAAGCCAGGCGGAAGGGATGGAGGTCACCATCCTCTCGGGAGACCGTGACCTCCTCCAGCTGGCGGATGAACATATCCGGATCTGCCTGCCGAAGACCGTGAAGGGGCAGACCGAGGTGCACAATTATTTTCCGGAGGATGTCCGGCGAGAATACCAGGTAACGCCGGCGGAGTTTATCGACGTCAAGGCGCTCATGGGAGATACTTCGGATAATGTCCCGGGGGTGCCCTCGATCGGGGAGAAGACGGCGACATCGATCATCGTGAATTTCCATTCGATCGAGAATGCTCATGAGCATATCGACGAGGTGAAGCCGCCGCGCGCGCAGAAGGCGCTGCGCGACCACTATGAGGATGCCGTATTCAGTAAGAAGCTGGTGACGATCTGCACCGACGTTGACCTGCCCTTTACGCTGGAGAGCGCCGAGGTGGGCAATCTCTACACGCCGGAGGCCTTTGAGAAGATGAAGGAGCTCGGATTCCGCTCCCTGCTTGCCCGCTTCGGGGAGCAGGGGACAGCAGAACTTCCGCTGGAGAAGAAATTCCGGAGAATTTCGACCGAGCAGGAGCTGGAACAGGCAGCCGGGAAGGCGGCCGGGGCGGATCACGCCGGCCTTGTGCTTCTTCCCGGAGGCGCCGGCATCGCCATCTCCTGGAGCGGGGAGGATGTCGTCTATGCTTTCGGGTCGGCGGCAGAGGAACCGGGGAAGGGTATTCGCCCGGAAGTTCTGAAAACGGCAGCGGAGAGCCTGCTTCTTCAAGCGCTCGGCGCAGAGGGCGGTGATGGCGGGAAGGATACTCTGTTCCGCGTATTTGTCCTGGATCTCAAGTCCATGCTGCCGGATCTCCCGGGGATTGACCGGAAGCTTGAGGAGGCCAAGGGAGAGGCCGCAACGCCCCTGGAAGCTGAGGAAGATGCCGCAAATCCCCTGGAGGCCGGGGGAAAAGCCGCCGCGCCCTGCCCTGGCATCCCGGGACAGCGCGTTGTGGCCGACGAGGGCGTTGCCGCCTATCTGCTGAACCCGCTGCGGGACAGCTACGGCTATGACGATATCGCGAGAGAATTTCTCGGGAGCACATTTCCCACCAGGGAGGAGCTTATAGGAAAGAGAACCTGGGCAGAAGCAATCCGGGACATGCCGGAGAAGGCGGGCAGCTGCCTGGGATATATGGCGTACACCGCCTGGGCTGCGGGTCCGGTGCTTCTCCGGGAACTCGAAAAATCCGGGATGACGGCTCTCTTTGTCGATATGGAAATGCCGGTTGTCAGCGCCCTCTACCATATGGAGCAGGCCGGCATCCGGGTGCGCCGGGAGGAACTCCGGGACTACGGCGCGAAGCTCGCGGTCAGCATCCGTGAGCTCGAGGAGGAGATTTACGCCGAGACCGGCAGGGAGTTTAATATCAATTCCCCGAAGCAGCTCGGCGAGATTCTCTTTGGGGAAATGCACCTGCCCGGCGGCAAGAAGACGAAGACGGGCTACTCGACGGCGGCTGGCGTCCTCGAGAAGCTCGCGCCGGAATACCCGTTTGTACGGAAGATCCTCGATTACCGCCAGGTCACGAAGCTGAAATCGACGTATGCGGACGGCCTGGACAGCTACATCCGGGAGGATGGCCGAATCCACGGCACGTTCAACCAGACGATCACGGCGACCGGCCGGATCAGCAGCACGGAGCCGAACCTCCAGAACATCCCGGTCCGCATGGAGCTCGGGAGAGAGATCCGGAAGGTCTTTGTGCCGGCGGAGGGCTGTCTCTTCACCGACGCGGATTATTCACAGATCGAGCTCCGCGTGCTCGCCCACATGTCCGGGGACGAGCACCTGATCGCCGCCTACCGGGACGCGGAAGACATCCACGCGATCACGGCGTCCCAGGTCTTCCATGTGCCACTCGATATGGTAACCCCGGAAATGCGCCGGAACGCGAAGGCTGTCAATTTCGGCATTGTATATGGCATCAGCGCCTTCGGCCTTTCCGACAACCTGAGCATTTCCCGGAAGGAAGCGATGGAATATATTGACCGGTACTTCGAGACGTACCCCGGCGTCAAGCATTTCCTCGACGGGCTTGTGGAGAAGGCGAAGGCACTCGGCTATTCCGAGACAATGTTCGGCAGGAGGCGGCCGATCCCGGAGCTCAAGAACCGGAATTTTGCCATCCGCCAGTTCGGTGAGCGCGTCGCCATGAACTCCCCGATCCAGGGGACGGCGGCGGATATCATCAAGATCGCCATGATCCGCGTGGACCGGAGGCTGCGACAGGAGGGGCTGAAATCCCGGCTTGTCCTGCAGATCCACGATGAGCTTCTGGTGGAGACGCAGGCGGAGGAAAAAGAGGAAGTCGCGAGGATTCTCACCGAGGAGATGAAGGGGGCTGCAAAGCTCAGGGTTGAGCTGGAGATCGGCATGAAGACCGGACTTTCCTGGTTTGAGACAAAGTGAGGGGCGTATGAAGTCAGTTTATCTGATTGGCGGCGTGGGCGCCGGCAAGAGTACCGTGTTGGATATCCTGAAGAAGGACTACGGTGCCGGGATCATCCAGGCGGACGAGGTGGCCAGGGAGCTGATGCAGCCGGGCAAGATCGGCCACCGGCAGGTGGTTGCCGCCATGGGGACGACCTTTCTTAGGCCGGACGGCAGTATCGACCGGCAGAAAATGGCGGAGGAAGTATTTTCCAACCGTGACGCGATTGGCATGATGAACGCGATCATCCACCCGCTTGTCTGGGACCGCATCCGGTTTATGATGGATCACTCGGACCGTGAACTCACAGTGGTTGAGGCGGCCATCTATGACGCGCCCCACAGGCCGTGGTTTGACGAGGTCTGGTATGTGTACGCGGACATTTCCACAAGGCTTCACCGCCTGATGGAGTCGCGGGGATACAGCGATGAGAAATGCCACGAGATCATGTCCAACCAGCGGTCGGACGCGGATTTCCGCAGGGTTGCCGACCATGTCATCGACAATTCCACCACGCTGGATGATGTCCGCCGGCAGCTTGAGGAGATTTTGGAAACATGAGGATGATGTCACTTGCCAGCGGAAGCAGCGGCAACTGTATCTATATCGGGAGCGAGAGCACCCATATCCTGGTGGACGCCGGGATCAGCGGGAAGCGGATCGAGCAGGGGCTCAACGAGGCCGGCCTCACCGGCAGGGATCTCGCGGGCGTCCTGGTAACCCATGAGCACAACGACCATATCCGCGGCCTCGGGGTGCTCGCGCGAAAGTACGGTCTTCCCATCTACGGGACGGCGGGGACGATCCGGGAAATCGGGCGGATCCGCCAGCTGGGCGCATTTCCGGAGGGCATCTTCCGGGAGATTGCCCCGGATCGGGATTTCGGCATCGGAGACCTTCTGGTCCAGCCATTTTCCATTGACCACGATGCTGCCGACCCGGTGGCCTACCGGGTGAAATGCGGGAACCGCCAGGTGGCGGTTGCTACGGACATGGGGCATTATGATGAATACATCATTTCCCATCTGCTGGATCTGGATGCGGCGCTTATTGAGGCAAACCACGATGTCCGGATGCTGGAGGCGGGGCCTTATCCCTATCCTTTGAAGAAGCGGATCCTCGGCGACCGCGGCCATCTCTCCAATGAGAACAGCGGGCGCCTGATCAGCCGGATTTTGAATGACCGGATCCGGCATATTTTTCTGGGCCACCTGAGCGCCCAGAACAATTATCCGGAGCTCGCCTATGAGACGGTGCGTCTGGAGATTGATGAGAGCGATACCCCATACCGGGCAGATAATTTTTCCATCTCTGTCGCCCGCAGGGACCGGATCTCGGAACTTATCACAGTGTGAACATCCAGGAGGAATGACATGAGCAAAATTATCGTGACCATCGTCGGCAAGGATCAGGTCGGCATCGTGGCAAAGGTCTGCAACTATCTTGCGGACAAAAACATCAATATTCTCGATATCACGCAGACGATCCTGCAGGGATATTTCAATATGATGATGATCGTCGATGTCTCCGGCATGACCGGCTCCTTCGACGCGATGCAGCAGGAGATGGCGGATCTCGGCAATTCCATGGGGCTGCGCATCCAGTGCCAGCGCGAGGAAATCTTCGAGAGCATGCATCGTCTTTGATTTCCGCGGGGAAAGGAGTTCGCCATGGTCAATATGCAAGAGGTTCTGGAAACCAATCAGATGATCTCCGCCGAGTGTCTGGATGTCCGTACCATCACGATGGGGATCAGCCTTCTGGACTGTATCGATACCGATCTCGGGAAAATGAATCAGAAGATTTACGAGAAAATTGTCCGCTATGCGGAGAAGCTCGTCGAGACCGGCGAGGAGATCGGCCGCGAGTTCGGCATCCCGATCGTTAACAAGAGAGTTTCGGTGACGCCGATCGGCCTCATCGGCGCGGCGGCGTGCAAGACGCCGGACGACTTCGTGGAGATCGCGAAGACGCTGGACCGGGCGGCCCACACGATCGGCATCAACTTTATCGGCGGATATTCCGCCCTGGTCAACAAGGGCATGACCCCTGCGGAGGAGAACCTTCTCCGTTCCATCCCGAAGGCGCTCGCCGAGACTGAGCTCGTCTGCAGCTCGGTCAATGTCGGCAGCACGAAGACCGGCATTAACATGGATGCGGTGCGCCTCATGGGGCAGGTGGTCCGGGAGACCGCGGAGGCGACGAAGGAGAAGGATTCGCTCGGCTGCGCGAAGCTTGTCGTGTTCTGTAACGCGCCGGATGACAACCCGTTCATGGCCGGCGCGTTTCACGGCGTCACCGAGGCGGACGCGATCATCAATGTCGGTGTCTCCGGCCCGGGCGTGATGAAGGCCGCCCTGGCAAATGTCCGCGGCGCGGATTTTGAGGTTCTCTGTGAGACCATCAAGAAGACTGCGTTCAAGATCACCCGCGTCGGCCAGTTGGTGGCCCAGGAGGCGTCTAAGCGCCTTGGCGTTCCCTTCGGGATCATCGACCTTTCGCTTGCCCCGACGCCGGCGATCGGCGACAGTGTCGCGGATATCCTTGAGGAGATCGGTGTGGAGAGCACCGGCGCTCCGGGAACCACGGCAGCCCTTGCCCTCCTGAATGACCAGGTGAAGAAGGGCGGGATCATGGCGTGCTCGTATGTCGGTGGCCTCTCTGGCGCCTTCATCCCGGTCAGCGAGGATCAGGGCATGATCAATGCCGTGGAGCGCGGCTCGCTCTCCATCGAGAAGCTGGAAGCCATGACCTGCGTCTGCTCGGTCGGCCTGGACATGATCGCGATCCCCGGGGACACGAAGGCTACGACGATCGCAGGCATCATCGCGGACGAGGCGGCGATCGGCATGGTCAACCAGAAGACCACCGCGGTACGCGTGATCCCGGTCATCGGCAAGAGCGTGGGCGATACCGTGGAATTCGGCGGCCTGCTCGGCCATGCGCCGATCATGCCGGTGAACACATTTGCCAGCGACAATTTCGTGAACCGCACCGGGCGGATTCCCGCACCGGTCCACTCATTCAAGAACTGATCTCCCGGGAGACGATTATGGGACCGGTTCGCCACAGATTCCGGCACTGCCCGCCCTTTTCGGCGGCGCAGATGCCGTAGATGCGGCACGCATCCATTTCTTTCTGGAACAGGGCGAAGGCCAGCGGATTGAGAATGTCCGCGGCCTCCGCCTTTTTTGTGAGGAACGGGAGGCCTGAACGGGATTTCAGCTCGCGGATGACGCCGCTTCTCTCCCGGCGGAAGCCGAGGATCTCGGCATAGAGGCAGCTCATCCGGCCGCCGGGGCGGACAAGCCCCTTCCGGAACCGGTCTGCCTCAGTTTTCCGGATGCCGAGCAGCAGGCGGGCCAGGCCGCGGGAGACCGCGGTCCTTGTGATGTTCCGCGTCTTTAGGGCATCCACGGTCTCCCCGAAGGTGCGGGGGTCAACCGGGAGGTTTTTGAGGCGGAGCCCCAGGCCGTGCCCCAAGCCGTCGATGGCTTCCGGATGACTCTCCCGGATGACCGCGTACTGGAGAAGCGGGGAGAAATCCTCCGGAAAGAGCGGGACTTCCCCTTCGTAGGCGGGTAGGGTGGCCTCCGGGACGAGGCTGCCCGGACAGGCGGCGCTTCCCGCCATGCGGATTTCCTCGGGAGCCATGTTTTCGCGGGATAGAACCGCCCCGGGAATGGCAGAGGGATTTCCGCCATTTTTCCGGAGGATGCGTCGGATTTCCTCTGCGGAGGCGGGGCCGTGATAGCCGCCGTCCTCCCGCCGGACCGTGCAGAAGCTTACATGGCTCCCGATCCTTTTGGCCGCGGCCAGATACTCGATCCCCAGAAGGTTGTTGGGGGAGGAGAGGAGCTCGTGAAGCTCGCCGGCAAGCTCCGGGTAAATCCCCGCGAGCGCCTTCTCCCTTGCGGCGGGGAAGGTCATCCCGAGGCGCATATTTTCCCGGAGGGCTGTGCCATAGGCTTCCGGTTCCCTTGCGAGAATGTCTGCGGTCATGGAGAGAGCGCTGAGATCCCCGCTCTCGCTCCCGAAGCAGAGGGCGTCGAGGCCGAGCGCGTCAGCCAGGGCGACGCCGGCCCTCGCGAAATCCGGCGCGGCAGCGGAGGCAAAGGCCGCGGGGAGCGAGACGATGAGATCCGCGCCGCCGAGAAGGGCGGCTTTTGCCCGGGCCTCCCGGGAGAAGACCGCCGGCTCCCCGCGCTGTACGAAGGGGCCGCTCATGATGATGACGCAGGCATCAGCCCCGGCAAGCTCTTTTGCTTTTCTGATCTGATAGGCATGACCCGCGTGAAACGGGTTATACTCCGCGATAATCCCGACGATCCGCATAATTTCCTCCCTGCCGGTCATCCTGCCGGCAGGTTTATTTTATCAGGAAAATGCCCGGCATTCCACCGTGCGGCGGTTCAGGGGTCTGCCTGAAACTCCGGGAACTGCCTGGCAGGCGGCCAGGCGCGGCAGGTGCTCGGAGCCCTGCACGTGCTGGGCAGCCCCATATTCCGGATATATCCTGAACCTAACTGCAATATGCACAAATCCATGGAAAATTATCTGCCTAAAATCGTGATTATTTCAAATAATTCACAAAAATATCACAATAGTTAAAAGAAGTTATACAGGGAAAGGTTTTTATGTTATAATCACCATATATTATGAATATGCCAAATCGAATAATTTACTATTCAATGCGGCAGAAGGAAACGTAAAAGGAGGGTAAAGTTATGAAAAAATTTATTGCACTCAGCCTGGCCGGAATTATGGCAGCATCTCTGGCAGCGTGCGGCGGTTCTTCGTCCAGCAGCAGCACGACAGCAGCGGCGGCAGGCGGCGAGACCACAAAAGCGGCAGCAGAGTCGGCGGCAGCAGCACCGGCG
This sequence comes from Clostridium vitabionis, assembly GCF_015351765.1. GTDB lineage: Bacteria > Bacillota > Clostridia > Lachnospirales > Lachnospiraceae > Clostridium_R > Clostridium_R vitabionis. The sequence goes on from NZ_JADKQA010000001.1 coordinate 577,696, forward strand.
GCTTCCGGTGACAAGGAGAGCCTGACGTTCGCGTCCGGCGGCACGACAGGCACCTACTACGCGGTTGGCGGCGTACTTTCCACCGTGCTGAATCCGATTCTGACCAAGTCCAACATCACTGTGGCATCGACCGGCGCCTCCAAGGCGAATATCCAGATGATCGATGACGGCGACGCCCAGCTGGGCATCGTGCAGAACGATGTTATGTACTATGCGTACACCGGGACTGACCTCTTCGAGTCTGAGGGCAAGATCGATACCTTCAACGCGGTTGCCGGCCTGTATGATGAGACTGTCCAGATTGTTACCTGCGATCCCTCGATCAAGTCGGTGGCAGATCTTAAGGGCAAGAAGGTTTCCGTCGGCGACGCGGGATCCGGCGTGGAGTTTAACGCGAAGCAGATCCTCGGGGCTTATGACCTGACCTTTGATGATATCCAGAAGCAGAACCTCTCCTTCGGCGATTCCGCGGATTCCCTGAAGGACGGCAAGATCGACGCGGCATTCGTCGTTGCCGGCGCGCCGACAACCGCGGTTGTCGACCTCGCGACCACGAAGGATGTCAACCTTGTCCAGCTTGATGACGAGCACATCAAGAAGCTTCAGGATAAGTATGATTTCTACACCGAGACCGTCATCCCGGCAGACACCTACAAGGGGCTTTCCGGCGACGCGACCACGGTTTCCGTCCGCGCGACCATCATCGCTTCCACCGATGTCAGCGAGGACGCGATCTATGAATTTACCAAGGCGATGTTCGACAACAAGGATGACCTTGCGGCAGGACATGACAAGTTCAAGAGCCTCAGCCTGGACGATGCGACCAAGGGGATCAGCGTTCCGTTCCATCCGGGTGCCAAGAAGTATTTCAAGGAGCAGGGCGTCACTGTAGAGTAATCCATGGCTTCACGGAACAAAAAGAGGGCGGCGGCCGGACTGCTGGTCACAGCGGCGGCTGCCGCCATTTTCATCATGATTGTGCTCGGGAATTTCCGGTGGCTCATTCTCACGAATCCGGACACCGGCGCCGAGTACGGGCGCTTCCCGGTGAGGGTGGGAAGCAGCTTCAGCGTCACCTTCATCCATTCGGTCAACAAATATCCGCTGACCGACTATTATGAGATCCGGCGCGACGGCATCTATGTGACGAAGACAAAATACGCGAACTTCGGGGCAGGCGTCCAGACAGAGCTCGATGAGGGGGAGTCCCTGTCCTATGATGCGTCGGACGGAAGCATGATTGTGTCCGGATTTAACCGGAGGATGGACAGGCTGATTTACATCGTGGGAACGGTATCCGATCACACGCTCACGATCGGGGGCAGGAGGGAGATCAGTCTCCGTGGCCTCTGCGGGCGGAATGCCAAGGTTTTATTTACCAGCAGGAAGCTTACCGGAGATTAAGCCCGGAAAAAGGGGAGAATTCCGGAAGATCAGAAAAGAGGGTAACTGTTCAGGATCCCGCATCTCGAGAAATTTTGCTTACCCCGCTTGCGCTGAACAGGGCCAAAAATTGACAGGAGGGAAATGGCTTTGGAAGAGAAAGAGAAGAAGGTTCCGATATCATCCGCGGAAACGCCGGACACGGCGGTCGGGACGATGGAAGATGTCAATGAGATTATGAAAAAATATGACCGGGAGTCCAACACCCGGCCATGGACCGGGGTACCGGGAAAGGTGATCCAGATCCTTCTGGCGGCATTCGCTGTGTTTGTGATCTACATGAACCTGTTTGCCACCTGGGATGAGCGCGTGCGCCGCTGCACATTCCTCGGCTTTGTGATCCTGTTCGTCTTCATCCTGTTCCCGATCCGGAAGGGCATGAAGAACCAGAAAGCGAACCGCATTCCGGTCTATGACGTGATTCTCGCTCTCGCGGGAAGCGGAAGCTTTTTCTATTTTGTATTCAACAGCAGCAAGATCATCGACCATGGCACCAGGATCACCAGCCTGGAGATCGCGCTCGGCATTATCGGCATCCTGATTCTCGCCGAGTGCTGCCGCCGCGTCACCGGTATCCCGATCCTTGTGGTTGCCTCCTGCTTCATTATTTATTCGTTCTATTTCTTCATCGCGGTGAAAAACCAGGATCTCGCCAAGGTTGTGCGCAAGGTGGTCTATAACCTGTTCTACACGACCACCGGCGTCATCGGGACTCCGGTCGGCGTCTGCTCGACCTATATTGTCCTCTTCATTATCTTCGGCGCGTTCCTTGAGGCGACCGGAATCGCCGATTTCTTCATCGCCTGCGCGAACTGCATTGCCGGTTGGGCGACGGGCGGCCCGGCGAAGGTTTCCGTCATTTCCTCCGCACTCTGCGGCATGGTTTCCGGATCCTCTGTCGGCAACACGGTAACCACCGGTTCCGTCACCATCCCGATGATGAAGAAGACCGGCTATCCGCCGGAATTTGCCGGCGCTGTTGAGGCGGCTTCCTCTACAGGCGGCCAGATCATGCCGCCGATCATGGGTGCGGCAGCCTTCCTGATGGCCGAGATGATCGGCGTTCCGTACGCCGACATCGTTGTGCGGGCAATCCTCCCGGCGATCCTTTATTTCACCGGCATTTTCCTGGAGGTGCACCTCCGCGCGAAGCGCCTTGGCCTGAAGGGCATCCCGAGGGAAGAACTCCCGAAGGCAAAGAGGCTGCTTCCCAAGTTTTACCTGCTGATCCCGCTGGCTGTCCTGGTCTACATGATCATCAAGGGATACACGATGAGCCGGTCGGCTATTTTTGCGACGATCCTGTGCATCGTGGTTTCCCTGTTTGACAAGGAACACCGGATGACGCCGGAGAAGTTCCTGAATACCCTGGCCACCGGAACAAAGAACACGCTGAGTATCGCTGTCGCCTGCGGTATCGCCGGCATCATCGCCGGTGTCGTGACGATGACCGGCCTCGGGCAGGTGTTCATCTCCGCAATCGTCGGCGTTTCCCACGGGAAGCTCATGATCGCCCTGCTCCTGACTATGGTCTGCTGCGTGATCCTGGGCATGGGTGTTCCGACCACCGCGAACTACATCATCATGGCAACCACCTGCGCGCCGATCCTGACCACCGGCATGGGACTCAACGCGATGTGCGCCAACATGTTCGTTTTCTATTTCGGTATCGTCGCGGATATCACCCCGCCGGTAGCCCTCGCGGCTTACGCGGGGTCGGCGATCGCGAAATCCGATCCGATGAAGACGGCCTTCCAGGCTACCCGCCTCGCGATTGCCGCATTCCTGATTCCGTACATTTTCTGCCTGAATCCGGCGATGCTGTTCATCGATACGACGGCAATTCAGGTCATCCAGGTTATTGTGACCAGCTTTATCGGCATGTTTGCCATCGCCTCGGCAATCGAGGGCTATATGTTCCGCAATCTTCTGCCGGTTACCCGGATCATCCTCGCGGCGGCAGGCCTGATGATGCTGTATCCGGGAACGGTGACCGATCTCGTCGGCATCGCCCTCGTTGTGGCGATGTTCATCTTTGAACACGCGATGGCGAAGAAAGACAGCGCGGCAGCGTAACCCTCCGGGGCTTCCTCCGGTTTCTGACAGAACTTAAGAGCATAGTGTTTTGCGGATCTGATCCGCCGGCAGCTGTTTTGGATAAATGGCACTGCCGGCGGATTTTCCGCTATCTGGTCGTTAAAAATTTAATTAAAGCTTTCGGGGTTGTATACAATTTTTCAGTGTGGTATAAAATTATTGGAATTTATATCTTACTCGTACCATTCACGAAAGGGGTATTGAACAATGGCATTTATTGATGAAATGATGGCAAAGGCCAAGCAGGATAAGAAGACGATCGTTCTGCCGGAGTCCATGGATGAGAGGACATTCGCGGCGGCAGAGAAGATCCTCAAGCAGGGGATTGCGAACCTGATTATCATCGGCAAGCCGGAGGATGTGGAGAAGAACGGCAAGAACTATGATATCTCAGGCGCGACGATCGTTGATCCGTTCAATGACCCGAATAAGCAGAAATATATCGACAAGTTCGTGGAGCTGAGAGCGAAGAAGGGCATGACTCCGGAAGCTGCGAAGGAGCAGATGGAGAAGGATTATATGTATTATGCCTGCCTGATGTGCAAGTGCGGCGATGCCGACGGCGTTGTCTCCGGTGCCTGCCATTCCACGGGCAACACCATCCGTCCGGCGCTGCAGCTGCTGAAGACCAAGCCGGGCATCCACAGCGTTTCCGGCTTCTTCGTTGTTGAGGTGCCGAACTGCGAGTACGGCGAGCAGGGCAGATTCGTCTTCGCGGACTGCGCGGTAAACACCGATTTCGATTCCCCGAAGCTGGCTGAGATCGCCGAGCTGTCCGCGGATTCCTTCCGCCAGTTCATCGGTGCTGAGCCGAAGGTTGCGATGCTTTCTTACTCCACGATGGGCAGCGCGAAGCATGACGATGTGACCAAGGTCGCTGAGGCGGTCAAGCTGGTGAAGGAGCAGAGGCCGGACATCAAGGTTGACGGGGAAATGCAGGTTGACGCAGCCCTGGATTCCACCGTCGCGAAGCTCAAGGCTCCGGGCAGCCCGGTTGCCGGCCAGGCCAACACCCTCGTTTTCCCGAGCCTCGAGGCAGGAAATATCGGCTACAAGCTGGTGCAGAGGCTGGCCAAGGCCAATGCGTACGGCCCGGTTCTCCAGGGTCTCTCCATGCCGGTCAACGACCTCTCCCGCGGCTGCTATGCGGATGATATTGTCGGCGTCGTTGCCATGACCGCTGTTCAGGCGCAGGAAGCGAATAAGTAATTGCAAAATCAGGAGGATAACATGAATATCTTAGTCATCAACTGCGGAAGCTCATCCCTCAAGTACCAGCTGATCGATTCCGAGACCGAGAAGGTTCTTGCAAAGGGCCTCTGTGAGAGAATCGGCATCGACGGCGCGCTGACCTACCAGCCGGCCGGCGGGGAGAAGGAGAAGAGCTCCATCCCGATGCCGACCCACAAGGAAGCCCTGCAGGCAGTCATCGATGCCCTGACCGACGCGAAGAAGGGCGTGATCAGCTCGCTCGCGGAGATCGGCGCGGTTGGACACCGTGTCGTACACGGCGGCGAGAAGTTCTCCGCTTCCTGCCTGATCACCGACGAGACGATCAAGGCGATCGAGGACTGCAATGAACTTGCCCCGCTGCACAATCCGGCAAACCTGATCGGCATCCGCACCTGCCAGAAGCTCATGCCCGGCGTTCCGAACGTTGCCGTATTCGACACCGCCTTCCATCAGACGATGCCGCCGGTTGCCTATATTTACGGCCTTCCGTATGAGTACTATGAGAAGTACAAGATCAGAAAGTACGGCTTCCACGGAACCTCCCACCGCTATGTCTCCCTGAGAGCTGCCGCGATGCTTGGCAAGAAGCCGGAGGATCTCCGGGTCATTGTCTGCCACCTCGGCAACGGCGCTTCCGTGTGCGCGGTTAACCGCGGCAAGTCTGTCGATACCTCGATGGGCTTCACCCCGCTCGACGGCCTTGTTATGGGAACCCGCTCCGGTTCCATCGACCCGGCGATCATCGATTTCATCGGCAAGAAAGAGAACCTGGATTTTGACGGGGTCAATGAGATCCTGAACAAGAAGTCCGGCCTTCTCGGCATTTCCGGTCTTTCCAGCGACGGCCGCGACCTTGCCGAGGCGGCGGAGAAGGGCAACGAGAGAGCCCAGCTTGCCCTCGACATCTTCCGCTACAGGGTTGCCTGCTACATCGGCGCGTACGCGGCGGCGATGAACGGCGTGGATGCCATCGCGTTCACCGCGGGCATCGGCGAGAATTCCGAGAACATGAGAACCTCCGTGTGCTCCCGCCTGACCTATCTGGGCGCTTATCTTGACCCGCAGGCCAACGAGATGCACGGACAGGAGAGAGTGATCTCCACACCGGATTCCAAGGTGAAGCTGCTTATGATCCCGACCAACGAGGAGCTCGCGATCGCGAGAGACACCCTGGCAATTGTCAGCGGCAAGGAAGCCTGAAGCGCTGCGGATTAGAGAAAAGAGAGAGCCTGACGTGAAGTCCCCGCGGGCTGCCTTTGGGGCGGGCCGGTTTTCCGGCCCGCTTTATCTGCGTTTAAGGGCGCGCCCGGCGGCACGGCAGGTGATTGAGTGCACCTAAATTTCTGTTGACATCTGTTTTTGACCTGGGTATAATAATGAGCAGTGCTTTTTGACAAGGAGGTGGAAACATGTCTATTTGTCCCAAGAACAAATCTTCGAAGGGTAAGAGAGACCGTCGCAGAGCGAACTGGAAGATGAGTGCAATGAATCTGGTTAAGTGCCCGAAGTGCGGTGCCCTCATGATGCCTCACAGAGTCTGCAAGAACTGTGGTACATACAATAAAAAGGAGATCGTCAAGGTCGCTGACTGATGACGTTTTTTCTTCGCGAAGATTATCGATGGAAGTCCCCGGTGCGCACCGGGGACTTTTGCTGTCTACGGGGAAAATGATCCGGCCGTTGATTTTGACCATGCTTTTTGCTATCATGAAACCGATGTTTTTCTCCGAGGGGAGAGGGCAGGCAGAACAATAAGAAACAGGACAGGAAGAAAAAGATGATTCGTGTTGCGGTGGATGCCATGGGCGGGGACAATGCGCCCCTGGAGATTGTAAAGGGCGGCCTTCTGGCCGCGGAAGAACGGAAGGATATCCGGGTGATCCTTGTCGGTAAGGAGGAGGTCATCCGGAAGATCATCCGGGAACAGGGGAAGGATGAGAACCTGGTTGATATTGTGAACGCCGGCGAGGTGATCGAGACCGGGGAGCCGCCCGTCCTTGCCATCCGGAAGAAAAAGGATTCCTCGATCGTAGTCGGCATGAAGCTGGTGAAGGACGGGGGCGCGGATGCTTTCTGCTCCGCCGGCAGTTCCGGCGCGGTCCTGGTCGGCGGCCAGCTGATCGTCGGCAGGATCAAGGGCGTCGAGCGGCCGCCGCTCGCTCCGCTGATTCCGACCGAGAAGGGGCCGGCGCTCCTGATCGACTGCGGGGCAAATGTGGATGCGCGCCCGTCCCATCTGGTGCAGTTTGCGCAGATGGGCTCCGTCTATATGGAAAATATTGTCGGCATCAAGAATCCGCGCGTCGGGCTGGTCAATATCGGCGTCGAGGAGGAGAAGGGCAATGCCCTGGCGAAGGAAACCTTCCCGCTTCTCAAGGCCTGCCCCGGGATCAATTTTGTGGGCAATGTTGAGTCCAGGGAGATCCCCCACGGTGCCGCGGATGTGTATGTCACGGAGGCATTTACCGGCAATGTCATTCTCAAGCTCTACGAGGGCCTTGCGATGACCCTGCTGTCCAATATCAAGAGGGGAATCTATTCCAGCACGCGCGCGAAGATCGGCGGGCTGCTGATTAAGCCGGCACTAAAGAAAACACTGAAAACTTTTGATGTGAACCACTACGGCGGCGCACCGCTTCTGGGCCTCAAGGGGCTCGTCGTCAAGACCCACGGAACCGCCGATGCGGAGATCGTGCGCAACACAATATTCCAGTGTGTAACATTTAACGAGGAACAGATCAATGAAAAAATCAAACAGCGCCTGTTCCCGGAGGAGGAGAAAAACGATGGAATTTGAGAAGCTGCAGGAAATTGTCGCGGAAGTCATGAATGTGGACCGCGAGGATGTCACACCGGACACGAAATTTGCCGACGATCTCGGCGCGGATTCCCTGGATGTGGTGCAGATTGTCATGGCGATCGAGGACGAGTTTGATGTCGAGATCCCCACAGAGGAAATCGAGAAGATCGTGACCGTTGGCGACGCGGCAGATATGCTTGCCAATGTGAAGCAGTGATGTTGTTCTGGCCCTGCCGCTTAACCGCGCAGGGCTTTTTCTTAAGAAGGGACTTCCATGAATCTCAACCTGACTGAATTACAGAAAAAGATCGGCTATTCTTTCAAGGACACGGCGCTGCTCAGCCATGCGCTCACCCACACGTCCTATGCCAATGAGAAGCACCTCGGCCATACCGGGAGTAATGAACGTCTGGAATTTCTCGGCGACGCGGTGCTGGAGCTGACGAGCAGCGAATATCTTTTCCGGCACTATCCGGAAATGCCGGAGGGGGATCTCTCCAAGATCCGGGCCAGCCTGGTCTGCGAGCCGACGCTCGCCTACTGCGCGGAGGAATTTGCCCTCGGCGATTACCTGCTTCTCGGCAAGGGCGAGGACGCGAGCGGGGGAAGAAAGAGAAATTCCATCGTCAGCGATGCCTTTGAGGCGCTGATCGGCGCGATTTACCTGGATGGTGGTTTTGCCAGCGCAAAAGAATTTGTCCTCCGGTTTGTCATGAATGACATGGAGCACAAGAAACTCTTTTATGATAGCAAGACCATCCTCCAGGAGGCTGTGCAGGGCGCGGACAGGGGAGAACTCACCTATGTGCTGGTCGGGGAGTCCGGGCCGGATCACAACAAGACCTTTGAGGTTGCCGCCCTCGTCGGCGACGAGGAGATCGGCAGGGGAACCGGGCACACCAAGAAGGCGGCAGAACAGAGCGCGGCCTTCCGCGGGCTGATGAAGCTCAGAAGGGGCACGGAAGGCAAGGCGGAGGCCGGGCCGGACGGCAGCGGGAAAGATAAGGCGGAGGCCGGGCCGGACGGCAGCGGGAAGGATAAGGCGGAGGCCGGATCAGACGGCAGCGGGAGAGGCGAATGTATCTAAAAAGCATCGAGATCCAGGGCTTTAAATCCTTTGCGAACCGGATCGTCTTCGAGTTCCACAACGGCGTTACCGGCATTGTCGGCCCGAACGGGAGCGGCAAGAGCAATGTCGCGGACGCGGTCCGCTGGGTGCTCGGCGAGCAGAGCGCAAAGCAGCTCCGGGGCGGATCCATGCAGGATGTCATTTTCTCCGGCACAGAACAGCGAAAGCCGCAGGGATTTGCCTTTGTGGCCATCACGCTGGACAATTCCGACCATGTCCTCGCGGTCAGCTACGATGAGGTGACCGTCTCCCGCAGGCTCTACCGGAGCGGGGAGAGTGAATACAAGATCAACGGCACCTCCTGCCGCCTGAAGGATATCAACGAGCTGTTCTATGACACCGGCATCGGCAAGGAGGGCTATTCCATCATCGGCCAGGGGCAGATTGACCAGATTCTCTCCGGGAAACCGGAGGAGCGCAGAGCCCTTCTGGATGAGGCGGCGGGCATCGTGAAATTCCGCCGAAGGAAGGCGGAAGCCCAGAAGAAGCTGGACGATGAGCAGGCGAACCTCGTCCGGATCAACGACATCCTCTCCGAGCTTGAAAAGCGGGTTGACCCGCTGAAAGGACAGGCGGAGAAGGCGAAAAAGTACCTGGAACTCCGGGAACAGCTCAAAGTGTATGATGTCAACCTCTTTCTCACGGAGACCAAGTCTCTCCGAGAGCAGTACACCGAGGCGGAGAAGCGGGAAAATACCGTGGAGGAGCGCCTTGCCGAGGTGAAGGCCGCGGCGGAGGAAAAGCGGGCAGAGCACCAGAAGCTTGCCGACGAGGCGGAGGCGCTGGACCGGGAGATCGCCGAGGGCGATGAGGCGTCGAAGAACGCCGAGCTCGAGATCCGGTCCCTGGAAGGCCGGCGGGATGTCCTCACCCAGCAGATTGCCGGCGAGAAGCAGGCGGAGAGCCAGGTGGACGAGCGCCTGCACACCGTCACGGACGACCTCAGAAAGCACAGGGACGAGGCCGAGACGGCGAAGAAGCAGCAGGAAGCTTATGCCCATGAGGCAGCCGGATCAGCGGAGGCTATTGCAGGGGCGGAGCAGGCGCTCGCGGAAGCTTCCCGGGCAGCCGCGGAAAAAGAGGCGGAGATTGAGAAAGCCAGGGAAGCCATCATCAGCTCCCTGGGGAAAAAGGCGCAGATCTCCGCGGAAAAGCAGCGTTTTGCGACCAGGCTGGAAGAGATGTCCTCCCGGCAGGAGGAAAATGCCACCCGCATCGAGCGCTACCGGAGCGACGAGACCGCGGGTTCGGAAGAGCTTGCGGACTGCCGAAGGCGCCTCGCGGAGAACGAGCGCGCCCTCGCCGGTGCTGCGGAGAAGATCCGGACACTTCGCAATCAATCCGCCGCCGAGGAGGAGGAGATCCGCCGGCTGAACCGTGCCCTCTCGGGCGCCCAGCAGGAATACCACATCGCAGACACCCGCAGGGAGAGCTTAAGGAACATGGCCGAGCGCTACGACGGCTACGGCAGCTCGATCCGCCGGGTCATGGAGCAGCGCGGCAGGGTTCCCGGCATCCTGGGGGTGGTGGCTGACCTCATCAGCACCGACCGCCGCTATGAGACTGCCATCGAGACCGCGCTCGGCGGCCAGATCCAGAATATCGTCACCGACAGCGAGCTGACCGCAAAGCGGATGATCGGCTTTCTCAAGCAGAACCGGTTCGGCAGGGCAACCTTCCTTCCGTTGACCAGCATGCGCGAGCGGGAAGGCGGCCGTCCGGTCACCGGGCAGGGCGTCATCGGCATGGCGGACACGCTGGTCCGGACTGAGCCGAGATACCGCGGGGTGATTTCCCAGCTGCTCGGGAGAACCGTGGTGGCCGACAATATCGACAGCGCAATCGCCTTAAACCGGGCGAACCACTACAGCCTCCGGATTGTCACGCTGGACGGGGAGCTTTTGAACCCCGGCGGCTCCATGACCGGCGGCGCGTTCCGGAACAGCAGCAACCTCCTTGGCCGTAAGCGGGAACTTGAGGATCTGGAAAATGCCTGCGCGAAAGCGCTCGAGAAGGTGGAAAAGCTTCAGCAGTCTCTTGTGAATACGGAGGAACAGCACGAGCGCACCGCCGAGGAGGCGGATGAGGCCGGAAAAGACAGCCAGAAACTCACAATTGAGAACCGGGAGCTCGCCATGCAGCTTAAGCAGGCGGAGGAGAAGCGGGAGGAACTGAAAAAGACATTTGCCGGGCTCAAAGCCGATTCCGCGGATCTCCAGGCGGAGATCGGCAAACTTCGTGAAATGAAGGCGGACGCGGAGAGGGCAGAGCAGGAGATTGATGAGCAAAATGGCAGCCTCTCCGAGAAGGCGGAAAGCCTCGGGATGGAACTTTCCCGCCTGAGGGAAAGCCGTGAGGAAGCGGAACAGAGCCTCTCGGAAAAGCGCGTTGAGGATTCCCGTCTCAGGCAGAAGGGCGAATTCCTCCGCCAGAACGCCGCGCGCCTCGCGGAGGAGATCCGAAGCCTTGAGGCGGAGGAGAAAAGCCTCCGGGAGAAGAATTCCGGCCGCGGGGACCGCGTTGCCGGATTTTCCCGGGAACTTCAGGAGATTGGTGCCCGGATGGAGGAGAGGACACGGGAGCTTGCCGGCCTCAAGCAGAAGACGGACGGGCTCCGGGAGGAGAAAGCCGGGAAGGCCGGGCAGCAGAGGGCATTCTTTGAGGAGAAAGAAAAGCTCGACGAGGAAATGCGCCTTCTTGACCGCGACCTTCTCCGGATCCAGAACCAGCTGGAAAAATACGCCGACCGCATTTCCCAGCAGTCGGATTATATCCGCACCGAATACGGCATGGAGCATGACGATGCCGAGAAGCTCCGCGATGAGGACCTGGGCTCCGCCGCGGCGATGCGCAGGGAAATCTCGGCCCGGAAGGGGGAGATCCGTGCGCTCGGCAATGTGAATGTGAACGCCATCGAGGAGTACAAGGAAGTCTCCGAGCGGTGCACGTTCATGGAGAAGCAGCATGCCGATCTGGTTGCCGCGGAGGCGGCGCTCACCAGGATCATCACCGAGCTCGATGAGGGCATGCGGAAGCAGTTCACCGAAAAATTCCGGCGGATCAGCGAAGAGTTCGACCAGGTATTCAAGGAACTCTTCGGCGGCGGGACGGCGTCCTTAAAGCTCGAGGAGGGCGTGGATGTCCTCGAGGCCGGCATCGGGATTATCTCCCAGCCGCCGGGCAAGAAACTGCAGAACATGATGCAGCTGTCCGGAGGGGAGAAAGCGCTGACGGCGATCGCGCTCCTGTTCGCCATCCAGAACCTGAAACCGTCGCCGTTCTGCCTCCTTGATGAGATCGAGGCGGCGCTCGACGATTCCAACGTGGACCGCTTCGCCGGCTATCTGCACAAGCTGACCAGCCACACGCAGTTTATTGTCATCACCCACCGCCGCGGCACCATGCTCGGCTGCGACAGGCTCTACGGGATCACCATGCAGGAGAAGGGCGTGTCGACTATGGTTTCCGTGAACTTGATCGCGGCGGACCTGGAAGGAGAAGAAAAACATGGCAGAGACTAAAAAAGGATTTTTCGGCCGCCTGGTGGAAGGCCTGACCAAGACCAGGAAATCGATCGCGCAGGGGATCGACAGTATTTTCGGCGGATATTCCGCGATCGATGAGGATTTTTATGAGGAGATCGAGGAGACGCTGATCATGGCGGACATCGGCATAAAAACCACGACGGCCATCGTCGAGGATCTCCGGAAAAAGGTTGCGGAGAACCACATCAAGGATCCGGCGGAATGCCGGGATCTCCTGATCAGCTCGATCAAGGAGCAGATGGTTCCGAATGAGAATGCCTACGAATTCGAAAACCGGAAATCGGTCGTCCTTGTGGTCGGTGTCAATGGTGTCGGCAAGACTACCTCGGTCGGCAAGCTCGCGGACATGATCCGGCATGAGGGGAAAAAAGTCATCCTCGCGGCGGCGGATACCTTCCGGGCAGGGGCGATCGAGCAGCTGTCCGAGTGGGCGAACCGCGCCGGCGTGGAGCTGATCTCCCAGCAGGAGGGCTCCGACCCGGCGGCGGTGATCTATGACGCCATCCAGGCGGCAAAGGCGAGAAACGCGGATGTGCTGATCTGCGACACGGCGGGGCGGCTTCACAATAAGAAGAACCTGATGGAGGAACTCAAAAAGATCAACCGGGTGATTGACCGGGAATACCCGGACGCTTACCGGGAGACACTCTGCGTCCTCGACGGCACAACCGGGCAGAACGCCCTGGCGCAGGCGAAGCAGTTTATGGATGCGGCGAAGATCACCGGCATCATCCTGACCAAGCTCGACGGCACGGCAAAGGGGGGAATCGCGGTGGCGATCCAGTCTGAGCTCGGCATCCCGGTGAAGTATGTCGGCGTCGGAGAGAAGATTGACGACCTGCAGAAATTTGACGCGAATGACTTTGTGAACGCATTGTTTACCGCAGGCGAAGCGGAGAAGGCGTGAGGAGGAGCTATGCAGCCTGAGGGTGAAGGGACTTTAATAAAAAATATGATCTATCTGGCCAGGTGGACCCTCCTGTCCCTCGTGATCGGCGCTGCGTCAGGTTTTGTGGGCGGTTCCTTCGGCCTGGGCGTGGCCTGGACCAGCGGCATCTTTCAGGCGCACCATGGCCTGCTCTTCCTTCTTCCGGCCAGCGGCCTTCTGATCCTGCTTCTCTACCATGTGCTCGGGGAGGACAACAACCGGGGAACGAACGCCATGCTGGAGGCGGTCGCGGGGGAGAATAATGTCCGGCCGGGGATTGTGCCGGCCATCTATTTCGGCTCCCTGCTCACCCACATCGCAGGCGGCTCCGCCGGCCGCGAGGGGGCAGCACTCCAGATGGGCGGCGGCCTTGGCACGATGTTCGGCCGGATCTTCCGCCTGAATGAGGGGGACATGAAAATCGCGGTCATGTGCGGGATGGCTGGTGTATTTTCCGCACTCTTCGGGACGCCGATGGCGGCGGCCCTCTTCGCGATGGAGATTGTGAGCGTCGGCATGATCTACTATTCCGCGCTCGTACCCTGCGTGTTCTCAGCGTTTTTCGCGAGGTACATCTCCATCCGGATGCATCTTGCCCCGACGGTATTTACCATGGGGGAGGTTCCCGCATTTTCCGAGCCGAACGCGGTATTGACCGTGGCGCTCGGGCTCTCCTCGGCCGTGGTCGCGATCCTGTTCTGCATGCTCCTCACGGAGACGGCGGGATTCTATGACCGGACGCTGAAAAATAAGACCGTCCGCATTCTTACCGGTGCGATTCTGGTCATCGTCCTGACGCTCCTGGACGGGTCCTACCGTTACAACAACACCGGGGCGAACCTGATTGTCAGCGCGCTCAAGGGGGAAGCGCTCCCCTGGGATTTCTTCCTGAAGTCCATTTTTACCGCGCTGACCCTGGAGGCCGGCTTCAAGGGCGGAGAAATCGTTCCGGCTTTCTCCGTGGGCGCCTGTTTCGGCTGCGTCTTCGCGAACGTCCTCGGGCTTCCGGCGGGGCTCTGTGCGGCCTGCGGGATGCTGGCGGTCTTCGCCGGCGTGACCAACTGCCCGCTGACCGCCCTGCTGATCGGGTTTGAGATGTTCGGCTACAGCGCGATGCCCTATTTTGTTATCGTCATCGCCGTGAGCTTCACCTTCTCCGGCTATTTCAGCCTGTATTCCTCCCAGAGCGCAGACTTTGGCAAGACCAAGGCGGTACGGATCAACAGGAAAATGCGGAACATCACATTTTCCGCTTATCTGCAGCGGTGGAAGGCAAAAAGAGAGCATAAGAAGGGGGAGAACTGAGCCTGCTAGTTTTCGTCGCATCTTTGGGCAAGGTATGCTATAATCAGAAGAAATGAAGGAACTCTGTGAAAGGGGATTCGGTCCATGAAAAACAAGAGGGTAATGCTCAAGCTTTCCGGCGAGGCGCTTGCCGGCGAGAAGAAGACCGGCTACGACGAGGATACTGTGCGCGCTGTCGCTGTGCAGGTGAAGAAGGCTGTGGATGCCGGGATAGAGGTTGGCATTGTCACCGGCGGGGGCAATTTCTGGAGAGGCCGCTCGAGCAAGGCGATCGACCGCACGAAGGCGGACCAGATCGGCATGCTGGCGACCGTGATGAACTGCATCTATGTCTCGGAGATTTTCCGCTCGGAGGGGATGAAGACGAAGATCATGACGCCGTTTGCTGTCGGTGCCATGACGGAGCTCTTCTCCAAGGATAAGGCGGTCCGGGCCCTGGAGAAGGGCACGGTGGTGTTCTTTGCCGGCGGTACGGGACATCCGTTCTTCTCCACAGACACCGGGGTCGCGCTCCGCGCGGCGGAGATTGACGCGGACATGATCCTCCTGGCGAAGTCTGTGGACGGTGTCTATGACAGCGATCCCAAGAAGAATCCGGATGCGAAGCGATTCGACCGGATTTCCATCCAGGAGGTTCTTGACCGGAAGCTTGAGGTTGTGGATCTGACTGCCTCCGTGATCTGTATGGAGAATCACATCCCGCTTGCGGTGTTCAGCCTGAATGAGAAGGACGGCATCGAGAACGCCCTCAGGGGCAAGGTCAACGGAACGATCGTGACCGCGGACTGACGAAGGAAAATTATCCGGCGGGCAGGAAAGCCTGCCAGAATAAGGAGAAGGAATTTATGGATGAGAGACTCAAGGTATACGACGAGAAGATGACGAAGTCCTACAACGCGATGATCGAGGAGTTCACCGCCATCCGCGCCGGGCGCGCCAATCCCCATGTGCTGGACCACATCCGGGTAGACTACTACGGCTCGCCGACCCCGATCCAGCAGGTGGCCAATGTGACCGTTCCGGAGGCGAGGATCATCCAGATCACGCCCTGGGACAAGAAGATGGTGAATGCCATTATGAAGGCGATCCAGACCTCGGATCTCGGCATCAATCCCAACACTGACGGCTCGACGATCCGCCTGGTGTTCCCGGAGCTCACCGAGGAGCGCAGAAAGGAACTCTCGAAGGACGTCCGCAAGAAGGGCGAGGCGGCCAAGGTGGCTGTCCGCAATATCCGCCGCGATGCCAACGAGCAGGTCAAGAAGATGCAGAAGAACGGCGATATTTCCGAGGATGACCAGGCAAATCTTGAGGATGATATCCAGAAGGCGACGGACAAGATGATGAAGAAAGTGGACAAGGCCGTCGAGGACAAGACGAAGGAGATTATGACGGTCTGATTCGCGGAGAAAGCCGAAAGAGGGGGCAGGTTTTCTGCCCCCTTTTCTGTGAAAGGATGGGTTTTTATGGCAGAGGAACTGGAAGGTCTTGTCATCCCCAGGCATGTCGCCATTATTCTCGACGGCAACGGCCGCTGGGCAAAGAAGCGGGGACTCCCGCGGACCGCGGGCCACAAGCAGGGCTGCGCCGCCGTGGAGCAGACCGTGGAGGACGCGGCGCGCCTCGGGATCCGGTATCTTACGGTATACGGATTCTCTACGGAGAACTGGAAGCGGCCGGAGGATGAGGTGAGCACCCTCATGAACCTGTTCCGGTTTTATACGAAGCGCCTGCTCAAGATCGCCACAGCCAACAATGTTCGGGTGAAAATGATCGGCGAGCGGACAAGGTTTGCCCCGGATCTCCAGGAGGGGATCCGCCAGCTGGAGGAGCGGACGAAGGAGAACACCGGGCTGACCTTCGTCATCGCCGTGAATTACGGCGGAAGGGATGAGATTACCCGTGCCGTCCGCCGGATTGCGGAGGAGGTGAGGTCCGGAATCCTGGACCCGGGGGAGATTACGGAACAGAAGGTCGCTGCCTATCTGGATACGGCGGGAATCCCCGATCCGGACCTGCTCATCCGCACAAGCGGGGAGCTTAGGCTGTCCAATTTCCTGCTCTGGCAGCTCGCCTACGCGGAATTTTACATTACCGATGTCCTCTGGCCCGATTTCAACCGGGAGGAGCTGATCCGGGCGATCCGCGCGTACAATCGGCGCGACCGGCGCTTCGGAGGCGTTAAGGCATAAACAGGAGGCGGTTATATGTTTGTCACCCGACTCATCAGCGGAATCGCCTTGGTGGCGGTTCTCATCGCGGTCATGCTTGCCGGGGGATCTGTGGTCTTTCTTGCGACATTTCTTGTCGCCATGATCGGCATGTTTGAATATTACCGTGCGGTCGGCATCGAGAAGGCGGCTCCCGGCATCGCCGGCTATGCCTGCTGTGCCGCCTTTTACATTCTCACCGCCCATCGGGCGGAGAGCCTCGCGCAGCTCTTCATCGTGATTTCCCTGATGGCGGTTATGGCCTGCTATGTCCTTCAGTTCCCGAAATTCACGATCGAGCAGGCCGCGGAGGCATTTCTCGGCGTTGTGTATCCAGGCGTTATGATGTCGTATGTATACCGGGTGCGTATGATGCCGGACGGCCTGTACCTTGTCTGGCTGATCTTCCTGAGTGCCTGGGGCTGCGACACGCTGGCCTACTGCTCGGGGCGGCTGTTCGGGCGGCATAAGATGACGCCGGTTCTCAGTCCGCACAAGACGGTGGAAGGGGCTGTCGGCGGGACGCTCGGAGCGGCTCTTCTCGGGTTCCTGTTCGGCATGGTTTTCGCGGACAGGCTCACGCTCGCGAATCCGGCAATCGCATGCACGCTCTCGTGTGGCATCGGCGCCCTCATCTCGCAGATCGGCGATCTCACCGCCTCGGGGATCAAGCGGAATCACGGCATCAAGGATTACGGGCACCTGATTCCCGGGCATGGCGGCATCATGGACCGGTTTGACAGTGTGATCTTCACAGCGCCGGCGATCTATCTCGCGCTGATGTTCCTGGCAAAGTGATAGGGAGGAATCATGGCAGAGCAGAAGAAAATCAGTATTCTCGGTTCGACGGGATCCATCGGGACACAGACCCTTGAGATTGTCCGGAATAACGGCGATCTCCGGGTGACGGCGCTCGCCGCGGGGAAAAATGTCCGCCGGATGGAAGAGCAGGTCCGGGAGTTTTCCCCGGAAATGGCAGTTCTCTATGACGAGGACGCGGCGGCGGAGCTTAAGGAGCGTGTCCGGGATCTCCCGGTCCGGGTTCTTTCCGGCATGGACGGGCTTCTCGCGGCGGCTGCCGAGGCACCGGCGGACATCGTCGTCACGGCGGTCGTCGGGATGATCGGAATCCGGCCGACGATCGCCGCCATGGAGGCAGGACGGGATATCGCCCTGGCGAACAAGGAGACGCTGGTTACGGCGGGGCACATCATCATGCCTCTCGCGGAGAAGACGGGGGTCAGGATCCTTCCGGTCGACAGCGAGCATTCGGCCATCTTCCAGAGCCTCCAGGGGGAATCGATGAATAAGATTCATAAGATCCTGCTGACGGCAAGCGGCGGCCCTTTCCGGGGGAAAACCAGAGCGGAGCTCGCGGATGTCCGGGTTGAGGACGCCCTGAAGCATCCCAACTGGTCGATGGGAAGGAAAATCACGATCGACAGCTCCACGATGGTTAACAAGGGGCTGGAGGTCATGGAGGCCCACTGGCTGTTCGGCGTCTCCGTGGATGATGTCCAGGTGGTCGTCCAGCCGCAGAGCGTCATCCACTCGATGGTCGAGTATGAGGACGGCGCGGTCATTGCCCAGCTCGGGACGCCGGACATGAAGCTGCCGATCCAGTACGCGCTGTACTATCCGTACCGCCGGTTTCTTCCGGGGAAGCGGCTGGACTTTGCGGCGCTTAAGTCCATCACCTTTGAGGATCCGGATCCGGTGAATTTCCCGGGACTTGGGCTTGCCTTCCGGGCCGGCCGCCGGGGCGGGACGCTGCCGGTGGTCTTCAATGCGGCGAACGAGAAGGCGGTCGCCCTGTTCCTTGACCGGAAGATCCGCTACCTCGCGATCCCCGAGATCATCCAGGCGGCGATGGAACACCATACGGTCCGGGACAATCCGTCCGTGGAGGAGATTCTCCGGGCGGAGCGGGAGACGGACGAATATATTGAGGGAAGAACATGGTGATCAACATTCTCTGCGCTGTTCTCGTCTTCAGCGTTATCGTGCTGTTTCATGAGCTGGGACATTTTCTCATGGCAAAGCGCGCCGGCATCGGCGTCGTGGAATTTTCCCTGGGCATGGGGCCGCGGATCCTGAGCTTTGTCTGCGGCGGCACCCGCTACTCGTGGAAAATCCTTCCGCTCGGCGGCTCCTGCATGATGCTTGGGGAGGACATGGATGATGTGCCGGAGGAGGAGATTCCGGACGGCGTCACCGGCATCCCGTTCGGACAGGCCCCGGCATTTGCTCGGTTCCTTGTCATTTTCGGCGGGCCGCTGTTTAATTTCCTCATGGCGTTCCTCTGCGCGTTCGTCATGATCCTGATGTCGGGCTATGACCGGCCGGTGATCCAGAGTGTCATGGAAGGGTACCCCGCTGAGGAGGCCGGGCTCCAGGCAGGAGATACGGTCACAGACATCAACGGGCACGCGATCCGGATATACCGGGATATGACCGCCTACACCCAGACGCATACCGGGGCGGAGTTGGAGGTGACGGTCCTCCGCGGCGGGGAAAAGCGGACGGTGACCCTCACCCCGGCGTACTCGGCGGCGGACGGGCGCTACCTGATCGGAATCCGCGGCGGCGCCTATGAACAGGCCAATGTCCTCACCGCGGCGAAGTACAGCGTCTATGAGCTGCGCTACTGGGTGTACATCACCTATGAGAGCCTGTTCATGCTTGTCCGGCGGCAGGTATCCCCGGATGAGCTGAGCGGCCCTGTGCGTATCGTGTCGATGATCGGCACAACCGTCCAGGAGACCCGGCAGTACGGGATCGGGACGGTTATCGTGAACCTTCTCAATATGACCGTGCTTCTTTCCGTGAACCTCGCGGTCATGAACCTTCTGCCGCTGCCCGCGCTCGACGGGGGCAGGCTCCTGTTTATCATCGTCGAGATGATCCGCGGCAGGCGGGTGGATCCGGAGCTGGAGGCGAAGGTGCACATCGCCGGGTTTGGCCTGCTGATGGCGCTCATGGTCTTTGTCTTCTATAATGATATCCGGATGCTCTTAAAGTGACGGGGCTTCGGAGCGGAATGTAAGCCGTCCTGACGGGCAGGCGATGCACAGGAAAAGAGGAAAATATGGCATTCAGGGATCACACAAGAGCAGTGAGGATCGGAAACCGGGTGATCGGCGGCGGCCGGCCGGTGCTGATCCAGTCGATGTGCAACACGAAGACCGAGGATGTAGAGGGAACGGTCCGGCAGATCCTCCGCCTGGAGAAGGCCGGCTGCGATATTATCCGCTGTGCTGTTCCCACGATGGAGGCGGCTCTCGCGATCCGGGAGATCCGGAAACAGATCCACATCCCGCTCGTCGCGGATATTCATTTTGATTATCGACTCGCGCTCGCGGCGATGGAGAACGGCGCGGACAAGATCCGCATCAATCCGGGCAACATCGGCTCCGATGAACGGGTGCGCGCCGTGGTGAACGAGGCCCGGGACAGGCATATCCCGATCCGTGTCGGGGTCAATTCCGGTTCCCTGGAGAAGGACATTCTGGAAAAATATCACGGCGTCACGGCGGAGGGGCTCGTGGAGAGCGCTCTCGACAAGGTGCACCTGATCGAGGACATGGGCTATGACAATCTCGTCATCAGCATCAAGTCCTCGGATGTCCTGATGTGTGTCCGCGCGCATGAGCTGATCGCCGGGAGGACGGACCACCCGCTCCATGTCGGGATCACCGAGGCCGGAACCATCCTGGAGGGCAGCATCAAGTCCGCGGTCGGCCTCGGCCTCATCCTCTACCAGGGGATCGGCGACACGATCCGGGTATCCCTGACCGGGGACCCGCTTGAGGAGGTCCGGGCGGGGAAGGAGATCCTCCGGACGCTCGGCCTCCGGAAGGGCGGTGTGGAGGTTGTCTCCTGCCCGACCTGCGGCCGGACGCAGATTGACCTGATCAGCCTGGCAAACCAGGTGACGGAGATGGTCAGGGACTATCCGCTGGATATCAAGGTAGCCGTCATGGGCTGTGTGGTCAACGGTCCCGGCGAGGGCAGGGAGGCTGCTCTCGGGATCGCCGGCGGCGTCGGGGAGGGGCTGCTCCTTAGACACGGCGAGATTGTCCGGAAGCTCCCGGAGGATCAGCTGCTCCCGGCGCTCCGGGCAGAGCTTGACCGCATGGTCATGGAGAAGAATCAGAAGGAAATCAGCACTTCCTGAACTGGAGGGATAGCATGAAGGCGTTTCTGGAGGTATTTGCCGGGATTCAGGTGGATCAGGATCTCCTAGGGCTTGCGGAGCTGATCCGCGTGGACAGGGTCACGGTGAACCGCAGCCGGACGAAGCTGCGCGTCTACACCGAGAGCCCCCGGCTGCTCTTCCGGGGGACAGTTGACCGGCTGGAGCGGACGATCTCCCGCCAGCTTTTCCCCGGGCGAAATGTCGATGTCCATATCCAGGAAAAATATCATCTCTCGGAGCAGTATACGCCGGAATCCCTGATGGAGGTCTACCGCGACAGCATTTCCCAGGAGCTCCGGCGCTACAGCATCCTGCTGTTCACGATGTTCCGCCGGGCGCGGATCTCCTACGCGGGAAAGGACGGGATGACCCTCGATCTGGAGGACAGCCGGATAGCCCGCGAGAAGGCGCCGGAACTGAAGCGTGTCCTGGAGAAGATCTTCAATGAGCGCTGCCAGGTTCCGCTGGAGATTACCCTGGCCTGGCATGAGCCGGCGACCAAGCAGGAGGAGGCGAGCGAGGCTTACGTTCTCCAGGTGCCGGAAAAGGGCGTACAGGCGATCGCCGAGCCGGAGAGGGGATTCCCGGCATCCTCCGGCGAGGACGGCATGGCAGGGGACGCTTCCGGAGCCCGAGAGGCTTCCGGGGCCGGAGGGGCTTCCCCGGAGAATGCCGGGAAGACGGGCACACCCGCGGGGAAGGCCGTCCCCGGGGAGAATGCCCGGAAGAAGGCAGCGGCCGGGGATGCCCACGGACAGGAGAAGAGCACCTTCCGCGGCCAAAGGGACGGCCAGAAGGACAGGTTTGCGGATCGCGGCCGGGGAAAGAAATTCGGCAGAGGCGCCCGCAGGCCGTATTCCCGTTCGGAGAACGAGGACGTCCTCTACGGCAGGGATTTTACCGATGAGCCGATTCCGATCAGCGAGCTCGAGGAGAGGAGCGGCATCACCGCCGTCCGCGGACAGATCCTCAAGGAGGAGGAGCGCGAACTTCGAACCGGGAATAAACTCTTTATTTTCAACATTTCCGATTTTACCGACACCATCAGCGTCAAGATCTTTTCCTCCGAGGAAAGCCTTGACGATCTGAAAAACGCGACGAGGCCGGGAACTTTTGTCGTGATCCGCGGCGTGCTGACCCACGACAAGTTCGACGGCGAGCTGACGCTGGGATCGGTCTCCGGTATCAAGAAATGCGCGGATTTCCGGACAAAGCGCGAGGATCACAGCGAGATCAAGCGGGTGGAGCTCCACTGCCACACCAAGATGTCCGATATGGACGGCGTCTCGGATGTCGCGGACATCGTGAGCCGCGCGAAGTCCTGGGGAATGGACGCCATCGCCGTGACCGATCACGGCTCGGTGCAGGCATTTCCCGACGCCGCGGGCGCTGCGGGGAAGGACATCAAGATCCTCTACGGCATGGAGGGGTATCTTGTCGATGACACCCTGGAGCTCGTGGTCAACGGGAAGGGACAGAGCCTCGACGATCCCTGTGTCGTCTTCGATATTGAGACGACCGGCTTCAGCGCGGTCCGGGACCGGGTGATCGAGATCGGCGCCGTGAAGGTGGAACATGGCCGGATCACAGACAAATTCAGCACCTTTGTGAACCCGAAGGTGCCGATTCCCTTCCGGATCGAGGAACTGACCAGCATCAATGACAGCATGGTTGTCAATGCGCCGCCGATCGAGGAGGTGCTCCCGGAGTTTTTCAGGTTCTGCGGGGACGCCGTCATTGTGGCGCACAATGCCTCCTTCGACACCGGCTTCATGCGGGAGAATGCCCGCCGGCTCGGCCTTCCCTACGACCCGACGATCCTGGACACGGTTTCCCTGGCACGGATGCTTCTTCCGAACCTTCACCGGTTCAAGCTGGATACGGTCGCGAAGGAGCTGCACATTTCCCTGGAGAACCATCACCGGGCGGTCGACGACGCGGGCTGCACCGCGGAGATTTTCTGCCGTTTCGTCGAGATGCTGAAAAACCGCGGGATCCGGACGCTCGGAGAGCTCGCGGAGAAGGACCGGATGACGCCGGACATGATCCGGAAGATGCCGACCTACCATATTATTCTTCTGGCGAAAAATGACCTCGGCCGGATCAACCTTTACCGGCTCGTCTCGGAATCCTGCATCAATTACTTTGCCCGGAAGCCGAGGATTCCGCGGAGTATTCTCAAAAAGTACCGCGAGGGGCTGATTCTCGGCTCCGCCTGCGAGGCCGGCGAGCTGTTCCAGGCGATCGAGCGCGATGTGCCGGAGAGCCGTCTCGGGAAAATCGTGGAATTTTACGATTATCTGGAAATCCAGCCGACGGGGAACAACGAATTTCTCCTGCGGAATGAGTCCAGCGGGTATCATGATGAGGAAGACCTGCGGAACCTCAACCGGAAGATTGTGCGCCTCGGCGAAAAGTTCAACAAGCCGGTGTGCGCGACCTGCGACGTGCACTTCCTGGATCCGGAGGATGAGATTTACCGGCGGATCATCATGTATTCCAAGGGGTTTGAGGATGCCGACCACCAGCCGCCGCTGTACCTCAGGACGACGGAGGAGATGCTCGAGGAATTTTCCTATCTCGGCAGCGACAAGGCGCGGGAGGTCGTGATCACGAACACCAGGAAGATCGCGGCGATGATCGAGCCGATCCAGCCCACCCGGCCGGACAAGCGGCCGCCGATCATTCCGGATTCCGACAAGACGCTCCGGACGATCTGCTACAACCGGGCGCATGAGATTTATGGCGAGAATCTGCCGAAGATCGTCACCGACCGCCTGGAGGTTGAGCTCAACTCGATCATCAGCAACGGGTATGCCGTCATGTACATCATCGCCCAGAAGCTCGTCTGGAAGGCGAATGAGGATGGGTACCTGGTCGGCTCAAGAGGGTCTGTCGGCTCGTCGTTTGTCGCGACGATGGCGGGGATCACCGAGGTGAACCCGCTGAGCCCGCACTATTACTGCCCGAACTGCCATTACTACGATTTTGATTCGGAGGATGTGAAGAAATACGCGGGCATGGCCGGCTGCGACATGCCGGATAAGGTCTGCCCGAAATGCGGAAAACCGCTCAAGAAGGACGGGTTTGACATCCCGTTCGAGACCTTCCTCGGCTTTACCGGGAACAAGGAGCCGGATATCGACCTGAACTTCTCCGGGGAGTACCAGTCCCGGGCGCACGCCTACACGGAGGTCATCTTCGGCAAGGGGCAGACGTTCCGCGCCGGCACCGTCGGCACCGTGGCGGACAAGACGGCGTTCGGTTATGTGCTCAGGTACTGCGAGGACAAGGGCATTTTCAAGAGGCCCTGCGAGATGGACCGGATCGCCTCGGGCATGGTTGGCGTCAGGCGCACAACCGGTCAGCACCCCGGCGGGATTATCGTCCTTCCCGTGGGGGAGGACATCAACTCCTTCACCCCTGTGCAGCACCCGGCGGATGATCCCGAATCGCGGACAATCACGACGCACTTTGATTACCACAAGATCGATAAGAACCTGCTGAAGCTCGACATTCTCGGGCACGATGATCCGACGATGATCCGCATGCTCCAGGACCTGACCGGGAAGGATCCGACGACGTTCCCGCTCGACGACCGCAGGGTCATGAGCCTGTTCCAGAACACCGATGCCCTCGGCATAAAGCCCGAGGATATCGGCGGCTGCCCGCTGGGATGCCTCGGCATTCCGGAGTTTGGCACCGATTTTGCCATGCAGATGCTTCTGGACACGAAGCCGAAGTACCTGTCCGACCTGGTTCGCATCGCGGGACTTGCCCACGGCACGGACGTCTGGCTGGGCAATGCGGAGACCCTGATCAAGGAAGGCACCTGCACGATCAGCACGGCGATCTGCTGCCGTGACGATATCATGATCTACCTGATGGGCAAGGGCCTCGACCCGGCGCTCGCGTTCAATATCATGGAGAAGGTCCGCAAGGGCAAGGGGTTAAAGCAGGAGTGGATCGACGAGATGAAGAAGCACGATGTGCCGGACTGGTACATCTGGTCGTGCAAGAAGATCAAGTATATGTTCCCGAAGGCGCACGCCGCGGCCTACGTCATGATGGCGTGGCGGATCGCGTACTGCAAGATATATTATCCGCTCGCCTACTACGCGGCGTTCTTCTCGATCCGCGCGAATGCCTTCGACTATGAGAAAATGTGCCAGGGCAGAGAGCGCCTGGAGGAAAATCTTGCCCGTCTCCGGGCGAGAAAGGATGCCGGCGAGAAGCTGACCTCCAAGGATGAGGACAGCATCCGCGATATGCGGGTTGTCCAGGAGATGTACGCCCGGGGATTCTCCTTTATGCCGATCGACATCTACCGGGCAGATTCCCGGCATTTCCAGATCATCGACGGGAAACTCATGCCGTCGCTCGGCAGCATCGACGGCCTCGGCGAGAAGGCGGCCGACGCGATCATGTTCGCCGCCGAGGAGGGGAAGTTCCTCTCCAAGGAAGATTTTATGAACCGGACGAAGGTCGGCCGGAGCATCTGCGACCAGCTGGACCGGCTGGGCCTCCTTTCTGGGCTTCCGGAGTCCAACCAGCTCTCGCTGTTTGACCTGCTGTGATGGATTCCGCACATCGGGCGAGGCTATGCTTCGCCGATGTGCGGAATTCCTGTGTGTCCGGCACATGGGGAGAATCGTGCAGACGGCATGTGAGGTTCTGAACATTCTATGCATCGGGAAGATAACGAAATGTCTATCGAGATTGCAAGAAAATACCTGGAAAAGGCGGGATATGCGGACCGGATCATCGAGCCGGAGGCGTCCACGGCGACGGTTCCGCTCGCGGCGAAGGCTCTCGGAACCACGGAGGCGGAGATCGCGAAATCGCTGTCGTTCCTCGTGGACGGAAAGCCGGTGATGATCCTCATGGAGGGCGACGCCCGAATCCAGAATCATAAATATAAGGAGACCTTCCACACCAAGGCGAAAATGATCCCGCCGGAGCAGGTGGAGGAGCTGATCGGGCACGAGCCGGGCGGCGTGTGCCCCTTCGGGATCCGGGACGGTGTCGCCGTCTACCTGGACGAGGATCTGAAAAAATTTGCCTACATCTATCCGGCTGCCGGAAATGACCATTCCGGCGTAAAGCTGACCCCGGAGGAGCTGTACAGGCTCTCAGGGGCAAAGGGCTGGGTGGACGTCTGCCAGTAATCCGGAAGCTGCCGTAAAGCCGCAATTCCGGCAGCGGCAGCAGGACGTGGACATCCATGCGGCATTTATCTGGAGGAGATAAGCATGGCGATGCATTTTTTAACGGAGGAAGAGCGCAGAAAGCTCCTGGTTCTCCGCCATACCCTGCACGCCCACCCGGAGCGCTCCGGGGAGGAGCGGGAGACAAAGCGGCGCCTTATGGAATTTCTCCGGGAGAATACCTCCCTCCGCCTGGTGGAGCGGGAAAGCTGGTTTTATGCCGTCCTTACGCGGGAAAATAAGGACCGGCGCCCGCCCATCGCCTTCCGCGCGGACATGGATGCGCTGCCAGTTCCGGAGACGATTGATCTTCCCTACGGATCAACTGTCGCGGGGACGGCGCACAAATGCGGCCACGACGGGCATTCCGCATGTCTCGCGGCACTCGGGCTTATGCTGGAAGGAGATCCGCGCATCCGGAGAACCGTCTACCTGGTCTTCCAGGCGGCGGAGGAGACGGGAAGGGGAGGAAAGGCGTGCGCGGATTTTCTTCGGGAGGCAGGCATCGGAGAAGTGTACGCCTTCCATAATCTGAGCGGCTATCCGGAGAATGCGGTCATGGTCCGGGACACATTGTCCCAGTGCGCTTCTCGCGGCCTGACGTTCCACTTTTTCGGAAAAAAATGTCACGCGGGGGAACCGGAGGACGGGCGAAATCCCGGCCCTGCACTCGCGCGGATGGAGCTGTTCGCGGAGGAGCTTGCCGCCGGGGGCAGGGTGCCCGCCGGAAGCAGGCTTCCCGGCGGGAATGAGCGGTCCGTCGGGAATGGGGAGGAATCTGCCGGTGCGGGGAAGGCGCAAGCCGGAGATCTCCGACTGGTCACGTTAGTCGGCATGAATGAGGGTGGGAAGGACTTCGGAATTTCCCCGGGCGAGGGGGAGATCTCTTTCACTCTTCGAGCAGGGCGGGAGGACGAGATGGCGGAGATGGAATCCTTACTCCGCGGGGAGGCGGAGAAGCTTTCCTGTCGATACGGCCTCACATCCAGCTGCAGCGTGTCGGATCCCTTTCCGGCGACGGTGAATGATCCGGAGTGTGCGGAAAAAGTCCGCAGGGCGGCTTCCTCACTGGGATTCCGGGTGGTTCCGATGGAAAATCCCTGGCGCCCCTCGGAAGATTTCGGCTGGTATCTGAAGTCCTGTCCCGGTGCGATCTTCTATGTGGGAAATGGAGAAAACTGGCCGGCTCCCCACGAGCCGGAATACGATTTTAATGACAGGATTCTCGAGACAGCGCCTGCTGTCTTCCTGCGGCTTGCTGAGGGGTGACGGCTCCGGAGGTGCTGTATTTCCTTCTTCCGTTCAGCCATGATCTGTGATATATTCTAGTGTGACTATTCAGAATCCATGGTTTGGGGAAGCCACGCTTCATTCGCTGCGCGGGTTCCGGGCGCCCAGGGCGCTTC
Source organism: Clostridium vitabionis (assembly GCF_015351765.1). Classification (GTDB taxonomy): domain Bacteria; phylum Bacillota; class Clostridia; order Lachnospirales; family Lachnospiraceae; genus Clostridium_R; species Clostridium_R vitabionis. The sequence continues at coordinate 605,197 of NZ_JADKQA010000001.1, forward strand.
GCTTTAAGGCCGGGAATACAGATCCACAGCCCGCGGCGGTCTATTTACGGCATTTCCGCCAGGGGCTTGGCCGATTTAAAGAAGGATGATATGCAGGAAAATACCAATAAAGAGGAAAAAAACACCGGAAAGCAGAGCTCCGGCGGAATCCGGATGCTGAACCGGATGCTGACCGCGGTCATCGGCATTCTGGTCATTGTTCTGCTGGCGACAGCGGCAAGGCGCTTCGGGGGAGAAAAGAGCGGAACCGGGGCGACAGCGGCTGACCTTCCCAGCGCGGGGGAAGCTGCGTCGGCGAGCGTCGCGGACGCATCCCGCGAAGCGGAGGAGAAGCAGGATATTATTGCGTCCTACGGAAAGCTCGGCATCGCCAATGTCGACGGATACCTCAATATCCGGAAGGAGCCGACGGAAAATGCCGACATCATCGGCAAGCTTCAGGGCGGTGCCGCGTGCACGGTCACCGATGATTCCACCGACGGATGGTATCAGATTTCTTCCAATGACATTACCGGGTATGTGAACGCCTCCTATATGCTGACCGGGAGTGAGGCGGCGGAGCGCGCGGAGGAGGAGATCGCGGAGCGCGCGGTCGTCACCGCGGACGCGGTCAATATCCGGAAGGAGCCGTCGACCGACGCGGAGGTGGTGGGGCAGGCCTTGAAGGGCGAGCGCTATCTCGTCAAAACGCCGGCAGAGGACGGCTGGATCGGGATCGACGGCGGTTATATTTCCGCGGATTATGCGGAGGTAAAGCCCTGCTTAAACGAAGCGCGGAAGCTCGATATGAAGGCCATGGTGCTCAACCTCTATGACAATCTGGGCGTATCCAAGGTCGATAATTATCTGAATATCCGGGAGACCCCGGGGAATGACACGAAGATCATCGGCAAGCTGACCAGCAAATGCGGCTGCGAGATCATCGAGATGACCACCGACCACGAATGGTACAAGATCCAGTCCGGCCCGGTGACCGGATACGTGAAGGCGGAGTACATCGCGACCGGCGATGAGGCCAAACAGCTCGCCATCGACAACGCGAAGCTCATGGCGATTGTCTCGACGGACATGCTGAATGCCCGCACGGAGCCCAGCATGGACGCGAAGATCTGGACGCAGATTTCCAACGCCGAGCGTTACGACGTGGTCAGCCAGCAGGACGGCTGGGTGCAGATTGCCCTCGATGAGGACGAGACCGCCTATGTCCGCAGTGAGTACGTTGATGTGCGCTACGCGCTCCCCGAGGCGATCAAATTTACCCCGGTGACGGAGAGCACGCCTGCGCTGCCCTCGCTCCGGACACAGCTGGTGAACTATGCCCTCCAGTTCGTCGGCGGGCGGTATGTCTGGGGCGGTGATGACCCGCACACCGGTGCCGACTGCTCTGGCTTTGTGAAATACTGCTACCAGCATGTCGCCAGCGTCACGCTGGAGAGAGTCTCCCGCGACCAGGCGCGGCACGGCACGAGGGTGAGCTCGTCACAGATGCAGCCCGGCGACCTGATTTTCTACGCGAATAAGAGCGGGGTCGTCCACCATGTCGCCATGTATATCGGCAACGGGCAGATTGTCCACGCGGCGAGCCGGAGGAGCGGAATCAAGATTTCCACCTGGAATTACCGTACCCCGTACCGTATCGTGAGCTATCTCGGCGGCTGAACCCGGAGGTGAACATTCATGCAGAAAAGGGATATCAATAAAATACTGGGAAAAATACGGCAGAAGAAGAGCGGGAAAGACCCGATGCGATATTTTTCCCTTGTCGGCGGGGCGGTTATCCTGGTGCTGCTCGCCGTGATTGTGGTTAAGGTCGCGGGCGGAAGCCGGCTGAGGTTCGGCGGGGGTTCCTCCGCGGGGGGAGGATCCCCGGAGAAGATTGCGCTTACGGATGCGCCGACCCTGTCCCCGGAGGCGGCGGCGGAGAGTGAGTCCGCCGAGGCGGAGGAGGAGAAAGAGGCCGTCGTCGATTCCTACAAAAATCTCGGCATCGTCAATGTGAGCGGATTCCTGAATCTCCGGGAAAAACCGGACAAGACGTCCAAGATCGTCGGCAAGCTCTACGGGGACAGTGCCTGCGAGATTCTCGACGATCAGTCCAACCAGGGATGGTACAAGGTCACAAGCGGCGGATTAAACGGCTACATCAGCTCGGAATTTGTCCTGACCGGCGATGAGGCGAAGAAGAAGGCCATGGAGGCCTGCCAGAAGATGGCCGTCATCAACACGGAGAAGCTCAATGTCCGCACAGAGCCCAGCGGGGACGCCCAGATCGTCGAGCAGGTGCTTAAGAATGAGCGCTACACCATCAAGGGCGAGAAGGACGGCTGGATCGAGATCCCCGACGGATATATCTCCGCGGATTTCGTGGATGTGAAATATGCGCTGAACGAAGCCAGGGAGCTGGATCTTCGGACGGCTGTCCTCAATATGTATGACAACCTCGGCATTTCCGATGTGGATACTTACCTGAATATCCGTTCCTTCCCCGGCGAGGATCAGCCGATCATCGGCAAGTTCCCGGGCAAGGCCGCCGGCGAGCTGATCGAGATGACGACGGATCACCAGTGGTACAAGATCCAGTCCGGCCCGGTAACCGGCTACGTGAAGGCGGAATATATCCTGACCGGTGACGCGGCGAACCAGTTTGCCCTGGAAAATGCGAAACTGATGGCGATCGTCAACACGGACCGCCTGAATGTCCGGAAGGAGCCGAACACGGACTCCCAGATCTGGACGCAGATCTCCAATTCCGAGCGCTATGACGTCGTCAGCCAGGATGTCGACGGCTGGGTGCAGATCCAGCTGGATGATGATACGGCTTATGTCATGACGGACTATGTCGATGTCCGCTATGCGCTCAATGAGGCGATCCAGTACACGCCGCCGGCTCCTGAGCCCGAGCCGGAGACCCAGGCTCCCGCCGCCTCTGGGAACGGAGGAAACTCTTCGTCCGGGAAGAGCAGCACGGGAAAGAGCAGTTCCGGCAAGAATGGTTCCGGAAAGAGCAGCTCCGGCAAGAGCAGTTCCAAGAACGGCAGCGCGCCTTCCGGCGGTTCCGGGGGAGGAAAGAGGAGCTCAGTGGTCAGCTACGCTGTCCAGTTCCTCGGCAACCCCTATGTCTGGGGCGGGACGAGCCTGACGAACGGGACGGACTGTTCCGGTTTCACGATGTCCGTCATGTCGCATTTCGGCGTCAGCCTGCCGCACCACGCGGCATCCCAGGCCGGCTGCGGGTCATCGGTCAGCGCGGGCAGCATGAAGCCTGGCGACCTCGTGTTCTACAGCAACGGGAGCGGCATCAACCACGTGGCAATCTATATCGGCAACGGCCAGGTTGTCCACGCCTCGAACCCGAAGAGCGGAATTAAGATTTCCAGCTGGAATTACCGGACGCCGGCGGCGATCCGGAATGTCCTCGGAAACTGAAAGGAGTTTCTATGACATCTGCACAGATTCTTGCGGTTGTGATCGGCGCGCTGATTGTCGCCGGGCTTGCTGTGCTTGTCGCGTGGCTCTACCGCGATAAGCCGATGCAGCTGACCCCCTGCGGGTCCTGCCGGCAGGACTGCCCGTCGAAGGAGATGAGCCCGAAGGAGCAGCAGAAATATTATGAGCGCGAGCTCACGGAGAAGACGTCCGCCTGCCGGACAGTCGGAAAAAGCAACGTCAGCGGAAAGCACTGAGCTTTCAGGGGGAGAGTTATGGTAATCCGAGATACCATTCTGGCTGTATTTGTGGCATTTGCGGTGACCGCCGTCCTTTGTCCGGCTGCGATCCCGATCCTTCACCGGATGAAGTTCGGCCAGCAGGTACGGAGCGACGGGCCGGAGACGCATCTCAAAAAGCAGGGGACGCCGACGATGGGCGGGATAATGATTCTCGCCGGCATCGTGGTTTCCACCCTGGTGTTCAGCTTCCGTTATCCTGAGGCGCTGAAGGTACTTTTCCTCACTTTGGGATTTGGAATCGTCGGCTTTCTCGATGATTTTCTGAAAATCAGGAAAAAACAGTCCGAAGGGCTGAACCCGAAGCAGAAGCTGGCGCTTCAGTTCGTGATTACCGCCATTTTCTGTGTCTGGATGATGATGACGTCGGACGCGGGAACCACGATGCTGATTCCCTTTGTCCACATCCCGGTGACACTGCCGGCGGTTCTCTTTATCCCGCTGCTGTTCTTTATTGTTCTCGGCACGGACAACGGCACGAATTTTACCGACGGGCTGGACGGCCTGCTTGCCAGCGTGACGATTCCGGTGGCCATTTTCCTGGCAGCGGTCTCCGTCTACCGCGGCTGGGAAATCTCCCCGGTCTGCGGGGCTGTTCTCGGGAGCCTCATGGCGTTCCTCCTGTTCAACGCCTATCCGGCGCGCGTATTCATGGGGGATACCGGATCGCTCGCGATCGGCGGCTTTGTTGCCGGCGCGGCCTATATGATGCAGATTCCGCTGTTCATCCCGGTCTTCGGATTTATCTACCTGATTGAGGTGGTCTCGGTGATCATCCAGGTGTCCTATTTCCGGGCAACCCACGGAAAGCGTTTTTTCCGGATGGCACCTATCCATCATCATTTTGAAAAATGCGGCGCCCGGGAGCCCCAGATTGTGGCGGCTTTCAGCGTGGTCACCGCGCTCCTGTGCATGCTGTCCTGGCTGCTCCTCTGATCAGCCGGAAGAAAGCGAATTGAAATAGAAAAGGAAGGAAGAGACAAATGAGTCAGAAAGTGTTGGTAGCCGGAAGCGGCAAGAGCGGCGTCGCCGCGACGAACCTCCTTATCGCCAAAGGGGGAGAGGTTGTGCTGTATGACGGGAATAAGAAGCTCGACGCGGCGAAGATCCGGGCCAAGTTTCCGGAGGATGCCAAGGTGACGGTGGTCATCGGCGATCTCACGAGGACAGACCTGATCGGCATCGAACTCGCCGTGGTCAGCCCCGGCATTCCCCTGGATGTTCCCTTTGTCAAGATGATCGAGGAGGCGGGGATCCCGATCTGGGGAGAACTCCAGCTCGGCTACCACTGCGCGAAGGGCAAGCTCGCGGCGATCACCGGCACGAACGGTAAGACCACGACGACCGCGCTCACCGGCGAGATCATGAAAACCTTCTATGACAGCGTTTTCGTCGTGGGCAATATCGGGGATCCCTATACCGCGCACGCCCTGGATACCACGGACGAGTCAGTGACGGTGGCTGAGGTGTCCAGCTTCATGCTGGAGACGGTGCTCGACTTCCACCCGAATGTTGCCGCGATCACGAACATCACCCCGGATCATCTGGACCGCCACAAGACGATGGAAAATTATATCGCCGTCAAGGAGAGCATCTCCAAGAACATGACCGCGGAGGACACGATGGTTCTCAATTATGAGGATGAAAACCTCCGGGATTACGGCGAGAACCTGAAGACGAAGGTTGTCTGGTTCTCCAGCCGGAGAAAGCTTGACCAGGGCTATTACCTGGATGAAGACCGGATCATGTACAGTGACGGGGAGAAGCAGGAGGAGATTGTGAATGTTCATGATGTCCAGCTCCTCGGCAGGCACAATTATGAAAATATCATGACCGCGATCGCGATCGCCCGCGCACTGGATGTCCCCATGGACAAGATCGTGGAGGCGGTAAAGAAATTCAAGGCGGTTGAGCACCGGATCGAGTTCGTCACCGAGCGCTTCGGCGTGAAGTACTACAATGACTCCAAGGGAACCAATCCGGATGCTTCGATCCAGGCTGTGAAGGCAATGCCCGGCCCCACGCTGCTCATCGCCGGAGGCTACGACAAGCACAATGAATTTGACGAATTCATCGAGGCCTTCGACGGGAAGGTGCGCTACCTGGTGCTGATCGGCCAGACCAGGGACAAGATCGCCGAGTGTGCGAAGCGCCACGGCTTCAACGATATCATGTACGCCGAGGATCTCCAGGAGGCTGTCCAGGTGTGCGCCTCCTACGCAAATCCGGGCGATTACGTCCTTCTCTCCCCCGCCTGTGCGAGCTGGGGTCAGTTCAAGAATTTTGAGGAGCGCGGAGAGAAATTCAAGCAGTACGTTCATGAACTGTGACGCTGTGAGGGGAGCTGACGCGATATGGCTACTGCCTCTGCCGCGGTGCGGCACAAAAAGAGAAAAAAGAGAGCGCATCTGTACTATGATTATGAGCTGATGATTTCCGTGATCTTCCTGTGCCTCTTCGGGCTGATCATGATCTACAGCGCGAGTTCCTATACCGCGCAGCTCACCTACGAGAAATCCTGGTACTATGTCCAGCGCCAGGCGGTCTTTGAGCTGGTCGGCTTTGCCGCGATGCTGGTCGTCTCCAAGCTCGATTATCACCGGCTGCGGAAATGGGCCGTCCCGCTCTATTTCCTCTGCTATGTCCTGATGTTCCTTTTGCTGTTCACCCCGTTGGGCGTGAGCTCTCATGGGAAAAAGCGGTGGCTGAGGGTCGGCGTGCAGTTTCAGCCGACGGAGCTGATCAAAATTGCCCTGATCCTGCTGACCGCCACCATTCTTGACAACCTTGGGACGAAGATCAACGACTGGAGAAGGGCTCTGCGCCTGATTCTCTATTGTATGCCGCTGATCCTCCTGGTCACCAAGAATAACCTGAGCTCGGGCATCATCATCGCGGGCATCATTTTTATCATGCTCTTCGTTGTGGTGGAGAAATCCCGCTGGTTTTATCTCCTGTTCGGGCTGATGCTCGCGATGCTCTTTCTCGCGCCGAAGCTCAGTACGCTGCTTGTGCGCATCGGGCTTCTCAAGGAATATCAGCTGGGGAGAATTCTTGTCTGGGTAGATCCGGTGAAGTACGCAAAATCCGGCGGCTACCAGGTCCTTCAGGGGCTCTACGCTGTGGGTTCCGGCGGCTTCTTCGGCAAGGGCCTCGGCCAGAGCCTGCAGAAGCTGGGGTTCGTCCCGGAGGCGCAGAATGATATGATTTTCTCGATCCTCTGTGAGGAGCTCGGGCTGTTCGGCGCTTTCTGCATGATCGCCATGTTCCTGTTCCTGATCTTCCGGTTTGTGAAAATTGCGCAGAATGCGCCAGACCTTTTCGGTTCCATGCTGGTCATCGGCATCATGGCGCAAATCGCGATCCAGGTGATCCTGAATATCGCGGTGGTTGCGAATGTCATCCCCAACACCGGTGTCACCCTGCCGTTTATCAGCTATGGCGGTACATCCGTCGCACTGCTCCTCTTTGAGATGGGCATCGCGCTCAGTGTGTCCAACCAGATCAGCCCGCCGTCAGAGAACCGTGAGGAGTGATCATGATGGAAAATGATAGCAGGAACCCGGCTTTCCGGGGCGAGGAGTCCTTCGCCACGAAATTCCGCCGCGGATTCCGGAGGCACAGGAGAGGAATCGGCCTTCTCACCGCCCTGATGATTCTGCTGATCGCAGCTGCCTGTGTATTTGCCATCCCGCTCGAGAGCATCACGGTCAGCGGCAACCGGCATTATTCTGAGGAGGAGATCAAGGACAGAATCTTCACGGGGCCATTTTCCCGGAGCGCCCTGCTTACTTATATGAAGTACCGCTTCCAGGATCACGTCGGCATCCCGTTTGTGTCGGACTACAAGCTGGTCTACAAGGATCCGACCCATGTGGAGGTGATCGTCTATGAGAAGAACGTCATCGGGTATGTCTCCTATATGGGCAGCAACATGTATTTCGACAAGGACGGCATCGTGGTGGAGAGCACGTCCGAGGTGATCGGGGGCGTCCCGCTGATCACCGGGCTGCATTTTGGCCACATCGTCCTCAACCAGGCGCTTCCGGTGGATAACAGCGAGGTGTTTTCCCAGATCCTGAACCAGACGCAGATTCTCGCGACGAGCGGGATATCGCCAGACAAGATCAATTACGACAAAAATCTGAATTCCACGCTTTATATCAAGAATCTTAAGGTTGTGCTCGGCGGGCAGGACAGCATGAGCGGCAAGCTGATGGAGCTCAAGGACATCCTCGCGTCTTATCCGGACCTCAACGGGACGCTCTATCTGGACAGCTACGATGAGTCGAATTCCAGCCCGATTTACCGGTTTGAAAAAAATTCCTGAGGCGCAGCCGCCTGTTTACACATAAAAAAATATCGGAATCTTCATTTTTTATAACACATTTAGCAGTTGATTTTTAAACAGAAATCAAATATATTATAAGATAGCTTGCAATGGTCCGGCCTCACAGGATGAATCGTGTGGGGCCGTTCAAAGTTGAGCATCAGATTTTCAGGATAAAACAGAACCAGATATTCAGGATATCGGGATAGGAGGATGCATCTTGTTAGAGGTTAAGATGAACGAGTCGGAGAACTCGGCGAGAATTATCGTGGTAGGCGTCGGCGGGGCCGGAAATAACGCCGTCAACAGGATGATCGATGAGAATATTGCCGGTGTTGAGTTCATCGGCATCAATACAGATAAACAGGCGCTATCAATGAGCAAGGCGACGACCACGATGCAGATCGGCGAGAAACTGACCAAGGGCCTGGGCGCCGGCGCAAAGCCGGAGATCGGTGAGAAGGCTGCCGAGGAGAATCAGGAAGACATCCAGTCCGCCCTCAAGGGTGCCGACATGGTGTTTGTCACCTGCGGCATGGGCGGCGGCACCGGAACCGGCGCGGCACCTGTCATCGCGAAGATTTCCAAGGATATGGGCATCCTGACCGTCGGCGTCGTGACGAAGCCTTTCCGTTTCGAGGGAAGAGTGCGCATGAACAACGCCCTCGCCGGCATCGAGAAGCTGAAAACCGCAGTGGATACCCTGATTGTCATCCCGAACGACCGACTTCTGGACATCGTTGACCGCAGGACATCCATCCCGGATGCGTTCAAGAAGGCAGATGAGGTTCTCCAGCAGTCGGTCCAGGGCATTACCGACCTGATCAATGAGCCGGGACTGATCAACCTGGATTTCGCGGATATCCAGACCGTCATGAAGGACAAGGGCGTCGCGCACATCGGCATCGGCCACGCAAAGGGCGACGACAAGGCCATCGAGGCAGTCAAGGCCGCTGTATCCAGCCCGCTCCTTGAGACGACGATCGACGGCGCCTCCCAGGTGTTGATCAATATCTCCGGTGATATGACCCTGGCAGAGGCAAATGATGCCCTGTCCTACGTCCAGGAGCTTGTCGGAGAGGACGCCAACATTATCCTCGGCACGACGGTGGACGACGATGCGCAGGATGAGTGCAGCATCACCGTCATCGCGACCGGACTGGACGACAATGCCGCCCAGGAGCAGCCCTCGACGAATAAGTTCGCGAGAGCGGCCGAGCCCCGCCAGGAGCAGCCGGCCGGTACATTTGCCGCCGCGCAGGCACAGCCGTCCGCAGGCGTGCGCAGGCCGGAGGCGGCCCAGCAGCCGCGCTATGAGTCCCCGATGCTGAACAATCCGGCACCGGTACACCCGAGAGCGGCGCAGACCAGCCTGAATATTCCGGATTTTCTGAAAAATAAGAAGTGATTCTGAACTGAACCAAAATCTGACGAGATCCCGGCACCAGTCTGCCGGGATTATCGTTACACTGACGGAGGACATTCCGCATGGAAAAAGTACATCAGCTGATTGCCGGCGCGCAGGGCAAGGACGATCCGAAGACTGCCGCAGAAATCATCCGGCTTCTGAAGACGGAGGACGGCATGTATACCGTCGAGGTCCGCATTACCGGCAATTATTATCTTGGCAGTGAGAACGAGGAGCCGGCTGCCTATATTTTCACTAACGAGAGCTACGCGAGGGAGTTCGCGCTCACCGTCCGCAATACCGGGCTGACCAGCCGGGTACGCCAGATCATCCCGAAGGTCCGCCATGCGTTTTTCGACGACCTCTACCGCAGCGGATTCCGGGCGGTCTCCATCGACCGGAACCATGAGACGATGACCCTCTCGCTCTTCGCAATCATCAGCCGGCCGAAGAATGAGAACGGCGCCGTGCTCAACCCCGGCCTTCTTCTCGCGGCGAACACCTTCTACCAGGCGGTCGCCCAGCGCAGCGCGGTCAAGAGCATGCAGACCGTGCTCACACGGGAGCTCTACGACGCGGAGTATCTTGTCCCCTGCACCGACGAGTGGGGTACCGATCATCCGATGATCGGCAACAACGACGGGGAGAAGTTTTATCCGGTATTCACGGATATCGTGGAATTTTCCAAATTTGACCGGAAGCACCAGTTTTCCGCCCAGGAGCTCGACATCGAGGCGCTGAAAAAGCTGGCGAAGAAGTGCGATGGCGTGGTCGTCAATCCTTTCGGATTCAACCTGTCGCTGAGCCGCGACAAGGTGGAGAGAATCATCAGTGAGAACGGCACCCGGGAAAATGCGCAGGCGTGACCGTGAAGCCGGGGAAGAAGCAAATTTGCTAAGTTCGGACTGCGCTTTCGCTTGTCCTCACTAAGCAAATTCGCATAGCTCGCACTAAACTCGCACTTCGCCCGCTGGGCTCGCGCTTGTTAAGTGCTCTGCATAATAAGCGGCAGGGCTGCATCCTGTTCTCCGGAAGAGAACGGGGTACAGCCCTGCTTTTGAACATCCGCCGGCGCGGGGATCAGGAACGGTGCATTTTCCCCGGCAGGGGGCGGTTTCTCTCATAGAGGGTGAGCAGGCCTTTGAGGATCAACGTCTCGTCGAAGGCGACCTCATGGCGCAGGTGCGGGAGGACGAGCTTCATCAGCCCGCCGGTGGCGATGATGGAAGCGCTCTCGCCGAGCTCCGCCTCAATCCGCTCGATCATGCCGTCGAACATGGAGGCGTAGCCGTAGACGATGCCGCTCTGCATCGAGACCACGGTATTCTTCCCGATGACCTGCCGCGGTGCCTCAAGGCTGATTTTCGGGAGCTGCGCGGTGTTTGCGCTCAGGGCCTCCAGGGAAATGCGGATGCCGGGCATCAGGCAGCCGCCGATATAGCTGCTCTCCGCGTCGATGACGGAGAAGGAGACCGCCGTGCTCATATCGATGATGATGAGCGGCGGCCTGTGCATCTCGAGAGCCCCGACAGCGGTGGCGATCATGTCGCTGCCCACGCCGCGGGGATTGTCCATCCGGATGTTCAGCCCCGTCTTCATCCCGGAGCCCACAAACTGGGCGCGGATGCCGGTGATTTTCCGGATTGCCTCGCTGATCGTCCGGTTCAGGGGCGGGACGACAGAGGAGACGATGGCGCCCTCGATCGAGGACAGGTTGATGTGATAGATCTCCAGAATACTTTTCAGAGTGATCGCGTACTCCAGGTTCGGCTTTCCGATCACCGTGGTGATCCTCTCCCAGAAGTAGATTTTCCTCCGGTCGATGCAGCCTACCGTGATGTAAGTGTTCGCGATATCAACAGCTAAGATCATTCCGCTTACCTCCCGCTACCAGTATAGCGGAAGGCGCAGATAACGGCAAGAACAGGAATGGGTTCTTGACTTCATTCCTGGGGAACTATAAAATATGTTACGGATTTGACAGACATTTTTGGGGGCTGCCGCGCCAGCCCGGAACGGTGGAGGTTTTTTTGAGTACATTAGCGGAAGAAATCAGGAAAAGACGAACATTTGCCATTATTTCCCACCCGGATGCCGGCAAGACGACGCTGACCGAGAAGTTCCTTCTCTACGGCGGAGCAATCAACCTGGCGGGAACCGTCAAGGGAAGGAAGGCGACGAAGCACGCCGTCTCCGACTGGATGGAGATCGAGAAAAAGCGAGGCATCTCCGTCACCTCCTCCGTGCTGCAGTTCAATTACGACGGCTACTGCATCAACATTCTGGATACCCCGGGACACCAGGATTTCTCCGAGGATACCTACCGGACCCTGATGGCGGCGGATTCCGCGGTCATGGTCATCGACGGGTCGAAGGGTGTCGAGGCGCAGACCATCAAGCTCTTCAAGGTCTGCGTGATGCGCCACATCCCGATCTTTACCTTTATCAACAAGCTGGACCGCGAATGCCGGGATCCCTTTGAGCTGACCGATGAGATCGAGGATATCCTGGGCATCCGGACCTGCCCGGTCAACTGGCCGATCGGCTGCGGCAAGAATTTCAAGGGTGTCTATGACCGGGAGACCAGGAAAATCGAGACCTTCAAGGCCAATATGAGCGGCCAGAAGGCGGTGGCGGAGAAGGATTACTCGCTGGATGATCCTGACCTCGAGGAGGCGATCGGCTTCCAGAACCGCGACAAGCTGAACGAGGATCTGGAACTTCTTGACGGTGCCGGCGCGGAATTTGACCAGCAGCTCGTCAGCGAGGGGAAGCTCACGCCGGTATTCTTCGGCTCCGCCCTGACCAATTTCGGGGTACAGACCTTCCTTGAGCATTTTCTCCGGATGACCATACCGCCGCTGCCGAGAAAGACGACGACCGGGGTGGTGGATCCGTTTGACGAGAAGTTCAGCGCCTTTGTTTTCAAGATCCAGGCCAATATGAATAAGGCTCACCGTGACCGCGTGGCGTTCATGCGCATTGTGTCCGGCAAGTTCACGGCGGGGATGGAGGTCACCCATGTCCAGGGCGGGCGTAAGGTCCGCCTGACACAGCCGCAGCAGATGATGGCGGATGAGCGGAAGATTGTGGATGAGGCCTATGCCGGAGACATCATCGGGATCTTTGACCCGGGCATTTTCTCGATCGGGGATACGCTCTGCGAGTCCGACGAGAAGATCGAATTTGTCGGCATCCCGACCTTCGCGCCGGAGCATTTCGCCAGAGTGCGGCAGATCGATACGATGAAGCGCAAGCAGTTTGTGAAGGGCATCGAGCAGATCGCCCAGGAAGGCGCGATCCAGATCTTCCGCGAGACCTCGGGCGGCATGGAGGAGATTATCGTCGGCGCTGTCGGTGTCCTGCAGTTCGATGTCCTGACGTTCCGCCTGAAAAATGAGTATAATGTCGAGGTAGCCCTGGACCAGCTGCCGTATGAATATATCCGCTGGATCACCAACTGGGAGGAGATTGACCTTGATGCCATCCAGGGAACCAGCGACATGAAGATGATCCAGGACATGAAGGGAAATCCGCTTCTCCTGTTCGCCCATGAGTGGAGTGTCGGCATGGTCGAGGAGCGGAATCCGAAGCTTAAGCTTTCGGAGTTCGGGAACTTTGAGGTCTGATTGCCGGTAAGGAGGCAGAAAAATGAGCAAGATTGATACAGTTCGTTCGGAAATGTTTGCCGCGATGAAGGCAAAGGACAAGCCGCGCAAGGACGCCCTGTCCGTGCTGCTCACCGTTCTCAAGAACGCCCAGATTGACGGCGGCCACGAGCTTACCGAGGATGAGGCGAACGCGGTGATCCGCAAGGAGATCCGCCAGACCCAGGAGACCATCGATATGGCTCCCGCGGACCGCACGGACATCCGGGAGGAGGCGGCTGCCCGCATCCGTGTGTACCAGGAATTTGTTCCGGCGGAGATGAACGAGGAGCAGATCCGCGCCGTCATCACTGAGGTCCTGGGGGAGCTCGGCATCAGCCAGCCGACGGCGAAGGACAAGGGGAAGATCATGAAGAACCTGATGCCGCGCGTGAAGGGGAAAGCGGACGGCAAGCTGGTTAACCAGGTGCTCGGAACGATGATGGGCTGAGGGGGAGAACATGGCAGTATCAAAACTCATCTATCGGCAGATCGACGACTATGTGGAAAAACACAAGGCTGAGATGATCAGTGATATTCTCACCCTCTGCCGTATTGACAGCGAGAAAATGCCCTACCAGATGGGATCGCCCTTCGGTGTCGGCATCACGCAGGCGCTTTCCACGGCGTTAAATATCGCCGAGGGGTACGGCTTTACGATCAATAATTACGACAATTATGTGGGGACCGCGGATCTCGCCCCGGACAAGGAGAAGCGGCTGGACATCCTGGCCCATCTGGACGTCGTTCCCGCGGGGGAGGGATGGACCGTCACAAAGCCATTTTCCCCTGTTGAGAAGGACGGGAGGCTCTACGGCAGGGGAACCGCCGACGACAAGGGGCCTGCCATGGCGGCGCTGCTCGCGATGCGCTGCGTGAAGGATCTCGCCATTCCGGTGAGCGGCAATGTCCGCCTGATCCTCGGAACCGACGAGGAGACAGCGAGCGTGGACATCCGCCATTATTATGAGGTGGAGGACGAGGCGCCGATGACCGTGTCCCCGGACGCGGATTTCCCGGTCATCAATGTCGAGAAGGGGCGCTATCAGCCGGTTTTCCACCGGAACTTTGAGGCGAGAAACCCGATGCCCGGAATTCTCGGGATCAAGGCGGGAATCCGCCAGAATGTCGTCCCCGGCAGGGCATCCGCCGTGATCAGCGGCCTCGATGACAACCTTGTGCGGGACGCCGGGAAGAAGCTGACGAAAAAGATTGGCGTCCGCTTCACGGTGACCGGCGCTGAGGGCGGCCTTGAAGTGACCGCCGAGGGGGAGACCTGCCATGCCTCGGCGCCCGCCGAGGGGAAAAACGCGCTGACCGCGCTGATCGCGCTTCTCGCGGAGCTTCCCTTTGCGGATTCGGCGCGGGTGCGGACCGTCAGGGATCTAGCAAAGCTCTTCCCCTATGAGGATATGACCGGAAAGGCGCTCGGCATCGACCTTGAGGATGAAGTTTCCGGCCGGACCACGGCGGTGCTCTCCGTCCTCGAGATGGACGAGGATGAGCTGACGTTCGGGATCGACTGCCGGGTTCCCGCCTGCGGGAACAAGCAGAACGTCGTGGAGCCGGTGAAGGCGGCTGCCGGGAAGTACGGATTTGCCTTATCCTCGGAGGATATGGTGCAGGCGCATGTGGTGAGCCCGGATTCCCGCTTTGTCCGCACGCTGCTGGATGCGTACAGGACCGTGACCGGCGAGGAGGGCTACTGCCGTTCCACCGGCGGCGGCACCTATGTGCATGACCTGAAAAATGGCGTCGCCTTCGGCGCATCCATGCCGAAGACCGACAACCGGATGCATGCCGCGGATGAGTTCGCCGAGATCAGCGATCTCACGCAGGCGGCGAAAATCTACGCTGTGGCGATTGCCGAGCTCTGTAAATAAGAGGATTTCCCGGGAAACCGGGAAAGGAGAAGGAAAGCATGGACAAAGACAGAACCTACATTGCGCCGGAGGAGGAAGAAGCCGGTTCCCTGACCGCGCGCGGCCGGATCCGCGGGGAGATTGCCGACGCGGAGCGGGTGAGAAGCCTGCAGGTCGGGAAGCTCGGTGAGGCGGTCGTTAAGAAATACCGTGGGAAATCCAGCGGCGATCCGGAGATCGATCTTCTCGTCGGCACCATCGAGGAGGCGGAAAGGCGGATGGGCTCCCTGGAGGAGCAGCTGAGCCTGCTGGACGGACGGAGGACCTGCCCCAGGTGCGGGGCAAGTGTTCCCCTGAATTCCCAGTTCTGTTCGGTCTGCGGCGCAAAGCTCCCCCCGGCGGAAGGTCTCTCCGTGTGCCCCCGCTGCGGGAAACCGCTCCAGCCGGGAGACAAATTCTGCATTAACTGCGGATATCAGGTCCGACCTATGGCGTCCGGCGGTGGTGAGACCCCGGAGGAGGCTGCGGATGGGACCCCCCAGGCCGTGACGCCGGAAGAAACCAGGGAGCAGCCTGCGGCGCCGGAAGCTCCGGAGACAGAGCCCGCTGTGCCGGAGCCTGAGGCGGCAGCACCGGAGCCTGAGGCAGCAGCACCGGAGCCTGAGGCGGTTAAGGACGAGATCCACCCGGAGCCGGTCGGAAGGGAGGATTTCCACCCGGAACCGGTCGGGAAGGAGGACTTCCAGCCGGAGATTGTCGGGGGGAAGGATGATTACCGCCCGGAGCCGGAATTTATCGGCGCGCCGGATGTCTGCCCGGTCTGCGGGGCAATCGTCCCCTTCGGCCACGAGTTCTGCTCAAACTGCGGCTGTAAGCTGAGTGTGCCGGAGGAGGCAAAGAAGTTCCCGGGAGCACATCTCATCATGAAGATGGGCAATGTCACCTTCCGGGTTGACCGCCCGACTTATATCATCGGAAATGACCGCGGAAATCTCCGGATCACAGACCGGCATATTTCCCGGGAACACGCGGAGATCCAGTTCTGCAACGGGGATTTCTTCCTCAAGGACCTGAAATCCGCAGAAGGAACCTTCCTGAACGGAAACAGAATCTCGCCGGAAGCCCCGGAAAAGCTCAAGGACGGCGACCGAATCGGATTCTCGGATATCGAGGCGGTATTCCGCCTCGGGGAAGCGTAAAGCTGGCGAAAGGAGGACTGCCTGACGGCAGGATGCGCTCATGCCCGCCAGCGGCGGGGATCCGCGCATAAAAACAACGATGAATTGTCCATTTTGCGGCGCAGCCGACACCAGGGTCATCGACTCGAGACCCGCGGAAGACAACAGCATCCGCCGGAGACGGCAGTGCGATAAGTGTAAGAGAAGGTTTACCACCTATGAGAAACTGGAGACCATCCCCCTGATGGTCATCAAGAAGGACAGCTCGCGCGAGCCCTATGACCGGAGCAAGATCGAGGCGGGCATCCTGCGTTCCTGCCATAAGCGGCCGGTTTCCCCGAAGCAGATTTCCGAGATGGTGGATTCCATCGAGGCGGAGATTTTCAATCGGGAGGAGAAGGAGATTCCGTCCTCCGTCATCGGCGAGCTGGTCATGAGCAAGCTCAAGGACCTCGACGAGGTGGCCTATGTCCGCTTCGCCTCCGTCTACCGCCAGTTTAAGGATGTCCAGACCTTTATGGAGGAGCTGGGGAAGATTCTCGACAAGAAAAAGTGAGACTGCGGGGAAATGCCATGCTGAAATCCTTTTATCCGGATGCGTTCTGCGAGAGCGCCTATGCCATCGATTATGCCGCCCTCTACCGGTCCGGCGTGCGCGGGCTGATTTTTGACATCGACAACACGCTGGTCCCGCACGGGGCTCCGGCAGACCAGAGGGCAAAAGAGCTCTTCCGAAAGCTCCGGGAGATGGGCTTCCACACCTGCCTTCTCTCCAACAACCGCCGTCCGCGCGTCGAATCCTTTGCCATCGGGGTCGGGGCGGAAAACTATGTCTGGAAATCCGGAAAGCCGAAGCCGTCCGCGTGCCGGAAGGCGATGGCGGCGATGGGGACATCCCCGGGATCGACGGTATTCATCGGAGACCAGCTGTTCACCGACATCTGCTGTGCCAACTGGGCGCGTGTCCGCTCCATCCTGGTGCCGCAGATCGATAAAAAAGAGGAAATCCAGATCGTCCTCAAGCGCAGGCTGGAAAAAATTGTGCTGTATTTCTGGAGAAGGGCGGAGCGCCGGGAAAATGGCGCAGAAAACAGTTGAAAATCGGCGGCGTTTCGATTAGAATAAATTGAATAATTTTTTTCGGGAAACGTGAGCAATATCAAGGAGGATTTAGATTTATGGTTTCAGCAGGCGATTTCAGAAACGGTGTAACATTGGAGATTGACGGCGTTGTTTATCAAATTCTGGAGTTCCAGCATGTTAAGCCGGGAAAGGGCGCTGCTTTCGTAAGAACAAAGATCAAGGACGTCATCAACGGTGGCGTTGTTGAGAGAACCTTCCGCCCGACCGAGAAGTTCCCGGTGGCGAGAATCGATAAAATTGATATGCAGTACCTTTACAAGGACGGAGACCTGTATAACTTCATGGACAACAACACCTATGAGCAGATCACGCTGAGCGAGGAGCTCTGCGGCGACGCCATGAAGTTTGTCAAGGAGAATGAGACCGTTAAGGTTCTCTCCTACAACGGCAAGGTATTCGCTGTCGAGGCACCGCTGTTCGTTGAGCTCGAAGTTACCGAGACAGAGCCCGGCCTCAAGGGCGATACCGCTACCGGAGCGACCAAGCCGGCAACCGTGGAGACAGGCGCGCAGATCATGGTTCCGCTGTTTGTCAACATCGGGGACAAGGTAAAGATCGATACACGTACCGGCGAGTATCTGTCCAGGGCTTGACGGAAGAACATAATGGAGAGCAGGGGGAGTGCCGCGAAACAGGGCATTCCCCTTTTCCGTTGCGGGACACGGGACGCCGGCTGGGCGGAAGCGGCCGGGTTCCGGAAAGGATGAGATGGAGGAAAAAACGGAATCGAAGAATCCGGAGGCCGGGCAGGACAGACAGGAGGCAGGAGCTCTGCCACAGGCCGGGAGGAGGCGTGGGAAAAACGGCCATAGCCATATCCTCAGCCGCGGACGTATCCCCGGACGCAGCCGGGGATCGAAAAGCCGCGGGGAGCGCAGGGCGCCTGGCTGCCTGGTGCGTCTTGTCCTGGCGTTCATCCTTGCGGCGGTTTTCTTCGGCATCGGCTACGAGACCGGGAAAAATGCGGGGGACGGCGGGGCGAGCTTTGTCCCGGAGACCCGGAAATATGTGGATCTCAGCGCGGTTAAGGCGCCGGACTGGATCAGCCAGGAATTTATCGACGTGAACAAATATTCCCGTCCGGGGATCAAGCTGAACCAGGTGAACAACATCGTTGTCCACTATGTGGCAAACCCCGGGACAACCGCCGAGCAGAACCGGAGCTATTTCGCGGGACTTGCCAACCAGACCGGGAGCTCGAAGATCCACGCGAGCTGCCATTTCATCATCGGCCTTGACGGCGAGATCGTGCAGATCATCCCGATCGACGAGATGGCTTACGCATCCAACAACCGCAATTCTGACACGATCGCGATCGAGTGCTGCCATCCCGGGGAGGACGGCAAGTTCTCGGATGCCACCTACGCGAGCCTGGTGAAGCTCTCGGCATGGCTCTGCGGGGAGCTGGATCTCACCCAGAAGGATCTGATCCGCCATTATGACGTCAACGGGAAAATCTGCCCGAAGTACTTTGTCGAGCACGAGGACGCCTGGAAAGACTTTAAGAACGATGTGAAAAAAGCCCTGAACGAATAAGCGGATAGAAACGCTGAACAGGAAAAGAACATTGAACGAATGAGGGGACAGCATGAAAAGCATAATTGAACTGATCGCGGACGCCCTGGCGGCCGCCTTTGAGAAAGCCGGATATGACCGGAAATTTGCCATGGTGACACTGTCGAACCGGCCGGACCTTGCCGAGTACCAGTGCAACGGCGCCATGGCCGCGGCGAAGCAGTATCACAAAAAGCCGATCGATATCGCGAGTGCGGTCGTCACAGAGGCGTCCGGAAACGCGATGTTCGGGGAGATCGGCGCAGTGATGCCGGGATTTATCAATATCCGGCTGAGCGCGCGCTTCCTGGCGGATTATGTGGAAGAGCTGCGCGGAGCGGACAAATTCGGCCTGAACACCGCGGAGAACCCGGAGACAATCATTGTGGATTTCGGCGGGGCGAATGTCGCGAAGCCGCTCCACGTCGGCCATCTCCGCTCGGCGGTCATCGGGGAGAGCGTAAAGCGCATCTGCCGGTATATGGGACACCATGTGATCAGTGACATCCACATGGGCGACTGGGGCCTGCAGATGGGCCTCATCATCACGGAGCTCCAGGTGAGAAAGCCGGACCTGCCTTACTTTGATCCGGATTTCCGCGGGGAATATCCGAAGGAAGCACCGTTTACCATCAGCGAGCTGGAAGATATCTATCCGACGGCGAGCAAGAAGGCGAAGGAGGACGAGGCGTTCGCCGAGCGGGCGCACGAGGCGACACTGAAGCTCCAGCAGGGCTATGCCCCTTACCGGGCGATCTGGAAGCACATTATGGCGGTCTCGATCCCGGATCTCCGGAAAAATTATGACAACCTGAATGTTTCCTTCGACCTCTGGCGCGGGGAGAGCGACGCGGCACCGGACATGGAGCCGCTGATCGAGGATCTGGAGAAGAAAGGGCTCGCCCATGAGAGCGACGGCGCCCTGGTCGTCGATGTCGCCGAGGAGACAGACACCCGGAAGATCCCGCCGTGCCTGGTCAGAAAGTCCGACGGCGCGGCGCTTTACGCCACCTCAGACCTCGCCACGATCGTCCAGCGTGAGCGGGAATTCCATCCGGACCGCTATATCTATGTCGTGGACAAACGCCAGGAGATGCACTTCATCCAGGTCTTCCGTGTATCGAAGAAGGCCGGCATTGTGAAGCCGGAGACGAAGATGATTTTCCTGGGGTTCGGCACGATGAACGGAAAGGACGGCGGCCCGTTCAAGACCCGCGAGGGCGGCGTCATGCGCCTCGAGTACCTGATCCGCGACATCGACGATGCCGTGGAGAAAAAGATCCGCGAGAAGAACAAGGTGCCGGAAAATGAGATCGAGGATACCACGAAGAAGGTCGGCCTTGCGGCGATCAAGTACGGCGATCTCTCCAACCAGGCGACGAAGGACTATGTCTTCGACGTCGACCGGTTTACCTCCTTTGAGGGCAACACCGGTCCGCATATCCAGTATATGGTCGTCCGCATCCGGTCGATCCTCGCGAAGTACAGGGAGCAGTTCGGAAGCCTGCCTGAGGCGGCGATCCGCCCGGCGGAGAGCGCGACAGAGAAAGGCCTCCAGCTTGTCCTGACACGCTTCGCGCAGACTGTGGAAAATGCCTTTGCCGAGACAGCGCCCCACAAGATCTGCCAGTACATGGCGGAGCTCGCCGACGCGTTCAACGGGTTCTACCTGGAGAACAATATCCTCGGGGAAAAGGATCCGGAGAGACAGAAGGCATTCATTTCCCTGATCCGCCTGACCGCGGACGTCCTCGACGCGGCGATGAGCCTCATCGGCATCGAGGCGCCGGAGCACATGTAAATGGAAAATGCAAAGTTCTGCGACCTGCATATGCACAGCAGCTGCTCGGACGGGAGCGACAGCCCGGAGGAGCTTCTCCGGGCTGTCCGGAAAGCCGGCATCGGGATCTTTGCCCTGACCGACCATGACACATTCGACGGTGTGGGCGCGGTCGAAAAGCTGCTCGCCGGAATGGCAGATCCGCCGCGCTTTTTCCGCGGGATCGAATTTTCCTGCATCACCGGCGCAGGGAAGGTGCATATCCTCGGCTACCAGTTCGACCCGGAAAGCCGGGTGATGGCGGAGGCGGTCGCCGAAGGGCGTCGCCTCAGGGAAATCAAGTTTGAAAGGCGCCTTGCCCATCTGGAAAAGTGGCATGGTATCCGCTTCACCGCGGAGGAGATGGCGTACCTTAAGGCGCAGAAAAGCGTCGGGAAGCCGCACCTCGCCCGGCTTCTGGTCAGGAGGGGACTTGCTCCGGATATTTCCGGGGCGATCCGCGACTATCTCGACGACCATGGCGGGAAGGACGGGACAGACGCGAGAATTCCCGTGGCGATGGCGATCCGGGCGATCCTGGATGCCGGCGGGCTCCCGGTGTGGGCGCACCCGCTCGGCGGGGAGGGGGAGAAGCATCTCACCTCCGCGGAATTTGAGGGGTGCCTGCGTGAGCTCACCGCCGCCGGGATCCGCGGCCTCGAGTGCTACTATTCCCGCTATACGGCGGAGGAGGAAGCCTTCCTCGAGGAGATGGCGGACCGGCACGGCCTCTGCCGCAGCGGGGGCAGCGATTACCACGGGAAAAACAAGGACATTCCTCCGGGGATGCTCCGTGAGGACAATTTGACGATTCCGTTACAAAAAATTACAATATTGCGACATCTCATCTAAATGGCGCCGCCCTGTGCTATACTTTGGAGGTAACCTCCGGCCGGGGCGGCGCTTTTCCGCTTAAGCAGAGCACTTAGCATGCGCGAGCCAAGCGGGCGCAGGATCCGCAAACCGGCCGCTCACGGACGAATCGATGCAAATGGAGAGAAGGATGAAAAAATTCAGGAACTGGCTGCGCCGGGCTTTTGCGGCGGCACTCTCGCTTGCTGTATTTTCAGCCACCCTCACGGGAACGGCCTTCCCTGCGGAGGCCGCAGTCACCTCGAAGGGGACGGCCAGGGTGGACACCTCAGTCAGCAAGCCCGCTGTGGAGTCGGAGGGGGCGGTGCTCTATGACGCGACGGACGGCATTTTTCTCTATGAGAAGAACGCGGACACCCAGTTCTACCCGGCGAGCATCACCAAGGTGATGACGGCGCTTCTCGCCGCGGAGAACCTGGATATGGACGATACCGTGACCTTCTCGGCGAACGCGGTGGACAGCGTGGAATCCGGCGGAACGACACTCGGCATCACGGCGGGCGACACGTTTAAGGTCAGCGACCTGATGTACGGCCTCTGGCTCCATTCGGCGAATGAGGTGGCCAATGGCCTTGCCGAGAAGATCTCCGGGAGTATTTCCGCCTTTTGTACGAAAATGAACACGAGGGCGAAGCAGCTCGGCGCGACCCACACGAATTTCGCAAATCCGAACGGGCTCAACAATTCCGCCCACAAGACAACGCCGCACGACATGGCGCTGATCACAGCGGCGGCTTTTGAAAATGAGACGGTCCGGACGGTGGCGAAGACCCTGCACTACACGTTCCCCGCAGGGCAGAGCTCAGGCGCTTACAGCATGACGATGGGACACAAGATGCTGAACCCGTCCAGCGAGTATTATTACCAGGGCTTTATCGGCGGAAAGACCGGCTATACCTCGAAGGCGCTGAATACGCTGGTTTCGGTGGCAGAGCGGAACGGCATCCGTCTCGTGGCGGTCGTCATGAAGAGCAACTGGAAGCATTACAGCGACTCCAAAGCGCTCTTTGATTATGGCTTCGCTGCGGTGAAGTCCAGCTCACGGGCATACCGTCTCGCAAGCACGACGTATTCTACCCTCGGCTCGTCAACCGCCTCCGGGAGCGCGTCCGGAAAATCCGGGACTTCCGCCGGCCCATCTGCCTCCGGGAGCGCGGGTTCCGCCCCGGGTTCCACCGGCTCGTCCCGGGGAACGGTCAGCCCGGGCAGCACATCCGGCAATTCCTCCGCAGAGGGGCCGGGGAGCAGCCAATCGGTGGGAAGCCAGAGTCCGGGCGGGATGTCCCCGTCGTCCCTTGCGCCGGCGCAGGCGGCGCTCACCGGAACCTGGGTATCCGTGGGAAGCCGCTGGCGTTTTCAGAAGCAGGACGGATCCTATGCCGCCTCCGGCATCTACGAGATCAAGGGAGAGTGCTACGGCTTCGGCGCGGATACCTACATGCTTTCCGGCTGGCAGGAGCTTGGTGGAAAATGGTACTATTTCAGCATTTCCACCGGGGCATTGCGGAGAAGCGCCTGGATCCCCAGCGCGGTGAGCGCAAAGCGCTGGTATTACCTCGGGGCTGACGGTGCCATGCTGACGGACACGGTCACGCCGGATGGCTACCGCGTCGACGGAAACGGGGCCTGGGAGGAATCCTGAGCAGCTATCCGCTGATCGTCCCGGCTTTTTGCAGGACAGGATCATGTCCTGCGCCGTATGTGCTGCACAGTAACCGCCCCGGACAGAAATCTTCTGCCCGGGGCGGTTACTTTTTGCTTTTATGTCCTGATTGTGCTATCATAAATTGCATATTACCGCGATGAAGCGCACAGGGAGACACCAATCTATGAAAGAACTGGAGAAAACATA
Source organism: Clostridium vitabionis (assembly GCF_015351765.1). GTDB lineage: Bacteria > Bacillota > Clostridia > Lachnospirales > Lachnospiraceae > Clostridium_R > Clostridium_R vitabionis. The sequence goes on from NZ_JADKQA010000001.1 coordinate 628,588, forward strand.
TAATCCTGCCGAGATTGAAGACCGGCTGTACGAGAAGTGGCTGAAAGGCAAGTATTTCCATGCGGAGGTGGATAAGCGGAAGAAACCGTTCACCATCGTGATGCCGCCGCCGAATATCACCGGCAAACTGCACATGGGGCACGCACTCGACAATACGATGCAGGACATCCTGATCCGCTATAAGCGCATGCAGGGGTATTCCGCCCTCTGGCAGCCGGGCACCGACCACGCCGCGATCGCGACCGAGGTCAAGGTGACCAACAAGCTGAGGGAGGAGGGCATTGACAAGAACAAGCTCGGCCGCGAGGGCTTCCTCAAGAAGTGCTGGGAGTGGAGAGACGAGTACGGCACGGAGATTGTAAGCCAGCTGCATAAGCTCGGCGTCTCCGCGGACTGGGACCGCGAGCGGTTCACGATGGATGAGGGCTGCTCCGAGGCCGTGAAGGAGGTTTTCATCCGCCTCTACGAGAAGGGCTATATTTACAAGGGATCCAAGATCATCAACTGGTGCCCGACCTGCCAGACCTCCATCTCCGACGCGGAGGTGGAATACGAGGATCAGGACGGCTTCTTCTGGCATATCAATTATCCGATTGTCGGGGAGCCGGGAAAATATGTGGAGATCGCCACAACCCGCCCGGAGACCATGCTCGGCGATACCGCCGTTGCCGTGAACCCGGACGATGAGCGCTACAAGGATCTCGTCGGGAAGATGTTAAAGCTCCCGCTGACAGACCGCGAGATCCCGGTGATCGCCGATTCCTACGTCGACAAGGAGTTCGGGACCGGCTGCGTGAAGATTACGCCGGCGCATGACCCCAACGACTTTGAGGTGGGCCTGCGCCATAACCTCGAGCAGATCAACATGCTGACCGACGACGCGAAGATCTGCATCCCCGGAAAATATTACGGCATGGACCGCTACGAGGCCAGGAAGGCCATGGTGGAGGACCTGAAGGCCCAGGGGCTTCTCGTCAAGGTTGTCCCGCACAGCCACAGCGTCGGCACCCACGACCGCTGCCACACGACCGTTGAGCCGATGGTGAAGCCGCAGTGGTTTGTCCGCATGCACGAGATGGCTCAGCCGGCGATCGCCGCCCTCAAGAACGGCGACCTGAAGTTCGTTCCGGAGAGCTACGGCAAGACCTACCTGCACTGGCTCGAGAACATCAGGGACTGGTGCATTTCCCGGAAGCTCTGGTGGGGACATCGGATTCCGGCCTACTACTGCGAGGACTGCGGGGAAATGGTGGTCGCCAGGGAAATGCCGAAGGTGTGCCCGAAGTGCGGCGGCACCCATTTCACCCAGGATGAGGAGACGCTGGATACCTGGTTCTCCTCCGCCCTCTGGCCGTTCTCGACCCTTGGCTGGCCGAAGAAGACCCCGGAGCTGGAGTATTTCTATCCGACAGACGTCCTGGTTACCGGATACGACATCATTTTCTTCTGGGTCATCCGGATGGTCTTCTCGGGCATCGAGCAGACCGGAAAATGCCCGTTCAATACGGTGCTCATCCACGGCCTTGTCCGCGACGAGCAGGGGCGGAAGATGAGCAAGTCGCTCGGCAACGGCATTGACCCGATTGAGGTGATTGACAAGTACGGCGCCGATGCGCTCCGGATGATGCTGATGACGGGAAATGCGCCCGGCAACGACATGCGCTTCTACTGGAAGAAGGTCGAGGCAAGCCGGAATTTCGCGAACAAGATCTGGAACGCTTCCCGCTTCATCATGATGAATCTGGAGAAGTCGGACGGCGCGGATGTCCGCCTCGAGGATCTCACGCCGGCAGACCGCTGGATCCTGTCGAAGGCCAATACGCTTGCGCGGGATGTAACCGAGAATCTCGACAAGTTCGAGCTCGGCATTGCCCTGCAGAATATCGTGGATTTTGTGTGGGACGAGTTCTGCGACTGGTACATCGAGATGGTGAAGCCCAGGCTTTATAACGACGAGGATCAGACGAAGGCGGCCGCCATGTGGACGCTCAGGACAGTCCTCATCCAGGCGCTGAAGCTCCTTCACCCGTTCATGCCGTTCATCACCGAGGAGATCTTCTGCAACCTGCAGGATCAGGAGGAGACGATCATGACCTCCCGCTGGCCGGAGTACCGGGAGGACTGGCACTTCGCGACCGAGGAGAAGGAGACGGAGATCTTAAAGGAAGCTGTCCGGGCCATCCGCGACGTCCGCACATCCATGAACGTAGCACCGTCCAGAAAGGCAAAGGTCTACGTGGTCTCGGAGAACGGGGAGACCCGCGATATCTTCGAGCGGGGCGTCTCGTTCTTCCAGTCGCTGGCCTCGGCGAGCGAGGTCTCGATCCAGCAGGATCGGACAGGCATCGCCGATGACGCGGTATCGGCGGTCAGCGGAAGCGCGACGATGTACATGCCCTTCGGTGACCTGGTGGATATCGAGAAGGAACTCGCAAGACTCAGGGCGGAGGAGAAGCGTCTCTCCGGTGAGCTCACCCGCTCCGACCGGATGCTGAGCAATGAGAAATTCCTCGCCAAGGCGCCGGCCGCCAAGATCGAGGAGGAGAAAGCCAAGCGTGCGAATTATGCCCAGATGATGGAGCAGGTCAAGGAGAGACTTGCCCAGCTCACAAAATAAACGCGGGATTTGATGACGGCCGCCGTTTCCGTGCTTTTCGCGGAACCGGCGGCCGCGCGCATAGCGGAGAGCGGCTGAGGGAATCCGCAGACAGGCAATACGGAGAGAAGAAAAATCATGGATGTTGAGAAAATCAAGGAATACCGCGTGGTGAAGAATAATTTTGCCAGCGCGCTGGGCATGCGGATCACGGAAATTACCCCCGGGCATGCGAAGATGGAGATGGACGTCACGGAGAAATTCATGAACCCGATCAAATCCGTGCATGGCGGGTGCATCTATTCTCTCGCGGACAGCGCGGCGGGAACGGCAGCAGCGACCGGCGGCAACCTGATGACGACCGTGTCCTCGGATTTCCATTATCTGCTCCCGGCGATCGGCTGCCGGAAGCTGTTTGCCGAGGCGGATGTGATCAAGGAGGGAAAACAGATCAATGTCTACTTCGTGACGATCACCGGGGATGACGGGAAAAAGCTCGCGGTGGGGACATTTACCTTCTTTAACCTGGAAATGCCGATCTCGTCGGCGCTGGAGGAAGACGGCGCGGATGAGCCGGAGGATATCGACTGAGCGGAAAGGGAGGCGTAATCATGATTGACCATGCAGATTTTTACCTGAAGACAGGCGACGGGCAGGAGCTCGCCATCTACGACCGCGGAGGCAGGGACCTGCCGGCGGTCATTTACCTTCACGGCGGACCGGGCGCGGGAATGAATGAGGAGGACTTTCACTTCTTCGACCTCGCCAAATGGCATGTGATCGCGTTCGACCAGCGGGGCTGCGGGAATTCTCGTCCCTTCGGGACACTGGAACATAACCTCGTGCCGGACGGCGTCGCGGATATCGAGCTGATCCGCCGGCATTACGGCATTGACCGCTGGATCGTGTTCGGCGGGAGCTACGGCTCGACGCTTGCGCTGTCCTACGCGATTGCCCATCCGGAACGGACAGAGGGGCTGGTTCTCCGCGGGGTCTGGCTGGCGAGAAAGTGCGACCGGGACTGGACCTTCGAGGAAGGCGGGGCGAGCCTGTTCCACCCGGACAGCTTCGCGCCCTACCGGGATTTCATCCCCGAGGCGGAGCGGGGGAGCCTGATCGAGGCGTACTACCGCATTTTCCTTTCCGGAGATGAGGAGAAAAAGCGAAAAGCGTGCAAGATCTGGGCGAGCTGGGAGGATGCGCTGATCACGCTCCGGCCGTTCCCGATCCCGGAGGAGGTGACCAGCTACGATCTCTCCAGCGCCCTCCTGGAATGCCACTTTATGGTCAACAACATGGGCTGGGATGATGACAATTACATCCTGCAGCACGTAGGCCGCATCCGGGACATCCCGACATGGATTGTCCAGGGGCGGTACGACCTGGACTGCCCGCCGATCGAGGCGTGGACGCTCCGGGAGCAGCTCCGCAACGTGCGCCGTTTCCAGATCAACGAGGCGACGGGACACCTCTCCCATGAGCCGGAAAATGAGCGCGTCCTCCGGGAGATCATGGATGAGATCGCGGATGAACGCCAGTGACGAAAGGATAGCGTATGACCGAGACCTTTGAAACTCATCTCGACCCGGAGAGGAGAGCTGCCCTGTTTAAGCGGCTCTGCCCGCCGATGTCCGTAAAAACCATGGTGATCACCGTTGCCGTCCTGATCGTCCTGGAATTCATTTCCTTCGGCCTCTTTGAGACCCCCGGCGCGGCCTCCGGCGGCCTGATCGAAAACCCGAACCGTGTCGTGGGGACGATCGGCCTGATTTTTGTCGCCGTGCTCACCGCGGCGGCGATCGGGTCCGTGATTTACCATGCCCTGCGCAGGGCTGAGCTTCGCCGGGCACTCGACGATAAGTCTGTCCAGATCAATGACCAGGTGCTCCGGGTGGGAAATTTTCCGGTATATCGGGAGAAACTGGAGAAAAAGGACAGCCTGCTCCTCCTGGACGATGTCCTGTTCGTCATGGTTCGGGATAATCATGGGAAAATGCGGTCCGCGGGGATCCCGCTCGGCGGGGGAAACGCGGAGGAGATCCTGGATGCCCTGAAGCGGCACCGCTATCCGGCGGTGCGGGCGGCGAAGTCGGAGAGAGAACTGCCGTGGGGGAAGAAGTGAGCAGGGGATGACTGCGACCGGGCGGAGGCAGGCTGCGGGAGTGGCAGTGATCAGCCTGAGGCAGCATTGGAAAGACAGCCTTCGGGCGGCTGATGATCCAATCATCTAAAAAAATTCATCTAAAGAAATAAAGACGTTCAGAAGATTCCTTTACCGGGGGTCGGCTGAACGTCTTTTTTTATGCAGAGCACTTAATGATAACCAGCCACTTAACGAGGACAAGCGAAAGCGCAGTCCGAGTTTAGTGGAGTGGCTATCCAATGATAACCAGCCACTTAACGAGGACAAGCGAAAGCGCAGTCCGAGTTTAGTGGAGTGGCTATCCGCGGAGCGGGGCGCGAGCCCAGCGGGCGAAGTGCGAGTTTAGTGCGAGCTATGCAAATTTGCTTAGAGAGAACAAGCGTGAGCGCAGTTCGAACTTAGCAAATTTTAAACAACCTCGAAAAGCGATTGCTCGTTTTTGACATGAAAAAAATCAGCAATTTTCTGATCAATATACGAATGATATTGTAATGAATATACAATATGTCAAAAAGGAACTAAAACAAACAAAAACAAACAAAAACAAGCAAAAGCAAAAAAGGAGGTCATTGACGGTATGAAAAAGGTGAGTTTTGCTTTGGAGCGGGGGACGATCATGGTGATCTCCGCCCTGACGATTTCCCTGATTCCAGCACTGCCCGCGTTCGCAAAGGACAAATCGGTATCCTCAGTCATGATCCGCGTCAACGCGGTTGAAGATGATGAACATGATACCTTCCAGGTGGGAGCCTATATGGCTGACAGCGCGGTGGACGTCACCGTTCCGAACAGCGACAGGAAGAAATATCATATCGCCGGGTACTCCTTCAACAATTCTTCGCGGGAATATTTCTCCACCCATCAGGCGCCGACCCTGAAAATCAAGCTGGAAGCAGAGGAAGATTATAAGTTTAAGGTGGACAGTGAACGGGATGTGAAATTGAGCGGGAACGCCAAACCAGTGTACAAGAGTTTTGAAAAAAATAAGGACGGGACGATCCTTGAAGTCGAGACGGTATTAAGCGATATCGAGGGAAATGTGGGAGATATTGAATATGCCGGCTGGGATGTGAATCGAAGCGGCACGCTCGATGTGCTGACATACGGCGGCAACAGCTGCCAGATTCAGCTGTACAAGGACGGAGAGAAGTACAGCTCAGCCATCACTATTCCGGACTGCGGGAGCGGCAATCATACAATTGATATGCGGCCGTACATCAAGAATGCAGGGAACTATACCTTCTCGGCGCGCCAGTACAATGCGGACACACATTCCCGCGGAGCCTGGTATACCGTTGACGATGAGTACCGTGTCGATGAGGGTTCCGCGGCGGAGAACCGCTCACAGTACGGGTATATCTGCCGGGACTGCTACGGCTGGAAGAAGGACGGCAGCGGATGGAAATTCTTGACGCCCGGCGGCTGTCCGAAGGATACCTGGGTTGAAGATAACCACCACTGGTTTTGGATTGACGGAGAAGGGTACATGGTGACCGGATGGCGCCTGATTGACGGCAAATGGTACTACTTTAACGACAGGGGGGAGATGCTGGAGAATACGACCACGCCGGATGGCTACGCGGTGGGCGCGGACGGCGCGCTCCTCCAGTAACATGACCGCGATTTTCCGGATAGAACAAGAGCAGCATCGCGCGGCGCGGTAACGGGTTATCAATTCTTAAACTCTTTTTCGAGGTTTAATCATTTTTAAAATATGGACAAAAAAATGAGAAACACAATAATATCTGAATATTTAAAACATTTCCCTGGAATCTTATAATCAAAATAAATTTTGGGAGCTGCCGCGGTGGGATCCGGAATCCTTGCCGGGAGATGACCAGATGATGCTACAGGGAAATGTCTTTCCGCGGAACGGACAAATCTGCGGAGGGGCCAGAAACAAGAGGAGGGGGAGAAAATGGAGCAAAAGCCAAACACGTTCACGGGAAAGCGCTTCCGTCTGGCCGGAAGGCATCTCATGGTGGCAGCGATTGCCGCCGCGATGGCGCTGTCATCAGTTCCAGCTGTGTCCCTGGCTGCACAGGAGACGGACCATAAGAGTGGCGGCGGAATGTTGCGTGATGACTTCGCCGCGCAGCCGGGAAGACAGACAGTAAAAAGTATTCAGGCATACACGGATCAGACCTTCTATGGAACCGCTGTCGTCGAGGTCGAAATTACCTATGAAGACAATGTTGATCTCAGCGGGGTTTCTAAAGAGGACTACGAGCTTCTCGACCGCGGATCGCTGAATCCGGATTACGGCAGGGTCCCGATCTCCTCTGTCAAGGTGAACCAGGAGCAGCATAAGGTGACGCTTGAGATTGCGAGCGGCACCACAGCGACAGAGAATAACACGCTGGATTACAGCAGCGCTGGCACAACCGGCAAGCGTGAGCGCAACACCTTTGGCGCCGTGGTCACCGGATCCTGGTATCGGGATACATCGGGCAATATCCATTATGGAAAAGAAGCGGATGCCGAAAAAGGCTATCAGGCGAACACCACCGGGATGGGCTATCAGGCAAGGGAGTCCCTCGAACTTGTCCTCAGGCATACCGACGATCCGGAAGATCCGGGCCTGCACCTGGCGGATGAGAAAGGGCAGTATTCCGATAAAGAAAAGTGGCAGCCGACGATTGACCGGCAGCTTACCGAGGGCGGCTTCCGCGATCTCTACGCGCTGGAAATTCCAAGCACAGCGGCGGGCGCCGGTGACCTGACAGCAGATGCCTATGTCCGCGGTTATTATTATGTGCCGGAAAATTATCAGCCGGAGAATGGGATCATTTTCACCCTCCAGGGGCAGGGAATTTCCTATTGGAGGCTTGAGGACGGCACGGACAACGCGGGCTGCGGCTTCATGTTTGACACGGCAACCTATTCGTGGCGGAACCAGGGCGCCATCGTCGTGAACATTCATGACCGGTCAAGCGCGTCCAAAAAGTTCGGAAAGTGGTTTGAGAACTATGATTTCGTCGTCGACGACGCCAATGTGATGAAGTATTTCATTGACACGTATCACATAACTGGCAATATTGCCCTCCAGGGCAATTCTCGCGGTACCATGGCCTCGGCGATCCTGCTTAAGGCACTTGCCGGACAGCCGTACAACGCAAAGAACCAGGATTTCGGCGTGTCCTATCCGGAGACGGAAAAGCTGGATAAGACAAAGTACGATTTCACGGTAGATTCCTATATCTGCCAGAACGGCAGCTTCGGCTTCGGCTATGACGACGAGGACTGGAATGCGGTTGCGGCTACCGGCCTTCGTGTCTGGGCGTTCGACGGCGAGCAGGATTCCAACAATATCGATTCTATCGCCAAATACACGAAGCTGATGACTGGCCTCCGGGGAAAGGGCTGGACAGAGGAAAATGTCCGCCTGACCGGTTATCCGTCGGAAATTTTTTCTTACTGGGGCGAGACAGATCATTCGGTGACAAGGATCAACGGCTGGTATTTCCACGATGATCCTTACTATGGGCCGGATGTCACGGTGAATCCGAAGACCGGCAAACTGACCTACGCAGTCCGGCTGGGCGACGGGGAGAAATATACGCTGAAATGCCGCGGAAAGGCAGCCAGCAGCAATAAGACAGGCTATGAATACACGGTCTATGCGGACTCTTTCCACGCCTGGGCGCTCAAGCCTGCCGGGAATAGCGGAAATGTGCGGGATTTTGATGACTTCGGACAGCTCCCTGTGGATTACTCGCAGGCGGCACAGCTTCCGCTGACCGGAAAGTTCACGAAGAAAATTGATATGAATGGTGATGGCAGCCTGGATGACGGGAGGACAGTCAAAGCGTACATTGCGGATAACGCCTCCATCCGTTCGTATTTTACGGTGATCGCGGTTCCGGACAAGGTGGATACCTGGCAATTCCTCGAGGAGCAGGGATGGCTCGCCCTGGCTGAGCAAAAGGGAGAAGGCCTTTACGTCCTTGAACCCGGTGAAAATGGCTGGGGAACCGCGAAAGAAGAACAGGATTACATCCGTGCAGCGATATCCTTCCTGAGATCCGGGAAAAATGCCGGCGGGAACGGAGTATTTTCTACCTTTGGAATCTATTATCTTGCCGGTTATGGCAAGGGCTCTGCCCCGCTGGAACTCTGGGCCGCGGAAAATCCACTTCTCGTCATCAGCCAGGTTTACCAGGGCGGAGAATCCGCAGGAGTGGAGGCACTCAGGGAAAAAGCCGGAAGCGTGAGCTACGGTGCGGAGAATACCGGTGGTTACAAAGCCATCCCGGATTTTGACCAGACACTCAACGTGACTGGGATGAGCCGGATTACGGCCGCCGATGTCCCGGTTCCGACATGGATGAACCGCTATTCCGGAAGCCGCTCCTACTGGATGCAGACAAATGACTGCCTGAAAACAGCGGAGAATGGTGTTTACCATCAGAGGAGGGATTCAGATGCCTACCAGACGATGTACGCCAATTCCCAACTTCCGGCTTCCACGGCCTACGGGATCTCCGAGGTGAAAGTGACGTATGCGGCGGATGCAAATGCCGCGGATATTTACGCTTTCCTTTCCCGTTGGACAAGATACGACAACACCTATGCCTACTCGAATGCTCTTGCCCTCCGCCTGGATTACACCGGCGCGCGCGTTGAGGCGCAGCAGGAGGCAAAGCGGAATACCGTTCTTGCGTCATATTCGACGAAAGACGCGAATGGACATGCCCAGCTGGTGGAAATCACCGGCACCGGGCGGGAGAAGCTTGCCGGTCATGGCACCGTGGAAGTCGGTGTCTTCCGCTTCAGTGATAACAATGGCGACGGCGTGAATGACCCGAGAGAATACCTGATTTACATCCCGGACGGTGCGGATGGGAAGAAGCTCCCGATTCTCTGCGTATATCCGGGCAACACCCAGAGCGACAGCATTTTCTTCGACTGCACGCAGTGGTATCAGCTCGCGGACAGCGAGGGAATTGCCCTGGCGTTCGTCTGCGAAACTTACAATGACGCCGTGAGCATCACGCACAAGGACGCGAACCTCTATCAGACGGCACTGATGACAGTTCTTCGGAACCGGATTAACGGCGATCTGGCATCGCTCGATTTCACGAGAGTTTATGGTACCGGACAGTCGCTCGGCTCCATGACCACGCAGGGATTTGCGAGACAGAATCCGGAATTTTACGCGGCGGTGGCTTCGACCTCCGGAACGAAGAACCTCGGGGAGATCGATAGTGGAAAACCGATCCCGACGTACATGATCACCGGGCAGAGCGATCTGGATATGCTTCTCCCGGATCTCGCCGGAGCGCCGAATCTTCCGGTTTGGGGCAACTATTTCCTCCGGGTCAATGGCCTGAAACGCCAGATCGGGACGAAGGACAGCAATTATGGCGCGGATACCGCGGAGCTGATTGACCGCCGGTATCAGACCTACACCTGGAAGAACGCTGACGGCATCCCGGTATTTGCCTGGGGGCAGACGCTTATGCGTACGCATAACTGCTATCCTGGAGAAATGCGGCTGATGTGGGATTTCCTGAAACACTTCAGCAAGGAGACGGGAGCGGATGGAAAAGAAATCAGATACTACAGCGCTTCAGCATTTGCCAGCGATGACCGCGTGAAACTGTTTGGAGAGAATTAAGCAGATCTATGCATTGAAGGAGGAGAAACTTATGGGAAGAATCGGAACATCGGAGCTGCTGGTCATTTTTCTGATCGCGCTGGTGATTTTCGGTCCGAAGCAGCTGCCGGAGCTCGGGAAAATGCTGGGCAAGGCCATCGGTTCGGTGAAGCATTACGCGGACAGCAATACCTGGGCTGAGGAAGCCGCGAAGGAGGAGGCCATGAAGGCGCAGCCGGCAGCAGGAGCTCAGGCAGCGGCGGCCCAGCCGGCGGCAGGAGTTCAGGCAGCGGCGGCTCAGCCGGCGGCAGGAGTTCAGGCAGCGGCAGCCCAGCCGGCGGCAGGAGTTCAGGCAGCGGGCACGGTGCAGGAGGCAGCCGCGGTGCAGACACAGGCGGCAGAAACCGTACAGGCAGCCCAGCCGGTAACCGGAATGGCACAGCAGGGCTAAACGGGAATCAAGAGAGGAAGGAGAATCCTTATGGGAAGAATCGGAACACAGGAACTTTTGATCATCGCCGGGATTGCGCTTTTAATCTTCGGCCCGAGCCGGCTTCCGCTTCTCGGCAAGACAATCGGCAAGACGATCGGCGCCTTCAAGAACAGCGAGCGGAAAGCGGCAGCCGGTGAGGACACCATCACGGGGGAACCCGGAAAATCCGGCATGAAGGAGTGACCGTCTATGCGGAACAGGAGAGAGGGAATGACCTCCCCCGGAGAAATGACGCTGTTCTCCCATCTTGCGGAATTTCGGAACCGGCTTATCGTCTGCGCGGTAGTCTTCACCGCCAGCATGCTGGCCTGCCTCACAAAGGCTAAGCTTTTCTGTGACATCCTGATCAGCGGGGCATCGGAATTTTCCTTTATCTATACCTCGCCGGCGGAGCTGTTCATCGTCTACATGAAGCTTGCGCTCATCGGGGGAGCGGTGATTACGATTCCCACGGCAGTCTATGAGCTCTGGCGCTTTCTCAGGCCGGGGCTCCTCCAGAGGGAGCGGATCGCGGCGGGGCTGGTCATGATTTTCGGCCTCCTGCTCTTTGCCGCCGGCGCCGTGTTTGCGTTTCGTGTCATCCTTCCGCTCTCCATCCATTTTTTCTGGGGGCTGAATGAGGGACAGGGTGTGGCGCCGCTAATGTCGATCGCGAACTATGTGAATTACGTGACGGGGGTGATGCTCTCCTTCGGCGTGGTCTTTGAACTTCCCGTCGCCGTGGTGCTGCTGACGGAATTTGGGCTTGTCCGGGCAAAGACGCTCCGGAAATACCGGAAATACATGGTCCTGGTGATCTTTACCGCGGCGGCCATCCTGACCCCGCCGGATGTCACAAGCCAGGTTCTTCTCGCGCTTCCCATGCTGGGACTCTATGAGATCAGTATCGTGCTCAGCGATATTGTCGGTAGGCGGGCAGACCGGGCGCTCGCTGCCGGAGTAGCAAAAAACGCGGGGTAGCGGGGAGAATGACACTGGGAATGGATGAAATTATTTTATTTGTAGAAACTATTGATCAAGCAGGAGAAGTTAAGGGGTAAATTATGGACAAAATGCACACAGACACCGAACATCAGAATCCGCTGCTTCCGGGTGAGGAACTGCTGAAGGAGAAGTTCAGCCGGAGGTCATTTCTCAAGGGGCTGGCCTTTGGCACCGCGGCGGTGAGCCTTGCCACGATCCTTCCGGGCTGCGGGAATTCCGGCGGAGGAGCTTCGTCCGGGACGACGGCGGCAGCCGGAGAAGCCAGCGCGGCGGATTCCGGAAGTTCCAGCGGCAGCGGGATCTTTATCGATGGCGGAAATACCAACATGGATGGCCAGACCTACACGCTGGAGTTCATCCAGCCGGTTCACCTGGTCGCCATGGTTGACGGCAAACAGCCGGAGGGTACCTGGCGGTCCACCAACCGCCATCTGGTTTCCGTCGACCCGGACGGCACGATCCGGATGAGGGACGGTGTCGGCGGCCATTCGGTGGATGTGCTCTGGACGCGGGATGACACCGAGTACAAGGTGACTTTCCTGACCGGACAGACCGCGGGCGGGGAATCGATCGAGATTGACAGCCCGATCCGGCGCGGCGATTTCATGAAGCGGCTTGCGGATTACTTTGGCTGGTATCATTACAACAACTTTATGGACGACGGCACGGATATCGACGATGACGGCAACCTGATGACCGACGAGAGAGTCCGGAGCTATAAGGACGTCACCGGCGACGCGGTTTATGTAAAGCCCATTGAGGAAGCCCTGGATATGGGGGTTCTTCACGCGGATTCCGCCGATGAGGAATTTTATCCGATGTCCGATATGACCCGCGAGGACGCCGCCGTGATTCTCTGCAGCGCCTTCCACATCCCGGAGAGTGAGAACGATGTGCTCGCCAATTTCTCCGATGTCTCCCAGGTGAACAAGGACTGCTACGCCGCGCTGAACAGCCTCTTTGCCGGCGGCTACATGCGCGGGAGGAGCAGCACGACCATCAACCCCACGGAGGGTATCACGGATACCGAGGAGCGGCTGATCATCGAGGCGATCGACCGCAGAAATGTCTGCCCGGTATGGTCCCTTCCGGTGTCCAACCGGAAGTTTGTCCGCTGCCGCCCGACCTGGTTCACCGCGACGAAGGGAGCAACCGTGCACTGGAGGTGCCGCGGCTTTAATATCTCCGATTCGCGCCTGGAGGGCCTATTTATCGGCGACCGCGGGAACGGCGTCACGCTGAGCAGCGATTGGGGGCAGTGGAACGACTACACACCGGGATTTACCACGGTTCCCATGTTCGGCCTGAATAACTGCTATGACTTCCCCTACGACAATGTCTATTTCTGTGTGGAGGTCGAGTGCTACGCGACGAAGGACGGCCTCGCGGAGAGCCCGCACACGCACTTCATCTGGCGGATCGACCGGCCGGCCTGGCACGATTTCGCGACAGACAAGCTCCACGAGGGGACGGCAGACTATCCGACCGTCTACCGGTTCTTCGACAATTTCCAGGCGGCCGCCTACTATATTGAGGGAACCAAGTCCGGCATCCTCTATGACGGGCTGATGCCTACCCACACGACGACCTCCCTGATCGACACGGTCAACAAGCTCGCGACAAAGCCCTACATCTTCGTGCTCGGGCATAACCATCCGGATCACAAGGGAGCTCTGGCGCATGCCTATCACGCCGGCCTGGACTGCTACATGTGTGACCGCACCGGCCCGCAGGAGACGGAGTGGAAGATCGAGACCTACAACAAGGACTGGACGGACGCGAATCCTGTGGTTGACGACACCGTCACCGGCACGTACACGGGGGGAAATGTCCACCTGATCGACGAGGGCGACACGCTCGACATCGGCAATGCCACCTTCGAGGTTTACCGCCTTCCCGGACATGAGGACGCGATGATTATCCTTTACGACCGGAAGCACGGCCTCCTGTTCTCCTCGGATATCTACGGCGTAAACCGCTACTGGGTGGCTGACCAGTTCGGCGCGAAGGGCGTGAAGCAGGACCTTGTCCTCTCGCTCCAGCAGCAGCTGATGGACGCCTACCGCAAGGATGGCGCGGAGGTGAAGGAGCTCTACACCGGCCACAACCGTACCGGCGTCGGCGCGGACTATCTGATGGTCTGGGAGCAGGCGCTCCAGAACCTTGTGGATTACGGCCCGGACGGTGTCTCCGACGACCTCCGCGGTGACGGCGCGCTCGTTGCCCGGAACGGGGATCCCTATGCGACAACCAACTGGCAGGCCATCGCGCAGAACGGCAAGCAGGTGGTCGCGGAGTATACCGGCCAGTACGACGGCAAGAAATTCACCAGGATCGAGGTCGATGAGACCGGCGGCGCCGACGGGAAGACCCCGAAGGTGGAGAGCAACCTGTATTTCGATTACCGGTCCAACGCGAGCCTCAGCGATATCGTCTTCACGGACGCGGAGCTCGTCGGCCACGATTTCAAGTATAAGGCCGGGCAGGACAGCCAGGACGAGGTTCTCCCGGACGGCAGGCTGAAATTCGTTGTGCCGAATAAGTTCGTCCCGTTCGAGTATGACTATGATGTGAATATTGGCGCCGGGCAGGCGGAAGTAACGATGATCCCGACGACGATGTCTACCAAAGCCACGCAGGTGACCGTGAACGGCAAGCCGGCGGCGAGCCGCTGCCCGGTGAAGGTGGATACCTCCGCCCCGGCTGTTGTGGAAGTTACCGGTCCCGACGGCACGACGAAATCTACGTATACCTTTACATTCCGCACGGCATAAAGCCGGATGGCCAGGAAACCCCGCACCGGGTGAAGCTTATGCTCCGCCCGGCGCGGGGTTCCGCGTGTCTACGCTGCCAGACGATATGGCATACTGCTGGAAAATGTGATGTCCGGCATTCTGGTCAGCATGGTTCTTGTCGGCGTTCTCTGTAAATTTATACTAAAGCCATTTTGTATAAATATGTGGAATAATTTTGCGCTTTGCTGTATAATTTCACACATGAAAGCAAAACATATTCCCATTCGATTTTACACCATGTTTTTCCGGACTCTTGCCGTCCTGCTCGCCGTGACGGCCCTGGTGGTCAGCCTCTATACCGCAGTGCTGAACCGTGAGTTCCGGAAAAAATATTTTTACCAGATGAACGAGAGCGGCTTTGAGGCGATGAGCCGCTCCAGAAGTTCCCTGGACAGCATCATTTCCCAGGAAAGAAACCGGATGCGCGGAATTTTCCAGCGCTCGGAGGCGAAGACGATCCTCACCGCGGGAAATCATCTGACCGAGGAAAATACGATCCCGATGCTGCTTGCGCTCTCCAGCGCGGTGACGGGGGACAGCTATGCCTATGAGGCGATGCTCTACCTGCCGCGGGCGGGACGTGTCCTCATGTCCGACCAGCGCATTGTGTCTGCGGATGAGAGCCGGTATCTGACGGTGCTGAAAAATGAGGCCGATTCCCTGGTCGTCCGGGACGACGGGATTTTCCTGATCGAGCGCTTCCCGGAGCACAAGCCGCTGGGCATCCTGGTCCTCCGCCTGGAGAAGAGGCCGCTGTACCAGGCGGCTTTTTCGGAGGTGGGCTGGCAGGAGAATTACTCGCGGATTTACGTCTACGCATCGGGGACGCCGGTTTTCGCCGCGGTGCTTCCTTATCCGAAGGAGAAGGAGCTGGATGTGCGCGCGGAAATGTCTTCCGACGGAGAACGTCATGCCCTGGGCAGCTCCGGAACGGCAGGAAGCGGTACGCCGGCGGAGGACAGGCGGATCTTTGAGGCCGCGGGCGGCTCCTGTATCCAGGTGCTCACCGGGGATAAGTACGGCCTCATGTTCCTGCGGTTTATGGACATGCCGCGCCTTAACCCGCTCGGGCAGACGCCGGGAATCGTGGCCATCCTCCTGCTCACGCTGTTGATCACTGCCGCGGCGGCGCTATTTCTCCTGCGGACAGTTTTCCGCCCCTTCGGCGCGGTCCTCTCCGACATCCTGGGCAGCCGCCCTTTGCGCGGGGAGAGCATCCGCTCAGGCTCCGCGAATGAAATTGAGCTGATCCGGAATGTGGTGGAGGACGACCATGAGCAGCAGGAGAAGCTCCGGAAAATGCTGCTCACCGCGAGGGAGTCTGTCCAGTCGGGGCTTTTCCGGGAGCTGCTCAATTCGGACATCGTCCCGGAGGCCGACCTTGACTGGATCCGCGAACAGCTCGGGCATCTGGAGAGCCCGTTTCGCGCTGACGGCATGTACCAGGTCATTGCGCTCTGGCATGCGCAGCCGGTGGGCGGCGGGGATTCCCAGGTCACAGAGCACATGTTCCGCGAGGAGTGCGCGGAGCTCACGGCAGGATTTTTTGACGGGAAAGCCCTGAGCTTCTCCGTAAGTCCCAGCGGCCAGGTGGCTCCGGTCATCCTGAGCCGGAATCCGGCGGGCGGCTTCCCGCAGGTTCCCTCCGGCGTTGTGGTTCCGGAGGCCGACATCCTCGCGTATCTTCAAAAGGTGCAGGAACTCGCGGGAAAATACCGTTTCCGCTTTGCGGCCGGCGTGAGCGGCACGGCGGAGGGCATCGCGGCACTCCCGGCCGTAGGGCGCGCGGCGCTCGAGGATCTCCGCCGGCGTCTCTACGGCGGTGCCGCGGAGGAATCGCATGAGGAGCCGGACGAGGATTCCGCCGGGATGGCAGAGGAGGAGGGAAAAATCGCGCTCTCCCCGGACGCGGAGGCGGATCTGGCCGAGGCACTCCGGGCGCTCGATGCTATCGCGGAAGCCGCGCTTTCCGATCATGTCCCGGTGAAGGAACTCGACGCGCGCATGGACGGCCTGATCGGGCAGGTCACGACGGCCGATCCTGTCTTCGGCGCGCCGATCCTGCTGTCCCTCATGGACCGGATGACAGAGCGCCTGGTGCAATACCGGATCCCGGTCAGCGCGGAGGCGGCGAGGCAGCGCCGTGAGCTCTCGGAAAACCGGAGCCCGATCAACCGTGAGGATTCACGAATTTTCGGGGCGGAGGCATTTTTCCGGGAAGCCCTGGAGAACATCCGGAAGACGGGGCAGGGAAGCCAGCTGCGCTATGTAGAATCCGCGAGGTCGCTGATCCGTGAGCGGTACAGCGACCCGACGCTCTCCCTGGAACTGCTGGCGGAGGAGATCGGCGTGACGCCGCAGTACCTCTCACGGCTGTTCAACCGCTTTGAGAAAGCCGGATTTATCGGTTATGTCGCCGAGACCAGGCTTTCCCAGGCGAAGGCTCTGCTCGCCTCGACCGACCTCCCGGCGAGCGAGATTGGCCTCAGGACGGGGTTCACCTCCGCCCAGAGCTTCAGCCGGGTTTTCCGCCGCTATGAGGGGATCACGCCGGGACAGTACCGGAAGCAGCAGAAGGAGTCAGGGGGTGAGGGAAGATGATGAATTTACCAAAAAAATTCCTTCTCCTCTTAGCGGGAGCTGCCGTGGTACTCGCCGGCTGCGGCAGCGTCGGCAGGACAGAGAATATCTTCACGGTGCTTGAACAGACGGAAAGCAGCGGGGAAGTGGATCCCGGCGGGAAGACAGGCGCCGCCGGCGGGGCGTCCTCCGCGGGGGCGGCATCGCCGGTCTATCTGCATCTTGTACACTCCTCGTCGGAGAACAGCGCTATTGACCGGACGGCGGACCGCTTCCGCGACCTCGTCGAGGAATACTCCCAGGGAAATATCAAGGTCGAGGTATTTGCCAACGATTCCATGGGCTACATCTATGACTATCCCGAGGCGCTCCGCGAGGGCACCGTGGACGCCTGGATCGGGAGCGGGACGAAGATCGCGCAGGCGGTCTCCTGGCTTCCCACGATCCGTGGGCTCTCCCTCGAGCAGGTGAAGGCCGTCCTCGCGGACAGCCGGGTGCAGGAGGCGTACAGCGCCGAGGCGGAAAATGGCGGGTACCGGATCATGGCGGCATTTCCCCTCCAGTATCGTGTGCTGACCGCCAACATCCCGGTCAGCACGGTGGAAGATCTCCGAAAGCTCAAAATGCGCTGTTACGCGGAGCAAAGCGGGGAGACGGCCTACTGGGGGGCACTCGGCGTCCCGACAGCCGTCTACGATGTCCATCAGCTCTACTCTGCCCTGCAGCAGCACCTGGTCACCGCGCAGGCGAACACCCTGCCGGTGATTGTCAGCACGCAGATCTATAACCAGCAGCGCTACGTCATTGAGACGAAGCACATGGTCTATCAGGACATGCTCTGTGTCAGCAGCAATTTCTACCGGAGCCTTACCCCCGAGCAGCAGGGGATTCTCGACCGGGCCGCGCGGGAACTCGGCGATTTTTCCGAGGAGGTCTACAGCGCGGAGATCGTGCGCAGCCAGCGGATCCTGGAAAATGCGGGGCTTCGGACAATTTCGGCGGACGAGCAGCTGATCAGCGATATGCGGCGGATCGGCGGCCCCGCCGCGGAGCGGGAGCTCCGGAAGATCTACGGCGATGAGAAGATTGACCTTGTGATGAACGCGCCGGTATCGTAAGCGTGGCGGGATTCCCCGAAAAAGGGAATTTTCCGCCGGGCACACAAAATTCAGCAAGGCGCAACAAAAACAGCGGGCGGAAAACGGAGAGATTCGTTTTCCGCCCGCTGTTTCTGACTGAGCCCGGCATCTTCCCGGCACGTGGGTCTCAGGCAGTACAAGGACCGGTGCGGTCTAAAAAAATCTTCTTGACATACCGCGGAATCTGCGGTAAATTACGACCATAAACACAGAATACCTATCAGTTAAGTATGATATATAGGAGGGGTGCTCATGATCGCGAAAGGCCGCCGATGTTGATCCGGAAGAACGTACAGAACCTATAGTCCAGAGCACAGAATCGAGGCAGAAGATGAGGATAGAGAAGAACGGATCGGACGAGGTACGCCTTCAGGCGGCAGACCCCTATGATTATGAGATCGTGAACGGAAGAAAGATCCGCGTCCGCCCGAAGGAGAGCGGGACAGAGATCGATGAGAACGGTTATTTCCGCAGGCAGGGGAATCAGTACACCAGGACATTTCCCGGTGTCTCCGGGGCAGTCGGCGAGATCGCCGGTGTCGACCTCTACGGAAGGAAGACCCAGGGCAAGCTTCCGGAGCTTCCCGTGGAACCGTGGCGCTACCGCCTGGTCTGGGCGAAAGGCTGCCACTGGAGCAACCGCGCCGCCATCGTGCGGGAGCTCGAGGGGCTTGACGATGTGATTTCCGTGAACCTGGCAGGACACGGCGAGGGGCACCAGAAGAATCTCGGGTGGGAATATGTCTACAGCGAGAACAACACGGATCCGCTTCTCGGCGACCAGTTCCTCTCGGAAGCATACTACCGGGCAGAGGAGGATTACGGCGGGCGGACGACCGTCCCGGCGCTGATCGACGTGACGACCGGCAAGGTGGTCAGCAACGATTATAACTGGCTGACCAACTATTTTGAAGTGTCCTTCCGCCCGTTTCACAAAAAGGGCGCGCCGGATCTCTATCCGGAAGCGCTCCGGGACGAGATTGACCGCGAGAACCTCTGGCTTTTCGATAATATCAACAACGCCGTCTATCGCTGCTGGTTCGGCCAGAGCAAGGAAGGCTATGCGCAGGGCTACCGGACATTCTACGCGGCGATGGATGTCCTGGAAAAGCGTCTCGCGAAAAACCGGTTCCTGTTCGGCGATTATGTGACAGATTCTGATGTCCGCCTCTTTGTGACCCTCGCAAGGCTGGACATCCGGTACACTTTCCAGCTCGGCGAGACGCAGCACCGCCTGGTGGATTACCCGAACCTCTGGGGCTATGCCCGTGAGCTGTGGCAGATTCCGGCATTTCGGAACAATACCTATTTTGCGGATTTTGCCAACCCGGAGGTCAATGACCGCGGGGCCTACCGCGCGTCCTACAACTACCGCTTCCTCAAGCAGATCGATTTCGACGCCCTCTGGAACCAGCCATCCGACCGGGCGAAGCTCTCGAAGGATCCGGCGCACAAGTTCCTGGCGGAGACCGACGGCGGCGCGGCGAGGACGGAAAATGGCTTCGCCGGCTTTTCGCGGACAGCCGGGGAGCAGGAAGCCTGGGAGAAAGATGCCGCGGCTTATGCGCGGATTCACGCGATTCCATCGACAAGCTCGCTTGTCCCCGGGACACCGGCGGTGAAGTCGCCGGAGGATTTCCCGGCCTTTGCCGATGGCCGTCAGGCACAGAAAGAAGCGATTCTCCGGGAAATCGCGAGGGTTCCCGAAAAACCGGATCTCTCCCTTCTTTCGGGGATCCGGACGGCGGAGGAAAAGACTGACGCGGAGGCGCGCCTTGCGGAGGCGGAGAAATATGTCAGGGACAGCGTCACCGACACCCTGACAACCCTGCTCACGAGTGTGAAGCTTGCGGACTTTGACGAGGCCTACAGTGTCCTCTACGCCACCTTCGACCAGCTCGAGGAGCGTCTCTCCGCGAGGAGATTCCTGCTCGGGGATTATGTATCCACGGCCGATGTGGAGCTCTTTACCTCCCTCGTCCGCTTTGACGCCGGCTATTCCCGCCAGATGGGCGCGACGAAGCACCGCCTGGTGGATTACCCGAATCTCTGGGGCTATGCGAGGGATCTCTACCAGATTCCGGCATTCTGGCACAGCACAGACTGGAAAAAGATCATCGCGAATGTCGATCCGAATGCCGAGGGGGCAAATTACAGCCCGAATACCTTCTATGATGTCGTGCTTCCGAAGGCGGATCTTGACGAGCTGTGGAAGACCGAGACGGAGCGCGCGTACCTGAGCAGCGATCCGACCCATGAATTCCTTTTGACGGACAATCGCCGGTTCAACCGGTGACCGATCATTGCCGGCTCACCGGAAGCCGGACAATCAGGACGATGATTTTTGTGTCCCGGACGCGCAATCGGAGTGTCTGGGAGAGATAAACGGATGAGAGACGAGGAGAAAACTGATGAAAAAGAGATGGACAAGACAGACAGCAGCACTGGTGGCAGCAGTTACCGCAGCGGGACTTCTCGCGGCGTGCGGCGGAAGCGGCGCGGCCAATAAAACGGCAGCAGCGGGAACGCAGGGGCAGGGCAGCGCGGCAGCCGGCGCGGACAGCAGCGCTTCCGGGGAGAAGACGACCATCACGGCGGTGACCGCCGCGAGCCCGAGGCCATTTACCTACTATGATGAGAGCAACCAGCTGACCGGCATGAATATAGACCTGACGAACGCGATCTTTGCAAAGCTTCCGCAGTACGACCTGCGCTGGGAGGTTACCGATTTCCCGTCGATCTTCGCCGGGCTCGATTCCAACCGCTACCAGCTCGGGGTAAATAACTTCTCCATGAACGAGGAGCGCAAGGAAAAGTACCTCTTCTCTGACCCGATGTTCGCGAACCAGCTGATCGTCGTCGCCGGCAAGAACGTCCAGCTCGGGGACAGCGACACCATCGATTATTCGGATCTTGCGGGCCTCAATTTTGTCGGCCAGTCCGGTATTTTCCAGACGACCAACGTGGAGAATTACAATGATGCCAATCCGGACAAGAAGATCAACATCAACTATACGGAGGAAGATCTCTCCGTGCAGCTGAAGGACGTCCAGGACGGCAAGTATGATTTTCTCACCATCGACGCGCCGATGTACTATGGTTATTACGAGCCGGAGTTCGGCTATGACCTGCAGGTCAAGAATCTTGCCGGCTTCGGTACAACCGACGGGATGTACAGCTATTATCTCTTGAGCAAGGGAAGTGATCAGCTGCTCAAGGATATCAATTCCGCACTCCGTGAGGTGATCGAGGACGGCACCTCCAAGGAAATCAATGAAAAATATTTTGACGGCAAGGATTACACCCCGGATCTCTCGGCACTGACCTCCGGAAACTGATGCCGCAGGGAAATTCCGCCGGGATGGATGACCATTCCGGCGGAATTCGGTTATGCAGGACACGAACAGGTGTGCGTGATGAGATTTGCTGATCTGGCGGATTGGACAGCATAAGGAGGTTTATCCGATGAAAGAGATTATCTGGAAGGAGACGAGTGAGCAGGTGAACTGGCAGGATCTGGCAGACCTGCTCAACCGGGCATTTGCGAAGACGAATGAGCCGGTCAACAGGCCGGGCTATGCCGAGGAAAAACGCAGGGCCGAGAAGGCCGCGGAAAGGCTCAGGGCTGAGGGGAAGGCCGCGGAAAAGCCGGGCACCGGGAAGATCGCGGCAGGGCTGGAAAATGCCGATGCGGCAGGTTCCGGCAGGGAACACCGGGACGGCCACCTGCGCTCTGCGGCGTCGGTGAAAAAGGTCTTCGGGAACAGCTACGGCGTGGTCTATGCCTATGACGGAAGCAAATTGATCGCCTGCGGGAGAGTTCTCTCCGACGGGCTTGAGCAGGCGGCGATCTACAATATCGCTGTAGACCCGGATTATCAGGGGTATGGCCTCGGACGGGGCGTCATCAGCCGTCTTCTCGATGAGGTTCAGGGATGCGAGACAATCCTCTACACCCATCCGCAGACGGTCAAGTTCTATGAGACGCTCGGTTTCCGGAGAATGAAGACCGGCTTCGTCATCCATGCGGGGGGATCGTTCAGTGAATTTGAGCAGAAAGAGGGCTTCCTTCTTCCGGAGGGATACCGCTATGAGCGGGATGAATCCGAGGATTATGCGGTTCCGCCGGAGCACGGGAAGCAGCTGGATTGACCGGGAACAAAAAGTGCTTGCTTTTTCCGGGCGTAACGAGTAGTATCTATAACAACAGATAAAACATATCTGAATACTAAGTATTAACAAGAACCCCAAAATCGCAGAAGATAAACCTGCAAAAAACTTGATCTTCCGGAGGAGCAAAATGGCGAAACTTTTTGACTGGAAACTTGTCTTTACGGAAATCCCGGACATCGTCCGCTATCTTCCGACCACTCTCATCCTGACGCTGGTTGCCGCGGTGATCGGCCTGCTTCTCGGCCTTCTGATCGCCGTCATCCGCATGCGGAAGATCCCGGGCCTCTGGCAGCTTTCCGCCGCCTTCGTCTCCCTGATCCGTGGGACGCCGGTCATTGTCCAGCTGTATATCGCGTATTTCGGTATCCCGATCGCCCTCCAGTATATCAATTACTCTCGGGGCACGGATTACAATATCAACGCCATCCCGGGAATTGTCTTCGCGATGGTTGCCCTTGGGCTTAACCAGTCCGCCTTCGATTCGGAGACTATCCGCTCCGCCCTGCAGTCGGTTGACCGGGGCCAGATCGAAGCCGCCCGCTCCCTGGGCATGAACAATCTCCAGGTGCTCACCCGGGTCACCATCCCGGAAGCCACATCGGTCGCCCTTCTTCCGCTGGGCAATTCCCTGATCGGCCTGATCAAGGGCACATCGCTCGCATTTACCTGCTCCGTAGTGGAGATGACCGCCGCCGGCAAGATCATCGCCGGACGAAATTACCGCTACTTTGAGGTGTACTGTTCCTTGGCCATGATCTACTGGGTCATCACATTCTTCCTGGAGAAGCTGATCTCCCGGCTTGAGAAATCTTTCGAGGTGCCTGCTGAGGTGCCGGAGAGGGATGCAGAGGGAAAAATCATCCGCGGAAAGCGGGCAGCCGCATTGGCCAGGGCGGCAGTGAAGACGGAGGGCGCGACCGGCGCAGGGGAGGCAGAACGATGAGCTACGTAGAAATCCGCAACCTGAAAAAGAAATTTGGCAATAACACCGTCCTCGACGGCGTTGACCTGGACATTGAAAAGGGAGAGGTTGTCGCGATCATCGGCCCCTCGGGCACCGGAAAATCCACCCTTCTCCGCTGCCTGAACCTTCTCGAGAAGCCGGAGAGCGGCACGATCCGCTTTGACGGGGAATCGTATGACCTGACCACGCGGAACGCCAGGGAGATTTTCGCCCTCCGCCAGCACACGGAGATGGTTTTCCAACAGTTCAACTTGTTCCGGCAGAAGACCGCGCTGGAAAATGTCATGGAAGGCCTCCGGGTTGTAAAAAAGATGAGCCGCGGGGAGGCGAGGACGGCAGCGCTCGCCGCGCTGGAAAACGTCGGGATGCAGGACCGGATCTACCACTATCCGCGCCACCTCTCCGGCGGCCAGCAGCAGCGCGTCGCGATCGCGAGAGCGCTGGCGATGAAGCCGCAGCTCCTGCTCATGGACGAGCCGACATCGGCACTTGACCCGGAGCTGGTACAGGAGGTCAATGTGACGATCCGCAAGGCGGCGGATGAGGGCAATACGATCCTCCTTGTCACCCACGAGATGCCATTTGTCAAGAGCGTCGCGAACAAGGTCATTTTCCTGGAGAAAGGCAAGGTCGTTGCCTGCGGGACGCCGAGGGAGATCTTCGAGCATCCAGCGAGCGACCGGCTCCGCCAATTCCTCATTCACATCAATATGCTGGAGGCTGCGGAATACAATATCTGAGCATGAGTACCGAGATTCCCGGATCACGAGGGGATCGATGTCACCGATGAGGACGCATACGCGACTGCACGGAAGGTGCCGCGCCTGGAGGGCTTTACGATCGGCATCAGCGCGGGCGCCGCGCTCTGGGCGGCGGCTGAGGTGGCCAGACGGCCGGAGAATCAGGGGAAAACGATTGTCGTGATCGTCCCGGACGGCGGGGATCACTATCTGAACGGAGACCTGTATGACGAAGAAAACTGAGACTTCTGCCTGCGGCTTTGTGCCGAAAGAGAAAGAAACTTCGGCTTGTGCATTTGTGCCGAAGGAGAAAGAGATGTCCGCCTGCGGCTTTGCGCCGAAGACGCACGCGAAGGGACATTCCCATGTCCCGGAAGCGCATGACGGGCAGGATTGGAGCCACGGAAACCGCGTGGGCGGCTATCATGACAGCGAGCGGGCGATCCCCGGGGATACCTGGTTCAACACGCCATTTGCCGGCGGAAGGGAAGTCATCGGCGCCACGATCCCGATCGGCCTTCCGGATTCCTCCGTGGAAGAGCAGGAGCTTCCGGTGGAAGCCGGGCGCTACCGCCTGATCTGGACACCGCTCTGCCCCTGGGCGACAAGGCTGAAAATCGTGCTGAACCTCCTGGGGATCGGCGGGGACGTCATCAGTGTCGGGACGGCGGATCCGGTGAAGACAGCGGACGGCTGGAAGTTCACCCTGGATCCCGGGGGAAAAGATCCGGTGCTCGGCATTTCCTCTCTGCACGAGATCTATGAGAAGACCGCGCCGGGCGAAGGGTGGAACGACACGGTTCCGGTCCTCGTGGATGTCCGTGAGGGGCGGGTCATCAATAACGACTACCACCATCTCCCGAATTACTTTGAGACGGTCTGGAAGCCCTTCTGGAGGCCCGGAGCGCCGGATCTCTATCCCGCCGGCCTCCGCACGCAGATTGACCGCCTGAACCGGATTCTCTTTAACGATGTGACGAACCGCGTGTACCTTGCCGGGTACGCGGCGACACAGGCGGAGTATGAGCACAGCTATGATATCTTCTTTAAACGCCTGGACGCGCTGGAAAATTATCTCGGCAGACACCGTTTCCTTCTCGGGAACCGCCTGACTGACGCGGATGTCCGCCTCTACGTCACCTTATCCCGGCTGGACGCGGCGTACTATTTCGCGTTCCGGCTCAATAAGCAGCGGCTTCGGGATTATGACAATCTCTGGAACTATGCGAAGGAGCTCTATTCGATCCCGGCATTCCGGGAAGCCACGGATTTCGAGGCAATCAAGAGGGGATATTTCCTCGGAGATTCCGCGCCGAATCCCTGGCGCATTGTCCCGTACGGGCCGGATGAGTCGGTCTGGACGGAGCCGAATAACCGGGCGGAGAAATTCGGCCCGCTGGAGGTGTAAGTATGGCAGTCGTTGATCATGTGATCACTTCGGAGGTCGGGAAAAACGGAAGTTTTGAGCGGCAGGGAAACCGTTTCACCACGCCATTTTCCGCAAACCCGGATGCGGAAAAGAAAGGCCTTCTCCCGGTGGAGGCGGGGCGCTACCGCCTGATCTGGGCGCCGGTCTGCCCCTGGGCAACGCGCTCGATGATTGTCCGCGAGCTTCTCGGCCTCGACCGGACAGACCCGGAGACCGGGATGCCGATCCTGAGTGTCGGTAAGGCGGATCCGATCCGCCCGGATGTCCCCTGGAGCGACTGGGCATTTACCCTCGATCCCGGCGGGATTGACCCGGTTCTCCACGTGCACCTGCTTTCCGAGGTTTACTACCATTCCGACCGGAGCTATACCGGGCGGCCGACGGTGCCTGCCGTGGTTGATCTCACGACCGGGAAAGTGGTCAATAACGACTATTTCCACCTGACCCTGTATTTTGAGACAGAGTGGAAGAAATTCCAGCGCGAGGGCGCGCCGGAGCTCTATCCGGCGGAGCTCAGGAAAGAGATTGACGAGCTGGACGACTATGTCTTCCACAACGTGAACAACGGGGTCTACCGGGCAGGATTTTCCCAGAGCCAGGAGGCGTACACCGCGGCCTGCCGCGATGTCTTTGCCGCCTTCGACCGACTGGAGGAGAGGCTGTCCCGGCAGCGGTTCCTTTTCGGCGATTATATCACCGAGGCGGATGTCCGCCTGTACGTGACGCTGGCCCGGTTTGACCTCGCCTACTTCAACGGTTTCCGGGTCAATTACCGGATGCTCAGGGATTACCCGAATCTCTGGGGATATGCCCGGGATCTCTTCGCCGAGCCGGCCTTCGCCGACAACACGGATTTCGACGGGATCAAGAAGCATTACCATCTCTGCTGCCTGGCGACCAATCCCGACAGCATCCTTCCCGCGGGGCCGGATGAGGCGGTATGGTCGGAGCCGGCGGGGCGGGAGCATCTCTCCGCTGATCCGGAGCACAAGTTCCGGAGAAGCGGAGGCTGAGGGGAAATCAGTAACGGTTCAGATACCGTATGCGCTGCATGGTACAAAAACTTTCAGGAGGAACAGATGATGTGTTGGATGTGTATTGCCGGAATGGCATGCTGCTGTAGAAAGAACTGTTCCTGTCAGAGGAAAATACTCACCTGGAAGTTCGGCGGGGTCTTGGGGCGATGTCCCGGTAGGGAAAGAGCATAGAGAGATGGATCCGTTCGAGGAGATCGTATCCATTGACATGCTTTTGCAAGCTGGGCAACATAGAATCTGCAGCCCAGAAGCCGCAAATCACAGAACTCTTTCGGCAGGTGAGGAAAATCTCATCTGCCTTTTTTGTGTTTCTTCACCGTCGGTTACGGGAGCAGGACATCTTCCGGATACTGCGCGGAGATCCGCGTGAGGGCAGACGGCAATCCATGCGCGGAGATCCCGGGGAAGGCGTCCGCCAATACAGGTGCTGCGGTTCGGGAAATGGCATTTCTTGTGAATACAATAGGTTCGGAATTTCCCGCAGACCGCCTCCGGGGAAATGCGGTATTTACCCCGACTTTGCTGGAAACCGGGGATGATGGGGCAATTTCAGCCACCTTTGATGGGCGGCTTACCGATGAGCGTGACAGGAGTGTGATCAGGGAAGCTGTCCTTCGGATCACAAAGGCGGCTGAATCCATTTTCGGGCTCCCAACGGAATCAGCCTGGAAAACCATCAGCGGGACGGTGGTCAATGACCGAGCCTGCACCGACCTCGCCGCAGAGGTCATCCGGGATGTTCTCGGAAAAGACCATGTGCGGTTCGGGCAGCCGGTGATGTTCGGTGAAGATTTCCGGAGATACCGCGAAATTACGGACAACCAGGTATTTGCCCTCCTGGGCGGCGCGGGCGATTTCCCCTGCTTTTCCCTTCACAACAGCCGGGTTCGTTTTGATGACCGGGCAATCAGGAGCGGTATCTGCTATGAGGCTGGGTTTGCCCTCGAGTACTTGGCTCGGGGGGCATACCGGAAGAGAGGAGAATCATGAAATCGGAAAAAATAATTACTCTTTGTTTTCATGGCCCTGGAGGACATGCTTCCATGCCGCATTTTGCCGGGAATCCGCTATCTGCCCTATGCGCCCTCGTACCTGTGGCCGAAGGCATCTCCCGTCGGATACTCGAAGCGGGCGAGAGGGGGAGGATTTATTTTCTCAGCGCCAGTTCAGGAACAAAGAGTAACGTTATTCCGGAGACTGCGGAGGCCAAGGTGGCCATTACCGCATCCGCGGACGACGGGCAGGCCGCGGACAGGATTCTTCTGCATCTCCGGGACGAACTTTTCCGGGAAGCGCAGGGCATGGCTGATGTGTACCGGGTACAGGCAGAATTTATAGACGGAAAATCGCTGATCGACAAATGATACGAGGAGGAAAATCATGAACAGGGAGCAGGAAAATTTCAGGAAACAGCAGCCGCAGACATTCGGAAAAAGGTTCAACACCAGGCTGATTCACGGGGGAAAGCCATTTGTCTCCGAAGCGCGCGAGGTGATCACCCCGATTTATACGACATCGACATTCCGGCAGAAGAGCTTCTCGGATCACAGCGGCTATGGCTATGCCAGGGGGCAGAACCCCACGAGGGAGGCAGCGGAGACGCTGGTTGCGGATCTCGAGAACGCTGCGTACGGTTTTGGCTTTTCTTCCGGCATGGCGGCTATCGATGCGGCACTTCATGTATTTTCCAGCGGAGATACGGTTCTTGTCCTGGGTAATGTTTATGGCGGCACCGACGGCCTGTTCAGGGCGGTCTACGAAAATTTCGGCATTCATGGCAGGGAGATTATTGTTGAGGACACCGGAATCTCCGGGGATTATCAGAAGAAAGTTCTGGAAGCGGTGAAGGCAGCGGTCACCACGGAGGTAAAGGGGATTTATTTTGAGACGCCCTCCAATCCGACCCTTGCTGTGCTCGATATGGAAGAAATCGTAGATACTGCGAAGAAATACGGGCTGGTTACGATCGTGGACAACACATTTTCCTCCCCGTACATCCAGAAGCCGCTCGACTTCGGCATCGACATTGTGGTTGAGAGTGCGACAAAATACCTTGGAGGGCACAGTGACCTGATCGCCGGTTTCGCGGTGACAAACCGGGAGGATCTTGCGCAGAAGATCTCCTCTGCCCAGCACCTTGCCGGGGGAATCCTGCCGCCGTTTGATTCTTATCTTCTGGTGCGCAGTATCAAGACCCTTTCTGTCCGCCTTGACCGCCAGGTAGAGAATGCGGTGAAGCTCGTCAGGTTCCTTGAGGAGAATGACGCGGTTGATCTCGTGCATTATCCCGGGCTGCCGGCAGATCCGGGCTACGCGATTCAGCGGAAGCAGGCCAGAAATGGCGGGGCGATGTTTTCCTTCCTCTTGAATCAGCGTTACGATGTCGGCACATTCCTGGATTCTCTCCAGATCTTCACGGACGGCGCGAGCTTAGGCGGCGTGGAATCCCTGATCGGCCACTCTGCCTCAACATCCCAACGAGGTGTTCCGGAAGAACAGCGGCAGAAGCTGGGGATCCTGGATAACCTGATCCGTGTCTCCCCCGGGATTGAGGATGGGGAAGATCTTGTGGCTGACTTCCAGCAGGCGTTCGCGAGGGCGCGGAAGGAGTGAAGCTCTTTTGGTTAATCTTGAAGAAACTGCAAAAATGCGAAGAAAAAATCTTGTAACTGTTCAGCCCCCCAATGTCAGTTCGTTAAGCTCAAAGGGTTAGATTACATAAGGGGTCTAACCCATATTTTTTGAAAAATCTTAAAAATAGATTGACACAGAAACCAAAAAGTGCGGAAATACAATAATGAAATATGGAAGAAATGTACATAATTGGAAAATTAAATTTTGAAGAAATATCATATTTATGAAGATATGATTTTGAAGGAATGTTGAATATGCGTTGAGGAAATCTTGAAAATTTACCGGCACATTCTCGTGACTTCAGTCATGAGTTAGCCGGTAGAAGAATTTAGAAACTTTTTAGATCATGCAGGTGCCAATTACCACTGCATATGCTATAATAATTACATGGATAAAAGTGTTTATGATACAAGAAAAAATGATCTTACATATGGTCGTGGATATGTGTACAGCATTCAGTATCACATTGTATGGTGTACAAAATATCGTAAAGCTGTCCTTCGGCACGGCATCGACGATGACCTGAAAGCGTATCTGATGCAGATTGCGGCAGATTACGATTTCAGTATTCAGGCTATGGAAGTCATGCCGGACCATGTACATCTGCTCATATCCTGTAAGCCGCAATTCTGCCCGTCGAATATGATCAAAATCCTGAAGGGCAATACAGCAAGATGGATGTTTATTCATCATCCGGAACTGAAATCCAGCCTTTGGGGCGGGCACTTATGGAATCCATCCTATTGTATTGTCACGGTAAGTGACCGAACAAGGGAAATGGTTGAGCACTATATTCATTCTCAGAAAGCGAAATCATGAAGCTGACTGCCACGTATTCCGTGAAACTAAATAAGAACGGCATATCCCGTGCCCTGAAAGATACGGTTGATCTCTACAGGAAAGCTGTGGATTTTTACATTTCCGTCATTAACGGTGAGTGGGATGCTGCCTTTTGCACGATCACAACGCAGAAAGCGGCGGTTAATACAGCGGAAGCATTGTCTGTTGCGACGAAGAAGCGCCCTGCTGTGAAATACGACTTTGGCACCGGGTTCTACAAGTTTCCCAGCTACTTACGAAGAGCGGGAATTGCGGAAGCCTTTGGAAAGGTGTCTTCCTACAGATCAAACCTTGCAAACTGGGAATCTTCCGATCCCCGTACCAGGGGCGCAAGACCCGGTTTCCCGAAGGCAGGCTTTGTGTGCCCTGCCCTGTACAGAGGCAACTGCTATGTCCGCGTGGATCATTACACCGCACGGATCAAAGCTTTTGTCCGCAACACATGGGATTGGATCACAGTCCGCCTCCGCAAAACGGATGTGGATTATATCCTGCGCCACTGCCAGTTTCGAAAGGAATGTGTACCTACGCTTCAGAAACGTGGCAAGTGCTGGTATCTGGATTTTCCATTTCAGCAGGAAGGTAAGCTGCACAATACAGAGATTTTCAATCAGACCATAGTGGCGGTCGATCTTGGCATGAACAGCTGCTGTGTATGTTCGGTCATGCGGCCGGATGGCACGATCCTTGGAAGACGATTTCTCCGCCTTCCAAGAGAGTACGACTCTCTTACCCGCAAGGTATCGCACATAAAATACGCGCAGCGGCATGGCTCGAGAAGCGTGCGCCGCTTATGGAAGCTTGCTGATGGTGTGAATGATGATATTGCCGTAAAGACAGCGCAGTTTATTCTTGATACCGCTGTCCTGTACAGCGCTGACACGATTGTCTTCGAACACCTCGACCTTAGCGGCAGGAAACGCGGCTCAAAACGTCAGCGCCTGCACTTATGGAAGGCAAGACGTGTACAGGCGGTTGTCAGCGACAAGGCGCACGCCCTTTCCATGCGGATCAGCAGGATCAATGCCTGGGGGACCTCACGTCTTGCGTTTGACGGCTCCGGCAGGATCCTGCGCGGCAGGGAGTCTTCCAAGACAAATGGGAATTACAGCCTGTGTGAGTTTCAGACAGGCAAGGTATACAACTGCGATCTCAATGCCAGCTACAATATCGGGTCACGATATTTTGTGCGTGAGATCTTAAAGTCCCTTCCGGTAACGGAAGGGCAGCGCATCCAGGCAAAAGTTCCCGGATGTGCAAAGAGAAGTACCTGCACACTGTCCACACTCATTCGTTTAGACGCAGAACTCCATGCTGCGGCATAGGGTATCGGTATCTTAACTGTATCTGTGGTCAGCGAGTCCATTACTGCCGGAAGGTGGTATGGAAGCACGCGACTTTAGTCGTGTGAGACTTCACTAATTACGAGAATTCCATATAATACATATTGTGGAAGCTGCGAAACAGCAAAAGCACATGGCATGATCAATAAGTGGAGAAGGGTATTTTTCGTGCCTGTATCATTTTTTTAAGGGGCGTTCACACAAGAATACGCAAGCGGCATAAGAGGGGGACATCGATGGGTGTATTTTTTAGGCGGAAAGCGTATGACGAACTCGTGCGATGGAAGAAGGAATATGCGGATCAATATGCCGTTCTGCTGGAGGGAGCAAGGCGGGTCGGAAAATCCACAATTGCAGAGCATTTTGCCAGGAAGGAATATCGCTCGTACATCCTGATTGACTTTGCAACGGTTTCCGACGATATTCGGGGCTGTTTCGACAGTATCGGGAACATAGATCTTTTTTTTCTCAGGCTGCAGGCTGTCACAGGAATCACCCTGTATGAACATGAGTCCGTGATCATTTTTGATGAGGTACAGTTATTTCCCAGAGCCAGGCAGGCAATTAAATTTCTGGTCAAAGATGGGCGGTATCATTATATTGAGATCGGCTCGTTGATCTCGATCAGGAAAAATGTTCAGAACATCCTGATCCCATCCGAGGAGATGAAGATCACCGTTTATCCCATGGATTATGAGGAGTTCCTTCTCGCAACAGGAAAGGGCGGCTATCATCTGATCCGGCGGCTGTACAAAACAGGGGCAGCCGTTGGCCAGAAGATCAATATAGAACTCATGCGCACTTTTCGGCTCTATATGGCAGTCGGCGGTATGCCGCAGGCAGTTGAGGCTTACCTTGACGGAAAAAATTTCTCGCAGATCGATATCGTCAAACGAAATATCATCCGGCTTTATGAAGATGATTTTCGAAAGCTTGATCCGTCGGGAAGGGTTTCCGCGATGTATCATGCAATTCCGGCACAATTATCCAGGGATTTCAGACAGTACCGTGTGAACCGGGCGGTAAAGGAGAAGCGCCGCTCGAAAAAAGCCGATGAACTGCTCTGCGAACTATTGGATTCAAAGACGGTCAACATCTGTTATCATGTGACCGACCCAGGAGTCAGTCTTCTGCTGACAGAGGATCTGGATAGTTACAAGCTTTATATCGGAGACACCGGACTGTTTTTCACACTGATGTTCATGGACCGCCTGGCGGTGGAAAACGAAATTTACTCGAAATTGCTGTCGGACCACCTGCCGGCAAATCTCGGATATTTCTATGAGAATGCGGTTGCCCAGATCATTGTGGCAGCAGGCCGTGTGCCGTATTATCATACTTGGGAGAAAAAAGGCAGCACCCATTATTATGAGGTGGATTTTCTTATCTCACAAGGATCAAGGGTAACTGGTATAGAAGTCAAATCATCGGGAATCGGGAAGCATGAATCCCTATCTGCATTTAAAAAGCAGTACCGGCAGCATTGTAAAGAGGTTTATGTTATTTCCCAGAAAGACGTGGGAGATAAAGACGGAATCAAATATCTGCCTGTGTATATGCTGCCGTGCCTTCTGGAAGATCAGGAGATCTCCGGAAGTGGGATTTCTACCTGAATCAGATTGCGTCATCGAGGGGTAAAAGATATGTCTGAAATTGCCGGAGGTTTACCGGAAGAGGATCGCCTGCGGGAGCAGTGCCATCAATATTTTGACATGATCGAGGGAGGAGTCTGCATCATCCTTGCCGACGGGACGGAGAAGGTCGTCTTCGCCAACGGGAAGGCCGCGTCCCTCTATGAATGTGCGGATGCGGAGGATTTTCTCTCCTTTGTCTCATCCGGCTTCCGGAGCCTCATGGAAGAGGAGGATTACCGGCCTCTCGCGGAGATGGCGGATGGTCATCCGGAACATTTCCCGCTCTCGTTCCAGTACCGGACGAAGAAAGGGCACTTCCGGAAGGCGGAAGGCGTGGGTTCCCTGAGGGATACCCCCTTCGGGCGGGCGTATGTGCTCCTGCTTTTTTCGGCGGAGCAGATCGCAAGTGATCGGAGAGGTCTGGATAAAACCGGCGTTTTGGGCGCGCATGATTTCTTTGAGGAGGCGCGGAAACAGGCAACGGAGCAGAGGGCGCTTCCCTCGGTGCGCGCCCTCTGCCCGGTCTCCCTTGACCTGACCAGCTTTAAAGAATACAACCGGCTTTACGGCGTGCACCAGGGAGACCTGTGCCTCAGGAAAATCGCTGATGTTCTCACCGGATATTTTCCCGGCGCCCTGATCGGCCATCTGACGGCGGATCATTTCAACGCGCTTCTGCCGCCGGATGATCTGGAGGCGAAGCTGGAGCATGTCTGCAGCGAGGTGAACGCCTTTATCAATGATGACGGGATCCGGTTGAAGGTCGGCATCTATATGCCAAGGGAAGAAGATACCCTGGACGACCTGCTGCATGCCTTTGACTGGGCGAAGATTGCCTGTGACAGTATCAAGACGGATGGAAACCGGAGCATCGCGGTCTACCAGCCTTCGATGGGTGAGAATTTTACCCGGAAGGCCTATGTCCTGCGTCATTTTAATGAAGCACTGGAAAAGCATTATATCAAAGTGTATTTCCAGCCCCTCATCCGGACCCTGACCGGGAAAATCTGCGGATTTGAAGCGCTTGCGCGCTGGGAAGATCCCGTGCTCGGAATGATTTATCCGCAGACCTTTATCCCGGTGCTGGAGGATGCCCAGCTCATCAACCGTCTTGACCGGTATGTCCTGGAACAGGTAGCAAGGCTTGTCCGCGATCGGATGAACAACGGCCTGCCGCTGGTCTCCGTCTCCATGAACCTTTCCGCCTATGATTTTGATGTCGCGAATCCGATCGATACGATCGAGAAGACGGTGAACTCTTACCGGATCCCGAGAACCGTGCTCTGCTTTGAGATCACCGAGCGGGTGATGTTCCGGAACCACTTGAATATGTCCAGGACAGTCCAGCAGTTTCAGGAAGCGGGCTACCAGGTGTGGATGGATGATTTCGGGAGCGAATACTCTTCGCTGAATTCCCTTCACAACTATCATTTTGATGTCATCAAGGTTGACATGGGATTTTTCAGCCACTTTGATGACCGAAGCCGGCAGATCATCACCTCGGTTGTGACGATGGCAAGGATGCTGGGCGTGCAGACGCTTGCGGAGGGAGTGGAAACGCGGGAGCAGGTCGACTTCCTGAAAAAGATCGGCTGCGGGCGGATCCAGGGATTCTATTACGGGCAGCCGATGATGTATGAAGACACCTTTTCCTTTATTCTTGGCAGGAATATGCAGCTGGAGCAGCCGGAGGAAGCCCATCTGATGAATGCCGCGGAAAGCGTCAATGTGATTTCGGATTCCCCGACGGCGCTGTTCAGCTTTGACGGAAAGAATATCACGTTCCTTATGGAAAATGATGCCTACAAGCGGGAGCTCAGGAGTACCGGGACGCAGGATATGGCAGAGGCAAATGCTAACCTGATGGACACAGGCTATCCGTTCCGCGAAAGTTTCCAGCAGCTTCTCCAGAGCGCGCTGAAGTCAAAGGTTGAAGAAACCCTGGGTTATACGGATAATGGGCAATATATGCGGGTGAGTGTCCGCTGGATTGCCGGGGATGAACGATACTGGGTCGGAGAGGCGCATATCTATAACATCAGCAATAACGCGGCGATCCGTCAGGCAAATATGCTCGACCAGACGCTGCGCAATATGTACCAGTTATATGCGGGATTTTACCTGATTGACCGCAGAAATGAGGAAATCCGGGTTCTCCGATCCAGCCATCCGGAACTGAATCCGGACAGGGTTCCCCATGAGCCCGGGGCATTTCTCAGATTTTTCTCTGATCAGCTGGTTTACCCCGAAGACAGGGAACGGTTTGCTTCATTTATCTGCTTTGAACATCTGGAGACCGGAACAGGAAAAAGTGAAGGCACTGCGCCGACGGAGGTTATTCGCATCCGGGCAGCGGACGGGAATTACCGGTGGACGGTGCTCAGAGCACTCATGATCTACAAGAGCGCAGCGAAGACTATCCTGCTCTGTGAGCAGGAAGATCTCTGGGAACGAAAGAGTGACCGGGATACTCTTCTTCCGGAGTTTTGCCGGTCTTTCGGCATATCCAGGCCAGATACTGTCCGGCCGGAAATGCTGGCGGAGAGCAGCCTCTTCCGGGCGCTCCGCAGCGATTCCCCGTATTCTTTTTTCTGGAAGGACAGGGACGGCCGCATTCTGGGCGTGAGCAGGAAGTTCCTTGAGAATAGCGGATTCCAGGAGGAAACAAAGCTCCTGGGAAAGACGGAGGAGGAGATCGGCAGGCGCTTGAATATCGCGGAGGCAGGTGCGCCTGATCCGAAAGCAGTGCCCGGCGGGAAGCCTGGCGATGCGACAGAGGAGCTGGTGCTCTCGGAAGGACGAATCCGGGACATTCGGATTGCGCGCGTCCCCTGGTATCAGGAGAAGGAAATTGCGGGAACCCTCAACATGGTGAGCAGAGATGATCCGGAAGGCAGGGATGAGGAATCCCGGCTGGGACTTACCGATCATGAGACCGGTTTCCTCAGCTTCCGGGGCGCGATTGAGGCAGGCTTGCTCTATGCAGACCAGTATCGCGTGAACCATGTGGATTATGTCGGGCTCCTGATTGATGTTCCTGCTTATGCTGAGGTGCTGCAGGACAGCAAGGAGAACGCGAAAGAAATCCTGATGAAGATTTCATCCGCGCTGAGGTCTTCGCTGGCTTACGGGTGGGCGGCCGCGCGGATCGGACTCTGCTGCTTCCTATGCTTCTGCCGGAGGGAGAACGCGGGAAAGATCGGCGAGAAGATCGCGGCGGTTGCGGGGATACTTCCGCTTCTGTGGAGGCAGCTGGGGCTCCAGACCATCCCTGTGCTGACGCACGCGATCGCGTACGGCTCGGAAGTGATGAGCCTGGACGAGATGCTGCAGCTTCTGATCCGGAGGCTGAGCAGCGCGGAAAAGGAGGCGTATGGGGATAAGCCTTACACGGCAGACCGCATTTATATCAGCCGCGAGGTGTTGGATTCTGTCCCGGAGCGCGTCATCATCAGCGACCCGAAGACGTATGAGCTGGTCTACCTGAACCAGCATGCACGGAAGGATATCGGAATTGGCGCTGGCGTTAGCCTTAAGGGACGTCGCTGTTATCAGGATCTGGAAGGGTTTGATGCGCCTTGCCGGGACTGCCCGAACCTGATGCTCAGGATGGATCGTGCATTTTCAGGAACGCACATGAACCACAAAACCGGGGAGAACCAGATCGTCCGCTCATTCCTGACCGTATGGGAGAAGCGCACGCTGAAGATTACCATTGCCTTTAATATGAATGAATATCTGGATACTATAGCAGAGGATCATGGGCTGCTCTATCAGGAACTGCGGGCAA
This sequence comes from Clostridium vitabionis, assembly GCF_015351765.1. Lineage (GTDB taxonomy): Bacteria > Bacillota > Clostridia > Lachnospirales > Lachnospiraceae > Clostridium_R > Clostridium_R vitabionis. The sequence continues at coordinate 665,501 of NZ_JADKQA010000001.1, forward strand.
ATGAGGCCATATCCAGCGGTATCCTTGAGGCTGATCCCGAGAAGGGGATAGAGAGGACGGTCGCGAGTATTGCAAGGGAAATGAAGCCTGAGCGGTTTCTGATTTTTGAGGAGCGCGACGACCATACGGTCAGTGCGACTTACGAATGGACCGCACCTGGCGTGATTCCACTGAAAGAAGAACTGCAGAGCATCCCGAGGACAGAACTCCGGGTATTGTATACAAAGTTTGCTGCCGAACGGCTGGTCATGGTCAGTGATATGGAAGCGTTCCAGAAAGAATATCCGTATTTTTCCCTTCGGATTCATGGGGTTCGGAGCTTTGTCTCCGGACAGCTGCTTTTGCAGAACCAGACCGAGGGCTTTACGCTGGTTATCAATCCGTCGGAGGAGAGCTTCCGGACATTGAGCGTACTGTATCTGACCCTGACGGACTTTATCGCCGCGATGGTCCGCAACAGGAACAGCCTCAGGGAACTGGAGCGGCAGAGCATGATCGACCAGCTGACCGGTGCCGGCAACCGACGGGCATTGGAGCACCGGATCCGGGAATGGCAGGGGGACGGCGTGCTCGGGGTAATTTCCATCGACCTGAATGGGCTTAAAAACACGAACGATACCCAGGGCCATCACGCCGGTGATATGCTGATCAGCGAGACAGCCAGGATCCTCGGGGAGTGCGCGGGCAAGGACTGTGTCTTCCGCACCGGCGGGGATGAGTTTGTCGTTGTGACCGAAGATCTGGAGGACAGGGATATCCGCCTGCTGATCCGCCACATGCGGGAGAGCGCGGTCAACAACGGGATCAGCATGGCGATCGGATATGCGTCCATCCGCGGAAAACTGACCGATTTCGACGCGCTGCTCACGAAGGCAGATTTCAACATGTATCAGGATAAGGGGCACAGTTTCCGGAGAAGAAGGGAAGACAGATAAGCGGGAACATACTTTTATCGTGAGAATTTTGGAGATTATTTCTATGAATATCGCAGAGACAATCGCGGGGGAGATGAATATCGCGCCATGGCAGGTGGAGGCGGTGATCCAGCTGATCGATGAGGGATGCACGATTCCTTTCATTGCACGCTACCGTAAGGAAAAGCACGGCTCGCTGGATGATACGCAGCTGCGCCTCCTGTCGGAGAGGCTGGACTATCTCCGGAATCTGGAGGCGCGCAGGGAGCAGATCCGAGCGGCGGTTACAGCCCAGGGGAAAATGACCCCGGAGCTTGCCCGGGATCTGGACAGGGCGGTGACGATGGTCGCACTGGAGGATCTGTACCGGCCCTACCGGCCGAAGCGCAGGACGAGGGCGTTGATCGCGGAGGAGAAGGGGCTTTTGCCGCTCGCGAAGCTGATCCTGGCGCCTCATACAAATGTCCCGCTCGCGGAATCCGCGAAGGCGTATATCTCGGAGAAGAAAGGCGTCGCCGATGCGGAGCAGGCGCTCGCCGGCGCGTCGGATATTATCGCCGAGCAGATTTCGGACAATGCGGATTACCGCAAGGGCATCCGGGATTTTGTCTGGAATCACGGGATCCTGGAATCAGAGGCGAAGGATCCGGTGGCGTCCTCTGCCTATGAGATGTACTACCATTTCCAGGAGCCGGTGAAGAGGATCGCCGGCCACCGAGTTCTCGCCGTCAACCGGGGAGAGAAAGAGAAATTTCTCACGGTTCGGATCGAGGCGGATGAGGAACAGGAGAAAGACTGGCTGGAGCGGCGGGTGCTCCGGCGGGACAATCCGGTGAGCGCGCCCTTCCTCCGGGCAGCAGCGGCGGACGCCCTGAAACGGCTGATTCTGCCGTCGATTGAGCGGGAGATCCGGAATGCGCTGACCGAGCAGGCGGAGGACGGCGCGATCAGGGTGTTCCGGCAGAATCTTGCCCAGGTCCTGATGCAGCCGCCGATTGCCGGGCATACCGTGCTCGGCTGGGATCCGGGATTCGCGAACGGGTGCAAGCTTGCGGTGGTTGACCCCACCGGCCGGGTGCTGGACACGGCAGTAGTTTATCCGACAGCCCCGTCGTCCGGAAGGAAAGCGAATCCGGCGAAGCTTGAGGCGGCGAAAAAGCTGGTTCTGCGCTGGATCAGGACCTACCACGTCACCCTGATTGCGCTCGGCAACGGCACTGCCTCCCGGGAATCGGAGAAGATCATTGTTGACCTCCTGAAGGAAGTCCCGGAGAAGATTTCCTATGTGATTACTAATGAAGCCGGGGCCTCGGTCTACTCGGCGAGTGAGCTTGCGGCGGAGGAGCTGCCGGAGCTTGACGTCGAGGGAAGGGGCGCGGCTTCCATGGCAAGGCGGGTGCAGGATCCGCTGGCTGAGCTTGTAAAGATTGACCCGAAGGCCATCGGCGTCGGCCAGTACCAGCACGACATGAACCAGAAAAAGCTGGGTGAAGCCTTAACGAGTGTGGTGGAGGACTGCGTGAACCGGGTCGGCGTTGACCTGAATACCGCGTCTGAGGCGCTGCTCCGTTATGTTTCCGGCATAAGCCCGGTGATCGCGAAGAATATTGTGCGTTACCGGGAGGAAAATGGCCGGTTCGACACCCGCCGGCAGCTGCTCAAGGTGCCGAAGCTTGGTCCCAAGGCATTTGAACAGTGCGCAGGCTTCCTCCGGATCTCCGGCGGGAAGGAACCGCTTGACCGCACCGGTGTTCATCCCGAGAGCTATGCCGCGGCGAAGGAATTGATCCGCGAGGCCGGGATGACGGAGCGGGCATTTTTTCAGGCGCCAGCGGACCTTCGGATCACTGACCCGAAGAAGACCGCGGAAAAACTGGGCATCGGTGAGCCGACGCTGCGGGATATTCTCCGCGAGCTCAAGGAGCCGGGGCGGGATCCCCGGAAGGATATGCCGGAGCCGATCCTCCGGAGCGATGTCCTGGAGATCGGCGACCTGAAGGAGGGGATGGTTCTCCGCGGGACAGTCCGGAACATCGTGGATTTCGGCGCCTTTGTCGATATCGGCGTCCACCATGACGGGCTGGTGCACATTTCCCAGATGGCAAAAGGCAGGTTTGTGAAGCACCCGCTCGATGTCGTGAAGGTCGGGGATATCGTCGAGGTGAAGGTGATCAAGGTGGACCGGGAGAAAAACAGGATCGGGTTATCGATGATTTTGTGAGAAAAATCGCCGCTATCCAGGAAATGGGTGGCGGCGATTGGCAATCAGATCGTATAAGTGCTCTGCGAAAGAAAGGGCCAGCGCCTCATGGCGCTGGCCCTCTCTTTGAGAAGAATTTATCCGGTTTCCTTGTCCTGTTTTATTTCCCCTGTCTGTCTTTACGGCGGAAGTTTCTTCTGAACTTATCGCCAAAGCTCTGGATCATGACATCGATCTCCGCGATGGCCTGGGCCTGAAGCGCACCGTAATCTACCGCATCCGGATTATATCTGAAATCTTTTCTCATAGAAATGCCTCCCTTATTCCTCTTGATTTATTCATAAATCTCTGTTTCCTGGAACACCTTTAAAATAGCACAATTTATAGGAAATGCAAATATATTGATTTTTACAAATCATCGATATTATTCATGCATTCGGCCTTTTGACCGTTTCTCCGGGAGCAGCCGCCTGCGAATACGGCAATTTGATCAATATCCCCCAGGAGCGGGGCAGAAAACTGCGCAGGCAGGCGGAGACAGGAAGAAAAAGATTATGCACTTTTGCGGGAACGTCAGGCCTCGATTTCCCGCTTCTACTGGAGCGCATGCAAACCTTTGGAGATAAATGCGCTTGTCATCGCGGACATTTCCTGCGGGGTTTCTTTCATGCCGGAGTCCAGCCAGTAATGGATAAGGCCGACGCAGCCGGACACCATGTAGGCGAAGAACGGCGCGAGAAAAGTATTGTCCAGGTTGCCCTGCGCATTCATCCACTTGTGGAGAGCCTGGTTTCCGATCATGGTCTTGACCCGGTTTTCAAAATTCAGGCTCCCGTTCTCGCTGAACAGCGCGGTGATCAGCTCGCGGTTCTCAATGATAAAGGGATAAAATTCATTGAAAAAGAGGGAGGGATTTTCGGTCAGCTCCTCCGCGCTGTAATGCTGGAGAATCTGATCAAATTTATCGGCAAATTCATTTTCAATCTGGCTGACCAGGTCGTAGACATCCTTATAATGAAGATAGAAGGTGCCGCGGTTGATGTCAGCCATCTCGGAGATTTCCCGGACGGTGATATCCTGCAGTTTTTTCGTCTTTAGCAGCCGGATCAGACAGTCCTGCAGGGCCTTTTTCGTTTTTCTGACACGACGGTCAACACTGGCCGTTTTTGCGCGGGCGCGCCCCGCACGATTGGTGGAATCTGATGCGTTCGGCATAAAGGCTTCCTTTCTTCCCCGCCATTTTCCAGCGCCGACGGCGCCATGAGCAAAGCCGGTATCGCGCGCAAAAACGCCGCAGCGGCAATTCTGCTCCCGGCATGCACGGCAGGGTTTCAAAAAATTAATACAACCGGGTGGCAATTATCTATTGAATAAATTGCCATCGATTAGTATAATGCATTATAGTTTAAAAATAGACAGATGTCAATTATTTGATGAGTTTCCAGATTGTGGCATCGAGCGAGGCAAAGGCTCGTTCGATATGGGATCCGAACGGTAACAGATCAAGATCCGGGAGAATTCCGGCCGCACGGGGAGGGGAAGATAATGAAGTCTGGAAAATATCCGCACAACCGTCTGATTTGTCGGGCGGTTCTGGCCGGCGCGGCTTGCGCGTTCATGATGGCATTTCCCGCGGCGGCTTCGGAGTGGCAGAGAGCCGGGAATGACTGGGTTCTCACGGAGAACGGGGAGCGGCTCACCGGCTGGCAGCAGAAGGACGGCAGCTGGTATTATCTTGGAAGCGACGGCGTTATGCGGACCAGGTGGCTGTATCAGGATCCCACCTGGTACTACCTCCGGGATTCGGGGGCGATGGCCACCGGATGGACAGAGGTGGACGGGTTCTGGTATTATATGGAAGGTGACGGATCCATGCGGCGGGCTGACCTCACGACGGACGAGGCGGTCTACAGCTTCCGGTCGGACGGGAGCCTGAACCGGGTCCGGCAGCTCAAGAACCAGGGCGGAGGCGCCTACCGGATCGATTTTTTCAGCGATAACCAGCAGGAGATCGCCGATGCGCTGAATAACCTCCGCCAGGAGGCGAACGATGACGTCGATCTCGAGGACAGCGACCAGAATGACTATGACCGCGGGGAACATGCCCTCTATAGCTACGATCGGAGAAAATCCTTCGAGTTCGACGGCCTGCTCCAGAAAGTGGCGGAGCACCGGCTGGATCTCGCGATCCGGAACGGGTATTCCGCTTCCGCCATTCCCGGGGAGGGAAAGGTGGAGGATTACCTGAAGAATATCGGGAGCAGCTTTAGGAGCCGGAGACACCTGGAAATTTATTTCCATGGGCTTTCGGACGGAAGCTCGGCGGCGGACAGGCTGGAGACCCGGTTCGGGGAAGATGAGAAGGACGCCAGAAGGCGGGCTTCCTATTACCGCTATGCCGGAATTGCCGAAAAAACGGTGGACGGCAGGGATTACATCATGGTTGAATTATTCCGCTGATCGGAGGGAGAAGATATGAACAGAGTTCACAGCCTGGCCGCGAGGGCGGCCGCATTTTCCATGGCGCTGGTGACTGCGGCGGGAAGTATGGCCATCCCGGCCAGGGCAGACGCGCCGCAGGTGGAGGTCGATGAGACCATGTATGTCAACGCGGACTACTATGGCGTATCGACGAGCACAAGTGTCGTCAAGAGTGTCGGCATGAACGGCCTCACGCAGTTCACGGATCACGGCTATTATTCCAAGATCACCAACATGACGGATAATACGGAGCCGGAGGTGAACGGCGATACCGTCACCTGGAATGTCCCGGAGGGGACAAACCGCTTCTATTATGAAGGATCGATTGACAACAACGCGGTGCAGCTCCCCTGGAATGTCGATGTCAGCTACAAGCTGAACGGCCAGCCGGCGGACGCCTCGAAGCTGAATCACGCCTCCGGCCTTATTGAGATCGATGTGAACGCGGTGCATAACACCCAGGCGAAGGAATATTATCAGAATAATATGATCCTGACCGTCATTGTCCCGGTTGACATGGGCAAATGCTACAGCGTGGACGCTCCCGGTTCCCAGACGCAGAACATGGGAAGCACAACCGGTGTAATGTTTATGGCGCTGCCCGGTGAGGACGGGAACTTCACCGTCCGCCTGGGAACCGATGATTTCAGCTGCTCGGGCATCTACATCGCGATGGTTCCCGGCACGCTGAGCGACCTGGACCGGATCAAGAGCCTCAATGAGGCGAAGGATCGTTTCCGCGACGCCGGCGATGACCTCTTTGACAGCATGACTGATCTCATGAAGTCCATGGAGGCGATGAAGAGTGATGTCCAGGTAGCCCAGAGCGGTGCCCAAGATCTCCAGTCCGCACGGAACACGGTCAATGGCAGCCGCCATGAGATCGAGGGGCTCTCGACAGAGGCTCTCAACGAGATGCAGTCGGCGATCGATCAGACGAATGTCGTGATTCCCTACCTGGAGACGGCAAGGGATGCCGTGATGGACATCAACGCGGACGCGGATACGATGTCCTCGACGATGGGCGATCTCCAGGATTCGCTGGATGACCTCTATCCGAAGCTGGGCAGGCTCGGCAATGCGCTGAGCCGGGCGAGCGGCAATATTTCCTCCAATACCGTGAGCGATGCCGAGCGGGAGAAGAGTGTCCAGGAAGTCCGGGAGATCATCAATGAGATTAACCAGCTCCAGGCACAGCTCAAGGAGGATATCAAGAAGGGGAAGGAGCAGAACAAAGCGGTCAAGCAGCGTCTCGCCGACTTGAACCAGCAGCTTCAGAACAGTAAAGCGTTCCAGTTCCAGAACGCGAAGCAGCAGGCGCAGCAGAAGATCATGGCAAGTGCCGCGGAGCTGGTAGGCCCGGAAAATGCCCAGCGGGATCTGCAGGAGTTGGAGCTTGCGAAGAAGCAGGCGGAGGACCGGCTCAAGGAGCTCGACTCTGCGTATCCGCAGAAGATCCAGAAGATGACCGCTGATGTCGACAGCATCCTGGAGAGTGCGGGTGACGCGGACGAGAAGCTGGACGACGCGATCAGCCAGATCAACACCGCCCTGGGCAATGCGGCTACAGTTGCCGGACGCACGGCGGATGTGGTCAATGAGCTCAAGGGCGCGACGGATCAGGTAAACTACCTGCTGGACGACGGGAAAATGATGATCAGCACGGTAGACAATTATGTGCCCTCGATGCTGGATTCCTTAAGCGACACCGAGGAGCTGATGAACCGCCTGACCACCGCGCTCGGCGGAACGCATGCCGTGCTCAGCAAGATCAATGATACCTGCATTGCCGCCGGCGACGACCTGAATGCCGGGACGAAGAAGAGCCTCGACGCGATCCAGGGGACGCTGAATAAGACAATGACCACGCTGAATGATATCGGCGGCGTCCGGGAAGCCTCGGACACGATGAAGCAGCAGATTGATAACCAGCTGGATGATATCGAGAACGAAACCAATTTCCTGAATATTGATCCCGACGCCCTCAAGGTTTCCTTCACCTCCGATTCCAACCCGGAGCCGAAGAGCCTGCAGATCATCATGAGGACGGAGGAGATCGACGACGAAAGTGAGGCAACCGATATTTCGGATCAGGAGACGGAGGATGCCAAGGATTCGCCATTTACCAGGATTGCCAATATTTTCAAAATGATCTTTGAGGCGATCAAGAACTTCTTCACCTGACAGAAAGAGGGGCTAAACGATGGGACTTTTCGGGAAGTTCAGAAAAAAGAAACCGGAGGGGGCGGATCCCGCCGGCGGGGAGAAGAAGCATAAGCACGGCAATTTCGCGGATTTTATCGTTGATCATAACGGGATCATCTCGAAGATTGTGCTTGTCCTTGTGGTATTCAATCTGATCTGCATTCCCTTTGTCGGCGTAAATTATGACCTGACCAGCTATCTTCCGGATGAATGTGATTCCACGATCGCCATCAACGAGATGAAGAAATCTTTCGGCTATCCCGGCACCGGGCGCATTATGCTGAAGGATGTGTCGCTCTACGAGGCGAAGCAGTATAAAACCCGTTTTGAAGACGTGAAAGGGGTCGACCAGGTCATCTGGTGCGACACCACGGGTCAGCAGGTGTATCAGGGTTCGGATTTTATCAACTATACGGACATTGATGAATTCTACAAGGACAACTGCGCGGTCATGGATGTCACCTTCGATGAGGGAGACACCAGCAAGCTGACCCACCAGGCAATCAACGATATTGAAAAGATCATCGGCGACAAGGGCTATATCGTCGGCATGTCGCCGACCAACAAATTTATCGAGGAAAATGTCCAGAAGCAGATGAAGATGATCCTGATCACCGCGGTGGTCCTGATTTTCCTGATCCTGCTGTTCACGACGAACTCCTATTTCGAGCCGATCCTGTTCCTCACAGTTATTGGCTGCGCGATCGTCATCAACAAGGGCACAAATATTTTCCTGGGAACAATCTCCTTTGTCACGAACAACATCGCCGACGTGATGCAGCTGGCGACCTCGATGGACTACTCCGTGTTCCTGCTCCACGCCTATGAGCGGGAGAGGGACAATGGGCTTGATAAGATTCCGGCGCTGAAATCCGGTCTCCGGGATACGCTGAACACCGTTCTCGCGAGCTCAATGACCACCTTCTGCGGATTTATTGTCCTCGTGTCCATGAAGTTCAAGATGGGCTTCGATCTTGGTATCGTGCTCTCAAAGAGTATTATCTGCAGCCTGCTCATGGTGATCTTCCTGATGCCGACGCTGCTCCTGCTCTGGTCAGATAAGATCGACCGGACGGAACACAAACCATTTCTGCCGAATTTCCATGGCTTTGCGGTTGTGGTTAACCGGATCAGCCCGTATGTGCTCGCGTTTGTCCTTCTCATCGCGGCGCCCTGCTATGTGGCGCAGAACATGAACCACTTTATGTACGGCTCCGACGCGATCGGCGCCGGTGCAGGCACATCGATCTACGAGAACGCGCAGGAGGTCGACGAAAAGTTCGGGCGCTCGAACCTTCTGGTCGCGATTTTCCCGGACAGCTCCTCTGTGAAGGAGAAGGAGCTCAGCGATGAGCTCGACGACCTCCCGTACGTGAAGAAGGTCATGGGGCTCTCGGAATATCTTCCGGACGGGATGCCGGAATCCATCCTCCCGAAGAGCATCACCGCCAAGTTCCACAAAAACGGCTATACGCGGATGATGATTTACATCAAGACGAAGCCGGAGAGTGACCTGGCGTTCAAGGCGACGGATGAGGTGCACGCGCTTCTCAACAAATATTATCCCGGGGAGTGCTATCTGGCGGGCAACACCCCGACGACTCAGGATATGGAGGCGGTGCTGAAGGTCGATTATACCAAGGCAAATAACCTCGCGATGATCGGCGTCTTCCTGGTGGTCGCCCTGACGTACCGGTCGCTGGTTATGCCGATCGCGACGATGGTTCCGATCATGATCGCGATCTACCTGAACATGGCGTTCCCGTATATTGTCAGCAAGACGATGATCTTCATCGGCTACGCCGTCGTCAGCTGTATCCAGCTGGGCGCGACGATCGATTACGCCATCCTCTCCACGGAGAATTATCTCGCCGCCAGGAGGGCGGGGGAAGACAAGAAGCACGCGGCGATCAAGTCTACCGAGACGAGCTTTGCCTCGATCCTGACTTCCGGCTCCATTCTGATTGTCTGCGGCTACGCGATCAGCTTCCTCTCCTCAATTCCGGCGATCGGCGAGGTCGGCCACCTGGTCGGCCGCGGGGCGATCTTCTCCGCAAGCTTCGTTGTTCTGGTTATGCCGACCCTGCTCAAGATTGTCGATCACTTTATCGTGAATTCCGGCGCGGAAAAGCGAAAGAAGAGAAAAGAACTCGTCCGGGCGGCGATTGCCCGGCACCGCATCCGCAGGAGGAAAGCCGCGGATAAGCTCAAGGGCGCCCTTTCCAGCGTTCACGGCCGTGCCGCCGGAGATCAGGAGGGGTAGCGGTTTGGAACCCCGCATGGGCAAACAGTGACCCGGAGGGAAATCTTCCGGCAGAATAAAACAGGATATTGTTGTCTTCACCAGCCTCCCGGGATATAATGACATATTATACAGAAGGGAGGCTGGTTTTATGCCTGAGAACCTGCCGGATACGGGGGCTGTCGAAATCCTGCCGGCCATGAGAGCGGCGGAAGCCCACCTCGACCGGATTCCCCGGTTTTCAACAAAAAAGCATACGCTGCAGGACCTGCGCGGGATGCTCGGCCTCCTCGGCGCGCTGCCTAAGACACAGAAGGTCATTCATATTGCCGGGACGAACGGCAAGGGCTCGGTGTCGGCGATGCTGGATGCCATTCTCCGCGGCGCGGGGATGAGTTGCGCCCTCTTTACCTCCCCGCATCTCGTCCGCATCAATGAGCGCTTTGTCTTTGACGGAAAGATGTGCCTGGACAGGGATTTCCTCCGGGCTTTTTCCAGGGTTCGCGCGATGGAGCCTGAATTTCAGCGGAAATTCGGCTCCATCCCCACCTGGTTCGAGTATCTGATGCTGATCTTTTTTGTGCTGGAGGCGGAGCACCCGCACGAGTGGATTGTCCTTGAGACCGGCCTTGGCGGCCGTCTCGACGCGACCAGCGCGATCGAGCCGCCGGCCCTTAAGCTCACGGTGATCACCTCGATCAGCCTCGACCACATGCAGTATCTCGGGACGACGATCCCGGAAATTGCGGGAGAGAAGGCCGGGATCCTGAGAAAAGGGGTTCCGCTGGTTTTTGACGCGGCAAATCCGGAGGCTGTGCCGGTGATCCGGAAGAAAGCCGCCGAGCTCGGCATCCCGGCTATGCCGGTCACCGCGGAGGAGATTCAGGCGTTTTCCTCCGATGGACAGAAGATTTCCTTCCGCGCCCGGGTATGCGCGGAGGATACGGAGATCGCCGTGCCATTTCCCGCCCCTTACCAGGCGGTGAACGCGCTGCTCGCGGTCCGGGCCGCGGAAATGCTCGGCATCGGAAGGGCAGCGATTCTCCGGGGAATCGCGGAAACACGCTGGCCGGGGAGAATGGAGGAAGTCCTCCCGGGCATCTTCCTTGACGGCGGGCATAACGAAGACGGGGTGAGGGCATTTGCCAGGGCGGCGGCGCTTGTCGCGGGAACACGGCACGCCGCCCGGAAGCTCCTGATTTTTGACGCCGCCTCCGACAAGGTGTTCGGGAAGATGCTCGAGGAGATCCATGACATCCTCGCTCCGGACGCGGTCTGCCTCACGAAGATGCATTCCGCGCGGGCTCTCCCCCTGGAAGAGCTCCGGGCGGCAGCTGAGGCCGTTTTCGGGAAGGATCAGATCCTGGTGATCCCGGAGGCGGAGGACGCATTTCTGCGGATGAAGGAGGAAAAGGGGGAGAGAGACCTGCTCTTTGCGGCGGGCTCGCTCTATCTTGTCGGTGAACTGAAGGCGGTTTTAGAAAAGCTTGGAGGCCAGGATGGCAAAGAAGGAAGAACTCATTGATTTTGAGGCGGAACTCGAGAATTTTCAGCCAAGTCTCGACATCAACGGTGTCGGCGAGGCGATTGTCCGGCAGGATTTGACAGATATGTCCGATATCATGCTGGAAATCATGAAGCAGATGAAGAACGGATGAACTTATCAGGAAAAGAAAGATGATACACAGTAAGCAGATCCGAACGATTTCCAACAGTTTTTATAACGACGGCCTTTTCCGGGCGAAGAAGCGCGACCTCACCGGCGCGGCGGAGAGCCTCCGGAAATGCCTGAACCTGAACAAATATCACACGCAGGCGCGGAACCTCCTCGGGCTCATTTTCTACGAGATGGGGGAGGTCTCCGAGGCTCTCGTCCAGTGGGTGATCAGCACAAACCTGGACAAATCCGAGGCAAATCTCGCCCACCGCTATATTGACCTCATCCAGGAAAACCAGCGGCGGCTTGATGCCGTCGGCAAGGATATCCAGAAGTTCAATGAGGCTTTGATCCAGGCGCAGAGCGGCAACGCGGATCTCGCCGTCCTACAGCTGAACGGGGTGGTCGAACGGCAGCCGCATTTTCTCAAGGCGCAGCTGCTCCTCGGCCTGCTTCTTCTGGAGAGGCACGAGCTGCACCGGGCGGGAAAGGTGCTGAACAATGTCCTCGAGATTGACCGGGGAAGCCGGAAGGCAGAATGGTATCTGGCCGCGCTCCGCCAGGAAACCGGGCTTGAGGAGGCGGAACGGCGGCGGATGCACCACGCATTTTCCCACCGGACGATGACCGATGACGACGTTATTATCCCGCCGAGCTACCGGGAGAATACCGGCTGGCAGTCGATCCTCAATATCGCGGCAGGGCTCCTGCTCGGCGCGGCGGCGGTCTTTTTCCTCATCATGCCCGCGCGGATCAAGCAGAATACGGAAGCGCACAACCAGGAACTGGTCAGCTATAATGAGCAGCTGAACCAGAAGAATGAGGAGATCGACAGCCTGAACAGCCAGATGGATTCTTACAAGGCTGATAAGGAGAGCGCGGAGCAGCAGCTGAACACGCTGCAGAACGACAGCGGCAGCATTATGGCGCAGTATACGATCCTCGTCCAGCTGGAGAATTACCTCAGGAGCGGGGATATGAACAGCGCGGCGATGATTTATGCGAATTTCAACCCGGAGATCTTTACCGACGAGACGGTGAAGAATATTGCCAATTCGGTGCGGCAGGAGATTGCGACGAAGGGGTATCAGACGATCGAGAACCAGGCTTACGAGGAGTGGAACTCCGGCCATTATGACCAGGCACTTTCCCTCTATCAGACCTGTCTTAACGTGAAGCCGCAGAATCCGAAGGTGATGTACTATATGGCCATGATTTACCGGGCACAGGGAAATACGGACCAGGCGGTCGCGATGCTGACCCAGGTAGTGACCCAGTATCCGGATTCCAGCCAGGCCGGGGCGGCAAGGACACAGCTGTCGGCGATTTCCCCGGAGGCGGCGCAGGCGGCGGAAAATCCGTCCGCGGCGGCGGAGAGCTCCGCGGCGGAAAATCCATCCGCGGTGGCAGAAACGCAGGGGTAAAAGTGCTTTGAAGGCGGCAGGAGAATCCTTTCATGAGAATGGATTCCCCTGCCGCCTTTGGCTTACCGGGCTCCCGGACCGACCGCCGTATTTCCGTGGGTCTGGGACGGGCCGGAAGGTTTGGATTTCTGTTCATTTTCCGCGCGCCGGACAGCGCTCGATGAGCTGTTCCCGGGGAAAACCTGGTTTCCCGGCTGAGCCGGATTTCCGGTATGGGTTTCCCGGTAGACGGAGGTTCCTCCGGAACCGCTTCCTGAGCTAAAGCTTCCGCTTTCGTCCTCGGGAGCCGAGCCGCCGCCGTGAACGGTGCAGTCGCCGGGGATCGCGTAGAGGGAATCGTCGGTCGGCGAAGTGTCGCCCTCCGGAAGCTTCAGAAAGGTTTCCAGATAAACCAGGTCCTGCGGGCAGGATGGCGTGAGCTGCTGTCCGGAAACCCGGCATACCGTAAGATTGACATGCGTGTCACAGACCTCGGCGGGAACGGTCCCCTTGGCAAAGTATTCGGTGTAGATGGCCGATCCTCTCGGATCATAGTCACAGGCTCCGGCGACCGGGAGCTTGCCCGATTTCCGGCAGACCTGCGCGGTCTCGATGTCCTCCGGAACGGCGAACCCCGGGTCAGGAAGGCCTTCATGAACCCGCCGCATGATATTTTTCCAGATGCGTTTATGAAAGCTGGTTCCGCCGTTTTCCGCGTCCCCGGCGTCCGTCCGGAGGCTCTGGCTGCCGTCGCATCCGCCCCAGATCCCCGCGGTGTAGTACGGAGAATACCCGACAAACCAGAGGTCTCTATTGTCGGAGGTTGTGCCGCTCTTTCCGGCGAGGGACATCCCGTCGAATGCGGCCGCGGTTCCGGTCGAGTGGACGGAAGGCGTTGTCTCAAACAGCGTGTTCGGCTTCATCGCATCGCGCATCGCGTCGGTCAGAAGGAAGGCGGTAGTGGATTTGACCGCCTCGTGGGTTTCCGGCTGACTGTCGATGATCACGTTGCCGTCGCGGTCGGTGATTTTCGTGAAGAAGACCGGCTCCGTGTATTTTCCCCCGTTCGCAATCGCCGCGAAGGCATTGGTCAGCTCGAGATTGGATACGCCCTTGTAAATGCCGCCGAGGGCGGTGGAGAGGTAGTAATCATTCTCGGTCATGGTACTGATGCCGAACCGGCGGCAGTACTCGACGCCGAGCTGGGGAGTGACCGTGTCGTTCATGCATTTTAACGCGATGATGTTCATCGAGTACGTGATGGCTTCCCGGATGGTATGCCAGCCCTTGTAGCCGGATCCCCACCAGTTGCTGAACGTTTTCCCGTCGGCGGAGAAGGGAGAGTCGTAGTAGACAGAGGCGAGAGTATCACCGCAGGTATCGAGGGCGGGGGCGAAGGCGGAGAGGATCTTGAAGGTTGATCCCGGCTGTCGGAGCACATCGGTGGCGCGGTTCAGCGTCCGGCTCGCGGTCTTTTCGCCGCGGCCGCCGGAGAGCGCCTTGACATACCCGGTGGACTGCTCGATCAGGACGAAGGAGGCCTGCGGTTCCAGAAGGTCATTCCGGGTCTCGGAGATGACGGAATCTCCATCCTTGAGAATCCATGCTTTAAATCCGCTGATGGCCGAGGTGATGGCGTCCTTGCTGTCAAAAAGCCCGTCAAAGCCAGTCTGCCCGTTAGACCGGAGATAGTCCGCGAGATGATTTTCGTTATAGTTCGAGGTCTCCCCGGCGGCGCTGCGGACAGAGAGGCGGTAGCTGACCGAGTACCGCGCCGCATCATAGTTCTCGGGATTGCTGATCTCCTCATCGACGATTTTCTGGATCTTCGGATCCTGCGGGGTGTAAATGTTCAGCCCGCCGCTGTAGATCATATTGTAGGCCTGTGTGTCGGTGCAGTCATATTTCTTCTTGAGCGCGGCGGCGACCTGGTCGATCAGCTCGTCAGTATAGTAGGAATAAGGCTTTGCCGTGTCCACGGCGGTGTTCTGGTCCCGGATCCGGTCGTAGACGTTGTCCTCGAGCGCCGCATCCCGCTCACTGGCCGTGATATAGCCCTGCCGGTACATCTCCGCGAGGATGGTTTCCCGGCGGGTGCGGTTATTGTCGGGATTGGTTATCGGATTATAATAAGAAGGATTTTTGGTGATGCCGGCGAGAACCGCGCACTCGGAGAGGGTGAGGTCGGAGACATTTTTCCCGAAATACCGGAGCGCCGCGGCTTTTACGCCGAGCGTGTCACTCCCCAGATTGATTGTGTTCAGGTAGTTGGCCAGGATGTCCTTCCGGTCCATATCGTGGGTCAGCTGGAGGGCAAGGTACTGCTCCTGGATTTTCCGGACAAGGCGGGCACCGGTGGAACTTTCCATCCCCCCGTTGAATACGGTGTTCTTGATGAGCTGCTGGGTGATCGTGCTTGCCCCGCCGCTGTAATCGTCCGTGATGATGCCGGCAGCAGCCCGGAGGATCGCGCGGAAATCGATGCCGCTGTGCTGCCAGAACCGCGAATCCTCGATCGCCACAAAGGCATTGACCAGGTCAGCCGGGAACTCGTCGTAGGACGCCTCGATGCGGTTGGCGTCAGAACCGACCAGGCGGTCGGTGATATTGCCTTCCGCGTCGTACACCGTTGAAAAATATCCGGTAGGGATCACATCCTCGGCGTGAAAAGGCGGTGTATTGGCGATGATCCCGCGGAACATGCCGAAGCCCATCGCGGCGGCCGCGGCACCGGCGATCACAGCCGCGCACAGGATGAAGGTGACGATCAGCATAGCGGCGTGGCTGCGGAATCTCCGGCTGTTCTGGGAAGTCCGGTCCAGCTGTTCTTTGATGGAATGATCGCTTAGGTTCATTTTCCCCTCCTGCCGTTCTCTTTCCCGAGATGTGGGTTTGAAACGGTAATCCGAGTATATCATAGAAGAATCGGCGGCACAACGCGAGGTTGCGCGCCGCAGTTCTTTCAGGTAGAATTAAGTGAGGTCTGTCCTCCGCCTGCGCGGGGAAATGAAAGAGGTTATCACATGGAAGAATACAGGATCCTCCTCCGCGGCGGCACGGGGGAGATAACGGAAAAGAAGTCCCGGTTTATCGCCGATATCACGCCCGTCTCCTCGGAGGAGGAGGCGCAGCAGTTTATCGCCGGAATCCGGAAGAAATACTGGGATGCCCGCCACCACTGTCCGGCCTATCTCGTCGGGGAAGACCACGCGGTTTCGCGCTGCTCTGACGACGGGGAGCCGTCGGGAACTGCCGGGCGGCCCATCCTGGATGTGCTCACCGGCGCCGGCCTTCACAATGTCTGCGCCGTCGTCACCAGGTATTTCGGCGGAACCCTGCTGGGAACCGGCGGGCTCGTCAGGGCGTACAGCGCCGCTGTCCAGGAGGGGCTCAAAAATTGTGAGGCTGTCAGCCTGATCTCCGGCGAGCGGATCAGCCTGACCATGGATTACGGCGATCTCGGGAAAATCCAGTATCTTCTCAGGGAGGAGAAGATTGCGACGGAGAGCAGTGATTTCGGGGAGAAGGTCAGCCTCACGGTCCTGCTTCCCGCAGAGCAGGCGGAATCGGTTCTCAAGAAAGCCATGGATCTCACCGGCGGGAGAGTGCGGGCGGGAGAGCCGGCCACTGTCCGGTTCGGCATTTCTGCCGGAAAACCGGTGGTATTCCCGGCAGGATAACTGTGGGGACGGTTCGGAATCCCGGCAGGGCAGCCTGAGAAATTTTGTTGAACTATGGACACAATAATGCTAAAATAGGTAGCTGTTGATTTCAGGCTTATAGATACCCGGCGCCAGACGGCGCCCGTAAGGAAAGTGAGATTGGTAAAGTTATGAAGATGAAGCGCGAAGATGTGAGAAACGTTGCGATTATTGCCCACGTCGACCATGGCAAGACCAGCCTGGTTGACCAGCTCCTGCGGCAGAGCGGCGTATTCCGGGAGAACCAGGAGGTTGTCGACCGTGTCATGGACTCCGGGGATATCGAGCGTGAGCGCGGAATCACCATTCTCTCCAAGAATACAGCAGTGATGTACAACGGGGTAAAGATCAACATCGTGGATACCCCCGGACACGCGGATTTCGGCGGCGAGGTTGAGCGTGTCCTGAAGATGGTGGACGGCGTCGTCCTGGTGGTTGACGCCTACGAGGGGCCGATGCCGCAGACGAAATTCGTCCTTCGCAAGGCTCTCGACCTGGACCTCCCCGCTGTAGTCTGCATCAATAAGATCGACCGTCCGGACGCAAGGCCGCGGGAGGTCGTGGACGAGGTCCTCGAGCTGTTCATGGACCTTGATGCCTCGGATGAGCAGCTGGAGGCACCTTTTGTTTTTGCCTCCGCGAAGGGCGGATACGCGAAAAAGGATCTTGACGATGAGAGCACAGACATGAAGCCGCTGTTTGACGCGATCCTCGAGCACATTCCGGCGCCGGAGGGCGATCCGGACGCGGCCGCCCAGATGCTGATCTCCACCATCGACTATAACGAATACGTCGGCCGGATCGGCATCGGCAAGATCGAGAACGGTTCCATTAAGGTGAACATGGACTGCGTCATTGTGAACCACCATGAACCGGACAAGATGCGCAAGGTGAGGATCGGCAAGCTCTATACGTTTAATGGCTTAAAGCGGGTCGAGGTCAACGAGGCGACCGTCGGCGATATCGTCGCCCTGTCCGGTATCGATGACCTGCACATCGGAGATACGATCTGCTCTCCGGAGAATCCGGCTGCCATCCCCTTCCAGAAGATCTCCGAGCCGACGATTGCCATGAATTTCATGGTCAACGACAGCCCGATGGCCGGCCGTGAGGGCCAGTTCGTCACCTCCCGCCATCTGCGCGAGCGCCTGTTCCGTGAGCTGAACACGGACGTCAGCCTGAGGGTCGAGGAGCTGTCCCCGGACTGCTTCAAGGTTTCCGGCCGCGGCGAGCTGCACCTGTCCGTCCTCATCGAGGAGATGCGCCGCGAGGGCTATGAATTCGCCGTCAGCAAGGCGGAGGTCCTGTACAAGTATGATGAGCGCCACCAGAAGCTTGAGCCGATGGAGATTGCTTACGTGGATGTTCCGGACGAGTTCAGCGGGACGGTCATCCAGAAGCTTTCCACCAGGAAGGGCGAGCTCCAGGGCATGAGCCCCATCGGCGGCGGTTTTACCCGTCTTGAATTCGAGATTCCTTCCCGCGGCCTCATCGGCTACCGCGGCGAATTTATGACCGATACCAAGGGAAATGGCATCCTGAACACCGCATTTGACGGCTATCAGCCGTACAAGGGCGATATCGCGTACCGCAAGCAGGGATCCCTGATTGCCTATGAGGCGGGGACATCGATCACCTATGGCCTCTATAACGCTCAGGAGAGGGGAACGCTGTTCATCGGCCCCGGCGTCGAGGTATATTCCGGCATGATTGTCGGACAGAGCGGCAAATCCGAGGACATCGAAATCAATGTCTGCAAGACCAAGAAGCTGACCAATACCCGCTCCTCCAGCGCGGATGAGGCACTCCGCCTCACTCCGCCGAAGATCATGAGCCTTGAGCAGTGCCTTGACTTTATCGATACCGACGAGCTGCTTGAGGTTACGCCGAAGAGCCTCCGCATCCGAAAGAAGATTCTCGACCCGCTTCTCCGGAAGAGGGCGATGATCAGCAAGAAGGATAAAGAGCGCGCCGCAAACGCGTAATACCCGATGGGTTCCCGAGGGATACCCCCGGGGATCGATGGAGGAAGCAGCTATGGAAAAAGGCACCATCCAGGTAATCTGCGGCAACGGGACAGGAAAGACCAACATGGCCCTCGGCGCTGCCGTCCGGGCAGCCTCGGCGGGGAGCCGTGTGGTCTTCATCCAGTTCCTCAAGGGTTCCCAGTCCGAGGAATCCAAGGCCTGGCTGAAGAAAATGGAGCCGGATCTCCGCGTCTTCAGCTTTGAAAAATCCGCGTCCTACTATGAGGCGCTGGATGAAGAGGAGAAGGAGGAGGAAAAGCTCAATATCCGCAACGGCGTTGCTTTTGCGAAGAAGGTCATCAGTACCGGCGAGTGCGACCTGCTGATCCTTGATGAATTTCTCGGGATTCTGGATCATGACCTTGTTCCCGCGGAAACGCTGGATAATCTGAGTTCCTGCCGGGATTCCGGCATCAATATCATTCTCACCGGCATCAAATGTCCGGAGAAACTGTTCATGATCGCGGATTCCGTCGTCAGCACGGAAAAGCGCAAGTAATGGCGGAGAGAGGATTCCGCTGATCACAGGAGGTTAAGTTCAGATGGCTATTTTCAAGGGCGCAGGCGTTGCGATTGTCACCCCGTTCAGGGAGGACGGATCGGTCAACTTTGATAAGCTCGGCGAGCTGCTGGAAGAGCAGATTGCCGGCGGCACAGACTGTATTGTCATCACCGGGACAAGCGGCGAGGCGGCGACGCTCTCCGAGGAGGAGCACAGCGCGGTGATCCGCTATACGGCGAAGAAGGTGAACGGCCGGATTCCGGTGGTTGCCGGCACCGGTTCCAACTGCACCGAGACGGCGGTCAAGCTGTCCCGGCAGGCGGAGGAGGACGGCGCCGACGGCGTTCTCCTGGTTTCCCCGTACTACAACAAGACGACACAGGAAGGGCTCAAGGTGCATTTCAGCGACATCGCGAATGCCATCCATATCCCGGCGATCCTCTATAACATTCCCAGCCGCACCGGGATGGCCATCAATCCCGAGACCATCGTCTGGCTTTGCAGAAATGTCGAGAATATCGTCGGCGTGAAGGAGGCCAGCGGGAATATCTCCTCGATCGCTACTCTGGCGGCTCTGGGCAGGGATGATGTGGCCATTTATTCCGGCGACGATGACCAGGTGATCCCGATCATGTCCCTTGGCGGCCTCGGGGTGATTTCCGTGCTCTCGAACGTAGCGCCGCGGAAGGTTCACGATATGTGCCAGGCGTACCTCGACGGCGATGTCAGAAAAGCGAGAGATATGCAGCTCGACGCGCTCCCGCTGATTCACGCCCTGTTCTGCGAGACAAACCCGATTCCGGTGAAGGAAGCCCTGAACATGATGGGCAAGAACGTCGGCGGATACCGCAAGCCGCTCGTCCTGATGACAGAGGAGCACAGGGAACTTCTCCGCAGGGAGATGACAAATTACGGGCTTCTCGGCTGACAGCACCCCGTAGTTTCCGGTGACAGGAGGAAAATGAAATGGTTCGAGTGATTCTGAATGGCTGCGGCGGCGCGATGGGACAGGTGATTGCCCGCCTCGCCGCGGAGGATGACGGGATGAAGATCGTCGCGGGCGTTGACCTGCGCGCGGATGACCGGCTGCCTTATCCGGTATTCTCCTCGGTGAAAGCCTGCACGGAGGAGGCGGATGTGGTCATCGACTTTTCCACCGCGAAGGCGGCTGACGGGCTTCTCACCGACTGTGCGGAGAAGGGTCTTCCGCTTGTGCTCTGCACGACCGGCCTCTCGGAGGAACAGCTGCAGAAGATGAGGGAGGCCTCCGCGAAGATCGCGATTCTCCGCTCCGCAAATATGTCCCTCGGGATAAACCTTCTGCTCAAGCTGGTGAAGGACGCGGCAAGGACACTTGCCCCGGCAGGATTTGACATCGAGATTCTGGAGAAGCACCATCACCGGAAGATCGACGCGCCGAGCGGCACAGCGCTCGCCCTCGCGGATTCGATCAATGACGCCATGGGCGGCGAGTACCATGTTAAGCTTGACCGCTCCCAGACCAGGGAGAAGCGGGATCCGAAGGAAATCGGGATCCAGGCGATCCGCGGAGGCAACATCGTCGGTGAGCATGACGTGTTCTTCTGCGGCGAGGATGAGATCGTGACGATTTCCCACACGGCAAACTCCCGTGCCATCTTCGGGAAGGGCGCTATCGCCGCGGCTAAATTCCTGGCAGGAAAGAAGCCTGGGCTCTATTCGATGGAGGATGTGATTGGCTGATTCTCTGGAAGAATCCTATCTCCGCTCCCGGCGCGGCCTGCTCCGGGCGGACGAAAAATGCCTCAGAAGATATCTGCGCCGCATGAGACGCGCGCGGACAGGGCGGGAGCGCAAGATCCTGCTTCTTCTCACCCTGCTTTCTGCCGTCTATCTGGCCGGGCTGGCTGCTGCCGGGGGAAAACTCACGGCAGTCACGGAGGATCACGAGATTCTCTGGCAGCCTGCCGGGGAGAACAGCAGGGATATCGTGAGGATTCATGTGAATCTGTCCCGCGGTGAGCTGACCGTCACGCGGGAAACATTGCGTTAAGCAGAAAGAGGAGGAACCGCAGTGGCTGAAGAAGATTACACGAGATATGTGAGCCCGCTCTCCGAGCGCTATGCGAGCCGGGAGATGCAGTACATCTTTTCCCCGGAGAAGAAATTCCGCACCTGGAGGAAGCTCTGGATAGCCCTCGCGGAATCCGAGAAGGAGCTCGGCCTCGGCATCACGGAGGAGCAGATCGACGAGATGAAGGCGCATGCCGATGACATCAATTTCGCCGACGCGAAAGCCCGCGAGAAAATCGTGCGCCACGATGTCATGTCCCATGTCTATGCCTACGGCCTCCAGTGCCCGAAGGCAAAGGGCATTATCCACCTGGGGGCTACCAGCTGCTATGTCGGGGACAATACCGACATCATCCTGATGACGGAGGCCCTGAAGCTTGTCCGCAAAAAGCTGATCTCCGTCCTGAACGAGCTCGCGAACTTCGCGGACAAATACAAGGATCTTCCGACACTTGCCTTCACGCACTTCCAGCCGGCCCAGCCGACCACGGTGGGCAAGCGGGCGACCCTCTGGATGATGGAGCTTAAGCTCGATCTCGACGATCTCGATTACGTGCTCGGCTCCCTGCGCCTCCTGGGCTCCAAGGGAACCACGGGAACCCAGGCGAGCTTCCTTGAGCTCTTTAACGGGGATCACGAGAAGTGCCGCCGGCTGGATCAGATGATCGCGGACAAAATGGGCTTCCCGGGCTGCTATCCGGTCTCCGGGCAGACATACTCCCGGAAAAATGACAGCCGCGTGATCGCGGTTCTCGCCGGCATCGCGCAGAGCGCGCATAAGTTCTCCAACGATATCCGCCTTCTCCAGCACCTGAAGGAGGTTGAGGAACCTTTTGAGAAGACCCAGATCGGGTCCTCGGCGATGGCCTACAAGCGGAACCCGATGCGCTGCGAGCGGATGGCGTCCCTCTCCAATTATGTGATGTCCGACCTGATGAACCCGATGCTGGTGGCTTCCACCCAGTGGTTTGAGCGGACGCTCGATGATTCCGCGAACAAGCGGCTTTCCGTCCCCGAGGGCTTTCTCGCCATCGACGGCATCCTCGACCTCTACCTGAACGTCGTGGACGGCCTGGTGGTCTATCCGAAGGTGATTGAGAAGCACCTGATGGCTGAGCTTCCGTTCATGGCGACCGAGAACATCATGATGGATTCCGTGAAGGCCGGCGGCGACCGCCAGGAGCTTCACGAAAAGATCCGCGAGCTCTCCATGATCGCCGGGAGGAACGTGAAGGAATTCGGAAAGGAGAATAATCTCCTCGAGCTGATCGCCGCAGATCCTGCCTTCCATGTGACGCTGGACCAGCTGAAGGCCAATATGGATCCGCGGAAATACACCGGCCGCGCGCCGCAGCAGGTGGAGGAGTTCCTTGCGGAAGTCATCCGCCCGATCCTCGACGGAAACCGGGAGGATCTCGGCGTCAAGGTCGATATCGAGGTCTGAGAGGCACGGGGCGGGGCCCGGCTCTGCGCCGATAAAGCGCAGGACGGTGACGGGCTCTGAGGCTTTGAAGCGCGGGACCCGGCCCTGAACACCATGTGACGGCCGCCTTACCGCGGCAAGGAGGAAAAAATATTATGGTCAGAGCGATTGTAGGCGCAAACTGGGGCGATGAGGGCAAGGGCAAGATCACCGATATGCTCGCCGAGAAGTCGGATATTATCATCCGCTTCCAGGGCGGAAGCAACGCCGGTCACACCATCATCAACAATTACGGCAGATTTTCCCTTCACCTGCTGCCGTCCGGCATCTTTTACGGCCACACAACCTGCATCATCGGCAATGGCGTGGCGCTGGATGTCCAGGCATTTTTTGACGAGCTGAACACCATCATTTCCCAGGGGGTTCCGAAGCCGAGAATTCTGGTTTCTGACCGTGCCCAGGTTTTGATGCCCTATCATGTGCTTTTCGACAAGTATGAGGAGGAGCGCCTCGCGGGCCATTCCTTCGGCTCGACGAAGTCCGGCATCGCTCCGTTCTTCTCCGACAAGTATGCGAAAATCGGCTTCCAGGTGAACGAGCTGTTCATGCCGGAGGAGGAGCTTCGGGAGCGCGTTGCGAACGTCGTCCTGAAGAAGAATATCGAGCTGAAGTATCTCTACCACAAGCCGGAGCTTTCGGTTGATGAGGTGATGGCGGAGCTGGCCAAGTACCGGGAAATGATCCGGCCGTACCTCTGCGACACGGCGGCTTATCTCCACCAGGCACTCAAGGACAATAAGACGATCCTTCTGGAAGGCCAGCTTGGCACGATGAAGGATCCGGACCACGGCATTTACCCGATGGTGACCTCCTCCTCGACGCTCGCGGCTTACGGCGCGGTCGGCGCGGGAATCCCGCCCTATGAGATCAAGGACATCATCTGCGTGGTCAAGGCTTACTCCAGCGCGGTCGGCGCGGGGGCATTTGTGACCGAGCTTTTCGGGGATGAGGCTGAGGAGCTCAGAAAGCGCGGCGGCGACAAGGGAGAGTACGGCGCGAAGACAGGGCGCCCGAGAAGAGTGGGCTGGTTTGACGCGGTCGCTACCCGCTATGGCGTACAGCGGCAGGGAGCGACGGAAGTGGCGCTGACGATCCTCGACGCTCTCGGTTATCTTGACGAGCTTCACATCTGCATCGGCTACGATATCGACGGCGAGATCACGAAGGACTTCCCTGTGACCTGGAAGCTTGAGAAGGCAAAGCCGGTCTATATGACGCTTCCCGGCTGGAAATGTGATATCCGCGGAATCCGGAATTACGAGGATCTGCCGCAGGAGTGCCGGGCTTATGTCGAGGAGATTGAGCGGCTGATCGAGTGCCCGATCACGATGGTTTCCAACGGTCCGGGCCGTGACGAGATTATCTACCGGAAATAACCGGTTTGCCGGCTGCGAAAGTTAGATTCGGGGGATGAGCAGGTTTTCTGACCTGCTCATTCTGCGTCTTTCTCCCGGGTTTCCGTTCCGCTTAAGTGTTCGAGGTCATTTTCCAGATGGCGCTTCCGCATACGGAGCAGGATCACAAGGCCGTAGAGAAATGCGGGGATGACGACTGTGAGGAAAAGGGCGGTCAGGAGAAGCCCCCGGGCGATAGGGCTGTCCATGAACGCAAAGATGATGGCGGACACATAGAGGAGAAGGATGGCAGCGACACAGGCGGTCGCGGTTTTTCGGCCGATTTTCATGGGGAAGGGTTCCTTTCTGCCGCTGTAAAGGATTTTTAAGACAAATGCGGCGCTATCTCGATTATAATGGAAAGCAGAAGAAATTGCCACAGCCGGCGGAAGGGGGTGTGATCCATGAACCGAAGGGAGAAAGCGGTGCTGAGTATTCTCTGTGCTGTCTGTCTGGCAGCACCGGCGTCAGCCCGTCCGGCTCCGGCCTATGCCGCGGAGATACCCGCCGGACGAACAGCCGCGGTGGCTGGAAATGCGCAGACGGCAGCGGACGCTGGTTCGGGAAATGCGCAGACGGCAGCGGATGCTGGTTCGGGAAATGCGCAGACGGCAGCGGATGCTGCTGCGGAAGGTGCACAGACATCGGAGATCCCGGAGACCTCGGGAGCCTGGGAGCTTGTCGGCCGGGAATGGCGGTTTTTCTTCGCGGACGGGAGCCTCGCGAGAAATTCCTGGATCCGCTATCACGGTGAGTGGTACTATATGGATTCCTACGGCTACATGGTCACCGAGAAACGCAGGGTGAACGGCATCACCTACTATTTCCGCGAGGACGGCACGATGGCCACCGGGTGGCTCTACGATTCGGCAAAGGACCGGTGGTACTACGCGGACCGGAGCGGATGCTTTCATACCGGCTGGCTTAAGGCCGGCGGAAGCTGGTATTACTTCAACAGCTCCGGGCGCATGATCTCCGGCGGGCGGCAGATGGTGGACGGCACCATGTACAGCTTCTTTGCCAGCGGTAAGCTTGTCGCGTCCGGCTGGCAGGGCATCAATTATTACAACGCGGACGGGATCCGGGACGCTTCCCATGACATCCGTGTACAGGGAAAGCGGAGCATCAGCACAGAAGAGAAAAACGGGATCACGGAGGCATTTTCCAGGATTCCCCCCTACTGGGTGCAGCGGTTTATCGACGAGGGCTGGGAACTGATCTGCTATTCGGACCGGAAGTACTTCTCCGCGCCGATGACGGACCGCGGCATCTATTATGTGCGGTATAAGACGGACACCGTCTATAAGAAGATCAAATTCACCGACCCGGACGCGCTGGTTATGGCGTTCGGCGAGTTTATCGCCGATGCGCAGGAAAATGACGAGAACAGCGGGAAAAATACCGCTGTGTCGCCCTCGGGCGGCCTTCCGGTGACCATCAGCGATGTGGCGGCCGGGTACAACCGCTATGTCGAGGACAACGGCGGGCTCGAGGATCTGCCGTCCTATTTCAGCGATACTCCGGAGATGATCTTCGCGAAGATGTTCGCCAACTATGTGACGCCATCCGTCCGTGCGGATATCCGGACCGAGGATCCGGGGCTTGCCTGCGATTTTGACTGCCTGCTGCGGGTATATTCTGAGAACAGCAAGCCGGAGGCGGAGGAGATGGATGAGGAGGGCACCTACGAGCCGCGGAGCGGGAACGGCAGCCGGGCGGTGACGGGGCCTGCCGGGGATCAGTCGCTGAAAAGGCCGAAGGCGTCCGGACCGGCCCTGGAATCAACAGATACAGGATAATTTGATGCGGAGCTCTCGTGCGGGGCTCCGCTTTTCCGGCAAGATACGGAGATGGGAGATATGGTGAAAAAACTGGAGGGAGATACGCTGGCCCTGTCGGTGCGGGATCTGGTCGAGTTCCTTCTCCGGTCGGGCGATATCGACAGGCGGATCAGCGTTGAGGCGAGAAATGACGCCATGCTCGCCGGCTCCCGCATCCACCGGAAGATCCAGAACAGCCGCGGGGCGGATTATGCGGCGGAGGTTCCCCTGTCGTTTACGGCGAAGGCCGGAGAGTACACGGTCGTCTGTGAGGGGAGGGCTGACGGGATCTTCACCCGGGACGGGGTCATCACGGTCGAGGAGATCAAGGGCGTCTACCGGGATATCGCCCGGATGGAGGAGCCGGTGCCGGTGCATCTCGCCCAGGCGCTCTGCTATGCCTGCTTTCTCGCCGAGGAACGCAGCCTGGATTCCGTGGGGATCCGCATGACCTACTGCCACCTGGAGAGCGGGGAAATGCGTTCTTTTGACCTGGTGAGAACCCGCACGGAGCTTGCGGGCTGGTACGGGGGTCTTATGGAGGAGCTTGCGCCGTGGATTGCGCTCGCGGAGAGGGAAATCCGTGAGCGGGATCGTTCCCTCCGTGCGCTCGCGTTCCCGTTCCCCTGGCGGAAGGGCCAGAGGGAAATGGCTTCCGCGGTCTATCGGACGATCCGCGACGGGAGAAGGATCTTTGTCCAGGCGCCGACCGGCATCGGGAAAACCCTTTCCACCGTATTTCCCGCGGTCAAGGCCGTCGGGGAAGGGCTTGCGGACCGGGTGTTTTATCTCACCGCCAAGAGCACGACCAATCTCGCCGCGGAGGAGGCATTCCGCATTCTCCGGGATCGGGGGCTCTATTTCCGGACGGTGACCCTGGCCGCGCGGGAGAAGCTCTGCCCGTTCCCGGACGCGGAGTGCAATCCGGAGGCGTGCGCCAGGGCAAAAGGCCATTTCGACCGGGTGAACCGGGCAATCTTTTCGATCCTCTCGGAGGAGGGCGCGTACGGCCGGGAGGCGCTTCTCCGGTTCGGGGAGCGATTCCAGGTCTGCCCGTATGAACTGGCTCTGGATCTCGCCGGATTCGCTGACGGGATCATAGGGGATTATAATTATGCCTTCGATCCCGAGGCAAAGCTGTCCCGGTTCTTTGCGACGGGGAAACCGGGCGGGAAGCCGGTGCTCCTGATCGATGAGGCGCACAACCTCGCAGGCCGGGCGAGGGAGATGTACAGCGCGGAGATCAGAAAAAATGAGCTGGGGCCGGTGGAGAGAACCATCGCCGCGCTCCGGAGAAAAGGGCATCGGAAGAGCGGGACGGAAAAGAGGATCGAGGCGCTCCGCGATGCCCTGCTGGAGCTCAGGAAGACAGTGCTTTTGCGGGAAGAGACGGCTTCCGTGGAAGAGCATCCGCTTTTCCCGGGGGAGGGAGGCGTACCCGGCCCTGGCAAGGCCAATGATCCCGCGCCCGGCGGGACAGCCATCTCCCGGGAGGCCGTCGGCCGGGTCACCGGGGCGGCGGGCCTTCTCTCCCTGAGCCTGGGGGAGTTTCTCGACGACCACCGGGAATTTCCCGGGCGGGACGAGGTGCTGGAGTTTTCCTTCCGGCTCCGCAAATTCGCCGATACCGCGGAGCTTCTGGATGAGAGCTACCGGATCCTCGCGGTATGTTCGGAACACGCGGACATCCGGCTCCGCCTGTTCTGCGTCAATCCGTCTACGCGGCTTGCCGAGAGCCTCTCCCTGGCGGCCGGCGCGGTCTTTTTCTCGGCGACACTGCTCCCGCTCGGCTATTACCGGGAGCTCCTCAGCGGTGACGGGGAGAATTACGGGATCCGGATCCCGTCACCATTTCCCCGGGAAAACCGGAAAATCTTCATCGCCGGCGATGTGACGAGCAGCTACCGGAGCCGCGGGGACCAGGAATACCGGAAGATCGCCGCGTATATCCGGGTGATGGCGGGGGCGCGCAGGGGAAACTATCTGGTGTTCTTCCCCTCGTATGCCTTTATGGACAAGGTGGCGGGCATTTTCCGGGAAGAGGGGGCGGATTTCGATCTGCAGATTCAGGAAAATACGATGGACATGCAGGCGCGGGAGCGCTTTCTGGCGGAATTTGCCGGAAACCGGGAGAGGACGCTGGTCGGCATGGGCGTTCTCGGCGGAATTTTCTCCGAGGGCATCGATCTCGCCGAGAACCGGCTGATCGGCGCCTGCGTGGTCGGCACGGGACTCATGGCGCCGGACGCCGAACAGCGGCTTCTCCGGGAGTATTTTGACGGGCAGGGGAAGGACGGCTTCCGCTGTGCCTTCCAGATCCCCGGGATGACCAGGGTGATGCAGGCCGCGGGGCGGGTCATCCGGACGCCGCGGGATCTCGGCGTCATTCTCCTGCTGGACCGCCGGTTCCTGAGAGATAGCGAGAAAAGCCTGTTTCCAGAGGAGTGGAGCGACGCCGAAAGCGTGTCCCTCACGGATTTTCCTGGAAAAATCCGTGAATTTTGGGACGGCGCGGGCGAAACATGATAAGATCGTCCTGACACAGGAATAGAGCAGATGGAGGAAGACAGATGGCAGAACAGAACAGGGAGCAGTCGCTGGAGGAATTTCTCCAGGAATTTTCCGAGAACGAGGAGATTGTTGAGGCCAGGGCGCTCAAGGATGAGGATCTCTTTGCCCTCTACAGCGAGGAGCTTAAGGCTGTCGCCCCGCTCACCGGGGACGAGGAGAAGGACCTTCTCCGAAGGCTTCTTGCGGGCGGCGCGGCGAAGAAGGCGGCGGCAGACCGCCTGGTGGAAGGGAAGCTCACGCGCGCGCTGGAGATTGCAAGAGAATACGAGCATCAGGGCGTTCCGCTGAACGACCTCATCCAGGAGGCAAGCATCGGGCTCATGACGGCGGCCAGCGAATATGCCGGCGGGGATTTTGACGCGCTCGCGGAGAAAACGATCCGGGACGGCATCCTCGCTGCGGTCGCTGACCAGAAGCGGGAGAAGGAGACTGCCGAGAATGTGCGGGCGAGAGTTAACGTCCTCCGGGACGTCGCCCAGGCGATGGCGAAGGATCTCGGCCGGGCACCCACCGTGCCGGAGCTTGCGGATAAGATGAAAATGACCGAAATGGAAATCCGGGAGATTATGAAGGTGATGCTGGACGCGATGAACGTAAAATCCGAGGATATGGCGGACAGCGGCATCGATGCCAGCGCCTTCACCGACAGCAATCCGCTCGCGAAGGATTACCCGGAAGAAGACGAAGACGGGGAGGGGAGCTGAGATGCAGTTTTATCTGATCCGTCACGGGCAGACAGACTGGAACATCGGGCGCAGGATCCAGGGGGAGACGGATGTCCCCCTGAACGCGCGCGGAAGGCTCCAGGCGGAAGCCGCCGGGAGGGCGATGCGGGAGGTTCCGGTCGATGCCATCTATTCCAGTGACCTCTCCCGCGCCCTCGAGACCGCGAGGGCGGTCAGCCGCCTTCATGACGGCGGCCCGCTCCCGGTCACGCCGCTCCGGGAATTTGAGGAGGTCAGTTTCGGCGAGTGGGAGGGCATGTCCCTCGACGAGGTCAGGGAAAAATGGCCGGAACTCTTCGCGCGCTGGAAACAGAATGCGACCGCGGTCACGCCGCCCGGCGGCGAGACTCCCGATGAGGTGAGGGAGCGGGTATCCCGGGGATTTCAGAAAATCGGCGCGGACTGGGAGAAAACGCCGTTTTCCTCGGCAGTCATCACGGCGCACGGCGCGGTTCTGGAATACATCTTTGACTGGCTGCTCCGGAATGCGTCAGAACACCGGGAGATTATTGTGGAAAATGCCAGCATTTCCCGGATTTCCTACGATTACGCGACCGAGGAGGGGAGGATCCTGGAGCTCAACCGGGTGGATCACCTGGGGGAGCTTCGGGGGAAGAAGCTCGTCTGAACAGTTCAGCCCCACATCTCGCGAAGCTTCGCTTGTGCTGAACTGTTTCATTTTTTTCTTTTTTTGACCTTTGTTTTATGCTACTATGTTGACGAAAACTCAATTGTTTTCCCATCATCCCAGGGAATCCATCTTGGTTCGGGGCGCTTGTTCCCATCGGCGTTTTTCGGACAGAGATCAGAAGACTTGAATGTCCGGGCATACCGGAAGAAAGGCAGGAAGTTGTTATGAGCGTAAGGCGGGTATATGTCGAGAAAAAACCGGGGTTTGCCGTTCTCGCGAAAGACCTGGATGAGCAGATTCGCAGCTATCTCGGCATCAGCACGGTGACGAAGACAAGAAGGCTCATCCGTTACGACATCGAAAATGTCTCGGACGAGGTCTATCGGCAGGCACTTTCCACCATCTTCTCGGAACCGCCCGTAGACCAGGTTTACGAGGAAAATTTCCCGTCTGCACCGGGAGACCACATCTTCACGGTAGAATTCCTGCCGGGACAGTTTGACCAGCGCGCGGATTCCGCGGAACAGTGCGTGAAGCTTCTCAAGGATGATGAGGAACCGGTCATCCGCTCCGCGACGACCTATGTCCTGTCCGGGGAGCTCACCGACGCCCAGCTGGAGGCGGTGAAGCTGCTCTGCATCAACCCCGTAGATTCCCGCGAGGATAAGGGGGAGAAGCCTGAGACGCTGATCCAGAAGTTCAGTGCGCCTGCGGACGTCGCCGTCATGGACGGCTTTACCTCGATGGCGGAGGATGCGCTCCGGAAGCTTTATGATTCGCTGAATCTTGCCATGACCTTCAAGGATTTCCGGTTTATCCAGGATTACTTCCGGGATGACGAGAAGCGTAACCCCACGATCACCGAGATCCGTGTCCTGGATACCTACTGGTCTGACCACTGCCGTCACACGACATTCGCGACGGAGCTCAAGGATGTCAGCTTCACCGGCGGAGACCTCAGCGAGCCAATCGAGAAATCCTGGGAGACCTATGTCCGGGATCACCGCGAAATCTATAAAAACCGTACCGGCAAATATATCTGCCTGATGGATATCGCCTGCCTGGCGGCGAAGAAACTCAAAAAAGAGGGAAAGCTCACCGACCAGGAGGAGTCTGACGAGATCAATGCCTGCTCCATCGTGATCCCGGTGGAGATCGACGGCAAGGTCGAGGAGTGGCTCTTAAACTTCAAGAACGAGACCCATAACCACCCGACCGAGATCGAGCCCTTCGGCGGCGCCGCGACCTGCCTTGGCGGCGCGATCCGTGACCCGCTCTCCGGCCGTACCTATGTCTACCAGGCGATGCGCATCACCGGCGCGGCTGACCCGACGAAGCCGATGAGCGAGACGCTCCATGGCAAGCTCCCGCAGAGAAAGCTCTGCCGCGATGCCGCGAGAGGATACAGCTCCTACGGTAACCAGATCGGCCTTGCCACGGGTTATGTGAAGGAAATCTATCATCCGGATTTTGTCGCCAAGCGCCTTGAGCTCGGCGCGGTGATCGCCGCCGCCCCGAGAAAGAATGTGATTCGCGCAAATTCCGACCCGGGGGATGTCATCATCCTGCTCGGGGGCCGCACCGGCCGTGACGGGATCGGCGGCGCGACCGGCTCCTCCAAGGCGCACACCGAGGAGTCGATCGATGTGTGCGGTGCTGAGGTCCAGAAGGGGAACG
This sequence comes from Clostridium vitabionis, assembly GCF_015351765.1. Classification (GTDB taxonomy): domain Bacteria; phylum Bacillota; class Clostridia; order Lachnospirales; family Lachnospiraceae; genus Clostridium_R; species Clostridium_R vitabionis. Next base: position 697,186 of record NZ_JADKQA010000001.1, read on the forward strand.
CGCCGACCGAGAGGAAGCTGCAGCGCCTGTTCTTCCGCCCGGAGGTCAGCCTCCTGATCAAGAAGTGCAACGATTTCGGTGCCGGCGGTGTCTCCGTCGCGATCGGCGAGCTCGCGGACGGGCTTAAGGTTGACCTGGACAAGGTGCCGAAGAAGTATGCCGGCCTTGACGGCACGGAGCTTGCGATCTCCGAATCCCAGGAGAGAATGGCCCTTGTGGTCGCCCCGGAGAATGTGGACAAGATGCTGGCTTACGCCGCCGAGGAGAACCTCGAGGCGGTTCCGGTCGCTGTGGTTACGGAGGATCCGCGCCTTGTCCTTACCTGGAGAGGAAAGAAAATCGTTGACATCAGCCGCGCCTTCCTGAACACGAACGGTGCCCACCAGGAGACCGGCGTTACGGTGGAGGCGCCCGCGAAGGCGGACAGCCCGTTCCGCCGCACGGAGAAGGTGGACAATGTCCGCGAAAAGTGGCTGGATACGCTGAAAAATCTCAATGTCTGCTCGCAGAAGGGCCTTGTGGAAATGTTCGACTCCACGATCGGCGCGGCGACAGTGGAGATGCCCTACGGCGGGCTCTTCCAGATGACCGAGTCCCAGGCGATGCTGGCGAAGCTTCCGACCGGAAATCACAAGTGCGACGCGGTGTCCATGATGGCCTACGGGTATGACCCGTATCTTTCCAACTGGAGTCCGTACCACGGCGCCCAGTATGCGGTCCTGGATTCCATGGCGAAGATTGTCGCGAACGGCGGCGATTACCGGAAGATCCATTTCACCTTCCAGGAGTATTTCAAGAAGATGACGGAGGATCCGGCGCGCTGGGGCGCACCGCTCTCCGCCCTGCTCGGAGCGTACCAGGCACAGATGGATCTCGGCCTCGCTTCCATCGGCGGAAAGGACAGTATGTCCGGTTCCTTTGAGGATGAGGACGGCGAGAGGAATGTCCCGAACACGCTGGTTTCCTTCGCTGTGGATATGTCCGACGAACGCCACGTGGTGACGCCGGAATTCAAGAAAGCCGGGGATAAGCTGGTCTATTTCCGCGTCCGCAGGGATGAGAACGACCTTCCGGATTTTGCGCAGATCATGGATCTCTACGGAAAAATCTATGAGGATGTGGGTGACGGAAAGATCGCAGCTGCCTATGCGGTCGGTGCCCACGGCCTTGCCGAGTCCCTGGCGAAGATGGCGTTCGGCAACCAGCTCGGCGTAACGATTGCGGATACCCTGTCCAAGGAAGAATTCTTCGCGCCGTCCTGGGGCAATATCGTGGTTGAGGTTTCCCCGGAGAATGCGCAGGATCTCAAGGCCGGCGGCGAGGTCATCGGCGAGGTGACGGCTGAGAAGAAGTTCACCTTTGCCGGGGCGGAGATCACGATGGCGGAGGCATTGAGCGCCTGGACCGGCACGCTCGAAAAGGTATACCCGACCCACACGAACGCCCCGGAGACGGCAGTCCGCAGCGAGACCTTCCGGACGGAGAACATTTATCTCTGCCGGCATAAGGTGGCGAAGCCGACTGTCTTCATCCCGGCGATGCCCGGAACGAACTGCGAGGTGGATTCCGCGCGCGCGTTTGAGCGGGCAGGTGCGAATACCATCGTGGGGATCTTCCGCAACCGGAACGCGGAGGATATCCGGGAATCGGTTGCGGCATACCGGGAAGCGATCGCGAAGTCCCAGATCCTGATGTTCCCGGGCGGTTTTTCAGGCGGTGATGAGCCGGACGGCTCCGCGAAATTCTTCGCCACAGTGTTCCGCAATCCGGAACTCAAGGAGGCCGTGGAAGACCTCTACAAGAACAGGGATGGCCTGATCCTCGGCATCTGCAACGGATTCCAGGCGCTGGTGAAGCTCGGCCTTCTCCCGGAGGGCGAGATCCGTCCGCAGGCGGGCGATTCCCCGACGCTGGCGAGAAATGTCATCGGCCGCCATATTTCCCGGATGGCTTATCTTAAGGTGGTGTCCAACAAGTCCCCGTGGCTCCAGGGCGCTTCCTTCGACCGGGTGTACGCGAACGCCCTGTCCCACGGCGAGGGCCGCTTCGTCGCAAGCCCCGAGTGGATTGACCGGATGTTCAGGAACGGCCAGGTAGCGACACAGTATGTTGACCCGTCTGGCAACGCGACGATGGATGAGGACTGGAACCCGAACGGCTCCGTCATGGCGATTGAGGGCATCACGAGCGAGGACGGACGGATCTTCGGCAAGATGGGACATCCGGAGAGATCGGTTGACGGTACCTTCCGGAATATCAAGTACAGCAGCGACATGAACATTTTTAAAGCCGGAGTTGCCTACTTCCGATAAAACAGACAGCGAAATGTAAACAAAATGTAATGGTGCGGCCGGCCGGCTATCCTTTTCCCATGATAAAATTGTAGTATCTGGAAAAGAAAACGGCCGGCCTTTTCCGGCCACAGCAGGGAGGAAGAGATGAAGAAGTGGTTCAGGAGAATTGCGCTGACGGCTCTGGTGATCATCGCGGCATTTTCCATGTGCATGGTCTCCTTCGCAGCCAGCTCCAGCAGCAAGAAAAAGATTACGTCGATCAAGATCAAGATCAACATGGATTCCTCGGATTTTGACGAGGAGGACGATTCTATCGAGGAGGACGGCCTCGACCGGCTGATCACGAGCGATGACAGCCGTGACCTCTACAGCTTCGATGTGGAGTTCGCGAGCGGCAAGAGATGGGAATACGGCAAAAATGCCACGATCCGTGTCACCTGTGAGATCTCGGACAAGGATAAGTACAAGTTCGGCAAGATTTCCGCGGACGATATCAAGATCGACGGGACGAAATATGTGGAGAGCAAGTCGGTATCCAGCCGGAGCGACAGCAAGGTCGTGATCCGTCTCCGCCTGAAGGCCTATATCAGCGACCTGGAGGATCCGGACGGCATCGACTGGGACGGAAAAACCGCGAAGTGGGACAAGGTGACCGGCGCCACCTATTACAATGTGCGCTTGTACCGCGGGAGCACCCAGGTGGCGACGATTTCCACAAAGAAGACCTCCTGCGACCTCTATCCGGGCATGACGCAGACAGGCAGCTACAAGTTCCGCGTGCAGGCGGTCAATGCCGCAAATAACGTGAAGAGCGGGTGGAGCGAATCTTCCGATTCGATTACGATCGCGTCAAATAAGGTATACCGGGGGACAGAGACCCTCACCGGCGAGGATGTGACCGCGAATAACACATCGCAGGCATCCGGCAGCGGGCCGGCTAAGGAGAGCCACACCAACGGGTGGAGCCAGGATAGCGCAGGCTGGCGCTATCTGGAAAATGGCAGTGCCGTGATGAATTCCTGGCGGCAGGTAAACGGTGCCTGGTATTACCTCGGCGACCGCGGCTATATGCTGACCGGCTGGATCAGCGACGGCGGACGCTGGTATTACCTGAATCCGGTTTCCGACGGCACCAAGGGCGCCATGCAGACCGGATGGCTCCACGACACCCAGAAGAATGTCTGGTACTACCTGAATCCGGTTTCCGACGGCACGAGGGGTGCCATGATGACCGGCTACCAGCGGGTGAACGGGCGGGTTTATTATTTTGACCCGTCGAGCGGCGCCATGTGGGTTTCGAGAAGGACGCCGGACGGCAGATACGCCGGGACAGATGGGAACGTCTGAATAGTTTTAGATCGCAGGCAAATTCGCATAGCTCGCACTAAACTCGCGCTTCGCCCGCTGGACCCGCGCCCCGCTCCGCGGATAGCCACTCCACTAAACTCGGACTGCGCTTTCGCTTGTCCTCGTTAAGTGGCTGGTTATTGCCAAGTGCTCTGCATATGAATGAAAAATCCCCACCGGGGCAGTTATGGCCTCCGCGGGGATTTCTTGTATTCTTCCGGTCTTGCTTGGACTTGGAACGATACTTTGACCGGGCGCCTTACTTGGACTGGGCGAGAAGCCAGTCACGCACAGATGCCAGCTTGTAACCATAGTCGAAGGAAGCCATGTGTTCCATGCCGGTGCCGCCATACCTCTTGAGCACTGAGCCAGCTTCCCAGGTGATGAAGTTGTGGGAATTTCCCTCGGCGAGCATTGCGCTGACGGCATCCTCAAGCTGGGACTTCGTGTCAGCAGAATCGGCGAGCGAGGCGTCAAGGCCAGCCACTTCCGAGTAGGCGACGCCATCCGCCTTCAGCATATCCTTGACTTCCTTCTGCCCGTCGGTGGCACTTTGATCACCGCCTGCCGTAACATAGAGGAAATTGACATTCTCAATACCTTTCTGGGTGCTGATGTCCCACTGCCCGTCGACGATGAGGACACCGGCATAAAGGTCAGGATTCTGCGCGGCAGTGTAGAGCGTGGTCATTGCGCCCATCGACTGCCCTGTCCCGTAGATGCGGTCGGGGTCAGCCCCGTACTTCTCGGTGACGGAGGTCACGATGTCCGGAACCAGGCCGACGTAATCGGTCAGTTGGTAGCCGTCATGGTCATCCAGGATGACCTCGGGGAAGACGAGGGTGACGACGATGCACTTTTCCTTCGACTGCACGGCATCAGAGGCCCAGACGATGCCACCCCAGCCCTGGGTCAGGGAATATTCCATGCTGTTGCCCGCCGTGGTTGCGTCGCCGATGAAGAATATGATCGGCGCTGTGCTGTCCCCGGCATAACCGTCCGGAACATAGATGTTGTAGGGGACGGAGAGACCGGAGTTCCCGTCCGTGTAGGTGTCCTGGGTGAAGCTGCCGCTGACTGCCGAGATCATATCCTGGAGCTCCAGGTCTGAGGACTTGTCAAGAGCGGCGCCGCCTCCGCCTCCGCCAAAATTTTCGCCAATGGCGCCCTGCCTGCCACCGGGCTCATTTTTGCCGGAAGCGGTACTAGAATCCGTACTCTGCGTGCTTTCTGCCACGATGCCTGCCTCTGATGACGGGGATGTCTCGGCGCCACTTCCGGAGGAGCAGCCGGCGAGCGAGGCGGCAGCAAGTGTACCGGCGAGGACAAGGGAGGATAATTTGCAGGAAAATGTTCTCATGTGAGGTACCTCCATTAAACTTACCATGGATTTCTGGTGAACAGTTTCATGGCTCTTTTTATATCATGGAAACCATATCTGCATAAGTGAATTTTCGGTGAATTTTCTCCGCGCGGCTGCTGGCAGGCATATTGACACAAATTTGACAGGCGGGTATAATTGTATGTAGAATTTTTAACATCCGAAGGATTTCTTCGGCGACAGAGAGGGATGCATCATCGTGCAGCAGAAAAAAGAAATCTCAAAAGCAGTGATTTCCCGCCTTCCCCGGTATTATCGCTATCTCGGGGAGCTCATGGAGGAGGGCGTGGAGAGGATTTCATCGAAGGAGCTGAGCCTCCTCATGAATGTGACCGCTTCCCAGATTCGTCAGGATCTTAACAATTTTGGCGGCTTCGGGCAGCAGGGCTATGGATACAATGTCAAATTTTTGTACCGGGAGATTGCCAAGATTCTGGGCATTGACCGCCAGCATAACCTGATTATCATCGGCGCGGGCAATCTTGGCCAGGCGATCGCGAATTACACGAATTTTGAGAAGAGGGGCTTCCTGCTCAAGGGAATGTTCGATGTCAATCCGCGCCTGGTTGGCCTGGAGATCCGCGGCGTGAAGATCATGCCGGTGGATGAGCTTGAGGATTTTCTCCGGCATAATGAGGTTCAGATTGCCGCGCTCACCCTGCCGAAGTCGAAGGCGCCGGCGGTCGCCGACCGGCTGGTCAGCTGCGGGATCAAGGCGATCTGGAACTTTGCCCATATCGACCTGCAGGTTCCGGATGACGTGGTGGTGGAGAATGTGCACCTGTCCGAGAGCCTGATGCGCCTTTCCTACCGGGCGACCAACCTGCAGGAGCGCATGCAGAAAGAGAAGACAGCGGACCGGTGACCGGAATGAGCAGGATTGTTGGAATCGGGTTGGATGAAGTAGAAATTGAACGGGTGAAGAAAGCCTGCGGAAGCGAACATTTCCGCAGGCGTGTCTTCACGGAGAACGAATGCCGGCAGGCCGGGGACAGGATTTCCGTGCTCGCCGGCAGTTTTGCCGTCAAGGAGGCCGTGGCGAAGGCGCTCGGCACCGGGTTCCGCGGTTTCGGGCCGGGCGACATTGAGGTCTTGCGCGATCCCCTGGGAAAGCCTTACACTGTACTTAAGGGGGGCGCGAAGGAGAGGGCGGATAAGATTGGTGCCGCGAGGATCCACGTCTCCATCACGGACACTGCGGAGATTGCCGCCGCGATCGCGGTGGCGGAACAGCTGGTGGAGGAGGATGAGCCATGAGAAAACTGGTGACCGGGAAGCAGATGAAAGAGATCGACGCTCACGCCATCCGGGAGATCGGAATCCCGTCGCTTGTGCTGATGGAGCGGGCAGCGCTCGCGGCTGTCTCTGAGACAGAGCGGGAGCTCAAGGCCCGCGGGCAGGAGCTTACCCGCGGCAGCCGCGTCGCGGTGATCGCCGGGAGCGGGAACAACGGGGCGGACGGCGCGGCGATGGCGAGAATGTGGCATCTCCGCGGAATGTCCGTCACCCTGGTCGCTGTCGGAAACCCGGATCACCGGACAGAGGAGATGAATGCCCAGCTGAGGATTCTTGGGAAGCTCGGCGTGTTCCCGGTGCCCTGGGAAGATTTTGCCGCCTCGGGAAAATGTGCGGATGACTTTGCCCTTGCCGTCGATGCCCTGTTCGGTGTCGGGCTCTCCCGCGAAGTCGGCGGAGATTACGCGGCGGCGGTAGACTGGCTGAACCGGCGGGAGCGGGCGTTTGTCATCGCGGTGGATATTCCTTCCGGGGTGGATTCCGCGACCGGCGCCATTCTGGGGACGGCTGTCCGGGCGGAGATCACGGTCACCTTCGGTTTGGAAAAACTCGGCACCTTCCTCTTTCCGGGGCGGAGTGCCGCGGGAAAAACGGTGGTCCGGGATATCGGCTTCCCGGATGACGATACTTTCGCCGGCACGCCGTGTTTTGCCATGGGGCCGGAGGATCTTCTTCGGGTTCCGAAGCGGAAACCGGATTCCCACAAGGGAAGCTACGGCAGGATCCTGATTGCCGCGGGTTCCGCGGGGATGTGCGGGGCGGCCTATTTCTCCGCCCTCGCCGCGTACCGCACCGGCGCCGGCCTTGTCAAAATATTGACAGAGAGGGAAAATCTCCCGATTCTCCAGCAGCTCCTCCCGGAAGCCCTGATCTCCGCCTATGATCCGGAGCTCTGTGTCGACGAGCCGGAGGATTTCCGGGACCGGATCGAGAAGGAATGTGCCTGGGCGGATGCGATCGTGCTCGGGCCGGGCCTGGGAAAGGGGCGGCACGTCGAAAAGCTCGCGGAGAGCATTTTCCTGGCCGCCTACGTGCCGATCATCGTGGATGCCGACGGGCTGAACGCGATCGCCGAGTATCCGCACCTCATGGAGTTTTTCACCGAGAATGTGATTGTCACGCCGCATATCGGGGAAATGTCCCGGCTCACCGGCCTCGACCCGGAGGAGATCAAGGCGGATCCCGTCGCTGCCGCCCGGAACCTCAGCGACGAGAAGGGGATCATCTGCGTGCTCAAGGACGCGGTGACCGTGATCGCGCGACATGATGGGAAGACCGTCCTCTCTGACAGCGGGAGCAGCGCGATGGCCAAGGGCGGCTCCGGGGACGTCCTGACCGGTGTCATCGCCGCGCTGACCGCGCTGGGCCTGAGCGAAGATGATGCCGCCTGCCTTGGCGTCTACATTCACGGGAGGGCAGGAAGAATGGCCGGGGAAGCCCGGGGCGAGCACTCGATCCTCGCCCGGGAGATCACGGATTACCTGATGCGCTGAAGATAAGGAGAACTGTTATGACAGACAGGCTGCTGCCGCTGGAGACCGCCATCGTCCTCATTTTCCTTCTGGTGAATGGGATTCTTTATGGCTTCGGCTCCGCGATGCAGAATTTAAACCAGAAGGAGATTGCCGGGAAGGCGGACGAGGGGGATGAGTTTGCCGGGAAAATGCTCGGGATGCTGGAAAATCCGGGCAGGTTTATCGGGACACTCCACGCGGCATCCGGCGCGGTCACCCTGGTGGCCGGCGCGGCTATTTTCCGCGTGGCGCACATCATTTTTCATAGGATCCTGGACGGCGCTTCCGGTGAGATCGCGGTCAGGCTCGTGCTTCTCGTCCTCGGCCTTTTTGTATTCCTGGTGCTGCTCGTCAGCCTCTCCGTTGTCATCCCGCGGAAATGCGCTGCGAATTCGCCGGAGAGCTGGTGCCGTAGGCTCTATGGCCCGGTGCTGGCGCTCATCGCGGTCACGACCCCGCTTCACCGGTGCATTTCCTTCTTTTCCCGGGGGATTCTCAGCATGTTTTCCATTGACCCGGACGCCGATGAGGAGAAGGTCACCGAGGACGACATCCGCCTGATGGTCAGCGAGGGACATGAGCAGGGCCTTCTCAAGGACAGCGAGGCGGAGATGGTGAACAACGTCTTCGAGCTTGACGAGAAGGAAGCCGGCGATATCATGACCCACAGGAAGAATATTGTCGCGCTCGACCAGGAGCTTACGCTCAACGAGGCGGTGGATTTTATCCTGAACCAGTCGAATAAATCCCGCCTGCCGGTCTACCGGCAGAATATCGACAATATCGTCGGCGTCCTGCATATCCGGGATGTGCTCCAATTCAGCGAGGTGCAGAGAAACCGGACAAAGCGGCTCAGGGATATCCCGGGGCTGCTTCGGCAGTCCCACTTCATCCCCGAGACCAGGAAGATCGACAAGCTGTTCCATCAGATGCAGAAGGATAAGATCCACATGGTCATCGTGATCGACGAGTACGGGCAGACGTCCGGACTGATCTCGATGGAGGACGTCCTTGAGGAGATTGTCGGCAATATCGAGGACGAGTATGATGAAGAGGAGAGCCTGATCACGAGGCGGCCGGACGGGAGCTTTGTGATCGACGGGATGGCCTCCCTCGAGGATGTCGCCCAGGCGCTCGATGTCGAATTCGACGAGGAGGATCTCGACAATTTCGAGACGATCAGCGGATTTCTGATCTCCCGGCTCGACAGGATCCCCGAGGATGGGGAGCAGCCGGTGATCGCCGCGCTGGGCTGGGTCTTCCGTGTCCACCTGGTGAAGAACCGGGTGATCCGGAATATGACGGCACTTCCGGCGGAGCGCCGCCAGCACCTGCCGAAGGCGGACGCGGACGGCGAGGGCGCGGAGAAGGGCGCCTGAAGCGGGGATTTGCTGCTGTTCAAACCCCACAGCTCACCAGGCGTGTGCTGAACAGTAACCGGCGGTTAGCGGACAGCTGCGAAAATTTTGCAAGGGTTCTTGTCATTACTGCCGCCTGGTGATACAATTAAGTATTGTGGTAACTGTTCTGACCCGCCGTATGTGCCGGACAGTTATCCATTGTGATGGAAAAGTTATTCTAGTTAAAGGAGCTTCTGTTATGTCTGGACATTCTAAATTCGCGAATATCAAGCACAAGAAGGAGAAAAATGACGCCGCTAAGGGCAAGGTCTTTACGGTCATCGGCCGTGAGATTGCCGTCGCGGTTAAGGAGGGCGGCGCGGATCCTGCAAGCAACAGCAAGCTCCGTGATGTCATTGCCAAGGCAAAGGCGGCAAATATGCCGAACGACACCATTGACCGCGGAATCAAGAAGGCGGCAGGCGATGCCAATTCGGTGAACTATGAGAATCTGACCTACGAAGGCTACGGCCCGAACGGCGTGGCGATCATCGTCGATGCCCTGACGGACAACAAGAACCGCACGGCTGCCAACGTGCGCGCGGCATTTTCCAAGGGCGGCGGCAACGTCGGCACCCCGGGCAGCGTGTCCTTCATGTTCGACAGGAAAGGGCAGATCATCATCGACAAGGAGGAGTGCGACCTCGATCCGGATGACCTGATGATGAAGGCCCTGGACGCCGGCGCTGAGGATTTCTCCGAGAATGAGGATGACTATGAGATCATCACCTCCCCCGATGATTTCTCCTCCGTGCGCGAGGCGCTCGAGAAGGAAGGCATCCCGATGGCGGATGCCGATATCACGATGATCCCGCAGAATTACGTGACGCTTCCGGACGATGAGGCGAAGAAGAAGATCCAGCGGATCCTGGATATCCTGGACGAGGATGACGATGTCCAGGCGACCTACACCAATTGGGACGAGCAGGAATAATTGGCCCATCGGGCAAAGTAAGGCCTCGCGGGATGCAGGTATATGGGCGGTTACAATAAATTTTTCCGGAAAGCCTTTACATTTGGAAAGACCCGCGTTATAATCCGCATGATTTGATAAAGTGAACTCTGTGACGAGAAGAGCGGAATGTGAACATGAAAGAGAAGGACGCCGGCCTTGGCCGTGCTGAGAGCGCCCGCACCGGATCATCCGCAACCACCTCCGAGAGGCTTTCGAAAATCCGGTGACTCCGTTATCGTCGAACGAAGTGGCCGCCTCCGGCGGCAATCAGGGTGGAACCGCGCGAAGATTTGCGTCCCTGGGATCCTACAGTTGTGATCCCGGGGACTTTTTGCGTATCCGGGAAATTTCCGGGAGCTGCCTTGGCATTTCCCACGGCGGCCGGGACATTTTCCAGGGAGAGCGCAGGGAAGTCTCCGGAATCCGAGATCCAGGAAAGGAAGAATCCATTATGGTCAAAGAAGAGTACAAGGACATTTACCGTCACAGCCTCGCCCATATCCTGGCGAAGGCAGTCATCGAGATTTTCGGCAAGGAGAACGTGCAGTACGCGATCGGCCCGCAGATCGAGGACGGCTTCTATTATGATTTTATCCTGCCGAGAACGCTGAATAAGGATGATTTCCCGGCCATCGAGAACAAGATGCATGAGATCCTGAAGCGGAAGGAAAAATGGACCTGCAAGGAAGTCTCCAAGGCGGAGGCGCTGGACATTTTCAAGGATCAGAAATATAAGACCGAGCTCATCGAGGAGCTTCCTGAGGATGAGAAGATCACGGTCTACTATACCGGCGATGACTATGTTGACCTCTGCCGCGGGCCGCACGTGGAGAACTCTGAGGATCTTCTGGGTGCTGCCTTCAAGATCAAGTCTGTCTCCGGCGCTTACTGGAGAGGTGACGAGCATCGGGACATGATGCAGAGAATCTATGTGTACGCCTTCCCGAGCAAGGAGGAGCTGAAGGAGCACATGAAGCTTCTCCAGGAGGCCATGGAACGCGACCACAAGAAGCTGGGGCCGCAGCTCGATCTCTTCATGTTTGACGAGAGCGCTCCGGGCATGCCGTACTGGCTGCCGAGAGGCTGGAAGACCTTCAACGCCCTGCTTGAGTTCTGGAGAGGGATCCACGAGGAGCACGGCTATACCGAGATTGCCGCGCCGGTGATCAACAACCAGAAGCTCTGGGCGACCTCCGGCCACTGGGGGCACTATAAGGAAAATATGTTCATCATCCCGGGCGAGAAGGAGGACGAGAGCGATTACTACGCTGCGAAGCCGATGAACTGTCCGAACGCGATCCTGGTGTACAAGAGATCGCTGCGCTCCTACAAGGAGCTCCCGGTCCGCATCAACCAGGTGGATGTCATTCACCGGAAGGAGAAGTCCGGTGAGCTGAACGGCCTCTTCCGCGTCCAGATGTTCCGCCAGGATGATGCGCACATCCTCTGCACGGAGGAGCAGATCGCTTCCGAGATCGGCGACATCATGGATATCGCCGGCCAGATCTATGGGACCTTCGGGCTGACCTACAAGGCGGAGCTCTCCACAAGGCCTGATGACTACATGGGCGATATCGCGGTGTGGGATAAGGCTGAGGCTGACCTCAAGAAGATCCTGGACGATAAGTACGGCGAGGGCAATTATGAGATCAACGAGGGCGACGGCGCCTTCTACGGCCCGAAGATCGACCTCAAGATGAGGGATGCTCTCGGCCGCGAGTGGCAGATGGGCACCATCCAGCTGGATTTCCAGCTTCCGCTGAACTTTGACTGCAAGTATGTGGCGCAGGACGGTTCGCAGAAGATGCCGGTCATGATTCACCGCGCGATCTTCGGCTCGATGGAGAGATTTATCGGCATCCTGATCGAGAACTTCAAGGGCGCTTTCCCGTTCTGGCTGTCCCCGTACCAGGTCGGCGTTGTCCCGATCCGCACCGAGCACAACGAGTATGCGAAGAAGGTCGTTGACGCGCTCCGCAAGGCCCACATCCGCACCGAGGTGGACTATACCGACCACAACATGAAGGAGAAGATCAAGGCCTACAAGAACTACAAGGATCCCTACATCCTGGTTGTCGGCGATAAGGAAGCGCAGGAAAATACGGTTTCCGTCAACATCCGCGGCAATAACCGCCAGCTGCACGACATCCCGCTGGATACCTTTGTCGCTGTCTGCCGGAAGCTGAATGAGGAGTATACGCTGGAACTCGCTGAGGAGTTCAATGCCTGATCGGGGGCACGATGAAGGAATTAAAGCCCTGGGAAGTCGTCTCCCGGAAGACAGTGATCGACTGCAAGTGGCTCCGCGTCGATGAGGGGATCTACCGCCAGCAGAACGGCGCGCTGATTGAACCGTTCTACAGCGAGTACCGGCCGGATTTCGCCGTAGTCTGCGCGTTTGACCGGGAAATGAACCTGCTCACGGTCAGCCAGTACCGGATGGGCATCGGAAGGGTCCTGCCCGAGATGCCCGCCGGGATGATCGAGGCGGGGGAGGATCCCCTTGCGGCCGCCCGCCGCGAGCTCCGGGAAGAGACCGGCTACGAGGCGGAAGCCTTTCGCCATCTCTTTGATCTCACGATCAATGCCGCCTACTCGGACAATAAGGCGCACTGCTTCCTGGCGGAAGGCCTTCGCAAGGTCACCGGCCAGCAGCTGGATGAGACGGAAAATCTGGATTACCGCTGGATGCCGATCGGCGAGGTGATGGAGAACCTGCACAGCGGCGGGTTCGGCAACGGGTTCAATGCCGCGGCAATCTACCGGTCGCTGGAGATCCTGGGAGATAAAACAAAATCGTGATCAGGCGAGAGCTTCGAAAATGGAGCTTTCGAGAGAAAAACCCGTCCGGGGAAGATCCCGGGCGGGTTTTTCTTTTCGGCAGATACCGGTGAACCATGTGGTCTGGAGGCTTTCTTTTTTTCGTGCTGCGGTCAGGGGTTGCATCTCTTGCAGGGCTTGTATCCGTCCGCGATGATCTTGTCGCGGCTCTCATGGACATCTTTCCGGTTTTTCGGTTTCATGTCCTCCACGGAGCTGCAGGACGGATAGTGGAATTTTTTGGTATTGGTGTTCAGCACATAATCCTGGGCGCTGTCCGCCGCATTTCCCGAAGCGGCGGCCCCTGCGGCAGCGGCGCCTCCGGCGGACACAGCGCCCGCGGCGGCACCCGACGCGGATCCGGAATTTCCACTCCCGGTATTCCCGCCGGAGTTTTTGGAGCTTCCGCTGTCACTTCCGGTAAATTCCGGACCGCTGCTCGACCCGTCCGCGTAGTTGATCGTGATTCCGGGCTGGACGTTGTAGCAGTAGGCACAGAAGGAATAATCCGCACCGCCGTCGCCGGCGGATGCCCCTTCCATGAGAACGCCGGAGGCGACGAGGTTATCGCCGTCGAAGATTGGGGTCACCCGGTAGAGGACGGTATTCCCGGTCCGGCGGATATAATCGGTGGTCTCATTTTCCAGGGGGAGCATGCCCTGGACATTGAGATAGCGGGTGCCGGTGATCAGGTTCTTCGGCTCCGCGTTCAGCCCGCAGAGCTCGTAGGCGATCAGGTGACAGCGGTTATACAGGTAGTTCCCGTCGATCCCGGCATACTTGACGGTGTGCCAGCCGGCAGGTTTCACCATGCCGATGCTTCCCCGCTTCTCCGTGGGCAGCGTGGTCGGGGAGAGAATCCCCATCGCGGTCCCGCAGCGCCCGAGGGAATCCAGCGGGGAGAGGCTTGTCCCAGACCCGAAGGTGAAGTCCGCTTCCGAGAACAGCGGCTTATTGCCGTTGTAGACGGTCTGCGCGGCACCGCTGTAGGCTGGAAAATCCGCTGAGCTGAGGGACTTCGGTGAGGTGGCGGCTGATTGGGCAGTTTCTGCGTAAGTTTCGGCAGCTGTCTCCGGCGCGGTTTCCGTGGAGGCCAAAGCGGAGGCGTCGGAAGAAAGCTCCGCGGAGCCTTGCATGACTTCGGCGGTGCTCTCCAGGGACGGCGGCAGCGACGCGGCTGTGCGGGAAGCCGGTGAGCAGGAGAGAAGCTGACAGGCAGCCGCCAGCGCAAGGCCGAACAATTTCCATTTTCTCTTCATCATGACAGTATTCCTTTTTTGCGTGTTGTGGGTTTGTGGAAATTATACCACAGGAGGCGGTCCGCCGCCATCCTGGCGCGCATAGATGCTCTTTCCCCAGCATGCACTGAACAGTAGCGCGAATCATTCCTCCGAGATGTTAAATTTTGCTTAATTGTGGAATTACTACAAAAAACAGGTTAAAATGAAACTGTTCAGCACATATCGGCACAAGGAGCCGGATTGTGCCAGGAAAATCAAAAGACTTTCGGAGGGCAGCATGAAGACGACAGACGACACGGAAGAACTATTTGAGAAGGTGTATACCGATTTCAAAATGCATTTTTACCGGGCAGTTTTCCACAAATTCAGCAACCGGGAGGCGTCGCTCACCACAGTGGAAACCTTCTGCATGGAAGTGATTTACGCGATGAAGAATCCGACGGTCAACGAGTTCGCGAATTTTATCCAGATTTCGTCGCCCAATGCCGCTTATAAGATCAACAACCTGATCCAGAAGGGCTATCTGACGAAGGTCCAGTCCAGGGAAGACAAGAGAGAGTATTACCTTCAGGTCACCCAGAAATATCTCGACTATTATAATATCAGTACCAGTTATGTCTCGGAGGTTCTGGACCGCGTCCGCCAGGCAATGACGCCGGAGGAGAGGGGATATTTCCACCGTTCTCTCGAGATCATTCTGGAAGAACTGAAGAAGGACGATCTGGATCCCGCAAAGAAAAGCCGTGGTCTCCAAAATGCAGACCAGGTGGGCAAAACGAAAGAGGAGTAAAATGGGAAACCTTATCTACCGTCCGCCCTTTGAGGCGGATTCTCTGCTTGTTGAGGCAACCTGCGGATGCTCCCACAACTGCTGCTCCTTCTGTACGATGTATAAGGATGTCCCCTTCCGCGTTCTGCCGGAAAGCCAGGTGGAAGATCAGCTCCGGCTGGCAGCGGAAATCCGACCCGAGGCAGATCGGGTCTTTCTGGAAAATGGCGATGCTTTCGTTCTTGGCGCAGACCGTCTTTCACAGATCGCGGAAGCCATCCACCGGATCCTCCCGAGGGTCAGCACTATTGCCATGTATGCCTCGGTGCTGAACATCCGGACGAAAAGTGACGAAGAACTCCGTGAACTTCGAAGCTTCGGTATCAACGAGTTGAATATCGGCGTCGAGAGCGGGCTTGATGAGGCTCTCCGGCGGATGAACAAGGGATATACGGCAGAGGAAGCGGAATACGAGCTTTACCGCCTGAGAAATGCGGGCATAGATTACAGTGCGAATCTTATCCTCGGCTTGGCAGGGGCGGGGCTCTGGCGGGAAAATGCGGAAGCCACGGCAGAGCTCATGAATAAGACAAACCCATCCCTGATTTTTACCGGGACAGTCCACACGGAACCCGGCTGTCGGCTCTATGACGAGATAGAGAGTGGCGCTTTCGTGGAGAACACGATCGGCGGCTATCTTGATGAGGAGGAATGTCTCCTTCATCATCTCACACTGGATTACAGCTTTTTCTTTGGGCTGCATCCGTCTAACGTTGTCCGGATGCAGGGATATCTGCAGAGAGATAAAGAAAGGCTTCTCGCAGAGCTCGGTGCATGCCGGAACCGACATTCCGCAGAATTGGACAAAAAGCCTGTCCGAGGGCAGGAGGGAGCCATTCTCGGCGAATAATCAAACAATTTTCTCACGTCAGTCTCTTGCAGCCAGCAGGAGACTGACATTTTTTTCTTGACAAACCCGGATTCGTAACGTAAAATCTGCTAGAACATTTAACTAAATATATTGAACTATATTCGGAGGCCAACAATGGACGAGAAGAAGATTTTTGAAGATGTCAAGGCGATGGTTGTCGACACCCTGCAGTTTGACGGTGATGTCACGATGGATTCCAGCTTCGCGGACGACCTGCAGGCCGACTCCCTGGACGTGGTTGAGCTGACCATGGCGCTTGAGGAGAAGTACGGCATCACGATCCCGGATGAGGAGCTGCCGAATATCAAGACCGTCGGCGATATCGTCCGCTATATCGTGAAAAACGGAGACCGGTGATGGAGCTCACGGAAAAGGCCATCGAGGAGCTGATGGACGCATTTGCAAAGTCCGGCCTGGCCAGGATGAAGGTCAGGGATGGGGAGCAGGAGCTCTCCTTTACCGCGATGGGAAGCAGCGCGGAAGATATTCCGGCAGGATCCCGGATCTCCCCGGCCAAGTCCGGGCGCGCCGAGACGATGACCGCCGGCGAGGGCGCCTTGGCAGGAAGTCTTCCGGCCAGTCATCCGGGCGCCGCGGCGGGAAATCTTCCTGCCGGGAATCCGGATCCCGCGGGGGAGAAAGCGCCCTCCCGCGGGGAAATCTCCGGCACGGTGCTTACGGCCCCTCTTGCCGGGGTGTTCCACCGCGCGGCGAAGGAGGGGGATGCTCCGATCGTGGAGCCGGGGCAGAAGGTGAAAAAAGGACAGACGGTCGCCCTCATGGAAGCCATGAAGATGGTCAGCGAGGTGAAAGCCCCCTGCGATGGCACGATCCTGGAGGTTCTGGCAGAGGACGGGAAGTTCTGCGAATACCGGGAACCGCTGATGCGGTTTGGAGAATAAGGCATGTTTAAGCGTATTATGATTGCCAACCGCGGCGAGATCGCGATGCGGATTATCCGCTGCTGCCATGAGATGGGCATCGAGACCGTCCTCGCCTGCTCGGAGGAGGACAAGGATTCTCTGCCGGCAACATTTTCCGACGAATGTGTCGTCATCGGCCCGGCGAGGGCCGACCTCAGCTACCTGAACGGCCCGTCGATCCTCGAGGCGGCCAAGGCGAGGCACTGCGACGCCATTCATCCCGGCTACGGCCTACTCTCGGAAAATGCGGATTTCGCCGAGATGTGCCGGGATGCCGGGATTCCGTTCATCGGGCCAGCCCCGGAGGTGATCCGCCAGATGGGGGACAAGCAGAGTGCCCGGGCGCTGATGAAGCGCAGCGGGGTTCCGGTGGTTCCGGGATCCGACGGCCTGATCCGGGACGCGGCGGAGGCAGCGAAGATTGCGGCGCGGATCGGTTATCCGGTGCTCATCAAGGCCTCCGCGGGCGGAGGCGGCCGGGGGATGCGGAGAGCCTTTGCCCCGGATGAGGTCGAGAGCGCCTTTGAGGAAGCACGGGCGGAGGCGGCCGCGGCGTTCGGTGATGATTCCCTCTATCTGGAAAAGCTGATCACCGCCCCGCGGCACATCGAATTCCAGATCCTCGGGGACACCAAGGGCCACATGATCCAGCTCGGTGAGCGCGACTGCTCGCTGCAGCGGCGCAACCAGAAGATGATTGAGGAGGCGCCGGCGAGGTGCCTTACCGAGCGCCAGAGAGCCGCGATGGCGAAGGCCGCGGTAAAGGCCGCGAAGACGGTCGGCTATACCAGTGCCGGCACCGTCGAATTTATCCTGGACCGGGATGGCCAGTTCTATTTTATCGAGATGAACACCAGGATCCAGGTGGAACACCCTGTGACCGAGATGACCGTGGGCATCGATATCCTCCGGGAACAGCTCCGGATCGCCGCTGGCCTGGAACTAACCGCTAAGCAGGGGGACATCCGTCCGTCCGGGCACACGATCGAGGTCCGGGTCAATGCGGAGGCGCCGGAGAAGGGGTTTGCGCCGTCGCCGGGAACCATCCGGTTCCTGCATTTTCCAGCAGGGATGGGAGTCCGCGTGGAGAGCGCGATGTTCTCCGGGACAAAGGTCAGCCCGTTCTATGATTCCATGATCGCGAAAATTATCGTACACGCGCCGGGGCGCCTCGAGGCGATCCGCAAGATGCGGGTCTGCCTGGAGGAACTGACGGTCGAGGGCGTGGAGACCAACATCGATTTTCTGTATCTCATCCTGCACCATCCGGATTATCTCCTGGGAAATGTCGACACCGCGTTTCTTGAGCGTGATATGGAGCAGCTCCTCAAGTGGGATAAGGACAGCAGGAGAAAGTAGGCGGGGGTGAAAAGTCTTGCTGAATGTATTCGCCAATAAGAGAAAACGCATGGATTCGCTCCGCCGGGTGAGGGAGCGGGAGGCCAGGCGACCCGCGATGGGGAAGCGCCTCCGCGCCGTGATGGACGGCGGGGGCTATGAGGAACTCTTTGCGGAGGTCGCGTCGGAGGATCCGCTGAATTTCCCGGGCTACCGGGAGAAGCTCTCCGAGGTCGCCCGCCGCACCGGGCACCGGGACGCCCTGATCGCGGCGAAGGGCACGATCGGGGGATTTCCGGTGATCGCCTGCGAGCTCAGCCGCGAATTTTTCATGGGCAGCATGGGCACCGCGGTCGGGGAGAAGGTTGCCCTTGCCGCAGAGGAGGCGGAAAGGCAGGGGCTTCCGCTCATCATTTTCTCGGCAAGCGGCGGCGCACGGATGCAGGAAGGCATGTTCAGCCTCCTGCAGATGGCAAAAACAAGCGCGGCTGTGGAACATTACAAGCAGCGCGGAGGCCTCTATATCTCGATCCTGACGCATCCGACCACCGGCGGCGTGAGCGCGAGCTTCGCGAGCCTCGGTGATATTGTCCTCGCTGAGCCCGGCGCCCTGATCGGATTTGCCGGCCCCAGGGTCATCGAGCAGACCATCCACGAAAAGCTCCCCGCCGGCTTCCAGCGGTCGGAATTCCAGCTGGAGCATGGCTTTGTGGACAGGATAGTCGCCCCGGCGGAAATGCGGAAAACGCTGATCCAGATTCTCCGGATCCACGGGAGAAAGGCGGGAAAATGAGTCTTCAGCACTACATCACAGCCAGATTTCACGGAGAGAAACGGGGAGAAATCTCCGCCTACGACCGGCTTCTGATCGCGCGGGCGGTGAACCGCCCGCGGATCCGGGAATTTATCGGTGCGCTCTTTGACGATTTCCTGGAGCTTTCCGGTGACCGCCTGGGCGGCGACGACAAGGCTATCCTCGGGGGGATCGGTTTCTTCGGTTCTCTTCCTGTTACGGTGATCGGCCATCACAAGGAGAGGGACGCGGAGGAAAATGTCGCGGCGAATTTCGGCATGGCGGGTCCCGAGGGCTACCGGAAGGCGCTGCGCCTGATGAAGGAGGCGGAGAAGTTCCACCGGCCGGTGATCACCCTGGTCGATACGCCGGGAGCCTATCCCGGGAAAGAGGCGGAGGAAAACGGGATCAGCGCCGCGATCGCGGAGAATCTTGCCCAGATGAGCCATCTCCATACACCGGTGGTTACCCTCATTACCGGCGAGGGGAACAGCGGGGGCGCACTCGGCATCGCGGTCGCGGACCGTGTGCTGATGCTGGAAAATGCCGTCTACTCGATCCTCTCGCCGGAGGGATTTTCCAGTATTCTCTGGAAGGACGGCACCATGGTCCGGGAGGCCTGCGAGGTCATGGGCATGACGGCCGAAGCTCTCCTTACGGACGGCCTGGTCGACCGGATTATCCCCGAGCCGGCGGGCGGCATCCAGAATGACCCGGATGCCGGATTTGCACGGATCCGGGAGATTCTCGGGGAGGAACTCCCCCGCCTCATGGCGCTTCCGGAGGAGGAGCTGCTTGGACGCCGGTATGAAAAGTTCCGCTCTGTGGGAAGACCAGGCGGTATCGGCGCTTCCGCAGGCCGAAAAGACAGGATAATTTCCCGCCGGGAGGACGCTCCGGAAGGCGGGGGAGAGAAAGAGGAGAAGACAGGATGACAGAGCAGCTGAGACTTCTCGGGATGGGGATGGCCG
This sequence comes from Clostridium vitabionis, assembly GCF_015351765.1. Classification (GTDB taxonomy): domain Bacteria; phylum Bacillota; class Clostridia; order Lachnospirales; family Lachnospiraceae; genus Clostridium_R; species Clostridium_R vitabionis. The sequence goes on from NZ_JADKQA010000001.1 coordinate 717,159, forward strand.
TGCCGGACAAGGTCATGGCCAACGAAGATTTTGAAAAAATCGTGGACACCTCGGACGCCTGGATCCGGGAGCGGACGGGAATCCGGGAGCGGCGCTTCATCGGGGAGGGGAGCCTCACGGAACTCGCCGCGGAGGCCTCGCGGAAGGCAATCGCGCGCGCCGGGATCGCTCCGGAGGAGATCGGGCTCGTCATCTGCGCGACGGCAACCCCGGAGAGGGCTGTCCCAGCCACCGCCTGCATGCTTCAGAAGAAGCTGCGTATCCCGGCAGGGACACCGGCATTCGACATCAACGCCGCCTGCACCGGCTTTATCTACGCGATGGCGGCTGCCCAGGCCATGCTCCCGGCCATCAGAGGAAAATACGCGCTTCTTATCGGCGCGGAGGAGGTCTCGAAGATTCTCGACATGGCTGACCGGGGAACCTGTGTGCTCTTCGGCGACGGCGCCGGCGCGGCGGTTGCCGGGGTGACCGGAAAACCCGGAACCCGCGTCAGGATTTTCGCGGACGGGGACGAGGAAGCGCTCTCCTGCGGCGGATACGGGGGAGAGGACCGGCATCTGAGGATGGACGGGAGGAAGGTCTTCCGCTTTGCCGTATCCCGGCTGGAGGGAGAGATCCGCGCCCTGGAGGAGGAGACCGGGATTCCGGTCTCCGGCATTGATTATGTCATCTGCCACCAGGCCAATGCCCGGATTCTGGATCATGTCCGCCGGAAATTCGGCCTGCCGGAGGAGAAGCTCTATGTCAATCTCGACCGGTATGGCAATACCAGCGCGGCGTCCATCCCGATCGCGCTCGCCGAGATGGCGGAGCGGAGGATGCTGGCGCCGGGAAAGCGCGCCTTTGCTGTCGGCTTCGGCGCGGGACTGACCTGGGGAAGCTGTTATCTTGAGTTCTGACCGCGGAAGCGGGGCAAGGAGAGAGTGATGAAGTACCTCAATGAAATTCTCGGGATCCGGTATCCCTTTATCCAGGGCGGGATGGCCAATATCGCCACCGGCGAGTTCGCGGCGGCGGTATCCAACGCCGGCGCGATGGGCCTCATCGGCACCGGCGGCATGAACGCCGAGGAACTGCTGAAAAATATCCGGCGCTGCCGTGAGCTCACGGATAAGCCGTTCGGCGTCAACCTCATGCTGCTCAATCCGGAGACCGACCAGATGGCGGATATCGTCGTCCGCGAGCACATCCCGTTTGTGACCACGGGGGCGGGGATGCCGGGAAAGTATATCGGCCGGTGGAAGGAGAACGGGATCCTTGTCGCCCCGGTGATTTCCAGCGTGCTGATGGCGAAGCGGATGGTCCGGGACGGCGCGGACTTCATCATCGCCGAGGGGATGGAGAGCGGCGGCCACATCGGAGAAATGACGACCATGGCGCTTGTTCCGCAGATGGTTGACGGCGTCGACGTCCCGGTCATCGCGGCAGGCGGGATCGCCGACGGGAGAGGCGTGGCGGCGGCATTTGCCCTCGGCGCCTGCGGGATCCAGATGGGAACCTGCCTGCTGGTCAGCGAGGAATGCCCGGTTCATGAGAATTATAAGAAGGCACTCTTAAAGGCCGGAGACAATGCCACCTGCGTGACCGGGCGGTCGGTGAATGCGGATACCCGCATCATCCGGAACCGGATGGCGAGAAAATACCTTGCCCTGGAAAAGGGCGGGGCTGAGCGGATGGAACTGGAAAAGTATACGCTGGGATCCCTCCGGCGGGCTGTCTTCGACGGCGATGTCGAGACCGGGTCGCTGATGGCCGGACAGGACTGCGGGGAGCTTAAGTCAATCCGGCCGCTCGCGGAGATTTTCCGGGACATGGCGGAGGGCGCCGAGTCGGCTGCCCGGAATCTCGCGGATCAAGCGTCCGCCTGGGGGTGAGGCGATGAAAACAGCAGTTCTTTATGCCGGCCAGGGAAGCCAGAGGGTCGGAATGGGAAAGGATTTTTACGCGCAGGTGCCGGATTTCCGCTGGGTTCTCGACCGGGCGGCGGCTTTCGTGGATTTTGACCTTCTCGAAACGATGTTTGTGGGACCCGAGGATGTCCTTGGCGAGACCAGCCGTACACAGCCGGCGCTCGCGGCCTTTGCCGCGGGTATCACGGAGATTCTCCGGCGGCGGGCGATTTTCCCGTCATACACGGCAGGGCTTTCGCTTGGGGAATACAGCGCGCTCTATGCTTCGGGCGTCCTCGACCTGGAAACCCTGATGAAGGCCACCGCTTTCCGCGGCGATGCGATGCGCCGCGCCGGGGAGCACTGTGATACGATGATGGTCGCCCTCATGGGCGCGGGCGCGGAGCTCGCGGAGAAAGTCTGCGCCGAAGCCCGCGAGGAGGCGGGAAAAGCCGGAGAGCCCTGCCGGGTATTTGTCTCCAACTATAATTCTCCGGAGCAGAATGTAATTTCCGGCGACCGGGCGGCGGTCCTCCGCGCGGTGGAGGGCGCAAAGCGCGCGGGGATCCGGCGATGCCTCCCGCTCAGGGTAAGCTCGGCGTTCCACACACCGGTCATGGCGCCGGCGGCGGCGGAGCTTCGGAATTACGCATCCTCGATGACACTTCATCCGATGCAGGTGCCGGTGGTCTTTAATGTGACCGGGGAGACCCTTCGGGAAGCGGGAACCGCCGGTGAGGCGGACGGCATCCGGAGGATGATGGCAGAGCAGGTGGTGACGGGCGTCCGGATGGCGCAGACCATCCGTTTTCTCGCGGACCACGGCACAGATACCTTCATCGAGGTCGGCCCGGGAAAGGCGGTCTCCGGCTTTGTGAAGAAGACGGCGCCGGGACTCCGGACCATCACGATCGATACGGTAAGCGACCTGGAAAAGCTGGATGACCTGATCTGAGGAGGTGCGCGATGAGCGAGCGAAAGCTTTTTGGGAAAACCGCCCTGGTTACCGGCGGAAGCCGCGGAATTGGCCGGGCATGCTGCCTGGCCCTGGCGGAAGCCGGCGCGGATCTTGTGATCAACTATGCCGGGAATGCCGCTGAGGCGGAAAATACGAGGGCGCTCTGCGAGCAGATGGGTGTCCGCGCCGTCACGGTTAAGGCCCATGTGGAAAGTGCGGCGGAGTGCGACGAGCTCTTTGCGGCGACAAAGGCATTTTCCGATACCCTCGATATCCTCGTCTGCAACGCGGGGATCACGCGCGACGACCTGATTCTCCGCATGAGCGACGAGAAATACCGCGAGGTTACCGGGGTCTGCCTGGACGGCACCTTCAACTGTATGAAGCGCGCGGCCAAGCGGATGCTCAGGCAGCGAAGCGGACGGATCATCGCGATGTCCAGCATCGTCGGCCTGCGCGGCAATGCGGGGCAGGTGAACTACGCGGCGGCGAAGGCCGGGGTGATCGGCATGGCAAAATCCCTGGCGAAGGAGCTCGCCTCCCGGGGGATCACGGTCAATGCCGTCGCGCCGGGCTTTATCGACACGGATATGACGAAGGCCATGCCGGAGGCGGCGGAGGAAGCCGCGATCCGGGCAATCCCGATGGGGCACGCCGGAAAGCCGGAGGATGTGGCGGCGGCGGTGCTGTTCTTTGCACTTCCGGACAGCGGCTACATCACGGGACAGGTGCTTGCCGTGGACGGCGGCATGGCCGTTTGACTTGAGAGGAAAAGAATATGAGGGAAGACAGGCATAGAGTTGTTGTGACCGGCATGGGGATTCTCTGTGCGATCGGCAATCATCCGGCCGAGGTGATGGACGCTGTCCGCGCGGGAAAGGCCGGGATCGCCCCGATCACCGCGTACGACGCCGCGGAGATGAAAGTAAAACTCGCCGGCGAGGTGAAGAACCCGGGATTTGAACAGTACATTCCCGCGCACGACCTGCGGAGAATGGACCGCTGTATGAAGTTTGCGCTATCGGCGGCTGTCCAGGCGATGACATCCGCGGGCATAGATCCGGTTCCGGAGAAGAAAAGCCCGGAGGATGCCGCGCGGGAATACCGGGAGAGAAGCCGGTGGGGCGTCCTCATCGGGAGCGGCATCGGCGGGATTTCCACGATTGAGGAAAATGCGCGCCGGGGAATGGAAAAGGGGTACGACCGCATTTCCCCGTACATGATCCCCGGCTGCATCATCAACATGACCGCGGGCAATATCGCGATCCGCTACGGCCTGCACGGCCTTTGCGATTCCACGGTGAGCGCCTGCTCAAGCTCCGCGAATGCGATCGGGGACAGCTTCCGCCAGATCGCCGACGGTTATGCCGACCTCATGGTGGCCGGCGGTGCCGAGGCGGCGATCACCCCGCTCTGCATGGGCGGATTTACGAGCATGCGCGCCCTCTCTACCTCCGATGACCCGCGCCGCGCTTCCATCCCCTTTGACCGGGAGAGAAACGGCTTTGTCATGGGAGAGGGCGGCGCTGTCCTCGTGCTGGAGGCCCTTGAGCACGCGAAGGCCCGCGGCGCGAAGATCTACGGCGAGATCACCGGCTACGGGACAGCCTGCGATGCCTTCCACATCACCCAGCCGGATCCGGAAGGGCTCGGCGCCGCGCTGAGCATGGAAATGGCGATGCGGGAGGCGGGAATCCGCCCGGAGGATGTGGACTATATCAACGCCCACGGCACGTCGACGAAGATGAATGACCGCTGCGAGACGGCGGCCATCCGCCGCGCCCTCGGCGATGCGGCGGAACATACCGCGGTGAGCTCAACAAAATCCATGACCGGACACGCACTGGGCGCAAGCGGCGCCATCGAGGCGGTGATCACGCTTCTCGCGATGCGGAATTCGTTTGTGCCGCCGACGGTGGGGTATCAGGTTCCGGATCCGGACTGCGGCCTTGACTACGTGCCGAATGTGGGGCGGGAGATGGAGATCCGCAATGCCCTCTCCAATTCCTTCGGCTTTGGCGGGCATGATGTGACACTGGCCTTCCGCCGGTGGGAGGACTGAGGAGGTTTCGATGGAATTTAGCGCTGAGGAAATCATGAAAATCCTGCCGCACCGCTATCCAATGCTTCTCGTGGACCGGATCACGGCCTGCGAGCCCGGCATCTGCGCGGACGGCATGAAATGTGTCAGCATGAATGAGATGACCTTCTGCGGGCATTTTCCGGAGTATCCGGTCATGCCCGGCGTTCTCATTCTCGAGGCTCTCGCCCAGACCGGCGCGGTGGCCATCCTGACCCTGGACGAATTCAAGGGGAAAATCCCCCTGTTCGGCGGCGTGAAAAATGCCCGCTTCCGCGGCCAGGTGCGGCCGGGAGACCGGATGGAGCTCCACTGCGAGCTGACGAAGCGGAAAGGCCAGGTCGGCATCGGGAAGGCGGTGGCTAAGGTCGACGGGAAGGTGGTGTGCAGCGCCGAGCTGATGTTTGTGATCCGGTAAGCCCCGGCAGACGCCCGCCAGCATACGGGGGATACCTGCAAAGCCATCCGCAGGCGGGCGGCAGCGGGTTTCCCCCGCATATTCTGCACAGTATCATAAGAATAAACCTATATGCAATATAATTCAATTTAATCTTGACAAAAATTACACACGAACTAAAATAAGCCGTGTTCGCCGGAAATCGAACTGATCCCCCAAGAGGGGATGGTGCGCAGCAAGCTGCACGAAGTTACGCGGAAAGTTTGGAATCGTGTGTTCGTCCCCCGGTCTTTGGACCGGGGGACTTTCCGTCTTCCGTGCGGCGCCGTTTTTTTCCGGCCGGGGGGCGCGGTGATGGCCCCCGCGCCGTGCCGCGGCAGGCTTCGGCAATCGGCGAAGATTCATCTGAGGGAGGAAAAGTCCTATGAAGTTTTACAGAAAACTGATGCAGGTGGTGACCTGGGTGGAAAATTTCGTCCTCGCGGCCTCCATGCTGCTCGTGCTTGCCCTGACCTTCGGCAATGTTGTCGCGAGGAAGCTGTTCAGCCATTCCTGGGGATTCACGGAGGAGATTACCGTCGCGGCCTTTGTCCTGATTTCCCTTCTCGGTGCCGGTGTGGCGTCGGGGGAGGGCGGCCTCGTCAACCTGAACCTCGTTCCGGACCGGGTGAGCCCGGCGAAGCAGAGGGTACTCCGGATCATCTCCGCGATTCTCTGCCTGGCCTATTCCATCGTCCTGACCTATGAGGGGATCGGGCGGATGATTGACGACCATACGCTCACGCCGATTCTGCATATTCCGAAATTCCTGTTCTGGGGATTTGTCGTGATCGGCGGCATTTCCCTTACCCTGCACCTGATTCTTGCGCTTCTGAATGACCTGTCCGGAAGCCATCCGGCGGGCGGGAGTGCCCCCGCTGAGGGAGGTGAAAAGCGATGATCACAGCAATCCTCTTTGTTTCCTTCTTTGCCATGCTTCTCATCGGAGCCCCGATTGCCATGTGCCTCGGGCTGAGCTCCATGTTCGCGATCTTCTACGCGATGAATTTCGTCCCGCAGTACCGGAGCCTGACGCTCTCCGTCATCGCGACGAACACGTATACCGGCATCGCGAAATTCCTGCTTCTCGCCATCCTGTTCTTCGTCCTCTCGGGCAATATCATGGCGAAGGCCGGGATTTCCGGGCGCCTGGTCGATTTCATTGATTCCCTGGTCGGCCATGTCCGGGGCGGCATGGCCATGACCTGCGTCATCGTCGCCTGCTTCTTCGGCGCGATCTCCGGTTCCGGGCCGGCGACCGTTGCCGCCCTCGGTGCTGTCCTTGTGCCGGCGATGATCGCCTCCGGGTTTTCCGCGTCATTTTCCGAGGCGCTTCTCGCGGCATCCAGCTCTATCGCGATTGTCATCCCGCCGTCTATCGCCTTCGTCGTCTATGCGTCGATCGTCGGCTGCAACGTCGGTGACATGTTCATGGCCGGCATCCTTCCGGGAATCCTGATGGGCGCGGCGCTCTGTGTTGTGGTCTATTTCGAGGGGAAGCGCCGCGGTGTCAAGCCGGCGCACAGCAGAAGATCCGTGAGGGAAGTGTGGAGATCCTTCCGCAGCGCCTTTTGGGGCCTCCTGATGCCGGTCATCATTCTCGGCGGCATCTACGGCGGAATTTTCACCCCGACCGAGGCAGCGGCAGTTTCCGTGATCTACGGCCTCATCGTCGGCCTGTTCATCTATCGCGGGATCACGCTCCGGGATCTGCCGGGAATCTTTGTTGACTCTGCGAAGACATCCGGCGGCATTCTCCTGATCGTCGCGTCGGCATCCCTATTTTCCTACTGCTGCACGCTGTTCGGCATTTCCCAGGCGTCGCAGGCACTCCTCGCGGCGGTCGGCTCGAATAAATGGGTCTTCCTGCTGATTGTCAATGTGATCTTCCTGATCGCCGGCTGCTTTATCGACGCGAACTCCGCCATGTATATCTTTATCCCGATCATGGCGCCGGTTGCCCAGCAGCTCGGCTACAGCCTGATCGCCTTCGGCGTTCTCGCCACGGTCAACCTCGCGATCGGCCAGGTGACACCGCCCGTCGGCGTGAACCTGTTCGTCGCGATGGGCCTCAAGGTAAAGGAGGCGGCTTCCGGTGTCCGGGAGAAGACATCGGAGTTCGTCAGCGTCACCCTGCCGCAGATTTCCCGGGCGGTTACGCCGATGGTCTGCGCCTGCCTTGCCGTCCTCGTTGTGGTGACGGCGTTCCCACAGGTCAGCCTCGCCTTTATCCGCGGGGAAAATGATAACAGCGGCTCTTCGCACACGATCACCCAGAATGGCTACACCTACCATGACTATGAGGATTCCGACGATTACGACGCCTCGAAGAACGCGGCGGTATATACCGGGACGGATCCCTGGCCGCAGGTGACCTGGAATTTTGACTGCTCCCCGGGCGAGGCATCGACCTGGGCGCAGGCGGGATATTACTTTAATGCCCTCATGCAGCAGTCGACGGGCGGCCAGGTGAAGGTTGACGTCTACCCCGGCGAGCAGCTGACGAACGGCGACCAGGTCGCCGGAATCCAGGCCCTCATGGACGGGGACACGATCCAGGTTTCCCTCCATTCCAACCTGATTTACGCGAATTTTGACGAGCGGTTCAACGCGGTCTCCCTGCCGTTCATCTATGACGACTATGAGGATGTAGACCGGACACTTGGCGGTGCTGCCGGGGATGAGATGAAGAGCGCGCTCGCTGAGTACGGCCTGGTCTGCGAGGGCATCGGGGAAAACGGTTTCCGCCAGATCACCAATTCGCGCCACGCGATCAAGTCCGCCGAAGACCTGAAAAACATCAAGATGAGAATCAGCTCCAACGATCTCTGCTCCCAGATCTATAAGTCCTGGGGCTGCGATGCCTCCGCGATGAACTGGTCGGAGACCTACACGGCACTCCAGCAGGGGACGATCGACGGGCAGGAGAATCCGGAGACCTCCATCGATTCCGCATCGGTGCAGGATGTCCAGAAATACATTTCCCTCTGGAACGCCTATTATGACTGTGTATTCTTCTCCATCAACCAGAAGGCCTATGACCAGTTCACCGACGAGCAGAAGAAGGTGATCGACGAGAACGCGAAGAAGGCGGTCGAATATCAGAAATCGATCAACCGCTCCGATGTCGAGAACCTGGTTGCCGAGTGGAAGCAGTCCGGCGTCATGGAAGTCACCGAGGCGAAGGACATGGATATCCAGAGCCTGAAGGATGCCTCGAAGAGCGTCTTCACCTGGTACGAACAGCAGCTCGTGGACAAGTGCGGGATGACGCAGGCCGAAGCACAGAAATTTGTTGAGGCGTTCACGCAGGGATAAACCATTTTCCCGGAAAAGAACGCCGGAAAAATCAGCGTGATGGTATAGAGCCCCCGCATTCTGCGAAGATATCCTTTGTGGAATGCGGGGTTCTGTGCACATTTCACAATTTCTTCACAAAAATGTCGTATAAAAGACAGAGGAATCCGAAAGATTCGTATCTGTCCGGCAAGCGCCGGACAGGTGCAAAAATTCATCATTTGGGGGCTTATTATGAAAACGATGTGCAGAAACAACAATCGTGCCGGAAAGCCGCGGAAGCTCGCGGGCCGGGCAGGAGCAGTCCTTGCGGCGTTCATGCTGGCCACGTCGGCAGCACCGATGACCGCTTATGCGGACGGCGGGCTCGACATGAGCACCAACTATCCGGGCGTCGCGGCGAAACCGGGCGATACCGTGAATTTTGCGCTGGATTTCCAGAACAGCGGTTCCGGGGAGACGGTCGGCCTTTCCGCCGAGAACCTGCCGGACGGGTTCACGGGTTTCTTCAAGGGAAGCGGCAACACGATCAGCAGCGTGTACGCGAAGAATGGCGACAATGACAGCCTCGTCACCTACACCGTCACCGTTCCCCAGGACGCGAAGGAGGGCAATTACCCGATCACCCTGGTCGCGAACGGCGAGGCGAACAGTGACCGCCTGACCCTGAATCTGGACGTCACGAAGGAGGACCTGGGAAGCAGCACCCTCCAGACGAAGGAGGGTTCGACCAGCAACGGCACCTACACCTACACGGCGACGATTCAGAACAATACCGCCGAGACGCAGACCTACAATCTTTCCTCCCAGCAGGACAGCGGGTGGACCGTATCCTTCCAGCCGTCCGGCGGTTCCGGCAATGTCTCCTCCGTCGATGTCGAGGCGGGCAAGAGCCAGGATCTCACCATCACGGTGACTCCGCCGAAGGATGTCGCTTCCAATGACTATACGATCCCGGTTACCGCTGCTTCCGGCTCCGAGAACCTGACCGCGAACCTGAACGTTCATGTTACCGGAACCTACAACCTTGCCGTACAGACCCAGAACGGCACGCTTTCCTTTAATGTAAAATCCGGGAAACGCACGCCGGTGACGGTTGACCTTGTGAACAACGGAAACCTTGAGCTCGACGGCATCAATTTGACCTCCACGGCGCCGACCGACTGGACCGTGGAATTCTCCGAGAGCACGGTAGATTCCATCGCCCCCGGGGAGACCAAGGAAGTGACGATGTATGTCACCCCGTCCAAATCCGCGATCAGCGGCGATTATGTCATGAGTGTCAGCGCGGCGAATAACAACACCTCCGCGCAGGATGTCCAGTTCCGTGTCACGGTCAAGACCGGCACGGCATGGGGCATTGCCGGCGTCGTCATCATCGTGGCTATCTTTGCCTGCCTGGCGGGAATCTTTAAGAAATACGGGAGGCACTGATTATGTCGGAACGTGTCATCATCAGGACAGAGGATCTCTGCAAGGATTACGATGATGTCCACGCGGTCAGCCATCTGAACCTGGAGATCCGGCAGGGGGAGGTGTTCGGCCTTCTCGGGCCGAACGGCGCCGGCAAGACCACGACGACGCTGATGCTTCTCGGGCTCACGGATCCGACCTCCGGCCGTGCCGTCATCGACGGCTGTGACTGCACCAGGGATTCCATCGAGGTGAAGAAACTTGTCGGCTATCTCCCGGACAATGTCGGCTTTTACCCGGACATGACCGGCAGGGACAACCTGGTCTTCACCGGCATGATGAACGGCCTTGCGCAGAAGGAGGCCGGTGAGCGCGCAAAGGCACTTCTTGAGCGCGTTGGCATGACCTACGCGGCAGACCGGAAGGCCGGCACCTATTCCCGCGGCATGCGGCAGAGGCTCGGTATCGCGGACGTCCTCATGAAGGATCCGAAGATCGTCATCATGGATGAGCCGACGCTGGGCATTGACCCACAGGGTATGCGGGAGCTGACCCGGCTGATCCGGGAGCTCGCGGTGAAGGACGGCAGGACACTCTTGATTTCCTCGCATGACCTGTACCAGATCCAGAAAATATCCGACCGGGTTGGCATCTTCGTCGGCGGGCAGATGATCGCCTGCGGCCGTATCGATGAGCTCGGCCGGCAGCTGCAGAATGAAGGGCTTTACCTGATCGACCTCCGCGCGGAGAAGCCGGACGATCCGGAGGGAGAACAGCTCCGGGATCTCATCCGGAAGTCCGCCGGCGTGCGCACGGTCGGGAAGCGTGAGGACGGCAGCCTTCATATTGAGGCAGGCGTCGATATCCGCACGAGTCTCGTGCGGGAACTGGTGGACAATGGCTATGTCATCGATGAGATCCACCAGAGAGGCGGGGATCTGGACGAGATCTACCGCAGATATTTTGAAAAGGCAGGTGAAACACATGGAAGCACAGTCTCCGGAAAGTCCGGCAGCCCAGAAGGCACCGAAAATGGGAAAGTTCAAGGCCGCCTTGCAAAACTTCTTCATCGAAAGAAATAGTGATAAGGCGAAGGCCAACCGGAACGGATTCCGGGTGCTTTTCCAGAAGGAACTGACCGACCATCTGGAGAGCTGGCGGTTCATCATCCTGTTCCTCCTGCTCTTTGCCGTCATGCTGGCCAGCCTTTACGGCGCGGCGGGGACACTTGCGCAGAACGCGGCACAGTCCGCCAGCCAGAACCAGCAGCAGGCATCCACGCCCACAGAATTCCTGTTTCTGCAGCTGTTCACGACGGCGGGAAGCTCGATCTATTCGTTCACGACGTTCCTGGCCTTCCTCGGGCCGGTGTTCGGAATTATGCTGGGATTTGACGCCATCAACGAGGAGCAGGTGCAGGGCACGCTGAACCGCCTGGCGTCCCAGTCGATCTACAGGGATACGATCATCAACGCGAAATTTGCCGCCGGCTCGGCGTGCATTTTCCTGACGGTCTTCGCTCTCGGCGGCCTGTTCACCGGGCTCGGGCTGATCTACACCGGCCTCACCCTGTCCGGGGAGGAAGTTGCGAGAATCGTCATTTACCTGCTTCTCGCGTCGGTCTACATCTGCGTCTGGCTGGCGGTGGCGATGCTGTTCTCTGTGCTCTGCCGCCACGCGGCGACAGCGGCACTCGCGTGTATCGCCATCTGGCTTGTGCTTTCGCTGTTCCTGAGCCTTATCGTCACTGGCATTGCCGGCGCGATCTATCCGCTCTCCGGGCCGATGGCCCAGCTGAACGCGCTGAGGAATTATCAGGCGCAGGTCGCGATGAGCCGGATTTCGCCGTATTATCTCTTCAGTGAGGCGTCGAGCGTGATTATGAATCCGAACGTCCGCTCACTCGATCTGATGAGCCTCCTCATGGAATCGCAGAAGGGCGCCATCGCGAGCTACCTGACGCTTGGACAGAGCCTCCTGCAGATCTGGCCGCACCTTGTGGGCATGATTGCCCTGGTCGTTGTGATTTTCGCCGCGGCGTATATCTCGTTCATGCGCAGGGAGATCCGCGCCTGAATCCAAGACGTGCAGGACCCGGAGCGGCCTTTGCCAAACAGAGATAAAAATAACCCCTTACCCGGATGCCGGGTAAGGGGTCTTTTTCGTGCGCCCATAAGGAGCCCGCTTTTGGTGCATATAGGGAAGAACGGCAGCTTTTGGCGCATGCACGGCAGGCCGGCAGCTTCCCGGGGGCAGCGGGAGCCGGGAAGAGAAGAAGAGGGGCCGTCAGGCTTCCGCCTCCTCCGCGAGCTTTTCCCACTGCTCGTACAGCGGCTCGAGCTCCCTGTCGTTCTGTTCCTTCTCTCGGGAGATCGTCATGAGCTTCGTCACGTCAGAACCAATGTTGGCGTCGGCGAGCATGGCGTCTATTTCCTCATTCCGCGCCTCCAGCTGGTGGATTCGGTCTTCACACTTTTTCAGCTCGTTTTTGAGCTTGCGCTGCCGCGCTTGTTCCTCCTTCTGCTGCTGCCAGCTGGAGCGGCCGCTGGATTCCGCCCCGGTATCCGGGACGCCTGCTGCGGGAAGCACGGTGCCGGAAGCCGGCGGAAAGGCAGTTTTGCCTGTGCCGGCGACGTGACCGGTCTGATTGATGGAAGCGGGAGACTCCGCCGGAGAGGCTTTCTGCCTGCCGCCCTGCGCTGCCCTTACGAGGGTGTCCAGGTAGGCCTTCTCCGTATCGTCCTTCTTCTCCAGATAATAGTCGTAATTGCCGAGGTAGTTGAGCACGGTTCCCATCGTCAGGTCCAGGATCCGGGTAGCCGTCCGGTTGATGAAATACCGGTCGTGGGAGACGCAGAGCACAGTGCCGGTGTAGTTCACGAGGGCATTTTCCAGGATCTCGCGGGAAGTGATGTCCAGATGGTTCGTGGGCTCATCGAGGATCAGGAAGTTCGCCTCGGACAGCATCAGCTTCGCCAGGGAGACCCGGCCCCGCTCGCCGCCGGAGAGGTCGGAAATCCGCTTGAATACGTCGTCGTTCGTGAAGAGAAAGGCAGCCAGGACATTCCGGATCTGCGTGTTGTTCATGGTCGGGTACTCGTCGGAGATCTCCTCAAAGATCGTTTTCTCCATGTGGAGAACCTGGTGCTCCTGGTCGTAATATCCGATATTGACCCGGGAGCCCAGGCGGACCTCGCCGGCATCCGGGGCGAGAAGGCCGTTGATGATCTTGAGCATCGTGGTCTTCCCGGTGCCGTTGTTGCCGATGATGCAGACGCGCTCGCCGCGCTTCACCTGGAAATTGATCCCGGAAAAGAGCGTCTCCCCGTCAAATCCCTTTGCGAGTCCGGTTACGGTCAGGACGTCATTGCCGGAGACCACCGAAGGGGTGAGCTCAATGCGCATCTCGTCGCTGATCTCCGTGGGCTTCTCCAGGACGTCGATCTTGTCCAGCATTTTTTCCCGGGATTCCGCCCGCTTGATTGATTTTTCCCTGTTGAAGGATTTCAGCTTCTCGATGACCTGCTGCTGGTGCTGGATTTCCTGCTGCTGGTTCAGGTAGGCCTTGATGACGCCTGCCCGGATGATCGCCTTCTTCTCGCTGTAATCCGTGTAATTGCCGAGATAGGTAGTGGCCTTCCCGCCGTCCAGCTCGATGACCTTTGTCACCACGCGGTCAAGGAAATACCGGTCATGGGCGACGACGATCACTGTGCCGCTGTAATTGGTGAGGTAGGTCTCCAGCCAGGCGATGGAATTCATGTCGAGGTGGTTCGTCGGCTCATCGAGAAGGATGATGTCCGGGTGGGTGAGGAGAAGACGCCCAAGGGAAACGCGCGTCTTCTGGCCGCCGGAGAGCTCGGAGACCTTCTTGCCGAATTCCTCCTCCGAGAAGCCCAGGCCTTTGAGGACGCCGGTGATCTCGGACTGCCAGGCGTATCCATTTTCCAGCTCATACTCGTGTGTGACCCGGGTGTACTCGTCCATGATCTTCTCGAGGCTGCTTCCTTCTGCGCCCTTCATCTGCTGCTCGAGGGTGCGGATCCGGCGCTCCATCTCGAGGATCGGGCGCTTGACCTCCATCAGGGCGTCATAGATCGTGGATTCGCTGTGGACGTCCTGGTGCTGGGCGAGATAGCCCAGCGTCTTCCCCTTCGAGATGGTCACCTGGCCTTCGTCGGGGGCAAGCTCCCCGACGATGATCCGGAGAAGGGTGGATTTGCCGGCGCCGTTGATGCCGACGATGGCGGCTTTCTCGTGTTCCTCCACGTGGAAGGAGACTTTATTTAACACCTGGCCGGTGACAAAGGTTTTTGAGATGCTGCTGCAGGATAAAATCATCGCATCCTCCTATAGGGCAAGATCCGTAACGGGTAAAGCCTTTTGCGGATATTCATGACAGGCACGGAATATTGATATTTTTCAATAGCGGGTATGTACATTTGCGCGGGTTTCTGCTACACTACGGGCTGTTTTCATTTTCAAGGAACTGTTCAGGACCCGCATGGGCTGAACAGTGACATGGCAAAGCGCGTCCGCCATTCTCGGCGGGCGCACTGAACTTGATTATAGCCCAGCCACGAGCTTTTGTAAATCGGGGGATATCATGGGAAGAGAGCACGGTTCAACAAAAAATATGAGCGAGGGGGATCCGTTCCGCCTGATCCTCGCCTTCGCGGTGCCCATGCTGTTCGGCACCCTGTTCCAGCAGTTCTATTCAATGGTGGATACGGTCGTCGTCGGCCGCTTTCTCGGCGTGAATGCCCTGGCTGCCGTCGGCTCGACCAGTGCCATCAATTTCATGGTCAACGGCTTTGTCATCGGCGTGGCTACGGGCTTCGCGATCCCGGTGGCGCAGCAGTTCGGCGCGGGGAAAATGCATGAGATGCGCTGCTATGTCGCGAATATCATCTGGCTGACGGCCATCATCGCTGTGGCGATGACCGCCGCCGTGGCGCTTCTCACCCACCGCATCCTGGTCTGGATGAGGACGCCGGACGAGATCCTGGGCGAGGCGTACCTGTATATTTTTATCATTTTCCTCGGGATCCCGGTGACCTTTCTCTATAACGCGACCGCGGGCATCATCCGGGCGCTCGGCGATTCCCGGACGCCGCTCATTTTCCTGGTCCTGGCGTCTGTCGTGAACATTGTCCTGGATATTGTCACCATCGTCTTTCTCCATTTTGACGTCAACGGCCCGGCGTACGCCACCGTGTTCTCCCAGGGGATTTCCGGCATTCTCTGTGTCTTCTATATGATAAGGAAATTTCCGGAGCTCAGGCTCTCCCGTGAGGAACTCTCCCCGAGCGGCCGTCTCTGCAAAAATCTTCTCTGGAATGGCGTTCCCATGGGGCTCCAGTATTCGATCACCGCGATCGGTTCGGTGATTCTCCAGACCGCCGTGAACACCCTTGGCGCAGTCGCGGTGGCCTCGGTGACCGCGGGGCAGAAGGTCATCATGTTCTTCTCCTGCGTCTTTGACGCGCTCGGCGGGACGATGGCGACCTGGGCCGGCCAGAACACCGGAGCCGGCAAATATGACCGCGTGAAGGAGGGCGTTTTTGCCGCGATGAAGATGGGGAGCGCGTGGTCCATCGCCGCCTTCCTCATCCTGCTCCTGTTCGGCGGCTACATCCCGCTGCTTTTCGTCGACGCCGGGGAGACGGAGGTCATCCGCCGGGCGCATTTCTTTATGGCGGCGAACGCGGCATTCTATATCCCACTGACCGCGGTCAATGTCTACCGCTTCGCGATCCAGGGAATGGGATTCTCCGGGCTGGCGATTTTTTCCGGCGTCTTTGAGATGGTGGCGAGGGCGCTGGTCGGTTTTATCGGCGTGCCGGTCTTCGGGTACTACGCGGCCTGCTTCGCGTCCCCATTTGCCTGGATTCTTGCCGACTGCTTCCTCCTGCCTGCCCTGGACTACTGCGTCCGCACCCTGAACCGCGGGCGTGGGGATCCCCTGGAAAATGTCGACTAGGCAGCCCCGGCTATGTGTCCCCATCGGAGCGGTGCCGCTCCATCCCTGCCGCGGCGGCTCGCGGCATTGGCTTTTTCCCGGGAAAATGGTATAGTGATGGCATTGGCTTTTTCCGGGCGGAGGAGGAGAAAAATGAAGATTCTGGTCACCGGCGGTGCCGGGTATGTGGGCAGCCACACCTGCGTGGAACTGCTGAATGCGGGCTTTGAGGTTGTCGTTGCGGACGATCTCTCGAATTCCAGTGAGCTTGCCCTCAGGCGGATTGAAAAAATCACCGGGAAGCGGGTGCTCTTTTACCAGGTGGATCTCTGTCACAAAACCAACATGCGGGAAATCTTCGAGGAGGAGCAGATCGGCGCTGTCGTGCACTGCGCGGGGCTAAAGTCGGTCGCGGAATCCGTGATCCTTCCGCTCGAATATTATTATAATCACTTGGCGAGCACGCTCATTCTCTGCAATACGATGCAGGCGTACGGCGTCCGGAATCTTGTGCTCTGTTCGTCCGGGCGCGTCTACGGCATGCCGGAGCATATCCCGGTGGATGAGGCCTGCCCGGTCGGCAACAATGTGACCCCCTACGGGCGCGTCATGGTCATGGTGGAGGAGATTCTCCGCGACCTGCACACGGCGGATCCCCGCTGGAAAATCATGTTCATGCGGTTCTTCAATCCGGTCGGCGCCCATCCGAGCGGCCTCATCGGGGAAAGCCCCAGCGGGACGCCGAACAACTTGATGCCCTATATCACCGAGGTGGCTGTCGGGGAGGAGAAGTGCGTCGGCATCTTCGGCGACGATTACCCGACCCCGGACGGCACCTGCATCCGCGATTACATCCACGTCTGCGATGTGGCGAAGGGGCTGCGGATGGCCCTCCAGCATATCCTCGCCCTGCCCGATGACACGACGGGACTGGTGGACGCCTACAATCTCGGCACCGGGCAGGGGCACAGCGTCCTGGAACTGGTTCATGAGTTTGAGAAGGTCGTGGGTCATCCGATTCCCTATGAGATCCGACAGCGCCGTCCCGGGGACATTCCCGTCGATTATTGCGATCCCTCCAAGGCAGAGCGGGAACTCGGCTGGCGGGCAGAGCACACGATCGCGGAGATGTGCCGGGACGCCTACAACTGGCGTCGGAAGAACCCGAAGGGCTTCGGGAACTGATGACAGCTCCCTGCCGGCAGCCGGGAGCGGCAGCTGCCCGGATGTCCCGCCGGAAAGCTGCCGGATTTGACATCGGGACGGCCCTGCCGTATCATAAATGACGGGGGAGGGAAATTTCCACATTCTAATTTATGGAGGTGTCCTATGGCTTTTCTGAATGATCTTGGAAAAATGCTCGGCGAGACCGGCAAGACTGCCGCCGGCCGGGTAAAGGATATGTCCTCGGCGATCCAGCTGAGGGCGAAGGTGAGCGCGGAGCAGGACAGCCGCGACAAGGCGTTTATGGCGATCGGAAAGAAGATTTTCGAGCAGCACGCCGCGGTATTCGAGGACGAGTTTGCGGCCGAGTTCCGCACGATCAGCGAGGCCTCCCAGCGGATCCGTGATCTTGAGGCGCGGATCTCGGAGCTCGAGGGCACCCGCGTCTGCCCGGAGTGCGGTGCGAGAGTGGCCAGGGGGGCGAAGTTCTGCAGCTCCTGCGGCGCGCCGATGGAGGATTTCCCGAAGGGGGAGAGTGCCGCGAAGGAGCCCCGCGCGGAAGAAGCAGGCGCGGAAAATACTGCGGCGGAGACCGCGGACGCGCATGTTGGGCAGACGTTTTCGGCGGAAGAACACGACGCTGCAGAACCTTCCCCCGCTGAGGAAGATCCCGCAGCCGCCGGGGCCGCCCCGGCGGCCGGGAGCCCGGAAGATGCCGCGGCATCCCAGGAGGCACCTGCGGAGGAGAACACAGCATCCGGACACGGCAGCGGGGTAACTGAGGGATGAATGCGATTGTCACCTGGTTCACCGCGCACCTCGCCGGTGCGCTCTCCGGGGAGACGATTGTCTTTATCATTTCCCTGTTTCCGATCCTGGAACTTCGAGGAGGCCTCCTGGCCTCCTCCCCGGCTTTTCTGAACGTGCCGATCCTGAAGGCTGTCCCGCTCTGTATCGCGGGGAACCTGCTTCCGATCCCTTTTGTCCTGCTGCTGTTCGAGAGAATCCTGCGGCTGATGAAAGGGTGGAAACCGACACGGGAATTTGCCCTGTGGCTTGAGCGGCACGCGCTGAACCGCCGCGGACAGATTGAGAAGTATGAGTTCTGGGGGCTCGCCCTCTTTGTCGGTATCCCGCTGCCGGGCACCGGCGCCTGGACCGGCTCGATGATCGCTTCCCTGCTCCACATGGAGCCGAAGAAGGCGTTCCTCGCGATCCTGGTCGGTGTCGTCATCGCGACAGTGATCATGTCGGCGATTTCTTACGGGCTTCTCGGGGCGCTGGCAGGATAACCGGGCGGTTCTCGGGATGACCGGGCGGTTCTCGGGATGACCGGCCGTCTCCGCGGCAGGACCCGATGAGGGGAAAATTCTATTTCCGTGGTTTCGCCGGCGCACTCGCCGCGAGTTTTTCCAAAACTTCTTGACGGCTGGCGAATTTTATACTATGCTTATTAGGCAATCGAGGCGTGGCTCAGTTTGGTAGAGCGCTGCGTTCGGGACGCAGAGGCCGCAAGTTCGAATCTTGTCGCCTCGATTTTCCGGGAGTCCGGAAGAGATTTTTCATAAGGCCTGGTGGTCAAGCGGCTAAGACGGCGCCCTCTCACGGCGCAAACCCGAGTTCGATTCTCGGCCAGGTCAGAAGGTGAAGCCATTTCCGAAAGGAGATGGCTTTTTTTGGCAGAGCGCCAGCAATAAACAGCCACTTAACGTGGTCAGGCGTAGACTGTTGATGACGGAGGAAATGAAGATGAAGATACAGAAAAATCACCGAAAATCTGGACTGCGGGCGGCTGCCCTCACCCTGGCCGCGGCGCTTGTGCTCACCGTGATTCCCGCGGGGGCCGCTTATGCCGGGAGGCTAGGGGAGTGGCGCCACAACAGCAGGGGCTGGTGGTACCGGGAGACGGATGGAAGGTATCCTGCCGGAACCTGGAAGAAGATTGAGGGAAGCTGGTACTACTTTAACCCGGACAAATATATGGCCACCGGCTGGAAAAAGGTCGAGGGGAAATGGTATTACCTCGGCGGGGACGGCGCCATGCGGCTGAACACATCCGTCGACGGCTATACGCTGGGCGCGGATGGGGCATGGATCGAGTGATGGCGGAGCCGGGCGCCTGCGGCGCCTGGCTGCAGGCTGTGGAATAGTCCGCAAAGCCGTCCGCAAGCGTCCGGTTTGCGGGTTATCTCACAGCCTGCACTGAACAGGAACGAGCATTACGGAATTTTTGCAAAAATATAAAAAAGTACTGGAAATCAGTCCGGCTTTGTGCTATAGTATCATTCGTTGACGCGCCGGAGCATTCCGGCAGTCACCATCGAGGCGTGGCTCAGTTTGGTAGAGCGCTGCGTTCGGGACGCAGAGGCCGCAAGTTCGAATCTTGTCGCCTCGATTTTCCGGTGATCCGGAAGAAGATTTTTGGATAAGGCCTGGTGGTCAAGCGGCTAAGACGGCGCCCTCTCACGGCGCAAACCCGAGTTCGATTCTCGGCCAGGTCACTCGTCAGTTTCCCTTCACGGGAGCGGACTATCGAGGCGTGGCTCAGTTTGGTAGAGCGCTGCGTTCGGGACGCAGAGGCCGCAAGTTCGAATCTTGTCGCCTCGATGGGAGAATCGCAAAAAAGTGTGGCTTTTCTCCGGACAATGTGATATGATGATTCCGCTGTACATTGCTCATAGAGATTGATGCGGAAAATATGCGGCCTGGTGGTCAAGCGGCTAAGACGGCGCCCTCTCACGGCGCAAACCCGAGTTCGATTCTCGGCCAGGTCAGAAGAAGATCCCTGAATGTTCAGGAGACTTCTGCGATGCTTCCGTGGCTCAGTTGGTAGAGCGACGCATTCGTAATGCGTAGGTCGCCGGTCCGAGTCCGGCCGGGAGCTTCATGAAGAAGAGGTTTGAGACACTGTTTCCGGTGTTTCAGGCCTCTTTTGTTATGCAGAGCACTTAGCAATAACCAGCCACTTAACGAGGACAAGCGAAAGCGCAGTCCGAGTTTAGTGGAGTGGCTATCCGCGGAGCGGGGCGCGAGCCCAGCGGGCGCAGTGCGAGTTTAGTGCGAGCTATGCGAATTTGCTTAGTGAGAACAAGCGTAAGCGCAGTTCGAACTTAGCGGATTTGCTTATGCTTTTCCGCCGCCGGTGCCGGACAGGAACGGGTTTTGGCGCAATCCGGTGGGAGAACCCGGATATTTTGGAAAATGTCTGGTATAATGATAACTGTTCAACACATGCGGGACTGAACAGTTGCTGAGCAAGCAGATCTCGGTCTGCAGGGCCTGAACATCGTTATGCTGAGGAGGAGTTTTATGAAATCTATGTCCGGAAAATCTGTGCGCACCGCCGCGGCGGTCCTTCTTGCCGCCTCCGTGCTCTCGTTCTTTCCTGCCGCGCCGGCCTACGCGAAAAGCCTTTCCACCCACTATACCCGGGACACGAGGGGGCGCTATACACGGATTTCCAGCGGTGTGTACGAGCAAAATGCGGCAGTGCGCCGCTTTGCCGCGGGGAATGGTACCTATGTGCCCGCAGGGAATCTGGATGCGCGGGGAGGGGCGCTGTCCCAGGCAGAAGGGCTGCCCGAGGCACAGGGCGCCCTGGCTGATCTTGCGGAGAGGTATCCTGAACAAAAGGGATGGAACCTATATCTCTATGATCCGGCCGATGACGGGGATGCCTGGACCTTCCGGGCGGCATGGGAGGCGGACGGTTCAAGCGACGGAACAGAGGGAAATGGCGCAAACCCTGCATTTTCGGGCGCCGCGGACAGTTTCCCGGTCCGGATCCGGAAGGATGCCCTTGTTCATTTTTCGTTCTACGAGGATGGAAAGACGATCAATACCGCCCTGCATTTTCTGGATTTCGCGAGAATCCGGCGGTGGAAGGTGGACGAGGCAGGGAATCTGACCTATGAGCTGTATGACCGCGGCCAGATGCGGGAGCACTTCCGCATCAGGTATCCCGTGCAGGACGCGGCCCGCAGCGTGACGGAGCTTAGCGCGTCCAACAGGGATCAGAATCATCAGTAAGGAGGAAGGGCTATGCTGAGGGAAATCGCGATGGCACCTGTGCCGGCGAAGGAAGAGATGGCAGCCGGAATCCGCGCCGAGCGGGAGAAGCTTAGCGGCTACCAGATGAAGATCAAGGAGGCGAAGCTTCCGGTCATCGTCATGTTTGAAGGCTGGGGCGCAGCCGGAAAGGGAAGTATTCTCGGCCGGGTGATCAAGGATCTGGACCCGCGGTTCTGCTCGGTGGCGACGATGGACCAGGAGCCGAGCGCGGAGGACCGGCGGTATCCATTTCTCCACCGCTACCTTGTGGAAATTCCGGAGGAAGGGAAAATTAAATTTTTCGACACCTGCTGGATGGAGGAAGTCACCGGCGGCCTCTTTAACGGCGAGCTCACGCCGAAGGAGTATGAATCCCGGATCAACAGCATCAACACGGTTGAGCGGCAGCTCTGCGATAATCGTTACCTGATCATGAAATTCTTCTTCCAGATCAGCCGGAAGGAACAGAAAAAGCGCCTGAAAGCCCTGATGGAAGACAAGAACACCTCCTGGCGTGTGGACAACGACGATATCTGGGAAAATGAAAACTATAACCGCTGCCTGGAGGTTTATGACAAATATCTGAATGACACAAACCGGTCGGTAGCGCCCTGGTATATTATCGACGCCTCGGACCAGAAATGGGCTGAGCTCCAGGTTCTCCAGTTCCTCAACCAGGGGATCGAGACGGCGATGAAGAACCGGATGCTGGCGGCACCGATCCGCCAGAACATTTTCAAGCTGGAGCCCATGCCGCTTCTCCGGGATGTCCCGCTGAAGGACTGCGTGATGCCAGATGAGGAATATCACCGTGAGCTCAGGAAACTGCAGTCGCGGCTCAGGGAGCTGCACTATGAGCTCTACCGGAAGAAGATCCCGGTGATCATCGCCTACGAGGGCTGGGATGCCGCCGGAAAGGGCGGGAACATCAAGAGGATCACCTCCGCGCTCGACCCGAGGGGCTATATTGTCCACCCGATCGCGAGCCCGGAGCCTCACGAGAAGGCGAGATTTTATCTCTGGCGCTTCTGGAACCGCCTGCCGAAAACCGGGCATATCGCGATTTTTGACCGGACCTGGTACGGCAGGGTCATGGTCGAGCGTCTTGAGGGCTTCTGTTCGGAAAATGACTGGCAGCGCGCCTATAACGAGATGAATGAGTTCGAGAAGGAACTCTGCGGCTGGGGCTGCGTGCTGATCAAGTTCTGGGTCCAGATCGACAAGGACACCCAGCTTGAGCGGTTCAACGACCGGCAGAATACGCCGGAGAAACGCTGGAAGATCACCGATGAGGACTGGCGGAACCGGGACAAGTGGGATCTCTACGAGGGGGCGGTCAATGAGATGCTGGAGAAGACGAGCACGGAATTTGCCCCCTGGCACATCCTGGAGTCGGTAGACAAGAAATACGCAAGGATCAAGGCGCTCCGGATTGTTGTCGGCGCGGTTGAAAAGGCCTGCCGGGCAAAGGATGGCAGCGGAAAGAAAGCATAAAAAGAAAGCATGACAGGAAACGATGAAAAGAAATTATAAAATGACCATCAGCTATGACGGCACCCGGTATTCCGGCTGGGAGCACCAGCCCACGACGGATATGACGATCCAGGGAAAACTGGAAACGGTGCTCACCCGCATGTGCGGCCTTCCCGAGGATCAGCCGGTGACGGTGATCGGCGCCGGCCGGACGGATGCCGGCGTCCACGCGCTCGCGATGACGGCCAATGTGCTCCTGGATACGCCGCTCTCCGAGGACGGGATCCGGGATTACCTGAACCGCTACCTTCCGGAGGACATCAGTGTGAATGAGCTGAAAATCTGCGCGGACCGCTTCCACAGCCGTTTCAAGGCGAAGGGAAAAACCTATCGCTATACGCTCTGGCGGGGAAAGGCAAAGCCGGTCTTTGACCGGAAATATGTGACCATCCCGGAGCGGGTTCCTGATCCGGAGCTTCTTTCGGCCGGCATAAAAAAGCTCGTCGGGATGCATGATTTCAAGGGCTTCTGCGGCAATCCGCGCATGAAAAAATCCACCGTCCGGGTGATCTACGACGCCAGGGTGGAGGCAGAGGGCGATTATCTCCGCCTGTATTTTCACGGGAACGGCTTTCTGCAGAACCAGGTCCGGATCATGGTGGGGACGCTTCTGGAGATCGGGACCGGGGATCGGGCGCCGGAGAGCATCGACGAAATTCTGGAGAGGGGAGAGCGGCGCCTTGCCGGCCCGACAGCGCCAGCCCAGGGGCTCTGCATGATGCAGGTGGATTACTGAACGATCACCTGTTCGAATCGGTTGCAATTCACCCCCGAGTTTTGTATACTTGTTTCGCTATGGTTATATTGACGGGGGTTAGGAATGGCTAAAAAGGATACAGCAAAAAAAGCGGTTCACAGGGAAAACAGGGCAGTGCCCGTGTCCGCCGCGGAAAGACCCGGCCCGGTGAAGAACACCGGGAAGGCAAAAAGCCTGCCGGAGCCTGCCGGGGCGGAGGACGAGGAGTTCTCCGGGCAGGGGCTTAAGACAGAGATCGGGATCATCGCGGCATTTGCCGTCTGCCTCCTGTTTTTCCTGAGCAATTTCGGCCTGTGCGGGATGCTGGGCGCGGCTCTCCGGAGCGTTATGCTCGGCATTTTCGGCGTGATGGGTTACCCCGCACCGGTGATCATCTTTATCGGGATCGTCTTCTGGGTGTCCAACCGGAATAACCCGAAAGCGATGATCAAGCTGGGAGCCTGCGTGATGGGCATCGTGGCGGTCTGTGTCCTGATCCAGCTGGTTGCGGGGTTTGCCTCGGCGTCCTCCCCGGCGGATTTTTACAAGGCAAAGAGCGGGGGCGGTTTCATCGGCGGCGTCATCGGCGGCATTCTCCGCAGCGCGGCCGGAACGGTGGGCGCCATGCTCATCCAGGCAGCAGTGCTGATTGTCTGCGGGGTCTGCATCACCGAGAAGTCCTTTGTGAATTTTGTCCGTGAGAGCAGCGGGCATGCCGTGGAGCAGGCCCGTGAGGACATGAACCGTCGGCAGGCCATGAAGGCTGACCGCAAAAGGCAGCGGGAGGAAACCCGCGTCCGCGGCATTGATCTCGCCTCCACGGAGCTCCGGGAGGCCGCCCTCAGCCACGCGATGGATCCGGGGGAGGATCGCGATACCGGGAAGAAGAACGGGAAACTGGCCAGCATCCGGGAGTACGGCAAGATCCCCGTGACTGCGGATGACGGCCTGGAGGTTCCGGACATCGGCGCGGGATCGCCCGCGGACCGGATGCACGGCAAGGGCTCGCGGCCGATCGCCGTCGGTGTACCGATCGATGTCCAGGTCGGGGACGGCACGGCTGCCGGTTTCGCCGCCGTGCCGAAAAAACCGGAAAACCTGTCCGGACCGGTGGAAACCGCTGAATCGGGGAATCTGTCCGGACCGGCGGAAACCGCTGAATCGGGGAATCTGTCCGGGCCGGCGGAAACCGCTGGACGCGGGAACCGGAAAGAACCGGGGATACAGGCCGGACAGGAAAATCGTTCCGGGGCGGAGGATCGCACGGCAGCGGAGAGCTTGGAAGAAAGCCGGGCGGACGAGTTCCGCGGCGTCATTCACCATGCCGGGGAGACAGCCGGAAGAAGCGCTCTCCATGAGGTGAAGCTGCCCGAGGAGAATACGTCCGCGCCTCGGGCGGCGGAAGCTGCGGAAAAGGAAGCGCCGAAACCGGCGGAAGCAGAACACGCGGCAGCGGAACCGGCGAAGGAGGGCATGTCCCCGGAGATTTACCGTTCAGACAGCCGCCGCCGGGATATCGACCTCAGCGAGATCTATGTCAAGAATGACGACACCATGACTCTGGAGGAATTGACCGGGGAGGCCGGCAGAACCCCGGGTTCCGGTGACCAGGAAGATGATTTTTCCAGCGCGGACATCCGCGTGACCTCCACAGCGCCGGGAAGTGACCAT
The DNA here is from genome assembly GCF_015351765.1 of Clostridium vitabionis. Lineage (GTDB taxonomy): Bacteria > Bacillota > Clostridia > Lachnospirales > Lachnospiraceae > Clostridium_R > Clostridium_R vitabionis. The sequence continues at coordinate 742,351 of NZ_JADKQA010000001.1, forward strand.
ACCCCGATGACGATTGTCTCCGGGAATCCGGCGGATACCTTCCGCGGAACGTTCGGCCCTGCGGAGGAAACGCCGGAGGAGAAGGCAATGTACCAGCAGGCTGATGAGCCGCCTCAGGCTGCGCCGGGCGGCCGGGTCGAAGCGCCATCGCGGCCAAGTGAAGCCGTGGTGACCGCGACGGGGAAGATTCTCACGAACGATCCGGGATCCGGGCAGGATATCCTCCGACGGAAGGCAGCGGAAGCCAGATACCAGGCGGAGCGGACAGAAGATGACGAACCCTCCATCGACGACGAGATCCGGGAGAAGCAGGAGGAGACGAAGCGGGAGTATGCGTTCCCGCCGTGCGGCCTGCTGACGTCGGGAGAAGGGAAAAATTCGGATTTTGACGAGAATATCTACCGCAGCACCGCCATCAAGCTCCAGCAGACACTCAAAAATTTCGGCGTCGGTGTGACCGTGACGAACATCAGCTGCGGCCCGACCGTGACCAGGTATGAGCTCCAGCCGGACATGGGGGTCAAGGTCAGCAGGATTCTCGCCCTCCAGGACGACATCAAGCTGAACCTTGCCGCGCAGGACATCCGGATCGAGGCGCCCATCCCGGGGAAAGCGGCCATCGGCATCGAGGTGCCGAACGATTCGCCGTCGACGGTCTACTTGCGGGAACTGCTGGAATCCCCGGAATTCCGCAACCATCCGTCCAAGCTGGCCTTCGCGGTCGGCAAGGATATCGGCGGCCAGACGGTCGTCGCGGATATCGCGAAAATGCCGCACCTTTTGATCGCCGGCGCAACCGGCTCGGGAAAGTCCGTCTGCATCAATACGATGATCATGAGCATTATCTATAAGGCGAAGCCGGAGGAAGTCCAGCTCATGATGATCGACCCGAAGGTTGTGGAGCTCTCCGTCTATAACGGTATCCCCCACCTCCTCTATCCGGTGGTGACGGATCCGAAGAAGGCGGCGGGCGCGCTGAACTGGGCAGTCAGCGAGATGGATCAGCGGTACCGCAAATTTGCGAAATACAACGTCAGGGATATCCGGGGCTACAACGCGAAGGTGGATTCTATCGCCGGCCTGGAGATGAAGGACAAGCCGCAGAAAATGCCGCAGATCGTCATTATCATCGACGAGCTCGCCGACCTGATGATGGTCGCCCCGAACGATGTCGAGGATGCGATCTGCCGCCTGGCACAGCTTGCCCGTGCCGCCGGCATCCACCTGGTGATCGCGACACAGCGCCCGTCGGTCAATGTCATCACCGGCGTGATCAAGGCGAATATTCCGTCGAGGATCACCTTCTCCGTCGCCTCGGGCGTGGATTCGAGGACGATCATCGACATGAACGGCGCCGAGAAGCTGATCGGCAAGGGGGACATGCTGTTTTACCCGTCCGGCTACGCCAAGCCGAAGCGCGTGCAGGGCGCATTTGTCTCCGACGAGGAGGTCAGTCAGGTTGTCCGCTTTGTCACCGGGCAGGGGCTGGTCAGGAAGGTCAATACCGAGATCGAAAACGCGGTGAACAGCTCCGCGCAGGCGGCGGGCAGCGGCGCAGGCGACCGGGATGCCTATTTCGAGCAGGCAGGCCGGTTTATCATCGAGAAGGATAAGGCGACGATCGGAATGCTCCAGCGGGCATTCAAGATCGGGTTCAACCGGGCTGCCCGCATCATGGACCAGCTGGCTGAGGCCGGCGTGGTCAGCGGGGACGAGGGCACTAAGGCAAGGCAGGTGCTGATGAGCATGGAACAATTTGATGAAATGATTGAGCAGGGGGAATAATCTATGAGGCTGGGCGATTGGGTCAGCGAGATGGAGGTTGAGCTTCTCCAGGGAACCCTGGATGAGGAGGTCGACGAGGTTGTCTACGATTCCCGCAAGGCGCGCCCCGGGGCGGTCTTTGTGTGCATGCGCGGCGCCAATGTCGATTCGCACAAGTTTGTCCCGGACGTTGTCCGTCTGGGCGCGAGGGTGATTGTCGCGGAGCATGCACTTGAGGTTCCGGACGGGGTGACGGTTCTCAAGGTTCCGGATGGCCGCGCCGCCCTCTCCCTGCTCTCGGCTGCCCGTTTTGGCTACCCGATGCGGAAGATGACGACGATCGGCGTCACCGGAACCAAGGGCAAGACGACGACAACCTATATGATCCGCACGATTCTTGAGGCCTGCGGGCAGAAGACAGGGCTCATCGGAACGAACGGGATCAGTATCGGGGATGAGCATTTCCCCACAGCGAATACGACGCCGGAATCCTATATTCTCCAGGAGTACGCGGCGAAGATGGCTGCTGCCGGCTGCCGCTACCTGGTCATGGAGGTCTCCTCCCAGAGCTACAAAATGCGCCGGGTTACGGGGATCCACTACAACTACGGCATTTTCCTCAATATCTCGAACGATCACATCGGTCCGAACGAGCACAAGGATTTTGCCGAGTATATCGGATTCAAGAAAATGCTTCTCCAGAACGCGGATCTCTGCCTCGTGAACCGCGACGACCCGCACTACAGCGAGATCATCGACGGCGCGAAGGCGAAGGTCATGACTTTCGGCATCGAACGGCTCTCAGATTTTAACGCGGTCAATATCGGATATCTCAACAAACCGGATTTTGTCGGCATCGATTTCACGATGGATTACCAGAAGGGGGAGGAGCCTTGCTCGGAGGAGTACCGGGTATCGGTTCCCGGTCTGTTCAATGTGAGCAATGCGCTGGCCGCTGCCGCGGTATGCAGCTTTTTCGGCCTGCCGAAGGAGAAGGCAGCCCATGCCCTGGAACACCTGAAGGTTGACGGACGCATGGAGATTGCCTACAAATCCCCGAAATTTACCGTGATCGTCGATTATGCCCACAACGCGGTGAGCATGGAGACACTCCTTCGGACGCTCCGTGACTATAAGCCGCGCCGCCTTGTCGTCGTCTTCGGGTGCGGCGGAAACCGCGCGCGGGATCGCAGGTTTTCCATGGGCGAGATCGGCGGGCGGCTCGCGGATCTCTGTGTCATCACCGAGGACAATTCCCGCTATGAGAATCCTGAGGACATTCTCGGCGATATCAAGGTTGGCCTGAGGAAGGGGCATGGCGTCTATGTGGAGATCCCCGACCGGAGAAAGGCGATCCGCTGGGCGATCGGCAATGCGGAGCAGGGCGACATCATCGCGATCATCGGCAAGGGCCACGAGGATTACCAGGAAGTGCGCGGCGAGCGCCATCATTTCCTCGATCGCGAGGAAGTGGACAAGGCTGTCGAGGAGCTTCGGGAAAAGGGAAGATTGGACTGAGGGTAGGACATCATGGAAAATATCTGTGTGAAGGATATTGCTGATGCGGTCGGCGGCAGGATTCTCTGCGGAGATCCGTCGGCGGAAGTGGACAACATCAGCACGGATTCGCGCGTGATGCGCGGGAATGACCTGTTTATCCCGATTATCGGGGAGAAGAACGACGGGCATAAATTTATCGAGAGGGCATTTTCCGAGGGGGCGTGTGCCTCCTTCACTTCCGAGCACGATGAAGCGCCTGAGGACTGCCGGGGCGCGCTCATCCGTGTGGACGACACCGTAAAAGCGCTCCAGGCACTCGGCCGCTTTCTCCGGGGGAGGCTCAAGCTCCCGCTCATCGGCGTGACCGGGAGCGTCGGGAAGACGACAACGAGGGAGATGATTGCCTGCGCGCTCAGCGCCGAGTACAGGACCTTCAAAACCCCGGCCAACCACAACAGCCAGATCGGCGTCCCGATCACGATCTCGGAGATTTCCGAGCGCGATGAAATCGGCGTCCTTGAGCTCGGCATGAGCGAACCCGGAGAGATGAGCGTGATCTCGCAGATCGCGAGGGTGAACTGCGCGGTCATGACCAATATCGGCGTCGCGCACATCGAGAACCTGGGCTCCCGGGAGAATATCCTCCGCGAGAAGCTGCACATCCAGGACGGCATGGCGGAGGGCGGCACCCTTTTTGTGAACGGGGACAATGACCTCCTGAAGACCGTCCTCCCGAAGGATGGCATCCGCCTTGTCCGGTTCGGGAGAAATTCCTACAATGACTGCCGGGCCGAGGATTTCCGCCTCGAGGATGGCTGCGCGCAGTTTACTTATGTCCAGGGAGAGATCCGCGTCCCGGTCAAGCTTTCGGTTCTCGGCGAGCATATGATGGCCGACGCCCTCGCCGCGATGGCTGTTGCCTGCCATTACGGCGTATCGCCGGAGAAAGCGGCAGAGGCGCTCGCCGGGTTCACCGGGTTCAAGGGGCGCCAGATGGTCATGAAGAATCACGGGATCACGGTGATCGACGACACCTACAATGCGAGCCCCGACTCGATGAAGGCAGCCTTGCGGGTGCTGTCCTCGATGCACAGCGCGAAGCGCCGCATTGCCGTGCTCTCTGACATGCTGGAGCTCGGGGAGGACTCCGCGAGATTTCACCGCGATGTCGGTGCCTTTGCGGCGAGCCTTCACAACCTGAACCTGCTGGTTGTCTACGGGAGCCTCGCGCAGGGGATCGCGAAGGGCGCATTCGCGCAGGAGCTCTCCATGCACGGCCTCGAGAAGGCGGGGGAAGCGCTCAAGATCGAGAGCTTTGCCGCTCCGGGCGATATGGACGAGATGATTGAGTATCTGAAAAATACGCTGGCTGAGGGGGACGCGGTGCTCTTCAAGGGCTCCAACAGCATGAACCTCCGGATCGCGGCGGAAGAATTTGAACCCTGAATCCAGTCCTTGTGATCGGTTCCTTCCTTTTCGGGAAGGAACTTTTTGGGTATCGGGCATAACTCCGGGAGAGGGATGCGGAAGGATCCGTCCGCGGACGATTTTGCAGGTATCTCCGGAATATGGTGTTCTGAACAGTTGTTTTTGCGGGAGGGCGAAGAGCGTGAAAACCGAAAAAACGTGGTACGCCGACGTGATCGTCGATATCTCCCAGGCGAGCGCAGACCGGCCGTTCCAGTACCGGGTTCCGCCGGAGATGGTTCCCGGCCTTCATGTGGGGAGCGCGGTCAGGGTGCCCTTCGGCAATGGAAAATCCCTGCGGAACGGCTTTGTTATCGGCTTCCGGGACACGCCGGAGATTGACCCCGCGCGGATCCGGGATATCGGGGAGATCGGCGATTCCCGGCTTGGCGTCCAGTCCCAGCTGATCGCGCTCGCCGCCTGGATGAAGGAGACCTGCGGGGCGACCATGAACCAGGCGCTCCGCACCGTGCTTCCGGTGAAACAGAGGATCCGGCCGAAGGAAAAGAAGGCTATCCGCCTCCTGGCTTCCCCGGAGGCACTGGCCCAGGCCTCCGCGCTCGCTGCCCGGCGCGGATACCGGGGGCGGATGAGGCTCCTGGCCGCTCTCCGGGAAACCCCCGAGATCCCGATGGAGATCGCGAGAAACCAGCTGCGGATCGCGGAGCCGCAGCTCCGGCCCCTGGAAGAACAGGGTATCATCGCCATCGAGACACAGCGGGTGCTCCGCACACCGCTCACCGGGGCGAAAGAAGCCGGAAAGACCGTTGAGCTTAACCCCGAGCAGCAGTCCGCGGTGGACAGCTTCATCGAGAACTATGACCGCGGCGACCGGAAGCCGATCCTTCTCTTCGGCATCACCGGGAGCGGCAAGACCGAAGTCTACATGGAGATGATGGCGCATGTCCTCCGGCAGGGGAAGGAGGTGATCCTCCTGATCCCGGAGATTTCCCTGACCTACCAGACGGTCTTCCGCTTCTACCGCCGGTTCGGCAGCCGGATCGCGATCCTCAACTCCCGCCTCTCCGCCGGCGAGCGCTATGACCAGTGGGAAATGGCCGAGCGTGGGGACGTCCAGATCATGATCGGCCCGAGATCTGCCCTGTTTGCCCCGTTCCGGAACCTCGGCCTTATCATCATCGACGAGGAGCATGAAACCTCCTATAAGAGCGAGCAGGCGCCGCGCTACCACGCGCGGGAGGCCGCCATGGAGAGGGCACGCCTTGCGGGCGCCGCCCTGGTGCTCGGCTCGGCGACCCCATCCCTCGAGTCTTACCGCCGGGCGCTCACCGGCGAATACCGGCTGCTCAGGCTGACGCGCCGGGCGGCCGCGGGGAGCGTCCTCCCGAAAGCCGGGATTGTGGACATGCGCCGGGAACTTGCCCTCGGCAACCGGACGATTTTCAGCGGGGTGCTCCGTGAGGCGGTGGAGGACCGGCTCCGGAGGGGAGAGCAGGTCATGCTTTTCATCAACCGGAGAGGATTTTCCAATTTTGTCTCCTGCAGGTCCTGCGGGAAACCCATCCGCTGCCCACACTGCGACGTCTCCCTGACCCTCCATGGGAGAAACCGGCTGGTATGCCATTACTGCGGCTACGAGATGCGCCTGCCGGACCGCTGCCCCGCTTGCGGTTCCCCGTATCTTGCCGGCTTCGGCACCGGGACACAGAAACTTGAGGAGATGACGAGAACGGCATTTCCCAGGGCAAGGGTTCTCCGGATGGACGCCGATACCGCGAAGGGGAAAGAGGGCGGACAGAAGATTCTCGAGGCCTTCGGCGCCGGCGAAGCGGATATCCTGGTCGGCACCCAGATGATCGTCAAAGGGCATGACTTCGGCAATGTCACACTGGTCGGCATCATGGCCGCGGATCTTTCACTGAACACCCCGGATTTCCGCGCGGCGGAGCGGACATTCCAGCTGATTACCCAGGCGGCGGGGCGGGCAGGCCGGGGCAGCAGGCCCGGCCAGGTCCTCATCCAGACCTACGAGCCTGGCCATTACGCGGTGCGGGCGGCCGCCGCCCAGGACTACGAGGGCTTCTACCGCCAGGAGATGGCTTACCGTGAGGCTGCGGGCTATCCTCCGGCGGGGGCGATGCTGTCCGTATTTTTTTCCGCCGGCCGGGAGAAGGATGTGATTGCCTGTGCGGACGCCTGCGCGGATGCTGTGCGTGCTGTCCATCCGGAAAATTATGGCGCCCGGGCCGTCGGGCCGGCGGACGCCCCGGTGTACCGGGTGAAGGATGCCTTCCGGAAAATTTTCTACGTAAAGGCGGGAGATTGTGCTATACTCATAAAAATAAGGAAAATTATCGCAAAGACCGCGGCGGATCCGGCATTTTCCCGGGTACTGCTGCTCTATGACCTGCAGTAACGGCAGAAAGGATGAGCAAGAAATGGCAATCAGAGAGATAAGGACCGAGGGGGATGAGGTGCTCCGCAAGGTGTGCAAGCCAGTGGAGAAGATGACCCCGTCGCTCAAGGAACTGATCGGAGATATGTATGATACCCTGTATGACGCGGACGGCGTCGGCCTCGCCGCGCCGCAGGTGGGCATCCGCAAGAGAATCGTCGTCATCGATGTCGGGGACGGCCACCAGTACACGCTGATCAACCCGGTCATTGTGAGCCAGGAGGGCTCCCAGACCGGCGAGGAGGGCTGCCTCTCCGTGCCGAATAAGGCTGGCGTGGTGACCCGCCCGCAGAAGGTGACGGTGCGCGCGCTGGACGCGGACATGAAGGAATTCACCCTGACCGGCGAGGATCTCCTCGCACGGGCGATCTGCCATGAGACAGACCACCTGGACGGCATCCTCTATGTAGATAAGGTCGAGGGAAAACTGATCGACCTTGAGCAGCCTGAGGATGAGGAAGACGGGGAAGGGAAAGAATGAAAATTGTTTTTATGGGAACGCCGGACTTTGCAGTCTCCATCCTGGATGCGGTGGCAGGTGCCGGCCATGACATCGCGGCGGTTGTCACCCAGCCGGACCGTCCGAAGGGGCGCGGCCACATGGTCGCCATGTCGGCGGTGAAAACCCGCGCGCTTGAGCTCGGCCTTCCGGTCCTCCAGCCCGCGCGGGTGAGGAAGGATCCGGGATTTCTCGGCACGCTCCGAGACATCGCCCCGGATGCTGTCGTCGTCGCGGCATTCGGCCAGATCCTCCCGCAGGAAGTTCTGGACATCCCGCGCCTCGGCTGCATCAATGTCCATGCCTCGCTGCTCCCGAAATACCGCGGCGCGGCGCCGATCCAGTGGGCGGTCATCAACGGCGACCGGGAGACCGGGGTGACGACGATGCTGATGGATGCCGGCATGGATACCGGCGATATCCTCGAGCAGAAGAAAGTCCTTCTGGATCCGAAGGAAACCGGCGGGAGCCTGTTTGACCGCCTGGCGGGAGCGGGCGCAGAGCTGATCGTGTCCACCCTGGACAAGCGGGAGAAGGGGCTGATTACGCCCGTTCCCCAGGAGGAGAGCCTGGCCACGCATGTCGGCTTGCTGAAAAAGGAACTGGGGGACATTGACTGGACAGCGGATGCGCGCCGGATCGAGTGCCTTATCCGGGGTCTCAATCCCTGGCCGACGGCATTCAGCTCCCTGGATGGCAAGACGGTCAAGATCTGGGATGCCGACGTGATTCCCTCCGGGAGCAGCCCGGACAGTGCCTCAGGGGAAAAAACAGACAGCGCCGGGAGGGATATTCCGGACGCTGCCCCCGGGGAAATCCTCCGGGCAGGCAGGGAGGGCATCCTCGTCCGCACCGGGAAGGATGACCTCCTGATCCGCGAGCTCCAGCCGGTGGGAAAGCGCCGGATGACGGCGGATGAATTTCTGCGCGGGCACAAGATCCGCGAGGGGGAGAAGTTTACCAGAGTGAAAGGATGATTCTCTATGTACGGATACGGATATTACGGGCTTTTCTGGGATCCCACCTACGTTTTTGTCCTGATCGGCGTCGTGATCTGCCTCGCCGCCCAGGCAAAACTCCGGTCGACCTACGCGAAATATGAGCGCATCGGCAGCCTCTCCGGCATGACCGGCGCGGAAGCCGCGCAGACGATCCTCCGGAGCCAGGGGATCTACGATGTGCAGGTGGTCCCGGTCAGCGGGGAGCTGACGGATCACTATGACCCTCGGGACAAGACGGTCCACCTGTCGCAGTCGATCTACGGGAGAACCTCCCTGGCGGCGGTCGCGGTGGCTGCCCATGAGTGCGGCCACGCGGTGCAGGACGCCAACGGCTATGTGCCGCTCCGCCTCCGCGGGGCGATGGTCCCGGTCGTGAATTTCGGCGCCCAGATTTCCTGGCCCCTCATCCTCATCGGCATCCTGCTCCGGGGGCAGACCCTGGTCTCCCTGGGCATTCTGCTGTTCTCGCTGTCTGTCATTTTCCAGCTGGTGACCCTTCCGGTAGAGTTCAACGCCTCCCGCCGCGCACTGGCTCTCCTGGAGAATAACGGCATCCTGCAGCGGGACGAGATCTCCGGCGCGAGATCCATGCTCGGCGCGGCTGCCATGACCTATGTGGCGGCTGCCGCAGGCTCGCTCCTGCAGCTTCTGAGACTGCTTATCCTTTTCGGCGGGAACAGGAGAGACAACTGAGGACGGCGCCACAGGGGCGCCGGACAGACGAATGATACCATAACCGGAGGGAAATACTGCTGTGGCTTCGATTACGCCGAGAGATATCGCGTTTGACGCGCTCATAGAGATCCTCGAGAAGGGGAAGATGAGCCATCTGGTGCTCGCCGCCGTTCTTCGGAAGTACGCCTACCTGCCGAAACAGGACCGGGCATTTCTCAGCCGGCTGGTCCTGGGGACGGTGGAGTATGTCATCCGCGAGGACGCGGTTCTGGACCGCTTCTCCAAGATCAGGTGCGCAAAGATGAAACCGCCCGTGCGGACGATCCTCCGCATGGGGGTCTACCAGATTCTCCAGCTGGACAGGGTGCCCGATTCCGCCGCCTGCAATGAGGCTGTTCGGATGGCGAAGGCGAGGGGGCTTTCCGGCCTCTCCGGCTTCGTGAACGGCGTCCTCAGGAACATTTCCCGGAACAAGGACGCCCTGGTTTTTGAGGGTCCGGAAAAATACTGCCTCCCGCCCTGGATGATCGGCCTCTTTTCCCGCGAACTGGGAAATGACCGCGCCAGCCGCATGATGGAGGCTTTTTTCCGTCCCGAACCTATGACCGTACGGGTGAATCTCGACCGGGCCTTACCCGATGAGGTCAGGGACTCCCTCCTTGCGCAGGGGATCCGGGCAGTCCCGATCTATGGGGACGGGCAGGTTCTCGCGCTCTGCGGGGTGGATTCCCCGGACCGGATCGATGTCCTCCGGGATGGCCGGGCTTCCGTGCAGGACCTGAGTTCCTCCCTCGCCGGGGACGCCGCCGGCATCCGGCCGGGAGATACGGTCGTTGATGTCTGCGGCGCTCCGGGCGGAAAGGCGATCCACGCGGCGGATATTCTCCGGGGTACCGGCCAGGTTATTGTCCGGGATATCAGCGGGCAGAAGGTTGAGCTTATCCGGGAGAACATCGCGGCGTCCGGATTTTCCAATATCCGGGCCGAGGTTTGGGATGCCGCAGCCTTCGACCCCTCGCTCGAGGAAAAGGCGGATGTCGTCATTGCCGACCTTCCCTGCTCTGGACTCGGCGTGATCGGACGGAAGCCGGATATCCGCATCCGCTCGACCCCGGAAAAAATCCGCGACCTTTCCGCCCTCCAGAGGGAGATTCTCGGCACCGTCTGGCGCTATGTGAAGCCCGGCGGCACGCTGGTCTACAGCACCTGTACGCTGACGGGCGCGGAGAATGAGGACAATGTCAGGGCATTTCTCGCTGCCTGCCCTTTCAGCCCGGTGGACATCCGCGGACGGCTGGGCACGGAGTTTCAGGAGCCTTCCATGGCAGAAGGCATGCTGAAGCTCCTTCCCGGCGAGCACCCCTGTGACGGCTTTTTTATCTGTGTAATGAGAAGAAACGATGAGTGAGCAAATGAACGAACTTCAGACAACTGTTCCTGACGGGAAGCCGGACATCCGCTCGATGACGCTCGCGGAGCTCAGGGATTTCCTGTCCGGCCTCGGCGAAAAACCGTTCAGGGCTGCCCAGCTCTACCGCTGGATGCATGTCCAGATGGCGGACTCGCTGGAGGAGATGACCAACCTCTCCCGTGACCTCCGCGCGAAGCTCGCGGCGGAAGCGGAGCTTGTCACGGTCAAAAAGCTGGATGTTCTGGTCTCGGGCATCGACGGCACGAGAAAATACCTTTTTGAGCTGCCGGACGGCAATGTGATCGAGAGCGTATTCATGCGCTACCAGCACGGTAATTCCGTCTGCGTCTCCTCCCAGGCCGGCTGCCGGATGGGCTGCCGCTTCTGTGCGTCCACCCTGAACGGCCTTGCCCGGAATCTCCGGGCTTCGGAGATCCTGGAGCAGGTGTACCAGATCCGCCGGGATACCGGGGAGCGGGTCTCCAATGTCGTGATCATGGGATCCGGTGAACCCCTCGACAATTATGACGCGGTTGTCCGGTTCATCCGCCTTCTTACCGGGGAGGACGGGCAGAACATCAGCCAGCGCAATGTGACGCTCTCGACCTGCGGCCTTGTGCCGGGGATCCGGAGGCTGGCCGGGGAAGGCCTCTCCATCACCCTCGCGCTGTCCCTCCACGCGCCTAACGATGAGATCCGGAAATCCCTGATGCCCATCGCGGGCACTTACCCGATGGAGGAGGTGCTTGATGCCTGCGCGGACTACTTCGCCCGGACAGGTCGGCGGGTGACCTTCGAGTATTCCCTGGCCGGAGGCGTCAACGACAGCCCGGAGAATGCGGAGGAGCTGGCACGCCGGATCGGAAAACTTCACGGGCACGTGAATCTCATCCCGGTGAACCCGATCCGTGAGCGGAGCTTTGTGCAGTCCGCGCGCCCGGAGATCAACCGTTTCCGGGAGATTCTGGAAAAACACGGCATCACAGCCACCGTCCGGCGGGAAATGGGAAGGGACATCAACGGCGCCTGCGGACAGCTTCGAAAGAGCTACATTGACACCCACGCGGCGGGGGGAGGAGGACAGCGATGATTGCATACGGATGCACAGATATCGGCAGGGTCAGGCCGATCAACCAGGACACGTTCTTCGTGTCCGAGAAACCGATCGGCGGGCTCTCCAACCTGTTTCTCGTCGCGGACGGCATGGGCGGCCACAAGGCCGGAGATTATGCCTCCCGGTATCTCAAAGAACATTTTGTCGAGAAGATCAGCGCGAGCTCTGATACCCGGCCGATCGCGGTCTTAAGCCGGGCGATCCGCGAGTGCAACCGCGAGCTGTTCATGCTTTCCCAGAATGAGGAGAACCTGCAGGGGATGGGAACCACCCTGGTGGCGGCAACCGTCGTCAATTCGACGCTCTGCGCGGCCAATGTGGGGGACAGCCGTCTTTACCTGATCGACCGCAGGGGCATTTCCCAGATCACAAAGGATCACTCCTATGTCGAGGCGCTCGTGGACCGAGGGCAGATGACGAGGGGGAGCGCCGAGTATGAGCGGCGGAAAAATATCATCACCCGGGCGGTCGGTGTGGACAGGAATGTCGCCGCCGACTTTTTCGAGGTTCCGCTCGGCAGCGGGGACTATTTCCTTCTCTGCTCCGACGGCCTGAGCAATATGATCAGCAACCGCGACATGCTCCGGATCATCCGCGTAGGCGGGACGGTCCGGAGCATGGTGGAACAGATGATTTCCCTCGCCAACAGCCGCGGCGGCAGGGACAATATCTCCGCGGTTCTCGTGCGGAATACGGCAAGCGAGGTGAAAGGCGATGAGGCTTAAACCCGGCGATTACCTCCAGAACCGCTATGAAATCCTGTCCCTCATCGGTACCGGGGGCATGTCGGAGGTGTACAAGGCCAGATGCCACGTGCTGAACCGGTTTGTCGCGATCAAGGTCCTCAAAGAGGAGTACAGCGAGGACGAGGACTTCGTCAAAAGGTTCAAGCAGGAGGCGAGGACGGCATCCGCCCTGTCCTACCATCCGAATATTGTCAGCATTTTCGATGTCATCGACGAGAATCATCTCCACTATATCGTCATGGAGCTCGTGGACGGCGTTACACTGAAAAATTATATCAAAAATAAGGGCCGGCTCGGTGTCAAGGAAGCGATCGGCATCGCGATCCAGGCCGCCCAGGGCATCGCCGCCGCCCATGACCAGCACATCGTGCACCGGGACATCAAGCCGCAGAACATCATGATCTCCCGGGACGGCAAGGTGAAGGTCGCCGATTTCGGCATCGCCAGGGAGGTCACGAGCCAGACGACAGGGACAAATGCCGTCGGCTCTGTCCACTACATTTCCCCGGAGCAGGCGAGGGGGCAGCTCGCGGACGCGAGGAGCGACATCTATTCTCTGGGGATCACGATGTACGAGATGGTAACCGGCCAGACGCCGTTCAACGCGGACACGCCGGTCGCGGTCGCCCTCGCGCACCTGGAAAAGCCGGTCACGCCGCCGCGCAGGATCAATCCTGAGGTAACACCGAGCCTGGACCGGATTATCATGAAATGTACCGAAAAGAAGCCGGAGGACCGCTACCAGGACGCCAATGCGCTGATCGCCGACCTCCGCTATGCGCTGGTTGACCCCGAGGACAGCCATCTGCACGCGGATGCCGCGGATTGGGAAACGAAACCGAAAAAAACGCCGCGTGCCGGACAGCTGAAAAACGCGGTCGAGGAGGAGAGGGCGAAGGTACGGCGGAAGAAGCAGGAGGAAATCTCCCGGCTTCGGGATTCCCGGCACGGGAAGCCGAAGGATTCCGATGCCGCCTTCGACCATATCCTGACCGGGGTCGGCATCTTCGCTGCGGTTTTGATCGTCATTGTGATCGTTGTGATCGGCTTCCGCCTGACCGGCATTTTCGGCGGTTTCTCCGGCGGACAGGGAAGCGGCGTTACAGCAGGCGTTTCTGCCGCATCGGACGGTGCCGGCGGAGATTCCGCGGCTTTCACGGTGTCGATCTCCGACTCGTCCGATGAATCCTCTGACGCGGACGAATCCTCCGAGAGCGGGACCGGTGCGCTCACCGATCTTTCCGGCCTTGGCCTTGCCGGCATGGACACCGATGCGGCGAAGAAGCTGCTGACGGACAAGGGGTTCACGGTTACCGTCGAGGAGGAGAACAGCGACACCGTTCCCCAGGGAAAGGTGATCCGCTATTCTCCCGCGCAGGCAGAGGAGGGCGGCAGTGTGACGCTGACCTCGAGCCTCGGTCCCGCCGTAGCCAAGGTCACCGTGCCCAGCATCACCGGCATGAGCCCGGATGAGGCTAAGCAGGTTCTCGAATCTGTCGGGCTCACCCTCGGGGAGGGGACGAAGCAGAGCAGCCGGGATGTCGCTGAGGGGCTGATCATCACCCAGTCTGTCCCGTCCGGAACCGAGGCCGACAAGGGGAGCAGCGTGAACTATGTGGTCAGCACGGGAAAGAACACGCACTACGTGGCCGCGGTGGACGACACGATCTCCCTGCAGGCCTATCTCGGCCCGAGCGCCGGGAATACCTCCCTCACCATCTCCGTGGTCATGAAGCAGGTAGTCAACGGGGAAAATGTCACCCGCGTCATCATGGAGCCGACAGATATGACCGGCAACACCTCCCTTCCGGTGCACTACAGCATCGAGGGGGCGGACGGGGTGTCCAGCGGCGAGCTTGATGTGCTGGATCTGACCAATGACAAGGTGTTAAAGAGCTATACCCTGCGGTTTATCGAAGTAGACAGGTAAGCAGGCAAAACGGAGACGAATGAAGGGAAAAATTATCAAGGGCATCGCCGGCTTCTATTATGTGCACGACGGTGTCGGAAGCATTTACCAGTGCCGCGCCAGGGGGCTTTTCCGGAAGAACAGCGTAAAGCCGCTTGTCGGCGATGATGTGGAATTCACCGAGGTGACGGACACGGATGTGGAGAAGGCGGGGAATATCGACCGGATTCTTCCGCGGAAGAGCCGCCTCCTCAGGCCGGCGGCAGCCAATATCGACCAGGCGCTCGTCATCTTCGCCGCGAAAAATCCGGAGCCCAACCTGAACCTCCTTGACCGTTTTCTGGTCATGATGGCGATCCAGGATGTCCCGGTGGTTATCGGCATCAGCAAGGCGGATCTCATCGGCCCGGAGGAGCGGGAGAGGATCGCCGCCATTTACCGGTCATCCGGCTGCCCGGTGCATTTCCTCAGCCGGGTGCGGGAGGAAGGACTCCCCGAGCTGATGACGGTTCTCCGGGGGAAAACCACGGTTCTCGCCGGGCCGTCCGGTGTCGGCAAATCCACGCTGACCAACTGGCTGCAGCCGGATGCCGGTATGGAGGTCGGGGAGATCAGCCGCAAGCTCGGGCGGGGAAAGAATACCACCCGCCATTCGGAGATCTTCTTCGTCTGCGCGGATACCTTTATCTGCGACACGCCGGGGTTCAGCTCCATCGAGATCACCGGGACAGATGAGCGGGAACTCAAAGCGTATTTTCCGGAATTCGCCCCGTATGCGCCGTCCTGCCGTTTCCGCGAGTGCGTCCATATCGGCGAGCGGGACTGCGCGGTTCAAAACGCGGTATCGCAGGGGATAATCCCGGTGAGCCGATACGAGAACTACCGCCAGATCTACCAGGAGCTGAAAGAACGGCGGAAGTACTGAGGAGGATTTCCAGGGAACCGCGCAGGACAGACGCGCATAAGACAGATTGACAGGATCAACGATGATCAGGAGGCTAACCAATGACGATTCTCGCACCCTCCGTCCTGGGGGCGGATTTCACGAAACTCGGGGAACAGGTTGAGGCGATTGACCGGGCAGGTGCCCAGTACATCCACCTGGATGTGATGGACGGGGAATTTGTCCCCAGCATCTCGTTCGGCATGCCGGTGATCAAGGCACTGCGGACGCTGACGAACCGGGTTTTTGACGTGCACATGATGGTGATGAACCCGGACCGCTATATCGACGCCATGAAGGACGCGGGAGCGGATATCCTCTGCGTCCATCAGGAGGCCTGCCTTCATCTTGACCGCACGCTGCATCGGATCCACGAGGCGGGCATGCAGGCGGCGGTTGCCCTGAATCCGGCGACACCGGTGGAGGCGCTGTCCTGCATCCTCCAGGAAGCGGACATGGTGCTCATCATGTCCGTGAACCCGGGCTTCGGCGGCCAGAAGTTCATCCCCTACGCGCTGGATAAAATCCGCGCCGTCCGGAAGATGATTGCGGACCGCGGGCTCAGCACCCGCGTCGAGGTGGACGGCGGCGTCAATCTCGGCAATGTCGGGGATGTCATCCGCGCCGGGGCGGACACGATTGTCGCCGGTTCCGCCGTCTTCCGCGGGGATCCCGCGGACAACGTCACCGCGTTTCTCGAGAAATTCCGGGAGGCGCAGGGCTGATGCGCTGCCTGATCATCACCGGGGGAAGGATTGACATCGATTTTACCGCAGAATTCCTGAAAAACCGGACTTACGATTTTGTCATCGGCGCCGACGCCGGATTACAGGCGATGCGGGCGCTTGGCCTCCGCCCGGATGAGCTCGTCGGGGATTTCGACACGGTGGATCCGTCTCATGTTGAGTATTTCCGGAAAGACAGGGGGATCGCCTTCGATATTCACCGGCCGGAGAAGGACGAGACAGATACCGAGCTTGCCCTCCGGGACGCGGAGCGGGCCGGCTGCACGGAAGCCGATATCCTCGGGGCGCTGGGCGGCCGGATTGACCACGAGCTGGCGAATATCCAGCTGCTCCTTCTCTACCGGAACCGGGGGATGCGCGTCTTTCTCTATGACCGGCAGAACCGCATCCATATTGCGGAGAGCGGGGAGACCTTTTCCCGGGAAAATGCCTGGGGAAAGTATATTTCTTTCATCCCCCTCTCCCCGGAAGTCCGCGATGTCACCCTGTCGGGCTTTAAGTATCCGCTGGATAAGCGCCTGGTAACGATGGGGAGTTCCCTTTGTGTCAGCAATGAGATTTCCGCGGAGAGGGCGGAGGTGACATTTTCCGGGGGAGACCTCCTCTGCGTGGAGGCACACGACTAGAGCCGCGCGGAGGTGCTCCGCAGAGACGTTCCCGTTCAGCCCCCCGCATCTCGCGAAGCTTCGCTTCGCTTGATGTGGGGTGGCCGAGTGCCTTCGGCACTTGGCCACCTGCGTGGCAAAAAAGCTGCAGAGACGTTCCCGTTCAGCCCCCGAATCTCGCGAAGCTTCGCTTCGCTCGATGTGGGGTGGCCGAGTGCCTTCGGCACTTGGCCACCAGTGTGGGGAAAAGGCCCGCAAAGCCGTCCGCAAGCGGCCGTTTTGCGGGCCTTTTCCCCACACTGGTGCTGAACGGGAATAAAATTCCACCTGTCCGCCTTTTCGGAAGTCCCGGAATGTTGTATAATGAAATACCGTAAACGCGGAGAACGGCACACCCGTTCTCTCCTATGGGAGGAAAGAACCAATGTTGGATCTTAAGTTTGTCAGAGAAAATCCGGAGATCGTCAAGCAGAACATCCGGAATAAGTTTCAGGACCGCAAGCTCCCGCTCGTGGACGAAGTGATCGGGCTGGACAAAAAGAACCGTGAGGTCATGAAGGAGGCGGAGGAGCTCCGCGCGAACCGGAACAAGACCGCGAAGCAGATCGGCGCCTTGATGAAGGCCGGAAAGAAGGAGGAGGCCGAGGAGGTCAAAAAGCAGGTGACCGCCAACGCGGCGCGCCTTGCTGAGCTGGAGGAGCAGGAGAAGGAGCTCGGAGAGAAGATCAATAAGATCATGATGGTCATCCCGAACATCATCGATCCCAGCGTGCCGATCGGCCCGGATGATACGCACAATGTCGAGATTGAGAAGTTCGGCGAGCCGGCGGTTCCTGACTTTGAGGTTCCCTACCACACCGACATTATGGAGAGCTTCGGCGGTATCGACCTGGACGCGGCGAGACGGGTAGCCGGAAACGGCTTCTATTACCTGATCGGCGACATCGCGAGACTGCACTCCGCGGTTCTCGCCTATGCCCGGGATTTCATGATCGGGCGCGGTTTCACCTATGTCATCCCGCCGTTCATGATTCATGGCAATGTGGTCAACGGCGTCATGAGCTTTGACGAGATGGATGCCATGATGTACAAGATCGAGGGGGAGGATCTCTACCTGATCGGTACGAGCGAGCACTCCATGATCGGCCGATTCATTGACGAGATTATCCCTGAGGAACAGCTGCCGCTGACGCTGACTTCCTATTCCCCGTGCTTCCGCAAGGAGAAGGGTGCGCATGGCATTGAGGAGAGAGGTGTCTACCGCATCCATCAGTTCGAGAAGCAGGAGATGATCGTGGTCTGCAAGCCGGAGGAATCCAATCTCTGGTACGACAAGCTCTGGCAGAATACGGTAGACCTGTTCCGCTCCATGGATATTCCGGTACGGACGCTGAACTGCTGCTCCGGCGACCTGGCTGACCTCAAGGTAAAATCCCTGGATGTGGAAGCCTGGTCCCCGAGACAGAAGAAATATTTTGAGGTGGGAAGCTGCTCGAACCTGGGCGATGCGCAGGCGAGAAGGCTGAAGATCCGCATCAACGGGGAAAACGGTAAATATCTGCCGCACACGCTCAACAACACGGTTGTTGCCCCGCCGAGAATGCTGATCGCCTTCCTGGAAAATAACCTCCAGGCGGACGGCTCCGTGAAGATTCCCGAGGTACTCTGGCCGTACATGGGCGGCACGAAAGTGCTGGTTCCGAAGTACAACAGCATTGAGAAGGCTGCGGCAAAGAAGAAATCCTAATAGAAAATGCGGAAAGCTGCCAGGAGGGGGAACCTTCCTGGCAGCTTTCCGGTTTCTCAGCGGTCCTTCACTTCCTCGAGCGTAAGTTCGGGCTTCGCCATGAGGGAGTAATTCGTATGATAAATGACAAATCCGGGCGCCCCGCCGTTGACCTTCCGGAGCTGCTTCCTCTGGATATAATCAATCTCCACCTTGTCCGCATTTCTCCCTTTCGAGTAATAGGCGGCGAGTGCGCCGGCCTCCTCGAAAGCCCGGTCGGGGATCGGCCTGCCGTCATTTTTCAGGATCACATGGGAGCCGGGCATCTTCTTTGCGTGAAACCACCAGTCATTGCCGGAGGCAAAACGGAAGGTGAGCTCTTCATTCTGATAATTGTTTTTGCCCACATAGAGGTCAAATCCGTCGGTTGAGCGATAGTGGAAGGGCCGGCTCGTGATCTTTGCCTTCCTGGCCTGGGGACCCTTCCTGTGAAGGAACCCGTACTCGATCATCTCCTGGCGGATCTCCGCGAGATCCTCCTCGCGAAGGGCGATATCGAGGGAGGCGGAGATGGACTCCAGATGATCGATCTCTGCGCGGGTCTCCTTGAGCAGATGGCTGGTGGCCTCCTCGGTGCGCTTGAGCTTGTCATACCGCGCAAAGAATTTCTGCGCGTTCTCCCTGGCGGTCAGGGTAGGATCGAGGGGGATCGTGACCTCCTGGTTTGTGTAATAATTTTCGCAGACGAGCTGCTTCTCGCCGCCCTTCAATTCGTAGCCGTAGGTGTTGAGGAGTTCGCCGTAGAGCCGGTATCTGTCTTTTTTCTCAGTGTCCCGGAGCTGCTTTTCCTGGATGTCGAGCTTTTTATAATCGCGTTCAAGGATGGTGGAGACCACATGGCGAAGATCCTGGGATTTCTGGCGGATGCGGGAGATCAGGTCCCGCGCGCCGTAGTAGCTTTCGACAACCTGGCTCATGGAAGCAAAATGCCGGACCGTCTCATCGGCGGGAAGGCTTACGGGCATGAGGGCGGAGAATTCCACCGGATCGCCGCCGCGGTACAGGATCACCGGCGTGAAGCGCCCCTCGCGGACATCCTCCATCGCGAGGCTGACCGTGCCGGCAAGGTGCAGGCGCTCGGCATCGGTGAGCGCCGAAGCCGGTGTGTCGGCATCGATCCCCGCGGCCGCGCAGAAATTCTGGGCGGCCGCATTGCTGATGCCGGTAAAGACCGCCGCGCAGACCTTCCCCGCAGGAACCTGGGAAGTCATGAGCAGGGCGGCGATCTCCTCCGTGGAGGCGTTCAGGATATCGGTCTTTTTCACGGTCTGCGGAAGAAAATATTTCCGCCCCGGAAGGACCTCCCGGACGGAGCTCACCTGGGCGGAGATCCGCTTGATGCTGTCGATGATGACGCCGTCCGCGCCGGTGAAAATAATATTGCTGTATTTGCCCATCAGCTCGCAGATCAGCTCCGCCTCGCCGAGGTCGCCCATCTCGTTCCGATGTTCAACCCGGACGTGGATCGCCCGTTCAAGGCCGGGCTGGGTGACGGAAAGGATTTTTCCGCCATTCATGTGCTTCCGGAGAAGCATACAGAAGCTCGGCGCGCTGATCGGCGCTGCCTTGCTGTCATCGCTCAGATATGCGAGCGGGAGGGAAGCGTTCACGGAGAGGACGAGGCGGAGATTTTTCCGGTTGTTCTTCACGGTAATGTAGAGCTCGTCCTTCTCAGTCTGGGAAATTCGGGAAATATGCCCGCCGCGGAGCGCGCTGTCGAACTCGCGCACCAGGGCAGCTGTCGTAATGCCGTCAAAGGCCATAGAGATCACCTCAAATACAATGTTTATTACGATTGGAACCCCGCGTTCCGGGGTGAACCCGCAAAACCGCCTGCCGGCAGCCGTTTCGCGGATCCTTCCGGTGTATGCAGAATAGAACCATTGTAACATACCGGCAAATCTGCCGCAAGTTTTCAGAGTTGACGCGAAAATTGATTTGCTCTATAATCTTAATAACTATGGAATGACAGATATGAGGTGCAAACATGGTCAGAAGTATGACCGGTTTCGGCCGCGCGGAAATGATCACGGGCGAATACCGTATCGCCGTCGAGATCAAGGCGGTGAACCACCGGTACCTGGATCTCTCGGTCAAGGTGCCCAGAAAACTGAATTTTATGGAAGCCTCCGTTCGGAGCCTTCTCAAGGAATACATCCAGCGGGGCAAGGTCGATGTTTTCATCACCTGCGAACCGTCGGCGGATGCCCCGGTCAACCTCCGGTTTAACGAGAGCCTGGCAAAGGCCTACATCGGGTATTTTGACCGGATGAGCCGGGAGTTCGGCATCAAGAACGACATTACCGTATCGAAACTCTCTGCCCTTCCGGAGATCTTCACGATGGAGGAGGAGAGCGGGGATGAGGACCGCCTGTTCGACCTGATCGCCCCGGTCGTCCGGGAGGCGGCAGGAAAGCTGGTCGACGCCAGAACCCGCGAGGGGGAGAATCTGCGGAAAGACCTTCTCGACAAGCTTGACGGGATGGAGAAGGAAGTGGGGCTGATCATCGAGCGCTCCCCGAAGATCGTCGAGGAATACCGGACCCGTCTTCTCGACAAGGTTCACGAGCTTCTCGGAAGCACGCAGGTCGATGAGAGCCTGATCGCCACAGAGGTGACCGCATACTCCGACCGCATCTGCACGGACGAGGAGGTTGTCCGCCTGAAAAGCCACATCGATGCCACCCGCGGCGAGCTCACGAAGGGCGGAAGCGTTGGCCGGAAACTGGATTTCATTGCCCAGGAGATGAACCGGGAGGCCAATACCATCCTGTCCAAGGCCAATGACAAGGAAGTCAGCGACGCGGCCATCACCCTGAAGACGGAGATTGAAAAGGTCCGCGAACAGATACAGAATCTGGAATAACGGAAAGGGAGGAAGATCCGATGGATAACCGTGGTGTTCTCTGCGTCGTCAGCGGCTTTTCCGGCGCCGGAAAAGGAACGCTCATGCGCAGGCTTCTCTCCGAATATGACAGCTATGCCCTCTCGGTGTCGGCGACGACAAGGCAGCCGAGGGAGGGCGAGGCCGACGGACGGGAATATTTTTTCAAGACGAATGAAGAATTCGAGCAGATGATCCGGGACGGCGAGCTCCTGGAATATGCGAAATATGTGGACCACTATTACGGGACGCCGAGATCCTATGTGATGAAGAACCTCGAGGCCGGGAAGGACGTCCTTCTCGAGATCGAGATCCAGGGCGCCATGAACATCCGGAAGGCATTTCCCGAGGCCTTGCTGATCTTTGTCACGCCGCCGAGCGCTGAGGAGCTCAGAAACCGGCTCATCGGGCGGGGAACGGAGGATATCGGGACCATCGAGGCACGGCTTTCGCGGGCATCCGAGGAGGCCGCCGGCATGGACCAGTATGATTATCTGGTCGTGAATGACCAGGTGGAGCGCTGTGCGGAGGAAATGCACGGCATTATCCAGGCAGCACACGCGAGAATGAACAATCACCTCGCGTTTGTCAAGAATATACAGGAACAGATGATGCAGTACAAAAAGGCATGACGTGCTGCGCAAGGTTTGAAGGGAGTCTGATTTACCATGATGTTACGTCCGTCTTTCACAGAAATGATCGATGCGGTCAACAAGTACGCAGATGAGGGATCGCCGGAGATTACAAGCCGCTATTCCATCGTCATCGCTGCCGCCAAGAGAGCCAGGCAGCTGATTGCCGGCGCAGAGCCCCTGATCGATGACTGCGAGGGGAAGAAGCCGCTCTCCATTGCGGTCGAGGAGATTTACCAGGGTAAAGTAAAAATTTTGTCTGAGGACGACAAAGTCGAGGACAATGAATACTGATTGATAGCGGATGAAGCCCTGAAGCCGTCCCGTGTTTCCGCACGGAGATGGCTTTTGCCGGCTAAAAAGACCTTTTTGCATCCTGCGCCGGCGGGCGCCTGACATTGGAGAATTTGTATGAAATTACTTTGCGTTTCCCTGGGCTGTGACAAGAACCTTGTCGATTCCGAGCGCATGCTCGGGCGGCTCACCAGCGACGGCTGGGAAATTACCGACGACGAGCGGGAGGCGGATGCTGTCCTTGTCAATACCTGTGCCTTCATCGATTCCGCCAAGGAGGAGAGCATCGGGGCTATCCTGGACGCGGCGAAGCTTAAGGAAAATGGCCGGTGCCGGGCGCTCATTGTCTCCGGCTGCATGGCCGAGCGCTACCAGGAGGAGGTGCTCCGGGAGATCCCAGAGGTCGACGCGGTGGTCGGCACCGCCTCCGGGCGGACCGTGAGCTCCGTGATCCGGCGGGTGCTTGGCGGAGAGAGCCACATCACCGACTTCGAGCCGCTCGCCGAAACCCCGGAAGCCATGGAGGAAGAGGAGGATGCTGGCCGGGTGCTTACCACGCTCGGCGGCTACTCCTTCCTCAAAATTGCCGAGGGCTGCGACAAGCGCTGCACTTACTGCATTATCCCGTATCTGCGCGGACCCTATCGCAGCGTCCCGATGCCCCGGCTTCTCGCGGAGGCGAAAAATCTCGCTTCCCGTGATGTGCGGGAACTGATCCTGGTGGCGCAGGAGACCACGCTTTACGGCACGGATCTCTGTGGGAGGAAGCTCCTTCCCGAGCTCCTAAGGCTCCTCTCCGGCGTGGACGGCATCCGCTGGATCCGCCTGCAGTACTGCTACCCGGAGGAGCTGACCGACAGCATCATCGACGCGGTTGCAAAGACCCCGCATGTGTGCCATTACCTGGATCTGCCGATCCAGCACGCCAGTGACCGGATCCTCCGAAAAATGGGGCGGCGCACCACGCTGGCGGAGATCACGGAGCGGATCCGGAAAATCCGGGAGCGGATCCCGGATATCTGCCTCCGAACCTCACTGATCTCCGGGTTCCCCGGAGAGACCGAGGAGGATCATCAGATTCTCCTCGACTTTGTCCGCGAGACACGCTTTGACCGTCTTGGGGTTTTCACGTATTCCCGTGAGGAGGGAACGCCGGCAGCGGAGATGGACGCCCAGGTTCCCGAGGAGGTGGCGGAGCGGCGTCGCGGGGAGATTATGGCCCTGCAGCAGCAGATCGCTTTCGAGAAGGCAGCGGAGAAGGTCGGCAATGTCTATGATGTCCTGGTCGAGGGGCGGCTCACGGACACGGACGACATCGTCTATACCGGAAGAACCTACATGGATGCGCCGGATGTGGACAGCCAGATTTTTGTCCGCACGGACCGGGAAATTCTGTCCGGTTCCTTTATCCGTGCCCGCGTGACCGGTTCCAATGCATATGACCTGATCGGGGAGGAGGTAACCGATGAATCTGCCGAATAAACTCACTGTACTCCGAATGATTATTGTCCCGTTCTTTGTTTTTTTCCTGCTCTGTGACGGTGGGCAGAATTATGCCTTCCGGATGACGGCCCTGGTGCTCTTCATCGCGGCCAGCCTCACAGACACCCTGGACGGCAAGATCGCGAGAAAATATCACCTGGTCACCGACTTCGGGAAATTTATGGATCCCCTGGCTGACAAGCTCCTGGTCTGCTCGGCGCTGATCTGCCTGATTGAACTCAGGGAGATTCCCGCGTGGATGGTCGTCATCATTATCGGCCGTGAATTTGTCATCAGCGGGTTCCGCCTGGTGGCCTCCGACAACGGTATCGTCATTCCGGCCAATTACTGGGGCAAGTTCAAGACCACCTTCCAGATGATCGCGGTGATCCTGATGATCCTGAATGTTTCCGCCCTCCGCCTGCTGACCGTTCTCACCACCTGGATCGCACTCGCGCTCACCGTCATTTCCCTGTGCACCTACATCGCACAGAATTACAAGATTCTCCTGAAGGGAGACATCTGAGATGAAAGATCAAGTCAATTTTGAGAGGGCTGAAGCTCCCGGGGATTTCCTCGGGCAGTCCGGTAAAGAGGATAACGCCGTGCGTGCGGAGACGCCGGAGGAGGCGGTGGTCCGGATCCTCAAGGAGCGGGGACTTCTCCTCACGACAGCGGAATCCTGCACCGGAGGCATGGTCGCCTCGCGGATTGTCAATGTCCCGGGGGCTTCCGACGTCTTCCATGCGGGCTTTATCACCTACTGTGACAAGGCGAAGCGGAAAATGCTCGGCGTCTCCAAAAAGACGCTGAAAAAGTATACCGCGGTCAGCGCCGCCACAGCGGCAGAAATGGCTGAGGGCGCGGCAAAGCGGGCGAAGGCGGATATTGCCGTCTCGGTGACCGGAATTGCCGGGCCGGACGGCGGGACGGAGAAATTTCCGGTAGGCTTGGTTTTTCTCGGCTGCTCCATATCCGGGAAAACGGAGGTAGAGGAGCTCCATCTGAACGGAAGCAGGGCGGAGATCCGGGCGCAGGCCGCGGAATTGGCGCTCGACCTTGTCCGGAAGACCATTCTCCGGGGAGAATGAAGAATTCCCGGGTTCTGGCAGCGTGAGCGGAGGAATCCTATGCGGTGGTATAAGAAGATCTATACAGGAAAAAAGGCGAAGGGGCGCCGCTTCGCGATTCTCCAGGGAATCCGGAGCGGAAAGCCGGCACCGGACAGCTATGTCATTATCCCGGCGGAGAACCCGAAAAACCTCCTGGACATCATTCCCTGCCGGGAGCTTCTGGCGGCCCACTACCAGGTTTTTGATCCGCTGATTCTGGGCATCGCCTCCGGAAAAGAGGATGCCATCCGGCTAGCAGCCCGAATTCTCACGGATTTTGCCGCTGGAGAGCGTGGATTCGAGCCGGAAAACCTGAAACACTTACGGGAGAAGATCGAAGAATGATTCACATCGCCATCCTGATTCTGAAAATCATCGGCCTGATTCTCCTGGCAGTTCTCGGGATTCTGCTTCTTCTGCTGCTCCTCATCCTGCTGGTTCCCGTCAGGTACAGCGGCGCGGCGTCCTATGCCGGGGCGCCCAGGGCAGATGTCCGGGTCGCTTGGCTCTTCTCCCTGGTTTCCCTGGAAGTCCGGTATAGGAAAAGGCTCAAATGGCGGCTCCGGCTTTTCGGCCGCAGGATTGCCGGAAGCCGGCGGGCAGCGCAGGAGATAAAGCAAAGTCCGGCACCGGCATCCCCGGAGGCCCCGCCAGAAGCAGAGTCGGCTCTCACGGGAGACATCTTGTCCCCGGAGGAGGAGCGGGAGCTCGAGGAGGAGCTTGGCAGAGAGATCCGCGAGGGAAGAGAGCGGGGGCTGGCACGGGATGGCCGGGGGGAAGAGCAAAGATCTCCGGCAGCACCCGGAAAAAGCATTGCACACCGCCTGCGGGAGATCGCGGAAAGAGTCATGGGCTTTATCCGGGACATCCGGGATGGAGCTTCCGAAGCTTCTGAGAAGATCTCCCGCATCCTGGAGGAGATCGAAGGGGAAGAAAACCGGCGGACCGCCCGCCTCCTGCTCCGGCAGGCGGTCAGGATTCTCCGCCATATTCTTCCGGGGAAGGCAGATGGACGCGTCGATTTCGGCTTTGACGATCCGGCAGCGACGGGCAGGGTGCTCGCGGCTCTCGCGTTCGTGTGGCCGGCCTTCGGCGGCGGCCTCGAGATCGTCCCGGAATTTACCCGGAAAACCTTTCAGGCTAACGCCCGCTTTGCCGGGCGTGTCCGCCTCGGGACATTGCTCATCCTGGCCGGGCGGATGTTCCTCGACCGGAATTTCCGGCACTGGTTCAGAAAAATCATAGGAGGATAAAGTATGGCAGCAGAGAAGGAGTTTTCGTCCACGATAGATTCCCTGTTCAAGGGGATGGATGCCTTTGTGACCAGCAAGACCGTTGTCGGTGAACCGGTCCGCGTGGATGAGAATACCGTGATCATCCCGCTGATCGACGTATCCTGCGGAATGGCCGCGGGAGCATTCCGGAAGGACGCGAAGGACAATGACGCCGGCGGGCTCAGCGCAAAAATGTCCCCCTCAGCCCTCCTGATTGTGCAGAATGGCATCACCAAGCTGATCAGCATCAAGCATCAGGACGCGGTCTCCAAGATCATCGATCTTGTCCCGGATATGGTCAACCGTTTTACCGGGAATCACCAGGTGTCCGAGGACGCCGTCCATAAGGCGGAGGAGATGGCCGGGGAAATCCGGGAGAAGGAACGCCCGGAGAATAACGGCGGCAAAGAGAATTGACGCCGCCGCGGTACCTTGGCGGCAGCGGGAAGAAGGAACACCGGTGCAAGGGGCGAAAGCGGGTCGGGTTAAAAAAAAACGGGGCAGCCGAAGCTGCTCCGTTTTTTTAACTCCGCATCCGGAGAATTCTCTTAGGCACGCTCAACACGTCCTGATCTCAGGCAGGAAGTACAAACGTACATTTTTCTCGGTCCCTCGGGCGTAACTACCTTAACGGACTTGACGTTCGATTTCCACATCCGGTTGGATCTTCTATGAGAATGGCTCACCTTGTTGCCGAAGTGAGCGGCTTTTTCACAGATTGCACACTTAGCCATCATCGCACCTCCCTTACTGAAGATAGGACTTTCAAAAAAATCCATAACAACGATAATATAGCAGAAAGATTTCCCAGATGCAAGGGGAAAATGAAAATATTGTTTCCTTTTCCGGAAAAATAAGGTATACTGGCGGTGTATCCGGGGGAACATCCCGCGGATGGAATAGGAATGTACAGAATGGAGGCTTGAGCATGAAAGGACGCATTGACAATAAGTTGGGCATGATCCAGATCGACCCGGAAGTGATTGCCATGTACGCCGGCACCACCGCAGTAGAATGCTTCGGCATCGTCGGAATGGCCGCGGTCAGTGTTAAGCAGGGCCTTGTCAGGCTGCTGAAACGGGACAGCCTGACCCAGGGCATCAACGTTTCCATTCAGGATAACGAAATCAGCATCGATTTCCATGTGATTGTGTCTTACGGCGTCAGCATTGAAGCCGTGACGAACAATCTCGTGGAGAACGTCCGCTACAAGGTAGAGGAGCTGACCGGCATGAAGGTCGTCCGCATCACTACCTATGTCGAGGGCGTCAGAGTGATTGATTAAGGAGGAAAATCCTGTGGGAATGAACACCATGGACGCTTCACAGCTCAGAATCGCATTTCTGGCCGGGGCGAGAAATCTAGAGGCAAATAAGGAAAAGATCAATGAGCTGAATGTCTTCCCGGTTCCCGACGGAGATACCGGCACCAACATGACGATGACGATCCTCTCAGCAGTGAAGGAGGTCAATAACGCGCCGGAGGTGACGATGGCTTCCCTGACCAAGGCCATGTCCTCCGGTTCCCTCCGGGGGGCGCGCGGCAATTCCGGCGTCATCCTCTCCCAGCTGCTGCGGGGGTTTTCCCGGGAGATCCAGCACCTGGACACGGTGGATGTCCCGACACTCGCGAACGCTTTCAGCAGGGCGACCGAGACCGCTTATAAGGCGGTCATGAAGCCGAAGGAGGGCACGATCCTCACGGTTGCCCGGAGCATGGCGGACAAGGCGGCGGAGATCGCCCTCTCGACGGATGATGTCGAGAGCTTTCTCGAGCAGGTCATTGCGGCGGGCGAGGAATCTCTCGCGAACACCCCGGAGCTTCTTCCTGTCCTGAAGGAAGCCGGCGTCGTGGATTCCGGCGGCATGGGCCTCATGACCGTCCTCAAGGGGGCGCTTAAGGGCCTCCGGGGCGAGGACAGCGGTGAGCCGATCCCCGATGTCTCCCCGATTACCGACCATATGGGACAGGCGGAGCCGGCACCCGCAGGCCCGTCCGGTCATGACGCCGCTGCCGAGCATATCTCCACAGCGGACATCCGTTTCGGCTACTGCACCGAATTTATCATCAACCTGAACCGGGAAGGTTCCTTCGACGGGAAGACGGAGAAGTCTTTCAAGGATTATCTGAAATCAATCGGGGATTCGATCGTCGTGGTCGCCGACGATGACATTGTGAAGGTTCACGTCCACACCAACGAGCCGGGCAATGCGATCCAGCGAGCCCTGACCTACGGCTATCTCACGAACATGAAGATCGACAACATGCGCGTCGAGCACAACGAGCGCGTGATCCACGGCGCCCAGGAGATGGCGGCGGCGCAGGCCGCGGAAGATCAGGAAAGGGCAGACGGCCGGGATCAGGATGAAGCTGGGGAAGCCCCGAGGGAGAGAGTGCCCTACGCCCTGATCGCGGTCTCCGCCGGCGACGGCCTCACGGAGATCTTCAAGGGAATCGGAGCGACCGACGTCATCCAGGGCGGGCAGACGATGAACCCGAGCACGGAGGACATCCTGAACGCCGCCCAGCGGGCAAATGCGGACACCGTCTACATTTTCCCGAACAACAAGAACATCATCCTCGCCGCCAACCAGGCGCAGATGATCGCCGATTTCTGCAAGATCGTTGTTGTCCCGACGAAGACCATCCCGCAGGGCATCACCGCGATCATCAACTTCTCCCCGGATCTCGGCGAGGAGGAAAATCTGGAAGCGATGAAGCGGGAGATCACCCAGGTGAAGAGCGGGGAAATCACCTATGCCGTCCACGACGCCACCATCGACGGAAAGTCGATCACGAAGGGAGACATCATGGCGATCGGCGACAGCGGCCTTCTCGCTGTCGGGCATGAGGTCGAGGACACGGCGCTGATGGCTGTCCGCGCGATGGCGGATGCCGACAGCGAGCTGATTTCCATCTATTCCGGCGCCGATGTTGAGGAGAGCCGCGCCGAGGCGCTCAAAAAGCTGGTTCATGACGAATTCCCGGACTGCGAGGTTGAGCTGAACCGCGGCGGGCAGCCGGTGTATTACTACATTCTTTCCGTTGAATGAGCGGAATTTTGCTATGAGAGATTATCCCATCACAGAGATCAAGGGGGTCGGCGGGAAAACCGCCGGCCTTTTTCATAAGCTCGGCGTGGACACGGCGGAGGACCTGCTCCGCTTCTACCCGAGGGATTATGAGGAGTACCGGCCGGCTGCCCGGGAAATCGGAAGCCTGGTGCCGGACACCGTGAACGCTTATTTTGCAAGGCTTATCAAATCCGCGGATATCGTGAATTACGGCAGGTATCCGGTGACGACGCTGACCCTCAGGGATGAAGCCGGAAGCCTGGCCGTCGTCTGGTACAACATGCCCTGGCTGAGGAAAATGCTCCAGGCAGGGCGGCTCCTTGTCTTCCGGGGGAGAGTTGTCCGGAAGCGGAACCGCCTTACCATGGAGCAGCCGGAGATCTTCACCCCGGAGCAGTATGAGGCGCTCTCGGGCACATTTCTCCCGATTTACCCCCAGACGAAGGGGCTGGGCAACAAGACGATCCAGAAGGCTGTCCGGGCGGTGCTTGCGGACAAGGAGCTTACGCGGGAATATCTCCCGGAAAACCTCCGGGAGGCCTACGAACTCGCCGAAATCAATTTTGCCGTGGAGCATATCCATTTTCCGGACAGCCGCGAACAGCTGCTCTACGCCAGAAAACGACTGGTTTTCGATGAATTTTTCCTCTTCGCGGTGGCGGCAAAATACCTGCGGGGAAAGAAGGAGGATGTGCCTAGCGCCTACCCCTTCCGGATCGACCCGGAAGGGGCGGCCCTGGCGGAGCGCCTGCCCTACAGGCTCACCGGCGCGCAGAAAAAGGTCCTCGGGGAGATCTATGCCGATCTCTCCGGTGGCCATGTGATGAAGCGCCTTGTCCAGGGGGATGTCGGCTCCGGCAAGACGGTGGTCGCTTTCCTGGCTCTCCTCCAGGCGTCCCTGAACGGTTTCCAGGGGGCACTTATGGCGCCGACCGAGGTTCTCGCCGAGCAGCACTACGCGGCGCTCATGGAACTCGCAAAAACCTACGGCCTGCCCGTCCGCCCGGTGCTTCTCACCGGCGCCCTGAAGGCGAAGGATAAGCGGGAAGCCCAGCGGAAGATCCGGGAGCACGAGGCGGACATCGTCATCGGTACCCATGCCCTGATCCAGGACAAGGTCGAATTTGACCGGCTTGCCCTCGTCATCACTGACGAGCAGCACCGGTTCGGCGTGGAGCAGCGGACAGCCCTCGAGGAGAAAGGCGGGGAACCGCATGTCCTTGTCATGAGCGCGACGCCCATCCCGCGGACACTTGCGGTGATCCTCTACGGCGACCTGGATATCTCCGTGATCGACGAGCTCCCCGCGGGGCGCCGGCATATCAAAAACGCTGTGGTCGGCCCCGATTACCGCGAGAATGCTTACCGCTTTATTGCCCGCGAGGTGGCCGCCGGACGCCAGGCTTACCTCATCTGCCCGATGGTGGAGCCGGGAGAGATGCAGGATCTGGAAAATGTCACCGATACCTGCGCCCTCCTCCGGAAGCGCTGGAAGGACGGCGGCCCCAGGGTCGCCCTTCTCCATGGCAGGATGAAGCCCGGAGAGAAAAATGCCGTCATGGAAAAATTCGCGGCCGGGGAGGCGGATGTGCTCGTGTCGACGACGGTGGTCGAGGTCGGGATCAACGTGCCCAACGCGACCGTCATGATGATCGAGAACGCCGAGCGGTTCGGCCTTGCCCAGCTCCACCAGCTGCGCGGGCGGGTCGGACGGGGGGATGCCCAGTCTTACTGCATCCTGGTCAATACCGGGGGAAAAGAAGCGGAAAAGCGCCTGGATATCCTGAAAAATTCCGACGATGGCTTTTTTATCGCGAATGAGGACCTGCGCCTCCGCGGGCCGGGCGATATTTTCGGCGTGCGGCAGAGCGGGGATCTGGAATTTCAGCTCGCGGACATTTACACGGACGCCGCTGTCCTCAAGGATGCCGTCCGGGAGGCGGAGAAGCTCCTCCGGAAGGATCCGGAACTCCGGCGGAAGGAGAATGCGGAGCTCAAAAAACTCCTCGACCGGTACCTCCGGAAAAAATATAGCGGGCTCACACTCTGAACCCGGGAGGGCTGCCCGCCGGGCTCGCGCCCCGCTCCGCGGATAGCCACTCCGCTAAACTCGGACTGCGCTTTCGCTTGTCCTCGTTAAGCGGCTGGTTATTCCTAAGTGCTCTGTGTAAAAAACCACCGGGGAGCAGCTGTCCGCTCGAAGGCGGGTAAGGCTTCAGCCCGGTGGTTGATGAAAAAATCGGTTTTCTTACGTGAAGATGCCGGAGCAATCCGTTTTTCCGGTCAGACGAGGGAATTCACATACTGGTATCCGTCAGATTCCCTGTTGTACTCGCGGATGATATTCTGGATCCGGGAGGTCGGCACGAGAGCGCGCTCGAGGGATACGTTGTGGTTGAGTGAGTTGATGATGGCAGCGATGAATTTGCTCATATCCGCCTCCACGTACCAGTCGCGCTTTAAGAGATCCGGCGTCCGGTAATTCAGGTTCGTGGTGACCACAAAGTCAAAATAGCCCTTGTTGTAGAAATCGTCAAATTTCTCCAGACCGTCAGTGAAGAGGCCGAAGGTGGTGGCTACGATCACCCGCTTTGCTTTCTTCTCCTTGAGCTCCCTCGCGGTGTCCAGCATACTCTCGCCGGAGGAGATCATGTCGTCGATGATGATCACGGTCTTGTCCTCAACGGAGCTTCCGAGGAACTCATGGGCGACAATCGGATTTCTCCCGCCGACCACGCGGGAATAGTCGCGGCGCTTATAGAACATGCCGACATCGACGCCGAGGTTATTGGCCAGGTAGACAGCCCTGGACATCGCGCCTTCATCCGGGCTGATCACCATCAGGTGATCCTTGTCGATTTTGAGCGTCTTATCCTTGCGGAAAATCGACTGGATGAACTGGTAGGTCGGCATGAAATTGTCGAGGCCGGTCAGCGGAATCGCGTTCTGCACGCGCGGGTCGTGCGCGTCGAAGGTGATAATGTTGGAAACGCCCATGTTGACCAGCTCCCGGAGCATCAGCGAGCAGTCCAGCGACTCACGCCCGGCCCTCTTGTGCTGGCGGCCCTCATAGAGGAAGGGCATGATCACATTCACGCGGTGTGCTGTGGAGACCGTGGCGCCGATGATCCTCTTGAGATCCTGGAAATGGTCGTCCGGAGACATGTGGTTGATGAAGCCGTTCATGCGGTAGGTCAGGCTGTAGTTGGTCACATCGACCATGACGTAGATGTCATCGCCGCGGATCGACTCGTTGATGACGCCCTTGCCCTCGCCGCTGCCGAATCTCGGGCAGGCGCAGTCCAGAAGGTAGGACTCCCGGTCATAACCGCGGAAATTCAGATCCTGCTCGCGCTTTTTCAGAACCTCGATATCGTTCTGGCGGAAACGGATGATGTGCTGGTCGACTTTTTGGGCTAATTCCCGGCAGCTCTCCAGAGCGGCAATTTTGAGCGGTGCGACAGGGAGTGTGTCATTGAACACATAATCTTCAGACATGCTGGTGATCCTCCTGGATGATAAACACATGATGCGGTTGGTTTTTCTTAAGCAGATCCATTATAGCGCCGGAATCCCCGTGAGACAACTTTACTTTACAAAATATGCGGGGGTTGATAGAATAATTTTATTATGAAGAAATATAGCGGACATAAAATCAAATCCGTCGATCCCGGTTCCATCGCCGACCAGCTGGAACTTGAGCCCGGGGATGTGCTCCTCACCATCAACGGGCAGGAGGTCGAGGATATTTTTGACTATCAGTACAAACTCAACAACGACCGGGTGACCGTGGAGGTTCTCAAAAAGAACGGCGAGGACTGGGAGCTCGACATTGAGAATGACTACAGCGACCTCGGCCTCAATTTTGAGAACGGGCTGATGAGCGACTACCGGTCGTGCTCCAATGACTGCGTCTTCTGTTTTATCGACCAGATGCCGCCGGGAATGCGGGATACCCTGTATTTCAAGGACGACGACTCGCGCCTGTCCTTTCTTCAGGGAAATTATGTGACGCTGACCAACATGAGCGATCACGACCTCCAGCGCATCATCACCTTCCATCTGGCCCCGATCAATATCTCCGTGCACACCACGAATCCGGAGCTCCGGTGCCGTATGCTCCATAACCGTTTTGCCGGGGAGGCGTTAAAAAAGATCGACACCCTGTACGAGGCCGATACCCCGATGAACGGGCAGATCGTGCTCTGCCCGGGAATCAATGACGGCGAGGAGCTGGAGCGGACAATCCGGGATCTCACCAAATACGTCCCTGTGATGCAGAGCCTCTCCGTTGTGCCGGTCGGTGTCACAAAGTTCCGGAACGGTCTTTACCCGCTCCGGTGCCTTACGCCGGAGGAGGCAGGGAGGACGATCGACCAGATTGAGCGGTGGCAGAAGAAGATCTACGCGGAGCATGGGATCCATTTTGTCCAGGCGAGCGATGAGTTCTACCTCCTGGCCGGACGCCCGCTTCCCGAGGCAGAGCGCTACGACGGCTATATCCAGCTGGAAAATGGTGTCGGCATGCTCCGGCTCCAGCATGAGGAGGCGGCCTCCGCCCTGGAACCGCTCCGGGATGACGGGAAGAAGGAGAAGGTGACCATCGCCACCGGCCTCCTCGCTGCTCCCTATATCGAGAAGATCGCGAAGGCCGTCATGGCGCGCTTCCCCGGAAGGGAGATCCGGGTCATCCCGGTGAAAAACCGCTATTTCGGCAGCCAGATTACCGTGTCCGGGCTCCTTACCGGGCAGGACATCCGGGACGCGCTGCTTTCCCTGGACCTCGGAAACCGGCTGCTTCTCCCGTGCTCGATGTTCCGCAGCGGAGAGGAGGTCTTTCTCGACGACATGACGAGAACGGAGCTCTCAGATGCCCTCGGCGTCCGTGTGGACATTGTCCCTGAGGGCGGAGACAGCCTTGTCGAGGCGATGCTTTCCCCGGTCAGGAAAAACCTTCCGGGGGAGAATCCCTACGAGCCGGAGGACGGCGGGGTGCCGGAACCCGGGGAGAACACAGGCCGCCGGAATCCGGCGGAATAACCAATTGAGAAAGTGAGGCAATCCTTTATGAGCGGAAGAAAACCCGTGGTCGCCATCGTCGGCAGGCCGAATGTTGGAAAATCCACTCTGTTCAACGTCCTGGCGGGGGACCGGATCTCCATTGTCCAGGATACCCCCGGAGTTACCCGGGATCGCATTTACGCGGACTGCACATGGCTTAACCGCGCATTTACCCTGATCGACACCGGCGGCATCGAGCCGGATTCCAAGGATATCATCCTGTCCCAGATGAGGGAGCAGGCACAGATCGCGATCGACACCGCCGACGTGATTATCTTCCTGACCGATGTGCGCCAGGGGCTTTCCGACGCGGACGCCAAGGTTGCGGACATGCTCCGGAAATCGCGCAAGCCGGTTGTGCTTGCGGTCAATAAGGTCGACAATTTCCAGAAGTTCGGCAATGACATCTATGAATTTTACAACCTCGGCATCGGTGACCCGGTCGGCATCTCCGCGGCGTCCCGTCTCGGGCTCGGCGACCTCCTGGATGAGGTTGTCCGACATTTCCCGGAGAGCACCGGTGAGGAGGAGGATGATGACCGCCTCCGCATCGCCATCGTCGGGAAGCCGAATGTCGGCAAATCCTCCCTCATCAACAAGCTTCTCGGCGAGGACCGGCTGATCGTCTCCGACATCGCCGGAACCACAAGAGACGCGGTCGACACCCTGGTCCGGCATAACGGCCAGGAGTATATCTTTATCGATACCGCCGGCCTCCGCCGGAAAGCCCAGGTGAAGGAGGAGATCGAGCGCTACTCGGTCATCCGCAGCGTGACCGCTGTCGAGCGGGCGGATATCGCGGTTCTCGTCATCGATGCCACGGAGGGCGTCACCGAGCAGGACGCGAAGATCGCCGGCATCGCGCACGAGCGGGGCAAGGGCATCATCGTGGCCGTCAACAAGTGGGATGCCATCGTCAAGAATGACAAGACCATTTACCAGTTCCGCGACAAGATCCGCCAGACGCTCTCCTTCATGCCCTACGCGGAATACCTGTTTATCTCGGCAAAAACCGGCCTCCGCCTGGAAAAGCTCTTCTCCGAGATCGACCTGGTGCACCAGAGCCAGACGCTCCGGGTGAAGACCGGCGTGCTGAACGAGATCCTGGCGGACGCCGTGGCGATGAACCAGCCGCCGTCGGACAAGGGCAAGAGGCTCAAGATCTATTACATGACGCAGGTCGCGGTGAAACCGCCGTCGTTTGTCGTTTTCGTCAATGACAAAAAGCTGATGCATTTTTCCTATGTGCGCTATCTGGAAAATCAGCTCCGCGACGCCTTCGGTTTCTCGGGAACGTCGTTAAAGTTCATGATCCGGGAGAAAAAGGAAAAGGACATGGCCTGAACCGGCCTGCCCTGATACTAAGGAGAGACCTATGGAGCGATTGATCAGCCTTCTGATCGGATACTGTTTCGGGATGTTTCAGACCGGATACATCTATGGCAGGGTGACACGGCACAGCGATATCCGCGACTACGGGAGCCACAACGCCGGCTCGACAAATATTCTCCGGACCTGGGGACCCGGAGCGGCGCTCATCGTTTTTCTCGGGGACGCCTTCAAGGCGATCTTCGCGATGACCCTTGTCCGGGTGGTCTTCCGGGAGAGTGCGGACGCCGATCTCTGGGCGATGTACGCGGCGCTCGGCGTCGCCCTCGGGCATGACTATCCCTTCTATTTAAAATTTCGCGGCGGCAAGGGGATCGCGGCGATGGCAGGCGTCATGACCGCCATGGATATCCGGATTTCCCTCGTCTGCCTGGTGATCTTTTCCGGAACGGTCTTCCTCACGAGATACGTCTCCCTGGGTTCAATCCTGATTTCCCTCACGTTCTTCCTGATGAACGCGGCATTCTGCCTTGCCGGATATTATACGGTTGCCCCGGCGGGCAGGACGGAGTTCGTGATCATCACACTGGTGATCGTGCTTCTCGCGATCGGGCGGCACCACGCGAACATCCGCCGTCTTCTCACCGGCACGGAGAACCGGATCAGCATTCCGAAAAAATAATCAGGAAGGAGAGAATTCATGGCGAATATCGGCGTGATCGGGACCGGAACCTGGGGAACCGCCATCGCGATCCTTCTGGCCAACAACGGCCATACCGTAACCCTCTGCTCTGGGACGGGCAGGAACGTGGACGAGATGGCGAGAACCCGCCGCCAGAAAAATCTCGCGGACGCGCTCATCCCCGGGGCGATAGAGATCACCGCGGATCTTGAGCGGGCGATGGGCGGGAAGGATATCCTCGTCCTTGCCGTCCCCTCGATCCATGTCCGGGAAACCGCGGAGAGGATGGCTCCGATGCTCCGCTACGGGCAGATCGTCCTCTCCGCCGCGAAGGGCATCGAGGAGAAGACCCTGATGACGATGACGGATATCATCGGCGAGGTTCTCCCGGAGAGCGAGCCCTGTGCCCTGTCCGGGCCAAGCCACGCGGAGGAGGTTTCCCGGGGCCTCCCCACGACCTGCTTGGTCGCTGCCGGACGCCGGAAGACCGCCGAATATATCCAGCAGGTCTTCATGAGCCCGGTTTTCCGCGTCTATACTACCCCCGACCTTATCGGTGTCGAGACCGGCGGCGCGCTGAAGAACGTCATCGCCCTGGCGGCGGGCGCTTCGGATGGTTTAGGCTACGGGGACAACGCGAAGGCG
Organism: Clostridium vitabionis; assembly: GCF_015351765.1. Lineage (GTDB taxonomy): Bacteria > Bacillota > Clostridia > Lachnospirales > Lachnospiraceae > Clostridium_R > Clostridium_R vitabionis. The sequence continues at coordinate 779,402 of NZ_JADKQA010000001.1, forward strand.
GCCCTGATCACCCGGGGGATCGCCGAGATCACCCGGCTTGGCACGCTGATGGGCGGGAGACAGGAGACCTTCTACGGCCTTTCCGGCATCGGCGACCTGATCGTCACCTGCGCGAGCGTCCACAGCAGGAACCGGCGGGCCGGCATCCTGATCGGCCGCGGGAAGACGCCGCGGGAGGCGATGGACGAGGTACAGATGGTGGTTGAGGGCGTCTACTCGGCGAAATCCGGAAAGAAGCTTGCGGAAAAATACGGCTGCGAGGTTCCGATTATCGAGATGGCGAACAGGATCCTCTTTGAGGGGAAGCCGGTGGGAGAGGCTGTCAAGACACTGATGCTCAGGGATCGGAAGCCAGAGGCGGAGGACGCTGAATGGGCGTGAATGTTTTTCATGATAAACACAAATAAATATTGACAGTACTGTTTTCACTCCTTATAATGAGTACCATCATTCGATAACACCAGCGAATGATAACGACAGAAAATTTTCCGACAAGTTATAAGGAGGAGAGTAAGATGAAAATGAAGAAGACAGCATGTGTAGTTCTCGCGGGCGCGATGGCCATGAGCCTTGCGGCCTGCGGCGGTTCCTCATCCTCTACGCCCTCGACAGCAGCGGCGGCGTCCGGGGAAAACGCGGCAGCCTCTTCCGGAGCGACCTGGAAGATCGGCGGCATCGGTCCGATCACCGGCGGCGCGGCGGCATACGGCCAGTCCGTCAAGAATTCCATGGAGCTCGCGGCGAAGGAACTCAACGAGAAGGGCGGCATTAACGGCGCCCAGGTTGAGGTAAACTTCCAGGATGATGAGAATGACCCGGAGAAGTCCGTCAACGCCTACAACACCCTGAAGGACTGGGGCATGCAGATCCTTCTCGGCACCGTGACCTCCAAGCCGTGTATCGCAGTTGAAGCCGAGGCCCAGAACGACAACCTGTTCCTGTTCACCCCGTCCGGCTCCGCCAAGCAGTGCATCACCGGCGACAACGCCTTCCGTGTATGCTTCGCCGACCCGGACCAGGGAACAAAATCCGCCCAGTACATCGCGCAGCATCAGCTGGCGACAAAGATCGGCATCATCTACGACAGCTCCAGCGAGTACTCCGCGGGAATCGAGCAGGCCTTTGTCGATGAGGCGAAGAACCAGAACCTTGAAGTTGTCGAGGATGCGGTCCAGTCCTTCACCGCGGATACGAACACGGATTTTAATACCCAGCTGAGCAAGATGCAGGAAAACGGCGTAGATCTCGTCTTTCTTCCGATCTATTATCAGGAAGCTTCCGTCATCTTGAAGCAGGCTTCCGAGAAGAACTTTAAGCCGGTATTCTTCGGCTGCGACGGCATGGACGGCATCCTGAGCGTCGACGGCTTCGACAAATCCCTCGCCGAAGGCCTGATGCTCCTCACCCCGTTCTCTGTCGACGAGGAAAGCAGCCAGGATTACGTGAAAGCCTATGAGGATACTTACAAGGTTGAGCCGCTCCAGTTCGGCGCTGACGCCTATGACGGCATGACCGCCCTGAAACTCGCCCTCGAGAAGGCGGATGTCAAGCCGGATGCGAGTGCTTCGGATATCTGCGATGCCTTAAAGGGTGCCATGACCGAAATCTCCTTTGACGGCCTTACCGGCAAGAACATGACCTGGACCTCCGACGGCGAGCCGAACAAGGAGCCGAAGGCAGTCATGATCAAGGATGGCAAGTACGTCATGCAGGATTGATTCCCGGCTTTGTCAAGCTTTGATTTACCGAGAGGGAGTTGTCTCCGGACAACTCCCTTTCTGATGAGAGAAGGAGAGTAGGATATGATCAGCTTTCTCACCTATCTGATTAACGGTGTCAGCCTCGGGAGCGTGTACGCGATCATCGCCCTCGGCTATACCATGGTTTACGGCATCGCCAAAATGCTGAACTTCGCGCACGGCGACATCATCATGGTCGGCGCCTTTGTCTGCTTTACCATCGTGACCTCCATGAGCGGGTCCGCCGTTGTCGGCGTCCTGCTCTCCATCCTGGCCTGCATCGTCCTCGGCGTGATCATCGAGGCGGTGGCCTACCGCCCGCTGCGCGGTGCTTCCCCGCTTTCTGTCCTGATCACCGCGATCGGTGTCAGCTACCTTCTGGAAAATCTTGCCCTGCTGGTTTTCGGATCCAACGCGAGACAGTTCACCTCGGTGGTTACCCTGCCGCCGCTGAAACTCGCCGGCGGGCAGCTCTCCATCTCCAGTGTGACGATTGTGACGATCGCTGTCTGCATTGTCATCATGGCCGCCCTGACTGCCTTCATCAATAAGACCCGGATGGGCCAGGCGATGCTGGCTGTCTCCGAGGACCAGGGAGCCGCCATCCTCATGGGCGTTGACGTGAACAAGACGATTGCCCTGACCTTCGCCATCGGCTCCGGCCTGGCGGCCATCGCCGGCGTCCTGCTCTGTTCGGCTTATCCGGCCCTTACCCCCTACACCGGCGCCATGCCCGGCATCAAGGCGTTCGTCGCTGCCGTGTTCGGCGGGATCGGATCCATCCCCGGCGCGTTCCTCGGCGGCGTCCTGCTGGGGATCATCGAGAACCTGACGAAGGCATATATTTCCTCCCAGCTCTCTGACGCGGTGGTATTTTCTGTCCTGATTATCGTCCTTCTCGTCCGCCCGACCGGGCTTCTGGGCAAAAAGACGATCGAGAAAGTCTGAGGTGGCGATATGGAAGCAAAACTCAAATCGTATAAACGAAAGCTTTTCCGGGGCGACCTCATCAATTACCTGATCGTTCTCGCCTTCTACGCCGTGATGCAGATCCTGCTCACCACCGGGAATCTCAGCAGCCTGATGAAGGGGATCCTGGTTCCCCTCTGCACCTACGCGATCCTCGCGGTAGCCCTGAATCTCTGCGTCGGCATCCTCGGCGAGCTGAGCCTTGGCCATGCCGGATTCATGTGCGTCGGCGCATTTTCCAGCGCCTTCTTCACCAATGTGGCGAAAAGTGCTATCCCGAACTCGGGCCTCAGGTTTTTCCTGGCCTTCCTGATCGGAACCGCCGTGGCGGCTGTCTTCGGCTTCCTCATCGGCATCCCGGTGCTCCGCCTGAACGGCGACTACCTCGCCATCGTGACCCTTGCGTTCGGCGAGATCATCAAAAATATTATCAACGCACTCTACGTGGGTGTTGACGGGAATGGGATCCACGCCTCCCTCCAGAATGCCGGCAAGCTCAACATGTCGGCAGACGGAAATATCATCATCAACGGTGCCCAGGGCATCTCGGGGACGCCGAAGCAGTCCACCTTCACCATCGGCATCCTGCTGCTCCTCCTGACACTTTTCATTGTCCAGAACCTGATCCGCTCGAGAACCGGACGCGCGGTCATGGCGATCCGGGACAACCGGATCGCGGCGGAGTCGATCGGCATCAAGATCACCCACTATAAGCTCCTGGCGTTCACCGTCTCCGCAGCCCTCTGCGGCATGGCAGGCGTGCTTTACGCGCACAACATCGCCTCCCTGGCGGCAACCACAAACCGTTTCGGCTACAATATGTCGATCACGATCCTGGTCTTCGTTGTCCTCGGCGGGATCGGCAATATGCGCGGTTCCATGATCGCGGCGGTTGTGCTGACGATGCTGCCGGAGCTTCTCCGCGGCCTCAGCGATTACCGTATGCTGATCTACTCGATCGTCCTGATCGTGATGATGATCCTGACCTCTGGGCCGAAAATGGTCGCCCGCAGGGAGAGGTTCATGGAAAAGCTGCGCGGAAACAGGAAAAAGAAAAAGGAGGCCGTGTGACATGGCAGTGCTGGAAGTCAAAAACTTAAGTATTTCCTACGGCGGCCTGAAGGCAGTGGACAATTTCAGCGTCACCATCGAGAAGGGCCAGCTCTATGGCCTGATCGGCCCGAACGGCGCCGGCAAGACAACCGTATTCAATCTCCTGACCGGCGTCTACAAGCCGGACACCGGAAAAATCCTTCTGGACGGCCAGGACATTACCGGAAAGACCACGGCGGAAATCAGCCGGGCCGGCATTGCCCGCACCTTCCAGAACATCCGCCTGTTCTCGGAGCTCTCGGTCCTGGACAATGTCAAGGCCGGGCTCCACAACCATTACCCGTATTCGACGCTCTCCGGCATACTCCGTCTTCCTCCCTTCCGGGCAAAGGAGCGGGAGATGGATGAGAAGGCCATGGAAATCCTCAAGGTCTTCGACCTCGACGGCGAGTTTAATTACCAGGCGTCCAACCTTCCCTACGGCAAGCAGAGAAAGCTGGAGATCGCCCGCGCCATCGCCACGGAGCCGAAGCTTCTTCTTCTCGATGAGCCGGCGGCCGGCATGAACCCGAATGAGACCGAGGAGCTGATGGAGACGATCAAATTTGTGCGGGAGCATTTCCACACTACGGTTCTCCTGATCGAACACGACATGAAGCTGGTCTCCGGTATTTGTGAGCGGCTTACCGTGCTGAACTTCGGAAAAGTCCTGGCCGAGGGGCCGACGGCGGAGGTCCTGCACAATCACGACGTTATCGTCGCGTATCTCGGCGAGTAAGGGGGAAACGGGATATGGCATTACTGGAAGTAAGAGATCTGAATGTATATTACGGCGTCATCCAGGCCCTGAAGGGCATCTCCTTCGAGGTGGACAGCGGCGATATCATCGCCCTCATCGGGGCAAACGGCGCCGGCAAGACGACAACCCTGCACACCATCTCCGGCCTGATTCCCGCAAAGAGCGGGAGTATCACCTTCGACGGGAAGGACATCACCCACATGCCCGGCTATAAGCTTGTCTCCATGGGTATGGCCCACGTCCCGGAGGGGCGGCGCGTATTTGCCAACCTGACGGTGCTCCAGAACCTCCGCCTCGGCGCCTACACGAGGCCGGACAAAAAGGAAATGGAGGACACCCTGGAGATGATCTATGAGCGGTTCCCGCGCCTCAAGGAGAGGCGGAACCAGACAGCCGGGACGCTCTCCGGCGGCGAGCAGCAGATGCTGGCGATGGGCCGCGCGCTCATGAGCCACCCGAAGCTGATCCTCATGGACGAGCCCTCGATGGGGCTCTCCCCGATCTATGTGAATGAGATTTTCGATATCATCGAGAAGATCCACCAGGACGGCACAACCGTCCTTCTCGTGGAGCAGAACGCGAAAAAAGCCCTCGCGATCGCCAATAAGGCGTATGTGCTCGAGACCGGAAGGATCACGGTCAAGGGGCAGGCGAAAGACCTGCTGAATGACGAGCGGATCAAGAAAGCATACCTGAGTGAATAAATAAGAGCGTTTCTCTCTAACCCCACATCGGGCGAAGCTTTGCTTCGCCCGATGTGGGGTTAAAGAGCGCCCAGGCCTGGTCTGAATAGAACCATAAACCCCGGTTATCGGACAAAGTCCCCCCACCTGTTGATTGTATATTGTCCATATTTTCGTTATAATTAGGTTAACAGCAAAGTTTTTCGTGCAAATTGCATAAATCATAGCGGAGGATGGACTTATGAAAATGACTTTCATCGGGGCTGATCATGAGGTCACCGGCAGTCTCCATCTGGTGGAGTCCGGCGGCAGGGTGTTCATGGTGGACTGCGGTATGGAACAGGGCGTGAATCTCTATGAAAATGCCCCCCTGCCTGTCCCCTACAGCAAGGTGGACTATGTCTTCATCACCCACGCGCATATCGACCACGTCGGTATGCTCCCTTATCTCTATAAGGAGGGCTTTCGCGGGCAGATTTTCTCGACCCGCGCGACGGCGGATCTCTGCGAGATCATGCTGAAGGACTGTGCACACATCCAGGAGCAGGACACCGAGTGGAAGAACCGGAAGGCGAAGAGGGCCGGAAAGCCGGAAACGGAACCGGTATACACGATGGCGGACGCGGTGGCTGTCCTCGACCTCTTTGTCCCCTGCGATTATGACCAGCGGATCAAGGTCTGTGACGGCATCGAGATCCGCTTTGTCGATGTCGGGCACCTGCTCGGCTCGGCTTCGGTCGAAATCTGGCTCACCGAGAACGGCGAGGAGCGGAAGATTGTCTTTTCCGGCGACATCGGGAATAAGAATAAGCCGCTCATCCGGAGCCCGCAGTACATTCACAGCGCGGACTACGTGGTGATGGAGAGCACTTACGGCGACCGCCTCCACCCGGACAAGGACGGAGACCATGTGGAGGAATTTGCCGCGGTGATCCAGCGGACGCTCGACCGTGGCGGAAATGTGGTCATTCCCGCCTTTGCCGTCGGCAGGACACAGGAGGTTCTCAATTATATCCGGATCATTAAGGCCAACGGACTAGTGAAGAACCACAGCGGGTTCCCGGTCTATCTGGACAGCCCGATGGCGGTGGAAGCGACGCAGGTCTTCCGCGAGAACCGCATGGACTGCTTTAACGACGAGACAAAGAAATTGCTGAAAAAGGGGATCAATCCCTGCTCTTTCCCGGGGCTCCATCTCTCCATCACCAGCGAGGAGTCGATCGCCATCAACACCGACCCGGAACCGAAGGTCATCATTTCGGCCTCGGGCATGTGTGATGCCGGCCGTGTGCGCCATCACCTCAAGCACAACCTCTGGCGCCCGGAATGCACGATCCTCTTTGCCGGCTACCAGGCAGTCGGAACGCTCGGCAGAAGCCTTATTGAAGGGCGGGACGAGGTCAAGCTCTTCGGTGAGACGATCGAGGTCAAGGCGGAGATCGACAAGATCGAGGGCATCAGCGGCCATGCCGACCGGGATGGGCTGCTCGAATGGATCGGCGCCTTCATGCAGCCGCCGAAGAAGGTCTTCATCGTCCACGGCGACGATGATGTCTGCGACCGGTTCGCGGCAAAGGTGCATGAACAATTCGGCTTCGACGCCTATGCACCGTGGAGCGGCACCACCTTTGACCTGCTTACGGGAGAATTTGTCAAGATCACGGAGGGCATCCCGGTACGGAAGGCCACAGCCGCGCAGCGGAAGGTTTCCGGGATCTTCGCGAACCTCCTTGCCGCCGCGGAACGCCTGCGCCAGGTTGTTCTTCACAACGAGGGCGGGGCAAACCGTGATCTCCAAAAATTCACCAACGAAATCAACAAGCTCTGCGACCGCTGGGAGCGCTGAGCATATTTCCTGCTTGGCGGCTTGACCGCCGGCAGAAGCCCGCGGGACAGGACACCGCCCGGATGACAGAAGCTCTCCGGGCGGCATTCTTTCGCAGAGCACTGAACAATATACGGAAAATGGGTTCATGATCACCCCCGCAGGTGCCGATCATGAAAAAAAGGAGAAAATCTATGAAGGTTACAATCTTTACCGACGGCGCGGCCAGGGGAAATCCCTCAGGTCCCGGCGGCTACGGGGCGATCATCCGCTATGTCGACCCGAAGGGGGAGGTTCACGAGAAGGAGCTCTCTGCCGGCTATGTCCGGACGACCAACAACCGGATGGAGCTCATGGGCGCGATTGCCGGGCTGGAAGCGCTCAACCGTCCCTGCGAGGTTGATCTCTGGTCCGATTCCCAGTATCTGGTCCGGCCGTTTACCGAGCACTGGATCGATAACTGGATCCGGAAAAACTGGACGCGGGGGAAAAATGAGCCGGTCAAGAATGTGGATCTCTGGAAGCGCCTCATCGCCGCCATGAAGCCCCACAGCGTGACCTTTCACTGGGTGCGCGGCCATAACGGGCATCCGGAAAATGAGCGCTGCGACAAACTGGCGACGGGGGCGGCGGACGGCACAGCCCTGCTGACGGATCCCGGCGCGCGCCTTGCACAATGATTTTCCTTGTGCTATTATTGATATGTTTTGCAGATAACAGATTCTGACCAACCACCTAAGGGTTTTAAGGAGGACTTCGTCGTGAAAAGGCGTGGCGTAAATGAACTGCGTGAGCTGTTTCTCACCTTCTTCGAGAGCAAGGGGCATCTCCGGATGAACAGCTTTTCGCTGGTACCGCACAATGATAACAGTCTGCTGATCATCAACTCCGGAATGGCACCCCTCAAGCCGTATTTCACCGGCCAGGAGATTCCGCCGAGAAGGAGAGTGACCACCTGCCAGAAGTGCATCCGCACCGGCGACCTGGAAAATGTTGGCAAGACGGCACGCCACGGCACCTTTTTCGAGATGCTCGGCAACTTCTCCTTCGGCGATTACTTCAAGCACGAGGCGATTCCGTGGGCATGGGAGTTCCTGACCGAGTGGGTCGGGCTGGATCCTGAGCGCCTCTATCCGTCCGTCTACGTCGATGACGATGAGGCCTACCAGATCTGGCTGAACGATATGCACGTTCCCGCCGACCACATTTACAAGTTCGGCAAGGAGGACAACTTCTGGGAGCACGGCAGCGGCCCCTGCGGCCCCTGCACCGAGATCTACTATGACCGCGGGGAGAAATACGGGAACGGGCCGGAGGACGTCATGGGCGGCGAGGGCGACCGCTACATGGAAGTCTGGAACGTCGTATTTTCCCAGTTCAACAATGACGGGCACGGCCACTATACCGACCTTGTCCAGAAGAATATCGATACCGGCATGGGGCTTGAGCGTCTCGCCGTCGCTGTCCAGGATGTCGGCTCGATCTTCGATGTCGATACCATCAAGGCGCTCCGCGACGAGGTCTGCCGGCTCGCGGGCAATATCCACTATGAGGAGCCGGGCACGGAGGAGAGCGATGTCTCCGTCCGCATTGTCACCGACCACATCCGTTCGACGACCTTCATGATCTCTGACGGCATCATGCCGTCCAACGAGGGCAGAGGCTACGTCCTCCGCCGGATCATCCGCCGCGCCGTCCGCCACGGGAGAAAGCTCGGCATTGAGGGCTCGTTCCTTCCGTATCTCGCCGAGCGCGTGATCGCGGGGTCAAAGGACGGCTATCCGGAGCTCGAGGAGAAGCGGGACTTCATCCTGAACGTTATCCGCCAGGAGGAGAACCAGTTTGAGAAAACCTTTGAGCAGGGCATGAGCATTCTCGCCGAGATGGAGGAGAAGCTCTCGGAGAACGGCCAAAAGCAGCTCTCCGGCGAGGACGCCTTCAAGCTCTATGACACCTTCGGGTTCCCGCTGGACAACACGAAGGAGATCCTTGAGGAGAAGGGATTCACCGTCGACGAGGACGGCTTCAATGCCGCGATGAAGGTGCAGAAGGAGACCGCCCGCAAGGCGAGAAAGACGACCAACTACATGGGTGCTGACGCCACGGTCTATGAGGACATGGATCCGGCGGTCAATTCAGCCTTTATCGGCTATGACAAGCTCACGGCGGATTCCAGGATCGTCGCCCTGGCGGCGCTCTATCCGGCAGACGCCGATGAGGACAATGCCGTTGTCGAGGCTCTCTCTGACGGGCAGACCGGCGCGGTGATCACCGCGGAAACCCCGTTCTACGGCACGATGGGCGGCCAGGTCGGCGATCAGGGAATCATCGAGACGAAGGACGGCACATTTACCGTCGAGAGGACAGAGCATGTGGCGGGCTCCAAGATCGCGCACATCGGCCGTGTAACCCATGGCATGTTCAAGCTTGGCGATACGGTAACCCTCAAGGTGGATCCGGAGAACCGGATGGCAACCTGCCGGAATCACTCGGCGACCCACCTCCTGCAGAAGGCGCTCCGCGAGGTGCTGGGCACCCATGTTGAGCAGAAGGGCTCTTACCAGGACGGCCAGAGAACGCGCTTTGATTTCTCTCATTTCCAGGCGATGACCCCGGAGGAGATTCAGAAGGTGGAAGACCTGGTGAACCGGGAGATTGCCGCCTGCCTTCCGGTAAACACGGCAGTCATGAGCCTCGAGGAGGCGAAGAAGACCGGGGCGATGGCCCTGTTCGGCGAGAAGTATGGCGATGAGGTCCGCGTCGTCCGCATGGGCGATTTCTCCACAGAGCTCTGCGGCGGCACCCATGTCGCGAATACCAGCCAGATCGGCCAGTTCAAGATTCTCTCTGAGGCCGGTGTCGCATCCGGTGTCAGAAGGATTGAGGCGTTGACCGGAGACAACGTGCGCCGTTACTATGAGGAGATGGAAAGAAGCTTCCGCGAGGCGGCTGCCCTCCTCAAGACCACCCCGTCCGAGCTCGCCGGACATATCCGGAAGCTCCAGGAGGAGAACCGCGCGCTCCGCGGGGAGAATGAATCCCTGAAGGCGAAGGAAGCACAGAGCGCCCTCGGCGGCGTGCTCGACAGCGTCCAGGACATTAAGGGCGTACCGTTCGCCGCGGCCGGCCTCAAGGATGTCGATATGAATGAGCTCCGGAACCTCGGCGATGAGCTGAAGTCCAAGCTCACCGGGGGCGTTGTCCTCCTCATCGCGGACAATGGCGGGAAAGTGAGCCTCATGGCCATGGCCTCCGATGAGGCAGTGAAGAAGGGTGCCCACGCCGGCAATCTCGTCAAGGCGGTGGCCGGCCTTGTCGGCGGCGGCGGTGGCGGCCGTCCGAACATGGCTCAGGCCGGAGGAAAAAATCCGGCGGGCATTCCGGACGCACTCGCCAAGGCCGCGGAGGTGCTTGCCGGCCAGATCCGGTAACTTTCCGCATTTCCCGCGCGCCGCTGCCCGAACGGGAGGGCGGCGCCAGAAGAAGGATACCATAGCGTCCGGGGCGAAACCGGGAAGGCAGTGTCGGAATCCGCCGATGCTGGAAACTGTTCAGCCCACGCATAAGCTGAACAGTTGCAGGAATTTTTGCAAAAATTGAAATTCCGGTTGACGCCGCGGCCGTTTATGATATAATCGTTGTAGTGCTGGAATACCCATCAGTTGTATTTATCATGCACAAAACCGGACAACTGAAGGGAGGTTGGGTTTAAGCTTATGTCGAACGTAATCGTCAAGGAAAACGAAAGTCTTGACAGCGCTTTACGCAGATTCAAGAGAAACTGCGCTAAGGCTGGTATTCAGCAGGAGATTCGTAAGAGAGAGCATTACGAGAAACCGAGCGTCAGACGCAAGAAAAAGTCTGAAGCAGCTAGAAAACGCAAATACAAGTAAAGACCAAAGAGAGGCCCCGGCTATTTCCAGCCGGGGTCTTTTGTGTTAGAATACCATCGTTCCGCATTTTCCAGGAAGGGCAGCGGAGAACGGATGCCGGAATCCGCCGGTAGACAGGAGAGAAAGATCGGATGAGTATCATTGAGACGACGATTGACATTCCCATGGAGCATGTGCAGAATATCTGCGGTGAATTTGACGCCTACATCAAGAAGATCGAGCGTGCCCTGCACACCACGATCATTCTGCGGGACGGCGCGCTCAAGGTGATCGGCCCGGAGCAGACGATCCGGCAGGCCAAGAGCGTCATCGACAGCCTGCTCGCGCTCTCCCAGAGAGGGACGAAGATCACTGAGCAGAACGTGGATTACGCCCTCGCGCTCTCCTTCCGCTCCCAGGAATCGCAGATTCTCGAGATCGACAAGGATGTGATCTGCAGGACCGTGGACGGGCGGCAGGTGAAGCCGAAGACCGTGGGGCAGAAGGAGTACGTGGAAAATATCCGGAAAAAGATGATCGTCTTCGGCATCGGACCCGCGGGCACCGGCAAGACATATCTCGCCATGGCTATGGCGATCGAGGCTTTCCGGAGCGGGGAGGTCGGCAGGATCATTCTGACCAGGCCGGCGATCGAGGCCGGGGAGAAGCTCGGCTTCCTGCCCGGCGACCTGCAGAGCAAGATTGACCCTTACCTGAGGCCCCTCTATGACGCCCTCTACCAGATCATGGGCGCGGAGTCCTTTGCCCACAACCAGGAGAAGGGGCTGATCGAGGTGGCCCCGCTCGCGTACATGCGCGGGCGCACACTCGACAACGCGTACATCATCCTGGACGAGGCGCAGAATACCACGCCTGCCCAGATGAAAATGTTCCTGACTCGGATCGGTTTCGGCTCTAAGGTGATTGTCACCGGCGACCGGACGCAGAAGGATCTGCCCGCGGGCGAAACCTCCGGGCTCGATGTCGCGGTCAAGGTTCTCAAGAATATCAGCGATATCGGCTTCTGCTACCTGACCAGCGAGGATGTGGTCCGCCATCCGCTGGTGCAGAAGATCGTGGAGGCCTACGACCAGTATGAGAAAAAGGCACTTTCCACGGAACGCCGGAAGGGCACGGAAAAGCACCGGGAAGGCGGGGAATCGAAGAAAGTGCCCAGGGATCTTAGGGAGCGGGCGCAGGGCGGCCGCCGGAGGAATGAAGTATGACCATCAATATTGAATACGAGACGGGGATTCCCCTGGATCTCCCTTACGAAAAGATTATCCATGAGGTAGTCCTCGCGGCGCTGGATTATGAGAAATGCCCTTACGAGGCCGAGGTCTCGGTCGTCCTCACGGATAATGAGGGCATCCACCAGCTGAACCGGCAGTTCCGGAACATCGACCGGCCGACCGATGTGCTTTCCTTCCCGATGTGCGAGTATGACCGCCCTGCGGATTTTGACCGGCTGGAGGAGGATGCGGAGGATTGCTTCAACCCGGAGACGGGTGAGCTTCTTCTCGGCGATATTGTGATCTCAGTCGAGAAGGTGAAGGAGCAGGCGGCGGCTTACGGCCACTCGGAAGCACGGGAACTCGCCTTCCTGACCGCGCACAGCATGCTGCACCTGTTCGGTTATGACCACATGGAGGACGATGAACGCCTCGTGATGGAGAAGAAACAGGAGGAGATCCTGAAGCTTAAGGGATACACGAGGTGAGGGCATATCCGCCCGCCGGGAATGAAAAATTGCCATAGAGAGGTGCAGGGAATGAGCCGCAGAGCAGGTTCCAATTTTGTTGTCCAGGGAAGCATTCTGGCTGTCGCCGGGATTATCGTCCGGCTGATCGGTATCCTTTACCGCGTGCCGATGACCAACATCATCGGCGACGAGGGCATGGGATATTATTCGACAGCGTTCAATGTCTATAATATCATGCTGATTCTGTCCTCGTACAGCCTGCCGGTGGCGGTATCCAAGATGATCTCCGCGAAACTCGCCAAGCGGGAGTACACAAATGCGTACCGCATCCTTCTCTCCGCGTTCCTCTACGCGACGATCGTGGGCGGCATCGCCTGCTTCATCACCTGGCATTTTGCCGATGCCCTGGCCACAAAGCTCTTCGCGACACCGCTCGCGGTATACGCGTTAAAGACTCTTGCGCCGACCATCTGGATCATGGCCTATCTCGGCGTCCTGCGCGGATATTTCCAGGGCCATTCCACGATGATCCCGACGGCGGTTTCCCAGATCCTCGAACAGATCGTGAACGCCGTCATCAGCGTGGTTGCCGCCGGCATCCTGTATAATACCGGCCTCAAGGCCGCGGCCGCGGCGGGAGGGACAAGCTACGCGGAAGCTTTCGGCGCCGCGGGAGGCACCATCGGCACCGGATCCGGCGCATTTGCCGCCTTCCTGTTCTGCCTCTGTCTCTTTTTCTTCTACCGCCCGACGATCAGGAAGCATATCGCGAAGGACCGGCACGGGGAGCCGGACAGCTACGGCTACACCACCAAAGTCCTGTTTCTCACGGTCATTCCGGTCATTCTGAGCTCCACGGTCTATAATGTCAACTCGGTCATCGACAACGGCATCATGGCCCACGGGATGAACATGATCGGCCAGGGCGGAAGTTTTCTCCGGCTCTGGGGCATTTACAACAATAAATACATGCTTCTCGTCCACGTCCCGCTCGCCATGGCGAACTCCCTCTCGTCCTCGCTGATCCCGTCGCTGACGGCGGCGACCGCGCGGGAAGATCAGGCGGACCAGCTCGCGAAGACCGACCTGGTCATCCGCTTCGCGATGATGATCGCGATCCCGGCTGCCGTCGGCCTCATGGTTCTCGCCGCACCGGTGATGAACCTGCTGTTCCACGGCGGGAAGAACGCAGAGGCTATCCAGATGATGATCGTCGGCGCGTCCGCGATTGTATTTCTCTCCCTGTCCACGGTCACGAACGCCATCCTCCAGGGGCTCGGGCACATGAATGAGCCGGTGAAAAACGCGCTGATTTCGCTGATTTCTCATATCGTGGTCCTCGTGATCCTCCTTCTGGTGTTCCGGATGGGCATCTACGCGATGGTCTTCGGCAATATTTTCTTCTCGGTCTGCATGTGCATGCTGAACCACCGCTCGATCCGCCGCTACATCCCGTACCGTCAGGAGATGCGAAAGACCTTCGTTATCCCGATCGTCTCGTCCGCGATCATGGGCGTCGTCACGTTTCTCATCTACCGGATCTTCCGGCTTCTCATCCACAGCAGCGCGGCCAGCTGCCTGCCCGCGGTCTTCGCGGCGGTCCTTGTCTACGGCGCCATGCTGCTCCGCCTGCACGCGGTGGAAGAGAGCGAGCTTGCCCACATGCCGGGAGGGAGGAAGATCATCGGGATCGCGAGAACATTTCACCTGCTCTAAAGCCTGATGCATCTGCCTGCGGGCAGCGGTATTCCCCGGGAGGATGCCGCCTGCCCGCTTTCTTGTCACTGTCCAGCATATCGGGGAGGCATTCTATGGGCAAAAAATCATCCTGTTTCGGCATTCTTCGCACCCGAGTGCTCGCCATCGGCGCCGGCGCCTCGGGCCTTGCGGCGGCGATTGCAGCTGCCCGCGCAGGAGCTTCAGTCTGCGCTGCCGACCACCAGAACCAGGCGGGGAAAAAGATCCTCATCACCGGGAACGGCCGCTGCAACCTGGGAAATACCTTTCTCACGGAAGACTGCTGGCGGGGAAGCCACCCGGAGTTTCTCCGCGGGATCCCCGGCATATTCGACGCCCGGAACACCACCGGGTTCTTTGAGCGTCTCGGCATCGTGATCCGGCGCGACGGCACCTGGTGCTATCCCGCGTCCGGGCAGGCATCGACCGTCCGGGATGTGCTCCTTCGGGAACTCCAGGCTTCCGGGGCGAAGCTCCTGACCGGCTGCGGGGTGGAGGGCATCCGCGTTCTATCGGGAGCTGCCGGCAGGGAGGAAAGCCCCGCGCCCTTCGGGATGGGAACGCCCGAAGCCGCAAACGGAAAGGCAGAGCCGGGGGAAGATCAGCCGAGATTTGCCGTCCACACAAACCTCGGGGAGATCCTGGCGGATGCCGTGATTCTTGCCGCCGGCTCCCAGGCGGCGCCGGATACCGGCTCGGACGGCTCCGGCTACGCGCTCGCTGCCTCCCTCGGCCATCCTATTGTGAAGCCGCTGCCTGCCCTGGTCCAGCTCCGCTGCCGGGAGGAGGCGATCCTCTCGGGATGGGCGGGGATCCGCTTTCACGGGCGGGTCACGCTCGAGATATCAGAAAGGGACAACCTCTCCGGAGATCATCCGGGATCAGGAACGGACGGCGCTTCCGGGAACCTTTCCCCCTCGGACGAGGGGGAGATCCAGCTGACGGGGTACGGGATTTCCGGGATTCCCGTCTTTCAGGTGAGCCGCTTCGCTGCACGCGCGCTGGATGCGGGAAGATCCGTCCGCGCGCGCCTGAATTTCTGGCCCGATGAGGGGGTGGAAGACATCCGCGCGCGCCTTCTTGCGCGCCGCAGGGATCTCGGAGACTGCTACTCCTCGGAGCTTCTGATCGGCTGGTTCCACCGGAAGATCGGGGATACCCTGCTTTCCCTCGCCGGCATCCCGCGCAATATCCGGATCTCCGAAGTCACCGACCGGATGCTCGATACCCTTGTCCCTGAGATCACAAGCTTCCCGCTCACGGTGACGGGAACCAATTCCTTCGCGCAGGCGCAGACCTGCTCCGGCGGGGTGGACACGGCAGAGGTAGATCCGGAAACCATGGCATCCGGCCTTGTCCCCGGCTTATATTTTGCGGGAGAGATTCTCGACGTTGACGGGATCTGCGGGGGATACAACCTGCACTTTGCCTGGAGGACAGGGGAAATCGCCGGGGAAGCCGCCGCGCGGTTCTGAACCTCCGGCCGCCATAGCCTCCCGCCTCGCGGCCCTTACCCCCGGCTGACGGGAGGCTATGGCAGCCGTCAGCGAAGAGATCCGGACAGAAATCACACTTTGCTCACAGATTAAACAGAATTCCATCAAATTTTCCGCGTATCATGAATCATGTAACAGCAAGGAAATCCTATTTCTCGGAGGTGTTACTTATGATGAATGATCTGGATAGAAAAAATAAAGAAACCGACGACAACAGCAGAATGAATCTTCCGGTTCCGGTGGAATCCGCAGGTTCTTCCCGCAGGGGGAGAAGCAGGCGGGACAGCCGGATGGCTCAGAGGGTGAAGAAGGCGGCGCTCTTCATGACCGGTGCCCTGGCCTTCGGCACCATCGCCGGCGGCGCCATGGTCGGCGTCAATGTGGCGGCAAGGACGGCGGGCATCACCTCCTCCGCATCCGCGGGGAGTGCGGGGACGGCGGCCGCGGACAATGGTTCCTCGGGGAACAGCGGGATCGTCAATGCGGCGTACTCCGACACGGAAACCTCGGACAGCACGGCAATGTCGGTCAGTGAGGTGACCAAAAAGGCCATGCCGTCTGTCGTCTCCATCACCAACAAGATCAAATACCAGCAGAACGGTTATTCCGCATTCGGAAGCTCTGACAACGCGCAGGACGCCGAGGAATCCGCGTCCGGATCCGGCGTGATCTTCGCCAAGACAGACAGTGAGCTTCTGATCGTCACGAACCACCACGTGGTCGAGGACACCAGCTCCCTCTCGGTGCAGTTTGTGGACGGTACGTCCGTCGATGCCTCGATCAAGGGGGAGGACGCCGACGCTGACCTCGCGGTCATCGCGGTCAAGCTCTCCGACATTTCCTCCGACACGCTCGGCAAGATCAGTGTCGCGGAATTCGGCGATTCTGACAGCCTTGAGGTCGGCGACCAGGTCGTCGCGATCGGCAATGCCCTGGGCATCGGGCAGTCCGTGACGACGGGGATTATTTCCGCAAAGGACAAGGATATCTCGACATCGACCGGGACGGAGAGCGGGCTCCTGCAGACAGACGCGGCGATCAACCCCGGAAACTCCGGCGGCGCGCTCTTGAATATGCAGGGACAGGTGATCGGCATCAATGTCGCCAAATACTCGTCCACCGAGGTTGAGGGTATGGGCTATTCGATCCCGGCCAATAAGGTGAAGGAGATTGTGAACAGCCTCGCGTCAAAGACGACAAGAAGCACGACACTCAGCGCCTCCGAACAGGGATACCTCGGCGTGCAGGTGAGAACCATCGATTCGTCAACATCGGAGACCTACAAGATTCCGCAGGGCGTCTATGTGACCGGCCTCATTTCCGGCGGTGCCGCCGAGAAAGCGGGCATAATGGAAAAGGACATCATCACCTCCTTCGACGGGCAGAGCGTGACCAGCGCGGATAACCTGACCGACCTGATCTCCCGGTATAAGGCCGGAGAGACCGTGACGGTGACCGTCGAGCGCCAGGATGGCAGCGGCAGCTATACCTCCAAGGACGTCTCCGTAACCCTGGGAAATAAGCCCGCGGAGAGCCAGGACAGCACCTCAGGGGAGAGCGGCCAGGGGGAGATTCAGCAGAACGGCAATGGCATCCTCGGCGGCCTGTTCCCCTACTACGGGCTCTACTGATTGTACGGGCGGGGAGTCCTGTGAAAAACTCCTCGGCGTATAAAGTCAAATTGCACACAGAATTTCCTGACACCTTTTTTCCCGAAGCGGCAGCCGCCGCGGCCTTTACTCCGCGGCGGCTGCCGCTTTTTGGCGTGCATGGACTTCCTTGCAACAAGTTTCCCGGGATGCTAAAATAGAACCCGCGATTCAGGAATTTTGAGCCCAAAATGGAGTGCGTGATGAAAAAGCTGTTTACCGGTGCCGGCGCGGCCGTCTTTTCGCTGCTGATCTTATTTGTCCTTCTGATCACCTCGGTGGAGGCGGTCTGCTACTGGACGCCGGGCATCTACCGGAAGGAATTCGCGAAATATGACTGTCCCCGCCTTCTCCGGCACTACTGCGGGGAGGTCATGGATCTTGACGGCCTGGACCAAGTGATGGACCAGACGATGGCCTTCCTCAGGGGAAACCGGGATGACCTTACCGTCATTGTCCCGATCGACGGGCGGGAACAGGAATTTTATAACGACGAGGAAATTTCCCACATGACGGACGTCCGGAATCTCTTTCTCCTCTGTATCAGGCTCCGCCGCGCGGCTTTCCTCCTCGCCCTCGCGATTGCCCTGGCCTTCTGGAAAGGCTTCGGCCGCGGCACGGCGGGGATTCTGGGAAGAGGCTTCTTCTGGACCTCCCTCGCGGTCTTTGCCCTTGCTGCCGGGACAAGCCTTCTCATCTCCACAGATTTTGACCGGTATTTTACAATTTTTCACGAAATTTTCTTTAGCCAGGGCAACTGGATGTTTGACCCGAGGACAAGCCGGATGATCGATATCATGCCGGAGGAATTCTTCATGGATCTCGCGCTCCGCATCGCGGTCACCTTCCTCGCCGCCTCGGCGGCGCTTCTCCTTCTGGCCAGGTTTCTCGGCAGGAGCGCAGACATGAAGAAGATGCCGGTGGAAGATTCTTCGGCCGGGGATCACCCGCGGCAGCTGCCTTAAGGATGAAGGAGGAATAGAATGATTCGAATCAACCAGATCCGCCTCGGGCTGGACGAGCCGGAGGAAATTCTCCGGAGCCGGGCGGCAAGGCTTCTCCGCATCCCGGAAGACCGTATTCTCGAGGTGCGCATTGTCCGCAGGTCGATCGACGCGAGAAAGAAGCCGCTGATCTTTTACAGTTACACTGTTGATGTCCGCGTCCGGGGAAATGAAGCCGCGGCGGTCAGGAAGGCCGGGAACCGGAACATCGCGATTGTGCAGATGAAGCCCTACCATTTTCCCGGCGGAAACCGCGGAGCGGGGCGGACGCCGCTCCGGCACCGACCTGTCGTCATCGGCTTCGGCCCTGCCGGGATGTTTGCCGCGAGGATGCTCGCGGAGGCGGGATACGCCCCGCTCGTTCTCGAGCGGGGGGATGATGTGGAGACGCGGACCCGGAAGGTGCGCTCCTTCTGGTCTGGCGGGAAGCTCGACCCGGAATCCAATGTCCAGTTCGGAGAGGGCGGCGCGGGGACATTTTCCGACGGGAAGCTCAACACCATGGTCAGGGATCCGGACGGGAGAAACCGCAAGGTTCTGGAGATTTTCGCCGAGGCAGGCGCCGACCCGGAGATCCTGACTGTCCATAATCCCCATATCGGCACCGATGTGCTCGCCTCCGTCGTCCGCGCCATCCGGGAGGACATCATCCGCATGGGCGGCGAGGTCCGCTTCGGGGCCAAGGTCACAGACATCGGCGTCGAGGACGGAAAGATCGTCTCGGTGACCGCCGGCGGCAGGGTGATCCCCGCTGAGGTTGTGATTCTCGCGCCGGGACATTCCGCCAGGGATACTTTCACCATGCTTGCCGGAAAACATCTGCGGATGGCCGCGAAGCCCTTCGCGGTCGGTGTCCGCGTCCAGCACCCGCAGGCGATGATCAATCTCTGCCAGTATGGCAGGGAGGATGCGGGAGCGCTGGGGCCGGCTTCCTACAAGCTGACCCATCAGGCCGGGGACGGGCGCGGCGTCTATTCCTTCTGCATGTGCCCCGGCGGCTCTGTCGTCAATGCCTCCTCCGAGCGGGGTCTTCTCGCGGTGAACGGGATGAGCAGCCACGCGAGAGACAGCGGAACCGCGAACAGTGCGATCGTCGTCACTGTCACCGAGAAAGATTTCCGCGGGACTTACGCGGCAGGGGAGGCGAAGTTTTCCGCGGAGAAGGCAGGGGAAGATCCGGAAAATGCGGAGAACCTTTCCGGCCTGCTCCCGCTCGCCGGCATGGAATTTCAGCGGCAGCTGGAGCGGCGCGCCTACGAGGCCGGGCAGGGGAAGATTCCTGTCCAGCTCTACGGGGATTTCCGGGAAAATCGGATTTCCCGGGATTTTGGCGGTGTCACCCCGGTCTTCAGCGGGCAGTACGCGTTCGGCGATGTCCGGGGCATCTTCCCGGAGGAGATCCAGCAGGCGCTCCTCGAGGGGATGGCTGCCTTCGGCGGAAAAATCCGCGGCTTCGACCGGGCGGACGCGGTCCTCGCCGGCGTCGAGAGCCGGACCTCATCGCCCGTCCGAATCCCGCGGAATGGGGCATTCGAGGCGGAGATCGGCGGCCTCTATCCCTGCGGGGAGGGAGCGGGTTATGCCGGCGGCATCACCTCCGCCGCCATGGACGGGATCAAGGCCGCGGAGGCGGTCGCGGAAAAATACCGCCCGGACTTCCTGTAATCCGTGAAATAGGCAGTAAGAAGATCGCAGAGGAGAAGATCATGGATATCCAAGCAGAAAAAGACGCCATCCGAAGACAAGTATTCGCCGGGCGCCTTGACATCGACCCGACCGAGAAGGCCGTCTGGGACGCCGCCGTGGCGAACCGGATCCTTTCCCTCCTCCCGGAGGGCACGCGGGTGGTCTGCGCCTATGTCAGCGTGCGCGGCGAGACCGGCACGGAGGAGCTCATCCGTAAGCTCAGGGCTTCCCGGATCCGCGTCGCCTTGCCTCGGGTCATCCCCGGCCCGGAGCGGCGGATGCGCTTCTTTATCCCCAGACGGGAGTCTGATCTCGAAATCAGCCGGTTCGGCATTCCCGAGCCGAGGATGAGCGAGGAGGAACTGGGAGACCCGACCTGCCCGGTGATTGTTCCCGGAGTTGCCTTCTCCGACCGGGGCGCCCGAATCGGCTATGGCGCAGGCTATTACGACTGCTTTTTTGCGCGTGAGCCTGGGCATATGACCATCGCCTGCGCGTATGACTTCCAGGTTTTCCCCGAGGCTGTCCATCCGGTGTTCTCCGCCGACCCGCGGGATGTCCGCATGCAGAAGCTGGTGACCCCCTCGCGGCTTTATACGTTCTGAGCCGCATCATTCCGGGTTGGCGCAGCATCCGCGGCCGGCTGGCTTTTCCCGGTTGGCGCGGCATCCGCGGCCGGCTGGCTTTTCCCGGTTGGCGCAGCATCCGCGTCCAGCTTCCATCCCGGAAACTGCATCCGCGCTATCTTGCGAAATTTCGGCCAATGCGGTATGATAATTTATTGCGCGTTAACTACGCGGCGTAAAGCCGCGATTTTTTCTTCTGGAGCAGCAAATGACCAATTTTGATTATGACAGCATCGACCTCTCCGCGCTTCCGCCGGAGACAGAGCCGGCAAGGCAGCGGTATTTCATCGCGAGGCTCCGCCGGTGGACGAAGAAAAGGGAGCAGGAGCTGGGAAGGCCGGTAACCGCCTGCGTCACCTCCTTCGGCTGCCAGATGAATGCCCATGACTCGGAAAAGCTTTCCGGCGTGCTGCTGGCATCGGGATTTCATCCCGCGGACAGCGAGGACGCCGATTTTGTCATCTACAACACCTGCACGGTGCGGGAAAATGCGGACCAGCGCGTCTACGGACGCCTGGGCAGGGCAGGCAGCATCCGGAGGCGGCGCCCCGGCATGATGATCGCCCTGACCGGCTGCATGATGCAGGAAAAGCCGGTGATCGAGAAGCTGAAAAAGAGCTACCCGTTCGTGGATATCATTTTCGGCAACAAAAACAACTATAAGCTTGCGGAGCTGATCGCGGAGCACATCGACAGCGGAAAACAGGTGATCGACATCCTCGACGGCAACCGGAAAATTGTCGAGGACCTGCCGGCAGAGCACAAGTATTCCTTCAAATCCGGCGTGAATATTATGTACGGCTGCAACAACTTCTGCAGCTACTGCATCGTCCCGTATGTGACCGGGAGGGAGCAGAGCCGCCGCCCTGAGGATATCCTGGGCGAGGTGCGCGACCTCGCCGCCCACGGCGTGGTGGAGGTCATGCTGCTCGGGCAGAATGTCAATTCGTACGGAAAGACGCTGGAAACCCCGGTGACCTTTGCGCAGCTCCTCCGGGAGGTCGAGAAGGTTCCGGGAATCCGCCGCATCCGTTTCATGACCCCGCACCCGAAGGATCTCTCCGACGAGCTGATCGACACCATGGCGGGGAGCACGAAGATCTGCCGCCACGTGCACCTGCCGCTCCAGTCCGGGAGCAGCAGGATTCTCGAAAAGATGAACCGGCACTACACCAAAGAGCAGTATCTCGCCCTGGTGCGGAAAATCCGGGAGCGGATTCCCGGCGTCTCCGTCACGGCAGACATCATCGTGGGCTTCCCCGGGGAGACCGAGGAGGATTTTCGGGAAACCCTCGATGTCGTGAGAAAGGCAGCCTTTGACGGCGCGTTCACCTTCCTCTACTCCAAGCGGAGCGGGACGCCTGCTGCCCGGATGGAGGACCAGGTGCCGGGGGACGTCATGAAATACCGCTTTGACAGGCTCCTCGCCCTGATGCAGGAGGTCGGCTCGGCGATGTGCGAAAAGCATGTCGGCGAAGTCCAGGAGGTCCTGGTGGACGGGGCAGACGACCACCGGGCAGGCTGGGTCAGCGGCCGGTTAAGCAACAATACGCTGGTTCATTTTCCGGGAAGCGCGGAGCTTTCCGGCAGGTTCGTGAATGTCCGTCTCGATCAGTCCAAGGGATTTTATTATCTCGGCACCTTTTCCGGTATGGCCGACGAAAGGTAGGTAAATTTTGGCGCTTTCCCCGATGATGCAGCATTATCTGGAGATGAAGAAGCAGTATCCCGACTGTCTTCTTCTCTACCGGATCGGTGATTTCTACGAAATGTTTTTCGAAGACGCGAAGACGGCTTCCCGGGAGCTTGAGCTCACGCTGACGGGCAAGGACTGCGGCCTGCCCGAGCGGGCGCCCATGTGCGGAGTGCCGTTCCACGCCGTCGAGCCGTATATCGCGAAACTCGTGAAGCGCGGCTATAAGTGCGCGATCGCCGAACAGATGGAGGATCCGAAGCTCGCCAAGGGGTTAGTCAAGCGGGCGGTTATCCGCGTGGTCACCCCGGGAACCCTGATGGGGGAAAATGATATCGAGGCGTCGCGGAACAATTATCTCATGAGCATCTTCGCGATCGATTCCTCCTTCGGCATCGCGGTCTCCGACGTCAGCACCGGCGATTTCCTCGTCACCGATGTCGGGACAAGGCGGGCACTTCTCGACGAGATCAGCCGTTTCGAGCCCGCCGAGATCATCGGGAACAATGCGCTCTTTATGAGCGGCATCGACCTGGACGCGCTGAGGGAGAAGATCGGCGTAAGCATTTCCCAGCGGGAAAATGACGATTTCGCCGAGGATGCCTGCCGGGATATCCTGAAAGAGCACTTTAAGGTCGCTGACCTCGCGGGGCTCGGGCTCTCGGATTTTCCGAACGGGACCATCGCCGCCGGCGCGGCGCTCCGCTATATCTATGAGACACAGAAAAACCACGCGGAGCACATCACCACGCTCCGGGTGTACACCGCCGGCGAGTACATGATGCTGGACACCTCATCCCGGCGGAATCTCGAGCTCACGGAGACGCTCCGGGAAAAGCAGAAGAAAGGCACCCTGCTGTGGGTTCTCGACCGGACAAAGACGGCTATGGGCGGGCGGCTGCTCCGCACCCTGGTCGAGCAGCCGCTGATCAGCCGGGAACAGATCATAGCCCGGCAGGACGCCGTGGACGAGCTGAACATGAATTATATTTCCCGGGAGGAGCTCACCGAATACCTCTCGGCGATCTATGACCTGGAGCGGCTGGTCGGCAGGATCAGCTGCCGCACGGCAAATCCCCGGGACCTGGTCGCCCTCGGGAAGTCCCTCGACATGCTGGAGCCGATCCGGGAACAGCTGAAAGCCTTCACCTCCCCGTTACTTAAGAAAACCGCCGGGGAGATTGACCCGCTGGAGGACATCCGGAAGCTCATCGCCGACGCCATCGCGGATGACCCGCCGGTCATGCTCCGGGAGGGCGGCATCATCCGGGAAGGCTACAGCAAAGAGGCGGATGAGCTCCGCCACGCGAAAACCGACGGGAAAACCTGGCTCGCGGAGCTGGAGAACAGCGAGCGGGAGAAGACCGGGATACGGAACCTCAAAATCAAGTACAACAAGGTATTCGGCTACTATTTTGAGGTGACCAACAGCTTCCGGGAACAGGTTCCTGACTACTTCATCCGGAAGCAGACGCTGGTCAACGCCGAGCGGTACACCACGGCGGAGCTCCAGGCAACCGAGGAGAAGATCCTCGGCTCCGCGGACAAGCTCAATTCCCTGGAATTTGCGCTGTTCGGGGAGGTCCGGGACAAGACTGCCGCGGAGGCCGCGCGGATCCAGAAGAGCGCCCGGGCCATCGCTGTTCTCGATGTCCTGATTTCCTTCTCCAGCGTGGCCGCCAGGTACGGCTACGTCAAGCCGTCGATCAACGACAAGGGCGTCATCCGCATCAAAAACGGGAGACATCCGGTGGTCGAGCGGATGATGAAGGATCATATGTTCGTCGCGAACGATACGCTCCTCGACAACGGGAAAAACCGCTTCGCGATCATCACCGGCCCCAACATGGCCGGAAAATCCACCTACATGCGGCAGACCGCGCTGATCACCCTGATGGCGCAGATCGGCTCCTTTGTCCCGGCGGACGAGGCCGATATCGGCATCTGTGACCGGATATTCACCCGGGTCGGCGCCTCCGATGACCTGGCCTCCGGCCAGTCAACCTTCATGGTGGAGATGACGGAGGTCGCCAACATCCTCCGGAACGCGACGAAAAACAGCCTCATCATTCTCGACGAGATCGGGCGCGGGACGAGCACGCTGGACGGGATGGCGATTGCCTGGGCGGTTGTCGAGTATGTCTCATCAGCCAGGACCCTCGGCGCCAAGACGCTGTTCGCCACGCACTACCACGAGCTCACGGAGCTTGAGGGGTCGATCCCCGGCGTCATGAATTACAGTATCGCCGTCCGGGAACAGGGGGACGAGATCATTTTCCTCAGGAAGATTGTCCGGGGGAGCGCGGACAAGAGCTACGGCATCCAGGTGGCGAAGCTCGCCGGCGTCCCGGAGGCGGTCATCCGCCGGGCAAAGGAGATCCTGGAGGGGCTCTCGGACGCGGACATCACCGAGCGGGCGAAGGAGCTTGCCGACGGGGCTTCACAGAACCGCAGGAAGATCGAGAAGCCGGACGATGTGGACCGCGGCCAGCTTTCCTTCTCCGACACCGTGGACACGGAGGCGATCCTCAAGGAGATCATGGCGCTCAATGTCAACCAGATGTCGCCGCTCGAGGCGCTCAATGAGCTCGACCGCCTGCAGATGAGGCTCAAAAACCGCTGGCAGGAGAAAATGTGAGTGAAGGGAGGCTTCGCCCACAGGCTGCCGGAAGGCCGCGGGCGGGGCTCCCTTTGCCAAGGCCGCAGGCGCCGCGGGGAAGGATTCCCGGCGCCGCGGACGAGCTGCCCCGGATCCCCGGAGGGAGGAGGAATTTATGGCCGAAATCCATGTTCTCGATGAATCAACCGTAAACCAGATCGCCGCCGGCGAGGTCATTGAACGCCCCGCCTCGGTGGCCAAGGAGCTTCTGGAAAATGCCATCGACGCGAAGGCGACGGCGGTCACCGTGGAGATCCGCGAGGGCGGCATCGGCATGATCCGCATCACGGACAACGGCTGCGGGATTGACCGGGGGGAGGTGCGGAAAGCCTTTCTCAGCCACGCGACAAGCAAGATCCGCTCCGCCGCCGACCTGATCGGCGTGTCCTCCCTGGGCTTCCGCGGGGAGGCGCTTGCGAGCATTGCCGCCGTGGCGAGGGTGGAGCTGATTACCCGCACCCCGGATTCCATCGTCGGCACCAGGTATGTCATCGAGGGAGGAAAGGAGGCCGCTTTTGAGGAGATCGGCGCCCCGGAGGGGACGACCTTCATCGTCCGCGATCTCTTCTTCAACACCCCGGCGCGGAGGAAATTCCTCCACACCGTCTCCGCCGAGGGCTCCCGTGTGGCTTCCCTTGTGGAAAAAATCGCCCTGTCCCACCCGGAGATCTCGTTCCGCTTCATCCAGAACGGCCAGAGCAGGCTGCACACCTCGGGGAACCACAATCTCCGCGATATCATCTACACCGTGTACGGCGGGGAGATCGCGAAGAACCTGATCCCGGTCGACGGCGGCACCGATGCCCTGCGGATCAGCGGTTTTATCGGGAAACCGGTGATCGCGCGGGGAAGCCGCCAGTTTGAGGTCTATTTCATCAACGGGCGCTACATCCGGAACCCGATCCTCTGCCGGGCCATCGAGGAAGCCTACAAGCCCTACATGATGGTGCACAAATACCCGTTCACCATGCTCTCCATCGAGATCGATCCGGCGTTCATCGACGTGAACGTCCATCCGTCCAAGATGGAGCTCCGTTTCCGCGACGAGGAGCTCACCTACCGCTCCATCTACCACCTGCTCTCGATGGAGCTCTCCGGGCGGGAGCTGATCCCGGATGCCGGGGAGGAACAGGAGACCGAGACGCTGGAAGCGCAGCCGGCACCATCCGGAGGGGAGGTTCCGGCAGCAGGGCGGGCTTCTTCCGCGCCCGGGGGAATTCCCGCGGCGGTAAATCCCCAGCCGGCGGAGGAGAAGATTCCGGCGGAAAACAGCGCGCCGGCATCCCGTCCCGCGTTTGAGGGAGCCCTCCTCCGGAAGGTGCATTTCCGGCCGGAAGCCAGTACCTCCGGCCGTCTCGAGGAGCCCCGGGGAGAATTTTCTCCGGCGCCCCATACACCGGGGCTTGAGCCGCCTGAGGCAGGATGGAAGCCGCAGGAGCCGGAGCAGAAACCGACTGAGGCAAACCTGAGGCCGCAGGCGCCGGAGCGGAAACCGACTGAGGCAAGCCTGAGGCCGCAGGAGCCGGAGAAGGCGCAGCCTGAGCCGGAACAGAAGAGCCTTTCGGCGGAACAGGAGCCGCTTAGGCAGCAGCCAGCGGCAGCGCAGATTCCGCCGCAGGCAGGGGCGCCCCGCCAGATGGATCTCTTCGAGGATAAACTCCTCACGCCGGCATCCCGGAAGCGGCACCGCCTGGTCGGCCAGGTCTTTGACACCTACTGGATCGTCGAATTTGACAATGCGATGTACATCATCGACCAGCACGCCGCCCATGAGAAGGTTCTCTACGAGCGGACAATGGCGACGCTCAAGAACCGCACGGTGACCACCCAGCAGGTCAACCCGCCGATCGTCCTCTCGCTGACCCCGGAGGAGCAGGAGATGCTCACCCGCTATGAGAAGGACTTTCAGGACCTGGGCTTTGAGATCGATCCCTTCGGCGGCAGGGAATACGCTGTCCGCGGTGTCCCGGACAATCTGTTCTCCATCGCGAAAAAAGACCTTCTTCTCGAGATGCTGGACAGCGTAACCCGGGAGAGCGGCATGCGCCCCGCGGAGAGCCTGCGGCACCATATCGCGACGATGTCGTGCAAGGCGGCGGTCAAGGGCAACGACCGGATTTCCCGGGAGGAGGCGGACGCCCTGATCGACGAGCTCCTGACCCTGGAAAATCCCTACAACTGCCCGCACGGGAGGCCGACGATCATCCGCATGACCCGGAGCGAGCTGGAGAAGAAATTCAAGAGAATTGTCTGACGGAAAAGCCTTCGGAGGAAATCTGCCCATGGAAAAGCAGCCACTCATCGTCATCGCCGGGCCGACCGCCGCGGGAAAATCCGCCCTGGCGGTCGAGCTCGCCCTGCGGATCGGCGGCGAAATCATCAGCGCCGATTCCATGCAGGTCTACCGCGGCATGGATATCGGCTCAGCGAAAATCACGAAGGAGGAGACGCGCGGCGTCCCCCATCACCTGATCGATGTGCTGGAGCCGACAGAAGAGTTTAACGTGTATATTTTCCAGCAGATGGCGAAGAGGGCGCTCCGGGAAATCTACGGGAACGGGCACATCCCGATCGTCTGCGGCGGAACGGGATTCTACATCCAGGCGCTCCTCTATGACATCGATTTTACCGGAACCGCGGAGGATCCGGCGTACCGTGAGGAGCTTTCCGCCATCGCGAAAGCCCGGGGGAATGCCGCCCTGCACCGGATGCTCGAAGCCGTTGACCCGGAGGCAGCCGCAGAAATCCACGAAAATAATGTCAAGCGGGTCATCCGCGCCCTCGAGTACTTCCGGGCGGCCGGCGAGAAGATTTCCGAGCACAACAGGAAGGAGCGGGGCAAGGAATCTCCCTATGCCTTCCACTACGCGGTTCTCGACACGGACCGTCCCGCTCTCTATGCGCGGATCGACCGCCGGGTGGACCAGATGATGGAAGCCGGCTTTCTGGATGAGGTGCGGATTCTCAAGGCGCGCGGGTGCACGGAGAAAATGACCAGCATGCAGGGTCTCGGATACCGTGAGCTTCTCTCGTACCTCGGCGGCGGCTATCCGGATCTTGCGGCAGCCGTCAGCGCGGTCAAGCAGAACACCCGGCATTTTTCCAAGCGGCAGCTCACCTGGTTCAGGCGGGAGAGAAATGTCCGCTGGATGTGGCTCCCGGATTATGCCTATGACTCAGGAAGGCTGGCCGATGAACTGGAAAATGAACTCCGCAGCGAGGGGATCCTCCGAGGAACTTTCCCGGAAATACAGAAAGGATAAAAATTTCATGGAACTTGAACAGATGTACGCGTCGATGGGAATCAGCAGCAAGGTGTTCCGCTTCGGGCAGGCGGTTGAGGAGAGCCTTAAGGAGCGCTTTTCGGCGATTGACCGGACCGCGGAGGCTAACCAGCTCAAGGTGCTCTCGGCATTCCGGAAGGAAAAGCTCAGCGAGAGCCACCTCTCCGGAACCACCGGGTACGGCTACAACGACACCGGCCGGGAGACCCTGGAAAAGGTTTACGCGGACATTTTCCACACCGAGGACGCCCTGGTCCGCCCGCAGATCACCTGCGGCACCCATGCCCTCTACACAGCCCTCGCCGGCAACCTGAGGCCGGGAGACGAGCTGCTCTCGCCGGTCGGCGCCCCCTACGATACCCTGCAGGAGGTTATCGGCATCCGTCCGTCAAACGGCTCCCTCGCCGAGTACGGCATCACCTACCGGCAGGTCGACCTGCTGCCGGACGAGAGCTTCGACTATGCGGGGATCCGGAAAGCGATCAACGCGAAAACCAAGCTGGTGACCATCCAGCGGTCCAAGGGCTATTCCTCGCGCCACACCTTAAGTGTTGGGCAGATCGGCGAGCTCATCCGGTTTATCAAGGGGGTGAAGCCGGATGTCATCTGCATGGTCGACAACTGCTACGGGGAATTTGTCGAGCTGAATGAGCCCTCCGACGCCGGGGCCGACATGGTGGTCGGTTCCCTCATCAAGAATCCGGGCGGCGGCCTTGCCCCGATCGGCGGCTACATCGCCGGGCGGGCGGACTGTGTGGAAAATGCGGCCTTCCGCCTTGCCTCCCCCGGCCTCGGCCGGGAGGTCGGCGCGACACTGAACGTCAACCGCTCTTTCTTCCAGGGGCTGTTCTTTGCCCCGACGGTGACAGCCGGCGCGCTGAAGGGAGCCATTTTCGCTGCCTCCGTCTACGAGAAGCTCGGCTTCGAGGTTCACCCGAAGGCGGCGGAAAAGCGCCACGACATCATCCAGGCGATCACCTTCCATAAGCCCGAGGGGCTGGTTGCGTTCTGCGAGGGCATCCAGGCGGCCTCCCCGGTGGACAGCTACGTCCGCCCCGAACCGTGGCCGATGCCGGGTTATGATTCCGATGTCATCATGGCGGCGGGCACCTTTGTCTCCGGCGCCTCCATCGAGCTCTCGGCGGACGGCCCGCTGAGAGAGCCCTACACCGCCTATTTCCAGGGCGGGCTGACCTATGATCACGCAAAATTCGGCATCCTCCTTGCTCTCCAGAAGCTGGCGGACCAGGGACTCGCGCCGATCATTTAAGGAAAACTTTATTTCAGCCTTACAGTTTTTATGATAAGATGTTACTGTTCAGCACATGCGGAGGGAGAGCCCGCAAACCGGCCGCTCGCGGATGGCTTTGCAGGCTCTCCCTCCGCATGCGGCCAGGCGCCGAAGGCACCCGGAACCCCTGGGTTCTGAACAGGGACGATGCGATTTGGGGTTCTGGCAAAACCGGACGGGGGATTGATCTATGCATAAGGAAAAGAATCTGTGGGTCCTGCTGATTTTTATGCTGGCAGGGATCGTGCTTGGCGGCTTCATCGGAACCATGGCGGAGAATTCCGGTGTCCTCACCTGGCTCAATTACGGGCAGCAGTTCGGACTGACGCAGCCGCTTGTTCTCGACCTGGGGATCCTGGTCCTCACGTTCGCGCTGACGATCCGCATCACCATCGCGGGCATCATCGGCCTTGTTCTGGCCGCACTGCTCTACCGCCTGTTCTGACGGCAGGGCAGAAACTTCCTGAGGTACTTGGAGAGGCACGGAGGGAGGTTATATGAGAGAACACGTAGAAACGAATCCGCAGGGCACGGTAATCCGCGACCTTCCCGCCGAGGAACGGCCGTATGAGAAATGCGAGCGCCATGGGCCCGGCGCCCTGACAAACGCCGAACTGCTCGCCGTTCTCCTCAGGACCGGAGCACGCGGCGAATCCTCCACGGACCTTGCCGGACGCATCCTGAGAAGCACGTCCCCGCAGGGAATCCTTGGGCTTCTGCACCTGACCATGCCGGAGCTTATGGAGATCCGCGGTGTCGGGCGGGTGAAGGCGATCGAGCTGCTCTGTGCCTGCGAGCTGTCCAAGAGAATCTGGCATACCCTCGCCGCCTCACAGGTCCGGGAATTTACCTCCCCGGAACAGATTGCCGGTTTTTACATGGAAGAAATGCGGCACCTCGAGCAGGAGGAGCTGCATGTGCTGATGCTCAACAATAAACATGCCCTGATCCGCGATGTCTGCCTGTTCCGCGGCACGGTGAACCTCTCGGTGGCTTCCCCGCGGGAAGTCTTCCTGGAAGCCCTGCGGAACCGGGCCGTCGACATTGCCCTGATCCACAACCACCCGAGCGGCGATCCCATGCCGAGCGGTGCGGACAAGGAATTCACACACCGGATCCGGGAAGCCGGGGAGATGATCGGCATCCGGCTGATCGACCACCTGATCATCGGCGACCAGAATTATTTCAGTTTTTCAGAATGGGGAATTTTGCAATGAAACACAGCAGATCTGTCGTCGCGGTCCTCTCCGCGGCCTGTCTGGTACTCATTGCCGTGACATCCGTCAACAGCAGCTTCCTGAAGCCGCTCAGGGATGGCGCCGGCTACCTCCTCGTCCCGCTGGAGCGCGGGGTCAACGCCGTCGGCTCCGGCATCTATGTCAGCTATAAGGATTATTCCACGCTGCGGGAGGCCCAGAAGGACAATGAGCAGCTCACGGAGCGGGTCAGTGCACTGACGGAGGAGAATAACCGCCTGGCTTCCCAGGTGCAGGAGCTTGCCCGCCTCCGGGAGCTCTATCAGCTCGACCAGGACTACCAGGACTATCCGAAGGTTGCGGCGAGAGTCATCGCCAAGGATTCCGGCAGCTGGTTCCAGGTTTTCCGCATCAACAAGGGATCGGCGGACGGCATCCAGCCGGACATGAACGTCATGGCCGGCGGCGGATTGATCGGCATTATCACGGATGTCGGCACCAATTATGCCACGGTGCGCTCCATCATCGACGACGACAGCAATGTCTCCGGCATGTCCCAGCGGACCGGGGAGACCTGCAACGTTTCCGGCAGCATGGAGCTCTATGAGAACGGCCGCCTCGGCCTCGACCATATCCGCAAGGAGGCCGATATCACCGACGGCGACAAGATCGTCACCTCCAACATCAGTGATGTCTACCTTCCCGGCATCCTGATCGGGTATGCCGCCGGGCTCCAGACCGATGCCAACAATGTCACCAAATCCGGCACGATCGTCCCGGTCGCCCAGTTTGACAACCTCCAGGAGGTCCTGATCATCACGAAGCTGAAGAACGAGCCGGACGGTTCCTCCCAGCAGGGCGCTGCGGGAGAGGCTTCAACCCAGGCATCTGACCATAACGACACCCCGCAGGAGGAATCTTCCTCCGCCGATACGGCGGGAGAGAGCGCCGGTGAGGAGACCTCCGCCGCCGGACAGGAAACACCATGAGAAAATTTCTGATCAATATCCTGCTGCTCATCATCGCGTTCACCCTGCAGGTCTGCATTTTCCCGCAGATCGCGGTGCTGGCGGCATGGCCAAACCTGCTGCTGATTGTTGTCTCGATCTGCTCCTTTATCGACGGGAGGGATGCGGGCATCATCTACGGCATCGCCGCGGGGCTGCTGATGGACCTGTTCTACAGCGGTCCCTTCGGCTTTTACACCCTGTTCTACGTGAACATGGCATTTCTGAACGGCTGCCTTACCCGGTATTATTACGAGGACTACATTACGCTCCCGCTCACCCTGGCGATTGTGAACGACCTCGCCTACAACCTGTATATCTACATTTTCCGCTTCCTCATCCGGGGAAAGCTGGATATCGGCTACTATACTATGAAAATCATCCTGCCCGAGGTTATTTTCACGGCAGTGACAACGCTCTTTATCTACCGCCTCCTGCTGTTTCTGAACCATAAGCTGTCCCGCTTTGAGGGCCGGCAGTGACGAAAGGAAAGGAAGACCGTGTTTCAGGATTTCAAAGATTTCATCGCCGACCTGGTAAGGAGGATCCTTTCCAGCCGGCTTTTCTTCCTCGGCGTATTCTTCTTCGCCATGTTTTCGGTGCTGGCGGTGCGCCTGTTCCATCTCCAGATCATCAACGGGGAGAATTACCAGAAGGAATACGTGGCCATGGCGGAAAAGGTCATCCGGACCCCGGGAACGAGGGGAAATATCTATGACCGGAACGGCAATATCCTCGCAAGCAACGAGCTCGCCTACAACATCAGCATCCAGGATGTGGGGAAATACACCACGGACCTGGAGGTCAACACCATGCTCTACGAGCTGGTTACCATCCTGGAAAAGCACGGGGCTTCGGTGAACGGCGCCCTGGAGCTTGCCGTCGATGACAGCGGAAACCTTTCCTACACCTCGGAAAGTGAGAGCGCCAGGCTCCGTTTCCTCCGGGATTACTACGGCGTAAAGAGCGTCGATGACCTCGATGACAGTGAGGGAAAATATCCCTCGGCGATCACCGCGAAGGAGCTCTACGACCGCCTCTGGTCCGACTATAAGCTGGACAAGACCAACGACCGTGACGGCAATCCGGTGACCCCCGACGGGAAGACCGCCGTCCAGATGCTGGATATCCGGTATACCATGCGCTTTACCGCATTCCAGAAGTATGAGAGCACCACGATCGCGGAAAATGTGAACGACGAAACCGTGGCCGATATCCTCGAACACTCCGCGGACCTCGCAGGGGTAAATGTGGAGGAATCCACCACCCGCGTTTACCACGAGGCGGAGTATTTTGCCCCGATTATCGGCTACACCGGCAAGGTGACCGCGGAAAAACTGGATGAACTCAAGCAGCAGGATCAGGACTATGAGCTGAACGATGTTGTCGGCAGAACCGGCATCGAGGCCTCCATGGAGCTCCAGCTCAAGGGGAAGAAGGGATCGGAGACCGCTTACGTCGACAATGTCGGCCGCGTCCTCTCGATCACGGACAAGACGGACCCGGTTGCCGGCGATGACATTTACCTGACCCTGGACCTGAACCTGCAGAAGGGCATCTACTATATCCTGGAGCGCCAGCTGGCCGGTGTCCTTTTGAACACGATCGTGAACCAGGAGGCCAGTACCATCCAGTACATTGACTCCTCGCACATCAAGATCCCGGTGAAGGATGCCTACTACCAGCTGATCAACAATAATGTGCTCGATATGTCGCATTTCACCGCGGAGGATGCCTCCGCCACGGAGAAGCAGATTGAGAGCGCCTACGAGAACGCCCGGGGCGGTATCGACGCCCAGATCCGCGAGCAGCTGACCGGTGCGTCCCCCCTGCCGATGAACAGCCTGCCGGAGTCGATGAAGGCCTACATGAACTTCATCTACACCTATCTCTCCGGGGACAGCGTCGGCATCATCCAGAAGGACAAGATCGACACCTCCTCGGACGAATATAATGCCTGGAAAAACGGCACCATGAGCCTCCGGGATTACCTGTACTACGGCATTTCCGCCAACTGGATCGACACGACGAAGCTGAACATCGGCAGCCGCTATTCCGACGCGGACGCTGTCTTCTCCGCTCTAGCCGACTATGTGGAAAATGCCCTGAAGGATAACACGGATTTCAAGAAAAAAATCTACCGCTACCTGATTAACGACAATGTCGTCACGGGAAACCAGCTCATGCTGGCGCTCTATGACCAGAAGGTTCTCGCCTGGGACGACACCGCGGTAAACCAGCTCCGGTCGGGCAGCGCCAACACCGCCTACGCGATCCTGATGTCGAAGATCCAGAATATCGAGATCACGCCGGCCCAGCTCGCCCTGGATCCATGCACCGCCAGCTGCGTGGTGACCAACGTGAAAACCGGGGAGGTCCTGGCGCTGGTCACTTACCCGAGCTATGACAACAACCGGATCAACGACATTTCCTATTTCAATAAGCTCAACCAGGACCAGTCGCTCCCGCTCCGGAACAACGCGACCCAGACCCTGAAGGCGCCCGGATCGACCTTCAAGCCGATCGCGGCAATCGCCGCGCTGGAGGAGGGCGTCCTCTCAGTGAACGACATCATCACCTGCACCGGGATCTATGAGGGTGTCGATGTCCCGATCCGATGCTGGATCTACCCGGGGAACCACGGCCCGGAAAATGTCATCACCGGAATCCAGAACTCCTGCAACTACTTCTTCTCGGAGGTCGGCCACCGGCTCTGCCTGGATGGCAGCGGCAATTATGAGACAGCGCTCGGCATCCAGCGGATCCAGAAATATGCCTCCATGTTTGGCCTTGACCGCACAAGCGGCATCGAGATCTCCGAGGCATCGCCCAAGATCTCGGACACCGACCCGGAGCGGTCCGCGATGGGTCAGGGCACCCACCAGTACGCCAACATCCAGCTGAACCGCTACGTGACTGCCCTGGCAAACCGGGGCACGGTCTATAACCTGAGCCTCATTGACAAGGAAACGGACTCCCGGGGAAATCTCGTTAAGGACTACTCTCCGGAGGTTTCCAATCAGCTGGCCATCAAGGACAGCACCTGGAATGCGGTGCAGGAGGGCATGCGGCGCGTGGTGACCAACAGCTCGGTCAACAAGGTGTTTAACGGGTTCCCGGTGAACATTGCCGGCAAGACCGGAACCGCGCAGGAGTCAAAGACCCGGGGCAACCACGCCTTCTTCATCTCGTTCGCGCCCTACGAGAACCCGGAAATCGCCGTGACGGTCAATATCCCGAACGGCTACTCCAGCTCCAACGCGGCCCTGGCGGCAAGAAATGTCTACAGCCTCTACTACGGCCAGACCTCGATCCAGGATGTCCTGAGCTCCCAGGCGCTGACCGCCTCCAACGAAAGAATCAACGGGGACTGAATACGGGAGCGTTGCAGCCGCGGAAATTTTTCCGGAACTGTTCAGAACCCGCATCCCGCAAAGCCCTGCTTCGCGGGATGCGAGGTTCCGAGCGCCTGCGGCGCTTGGCTGCCTGCGGATTTTTCTTGCAAGGGGGTCTCCGTTAAGGTAGAATACAAAGAGAGGTCGTACTCCATGTTTTTTGGCTATCATTTTCAAAATTACCGCCTGCGCCTGCTGGTCTATATCCTGGCACTCAGCGGAATCGGGCTTCTCGCCGTCCGGAGTGCCGCGGAGCAGGACAGCAGCCTGTTTATGAAACAGGCCGTCGGCGTCGGCCTTTCCCTCGCCGTCTGCCTGGCCGTATCCCTGGTGGACTATCACCGCCTGGTCCGGTACGCGGTTCCAATCTACGGGATCTGCATCGGGCTTCTCGGCCTGGTCCTCATCCTCGGCATCAACCACAAGGGGGCCGTGCGGTGGTTGAAACTCGGCCCGGTGCAGATCCAGCCCTCAGAATTCGTCAAGATCGGCATGGTTTTGTTCTTTGCCTGGTTCCTGGAACGCTGCCAGGACACGATCAACCGGCCGGTGACGATCCTGAAGATGATGGTTCTCTGCGGGATTCCGCTGGCCATGGTTTTCAAGCAGCCGAATCTCTCCACAACGATCGTCATCACGGTGATGCTGCTCTGCATGATCTACAGTGCCGGAATCAGCTACCGCTGGATCGGCGGGGCGCTCATTGTGGGGATCCCGACGGTATCCGCCGTCCTTTATCTGGCGCTGCAGGATAAGCTGCCGTTTCTTCATCAGTATCAGGTGCAGCGGATCCTGGCAAGATTCTTCGACAGCGGCGGGCAGTATGCGGACATCAACCGCCAGCAGAACAATTCCATCATGGCCATCGGATCCGGCCAGCTCCGGGGCAAGGGGCTGTTCAATAACACCCTGGCTTCGGTCAAAAACGGAAA
Organism: Clostridium vitabionis; assembly: GCF_015351765.1. Classification (GTDB taxonomy): domain Bacteria; phylum Bacillota; class Clostridia; order Lachnospirales; family Lachnospiraceae; genus Clostridium_R; species Clostridium_R vitabionis. The sequence goes on from NZ_JADKQA010000001.1 coordinate 815,699, forward strand.
CTTTCTCTCCGAGGAGAGCACGGACTTTATCTTTGCGATCATCGGTGAGGAGATGGGCTTCGTCGGCTGTATGCTGGTCATCGCGCTGTACGCGGCCGCCGTATTCGAATGCCTGTGGATCGGGGCGCATGCCGAGGACCGGACGGGAAAACTGATCTGCACGGGTATGGCTTCCCTGCTGGCATTCCAGAGTTTTGCCAACATCGCCGTGGCGACGGGAATCTTTCCCAACACGGGACTGCCGCTGCCGTTTATCAGCTCCGGCATCAGTTCCATGCTGAGCATGTTTATCGGCATGGGAATCGTGCTAAATATCGGACTTCAGAGGACAAGCGAGAGTAATTAAGGAGGAGAAGGTTATGAATATCGGTTTGATCGCGCATGATGCGAAGAAAAAGCTGATGCAGAATTTCTGCATCGCTTACAGGGCAATCCTGAGCAAGCATGAACTCTATGCGACGGGCACAACCGGAAGACTGATCGAGGAAGTCACCAACCTGCAGATTCACAAGTTTCTGCCCGGGCATCTCGGCGGAAGCCAGCAGCTTGGCGCGGCGATCGAGAACAACCAGATCGACCTTCTCATATTCCTCCGCGATCCGCTGGCGCCGAAGCCGCATGAGCCGAATGTCAACGATGTGGTACGGATGTGCGATATCCACAACATCCCGATGGCCACAAACCTGGCAACAGCTGAGCTCCTGATCAAGGCGCTGGACCGCGGCGATCTTGAATGGAGAGAGATGTATAAATGATCAATTACACAACCCGTCATGGGCATATCCTGGAAAATTCCCGCCGCGGCGGCCTGGGGAGCGGGAGAGGGCACGCCGGTTACGGCTGGCAGGGTTCTTATGTCAGCCGGTCCCGGGGCAGGCGGAGGCGAAATTCCCCGTTAAGGCTCATTCTGTTCATCCTGCTTCTTGCCGCGGTTTTGTTCGGCATTACCGCCTACCGGAACCGGGTGGTCAATCCCTACCGGTATGAGGAGCGCCTGTCCAATTACCCGATGGCGCACGGGGGGACCATGAAGATGTTCGCTCAGGATCTCAGTGTCCCTGATCCCGCGGAAAAGTACGATGATACCGGGATCACAGCGGAGGCGGGGATTTTGTTCCGCGCGGACGCCCCTCAGGTTCTCTATGCGAAGGAACCTTACGAGAAGCTCTATCCGGCGAGCATCACAAAGATTATGACCGCGATCCTCGCCCTCGAGGACGACAAGTTGGAGGATGTGGTCACGGTGACGGACGACGCGGTAATCACGGAACCCGGTGCCTCGCTCTGCGGCATCAAGCCCGGCGACAAGATCCCGATGAAGGATCTCCTCCGCGGCCTGCTTCTTCCCTCGGGCAATGACGCGGCGAACGCCATCGCCGTCCAGGTCAGCGGCAGCGTGGACGACTTCGTCAAGGCCATGAACGAGAAGGCGCGGGAACTCGGCTGCACCGGGACGCATTTCACCAACCCGAGCGGCCTGCAGGACGAAAACCATTACACGACCGCCTTCGACATTTACCTGATGTTCAACGAGGCGCTCAAGATCCCGGAATTCCAGGAGATCATCAATACGGCTTCGTACGAGGCCAGCTGGACCGGCGCGGACGGGAATCCGGTGAAGAAAACCTGGTCCAACAGCAACTGGTATCTCACCGGGAAAATCAAGACGCCGGAGGGCCTCAAGGTCATCGGCGGAAAGACCGGAACCACCATCGCCGCCGGCGCCTGCCTCGTCATGGATACGGAGGACGAGGAAGGAAGAAAATATATTTCCGTCGTGTTGAAAGCGCAGAACCGCCAGAATCTTTATGACAACATGACAAATATCATCAGTAAAATCGGACGTTAATGTTGCACTGTGTTTGAATTTATATTATAATTAGTTCAGATTTTGAGGCATATTGCCTAAAAATAAAGTCGCATCGGTGCTGACCGCTGCAATATAGACCAAGGAGGACAAGCTTATGGTTCAGATCATTTCAGGCACAAAGGGAAAGGGTAAGACAAAGTATCTTCTCGATATGGCGAACAATGCCGTCAAGACTTCGAAGGGTACGGTTGTATACCTCGATAAGAGTTCCAAGCATATGTATGAACTGAACAACAAGATCCGTCTGATCAACGTCTCCGAATACCCGGTCGATACCTGTGACGGATTCATCGGCTTTGTCTGCGGAATTATCTGCCAGGATCATGATCTTGACCAGATGTACCTGGACAGCTTCCTCAAGCTTTCCTGCCTTGAGGGGAAGGACATCGAAGAGTGCCTGAACGTCCTGAAGCAGATCAGTGAGAAATATAAAGTAGATTTTGTCCTCAGCGTTTCCCGCGACGGAAGCGAGCTCCCGGAGAGCGCGAAGAAAGATATTATCGTTTCTCTGTGAGCGAAAATCAGCCTGAACCTTGCGGACCGGCGGGTTCTCCCCGAAAGGGAGGAACCGCCGGTTCTTTACTTTTGTCCGGACGGACTCTATAATTGTACCGGATATTACAGCGATGGCTTCTGCACAAGAAGGGAAGCCTGGCGGAAGGTGCTAAATTATGGCAAAGAATTCCAAAGTCATCCGTATGAGAAGGCGCCGGAGAAAACTCGATATCGGCTTCCTGATCTTCGCGGTTGTCTTTATCTATCTGGCGTACAGCATTTATTCTTATTTTTCCCGGGACAACATCCAATTTTATGAGGTCGTCGAGGGCAGTATCGTCAACGATAAGAATTACAGCGGCATCATCCTGCGGCAGGAAAATGTCGTCTCCGACGATACAACCGGTTATGTTAATTTCCTTGTCCGGGAGGGCAAAAGGGCGGCTAAGGGCGCTTCGGTCTACTCCCTCGACGAAACCGGCGATCTCGGGCGCTTCCTCTCCGAGAATGCGTCCAAAACCTCGATTTCCGATGAGGGGATGCGGAGCGTAAAAAACCAGCTGAGCGGTTTCGCGTCTTCCTACACGGACAGCAGCTTCAGCACCGCCTACTCGGAGCAGTATTCTCTCCAGGGCGCCGTCTCGGAATACATGAACCAGAATGAGCTGTCGAGCCTCCAGCAGGCGCTTCAGGATCAGGGAATCAACTACAAGCAGGCGTCAACCTCGGAGGCAGGCGTTGTCTCGTACATTATTGACGGTTTCGAGGGAACTGACGCAGCTTCCCTCACCAAGGATTCTTTTGACCGGTCGAAGTATAAGCGGTCGACAGTGAAATCCGGGGAGCTGACAGAGGCGGGCACGCCGATTTACAAGCTGATCACCTCGGAGGACTGGTCCATCGTCTTTCCCCTCGATGACGATGCAGAGAACGCCTTCGACGGCAAGAACACACTGACCATCAAGACCTCACAGTCGGACATCGCACTCACCGGCAATTACAGCGTGATTGACGGGCAGGACGGCGCGAAATACGGAAAACTGGATTTCGACAAGTACATGATCCAGTTCTGTTCTGACCGCTTCGTGGATTTTGAGGTGATCTCCGACCAGTCCAGCGGCCTCAAGATCCCGGATACCGCCGTCGTGCAGCGCGAATTTTACACGATCCCCCCGGATTATCTGACGAACGGGGGAAACGGCGGGGACGATGACAAGGGCTTCAACAAGCAGGTCTACGGCGAGGATGGGTCAACCTCCGTGGAATTTACCCCCGTGGATATCTACCGGCAGACGAACGATTATGTCTATGTGGAGAAGACCGCGGACGGGAAAATCCAGGAGGGCGATGTCCTGGTCAAGCCGAATTCCGATGAGAAATACACCGTCGGCAAGACCGAGCCGATGGAGGGTGCCTTCAACATCAACAAGGGCTACGCCGTCTTCCGGCCGATTGAGAAGCTCACCGACAACGGTGAGTATATGATTGTCCGGAAGGACACCCAGAACGGCCTTGCGGTCTATGACCATATCGTCCTCGACGCCTCCCAGGTAACCGACAACCAGCTGATCTATCAGTGACCGGCGATTTCTTACATTTTTTTAAATTTTAGCCGAAAGGAAATTGTCAGATTTGCGTTGCCGGATATCAGTTGACAGTAAATCGGGAAATCGGGATAATAGGAAAGGTATAATTACAAAACAGCGGTTCATCGATCGGCGGATTGAACTGGGATTGGAGAGCAGAGCACAATGAGTATTATCAGCAAATTCTTGGAGTTGACACGTCTTACGGACGATGATGTGGATGACGACTACGATGACTACGAGCCCGAGGAGGAAGAGGAAGCCGCTCCGAAAAAGAGGCTTTTTGCCTCCCGCAAGGCGGCAGATGAGGAGGAATCCGACGACAAGCAGGCCCGGAACATCTCCCGCTCCAATACCAAGGTTGTTCCGATGAAGCGCAGCGGCAGCATGGAGGTTTCCCTGGTGAAGCCGAACAGCATGGAGGACACGCGGGAGATCGCGGACATGCTCCTCGGCGGCAAGGCTGTTGTCCTGAATATGGAAGGCATGCGGATGGAGATGGCACAGCGCATCATCGATTTCACCTGCGGTTCCACCTATTCCATCAACGGCAATCTCCAGAAGATTTCCAACTACATCTTCATCGCCACCCCGGCGAATGTTGAGCTGTCCGGAGATTTCCCGGAAATCCTGGCTGATGGATCACTTGACATCACAAGAATGAATGTTCATTACTGATCGACATGGACGATAAAGAGAATACTTTTCTGAAGAACCGTATACGGGAGCTTTCCTCTGCCTGCTGGCAGAGGGATATTCCCACGTATACGGATTTTCTTGCATTAGACGAACAGGCGGTCTTCCGCGCGGAGCAGGGCAAGCTTCCTCCGGTAAAATTTCTGCTGGCCGGCGGTTACCCGGAAGCAGAGCGGAAGATCGCCTGTTTTCTTCCTTCCTATGCGGAGGAAAATGACCCATCCTGGGTTCCCATCGTTTCCCTGGATGCCCGTCCCGCCGACAGCCGCTTCACCGAGGAGCTGACCCACCGGGATTATCTGGGCGCGCTGATGAACCTGGGCATTGAGCGGAGCTGTGTGGGCGACCTCGTTCTCGAGGACAAGGTCTGCCACCTGTTCTGCCTCGAGCGGATCGCCGATTACATCACACGGGAATTTACCCGGGTGCGGCATACCGAGATTGTCTGTGCCCGCAGTCCTGAGGGCCGCACGTTCCGGCCGAAGACCGAGCGGGTCAGCGGGAGCCTTGCCTCCGTCCGCCTGGACGCCCTGGTCGCCCTGGCTTTCCGGCTTTCCAGGACAAAGGCTGCCCTCTGGATCGACGGCGGAAAGGCCTTCGTGGACGGAACCTGTGTCACCTCCGCGTCGTTTTCCCCGAAACCGGGCGCCGTCATCGCAGTCCGGGGTCTCGGGAAATTCCGCTTTGCAGGCACCGGCGGCGAGTCCAAAAAAGGGCGGATTTTCGCCGACATTGACCGATTTTGTTAGGAGATGACCATCATGGCGAAACATCGAACGCACACCGCCGCATTTATCCTCGGCGTTATCCTTCTGGTCTCCCTGGACCAGTACACGAAATTCCTGGCAAAGGCTCATCTGGAGCGTCACACCGACCTTGTCCTCTGGAAAAATGTCTTTGTCCTCCGCTATATCGAGAACAGGGGCGCGGCATTCGGAATGATGCAGGGCGGCTTCCTCTTTTTCTACCTCCTGACCACAGTCGTCCTCACCGGCATTCTCCTGATCCTGCGGAGGACCCCGGCAGCGCGCAGGTACCTGCCGCTCCGCTTCGGCCTGTTCCTCCTGTTCTGCGGAGCCCTCGGCAACCTGATCGACCGGGTTTTCCGCGGCTACGTGGTGGATTTCTTTTATTTTCAGCTGATCGATTTCCCGGTTTTCAACGTCGCGGACTGCTATGTCACGGTCTCTGCGGTTTTGCTCGTCCTGCTCGCCTTCTTTTATTATGACGAGAGCGAATACGATTACATTTTCCACTGGGGAAAAAGGAAAGGAGAGGGGCATTGACCGAGGAATATACGGTTCCTGAGGAACTTGCCGGAATGCGGATCGACCGGTATCTCGCGGAGAATACCGCCTACACACGCTCATTTCTTCAAAAGCTCCTCAAGACCGGGATGGTGCTGGTGAATGACGCCGCCGTGAAGAGCAGCTATCGCGTCAGCCCGGAAGACCGGATCGAGTTTGAGGTGCCGGATCCGGAACCGGCGGATGTCCTTCCGGAAAATATCCCCCTGGATATTCTCTATGAGGACAGCGACTTGATCGTCGTCAATAAGCCGAAGGGCATGGTCGTCCACCCGGCGCCCGGCCACAGCACCGGCACCCTGGTCAACGCGCTGCTCTATCATTGCGGGGACAGCCTGTCGGGAATCAACGGCGTCCTCAGGCCGGGCATCGTGCACCGCATCGACCGGGACACCACCGGCGTCCTTGTTGCCTGCAAGAACGATGAGGCGCACCGGAGCCTCGCCGCGCAGCTGAAGGTTCATTCCATCACCCGGATCTATTACGCCTTGGTTTTCGGCAATATCCGCGAGGATGACGGAACGGTAGACAAGCCGGTCGGCCGCCATCCCACCGACCGGAAGAAGATGAGCGTGAACACGAGGCACGGGCGGAATGCGGTCACCCACTACCATGTGCTTGAGCGCTTCGGGAAATATACGCTGATCGAGTGCCGCCTGGAAACCGGGCGCACGCACCAGATCCGTGTGCACATGGCCTCGATCGGTCATCCGCTCGTCGGGGACATGGTCTACGGACCGGCAAAGCAGCCATTTTCTCTGGAGGGACAGACCCTGCATGCCGGCGTTCTCGGCTTTATCCATCCGGGCACCGGCAAGTATGTCGAATTCCGGGCGCCACTCCCGGAATACTTCTCAGACCTGCTGGAAAAGCTCAGGAAGCAGTAACCGTTCGGCATCCCCTGAGGGGGATGCTGGAACCCGGCAGCTCGCAGACAGCTGACATCATTTGTTCAATATGCCGAATGCCTGATGACTTTTTTGAAAAATTATGGTATATTTTTCTTAGAGGTTGAAAATTTCCCGTACTCGGACAGAGAAGGAGGGATTTTATGAATAATCATCTGATTATCACCATCGGGCGTGAATGCGGAAGCGCGGGGCGGCTGATCGGGCAGAAGACCGCCGCAAAGCTCGGCGTCAAGTGCTACGACAAGGAACTGCTCACGCTGGCGGCGAAAAACAGCGGGCTCTGCGAGGAACTATTCAAGAACCACGATGAGAAGCCGACCAACAGTTTTCTCTATTCCCTTGTCATGGATACCTACTCGATGGGCGGATACACGGCCAGCGCCTACATGGACATGCCGTTAAATCACAAGATCTTCCTCGCCCAGTTCGACACGATCAAAAAGCTGGCCGACGAGGAATCCTGCGTGATCGTCGGCCGCTGCGCGGATTACGCGCTGGCTGACTATCCGAACGTTGTCTCGGTATTTATCCGGGGCGATACCGCGGACAAGGTACGCCATCTGGCCGCCAAGTACAACATTTCCGAGGACAAGGCGAGGGACGTCATGTCCAAGACGGACAAGCGCCGTTCCAGCTATTACAACTATTATTCCAACAAGCGCTGGGGAAGCTCCAAGAGCTACGACCTCTGCATCAACAGCAGTGTGGTGGGCTACGACGGCGCCGTGGAGATCATTCTGAAATTCGCCGAGATGAAGCAGAAATTTGCCAGGGACCAGGCGGTAAAATATGGTGCAGGAAGCGGATTTCAGCCGGAGGACAAGAAATCATGAATTTTGACCGTGAACTGCCGTTTCAACACGAAGACAACCGGATCTGGCTTGAGGATGAGAGCGGGCGCGTGATCGCCAGCTGTGATTTCCCGTCCGAGGGCGGGCGGCTGGTCAACATCACCCACACCTTCGTCGACGACTCCCTGCGCGGCCAGGGCATCGCCTCCCGCCTCATGCGGGAGACCGTTGAGACCATCCGGAAATCCGACCGCAGGGCGCTCGTTACCTGTTCCTACGCCCAGAGCTGGTTCTCCAGCCATACGGAATACCTGTTCCTCCTGGTTTCCCCTGAGGAAGCCGAGGAGGCAAGACACAGCATCTGACCATCCGTAAGCCGGCAGGCCATCATCGATAACCTGCGCGGTTTTGCAGGACATCACCGAGCCGGGATGAAACATCCCGGCTTATCTGTTTTCAGGCAGAAGAGGAAAGGAGCTTCGATTTGAACAGTGAGGAAGAAATCCGCGTGATTGACGTCACGGGCAATCCGAAGGAGCGGGAAAATGTCCTGACCGGGGCAATTTTCCCCAAAACGAAGGATGAGAATGGGCTGATGGTCATGAAAGATTTTCCCTTTGTCTACCGCGATCAGAAAATACAGCTGGCCGTCTATTATTGTCCATACGCCCCTGTTGATGAGGCGGCGGAGAAATTATCTGACAATTTTCTCAAGGAACTTACTGCGCAGGGCGGCGTTTTCCGGATCACGGATACCTTCAACCGCCTGGTGGAGAAAATCCTGATCCGGGAAGCGGGACTGGACGACCGTTTTATCGAGATCATCAAAATTCTGGCGATTTCCCAGTCGGCAAAAAAAAATCCGGGGATCGCCAAGGCGGTCCCGCTGTTTTCGCCAAAGTCAGATGACGAATTCCAGCTGGATTTCTACCTAGCCGGCACCATCCAGGGAACGGTTCCCTTTGACCGTGAACTCTACCGGTCTGTCGAGAAGGATTTCGGTGCGATGGCGGACAGCACGCCGGTCACCGGCTGGGTTGTCGACAGCGGCTGGGTTGACCGGATGCTGGATCAGGCACACCAGTAATTTGCCAGCCACCAGCCGTCATGCATCAGGCAGCATAAGAAATATCCGCCGGACCGCCCGAAAGAGGGGGGTTCCGCGGATACTTAAATTGGTTCGTTAAAGTCTGCTTTATCGAATAAATATGCCAAAATTCCGAACAAATCATGACCCGACGTATTCCGGAATGGATTTTCCCGCTGACCATCTCTCCAGGGCTTTTCCCGCGAGCGCCGGCTGCCTGCTGGTCCACCGGGTGCGGTACTTCGGCGTTCCGGTCTTGAGGGACGCGGTCTCTTCACTGTAACATACATCAAGCATTTCGGATTCGGTCATTGCCGGGGAAAGCTTGTCCACAACATTCTGCAGTCCGCCGGTTCCGGCCCAGATGCTGATGCTCCATAAAGTTCCGCGAAGCACCGGGGAATAAGCGCTGCTGTTGAGATCGATGCCTCTCGCGGCGCACTGCCGGACACAGGCCGGATAATACAGCTTGGCAAAACATCTGAGCTGCATGTCCGTAAATCCCTCCGGATCCGCGTCATAGACCTTATGCCAGGCATCGATCAGCGAGGCCTCATCCCGGCGGGATAATTCCGCCTCCGTCGCGGCCTTTTCCGCGATTTTTACCTCGAGGGATTCTTCCGGGGCATCCGCCGCACTGTCCGTATCCGTTCCGGCGGCCGGAGCCGAGACAGCTGCATTTTCCGACTGCGCCAAAGCAACGGCGGCATCATCCCCACCCGCCTCGGGCATCTTTTCCGTGAACGGGCGGAAAGCGGCATACTTTACCGGATTCGCCGCCAAACACTGGCGGAGAAACCAGTCGAGGTCACAGCGGTCGTCGAACTGGAAAATGCCGTAGGCATGGCCTCCGTCGCTCCCGGCACTCCTGCCGTTCTCACCGTCTGATTCACAGGCCGCAAATCCGGTCCAGAGATGTACACCGTGCAGGATGCTGGTTACCGGGATCGGATGGATTTCCGCGGCGGCCGTCGATTCCTCGGCGGACGCTTCCTCGGCGGACGCTTCCAGTGCCGTTTCCGGTTCTGAGGAGTTCTCCTCCGACAGGCTTTCCTCCGGAAGCGTCCCGGAAAGCTCTGCCGCTGTCGCCTCCCTGGGGACTTCCCCCGCCTCCGCGGTACCTGTTCTCCCGGGATGAAATCCCAGCGCCAACGCTGCCCCAAGTGCCGCAAACGCCACCGGGACAGCCGTATTGATCAATTTTCGTCTGTCCAATCTTCTCCTCCGGGTCTAGGCCGCGAATTACCTGATTTTCTCCTCCGGGTAAAGCCCGAGAATTACCTGCCTTTTCCTCCGGGCTAAGCCCGAGAATTACCTGGCCTTTTCCTCCGGGCTAAGCCCAAGAATTACCTGGCCTTTTCCTCCGAGCTAAGCCCGAGAATCTTCCGCGCATTCTCCACCGCTGTCTGCATTGCCGCCTCGCGGGACAGCCCGAGATCCACAAGGGTGGCCAGCTCTGCATTGGCCTCATCAGCCAGCGCCGGATCGGCATAAAAATCTGTCCCAAAGCCGAGAAGCACTCCGGCGCGAATTGCCTCGGGAACGGAGAACCGCTGTGCCTCAGCAGCGCGCTTTGCGTGCTCCCTGAACGCAGCGCCGAGTGCAAAGAGCTCCGGCCTTTCAGCGAGCAGGCGGTAAATGCCGCAGGTCGGGATCAGCGGAATCTGCCGTTCAGCGAGCTTCTGCGCCTGGTCATGGGTCATGTAGACGCCATGCTCCACAGAATCCACTCCGGCCTCAATACACCAGTCCAGCGTGACACCGCCCCAGGTGTGCACCATCACTTTTTTCCCCGCGGCATGGAGCTTTTGCACCGACCGGAAAAAATATTCCCGGGTAACTGACGGATCGACTGCGTGCTCAGGTTCGGCGCCGACACCTCCGGTCGCGAAAATTTTGACCCAGGAAAATGGCCCTGCTGCCGCGGCGGCCGCAAGTCTGCCGTCCGGATCCGCATTTCCCAGCATCCCGCCGTTCGGGAGAATTGCGGTGCAGTCCGGATGCCCGGAAATCTCTTTCCGGGCATCCTCCGAAAAATCCGCAAAGCCGCCGGCATCGCGGGCAAGGACAAATCCATGTTTCCGGTACCTGCGGAGAAATTCGCGGATCCGCGTCTTCTGCTCTTCCGCTGTCCTCCGCGCCTGGTCCTCCGGCAGGAAATCTGTCCAGCCCGGATGCAGGTGAAGGTCAATCATCGCCTGTGAATCTTCGAAAACAGCTTCCCCGTTTTCGTTATTCATCATTTTCCTCCCGCCCATTTCTGCTCAGGCATTTGGTCCTCATGCCGTTCCTCCTGCCCATTTCTGCTCAGGCATTTGGTCCTCATGCCGTTCCTCCTGCCCCATCTGTTCCGGGCGTATGGACAAAGCCCCGTCCCCCGCAATTTCCGGGATTCTCGGAACGCTGTCCAGGAGAAGGGCGCCGCGTGCACTCCGCGGGGAACGGAAAAACTCTTCCGACGGTGTCACCTCGCAGATCCGGCCTTCGTCCAGGACGGCGACATCATCGCAAATATCATAGACAATGCCGAGATCATGGGTGATAAACAGCAGCGTCAACTTCTGTTCCTGCTGCAGGCTGCGGATCAAATCCAGAATTTTCCTCTGTACCGAGACATCCAGGGCAGACGTCGGCTCGTCAAGGATCAGCAGCTTCGGGCCGGCTGCCATCGCCCGTGCCAGGGCAATCCGCTGCCGCTGGCCGCCGGAAAATGACAACGGATACCTTTCCAGGTCGCCCTCGGCAAGTCCCACCCGCTCCAGCAGTCTTCCGCATTCCTGCCGGAGGTGGGCACGGTCTGTCCGGTGATGAAACAGCAAAACGTCGCCGAGAATCGTCCCGACCTTCTTCCGCGGGTTAAACGAGCCGTCCGGATTCTGAAAGACCATCTGGATATTTCGGCGTTCGTCCGGCGTGCGCCGCGGGGAAAGTTCCCTCCCGTCATAATATAACTTTCCGGCGGCAGGTGCAAGAAGACCTGTGATGACGCGGGCAAGCGTGGATTTGCCAGAGCCGGAGCTGCCGACAAGCCCGAGGATACGGCCCCTGGGTACGCGCAGGGTGACATCCCGGAGAACCGTTTTTGCCCCATAAGAAGCGGTGATCTGTTCACAACGGAGAATGCTGTCCATCTTTTTCCCTTTCTGGAACCGGAAGAATCGCCGCGATGAGCTGCCGGGTATAGTCCTCTTTCGGGGCGGAAAAAATCTCCGCTGCCGTTCCTTGCTCCACGATTCTCCCCTCCCTGAGGACGACCAGTTTTTCACACACCTGGGCTGCCACCGCGAGGTTATGCGTCACAAAGACCATCGCGAAGGACAGGCTCTGCTGCAGATCCCGGATGAGCGCCAGCGTCTGTTTCTGCACGGTGACATCAAGTGCTGTCGTCGGCTCGTCACAGAGGAGAACCCGGGGGCGGCACGCCAGTGCGATCGCGATATCTACCCTCTGGCACTGGCCGCCGGAAATTTCTCCCGGAAGCGGATCCCTTCGCAGCCACTCCGCCGGGAGATCCAGCCGGCGGAGCATAACCGCGGCCAGCTTTCTTGCCTCTGCCCTGTCCTTCTTCTGCCTGACCCGGATCACCTCACAGATCTGCCGGACAACCGGACAGAGCGGGTCAAGCGCGCGCACGGGATCCTGGAATATCATCGCGGTATCGGCATTCCGCCGAAGTACTTCGTGTGTCTCCGTGAGCCCTTCCGGAAGAAGGCCGATCAGATTCCTGAGCGTCAGGGTCTTCCCGGACCCGGATTCCCCGACCAGGCCGACCGTCTCGCCGGCATGGACAGCGAGAGAGAAATCATGAACCAGCACATTTCCCGCAGAATCGGATATCCGGGAATGGCTGACCTCAAGGACAGCGCCATGTTCCCGAAGATCTTGCTCCAGCGATTCATCGCTCCTCACCCCGGCTGCCCCCGCAGCCATTCTCTCATCCGATCCACTCATCCCAGCCGTCCTCGCGGTCTTTTTTTCATCCAGTTTCCTCACCCCATGCCTCCTCTCATCCGATCTGCCAGCCCGTCGCCGATCAGGGAGAGCCCGATCCCGGTATAGACGACAAAAAGGCCGGGGATCACCGACAGCCACCAGGCCGAAGTGATAAAGCTCTGCCCTTCGGCGATCATGCTTCCCCAGTCCGGAGTCGGCGCCGTGATGCCGATGCCGAGATAGCCCAGGGTCACAATCATGACCAGGAGGCTTGCCATATCGGTCATGAGGACGACCAGAACCTGCGGGAAGACATTCGGGAAGATTTCCCGGAAAAGGATCCGGAAATCACTGTAGCCGGTTAGTTTTGCGGCTTCAACCCATTCACTGCCGGCAAGGGAGCCGGTCACCCCCTTCGCCACCCTGGCGTAAACGATCCAGCCGACGATACTAAAAGTGAGGAATATGCCGCCGATCCCGGAACCGTTGAAAAATGCAACCAGGATCACCAGCAGGTAATAGGGAAATGCGATCAGGGTGTCTGTCACCAGGGAAATGAGGCCGTTCACCACGCCTCCGTAATAGCCGGCCAGCATGCCGAGAACCGTGCCCAGGCAGAACGGGACGATCTCCGCCAGCACCATGAGGGTAAGGTCTGTGCGGCCGGCATAGAATACCCGGCTGAGGATGTCGCGCCCGAGCTGGTCTGTACCGAAGGGATGCCCGCTTCCCGGAGGCAGTAGGTATGCGGAAAGATCCTGCTGCATCGGATCAATGCGACAGATCAGCGGGGCAAACACCGCCAGCAGGATCAGGATTCCCATCATCAGGCAGCCGGCAGCCAGGGTTTTCCCCCTCCGGTGGCGCATTTTTTTTCTTCTCTCTGCATTATTTTTCCAATCTGTTTTCACAACTGCTCTCCTCCGCTGCGATTCTCCCGGTCACCGCTGCCACCGGCCGATCCTCGGATCCGCCAGATACGCCGTCAGGTCGGCAAGGGCGCTGATCAGGACGACCAGAAGGGCGCAGTAAAAAGCGATCGCCTGGACGAGCGGGAAATCCCGGCTGCTGATCGCCTGAAACAGCAGTGTCCCAACACCGCGGATCGCGAAAACCTGTTCCACAATGAGTGTACCGCCGATCAGATAGGAAAAATTCACCGAAAACAGCATGAGCGCCGGCACAAACGCATTGCGCAGAACGTGGCCGTAGAGAATCCGGCGCCGCGGAAGCCGTGCGGCGCGGAGTGTAGTCACAAAGTCCGCATGCAGCACCTCGAGGATGCTCTCCCTGAGTGACCGGACGAGCGGCGGAATCTGGCCGAAGGCGATCGTCACGGCAGGAAGCACCATCCCCCGGAAAGCCGCGGCCGCACTCCCGGTACCAAGGCCGCCGACCGGGAAAATTTTCCAGTGCACGGCAAACAGCAGGATCAGAAGAAGCCCGGTCCAGAAGACCGGCATGCCCTGGGTGAACGCCGGGAAAATCCGGACCAGATGGTCCAGAAAGCCATTTTGATGCGTCGCCGCAAGAAAGGCGAGAAGAATGGAAATGACCGCTGTGACAGCCATGGCAAAAAACGTGAGCAGCAGCGTCACCGGAGCGTACTCATACACAAGCTGCCGGCAGGAAACCCCGAATTTCAGGGATGTCCCGGTGTCCAGGTGAAAAACCATATTCCGGAGGAACCGGAAAAACTGGCTGCTTACCGGAAGATCAAGTCCCATTTTCTCTCGGAGGGCCTGCACGGCGTCCGGTGAGGCATGCTCACCGAGCACCATGACTGCCGGGTCACCCGGAACAAGACGCATCAGAAAAAAAACCGCGGCCATGACCATCAGGATCACGGCAAGTGACCGGAGAAGGAGAAAGAAAAACCACCGCCCGGGAAGATTTCTCCCCGAGGCGGCAGATGGCCGGGCGCCCCGCCCGGCCGGAAATAAGGAATTGTTCATCGCTGTCCCCTGCTGTTGTTCTCTGCCATTTTCATTTTCCCCATCAATTCAGGGTGACATCGTTAAATCGTGCCGAGCCGTTGGGAAGCACTTCCAACCCGCTGACATTGCTCCGCACGCCGATGCAGACATTCGGGTAGTACAGCGGAAGATAGGGGACATCCTCCGCGAGGAGCTGCTGAAGATCCGCATAGGTCTTGGCACGGCTGTCCCCGTCGGGCTCCGTCTGCCCTTCTTTCCACAGCGCAGCCGCGTCATCCGAATGATAGCTCGTCCAGTAGCACTTGCTGAACCCGTCCGGATCTACCTGGAAGGAGAAAATGGAATCCGCATCCGGATAATCCGCAGTCGCGCTGTTGATCATCATCGAATAATTGAGGTTCATGAAGCTGTCCCGGAATGCCGCCGTCTCCTGCTGGTCAATCTGGATCGTAATCCCGATCGACTGGCCTGCCGCCTGGATAATCTGCGCCTCCTGGAGCCTCGTGTTATTGCCGGAGGGAATCAGGATCGATGTACTGAACCCGTCCGGGTATGCGCTCTCTGAGAGCTCCTGCTTTGCCGCATCCGTATGAAAGGCGAGGGCATTCACCGTATCCGAGGTATTGTAGCGGATCGCATTCGGGAGGATGGTATTTGCCGTTTCCCCATAGCCGAATGTGAGTGCCTTCGTCAGATTCTCACGGTCGATCGCTTGCGCCAGCGCTTGGCGGACATGAACGTCAGAAAAATGTTCATCCAGCGTGTTGAAAAACAGCTCCTCGACATTCCAGCTCCCGCTGGTCAGGACACGGGTATCCGCGGCGGAATTGACCGCCTCCGCATTCGCGTAGCTGAGTGATTCCACGGCATCTACCTCGCCGGCCTTCAGCTGATTGAGCGCCTGATTGCCGTCGCTTACTGTCTTATAGACCAGCTTGTCGATCTTCGGTTCCCCTTCTCTCCAATAGTGTTCGTTTTTCACGAACGTGAGATCTCCGCTGGGATCCCAGGAGGAGACGGCAAACGGGCCTGTGCCGACCGGATTCTTGAAAAAGTCTTCCTCGCTCTTCCCCTCCAGATTCTCCGGAAGGATCCCGTTGGAGAAATTCGCGAGCTCAGCGAGGAATGGTGTGTACGCGGAGCCCAGCGTGATCACCACCGTATGGTCATCCGGGGCAGAAACATTGGAGATCTCCCCCTGCAGCGGAAGCGGGCCGTCTGTGCTCAGATGACGGTTGATCGAATACACGACATCCTTCGCGGTCATCGGTGTCCCGTCAGAAAACTGGACGCCGTCCCTCAGGGTAAAGGTGTAGGTCAGGCCATCGCTGCTGATCGAGTGGTCCTTTGCCAGCCAGTCTGTAATATTGCCATCCTGGTCAAAGATAACCAGCGGCTCAAAAACCTTGTCGATGGCGAAGGCATTGTTCATGGTGATCTCGCGGTGGAGATCGAAGGAAGTGGTCGAGGAATCCCTCGCATAGGTAAATACCTTCCCGCCTGAGGAGGCACCGGAAGATGTCTCTCCGGAAACCCCGGCGCTTCCAATGCTGTCTGTACTTCCCGCTGCCTCCTGAGCCTTTCCGGAACTGCAGCCGGCGAAAATCCCCGCGGCAAGCCCCGAAATGAGCAGAAGCGTGAAAATCTTTTTCATGGTTAACCCTCCCTCTCAAGATCGTTCGTAACCGTTCAGCACATGCCGGGGCAGCTTAAGATCGGCATGTACAGAACCGCTGCATTTACTCCCATTATATTGCGAGGAAGACTTCTGTCAATAACTGTCCTGTATTTTATTGAATTATTTTTGCAATTTACAAGTACAGTTTTTCTGATCTTTTCATATCCAGTTGAAGGGCAGAAGCAAATTTGCATAGCCTGCACTAAACTCACGCTTCGCCCGCCGGGCTCCCGCGCGTTAAGTCCCCTGTGTAAAAAAGGAGCTGCCGTCTCCGGCAGCCCTTCCCAATGGCTCATCAGATAAATCCCAGTTTTCGGAACGCATTGGCAAATCCGTCATCTCCGATGTTGTCGGTAACCATATCTGCCGCGTTCAGCGCATCCGGTGTTCCGTTTCCCATCGCGATCGCGCGACCCGCCGTTTTCAGCATGGGGATGTCATTGCCGCTGTCACCGATGGCGATGGTATCCCGGAGGTCAGCGCCAACCGCCCGGCAGAGCTCACGAATCCCATAACCCTTGTCAACACCGGCGATGCTCCCCTCGCCGCCATAGGGAACGGGGCACGGAAAGCTGAACGGGAGAAAATCAAATTGATCCGTCCACATCCAGGTCAGCGCGTCGGTCGGGACAACACTGCCGAAAAACATGAACTTTTCCGTATCCTTCAGGTCTTCGACCGTATCGACCGGTGCGGGAAGCAGGAGCAGCCGTTTATTCGTCTCACCCAGCCGCTTCTGTGTCTCATTGGAGATCATCGTATATGTTGCCAGCTGCCTCCGAAGAATATAGCTTCCCCTGTGGTTCTGGCACACCACGAGGTATTCATGTCCCGAGGCGTAGCGCACAAACCTCTGCATGACGCTGTCCTCCACCGTCCGCTGGACAACACATTTTCCCTCATAGGTAACCCGCGCACCCGCGGATGACACGATCCCGTCAAAACCAATATCCAGGACATTCTGCTCGATCTCCGCTTCCGGCCTTCCGCTGCAGATCAGAACCTTGCAGCCATTTTCCCGAAGCTTATGGATCGCCGTCACGGTAGATTCCGCGATACTCCCGTCAAACTGGCGGATTGTCCCGTCAATATCCGCAAAAATATAAATCATCACCCTATCCTCCTGAACAGATATCTTTATTTTAAGATATCGGGCGGAATAGCTCAAGAAAAATGCGAAGGCTTTACCATTTTTCCCCCTTATGCTAGAATTAGGATAAAATTATTCGGATAATCCTGTGTTTTTACGAACCAATCAGCAAGTCAGACAGCATCTGTACAGCGCGGAAAGGAAGGTTAATCCATGGCAGGGGAACTTACCTATCATGATCAGGAAAATATCGAGAATACCAAGCGCATGCGCGCCATACTCCGGGAACTCCCGCTGTTCTGCCGGGATTTTTTTACCGGTATTGAAACCAGGACTTCCGCACGCACGCGGCTTGCCTACGCCTACGACCTGAAGACATTTTTCGAATACCTTCATCGGGAAAATCCGGTTCTGTCAAAGACGCCGATCCGCAGTCTCACGATCGATGTGCTCGAGGAAATCACCCTGCAGGACATTGAGGAATATATGGACTACCTCAAATGCTATGACACCGATTCGCGGAGCGATGTGACCAACGCGGAGCGCGGAATCATGCGGAAAATTTCCTCACTCAAAAGCTTTTACAACTATTACTTCCGCAGGGAAATGATTAAGAACAATCCTGCTGCGCTCGTCGAGCTCCCCAAGATTCATGATAAGGAGATCATCCGCTTTGAGGTTGACGAGGTTGCCCAGTTTCTCGACGAGGTTGATGACGGCAAGGATCTGACCGACCGCCAGAAAAAATTTCACGAGAGAACCCGCGTCCGCGACCTGGCGATGATGACTCTTATGCTCGGCACGGGAATCCGTGTTTCCGAGTGCGTCGGCATCAATATCAGCGATGTAGACTTTCATGTGGATGGCATACGGATTCACAGGAAAGGCGGAAAGGAAGTGATCATCTACTTCGGTGATGAGGTGGAGGCTGCCCTCCGCGACTATATGAACGAACGGGAAAAGATCACCGCGGAACCCGGAAGCGAGGATGCCCTCTTCCTGTCCCTTCAAAATAAACGGATCAATGTCCGCTCTGTCGAGAAAATGGTCAAAAAATATGCGCAGATTGTGACTCCGCTGAAAAAAATCACGCCGCACAAACTGCGCAGTACTTATGGCACAAATCTCTACCGGGAAACCGGGGACATCTACCTGGTGGCGGATGTCCTCGGCCACGCGGATGTCAATACAACCAAAAAGCACTACGCCGCGATCGAGGATCAGCGCCGGAGAAGCGCGCGGGATAAGGTCAAGCTCAGGGAACCCTGAGAGGGGGCGTGATCAGCCTTCCGGCTGCCGGTTCTCCGCATCCGTGAGGCTCCGGTATCCATATTGCCGGACCATTGAGGTCATGATCAGCAGTGCCAGATTCTCACCGCGCGCCTTGAGTTCGAGAAGAAACTTCCGGTATAACTCGAGTGTATGCGCGGAATAGGTCGACAGCTCCCCACGTTCATACGTCTCAAAGGAAGTCTCATACGACGTATCCTCCCGGGTATACAGGACACGATTCCCAGACGATAGGCGCGGATACTCCCGGCAATATTCCTCCATCCAGGAGATCTCCTGGGCTACACATTCCTCAATGATTTCCCGGGATTGTTCCGGAATCTCGGGCAGGGCAGAGCTGAATCTCCGGTATTCTTCCGGTGCCGTGGACGCCATCATCCGCGCATATTTTTCCATGGGAAGGTTCCGCCCCGTCCGAAGGGCGTCCCTGAGATCCTTAAGATAGCTCTCCGCCAGTTCCTGCGGCCAGGCAGAAAATTGAGCCCGTCTCATGATAGCAAATGTGTCCGGTCTGTCCTGGCAGTCTGCCCGGCCGCCTTCATTGTGGACGCGCTGAAACATCTCCCACTCTATCGCGATGATTTTTTCTTTAACCGATTCCGGCGCACTCGTCCGCGCCTCATTTTTTTTCATTGGATCATTACCTCCCGCGAACCCGGGAGCTACACTCGTAAGTCGGTGTCCTCTCGTTAACCTTCCAGGACATGGCATCGGGCAAGCTCAGGATCCTGAATCTTAGCCATGATATCCCACGTATGGCGCTCCAGAAAATTGTCCGTGCCCTCAGTCAGTCCTTCCCTGCGGAGCTCGGATAGCGTAAGCCGGCAGATCTCCTCGATTTTCTGTACACATGGGTCATTCTGGTTGACTTCCGGCAGCGTTTCCGGATGTTCCCAGAGGGATACATCCGGCCGAAGCCGGGAAATTTCGCCAATCAGGGGCACTGCCCCGGCAAGCCGCATCGGTCCCGAAAAACGCGGCCCAAAGATGAGATGCTTTCCATCCCGAAGGTCGGTCAGCCCCCGATATAGCCATTTGTCATACGGGGCATAGACGGAATTGCAGAGATAGATCATCCGCATGGCGCTCCGCATAAAGTCCGCGAGTGCAAGGCAGGCCGAAACCACATCCCCGCGCCGCATCGCCCGCGCGTAATTGTACTGGCCGGAGCGCGACATCTCCGCGGCTCTGGCAGCGATCTTCTTGACCCGCACATCCTCCGGGTAATACGCCCGCACGGCATCCCGGATCCGGGAAAACTCTCCTGCCGGATCCTGATACACCTCGCCGCCGGAAAGCAGGCAGAGAAAATGCTCAGGAAGGTTCAGCCAGCGGCGCAGGTTCCGCGGCGGCTGTTCGGCGCCCATAAAGCGGGCAAAAAAGCTGTGAAGTTCCATGACGCCGACGCGCCCGGCCCCGCGCCTGGTTTCCAGCCGGCGGACACCCAGAAATTCCCCAGGCAGCTGCTCGTATGCTGCCTGCAGCCTGCGCCCATAACGCTCTGCGTCTTCCGGGGAAAGCCAGATGCAGAAGCCGGGTCCGAAATCGTGATCCTGTGAAAATTCATCATCAAATCCGAGGCACTCCGAGCCCTCGCCGACAAGGCCGACGGCCGCCCGCTCCATCATCTCCGGAAACTCCCGGCGAAGAATCGTGCCTGCGCATTCCTCAAAATAGCGCCTGCAAAGTTCAAGTCCTTTCATCACGCAGCCTTAGCTTTCCTCCCATGACCTCAGGAGTTTTCTTTCCGGGAAGGGGATTCCTGCGATTTTGCCATAAGTTCCCGGACAAACGCGATATTCTTCTCCAGCATCCGGCAGTAGTCATTCTCCCCGTACCGGTCTTTTGTCTCCTTGAGCGCCTTCTGATAATCGTCGATGGCTTCAGCATAGTCGTGATTGCGGACGGCAAGCTCGCCGGACGCGGCCAGGAGTGCTGCAAAATGCGGATCCCGTGATCCCTCCTCGGAGGCAAAATAGAGATACACCTCCTGCAGGGTATCCGCTGCCTCCTTGAGGCGCTCAAGCCGCATAAGGGCGTAGGCGATGCTGATCCTTGTTACCGCCGCCTCGCCGGCACAGTCATCGAGCCCGGAGACGATCTCCAGCGCGCTCTCGAGGTATTCCAGCGCCTTCCCGGCATCCCCCTTCGCCTCATAGACGCTGCTGATATTGTTGAAGAGGCTGGCCATCTGGTAGCTGCCGTCCAGGCCGTTCTGCCGGAACAGGTTTCCGGCTGCCGCATAAAGCTCGAGAGCCCGGTCATAATCTCCTGCCCTGCTGTATGCCGTTGCGGCATTGAGCAGGGTTGTCCCATGCTGAGCGGTTCCGGTGAGGTTTAACCGGTCAACAAGCCCGAGAGCCTCCCCGGCGCACTCCGCCGCCTGACCTGCGCGGCCGGTCGTCCGGTAGAGACCCATAAGTTCGTTCAGAAGGGTAAGGCGCGAGGCGTCATCCGCCATAAGCCTGGCGTCCTCAAGCCAGTTATTCAGCATCTTTTCCGCTTCCGGAAGATTCCCGTCCGCGTAGAGGCTGTCCAGTTTTTCCAGTTGATCTTTCAATTCCATAGTCACTATTCCTTTCCGCCTGTTCTCAGTTTCCTCATCGGCAGGCTGCGGCAAAAGCAGAATGATATCCAAGCACAGTATAGTATATCAGAAAATCATCCGGATTGCCGGGACTGATCAGAATTGTTCAACGGAAATAGCACACGGTGAGATAATGCCCGGCATGAATATCCAGCCCGGAAATACTGTTCATGTGGCGGAGCTCGTCGACATACTCCTCATCAGTCATCCCGGAATGCCGGTTATATTCCCTGGCAATCGACCAGAGCGTGTCGCCGCTGCGGACAGGGACGCTGGTATAATACTTCCGGTATCCGTCCCGATCTGCACGGATCATAGATAAATATTCGTCATGAGCATCATTTTTCCCGACATCCGCGGCAGCCGGGCCTATACCCTCAGAGAGGGAAAGCAGGCCGGATATGAGAAGAATAGCTGTGCTGGCAAGAAAGAAGGTGAGCAGCATCCGGCATGCCCTGACGACGGGTTCCGGGCGCAGCCTGCCAAAGGGCAGGCTGCATCTCTCACGGAAGTTTCTCTTCCCGGATCCCGCTGCGGCCTCACCGGACTGCGGATAGAGCGTGATGATCTCCGGACCGGGAAAAAACGATGTCTTCGCTGCGGCTGATGAAGAATGCACTGATGCCATAAAGCTGATGCCCCCTTTTTTCTGAAACCGTCCGTCAAGCCCTGCTCGGCAACCGGATGTTCGGCAAACATGTATTCGTAAGAACATTCGTTCTTTAATTCCTGAGCTGATTATAAAATGCGAACATCCGTTTGTCAATCGAACAAATCATAAATTCGAACAATAGTTTGCTTTTTCTCCCCCGCTGTGGTATCATGACATCAGGTAAATGATTAAGTTCCGGCAGTGTTCCGGCTGCCCCGGAGGAATCGAATATGGCAAAATCAACCGAACTGTCCGACAAGCAGAAGGAAATTCTCGAATATATCAAGGAAGCATTGCTGAACCGCGGCTATCCGCCTACCGTGCGCGAAATCTGTGAAAAAGTCCACCTGAAATCGACTTCCTCGGTACACGCCCATCTCGGCGCCCTGGAAAAGAAGGGATACATCCGGCGGGATCCGTCAAAGCCGAGGGCAATTGAGATCGTGGATGAGGACTTCTCTCTTCCCCACCGGGATATCGTCAGCATTCCCCTGATCGGCACTGTTGCCGCAGGCCTCCCGATTCTTGCCGAGCAGAATATCGAGGGATATTTTCCCATGCCCGCAGAGATGCTCCCCAACAAGCAGGTTTTCATGCTGAAAGTCAAGGGGGACAGCATGGTCGATGTAGGTATCTACAGCGGGGACAGCGTCATCGTGGAGCAGGAGGACACCGCCACAAACGGCGAGATTGTCGTCGCCCTGGTCGACGACTCCGCCACCGTCAAGCGTTTTTATAAGGAGAAGAATTTCTACCGGCTTCAACCGGAGAATACCACGATGCCTCCCATCATTGTGGATCATGTCAAGATTCTCGGAAAAGTGATCGGGCTGATCCGGATGATGCACTGATTCCTGCACTTTTCCGTCAGCTGACAGGGCTTTTTGCCGCATATTTTTGACTTGACCCGCGGAGAATCGGCAGATATACTGTCTAGGAGAAGCAGGGACACTTCTGTTCACAGTCAGGTTGCCTCTGCTTTTTGCATCGATCGTGCAGTCTTCCGCCGTCCGTCACGGCGTCTCCCTGCATGGCCACTTGCCTGTTCTTAGCTTCTCTTATACAGAATACGATCCCGGCCTTTTCATTGGGATCGCGGTGTATCGGGTAAACGGAGGGACAAACATGAATCCATCTGTAACTGGTGTACACGAGGAATGCGGTGTCTTCGGCATCTATGACATCCATGGCGGCGATGTCGCCCACAGCGTTTATTACGGACTGAGCGCGCTTCAGCACCGCGGGCAGGAATCCTGCGGCATTGCGGTGACCGACACAAACGGCCCGTTCGGGAAGGTAGACTGCCATCGGGGTCTCGGCCTGGTCAACGAGGTATTTCACAGCCATGACATCGAAAAGCTTCACGGCAATCTCGGTGTCGGCCATGTACGCTATTCGACAACCGGCGCGACGACCATCGAAAATACACAGCCGCTCGTGCTCAATTACATCAAGGGGACGCTCTGCCTCGCCCATAACGGCAACCTCGTCAATGCCGCGGAGCTCAGGCAGGAGCTGGAACAGACCGGTGCCCTCTTTACGACCACGATCGATTCCGAGGTCATCGCCTATCTGATCGCGAAGGAGCGCATCAATGCCCCGACCGCCGAGGAGGCTGTGGTGAAGGCGTGCGGGAGGCTGCGCGGCGCGTATGCCCTCGTCGTCTCCAGCCCGAGAAAGCTGATGGGAATCCGCGATCCTTACGGACTGCGGCCGCTCTGCATCGGCCGCCGGGATGACGCCTGGATCATCGCCTCCGAGAGCTGTGCCATCAGTTCCGTGGGCGGGACCTTCATCCGGGACGTTGAGCCCGGAGAGATTGTCTCCATCACACCGGAAGGAATCCAGTCCTACCATCTTGAGGCCAAGCCGGCCCGCGCCCACTGTGTCTTTGAGTATATCTATTTTGCCCGTCTCGACTCAAAAATTGATCAGATCAGTGTCTATGAGGCGCGCCGTCTCGGCGGGAAAATCCTCGCGAGAGAATTTCCGGCCGAAGCGGATCTCGTTGCCGGGGTTCCGGATTCCGGCCTGACGGCAGCCTACGGCTTCGCCGAGGCTTCCGGCATCCCCTTCGGCATGGTATTTCACAAGAACAGTTATGTCGGTCGGACGTTTATCAAGCCGACACAGGAGGAACGTGAGGACAGCGTCAAGATTAAGCTGAACGTAATCGAACCGGCGGTCAGGGGAAAACGCCTCGTCCTCGTTGACGATTCCATCGTCCGGGGAACCACGATGAAGAACCTGATCCGGGATCTGAAAAAAGCCGGGGCACTGGAAGTGCATGTCCGCATCTCCTCCCCGCCATTCCTCTATCCCTGCTACTTCGGGACCGATGTCCCGGGAACGAACTCACTGATCGCGCACCAGCATTCTGTCGAGGAGATCCAGAAGGAGATCGGCGCAGACAGCCTGGGCTACATGACGGTTGACGGTTTGCGCGAGATTGCCGGAGGCCTTCCGATCTGCAATGCCTGCTTCACCGGAAAGTATCCGATGGAGGTTCCGGATCACGAGATCCGCGATGCCCTGGAATCAGGATGCCGGCATTGCTGAGACAGCAGCCGCCTGAATTCTCCGGCAGATGAACAGCACACAGGCCGGGAAGAAACGCTTTCACGTTTCTTCCCGGCCTGTGTGCTGTTTCCGAACATGCGGGGGAAAACCCGCAAAATGATTGCTTACGGACGGCTTCGCGGCCTTTTTTTCCCTGCGTGTGGTGTTCCAAACGCCGCAGGCGCCCGGGACATCACATTTCACGCATGCTGCCTCTTAATGACCTTGAGCCTCGTAAACTCCTCCCGGTCCTTCTCCTCCAAGGCATCCGAGATCGTCTTGGACAGGTGCTCATAGGACGGTATCGTGATGTTCTTCAGGGCATTTGCCCTCTTCTGCGTCTTCCGGATGTTCGTCGCAAGACGGTAGCAGGAATTCTCCACGGAGGAGAGGCGGATCGTCAGGTCTTTCACCCGCGCAAACTTGATTCTCGCATTGTCCAGTGCCTCGCTGGTTCCGGCGAGGGAGTACGTCAACGTAACCGGCTTTTTCTCATAGCGGACCAAGGGGATATCCGTCCCCATGATCGACCGGTATTTCACCGACAGGCTGGTCTCCTCGGGAACCGTGGATGCGGCCTCACGGACAGAATTGATGCCAAGGTCGATATTGGCCTGCTCAAGAGCCTCATAAGCCTCGCGGAACGTGACGTCAATCTCCTTCTGGATATCCTTGGCCTGGTCGATCAGCGTCGTCAGCTCCCGGATCAGGATATTCCGCTTCCGGTCCATCAGGGAATAGCCCTGCCTGGCGAGTGCCAGGGAATTTTTAGCCAGAATCAGATTTCCCTTCGTCGGAAATGAATTGAGATCCATACGTTATCCCTTCCCGTTCTCGGAATTTTTCTCGGAGGCGTCCGGGTCTCCGCTGCCTTTTTTCTCATAGAACTCATCCAGAATCTTGGTATCGATCCGATCCAGTTCGGTCCTCGGCAGCTTTCGGAGAAGCTCCCAGCCGATATCGAGCGTACGGCCGATCGTCCTGTTGTCGTGGGGATCCTGATTGATGAACCTGTGCTCGAAGTCGCGGCCAAACTCCAGATAGCTCCGGTCAAGGTCGGTCAGCTCATCCTCTCCGATGACGGACGCCAGCGCCCGCACATCTCCCACGTGGGCATAACAGGCGAACAGCTGGTTCGCCACATCCTGGTGATCCTTCCTCGTATAGCCGTCGCCGATACCGTCCTTCATCAGGCGGGACAGGGACGGGAGAACGCTGATCGGCGGGTAGATGGCCTGGCCGTTCAGCTCGCGGTCGAGAACGATCTGCCCCTCGGTGATATATCCGGTCAGGTCGGGGATCGGGTGGGTGATGTCATCGTTCGGCATCGTCAGGATCGGGATCTGGGTTACCGACCCCTTCCCGCCCTTGACAATGCCGGCGCGCTCATAGATCGTCGCAAGCTCCGAGTACAGATAGCCGGGATAGCCCTTTCTGGACGGGATCTCCCCCTTTGAGGAGGAAACCTCACGCAGCGCCTCGCAGAAGCTGGTCATATCGGTCAGGACAACCAGGATATTCATCTGTTTCTCAAAGGCCAGGTACTCGGCAAGGGTGAGCGCCGCGCGCGGCGTGATCAGCCGCTCGACCACAGGGTCGTCCGCCAGGTTGATAAACATCGCGACATGATCCAGGACACCGGCTTCCTCGAAGGTCTTCCGGAAATACTGGGCGACATCGTATTTTACCCCCATCGCCGCAAAGACAACGGCAAAGGACTCGTCGGACGCGTCATCGCCCAGCGAGGACTGCGTGACAATCTGCGCCGCAAGGCGGTCGTGGGGAAGGCCGTTGCCGGAGAAGATCGGCAACTTCTGTCCCCGGATCAGGGTTGTCAGGCCGTCAATCGCGGAGATTCCGGTCCTGATGTAGTTGCGCGGATAGACACGCTCCACCGGGTTGAGCGGCATGCCGTTGATGTCCCTCTCCTCCTCCGCGGTGATCTCCCCGAGGCCGTCGATGGGATTGCCGATCCCGTCGAATGTCCTCCCCAGCATATCCTGGGAAACCGGGAGCATCATCGGCCTCCCGGTCAGCCTCGTGTGTGTATTGCGGAGAGCCATCCCGGAAGTCCCCTGGAAGACCTGGATGACCGCCCGGTCACCGTCGATGCGGATGATGCGCCCGAGCCGCCGGTCACTGCCGCCGACGTTCATTTCCACGACCTCATCGTACTTTGCGCCCTGAAGGCCCTCGAGCACGGCCAGAGGCCCGTTGATCTGACTTAATCCCAAATATTCCACTGACATAGTCCGGCCTCCTTATGCGTTTTTCTCGATAACATGGTTGTAGAACTGGTCGATCTCAGCGCGGAGCCCGTCAAACTTTTCCGGTTCGTCGTTGCCGATCGTGTACTTGATGTTGATCACATGATCCCATACCGGCTCATCCAGCATCACGCTGAGCGGCATGCCCATTTTCACGAGGGCTTCCGCCTTCTCGTCCAGGTAGAGGATGATTTCCATCATCTCATACTGCTTCTTGAGCGGGACATAGGTGTCCACCTTGTGGAAGGCGTTCTGCTGGAGAAATCCTGTCCGGATAACCTTCGCGATCTGCAGCGTCAGCCGCTGGTCGTCCGGCAGCACGTCCGACCCCAGAAGCTTCACGATATCCTGGAGGGCCGCCTCACGGTTCAGGATCACCATAAGCCTGTTCCGATCATCGTAGAAGCGCGGATTGACATTCTTCGCGTACCAGGGCTCCATGTCCCCGATGTACTCGGAATAGGATGTGTTCCAGTTGATCGCCGGGAAATGCCTGGCGTAGGCGAGCGCCTTGTCCAGCCCCCAGAAACAGCGGACAAACCGCTTGGTATTCTGGGTGACCGGCTCGGAGAAATCACCGCCCTGCGGGGACACGGCGCCGATGATCGTGACAGAGCCCTCCTCCCCGCAGAGGGTGCGGACATCCCCTGCCCGCTCATAGAAGCCGGCCAGACGGGACGCAAGATAGGACGGATAGCCCTCCTCGGCGGGCATCTCCTCGAGGCGCCCGGAGAGCTCGCGCAGAGCCTCCGCCCAGCGGCTGGTGGAATCCGCCATGATGGCCACACTGTAACCCATATCGCGGTAATACTCTGCCAGGGTGAGGCCGGAATAGAGGCTTGCCTCCCGGGCAGCCACCGGCATGTTCGACGTGTTGGCAATCAGCACGGTCCGGTCCATCAGCGAGTGGCCGGTCCTCGGATCGGTCAGCTGGCTGAATTCCTCGAGAACCTGCGTCATCTCGTTGCCGCGCTCACCGCAGCCGATGTAGATAATGATGTCCGCATCAGACCATTTGGCAATCTGATGCTGCATCATGGTCTTGCCGGTTCCGAATCCCCCGGGGATGCAGGCGGCGCCGCCGCGGGCAATCGGAAACAGGGTATCGATAATCCTCTGGCCGGTGACCAGCGGACGGGACGGCGTATAGCGCATCGCGCTGGGCCTGGCCTCACGGATCGGCCATCGCTGCATCATCGAGATCTTGACCTCATCCCCGCTCTTCCTCTGCAGGGTGAGCAGAGGTTCCGTAATCGCATACATGCCGTCCGGAACGATGTCCAGCACATAGCCTTCCATGTTGGGCGGAAGCATGACCTTGTGCATGATCGAGGAGGTCTCCGGGACCTCGGCGATGATGCTTCCTGCCCGGAGATAATCCCCTTTCCTGGCAATCATGTGCGTCTTCCATTTTTTTGCGGTATCCAGACTCTCCACAGAGACACCGCGGCTGATGTAGATCCCGTCCCGGAGCGCGATCTTGCCGAGAGGTCGTTCAATACCGTCGAAAATCATGTTCAGGATGCCCGGCGCAAGCGTCACCGAGACAGCCTCCCCGGTTCCGGTCACCATTTCCCCGGGCTCAATGCCGGAAGTCTCCTCGTAGCACTGGATGGTCGTCTTCTCGCTGTCCAGGGCGATCACCTCGCCGACCAGGTTGTCCCTGCCGACATGGACCATCTCATTCATCTTGAAGCCGACATCCCCCGGCACGGTGATGACCGGCCCGTTGATCCCGTAGATGACGCCGGACTTCGGCTTTTCCGCAGTTTCCATCAGCTGACGCCTCCCTCGATATGGTATTTGCCCCGGATTTCCTCGACCATCGTGTCGAAGGAATGGTCAATCAGGATATTTTTGGACGGAATGACCGCCCGCATGCCGCCGCCGAAGGAATAGCGGCTGACGATGATATCCGCCGAATTTTGCAGGGAAATCCGCTGGATTTTATCGGTGTCCGAGGGATCGAAATAGATCCGGACAGGCTCTCCGCCGGCAAATGCCATGCACTTGCGTACACAGTCGTCCAGATAGTCAATATAATCCTTCGTCGACATAAAGTCCGCGAGGCGGTTCCTGAGCTCCGTGAAGAGCATATCCTTTAACTCCTCCTGGACATGGGAAATCTTCCTTCTGGCTTCAATCTCATGCTCGGCAGTCTCCTTCCGGACCTCCCGGTCGATCTGTTCGCTCTCTTTTGCCACCCGAAGATCGGCGCGCCTTGCGGCATCTTCCTGGTGTTTGGCCAATGTCGTCTCCAGGCCCCTCCGGTAATCCGCGAGGACGCGGCCCGCCTTGTCCTTCGCCTCATCCAGGCAGGTCTCCTCAAATTTTTGAAGTTTTTCCTCTGTTGTCATGAATCCGAATTTCCTTTCCGCTCAGAGCTTTACCCCGATCGCCTCAGCAATGTAGGCGGTGATAAAATCCGGCCTGCGGCCTGTACCGTGCCGGTCCGGGATATCGATGAACAGCGGCGTCTTTTTCTGCTTATATCTGGTGACGACCTCAGGGTACTCCCGCTGGTAGCGCTCCGTGAGAAGGACAAGGCCGACCTCCGGATCCGCAGTGACCTTCTCAAGAGCCGCTGCCAGTGTCTTCGGATCCTTGGCGATTGTGCCTTCTACGCCGGCCAGGCGCATGCCAGTCAGGGTATCCATGTTGTCGCTGATCAGGAACATTTTCATCTCACAGATTTCCCAGGATCATGAAGGAAATAATCAGTCCGTACAGGCAGACACCTTCGGCCAGGCCGACGAAAATCAGAGACTTACCGAGAAGCGACGAATCCTCGGAGATTGCGCCGAGCGCTGCGGATGCAGCAGCCGATACGGCGACACCGCCGCCGACACAGCTGAGGCCGACAGCGAGCGCCGCCGCAATGTAGCCGAGTCCGGTAGAAAGGCCGGATGCGGCTGCGGCGCTCCCGGTTCCTGCCGCATATGCCGGCGCGGTCATGAAACCGATGGCGGTGACAGCAAGCGTTCCGAAGAACATCAGGATATTGCCTGCCAGCGCCCTCTTATAGCGCCCGCGGCTCCTCTCCCCGGCAAGAAAAGCGCCGAAGGGAACGGCAATCGAAAGAATCAGTGCGGCAGCGACAGTTATTTTCACAAGTGTGCTCATGATAAATCTCCTTCCAGGATAACAGATTGGTTTTCTTTGTCAGATATTCGCCTTGAACTCCCTGCCGGTTCCCCGGTAGAAGCGGGAGAAAAGCTCATAATATTCCAGCCTCAGCACCTGGATGCCGACGACAAGACCTTCCATGCCGCAGACAAAGAGATTGCCGAGAATGATCACCGCCGGATTCGGATTTCCCGACTCGGCACCGGCAAGCATGAGAACCACGTTCATCATCGCCGCGTGGCTGATCGCGAAGGCGCCCACACGGACGAACGACAGCGTATTGGAAAAATAGCTCAAGAGAACCTCAAACAGCTCGAAAAAGCCCTGGACAAAGAACATCACCGGGCCGGCTTTTTCGCTGTCCTGCTCCGCCTTCCTCTTCTCGATCAGCGCGGTCAGCGGTTCCTTGAAAAACTGCAGGAGCAGCGGGATGATCACAAGCACTGCCAGCAGCCCTCCTGCCGGAAGCGTTTTTCCGGCAAGGAACAGCGCGATCATGAGGACAATCGCCCCATAGAAAATCATCCCCGCGACGCCGTTTGCCGAAAAAAGCATTTCCCCGAGGGTCCCCGCGCGGAAGCTGTTGATGATGTTGAGCAGCATGCAGAACAGGATGAGCCCCATGCCGATGGCGATCGCCACCACAAAAACGACGTTGAGTTTTCCCACGCCGGGCAGCTGCATCATGGCCTCCGTCGGACGGAGCCAGCGGGCGGGAACGATATTCTCAAAGCCGAAGACCGAGCCGAACATGACGCCGAACAGGGAGGAGAAAATACCGCAGCAGGAGATAATCCCCGTCAGGCTGTTCCCGGTCCGCAGGTAGAGGAGAAGGCCGCCAACCAGCAGGCAGAGGCCCTGGCCGAGATCCCCGAACATGAAACCGAACATGAACGAGTAGGTGACCGCGATCAGCCATGTGGGATCCATCTCGTTGTAATCCGGAACCCCGTACATCTTCGTGTACATCTCAAAGGGCTTCAGGATCTTCGGGTTCTTCAGGAGCGTCGGCGGCTTGGATTTCGCGGTATGGCTCTTGTCATCGACGAGCGCGAAGATCTTCTTGTCGCTTTCGATTTCCGGATCCAGCCGCCTGGCCTCCTTCTCGGTCATCCAGCCGCAGATGATGTAGAACATGTGCTCATCATGCTTGGTGTAGGCGGCGTACCGCCGCACCTCAAAGATTTTTTCGTAGGAGTCGAGGCAATCCCTGTCCTCGATCAGCTCTCCGGCGTTGGCCGAGAGAAATTCCCTGACCCTTGCCTTATGCACCTCCACCTGCTTTTCCACGGCCGCGAGCTGGCTTTCCAGCTTTTCCGACATCGCCTTCGGCGTGCCGATAAATTCGTCCGGGATAAAGAGACGCTCAAAGTGCATGGAGGAATAGATCGCGTCTGTGCGGTCTTTCTGCCCGCTCGGTGTGAAATAGACCAGCCACACATAATCCCCGTTCTCGCGGCACTTGATCTGGATGCTGGAGACCTGGTCGTAGGCGAGGCTCGTAAAGCGGTCAAAATATTCCTTCGGCATCCGCCCGAACCTGAACAGGACGGACTTAAACTGGAGAATCCGGCGGATATCATAATCCAGGCCGGTGAACGGCCGGATCGTATCCAGCGAGCTCCTTACAGCCTCCGCTTCCTTTTCAAATTTGTCCCCGACGGCCTCAAGTTCCGCCAGCTTCTTCGCAAGATCATCGACGCTCCGCGCGCAGCGGCCGACATTCTCCGCGGTGTTTTCCCGCTCATAGGAGCGGTCGGAAACCTCGGTAAAGATATCGCTGTACGTCTCGATGATGTGGTGGACGGTTTTCCTCTCGCTGTCGTAAGGGTTCGCGGCGCGGAACGGGGTCAGCCCTGTTGTGGACCCGAGCTCGGTGATGGCATTTTCCAGCTGAATGTCATACCGGAGGAGATATTTCTCCACAACCCGGTCAATATCGTCCCGCGGACCGGTCAGGCTGATAAATCGCATTTTTTCGATCATGAACCGGTTCCTCCTTTTCCGTACCGGATTTTCTCCAGCGCGGTGATTATTTTTTCCAATTCTCTCTCCTTGCGGAAGAGATACGCGGCGATGCAGGCGATCGAATAATAATTCTTCCGGACGCTGCCGCCGTAGACGGCCTCAAACGCGCGGGTTTTCATTTCCTCCAGCGAGATCTCCCGCTTCCCGCCCGCCGGAAGAAGCCGTGCGTACGGCGAATGGGAAAGCACCTCGCAGAAAGCTCCCCTATCCGGCGCCGCGATCAGCCGGTCCCGGAGAACGGGGCGGAGCTTCCAGTGGATCGGGATCAGCCGCTTCCTGATCTCTTCGGGGCTCATGCTGTAATATTCCCGCATCCTGACGATCCAGATGATGTTCTGAATATCGATCTCCGATCCGATGATCTCCCTGAGGATAGCCCCGTCTTCCTTTTTCAGGCCATTTTTTTCCGCGTCCCAGAGAAGGCGGTAGCGGGTGAGGTCAACCGCGGCCTCGTAATCAGCGAGCTTCGCATTTCCCTCCGCGTGAAGCTTCCGGAACGCCGCGCCATACTGGCTCTTCTCCGCCGCCGCAAAGAACTCTTCCGGGGTTCCCGCCGCGATCAGCCGGCCGAGGTCCGCCTTCGAGGCGATCGAGAATATACTCTCCGGGCAGGAGACCCTGGCGAGGATCTCCTCGCCGCTCGCCGCATGGCGGAGACAGTGTTTGAGGACCTGCGCCTCATACCGGGAAGCATAGAGACGGAGAAAGGCCTTCTCCCGGATTCCGGAGAAGCGGTACAGCTTCAGGAAATCCGCGTACTCGCTCTTCCTGACCGCCTCCTCAATGCTCATCCGGTCTGCCCTGTCCGGCGGAATCTCGCTGATCAGGTTCCGGTAGGCGGGATATTCCGCAAGGACAGCCAGCGCCTCCGCGAAGGTCTTCTCCCCCGCAATTTTCCGGTAGTCGTCCTCACCAAGCAGATGACTCTGCATCGCCCGGATTTTGGCGGAGACGGCACCAAATTCCTGCATTTTTCCCATATTCCGCCTCTATCAGCTCTTCAGGACCTGTTCAAAAAGCCGGTCAACAGCCTCCTGGTGATGATCCTGGTAAAACCGTTTCATCTTGTCAATGCGCGCCGCCGTATCCCGGTTTTCCTGCTCGATCACGGCCTTCGCCTGAGCCTCGCGCTCCTTCCGGATTCCGGCGATACGTTCCTCTGTCTCTTTTTCGATCTGCTCATCAAATGCGGCTCGCCTGTCCTTCATCTCCTGGTCGACCGCCGCCTTGTCCCCGTCGATTTCTCCGAGAACGGAAGCAGCTTTTCCCTCGATCTCTGAGAGGCGGTCCACAATACTGTTGTTGCTCAGCATGAAACGCAGTCCTTTCCATGTGTAAAGTGCTTTGTTATTATTTTATCTAATCTCTTATTGTACTCCTCTATGCAGAAAAATGTCAGTCCTGTGCCAGATGAATATTGACAAAAAAGGCGGCATCCGCTGCCGCCTTTTTCGCCGTTTTTTCCAAATTTTTGCTTTTCACAGATATTTTTCTCAGGCAGCCGTCACAGGCTGTCCGGGGCAATCTGCTTTCCGTCCCGCCAGATCCGCTCCAGATCGTAGAACAGCCGGTCTTCCCGGGAGAAGATATGAATGACGATGCTGCCGTAATCGAGGAGGATCCAGCCGGCCGCCTGATATCCTTCTGTGCGGTGTTCGGTGAGCCCGGCCTTCGCCAGCTCCTCCTCGACGCTGTCGGAGAGCGCGTGGACCTGGTTCACACTGTCCCCGCTCGCGATAACGAAATAATCGGCGACAACAGACACGCCGCTGATGTCAATGACCCGGATATCCTCCCCCTTCTTCTCCCCGAGGGCATGGACAGCCGTCTTGACATAATCCCTGAGCTTCTGCGCTTCATCCATGGTTTCTCCTTTCCTCCCGGAGACGCAGGAAATCCTCGTAGGTCTCCCGGGTTTTCGAGTCGACCGGGGCTCCGGTGGACCGGAGATACCCCAGCACATTTTCCAGTTCCATCAGCACCGCCCCGTCGAGGTCAACGAACGCCTCCCTGCGGATGGCATCCATGCAGTCCAGCATCTTCCGGTCCGGCTCGATAAAGTCCGCCAGATAGACAATCTTATCCAATGTGGACATGCCCGGCCTTCCGGTCGTGTGGCAGGCGATGGCGGAGAGAACCTCCTGATCCTTCACCCCATAGGTGTGCTCCGCCATCCACGCACCCAGCGTCTGGTGCACGACGGAGGGGGTCCTCCGTTCCTCCTCGCGGAGGCGGACGCCCTTCTCATCGCAGACCGCGACGATCTCAGAGCTCTTCCACTGCTTTGCGCAGTCATGGAGGAGCCCGGCCAGCTCCGCCTTATGGATATCCGCCCCCCAGCGCATCGCGAGGGCAACGGACATGTAGCAGACCCCCAGCGTGTGCTCAAACCGCGCCGGCGGAAGCTTCTTTTTCAGTTTTTCCCGAATGGCAATATTCTCCGCGTTCATGAAAAATCTCCTTTATCCCGTCCTGCCCGCGCATCTTTGCCGATGCCGGAATCCCCGCCCCGGTAGAGGCCATTTTCCTCTATATAATCCGCGACGCGGCCCGGAACAAATTCCCGGATGGAAAGGCCGGCTGCCGCCCGCCGCCGGATCTCCGAGGAGGAAATCTCCATCTCCCGGCAGTGCAGCATCCGGATCCGTGCCCCATACTTTTTCCGGAGATATTCCATCTCCGGCGACAGCTCATCAACCTCCGGCCCCAGGGTCTCCTCATCCTCACGCCTGGCCGCAAGAAAAGGGATGTGGGTCAGGATATACTCCGGCTCATGCCAGCTCTCAATGTGGCGGATCGAGTCCTCCCCGGCGATAAACCAGAACTCGCTGCCGGGAAAATCCCTGGCCAGGCCCCGGAGCGTGTCGGACGTGTAGGTGCAGCTGCCTTCCCGGCGGAGTTCATAGTCGGAAAAGACAAATCCCGGGCAGTCCCGGATCGCCAGCCTGACCATGGCCTCGCGGTCTTTCTCCGGGGTGACGCGCTGTCCACGCTTGTGCGGCGGGATCTTGGAGAGGAGAAACCAGATTTCCTCCATCCCGTACTCCGTGTACGCCTGCCGCGCGAGATTCAGGTGTCCCAGATGGATCGGGTCAAACGTTCCGCCCATCAGACCGATTTTTTTCATCGCTCTAGTTCGGAAGGACGATCTTTCTCTTCCTCTCCTCCTTGGCCGGCTTATAGAGGACGATCTTGCGCCCGATGACCTGGACAACCGTCGAATGCGTCCGCTCCGCGAGCATCTGCGCGAGCGTATTCCCCTCATCGGCACAGTTCTTCAGGATCGAGATTTTGATGATTTCCCGTGCCTCCAGGGCTTCGGACACCGCCTGGGTGAGTTCCGGCGTGAGGCTGGATTTCCCGATCTGGAAAATGGGATCGATGTTCATGGCCAGCCCCTTGAGATAGGCGCGCTGCCTGCTTGTAAGGTTCATCATGATTTACTCCTTGTAATAGTCAAATTCATGGCCGTACATCCGGACGGTATCGCCCTCGCGGACGCCCATCTCCTCCAGCTTGTCGAGGATCCCCGCGGTCTTCAGGAACTTCTGGAAGAAGCGGAACCCTTTCTCGGAATCCAGGTTAGTATAGCCGAGCATCTTCTCAATCTTCGGCCCCTCCACCACATAGACGCCCTTGTCGTCCCGGACGACCGTGTAGGGAAGATCCTCCACCTGCGGCATAAACTCATAATCGGATTCGTAGACCACCGGCTCCCGGGGCATCGTCTTCAGGATGGCATTTGCCCGCCAGAGCAGCTCCCGGACGCCCTTGCCGGTAACCGCGGAGATCGGATAGACTTCCATGCCGCGCGGGCCGAAGGTATTCCGAAGGCGCTCGATGGGATCCTCCGCCCCTTCCTCAGGGGAAATGGCATCGATCTTGTTAGCGGCAATCAGCTGCGGCTTCTCGAGGAGGTTCGCGCTGTACTTCTCCAGCTCATGGAGGATCGCTTCCACATCCTCCACCGGATCCCTGCCCTCGGTTCCCGCCGCGTCAACCACATGGATCAGGACGCGGGTCCGCTCGATATGGCGGAGAAAATCCAGCCCGAGGCCTGCGCCCTCCGCGGCGCCCTCGATAATGCCGGGGATATCCGCCATGACAAAGCCCTGGCTCTCCCCGAGATCGACCACGCCGAGATGGGGGGAAAGGGTTGTGAAGTGATAGTTCGCGATCTCCGGGCGGGCGTTGGATACCCGGGAGAGCAGAGTCGATTTCCCGACATTGGGGAAGCCTACCAGGCCGACATCCGCGATGACCTTGAGTTCCAGGATGACCTCAAGCTCCTGCGCGGGCTTGCCCGGCTGCGCATACTGCGGCACCTGCATCGTGGACGTGGCAAAATGCATATTGCCCAAGCCACCCTTGCCGCCCCGGAGGACGACCACCCGCCGGTTCTCCCCGGACATGTCGACGATGATCTTCCCGCTCTGTGCGTCCTTCACCACCGTTCCCTCCGGAACCTTGAGGACGACGTCGGCGCCGTCAGCGCCGTGGCAGCGGCGCTTCTCTCCGTCTCCGCCGTTGCCGGCAATGTATTTCCGGTTATGCCGGAAATCATTTAAGGTGTTCTGGCCCTGATCCACCTCGAAGATGACGTCGCCGCCCTTTCCCCCGTCACCGCCGTCCGGGCCTCCGGCCGCGACGAATTTTTCCCGGCGGAAGCTCACATGGCCGTCGCCGCCCTTCCCTGACTTAATAAATATTCTGGCACTGTCGGCAAACATTACAATACTCCTTCTCTGTGTAAACCCGTCGCCAGGCGCCTCCGGCTTTTCAAGGCCTGGTCATAGCAAAAAAGCTCCGCACTTCCGTGCGGAGCCTCGGTTTCTTACGCGTTCACTGTCTTCGGATAAACGGAAACCTGGGTCTTATCTCTGCCAAGTCTCTCGAATCTCACGACACCATCTGTCAGTGCGAAAAGCGTATCATCACTGCCGCGGCCTACGTTGGTTCCGGGGTGAATCTTGGTTCCGCGCTGTCTGTAAAGAATGTTGCCGGCAAGAACAGTCTGGCCGTCCGCACGCTTGGCACCAAGTCTCTTGGACTCGGAATCACGGCCGTTCTTTGTGGAGCCGACACCTTTCTTGTGAGCGAACAGCTGAAGGTTCATACTGAACATAACTTACACCTCCCTGAAATTCACTTTGATGTACTCTTCCCCATAACTATCCCTGATGCTGGTCAGCCCGAGCACAAGGGAATCCAGAAGAAGCTTCGATTTTTCGCTGATCTTATCCGTGAACTCGAGGACAAAATAGCCGTCATCCTCCGAGGCACGGAAACGGTCTTCCGTGAACTTTTCCACGGAATTTGCCGTATTCAGGGCAAGGACGGAAACCGCGGCACAGACAATATCCCTGCCGTCGTCATCAAAGCCTGCGTGGCCGTCGATGACGATCTTCCGCTTCTCTCCCTGATCGGTATAGATATCAGCCTGAATCATGATCTGATTAACTCCGCCCGGATCAGGCGTTGATCTTCTCGATCTTCACTTCGGTGAAGAGCTGTCTGTGACCGTTCTTCTTGTGATAGCCTGTCTTCGGCTTAAACTTGTAGACGATGACTTTCTTTGCCTTCGCCTCGCGGACAACAGAACCGGTAACCGTAGCACCCTCAACGGTCGGCGTACCGATCTTGAGCTCGCTGTCGTTGTTGACCGCAAGAACCTGATCAAAGGTGACGGGCGACTCAGCCTCAAGTCCGAGCTTCTCCACACGGATCACATCGCCTTCGGAAACCTTGTACTGTTTACCACCGGTAGCAATAATCGCATACATCCTGATGGCACCTCCTCTAAAATAAACTCGCCAGTTTCGGCGTTGCCCAGCTGTTGGGCACACTTCAAGCCTCGCTGTGCGGCACACTGAAATATTCTATCAGGGATAAAACGGGCTGTCAATCCTAATTTGCAAAAAGTATCCGCCGCAAGCGCCTGGGCTCCCACATCGAACGAAGCAAAGCTTCGCGAGATGCGGGGGCTGAACAGTTCCTACGGTTCCGCCCCGGCGGGCCGGAGAACCTCCGCGACCGGCCGCCGGACCTTCTGCCTCGTGATCTCGACAAGACCGAGCCCGGTCATGTCCACGAGAACCGTCCGGACCGGATCCATGGAAAGGACATCCCGGAGGTGCCGGAGCAGGATGTCCACATCCGCCTCGTCCTCCATATTGACGAAATCGATCAGGATCATCCCCGAGAGGTTCCTCAGGATCATCTGCCTGGCTGCCATGTCCGCGGCCTCGAGATTCAGCCTGAGCACAGCCTGCCTCGATTTTCCCGGCCCGGCTGCCTTCGCGGAATTGACATCGATGACCGTCAGCGCCTCGGTCGCCTCGATGATGAGATTCCCCCCGGACTTCAGCCAGACCTTCTTTGCAAGCGCCTCCCGGACCGCTTTGTCCAGCGGCCAGGCTTTCGCGAGCGGCTGGAGCGGATCGTCATAGAAGGAAAGACTGGCCTCGTGCTCCGGCTCCTCCCCGCGGAAATACTGCAGAAGCTTCTCCCGGCACTCCGGAAGATCGGTGACCACCCGGTCAAAATTGCCGCCAGCGTCCCTGACCGCCCGAAGATAGCCCGGATCCGCACCATAGAGAAGGGAGTAGCACGTCCGCGTCTTCGCCGCCTGGGCTACCCGGTCTGCCGTCCCGCGAAGCCTCAGGATCTCGTCCAGAAGAAGCTCCGGCGCCGCGTCTTTTGCCGACGTCCGGAGTATGACGCCCTCATCCTCCCTGAGGAAACCGGTCAGCGCGTTTTTCAGCCGTTCCCGTGTTTTTTCGTCTTTTACCCGGTGGGAAATGCCGATCCCCGGCTTTCCCGGTGTGAGCACGGCATACCGGCCCGGAAATGCCAGATACCGGGTCAGCACCGGAAATTTGGTCTTCACGGCATCCTTCTCGACCTGGACCGGGAGCATGGTTCCCGTAGCGAGTTTCGTCATCCCGTTCTTTTCGAGGGCAAAATATCCGTTTTTTCCGGGCTCAAACTCGATGAAGGCGGCGCCGAGGTTCTTCACGACATTCAGCACCTTGCCGATGTAGATATTGCCGACGCGGCTCTCCTCCGGCTCCTCGGGGATGAGCAGGCGGATATGCCTGTCCTCAAAGAGGGCGGTCAGCAGCTGGCCGCCATATTCTGTGATCACAAAGGTCCGGATCGGCTTCCCGGTGCGCACGCCCACCGCCCGGGAAGCCTCTCCCGGTTCATTTTCCGCCGGGGAGGGCGCGCCGCACTTACTCATAAACTTTCTCCCCGCCGGAATGGACCACCGCCGGATCATCAGCCGGTTCCGGCGCCTCTGCTTCGGCTGTTCCTTCTATTGCCGGAGCTCCGGCACGGTTTCCGAAAAGCGGCTCCGTGTAGGAATACAGCGGCCGGAAATCATGCATTTCCCCGTCTCCCTCATCCGCGTAGAGCTCCTCCCGCTCGGTCTGGAACAGAAACCTCGGGTATTCTTCTCCCCGCGCCCGGAAATACGCCGTGAGAAGCTGGTCCGGCTTGACATTTTCCTGATTCCCGGAGGAACAGAGCAGGTACAGGCGCGGGTAAGGATTCTCCTCCCCGAATCCCCCCGTAACGATACGGATCTCATGAACCAGGGGGGCGAGATCCGTCTCCTTCTTTCCCTTCCTTGTCTCTTTCGTGAAGGGAATCGAAGGCGCGGAGCCGAATTCCCGGACCTTATCCCAGAACGCCGCCTCATCAGAGATGCCGAGCGCCGCCGCGCTCCCCTCCTTGAGCCAGACGGTGAAGGCGGCCGCCGCGGTGGCCGACATCGCGTTCTTCGCGCCGTCCCGGAGTTTTCCCGCGGTAAGCGCCCGAAGCTCCGGAACGCCCGCCCGGTTGATTGCCCGCACAAGCTCCTCACCGCTTCCCGTGAAGTCCGCGTCAATATCCATGTATTCGCTCCGGCTCATCATCCCCACCGAGAGCGGGGAGGCAAAGGACATGATCTGGTGGGGATTAAAGCCCTCGCTGTAGCGGACCGGGATGTCCGCCCTGCGCATCACCTTCTGGAAATACCGGAGGATATCCAGATGGCCGATAAAGCGGAGGTTCCCCTGCTTCACGAATTTAACCCTGATTTTCAAAGCAGACACCTCCTCCGAACCTTCTCGCCCCGCAGCCCATGCACTGCTGCCTGCAGTTTGGCGTGACCACGCCTTCCTTCGCCCGCTGCCATTCCCTCGCGAGGAAATCTTTGGTCACCCCGCAGTTGATAAAATCCCAGGGGAGCTTCTCCCCGACAGGCCGCTCCCGGTTGATATAAAAGCCGGGATCCACACCCTCTTCAGCAAATGCCCGCTTCCAGCGGTCCGCGTCGAAATACTCCGTCCAGGCATCGAACAGGGCGCCGTCCCGGTAAGCCCTCTCGATCACCGGGGCAATCCGACGGTCGCCGCGCGCAAAGACGCCCTCGAGCTCAGAGGTCGCCGCGTCATGCCAGCTGTAGCGCAGCGCCCGGTTATTCAGCATCTCCTTCTTCCTCGCGTTGACCACCGCGGCCTTCTCCAGGAACTCGTCCGCCGTGTCCATTCTCGCCCACTGGAAGGGGGTAAATGGCTTCGGCACGAAGAAGGAGGTGCTGAAGCCTACCTGCACCTTCCCCTTCCGTTCCTCCTTGGGAATGGTGTCATAGTAGGTCTCCGCGACCTTCTCCGCGAGCTCCGCGATCCCCTGGAGATCTTCCCGGGTCTCCCCCGGGAGCCCCAGCATGAAGTAGAGCTTAACCTTCGTCCACCCCAGCCGGAAGGCCATCGCGGAACCGTGGAGGATGTCCTCCTCGGTGAGCCCCTTATTGATGACGTCCCGCATCCGCTGGGTTCCCGCCTCCGGTGCGAAGGTCAGGCTGCTCTTCCGCACATCCTGGACCTTCTTCATCACATCGAGGGAGAAGGCGTCGATCCGGAGGGACGGAAGGGAGACATTGACCCCCTTCTTCTCATCATTTTCGATCAGATAATCCAGGATCTCCGGAAGACACCGGCAATCGCTGGTACTCAGCGAACTCAGCGTGATCTCCTCGTAGCCTGTCGAGCGGAGAATCCGGTCCGCCAGCTCCTCCAGACGTTCCGGGGATTTCTCCCGGACCGGGCGGTAGATCATCCCCGCCTGGCAGAAGCGGCAGCCGCGGATGCAGCCGCGCATAACCTCGAGCGTCGCCTTGTCCTGGGTCGCCCGGATGAAGGGAACCAGCGGCTTTTCCGGATAGACCGCGTGATCCATGTCCATGACCAGCTGGCGGGAGACCGAGGCCGGGACATCCGCGCTGGCCGGGGTCATCTCCGCGATCGTTCCGTCCGCCGCGTAGCTCACGCGGTAGAGCGAGGGCACATAGATCCCCGGGATCTTCGCTGCCTGGCGGAGAAAATCTTCGCGGGAGGAATTTTCCCGCCGGCACTTCCGGTAGAGCTCCATCAGCTGCCCGTAGACCACCTCGCCCTCGCCGATGTAAAACAGGTCGAAGAACGGGGCGATGGGCTCCGGGTTATAGCTGCACGGGCCGCCGCCGATCACAATGGGATCCTGCCAGGTGCGCTCCCCGGCGTGGAGCGGGATCCCGGACAGATCGAGAATCTGGAGGATATTGGGGTAGCACATCTCATACTGGAGCGTGATGCCGAGAAAATCGAAGTCCCGCACAGGATCCTGGCTCTCCAGGGCAAAAAGGGGGATATGCCGCTCACGCATGATTTTGTCGAGATCCGGCCACGGCGAATAGACCCTCTCGCACCAGATCCCCTCCTGGCGGTTGAACATATCGTAGAGGATCTGGATGCCCAGATGGGACATGCCGATCTCATAGACGTCCGGGAAACACATGGCAAAGCGGATATCCACCTTGGATTTGTCCTTCACCACGCTGTTGATCTCCCCGCCGATATAGCGCGCCGGCTCGGAAACCGAGAGCAGGATCTCGTCGGAAAGCGCAAGCTTACCACTCATAAAGTCATTCCTTTCTATTTTCCAGGTCCCGCGAAAGCGGTTCCAGATAGTGGACCAGAATCTCGCGGACACTGCGGATCCGCCAGCTGCGGTCGATCTCCGCATAGGTGAAGCTCTTGCGCCCGCCCTCCTTCATCCGTTCCCAGAAGCGGAGGAGGCCGGCAAAGGGCAGATAGTACATTTCCTCCCGGGCGGTGTAGTAGAGGATGATGAAGGCGATGCCGCCCTGTTCCTCGAACTCCCGCATGAAGGCCACCTGGTGCTCGTGCACGTTCTGGAGGGGAAAGGTGTCCGCCGCGCATTCCTTGGCGTCAAAGCAGACCGGGACGCCCTGGACGACGCCGATGTAATCCACCGTGCTCTTCTGGTCAAAGTAGGCGAGCGTGATATGGCGGCTCGCCTTGTCGATACTGACGGGGGTGATCGGTGTCGGAATCTTCTGGATGAGCGCCAGCTTCTTCTCCCGGTAACAGGTGTTCGTATGGTTGATCAGATCCTCCAGCGTCGACCCGCGGAGCCCACGCCCGTTCCATGTTCCCATTCCTCATCCCCCGTTTCCCGGTTTTCGCTCACTGCACCCGCTCCAGCGCCCGGATGACGCGCGCGAGCGGTTCCGGAGCCGGTGCCCCGAACTCCCTGCCGGAGAGCGCCTGAAGCGGCTCCGGCAGATTCTCCGGCATCACGAGCCTTGCCGCGTGGAGCAGCTGGAAGCGGACGCCGAATTCGTCACGGAGTTTCCGGTTAAACGCCGGATCCCCGTACTTCGCGTCCCCGCCCACCGGATGGCCGATGGAGGCGAGATGCGCCCGGATCTGGTGCGTCTTCCCCGTGATGAGCTCGATCTCCGCGAGCGTCATCCCCCGTCCCGCCCCAAGGGGCTTTACCCCGGTGAGAATTCGTCCTGCTCCGGCAAAATATTCCCGCCGGATGTGCACCCGGTTTTCGGCATCATCTTTTTTGAGCCACCCGTCCAGGCGGAACGGCCTCATGAGCGTGCCCCTGACGACAGCGAGATAATATTTCTCCAGCTCACGCCCTCGGAGGAGCTCCGAGAGAACCTGCAGGCCGCGGATACTTTTTCCCGCCAGGACGATGCCGCTGGTATTCCGGTCGAGACGGTTCACCGCCGCCGGGCGGAACGCCGCGGAGCCCGCGGGGTCATAGCTCCCGGTCTCCTTGAGATAGTTCAGGATCACCTCATTCAGGGAGATATCCCCCTCGCTCGCCTTCTGCGTCAGCATGCCCTGGGGCTTATTCACGATGAGGACATGGGCGTCCTCATAGAGAATGTCCGGCACGGGTAAGCCGGGCTTTCCTTCCCCGCGGGCAGGCCAGGGCTGCCGGCGCGCTCCTCCGCCGCCCGCCGGTACCCGGACGCAGGCGGCCGCCTTTCCGGACGGCGCGGGCGCGGAAGCCACATCCTTCGAGCCTCCCATGAATTTTTCCAGCGTATCCTCCGCGAAAAAGACGCGGATCTCATCGCCAGGCTCCAGGATCTCCGTCCCGGTCATCTTCCTGCCGTTCAGCGTGATATTCTTCTTGCGGAACATCCGGTAGAGGAATCCTCTCCCGGCAGCAGGAAGGACCTTCTCAAGATAGCGCGCGGACCGCTGCCCCGCCTCCTGCTCCCTCACCGTGAATCGTCTCATACCCTCTCCTCACATGCAGAGGCTTTTCAGCGTCTTTGCCGCATAATCCAGGCTGCCGTCGTCCTCATAGGCGGAAGCCGGCTTGAGGGTATTGATCCTCCGGTCAAACAGCTTCTTCTCCACAAAGATATGAAGATTCGGGTCAAGCTTCACCGACTGGAAATAGGCATTCAGGGATTTCTCCGCCTGCGCGGTCTTCGCCTTCGGGTTCGTGCAGTAGCAGTAAACGCCGGTTGGATGGACGACCGCAACGTCAACCGGCATCACCGCTTCCCTGGTCGTAAGGATCAGGTCATAGAGGACGGGAAACCGCTTTTCATATTTCTGGTACATCGCGTGTGTGGATTCCGGCGTGCCGCGCCATTTCCATGACGCGATGAGCGGCGTCGCGTAATTGGCCATCGGGATCGCCATGAACACCGCCGACAGGGTGGACAGCATGGCGGCGGTTCCCTCGGTCCTGGCCCGGATGATCACCAGCACGGCGATCACGGCAAGCATAGCCCCGACGCCGGCCAGTCGTTTTGTCCGGAAATATTTCCGGTAGCCCATTTCTCCCTTTTCAACCTTCTTCACGAGACACCTCCACAGTCTCCGGGGATACCCGGTTCCATAGGCGAAGAATCACACTGTGCGGGACAAGCTTGCAGAACACCCGGAAAGCCTTCATCGGAAGGCCGTAGGTGGACACCGCCTGCCCGGCGGTCATATCGCGGATCGCAAGGCGGACCACCCTCTCCGGCTTCGCCATGATGAGTTTCTTGTAGATCGGCACTTTCCCGTACGTCTCGGCGATATCAAAGAATTCCGTCTTCACCGGCCCGGGGCAGACCGCAGTCACGCCGATGCGGCGGCTCCTGAGCTCCACCCCGAGGGCACGGCTGTAGGAGAGGACAAATGCCTTGGTCGCCGCATAGATCCCGAATCCCGGCTGTGGAAGAAAGGCCGCGGAGGAGGCATAATTGAGGATTCTTCCCCCGTCATCCATGTAGGGAAGGACAATCCGCGTCACCGCCGTGAGGGCGCCGATATTGAGATCAATCATCCCCCGCTCATCCTCCGCCGGAAGGTCTCCGATCTTCCCGATCTTGCCGAAGCCCGCCGCGTTGACCAGGATTTTCACCTCCGGCTTCTCCTCCCGGAGCTTCCCCGCGAGCAGGGAAAGCTCCCTGTCCTTCGCGAGATCCATCGGGAGGACCTTTGCCCGGCAGGTGAGCTTCCCCGCCAGCTGCCAGAGGCGGTCCTCCCGTCGAGCAATCAGCCAGATCTCATCCAGTCCGGAAAACCGGTCAGAAAGTTCCAGCGCGGTCTCGCGACCCATCCCGGAGGACGCGCCGGTCACCACGGCAATTCTCTTCTTCATAAGCCCTCCTTTTCCAGGGAATCCAACAGCTCCGGAAATC
Organism: Clostridium vitabionis; assembly: GCF_015351765.1. Classification (GTDB taxonomy): domain Bacteria; phylum Bacillota; class Clostridia; order Lachnospirales; family Lachnospiraceae; genus Clostridium_R; species Clostridium_R vitabionis. The sequence goes on from NZ_JADKQA010000001.1 coordinate 860,589, forward strand.
CCGTAATGCTGTAATCCGCCAGACGCCGGATTTCCTCCCGGTCCGCCTGGCTCGCCGGATCATCCACGCTGCAGACCCGGGCACCGGCCGACTTCCCGGCGAGAATCCCGGAAGCGACATCCTCGAAAACAAGGCATTTCCCGGGGGAGATGCCGAGGTCTCCGGCAGCGGCGAGGTAAATGTCCGGCGCCGGCTTCCCGTTCGCGACATCATCCCCGGTAATCACCGTGTCGATCCGGGTGTCCAGGGAGAGCGAGCGCATCACCGCCCTGACCAGGCGTCGACCGTTGCTGGTCGCGATGGCCGTGCGGATATGATTTGCCCGGAGATACGCGAGAAACTCGCCTGCTCCCGGTTTCAGCGGCACCTCATGCGCGTACTTTTCCTCAGACATCGCAATCCAGTCCCGCCCGATCTCCTCGAGGGAATCCGGGAGATGAAAACGGTCCTTAAAATAAGCGGCGGTCTCGTCGAAGCTCATCCCCTCAATGGCCCGCCGGAGATCCCCCGGCACGGTGTATCCCTTCTTTCCCAGATACTCCACGTCGATGGCTTCCCACATCCACATGGAATCAATCAGCGTGCCGTCGAGGTCGAAGAGCACCCCGCGGATGCCGGAGAGCATGGCTGCCGGCGCATTTCCCTTCTTCATCACTTTCTCCCCGCACTACCCGAAGAAAGCCGGATAGATGGCTATCCGGCTTTTTCTAAAACTTCAGTTCAACTCAGCAGGACTCCGGGCAAAACCCATACTTCCTGCTCACTGCGCCTGTCCGTTCGCGCCATCCGCGGCGGGCTCTGCCCCTGCCGTCTGGTCAGTGACGATGCTGCCGGCAAGCTCGTTGCGGTTGGAATTCACAATCTGCATGCTCGACTCCAGCGAATTGGAAAATGCGTCAAAGCGGTCTCTGGCGTTGTCCATGGTATTTCCGATGATGGTCTGGAGGCTCGCCAGCATATCGTCGGCATACTTTATGGAGCTCTGGCGGACATTGTTGGCATCCTTCACCGCATTGTCCACGATCTGCTGAGCCTGGCCCTGCGCGTCCGCGAGCAGCTGGTTCGCCTGGTCGTAGGCCTTCCGCATGATCTCATGTTCGCTGACCATCTGGTTCGCCTGGTCCGTCGCCTTCGCGATCACATCGTCCGCCTTGGACTTGGCCTCATTCACCGTGCGCTCCGCCTCATCCTTGGCCTGGTTCAGGATATTGTCCTGGTTGCTGATGATCTTCTGATACTGCTTGATCTCCTCCGGAAGCCTCGCGCGAAGCTCAGCGAGAAGTTCCTCAATTTCTTCCTTATTGACAACGATCTTCGTATTGGAAAATGCCTGGGGCTTGCAGCTCTCGACATAATCTTCGATTTCGTTGATCACCTGCTCAATCTTGCTCATGACGTTCGTCTCCTCACTATCTCCCTCAAAATCTTCTCCCGGCCTTGTGACCCTGGGGTCATTTCTCCGGTGCAAACTTGGCTCTCACCAGGCTCGCAATCTCCGGGTCAAGAAACGCCGAAAGCTTTCCCCCGTACATGGCAACTTCCTTCGCCATGCTGGAGCTCAGGTAGGCATATTTGAGATTTGTGGTCAGGAACAGGGTGTCAATTTCCGGGGCGATGACCCGGTTCATCTGGGCCATCTGCAGCTCGTACTCAAAGTCGGTCACCGCGCGAAGGCCGCGGACAATGACGCTCGCCTTCTCCTCCCGGGCAAATTCCACCAGAAGGCCGTCAAAAGCCTTCACCTCGACATTGGGCAGATTCCTGGCTACATGCCTAATCATATTAACACGTTCTTCCTCGGAAAACAACGGAGATTTTGCGCTGTTGCGCAGAACGCCGACGATCACGCGGTCAAAAATCCGTGACGACCGCTCAATGATATCGTAGTGCCCGAGCGTGACCGGGTCAAAGCTTCCCGGATAGATTGCTGTCGACATGTTTACTCCTCCCCGCCGCGCTTCAGGAACTCGTGGCGGCTGGTTTTATAGATCTTCTCCCGGACCAGGTGGTAGCCCATCTCCTCAAGATAGCTGAAATCGGTCTCCCTGGCGGCCTCGACGATGATCATGGTGTTTTCTTTGACCAGGGAACTGCCCCGCAGCCTCTCCAGCACATCCTTTTCCGTCTCGTGCCGGAATGGCGGATCCATGTAGATGAAGTCAAAGGTGCGCCCCTCGCTCTCCAGCTTCCGGATGGCGGACATCACATCCCCGAAAATCAGCCTGCCGCTCTCCGTAAACTTTGTCGTCTCCAGATTTTTCCGGATGCAGGCACAGGCCTTCCGGCTGGCATCCACGAGAACGGCGCTCTCCGCGCCACGGCTCAGGGCCTCGATCGCAATCGCCCCGCTGCCGGAAAACAGGTCGAGAAAGGTACTCCCGGGGATGTCCCACTGCAGCATGTTGAACAGGGTCTCCCGGATTTTATCCCCGGTCGGCCTGGTCTCCAGGCCCTCCGGGGCAACCAGCTGAAGGCGTCTCGCGCTTCCGGCAATCACTCTCATAAAGCTCTCCTTTTATTCTTCGCATGATAATTCATAGCGATTATACCCTGTTCTCTGCCCGCGCACAAGATTTCTTCCGGAAGAACCAAACGATCCCTCCGCCAGCACGGTTTACTTGCCGGAAAGGCACCCCTGCGGCCCGCCCGGCTGGCCTTACTCCGCGCGGAAGGTATCCTGAGGCCCGCCTTACTCTGCCCGGAAGGCATCCCGGATCAGCCGGTAATTCCCTCCGAGGATGGCAACGACATCGAACCTGAGCGGGGTCTCCTCCGGGAAGCCGTGCACGAGCATCCAGATTTTTGCCGTTTCGAGAATCCGCCTCTGCTTCTTCAAGGTCACTGCCTCTGCGGGATCACCGCTCCCTGAGGATCTCCGGTACTTGACTTCAACAAAACAGAGCACCCTCCCTTCGGTGGCAACGATGTCGATCTCTCCCCGCCTGGTATAGTAATTCCGGTCAAGGATACGGAAACCCTTTTCCGTAAGCCACAGCGCTGCCCGCTCCTCCCAGAGCGTCCCCACGCCGCGCCTTCCGCCCCTGTGCTCATTCGCCATCAAAATCAGGATCCTTCCCCGGCCAATGGAGATTTTTCAGGAAGGTCAGCCGGTGGATCGGGCAGGGGCCGTACGACTCAATGGCCTCCCGGTGTTCCCTCGTCCCATAGCCCTTATGCTTCGCGAAGCCGTACTGCGGCCACAGCTTATCGTACTCCTCCATCAGCCGGTCTCTCGTCACCTTCGCCATGATGCTCGCGGCGGCGATCGAGACACTCAGCGCGTCGCCGTGAATGATCTTTACCTGCTTTTCCTCCGGAAGTCCGGGAATGATGACCGCGTCATTGAGGAAAATGTCCGGCGTAAGCCCGAGCTTTTCCACAGCCCGGCGCATGGCCGCGTAATCGGCCTGCAGGATATTGATCTCATCGATCTCCCGGCTGTCCGCAAGGCCAACCGCCCAGGCGCTGGCTTTTTCCCGGATTTCCTCATAAAGCGCATCCCGGCATTTCGGCGAAAGCTTCTTGGAATCATTCAGCCGGAGGATCGTGAGATCCCGCGGGAGGATCACCGCGCCCGCGCACACCGGCCCGGCGAGCGGGCCGCGCCCCGCCTCGTCAATCCCGCAGATGAGAAAGGAATCCGGATACCGGTTCTCGAATTCCCGCATGGCGGCAAGGCGCGCGAGCTCCTTCTCGAGCCTCTCCCCTGTCATTTTCCGCATGGCTTCTCCTTCCCGCGGCAGGGATCATGCCGCAACCCGTTCCCGATGTCTTTCTGCTCAGACGGTCGCCTTCTCCAGGGTGATCCGCCCCATCTTTGCTGCTCGAAAATCATTCAGCATGACCGCGGCAATCCGGTCATAATCCACATTTCCGCCGCCCCGAAGACAGCCCCGGGCGCGAGCCTCTCGCTCCATGATCCGGAGATACGGCGCATTCTCCGCGTAGTCGCCGGCCATCAGTTCCGGCATCTCATCCCCTCCGTCCTCCTCATCCGTGCTTTTCCGCCATCCGGCGAGAAGCGCAGGATATTCCCTGGTCATGAATTTCAGAAGTTCAAGGGCGAGCTCGCCGGAATCCACCACCTGGTCGCTGATCGATCCGAGAAGTGCAAGGCGCACGGAGACCTCCGGATCCTCAAATTTCGGCCAGAGGATGCCGGGGGTGTCAAGAAGCTCCAGCGTGCGGTCAAGGCGGATCCACTGGTTCGAGCGGGTGACCCCGGGCTTATTTCCCGTCTTTGCCGCGCTCCTCCCGGCGACGGAATTGATCAGGGTCGATTTCCCGACATTGGGGATGCCGCAGACCATCGCGCGGACCGGACGGTTCAGTATGCCCTTCCGGCGGTTTCTCTCCATCCGCTCCGCCGAGACTTCGGTGACCGCCCTGCGGATCGCCTTGACATCCCGGGGATTTCTCGCATCGCAGAGCACGGCCCGGATGTTCCTGGCCGCGTACCATTTCACCCAGGCATCGTTCTCCGCGGGATCCGCCATATCCGCCTTGTTGAGGAGAATCAGCCGATCCTTCCCTGCCGCCATCCGGTCAATATCCGGATTCCGGCTCCCCAGGGGAATTCTCGCATCAGCGAGCTCGATCACCAGGCTGACCTGCTTGAGATCCGCCTCCATCTGGCGCCTCGCCTTTGTCATGTGTCCGGGATACCACTGAATATTCACGGTGCACCTCCATCCGCAAGCGGCATTTTTTGTGCTCTTCCTGCCTTTGCCGGGCAGTGTTCAGCAAATCTGCATCAATCGCGCTAAACTCGCGCTTCGCCCGCCAAACTCGCACTTCGCCTGACGGGCTCGTGCTCGTTCCGTGCTCTGCATAAGAAAAGAGGGACAATCTTCATTGTCCCTCTCCCTGTCAAAGACGCAAGATCAGCGGATGGTCTCCTTAATCTTCGCAGCCTTACCAACTCTCTGTCTGAGGTAGTTCAGCTTCGCACGGCGAACCTTACCGCTTCTGACAACCTCGATAGAATCCACGGACGGAGAGTGAACCGGCCATGTTCTCTCGACGCCGACGCCGTTGGAAGTCTTTCTCACGGTGAAGGTCTCTCTGGCACCGCCGCCCTGTCTCTTGAGAACAGTACCCTCGAAAATCTGGATTCTTTCGCGGTTGCCCTCTCTGATCTTCGCGTGAACTCTCACGGTGTCGCCGACACGGAACTCCGCAACGTCCTTCTTGAGCTGTGCGTCTTCAATCTTCTTGATAATCTCGTTCATTGGGGTAAACCTCCTAAAAACATTTGATGTTCTTAATACAACGCTGTGTATCAGCGGACCATCTCTTTATTTTACGATGTTTAATCATATCACAAGTTTTTCTGCCCCGCAAGTGGAATTTTCGCAGCTGCTCAGCACAGGCCCGGGCAGACTGAACAATCGAGGACTGCCCGCGTATACCGAACAGTTGCAGCAATATCCGTTCAGTCCGGATGGCCTTCCGCGTTTTTCTCCCGGAGTAGCTGCTCGAGATATTGTTTCTCCCGCCGGTCAAGAACCGCATGCTCCAGCAGATCAGGTCGGTGCTCCAGCGTGCGCTCAATCGAACGGTCCCGCCGCCACTCATCAACCTTTTTGTGATCTCCGGAAAGCAGCACCTCGGGCACCCGGTGCCCCTCAAAAACCTCGGGGCGGGTGTACTGGGGATATTCCAGGAGGCTGTCGTGAAATGTCTCAAACTCCGCGGAGACATCATTATTCAGGACGCCCGGAACCAGCCTTGCAATACAGTCAATCATGACCATGGCGGGCATTTCCCCACCGGTCAGGACATAGTCGCCGATGGATAGAGAATCAGTCACCGTCATCTCAAGCGCGCGCTCGTCGATCCCCTCGTAATGGCCGCAGAGGAAGACCAGATCCTCCTCCTTCGCGAGCTCCTCCGCAATTTTCTGGCTGAACACACGGCCCTGCGGGGTGGTGTAAATCACGCGGGGGCATTTTCCAGAGAGGGCCGCCACGCGGGAGGAAACGTCCCGCACACAGCGGACCACCGGCCCTGCCTCCATGACCATGCCGGCCCCCCCGCCGTAGGGGTAATCGTCCACGTGGTGGTGCCGCAGATCATTGGAATAATCGCGGATGTTCACGGCCTCCACGCTGATCGTGCCCCGGCTGATCGCCCTGCCGGTGATGCTGCTGTTTAAGCCGCCGAGCACCATCTCCGGAAACAGGGTAAGTACATGAAATCTCATCGCGTCCCCTTTTACAGATCCAACAGCCCGGGGAGGATGTGCACCGTGATCCTCCCGGCTTCCGGATCAACCTCCTTCACGCACTCCTCCGTCACCGGAAAGAGATGGTCCCGATGGTCAGTGTCCGATTTCACGACGTAGACGTCGTTGGCCCCGGTCTGCAGGACATCCGAGAGCACGCCGAACTTCTCCCCCTCATCGGTCCAGACCTCCAGGCCGGCCAGGTCGCCGATAAAGTACTCGCCGTCCGCAAGGGGAATGGCTTTCTCCCTCGGGATCATGAGCTCCGCCCCGTGAAGGACCTCGGAATCATTGCGGGAATCGATGCCGCCGAGCTTCAGAATCACCATGTTTTTAAAGTACCGGACATTCTCCACCGGAAGTGTCCGGCGGCTGCCCTTGTGGACGAGGATCACCTCATCGAGATCCTCAAATCGAGCCGGCTCGTCCGTGGTGGGATAAACGTTGAGTTCCCCCTTCAGGCCGTGGGCGGAGGCCACAACGCCGACGCGCAGATAATCCAGCATAATCTCTCCCTTCACAGCTGTCGCCTGTACAAAAAACCGACGGAAGAATCCGCCGGCTTACCATTTCTCAGTCCTCAATATCGACCGTGACTTTTTTGTCACTGCCCGATGACGCAGCCTTGACCACCGTGCGAATCGCCCTGGCAATCCTTCCCTGCCTGCCGATGACCTTGCCCATATCGGAAGGCGCCACACGGAGAGAAACAACAATCTCCTGCTCTTTCTCCGTCTCCGTAACCACGACATCATCCGGGCTGTCAACAAGAGCTTTGGCAATAACCTCGACAAGCTCCTTCATATAGCCCTCCTTAAACTGACGTCCTGTTACTGGATTCCCGCCTGTTTTAAGAGCTTGGCAACGGTCTCGGTCGGCTGTGCGCCGTTCGCAAGCCACTTCTTCGCGGCCTCCTCGTTGAACTTCACTGTTCCCGGATCGGTGTTCGGATCGTAGCTGCCGACTTCCTCGATAAATCTTCCGTTTCTCGGATAACGGGAATCCGCAACAACGATGCGGTAATACGGAGCCTTCTTCATACCGATTCTCTTCAGTCTCATCTTAACCATGGTTCAATTTCCTCCTGAACAATTGAAAATTATGAATGTTTTGGTAACTATACCGGGTTTTGCCGGTCATCTTGTGCCGCACCGGACAGTTATCTATGATAGAACACCGATTTCCTGGGAAATGGTGACACCATCTGTCAGAATTTCATGCCTTTCTTTCCGAAAAGCCCGCCGAGGCCGCCCATGCCGCCAAATCCGGGCATGCCGCCGCGGCGTCCGCCTTTCCCCATCATCGCGGGGAACTGCTTCATCATCTTCCGCATCTCGCCGAACTGCTTGACCAGGCGGTTCACTTCGGCCATGTCAACACCTGCCCCCTTCGCGATGCGCTGCTTCCGGGACAGGTTGATCAGGTCCGGGCGGCTTCTCTCCTCCTTTGTCATCGAGAGGATGATCGCCTCAACTTTCGCGAGATTCTTCTCATTTTCCTCCAGATCCAGATTTTTCAGCTGGCCCATGCCGGGCAGCATCCCCAGGAGGCTGGACATCCCGCCCATCTTCTTGATCTGGTGCATCTGGTCGAGGAAGTCGTTATAGTCGAACTCCGCCTTGCGGAGCTTGCCCGCCATCTCCCTGGCCTTCTCCTCATCGACCACCGCGGTGGCTTTGTCGATCAGGGTGAGCACATCGCCCATGCCGAGAATCCGCGACGCCATGCGGTCCGGATAGAACTGCTGGAGGTCATCAAGCTTCTCGCCCATGCCGACATAGAGGATCGGCTTTCCGGTGACAGCCCGGATGGAAAGCGCCGCGCCGCCTCTCGTATCACTGTCCAGCTTGGTCAGGATCACGCCGTCCACACCGATCTTCTCATCGAAGGTGCTGGCGACATTGACCGCCTCCTGGCCGGTCATGGAATCGACGACCAGGATCGTCTGGTCGACGTGGACGGCCTTCTTGATCTCCTGGAGTTCCGCCATCATCGCCTCATCGATCTGGAGACGGCCCGCGGTATCCAGGATCACCAGGTTGTTCGCGTTCTTCTCCGCGTGCTCCATGGCTGCCTTCGCGATATCCACAGGGCTCATCGACGTTCCGACCGAAAAGACGGGAACGCCGACCTTTTCCCCGTTCCGCTGCAGCTGCTCGATGGCCGCCGGCCGGTAAATGTCTCCGGCAACCAGGAGCGGCCGCCTTCCCTTCGCCTTGAACTTTCCAGCGAGCTTCGCCGCGGTTGTGGTCTTGCCGGCGCCCTGGAGGCCGATCATCATGATGACCGTGATCTCATTCGCGGGCTTCAGCGCAATCTCCGTCGTCTCGGAGCCCATCATCGAGACCAGCTCCTCGTTGACGATCTTGATGACCATCTGTCCGGGATTCAGGCCGTTCAGCACATCCTGCCCGATCGCGCGCTCCTGTACCTTCTTATTAAAATCGCGGACAACCTTGAAGTTGACGTCTGCCTCAAGGAGCGCCATCTTCACTTCCCGGAGTGCCGCCTTGACGTCCGCCTCGCTGAGGCGTCCCTTCCCGGTCAGATTCCGGAAAACATTCTGCAGCTTTTCCGCAAGACTCTCAAATGCCATGCAAATCCTCCGTTATCCTTCGTCAAGAATTCGGCCGGCCAGGCGGCCGATCTCCTCCGCGAGAGAGGCATCGCCGGTCTCGCTGATCTGCCGGGCGAGATTTCCGATCTCTTCCGTGAGTTCCCGGGTCCGCCGGAATTTCGCGACAAGCCCGAGCTTATCCTCATAGTCCTGAAGGATGCGGTCGCAGCGCCGGATGAGATCATGCACTGCCTGCCGGGTCACCCCCTGTTCCTCCGCAATCTCCGCGAGGGACATATCATTCAAGACGACATCCTCGTAGACCGCCCGCTGATGCGCGGTCAGGAGCTGTCCGTAGAAATCATAGAGGATTCCCTGCTTCACAATCTTCTCCAAGTTCATCACCCTGGCTATGGTACAACAGCCGGAGGAAGCTGTCAAGCATTTTTTCTTTACACCTCACCCGGCGCTCAAAAAAATATCACTGTTCAGCCCCCGCATCTCGCGAAGCTTTGCTTCGCTCGATGTGGGGGGGCCGAGCGCCTGCGGCGCTTGGCTGCATGCTGGGGGATAACCCGCAAAACTGCCTGCAAGCAGTCGTTTTGCGGGTTATCCCCCAGCATGCACTGACCAGTAACAAAAAAATCCCCGCGGCTCTTCACCGCAGGGATCTGGCGGAGGTTTCCCCTCCGGCCCTGATCGCTTTCTCTCTGCTCACTTCTTCTCCGTGTTCATGGCCTTCAGCTCGTCGAACACCGCATCATTCAGAACCTTGATGTATGTGCCCTTCATGCCGGAAGACCGCGACTCAATGACCCCGGCGCTCTCAAACTTTCTGAGCGCGTTCACGATCACGGAGCGGGTGATGCCGACGCGGTCGGCAATTTTGCTCGCCACGAGGATGCCCTCGGAGCCGTTGAGCTCCTCAAAGATGTGCTGGATCGCCTCCAGCTCGGAGAAGGAGAGCGTGCTGATCGCGGATTTGACAATCTGGATCTTCCTGGTCTCCTCCGCATTCTCCTCATTGACGGACCTCATCATCTCCAGGCCGACAACCGTTGTCCCATACTCACTCAGGATAATATCGTCGATGTCATACTGGGCGCCCGACTTATAGATAAACAGGGTACCAAGCCGCTCACTGGAGATATCGATGGGCGTGATGATCGCCTGATAGCGCTCAACATCCTCCTCATCGAAGCCGAGTGTCTCCAGGTTGACATTCTCCTTCGTGGACAGAACGCTTAAAAGCCTCTCGTTCAGCTTATGGTCGATGAATCCGCCCACCTGGTCATCAATGAGTTCATGGATCTCCTCAATTCCGGGATGGCCAGCGACACCCAGCACCTTGCCCTTGCGGCTGATCACCAGGATATTCGATTCCAGGATGCCGCTGAGCACCTCGCAGATGTCGTTAAACACAACCTTATGAGAATGATTATTGTGCAGCAACTTGTTAATCTGACGTGTCTTGTCCAGAAGTTCTACGCCCACTGCCTTTACCTCCTTGAAATTGCCAAATGATTAGTCCCGAAAGGCATAACTAGAGTTTGTCCTTCTTCATTTGAATTGTATCACACTTTATCATTAAGTTCAACAGATTTCTGTCTTCTTTGAAAGCACAAAATAATTAAACTGTTTGCCATAATCTTCGACAAATCAACACTATGATGACAAACAGTTAAAGTTTTGTGAATGTATAAACTTAATCACTTTCATTGACGTCGGAGCGAATTGTGTTCATTTTGACAAAACCGCATTCTTTGTTGGAGCAGAGGAGCTTATTGCCCTTTTCGACCATATAGCTTCCGCATTTCGGGCATTTCTCCACGGACGGCTTTGCCCAGCTCATGAAATCACAGTCCGGATAGCCGGAGCAGCCGTAATATATCCTGCCCTTCTTGGATTTCCGGATCACAAGATCCTTCCCGCACTTCGGGCACGGGACGCCGATCTTCTCGAGATATGGCTTGGTGTTTCTGCACTCCGGGAAGCCCGGGCACGCGAGGAACTTCCCATGCGGCCCGTATTTGATCACCATTTTCCTGCCGCAGAGTTCGCAGACCACATCGGTCTCCTCGTCGGCGATCTTCACCGATTCCAGTTCCTTCTCCGCCCGCTGGACCGCGGCGTTCAGGTCAGGATAGAAATTCTCGATGACCGTCTTCCAGCGGACTTCCCCCTCGCCGATCCGGTCGAGCAGGTATTCGACGTTTGCCGTGAATTTTGTATCGACAATGGTCGGAAATTCCCTGACCATGATCTTATTGACCACATCGCCGAGCTCGGTGACAAAGAGATTTTTCTTTTCCTTCACCACGTAGCGCCGGTTGAGGATCGTCGTGATGGTCGGCGCGTATGTGCTCGGACGGCCGATGCCCTCCTCCTCAAGAGCCCGGACCAGGCTGGCCTCGGTAAAGTGTGCCGGCGGCTGGGTAAAATGCTGTTCCCCCTCGAGAGATTTCACGGTGAGGCTCATCCCTTTTTCCAGCTTCTGGGTGAGCTCATTTTTCTCTTCCTTCTCGCTGTCGATGGTGTAGACCGAGAGAAAGCCGTCAAAAGCCAGCCGGGAGGCGGACAGGGAAAAGATATGCCGCCCCGCGCTGATCTTAACCTGGGTCGTCTCATATTTCGCGGGCTTCATCCGGCTCGCCGTGAACCGGTTCCAGATCAGCTGGTAGAGACGGTACTGGTCGCGCTGGAGCGAGGCCTTCACCATCGCGGGGGTCAGCGTGATATCCACAGGCCGGATTGCCTCGTGGGCATCCTGGATTTTTACATCATTTTTCTTTGCCGCCACATGATCGCCGATATAGCCTTCACCGAAATTCTCCGTGATATAGCTGTGCGCCGCGGCATCCGCCTCGGCAGAGATTCTCGTGGAATCCGTCCGGAGGTAGGTGATGAGGGCGATGGTACCGTGTCCGGCAACCTCGACGCCCTCGTAGAGCTGCTGGGCAAGACGCATCGTCTTTGAGGTGGAGAAATTGAGGCTTGAGGCGGCCACCTGCTGCAGCGTGCTCGTCGTGAACGGGAGCGGCTGTTTTTTGATCCGCTCGCCGTTCTTGACCTCGGTGACGGTGAAGGAAGCGCCGCGAAGCTCCGCCTTCACCGCCTCCACTTCACCGGCGCTCTGAAGAACCGCCTTCTTCCCATCCGCCCCGTAATAATGCGCGGCGCAGGTCCTCCGGGACCCCGGCGGCATAAGCAGGGCATCAAGGCTCCAGTATTCCTCCGGAATGAAGGAATTGATCTCGTTCTCCCTGTCGCAGATCATCCGCAGGGCAACCGACTGCACGCGCCCGGCCGAAAGGCCGCGCTTCACCTTAGCCCAGAGAAGCGGGCTGATCAGGTAGCCTACCAGGCGGTCCAGCACGCGCCTTGCCTGCTGGGCGTCCACCAGGTTCATATCGATCTGCCGCGGATTCTTGAGAGAAGCCTTGACCGCGTTCTTCGTGATCTCATTGAAGGTGATCCGCATCACCTTCTTGTCTGACAGCTCGTCCAGGCGGAGCGCTTTGGACAGATGCCAGGAGATCGCCTCCCCCTCGCGGTCGGGGTCGGTTGCCAGGTAAATGTTGCTGGCCTTCCTGACTTCCTTGCGAAGCCTTGCCAGGGTCTCTCCCTTCCCCCGGATGGTGATGTACTTCGGCTCGTAGTCATTCTCGAGATCAACACCGAGCTGGCTTTTGGGCAGGTCGCGGACGTGGCCGCCGGAAGCGTCCACCGTATAGCTGGATCCGAGAAATTTTTTGATAGTTTTGACTTTTGCCGGAGACTCGACGATAACCAGATTATTTGCCATTCGTCAACTTCCTTTTTGATGATAATGAAGCGGGAGGACAGAATTGTCTCCCGTAAGCGCAATCGCCCGGACATAGTACTGGTTCGAGGACTGGCAGACCAGGCCGAGCTGTTCCAGCCGGAAGACGGCTTTCAGGCACTCGCCCTGGGATAGCCCGGTTGTATGGATAAGCTCATCCACACTTTTCGGGCGCAAATCGATTGCACTATACACCATTTTTTCAGGCTTGGCAAGACCGGATGCCGCCTTTTCCTTAAGACTTACGGAATCCGGGCCTTTTGCGCGGGCAATGCCGAAAACATCCAGAATATCCTGAAATGACGTGACGATACCCGCACCGACCCGAATCAGCCGGTTCGTCCCCTCGCTGAGCGGGCTCGTCCGGTAGCCAGGAAACGCCATGACCTCCTTTCCCTGATCCAGCGCAAGGTCGGCGGTGATCAGCGAGCCGGAGCGCTTTCTCGCCTCAACGACAAGGACGAGGTCGGCAAGGCCGCTGATCAGCCGGTTTCTCACAGGAAAATGCCAACGGAGAGGCTCCTCGTCCAGCGGATACTCGGAAATCAGCCCTCCGCGGGCAGGGATCCGGCTGTAGAGCTCCCGGTTCTCCCGCGGGTAACAGATATTGAGCCCGCACCCGAGCACCGCGAAGGTCCTCCCCCCGCTCCTGAGCACCGCCTCCTGGCAGCAGCCGTCAATCCCGAAAGCCATGCCGCTGACGACCTGGATCCCGTTCTCCGCGAGAAAGCTGCCTACCGCACCGGCCTCCTGGCGCCCGTAAGCGCTCGCCGCCCTCGCCCCGATGACCGCGGCACAGGGACGCGCCGGATCCGGGAGGCTTCCGCGGACGAACAGCCACGCCGGGGGATCCGGGAGGCGAGCGAGCTTATCCGGGTACTCCGCGCTTCCGGGCAGGATCACCCGGATGTCCTGGTTCTCCATCCGCCGGAGAACCCCGGCCTCCTCTTCGTCCGTGACGCGCCTCTCCCGCCATCTGGCGAGGGTCACCGGCGCGTTCCGGAAGGCACCCGATGCCTCAAGATCCCCCTCCCCGAGCTTTTTCACCCCGGCAAGGCTTCCGGCATACTCCCGGAGCTTCCACGCGGCTGCCGGGCCGACAAGCGGCATCATGGAAAGCCACACCGCTGCCCTCTCCTCGTCCGTCCATGTTCTCATAACCGTGCTCACCCCTTTCCCCAGTACGTCTTGAGAAAACTGCGGAAAGCCCTTGCCGTCAGCAGCTCCTCCGCCCCAATGTCCTTCTTCTCCCGGAGATCCGCGAGCGTCCGAGCGACTTTCAGGAGCTTCTCCGCCCCGCGGCCGCTCAGCTCATCCTTCCGGATCATCTCCCGGTAGAGCGCTTCCGACGCGGGATCCAGCCGGCAGAAGCGGTCAAGATCCCGCGCGCGCATTTCCCCATTAAAATGAATATTCTCCCCGCGGAACCGCTCCCGCTCGATCTGGCAGGCCGCGAGGACCCGCTCCCGCATCGCCCTCGAGCTCTCCCCGGGCGTCCGCCTTCCCGGCGCCGGGATCTCCTGGCGGGGGACCTCCACGCCGATGTCGATCCGGTCAAGAAACGGGCCGGAAATCCGCCCAAGATAGCTTCTCCGCTGGACAGGCGTGCAGCGACACCGGACGAGATCCGGATAATACCCGCACCGGCACGGGTTCATCGCGCAGGCAAGGAGGACATCCGCCGGATAATCTTCCTGGTAGGAAAGCCGGGAAATGGTGAGTTTCCGGCTCTCCAGCGCCTGCCGGAGCATATCCAGGATGCCCGGGCGGAATTCCGGGAGTTCGTCGAGAAAGAGAACGCCGCCGGACGCCAGGGACAGTTCCCCGGGCAGCGCGCGCATGCCGCCGCCGATCAGGGCGGGCGCAGTGACCGAATGGTGCGGTGACCGGAAAGGCCTTCGCCGGATCAGCGGATTTCCCGGATCCAGGAGGCCGCAGATGCTGTAAATCCTGGTGACCGCCAGGCTCTCCTCCGGGTCCAGCGGCGGGAGGATAGAGGGCAGCCGGCTTGCTGCCATGGTCTTTCCCGTTCCCGCCGGCCCGATATAGAGGATGTGGTGCTTCCCGGCGGCGGCTGCCTCGGAAGCCAGCCTGACCATCGGGAGGCCAAAGAGATCCGCGAAGTCCGGGCCGCCCTCATCCTCGGGCGGGAGAAAGGCCGCAGGGTCAAATTCGGCCGGGACGGCCTTCTCCGGATGGCGGAGGAATTCCATAAGCTCGAGGATGCTGCCGACGCCGACCGCCTCGGCGCCGCGGACGAGCGACGCTTCCGGGAGCATTTCCCGCGGGACAAAGACGCGGGGCCTCCCCTGCTCAACCGCTGCCGCGACACGGGGGAGCACACCCGGCACCGGTTTCACCTGCCCGTCCAGTCCGAGTTCCCCGATATAGGTATAGCGCCCCGCTTCCCGCTCGGGAACGAGCGCGAGACAGGCCAGAATTCCCGCGGTGATCGCGAGGTCAAAGGCGGTTCCGGACTTCCGGATGCCCGCCGGAGACAGGTTGACCGTGATCTTCTTCGGCGGCAGGGAAATGCCGGAGTTGCGCAGTGCTGTCCTGACGCGCTCCTGCGCCTCGCGCACGGACTCCGCAAGATAGCCGACGAGGATAAACCCCGGAAGGCCGCCGGAGATATCTGTCTCCACCGTCACCCGGTAGGCATCCGCCCCGCGGATGCCATAGCTCTCCATGTGTGTAACCAAATAGCCTCCTTTCCCGTCCTGCAGACGCAGGGCGCGGCAGCACAGCCTTTGCGGCAGAAAGTGAGAATTCGCAGAGAATACTGCTGACACCGGCCCGGATCGAGCCGAAGAAAAAAGATCCCGCGAAGCGGGATCAGATAAGAATGCCGTACATCCGGCTTTGTTTTTATTTTAGAACATCCCGCGCCGCCCTGCAAGAGGACTTTGCGGGATCTGCACAGGAATCACGGCTTGCGTTTTTTCCGTTGAACAGGGCGCAAAATGGCGGACAGCCCCGCGGACCTGAGTCCGCGGGGCTGCCTGCTTCTTAACGTATGGATTTATTTCATGGCTTACTGCTTGTTGTACATCTCAACCAGCTTAAGCAGGTGAGCGTAACGATCACGGGCATCCTGCTCGTTCTGCGCGTCAAGCTTAGCCGCTCTCTCTTTGTTCTTCAGAGCAAGGGATGCGTAACGAACTTCGCCCTTCAGGAACTCCTGATAATCACCGGTCGGCTCCTTGGAGTCCAGAGTGAACTTCTTGTCGCCGCCAGCCGGGTTGTAACGGAAGTTGTTCCAGTAACCGCAGGCCTCAGCAAGCTTCTCCTCGGTCTGAGCCTTCGCCATGCCCTTCTTGATTCCGTGGTTGATGCACGGTGCATAAGCCAGGATCAGGGACGGCCCCGGATAAGCCTCAGCCTCGGCGATTGCCTTGACTGCCTGAGCGTAATTTGCGCCCATATCGATCTGCGCGACATAGACATAGCCATAGCTCATGGCAATGCCCGCGAGATCCTTCTTCTTGGTCTCCTTGCCGCCGGCAGCAAACTGGGCAACAGCGCCGACCGGGGTGGACTTGGAGGACTGGCCGCCGGTATTGGAATATACCTCGGTATCAAATACCATGATATTGATATCCTTGCCGGAAGCAAGAACGTGGTCTACGCCGCCGAAGCCGATATCATAAGCCCAGCCGTCGCCGCCGAATGCCCACTGAGACTTCTTGGAAAGGAATTCCTTATCCTGAAGGATCTCCTTGGCCAGCGGATCATCGATCTTCTCCAGAGCATCAACCAGAGCCTCGGTTGCAACGCCGTTGGTAGCGCCAACCGTGAAGGTGTCCTCCCACTCCTGGACAGCAGCCTTATACTCAGCGGTTGCCTTGTCAGAAGCAGCGAGCTCGTCAACCTTCTTTCTCAGATTGTCACGAAGGGCATTCTGCGCGAGCAGCATACCGAAACCGAACTCAGCGGCATCCTCGAACAGGGAGTTGTCCCAAACCGGGCCCTTGCCGTCAAGGTTGACGGTGTACGGGGTGGACGGTGAGGAGTTGCCCCAGATGGAGGAGCATCCGGTTGCATTTGCCACATACATCCTGTCGCCGAAGAGCTGCGTGATCAGCTTTGCGTACGGCGTCTCGCCGCAGCCTGCGCATGCGCCGGAGAACTCGAGGAGCGGCTTCTTGAACTGGCTGCCCTTTACGGAGTCGATCTTGAACTTCTCGATGACATCCTTCTTCTCCGGATACTTCTGGCTCTGGTCGAAGGCAGCCTGCTGATACTTGCCATCATCGAGCGGAACCATGGTGAGCGCCTTCTCACCCTTCTTGCCCGGGCAAACATTCGCGCAGGATCCGCAGCCGGTGCAGTCCATAGCGGAGACAACGATCGTGAACTTATACTTATCCTGCATGCCGGTAAGCGGCAGGGTCTTCGTGCCTTCCGGCATCTGGGCAGCTTCCTCATCGGTCAGGGCGATCGGACGGATAGCCGCGTGCGGGCAAACCAGGGAGCAGAACTCGCACTGGATGCAGTTGTCCGGATTCCAGGTCGGAACATTTACCGCGATGCCGCGCTTCTCGTAAGCCGCTGTACCGGACGGTGTCGTACCGTCAACATACGGCATGAAGGTGGAAACCGGAAGCCCGTAACCCTCCTGGGCATTGACCGCGCCCTGGACGTTATTGACGAAAGCATCGGCATCTGCTCTTCCGCCCTCGGCGTGAACAGAGTCAAGGCCCTCATCCTGACACTGGCCCCAGCTCTCCGGAACCTTTACCTCAACGACGTTCTGCGCACCGGCATCGATGGCAGCCCAGTTCTTCTTAACCACATCCTCGCCCTTGCGGCCGTAGGTCTTCTGGGCAGCGTCCTTCATCAGCTGGATAGCATCCTCTTCCGGAATGATCTTGGTCAGCTTGAAGAACGCGGACTGAAGGATGGTGTTGACACGGGTCGGGCCCATGCCGGTCATGATGCCGAGCTTAACCGCATCGATCGTGTAGAACTTGATCTTGTGGTCATAGATGAACTTCTTTACCTGGCCAGGAAGCCTCTTTTCCAGCTCCTCGCCCTCCCACGGACAGTTCAGCAGGAAGGTGCCGCCGTCAACAAGCTCCTGCACCATGTTGAACTTGGTGACATATTCCGGCTTGTGGCAGGCAACGAAGTTTGCCTTGTGGATCAGGTAGGTCGACTTGATCGGCTTCTTGCCGAAGCGCAGGTGGGACATGGTTGTACCGCCGGACTTCTTGGAGTCGTAGTCGAAATATGCCTGGGCATACATATCGGTGTTGTCGCCGATGATCTTGATGGAGTTCTTGTTCGCGCCTACGGTGCCGTCTGCGCCAAGGCCCCAGAACTTGCAGGAAACGGTTCCCTCCGGAGTTGTAACCAGAGCCGGTCCGAGATCAAGGGAGAGGTTGGTCACATCATCCTTGATACCGATCGTGAATCTCGGTTTCTTTTCGTTGTTGTAAACAGCAACGATCTGTGCCGGGGTTGTATCCTTGGAACCAAGGCCGTAACGGCCGGTGAAGATCTCGCACTTCTCGAACTTTGTGCCCTTGAGAGCAGCAACAACGTCGAGATACAGCGGCTCGCCGAGGGAACCCGGCTCCTTCGTTCTGTCAAGAACGGAAATCTTCTTTACGGTATCCGGGATAGCGGCAGCAAATGCGGCAGCGTCGAACGGCCTGTAGAGACGAACCTTGACAAGGCCGACCTTCATTCCCTGCTTAGCCAGGTAGTCGATGGTCTCCTCGATGGTCTCGTTGACAGAACCCATCGCCACGATCACCTGCTCGGCATCCGGAGCGCCGTAGTAGTTGAACAGCTTATAGTCGGTACCGATTCTCTTGTTGACCTCGTCCATGTAGCCCTGAACGATAGCCGGAAGAGCCTCGTAGTACTTATTCGCAGCCTCGGTGTACTGGAAGAAGACATCCGGGTTCTGCGCGGAACCTCTCTGCTCCGGGTGCTCCGGATTGAGGGCTCTCTTGCGGAAGGCCTCGATGGCGTCGAAATCAGCCATCTCCTTCAGCTCCTCGTAATCCCAGGTCTGGATCTTCTGGATCTCGTGGGATGTACGGAAACCATCAAAGAAATTGATAAAAGGAACTCTGCCCTTGATTGCAGCCAGATGGGCAACCGGTGTCAGGTCCATAACTTCCTGGACGCTGGACTCGCAGAGCATCGCGCAGCCGGTCTGGCGGCATGCGTAAACGTCGGAGTGGTCGCCGAAGATGTTCAGTGCGTGTGTAGCTACGGCACGGGCGGATACATTGATCACGCCCGGAAGCAGCTCGCCGGCGATCTTATACAGATTCGGGATCATCAGAAGAAGTCCCTGGGATGCAGTGTAAGTCGCGGTCAGCGCACCGGCAGCCAGTGAGCCGTGAACCGCACCGGCGGCACCGGCCTCAGACTGCATCTCTGTAATCTGAACCACGTTGCCGAAGATGTTCTTACGGCCCTCGGTCGCCCACTCATCGACATGCTCAGGCATGACAGATGAAGGAGTGATCGGATACATCGCGGCAACATCTGTATACGCATAAGAAGCGTATGCAGCGGCTTCGTTGCCGTCCATTGTCTTCCATTTCCTTGCCATGAATAAATCCTCCTATCAACTGAGAAATTGATATTTTGCGGGGCACGCCACAGGACATGCCCAGCACCTATCCCATATTATAATAAATTGATCGATATTGCAAATATATCACCCCGGATATGAGGTATTTTTTTCGGTGCAATGGGGGAATTCGTGCACTTCATTTCCTTCTCCCGAACCGCCGCATTGTCCGGTGGTCAATCTCCCTGATCCGCCTCCCCGCCGGCAAATCGCGCGCTGAGGACCTCCCTCACCTTATCCTCATCCGCCGAGAAGCTTCCCTGGATCATCTGCGGGCTTCCGCCGCCGCGGCCATGAAGCTCCCTGTTGAGCTCCCCCGCGGCGTTGCGAAGATTCCGGGAGAGGCTGCCGATACAGTAGCCGAGGGAGGCATTTTTCCCCTCACCGTTCTTCCGGAGGATACAGACAACCTCCGCCTTTTTCTCCTGCATCAGATAATCGCAGAACTTCCGGATCTCCACTGCGGAAAATCCGCTCTCGGTATCCACCAGCACCTTCTGCCCGCCGGGGATCGCCATGGCCTTCAGGCGGAAAAGCTCGCGGGTTAACTCCCCGATCGCGAGATCCTTCTCCTTACCCTCCTCCCAGAGCCTGCGGACAGCCTCCGCGCTCTCCCCCGGCTTTGCCGAGAGCAGGGTGCAGATCTCCCTCGTGGAATCCAGCTTTTCGTCAAAGGCGCGGACCGCCTTTCGCCCGCAGAGCATCATGATGCGGACGCCGCCCTTGTAGTGGATCATGGACATGAATTTCACAAGGCCGATCTCACCAGTCCGCTCCACATGGGTCCCGCAGCAGGCGCAGACATCCGCCCCGGGAATCTCGACCAGGCGCACCGTCCCGGTAAGCTCCTTCTTGCTCCGGTAGTCGATCGAACGAAGCTCCTCCGGCGAGGGATACCAGATATGCAGGGGGACATTTTTCCAGATGATCTCATTGGCCTGATGCTCGATCTCTAGAAGCTGCTCCCA
Source organism: Clostridium vitabionis (assembly GCF_015351765.1). Taxonomy (GTDB): domain Bacteria; phylum Bacillota; class Clostridia; order Lachnospirales; family Lachnospiraceae; genus Clostridium_R; species Clostridium_R vitabionis. The sequence goes on from NZ_JADKQA010000001.1 coordinate 880,758, forward strand.
GGTGAGGACGCCGTCCAGGTCGAGCTGGATCTCCTCCCCCATGTGATAACCGACGTTATTGTACCCGTAGGCCCGGTGGATGAGGCCGGAGACGATGTGCTCGCCGCTGTGCTCCTGCGTGAGCGAGAACCGCTTTTCCCAGTCAATGGCGCCATGGACAAGACTTCCTGCCGTGAGGGGTTCCGCCGTCCTGTGGAAAATGCGCCCGTCCCTCTCCTGCACGTCGAGAACCGTCTTCCCGTCCAGGATCCCGCCGTCCGCCGGCTGCCCGCCGCCCTCGGGGTAGAAGGCTGTGCGGTCAAGCACCGTCTCATAGAATTTCCCCCGCTTCTCAGAAGAGAGCACCCTCGCGTCAAATTCCTTCACATAGGGGTAATCATAGTAAAGCTGTTTTTCCATGATGTCCTTTCCTTCAAGGGGCGTCACCGTCCCCCCGCCATGTAGAGCAGGGCGTTCATGACCGCCGCGGCGACCGTGCTCCCGCCCTTCCGCCCCCTCGCGGTGATCGAGGGGATTTCCGCCCGTTCCAGGAGCATCTCCTTCGCGGGAACGACATTCACAAAGCCGACAGGGACGCCGACGACAAGCAGCGGGTGAAGCCTGCCCGCATCAGCAAGCTCGCAGAGGCGGATCAGCGCCGTCGGGGCGTTGCCGATAGCGAAAATTGCCCGCCGCCCGGTCATTTTTTCCAGCTCCGCCGCCCGCTCCATCGAGGCTGCCGCCCTGGTCGTGCCCGCCTCCTCCGCCATGCGGGCGGTCTCCGGCTCCGCCATGAAGCAGCGGACCTCATCACCGAGCTTTCCCGCCGCGCGGGCGCTGATGCCCGCCCGCGCCATATTCGTATCCGTAATGATGAGGCAGCCGTCTTTGAGCGCCCAAAGGCCCTGCGCCACCGCTCCCGGGGAAAAGACCAGGCTGTCGGCAAAAGTAAAGTCCGCGGTCGCGTGGATCACCCGCTTGACAATCGGATCCTCCTCCGGCGGAAATGTCCGCCCGCCAAGCTCCCGGGTGATGATCTCGAAGCTCCTCGCCTCGATCTCCCCGGGCTTAACAGCCTCAAAAGCATACGGCTTGTTCATTTTCTGCCTCCCGGCCGTTCAAGGCCCATCATCCGGTAAACCGCATCCATGTTGAGATTTGCCCGCACCGTGTCGGCGAGCAGGTCATACTGCCGCTCCCGGTAGGCGCGATAGTCTTCCTCCTCCGGGAGCAGTTGTCCCGGCGTCCCGATCATTCCCCGAAGCGCCGCGGCGATCCCCGGCGCGTCGAAGACCCCGTGGAGGTAGGTGCCGGCGCAGTTTCCCCGGACACAGCCGTCCGGAACCTCCCGCCCGCCTTCCTCGAGGAGAACCAGCGGGGAATCTTCCCTCCCGCACCTCTCCGTCATCCCCATGTGAACCTGGTATCCCTCTGCCGGAAGGCCGGAGAGCGGGGCAAAGGTCCCGTGAAGCGCGGCAAATCTTCCACGGCTCTCTTTCCGGCACTTTTCAGCCGTGAAGCGCGTCCTGACCGGGAGAAGGCCAAGGCCGCCGAGCATCCTCCCGGGCTCCCCGCCCTCAGTGCCGCCGCGGTCGTCGAGGATTTCCCCCATCATCTGGTAGCCTCCGCAGATGCCGATCACCGGCCGTCCGGAGGACGCAAAGCGGAGAACCTCCGCCGCAAGCCCTGTTTCGCGAAGCCACAGGAGATCCCCGACCGTATTTTTGGTTCCCGGCAGGATCAGGAGATCCGGGGTTTTCCACTCATCCGGATCCGCGAGCTCCTCCGCCCGCGAGACATAGCGCACGGGGATGCCGGAAACCTCCAGCGCGTGAAAATCCGTAAAATTGGAGATGTGCGGGAAGCGGATGACCGCGGCGCCGCCCCCGTTTCCGCCCCGCTTCCCGAGCCGGCGGCTCAGGCTGTCCTCATCGTCAATATCGGCAGAGGTCCAGGGGATCGTCCCCACAACCGGGATGCCGCACTTTTCCTCGATCATCCGGATGCCGGAATCGAGAAGGCGGGAATCCCCGCGGAACTTATTGATGATAAGCCCCCGGATCCTGGCCTTCTCCCTCTCCTCAAGGAGCATCACCGTGCCGTAGAGCTGGGCGAAGACGCCGCCCCGGTCGATATCGCCGGCGAGGAGGACGGGGGAATCCGTCATCTCCGCGAGACCCATATTCACAATGTCATTTTTCCGGAGATTGATCTCCGCGGGGCTCCCTGCCCCCTCGATCACGATCACGTCATATTCCCGGGACAGGCGGTTCCATGCTGCGAGAATGTCGGGAACCAGCTTCCTCTTGTACGCAAAGTAGTCCCTGGCGGACATATCGCCGCGCGGGATTCCATTGACGATCACCTGCGATCCGGTCTCACTGGCCGGCTTCAGCAGGATCGGGTTCATGTCGGAGCTGCATGGAATGCCCGCCGCCTCCGCCTGCACCGCCTGGGCGCGCCCGATCTCCCTGCCATCCGCCGTGATGTAGGAATTGAGCGCCATGTTCTGGGACTTGAAGGGGGCAGTCCTCAGGCCGTCCTGACGGAAAATGCGGCAGAGCCCGGTCACGAGGAAGCTTTTCCCCGCATTCGACATTGTCCCCTGTATCATGATCGATCTGGCCATAACCTTCCTTTCCCGGGGCGCCCGGCTTCCATCATCCGCCGCCCGCGTCCGGCCGCTGATTTTCTTCCTTCCCCGCGCCCTCAGCTCTCCACGGCCTCACGGAAAGCCGCAAGAAGCCGGAGGTTTTCCTCCCCGGTCTTCACCGCAATCCGGTAGTAGCGCTCCCCAAGGCCGGAAAAATTCGCGCAGGACCGGATGAGGATCCCGCGCCCAAGAAGCAGCTCCCGATAATCCCGCGGATCCCCGGCCGCCTTGCGGAAAAGCAGGAAATTCGCATCCGACGGGAATACCGTGAAACCGCAGGCGGTGAGGCCGGCCCGGAGGACTTCCCGTTCCCCCGCACAGGCGTCCGCAATCCGGTCGGATAATCCTTCCAGGGCAAATGCCGCCGCCATTGCCCTCTCCGCCGGGATGGAAAGGCTCCATGGCTGCCGGCAGCTCCGGATGCTTTCCCGGATCCCGGGATCCGCCGCCACGGCAAAGCCCGCGCGAAGCCCCGGCACAGCACAGGCCTTGGTCACCGCGTTCACCGCAATGAGCCCGGGAAATTCACCGGCGGCGCCGAGGAAACCCGCCCGACGTTCTCTCTCCACAAACCAGAGGAAGCACTCATCCGCGAGGAGGAGCCAGTTTCTCTCCCGGGCGAGGGCTGCCGCCTCCCGGATCTCCTCCCGGGTCATCGCGAGGCCGGTGGGGTTCGACGGATGGCAGAAGACAAGAACGGTCCTCCCTCCGGGAATCCGCTGCCCTCTCAGCCGGTTCAGGAATGCCCGGTGGGAGAAGCCCGAAGGCCCGGTTTCCGCCGCGGCCTTTCCTGATCCTCCCGGGGCTTCCCCCGATCCGTTTTCCGAAGTGCCCGGCTCCGCCATAGAGATTTCCAAAACCTCGGCTCCGGCCGCCCTGGCCGCCTTCCCGTACTCAGAGAAGGTGGGGGCGGGAAGAATCACGCGCTCCGGCCTGACCGCCCGGAAAATGTCATAGATCAGCTCCGCCGCCCCGCTGCCGAAAAGGAAGCACTCCGGCGGCACAGGAATCCCCGCCCGCGCAAAAAATGCGGAAGCCGCCTTCCGGAGGCTCCTCCCCTCCTCGTCGGGATAGCGGCCAAGATCATCGATCGCCGTAAGATACGCGCTCCTGACCTCATCCGGGATCCCGAGAGGGCTCAGGTTGACGGAAAAATCCATCTGCACCGGGTTCGTATAGATATCCCCGCCATGCTCATAAGCCATCACCACGCCTCCTCAGATGAACCAGGCTTCTTCTCCCCTCCCGGGAAGAAACCGATATTTTCATGTTTTCTCAGGAAAGATGAAAAAGGATCACTGCCCGGATGACAACCGCAGAGAAAAATCCGAGCACCGACGCCGTAAGCATCAGCCGGTCTGCCCGGCGGATATCGGTATTCTCCGGTTCCCGGAGCGGGTCGCCCAGGACAGGCTTGTGCACGATTTTCCCGGAATAGCGGCTGTCCCCGCCGAGGGCAAGGCCGAGCGCCCCGGCGCACGCCGCCTCCGTCTGTGCGGAATTGGGGCTCAGGTGCTTCCTCCGGTCACGGCGCCAGACCTTCCACGCATTCCCCGCGTCAAGCCGGCACAGCCCCGCGGAGGCGATCAGGAGAAGGCCGGCAATTCGGGACGGGAGAAAATTCACCACATCGTCCGTTCGCGCCGCCGCCTTTCCGAACCAGAGATACCGCTCATTCCGGTAGCCGACCATGGAATCCATCGTGTTGACCGCCTTGTACATCCACCCGGCGACGGGTCCGCCGAGGGCGAGAAAAAAGAGCGGGGCGATGACGCCGTCCGACGTGCCCTCGGCGACGGTCTCCACGCAGGCGCGGATGACCCCCTGCTCATCGAGGCTTTCGGTATCCCGCCCGACAATCATGGAAACCGCGTGCCGCGCGCCCGGCAGATCCCCGGCCTCGAGCGCATCGTACACCTTCATGCTCTCATCCCGGAGCGACCTGGCGGCGAGAAGGCAGGTGATGAGAAAGGTTTCCGAAAAGAACCGCCATACGATGCCTGCCGCGGTGCCGATAGCCGCACCGAGGAGGGCGGCGGGAACCCGGAGAAAAGCCTCCGCCAGGGCGCCCGTCACGCCGACGGTCAGAAGATCGAGCAGGATCCCCGCCGCCAGCTCCCCCCGCGGTGTCGCGGGAAAATGCCTCCGCAGCAGCCCCTCCAGCCAGGAGATCAGGGCGCCGATTGCCCGGACCGGGTGGTAAAAGCCGTGCGGGTCACCGATGAGAAGGTCGAGCAGGCCGCCAAGAAGGAAGGCGGCGGCATGAAGGGCAGGGGTCATGGCTGTTCCTCCCCGCCCTTGATCTTCATGGGGACCCCGCAGAGGACGCGCCAGACCTCCGGGGAAGCGGCGGCGATCTTCTGGCACACCGTGCCGGAGACATCCCGGTACCTGCGCTCCCAGGCGTCCGCCGGCACGACGCCGCAGCCGATCTCATCGGCAGTCACCACGGCGCCGGGATTTTTCTCCAGAAGCGACGCGGCGAAGGCCATGGGGTCGCCGCCTTCCCGGAGGATACGCGCCACATAGGCTTCCAGATGAAGGACCAGGGGCGCGGAAAGTGCCCTTTCCGGCGGGTCGTCCCGGCCGTCCGCCACCGGGAAGTCCGCATTTCCCAGCTCCTTTGTGAGAAGGCTGCGGGCAAATGCCGTCTTTCCCTGCCCCTGCCCGCCCACAATGAACCGCGTCGAAAACCAGCTCCGGACGAGTGCGATCTCCCGGGCATAGCCCTCATCCTCATTCGGCGTCTCGAGGATAAACGGCTTTCCCTGGAGGAGCGGATGAACCGCGATCCTGTGCATGGCGGCAAGGCCGATCTTCCCCTGCCCGAGTTTCTCGTGCCGATCCTTCGCCGCGCCGAGGTCATTTTTGCTGTCGTTAAAATGCACCGCACAGAGCTTCTCCAGTCCGATCACGCGGTCAAACTCGCCGAGAACCCCGTCGAGGTCATTCACGAGGTCATACCCGCCGTCCCAGACATGGCAGGTGTCCAGGCAGACGCCGATTTTCTCCTTCATTTCCACCTGGTCGATGATTTTCCGGAGCTCTTCAAATGTTTTCCCCACCTCGGACCCTTTTCCGGCCATGGTTTCCAGGAGAACCGTGGTCTTCATCCCCACCTTCAGGGACGCGTTCAGGGCGTCGGCAACCAGGCGGATGCCGGTTTCCGCTCCCTGTCCCGTGTGGCTGCCCGGATGAAAATTATAGAAGGAACCGGGAAGCTCCTCCATGAACGCCAGGTCATCCGCCAGCATCCGGCGGGAGAATTCCCGGACCTCCGGCTTCGCCGAGCAGACGTTCATCGTGTAGGAGCCGTGGGCAACCAGGGGGCCGAAATTCCCCGCGCGGAGCTTATCCCGGAGAAGCGCCATCTCCCCGGGTTCCGGAAGCTTCTCCCTGCCGCTCCGCGGATTCCGGGTAAAAAAGGCAAAGGTCGTTCCGCCGAGCTCCTGTTCCTTATCTGCCATGGCCGCGTAGCCCTTCGCCACGGACACGTGATTCCCGATCCAGATCATTGGGGTGATTCCTCCGCTTTCAGCCGGTCGACAAGATCCTGCAGTTCGAGATACCGCTCCATCCGCTCCTCAAGCTTCCGGTCGGTCTCCGCCTTCTCCTTCATCAGCGCATCCAGCTTCACATAGTCGCTGGACACCGACGGGATTTCCGCCTCAAGCGCCCGGGATTTCTCCTCCAGCGCACTGATCTCCTCCTCGATCCCGTCGTACTCCTGCTGCTCCTTGTAGCTCAGCTTTTTCTTCGGCTGGTGCTTTTTCCAGGAAGGCTTCCCGGAATTCTCCCCGGCTTCCTCCCCGGCCGTGCCGGAGATGCCCCGCCGGCTCTCCTTCGGCCCGGATTCCGCCTCCGCCTGTCCGGCGGCCGCAAAAGCCGCGTAGCCCTCGGGATGGCGGCTGTGAAATTCCGTGTATCCCCCCTCGCTCTGCACCAGCGTCCCATTCCCGGAGAACGCAAAGATTCTCGTCACGACCCGGTCCAGGAAATACCGGTCGTGGGAAACCGTGATCACGATGCCGGGGAAATGATCCAGATAGTCTTCCAGGATCTGCAGCGTCCGGATATCGAGGTCGTTGGTCGGCTCGTCGAGAATCAGCACATTGGGTGCGGACATGAGGACGCGGAGAAGATAGAGGCGCCGCTTCTCCCCGCCGGAGAGCTTCGCCACCGGGGCGTACTGCATACGGCTGTCAAAAAGAAAGCGCTCGCACATCGCGGAGGCGGTGACCATCCCGTCCGCTGTCGGGAGATATTCCGCGATATCCCGGACATAGTCGATGACCCTCTGGCCACCCTCCGGCTGCTCATTTTCCTGACCGAAATAGCCGATCTTCACGGTCTGCCCGATCTCCACCTCCCCCTCGTCGGGCGGCACCTGCCCCGTCAGGACACGGAGCAATGTGGATTTCCCGCAGCCGTTCGGGCCGATGATCCCGACGCGGTCATTTTTTAGGAAAATATAGCTGAAATCCCGGAAAAGCGTCCTCCCGCCATAGCTCTTGGTGACATGGGAGAGCTCGATGGTCTTGTTCCCCAGCCGGCTTTTCGCCGACTGGATCTCCACCTGCCGCTCCTCCACAATCTTATCCCTGTCCCGGAGCTCCTCAAAGCGCTGGATATGCGCCTTCTGCTTCGTTGAGCGGGCTCTCGCGCCGCGCATGATCCAGGCGAGATCCTTTTTATAGAGCGCCGCCATCTTCCGCTCGGCCGCGAGCCTCGCGTCCAGCCTCTCCTCCCGGAGCTCAAGGTAGCCGGCGTAGTTCGCGTCATACCGGTAGAGCTTCCCCTGGTCGATCTCGAAGATGCGGCTGGTCACCGCGTCGAGGAAATACCGGTCGTGCGTGACCATGAGCAGGGCGCCGCGGAAGCGGGTGAGCCTCTCCTCGAGATATTCGATCATTTCGCTGTCGAGATGGTTCGTCGGCTCATCCAGGATCAGGAGATCTGCCGGACAGAGCAGCGCCGCGACGAGCGCCGCGCGTTTTCTCTGGCCGCCGGAGAGGATTCCCGGCATCGCCTCCGGATCGGTGATGCCGAACCTCGCGAGCATGGCGAGCGCCTCCCCGTCCCCACCTCCGGTGTGGCCGGGACCGTAGATCATCGCCATCACATTGTCAAGGACGGTGAGGGAGGGATCGAATTCCGGATTCTGCGGGAGGTACGCGGTTCTCAGGCCGCTCATCGACGTCACCCGCCCGTCATCCGGCTCAAGCGCCCCGGCGGCAATCCGGAGCAGCGTGGATTTTCCGGTGCCGTTCACGCCGATGACGCCCACCTTGTCCGTATCGTCAAGGCCGAAGGACACCGCGTCGAGCAGCACACGGTTTTCAAAAGATTTTGAAATGTTTTCAAATGTAAGAATATTCATGCCTTTAAGAATGGAAAACCACTGGGACTTGCCCGGTGGTTTCCTCAACGAATTCCCTGTCTGGTTTTTCCCGCGTCTTACTTCATCTCCCGGATCTCCCGGATGAGTTCCAGGTCATCGGCAGTCACGCGCATATTGGTGACCTGGGATTTCTCCCCAGGCTTCGTCACCGTAAGTTCCAGCACCGTCCCCTCCGGAAGGCCTCCCTGAAACTCATAAGAGAGAAACGCGCTGACCTTCGGATGATTTTTCTGAAACTTCTGGATAAGGGAGACGGCCTTTGCCGCCTTGATCGGATTGATCATGATTTATGCCTCCGTAGAGCTCCCCGGATCCTTCTCCCCGGGTGCGGGCTCTGCTTTCCCGCCGGCTCCTCCGCCGAGCTCGAAGGCACCGTCGCTCAAGTTCTCCCAGACCTCCTGCGCAATCTCGCTCTTCTCCCGGCAGCCTTCCGCAACCGTGAGGGCTTCCTTCAGCGCGTCATTGTCCGGCTGGTCCTTCGCCTCGTCCTGGAAACGGCCGAGGCGGAACAGGGCACGCGCAAGCTCAGGCCTGTGCTCCGGATCGTTCTCCGCGACTATGCGGCTGATCGCCGCCTCGTTCGCGAAGCAGACCTCGGCCTGGGTGATATTGCCCGCATCCCAGAGAAGATTGCCCAGCTGGTCATAGTAGTCCGCAGATTTCAGCTGGCTCTCGCTGCCGGGCAGGCCGTGGTAGAGCGTGGCCGCCGCCCGGAGCGCGTTGGCGGCTCCCTGCAGGTTGCCGGAAGACAGCATCTCCTCCGCCTTCTTCGCGGCGTCCTCTGCAGCCGCGGTCTGCCGCTTCGCCGCGGCGTCCCGCTCGACATTCATCACCTCGATCAGATGCCGGCACACGGCATTGTCCGGATAGCGGTCGCAGATTTCCTTCGTCCGCTTCCAGTATTCCTTCGCCTTCTCCGGCTGCTTGTCCATGCGGCATGCCTGGAATTCGTTATAAAAATTCTGCGCCTGCAGCGGTTCGGCTGCCGCCTTGTCCGCGCTGACAAGCTCCTCGAAGATTTTTTCGTTCTCCGTGAACAGCCCGAGTGCCGGCTTCACCTCGCGGTTCTGCATATAAACCGCGGCGAGGGATGTCGAGAGGGCGGTGAAGCGGGTTTTGTAGGGCACCCGGTCCGGGGACTCTTCCATATACCCCTTGAGAGCCTTGAGAGCGCTCTCATACACCTGCTTCGCCTCGTCAGCCTTCTTCTGCCTGTTCAGGAGGTTTGCCTCATTGCCCCTGGTGTCCACATAAGCACAGCGGAGGGCAGCCAGCCTCTCCGGATCGCCGGTGAAGGCAGGATCCGCGAGAACCGGCTCATAGATGCCGACAGCAGCCCTGAATTGGGCGAGGGCTTCATCAAACCGGTCGGTGGAGAGGTAGAGAATACCGAGATTATTGTGGGTTCCCGCCATATCGGCGGTCGGCTTTCCTCCCTTCCTGGCCGTCACCTCCTCGTTGACCTTGAGCGCCTGCTGGTAGAGGTTCTCGGCGGGCTTAAAGCGGCGGGTTCTCAGAAGGACCGTGCCGAGCTCCTGGCAGATCGGCGCGAGCCCTTCTACGTACTGGTCATGCCTTGCGAGCACAAGCTTCCGCTGGATGGTCAGCGCGCGGTTGTAGAGCGCTTCCGCAAGCGGGAGATTTCCCTTCGCCGCGGCCTCATTTCCCTGCTGGAAAATGCCCTGGGCCGCGGCAGAAAGCTTCTCCAGGTCAACCTCCGGCGCCGGGATGCTGTCGTTAATCCGGGCAAACATCCGCGCGACATCCGTGAGCAGCGGCTGGATCCCGCCCTGGTTCTCAAACCAGACGCGGACGCCTGCCTTCTTCAGCCTGCGCAAATTGCCGAGGATCTCGCTGAACTCCTCGGAATTGATCTGGCCCACCGGGCAGGTGAAAATGAGAAAAAAGAGCCAGCCCTTAGGCATGGACTGGAGGATCGCGTTCTGCATCTTTTTCACGCTGTACCGCCCGTCCTTCCCGGTGCTCAGCGTCCCGGGATACTCCTCCACGGCAAAATCAAAGTGGAACATATGGTAAATGCCGTTCATCTGTTCGGCAAACCGGTGAACCTGCTCGACATCCTTCGGCTTGTTTTTCACCGGATCCACGACATACAAAAGGATTGTGTTCATCATAAGTATTCTCCCGTTATCGGACTTGATTTCCAGGCTCCCCAATCTGCCCAGCCGATAACCGATTATACCACAGGCGGGCGGCAGCCACAACCGGCGGGCGGTATGGAAAAACCGGGTGCCTCAGCACCCGGTTTTTCATTCCGCAAGAAGCGTGCGCCGGAAAGCCGCGGCGAACGCGCCGATATACTTCTCCTTGTCCTCAATCTCTGAATGCGCAACCTCAACCTCGCACAGGGAGGGGTTCTTCTCCTTGAGCGCCTGCTCGAAGGCCGCAACATGTTCCGCGGCGGCGAACGCCGGCCCGGTAAGGACAATCCGATCAGGACGGCACACACAGAGATAATTGCCGACTTTCTCCACGAGAATGTCCCTGAACTCCCCGCGGCAGAGATCCTCCTGCCCGAACACCCTGGCGGCATAATCCGTCAAAAGCTCCCTTGTCCCCGCCCCGGTGTCGACCGAAAGGCGCCCGATATCCCCGAACTGGAAAAGCCCGTTCGACGAAACCTTCTGCTGCACAACGAGGGCCGACGAAACGTAGGTGCCCACATAGAGGATCAACAGGATCTCACTGTTCTTCCCGGCGCCGAAGAGAACCTCGGCATCAGTGAGCGCGACATTCCGCTCCCGGAAAATCAGGGGGACGGAAAATTCCCTGGAGAAAATGCGGCCGAGATCGACTTCCCGGTTCCAGAGGCCGTCCAGCGGTTCACACACGCCGGTCTCCCTGTCGACCGTACCTGGCACCGTGACTCCGACGCCGATCAGCCGGCTTTTTCCCGCATAGTTTTCAAAGAGCTTCCGGGCATGGGATGCTGCCCCCTGCACGGCCTTATCCGGATCGTCAAAAGGTACGGCGCCGCTTAAGGCTTCCGACCGAACCACTTCCCCGCTCACTGAGCAGAGAGTCAGCGTGACCGTACCGGGAAGAAAATCCACAGCAAGGATCATGCCATAGTTCTCATTGATCCCGATGTTGATCTTCCTCCGCCCGGCGCGCCTCTCCTCGCGGACCTCCCCTTTCTCGACGAGGACCCCCTCGCTGAGCAGCTCCGAACAGATCTGGGTGACCGCCGCCGGTGTCAGGTTCAGCGCCGCGGCGATGTCCTTCCGCGAGAGGTTCCCGCGGTCGTTCAGAAGACGCACGATCTTCGCCCGGTTGATATTCTTCAAATTGGTCAGATTCAGCCCTTGATATTTCATATTCTCCCCCTGCCTTGCCCTGCCGGAATGCCTTCGGCTAGTGGCCGGCACCGTTCATTATCGGGATAATCTTAAATCAGAGCTGATAGCCTGTCAAGTTTAATCACAAATCGTTGATGTGGCACTTCGTTTCCGGTTCCTGACGGCCCCCCCACGTCCCGCGGGGCTCTGATCACAAGGTTTTCTCCGAACGGACAGCCCAGCGGAGCTTTGTGGAGTGTGCCCGCGGATTCCGCCAGCACTCCTCCCGCCCCGGGCGGACCGGCTCCTTCGCGGCCGCACAGTAGATGCCGTCCCGCTCACCCTGGCGGAAAGCCTTTTTCACCAGCCGGTCTTCCCCCGAATGGAAGGTCAGGACCGCCACCCGGCCGCCCGGTGCCAGCACCAGGGGAAGTTTCTCCAGAAACGCGTAGAGCGACTCAAATTCGCTGTTGACATCGATGCGGAGCGCCTGGAATACCCGCTGGCAGGATTTCTTCACCGCCTCCTTGCGCTCCTCCGCCGGCATGGGCGGAAGGGCTGTCTCAATCGCCTTCCTGAGATCCGTCGTCGTCCGGATCTCCCCGCCCTTCCGGAAAATGCTGTGTACCTCCTCCGCGATTTCCGCCGCAAAGGGCTCATCCGCATTTTCCCGGAGGAGCCCCTGAAGCTCCTCCCGGTCGAGCGCGCGGAGCCGCTCCGCCGCTGTCTCCCCGGCGGTCGGGTCGAGGCGGAGGTCAAGCGGCCCTTCCGCCTTCCAGGTGAAACCGCGGGCGGGATTATCGATCTGCATCGACGAGACCCCGAGATCCGCGAGAATAAAATCGAACGGGTGTCCCGGTGTGATCCGGTCAAGGTCGGCGTAGTTCTGGTGGAGCACCGTCAGGATCTCCGGCCCGTAGCCGAGGGAGGCGAGGCGCGCCCTGGTTTTCGCAGACTCAATGGGATCCAGGTCTGTGGCGTAGAGATGCCCCCTGCCCGCGAGCCTTTCCAGCATTTTCTGCGTGTGCCCGCCATACCCGAGCGTCGCGTCAAGGCCGGTCTCCCCCGGCCTGATCCTGAGCACATCCAGGATCTCGTCCACCATGATGGGAATATGCGTGCCGGCCGGGGTACGCCCCTTCTCCGCCACCTTCCCCTGCTCATCCGCGTACTTTTCCGGATTCAGCTCCTTATACTTTTCCGCAAAATGGCGCGGATACTTCCCGCTGTAGTGGGCACGCCGGTGATGGGCCGGAGCTTCCGGGTTCGTCTTCTTTTCATCCATTGCTCTTCTCCTCTTTCCTGTTCCCTGCTGAGCTCTCCGGTACTTGAACAGCACCCGCTTTTCCGGAAACCGCCGGTACAGATCCCTCCGGCTCTTCCGCCTCCTCCCGGAGAAGCGGCAGAACCACCGTAAACCGGATCATCCCATCTTTCCAGGCGGCACTGATCTTCCCGTTAAACATTTTCACCAGCCCCTCCGCCATGGAGAGCCCGATGCCGTAGCCGGCCTTCCGGCTTGCGCTGTGCGATTCGTCCTGCCGGTAAAACCGCTCAAAAAAGCGGCTGCAGTCCACCCCCTGGCCTTCCGCGAAATCATTGGCGATCATAAGCCGGATATTCCGGTTCCTGCCGGCCTTCTCCAGCAGGATGCTGATCGTCCCGCCGTCGTCGCAGTACTTGACTGCGTTATCCATCAGGATGCTGACCAGCTCCCGCAGGCCGCCGCTCTCCGCTCTGACCACAAGGCCGGGCGCAATCTGCGCCGTGAGCTTTTTCTGCTGCTGTTCCGCCACCACCCGGAACTCCGACGCGGCTGCCTCAGCTTCGGCGGAGATGCTGGCCGGCCCGAGCGGGATGTCCACCCGCTCGCCCACCTTCGCCAGGGAGATCAGCTCGTTCACAAGCCCCGTCAGACGCTTCACCTGGTTCATGATGCTCTCGGTCCACTCATTTTTCCCGTTGATCATCTCGAGAACCTCGGTGTTCGCGGAGATCACCGCGATCGGGGTCTTGAGCTCATGGCCGGCGTTCGTGATAAACTGTTTCTGGTTCTGCATATTCCGGATGATCGGCTGTAAAAGCCTCCGGGAGAGCAGCGTCAGAATGCCCATATAGAGCAGGATACAGGCAATCCCGAGAACCAGCGAATACCGCGCGAAAAGCCGGGCGGGGCGCAGATACCTGGTGCAGTCCAGCGTCACCACGAGATACCCGCCGTCTTCGGTCTTTGCGGACGTATAGCAGTAGGCGGCATTGTCGGGGCCGTTCAGATACCCTGATGTCTTTTTCCCCGCAAGGATGTTCAAAGCATACTCCCTGGCCTCGCTCTCCGAGATCGCCGCGATGTGGTCTGTGTCCACCGACACCACGTCAAGATCGCTGTCCAGCGTCACACTGAAATATCTGGTCTGAAAGGCGATCTCCGGCTCCGCGTCATAAAACCGCCGGAGCTCATGGTTCCCGGCGATGTCGGGAAGCACCCCGCCGTTGTCCGCGATCGAATCAAGAACCTCCATCGCCTCATCCCTGGCTTTCCAGAAATTGACCAGGTTGACAGTTCCGAGCGCTGCCACAAGGAGCAGGACCACTGCCGCGGTGGCAAGCAGAATGAATTTTCTCTGCAGTTTTTTGATCATGTCTCTTTCCTCCCGCATGCGCCGCCCCTGCAGGTTCCCGCTCCCTGCCCGGAGGACCCGATTTGCCTGCGTCAGGCCCCGAAGAAAACGGTTCCCGCTCCCTGCCGGAGAACTCTCCGCCTCAGCCGCGCTTCCGCAGGATATAGCTTCCGCCCTCCTCGCCGTCGATCTCGATATCCGCGGCGATGGCGCCCAGCTTCTGCCGGAGATAGGACACATAGATCCAGACAATCCTCCGGTCCTGGTCCGGCTCATCGCTCCAGACGCGCTGGAAAATGTCCTCCGTGCTGACCTCCTTGTTCGTATTCAGCATCAGGAATTCCATGAGCCTTGTCTCCTTGCCGCCGAGGCGGATGGAATTCTCCTGGCAGAGCTCCTGCTCCCCGGTGTCCAGGGTCACGCTGCCGAAGGTAAGCTTCGTCGGGGTGAACTCGCCCGCCCTCCGGGTCATCGAGCGGATTCTCGCGAGGAGCTCCTGCATGGCAAATGGCTTCGTCAGGTAGTCGTCCGCGCCGGCGTCGAGCCCGGTGATGCGGTCGTCGATTTCCGCCTTCGCCGTGAGCATGATTACCGGCGTTCGGTCCCCGGAGGCCCGGATTTCCTTTAGTGCCGCGATCCCGTCCTTCTTCGGCATCATGATGTCAAAGACCATGCAGCCGTAGGTTCCCGAGGCTGCCTTCCGGACAGCGGCCTCCCCGTCCTCCACCGTGTCGGTTTCATAGCCGGAATGTCCGAGGACCGCGGTCAGCGCCCTCGCCATATCCTTCTCGTCTTCCGCAATCAAGATTCTCATGACTGCCTGTCACTCCTTCCGGTTTAACCCCTGGTTTTCTTCCCGGATCAGGTTCCGGATCGTCTGCATGGACAAATCGCAGGAAGCCAGCTCATCCGCGCACCGCTTGAGTTCTGACGTGATGAGGGCCTGATTTCCGCCAAGCTCTTTCTTGTACTTCATCTGATGCTCAAGGCTCGCCCAGGAATCCATGGCGATCGTCCGAAGCTGTACCTCGATGAAAAAATGTCCGGGATTGTCTCCCCGGATATCCTCAAACGGCGCCTCCGCCAGAAGGATCATGTGATAGCTGCGGTAGCCGTTGGGCTTCGCCTTTGCGATATAATCCTTCTCCTCCAGGACCCTGACTCCGGGAAGCTCCCGGATTCTGCGGATATTCTCATAGATATCCTCGATGAACCCGCAGACAATCCGCACCCCGATCGCATCGTGAAGTTCTCCGAGCGCGGATTCCGGTGTCTCCGGGAGCCCCCTGCGGCGGCATTTTTCCCGCATGCTGTCCTCCGACTTGACCCGGGAGAGCAGGTGCTCGTAGAGGCCTTCCCCGGCCTCCTCCCTTGCTTTTTCGCTGTATGCCGCCACCTGCCCGGTAAAGGCCCGCATGACCCTTGGCAGCGCGTCCCGGTATTTCCCATAAATGCTGTTTTCCATGAATAATCTCCGGCAAATGTCCCTGATCGTTTGATGTTGTCATCATCCTAACACAAAGATGTGAAAAATATGTTATCATTACCATGTCCGACCGGATTCCCTACCCCGGAAAGGACGAAAGATCACGCAAAAGGGAAATGCCGGCGATCCGTATGATGCCGGCAAATCTGAACAGCTGGAGGTTATGATGACCAACATCCGTTTTAATCTCTCCGAGGACGTCATCGGGGAGCTCGACGATTATGTACAGAATACCATGCCCGAGGGCTATGCCACAACCATGGCGAACCTGATCCGCTACGCAGCCTTCCATCTCGACAGGAGCGGCAGCTATGAGATCATTGTGGACCACCCGGCCATGCTGCTCGCGGAGAGCGCCGCCGATCCGCTGGATGCGCTCGCCGGCGCTTCGGGGGCAATCCGGGAGGAGAAGGCGGAAGGCGCCGGTCTCCCGCAGGGCAGGACATCCGTCCCGGAGGACGCCGGGGCAGTCTGCCGGTCGCTTCTCCGGATTTTCACGGAAAACCTGGGAAATGTCCTCGAATCGGACTGCTTTTATGAGCCTGCCCGCGACGATATGGCTATTCTGCGCATCCGTTACGAGAGGCCGCAGGCTGTCCAGGATGTCATCCGGAACATGCCCTCGCCGATGCTGCCTTCGCCGGCAATCGAGGCTGACGGCTCCATCACCCTGCTCTATCTGCCGACGGCAAAGGACCGCGGCGGTGAGATCTACGATGTGATCGACCGTGTGGAGAGCCGCATGGACGGCTGCCTGGGCGATCACTCCATTGAATCGTCTTCCTCATTCTGAATCGTATAGCCGTCCTCCGCAAGCCGCTCCCGAACCATGCGGAGGACCTTCTTGTAATCCCGGCCGCTCTCGAAGAGCGCATAGGGATCTGGCATCCGCTCCGCGTCGAGCCCGTTCTCCCCGCAGGGCTGGACATACACGGTTGTGATTTTTGCCTGATTGACATCCGTGTAAATTTTTTTCAGGATCTCCTCGGGATCCCCGGGCTTCCATCCGCCCTCAATCCAAAACATCGTGTGAAAACGCATCGGTGTCTGCCGCTCCTTTCTCATTTTCCTCCACCAGATAATAGCGGTGCAGGCCAAAGTTTTCATCGCGGAGAATTTTCCCCCGGAGGACAAGGTAATCGAGGTGCGCGAGAGCCTCCCCCATCGCGAACCATTTCTGGACGACCGGGAACTCATCCCAGTTTTTCGCCCGGATCCGCCAGGTCATATGGCCCGCGATATCATAACCGCTGAATCCGGGATTTTTGCGCACGATCCCCTCGGTCTCCTCGAGGCGGCGCAGGTGATGGTGGATGAGGCTGTCGATCCGCCCGCCGTAATCGCCGCGCTCCCGGTGGCCCGGAAGCGCCAGCCGGACCGGATAATTCCGCACCCGGACGAGGCTGTCCAGATAGTCTCCCAGGGCATCCTTCATCACCGTCCAGGACGTGATGTTCGGTGTGATGGTGAAGAGCACATGGTCGCCGGTGAACATGATGCCGTCCTCCTCGAGCCAGAACATGCTGTTGCCCGGCGTATGGCCCGGCGTGAGGACCATCCGGAGCTTCACATCCCCGGCGTCAAGAACCGCGCCGTCGTCAATCGGGATAAAGCGGTCGTCGATCACCCGGCACCTTGCCTTCATCACCGGATTGTTCCGGAGATTTTCCTCCACCAGGTTTTCCGGAAAGCCTTCCTCGAGAAACCGCTCCGCCACCGTCCGCGTGGTTTTCCCGGCATTGACCATCCGCATATAGTCCAGATCCCGGCGGCTCAGATACACCCGGCTGTGTTTTCCGGCAGCATCGGCGGCGAGCCCGCTGTGGTCTGAGTGGAGGTGGGTGAGAAGGATATCTGTCCGGGCCTGGTTCCACCCGATGTCCCGAAGCCCTTCCATCAGCGCCTCCAGGCAGTCTTCCGTCCGGAAGCCGGTGTCAACCAGAAAGTCCCTGTCCCGCCCCCGGACAAAATAGGCATTCAGCTCCCTGAGCGGGTTTCCCGCGAGGGGGACGCCGATCCTCGTGATCCGGCTATTGATCTGTTCGGTTATGCTCATTCTCCTACTCCTCGCCCCATGTCCCCGGTACACTTCCCTCTCCGGCGGAAGAGCCTGCCCCCGGTTCGTCATAATCTCCGGCGTCCTGATTTCCCTCCGCCGTAAGAAGCGCAATCTCGCCCGCGGTGAGCGGCCGGTATCCGCCCGCCGGGAGGGCCGGATCCAGGGACAGCGGCCCCATCGTAAGCCGTTTCAGGCTGAGAACTTCCTTGCCGACGGCATGGAACATCCGCTTGATCTCGTGGAATTTCCCTTCCTGGATCGTCACCCGCACCTCGGAGGTCTCCCCGTCACTCCGAAGAATGACGAGCTTCGCGGGCATCGCCGTAAACTCCTCGTCGACCGTGAGCCCCTCCGCGAAGCGCGCCACATCCTCCTCAGTGACCTTCCCCCGGATGCGGGCGAAATAGGTCTTATCCACATGGGATTTCGGGGAGAGCAGCCGGTGGGCGAGAAGCCCGTCGTTCGTGATGAGCAGGAGCCCCTCGGTGTCCTTGTCGAGACGCCCGACCGGGAAGAGGTCCCGGCGGGTTCTCCCGGAAATCAGGTCGAGAACTGTCGGCTGATACCTGTCCTCGGTCGCCGTCACCACGCCGGCAGGCTTGTTCAGCATGAAATATTCGACCTCGTGGTAGAGCACCGGCTCCCCCTCCCAGGTCACCCGGCTCTCCGGCACAACCTTTGTCCCCGGGTCGCGGACAGTTTTTCCCTCGACGGTCACGCACCCCTTCCGGATCCCGCTCCGAATCACCAGCCTTGTCCCGACACTCATGTCGGCAAGATATTTGTCAAGCCTCATACCCATCCACCTCACAATCCGAAAATCGCACAGACAGCGCAGAGGAGCACTCCGCTGAGCTCGGTCCGCTCCAGAAACCAGCCGGCCAGGTCGCCGGTGATTCCCCCGAAATCCCTGACCGCGGTCCGCCGGTAGAGAAGAAAAGAACCCGCAGCCGCGAGAAAGCTGAGGACGCCGGACATGCCGCCCATCCCGGCCATCCACATCCCCGAGAGGGCCAGCCAGAGGACGAGCACAAGCCCGGTCTTCCCCCGGTCGGCGCCGGAGGAGAAGGCTGCCGCCAGCCCGTCCTTCTTCGCCATCGGGAAAATCATGAGCGAAAGCCCGCTCAGGGCACGCTCGGCGGCGAATAAACCCGCCATGGCGTATGCCCCGCGAAAGCCGCCCTCCGCGAGAAGCCGCTCCGGATCCGCGATCTCGGATAATCCCGCGGCATAGAGAAGGAGGTAAACCGCCGCCCCGATCACCGCGAAAGCGCCGAGATGGGGATCCTTCATAATCCGGAGCTTCTCCTCACGGCTTCCGAAGGAATGGCGGGCATCCGCCACATCGAGATACCCATCCATGTGGATCCCACCGGTCACGAGAAATGGCAGCGCTGTGCCGCCCAGCGTGAGGAACAGCCGCCCTGCCCCTGCCCCGGCAAAAAGCCGGAGAAACAGCACGAGAAGTGCCCCCTCAGCCACGCCGACCAGGGGGAAAAAGCACATCGCATAGCGCATCCTGCGGTCATTCCAGCTCACATTCGGGACAGGCAGTGCCGAGTACATCGAAAAAGCCAGAAGGAGGCTTCCCAGGAAATCCATATTCATCCTCTCCGCCTGCCGGCGCCGTCCCCGACAGCCACCGGTATGCCGTAAACCACCTCAATCAGCCGGTCCGCCTCCGCGGCCAGCCGCATTTCCACGCGGGAGAGCACGCGGAGAATCTGTTCCGTCTCCCCGGGATAGCTCCTGCCGTCCGACCGGATCTCATTCATCACCGCGATGAGGTTGCGGCACCTGCCCCGGAGCGCGTGAATCTCCTGAAAAGACTGGCCGGACAGGTTTAGGAGGGCATTTTCCGGAATCGCCTCCCCGCGCCGGGCAAAATACAGATCATAATACTCATTCATGACCAGGTTGGTCACATCCTCGAGAAGGATCGTCTCGTAATCTTCCCGGACTTTCAGGCGGCTTCCCATCTCCAGCGTCCGGAAGCCGCGCCCGGCGCGCATGGCGCGGTGCCTCTCTACCCGTTTTCTCCCCTCATCATCAAAAACACGCATGGTGGCGACATAGAGCCTCGGCCCGTTTCCCAGGGTTCCGGCTAACCGTTCCGCCCATTCGGACTTTCCGCTCCCGGCGCCGCCGGTGACCAGATAAAACATTTCCGCCTCCGCATCAGTACGGCTGATAAGCCGTAACACCTATCTCCTCAAAAGACAGCATATCCCGGTAAACCGCAAGCGCCATGTCGAGCGCCGGAAGGAGGAGAAGCGCCCCGGTACCCTCACCAAGGTGAAGCCCGGCATGGATCGGAGCCTCCTTGCGGAGCTCCCTGAGGATGCTCCGGCTCCCCGGCTCGCCGCTGGCATGGGAAGCCAAAAGATATCCGCCCGCCGCGGGCAGGATCCGAACCGCGCAAAGTGCCGCGCACTGGGAGATAAACCCGTCCATGACGACCGGGATCCGGGAAATCGCGCCGCCGAGAAAAAGCCCGGCCATCCCGGCAATGTCATAGCCGCCGAGCTTTTGGAGAACCTCCATCGGCCTCGAGGGGTCCGGCTTTCTCGCGGCAATCCCCTCCCGGACAGCCCGGATTTTTGCCGAAAGCCCCCGGTCGGAGAGCCCTGCCCCCCGGCCCGTCACATCCTCCGGCGCCGCGCCGAGAAGGACGCTCGTCATGGCACTCGCCGTGGTGGTATTGCCGATCCCCATCTCCCCGCCGGCGATGATCTCCACGCCGCTTTCCGCGAGGACGCGGGCCGCGTCAATGCCGGTGAGGACAGCGCGGAGGCATTCCTCCTCCGTCATCGCGTCCTCCCGGAGAAAATTCCGGGTTCCCCGGCGGACCGCCCGGTCCACCAGCGGATGAACCATTCCGGGATCCTTGATGTCCTCCGCGATCCCGAGATCCACCGGATATACCCGAGCGTCGCACCTCGCTGCCATCAGCGAGGAACAGCTGGTTCCCCGGGAAATATTGCCCGCGACCACGGATGTCACGCCCTGCCCGGTCTGGGACACGCCCTCCTCGACAACGCCGTTGTCCGCGCAGAAGATCACCAGGGCGCGCCGCCCAAGTGAGGGCAGGAGAGCTCTCCGCATAGCCGCGACCGCGGAAATCTGGGCTTCCAGGATGCCAAGGCTGCCGAGCGGCTTGGCAATGTCCGCCCAGCGAAGTTCTGCCTTCCGACGGAAATCCTCGTCCGCAGGCTCTGCCTGCCCAAGCCGCCTCTCCAGCTCATCCCGCAGCTGCACGCCGCCCATGCCGCGGAAATCCGCGAGTTCGCGGCCGAAATCCATGGCCTCCTCCGCCGGCCTGCCGAAATCTCCGATTTCCCCGGCAGGACTGCCGGAAGCTATAGCCTCCCCGGCGGGACTGCCCGGGAATGTTTCTCTATCTCTCATTGCGATCTCCCATCTCCCGCTTCCCGCCAAAGGACAGGACCGTCACCGGATTCATCCCTTCCATCAGGTGGAATCTTCCGGCCTTTTTTGCCCGGGAAACCATGAGATTTACGATCTCCGGCTCGATTTTTCTCCTGGTGAGTGCCTCCATGACCGCGGCGAACGA
Source organism: Clostridium vitabionis (assembly GCF_015351765.1). Classification (GTDB taxonomy): domain Bacteria; phylum Bacillota; class Clostridia; order Lachnospirales; family Lachnospiraceae; genus Clostridium_R; species Clostridium_R vitabionis. The sequence goes on from NZ_JADKQA010000001.1 coordinate 901,827, forward strand.
CTCCACGGCGATCAGGTTCACCACCACGCGGAGCTCCGGGCAGGCGGGAAGCAGCAGATCCAGCATTTCCCCGAGGTGTGCTCCGCCGCCGCCCACAAACACGGCATCCGGAAGCGGCGACAAACCGTCCCTGGTTCTCTTTAGCTCACCGACGAGCGAACCCGGAAGGTCACCGCCGATGATCCTGAGCCTTGCGGGGGAGAGCCCGGCCTTCTCCGCATTCCTGCGGACGAGCCCGAGCGCCTCGGGATTCCGCTCAAATGCCGCTGTGCGAAGGCCCGGATACGTCAGCGCCGCCTCCACGGACACAGAACCGGTTCCCGCCCCGAGATCCCAGAGAACAGAGCCGGAGGTCAGGCAAAGCTTCGCGATCGACACCGCGCGAACCTCCTCCTTCGTCATGGGGACATTTCCCCGGATAAACCAGTCGTCTCTCATCTGTCCTGTCCTTTCATTTTAAGCCAGTTTCCCCGTTTGTCCAAGCCCTCTGACAGCTTTCACAGAAAGACAGCCAATTCTCCAGAAATTCCGGGCAGGACAGCCAGTAAAGATGCGGAAATCCGGCGATCTGCCCGCGTCCGCTGTCGTGCATGCACGGCCATGTCCGTCCGGACGGTTTTTCCGCAGTCCAGCAGCTGCCCGGATTGCTGCTCTCCCAGTAATGGAACTCGTGCCCCCGGATGCGAAGCCCGCCCCTTGCCGTGTATTCCGCATAGCCGAAGCGGCTGAGATGGTCCGTCCGGCGTGCGTTCTCCGGGTAAATGCCGAAGCCCTCCCGCAGAACACCGTCCGCACCCTCAAGCTCGCGGTGCAGCGCGAGGAAGCCGCCGCACTCCGCAATCCAGGGCATTCCCCTGTCCGCCGCCCGGCGAAGTGCCCGCCGCATCGGAAGGTTCCCCGCGATTTCCTCCGTGTAAAGCTCCGGGTAGCCGCCGCCCAAGAGGATCCCCGAGCAGCCGTCAGGGAGCGCCTGATCCCGCAGCGGGCTGAATGGGAAAATCTCCGCCCCCATCTCCCGAAGCAGCCCGAGATTTTCCGGATAATAGAAGGAAAATGCCTCATCCATGGCGACGGCAATGCGGACGGCAGCTTTTCCCCGCCCGGCCTTCCGGCCGACGGGTTCCTGATCCTGCATGCCCGGTGTCCGGCTGCCGATTCCGGCTTTTTCAATATCCTCCTCCCCGGCAACCGCGAGGAGCTTTGGGAAATCTATGCAGGTTTCCAGCCGGTCCGCCAAAAGATCTACCTGCCGCAGAAGCCCCGGAACTTCCCCGGGGAGCACCAGCCCGAGATGCCGGCTCTCAAGCACAAACGCCGGATCCTCCGGGACACAGCCGACGACAGGAATCCCGCACAGCCTCTCGATCTCCGTGCCTGCCGCCTTCCCGGCCGCAGGCTTTATCCGGTTGAGGAGGACGCCGGCGATCCGGCTGTCCGGACGGAACTTCTGAAACCCCAGGACTTCCGCTGCCGCGGAGAGCGCGCTTCCCCTTCCGTCAACAATGAGCAGCACCGGCGTCCCGGTGATCCTCGCGATGTCGTAGCTTCCCGCTTTTGTCGAAAGCCCGCCCCGCACGGCGATGCCGTCATAATACCCCATGACCCCCTCGATCAGGGCAAAATCCGCATTTTCCCGGCGGATGGTCCGGCGGAAAAGCGCCCGGACATCCTCCTCCCCGAGAAAATAACTGTCGAGGTTCGTCCCCGGGATGCCGAGCACTCTCCGGTGGAACATCGGGTCAATAAAATCCGGCCCGCACTTGAACGCGGCGGGATGAAATCCCTTCCGGAGAAGAAGCCGCAGCAGGCCGCAGGTGATGAGTGTTTTCCCCGAGCCGCTCCTCGGCGCGGCGATCATCAGCTTTTTCATGTGGTCTTCCTCCCGGCATCCCCATATTCCTGCGAAATCCCCGACGGCTCAGCTGTCCTGTGCCGCAGTGCGAGAATCGCCGGCGATTCCTGCGCTGCGCCGAGAAGCTCCCTGACGATTCCGCCGGTCACCCTCTCCTCAGGATAGGACAGCTTTTCCGCCAGGTACGCCTCGTCCTCCCCGCAGCCGAGGCTTAAGAGACACCGCAGAAGCGGACCCGCACTGTTTTTCCCGCCGAGGAGGAAGATTTTCCAGGGTTTCTCCGGGCGCTCAAGCGAGGTGCGGAGTTCTTCCTCCGGAACCTGCTGCCCGTGCGCGGAGAAGATTTCCGCATCCTCCAGGGAAATGCCGAGTACCGAGGCCAGGCAGCTTACGCTGGAGATTCCGGGAAGGACCCGGACAGTACAGGCTCCGGGGAGTGCGCCCTCCCGGAGCCGCCTCCTGAGCCCGGAAGCGCCGCTGTGGAACCCGGTATCCCCGGAATAGAGCACCGAGACGGTTTTTCCCGCGGCATGACGAAGAAGCTCCAGCACCGCATCCGGGAGACAGGCCTCCGCCATCCGCGGCAGGGTCTCCTCCGGAAGGCAGCAGCCGCGGAGGTATTCCTCCGCGGTGCGAAGCATCCGGGCTGCGCCGATCAGAAGATCGCTCTCCCGGACCGCCCGGCGTACCTCCTCCGTCATGAGATCCGGATTTCCCGGCCCGATCCCGCAGAGGAAAATATGCGCCGGGACACCGGGCGCCCCAGAAGGTGCGTCCGAGGATCCTGTCGAAGCGCATTGCTCATCCTGCGGCCATCCGGCTGCCCTTCCCGCTTCCCTGAGAAGCAGCCGCTCGGTCTCCGGAACAGTGATCCCCGCCTCCCTGGGGCGGCGGATCACCAGGGAGCGGATGCCGAGATCCGACGCAGCGGCAAGCTTTTCCGGCGTCCCTCCCGCTTCCCCGCTGTCCTTCATCACCATCCAGCCCGCATGGGTCATCGAGAGCACCGCCCGGTTCATCTCCCGGGAAAATGGCCCCTGCATCGCGATGATCCTCTTATCCTCAATGCCCGCCTTCTCCGCAAGCGCGAGAGGCTTTCCCCCCGGAAGGATTCTTGCGAAGAGGAGGCCGCGGAGCTCCGGAACCGCGGTAAATACCCCGAGCTCATGGCTTCCCACCGTAAGGAGGACCGGATCCGGTTCTTCCCCACGGGCGTTTTTCGCCCGGACATCCGCGCGGAGGATCTCCGCGGCTGCCGCGGCACTTTCCGCGAAAATCACCCCCGGGAGAGCGGGCGTCTCCGGGCTGCCCGAAGTTCCCGGGCCGGCGGGTATTCCCGGACCGGCCGGTGCTCCCAAAAGGGCCGCTGTCTCCGGACGGAGGCAGCGGACAACGCGGACCCCGCCGGCGGCCGCGGCTGCCCGGCGGATATTCGCGGAGACATTGACCGCATACGGATGCGTCGCATCGACGACGAGCCTGATCCCCTTTTCACGGAAAAATTTTTCCATGTCCGCCTGCTCCATCGCCCCCTCAAGGGGAGAAAGGAACGGGCTTTCCGGGAGAAGATTCCTCCCATATCCGGAAACAACACTGATGTATGCGGAGATCCCCTTCTCCGCGCAGAACACGGCCAGTTCGCGCCCCTCGGTTGTCCCTCCGAAAATCAGAATTTTCCTCATAGCCACCTCAGAATCAGATGATTTCCACCTCAGAATCGGATGGGTTTTCGTGTAAATTCCGCGACGGCAAACGCCGCGCCGCCGATGATCGTCTTCGGGAGAAGCGTCCTCGCCGCGCTGCCGAAGGAGAGCGCCCCCGCATGGGAGGCTCTGCCGCAGACATTGCCGACGCCGGCCGTATCCCGGACAAATTCCGACGCAGCAAAATCCCCGGGGATTTGTCTGAGCTGCTCCGGCGTATAGACCAGGAAAGGCAGTCCCCATTCCGCACAGAGCCTTTTCAGGGCATTTTCCTCCTTTTTGCGGTCAAGGGAAGCGACCGCGGCGAGCTCCCGCCGGTCTGTCCCCGCCAGCCGGAGCGCCTGACAAGCCCCGGCCTTCACCTCGGCAAAGGAAGCACCCTTCCGGCAGCCGACCCCGAGCACAGCCCGTTTCGGCAGGAGGACCATCATGCCGGTTTTCGCCGTCCCGCCGGCCTCTGCGCGCTCGATCATTGTCCTGAGGGAAGCCGGATTTCCCCGCCGGGTGTCCGGAATCACCAGATTCATACGCTCCGGCTCATCCGGCAGGAGCTCCCGGGGAAGCTCCGGTTCCATCGGCAGCTCGCAGAACAGGCCGATCATATCTCCGGCGAGAATCGCGGAAGAAACCTCCTTGATTCCGCCGGGATCAAGGATCGTGAGAAGGTTCTTTTTGGCAAAGAGATCCACGGCAAAAGCCCCGCGGATGTCCGTCGCTGTCGTGATCACCGCCTCAGCGCCGATCACGGAAGATATGCGGCGGGCAAGCGCATTTGCCCCGCCGATATGTCCGGAGAGGATCGGGATGACGTAGTGCGCTGCCTCGTCAACGGCGAGGACAGCCGGATCGGTCATCTTCGAGCGGATAAAGGGCGCGATGGCGCGCACGGCAATGCCGCAGGCGCCGACAAAGACGAGGGCATCCGACTCGGAAAATGCCCTGTCCGCGTATTCCCGGAGGGAAATGTCCAGGGAAGAAAACCGGTCCGTCCGGACATCTTCATCCGGAAATGCCGCCGCGATCTCCCCCGCCGTCAGAGCCCCCCTGTCTGTGAAGCTGAGAATCCAGATGGTCATGGCAGCCTGCCCTTCCGGCAGCCCGTCGTGAAATCCGGATCATAGAGCTTCGAGCGCTCATAACTCTCCGGCGCAGCCGTGCAGCCGATCACAAGAAGCGCGGTGTTGGTGAGCTTCTCCCGGCGGCAGGTCTCCGCCAGCGTACCCAGGGTACAGCGGAATACCCGCTCATCCGGCCAGGAAGCCCGGTAGACGACCGCCGCCGGTGTATTTTCCGGCATTCCCCCCTCGATCAATTCCCGGGAAGCCTTCCCCGCAAGTCCCGTGGAGAGAAAGAGAACCATCGTCGCTCCGTGCGCAGCAAAGGAGCGGAGGGATTCCTTCTCCGGCACCGGCGTCCGCCCGCCTGTCCGGGTGATGATCACACTCTGGCTGACGCCGGGCAGTGTGTACTCGGTTTTCAGGGAGGCTGCCGCCGCGCAGAAGGAACTCACACCCGGACAGTTGTCATAGGGGATGCCCAGCCGGTCGAGCTGATCCATCTGCTCCCGGACAGTCCCGTAGAGGCAGGGATCGCCGGAGGCCAGTCGGACGGTATTCCCTCCTTTCTCCTCCGTCTCCCGGATCGCCGCGATGACTTCCTCGAGCGTCATCTTCGCGCTGTCCAGGGCATCCGCTCCCGGCTTCATCCCCTGAAGGAGCGCCGGGTTGACCAGGGAACCCGCGTAAATCACCCGGTCAGCCTCCGCGATCAGGCGGGCGCCGCGCACGGTGATGAGATCCTCCGCGCCCGGCCCCGCGCCGACAAAATGAACCATTTTCCCGTCCTTTCCCCGCAGAATGCGGTCTGCGTAAAAATCCTGCAATCCGGCTGCCCGGGATCCGGGCAAATGCCGTCGTCTCAGCAGATCCCTGTGCGGGCGGCTTTCGTCTCAGCGAACCTCCGCGGATGCTCCCGTCTCAGGGGATTCCCGCGGATGCTCCCGTCTCAGCGGATTCCCGCGGCTTCCTCTCCCGCCCCGCGGATCTCCCGGGCAAATGCCTCCGCCCCGCCGGTCTTCACCAGAAGGCCTGCCCGCTCCGACGAGAGGACCACCTCCACCCGGAGGGGAAAGCGCCCTTCGAGAACGGCCTTCACCCGGTCCGCCGCGATCGCCATCGCCCGCCCGAGGAGGCCATTTTCCCGGAGGAGGGCGCAGGCCTCATCGGTCGTCCTGAGGCTTTGCATCCGGGCAAGCACCGCCTGCCCCGCCCCGGCCGCCCGGGCAGCGTCCGCCATCAGCTCCATACGGCGGTCGCCGTACTTCGAGTGCGTGTTCATCACCCCGCCGGTAATCTTGATCAGTTTCCCCGGGTGTCCCGCCAGAAGCACGCGCTCCGCGCCCTCCTCCGCCATCATCCGGAAGGAATCCCCCACATAATTGCTGATGGTGACAATCCGGTTCTCCGGGATCCCGAACCTCCTGGACAGCTCCCCCGCCCCGATATTGCCCGGAGCGGCCGCAAGGGCTCTCAACCCCCGGGCGGTTTTTGTCCGGATATCCAGACGGATGGAGGCGGTCAGGGCGTCCTCGCTCATCGGCCGGACAATACCGCTCGTCCCCAGGATAGAAATCCCGCCGACGACGCCGAGCCGCGGATTGAAGGTCCGCGCGGCAAGCTTCTCGCCCTCCGGTACCGAGATGACAGCCCGGAACCATGCGTCCCCTCCGGCTGTCCTCCCCGCCCGCCTGAGTTCATCGGCACAGGCGGAGAAAATCATCCGGCGGGGCACCGGGTTGATTGCCGGAAAGCCAGCCGGATCCGGGAGACCGGGCATCGTCACGGTTCCCACCCCGGTGCCGCCGGTGAGAAAAAGGCCGGGGAAATCCGGATCTGTGTACTCCTTCCGCCCCTGAAGGTTCTCCTCCGTCCCGGTAAGCCGCGTCACCTCCGCCCGGATCTCGGTTCCGCCGGTGATATCCGGGTCGTCCCCGGCATCCTTCCGGATGCCGCAGGCAGCGGAGCTGTCCGAAGTCCTGGAGATGTACAGGATCTCCGGGTGGACCACAATCCCGGCAGGGGTATGGATAGCAATTCCCGCCGCGCTCTCCCCCGTGAGGACAAGGCGCATGGCGCACGCAGCGGCAGCCGCCGCGCAGGTCCCTGTCGTGATCCCATTTCTCAGCGGACGCGGGCTATTCCCATCTGCCATCCGGTTCTCCCTTTCTGCCGCCGGGGCGAACACCCGCCGGCCATCCTGCCCTCCCTTGCAGGGCATAATTTTTCGGCTATCGAAAATGAGGCACCTGCCTTGCGGCAGATGCCTCATCAAAATTCATTTTTGCCGGGCAGTTTACTGCTCGTCCTCGGTCTCTCTGGCAACCTTGTCAATGTCCACGTCAGCGACATCCTCGTCCTGCTGTGAAGCCTGGTTCTCCAGTGCCTTCATGCTGAGGCTGATCTTGTGATCCTGGCCGTTGAAGTCGACAACCTTAGCGGTAACCATCTGGCCTACGCTCAGAACATCGGACGGCTTATCCACATGCTGTCTGGAAATCTGGGAAACGTGAAGCAGGGCGTCGATTCCCGGCTCGAGCTCAACGAATGCGCCGAAATCGGTCATTCTGGCTACTCTGCCCTCGACAACGGTGCCGACAGCGAACTTCTCGTCAGCGTTAAGCCACGGATTGGTCTCCGGGAACTTGAGGCTCAGAGCAATCTTCTCGCCGTTGATATCCTTGATCAGGCATCTTACCTTGTCGCCATTGTGGAAAATCTTCTTCGGGTTCTCCACACGGCCCCAGGACATCTCGGAGATGTGCAGAAGGCCGTCCGCGCCGCCGAGGTCGATGAACGCGCCGAAATCGGTGACATTCTTAACCGTACCCTCAACCGTATCGCCAACCTTGATCTTCGCGAAGAGAGCTTCCTTGAGCGCTGCCTTCTCCTTGATCATGAGCTGCTTGCGGTCACCGATGATGCGGCTTCTTCTGCCGTTCGGGTTGAACTCGGTGATCACGAAATCGATCTCCTGGCCCGCATACTTGTTGAGATCTCTCTCATAAGTATCGCTGACCATGCTCGCCGGGATGAAGACTCTGGTGCCTTCAACCTCGACAACAAGTCCCTTCTCCACAACCTGGGTAACCTTCTCGTGAAGGACTGTCTTGTTCTCGAAAGCTTCCTTCAGCTTCTGAAGACCCTTGTCAACCGCGGCTCTCTTATAAGAAAGGGAAACCATTCCCTCGCCGTCATTAACCTTAAGAACCTTAGCTTCCATATCATCGCCGACCTGAACCTTGGTTCTGAGGTCAAGACCGGACTCGTTGGAATACTCATTCTTCGTGATGACGCCTTCAGACTTGCTGCCGGGGATGCTGAGGATGATCTCGTCTTCCTTCACGTCGACAACTTTACCGGTGACAATTTCTCCTGTACGTGGTTGTTTGACCGAGTTGCTCTCCTCAAACAGATCCTTGAAACTTTCTTCGGACATTAAAACTTACCTCCTCAATAATTTGATTCGGGGTGGAAGCCCCGGCGGTAATACCTACGCTGCGCACAGTAATTGTCTTTTCAGGTTTTAAGTCTTTCAGTGTCTGAATGTAGTATGTAGACTTACATTTGCTCCTGCAGATTTCCACCAGTTTCCGGGTATTGGAACTGTTCTTCCCACCGATGACAATCATCGCGTCGACCCCGGAAGCGATCTGTTCTGCTTCGTCCTGCCGTTCCTGTGTTGCATTACATATCGTATTTACACAAATAACACTATAATTCATTTTCCCGATTTTTTCAACCAATTCTTCAAATTTCTTATGGTTGAATGTGGTCTGGGAAACGATCGTAATTTTTTCTCCGGGAATCAGGTCACCGGAAGCTTCAAGGGCAAGGAAATCCCCAAGATTTCCGATCACGCGGGTTCTCTCGTCGCCCCAGCCGACGATGCCCTGGACCTCGGGGTGGTCAGGACTTCCCACGATGATCACCCGGCGCCCGTCCGCATCCGCCTGCTGCACGATCTGGTGGATTTTCTTGACAAACGGGCAGGTCACATCCACATAACGGATCCCGCGCGCGTCGAGAAGATCATAGATCCTTTTCGGGACGCCGTGAGACCGGAGAATCACGGTTCCGGAACGGACACCGAGAAGCTCTTCCTCAGACTCCAGGACTTTCACCCCGCGGCGCTCAAGGTTCGCGACAACTTCCTCGTTATGAATGATCGGCCCCCAGGTATAGATCGGCGCTTCCCCCTTCGCGAGCTGCCCCTCGACGATGTCCATCGCGCGTTTGACACCGAAGCAGAATCCGGCGCTTTTCGCGACGACGACGCGGATATCCTCTTTCTTGTCTTCCATCCTTCTCTCCTAGAAAATATCAGTGTGCCTCATAGGCGATGGCCGCGATCTGCGCCGCCACCTCCCCGGGCGTCATCTCCGAACTGTCGATCAGCACCGCGTCGTCGGCACGCCTGAGCGGGGAATTCTTCCGGTGCATATCCCGGTCGTCCCTCTCCTCAATCTCCGCCTTCACCTCGGCAAGGGACGGCTTCGGATCCTTAAGCTCCCTGTACCTTCGCTCCGCGCGCACCTGGCTGGAAGCGGTGAGGTAAATTTTCACCTTCGCGTCGGGAAGGACGACCGTCCCGATGTCCCTTCCGTCCATCACCACATTGCGCCCGGCGGCAATCTTCCGCTGGAGTTCAACGAGCTTTGTCCGGACCGGGGTCTTCGCCGCGGCGACCGAAGCCATGCGGCTGACTTCCTTGGTGCGGATGAGGGAGGAGACATTCTCCCCGTTCAGGAACACCAGAAGCTCCCCGTCCCGATCCTCGAGCGTGATGTCCACCTGCCCGCAGGCTTTCCGAACCTCATCCTCATTTTCCATATCCGTATGATTCCGGAGAAAATACAGGGCCATCGCCCGGTACATGGCCCCGGTGTCCACATAGAGATAGTTCATCTTTTTGGCCAGCATCCTGGCGATGGTGCTTTTTCCCGCTCCGGCGGGTCCGTCGATCGCGATATTGACAGCCTGCATGCGATTTGCCTCCTTCATCCGGTGTCCGCTGCCCGAAACGCCGGAAGCCCCCGGCACCGGGCACCGACAACGTGAAAATATCGGGATGACACGAAAGCCACCCCGATACTTCACTTGATCAGTGTTTCCATCATTTACCTGTCAGATCTTGCCCTCAGAGCCGAGAACCTCACGGATCTTGTGCTCAACGATGGCTTTCACATTGGCACGGCCGTCAGCGATATACTGTCTCGGGTCAAAGTGATCCGGATGCTCGTTGAAATGCTGGCGGATGCCGGCCGTCATGCCGAGGCGGAGGTCAGTATCAATATTGATCTTGCAGACAGCGCCCTTTGCCGCCTCGCGGAGCTGGTCCTCCGGAATGCCGATGGCATCCTTCAGCGCGCCGCCGTTGGCGTTGATGATCTTCACGTATTCCTGCGGAACGGAGGACGAGCCGTGAAGAACGATCGGGAAGCCCGGAAGCCTTCTGGAAACTTCCGCAAGAATGTCCAGGCGCAGCTTCGGGTTCTGGCCGAGTTTAAACTTGTATGCGCCGTGGCTTGTCCCGATGGCGATAGCCAGGGAATCCACACCGGTGCGCTTCACAAACTCCTCAACCTGATCCGGATCGGTGTACATGGCCTTATCTGCCTCAACCGAAACCTCATCCTCGACACCGCTCAGCGTGCCCAGCTCAGCTTCAACCACAACGCCGTGTTCATGTGCGTACTCGGCAACCTTCCGGGACTCGGCGATATTCTCCTCAAACGGGTGGCCGGAGTAATCGATCATGACCGACGTAAAGCCGTGATCCACGCAGTCCTTGCAGGTCTCAAAATCCGGGCCGTGATCCAGGTGGAGCACGATCGGAACTTCCGGATGGAGCTCTACAGCCGCCTCAACAAGCTTTACCAGATATACGGAATTTGCATACTTTCTGGCGCCCTTGGAAGCCTGCAGGATAACCGGGGATTTCAGCTCAGCTGCCGCCTCGGTGATGCCCTGGACGATCTCCATATTGTTGATGTTGAAAGCACCGATGGCATAGCCTCCGGTATAGGCTTTCTTGAACAGTTCCGTAGAAGTAACTAGAGCCATGACTAACCGCCTTTCCGCAAAGAATACCTGTGATTTTTATTGTTCCCTGCCCTTTAAATTTACCGCAAAACGCACAAAATCACAAGATCGCGGGGAAAATTTGTTCCTGTTCAGCACATTCGTGGGGATCGTCCGCAAAAACGGCTGCTTGCGGACGGCTTTGCGGGCTATCCCTGCGTATGTGTTGAACAGGAACCATGCTGTGGAGGCTGAACAGTATTCCCTGATCGTGAACTACTCGGTTACAAGTAACCGAGCTTCCTGTTTCAACCACTACTGCGCTGGCTACGATGATACGTAACGGCTCGTCTTACACAGTGTCCACAGGCGTATGAGTTTGGGATATTCCATCCCTACTGTAATATTTAGTTTTAGGCTACTTTAGTCAGTAGTCGTAATCCCTCACGTAAGATATTGATAGCGGCATTCTGGTCACGATTCATCGTAAGACCACAATCACATTTCATTGTGCGAATTGTGAGATCTTTCATCTCGGGATGTATCTTGCCACAACAATGACATATTTGTGATGACGGAAACCACTTATCTACCTTGATAAGATACTTATTCCTATCAGATAGCTTGTATTCAAGCATAGACAGGAACATACCATAACCGTTATCAAGAGTAGCTTTGCCGTTACCGAAGCCATGATTTGCCATAGACCTCATGTTTAAGGATTCCACGCAAACAACATCATACGAATTGGCTATCTTCGTAGATATTTTATGCAGGTTATCCAGACGCTGATTAGCGATATGCCTATGTATCTTATTCACTTTACGAAGTTGCTTTATATAATTATTGGACTTAACCTCGTGTTTCTTAGAGCCTTGCATACGTGATAGCTTACGCTGTGCTTTAGCAAGCTTGTTATGACTCTCACGATAATACTTATGATTAGTACCTGTATTGCCGTTACTGTCTACATATAAGCCGTCAGAAGCATAGTCCAATCCGACAGCATTATTTTTATCAGCCACGTAAGGATTTACGATATTCTCAAACTCAAAGAGTACAGAGATATAATATTTGCCATCAGATTCCTGTGATACGGTAGCCGATTTAATTGTCCAACTATCGTCAGGCACACGATGGATAACAGCTTTTACCCTTCCAATCTTAGGGAGCTTAATACATTTGTTATCTATGATAGCAACTGTGCCTTTTTGATTGTTTGTAGTATAGGACTTACGGCTATGCTTTGCGGATTTGAATTTAGGAAAACCATTTTTCTTTTTGCGGGATTTGCTAAATGTATTGCGGAACGCTTCCTGTAAGTCCATTTGCTTATTGGCAAGAGCAAGACTATCCACTTCCCTAAGATAAGGATAATCGTTCTTATATTTGGCAGGCGTAACAGTAGGAAATTTGCCCGTAGCTTTGTAGCCGTCAATTTTATCGGAAAGCATAAGATTATAGACCTTACGACAACAGCCAAAGGTCTTAGCAAACATAACAGATTGTTCAGTTGTGGGATGCACTCTGTATTTGATTGCTTTATTCATAACTGACAGTTCTTTTGCCTTTCAATATACTTTAGAATGTTTTCTTCTGATGTAGAGCCTATAGTTTCGCAGAAGTATGAGCCGTTCCAAAGTTGTCCCTTCCATAAATATTTACGCAAATCGGGATATTCTTTGAACAATGTATTACCCGAAATGCCTTTGAGATACTTTACTATCTGTGTCACAGATATCTTAGGTGGAGCAGATACAAAACAATGCACATGGTCACTCTCACCTACTTTACAGTCTACGACAGTAAAACCCTTTTCATTGCCGATAGCCTTTAGGAGTTCATATAACCTGTTGGCTATCTCAGGTTTAAGGACTTTCCTGCGGTACTTTACGCACCATACTATATGATAATCGATGTTGTATACGCATGTTCGTGCGTGAGTGTATTTGCTATCCATACATATAGTATATATCAAAAGTTGCAAATACGCAACAATATACTGCATTTTTCCGTAATACATATAGTGTGTTCGGTACTATAAAATAACGGGCTTTCATCTCGGCTATAAATAGCCGAGATGAAAGCCCGGTTACTTAAAGGGAAAGCCTCCCCTTCGACCGGAAGAACGGCATCACTCTGCCGAGGATTACCTCTACGCCGCCCGGATCGCGGGACTCCACGTTGACCGGAAGAACCGGGTCATGGAGAGACTTGCGAAGGAGCAGCCAGCCCTTCACCTCGGGATCGTCAAAGCTTACCCGGATGCCTTCATAATTCGGCGTCACGATATGGAACCGGGGATCCTCCCTGGCCATCGCCTCAAAATCCCGGAGCACAGCGTCGCCGTAGGCGCCGAAATCGGCACCGGCAATGTGGAAGCGGAGCTCTCTCGCCTCGGCGGGATAACGGAGGCCGGCGATCAGCGAGCGGATATCCCGGTGCTCCCGTCGGAGCTGGGCCATGCGGATGATGATCTTCACGGCGATGTACGCGCCGTCGTCGGAGAAATGATTTTCCCGGAATGCCCCATGCCCGGAGGTCTCGATCGCGAGCTCGCAGTCCTCGCCGTTCCGGTTGAGCTCGATTCCCTTGTCGATCACATTCTTGTAGCCCCTGCGGAAGCGCAGGTGCTTCATGTGAAGCGTCCCAACCAGGAACTCGTGGAGCTCATCAGAGGTCACCGAATCCGTGACCACCGTGGTTCCCGGTTTCTTCTCGTTGATGATGGCGGCCAGGAGCGCGATCAGCGTATTCCGGTTCACCTCGGTGCCGTCGGAAAAGACCACGGCCCCCCGGTCACCGTCGCAGTCAAAAATCACGCCGAGGTCGGCATGGCTTTCGAGCACGGCCTTGCGGATCGCGTCGATCGCTGCCGGATTTTCCGGATTGGGCACATGATTAGGAAAATGCCCGTCCGGGTCAAGGAAAGCGCTCCCGGAGATATCCGCGCCGAGCGGGGCGAGAATATCCGTGGCAAAAAAACCTGCCGCACCGTTCCCCGCGTCAACCACAATGTGCAGCCCGGCGAGGGGGTGGGTCCGGTCCTCGGCATTTACCCCGTCGATGATCAGCTGCCTCATATGTTCCGCGTAGAGGGAGACAAGGGAAAATGCCTCTGCCCCATTTCCCCCATCAGGAAGCCTGTCCGCACGGAGAATCTCCTGCGCGTCCTCCGCACCGTATTGCTCCGCGAGCTCCGCCGCCCGGTCCAGGATGGCGCGGATCTCCGCCTTCTCAAGGCCGCCCTCCTTCGTGAAGAATTTCAGCCCGTTCCGGTTGAAGGGCAGGTGGCTTGCGGTGATCATCACCGCGCCGTCAAAATCCGCCCCCGGAAGCAGGGTGGACTGGAACATGGCCGGCGTGGACACCAGGCCGCAGTCGAAGGCTTTTGCCACCGAAAGCCCGGAGAGGCAGCCAGCCTTGATCGCCTCCGCGGTGATGCGGCTGTCGTGGCCGACGCCGATCCGGAGCGCGGATTCGTCCTTCCCGCCCTTCTCCGAGAGCCATCCGGCGTAAGCCCGGCAGATAAACGCCGCAAGGGATGGGGTGAGGTTTTTCTCCTCCCCGCCCGCTGCGAGGGCAGCCCCGCGGACGTCGCTGCCATTCTGCAGTTTCCGGAAAATTTCTTTCACGTTCATACCTTCTCCTTTTCGTGCCGCCGGTGCAAAATTCTGCGTCCGGCACTCCGCGGGATTACTCCTCCGGAGCCGCGGCGCTCATGCCGGCGAGATGGCCGGTACTCCAGGCAATCTGCAGGTTAAAGCCGCCGGTCTCGGCGTCCAGGTCAATCATCTCCCCGGCAAAGTAGAGCCCGCGGACCAGCTTGGATTCCATCGTCGACGGGTTGATTTCCCGGCAGTTCACGCCGCCCTGCGTGATAATAGCTTCCCCGAAGCCGCGGGATGCCCGGACGGTGTACGTCACGTGCTTCATGAGGGCAGCCAGGTTCCGCCGCTCCGCCCTGGTCACCGCGTTGACCTTCCTGTCCGCGGGAATATTGCTTCTGCGGACGATCTCGGGAATCAGGGCTGCCGGGAGGAGATGGCCTAAGGAATTCGCGAAATCCCGGTTCTTCTCCCCGTCAAAATCCCGGAGGATCCTGGCGTCCAGCTCTTCCTCGGTGAGCGCCGGCTTGAGGTCGATGGAAAGTCTTAGGCTGTGCTTCCTCAGGCGCTTCGCGGCGAAGCTCGACGCGCTGAGGATAAGCGGCCCGGAGACACCGAAATGGGTGAACAGCATCTCCCCGAACCCGCGATAAACCTCCTTCTTTCCGTCGAGCATGCGGACCTCGACATTTTTCAGCGAGAGCCCCATCATCGGCGAGGTGTCCTCCTCGGTCTCCAGCGGGACGAGGGCGGGAAGAAGCTCCGTCACCCTGTGCCCGGCTTCGCGGGCCATCCGGAAGCCGTCCCCCGTGGAGCCGGTGGACGGATAGGAAAGCCCGCCGGTGGCGAGGATCAGGGCATCCGCCGGAATCTCCCGCTCTTCCTTGTCCTTTCTTCCCCGGATAAGGAGGCCGGCGATCCTTCCGTCCGTGATCTCCGGGCGGACAGCCTCCGTCTCCAGGAGGACGCGGACGCCGAGCTTCTGCATCCGCAGGGTCAGCGCCCTGGTGACATCCGAGGCGTGGTCTGAAACGGGAAATACCCGGTTTCCCCGCTCAATCTTGACCGGGAAGCCGGATTTTTCCATAAAGCCCATCATATCCTGATTATTGAAGCCGCTGAAGGCGCTGTAGAAAAACCGGGGGTTCGTGACAATCTTTTCCAGGAAACTGTCCCGCCCGGCGGCGTTGGTCAGGTTGCACCTGCCCTTGCCCGTGATGTAGATCTTTTTTCCCGCCTTCTCATTTTTCTCGATGACGGTGACCCTCGCGCCCTGTTCCGCCGCGGCGATTGCCGCGGCCATGCCGGCCGCCCCGCAGCCGGCGATAACAATCTGTTTCCCGCTCATGCGTTGTCCCGCATCAGCTTCACCATGACTGCCTTCTGCGCGTGCAGCCGGTTTTCCGCTTCCTCAAAGATCTCGTCCGCGTGGTCCTCAAACACCTTCTCGGTAATCTCGTAACCCCGGTATGCCGGCAGGCAGTGGAGAACCATCGCCCCGGGCTTTGCCAGGCCCATCAGCTCGTCATCAACCGTGTAGCCGGCAAAATCGCGAACCCTCTTCTCCTTCTGCTCCTCCATGCCCATGGATACCCACGTATCCGTGAACACGGCGTCGGCGTCGGCTGCCGCCTCCTTCGGGTCATTGGTGAAGGTGAAATCTTTATTCTGGGATGCCCACTTGAGGATCTCCGGATCCGGGCGGTAGGCTTCCGGCGTCGCCACCGCAACCTTCATGCCCATGCGGAGGCCGCCGACAATCAGCGAATTTGCCATGTTGTCGCCATCGCCGATGTAGGTCATCTTGAGCCCGTCCAGAACGCCGTACTTTTCGCGGATGGTCATGAGATCCGCCAGCACCTGGCAGGGGTGGCAGTAGTCAGTCAGGCCGTTGATCACCGGGATGGAGCCGTACTTTGCGAGATCTTCAACCTCCTTCTGCTCGTAGGTCCGGATCATGATCATGTTCAGATACCGGGAAAGAACTCTCGCCGTGTCCTGCACCGGCTCCCCCCTCCCGATCTGGAGGTCACGGGAAGAAAGGAACAGCGGTTGGCCGCCGAGCTGGTAGACCCCGGTCTCGAAGGAGACCCTTGTCCTGGTTGAGGATTTCTGGAAAATGAGCCCCACCGACTTTCCCGCGAGATGCGGATGGGGGATATTGTGCTTGCGCTCATATTTCAGCTGGTCAGCGAGATCAAGTACCGCTGTGATCTCCTCGGTGGACATATCCTGTAATTTCAGCAGATTTTTCATCGTATTTTCCTCACTTCTGTGTATCGATTATGCAATTGCACGCACCTGTCAGGGCTGTCCGCAAAAGCCGCCTGCGGGCTGCTTTGCCCTCCTGGTGCTCAGAATACCTTCTTCATGACCTCGACCGCCGTGTCCATTTCCTCCCGGGTGATCACAAGAGGCGGAAGCAGGCGGATGACATCCGCACCGGCGGTAAGGACAATGACGCCATTTTCCAGGAGGCGGTTCACGAACGCCGCCCTCTTTTCCTTATCCCTCAGCGCAATGCCGATCATGAGGCCCATGCCGCGGACCTCGGCGATCTCGGGGGAACCGATCCCGCGGATTTTTTCCATGAGGTACTCCCCCTTCTCCTCCACCGCGCGGAGAAATTCCGGCTTCGTGACCTCCGAGAGGACAACGCAGGCGGCGGTCATGCTCATCGGGTTTCCGCCGAACGTGCTGCCGTGGGCACCCGGGCCAAGAACATCCTGGAGCTTCCCATTGACCGCGAAACCACCGACCGGAAGCCCGCCGGCAAGCCCCTTGGCCATGCTGATCGCATCCGGCTCAACGCCGTATTTCTGATAGGAGAACAGGGCACCCGTGCGGCCGATGCCGGTCTGCACCTCGTCGACGAGGAACAGGATATCCCGCTCCCGGCAGAACGCCGCGGCGGCCTTCACATACGCCGGATCCAGCAGATGGACGCCGGATTCTCCCTGGATCAGCTCCATCAGGACCGCGCAGACATCATCGGTGCACTTGGCCTTGAGGTCGTCCAGGTCATCCGGCACTGCGTAATCGAAACCCTCCGTGAACGGATAGAAATACTTATGGAACTGGTCCTGTCCGGTCGCCTTGAGCGTCGTCACGGTCCTCCCGTGGAAGGAATTGACCAGCGTCACAATCTTCGCCCGGCCCTCGCCGTACTTGTCGTAGGAATATTTGCGGGCGATCTTGATCAGCCCCTCATTGGCCTCCGCGCCGGAGTTGCCGAAAAATACCCGCTTCATGCCGGATTTTTCGCAGAGGAGCCTGGCTGCCCGCGCGCAGGGCTCATTGTAATAGAGGTTGGAGACATGCATGAGCTTGTGGGCCTGCTCCGTCAGCGCATCCACGAGCTTCGGGTTGTCATGGCCAAGGCAGTTTACGCCGATGCCCGAAGTCAGGTCGATGTAGCTCTTTCCGTTCACATCAAAGAGCGTGGCGCCCTTCCCGTGGTCGAAAGCCACCGGGAAGCGGCCGTAGGTATGCATCACATAGGTATCATCCAGCTGTTTGATTTCGTCAAATGTCATAAGGCTCACCTCATCAGGAAAACATCGTGCCGACGCCGTCGTTGCTCAGAAGCTCGATCAGGATCGAGTGGGGAACACGGCCGTCCTGGATATTGGCGCGCTCCACGCCCTGGCGCACCGCCTCCACGCAGCACTCCACCTTGGGGATCATGCCGCCGGAGATCACGCCCTGGCGGGTGAGCGCCGGAACCTCGGAGACCTTGAGCTCCGGGATCAGCGTCGCGTCGTCCTTCGGATCCCGCATGAGGCCCCGGACATCCGTGAGCAGAATCAGCTTCTTCGCCCTGAGCGCCACAGCCAGCTTTTCCGCCGCGGTATCCGCGTTGATATTATAATTGGTGTTCTCATCCATGCCGGCCGCCACAGAGGAGACGACGGGGATATACCCTTTTTCCAGCATATCCAGGACAATCTGCGGGTGAACCTCCCGGATCTCGCCGACCTTGCCGTACTCGGTGCCGTCCGGGTCAACCTTCTTCACCGCGCGGAAAAGGCCGCCGTCCATGCCGCCGAGGCCGACGCCGCGGCCGCCCGCCTTGTCCAGGAGGGAAACCAGGTTCTTGTTGACCTTGCCGCAGAGCACCATCTGGACGACATCCATGGTCTCCTCATCCGTGTAGCGGAGCCCGCGCACAAAGGTGGACTCATGGCCGATTTTCTTCAGCATCCGGGAAATGTCCGGGCCGCCGCCGTGCACCAGCACCACGCGGATGCCGACCAGGTTGAGCAGGACGATATCCCGGATGACATCGTCTTTCAGCTCCTCGCTGGTCATGGCATTCCCGCCGTATTTTACCACGATAATCTTACCGTTATACTCCTGGATATACGGAAGCGCTTCCGCCAGGACATTTGCCCGGACACCGGGCTCCATATTGATCATCTCGTCTCTCCTCCCCAACTCTGCCGGAATATCCCGCCGGCAGCTGACTGCGTTTTCCCGCTCCGGCGGATGCCGGCCATCACGTTTTTCCCGCTCCGGCGGATGCCGGATCAGGTGCGGTAATCGCCGTTGATCTTCACGTAATCATACGTCAGGTCGCAGCCCCAGCAGGTGGCCTCGCCGTCCCCTTCCTTCATGGTGACGTTGATCTCCACCTCATCCTCGGAAAGGATCTTTTTCGCGAGATCCTCATCGAAATCGATGCCTCTGCCGCCCCTGCAGACCGCGATCCGGCCCACGCGGGACGCGAAGGCGATATCGACGCCGGACGGATTGAACGCCACGCCGGAATATCCCATCGCGCAGAGGACGCGGCCCCAGTTGGCGTCAGCGCCGAACATGGCCGCCTTCGTTAAGGAGGAGGACCCGATGGACTTCGCCAGTGTCTCCGCCTCATCCTCACTCTTCGCCCCGCGCACATTGACCGTCACCAGGCGGGTAGCGCCCTCGCCGTCGGCGGCAATCTTCTTCGCGAGATCCTGCATGACCTCATGGAGCGCTTCGGAAAATGCCGGATAATCCCCGCCGGGCTCGAGGATGGGGGCATTGCCCGCAAGGCCGTTCGCCATCAGGATACAGGAATCGTTGGTCGAGGTGTCGCCGTCGATCGATACCCGGTTGAAGGTCGTGCGGACATTTTCCAGGAGGGCGCGCTTGAGCATCGCACTGCTGACCGCGGCATCCGTCGTGATGTAGCAGAGCATCGTGCCCATGTTCGGATGGATCATGCCGGAGCCCTTGCAGATGCCGCCGAGGCGGCAGGTCTTCCCGCCGAGCTCGAATTCCACGGCGGAGAGCTTTTCCTTCGTGTCGGTGGTCATGATCGCCCGCGCAGCCTCCAGGGCGTTATCTTCCTTCATCTCGATCTCCCCGATGTGCTCCCGGATCGGTTTCAGGGGGAGTTCCATGCCGATGACGCCGGTGGAGGAGACAAGCATCAGATTTTCCGGAATCCCCAGCTTCTCAGCCCCAAGCTTCGCCTCGGCCACCGCGTTATCCATCCCGTTCGGCGCGCAGGCATTGGCGATGCCGGAATTGACGATAACTCCCTGCGCCTTGCCGTTCGCGAGCCGGTCGCGGTCGAGAATGACCGGAGATGCCTTGACGACATTCCTGGTAAATACCCCGGCCGCATTGCATACCACGTCTGAGGCGATGATCGCGAGATCCTTCTTGCTCTGCGAGCGGCGGATGCCGCAGTGCACCGCACCTGCCTTAAATCCCTTTGCGGCACAGACGCCGCCGTCTATCTTCTTGATCATGTTCTGCTCCTTCCATGCCGGCCGGATTTCCCCTGACCGGTGTCCTGCCTGCCGGCATCACTCCTGCCGGCAGGCGAAACCTCCGCCCGTCAGAGATTGAGCCCCGAGGTTTCTTCAAATCCCAGCATCAGGTTCATGTTCTGCACGGCGGCGCCGCCCGCGCCCTTCCCGAGATTATCAAACAGCGCGGTCACGATCGTCTGATCCTCATGGCCGTTCACGATGATCTCCATCCGGTCGCTGCCGGAGAGCGTATTCGCGGCGATCATGCCGTCGTATCCGAAAGGATGGACGCCCACCATCTTCTCCCCCGCATAATAATCCGCGAGGGCGCGGTGAATGTCCTCCGCAGAGGGCTTACCCGGGAGGCAGGCGTTCGGGATCATCGTCGTCACGGCCATGCCCTTGTAGTAATCATCCACCACAGGGACAAAGACCGGCGGCACGGTGAATCCCGGGATTTTCTGCATCTCCGGCAGGTGCTTATGCCGGAGCGTCAGGCCGTAGAGCCGCGGCGCGCCATACATCGGCGCCCTGTCCGCAGCCTCGTACTCGGCAATCATCTTCTTCCCGCCGCCGGAATAGCCGGTCAGGGAAAACACCGTGAGTGGGGTGTCCGCCGGAATGATCCCGGTTTTCACCAGCGCAAACATGGGGATGACAAAGCCGGAGGCATGACAGCCGGGATTGGCTACCCGCCGGGAGGTGCGGATCCGCTCCCGGAATTCGGGTGCGAGTTCCGGGATGCCGTAGTCCCATCCCGGGGCTGTCCGGTGGGCTGTCGAGGCATCGATCACTCTCGTCCGGGGATTCTCAATCATCCCGGCCGCTTCCGCCGCCGCAGCGTCCGGCAGGCAGAAAAACACCAGATCCGCCGCATTCATCATCTTTTTTCTGGCTTCCGGATCCCGGTGAAGCGCCTCCGGGATCTCCGCCAGCTCGATATCTGTCCGCCCGGACAGCCTGTCCCTGATCTGCAGCCCGGTAGTCCCGGACTGTCCGTCGATATAAACGACCGGTTTTGCCATGCTCAAGCCTCCCTGTCTTCCCCGTGTTCCTGTACGAAGTCCCGGATCCCCCGGATCTGGCGCTGAACCTCCTCCGGCGCCGGGCCTCCGATCACCTTCCTGCCCTTCACGCAGTTCACCAGGTCAATAGCCTCATAGACATCCTTGTCAAAGACAGCGGAATGCGCCCGGAACTCGTCCAGGGTAAGATCCGCCAGCCCTTTCTCCTTCCGGATGCACTCGGCGACAAGCTGGCCGGTGATATGGTAGGCATCTCGGAAAGGAACGCCCTTTTTGGTCAGATAATCCGCGCAGTCCGTCGCGTTGATAAATCCGCGGCTCGCCGCCTTCTTCATGTTCTCCGGAAGAACCGTCATCGTGCGGAACATCGGGATAAAGACGCGCAGGGACATTTTCACGGTGTCCACCGCGTCAAATACCGCCTCCTTGTCCTCCTGCATATCCTTATTATAAGCGAGCGGAAGTCCCTTGAGGAAAGTCAGCATCGTGATGAGGGAACCGTAAACCCGTCCGGTTTTCCCCCGGATCAGCTCACAGACATCCGGGTTCTTCTTCTGCGGCATGATGGAGGAGCCGGTGGAAAATGCATCGTCCAGCTCGACGAACTTGAATTCCCAGGAGCACCAGAGGATGATCTCCTCAGAAAACCGGGAGAGGTGCATCATGAGAATCGAGAGGTCGGCGCAGAGCTCCACGCAGTAATCCCGGTCGGAGACACCGTCCAGGGAGTTCTGGGTCAGCCGCGCGAACCCGAGCTGCTCCCGCACATAATCCCGGTCGATCGGATAGGTCGTCGAAGCCAGGGCGCCGGAGCCGAGCGGCAGATCATCCATGAGCTCCAGCGTATTTTCCAGGCGGAGGACATCCCGGCGGAGCATCTGCGCGTAGGCCATCATGTAGTGGCCGAACGTCACCGGCTGCGCCCGCTGGAGATGCGTATATCCCGGCATGACCGTGTGTAGGTTGGCCTCAGCGCTCTCGGAGAGGGCATCCATCAGTTCAAGGACCAGCGCCCTGATGTTCCGGATCTCTTTCTTCACATAGAGGCGCATATCGAGCGCAACCTGGTCATTCCGGGAACGGGCAGTGTGCAGGCGCTTTCCGGCATCGCCGATCCGCTCCGTCAGAATCTGCTCAACGTTCATGTGGATATCCTCGTAATCCTCGGAGAACGTAATTTTCCCATCCTCGATATCCCGGAGGATCCCGTTCAGCCCCTCCACAATCCGGTCCGCCTCGGAGGGCGCAATGATGTGCTGCTTTCCCAGCATTTTCGCGTGGGCGATGGAACCGGTGATATCCTCGCGGTAAAGACGCTGATCAAATGAGATCGACGAGTTGAAATCGTCCACCGTCTTGTCTGTATCCTTGCCGAACCGCCCTGACCAAAGTTTTGCCATCGTTTTACCTCATAATAATGTCATACAGCTCAGCGCCTTTCGCGGCACTGGGCTGCATGAGATGATATGCTTCTGTTCAATTATTATAGCGCAGTTCCGCCGGCAGGTAACCGGCCGCGCGCATTTTCCCCTGCATTTTTATGCGTGCGCGCGCTCCCGGATCCGCCCGCCGGGCGCAATACCCGGGGAAATGCGGCCGTCCGGATTACTCTACGGTCGGGAAGTGCTTTCCGCTCTTCTGGAAGAGCTCGCGGTCATTCAGCGCGCGAACCTTGATCGGAAGGCCGAACAGGTTGATGAAGCCCGCGGAATCTGCCTGGTTGTAGCAGTCGTCCTCGTCAAAGGTCGCCATACCGCTCGAGTACAAGCTGTACGGGGAGGTCACGGAAGCCGGGATGATGTTGCCCTTGTAGAGCTTCAGCTTGACATCGCCCGTCACGGTCTCCTGGGTGGAATCCACAAAGGCGGACAGGGCCTTGCGCAGCGGGGTGTACCACTGGCCGTTGTATACCAGCTCACCGAACTTCTGGGCAACCTGCGCCTTGTAGTGCTGGGTCTCGCGGTCGAGCGTGATCTCCTCCAACTTTGCGTGTGCCGCATAGAGGATGGTTCCGCCCGGCGTCTCATAGACACCGCGGCTCTTCATGCCGACGAGGCGGTTCTCGACGATGTCGAGGATACCGATGCCGTTCTTGCCGCCCATCTTGTTCAGCGTCTCGATCACGGTCTCTGCGTCCATCTCCTTGCCGTCGATAGCGGTCGGAACACCCTTCTCAAAGTGAATGGTCACATACTCCGGCTCATCCGGTGCCTGCTCCGGGGAGACAGACAGCTCCAGGAAGCCGGGCTTGTTGATCGGCGCCTCATTTGCCGGATCCTCGAGGTCAAGGCCCTCGTGGGACAGGTGCCAGAGGTTCTTATCCTTGGAATAGTTGGTCTCCTTGTTGATCTTCAGCGGAATATGGTGTGCCTCCGCGTACTCGATCTCCTTCTCGCGGGAATTGAGATCCCAGAAGCGCCACGGCGCGATGACATCCATATCCGGGGCAAATGCCTTGATCGCCAGCTCGAAGCGCACCTGGTCATTGCCCTTGCCGGTGCAGCCGTGGCAGATGGCGTCAGCGCCTTCCTTCCGGGCAATCTCGACGATCCGCTTCGCGATGATCGGGCGGGCGAAGGAGGTTCCGAGCAGGTACTTCTCATAGGTAGCGCCGGCCTTCACGGTCGGGATAATATAATCGTTGACAAATTCCTTCTTCAGATCCTCGATGTACAGCTTGGAAGCCCCGGTCTTGAGCGCCTTCTCCTCGAGGCCGTCAAGCTCGGCACCCTGGCCGACATCCGCGGAAACCGCGATGATCTCCGCGCCGTAGTGCTCTTTCAGCCACGGAATCAGTACAGAAGTGTCAAGGCCGCCGGAATAGGCGAGAACGATCTTGTTATATTTTTTAGCCATAGTGAAGTCCTCCCGGATAATCTCTCAAGATTTGTTTTCCTCATCGGAAACTGACGCCAATTATAGCGCGGGGATTTCAGGAAATCAACCCCCGGAATGCATTTATATACATATTTTTTCGAATTAACTCTGTATATATCCGTTTGTAATGCATATTTATACATTTGCATTGCATATTATAATTTATTTCCTATTGTGCCCATATCCGCAGCCCTATGCAGCCCGCGCGCATCTTCCGGAAAGGCCCTGCCCTCACCGCACCGGGGCGAGCGATTTCAGGATTCTGGGGAATTTCCAGAGAAAAATCCCCGTGCAGCAAAGCGCCGCCAGGGCATCCGCTGTCGATTCCGCAAGATAAACGCCGAGATACCCCGGCCGCACAAAAAGCTGGAAAATAAAGACCAGCGGAATCAGCAGGATAGCTTTCCGGAGCAGGGCGATAAAAAGCGAGACCTTCGCCTGGTTAGTGGCGACAAAGGTGTTCTGGCATCCCCGCTGGAGACCGAAAATCGCCATGCCGCTCATGAAGAAGGGCATCACGCGGGCGACCGTCCCGAGGAGCTCCGGATCAGACGTAAAGCATGAGGCGAACCGGACAGGGCAGAGCACCATCCAGAGCACGAGAAGGAAATTGTAGGAAAAACACAGGATCACGAGAAGCCTCACGCTCTCCGTTAGACGCTTCGGGTTCCGGTGGCCATAGTTATACGAGATGATCGGGCTCACCCCCTGGCCGAGCCCCTGGACCGGCACGGAGAGCAGCTGCATCCCGGACTGCATGACCGCCAGGGCACTGACATAGATGTCCCCGTACTTGGACAGCTGCCCGTTCAGAATGAAGCCAACCAGGGATTCCGTCGAAGCCATGACAAAGGGGGAAATGCCGAGGGCGGCAATCTCCCGGTAAATGGTAAAATCCGGCAGCATCATCGCCGGAACCACCGGAAGAACGGTCTTCTTCCCCATGAGAAACCGGAGGATCAGGACAGCACTTAACGCCTGGGAAATGACCGTCGCCAGGGCAGCGCCGCGCACGCCCATGCGGAAGCCGAAAATCAGCACTGGGTCGAGCGCGATATTGAGCGCCGCGCCGGCCGACACGGCGAGAAAAGAAATTTTCGTCTTTCCCTGCGCATTGACAAACGGGGAGAGCCCGAGCGTCAGGAGGACAAACAGGGTGCCCATCAGATAGATCCGCATATACGGGAGGGCATAGGGGAGCGTCGTCCCGCTCGCCCCGCAGGCGTGGAGAATCCCGGAGAGAAACGGCAGGCAGATCCCCATGGCCGCCGCGGTGAAGATCAGCAGCATAGACAGGCAATTATTCATGATCCGCCGCGCCTTCTCTATCTTCCCCTGCCCCAGGGCGATCGAGGCGAGCGGCGCACCGCCGCCTCCGGCAAAGCCCGCAAATGCCGCGATCAGGACAATCAGCGTGTTGCAGATGCCGACGCCGGCCAGCGCGTTGGTCCCCGTGCCCGGCATGTGCCCGATATAAATCCGGTCGACAAGATTATAGAGAAGATTGACCAGCTGTGCCGCCACGGAAGGCATCGCCATTCGGAAGACCAGCCGCCCCATTTTCTCCTGTTCAAATTCTTCCCTGTAATCCATGCTGCCTCCATCCCGAAAAGCATAGAAAGAATATCCCAAAAACGGCCGCCCGCAGGAAACCCAAGCGGGCGGCTGTTTTTCCGTTTACTCATTCCGGATCGCCGCGAGCGGGCTCAGCATCATCGCCCTCCTCGCCGGGAAGTATCCAGCCGCCATGCCGATCAGCGCGGCGAAGGCGAGGGCGGCTCCGGCGAGCCAGAGGGGAATGATGGAGAGCCGCACCGTCATGGTGCCGTCCCCAAGGCTTGTCCCGAGAAGCCGGTTCAGAACCGCGGAGACGCCCCAACTGAACACAAGGCCTGCAGCGCCTCCCATGAGCCCGATCATCCCGGCTTCCATGAGGAACATCCGCCGGATGTCCCGGAGGTCGCATCCGAGCACCTTCATGATGCCGATCTCCTTCGTCCGCTCGTAGATCGACATCATCATCGTGTTGGTGATCCCGATCGCCGCCACCAGGAGGGACACAGCACCGATGCCGCCCAGAACCGCCTGGATCATCTGGCTGGTTTTCTGGGACTGCTTTACCCACGCCATAGGGCTGTCCGCCTGATAGCCGAGATCCTGGAGAGCCTTCTGGACCTCCTCCACATGATCCATGTCGTCAACCTCCACCCGGCATTCCGAGTAGATAAAATACCGGTAGGGCTTACCCTTGCGGTTCACCGGCTGCCCGGGGATCTGCCGCTTTCCGTAAATCTGCCGGAGCTGCTGCTCGAGCTTCTCCAGGTCACAGTATACATTATAACTGTAGGCGTTGTAATCGGAAATTGTCCCTTTGACAAATCCGGACACCGGAAGCAGGTATTTTTTCGGCGGGGATGTCCGCTCCGTCCCCTCGGCCGGATTCTGCGCCGCATAGTAGGCGTCGGTATCAAAAATCGTGAACACCGGCTCATGGAAATCAACCGGCGCCGTGTCGGTTGACCAGTAGTCTTCCTGGTGCGTATTTTTCGGGTTATAGAAGTTCAGTGGCACCATGTTGCCCACGACAAGCTCCAGGCCGGTCCCCTTTCCGGAGGGCAGCTTTCCCTCGCCCAGCGGGATCGCCCTCATCGCCCGGATTGGGATCCCGACAAGGCTGATATATCCCTCGTAAAGCCCCTGTTTCATCAACACCGAACAGCTCAGGGCGGGGTAGGCGTCAGTTACATGGGGGATGGAGGTAAATCCGTCAACCACGCTGTCCGTCAGGAAGCTCTTCTCGGCGTCCTTCTTCGACGTATCCATGTCATAATTGCTCACCGTGATCGTCGTGAGGCTCGTCTCGGAGGAAAACTGGTCCATGATGAACTGGTTGAGGCCGATGCCGAGGGACATCATGACGACGATGGACGTCGTCCCGATAAAGACGCCGAGCACAGTGAGGAAGGTGCGCAGGCGCCGCCGGAGGAGATTGCCCAGGCTGATCCCCAAAAGGTCACGTAATGTCATCCTCCATCTCCTCTTTTTTCGCGCGCTCCGCGCGTTTCTTCTTTCTTCTCCGGAGGAAAAGGACAGCAGCAGCCGCGGCGGCGAGCGCCAGGGCGATTTTCCTGCCGTATTTCTGCCCGAAGGTCTCCTCGGGCACCTCCTCCGGGATATCCACGTCCGTCTCCGGCATCTGCGCCTCGAGCACCGTCAGGTTCATCGATTTCTCGGTCTCGGTCACCTGACCGTACTCGTCCTCATAGCTGATGACCATGCGGATCTTTCCATCGTCCATGGTCGGGGCGATGCCGGTCAGCATGGTATCCACATTTCCGCTCTCCCCGGGCTTGATGTTCCCGACATAAGCCTCCGCCGGGTCAATGGAATCCGCCTCAAACCGCGCGGTCACATTGTAGAGGATCACCTTGCCGGTATTGTTCACCGGGAACATGACATTGGTCTCCGACCCTGTCTCGATCGTATCCGGCATCACGTCGATCGTCCCGAGCGTAAAGCGGGATTCCTGACGGACCGGGACGGCGATCGTCACCTCAGCCGTTGCATTCTTGAATTCCGGGCTGTCATACTGCTCCTTGACGGTAAATTTATAGGATTTCTGCGGAACCGTGGGATCCGGGATAAAGCGCATCGCGATCTCCCCCGAGGCCCCGGGGGCTAGATTGTTGATTACCGCCGAGTTGGATCCGCCGTCCGCGGTGAACACCGGGGCATTGTCCGCCTCCTCCGATTCGAGCGTCAGCATCAGGTTCGCCGCCGGAATCTTGTCGGAGGCATTTTTCATCCGCAGGTGAAGCGTGAAGGGCTTTCCGGCATAGACATCGGCCGGCTCGGTGGAAAATGCGTCCACGATGATCCTCGCCTTCGTCCGCTCCTGCTCGCCGGCGTTCGCGTCCAGGCCGTCTTCCTTCTCATCGTCCTTTCCCCTGACGCGGACATAGCAGACGAGGTCGACCGGCTCCTCGTAGTCGTCCTCCTCGGACTTCCGGTAGCTCAGGAGATAGTGAATCGGGAAAAATCCGCTCTTCACGTCCTCGCGGACGGCCATGCTGTAGGAAACCTCCGTGCTCTGCCCGGGCTCCAGATCCCCGATATTCCTCCGGTAGTTCCCTTCATTGATATCAAAAGGAAATTTGGTGCTGTCCGCGTCGAGCTGCATATCCAGCCTCGCCGCGCAGATTTTCTTCTGGCCCACATTGGTCAGGACAACCGAATAATTCATCACCTGGCCGTAAGCGGCATAGGGGGTCATCTGCCCGTCGCCGAGCGTAAAGTCGTAATCCACGCGGCTGTTTTTCTCGTCCTCATCCGACTCGTTCTCGGCCTTCGCCGCCTTCACCCAGAGGTTCACGCCGAAGCCTCTGCCGCCCTGCCAGCGCCCGCCGTCGGATTCCAGATAGAAAAATGCCGGATAATACCCCTGCGGCAGGTCGCGGCGGAGACGGTAGGTCACGCTGACATTTTTCGTCCCCTTTGCCCGGACATCGCCGATGCTTTTCGCCTTATAGGTATCCGAATCCGCCTCGAAGGGGTAGTTGTCGGGGACATGGCGCACGCTTTCCTCGTCATCGTCTTCATCATCGTCGTTCTCGTCATCCTCACGGAAAATCCCGTCATAGATGTCCTGGTACTCCTGCTCATCCACAAGCGTAATCCGGACATTTTTGAGGTCTTCCTCAAAGGTGTTGTGGATCGTGAAGCGAATCGTGATCTTCTGTCCTGCCCGCCCCTCGGGAACCTTGGACACCGTCACCTTGTCCCCGTTATAATCCTGCATATCCAGCATCGCCGCCTCCGCCCTGTGGGCAGCCGGCTGTCCGTTCGGAAATGCCGCCGTCAGGACCGCGGCGGCAAAAAGCGCCAGAATGGCACGAAATCCCCTTCTCCGTCTCATGCTCTTTCCCCCGTGCGGGGCTCTTTTGCCCCGCCTCATCTTCTCCTCAGAGCGCCATCGCGCCCTCCTCAACCGCCGTGATCTTCCCGTCCACGATATGCAGCCGCCGGTCCGCGTAGGAGGCAAGCCGGTTGTCATGGGTAACCATGACGAGTGTCTGCTTCTGCTCCCGGACGATTTTCTGCATCAGGTGCAGGATGTCCATGGTCGTATGGGAATCCAGGTTTCCCGTCGGCTCATCGGCAAAAATAATCTCCGGGTGGACGGTCAGCGCCCGGGCGATGCCCACCCGCTGCTGCTGCCCGCCGGACATCTGTCCCGGCATGTGATCCCGCACTTTCCTGAGCCCGACAAGATCGAGATATTTCTCCGCCTCCCGGAGCCGCTCATCCCTGCCGATTCCCCGGAACGCGAGGGGGAACGCGACATTTTCCAGCGCGTTCAGCGTCGGAATCAGGTTGTAGGACTGGAAAATAAAGCCCACATGCTCCCTTCGGAAGGCGACGAGATGATTCTCATCCATATTCTCGATGGAAATCCCCGCAACCCGGACCGTCCCCCGGGTCGGCGGCTCAAGCCCTGCGAGCATATTGAGCAGCGTCGATTTGCCCGAGCCGGAGGGGCCGACAATCGCGCAGAACTCCCCCTTCGGGATCGAAAAGGACACGCCGTCCAGTGCACGGACCTTCTCCTCGCCGACCCGGTAGATTTTATACAGATTACACACCTCAATGATCCCGCCCAAACCGCTCTCCCCGATTAACGTATGCAATAACTATTCAGAAAATTTCCAGTTATTGACATTATATCACAATGTGTCGTGAACCTTATTACGATACCTTTACAATTTCAGAATATAATTATTCATGAGGAAACAAAAACTGAATGACAACGGTCTCTCAGAACAGGAACAGATCCCTCCGCGGGTCTGGTAATTTTCCGGTGAATCCGATATAATCATCCCGAACCATGTCGCCTGTATTTTACAAGGAGGAGAAAAGCTCATGAGACACATGCTCAACCCGCTTGATTTCTCCGTGGAGGAGATCGGCCAGCTTCTCGATCTCGCCACCGATATCATGCACAACAGAGAAAAATACGCTCATGTCTGCGATGGCAAAAAGATTGCCACGCTTTTCTATGAACCAAGCACCAGGACGCGCCTGAGTTTTGAGACCGCCATGCTGAACCTCGGGGGAAGCGTGATCGGATTCGCCTCCGCGGATTCCAGCTCTGCGTCCAAGGGAGAGAGCGTGTCCGACACCATCCGGGTGATCTCCTGCTTCGCCGACATCGCGGCGATCCGCCATCCGAAGGAGGGCGCGGCCATCGTAGCAGCCTCCAAATCCTCGATCCCGGTCATCAATGCCGGCGACGGCGGCCACCAGCATCCGACCCAGACGCTGACCGACCTCATGACCATCCGCACCCTGAAAGGACGCCTGGATCACATGACCGTCGGCCTCTGCGGCGACCTGCTCTTCGGCCGGACCGTACACTCCCTGATCAACGCGCTGTCCAGGTACGAGGGGATCCGGTTCGTCCTCATTTCCCCGCCGGAGCTCCGGGTGCCGGATTACGTCAGGGAAATGCTGGACAAGAAAAATATTCCGTATAAAGAAGTCATGAGCCTCGACGAGGCCATGCCGGAACTCGATATCCTCTACATGACCCGCGTGCAGCGCGAGCGCTTCTTCAACGAGGAAGACTACGTCCGCATGAAGGGCTTCTATATCCTCGACAGGGAGAAGATGAAGAAGGCCAAACCGGATATGTATGTCCTCCACCCGCTCCCGCGCGTAAACGAGATTTCCGTGGATGTGGACGACGACCCGCGCGCCGCCTATTTCCGCCAGGTACAGTTCGGCGTCTACGTCCGTATGGCGCTCATCATGACACTTCTTGGGGTGAAAAAACCATGCTGAATATTTCGGGATTGAAGGAAGGCATTGTCCTTGACCACATTAAAGCCGGCCAGGGGCTGGAAATCTATGACCTGCTCGGCCTCGACAGGGTTGACGGCCAGGTCGCGATCATCAAGAATGCCCAGAGCCAAAAAATGGGCCGGAAGGACATCATCAAGATCGAGGGTTCCCTCGACCAGGTCGATCTCGATGCCCTCGGCTACATCGACCACAACATCACAGTCAACATCGTGAAGGACAACCGCATTGTAGAGAAGAAGAAGCTGAGCCTGCCGAAAATGATCACGAACGTGATCCGCTGCAAGAATCCGCGCTGCATCACCAGCATTGAGCAGGAACTGCCGCAGGTCTTCTATCTGGCCGATGAGAAGGCCGGCACCTACCGCTGCAAATATTGTGACGAGAAATATACCGGCCACGAGAACCGGAAAGTCTGAACAGAATCGTCCTGGGAAAATATCATCAGGGATGTGTGCCGCCGGGCGCACATCTGACAAAAGGGATCTCCCGCGGGAGATCCCTTTTGTCTGCCTCGGCATTTCCCGGACGGACGGAAAATGCCCTGTGTATGGCTTTCAGAAACTGCCGTGCCCGGCCGCCTCTCAGATCACGGCGTCCCGGATCACCCCCGCGAGGACATCAGCCGAAGCGCGGAGCGCCTCCTGCTCCTCCTCATTCAGGTGGATCGGAACCATCCCCTCGGAACCGCCCCTTCCGACGATTCTCGGCATGCTCAGGGAAAGGCCGCTGATCCCGTACTCGCCGTGCATCATCGAGGAGATCGGGAGAATGGACTTCTCGTCCCGCACGATCGCCTCGCAGATACGGACTACCGACATGGCAATGCCGTAATAAGTCGCCTTTTTCTTCTCGATAATCTCGTAGGCGCTGTTCTTCACCTTCTCCGCGATTTCCCGCATTGCCGCCTCGTGCTCATGATGGCCGCGCATATCGCAGAAATCATTGAGCGGGACACCGGACACGTTGGCGCTGGACCAGGCAGCGATCTCGCTGTCGCCGTGTTCGCCGATGATAAAGGCGTGGACACTTCGGGGATCGACATCCAAATGCTGTCCCAGGAGATATTTGAGCCTTGCCGTATCGAGCGTCGTTCCGGAGCCGATCACCCGCTCCTCCGGCATGCCGCTGTATTTTACGGCAGTGTAGGTGAGGACATCGACCGGGTTCGCGACAACGAGCATCACGCCCTCGCAGTGCCGCTTCGCGATCTCCGGCATGATCGACTTGAAAATCCCGGTGTTCTTCTTCACGAGATCCAGCCTGGTCTCCCCCGGCTTCTGCCCCGCGCCGGCGGTCACGATAATGACCGCCGCGTCCGCGATATCGTCATAACTGCCCGCATAGATTTCCATCGGCCGGGCAAAGGGAAGCCCGTGGCTGATGTCCAGCGCCTCGCCCTCCGCCTTGTCGTGATCGGCGTCAATCAGGACCATCTCTGAAAAGAGGCCGCTCTGCATGAGCGCGAACGCGGACGACGCGCCGACAAAACCACAACCGATAACCGCTGCCTTGCGAAGATTCACCATAATATTCCTTCCTTTCTCAGAAGAACCTGTCCTGTCTCTGGATTCTGCGATGACTATACCGGATTGCAGAGAATTTGTCTGTTGTTATGACAACATATTAACAAAATTTAATATATTGAATTGCATATCAAGTGCTGGCACAGCCGGAATGCTGCTTTCATCCGCCGTCATGCAGCCAGGTGCCGCGTCGTGCGGCCTGGTAACGCCCGCATGCGGCCATGCCCGGCTGGCGCTCAGTCCTTGATCATCACCGTCTCCCCGGCTGCGTTCTGATAGGAATCGATATTGAGCCCGTAGCTGTTCACATAATCCTGCAGGTATTGGATCCTTGCCCGGCGGAGGTCAGATCCCGC
The DNA here is from genome assembly GCF_015351765.1 of Clostridium vitabionis. Taxonomy (GTDB): domain Bacteria; phylum Bacillota; class Clostridia; order Lachnospirales; family Lachnospiraceae; genus Clostridium_R; species Clostridium_R vitabionis. The sequence goes on from NZ_JADKQA010000001.1 coordinate 934,455, forward strand.
CGTATCGCTGTCTGTGCCGTCAAACTTTCCGTAGAGATCTGATTTCCCCTCGCAGAGCGTTTTCAGCGCGGCATCATCCGTGCCGTCATCGAAGGAGACGGCCTCATATCCGTCGCCGGACTGCTTTAAGTGAAGCAGCCCGCGCCCGCCGCCCTGGCAGGTCTCCGTGAGTGTCGATCCGGACAGCGTATAACCGAACATCCGGAAATTCCCCCAGACCTTGACATCCTCCGGATCTGTCTCATCCGTCTCGAGAATCACCGGAGCGGGAACCAGGACACCGCCGTCCCCGGGATTCAGCGAGGAATTCCACTGATCCTGCATGAATTCGCAGACGCCGCTCTCGAGCAGGCTCTCCCCGCAGTAGACATAGGCGGGAAGGCCGGAAGCGGAGAGCGTCTCCTCATCCACGATGCTCTGGTTCACCGACTCGGCCGTCTCGTCATTGATCTCGATCGTCGGCGCCCCCGCCTTCGTCATGGCATCCGCCATATCCTGCTTCTGCCCGCAGGCAGAGAGGAACAGCGCCGCGGCAGCGCCGGGCAAAAGCGCCGTGAACCAGGTTTTCTTCTGCATGGGATCCTCCTTTCCCCCGGAACAGATTCCGGGATCCCCCTTCCCGCTTTCGTGAAATGGCACCGCGAAAGCCCCGGGGGATAAGCAAATTTGCATAGCTCGCACTAAACTCGCGCTTCGCCCGCTGGCTCGCGCCCCGCTCCGCGGATAGCCACTCCACTAAACTCGGACTGCGCTTTCGCTTGTCCTCGTTAAGTGGCTGGTTATCATTGGATAGCCACTCCACTAAACTCGGACTGCGCTTTCGCTTGTCCTCGTTAAGTGGCTGGTTATTGTTAAGTGCTCTGCGTAAGCAAATTTGCTAAGTTCGAACTGCGCTTTCGCTTGTTCTCACCAAGCAAATTTGCATAGCTCGCACTAAACTCGCGCTTCGCCTGCTGGCTCGCGCTTGTTAAGTGCTCTGCGTAAAAAAATCCCGGAAAGGCCTCGTCCGGTTCCTTTCCGGGAATACACTCATCGTATGAGCAGAACGATAAGCCGGGTTATGTCGTTGAATGGTCATCTATCTAGTCCTGATGTCGCCACCAGGCTCGAGCGACCTGCCCGAGAGCTGACGGGCCGCCATATGCTCTCTGTTCGGTCTTGCTTCAGATGGGGTTTACATGTGCCCTGCGTGTTACCACCCAGGCGGTAGTCTCTTACACTGCCTTTCCACCCTTACGCGGGTCTAAGCCCACGCGGTATATTTCTGTTGCACTATCCTGGGAGTCGCCTCCACCAGACGTTATCTGGCATCCTGCCCTGTGAAGCCCGGACTTTCCTCTCCTGCCGCCTTTCGGCGATCGCAGCAGCGACCATTTGTCCTGCTCAAAACAATCGAAGTTTAACAGATTCAACCGGCCAAGTCAAGCCTCGGCCAGTCTCCCTGCCGGAATGGTGGGCCAGCCCTGGCCCGTATCTACACCCGCTGCCGGCACACGGCAGCGCCTTCGTCTTACAGCCCGAAGCAGCCGCCGCGCCTTCCTCTTACAGCCCGAAGCAGCCGCCGCGCCTTCCTCTTACAGCCCGAAGCAGCCGCCGCGCCTTCCTCTTACAGCCCGAAACAGCCGCCGCCGATAAATTCCCGGAGGAGGGAATTCTGCGGGACGTTCTCGCTCGTGATCCCGAGGAAATAATCCAGGAACTTGAGCAGGCGCTTGGCTTCCGGGTATTCCGGGCAGTCCCTGGGGACGCTGTAGAGCAGCGGCTCCGCAAACTGCTTGAGCACCGCAAGCTCGTAGACGAGGGCGGAGTTGAACATCACATCCGCACTGTCCTGGAACGGGAAAATATTCTTCTCCTCGCCCCGCCGGACACTGTCCCACATCCGGATCGTGCACCGGGCGTCATTTCCCCTGGTCCTCGCGTCGCGGATGATGCGGCGGATAAGCCGCCCGTCCGTCGTCGGAATCCGGTTGTGCTCATCGATATTGAGCTGGGTCAGCGCGCTGATGTAAATCCTGAACTTCTCATCCGGCCGGAGGGCGTAGGACAGCTTATCATTCAGGCAGTGGATGCCCTCAATGACGAGCACGTCGCCCTCGCCGAGCTTCAGGAAATCGCCGCGGTACTCGCGCTTGCCCGCGACAAAGTTATAGTGCGGAAGCTCCACCCGCTCACCCGCGAGAAGTGCCTGCATATCCGCGTTGAACTGCTTCCGGTCCAGGCAGTCGATGGATTCGTAGTCATAATTGCCGTTCTCGTCCCTCGGGCTGTCCTCCCGGTTCAGGAAATAATCATCCACGCCGATCGGATGGGGGCGGAGGCCATTTGCCGCCAGCTGGATGGACAGCCTGTGGGAAAATGTCGTCTTGCCCGACGAGGACGGCCCCGCGATCATGACGATCTTCCGGCCAGTGTCCACGATCCTGGCGGCGATATCGCCGATCTGTTTCTCCTGCAAGGCCTCCTGCATCAGAATGATGTCCTCTGTCCTGCCGTGGGCAATCTGGGTGTTAAAGGTTCCCACGTCAAAGATCCCCGTCCTCTCCCCGTGGACGACCGCCTCATGCTGGATCTCGAACAGCTTCCGGCTGGCCGTAAAGGGCGGGATGGTCTCCGGATCACTCCGCGCGGGGAGAAGAAGAACAAAGCCCTTGTCGTAGAGCGCAAGGTCAAAGATCTTCACATAGCCGGTATCCGGCACCATGTAGCCGTAATAGTAATCGTCGAAATTCTCAATACTGTACACATTGACCTTGGAGCTCCGGCGGAAGCTGAACAGCCTGGCCTTGTCGTACATGTGATGCTTAGTGAAAAGTTCCACCGCGTCATCCGTGTTGACGCTCCGCTTGTGGATGCTGATCCTCTTATCCCTGAGCTCCAGCATTCTGGCCTTGACCCGGCCAAGCAGCTGTTCATCCGCCTGCGCGCCGTCCCTGGTCTCAATATAAATGCCGCTTCCGAGGGAAAAGCACACGTGAAGCCGGCTGATATCCTCTTTTCCGGCCACATCATAGTATGCTTTCATCAGGAGGAAAAGCGCGCTCCGGCGGTAGGTCATATAGCCCGCCTTATCCCTTGCGGTGAGAAACCTGACCTCCGCATCCTCCATGAGCACCTTGTCCAGCTCCCGCAGGCGCCCATTCACGGAAACCAGCAGAATGTCATCGTCAACATCCTTCTGAAATTCCTCCGCAATCGCATGGTAAGGCGTGCCATAAGCATATTCCCTCACCGCTCCGTCAATTTTCACCTTCAGCAATTCCTGGCACCTTCTTCCTTCTGTCAGCACATCCGTCTCCGGGCATCCTCGATCAGGGCAAGATATCCGCGGATCTCTCCGACCCGGGCACTTGCCCGGTCCGTCCCCGCCGCTCTGAGCGCATCCAGGATTGTCCCGCACAGGTTCTCCTCCCGGTCAAGATACTCGAGAAAAACCGGATCCTTCCCGCGGATCAGTTCCCGGCCGAAGCGGATCTCCGTCTCGTCGAGCGGCGCTGAAGCTTTCCCCGGAACGACATCCATCACAAGATAATATTTTCCCATGTCCGTGAGCATCTTTTCGCGGGCAATCTCATAACCGGCACCGTCGAGATAGCGCCGGACCTCATCGATCTCGGACTGCGGGGAGAGGATCAGGTGCCGCATCGATCGGGCTGTCTCCTCCCCCTCCGTGAGAATCCGAACGATCAGGGCACCGCCCATCCCGGCGATCACCGCGGTATCCGCTTCACCGGGATGGAGCGCCGCGAATCCGTCCGAGAGCCTTGTCTCGATCTGATCGGAAAGACCGGCGAGCAGGATGTGCTCCCTTGCCGCGGCGAGCGGCCCCTCCCGGACATCGAGGGCAAGTGCCCGAGCCGCCGCGCCGTCCTGCAGAAGGCGGATCGGGAGAAAACCGTGGTCGGTCCCGATATCCGCCACCACTGCGCCCTCGGGGACAAAAGAAGCGATCATCCTGAGCCGCGCCGAAAGTTCGATTTTTCCGTCACTCATCCTGTCCTCTTTTCAGACCGCCGTCATCGGGAAATGCTCCGGCATCGCGGATATCTCCACCTCACCCGGCAGCACCTTCTCAAGGTACGCTTTCATCACCGGCATAAAGATGTGCTCTATGCCGTAATGCCCGGCATCGATCACGGAAAGTCCCTGTTCCAGGGCGTCAAGACCCTGATGGTGGCTGATATCGCCGGTGACATACACCTCAGCGCCGGAGCGCACAGCATTCGCGATATCGCTCCCGCCGGAGCCCGGGCAGATAGCCGCGGTGCGCATTTTCCTGTCGGACGAAAGGTCGCCGAAGACCTGCACCTGCGGGATCCCGAAGCGTTCCTTGACAAATTCCGCGGTCTCCCTGAGCGTCATCTCCCGGGGAAGCTTGCCGTAAGCCCCGATCCCGTAAGGGCGCCCATCCGCCATCGTGCCCATCGGATCAAGGATCGCACATCCCGTAAGCGAGAGCCTTTCCGCCGCGGCATCGCCCATGCAGCCCGGCGCCGCGTCAAAATTCGTGTGCATCGCGTAGTAGCTGATATCCGCCTGGATCATGCGGAGAATCCGCTTCCCCACGAAATCCCGGTCGCTGACCTTCCGGATTCCATGGAAAATCAGCGGGTGATGCGTGATGATCATTTCCGACTTCTTCCGCACCGCCTCGTCGATCACCTCATCCGTCACATCGACGGCAAGGAGAATCCGCCGGACCTCCTTATCCGACCTCCCGGCCTGGAAACCGGGATTATCCCAGTCGCAGGCGAGCGATTCCGGGGCAAGCTCCCGGCATTTTTCGATCACTTCCCAGCACTTCATCTTCCATCTCCTCCATCCCGCAGGCCTGCCCCAGGCTTCCCGTCCGCAGGTTACTTCCCGCAGGCCGGCTGCTTCCGGCCGCCGTCAATCTTCCAGGTAGTCCCGGAGCTTCCCGCCCCGGCTGGCCCGGTGCAGCTTCTTGAGCGCCTTCGACTCAATCTGGCGGATGCGCTCGCGGGTCACATTGAACTGCCTGCCGACCTCCTCCAGCGTCCTCGGTTTTCCGTCGTCCAGGCCAAAGCGCAGGCGGATCACCTGCTGCTCGCGGTCAGACAGCGTACCGATCACGTCATTCAGTTCCTTCCGGAAAGAATTCTCCGTCGCGACATCCACCGGGGAATCAGAGGAATTGTCCGGGATGAAATCCTCAAGATGGCTGTCGTCCTCCTCGCCGACCGGCGTGCTTAGGGAAACCGGATCCTGGTTTTTCGTGATATCGATGATCTCCCGCACCTTCTCGGGCGTCTCTCCCATGCGCTTCGCGATTTCCTCCGGCGTGGGCTCCCTGCCGAGCTCCTGGAGGAGCTGGCGCGAGGTCTTGACCTCCCGGTTGATCGTCTCGACCATGTGCACCGGGACACGGATCGTCCGGGACTGGTCCGCGATCGCGCGGGTGATCGCCTGCCGGATCCACCAGGTAGCGTAGGTGCTGAACTTATTGCCCTTCGTGTAATCGTACTTATCGACCGCCTTGAGAAGGCCGATATTCCCCTCCTGGATCAGGTCGAGGAACGGAAGGCCGCGGCCAACATACCGCTTGGCGATGCTGACCACGAGGCGGAGATTTGCCTCCGTGAGCTGCTGCTTCGCGAGCTTATCCCCCTCGGACATCTTCTTTGCGAGGGAGATCTCCTGCTCCGCCGTGAGGAGCGGGATCTTGCCGATCTCCTTGAGATACTGCCGGACCGGGTCGGAGACAGAGCCCCGGGCACCGGTATCAAGCTCGGCGCTCTTAATCTCCCGGTCCGCGTCTTCCTCCTCCTTCTCGCTGTCCTCACTCGAATAGAGGTCTGAATCCAGATCCTCCGCCAGAGATTCATCCTCCGGGCGGAGGATATCAATATCATGGTCATCCAGATAGTCGTAAATCCTGTCCAGTTCAGCCGGTTTCAGAATCTTCGGAAATGCGGAGGCAATCGTCTTCTCATCGAGCGCATTGCCATTCTGCCTCCCCCTCTCGACCAGCGAGCGCAGCGTATCCTCAAAAATCTTCTGCTCCGCGGCCTTCTCTGCCCTGGAGCTGTTTCTTCTCTGTTCCGCTGCTGCGGGATCCTTCTTTGTACGCAAATCAGATACCTCCCTGGACGGCTTCCTGCCATCCTGTGACTGAATTTCCGGGGTGTCGGCGCTCTTTCCGGGGTGCGGGCAAGCTTTCCAAGTTGTTGATACTATTTTCGGAGCGCGGGCACTCTTCCCTGGGGACGGGCACGCTTTCCCGGGGTTGGATCTCCCCATGCTGCAGCGATCCCGTCATCCCAGATCGAGATTCGCCAGCTCCGCCTGCTGGCGGATAATCTCCTGCATTTCCCGGATGTCGCCCGCCTCCCTGAGCTTCACATCCAGGCTGTTCTTCCGGATCTTCCGGACGGTCTCGGTCAGCGCCTTGGGGCCGCTCTCCCGGAGCGACGCCGCCATCCCCTCGCTGAAAAGCCCGGCAATCTCCTGCGCGTCGTCTCCCTCCGCCTGATAGCGGCTCAGAAGCTGCGCCGGGAGGACTTTTCCGTCCGGTGATTTTTCGTGCTGGGCAAATACATCCGCCGCTGCCTTCCTGTACACCGGATCCTGGAAATCCGCCGGCCCGATAATCCCCCGGATTTTGTCAAAATCCGTCGGATCGTTGATCAGCATGCCGAGAAGAAGCCGCTCGGACTGGCGGATGCCGTCCTCCCGCCTTTTCCTCGGATTTGCCTGCATTTTCACGGGCTGTTCCGGCATTCCGGCGCTGCCCCGGGCATTTGCCCCCGCAGAAGGCCGGGAACCGGTTCCGTAAGAGAGGCCCATGCGGTTCACGAGCGCGGCCAGCTCGTCCTTCGGGATGAAGAATTCCCGGGCGACCGCGTCGATGTAGCTCTCCCGCTCAAGCGGCTCGTCAAATTCCAGAAGTTTCCGCGCGGTCTCCCGGTAAAACCTTGTCCGCTGTTCGGGGTCATCCATATCGAGATCCCGCTTAAGGACGTCAATCTCAAAGAGAAAGCTGTTCCGGGCTTCCGCGATCCGCTGTTCAAAGGCTTCCCTGCCCTCAGCCTTGATGAACTCGTCGGGATCCTTGTGCGGCCGCATATTCAAGACTTTCGTGGAAATGCCGACATTCCTGAGCATCGGGATCGCCCTGAGCGCCGCCTTGACGCCCGCGCCGTCGCTGTCGTAGGTCAGGATGACCGTGTCCGTATAGCGGCGGAGGATCGCGGCATGCTGCTCCGTCAGCGAGGTGCCGAGAGAAGCTACGGAATTGGTGAATCCCGCCTGGTGCATGGCGATGACATCCATGTACCCCTCGCAGAGAAGCATATATTTCTTCCGGGAGCTCCGGGCAAAATTGAGCCCGTACAGGTTCCGGCTTTTCTCAAAAATCCTGGTTTCCGGGGAATTGAGATATTTCGGTTCCCCGTCCCCCATCACGCGCCCGCCGAAGCCGATGACCCGGCTGTTCGCGTCCATGATCGGGAACATCACCCGGTTCCAGAACTTGTCAAAAACGCCCTTCTCCGTGTAGGTAAACAGCCCGGTCTCCTTGAGCACCGCGTCTGCGTAGCCCCTGCCCCTGAGGAACCGGTAGAGGTCGTCCGAGGTCTTGTTGGAATAGCCGAGGCCGAAATGCCGGATTGTCGCGTCCGTGAGCGCCCGCCCGGTAAAATACGAGAGCCCCTGCTCTCCCTTCGGGGATTTCAGCTGGATATAGAAATAGTTCGCAGCCAGCTTATTGACCTCAAACAGCTTCTGCCTGAGATCCGCCTCCTCCTTCGCCTTCCCGGTGAGCTCCCGCTTCGGCAGCGCGATTCCCGCGCGGTCGGCGAGGCGCTGCACCGCCTCCGGAAACGAGAGCTGCTCATACTGCATGAGGAAGGAGAATACATTTCCGCTCGCGCCGCACCCGAAGCAGTGGTACATCTGCTTCTCCGGGGACACCGAGAAGGATGGCGTCTTTTCCCCGTGGAACGGGCAGAGCCCGAAATAGTTGGCCCCGGACTTCTTCAGCTGGATGTAGCCGGAGATCACCTCGACAATATCATTCCTGCTCCGGACCTCATCAATCAGCTCCTCAGAATACCGCACCGCGGACTTCCCCCTTCCTGCTTGTCATTTACGAAAAAACGCCGGCGTCAGATTTTCCAGCTCATGGGCACGAACAGCTCATTGAACCGGTCGATCGCGTAGCTGTCCGTCATACCCGCGATATAGTCACAGACGATCCGCTCCTTTGTCTCATGCCGCGCCTGCATAATGTCCAGATACTCCGGCGGCATCTCATGAATGTGCTTGGTATAATAGTCAAAAAGCATCAGAAGGAGATGCTGCGCCTTCGGCTCCTGCGACTTCGCGACCGGGTTCGAATAGACGTTCTCAAACATCCATTTCCGCAGGTCGGTCATCGCCCGCTCCACATCCGGCGACATCCGGATGTCCGGCTGTCCCATGCTCTGGTAAATGATATCGTGAATCAGCGTGTTCAGCCGGGATTTCACACTGTCCCCCAGCACATCGGTGTATTCCCGCGGGATATCCTCCTCGCGGAAAATCTTCGCCCGGATCGCGTCATCGATATCGTGGTTGATGTAGGCGACCTTGTCCGACAGGCGGACAATCTGCCCCTCGAGCGTGTGCGGATGCCCGGACAGGCGGTGGTTCAGGATACCGTCCCTGACCTCCCAGGTGAGATTGAGCCCCTGGCCGTTCTTCTCGAGAACCTCCACCACGCGGACGCTCTGCGTATAGTGGGCAAATCCGTCCGGACAGATCTCGTTCAGGATCCGTTCCCCGGCATGGCCGAAAGGCGTATGCCCGAGATCATGCCCGAGCGCGACCGCCTCCGTCAGCGATTCATTTAGCCTGAGCGCCCTTGCGATCGTCCGCGCGATCTGCGCGACCTCGAGCGTGTGGGTCAGGCGCGTCCGGTAGTGATCGCCCTCCGGGCTCAGGAATACCTGCGTCTTGTGTTTCATCCGGCGGAACGACTTGCAGTGGAGAATCCGGTCCCGGTCCCGCTGATAGCATGGCCGGATATCACACGGCGGTTCTTCGCGGTCCCGCCCGCGGCTCTCCGAGGACAACGCCGCATAAGGGCTCAGAAATTCCCGCTCGGCCATCTCCGCCTGTTCCCGGATGGTAAGGCGTTCTTCCGGTTCCTTATTTGTCAACGCGCTCTCACCTCCCTGGAAAATCCCTCCCGGCAGGATTCCGGTTCTATCCGCCGGTGTGTCCGTCAAAACGCAATAATTTATTTTACCATGGAATATGAGATTTTGCCTAAATTTATGGAAATTTTACGAAGAAGCTCCTGTTCCTCAGACATTTCCGGGGTTTTCCTTCTTCTTTATGCCAAGTCTCTGCCGAAGACGAATGTAATTCCCGGTTTCCTCCGTAACAACCTTGATCAGGGGACTCCCCTCCTTGCGGAAGAATGTCCCTGCCTTCGCCCCTTCAAGCTCCTTCAGGGCTTCTTCCCCGAGGCGGCTGCCGCAGAGCCGAAGGATCGTCTCCCGAGCCTCCTCCAGGGTGTCAAAGACATCATTCTGATTCTTTTCAAATATCCAGATCAAATTTTCCTCCTTCCACCCGGGAATCCGCACGACGAAGCGGGTTTTCTTCCCGCCTGCATCGGAGCGCATATTCCCTGGCTGTTTCCTTGCATTATACCCGCTAGTTCTCCCGATGTACAGAAAAACGGGACGCAGCAGATGCCGCAGCATTCCGCCTGGCATCTGACCTGCCATCCGTGAGTAGGACAGCCATCATCCTGGAACGAAAGGACGAGAAGGGACGCAAAAAGAGAGCCCAGCCTTTCCAAAGACGAGAATCCCAAAAAAGGCCGGCAGCTTAATGCTGTCAGCCTTTTTCATGATGTTGATTCTATTCTCCGGCAGATTACCTGTCTTTTCTTCCACTTTTTTTCCAGAACAGAAAGTCATCAACGAGAAGCAGCAGGCAGCCCACCATACCGGCGAGATCGAGGGGGAAATGCGATGCATCCCCGGTTTCCACGATTGCGTACACGGAGAAACTGTCCGCCGCAAAGTCCGCCGACGTGTCACTGACCTGCGCGACCGCGTCCACGTTTTCTGCTGTACCGTCGTCACGGATATGAATCACCTTATGATTCTCGCCATCGACAGAAAATCGCGACTTCAGACTGACCAGGACATGCAACATAGATGTCAGTGTATCCGTAAATGTAGTATTCCCACAAAAGGGTTCACGGCCAGTTACCGCAAAACGCAGCCACAACACAAAAAATAAACCCCGAAAACCACTTCAAAAAGCGATTTTCCGGGGCTTCCGTTTAATGCAGAAGAAGGGACTTGAACCCTCATGATATTGCTATCACACGGACCTGAACCGTGCGCGTCTGCCAATTCCGCCACTTCTGCATGGATGCGGAAGATGGGACTTGAACCCACACGTGTATTCGCACACAAGATCCTTAGTCTTGCCTGTCTGCCAATTCCAGCACTTCCGCTCATCCTGTCGTCGTTTTCTCTCGCCGACGAATGATACTATACCACAGTAAAAATCTAATTGCAACAACTTTTTAAAAAAATTTGGTAATTCCTCAGGATATGCAGGGAAGGTGGCCTGCAAATCGCCGCTCGCGGACGCCTTTGCGGGCTCTCTCCCCGTATGTGTCCAGGCGCCGCAAGCGGTCCAGAACGCCGTTTTTCCAGGCGTCTCCCGATCACTCCGTAAATTTCAGCACTGCGGTCTGCGGCGCCCCATCCTCCGGAAGCTCCAGGGAATTACCGTCGTAAATCACCACATCATCGCAGAGGCTGGTATAGGCGTCCAGCGTCCCGATCTTCGGGTAGCCGTACGCCCCGAAGCGGTAATGCATAGGAACAACTACCGTCGGCTGGAGTTCCTGGACGATGGCATGAATGCGGTCCGGCTCCAGGGTAAAAAATCCGCCGACCGGGACCAGCATCACATCGAGGCCGCTGAGAGCTCTCTTCTGCTCTGGCGTGAGCGCGCAGCCAAGGTCTCCCATGTGTGCGATCCGGTACTCCCCGTCATCCAGGATGCGGATCGTGTTGGTTCCGCGGTCTTTACCGCCGTTCTCATCGTGGAAGGAGGACAGCTCCGTGATCTTCCAGGGATTCTCCTTCTTCTCCGCGTCCTGCCGGATCTGAATAAGCTCCGCCGCATTGTGGTCGCTGTGGCCATGGCTGCAAAGGACAAGGTCGGCATCTGTCCGAAGCGGCGGATATCCAGGTACCGTATTATCCCCGTAGGGATCAAAGACAATCCGGTAATCCTCTTTTTCTACCGCCATGCAGCTGTGCCCCAGCCAGGTAATTTTCACATTTCCCATCTGTGTCACCATTCCTTTCTGGTTTTCTTTTATGATAGAACCTCCGCCACCGGCTTGCAAGCATGCGTGTTGCCGGGTTTTGACGCGCTTTTCTTATAACCCATGTGGGCGAGAAAACCCACGGTTTCAACCGTGAGGATGATAGCCCACCTCTTTACTTTCTATAGATAATATATTGGATAATATCTACAAATGTGCTACTATATATTCATGAAGAATGAATATAAACATACAAAAACAACTGTATCATTGATTAACTACCATTTTGTATTTTGTCCTCGATACCGCAGAAAAATATTTAATATCCAGGGTGTTGAGGAAAGATTTAAAGAACTTACTACTGCTGAATGTGAAAAACAAGGTATTGAAATCCTTGCTCTGGAATGTCATATGGACCATGTACATATTTTCGTTAGTGTACTGCCAACTATGTCCATTCCAAACATAATGAAGCAGATTAAGGGCTGTACTTCACTTCAATTAAGAGAAGAATTTCCACAGCTTAAAGCAATGCCGAGTCTTTGGACTCGAAACTATTTTGTAAGTACAGCAGGCAATGTAAGTTCCGAAACGATTAAGTGGTATGTAGATACCCAAAAAACAAGACCGTAGGTGTAAGCATGAACAAAGGTGTTAAGTTTAGGGCGTATCCCAATAAGGAACAACAAAACTTAATAAATCGAACATTCGGATGTTGCAGGCTCATCTACAACAAAGGTCTTGCCATGCGTAACGATGCCTATTCCAATGGCGAAAAGATTGGCTATAACCAAACATCTGCTATGCTCACAGACCTTAAAAAGCAGGCTGACTTTGCTTTCCTGAAGGACGTTGATTCTATTGCACTCCAGCAGTCTTTGAGGGATTTAGACCGTGGATTTAAAAATTTCTTTGAGAAACGTGCAAGACATCCGCAGTTCAAGAGTAAGCATAATAACCACCAGTCATACAGAACCATTAATCAGGGCGATAATATCCGCATAATCGGGAAGTATATTAAGCTCCCGAAGCTCGGGTATGTCAAAATCAAACAATCCATGGAAGTCGGGCATATCAATAATGTCACGGTAGAGCATACTCCTACGGGTAAATACTTTGTAGTTCTGAATGTTGACTTTGAGCCAGAGTTTCGACCAAATGCAGGCTGCATGATTGGCATTGATGTCGGCATAAAGGAGTTTTACTCCGACAGCAACGGCAATGTCGTCAATAACCCTAAGTATTTAGAGAAGTCTATGCGTAAACTCGTCAGAGAACAACGCAGGCTTTCTCGTAAGCAAAATGGCTCTAATAATCGCAATAGACAGCGTGTTAAGGTAGCTAAAGTCCATGAAAAGATAACGAATCAGCATAACGATTTCCTCCAAAAACAGTCAACGATACTTGTTAGCGAAAACCAAACGATCTGTATTGAAGACCTGAATGTAAAAGGAATGATTCGTAATCATAAACTTGCGCAACACATAGCAAGCTGTTCATGGTCTAAGTTCTTTGCAATGCTTGAATACAAGGCTACATGGTACGGAAATGACATAATCAAAGTACCTACTATGTATCCAAGCAGCCAGACATGCAGTTGTTGTGGGTATAAGAACCCGTTTGTAAAGAATCTCTCTATCAGAGAATGGGAATGTCCTAATTGTCACGCAAAGCACGATAGAGACACCAACGCAAGCATAAACATCTTAAATAAAGGGCTGTCAATAGCCTGACATATATAAAATACCGTAGGGCATACGGGAATTTACGCTTGTGGACACTGTGTAAGACGAGCCAACAAGGTAACTTGTTAGGAACGCAGTAGTGGCTGAAGCAAGAATCCCACGACTTTAGTCGTGTGGAGTGTCAAATTGTACCCCATAACCCCCAATTTGCTAAGTCTGAACTGTGCTTACGCTTGTTCTCGCAAAACAATTTTACACAGTCCCACTAAGCCCGATCTTCGCACTCCGGGCTTGCGCCCCGCTCCGCGGATAGCCACTCCACTAAACTCGGACTGCGCTTTCGCTTGTCCTCGTTAAGTGGCTGGTTATCATTGGATAGCCACTCCACTAAACTCGGACTGCGCTTTCGCTTGTCCTCGTTAAGTGGCTGGTTATTGTTAAGTGCTCTGCATAAAAAAATGCACCGACCCTGTCAGAAAGCAGGTCGATGCATGAAATTCCTTCGTACGGACTGGCAGCTTATGCGCTGATCGCGCTCTTCGCGGTCTCGGCAAGCTTTGCAAAGCCTGCGGCATCCGTGATGGCCATATCCGCGAGAACCTTGCGGTTAAGGTCGATGTTGGACTTCTTGAGGCCGAACATAAACTTGCTGTAGGAAATGCCGTTCATGCGGCAGGCAGCGTTGATTCTGGCGATCCAGAGCTGTCTGAACTGTCTCTTTCTCTGCTTGCGGCCGGCATAGGAAGAGTTCAGGGCTCTCATGACCGACTGCTTGGCTACCCTGTACTGCTTGGAGCGGGCGCCCCTGTATCCCTTGGCCAGCTTTAATACTCTATTGTGCTTCTTCTTGGCATTTAATGCCCCTTTAATTCTTGCCATCGCTTATTTCCTCCTTTTCGTCCTCACGAATTACAGATACGGCAGAATCTTGCGCATTACCCTGCTGTTGGTGATATCAGCAACGGTATCCTTGCGGAGATTTCTCTTTCTCTTGGTGCTCTTCTTCGTCAGGATATGGGACTTATAAGCCTTGTTTCTCACCAGTTTTCCGGTACCCGTCTTCTTAAAGCGCTTTGCGGCAGCTCTGCTTGTCTTCATCTTAGGCATGATCTAGTTCCTCCTTCAAATAGGTTTATTGACGCTTTGCCGTCAGGAAAATGACAATGGTCCTTCCCTCGATCTTGGCCGGTTTCTCAATGACCGCGATGTCGGAAAGCTTCTCTGCGAAATCATCCAGAATGTACTTTGTCTGCGCCATGTGAGCCATCTCACGGCCCCGGAAACGCAGCGTGACCTTGACCTTGTTGCCCTTCTCGATGAATTTTCTCGCGGCGGACACCTTCGTATTCAGGTCATTGTCATCAATGTTCGGAGACATACGGATTTCTTTGACTTCGACAGACTTCTGCTTCTTCCTTGCCTCTTTTTCCTTTCTCAGCATCTCATACCGATACTTGGAATAATCGATAATCTTACATACCGGAGGCTTCGCGTTGGGTGCGATCTTGACCAGGTCAAGCTCCGCTTCCCTTGCGCGCTGAAGCGCGTCCCTCGCCGGCATAATGCCAAGCTGTTCACCGTTTTCTCCAATCAAACGAACTTCCCGGTCACGGATCTGTTCGTTAATCATGTAATCGCTAATTGCCGTCAACCTCCCATCGCACAAACATTTCTCTCTGGACCTTCGCAGGATCCTGTCCGCATCCCCGGTCTGAACACAGAAAACGGGCGGCCAGATCAACCGGCCGCCCATTCATACATGCTTAACCAAAGTCCCTGAAGGGACTCGTCCATTCCGTATGAACCACGGGCACATGGTAAATGCCTGGGTGAGGCCGATAACCTGCTTTCCTGATGCTGCTTTTCACAACTATTAGACAATAGCATTTCTGCCGGCAGATGTCAAGCAGAAAATCTTTACTTTCCGAATACCAGATTCGGGACAAAGAGCGTCAGCCCCGGGAAATACGTGACGATCAGGAGGGCAACCAGAAGCGCGATAATAAACGGGATGCACTCCTTGACAAATTCCGGGATCGGGCAGTCGACAATGCTGCAGACGGTGAACATCATCGAGCCGAACGGCGGTGTCAGGCCGCCGATCATGATATTGACGATGATGATCAGGCCGAAATGCACCAGGTTCACGCCAAGCTTGGAAACCACCGGGATCAGCAGCGGCGCGAGGATGATCATTGCCGCGCCACCTTCCATGAACATGCCGACAATCAGGAGGATAATGTTGATGATCAGCAGCATGACAATTGTATTGGAGGTCACGCCGAGAAGCGCGCTGGAGATCATTCCCGGAATCCCTTCCCAGGTCATGTACTGCCCGAAGACATTTGCGGCCACGATAATGAGGACAACGCCGGCGGTGCCTTCCACGGATTCCTTGAGGATCAGCGCGGTGTGCTCCGGTTTCAGCCTCCGGTAAATCAGGGCGCCGACAATGAGCGTGTAAAGGACCGCGACAGCCCCGCACTCAGACGGAGTGAAAATGCCGATCCGCATTCCGCCGATGATGCCGAATGGGAAGAAAATCGCCCAGATCGAATCCAGTGCCTGTTTCCCGATTTCTTTTCCGGAAGCCATGTGGCTGCGGGTCGGTTTGTACCCCCTCTTTTTCGAGATGATGTGAACCGCAATCATCAGGCAGATGGCCATGAAGATGCCGGGAACATAACCGGCCATGAACATTTTCCCGACGGACACATTGGCAATCAGCGCGTAGATAATCAGGTTAATGCCCGGTGGGATGACCGGTGTCACCGCGGATGACGCCGCGGTGATCGCCGCGGAGAACCCGCGGCTGTACCCTCTCCGCTCCATCTCCGGCACGAGCATTTTCGCCTCCATCGCCGCGTCCGCGTTCGCCGAGCCGGATACGCCGCCCATCAGCATGGAGAGCAGGACGTTGACCTGCGCCAGCGCGCCGGGAAGATGTCCGGTAAGGACGTCAGCGAAAGCCATCAGTTTTTCACTGATGCCCGCGTAGTTCATGATGGAGCCGGCCATGACGAAGAACGGGATCGCCAGCAGGGAGAACGACTGGGCGCTGGTGATGAACTTCTGAAGAATCAGGTAGGCCGGGCTACCGGTATTTAAAAACGCAAAGTAATACAGTGTCGCACCGAAAAGGGCAAATGCGATCGGAATGCCGGTAAAATACAGAACCAGCACAATAATGAGCGGTGCAAATCCCATATTTATACCTCCTTCCCGTTCCGGATATCACGGAACATTTGAACGATATGCACAACGGTATAGATCGCCGCCAGTCCGAAGCCCACCGGGATCGCCGCGCTGACCCAGGCGGAGGAAACGCCGAGGACGGACGTCGAAATCCCGTGGGTATGGTTGATATAGAGAACAGAGAGGTAAACAATATAGAAATTGATGACCAGCAGAATAAACTGGACAATGATTTTCACCGCGGTCCTGGCCGCTCTCGGGAGCCTGTTCACCAGGAGATCGATGCCGAGCATGGCGCCGGTCCGATACGCGCCGGCGGCGCCGATGAAGACGCTCCAGACAAAGCAGCTGGTCGCCACCTCCTCACTCCAGTAGATGCCGGAGTTCAGACAGTAGCGGAAGAAGACATTCATCAGGACGAGGATCGTGGTAATCACGAGCAGAATCGACGCGATGAACTCCTCGGGATTTTCGCGCATGAATTTTTTCATGGAAAGCATAGGCTAATCTTCCTTTAATCATCGGGATGCGGAAACAAGGCTCGGAATCCGTCCCTGTTCACAAAGCGGAAAATATGCGGAGGGAAATGGCTAACCCCCTCCCTCCGCACGGTCAATAAACGTTTTTTGTCTGTTTCAGGAATCAGAGTCCGCTGTCCTTGATGTACTTCTGGAACTTGTCATACAGGCCAGGCGTGGTTCCCTTGTTCTTCTCCATATCGGAGTAGATCGGAACCATCAGCTTCTGGAAGGCTTCCGTGTCCACTTCGTTGAACTGGATGCCCTGCTCCTTCTCCAGCTTTTCCATCTGGGACTTCTCGTTCTCCGAAATCTCCTTGACCATGTCCTCAGCACCCTTGTTGAACTCCTGCTGAACCAGCTTCTGGAGCGGCTCAGGCATGCTGTTGAAGACATCAGGATTGATATAAGCGCCGCAGACACCAAGGAGATGCTTGGTCAGTGCCATGTTCTTGCAGACTTCCGCGGAACCGTTGCTGCCGTAAGCGTCGATGGTTCCCTCAAGCCCGTCAACAACGCCCTGCTGGACAGCGGAGATGGTATCCGCAAAGCCCATCGGTGTCGCCGTTGCGCCCATCGCGTTGATGGTGTTGACATAGAGCTCAGACTTCGGGGTTCTGATCTTCATGCCCTTCAGGTCTTCCGGCTCTTTGATGACCTTGTTGGTCATCATTGAACGGAAGCCGAAGATGTAGTCCATGTTCAGGACCTTGACACCCTTTTCCTCGGCCTTCTTGAACATTTCCTGAACTTCATCGGTCTGCAGGAGGTATCCGTACTGGTCATAGTTGGATACCAGCATCGGGCCTGCCAGGACGTTGAAATCCGGAACATAGTCCGCAAGGTAAGACGGATCCTCTACGGAAATGAAGTTCGCGCCGGCGGCTACCTGCGCGACACCGTCCTGGTATACCGGCAGCTGGGACTGCGGATAGCAGGTGATATCCACCATGCCGTTCGACTTCTCGCGGATGCTGTCCGCGATGGCCTGCATGTGCTTGGTCAGCGCCTCATCCGGAGCAAATACGTGGCTCAGCTTGAACTCGATCTTGTAGTTCGGGTCAACGCCAGAGAGGTCAATCGCCTCGGAATCAGAGCCTGCCGCGGATGCACCCGCCGCCTTCGTATCTGCCGCCGCGGCCGCCGTCGTGTCCGCTGCTGCCGCGGTTGTCTTCGCCGCCGCGGTTGTCGACGATGAGGAAGATCCTCCGCACGCCGCGAGGGATGCCGCCATTGCGGCAGCCATGGTCAGTGCCATCGCTTTTTTCAAGTTTTTCATACATTTCCTCCTTTTATTGTCAAGACGGCCGGAAGAATTCCGATCCGCCCCGTCATACCAGAATCTGCAGCACGGGAATATACTTCCGGAGAACGGCGCCGGTTAATTCTTCTCCGCGAGGATCTTCGCGACCCGGTCCGGGAAATTGCCGATGATCGAGGTCACGCCGGCGGCGATCATCTGGCGGATATCCTTCTCCTCATTGACCGTCCAGCAGTTGATGTCGATGCCCTGGGCAAGGATTCCGCGGACAAGCTCCGGCGTGCAGTTATAGAAAATCGGATGATAGCACTCGAATCCATTTTCCCGGACATAACGGCCGGCATCCAGGATCCAGGAATCGGTCAGCAGCCCGCAGCGGATCTCCGGGCAGAGCTCCTTCATCCGCTTGATGCTGTAATGATTGAAGGACGAGATGATGATGCGGTCAACCATGTCAAATTCGCGGATGAGGTCGATCACCTTTTTTTCGATGCCGGGGTACTCGAAAATACCGGTTTTTAACTCGATATTCGTGACCAGGCTTGTCGGCGCAAGCAGCTCCAGGTATTCGCGGAGCGTCATGATGTGCTGCGGCTCAACCTGGCCGGCGAAGGTATAGGAAAGATCCGCCCGGCGCAGCTCGTCCAGCGTGTAGTCCCGCACAAATCCCTTCATATTGAGGCAGGTGCGGTCCAGTTTTTCGTCATGGATGATGACCACCTCGCCGTCCCTGGTCAGGTGCACATCATTCTCAATACCGTCGCACCCCGGAGTTTCGATCGCCTTCTCAAAGGCAATCCGGGTATTCTCCGGATATCTGCCGGAAAATCCCCGATGAGCAAAATTTTTAACCATAGAATATCTCCCCCTTATGGATTAGATTGAGCGCTTAGCTGAAAAGTCAAAAAAAGGGCAGATTAAAGCCCACATGGTGAAATGCAGTACATTTGCGAATTTTTTACCATGTGATGCCCTCTGCTCTCAATCTCTGTTAGTCATATTAGCATTATTGTCCAGAAAAATCAATTGTTTTTTTATTCACATTCGTCAAATCTGTACATAGGGTATCGCTGTCCGGCACATTCCGGATGGGAAAATTCACAAAACGGTGGCTTACCGGCAGCGTCCCGGAAAGGCAACGCGGGCGGGGCAGGCCGGCGGAACAGCTGTATTCCGGAACAGAACCCCGCAAAAAGTCGGTACGCAAAAAAGGCAGTGCGCCGGCAAACAGCGGATATCCGCCATTTCCCGGCACACTGCCTTTCACCAAAGCATCCTGCCGCGGTTACTCTTCCCTGATATCCGCCTGGCTCACGATACGGATATTCTTGGCCTTAAGCACCCGCTCCGCCTTCGCCGCGTCGCTCACGCGGAAAATCATCAGGGCGTGCTCCGCGATCCGGCCGCCCTCCATCGCGTACATGTAGTCGAGGTTCACGCCGGCATCCTTCAGATAGCTGAGCACCGTATTCAGGCCGCCCGGCTCGTCGGGAATGGACACGATCACCACCGGGACCATCCGGCAGACATAGCCTGCATTCCGGAGGACATTGACCGCCTCGTCCACATCGTTCACGATGATGCGGACAATCCCGAAGCCCTCCGTCTCCGCGAGGGACAGGGCGCGCATGTTGACCCGGCTCTCATCGAGGACCTGCGTCATCTCATGAAGCGTCCCCGGCTTATTTTCCAGGAAAATCGAAATCTGGTTGACACTCATCTTCTGCCTTCTCCTCTCCGGCGGAAATCTCCGCCCGGCCTTAGGTTAACCGTTCAGTTTTCTCCGGTCGATCACGCGGACCGCCTTCCCCTCGCTCCGGGTGATTGTCTTCGGCGCAACCAGGCGGATGTTCGCGCGGATGCCGAGCATGGATTTGAGGGCGTCCCCGAGCTCCTTCCTGCGGCGGGTCACCTCCACCATATCATCGGTGAACATCTCCGGTGTCATTTCCACGAGGACATCGAAGGTATCCGTATTGTTCACGCGGTCCACCACAATCTGGTAATTTGCCGGATAGCCGAGCTGCATGAGGACAGTCTCGATCTGCGACGGGAAGACATTGACGCCGCGGATGATCAGCATATCGTCCGTCCGGCCCTTCGGCTTCTGCATCCGGACAAAGGTGCGGCCGCAGGAGCATCTCTCCCGGGTCAGGCTGCAGATATCCCTTGTCCTGTAGCGGAGAAGGGGAAACGCCTTCTTGTCGAGCGAGGTGAAGACCAGCTCTCCCTCCGCGCCCTCGGGTAGTACCTCGCCGGTTTTCGGGTCGATAATCTCCGCGATAAAGTGATCCTCGTTGATGTGCATGCCATCCTGCGCCGAGCACTCGTAGGCTACACCGGGGCCGGACAGCTCCGTCAGGCCGTAAATGTCATAGGCCTTGATGCCCAGGGTCTCCTCGATGCTGTGGCGCATTTCCTCTGTCCAGGCCTC
This sequence comes from Clostridium vitabionis, assembly GCF_015351765.1. Lineage (GTDB taxonomy): Bacteria > Bacillota > Clostridia > Lachnospirales > Lachnospiraceae > Clostridium_R > Clostridium_R vitabionis. Next base: position 954,856 of record NZ_JADKQA010000001.1, read on the forward strand.
AGCCCCGAAGATCCCCGCCTTGAGCGGGATATCCTCCGGGGTGAGCCCCATCTCCTTCATGGTCTCGGCAAGATAGGCCGCGTAGGACGGCGTGCAGCAGAGGATGGTGGTCTTGAGATCCTGGATGAACATGATTTGCCGCTCCGTGTTGCCGGAGGAGGTCGGGATCGTCAGGCAGCCGAGCTTTTCCGAGCCGCCGTGGAGCCCCATGCCGCCGGTAAAAAGACCGTAGCCGTAGGATATCTGGCACACATCCTCCTCGGTGCCGCCGGCCGCCGCGATCGCGCGGGCACAGCAGTCTGACCAGAGGTCAAGATCCCCCTTCGTGTAGAAGGCCACAACCCGCTTGCCGGTGGTTCCGGAGGTCGAGTGAATCCGGACGCAGTCCCTGAGCGGGACGCCGAGGAGCCCGTAGGGATAGGATTCCCTGAGGTCTGCCTTGGCGATAAACGGCAGTTTATAGAGGTCATCGATCGACCGGATGTCCTCCGGGGTGACGCCCTTCTTCTCCATGAGCGCCCGGTAATAGGGCACATGATCCCACACGTGGCGCACCTGCTCGACGAGCTTCTTGTTCTGGATATCCCGGATCACCTCGCGCGGCGCGCACTCGATGTCCTTCTGAAAGTACCTTTCCATGTCTTCTCTCTCCTGTCCTGTTCCTGCTGTGCTGCCGCCCCTCCTCCGCGGTGGTAGAATCCCGTCCTCCCGCCGCGGCTCTGAGTAAACAAGCCTTCGCCTCAGCCTCGGGGGGACTTACTCCGCGTCCCGGCCGAGGGCAAATGCCTTCCGGTTCATCTCCAGGAATTTGCCCGGAACGATTCTCTCCATCGCCTTCATCCAGGTCTCCACCGGGAAGTCAAAATACCGGGAAAGCCTGCCCATGAGGACAATGTTCACCGCCTTGGCGGAACCGGCCTCCTCGGCAAGCTTCAAGCAGTCGAGGGCATCCACCTTCGCGCCCGCATTTCTCATCTTCTCCACCAGATTCTCCGGATAGGAAGCCGCCCCGGTGATCACCGGCATCGGGTCCATCTGCTGGAGGTTGGTCACCACCTGGCCGTCCGGGCGGAGGCACGGAAGCCAGCGGGCCGCCTCGAGAAGCTCAAAGGAGACGATCACGTCCGCCTCTCCCTCATCGATAATCGGGGAGGCTACCTTATCCCCGTAACGGACATAGGTCACCACGCTGCCGCCTCGCTGCGACATGCCGTGGACCTCGGAAACCTTGACATCGAAACCGCCGTCGAGAAATACCTGCCCGAGCAGCTTGCTGGCAAGGAGCGATCCCTGACCGCCGACACCAACGACCATGATATTCTTCGTTTTCATCGAAATCACTCCTTTCCCGTACTCTCAAAAGCATCGAAATGGCACATCTGCTCGCAGACGCCGCAGCCGACGCACTGGGTTTCATCCACATAGGCGTGGCCGTCCCGGAAGGAAATGGATGGGCAGCCGATCTGCATGCAGGCATGGCAGCCGACGCATTTCTCCTCGTTGACCCTGAGCGGCGGGTTGTGCCGGACATATTTGAGCAGCGCGCACGGCCTTCTCGCGATGATGACCGACGGCTCATCCGCCGCAAGCTCCTCCTTCACGGCCTTGTCGCACTCGTCAAGATCATAGGGATCCACAACGCGGACGCGGTTGATGCCCATCGCCCGGATGAGCGCCTCGAGGTTGATCTTCCCCGCCGGGTCGCCCTTGATATTCTTGCCGGTCAGCGGGTTCTGCTGGTGACCGGTCATGCCGGTGATCGAGTTGTCCAGAATGATCACCGTGGAATTGGACTGGTTGTAGGCGATGTTCGCGAGCCCCGTCATGCCGGAGTGCATGAAGGTGGAATCGCCGATGACCGCAACAGTCCGGTGCTCATTTTCCCCGTCTCCGGCCTTGTTGAAGCCGTGGATGGAGCTCACGGACGCGCCCATGCAGAGGGTCATGTCCATCGCGTTCAGCGGCGCGGAGGCGCCGAGCGTGTAGCAGCCGATATCGCCGAGAACGACGCAGCGGTTCTTGTGCAGCGTGTAGAACAGCCCCCGGTGCGGACATCCGGAGCACATCACCGGCGGCCTCATCGGGATGTCCTCCCCGATGGACGGTCCCTTGTCCACAGGTCTGCCAAAGGCGGCTGCCACGATATTCTGGGAAAATTCCCCGGTGATCGGCAGGATATCCTTGCCGGATACGGTAAGGCCGAGCTGGCGGCAGTGGTTCTCGATGATCGGGTCAAGCTCCTCCACCACCGCGATCTTCTTCACCTTCGCCGCGAAATCAAGGATCTTCTTCACCGGCATCGGGTTGATCATGCCGAGCTTCAGGACGGACACCGAATCCCCGAAAACTTCCTTCACATACTGATAGGAGGTGGAATCCGTGATAATGCCGAGCTCGGTTCCGCCCATTTCCACGCGGTTGATCGGCGTCTCCTCCGCGTACGCGGTGAGCTTCTTCATCCGCTCCTCGACGACCGGGTGCTTTTTCTTGGCAAATGCCGGAACCATGACGTTCTTCGCCGCATCCTTTCTATACTCTTTTCTCGGCGGAAGAACGCGCTCGCCGGGTTCCACGATCGACTGGGAGTGGGACACGCGCGTGCACATCTTGAGCAGCACCGGCGTGTCGAACTGCTCGGAAATCTCATAGGCAAGCTTGGTAAATGCGAGCGCCTCCGCGGAATCCGAGGGCTCCAGCATCGGGATCTTGGACGCGATCGCGTGATGGCGGGAATCCTGCTCATTCTGGGAGGAGTGCATCCCCGCGTCGTCCGCCACACCGATGACCAGGCCGGCGTTCACGCCCGTGTAGGACATCGTAAAGAGCGGGTCGCAGGCGACATTGAGCCCGACATGCTTCATGCCGCAGAAGGACCGCCTTCCGGCCAGGGACGCGCCGAAGGCCGCCTCCATGGCTACCTTCTCGTTCGGCGCCCATTCGCAGTAAATGTCGTCATATTTGACCGCCTCCTCCGTGATCTCGGTACTCGGGGTTCCGGGATAACTGGAGACGAAGCAGCAGCCCGCCTCGTAAAGGCCGCGCGCAACCGCTTTATTGCCCAGCATCAGTTGTTTCATATCGCATACCTCCATCGTTCTGTTCACAGACATGACATCACTTTAGCACTTTATCGCGATTTCAGCAACAGGATTGGAAAAATCGCCAAAAGAAATCGTGATATCCCGCGTGGAATTGGCGAAAACCACTTGACACCCCGCGCAAAACGCGATAATCTGAGGTTATTGATTTTATGCATTAAAGTACAAAAGCTTTAAACATTTCCTATTTTACCGACACGATAACATTTTGGAGGTTGCACCATGCCGATCACAGATTTGCTCGAGCGTAACAGCAAATTGTACGGCGATGAGACGGCGCTCATCGTCATCAACCCGGAAGTCACCGAACCGCAGAGAGTTACCTGGAAGGAATATGAGCTCATCCAGCCCACTTCTCCCGACTACTACCGCCGGGAGATCACCTGGTCTGTCTTCGATGAGAAGGCGAACCGCGTGGCGAACCTCCTGGTCAAAAAGGGCATCCGGAAAGGGCAGAAGGTCGCCATCCTCCTGATGAACTGCCTCGAATGGCTTCCGATCTATTTCGGTATCCTGAAGGCCGGCGCGATCGCCGTCCCGCTCAACTTCCGCTACACCGCCGAGGAGATCCGCTACTGCATGAAGAAAGCGGACTGCGACGTCCTCTTCTTCGGCGAGACATTCATCGGCCGGGTCGAAGCGATCGCCGAAGACCTCGGGAAGAAGGATCTTCTCTTCTACGTCGGCAATTCCTGCCCAACATTTGCCGAGGATTATCAGGAATCCGCCGCCAACTGCTCGAGCAGTGCCCCGAAGGTCCTGGTCGAGGACGACGACTGCGCGGCGATCTACTTCTCCTCCGGGACGACCGGCTTCCCGAAGGCGATCCTGCTCCGCCACTCGGCGCTCATGCAGTCCGCGAAGATGGAGGCGATCCACCACGAGACCACGCATAAGGACACCTTCCTCTGCATTCCGCCCCTATACCACACCGGCGCAAAAATGCACTGGTTCGGCTCCCTCTACACCGGAAGCCGTGCTGTCCTTCTCCAGGGAAATAAGCCGAAAACCATTTTCCAGGCGGTCTCCCGCGAGGGCTGCACGATCGTCTGGCTGCTCGTCCCGTGGGCGCAGGATATCCTGACCGCCCTCGATTCCGGCGAGCTCAAGATGTCGGACTACAACCTCAAGCAGTGGCGGCTCATGCACATCGGCGCCCAGCCCGTGCCGCCGAGCCTCATCCGGCACTGGCAGAGGTATTTTCCTGGGCAGAAATATGACACGAACTACGGCCTGTCCGAATCGACCGGCCCCGGATGCATCCATCTCGGCATGGACCACATCGACAAGGTCGGCGCGATCGGCCTTCCCGGCTACGGCTGGCAGGCGAAGCTGGTTGACGCGAACGGCAATCCGACTCCCCGGGGCGAGGTCGGCGAGCTCTGCGTGAAGGGGCCGGGCGTCATGGTCTGCTATTACAATGACCCGGAGGCGACCGCCGAGACGCTGGTTGACGGCTGGCTACACACCGGCGATATGGCGCGCCAGGACGAGGACGGGTTCTACTATCTGGTTGACCGCAAGAAGGATGTCATCATCTCCGGCGGGGAAAACCTGTACCCGGTACAGATCGAGAACTTCCTGAGCAGCAACGACAGGATCCAGGACGTGGCGGTCATCGGCACCCCGGACAAGCGGCTCGGCGAGATCGCGACCGCCGTTATCGAGGTGAAGCCGGGCATGACGCTCACGGAGGACGAGGTGAACCAGTTCTGCCTGAAACTGCCCCGATACAAGCGGCCGCGCAGGATCATTTTCGCCGACGTGCCGAGAAATGCGACAGGGAAGATCGAAAAGCCCCTGCTCCGGAAGAAATACAACGCGGTGAGGCTCGTGGAGGAGGAAAGCAGCTCCTGAGGCCTCTTAGCCGCAGAAAATGCACCCGGAAAACCGGGTGCATTTTCTATGCCTTATTCCAACGGTCTCTGCACCCTTCGCGGTTTCATCTCCCGGCTGAGATCCCTCCAGATCGTAAGCAGCATGGTGATATAATTAGCCGCGCCGCCGATAAAGTTGGATATCGGCTCCGCGATGAAGACGCCCATGACGCCGAAGCCCAGCTTCGGCAGCAGGATGGTCAGCGGGACGACGATGATCACCTTCCGGAAAATCGAGAAAAAGATCGCCTGGGCGGACCTTCCGAGCCCGACCGCCGCCGACTGCCCGGTAAACTGCAGGGCCATCATAAAGAATCCGAAGAAATACACGTGCAGGGCGGGGATTGCCTTCTGAATAAGCGCCTCATCCCGGTTGAAAATCCGGATGAAAAATTCCGGGAAGGTGACCATCAGGAACCACACGAGCAGCGCGTAGAGCACCGTGGAGATCGTCAGGAAGACGATCCCGCGCTTCACGCGGCCGTACTCCCCGGCGCCATAGTTGAAGCCGAAGACCGGCTGGGCGCTGTGTGTGAGCCCGCGGACCGCCTGGAGGGCGATCTCGTGGAGGCTGGAGAGGACAGTCATCACGCCGACGTAGAGATCCCCGCCCCAGCTCTGGAGCGTGGTGTTGCAGACCATTTCCACGAGGCTGTTCGTGGCGCTCATGACAAAGCCGGAGAAGCCGAGGGTAATGATCCGCCGGCACCGGTGCGCTTCCAGGTGCATATTCTGGCGCTTCAGGCGGAGAATCGTCTTTGTCCCGGTCAGGAAGCGCAGGATCCAGACGGCGGAAACCATCTGCGAGAGAATCGTCGCCAGCGCGGCGCCGGAGACGCCCATGTGGAAGACGAAGATGAACAGCGGATCGAGCACAATGTTCATCACCGCCCCGATGATGACAGTCATCATGCCTGTCCGGGCAAATCCCTGGGAATCGATGAAGGCGTTCATGCCGAGCCCGAGCATGACGAAGATCGTCCCCAGGACATAGATCGTCAGATAGCGATTCGCATACGGAAAGGTATTCTCGCTCGCGCCGAGGAGATAGAGCATCGGCCGCCTCACCAGAAGGAGCAGTGCGGTGAGCACGACGCCGGTATAGAGAAGCATGGCGAAGGAATTGCCCATGATCTTCTCCGCCTCGTCATTGTCCCCCCGCCCGCGGGCAATCGAGCTGAGCGGTGAGCCGCCCATGCCGAACAGGTTCGCAAATCCCATGATCAGGGAAACGATCGGCAGGCAGACGCCGAGCCCGGTCAGGGACAGCGTCGCGTCATTTGGCAGAAGGCCGATGTAAATCCGGTCCACCACGTTGTAGAGGACATTGACCAGCTGTGCGACCGTCATCGGGATGGCCAGTTTCAGGATCACCCCGCTCACGCTGCCCTTGGTAAAATCATTCCGCGCCTCGGATGCCTGCGCGGTGGTTCTCTCCCCGGATGTTTTCTGCTGTGCGCTCATTTTCTCCCCTCAAAATTCCCCGTTCTGAAAATCCTCGAGAATAAACTTCTTCATCGCCCGGTACGCTTCCTCCTCGTCAGGCCCCTCGGCCTGCACGGTCACCGCGCACCCCGGTCTCATGTCCAGGCGCATGACCGAGACCAGGCATTTGCATGAGCTCGTCCTGCCTCCGCAGGTCAGCGTGATCCTGCTGGAAAATTTCTTCGCCATCCGCACCATCTTCCCCGCGGGGCGGGCATGCACCGGTGCCCCCGCCGACAGAATGAAAGAAAATTTTCTCATGGCGCGCCTCCTCACAGATCGACATGCACTTTGCTGACGCAAAAAGTCGCGAAAACGATGCAAAAAAAGAGAAGTGCGCATCACACCTCTCTTTTTTTCCAGGCTGTTTCTTCTTATCAAATACCGAAACCCAAGGCCGTACGCACTCCACAGAAAAGGAAATCTCCTTGGTTCGTATAAGACTGTACAAATGGAGCAGACGAGAGTTGAACTCGTGTCCAAAAACCGATCCCCTGTTCTTCTACTATCATAGTTTGTTGTTTAACATTCCCTCTGCCCCGCGGGAACAAACACCCTCAGGGTTTCAGTATCTGCTGATACGCCTGACAGTGCGCAGCCTTCCTGCCATCGTTTCTCACATATCGATGCCGGATTCCCGAGGTGTGAGTGCCTCAGGGCCGACACAAGCTGCAATTAAGCAGCAAGAGCTAATTCGTTGTCGTTAGCGTTTGTATTTAAGTTTGCCATTTGACGCATTGCATGCGGATAGCTTCACCAGCTTCACAATCCCTGTCGAAACCGTTACTGCCCCGAAATGAATGTTTAGCCTGATCCGGCAGGCCAGGCTTATCCCGGTCTGCCGTGAAAGATATTATACAATACTGCGCAGGATTTGTAAAGGGCTTATCCCCCGGCCGCAGGCGGCCCCTCTCCTGCCTTACCGGCTGTTCCTGGCCTTGAACTCCCGGTCCATTTCCCGCTTGGCATCCTTTTTCGCGATGTCCGCGCGCTTATCGTAGAGCTTTTTGCCGCGGGCCAGGCCGATCTCGACCTTGACGAGGCTGCCCTTGAAATACACCTGCAGCGGCACCAGGGTCAGTCCCTTCTCCTTGAGCTTGCTCTCCAGGCGGACGATCTCCTTCTTGTGCATCAGGAGCTTCCGCACCCGGAGCGGATCCTTGTTGAAAATATTTCCCTTCTCGTAGGGGCTCACGTGCATGCCCTCGATGAAGAGCTCCCCGTGATCGATGTGGATGTAGGCCTCCTTGACGCTGCACTTGCCCATGCGGATGGATTTGACCTCCGTGCCGTAGAGTTCGATGCCTGTCTCGTATTTCTCCAGGATAAAATAATCGTGGTAGGCTTTTTTGTTGTTCGCCACCAGCTTAATGCTTTCTTTTCCCATTTTTCTTTTTCACTCCTGTTTCATCCCAGCGCTTGTCCGTCGGGATAAAGTCGATGGTCTTCATCAGCCGGTCCACGCCGGTCACGAGGACCCTGACCGGCTGGCCGATGGTGTAAACCCGCCCGGTCATCCGGCCGACCAGGCGGTAATGCGCCTCGTCAAAAATATAGTAGTCGTCCACCAGGTCGTTCACATGGACAAGGCCCTCGATGGTGTTCGGCAGGGCGACGTAGAAGCCCCAGCCGGTAACGCCGCTGACGGTTCCCTGGAATTCCTCGCCGATCCGGTGTTCCATGTACTGAACCTTCTTCAGCTTATCGGTCTCCCGTTCGGCGTCGTCCGCGCGGCGCTCCATCGCCGATGTCTGCACGGCGGCCGCCGGGAGCAGGCTCTCATAGTGCGCGACACGCTTCGGCGTCATTTGCCCGCTGATCGTCTCGTGAATGATCCGGTGGATCTGCAGATCCGGGTATCGGCGGATCGGGGAGGTAAAGTGGCAGTAATACTCCGCCGCGATGCCGAAGTGCCCCTTGTTCATCTCCGAATACTTTGCCTGCTGCATGGAGCGCAGCACAAGCATGTTGATCAGCGCTTCCTGGGGCGTCCCGGACGCGCTCTCGACGAGCTGCTGGATCTGCTTGGGCGTCACCCTGCCGGCGCGCGGCCGGAGCGTCAGCCCAAAGGTCTGGACAAAGGAGGCGAGCTCCGTAATCTTATCCTCATCCGGCTTCTCATGGATCCGGTAGAGGAACGGCACCTTCCGGGAAGCGTACTCCTCCGCCACCGTCTCATTTGCCGCCAGCATAAAGTCTTCAATCATCCGCTCGGCATCCCCGCGCACATAGGGGTAAATGTCCACCGGGCGCCCTTTTGGATCAAGGACGATTTTGGTCTCCGGGAAGTCGAAGTCCACAGCGCCCCTCCGGTGGCGCACCGCACGGAGGATATGCGAAAGCCGCTGCATTTCCTGGAACATGTCGACAAAACCGCGGTACTCCTCGCAGGTCTCCGGATCCCCCTCAAGGATGCGGTTCACCTTGGCGTAGGTCATCCGGCGGTCCGAATGGATCAGGGACTCGGCAATCTCATGGCTGATGAGCCGCCCCTCGCTGTCATATTCCATGAGGCAGCTCAGGGTCAGCCTGTCCTCATCCTCGTTCAGCGAACAGATGCCGTTCGACAGCTTGTGGGGCAGCATCGGAATCACCCGGTCTACCAGGTAAATGCTCGTGCCCCGGCTGTACGCCTCCTGATCCAGGGGACTTCCCTCCCGCACATAGTGGGAGACATCCGCGATGTGGACGCCCAGGCGGTAATGCGTGCTGCCATCCTCCGCCCGGTAGGTAGTGAGGGATACCGCGTCGTCAATATCCTTGGTGTCGTCACCGTCGATGGTGACCGTGCGCAGCGTGCGGAGGTCCAGGCGCCCCCGCATTTCCTCCTCGGACACCTTGTCCGGGATATCCTGGATTTCCCGGAGGACATCGTCCGGAAATTCCTTCGGCAGCTCTCTCGCCTCGATCACCGAGAGGATGTCCACGCCGGGATCATCCACATGGCCAAGGATCTCCGTCACCCGTCCGCGGATGACCTTGTCTTCCTCTGTCGGGTAACCGGTGATTTCCACGACAACCTTATGCCCGCTCACCGCGCCGAGCGTCTCCTTATCCGGGATGACGACATCGAAGCCGATCTTCGGGTCGTCCGGCACGACTGTGCCGGCATGATTTACCCGCTCGAAGGTCCCGACGAGCCGTGTCACTGCCCTCTCTGTCACACGGATGATTTTACCCTCAGCTTTTCCGGTCTCCGGATCCTCGCTCGTTAAAAGCACGGCAACCGTGTCCCCGTTCATGGCACCGCCGCAGGCATCCGGCGGAATGAACAGATCCTTCTCCCTGCCTTCCACGGCGACAAAGCCGAACCCGCGGGCATTTGCGCAGAAGGTGCCGGCCAGCAGGTTATCCTCCTCTTTTCGGGAAGAATTACCCTTCCCGGGCATCAGATCGGCTCTTTCGCGGGTCCTGCCGCCCTTCCCGTGAGGGGTGCCGTCCTTCCCGCGGGCTCCGCCGTCCTTCCCGGGAAATGCGGCCTTCTTCGTCCGGCTCTTATGCCGGCCTCCGATTTTCTTCTTATCCCAGAATTTCTTCCCGGAATCCCTGTCTTTCTTATCCTCTTTGCTCTTTTCCTTTTTTCCCATCACACACTCTCATCTTTCCCCGGATAATCACTCCCGGGACAAAGCAAATTTGCATAGCTCGCACTAAACTCGCACTTCGCCCGCTGGGCTCGTGCCCCGCTCCGCGGATAGCCACTCCACTAAACTCGGACTGCGCTTTCGCTTGTCCTCGTTAAGTGGCTGGTTATCATTAAGTGCTCTGCATAACAAAAAAGGCACCGCCGGAAATCGGAAGTGCCTTCTCATTCGTCATTACCAGAATTTCAAGTCAAGTACAAGCGCAAGTACAATCCACAAAAATGCCGCAACCTTTGTCAGCTTCTCCAGCTTTCCTTCCATACTGCGGCTCTTGTTGCGCCCCCAGTAGCTCTCAGCCATGCCGCTGATCGAGCCGGACAATCCGGCCTGCTTGCCTTCCTGGAGAAGAATTACCGCCGAAAGGAAGATGCAGATGATGACAAAAATCACCGTAATAATCGTCTTTACCACGTTCACACCTCCCAGCTAAACATGAAAAGGATACCATAGAAGCCGCGAAAGCGCAAGCAGATTTTGAAACTGTTCCGCGTCTGTCGTGCAAATCCCGGCAGAATGACTGTCTGCAGACGGTTCCGCCGGCTCAGCTCCGGCGAATCGTCCCCCCGCCGGCAACCCAGTCGTCCTCATAGAGGACAAGTGCCTGCCCCGGCGTCACCGCCCGGACCAGGCGGTCGAACACGCAGCGGATCGTGTCCCTGCCGGTTCTGGTCACCGTGCAGGGATCGCCCCGGTGGTTATAGCGGATTTTTCCGAGGAAGTGCCGGCTCTCTCCGACCGCGAGGCCGGGAATCCCCATAAAGTTCAGGTGATCCACAGTGAGTTCCCTGGACCAGACGTCGCTGTCCTCCCCGATCACGACCTCGTTAGTCTCCGGGCGAACCCCGGTCACGAAGACACGGTGCCCCATCGGAAGGTCAAGGCCGCGCCGCTGCCCCACGGTGTAGTGCGTGATTCCGCGGTGCCGCCCGAGCACCCGGCCGTCCGCCGTGACAAAATTCCCCTCCGGGACGCGGACACCGGTATCCTTCTCGATAAAGGAAGCGTAATCGCCGTCCGGGACGAAGCAGATTTCCTGGCTGTCGTGCTTGTGCGCGACCGGAAGGCCGGCATCCTCGGCAATCTTCCGCACCTCAGGCTTTGTGTACTCCCCGATGGGGAGAAGCGTGCGGGAGAGCTGTTCCTGCGTCAGGTTATAGAGCGCGTAGGTCTGGTCCTTCTCCGCGGTCCTGGAATTCTCGATCGCGAGGCGCCCATTCGGCAGCTGCCGTATCCGTGCGTAGTGGCCGGTCGCGATGTAGTCGGCGCCGATCGCCATACTCTTCTCCAGGAGGGACTCCCACTTGACATACCGGTTGCAGGCAATGCAGGGGTTCGGCGTGTCTCCGTGGAGGTACGCCTCATCGAAATAGCGGATGACCTTCTCCCGGAATTCCTTCTGGAAGTTCATCACGTAATAGGGGATATCCAGCACCGCCGCCACCCGGCGGGCGTCGTCCACCGCGGTGATCCCGCAGCAGCCGCCCTCATTTTCCAGGCGTTCCTCCGACTCGTCCTGCCAGATCTGCATTGTGACGCCGATCACCTGGTAGCCCTGCTGCTTCAAAAGATAAGCGCAGACCGAGGAATCCACGCCGCCGGACATGCCGACGACAACGGTTTTCTTCTGCTTGTCCATTCCAATCCTTTCCGTAATCCCCGGAACCCGGTTCTCCGGGAAAATGCTCACCTGCCCCGCATCCTGAGGACTTCCTCCCGGATGATCCCTGCAGCCTCACGGATTTCCTCCTCCGTGGTTTCATCGGAGAGGCTGAGGCGCACCGTGCTGCGTGCCGCCTCCTCCGGAAGGCCGATCGCGGTCAGCACATGGGACGGGCTGAGCGAGCCGCTCGCGCAGGCGGATCCGGCCGACGCCGCGATCCCCCTCTGGTCGAGGACGATAAGCAGCGCCTCGGCGGAAATGCCCGAAAAGCTCACATTGACATTTCCCGGCAGGCGCCTGACCGAAGACCCGTTGAGGGAAACCCCCGGAATCGCCAGCAGCTCATGGATCAGAAGATCGCGGAGCGCCGCTTCCCGGCCGTCGTTTCGCACAAGCCGGTTCCCGGCGAGCTCCGCAGCCTTCCCGAAACCGATAATCCCAGGCACATTTTCCGTACCCGCCCGGCGGTTGTACTCCTGGGATCCACCGTGGAGAAATGCCCGAACCGGCGTCCCGCGCCGGATAAACAGGCAGCCGACGCCCTTCGGCCCATGGAGCTTATGGGCACTCGCGGACATCATATCAACGCCAAGCTCATCCACGGCAAGCGGGATCTGCCCGAACGCCTGGACCGCGTCAGTGTGAAAGAGGACGCCCCTATCCCGGGTGATCTTTCCGATCTCCCGGATGGGCTCCAGCGTGCCGATCTCATTATTCGCCGTCATGACAGAGACAAGGATCGTGTCCGGGCTGATCGCCGCCTGAACCTCCTCCGGGCGGACGAGGCCCTCCCGGTCAACCGGGAGGTAGGTCACCCGTGCGCCGCAGGTCTTCTCGAGGTATTCGCAGGTTCTGAGGACCGCCGGATGCTCGATTTTTGTCGTGATGATGTGGTTTCCCTTATCCCGGAGCGCCAGGAAAGCGGATATCAGCGCCCAGTTGTCCGCCTCCGTCCCGCCGGAGGTGAAGAAAATCTCCCGCGGGGAGGCGCCGGCCAGGCGGGATACCCGCTCCCGTGCGGCACTGAGCGCGTTCCGGCTCTCCCTGCCTGCCCGGTACAGGGCAGAGGGATTGCCGAAATCTTCCCCGAAGAACGGAAGCATTTCCCTGAGAACCTCGGGGGAAACCCGCGTCGTCGCCGCGTTATCCAGATAAATCATGCGTCACGCTCTCAGCTTGATGTCCATGCCCTCAAGCCCGTTCAAAATCTTCTTCATGACGGTGCTGATCTCCTTCTCCTCCAGCGTGTGATCCTTTGCGCGGAAGGTCAGGCTGTAGGCCATGGACTTGTAGCCGGTGAGTACCTGGGCGCCCTCGTAGATATCGAACAGCTCGAGGGATTCCAGAAGCCTGCCGCCTCTCTGGCGAATCATCTTCTCCACCTCGCCGGCGGTGATATCCTTCTTCACCAGCATGGAGAGGTCGCGGGTGACCGCCGGGAAATTGGCGATGCCGGTGTACTTATAATCGAAGGAGGCGAATTCACAGAGTGTCGGAACATCGAGCACCGCGAGATACACCTTCGTCCCCAGGTCATAATTGTCCGCGACATCCGGATGAAGCTCGCCGAGATAGCCCAGCTTCTTTCCGCCGTAGAACACCTCCGCCTGGCGTCCCGGGTGCAGGAACGGCTTCCCCGCCTCGGCGACATACTCCGGAAGCTCCCGCATGCCGAGTCTCGCGAAGATTTCCTCCACGACACCCTTCATATTGAAGAAATCAAAATTCTCCCCGTACATTCCCAGGATCACCTGGACCCTCTCGTCCGGGAGCTCCGTGAGCGGAAGCTGCTTCGGAAGATAGATCTTGGACATCTCGTAGAGTCGCGCTTCCTTATTGCGGCGGTTATAGTTGGTGGAGAGGCTGGTCAGCATGCCGTTCAGCGGAAGTGTCCGCATGATGCTGAAGTCCTCACCAAGCGGGTTATTGATCGTGACCGTCTTCCTGAGGCTGCTGTCCGCGGGGATGAGCAGCTTGTCGAATACCTTCGGGCTCTCGAAGGAGTAGGTCATGCTCTCGGAAAATCCGCAGAACTCCGCGGTTTCCCGGCAGACATCCTGCACCCGCTTGTCGAACGGGATACGTCCGGCGGTGCGGCTGCCCGGAAGCGTCGTCGGGATATTGGCATAGCCGTAGAACCGGGCAACCTCCTCGGCGAGGTCCGCCATGTAGTGGAGATCCTGCCTCCAGCTGGGAACCACCACCTCCTGCGTCTCCTCATCGAAGCCAAGGTCAAGCTTCCGGAAGTATCCCTTCATGGTCTCCGGGGAAATGTCCGTGCCGAGCAGTGCGTTGATCTTATCGGGCTCGAATTTCACCCGGTTGCCCGCAGCCTTCACCGGATAGACATCGATCATGCCGCCGACGACCTCGCCGGCGCCCATCTCCTCCACCAGCTGGCAGGCACGGTTCACCGCCTCCTCCGCGGTATTGGGGTCAATTCCCTTCTCGTATTTTCCGGAGGCGTCGGTGCGCAGGCCCAGCTTCCGGGAAGTCAGGCGGTTGTTCGTGCCGTCAAAGCAGGCGCACTCAAACACCATCGTCTTCACATCGTCGGTGATCTTGGAATTTTCGCCGCCCATGATGCCGGCGATCCCGACTTCCTTCTCCGCGTCGTTGATCATCAGCATCGTGCTGTCCAGCGTGCGGACCTGGCCGTCGAGGGTCTGGAACTTGTCGCCGTCCTTCGCCCGCTTCACGATGATCTCATGGCCGGCAATCAGGTCGTAGTCGAAGGCGTGCATCGGCTGGCCATATTCCTCCATGATATAGTTCGTGATATCGACCAGATTGTTGATCGGGCGGATGCCGTTGGAGGCAAGCCTTCTCTGCATCCACTTCGGGCTCGGGCCGAGCTTGATGTTCTTCACCATTCTCGCGCAGTAGCGCTTGCAGAGCTTGGTGTCCTCGACAGAAACCTTGAGATAGTCGTGGATATCCTCGCCATTTCCCGTCTTCGCCACAACCGGCGGGTGGAACGGCTTGTCAAATGTCGCCGCCGCCTCCCTGGCGATCCCGAGGACGCTGTAGCAGTCCACGCGGTTTGAGGTGATCTCGTACTCGATGACCGCGTCATGAAGGCCGAGAACCTCCACAGCGTCGGCACCGACCGGTGTATCCTGCGGGAAGATATAGAGGCCGCTCACCGGGGCTTCGGGATAGAATTCCCGGCTGGAGCCCATCTCCTCGATCGAGCACATCATGCCGTAGGACTCCACGCCGCGGAGCTTGCCGGCGTTTATGCGGATGCCGTCCTCCGGCATCGGGCCGCCGTCATGGCCGCCCGCGACCTTGCCGCCGTCCAGGACGACAGCAACCTTGTCGCCGACACGCATATTGTCCGCGCCGGTCACGATCTGCAGCTTCTCTGTCCCGACGTCGACCTGGCAGATCACCAGCTTATCCGCATCCGGATGCGGGTCAATGCTGAGGATCTGGCCGACCACGATTTTTTCCAGGTTCTTGTCCAGGAGCGTGCAGGTCTCCACCTTTGTGCCCGACAGGGTCATGGCGTCACAGTATTCCTTCGGGGTGACGTCCAGATCCGGGACATAAGCCTTAATCCAGGAAAGTGATGTATTCATAATGGAAAATCTCCTTTTTTCTCTGATCAGAACTGTTTCAGGAAGCGGACGTCGTTCTCGTAGAGAAGACGCATATCGTCGATCTCATACTTGAGCAGGGCAATCCTCTCGAGGCCCACGCCGAAGGCAAAGCCGGAATACACCGACGGGTCGATCCCGCACATTTCCAGGACATGCGGATGAACCATGCCGCAGCCGAGGATCTCAATCCAGCCCTCGCCCTTGCAGAACCGGCATCCCTTGCCGCCGCACTTGAAGCAGGAGACATCGACCTCCGCGCTCGGCTCGGTGAACGGGAAATGGTGCGGCCGAAGCTTGGTCTTGGTATCCGGCCCGAACATCTGCTTCGCGAAGGTGTCCAGCGTGCCCTTGAGGTCGGCCATCGTGATGCCCTTGTCCACAACCAGCCCCTCGACCTGATGGAAGGATGGGGAGTGTGTCGCGTCCACCTCGTCAGCGCGGAACACGCGCCCCGGGGCAATCATGCGGATTGGCGGCTTCTGCTTCTCCATGACCCGGACCTGGACGCCCGAGGTCTGGCTGCGCAGGAGGATCCGGTCATTGATGTAGAAGGTGTCCTGCTCATCTCTCGCCGGATGGCCTTTCGGGATGTTCAGCCGCTCGAAGTTATACTCGTCGTACTCAACCTCGGGGCCGTCCACGACCTCGTAGCCCATGCCGGTGAAAATGCGCTCCACCTCTTTTAAGGCAACGGTGTTCGGATGGCTGTGGCCAAGAACGCCTCGCTTAGCCGGAAGGGTTACGTCGATCTTCTCCGACTTCATCTGCTGCTCCCTGGCGGCCCTCGCCAGCTTCCTCTGCGTTTCCTCCAGTGCCGCCTCGATCTCTTTTCTCGCGTCGTTGACCAGCTGGCCGACCTTCGGCCGCTCTTCCGGGGCGACATCCTTCATGCCGCGGAGAATGCCCGTCAGCTCACCCTTCTTGCCGAGGTAAGCCACCCGGATCTCATTCAGCCTGTCCAGCTTGTCCGCGCCGCCGATTTTGTTCAGCGCTTCCTCTCGGATTCTCTGCAGTTCTTCTTTCATGTTTTCTCCTTTGCTCCTTCTCCGCGGTCTCCGGATTAAGTGCTCTGCGTAAGCAACTTTGCACAGCTCGCACTAAACTCGCGCATCGCCCTCCGGGCTCGCGCCCGTTACGTGCCCTGCGCAAAAAATCCCGCCCTCCGCGGCTTTTTCTGCCACAGGGGACGGGATTTACAATCTCGTGGTGCCACCCCGGTTCCTGCCCAGAAGGACAGGCACTCGTCTTATGCGTAACGTGCACGGCGCGTCGCCGCCTACGCATCTTCGCGGAGAAGACTTCAGCAGCGCGGCTCCGGTGGGAATTTCGACACGGAAGCCTTGCCTGCGGGGGGTCTCAGCCAGTGGCCCCCGCTCTCTTTGAGGTTACTTCCGCGCTACTTGCACCTTCACAGCCTTTGTTTTTCTACTTTCGCAATTTTAACCGCCGATGACCGATTTGTCAATGCCGCGGTTTACAGCCTCAACACCGGCCGCCTTTTCCGCATAGCGCCGCCCCGGCGCCGGCTCTTTCCTCAGCGTGCCGCGCTCCCCGCCTCCGCGGTTCCACCGCCGATGATCTCCGCGCTCCCCGCCTCCGCGGTTCCGCCGCCGATGATCTCGGCAGTCTCCGCCGCCGCATCGGTCTCCGCCGCGCCCGCAGTGGCGCTGTCGTCCTTCTCCGTCCCGGCGGCCGACCGCACGATGCCGAACTTCGCGAAAACCTCGCTCATGCTCTTGTCGCCAAAGACCTTTCGGTATCCGGCATAAAAGCCGCCGAAATAGATCATAAACGCCAGAAGGACGCCGATCAGCTTGGCGATCCGGCGGAGCTGGGCCTTCCTGTGGCGGTATTCCTGCTCGGCCGCCATGGCCTCCAGCTCCTCACGGCTGATTTTTTCCACTTCCAGGGTACGGTTCGGCCCCCGCCTTGGGCGCAGCCTCGCCCCGCATTCCGGGCAGTACTCCTCCCGTGGGTCCACATCCGCTCCGCAATTCCGACAGCGCATAGGGTCACCTCATTTTCTCAAAGCATCTTCCGGTATTCCCGCTTCCAACGGGAAATCACTGCCTCCGCTCCCTCCGCGCGGCGGAGGGAATCCTTTTTCTCAAAAAGCGCGTTGACTTTTGCCACCTCCGGGCTCTTTTCCGCTTCCTGCATCGCGTCGTAGAGCTCCTTCTTCCAGGTATTTTTCCTCTCCTCGGTGATCAGGGAATCATACCTGGCCTTCATCCTGAGCTCGGGATTCAGCAGCGTCAGCTGGTAGATCCGCTTCACGGTGTCCATATCCTTGCGGAAATTGTAGGACGCATCGTAGGCATCCATCGCCTTCTCGAACCAGAAGATTCCGGCATAGGACGCGCCGATATTGTTCCAGACCGAGGCGGTGAATTCGTCGGTCAGCGACTTCACCCGCCAGTCGTTCAGGATCTTCTCGTAGTACTGCACCGCCGTGCCGTACTGCCTGAGTCCGAAGTAGTAGTCCGCCGTCTCCTTGGTAAATTCCGTTGTTGACAGCTTCCGGTAAGCCTCGATCCGCTGCCGGAACCGGTTGACCTCCTTCGGCGTATAATAGTTGCAGAAATTCAGGATGATGATCAGCAGCTCATCCTGATCTTCCCCGCTGTTCCTCCAGGACACCAGCTTTTCCGCCAGATACACTAACCCGAGCTCGTTCCGGATGAACGCGATCAGGCGGTCGTTCACGAAATTCTGCATGACCAGCAGCGGGTTGTTATAGATGACGTAGCAGAGCTCCTTGGAGGATCCCACATGAACGCCCAGCGGCTCCACATAATAGGGATGCTGCACCGGCTCTGCCACCACGGGAATCAAACTCATTCTACCACCTTTCCGGGAACCCGTCTCTCCTGCCTTCCGGGAGTTCGTCCCTCCGGGAATCCGTCTTCCCTCTTTCCGGGAACCCTTCTCCCGGCCGGAGGGATCCGCCCCGCAGGAAGCGCGGCCACGCCTCAGAGGTCGATTTCCTGCCTGAGCACCGTATCCGTCGCCGGGAAAAGCTCCCCGAAACCGAGATCGCGGATCACGGCAACCATTTTCGCCCTGGAGAGGAAGCCGATCGTCACCCGGATCCGCGTCGTCCGGTCCGGCCGTTTGGGAAATCCGGTGAGCGGCACCTTCACGGTGCGCTTCTGGCCGCCGCCAAGCGGCTCCAGGATAAATTCCACCTCCAGCGGCCCCTTGACGATGAAATCGGACGACCTCTTGGTCTCATACCAGCGGGAGCCGGCCTTCGCCAGCACCAGCCGGCTCTCCTTGTCCCTGTCCAGGATATTCACGGAGACCTCGGTGCTGAGATGCCCGTCACAGATGACATCGAAATTAAAGAACGCTTCCCTCCGCACGGCATCGGCGGCGAGAACCGCCGCCCCGTGGGCGAAGACATGGGGATCGGTGAAGACCCTCCGGCGCTCGCAGATCTTTTTCATAAAATCCGGCGCCCAGCCGGTGCCGGAATCAAATCCCCGCCCGGTCAGGATAATCGCGGAGAACAGCCGGTTTCCGAGGCACCGGTCCGCGCACGCCGTAAGAATCCGGTCGCCGACCTTGCGCCCGGCGTCATTTTCCAGGACATCCAGATGGAAGCCCTCCTCCATCTTCTCACTCTCGGCGAGGGCGTGCATCTTCGCGGTATTCCGCTGCACCCGCATCTCATAGTAGTGCAGGTTTTCATCCTCCAGGTCGAACATGCCCACCTGGTTGCTCCAGACCTGCCTCTGCTGGACCATCACGAAATAGATAAAGCTCTCCGAGTGGCCGACGATGCGGACCCGACGGCGGTCAATGCCGAGAAAATCCGCGCAGTACATCAGGCTGTCCATCAGCCTGACGTCCAGCGTCTCGAGGGAGATCACCAGGGAGGCGACCTCCTTCTTGTCCAGTGCCTTCATCGGGAGCTCCAGGCACTTTTTCAGGAACATTTCCAGAAGAGTCTGGGCTGTATAGCGGGTGCCGCTGATGGTGGCTGTCCCGTCCTTCACGACCTGGGTGAGCAGATGATCCTCCATGGCACCATCCCCCAGCAGGGCGTGCTCGTAGGCTTCCTCCGCCACATACCAGTCGTCGCTGTTCTTATTTTTGCAGATCACTGTCGGAATGACCCATGCCTTTTCCGGATCCATACAGTAGATATGGGTCCGGCTGTTGCGGAGATCGATTCCTGCCACCAAACCATCCATGAACTTGTTCCCTCTTTATTCCTCACTGCGGAGGGAATAATTTTGCCACCGCAGCTTCTTTTTTCAGATACTCGACCATGCGGTCCCAGAGATCGCAGTCATTTTTTAACTCGAGGGCGAGGCTCATCTCGTTGAGGCAGGCAAAGCGGTTGCCCGGAGCCCTTGTCCGCACTTCCCGGCAGGAGACGCTGCCGGAGCTCACGGTCTTCCGCCCGCCCCTGCCGTCATCCTCCTCGATGCGGTATTCCATGATTTCGCCCTCAAAAAGCACTTTCTCGTGAATATAGACGCCGTAATACACCTGGCGCATGACCTCGTCGTGGAATTCTTCCTCCTCCGGGAGAATGCGCACCTTGAGGTAAGGAATCCGATCCTTCGAGCCGTGGTACTCGATCATCTCCTTGTCCAGGATGTTGCCCGGGATGATGATGAACCTGGCGAGATCCTTGAAGTAGGCAAAGACCCTGCCCGCGCGGATGAGGAGGTTCACGATATTCTGGCACAGCTCCCTGCGCGGCCCGGCCAGGTCGGCGAGCGTTGAGTAATATTTGGACAGCGCAATCAGGTAAATGTCCGGAAGGCGCTCCATGTCCGGCGCGCTCTCGACCACGCGCTCCAGATAGGCGAATACCTTGTCTGTTGCGTCCCTGCCATTGAAAAAATACTCCTCGCAGCGCACCGTGAAATACGCCCGGACGACATTCTCGCTCGTCTGCCCGCCCGCCGCATATTGCTCGAAGACCACGTCCAGCCGCGCCGTGCTGCCCGTAAACAGCATCTGGGCGACCAGCCGCTCCTCGAGGTCATACATCTCCACATGATCCCGGAGCGCCGCCGTGAAGACCTGGTACATTTCCTCCGTGGTGCCGTTATAATGCTCGCAGAGGTAGTCCAGAATGACGCTGTCCGCTTTCCCTGCCCGAAGCAGCCGGAAGGCGAGATCCAGCATAAGGCTGTCCTCGGCAAAGAGGCTGTCCAGGATCACATGGGAGGCAAGCTCCGCGAGCCGGGACGGTTCGACATTCACCAGGTAATACCGGGTATACATCGCCCAGGCATCCCGGTAATCGCCCCGCGCGGCCAGGATGGCGCAGGCCGTATTCCGCTGGCGGGCGTCCATCTGGTCCTTATTCAGGTTCTGGAGGTAGAGCGCCTCCGTGTCGGAGAGCCCCTCCGCCTCCTGCTTCTTTTGATAAAACTTGAGGAGAACCTCGAGAATCTTCTCCCGGAACAGCGGGTGCAGCTTCATGGTTCTCTCCGCGAGGGCGAGCTTCCCCGCGTCGTCCCCGGTAAGCTCCTCCTTCCTTCCCGCTGCATAGCAGGCGTTCACGAGAAGCTGGGTATGCTGCGGATAGATCGCAAAGCAGGTATCGACAAGCCCGTCCACGCCGGTCATCGCCGGGGTTCTCGCGTACTTCACAGACGCGTAGCGGTTCCCGTCACTGTCCTGGAAGAGCAGGACATCCCGGTCAGAAAACAGGGGAACGTAGGCATGGCCATTTTCCAGCGGATAGGCATCCTCCTGCATCAGTTCCTCGTGGACGACAACCACATAGCGCATCTCCGGCACCCGGCATTCGATCCGGACCGCGCGGAGGATCGACGGGAGGGTCTTCGCGAGATTTTCGTCGATCTGCTCCTCATAGATCATGCTGTGGTAAATCACCGCAAGGCGGCTGTTGATCCTCCCCTTGAACAGTTCGTCCAGGGCAAACTGCTCCATCATCGGGACGAATTCCGCGTAGAGCGGCGAGTCCTTGTCACCGAAATTCAGAATATTGCTGAACAGCTTCTCCCGGCTTGCCTCATCGAGGTCGCGGGAGAGTGAAAAATAGACCAGCACCTTCTCCGGCAGAAGCCCGCGGTAGCCCTTCGGCAGCGCATACAGGTAGTATTCATACAGCCTGGTCAGGCTGATCCCGGCACTGATCCCCCGTTCATACCAGGAGAAATACCTGCTCTCCCGCTTTCCGCCGCGGATGAGCAGCGCCAGGACTGCCGTCAGGATGTCCTCCTCCCGGTATTTCTCATAGAGCGCCATGAGGACGCGGGTCGCGACAGGCTGATACCTGCGCATGCCCCCGAAAACCTCCGCGGCGCGCAGGGCGAGGCTCCGGCTCACCTGCGCCTTCCTCACCCCGTAATTCAGGGTCAGGATCTCAAAAAGGCCGGCGTTCCGAAGCCGTTCGGGATCCAGCTCGAAGCTCCCGAGCGCCGCCCGGTAGAGGAACGGGCTGCGTAAGCCGCGCTGGAAAAGCTCCTCCAGATAGGTGAGGCTGATTCGCCCGAGCTCAGTCCCGAGCCAGACATCTTCGTCCCCGGTGCCGCCCGCCTCCCCGGTGCTTCCCTTTTCCCCGGGGACAGAGACATCAGGCGCCGAGGCGGCGAGAAGTGCCGCCATCCGGTCTCCGGCACGGTCCCACCTGTCCCCGCCAAAGCCGTGACTTTCCAGCCATTTTACCCGGTCTTCCTCGGGAAGATGGCCGCCGAGGACGTCCTTATCGATCGTGAGGAACTCGTCAAGCTCCGGGGACATTCCGTTCCTGCGCATTTTCTCCAGATCCCTGGCCATCTTTCCGGTGGTGTGGATGTCCACCGGCGCCCCGGCTGCCACACCCACGCGGCTCATCATATAGTCCGAGAGCTGTTTCTGGAAGGCACGGATTTTCGGGTCTGCCCCGCTGCCGGCGATGACCTCGATCGGGATCACCGTCTCGAGCAGCGTGGAATGGATCCGGATGGCACCGCAGTTTTTCCCGGTATGCAGCTGCTCCGGGAGAATAACAAAAGGCAGGCGGAGAGCGTCATCGGAAAAGTCCGCCTGGGTCAGATTTTTTCTCGGGAGGTAGAGGAAATCGCCGTCCGCCTCAACATCCAGGGAGACATATCCCCAGGAATCCCGGCGGATGACAATGCTGTCCTCCGTGCGCTCCGCAAGGTCATGGTATACCTTCTTCGCAGAATCCGTCATCAGGCGGATCGGCTTCTTCACGCCGAGGGCGATCAGAAATTCTTCCATAAAATTCTGGCGGCTGCCGTGGCTGTTCCGGAGGCCGTCATAGAGGGCGCGCACATGGAGATCCTGCATAAAGGGCGCCCGCACGAAATCCTCATAATCCAGCAGGCGCAGCGCCGTCTCCTGGTCCTTCGCCGCCACCTGGAAGAAGTCCTGCGCGGTCTTTAAGCTGGCAATCTTCTCCCCCGGCGCGCCGGAATCCACGGTGAATTCATAGGGGATCTCAACCTCCCCGCAGTTGGTCACCAGATGAAAGCTGCCCTCGATGCGGCTGCCCGGTTCAAGCCAGGAAGTATCCACCTCGTAGGGAATGTGGCACCGGAGGCCGCCGAAGGAATTGTTGTCCTTAGAGACCTTCACCCTGGGATTGGAGGAATAGACAAAACCCTTCACGTTCATCCGGTTTCTGCTGCTGACAAAAATCTCCCGCGCGGAAACAGAGCCGGCGCGCGCCGTCTCCTCCACCATCTCGGGCTGCCAGCTCATCTCCGGCTTCTCGTAATCGATAATCCCCCTTGCCAGGCGATTGATGCGTTCCTTCATATCTCTCTGCCACCTTGCCCTGTTCGCCCCGGCGCGCCGGAACTTCTTCCCGGCTGCCGGATGGTCACGTACTTACCGCCCGCGCCCAAAAAAGGGCGCAAACGGACATTCTTTGATATCATAGCATAAATAGCGGCAAATTACACTAGCGAATGTCTTCTTGATTTGAACTTTCAATGTTGCTAGAATGAAACTGTTCCGCACAGATCGGAATTCCTCTGCCGGGAATCTTCCCGGCATCACACAGACACAGCAAGCAAAAAGGAGACATTTCCCGCCATGACAAATGCTGAAAAAGCTCTTAAACTCCATGAGGAGTGGAATGGTAAACTGGAAACACGCTGTAAGATGAAGGTGAGCAGCAATGAGGATCTCGCCCTCGCCTACACGCCCGGCGTCGCGGAGCCCTGCAAGGTGATCGCCAGGGATCCGGAGGCGGCCTACCGCTACACGATCAAGGCCAACACCGTGGCCGTCGTGTCCGACGGCTCCGCGGTTCTCGGCCTCGGGAACATCGGCCCCTACGCCGCCATGCCGGTCATGGAGGGGAAATGCGTCCTTTTCAAGGAATTCGGCAATGTGAACGCATTCCCGATCTGCCTGGATACCCAGGATCCGGACGAGATCGTCGATACGGTCGTCCGCATCGCCCCCGGCTTCGGCGGGATCAACCTGGAGGACATCTCCGCTCCCCGCTGCTTTGAGATCGAGGAGAGGCTGAAAACGCTCCTGCCGATCCCGGTCTTCCACGACGACCAGCACGGAACCGCGATCGTCGTCCTCGCGGGCATCATCAATGCCCTCAAGGTGACCGGCAAAAAGAAGGAAGACTGCCGTGTCGTGGTGAACGGGGCGGGCAGCGCCGGCGTCGCGATCACGAAGCTTCTTCTCCGCTACGGGTTCCCGGACATCACGATGTGCGACAAGTCCGGCATCATCTGCAAGGGACAGCCGGGACTTAACTGGATGCAGGAGAAAATGGCGGAGGTGACGAACCTTTCCCGGAAGACGGGAACGCTGGCGGACGCGCTCAAGGGCGCCGACATCTTCGTCGGTGTATCCGCTCCCCATATTGTCACCGGGGAAATGGTCGCCTCGATGAACAAAGACGCCATCCTCTTCGCGATGGCGAACCCCGTCCCGGAGATCATGCCGGACGAGGCGAAGGCCGCCGGCGCCCGCGTGGTTGGCACCGGACGCTCCGATTTCCCGAACCAGGTCAATAACGTCCTCATTTTCCCGGGCATCTTCAAGGGCGCCCTGGAAGGCCGGGCAAAGGCCATCACCGAGGAGATGAAGCTCGCCGCGGCGAATTCCATCGCCGCGCTTGTCCCGGATAGTGAGCTTTCCGACGAGCACATCCTGCCTTACCCCTTCGAGCCGGGAGTTGCCGACGCCGTTGCCGCGGCCGTGAAAAAGTATATCTGACGCCAGGAGGTTGAACCGGTATGGCTGAACCCGTCACACTATATAAACTGATGATCCTCTACATGCTGGACCGGGTCAATATGCCCCTGACCGGCGCCCAGTTTCAGGATTTCTTCCTGACCAGGGAGTACACGAACTATTTTTCCCTGCAGCAGGCCCTGAGCGAGCTGGAACAGGCAGGCCTTCTGAAAAAGGAGGAGCTGCACAGTTCCACCCGCTACGAGATCACCGGGGACGGGACACAGACCCTCGGCTTTTTCGGCAAAAAAATCTCGCAGGAGATCCGAAATGACATCGATTCGTTTCTCCGCGAGAATCATCTGAAAATCTATGAGGAGGTCAGCGTGATCTCCGATTATTACCGGACAGAAGGATCCGACTACACGGTGCACTGCGAGGTGCGCGAGGGCAAGTCAAAAATGATTGCCCTCGACCTCTCCGTCCCCGACGAGGAGACCGCGCGCCACATGAGCAGCCGATGGAAGGAGAAAAGCGAGGCGATTTATACCTTTCTCATGGCTCAGCTGATGGGCGGGAATCCGTGAGCAGGGCGTCCATCCGGTTCCAAATCTCGTCACGCCCCTCTTTATTCAACGCGGAGAACGCATAGATCTCCGCATTTTCCGGGAGGTTCAGTCCATCCCGGATGACAGCCAGCTGCTTTGGCCGCTGGCTTTTTTTTATTTTATCCGCCTTGGTCGCGACAACGATCGGGAGAAACCGGTGGTTCAGAATCCATCCGGCCATCAGCCGGTCGTTGTCGGACGGGGCGAGGCGCATGTCCACCAGCAGGAAGACCGCCCGGAGCGCCCGCGACTGATGCAGGTAGTCCTCGATCATTTTCCCCCACTGTGCTTTCACAGCCTCGCCGGCCTTCGCGTAGCCGTAGCCAGGAAGATCCACATAGTAAAATGCGTCGTTGATGCGGTAGTAATTGATCGTCTGCGTCTTCCCCGGCGTCCCGGATACCCTGGCGAAGGATTTCCGGTTCATCAGGGCATTGATCAGAGACGATTTCCCGACGTTGGACTTGCCCGCGAAGGCAAATTCCGGCAGGGTGTTCTTCGGGAGAACGCTGGTCACGCCGCAGACCCGCTCAAGTTCCACTGTTTTGATGATCATCGGCCTTCCTCACCTCCGGTAAATGCCTGGCGGATCACTTCCTCCATGCTCTTCACGTACACGATCTCCATTCCCCGCGTGATCTCCTTTGCGAGCTCCGCGACGTCCGGGCGGTTCCGGTCAGGAACCAGCACCTTCTTCATCCCCGCCTGGTTCGCGGCGAGAAGCTTCTCCTTGAGGCCGCCGATCATGAGGACGTTGCCGCGAAGCGTCACCTCGCCGGTCATCGCCACCGTTCCGCTGACCTTGCGTCCGGAAACCGCGGACAGCATGGCGGTGGACATCGCGATACCTGCCGACGGGCCGTCCTTCGGCACCGCGCCCTCGGGGATGTGGATGTGGATGTCGTGCTTCTCGAAGAAGTCTTCCTCCGCGCCGTAGCGCACGGCGACGGAGCGCACCCAGGTCAGGGCAATCTGGGCGGATTCCTTCATGACATCGCCCATCTGGCCGGTCATGATCAGTCCGCCCTTGCCCGGCATCACATTGACCTCAATCTGCAGGGTGACGCCGCCGACACTCGTCCAGGCAAGGCCGGTGACGATCCCCACCTGATCCTCGTGGTTGTGTTCCTCCTCAGGGACGCGCTCCTTGCCGAGATATTTTTCCAGATTGCCGGAATTGACGCGGACAGCCGTTTTCTTATTTTCCAGGACTTCCCGTGCAGTCTTCCGGCAGATGTCGCCAATCCTGCGCTCCAGGTTCCGGACGCCGGCCTCCGCCGTATAATTGTGGATAATCTTCCGGAGGGCTTCATCCGAGATCGTGAGCATCCCCTTCTTCAGGCCATTCAGCCGGATCTGCTTCGGAATCAGGTAATCCTTCCCGATATGGAACTTCTCGTTCTCCGTGTAGCTGGAGACCTCGATGATGTCCATGCGGTCAAGAAGCGGCTTCGGGATGGTCTGCGTCGTGTTCGCAGTAGCGATGAAAAGCACGTTCGACAAGTCAATCGGGATTTCCACATAGTGATCCCGGAAATGGCTGTTCTGCTCACTGTCGAGAACCTCCAGGAGGGCCGATCCGGTATCCCCCTTATAGTCGCTGCTGACCTTGTCAATCTCATCCAGAAGCATCAGCGGGTTGCTGACGCCGGCATCCGAGAGGCCTTCCACAATGCGTCCCGGCATGGCGCCGACATAGGTCTTGCGGTGCCCGCGGATCTCCGCCTCGTCCCGCACGCCGCCGAGGCTGATGCGGACATATTTTTTCCCCAGGGCGCGGGCGATGGACTGCGCGATGGAGGTCTTGCCGGTTCCCGGCGGGCCGACCAGGCAGATGATCGAGCCATTTCCCTTGTCCGTCAGGATCCGCACCGCGAGGGATTCGAGAACGCGGTTCTTGACCTGCTCCAGCCCGTAGTGGTCTTTCTCAAGGATCTCTTTCGCATGGCCGAGATCCTTGTTGTCCTCCGTCGTCTTATTCCAGGGAAGCTCCAGGAGGGTCTCCACGTAAGTCCGGAGCACATTGCCGTCCTGGCTGCCCGGCGGCATCTCCTCAAAACGGCTGATCTCCTTGTTCAGGCGTTCCTTCACGGAATCGTCGGCGCAGAGCGCCTTCACCTTGTCCCGAAGTTCATCCGCCTCAGATTCCGTATTGTCCCCGAGCTCATTCCGGATGACGTTCAACTGCTCGCGGAGGACGTAGTCCCTCTGGTTCTTGTCGATGGTATTCTTTACGCTCTCCTCAAACTCCCGGCGGAGCCTGACCACCTCGGCATTCGTGAGCAGCGCCTTGTTGACGGCGTCAAACTCCGCGCGGACGGTGTCCGCCTCGAGCATCTGCTGGCGTTCCTGGAACTGCCAGGGGAGCTTGCAGGCGATATCGTCGAGCATCGCCTCGAGCGTGTCCATCGAGGACACCTCCTGGCAGTATTCGAGAACCGGCTGCTGCCCGATCATCTGCGCGTAGTGCAGCAGGTTTTCCATCAGCACCCGGCGCATGGCCTCATGATCCACCGGGGAAATCTCCTCCGCCCCGGTTCTCTTCCGGCGCACGATCTGGCCGCTCAGGAAGGCGCCATTTCCGGTCAGCGCGTTTAACGATCCCCGCTCCTTCCCCTCAACCGAGACCCGGATCATGCCGTTCGGTGTCTTCACGTACTGCCGGACAATGGCGATGGTGCCGATCGAGTACAGATCCTTGAGGCCCGGGTTCTTCGCCTCGGGATCCAACTGCGCGGTGAGAAAAACCTGCTGATTTCCGGACATGGCGTACTCAATCGCCGCGATGGATTTCTTCCTCGCGACGTCAAAATTCACCGACATCCCCGGGAGGATCGTCAGGTTCTTCAGGGCAACCACCGGCAGTGTCATGATGTCTTCATCCATTCGTTCATTTCCTCCGTAGTGAGCAAATGCTTAATCTCGCACTAAACTCGCGCTTCGCCCGCTGGGCTCGCGCCCCGCTAAGTGCTCTGCGTAAGCAAATTTGCTAAGCTCGAACTGCGCTAACCGGGCTCGCGCCCCGCTCCGCGGATAGCCACTCCACTAAACTCGGACTGCGCTTTCGCTTGTCCTCGTTAAGTGGCTGGTTAAAGTGCTCTGCGTAAGCAAATTTGCTAAGCTCGAACTGCGCTTACGCTTGTTCTCGCCAAGCAAATTTGCATAGCTCGCACTAAGCTCGCGCTTCGCCCGCTGGGCTCGCGCTCACTAAGTGCTCTGCGTAAAAATAGCGGGCTGTGAGGTGTACGAAAACGCACACCCCGCAGCCCGCTGACGGATCAGGCAATCTCTCCCGGCTTGCTGCCGCGCTTGCCTGTGAAAGCCTTCCGCGGTACCGTGTTGTCACGGTAGGTGATCTCCGGGCCGCTCTTCCCTTCCACCACATCTTTCGTGATGGTGCAGATGCCGATCGTGGGATCAGACGGAATATCATACATAACATCCATCATGATGGATTCCAGGATGGAGCGGAGGCCCCTGGCGCCGGTCTTCTGCGCCACCGCCTTCTGCGCCACCGCCCGGACAGCCTCGTCGGTGAATTCCAGTTTCACGCCGTCAAGGTCAAACAGTACCTGGTACTGCTTGATCAGGGCGTTCTTCGGCTCGGTCAGGATCCGGACGAGGGCGTCCTCATCCAGTGTCTTCAGGGAGACGGTCACCGGGACACGGCCGATAAATTCGGGGATCAGGCCGAACTTGATGAGGTCATGCGGGAGAACCTGGCTGAGAAGGCTGTCCACATCCGCGCTGTTCTTGTTGATCACCTGTGCGTTAAATCCGATGGAACCGGAATTGAGCCGGCTCTCGACGATCTTCTCCAGCCCGTCAAAGGCACCGCCGCAGATAAACAGGATATTCGTCGTGTCAATCTGGATCAGCTCCTGCTGCGGGTGCTTTCTTCCGCCCTGGGGCGGCACGCTGGCCATCGTGCCCTCAAGAATCTTGAGCAGGGCCTGCTGTACGCCCTCGCCGGAGACATCGCGGGTGATGGAGACATTTTCCGACTTCTTCGTGATCTTATCGATCTCGTCGATGTAGATAATGCCGTACTCTGCCTTGCTGACATCGTAATCGGCTGCCTGGATCAGCTTGAGCAGGATGTTCTCGACATCCTCGCCGACATAGCCGGCCTCGGTCAGCGTGGTGGCGTCCGCGATCGCGAACGGCACGTTCAGGATCTTCGCCAGGGTCTGCGCGAGATACGTCTTGCCGGAACCGGTCGGCCCGAGCATCAGGATATTGCTCTTCTGCAGGTCAACATCGGACTCATCCTGGCTGGTAATTCTCTTGTAATGATTGTAAACCGCAACCGAGAGGACTTTTTTCGCCTCATCCTGGCCGATGACGTACTCATCAAGGAAGTCTTTGATTTCATGCGGCTTCGGGAGATTGATTCCGCTGAAATCGGGCTTTTTCGCCCGTTTTCCCTTTTTCCCCTTGCCGGAAAATTCTTCCTCCATGATCTCCGAGCAGAGTTCTACACAGTCATCGCAAATGTAGACGCCGTTGGCGCCGGCGATCAGCTTTCTGACCTGGTCCTGCGTCTTGCCGCAGAAGGAGCAGCGTATCTGGTTATCATTTCTGTTAGGCATCAGCCCACCTCGATTCCTCTCTCCGGGAACTTTCCCTCCGTTTTCGGCCTAACCCTCAGTGTTTTTCAATGACACTGTCAATCAGGCCGTAAGCCTTGGCTTCCTCAGCGGTCATATAGTTGTCGCGCTCCGTATCCCGCTCGATCTCCTCGATCGGTCTTCCGGTATTGGCGGCAAGAAGTTCATTCATGCGCTTCCGGGTCTTCAGGATCTCCTCCGCCACAATGCGGATCTCCGTCGCCTGTCCCTGTGCGCCGCCGGAAGGCTGATGGATCATGATCTCCGCGTTCGGGAGGGCATATCGCTTGCCCTTCGCGCCGCCGGCCAGGAGAAAGGCTCCCATGCTGGCTGCCATGCCGAGGCAGATGGTGGACACATCGCACTTGATATACTGCATGGTATCATAGATCGCCATGCCCGCGGTCACGGAACCGCCCGGGCTGTTGATGTAGAGGCTGATATCCTTCTCCGGATCCTCGGCTTCCAGGAAAAGAAGCTGGGCAACCGTCAGGCTGGCGGTTACATCGGTCACTTCCTCCCCCAGGAAAATGATCCTGTCCTTGAGAAGGCGGGAATAAATATCATAAGCGCGCTCTCCGCGGCTTGTCGATTCCAGTACTGTAGGAACTAACGCCATAAGCTTTAACTCCTTTCCGAAAAACAGATCATCCCGTAAAGAGGGAATTTCCCGAAAGCAGGGCTTCCGGGAAATCTCGCAGAACGTTATCTGATCCGTGTTGTCTGTTCTCAGACTAACTTTGCCTGATCCACCAGAAGATCAATGGCTTTCTGTACCTTCATATCTTCCTTGATCTGCGTCTCCTGGCTCTCATCGATAAACTTCTTGAACTTCTCCGCATCGGTGTTGTAGTCGGCAGCCATCTTCTCGATCTGGCTGTTGTAATCCTCGTCGCTCACCTGGATGTTCTCGGCCTCGGCAACCTTCTCCAGAACCAGCCTGGTCTTGATTCTCTTCTCGGCATCCGGAGTTACCTGCTCAAGGAGCTTGTCCATCGTCTGGCCGGTATACTTCATATAATCGGCAAGGTTCAGGCCCTGGCTGCGAAGTCTCTGCGCGTACTCATCAACAATGCCCCTGGCCTCAGTGTCAACCATGGCCTTCGGAAGCTCGATAGAAGCGTTCTCAATCGCCTTATCCACAGCCTCATTCTCGGTCTGGGTCTTAGCCTCGCGCTCCTTGCGCTCGCCGATCTTCTTCTTCAGGTCAGCCTTGTACTCCTCAAGGGTGGAGAAATCGGAGACATTGTCCGCAAATTCATCGTTCAGCTCCGGAAGCTGCTTCTCGGTGATCTTCTTCACGGTAACCTCGAAGGTCGCCGGCTTGCCGGCAAGGTCAGCCACATGATACTCCTTCGGGAAGGTCACGTTGATCTCATTCTTCTCGTTCAGGTTCTTGCCGATCAGCTGCTCCTCGAATCCCTCAATAAACTGATGTGAACCGATGGTCAGCGGATAGTCTTCGCCCTCGCCGCCCTCAAACGGCTTGCCGTCGACAAAGCCTTTGAAGTCGATTACGGTCTCATCGCCATCCTTAACCGGACGATCCGTAACCTCAACCTTTCTGGCCGCTCTGTTTCTGGCATTCTCAAGCTCCTTATTGATATCCTCGTCCGTCACCTCGGTATCCGGCTTCTTGATCTCAAGTCCCTTGTACTCGCCGAGCGTGATCTCCGGCTTCGTGGCTACTTCCGCGGTATAGATAAAATCCTTGCCCTTCTCGATCTGGACAACATCGATCTTCGGGTTGGAAACGATCTCCTCTTTCGACTCCTTTACGGCATCCGGATAGGACTCATTGATCACAGTGTTCGCCGCGGCATCGTAGAACATGCCCAGGCCATACATCTTCTCAAACATCTGGAGCGGCGCTTTGCCTTTTCTGAATCCGGGAATATTAAATCTGTTCTTATCATGATTGTAAGCTTTCTGAATCGCGGCATCAAACTTCTCCGCCGGAACCTCAATGGTCAGCTTAATCATGTTTTTTTCTTCTAACTGCTCAACCTTTACACTCATTTTTCGGGAGTCCTCCTTGCATGATCTGACGACGCCCTGCCGATAGGCGCCACACTACGAGATAGCATTATATCACAACAAATTTTAATTGAAAAGCACTTTGTTGCTGTTCAGCACATGCGGAGGGAGATCCCGCAAAGAGGCCGCCTGCGGACGGCTTTGCGGGATCTCCCTCCGCATGTGGCCAGGCGCCGCAGACGCCCGGACCCCCACATCGAGCGAAGCTTTGCTTCGCTCGATGTGGGGGCTGAACAGTAACGAAGATCCGTTTTCCTTACGCCTCGTACAGCATCCTCTCGGCCACACTTGCTGCCACCGCCGGTTCCGCAAGAAGCCTGACCATCTCCAGCCCGAAATCGAACGCCAAGCCGACGCCCCGCGCTGTCGTGATCTTACCGTCTGTCACGACGCCGGCGCCGGTCAGCTTTGCCCCGGTGAGGGTACCCTCATATCCCGGATAGCATGTTGCGCGCTTGCCTTCCAGAAGGCCAAGGCGCCCCAGGATCGACGGTGCCGCGCAAATGGCGGCTATGCGCTTTCCCTTCTTGTCCGCCTCGAGGAGCACATCACGCAGCATTTTGCAGGCATACAGATTCTCCGTTCCCGGCTGCCCTCCGGGCAGCATCAGCAGGTCAGCATCCAGGGGATCCACTTTCTCAATCAGCGCGTCCGCACGGATACCAAAGTGATGGGATCCGTGAACCTCCCGCTTCCCGGTTACCGAGACCAGCCGGACCCCAACACCGGCACGGACGAGTACGTCCGCCGCGGCAAGACATTCGACTTCCTCAAAGCCGTCTGCAAGAAATGCATAAACCGTCGCCATACTTTCCATCCTTTCCAGCGAAAACTTTTCCGTATGTTTGATTATATCACAGGTTTATTCAAAATTGCCGGATTAGATCAGACAATTTGCTGCAATTTTCTAAAAGCCGCAACAGTTGACGCCATGGCTTTCCCATGCTATATCATATCCGGCATAACTCATGAAGACAGCAGCGCAGGCAGCAGAAAGGCCAAACTATGGAAATTGAGCGCAAATATCTCATCGATGTGCGGACTCTCCCCTTTTCCCCCGATTCTTTCCCCTTTCATGAGATCGAACAGGGCTATCTCTCCGTCCATCCGGTCGTGCGGGTACGCCATTCCGGCAACCACTACCTTCTCACGTTAAAGTCTGAGGGAAGGCTTCAGCGGAAAGAGACGCAGTTCAGTCTCAACCGGGAAGCTTATGAGCATCTTCTCCGAAAATCTGACGGCATCATCATCCGCAAGCGCCGCTACCGCATCCCGCTGCCCGGCCAGTCCCTTCCGGCGGCACTCGACCTCTATAGTGGAGAGTACACCGGGCTCGCGGTCGCCGAGGTCGGCTTCTCCTCCGAAAAAGAGGCCATGGCGTTCCAGCCGCCCGCCTGGTTCGGAAAAGAAGTGACCTTCACCGGCGAATACCGGAATGACCAGCTCTCCCGGCGGCATCCGTCCGACTGGAAAAAGCATACGGCATAAGCGAATTTGCTAAGTTCGAACTGCGCTTTCGCTTGTTCTCTCTAAGCAAATTCGCATAGCTCGCACTAAACTTGTGCTTCGCCCGCTGGGCTCGCACCCCGCTCCGCGGATAGCCACTCCACTAAATTCGGACTGCGCTTTCGCTTGTCCTCGTTAAGTGGCTGGTTATTGTTAAGTGCTCGGCGTAAAAAGGATCCCCGGTGCTCTTGAACCGGAGATCCTTCCTTTATTTCCATCTTTATTCGATCTTTACTCTGCAGACCGTTCCCTGGGCTTACAGCTCCTTCTTCCAGAGGCCGTGAAGGTTGCAGTACTCATACGCGGCAACAGCCTTCTCGCCGTCAGCCAGGCGGAATGCTGCCTCCGGCTTCTCTTCCGGCTTGAGATATTTCGTCATATAGCCCTTGTCTGTTTCCAGGACAATCCACTGGATGTAGTGCTTCTCCACCATCGGGTGCTCAACCTCGCCAACCTTGACACAGACATTCTCCCCGTCGATGCTCACGACAGGAACATGCTTCTCCACAGCGGCGTCCGTCGTCCCCGGAACGAGCTCGCTCATCAGCTCCCCGCAGCAGGTCAGGCCGGCACAGACATGGTTGAAAGATGTCAGGATGCTTCCGCACTTTTTGCAGATATAAAATTTCATTGCACTTTCCTCCTTCTTCGGCACGCCGCCCGCCATCCGCCGGCAGTATGCCAGACTATGTCCTCTGGTCAGAAAATTCTGTCATTATCATATCATCTCTGCAGATATTTGTCTATCACCGCCCGCGCAATCGGAGCCGCCGTCCGCCCGCCCGATTCGCCGTTCTCGACAAGCACGCAGACCGCGATCTTCGGGTCCTCTACCGGGGCAAAGCCGACATACCAGGCGTGAGAAGCGCTGTCCGAGCCGGTCTCCGCAGTGCCGGTCTTGCCGGCCGCGCTGTAGGAGGCATCCCGGAAGGCTGATCCCGTGCCGGATTTCACAACCTCCGTCATAAATTCCGTGAGCGCAGACGCCTCCTCCGCGGACATGATGCTGCCCTCAGATTCGGGGAGGAAAGTCTTCCCGGCCTGTCCGGCAGCATTTTCCATATGGTCCATCAGCGTCGGCTTCATCACCGTGCCGCCGTTCGCGATTGCCGCCGTGATCATGCAATCCAGAAGCGGGGTCATCATGGTTTTGCCCTGCCCGATGGCGGTCTGCGCCTTCTCCCAGTTCGAGGCATCCCCATTCAGGGAGAACAGGCTCTTGCTGGAGACCAGGTCATACGGGAGCGCGCTGTTGAAAAAGCAGCTCTCGGCCAGTTCCCGGAAACGCACCGGATCCAGGGACTCCCCGATCTGGGCAAATGCGCCGTTGCACGAATTGGCAAATGCCTGGAGAATCGTCTGCTCGCCGTGCTTTTCGCCGTGATAGCAGCGGATCGAATACCCGTCGGATTTGAAGGTTCCCGTACAGTTGTAGGTAAAATTCATCCAGCTGTCCGGATTTTCCCGGATATACTCGAGAAGCGTCAGAATCTTGAATGTTGACCCCGGCGGGTAGAGCCCCTGGGACGCACGGTTGAGCAGGGCGGCCTTGGAATCGCTGTCCTGCGTGAGCTCCTGCCAGCGGGCATCCAGCTCATTCGCGTTAAAATTCGGCTGGGATACCATGCAGAGAACCTTCCCGGTGTCCGGCTCCATCGCGATGACCGCGCCCCGGTTGGATCCCATCGCCCCGCTCGCCGTCTCCTGGAGATCCGACCGGAGCGTCGTCACCAGGCTGTCGCCGGGATTTTTCTTATTCTGAAATTCGTTGACGGTCTTCTCGATGAGATTCACATGGGAGCTCAGCAGATAGAAATTTGCGAGCGACTCAAGGCCGCTCCGGCCATTTTTGCCGGAATAGCCGACCGAATGGACGTAAAGGTAATCATAGGGATAGTGCCTGGCCTCCTTGCCGTCATCCCCGGTCTTCGTTTCCGCGAGCGTCTTGCCGTCGGCAGAAACAATGCTTCCGCGGACGACCCGGTCCGCAAACTTGTCCAGGCGGGGATTATACGGGCTTCCGATGATCCCTGGCGCGCGGAACTGGATAAAATACGCATAGTAGCCGATCAGCCCGAAGAAGAGTGCCGTGAAGAAAACCGTCACGACGGCGATATTTCTTCCTGCCCGCCTGCGGTCCCTTTTCTCCGGATCCTCCCGCCGATTTCTGTCAAAGATCTTCAATATCGCTCTCCTCCATTTCCTGCTGGGTGCCTGCCCCGGCAGGTTCCGGTTTCCAGTCATCGTCATCCGCCTTCAGGATGTAAATCCCCTGGATGACAGCGAACATCAGGAAGCTGCTGAGCACGGAGCTTCCGCCGTAGCTGACAAAGGGCAGGGTCACGCCGGTGGATGGGATGAACTTGGTCACGCCGCCGATCGTGAGAAAGACCTGGACGATATAGATGACGCCGAGGCCGAAGGCAACCAGCCGGTAGAACCCCGCCTCCATGCGCCGGGCCAGGCGCATAAACTGCAAGAAGCAGCCGAGGCAGATCAGGATAATGCAGATCCCGAAGATGCCTCCGAACTCCTCGGAGATGGCCGCGAAGATAAAATCCTTCGTGACCACAGGGATTTTTTCGGGCATGCCCTGATAGAGGCCCATGCCGAACCACCCGCCGGTGCCGATGGCAAAAAGCCCCTGGGCAATCTGGTAGCCATTCCCGGAAATGTCCGCGAAGGGGTTCTGCCAGGCTTCAACACGGATCTGGACATGGTGAAACAGATGATAGGCCAGAACTGCCGCGAGGCACCCCGCGGCAATACCGGCAATAAGGTACTGCCAGCCATTCACCGCCACGAAGAGCATCAGGAGATACGCCGTGAAAAAGATCAGGGCGCTGCCCAGATCCTTCGAGGCGACGAGGACGAGGACGTGAAGCGCCGCGGCGACAGCTGAACGGACGATCGTCCGGAAATCCTTCGCCCTGTAGAACATCGCGGCCACGAAGAAGACAAATGAGAGCTTCACGAACTCCGACGGCTGGAAGGAGAATCCGCCGATCCGGAGCGAGAGCTGTGCGCCGAAGGCCGCCTGCCCGACCACTGCGACGGCAGCAAGAAGAAGGATGCCGCCGATGCCATAGACCCAGGGAATCTCCGCAAGCTGCCATACCCTGCCGATCAGGGCGGGGATCAGGAGAGAAAGCACCGCGCTCGCGAGCACGATGACAAACTGCCGCATCGCCCGCTCGGAGCTGATGCGGGTCAGCATAATGAAACTCACCGCCATCAGCATACAGATATTGTTGAGGAGAATCCGCGAAATTCCCGGATATATCGCCATCGAGGCCGCGAGATACCCGGCGAGGAAAGCCATCTGCACCAGGCAGAACGCCAGCGTCAGGACATCCTCGGTTCTCAGCCAGATCACCGTGTCCGCGAGAATCAGGATGAGAAACATGCACTTGACCTGGTTTCCGCAGACATAACTCCGGTCCTCCTGCCAGTACAGGGAAAAATACCGGAAATTATAGTACGTGTACAGCAGGATCAGCAGAATCATCATGTACCTGGCGAGCTGCGTTACCACATTTGCCATATTATTCCACCCCTCTGCGGAACAGCCCCCGGGTAAAATTCCCGCCCGTAAGCCGTTCTTCCTCCTCCCGGGACGCCTTGCCTCCCCGGGAAAATACGTCCGTGAACGCGAAAAGAATCTGTTCCGCCTCCTCAGGCGTCTCGTCAGTCAGCGTCACGCGTACCGAATCCGGCATGAGCCGGGAGACCTCCTTCCTCTCCCCGAGCAGGGAGAGCGGGGAAGCGTTGTAGATCACATTCGTGCAGAAACGGCACTGGTTCCGGACCGGAAATTTCATCCCCTTCCGATCCGTCAGGACGATGCGGCAGGGCTTCTGTGTGCAGCGATCCGCATTTTTCCGGAAACACTGCGCGGTCACCATGACCGGGATGCGGCCGTAGACCGGAAGCTCGCAGCGGGCGGCCCCGCGGTGCGCGATCTGGCGGCCGCTGAGTTCAAAGGGAAGTGTCGCCTGCACCCTCTCATCCGGGATTCCCGCGTCGCGGCAGAGGCGGCGGAACATGCTCTCCGCCTCCCGGTTCATCGTATAGAGGCTGCTGTCGAGGAGAATATCCCCCCGCCACCGCTTGTCCCGGAAAAATGCGCCGGCCACGGCAATCTCCTCCCCCGTCCGGAGCAGGAGGCCGTCAAAGCCGGCTGTAAAAAGCTCCCTCTCCGCGCCGCGGAGCCACTCTCTCGCCTCGGTCCGCCAGATCCGCGGAAAGGCGAGAAAGCACGCCATATTCCGGTCGTGCGCGCGAAGAGACGCATTTTTCCAGGTCTCAGGGCCGAACTCGGCACTGTCCAGGATCAGCCTGCTGACCCCGGGCTCCTCGAGCGCGGTGCCAAGCAACTCGCTGTTTTCCAGAAGGACAGTCACCGGGAAGGAAAGCGCCGGCTCCTCCCTGCCATCGATTTTGTCCTGGATAGGAAACGGAGCCGCGGCCGGGTCAGGCGCCGATTTTTCCGGGACAGGCCTTCGATAGGACGCGAGAAGCTTCTCCGTAAGCGCCTCCAGCCCGCTGCGCCGGAGCTCATTGAGCTCCCGCACCGGGAGAAAGATGCCCCCGCCGGCATGAACCTCCAGCGATTCCATCTGAAATTCCGTATTTCCGGTCTTCTCCAGCTGCTTCCGGATCTCCTCCGGCGCCGCCGCACGGTTTTTGGCCGCCTCCACCGGCTTTCCGCTCCTGACCTCGGCCGAAATACCGCGGCCGGAAAGGGTAAGCGAAAGCGCCATCGGCTGCCCGGCTTCCGCGGAAAAGGTTCCTGTGACCGGCTCACGCACCGGCGCGTTCAGATAATGTTCTTCCAGGTAAGCGGTATACGCCCGGTTTTCCTCACGGAAAGGCGGCTTTGCGTCGAAGACGATCATGTCCGGCCCGTTGTGCTGGCGGAAATATCCGTCGGTCTGTCCGCCGCGGTCAAAAAGGTCGAGCAAGTGCCTCCGATCCTCTCCGTCTACCTGCCAGTTTCCGGCATCCATCTTCCCGGAGAGCCAGAGATCCGCGTACTTCCGGTAAATCTCCACGACGCCGGCCGTGTACCGCGGGCTTTTCATCCGCCCCTCAATTTTCAGGGAGTAGGCGCCGGCATCCAGAAGATCCGGCAGAAAATCCAGTGTCATCAGGTCCTTCATGCTGAGCGGGAAGCTCTTTTTCCGGGAAAAATCCGGCCCCGTGACGGCGAACGGCAGACGGCAGGTCTGCGCGCAGCGCCCCCGGTTCCCGCTCCTTCCGCCAATCAGGCTGGAGAACAGGCACTGGCCGCTGTAGGAGAAGCACAGCGCGCCGTGGACAAAGCATTCCACCTCGAGGCCGGTTTTCTGCCGGAGATCCCGGATTTCCGCGAGGGAGAGCTCCCGCGCCGGCACAATCCTGGTCACCCCGTATTTCCGCAGAAGGTTCGCAAACTCCGGCGCCGTCACCGTCATCTGGGTGCTCGCGTGGAGCGGGAGCCCGGGAAAATTCCTGTTCAAGCAGCCGAGGACCCCCA
Organism: Clostridium vitabionis; assembly: GCF_015351765.1. Lineage (GTDB taxonomy): Bacteria > Bacillota > Clostridia > Lachnospirales > Lachnospiraceae > Clostridium_R > Clostridium_R vitabionis. Next base: position 993,648 of record NZ_JADKQA010000001.1, read on the forward strand.
TGTCCTGGACGAGGACGGCATCCAGCCCCTCGGCCACATACGGACGAAGGTAGTCGCAGAGCTGCTCCATCTCCTGGTCGCGGAGGAGGGTATTGACCGTCAGGTAGATTTTCCGCCCGTGAATATGCACATAATCGATCACCCGGAGAAGTTCTTCCTTCTCCGGGTTCTCCGCGTAAGCCCTCGCCCCGAAGCGGCTGCCGCCCATATATACCGCGTCCGCTCCCGCGGCAACGGCAGCCTTCATGCTGTCCACCGAACCTGCGGGAGCGAGAAGCTCAAGTGTTCTCTTTTCCGTGCTCATGCCTTCTTTTCATCCTCCGGGGATCTGCCCGCGCGCGGATTTCCGGCGGCCTGGCTTCTCGCCCTGACTTTCGCATTGACCAGCTCAGCCTTGAGCCGGTAGACCTCCTTCTCCAGCTCCTCCTTCTGCGAGGCGAGAACATGACTGTGTTCCCTCTCCTTGAAGTAGTCGTCCGCGATATTGAGGCACAGGGTCAGGCTTTTATAATCATCCGGCAGCCGGGTAAAGCCGTCGATTGTGCGCACCTGGACAATCTTCTCATTGAGATAGGAAGCGACCTGCTGGAGATAATTCTCCTCCTCCAGCCCGCCCAGCGTGTAAATCTTCCCGCCGATCAGAACTTCCGTATAATTTTTATTATTCATCTCTGCCATACTCAGCACATCCTCGTCTTCATCAATCCATCACCGATCGGTATCCGCCCGCCGCGGGTCCGCTGTTCCCGCCATTCGGCGGTCCGTCAGGCGCCATCCTGCTCTTTCTGACGCCAGGGGTAACCCAGGTGGTCATAGGCCGCCTTTGTCGCGATCCTCCCCCGGGGCGTCCGGTTGATCAGGCCGTTCATCAAAAGGTACGGCTCATAGACATCCTCGATCGTTCCGGAATCCTCGCCGAGCGCCGCGGCAAGGGTCTCCAGGCCGACCGGGCCGCCGTCAAACTTGCCGATAATCATATCGAGAAATGCCCGGTCATTGTGGTCGAGGCCGAGCTTGTCCACCTTCAGGATATCCAGGGCAAAATCCGCGGCCTCCCTCGTGATCTTCCCGCCGTACTTGATCTGTGCAAAATCCCGGACTCTCTTGAGCAGGCGGTTCGCAAGCCGCGGGGTTCCCCGCGACCTTCTCGCGATCTCGAAGGCGCCGTCCTCGTCGATCTCCACATTCATCACCCGCGCCGAGCGGAGGATAATCGCCTTGAGCTCGGCGGGCTCATAGAAATCCAGCTTCTCCACGATGCCGAAACGGTCGCGGAGCGGCGCGGAGAGAAGCCCGTAGCGGGTAGTCGCACCGACCAGGGTGAAATGCGGAAGATCCAGACGGATGGACCGCGCTGTGGAATCCTTGCCCAGCATGATGTCGATCGCGAAATCCTCCATCGCCGGGTAGAGAACCTCCTCCACCTGCCGGTTCAGGCGGTGGATCTCGTCGATAAAGAGGACATCCCCTTCCTGGAGCCCGTTCAGTACCGCCGCGATCTCCCCCGGCTTCTCGATCGCCGGCCCGGAGGTCTGCTTCATGTGAACCCCCATCTCCGCCGCGATGATGCCGGCGAGCGTCGTCTTGCCGAGTCCCGGCGGCCCGTACAGGAGCACATGGTCCAGCGATTCCCCGCGGCTTTTCGCCGCGTCAATATAGATCCTGAGTTTCCCCTTGAGCGTCGCCTGCCCGGTGTAATCGTCCAGTTTTTTCGGCCGGAGGCTGCCTTCGATCTGAAGATCTTCCTCCGTGACCTCCGTATTGATCATACGCTTCATCATTTGCTATCTACCGCCAATCCATACGCCTACAGGAACGAGAGATACCGGAGCGACGCCTTGAGCACCGCCTCCGAATCCATATCCGGCGCAACCTCAACCCTGCCTACCGCCCGGGATGCCTCGGCGGTGCTGTATCCCAGGGCGACAAGCGCCTGAATGGCCTCCCTTGCCGCGGACGGCGCCTCCGGATCTGCCGCCTCCCCGACGGTATCCTGGGCCGGGATATCCAGAATATCCTCCTGCTTCACCTTGTCCTTAAGCTCCAGGACGATTCTTTTTGCTGTCTTTATGCCGATGCCCGGCGCCCTGGCGATTGCCTTGTCATCCGCGAGAAAAATCGCTGACCGCAAGGCACCCGGATCAAGCGCGCCCAGAATCGCGAGCGCGCCCTTCGGCCCGACGCCGCTGACGCCCAGAAGATCCCGGAACATCCGGAGATCGCTCCGGTCAAGAAAGCCGAACAGGGAAATATCGTCCTCGCGGACCTGCATGTAGGTGTATATCCGGACCTCGCTCCCCAGAGGCGGGAGCTTTTCCAGCACTGACAGGGGAACCTGGATCATGAAACCCACCTGTCCGGCCTCGACCGTCACCCGGTCTTCCTCCTTCTCGGTGAGAATGCCTTTGATATAAGAAATCACAGAATCTGCCTCTTTTTCCATCATCTATAGTCCATGCCATTGTATCATGCCCCACTTTTCAATGCAATCCGGGGATGGTATACTCAAAGCCATCGAAAACTCCGTCAGGGCTGTCCGGGTCTGTGGGAAAATCCCCCCCGTTTCCCCGGCTCCCGCGGAGAGAAAGGCAGTGTGTCTCATGGAAATCGTCAGGAAAACCGTCTCCTGTGGGGAACCCTATCCCCTGGCCCGGCTCGGTGATGAGCGGAAAATTCTCTTTATCGATATCGAGACGACCGGATTTTCCCGGGAGAACAACGCGATCTATCTGATCGGCTGCGGCATCCCGGAGGGAAACCGCCTCCGGATTGTCCAGTTTTTCGCCGACCGGGGCGACGAGGCCGAACTCCTTGACGCCTTTTTCCGCTTTCTTGATCCGTACCGGCTGCTGATTCACTTTAACGGAAAAAATTTTGACCTCCCGTTCATCCGAGCAAGAGCGGAACGATATGGGATCCGCGCGGCATTTCCCGAAGACCTCGACATTTACCAGGAGGCGCGGAAGCTCCGCGGCCTTCTCGCCCTCCCGGGCCTGAAACAGAAGGATATTGAGCGCTTTCTCGGGATCCGCCGCGAGGACAAGATGGGCGGCGGCGAGCTGATCGGGGTCTACCAGGACTTCCTTCATGACAGGGATGGGGAAAAACGCCGCCTTCTCCTCCTGCACAATGCCGACGATGTGGCCGGAATGCCGGAAATCCTGCCGATTCTCTCCTACCGGGATTTTCTCTCCGGGGGATTCGCGCTGGATTCCACCGAGGTGGTGAAAACTCCCCCCGGGCAGGCCGCCCATTCCCTGCGTGCCCAGTGGACCGGCTGCACCGATCTCCCGGTTTCTGTGCATACCGCCATCACCCTGGACCACAAAAAACGCGGCTCCGGACGGGAGGTTTCCCCGATTCTCGGCACCGCGCTTCTCACCGGCAGGAAAGTCCGGCTGACGCTCCCGCTCTATGAGGGGGAGCTACGGCATTTCTACCCGGATTACAAGGATTACTACTATTTTGCGGACAGGGATTGCGCCATCCACCGGAGCATCGCCAAGTTTATGGATAGTCCGGACCGGAGGAAGGCGACCGCCAAAACCTGCTACACCAGGGCGTCCGGGATCTTCCTCCCGGAGCCTTCCGCAGTCTTCACCCCGGTGATGCAGCAGGATTACCATTCGCCGCTCCTCTTCGCGCCATGGCGGGAAGACCTGTTCTCCTCCCCCGAGTCAGCCGAGGAGTATGTGCGCGAGGTTCTCCGCCTGCTCCTTTAACTGGCGGGCTGCCTTTACTGGAACTTCTGCTTTTCGGAGAATCCGCCCGGCTAAGCTCCTGAGTGCTTCCCGGCGTTGATCCATCCTCCGGACCTTCTCCCGGAGAAGCAGGGCGCGGATAAATGCGTAGGTATAGTCCTCGCCGCGGTCCGCGAGCAGGTTCAGCAGAAATTCCAGCTCATGCTGGGTTTTTCTGTGCATATAGCCGGCGCCGCGCAGAATATTGTAATAATCGAGGGCGCTCCGGTCCGTGTAGTCCTTCCCGCGGTAGATCTTCGACGCCGCGACCCGGTCGAGAAACATCTCGATCACATAGCGGAGCGGCATCGGGTTGCCGACGAGCTTCCCGCTCCTCCCCGGTTCAAAATCGATCCAGTATTCAAAGTGGTGCTTATTCCTCCCCTTGTGGTGGAGCCAGGCACGGGAATAGCCGAGCGCTTCCTTTTCCGCCGCGTTCGGGCTGCGGTTGCCCTGATAATAGCGGACCCCCGAGGAAAATTCCTCGCAGCTGTATTTGGACAGGTCGTGGAGAACCCCCTGCCGGTAGAGGCCGACGCGGAAGCACTCCTTTCCCACCAGGATCTTATGTCTAGTGATTGTGCTGAAATGGCCGATGATATTCCTGAGCGGCACCATGCGGTTCCCTCCTCACAGAAATAGAATAGTGGTACACGATCCCATTTTAGCGTCCTGCCGGGAAATGTACAAGCTCGGACCTCCTCGCATGTGCTGAACAGGTAGGAATTGTCGCATATTTTGTGAAAAATTGACACAAGAAATAATTGACACCCCTGGTAAACTATGCTAATCTTCAAGTGCTGTAAATCTACAGCGAACTTATTTTCTTTATTTTTTTGGAGGTATCAAAATGCATAAGGGTACAGTTAAGTGGTTCAACAACCAGAAGGGTTACGGCTTCATCAGCGATGAGGAAGGCAAGGACGTATTCGTACACTACACCGGCCTGAACATGGAAGGATTCAAGTCCCTCGATGAAGGCGCTAAGGTTGAGTATGACGTAGTTGAGGGCGCTAAGGGCCCGCAGGCTACCAACGTTACCGTAATCAACGACTAATCATCATTCCGATCAGTGTACCTGTATCACAATTATGTATTTGTTACATATATTTGTTGAGCACGTTATATTGAAATGAAGAGCTGATGAAAAGGCCTCCGCTTCGGCGGAGGCCTTTTTGCAGGTATTCAGCTCACGCGGGGAGGGACCCCCCCCAGACGGCTTTTTCTCAGTTCTTATCCACGACGTTCACCCGCCCCATCAGCTTCCGGCGGCCGAGCTCTTTCAGGTCGTCCACGGTGAAACTGTACTTCTTATCGCAGAACTGGCAGGCGACCTCGATGGTCTTGTCCTCCTCAATCAGCTCCCGGAGATCCTTCGCGGAAATGCTGATGAGCGCGCGCTCCACGCGCTCCCGGCTGCAGTTGCAGCGATAGCTCAGGGGAATCTTCTCCAGAATCTCCGGCTGCCAGTTTCCAAGCACCTCCCGGAAAATATCCTCCGGCGTCTTCCCGGCCTCCAGGAGCTCCGTCATGCTGGGAAGCTTCTTTAACGTATTTTCCAGGTCGTCGATAATCTCATCTCCGGCATCGGGCATCATCTGCAGGATCATGCCGCCGGCCCTCCGCACCGTCGTGTCGGTGTCCACGAGAACCCCCAGGGAAACCGCCGAGGGAACCTGCTCAGACGCCGCGAAATAGTAGGTGAGATCCTCCGCGATCTCCCCGGAAACCAGGTTGACCTCGCCGACGTAGGGCTCCTTGAGGCCGGTGTCCCGGATCACCTTGAGCGATCCCTTGCCGATGGCACCGCCGACATCGAGATGCCCATTTTCCTTAAACGGCAGGAGGACATTGGGATTTCCCACACAGCCGCGGGCTGTCCCGTGGCTGTCCGCGGTGACGAGCACCATACGGATCGGCCCGTCGCCGTCGATGCGGACCGTGATCTCGTCCCGGTCGCCCTTCATCATCGTCCCCATCATGACGCCGGCAGTGAGCAGGCGCCCCAGGGCAGCGGTCGCCACCGGGGTCGTCCGGTGAACCTTTCTCCCGTACTCCGCCATATCCCTCGTTGTTGCGATAAACGCGCGGACCTGGCCTCCCCCGGCTGTTCCGCGGATCATATAATCATTCTGTTTTTCCATCAGATTTTCTTTCCTTTCCCTGCTCCTCGGCGATCACATAGATCCGCCCGCTGTCCTTGCGGACCGGATCCCTGGTAAATGCGTCATACATAGCGATCTCCCTGAGCCCCGCCTCGGCAAGCGCGCGCCGGATCTCCTCCGGCCTCCAGGCCTTCTGGACATGCGTCTCCGTGAATTTCCGGTACCTGTCCCCGCTCTCCCGGATAAAAAGGGCCAGCTCGTAGTCATTTTCCCGGGTCTCGGGATCATAGTCATTATCCCAGATAAAGCTGCTCTCCTCCCGGTCCTCGGCGATCGTCCGCTCGCCGATCGCGGCATAATCAGCCTCTGTCCGGAGGTCAAAGATCAGCCTGCCGCCCGGATCGAGGTAATTATTGACCAGCCGGAAGACCTTGACAAGATCACCGTAATCCAGAATGTAATTCATAGAATCGCAGAGGGAGACCACTGCCCGGACCGTGCCGTAGAGCTCAAAGGAGCGCATATCCTGCTGCAGGTAGAGGATATCGCTCCCTGAGCTGTCCCGCTTTTTCAGCGCGCACGAGAGCATATCCTCCGAGGCGTCAACACCGATCATGTCATAGCCGGCCTTTGCCAGCCTCTCGGTGATATTGCCGGTGCCGCAGCCGAGATCCAGCACCAGGCCGTCCCGGATGCCGGAGTCCCGGAGAAGCCCCACGAGGTAACGGCACCAGTCATCATAGGGGACATTGTCCATAAAAAGATCGTACACCTCAGCAAAGCCGGTGTATGCATTGACATCATGGTGTTCCATGCTTTCCTCCGAAGCATAAGGATAACGACGGGGCGGCCCCGGCGGAAATCCGCCCGCCGGGGCCGTCCTCTGCTATGGCCGTGTTCTGCCGGGCGTCACGCGTCACTGCGCGTTTCTGCCATGGCACTTCTTGTACTTCTTGCCGCTCCCGCACGGGCAGGGGTCGTTCGGATAGATCTTCTTGTGCTCCCTGCGGACCGTTCCGGACGCCTTCTCCGCGCGGTAAATCTCGGTGCGCTTCTCCTCACTGAGGATCTTGTCCCACTCCGGGAGCTCATAGAGCCATTTTGCCTTCGCCTCGCACATGTTATAGTAGAGCTTTTCCGGATCGATCAGGATACGGACCTCCGTGTCCTCATCCATCGTCTCAATCGGATTCTGATATCCCTTGAGGCTCTCGCTGATGCCGTCCAGGAAACCGGTCATCGTCTGGATATCGGTGCCATACTTCTCCGCGAGCTCCCGGACCGTGCCCTTGACCTCGGTCTCCGGATCCGCGAGGATCTGCTTGTAGATTCCCTTCTCTACCTGAAAATACGCTTTCCAGAGCTCATCCTGATGTTTTTTGTCAAGTCCGTTGCCGTAGGCAAGGTTTCTCCAATTTTCCAGTAAAGTCATCGTCCGACCTTTCCTTCCGTGGTTTTTTCATATTCTTATGCCTGTCCGGAACCCTGCATTACGCAAAGCACCGCAGACGCCTTATTATTATAAGGCATTTTGGCCGGATTTTGCAAACATTTTGTGACAGAGACAACATTTCGTCCGTCACCCGGCCTTGTCCACCGTCCGAAGTTCCGTCCCCGGGTAAAAGAAATTCAGGATATCCCGGTAATCCTTTCCCGCCTTCGCCATCGCCCGCGCGCCGCTCTGGCTCATGCCGATGCCGTGGCCGAAGCCTCCACCCCAGATGGTAAATGTCCGTTCCCCGGTCGTCTCATCCCGCGCCGTCTCATCGATGTAGATGAACGGGCTCGGCAGGATGGAGAGGCCGGAAACCTTCGTGCCGTCGCCGCAGAGGTAGGTAAGCCCCGCGTCGCCGAGAATCTTCCGGATCGTGTCCGACCCTCGGAGATATTTGCGCCCCTCGGTGCCAACCACCTCCATGGAGAGTACGGCTCCGCCGGGTGCCCGCTTCGACACGAAGAATCCGACAATATCCCCGATCCCGGTGACGCGCGACGCGGCGTAGCTTGCGCTGATCTCCGTCGTCCAGCGGTACATGGACGCGGCGGAGTCAACGCCGGCCGGATCCTTCTTCTGGATTACCTTCCGGAACACCTCCTCCCCGGTCATCTCCTCCGTGGTTGGCATATCCCCGTCCTCCCCGAGGGAGAGCCGCCGGCTCTTGAGATACGGTGTGTCCTCCGCGCTGTCATTCCAGATCGTGGTGTCTGTGCCGTAGCCGCAGGAGGTAGAATAATAATATGTCTCCGCCGGCTTCCCGTCATAGCAGAGAAGAAGTCCGCGGGTGTCCCGGACCGCCTGGTTCGTCCGGCTCTCCGGTCCATAATTGTTGTACACCTGATATTTTGCACTATCATCGACATGAGCGCCGTAGCGCTGGTAAGCATTTGCCCGGATCTGCCGCCATGCGTACGTCCTCGCGCAGACCGCCTGCGCTTTCAGGGCTTCCTCCTCAGCCTCCGCCGGCATCTCGCTGGGAACCACCCGCTCCAGATAATCCTCGAGGTCCAGGTCATTGATGATCAGAAGGCCGCTCTCCTCCTCGCTTACCTCGATCGTCCCCGGGCAGGATGGATGCCCGTACGCCCGGTTGACCGAGGCGATCGTGATCCCCTTCGCCCCGTCCAGCGGCGTCAGGGTTACCCGGCCTTTCCGAAAAAGCTCATCGCCCTCCTCGATGCGGAATTTCTCCCCCGGGGCATACTCCTTCTCCGCGCCCCCGCAGGCTACCTTGAAGCCGCCGTCGGAGGTAAAAACCGCCATATCATGAAAAACATTCGAGAAATCATCGGTCGTGATCAGCACGCGGATGTTCTTCGCGGAGAAGCTGTGCGTCAGAAGTGCCGCGCAGGCCTTGCCATCCTCGATGACCAGCCGGCCGAGATCATAGCCGACCAGCATGTCCTGGACATTCTGTTCGCTGACCTGCCCGTAGATCCGGTAGACGCGGAAATCCTCCTCCATGGTCATCTGGCCGTAGCCCTCGACCTCGATCACGCGCCCGTTGATGCTGAGAATCCTGCCCTCGCAGCTCCCGGTCTTTAACGTAACGCCGGTGATCCTGCCTTTATCCAGGGAAATGTCCGCGATCTGCCCGTCGCTGTTGATCTTCTCCGCAGCATCCCTTGCCGTGTCCTCAGGCTTTCCCAGGTCTCTGGTGAGATCCCCGATGACCATGGAGATTTTTCCATGGCTGCGCGAGACCCAGACGTTCCGGTAGGTAACCTCGTCGGAAATCACCTGCGGGACACGGATCAGCTCGCTGCCGCGCCGCATGATGCTGACCTTCCGGTCAGTGATGCCGGAGAGGTCGAGGCCTTCGGCGAAATAGACATCCCCCGCCGCGGTGTGCAGGAGTTTTCCCCCCTCTCCTGCGGATGTATCGCCGGCAGGTTCCCCGGAGGAAGCTTCCTGCGCGCCGACCGCGCTGCTGATCCCGCAGGCGACTGCCTCGCCCCGGGAAACTTCGCCGTCCGGATCCACCGCCGAGACAAAAGCGTCATAAAAGAGCCAGAATGCCTCCGCCGGCATTGCCTTCTGATACTCGGACTCAGGAACGCCGAGCGAGGAGGAAAGCCCGCTCTTCGCCTTCTCGGCCGCGCGCGCGGCATCGCCGTAGGTGAACTTTGCCCTCACCCAGGAATCCCGGACTTTTCTCGTCTCCCCGCCCTTCTTTGCGGCAAGATACCCCTCCCGGAGGAGAAAGCTCACATACTTGTCGCTCCAGGCTTCCCCGTCATGGTCGACAAGATTGCCGTCCTCCTCGAGGCTTTCGGAGAGGCTGTCCCTGTCCGTGACCGCGAGGGCGAGCGCCTTCGCCGCCTCATCGCGGCGCAGGCTGTTTCCCCGGGTCATGGGACGGCCGAACGCAAAAACCAGCAAAAGGGCAAAAAAAGCCAGGGAGAGGACAGCCGCGGGAAGCCATATCCGCCCCGCCGGCCGCTTCTTTCGGTCAATTCCTCTCTTGCCCGGCATGTGTTTCTCCTCTCCCTTCCGCTGTCCGCGCGGCAGCCCGGCCGCAAGCTCCCGGAAACCCGGATGCGAAATCATTTTCCAGCCTTATCCTTCGGGATGATCTTCCCGCTCGCCTCGTCCATCCCCGCAAAGTCCATATAGTCCGCTTTCGCGAGCGGCAGGTTCCGCTTTTTCAGGGAATGATTGACCGCGCGGGACACCAGGTTCAGGATGACCGCGAGCAGCGGCACCCCGATGATCATCCCGACGAAGCCGAAGAGGCTGCCGAAGAACAGGATGGCAAACATGACCCAGAAGCTCGGCAGGCCGGTGGAGCCGCCGAGTATCCTCGGCCCAAGGATATTGCCGTCAAACTGCTGGAGAATCAGGATGAAAACCAGGAAATACAGGCATTTCAGGGGGCTGACCAGTAAAACCAGGATCGCCGACGGAATGGCGCCGAAAAACGGCCCGAAGAACGGAATCACGTTGGTCACCCCGATGATCGTCGAGATCAGCATCGGGTATGGCATTTTCATCAGGGAAATGCAGAAGAAGCAGAGGAATCCGATGATGATGGAATCAATGATCTTGCCCACGATAAACCCACCGAACACGCGGTTGACATAGCGGGCTTCATAGACGATCTCATTGGCTAGGCCGACCGGGAAAATGCTGTAGATAATCTTTTTGATCTGCGCGAGCAGGACTTCCTTGATATTGAGAAAATACATCATGACGATCAGGCCGAGAATCCAGTTTTTGATCTGTGTCAGGATGCCGAGGACGCTGTTTCCGAGCTGCGCGACGATCCCCGCGATGCCGTCGTCAGAGAGCTGGTTGATGAGGCCGGAGAAAGCCTGGACAATATTGACGTGTCCTGCCGCACTCTCCGGGGACACGGCGTCCGCCCCGCTTCCCCAGCTGATGACCGTGTCATAGGCGGACTGGAGCAGGTTGGAGACGATCGCCTTCATTTCCGGATTGCTGGAGAGAAGGCGGGAGACCCAGGTATTGAAGGTATCCCAGTAACCGGGGAGAGATTCCCAGATCCCGATAATGCTGGAAATGAGCTGCGGAAGAATCAGGCTGATCACGCCGACAACCGTGAAAATCACCAGGAATACGGAAATCAGCGTCGCGACAGCCTTCGCGATAAAGCCGACCGCCGGCGCGATCCGTTTCGCCCGGGAAGAATTATGCAGAAAATCAATGATAAACCGCCGGACCGCATTATAGATCGGAGAGAGCAGGTAGGCCAGCACGGCGCCATCAATAAAGGGCGCCAGGATACCGAAAAAGGAACCGACCAGCCTGGCGAACCCGGACCAGTGCTGGAAGCAGACCCACAGGACCAGGCTTGCCGCCACAACCGCCAGGGCGGTCAGTCCAAGGTACAGATATTCCCGAAACGAGCGATTTTCCATGATCAACCTCCCCATCCGCCGGGCTCGCGCTCAACTCGCACTTCGCCTGACGGCTCGTGCCCCGCTCCGCGGATAGCCACTCCACTAAGCTCGAACTGCGCTTACGCTTGTCCTCGCCAAGCAAATTTGCATAGCTCGCACTAAACTCGCACTTCGCCTGACGGCTCGTGCTCCGCTCCGCGGATAGCCACTCCACTAAACTCGGACTGCGCTTGCGCTTGTCCTCGTTAAGTGGCTGGTTATCGTTAAGTGCTCTGCTAATACAACAGTAAGCAGCGAAGTGGATCGCTGCTTACGAAAAATCAATCCCAAGGTGCCGGCTCCTGCCAAATTGACTCCTAGCGAAAGCCAGGTGGGCAACCCCATCCGAAAATCTGCCTTCCACCCGAAAGAGGCATGACATCAATCCGGAGATATCGGAATCCCGTTAGTCAGATGTAGGATCAAAAACGACAGGAGTTATCGAGCATCCCAGGATAAATCAACACTGTTTTCTGAATTTCTGACACGATTATACAACAGGGGATAGGTCTTGTAAACCATCTTTTCCGACTCGGGCATAGACGAGCTGCCTCGCCGGCGGTTCCTCGGGTGCAAAGGTTAAGGAGGCGAGAAACCTCGCGGATGCCTCGCCGAAAAGCGCCGGATCCGCGGCGTAGAGCGTGGCAACCGGCTCCCCCTTTTTCACCCGGTCCCCATACTTTTTCCGGAGGATGATCCCCGCGCCGTGGTCAATCTCCTCCCCCTTTTTGCTTCTTCCGGCGTGGAGGAGCACCGAGGCTGTCCCGATGCCCTCGGTATCCATCGCGCTGATGAATCCGTCCGCCGGCGAGGCGACGCTTACGCTCGCCTCGCCCTCCGGCATTGCCCCGGCGGCAAGCCCGTCCAGATATTCCGTGCTCCCGCCCTGTGCAGCTGCCATCCTGCGGAAGACGGCCATCGCGCTCCCGTCCCGGAGAGCGCCCTCCGCCATCCGGAAACACTCCTCCGGGCTTCCCTTCCCGGCGATGTGGAGCATCTCCGCGGCGAGACGCAGGGAAACCTCCCGGAGATCTGCCGGGCCGTGGTTCTGGAGCACCTCAAGCGCCTCCCGGACCTCGAGCGCATTGCCGATGGCATGCCCGAGCGGGACATCCATGTCAGTGATCAGCGCCGTGCAGGTTCTCCCAGCCATCGTGCCGATGCGGACCATGGTCTCCGCAAGCTTCACCGAGTTCTCCATCGTCTTCATGAACGCGCCGCTCCCGGTCTTCACATCGAGAACAATGCCGTCAGCACCGCCGGCCAGCTTCTTGCTCATGATGGAGGAGGCGATCAGCGGGATACTGTCGACGGTTGCCGTGACATCCCGGAGGGCGTACAGTTTCTTGTCCGCCGGGACGAGATTTCCGCTCTGCCCGACCACGGCGATGCCGACGCGGTTCACGAGCGCAAAGAAGCGCTCCGGGGCGATTTCCGTAGAAAAGCCCGGGATCGCCTCCAGCTTGTCGATCGTTCCACCGGTAAAGCCAAGCCCGCGCCCGGACATTTTCGCGACACGGACGCCAAGGGCAGCCGCCACCGGGCCGCAGATCAGCGTGGTCTTATCGCCCACACCGCCTGTGCTGTGCTTGTCCGCTTTAAATCCTCGGATCGGGGAGAGATCCTCCTTCTCCCCGGAATCCGCCATCGCGAGGGTCAGCTCCGTGATCTCCTCATCGCTCATCCCCATAAACCAGATCGCCATCGCCATGGCAGACATCTGATAATCCGGAACATCCCCGGACACAAACCCGGAGATCATCTCCCGGATTTCCTCCCGGGAGAGCGCCCTCCCGTGTTTTTTCTTCTCGATCAGGTCATACATTCTCATCCGCGCGTCACCTCCCAAGATTCGCCGGCCCGAAGCTTTCCGGGAGAAGCGCATCGAGCGTGTACTCCCGGATATCATCCTCCCCCGTGCCAAGCAGGATCAGGAAGGCCGCCGGATCGCAGAATTCCCGCATCACCTGCCGGCAAATGCCGCACGGCGCGCAGATTCCCTCGATTTTCCCCTGTTTTCCTCCGACGATCGCGATCGCGGCAAATCTCCTGTGCCCGGCGCTCACCGCCGCGGAGAATGCCGCCCGCTCAGCGCAGATGCCCGACGGGTAAGAAGCGTTTTCGCAGTTGACCCCGTAAAAGACCGAGCCGTCCTCCGTAAGCAGCGCCGCCGAGACAAAGAACCCGGAATACGGCGCATACGCATTTCCGAGATGATCCATCGCGCTCCTCATGAGCATGCGCTTTACTTGTTCGTCCACTGAACCCCCTCCTTCTCAAAATCCTGCTCCTGGCCTGATTATACACTGCGGACAGAATTTTGGGCAGACCTATCCCGGCACCGGTTCTTCAGAGAAAAAAATATGTAGTTTTCAAAGGTTTGCGTAAGAATAGGGGGAAATCCCCGACAAGTCAGACAATGCGGTAAAATACAGAGAGGACAGAGGATTAGCGGTAAAACTCGTGTCCGCCGTGGCTCATGACAAAGGTCAGTCTCCCGTCGAACCATCGCGCGTTCATCCGGGTCGCCTCCTCGCGATTCATGAAGTACAGGGCGCCGCCGGAGTGATCCTCACCCTCGAGGGCGCGCTCGACCAGCTTCTTCGTCTCCTCCGTGGGCGTCACGCGGTCAATCTCCCCGTTCGCCACCGGCTGAAACTGTCCTTTCTGGTAAATCACGTCATACAAATCATTGGGAAATTCGCTGCTTTTCACCCGGTTGACAATCACATTCGCCACGAGAAGCCTGCCCTCGGCATCCTCCCCGCCGGCCTCCGCCTGGACAATATGCTCAAGGCACTCCAGGTCGTAATCGTCATAGCGGATCACCGCCCGCTCTTTTCTCGCCTGTTTTTCCGCCTCGGCAGCGGCCTGCTGTTTCTGTTCAGCTACCTTCGGCTGAATCTTCTCCGCGGCGGCGGAGCGGCTCTCCAGAGCTTCCTCGGCGGCGGAATCCATGGCGGCGCCTACGGTTTTGGCACCGAGCAGCAGCTTTTCTTCTGCCTCTCCGGCGTCCTCAGCGCCCATCACCTCCGCGGCATCCCCGTCCGGCGGGATTCCCTCCGAATCCTCTCCGGCCTCCGACGATTCCTCCAGGTGGGCGGACACCGCGCTTCTCCCCGCCCCGCCGTAAGAGTTGGAGCTGAAGGAGAATACGGTCACCACCGTGATCGCGGAGAGAAAGACCGCGGAATTGCGGTACATCTTTTTGGTCAGCTGCACCGCGAACTCACGGATATAATAGCAGGCTGCCTGGAGGATTTCGCAGAACATCTGCATTTCCGTTCTCCTTCCCGGCATCCCCGGCTCTCAAAAAATAACAAATCTGTTAGAAACGAGAACATTATAGGGAAATCGGGAAATGAGTGTCAATAAGTTATTTACATTTTTGTGACATTATCGTTCGTAATTTAATATATTTGTAATTATTTTGTGCATAGCCTGAAAATTTTTCCGGACTGCCCTCCTCGCTTTTTGTCACTATTCTCCATCGGGATTTTTCCTGCCCCAGGCAAATTTTGGTGATTATTTTTTCACTTTTTCGGAGAAAACGGGGAAAATATGGGATGTGCTCCCCCTGATGGGCAGAAAAACAGGGAGGATTCAGCTTCATTCCCCCACACGGGTCTGAACAGAATCCTCCCTGCGGACTTTCTCAGTCCCCCCGGACAAGATCGGCGAACTTCGCCTCCACAAAATCTGCAAGCTTCCGCGGATCAAGAATCACCTGATGCCCGCGCATCCCGGCGCTGACCGCGATCTTTTCATAATTCTCCGCGGTTTGGTGGATCCAGGTCGGAAATTTTTTCTTCATTCCGATCGGGGAACAGCCCCCGCGCATATAGCCAGTCAGTGGAAGAAGCTCCTTCACATGGATCATCTCCACCCGCTTGTTGCCTGTCTCTCTGGCGACCTTCTTCAGGTCCAGCTCATCGTCAACGGGAATACAGCAGACCAGGTGCGGCGTCTTGTCGCCCACGAGAACCAGCGTCTTGAACATGCTTCCATGCTCCATCCCGAGCTCGTCTGCCGCGTGGCTCCCCGAAAGGTCGTCCTCGCTCCACTCGTACTCCGCGGTCTCGTAGGGGATGCGCGCCTGATCCAGCTGCCGCATCACATTTGTCTTCGTGTTCTTCGCCATGATGTCCTGTCCTCTTTTCTCAGAAATTTTCCGGAGACATCGGCGGGCTGTCCTTACTTCTCATTGATGTAGCCGACCAGTCCTCCCGCGGAGATGATCTTCTGCATGAACGGCGGGAACGCCTGCCCCTGAAAGCGCTTCCCGGTGGTTTTGTCCGTGATCACGCCGCTGTCAAAATTCACCTCAACCTCATCACCGTCCGCGATCGACGCTGCCGCCTCCGGGCATTCGATGATCGGCAGGCCGATGTTGATCGCGTTCCGGTAGAAGATGCGGGCAAATGTCTCCGCGATGACGCAGCTTATGCCCGCGCACTTGATCGCGAGCGGCGCGTGCTCGCGGGAGGAGCCGCAGCCGAAATTCTTGTTGGCCACAATAATGTCGCCGGGCTTAACCCGCTCCACAAACGTGCTGTCAATGTCCGCCATGCAGTGCTTGGCCAGCTCAGCCCCGTCCGTGGCGTTCAGATATCTCGCCGGGATGATAACGTCGGTGTCAATATTGTCTCCGTATTTAAAAACATGTCCGTCCGCTTTCATGATAGCATAAACCTCCTGATTCGTCAGTCCAAAACTTCATCCGGTCCGGCGATGCGTCCCAGAATGGCGCTCGCCGCGGCGACTGCCGGGCTCGCCAGATAAATCTCGGAATCCACCGCGCCCATGCGCCCTACGAAGTTGCGGTTTGTGGTGGAGATGCACTTCTCCCCGTGCGCGAGGATCCCCATATATCCGCCGAGGCACGGCCCGCAGGTCGGCGTGCTGACGATGGCGCCCGCCTGGATAAAGGTCTCGATCAGCCCTTCCTTGAGCGCCTCCAGGTAAATCGCCTGTGTCGCCGGAATGACAATACAGCGAACATTTTCCGCAACCTTGTGCCCCTTCAGGATCTCCGCGGCGGCCCGAAGGTCGGAGATCCGCCCGTTCGTGCAGGAGCCGATGACCGCCTGGTCGATCGCGACCGTCCCGACCTCGTCAATGGTCTTCGTATTCTCCGGAAGATGGGGGAAGGCCACGGTCGGCTTGAGCGCGGAGAGATCAACGGTAATCTCCTTCACATACTCCGCGTCGGGATCTGCCGTGTACTCGGTAAATGGCTTCGACGAATGCTCCTTCATGTATGCCCGCGTCTCATCATCCACCGGGAAAATCCCGTTCTTTCCGCCGGCCTCGATCGCCATGTTGCAGATCGTGAAGCGGTCGTCCATGGAGAGGTACCGGATCCCGTCGCCGACAAATTCCATCGACTGGTAGAGGGCTCCGTCCACGCCGATCTCGCCAATGATGTGGAGAATCACATCCTTGCCGCTGACCCATTTTCCCGGTTTCCCGGTCACATGGATCCGGATCGCCGCCGGTACCTTGAACCATGCCTTTCCGGTTGCCATCGCCGCGGCCATGTCCGTGCTGCCGACACCGGTAGAAAATGCGCCCAGGGCACCGTAGGTGCAGGTGTGCGAATCCGCGCCGATCACCGCCTCGCCGGCCACAACCAGCCCCTTCTCCGGCAGGAGGGCGTGCTCGATGCCCATCTGTCCGACGTCATAGTAATGGGTGATGCCGTGTTCCTTCGCGAAATCCCGACACTGCTTGGTATTCTCGGCGGACTTGATGTCCTTGTTCGGAACAAAGTGATCCATGACGAGGGCGATCTTATCCCGGTCAAATACCGTCTTGCGGTCTATGCCTTTCATGACGTTGATTGCCACCGGGGAGGTGATATCGTTGCCGAGCACGAGGTCAAGATTTGCCTCGATCAGCTGCCCTGCCTCCACGTGGCTGACCCCGGCATGGGCTGCCAGAATTTTCTGCGTCATTGTCATTCCCATGTTTTCATCCTCCATAGACCGGATCCCGGTCTTCTCTCCGCAAAACCGCTGAAGCTCGCGGTTCCGGCCCCTTCTTCTGAAGCAAAGCAAATTTGCTAAGCTCGGACTTCGCTTCCGCTTGTCCTCGTTAAGTGGCTGGCTATTGCTAAGTGCTCTGCTAATAAGTACTTGCATTATAGCATCCGGCTTTGTATAATGCAAATATATATTAGTGATTTGTATTATAACCAAAGGAGGGGATGCCATGGAACAGCATCTGTCACAGTACCGCGTATTTTACACGGTCGCAAAGACAGGAAATATCTCCCACGCCGCGAAGGAGCTTTTCATCAGCCAGCCGGCCATCAGCAAGGCGGTCAGCAAGCTGGAGGAGTCGCTCGGCGTGACGCTATTCCGGAGAAGCTCCCGCGGCGTCACCCTGACCCCGGAAGGCCGGGTGCTCTACGACCACGTGAGCACTGCCTTCAGCGCGCTGGAGCAGGGGGAGAGCGAGCTGCGCCGCATCCAGAACTTCAACATCGGCCAGATCCGCTTCGGCTGCAGCGACACCCTCTGCCGCTACGTCCTCCTCCCCTACCTCAAGGGCTTCATCGCGGAGAACCCGCACATCCGCATCCTGATCCAGAGCCAGGACACCGCGAAAAATATTTCCCTCCTGGAGCAGCAGCAGATCGATATCGGCCTGGTCTCCGAACCGAAAAACCGGAAGTCCATCTCCTTCTACCCGGTGATGCAGATCAGCGATACCTTCGTCTGCACGCAGAGCTACCTGGACAATCTCCGCATCCGCGAGGGTGCCAGAGTGAATATTTTCGAGGCCGGCATGATCCTCATGCTCGACCGTCGGAACATGACGCGGATCTATGTGGACAGCTACCTGGCGGAAAATGGCATTGAGCCCAAGAACATTCTCGAGGCGGACAACATGGATCTCCTGATCGAATTTGCCAAGACGGGGCTCGGCATCGGCTGTGTGGACCGCGAATTTGTCCGGAAGGAACTGGAGGACGGATCGCTGATCGAAATCCCGATGAAGCCGAAAATCCGGCCGCGGACGATCGGATTTGCCCTCAATCCCGCCGGGGAAACCCGGAGCATCCTCCAGTTCATCAGCTATCTGCAAAAACGGGGAACCCCTATTCTGCGGGAATCTCTTTCCCGTCAAGGACAGCAGTAACCAGGCGGTCATCCGCGTCATAGACGAGTTTCAGGGAGAAAAATTCCTCTCTCGTATCGAGCAGCTTGAGAAAAATCCGGTCCCCGGCCCAGAGATTGAGCCCGGGGACTTTTTCTTTGTCCACCCACTCGAGGACGCCCTCATCGCACGGAATCGGAGTTCCGGTGAATCCGTCCGCGGTGTAAAGCCACATGTACTCGCTGGTTCCCTTCCCGGAGATGAACGTCACGACGCCGCGGCATTTCCAGCTGGTCAGCGTGTATCCGGTTTCCTCCCGGACTTCCCGGATGAGGCACTCCTCCGGGCTCTCGTCTTTTTCGAACTTTCCCCCGACACCGATCCATTTATCCCTGTTGATATCATTTTTCTTGGATACCCGGTGCAGCATCAGGTACTGCCCGTCCTTCTCGATATAGCAGAGTGTCGTCAGATAAAGTGCCATTGCGGATCCTCCCCTTCTTTCCCAGCGCATCCCTGTCTTTTTCCGCACAGAACTGTCTTTTTCCGCACAGAACTGTCCGGCACATCCTGCAAAGTTCCCTTTGCGGGATGTGCCAGACGACCTTTTTCTTATTATACTCCGCGATCCCGCTGGGCGGTACCCTCCGTGCACGGTGCGCGGGTTTTTGCTGTTCAGCTAGTCCGTGGTCTGGAAGGATGTTTTCAGCTCGACGCCGCCTGTGGTGTGCTGCCGCTGTCTGTGCTTCCCGGGGCTTTTCCGCCGTCCGGGGTCTTTCCGACGGGCCTGCCGTTCATGCCGTTCCGGTTTCCGTCAGGAGCCTGGCCGCCCATACCGCCGTAACCGCCGCCCATGCCTGCGGGAGCAGTGCCCACGGTCGTCGTCGAACCGCTGATGGTCACCTGTTCACTGCTGTCTCCTGTCGTGATCGTAACTGTCTTCCCCTCTGTAAGCTCAGACGAACTGAAAATCAGCGCCGCGTAGTCCTTCTCCGGGGTAACAGAAGCCAGGGTATTCCCGTCCGCGTCAGTGATCGTGATCTCCGTGCCGGCGCTCTGCGTGCTGTCATAATATTCCACGACCTGATACTGGCCGGAATCCCCGCCGAACGACTGGAGCATGCCCGCGGATCCGGTACCGATCACCGTTCCGCCCTCAATGACCGCATTTCCCGAATAATCCAGGATGCCATCGCCGCCGCTCGTCGGACCCGCGATAGACAGAGTGCCGCCGGTCACCGTCAGATCCCCGTTGCTGTCCACGCCGTCCCCTGCGGCATCAATTGTGATTGTTCCGCCGCTCACTGTGATCGAACAGCCATCGACCGCCTCCATATTGCCCTTTCCGCCGAATCCGGACGTTTCCGAGGTGGAATCTGCGTATGTATCAGCTGCATTCAGCCCGTCATCGTCCGCTTTCACATTGATGATCCCGCCGTTCAGATTGATCGTTAAGGCTTCCATGCCCTCCTTGCTCTCCAGGATATCGATGCTGCCGTCATTAACGATGATCCTGCTCATGGCCTGCAGGCCTTTGCCTTCCGCGGTAATCGAGATCGTCCCTCCGTTCACGGTGACGGCACCCTTCGTCTTATCCGAGCTGTTGTTGGACTCAATACCATCGTCGCCGGAGGTGATGGAAAGCGTTCCGCCGTTCACGGTGACCGAATCCTTTCCCTTGATGCCGTCATTGGCAGCCGTGACCGTCCATGTGCCGGATTCAACCGTAAGGTCATCCTTCGCGTGGACACCCTCGTTATAGCCGCCGCTGATCACCGCGGAACCGCCGCCGGTGAGGATCAGGTTATTCTTGGCGTAAACCGCCGCGTCATGATCCTCCGAACTCCCGTCATCCGAATCTTCCGTTGTGCCGGATGCCGATGCGGTCCCGGAACCCGACGTGGTGCCGGATGCCGATGCAGTTCCGGATTCCGATGCGGTCTCAGATTCCGCCGTCTTCTCGCTTCTCGCGTCTGTAATTTTGTTCTCGGAACCGTCGGCGAGCTCAACCGTCAAGGTTCCGCACTGGTCCGCAGCGATCGGGGAATCGTCGGAGCAGGTGATGGAAAATCCGTCGAAGATCAGGGTGACCTCCGCATCCTTATCCGCGCTGACCACGATTTTTTCCTCATCAACCGTGCCGGTAAACCGGTAAGTTCCTGCCTCCGTGATGGTGATCACCGAGCCTTCCGCGCTTACGCCGTCCCCGGAAATCGTCACTGACGATCCCTGGCCGGAAATCTCCGCCCGGACGCTTTCCTGGGAATCCCGGGTTCCGGATGCCGAAATTGACGATACCGTACCCTGTGACGAGGTTCCCGTGCCGCCGTTCCCGGCGCACCCGGCTGCAGCCAGCACACCGGCAAAGAGAAGCATCATTCCCGCAAATCTTCTTTTTCTCATTGGCCTTCCTCCTGCCTGATCGGCTTACGATCAAAGTTCCTCGGTACGATCCGGCACCCGCCCGCAGACGATCGTCAGGTTGCCGTTTCTTGTCCGGATTTCATCAAGCATACTGCATCCCCTTTCTTCTCTCGGTGACTGCCGCTCCCGCCACGGCTGCCGCCGGGCAGGAAACCGCATAGCCGCGCGGCATGAGGCAGCGGGTGTAGTAGGTTCCGTATTTGGAATAGGTAGTCATGAAGATGTCCTGCCGGGAGAATTCCCGGCTCATCCACAGCGGCATTGCCCCGGGAATCTTGACTTCCATCAGGACCAGGCCGGGCTCCAGAAGCTCTTCCCCGCCATCGCCCGCGGTGAAATCGAGACAGCTGTCCCTGCAGCGGATCCTGCGGTCGAAGGTGACCCGGAGCTCCGGATCCTTCCTTCCGGAATACGCCTCCCGGTCATAGGCGATGAATGCCTTTGCCCGGAGGCCATACCGGTTCTTCATGTAATCGATCTCCCGGAGGATCTGGCTGTCCTTCGCCGGGTAAATATCCCCCTCAAGATAATCTCTCGCCTCCTTGAGGGACATTTCCACCCTGCGCTTGTACACCACGCCGTCAAATTTTTTCTTAATCTCGACAAAAACCCGGGAATCCTCCCCGGCCGCCGTCCCATAAAAGCGTACCCGGAGCTTTTCCTTATATTTCGGCTTCCCGAGCGATAAGCGGATCAGGTCAAAATTCCGCGTATCCAGATAGATATTGGAGATCGGATAGTTGGTAAACCGGTCCGGAAGCATATACCTTTCTATCAGCGGTTTGACCGCCCGATACTGTCCCTCGGTCAGCAGAAATTTCTTCTCGCAGCGCTTGAATATCGTCTGTGCCATAGAAACCACCTCCTGCATCGAAAGGTTTGTCCTGTTCTTTAGCCAAAAGCATACCGGAGGAAAATGGGCAATCTGTGATGAAGCTTTGTAAACTTTGTGAACAGCGGCATGGGGGGAGAGCTCGCAAAGCCGTCCGCGAGCGGCCGGTTTGCGGCTATCCCCCCATGTATGCGCTGAACAGAAGCAAAAAGCGCGCTCCCGGGGACAGGGACTGCCCCGCGCGGGAACGCGCTAAAAACATTGCATGAAATGACTGCTCATCAAAATTCACGGAGAGCACTGCCCTCCGAGTTCAGAAAAACAGGCTGATGAAAAGGCCCCAGAAGACACCCAGGGCGTACAGGACGCCGAGAATCCGCAGATTGTCGGCGGTGTGCCGGTTGGTCCGGAAGAGGACCAGGAGGCCGACCCCCGCGCTGACGAGAAGCCCGGCCATCATCGGGCCGACGGCCAGCACACCGTGAAGATAGAGTTCCGTCAGCATAACCGAAGCGGCGCAGTTGGGGATGAGCCCGACCAGCGCCGAGAGAAAGACGCCGAGGTAAGGCTTATTCGAGAGAAATGCCCCGAGCGTGTCCTCCCCAATCAGGCTGAACAGGATCGAGAGCGCCAGCGTGATGAGGAAAATGAACAGCGTGATATGCAGCGTGTGGCGGATGGCGGGACGGAGAATCCCGTCCTCCTCTTCCTCGCAGCCGCAGTGCTCCTGCTCGCAGAGGTCATGGATATGCTTCTCCGTGCGCCGGCGGCTGAAAAATACGCGCATCACCGCGTCCACCGCAGCCCCGCTGGCCGCGCCGATCAGAAGCTTCCCGAACAGGATGGCGAAGATGGTGCCCGGCGCAACCTTCTCGGAGATAAAGATCGGAAGCATTTCGTCCGAGGTGGAGAGAAAAACCGCCAGCAGCGTACCCAGGGAGATCACACCGCCGGAATAGAGGCTGGCCGCCGCGGCGGAGAACCCGCACTGGGGAACCACGCCGACCGAAGCGCCGAACAGCGGGCCGAAACGTCCGGTCTTCGCCAGGAGCGCCGCCGATTTGTCCGATGTCCTGCTCTCCAGATACTCCATAATCAGATAAGTGATAAAAAGAAAGGGAATCAACTTGACGGTGTCAACAACGGCATCAGTCAGCGGATCCCTCAAAAGTTCAATCAAAATCTTTGTTCCTCCATTTCTGCTTTCCATTTCCTGGCTTCCCCGAAGGGAAGGCGGTGACCTCCGGCGCATGGACGCACACCCCGGCAAGCTATGACCCTAGCAGAAAATGAAGGAGCTGTCAAGTATTCTCAGATGGCGTATGTCTCCAGAAACTCCGGAAGTTCATCGTACCGGACAATCCTTCCGCTGAAACTGCTCTCCCCGCCGGCCAGGTCGCGGAACCGCTCGTCCATCCGGCGAAGAAGCCTCAGGCTGTCCTCACGGCGGACATTGACCGGAATCACCGCGTATATTCCCTGCGCAAGCCTCGTATAGATATCCTCCGTGTTCAGGACATCGATCAGCGTCTTTCGGATAGCCTCGTCGATCTCCGCGGGGAGTGCATCCCCGTGAAGGGTCTCTGTGCGCGCCTGGAGAATCAGGATGTACAGGATATGACCCCGGCGTTCAATATTCCGGACCAGCGCCTGCCACACAGGCCCGAGGCACTCTTCCGGACAGGCATACGGCGCCATCATGGACTTATGCCCGCTTCCCGCGAGCTTTGCGCTCCGGCGGAGCAGCATCTCATCCTGAGGCGACATCCCGGGATGTTCCCCCGCGATCAGCTTCTCCTCCACCTGGCGGATGTTCTTCGGGATCGGGATCTGCATTTCGTTCAGATAATACCGGGCAGTCTCCTGGAAAAATGCTGACGCCCCAGCATAATCGCCCTTCCTGCCCCAGGCTTCCAGCTCACCGGCCTGCCAGCGGCTGTCCGGATCCACCTCATTTGCCCGGTGATAGAGCCGGATGACCTCATCATCATCCCCGCGTTTCTTTTCCGCCTCCGTGAGATAGCAGACACAGCGGGCAAGCTCCGCAGTCAGGCGCTCCCGCTCCTGGAGAACCCAGTTCTCGGTAATAAAGTCAGGAAGCAGTTCTCCCCGGTACAGGTCGAACGCCTCCCGGAAGAAACGGTACTTCTCCTCCTCGCCGGCAAGCTCCGCCTTGCTGCAGAGCAGGTTAAAGCGGTCAACATCCGTGGACACCGAAAGCCCGCTCTCGACAGAAATTTTTCCCCGCCGGTTCTCAATATAATGTGTGCCCTCGACCCCGGCATCGCGGAGAAGATGGCGGGCCTGGTACAGCAGGTTATTGAAACTGTTATTCTTGTCGGACAGGTTTTTGCCGTTGAAAACATCCCGCAGAAGTTCTTCCTTCGAAATCCCCTGGGAATTATTCAGAAATATGATCTCAATCATCTTCAGTGCGTTGGCCGTCGGGTTATTCCCCAGGGAAATCGGCCTGCCGTCCTGCTTTACCGAAAAACCGCCAAACATGAATACTTCCAACGTTGTCTCTCCACTCTGCCCAGCATTCATAGAATTGTCTTCCTTTGCTTACATTTCTGCTCGTCTGCTAAGAAAACAGACGGTAAATTGCAATAACAAGTTGGACACCCTCCGCTAGGCAGTAGCCTGGTAGATTCGGTCGATTTCCTCCTCGAAGATTTCATCCGGGGTTCTGTAACCCAGGATCTTCCGTGGGAGGCAGTTACACCAGGTCTCCACATCGGAGATCTGCTGACCGGTAAAGTCATCAATCCGCTTACCCTTTGGTATGAACCTTCTGATCAGGCCGTTATGCCGCTCTACGGTTCCCTTATCGCAGGATGTGTAGGGATGGGCATAGTAGACAAGCGTATCAGCCATCTTCTCAAGTTCTGAAAGGTCGGCGAATTCCGAACCGTTATCGGTCGTAATCGTTTTGAACACTTCACCGAAGTGTTCGCTGTAAGTCTCCTGAAGCTGTTTAATTGCCTTCATGACACACGCTGATGTCTTGTTTGCAATAGGAAGCATCAGGAACTCACGGCTTTTGCGTTCAGCAAGAGTGAGCAGGACCTGATCATCCCGGGTTTTGGCACCCAATACGAGGTCACATTCCCAGTGCCCGAATTCCTCACGGGACTCGATCTCTCTGGGACGTTCCTCAATGCTGCGACCCAGCTTTTTCTTGTTGATCCGAACTCTATGTTTCTTGGACTTACGCTTCAGCTTTTCAGGAAGGTTATGGTTCCTGATGCCAAAGAGGCCAAGATCAACATAGCGGTAAAGCGTTTTTGTGCAGACGATCTGCTCTCTGGTAAATTCACCATCGAGAACAGCGCGTCCAGTGCAGGCGTCCAATGACCAGCCATCTTCTGTAAAGTGTTTCAGCACATACTCCAGAAACGCTGATCTGCTCAGGAAGTCATAATGCCGGCAACTGTGCTTTCGGTTGTCCTCATAGGCTTTCTGACCGGCAGACGCCTTATAACGGGTCACATGGCCGTTATACAAGGCAACGGAGCCACGTGCTATTTCGTTCGAGACAGTGTTCGGTGAGCAGCCGATCTCACGGGCAATTGCCCGGATGGAGTAGTGGTCTTTAAGACGAATCTGAATAAGAACCCGTTCCTCATACGAAAGATGTTTGCCTTTTATATGGGAAGATATGGTAGAATGAGAGTAGTCCATGGTGGCGATTCTCCTGTAGAAAGTTTGTTGTGGTGACTTACATTCTACCAAAGATCCTGCCATGGATCTTTATTTTATTCAGATGTCCAACTTCATTTTACAATCGGCGTAAGAAAACAGACACAATTATACCTCAAGTCTCACAAAGTGATTTGTTAACTATTTTAATTGTTTTTTTGTCGAAAGTAAACAGGAAATTTCTAACATATGCCATGGGATATGGTACTGTTCAGCGCACGCGGAAGGAGCCCGGTTTACCCATTCTCCTTCGCAACACGTTTCTCGCCATATTTGAAGGCCATGCGCAGCTTCGCGGAGATGCTGGTCATCCGCCAGTCATCCGGAATCTCGTCCCGGGTATACCATCCTGCCTCAGAGAGTTCATCTTCCTCCAGCGTAATCCGGTCATCGCCGTCGAGCTCGGCAAAAAAGCCGACCATCTCGGTATCCGAGAATCCCCAGGGCTGGCTCTCGTAGTAACGGATATTCTTCACCTTAAGCCCGGTCTCTTCCATCACCTCGCGGT
Source organism: Clostridium vitabionis (assembly GCF_015351765.1). Lineage (GTDB taxonomy): Bacteria > Bacillota > Clostridia > Lachnospirales > Lachnospiraceae > Clostridium_R > Clostridium_R vitabionis. The sequence goes on from NZ_JADKQA010000001.1 coordinate 1,019,463, forward strand.
GCACGGTGTCCTCGAAGGTTTCCCCGATCTCCACAAAGCCGGCAACCAGGGCGTAGCTCTTGTAGCTTCTCCCCCGGTAGCGGGTCATCAGCAGGCGGTCACCGTCCGTCACCGCGACGATGATCGCCGGTGAGATCTTCGGATATTCCGTCTGACCGCATTTCGGGCAGACCAGCGCGCGCTCCTTCAGGCTGTCCTCGAGCGGCGTCCCGCAGTGCCCGCAGAACCTCCGGCTCTCCCGCCAGCGGGCAAGCTGAACCGCCGTAATCGCCGCGAACGCCTCATACTGCGGATCCATCGCCCGGAGAAATTTGCTGCCCTTCCAGAGAAAACGGCCGCCCTCCGGAAGGACAGGATTCTCCTCCTCGCGGATATCGATGAGAAAATAGCGCTTCTCGTCGATGGCAAAGAGGTATACCGCCCGCTCCCCGGCGTGCGGGAATACCGTACGGATCTCCGAAAACATCGGGATGCCGAGGACGCCGGTCTCCGGATCTGCCGACGGCACCGGCTCGGGCGCTGCGGCAGGATCCCTGCCAATGAGGATCACTTCGCTTTTGCGGATGCAGAGCGCATAATCATCATTTCTCGGTGGGATAATCTGGTACGTATTGTCAAATACATGGGGTGCAATATCCTGAATCATATCCTAACTCCTTCGTCCTCCGTTCACGCTTTCCCTGCCTTCCCGGCCTTCTCCTCCGCTTGTCCCGCCTCCCCGGTGTTCAGCCTCGGCAGCCAGAGAAAAAGCAGGATTCCGGCAGCAAAGATGAAGATCGAGATAAACTGCGATGTGGACAGCGGTCCGATGAAGCCGCGGATCGCGTCCCCGCGAAAGAACTCCATCACAAAGCGCCCTGCCGCGTAGAGGATCAGATAGAGTGCGCCGGTCTGGCCGGGCACGCGGAGATACCGGGATGCCTGGGTCAGGACAAAGCAGTGCAGGAAATCCAGCGCGCTGTACACCGGCTCCGTCGGAAAGAGGGGCACGCCGTTCGGCGCAAAGTCCGAATGAGAAAAGGTGATTGCAAACGGCCCGTGCCATTCCTCCCCAAAGCAGCACCCCGCAAGCAGGCAGCCGATCCGCCCGAAGCCCTGGGCAAGCGCTATACAGGGCATCACAACATCAAAATACCGCCAGAAAGGCAGGTGATAGACCCTGGTGCAGAGCCATCCAGAGAAGATTCCGCCGATGATGCCGCCGTAGACGACAAACCCGGCGGAGCTTCCGATGAGGTACTCCCGGGGATCTGCGAGGAATCCAGAAAGATCGGTCAGGAGGTAGAGGATTTTCGCGCCCAGCATGCCGCCGATGGCCGCCCAGATCGTGATCGTAAAAACCCGGTCCGGGTCAAGGCCTGCCTTCGCCGCCCTGCGCTCACCGAGGAGGTAGGCGCAGATGATGCCGATGCCGATCATGAGGCCGTAGCCGTGGATGGTAAACTTTCCGATGGTCAGCAGGTTATTGTACATGCAATGTCTCCTTGTTGAAAGTGCTCTGCGTAATTCACAGACCGGGCGGCGAAGGCCGTCCGGTCTGCTTGTACGGAAGAAATCGGAGCGATGATCCCGTCAGGCTTCGTCAATCGACTTGCCGATATCATGCCGCATATATTTGTTCTGAAAATCAATCCACTCCGTCGCGGCATAAGCATTTGCCCGCGCCTCCTGGAGGGTCTTGCCGAGAGCTGTCACCCCGAGGACACGGCCCCCGTTGGTGACCACATTGCCGTCGGCATCAAATTTTGTCCCGGAGTGGAACACATAATAGCCCTTTTTCCCCTTGAACTTCTCCAGGCCACGGATCGGGAATCCCTTCTCGTATTTCACCGGATAGCCGTCCGAGGCGAGGATGACCGTCACGCAGGCATCGTCGATAAATTCCAGCTTCACCTGGTCCAGTGTGCCGTCGATGCAGGCGTTGAAGACGTCGATGATGTCGTTCTTCATGCGCGGGAGCACGACCTGCGCCTCCGGATCGCCGAAACGGCAGTTATATTCGAGAACCTTCGGACCGTCCGGCGTGAGGATCAGGCCGAAGAAAATCACGCCCTTGAACGGACGCCCCTCCGCGGCCATGGCATCCACCGTCTTCTGGTAGACGTGCTCGCGGCAGAACTTGTCCACCTCATCCGTGTAGAACGGGCTCGGGGAGAAATTCCCCATGCCGCCGGTGTTGAGGCCCTGGTCGCCGTCCTTCGCGCGCTTGTGATCCTGCGCGGAGCTCATGATCCGGATGGTCTTGCCGTCCACAAAGGAGAGGACAGAAACCTCCCGGCCGGTCAGGAACTCCTCGATGACCATCTCATTTCCCGAATCGCCGAAATGGCGTTCTACCATGATCTCCCTCACGCCGGCTTTCGCCTCCTCGAGGTTCTGGCAGATCAGGACGCCCTTGCCCAGCGCCGGGCCGGAAGCCTTGAGCACGATGGGCATCTTCGCCGTCTCCAGATAGGCCAGCGCCTTGTCCGGGTCGGTGAACGTCTCATAGGCTGCCGTCGGGATGCCGTATTTCTTCATCAGTTCCTTGGAAAATGCCTTCGATCCCTCGATGATCGCCGCGTTTTTCCTCGGGCCGAACACGCGGAGGCCGCGTGCCTCGAAGACGTCGACGATCCCGCCGATCAGCGGGTCGTCCATGCCGACCACCGTGAGGTCGATCTTCTTTTCCTCGGCGAAATCCGCGAGGCGGTCGAATTCCATGGCGCCGATCGGGACGCACTCTGCCAGCTCGGAAATCCCGGCATTACCCGGTGCGCAGTAGATTTTCTCCACCTTCGGGCTCTGGGCCACCTTGTAGACGATGGCATGCTCCCTGCCGCCGCCTCCGACAATCAATACCTTCATCGTCTGTCCTCACTTTCTCCAAGCCGGATCTCCCCGCGGGCGATCCTGTTGATCGTCTCCGGGAGAATCACCCACTCTGCCTGCTCCATAACGCGGCGCTGGAGAATCTCCGGCGTGTCGCCCGGAAGCACATCCACCGCCTTCTGCATGAGAATCGGCCCGGAATCTGTGCCCTCGTCCACAAAATGCACCGTCGCGCCGGTGACCTTGACGCCTCTTTTGAGCGCCGCCTCATGCACCTTCAGCCCGTAATAGCCCACGCCGCAGAAGGATGGGATGAGCGCCGGGTGGATATTGATGATCCGGTTGCGGAATTTCTGTACCATCTGCTCCGGAATCTTCACGAGGCATCCGGCAAGTACCACGAGATCCGGATGCATGGAGGAAACCTTCTCCGTCAGCGCCTCGTTGAATTCCGCCCTCGTGGCAAAAGACTTCGGCGACAGCACCAGGGCGGGAATCCCATGCTTCTTCGCCCGCTCCAGGGCGTAAGCGTTCGGATTATTCGAGAGGACGCCGATAATCTCCGTATTGGCAATCTTCCCGCTGTCCACCGCATCGAGGATCGCCTGGAGGTTGGTGCCGCCTCCCGACACCATCACCAGAACCTTCAGCATAATTCGACTCCCTTTTCCCCGGAAACGACCTCGCCGATCACATAGGGCGTATCTCCCGCGGACCGGATCGCCTCCATGGCCTTATCCTTATCCGCAGCAGCGACCGCGAGCACCATGCCGATGCCCATATTGAAGGTGTTGTACATGACCTTCTCGTCGATATTTCCCTTCTTCTGCATCAGCCCGAAGATCGGCGGCACCGGGTAGCTGTCCTTGCGGATGACCGCCTTCGTGCCCTCTTTCATCATTCTCGGCACGTTCTCATAGAAACCGCCGCCGGTGATATGGCTGCAGGCCTTGAGATCAGCACCGGAATCGCGGACAGCCTTCAGTGCCTTCACATAGATCCTGGTCGGGGTCAGCAAGACATCGCCGAGCTTCCCGCCGAGCTCCGGATACTCGGTATTCAGCCCCTCCGGGGTCAGCTCATCCCGGAATACCTGGCGGACCAGGGAAAATCCGTTGCTGTGGACGCCGGTGGACGCCATACCGATCAGCACATCCCCTGCCGCAAGCCTGTCCCCGGTAATCATGTTTTTCCGGTCAACGACGCCGACAGAGAAGCCGGCGATATCATACTCCTCCTCGGGCATCAGTCCCGGATGCTCCGCGGTCTCGCCGCCGATCAGGGCACATCCCGCCTGGCGGCAGCCCTCGGCAACGCCCTTCACGATATCTGCGATCTTCTCGGGAATATTCTTCCCGCAGGCGATGTAATCGAGGAAAAACAGCGGCTCGCCGCCGGCACAGGCTACGTCATTCACGCACATGGCGACCGCGTCAATGCCGATGGTGTCGTGCCGGTTCATCACAAACGCCAGCTTTAACTTCGTGCCGACGCCGTCAGTCCCCGAGAGCAGGACCGGATCCTCCATGTCCTTGAAGGCCTTCGCGCTGAACGCGCCGGAGAACCCCCCGATGCCGCCCAGCACCTCGGGGCGCATCGTCCCGCGGACAAACTGCTTCATCAGTTCTACCGACCTGTAGCCGGCCTCGATGTCAACTCCGGAATTCTTATAATCCATAGATTTCCTCCTGGAAAATGTCTCTGCCCCGTTTTCCACGGGTTCACAATCGGGAGAGCGGTATCTTACTTCAGGAATGCGCGGTAACCCTCGTCGGCAAGCTTCTGATCCTTGGCTTCAACGCCTTCCTTCATCTCGCGGGTATATGCCTTGAGCTTCGCGAGGAGTTCCGGATCGGACACCGCCAGGATCTTCGCCGCGAGAATCCCGGCGTTCTTACCGCCGTTGATCGCGACCGTCGCTACCGGGATGCCGGACGGCATCTGGACAATAGAATAGAGAGAATCCACACCGCCGAGGTCGCTGGTCTTCATCGGGATGCCGATGACGGGCATCGGGAACAGCGCCGCGCACATTCCAGGCAGGTGCGCTGCTTTTCCGGCTCCGGCGATGACGACTTTCACGCCTCTCTCCTCCGCGCCCTTCGCGTACTCGAAGAATACGTCCGGCTCGCGGTGCGCCGAAATGATCCTCATCTCGTAATCAATGCCGAATTTCTCCAGGATCTCCGCCGCCTGTGCCATCACCGGCATATCGGAGTCGCTGCCCATAACAATACTGACCTTCGCCATGTCTTTCTCTCCTTTGCTGCTTACGACTGTCTGCTCTGAAAATTCGGTTCCTTTCGAGCTTGTCTTCATCGAAATTCTACTTGCTTTTCCATATCAAGTCAACTCTCAGTATTTCGTCCGGAGGCCGCGCGGGTAATGGTTTTTGAGGACACCGCCGGCGAGGCGGGCAAACCCGCAGGAATAGCCGTCAACGGCAATGAGCACCCAGCCCTTCTCCGCCTTATCCCGCGCCGCAGCTTTGCCGCCGCTTGCGCTCCCGGCTGCCCCGCCATATTCCTTTTCGTCCGCCGCAGCCTTTCCGCCCGCAGCCTCCCGGATCGCCTCCCCGTGAAGATAGGCCCGGATTTCCGCCGAATCCGCCGGATAATCCCGAACCTTCCTTGCCTCCGCGGGGCGAAGGGCCAGGGCCAGCGCATGAGCCGGGGTAAACCTTCCGTTCCGGATTTCTCCCAGCTCCAGGCCGCGCCGGAGCACATGGGAAATGCCGCCGGCGGAAAACCTCCGCTGAACCTCATCTCCCTCCTCCGGAAGAAGCCAGAGCCGGTCATTCCGGTAAAACAGCCGAGACAGATCCCAGCTTTCCTCCGGGAGAGCCAGTGCCTCCGCCGCAAACCCGGCAAAAAGCCGCTCCGCCTCCGCGAGGTCGGCAGCGGGCTTTCGAAAGGCGGTTCTCCCGCGGCGGGTATTCCCCTTTCCAGCCTCCGCCGGCACAGCGGATCTGCGGCGCCCTCTGCCCCGCAGATCCTGAGGCACACGGCCACAATCCCCCAGCTTCGCGGACGCGCGGCCGGTGCCGGCCTCCGCCGGCACGGCGGACCCGCCGCCGTCTCTCCGCAGCAGAATCATAAAGTGCCCTTCCCCGTCCGCCAGATGGGGCCAGAACCGCACAGCCTCCCGGATTTCCTCCGGGGCGCCGGGAACCCATTCCGGGTGCCCGGTGCTCATGCCGGCGGTTCTCCTCACGGGAACCACATGGAAATCCGGATGTGCGCGGAGGAATTCCGCCGCGCTCCCCTCATCCTCCTCCGGCGCAAAGGTGCAGGTGGAATACAGGAGATACCCGCCGCGGCATACGCATTCGGCGGCAGCGTCCAGGATCTCCCGCTGCCGTTCCGCGCACCGCCGGATATTGTCCACGCTCCACTCCGTGAGTGCCGCCTCCTCCTTCCGGAACATGCCCTCCCCGGAGCACGGCGCATCCACCATCACCCGGTCGAACCAGCCGGGAAATGCGGCAGCGATCCTGCCGACCTCCTCGCTGATGACAAAAGCATTCCGGATGCCCATCCGCTCAACATTCTGGGAGAGAATCTTCGCCCTCTCCGGGATCACCTCATTGCTGACGAGGACACCGAGCCCCGCCATCTTCCCGGCCAGCTGCGTGGTCTTTCCCCCCGGTGCGGCGCAGAGATCCAGCACCCGAAGCCCTTCAAGGCTTTCTCCCCGGGCAAGGAGCTCCGCCGGCGCCATCGCGGACGGCTCCTGGATATAGAATGCCCCGGCGGCGTGATACGGATGCCTTCCGGGGCGCGCGGAAGCAGCCGCATTTTCCCCAAAATACCTTCCCTCCGGCGTCCAGGGCACGCGGCGCAGCGTCTCCGGCCATTTCCGGTCAAATTCCTCCGCGCTCCCCTTGAGCGGATTGACCCTGAGCGCGCGGTAATTTCGGCCGCGTTCATACGACTGAAAAAACTCCTCCGCCTCCGGACCCAGAAGCTTCCGCATGCGCCCGCAAAATTCCTCCGGCAATCTCATCTTCACCCTCCCGAAACTTATAAAAATCGATGGTTTTCATTATCCCTGTAGGGACAAGCAGTTAAGTGCTCTGCTAAAAAAAACGGAACACCCCCGGAGATGTTCATCATCCACAGGGTGTTCCGTCCACCGGATAACCGGTAATTTTTCAAAGCAGGGCCAGTGATCAGAGATCAATCCGGAAGTCATCCTCGCCCCTGCCATTGATGACATAGTAAGCGGCATTCTCCTCCGGCTTAATATAGAGGTCAACCGACTTAATCTCGTCCGCCTTGCTCCCGGTCTTTCTCTCATAGGCCTTCTTCGCGGCAGCAACAAGCTTCTCGGTATCCAGCTCCTTGCCGGCATACTGGACAAATACCTTCTCCTTGACCGCGGAAGCCTTCTTCGCAGCGGGAGCTTTCTTCGCAGCCTTCTCCGGCTCCGCCTTCTTCTCCTCGGCAGCCTTTGCCGGCTCTGCCTTCTTAGCCTCTACAGCCTTTGCCGGCTCCGCCTTCTTCTCCTCAGCGGCCTTTACCGGCTCTGCCTTCTTAACCTCTACGGTCTTCTCTGCCGGACGGGTAGCTGCTTTCGCGCTTACACGCTTGAACTCCTTCTTGACAACCATCGTTCGTTCCTCCCTGAAACACATCCACTTAATAAATCTATAATTTGAGCAATTCCTAAGATGTCTGGATTAACTAGAAGTATAAAACGGTGTTTTTTCTTTGTCAATTCATCGTCCGAAAACTCCGGTAAATCTCCGAATTTTGTAGAAAATATCGGCAGAGAGCGGGAATATCCCCGGGGGGAAATTCGCAATATTCACCAAAGCGGGCAGCATAAGGCTTCCGAACCCTTGCCCAAATCCGCCCGAATCTGTGCGGAAAAATCCGGTTCTTCCGGCAATTCCCACAAGAATGCAGTCTATCCGCCCATCAGCCCGGAGCGTCCGCACCGCCGGCTTCCGTTGGCACCTCAACCGGTGTCACGCGGCCGCTCGCCGTCTCCACGGGGTGATTCTCCTCCCTGGGTTCCGCTGTCGGCTCCGCGGGCTTTTCGGGCTTTTCGGGTTTTACGGCTTTCGTCGCGGACGCCCCTTCACCGGCTCCGCCCTGTGTGCCCTCACCGGCATCCCTGGTCACCGCATTGCCATTCTCATCCGTCTCGTAGGCTTCCGTCGTTTCCCAGCTATCGGTATAAGAACTCCGCCGGGAGGACTTTCCCGGATTTCCGCGTTTCAGGATATCCTGCATCCGAAGCTTCATGGAATCGCTACGGATGCTGTCAATCAGGTTCTCCGCGCGGTCCGTCTCCGTGTCGCCGCCGTCCCCGTTATAATAGGAATCCAGCAGCTGCAGCGCCTCATCGGCGAGGACATGATCAGAACGGAACTGGCGGACCGTATAGCCGTCGGAAATCTTGGCGGAATCCTCCAAAGAGGCGAGATAGGTTCCGGTGCCGTAGCCCTTGTCGAGGCTCGGCTTGTCAAAGGTTGCTGCGGCCTTGCCCTCGACGAGGCCGCTCATGCCCTTCTTCCAGATGGCGGCCGGGTAAGTGGCGCCGTACAGGTTCGAGAGCTCCTTCGGCTGGTCATAGCCTACCCAGACGGCAATCGTATAGTACGGCGTCACGCCGCAGAACCAGCCGTCCTTACTGCCATTGGTGGTTCCGGTTTTTCCTGCCGCCTCCACATCGCTGTCCCAGCCCATGCTCGACGCGGTACCGTCCGTGATGACGCCCTTCATGATGTCGACCATCACATCGGCACTCTCGCGCTGGTACACCTGACTTCCCTCCGGATCCTTGAAAACGTCATTACCGGAATTATCGATCAGCTTCACGATACAGGTGGGATTATGGTACTCGCCATGATTCGCGATCGCCGAGTACGCGCCGGCCATCTCCTCGGTCGTTACACCGTAGGTGAAACCGCCAAGCGCCGTGGCATCGTTGTAGTCATCCGGGACGATGTTGTCAAACCGCATCTGTGTGAGATAAGCCAGCCCGAGATCCGGGGTCAGGCTGTCGTAGACCGACCAGGCGACGCCGTTACGGCTCCGCTCAACCGCCCTGCGGAGCGTCATCGTATCCCCGGAGAGCTCGCGCACACTGGTTCCCGGCACCTTCGCCTCACTGACATCGATATCGGTGACCATGCTGCCCGAGGTCCAGCCATTTTCCAGCGCCGGCGTGTAGACGATCACCGGCTTGATGGTACTGCCCGGCTGGCGGTAGCTCTGAAACGCCCGATTCAGTGTGTACGTCGTCGTATCCTGCGTCCTCCCGCCGACAATGGCGACCACTTTCCCGGTTGCATTGTCCACGGCGGTCGCGGCTCCCTGGAAGGCATAGATGCCATTGTCCGAGGTCTTGTCACTGAACGACAGGGTGCTGTCCACCGCGTCCTGGAGCTTCAACTGCATGGACGGGTCGAGCGACGTATAGATGCTGTACCCGCCGGTGTACAGGGCATTTCTCTCCTGCTCGTAGGCCTCGTTGTAGCGGCTCACATAATCCTTATAATCCTGCTTATTCCGGAAGCCATACTGGAAGGAAAAACCATCCTTCTCCATGAGGTAGCGGACCGCACAGTCGATGGCATAGGTCGTCTCGTAATTGTGCAGCGGCACCTTCTGCCTTGCGACGGTGATCTGCTCATTTTTCGCCTGTTTGCACTCCTCCTCCGAAATGAACCCGCAGTCCTTCATATCGTCGAGAATCTTGTCCCGGCGCTCGAGCGCGCGCTCCGGGTGATTGTACGGATTATAGTAGGTCGGGGAATTGGGGATCGCGCAGAGATAGCAGATCTGGCTTAAGGTGAGATCCTTCGCGTTCTTTCCGAAATACCCTTTAGCCGCTGCCTCCAGGCCGTAAAAGTAATTGCCGTAGTTGATATCATTGATGTAAAACTCCATGATCTGTTCCTTGGAATATTTCTTCGTCAGGTCACGGGCAATGATCATTTCCTTAATTTTTCTCTCGAGGGAAACTTCCCTGGTCAGGAAACGGTTTCTCGCGAGCTGCTGGGTGATCGTGGAAGCGCCGTGCATCTCATCGCCGGTCGAACGCAGATAATGCACGATCACGCGGGCGATTCCCTTCACATCGATCCCGGGATTTTCCCAGAAGGTCCTGTCCTCGACGGCGACAAAGGCATTCACCGCGCTTTTCGGGATATCCTCATAGGAAAGATAGCTGGAATCCTCGTCCCCGGTCAGCTTCGCCAGGGCGTCGCCCTTCGCGTCGTAGATATAACTGGTCTCCTGAAGGCGGAAGGTGTCGAGATCGCTTCGATCCACGACATCTGCAACCTCCTTCTCGTAGCCCTTCACCACAGGCATAAATTTATGCCAGGCAAAGCCGCCGCCGGCGAGCACCGTCACGATGCCGAGCACGGCCAGCGTCTTGAAGGTGGCATAGAAGATCTCCAGGATCATGGCCAGCACCGTCAGGAACGGATTCTCTCTGTGATGATTATTCTCTGGGTAGTATTTTCCGCTCATTCTGTCCCCTCAGCCGCGCCCTGCTCTCGCCCGTTTATCCCCCCGGTCGCGGAACGCTTTCAGCACCATGCCGCTCTCATTGGGGTAGGCGTAGATGCAGTCCTTCATGATCTGCTCCTCCTCCGGGCTCCGGCACACACTGAGGATCATCTCCTCCTCCTCGCGTGACAGATAAGCCTCCCCGCCGCTGGCGGCGGATTCCTGAAGCGGCTTGTAAATCTTGAACCGGTGGTAAAAATCCGGGCATTTATAGTAGATACTCTTCACCGGTTCCGGTTCGATCCTGAGTTTATACCTTTCCGACATTCTGGCCAGAATATTGTGTACCTTCTCACAATGTTCGCGGTTCATGTTCTCCGAAGACGGATAACAGAGCATGTATTCCATAAGCTCTCCTTCTCTTCCTGAGGCAGATCTCCGATTGCCCCGTTTTCCGGGAAACGGGCGCTGATCAGGCTGTAAATCTTGTCTTAGAATAGCACATTTCCCGCCAATTTGCCACCGGTTAAAGGTTTTGCCCCAGGATTGACGTCCAAGTCCCCGCTGCGCTATGATAATCCTGGAAAATGCCTGCGTGCTTCCACCACCGCGTGCCGATGCCTTTATACGCAGCTGCCGGCAGACCGGCGGGTCCCGCGCGGGTGTGCCGCTGCAAGCTTTCCCCGGGCCTGGCACCAGGACCCCTGAATTTCCCGCAAGGAGGTATCCCACATGCTTCTCTTTCCTATCGTCACCTTTCACACCTACCTCATGATCTACGTCCTCGCGGCGATCCTGCCGGCCGTCTTTCTGCTCCGGTATATCTACAACGAGGATAAGGCAGACAAGGAACCCTGGTGGATCCTCCGGCGGCTGCTTGCCGGCGGCTTCCTCGCCACCATCGTCTCCATGGTCCTGGAGCTCATCGGCGAGACGCTGCTGAACTTCAGCTATCCGGACAGGGACGACGCCCTCTACACCATCATTCTGGCGTTCCTCGTCGTCGGCGTCGTCGAGGAGGGAAGCAAATTTTTCTTTCTCTATAAGATGAGCTTCCATGAGCGGTGCTTCAACTACCGTTTCGACGGGATTGTCTACGCGGTATTTGTCTCCCTGGGCTTTGCCGCGGTGGAAAATATCAATTACGTCTTCCAGTACGGCCTCGGCGTCGCGCTTCCCCGCGCGCTGCTCGCGATCCCCGGGCACATGGGCTTCGCCGTGGTCATGGGGACATTTTACGGCCAGGCAAGGCTCTACGCCGATCTCCATAATGAGCACGCGAGCCGTTTCTGCCTGTTCCTCGGCTGGTTCTTCGCGGTCATAATGCACGGCATCTACGACACCTGCGCGATGCTCGGGACAAGCCTCTCCAACATTGTCTTCGTCCTGTTCATCATCTTCATGTATATCTTCGTGTTCCGCCTGATCCGCTGGCAGAGCGCGCACGACGAGCCGGTGTGAAGCAAATTTGCCAGGTTCGAACTGCGCTTATGCGTGTCCTCACAAAGCAAATTCGCATAACCCGCACCAGGCTCACGCTTGTTAAGTGCTCTGCATAAAGAGAACTCCGCCCGGACATCTTCAGGAAAAGATGTCCGGGCGGAGTTTTTATTCTTGCTTTTATTATCGTTTTTGTGAAAGTTCCGCCTTTATACGCAAATCAGGGATCTGTTCAGAACCTCCCGCGGTTCCTCGGCAGGCCTTCCTCGATCCGGCAGTGTTCCCTCCTCGATCCTGCGGTGTTTCTCCGGCAGCCGGGGATCAGAAATCGACCGTATCCGGATCCTGCCCGGTATAGCCGGTCTCCGGCATCTCGTCAATCGCCTTCATCTCCGCGGGCGTCAGCGTAAACCCAAAGATATCCGCATTTTCCTCCATCCGCTCAAGATGCGTGGTCTTCGGCAGCGGGAGGGCGTCATGCTGGAGAATCCAGCGGAGCGCGACCTGCGCCGTGCTCTTCTTATGCGCGGCGGCAATCTTCTCCAGAACCGGGCTCTCGAGAACCTTGCCCCGGCCGAGAGGGCTCCATGCCTCCACCAGGATGCCATTCTCCCGGCAGAACTCCGCGGTCTCCTTCGGATAATAGCCCGGATGGAATTCAATCTGGTCTACCATCGGCTGGATCTCCTCGTCCATAAGCGCCTCCAGGTGCGAGGGCTTAAAGTTCGCCACACCGATGGCCTTCGCCTTCCCCGCGGCATAAATCTCGGAGAGCGCCCGCCAGGTATCGATATTCACCTGCTCCCAGCGCATGTAGTGCTTCTGCGTCGCCGGCCAGTGGATCAGCAGAAGATCCACATAATCCAGGCCGAGCCGCTCCAGGGACAGGTCAAACGCCTGGCGCGCCTGGCTGTAGCCGCGGTCCACGTTCCATACCTTCGTGGTGACAAAAAGCTTCTCGCGCGGAACACCGCTCGCCTTGACTGCCTTCCCGACAGAAGCCTCATTCTTGTAAGCGGCAGCGGTATCGATATGCCGGTATCCGCAATCAACGATCGCGCTCTCAATCACCTGCACACCTTCCGCATCATTCGTTAGTTTAAAGGTTCCCAGCCCGACGCAGGGAATCCTGACGCCATTTTTCAGGACGAACGGATCCGTAATTCCCTTGAAAGTATTCTCCATCTGGTGCCTCCTCATCTTGTCTTAGCCCTTGCGGATCCCCTCGCTGCGGAAAATCTTCCCGCTGGGAACCCTGTCTAACATTTATCGCACCATGTACCCAGTTGTCAAGCAGGAAATATCCGCCGGATGGCAGGCAGCCTCCCTGCAGACATCCCCGCCATGCGCTGAACCGTTAAAAATTCAGGTAGAACACCGTTTTATACAGATTTTCCCCTTCGTGCTGAAGCTCCCGGCACAGCTTCCCCGCGGTCTCCTCCCGAGCCTTCTTCCCGTCAATCCGGGCAAGATAAGCAGCCCAGGCGTCGAAGTTGAGGGATTTGAGCTTTCTCAGGTTTTCCCGCAGAAAGGGTACCGCCGCCGGATTCATCTCGACCCACTCCTCCTGGGAATTGAAGGAATAGAGAATCTGCCCGGTTGCCTCGAACAGTGTGCCTGCCGCGTAGAGGCGGGTACGGGCTTTCATCTCATCCGCAAGCGCCTTCCGAACCTCCGGGGACAGCAGGCGGTACGGGACATACGCATGGATCCCGCAGCGCTCTGCCGCGGAAAGAATCCCCAGGCGGACAGAGCTCTCGGCACTGCCCTGCACCGGCCGCTGCTCGATGCCGTAACGAAACACCAGGATCCAATAGCTCTCCGCGAAACTGTCGAACAGGCGATCGTAGGAAATCCTCCCCTTCCCGTCCATCTCATCCAGAGATTCCAGGATCGCGTTAAAGAACGCGAAAATATAGCTGGCCTGCTTCATGGTCCCGCTGCCGAGATAATTCCAGATGCCGTTCCAGAGCTCATCCTCGGTGAGCGGACGCCGGTCGAAGGTCCCCTCCTTCAGCTGGTAGCCGGTCATCCTTCCGTGTCCTTCCTGTCCCTGCCAGGTCGGCGGCCTGTCATCGCTTCATGCTCCTCGGCGAGGTTCTCATAGAGCATACCCGGCGTCCACATCGCGTTCACCGGCGTCAGCATAGCCTTAAGCTCCACTGGGGGGACCTTTTCCCCGCCCATCGCCGCGAGGAACGCCTCCAGCTCATCCCGGGCAAATCCCGCCAGCACCATCATCGGCGCGCCGGGGATCTCCGCCGGCGCCCGGCCATCTTCACCCTTTATCCCGGGAAATCCCGGAAAATTCCCGATTCCCGCGATCTGTCCCAAAGTTCTCCCATACTCCTCGCGCGGGACGGCGCGAACCTCGGCGCCATGCTCGCGGCAGAACGCGGAGAGCCTCATCTCCTCCGCAAAGGGGAGTTCAAAAAGAAGCACTGACTTCACTGCCATACGCATTCCTCCCAATCACATCATCTCTTGCACCATCATAGCACGCCCGGGCAGGGGAAAACAATAGCGGTGCCGCGGGCAGCGCGGTTTCCCCGCACACCGCCCGCGGCACCGCCGTGAGAGTGTCCTGTGCTCACTTAATACTGTTCCATACATGCCGTGGGCAAAGCTGCACGGAACGTGGGATCCAGAGCTGACAGCCTTTATTTCTTCCTTCTCCTCATCACGTAGACCGCGAGCAGGCCGCCGGAAGCCAGAATCACCGCCAGATACAGCAGGATCGGCGTGCTATCGCCCGTTTTCACGATACGGCGGAGCAAGCGGGATGGGGCAGAGCCCTTTGCCGGCTCAAGATCCCCCGCCTGCTGCGACGTAGAAAATGTATTGTCCCCCTCGGATCCCCCATGAACAATGCCGGGGACATCTTCATTCTCCGGGGGCACAACCGCCCCGGGGCGGAAGCTTCCGCCGGAATGGCTGCCTCCGCCGCCTCCGCTGCCGCCGCTGTGATGCGGGTCAGGCGGGTTATCCGGGGTGACCGGCTGATCCGGAGTGGACTGACGCAGAATCTCCGCTGTCACGCTGATTGTCCGGTCATCGCTGGGAAGAATGGCGTCCGTCCCATCAGGATCTTTTCGCTGCTCAGCCTCCCAGGAGAAAGCAAAGCTCCGGGTCTTTCCATTCAGAACCGCACTTGCCTTCATCATTCCGCCCAATGTCCCAGTCACCGTGTACATGGTTTTTTCCGCAAGGCTATCCGGAACCGCAAACGACGAAACTTCCAGCGCCAGCGTAGAATTGGTATCGTTCAGAACCGCCCTTCTCAGCTCCTCATAGGTTGTTATCCCTTCTCGGAGCGTCATCCGGACGGTCACCGTGGTTCCCGATTTTTCCACCGAGCTGATGTTGTATGCTCCCGTGCCTTCCAGTTGGTATTCTCCGATTTTAGCCGGCCACACCGCCGCCAGTTCCTTCGGAATCTGGAAAACCGCAGTGAACTCACTTGCGAGGCCATTCAGGGAAATATCACCGTACCTGTCCTGGCTGACAGCAAAACTGCCCTCGACAGCCCTCATCTGCTCCTGAATCCCAGCGACATCCAGTTCTGCCCGGTAGGCCAGTTCCTCCCCCGTCTTCGCCGGATAGACCGAATCATGGCAGGTATCGCCGTTGATCAGCAGATCCCCGGGGAGGGTGAGGCGTGCTGCCGTTTTCACACTATACGCGATGGTCCGCTCGTCCTCCTTCGCCTGGTGATCGTCCTTACCGTCCAGTCCCTGAACCGCATTCCATGCAAAGGCGAATACTTTTTTTGCCTTGCTGTCCTGCTGTGCCGGCTTTTCGCTGAACGCGTCCAGCATCCGAAGCGCAGGGACTGCTGCCCCGCTGTCCGTCTTCACCGCCTCACCGTAGAAATCGCCAGTCACTGTCCCGACAGCGGTCAGAACCGTGTCCCCTAAAGTTTCCTGATCAACCGTGATTCCGGGAATTGTGACCTCAAGAATCGGCGGTACACCGGTCACATCCCGATAAAGGTCTGCAAAATTCTGGTATGTCTTCCGCAAGCCCATGACAACACGGACAGCATTCTTCTCCTTGTCTGCTGTCACATCAGTCACTTCAAAGAGATCGTTCTCAGTAAATCCGACACTATCCTTGTTCAATGCCGAAACCGTAAGCCCCTTCGGGAACGTGATTTCCGCCGTGAAGAAACTCCTCACCTTGTTTGTCGCAATATCTTCCTGATCAGCAGTGCCGCTCTTGCCGTAATCCTCCCAGATACCTTTGATCTGCTCCTGGATGCTGCTGATGTCCAGCCTGCCCACGTAGTCCAGTGTCTCTCCCGGGAAGACAGCGCGGACAGCCCTGCTGTCTGCGTGAGCGTCCTGAGAAGCCGAAGGATCGACCGTCGTGATATCTCCGGGGAGTTCCAGGTGAACCGGTTCATAAATCCTGTACGTCGCCGTAATGCCCTGCTTGCTCCCCTTATCCTTTCCCTGGCTGCTCTGCACGCCATTCCATTCAAAGGTGAAGTATTGCATGTTCTGCGGCGCTTCCGCAGGCAAATCCGCGCCTTGCCCCTCCTGAGCGCCCATGCTGGCAACCGCAGAGAAGTTCCCATGAACAGTTCCGGTTACCGTAAACTGGCTGCCGGATTGCCCACTTCCAACCGCAAACCCGCCCACTGTGATCAGGATCGTGTCGGACGCTCCATTGGTCAAGTTCGCTTGTACACCCGTACGGTTCACCCGGTCAAAGAGGGTCTGGAAATTCGTCACTCCCTCCTTCAGGAGAAAGCTGACCGTCACCGTCCGTTTGGATTGATCCAGCACAATCTTCGGATCCAGCGTAAAGCAGTCCCCCAAGCCTTCCGCAGAGGCATTGAGCTGATCCGCGCTCTGCGGAATCTCAACATTCTCCGGAAGCGCCAGAACCGCGGTAAATTCGCTTTGCGGGTGAATGATTTGGATGTTTTTATACCCGGTCTCGTCAATCTTATATCTGTCCGCTAGCGCTGTAATCTGTGACTTAATATTGCTGACATCCACCGCACCGGTAAGGGAAATCGCATCCCCAGTCTGTACCGGGGTAATGTCCTCGCTACCCGCCTCATCTGATGGGTCTCCGTTCCAGAGGTCGGCATCAATGGTTCCCTTATTGTCGACCGGATCCAGGCGGCATTCCCAGCCGAGATAATACGTCACATCCGAGGTAATCACCGGGTTTTCCCCACTCCACCAGGAATAATCAACAAACCGGATGGGTTCGCTGCCTGCCTGATCTTTGTACCAGTCGGTGCTCGATTTTAGCTTGAATCCCGGCATGGACGCGATATCAGCTGAAAGCTTCAGTTGATTGTGATTCAGTTCTCCCAGGATATCCTGAAGCTGCTTCCCATAGGTCGCCTTCCGGTTAAGCGTAGCGACTTCCCCGCCATTGGCGTCCTTGCTGATGGTGAAATATTTGGCATCATGATAGATCGAATTCTGACTGAACTTTCCCCCGTTCGCGGAGAATGACACCGAATACTGCAGGTCGTCATACTGCGCGTAGAGCTCAACCTTAGTTTCCCCGCTGCCGAAAGAAATCTGGTCGCCCGGCTGGATCGGGGTTCCTGTTCCGGCTGCATCGCGTGTCCAGAAGCGGAATATCTTGCCTGCCACTGGGAAATTCGGCTCATCCCCGGAAATCTGCTCATAAGAATCCGCAGGGAAAGACGTGCCGGCTTCATCCAGCTGCCGGATGGCATTAACCCCGCCGCCATTGTGATAGATCACCATTTTCCCTGCCCAGCGGGCATAAACCTCGGTATCCGCCGTAAGGCGTGTCTTCTGCGGGTCAAACGGTTGCTCTTTCCCGGTACTGTCCTGGTAATACCAGCCCTGGAACTCTTTTCCGCTGGGATCACGGGGAGTGCCCGGATCGGTAAATCCCTCCACCGCAGAGAGACTGTAGCCGCGGATGGTCTCGAACGTCCGGTCGCCTTTTTGTGGCTCGTTGGCATAAACCGCCCGGGAATTATTCAACCGGTAGGTAACCGTGACTTTCGGGCACCAGACATGTTTTTTGCCGTCTTCATTAGCGTCTTTGACAGGGTAAGTGTATTTTTTCCCCAGACAGTTCACCGGATGAAGCTCAGTGACCGAACTGTCTGCCAGAGTAAATAAAGTCAGCTTTTCATCCCCGTTATCCGCCCCATTCGTCGGTATTGCCCCAGCATTGGACAGTGACTCCTCATAGACGCGGTAGCTTCCGCCGGTCACAACGTAGGTTCCGTCCATTGCGCCTACAGAATCCATTGAAGACTTTGCCTGAGTTTCCACTCGGGAGGAACCGTCAAACACCAGGTGGGCGGTTTCGAAGATGCCAACACCAATTAGTGGAAAACGAGACACATTTTCCGCCCTGATCACCGAATCATGGACAGCAAGCGTTGCCCCATCGTTGACATTGAAGCCACCGTCAGGACTGTTTTTGACTGTGACATCGGTATTTTTAAATGTTAGAACCCTTCCGCCGGCAATAGTGACCCGTGATTGCTCAATCACGAAGGTGGAATTGATAAAGGTAGCATCATTGTTCGTGAGGATCAGGACAAGCCCACCCTTCCAAGAGTCTTTATTAAACCTCCCGCTGAGCTTGAAATAAGAATTTGACACATGAATCGGATTTGCCTGCAACCACACGTCATCAATCTCGATATCCGCGTCATCAGCAGTAAGATTTCTGGAAGTGTAACCATCGTAATGTCCGCCCTTCCAGTCCAGCGTCGCCTTTTTGATCGTCGCCGCTGCCCCGGTATCAAATCCCTCCGCGCCTTGCTTCGCAGCGATCGATACCTTGAGCTTCTCCCTGTCTGTCCCCTCAAGCTTACCCTTGAGTACCAGGCCCTTTCCGACATTGTCAAAGACATAGCTGCCGTCGTTGATAGCAGCACCGTCTTCAACGGTCAGGGCGGTATTAAAGCCGCTCATGGTAAAGGTGGCGCCATCCGCTGTCCGGATTGTGGAACCAGATTTCAGGATAAATCCATTCTTGTTATCTCCTCCTTCGATCGATGTATTCCCTGCCGCCTCAAGCGTAATCTCCCTATCCACTGCTGCCCCGGAAACCGCCTCTGCGTCAAACCGGCCTTTCATGTGGACGGTATCTCCGACAGAAGCCGCAATGACCGCCTCTTGAAGCTTTGTGTAGGTTTTATCCGAAGCATCGTTAATCCAGAATCTGCCTGTCTCATCCGCGGGTGCCCGGAGAACAGCATAGATGGAAAATTCCGCCGTACTGATTTCGGCGCTTATCTTTCCATCTGCACCCTCGTCAGTTTTCGCCGCGAAGCGGTCCGCATCATCGGCATCCTCATCCGGCAGATGGTAGACCTCCGGACGGCTTGCGCCTGCAAGGCCTAGATTCTCAAAACGCACGGAAATCTCCTGCTGTGGCTCGAGATGATCCTCCGCTTCCGTATAGAAATCAAAATCATAGGCCGCGGCATTTTCCTCCGAGAGATTATCCGTACCGGAGGCCGTTTTCAGCGCGTCAAGAATCTGATCCGACATCACCCTGGTGACTGAGAGAGAAACCCCTGCCGGAAATGCGCCCTCCGGTGCGCTGACGACAACCCTGGAGCCGTCGCCGAAGACAACGGGATCGAAATCTACCGCCGGCATCTCCGCTCCGGAAATCGCCGCCGGGGTTTCCGCCGCATGTTCATTTGCCGGAAGGTCATTGACCAGGGGAATCTCCGGCTTAGCCAAAGACCCCTCGCTCGCTTCCTTCTCTGCGGTCTTCCCTTCTTCCCCGATCTCCGCTGGTGTGGCATAAGGCAGGGGAATTTCAGATGCTATACCCCCGGAGTATTTTTCGGTGTCCTGCTTCGTAAACGCCCCTGTGTCCGCCAGGGACTGCATCGAGGAGGATCCTCCCAGGCTGGACATCAGGGCAAAGACAGCCGCGGAAACTGCCGCGGCGATGCGATGCCGACACTTTCTCATACGCTTTTCCTCCCTTGAAAAGTTTCCGCCCGGGCACAATGCCGCCGGCCGGAGCAAATTTAGGTAAATCTCGGTTAATTTACAAAATTAACTGATATTATACGTTCAATAACATACTTTACTATCTTTATAGACAGATTGCAAGGATATGTCTTCATGCCAGAAAATTACCTGCCACAACTGCCCGCGGCACCGCCTAGGTAGTAGCACCAAGATCATGGTAGAATAATTTTCCAGCATGATTTAAGATAGAAGAGATTGCATCTGGATTTTTGTCGGGAAAGGATTTTATTTATTATGAAAAAACCGATCTTATGGATCGTCATCCCCTGCTACAACGAGCAGGACGTGCTGCCGGTAACGGCACCTCTCTTCCTGGATGAGCTCCAGCTTCTGATAGATTCTGAAAAAATCGATGAAGAGAGCCGGATTCTCTTTGTCAATGACGGCTCGAAAGACCGGACGTGGCAGATCATCTCCGATCTGTCCAAAAAAGACCGGCATTTTCTCGGCATCGCGCAGAGCCGGAACCGGGGACACCAGAATGCGGTGCTCGCCGGCCTTATGGAGGCAAAAGGACGGTGCGACATCACCATCTCCATTGACTGCGACGGGCAGGACGACATTTCCGCCATGGGGAAAATGGTCGAGGAGTACCGGAAGGGCTGCGAGATCGTCTACGGCGTCCGCTCCTCCCGGGAGACAGACACATGGTTCAAGCGAACAACGGCGCAGGAATACTACAGATTTCTGAACCGGATGGGGGTTGAGGTCGTCTACAACCACGCGGACTACCGGCTGGTGAGCTCCCGGGTGCTGCAGCACTTCGCCGATTATCATGAGGTCAACATTTTCCTCCGCGGTATGTTCCCCCTCGTCGGCTTCAAGAGCACTTCCGTGTATTACGAGCGCCATGGGCGCATAGCCGGGCAGAGCCATTACCCGCTCCGGAAAATGCTCGCGCTCGCGATTGACGGCATCACGAGCTTATCGATCAAGCCGATCTCTCTCATCGCCGGGACCGGCGCCATCGTCAGCCTGCTCGGATTTCTCGGGATTCTCTGGGCAATCGCCATGGCAATCACGGGCAACACGGTCGCCGGCTGGGCATCCATCGTCTGCATCGTCTGCTTTCTCGGCGGCATCCAGCTGCTCAGCCTCGGCATCATCGGCGAGTACGTGGGGAAAACCTACATGGAAGCTAAGCACCGGCCGAGGTACATCATCAGTGAACGGACGTGGGAGGAAGAAAGTCCTCGCCCCGGTTGTTCACAAAAGTTTGATTTTCCGGACACGAATTGAACACAATTTCCGGGTAGAGTATGATCAAGATAACAAAAACAAGTTATCTTGCTGCTGCAACTTTTTCATACGCTGGCGGGAATGCCTGCATTCCCGCCACCTCCCCCCGATTTTAAGGCGAAAGCCTTTGCCTATACCTTTTTCATACCCCCCTCTGAAAACCCGCTCCCCCGAGCGGGTTTTTTTCTGTCTCCGGGCAACATTTTCCGCCTACCGCATCATTTGCGTCAATGCTGGCAAACTCAGGACAAAAAACATTAAAAAGAATTCCCGGAAGCTTTAAGCTCCCGGGAACACTGAAAAAACTCTTGTCTCTTGTATTCCGAACCGTCACGAAAATTCTTTTATTCCTTCAATCGCGTAGGCGTGAACCGGGCTGGAATCCAGGCCCTTGATCGGCAGCGGGGCATAGGACATGAAGAACACATCCCGCTTCAGCTCTTCGAGGTTCTTCAGCACCTCGATGAATACGATATTCTCCGCCAGAAGAATATCGTGGAACGGCTTGACATCCTCATTGCTGCTCTCCACCGAGACGCCGTCGCCGAAGCCTACCGCCTTGACCTTCTTATTCTTAAACCACTCGGCAGTTTCCGCATTGACACAGAGCCGGTGATCTTTCTCCGTATTGGTGTCCGGCGTGAACGGATTCAGCTTGTAGTCGGAATCGATGATGACAATATCGCCTTCCTTCACTTTCCCTGCCTCGCGGTCAAGGTCGGCCGCCGTGATGTGCCCGTTCGGCTTCACGGTATCGCGGAAATTCACATAGACCGCGCGGCCCATAAATGTCGTGAGCGGAACCCCGGTCACATCCGGCCAGTCATCATTGTGATGATACGGGCACTCCGCATGCGTGCCGAGATGGGTCATGATATCAAAATTCGTATGAAAATCCGGGATCGGCCCGCCCGTGTTAAAGCGGTGCAGCTTGCACCTCCTGGTCTCGGTTGCCGGATCAACCAGCTTGGAGAGGTCGATCAGCCTCATGCCATTTCCCAAATCATAAACTGCCTGCATATTGTCCTTCCTCCTGAACGGCAAAAATGATGATGTATCAGCCAAACTTCCGGCTCAGTCGACAGCCACCTTGATGACCACTTTTTTCACCGCCATCGGCTTCCCTGCCGAGCATCTCGGCTTGTGGGCATCCTCCGGGGCAACAACGGCCATGTCGCCCTCCTGGAGATAAACCTCGCCGGAAGATACCGGTTCCTCATAGAAATACAGATCCTTCTCCTCGCGGCTCTCCCTGAGCTTCAGGCCATCCACCTTACATATCCCGAACATTTCTTCGCCGGAAACCATATACTGGATGTCGAAATACTTCTTATGACTCTCGAAGAAATGATTCTCCTTCGCATCGGTCGTATATTCCTGCACATTGGCGACCACCTTGTCGCCGAGGATCGGGTAAGCGCCTGCCGGAAGATCCTTGATATCGGTCTCCCTGAGCCAGCGATATGCCGCCTTGAATTTGTCGTCCAGATAATCGTACTTTTCCGCGATGGAAATGTTGGAATAGAACATTACTTACTGCCTCCCTGTTGAGATGAATGATTTGCTGGGAAATACCGGATTTATGCCACCTTGCCTCTTTCTGCAAAATCTCCGGCGTTCTCCGGCTTACTTTATTCTATCACATTTCCCATGCTGCTGTCTTCCAGAGAATACGTATCGGAGTTTCTCCGTGCGGTTCCGGCCTCCACCGGCGCGGTGAGCACCCTTTGATGGCTGCCATCAGGCGGATTCGTGCTCTGTGCGCTCAAAAACTTCGATCACGGTTCTCCCCTCTAGGCATCCTGTGCGGTATTCTGGTACGTCTCAATGATATGATTATACAGCGTCCGCACCGCCGGAGCCATCGATTTCGGATTGAGTGCCGAGAGCCCGATCATCCGCGAGGCAGCCGGCTCCACGGGATAGACGTCCACCTTCGCCTTATCCATGATCTTTTCCGCGGTCAGCGCCGGGATAATGCAGATGCCGAGGCCATTTTCCACCATCGTGATCATGGAGAGGTCGTCCGATACGTGGTAGCTTGAATTGACCTCCAGATGGTTCTCCTTCATGTAGATCTGGACATCCGCGTCCGTGGACTTCGCCTGGACGACAAACTGGTGCTTCGCCATCTCATGAACCGTCATGCTGCCGGAAGAATCTTCCTTGCGGAAACCGTGAGGTACCACGCAGAGCAGCGGGTCAAGGTAAAACGGGCTGATCGGGAGATCCCCCGCGCTCGAAGTGGACAGGAACCCGAAGTCCACAATCCCGTTCTTGATCCAGTAGGACACGTCATCGTAGGTTCCCTGGTAGAGCTCGATCGTGATTGCGGGATATTTTTCGCGGAACGACGTGATAATCTGGGGAATCCAGTTGGAGCAGACACTGGCAAATGTACCCACCCGGACTTTTCCCCTCTTTAACCCCTTGAACTCTGCCACAACCTGCTGAAGGCTCTCGTCGCAGTTCAGCACCGCATTGATGTAGGGGAGCAGGTGCTCGCCGTAGCCGGTCAGCGTGACGCCCGACTTATTGCGGGTGAGCACGGTGAACCCGAGCTCATTCTCCATCGAAGAGATCGCGTGGCTGATGGCCGATGGTGTGAGGCCGAGCACATCCGCCGCCTTGTGAAAGCTCCCCATATCAGCAACCGTCTTGAAAATCTGATACGTCAGCAGGGTCATTTTTTCCTCCTAAAAGTGCTTCCGGGAAAAGCCGGATTGCCTTTATATTTTCATCGTGATGTTGAAACAGATTAAACACGCTATTATTATACTTGTTTATTAAAAAAAGGCAAGTATACACAGAAAAAGAGCCGGGCTTTTCCGCCCGGCTCAGGCCAGATCCCGGAGGAGGATCTCATCATGCACGGATCGTCAGTAATTCATCCTCATTTCCGGACGATCAGGGACTTTCCCGTCATCTCCGCGGGCTGCTCCAGCCCCATGCATTCGATCAGGGTCGGAACAATGTCGCAGAGGCGGCCATTTTCCCGAAGGCCGAAGGACGGATCCGCATTGAACAGGATGAACGGAACCTGGTTGGTCGTGTGCGCCGTCCAGGGCTTTCCTGTCTCCGGATCGACCATGCGCTCGGCATTGCCGTGGTCCGCGCAGATGAATGCCTGGCCGCCTGCCTCACGGATGGCGTCCGTCACCTTGCCGACACAGGTATCCACAGTCTCGATCGCCCGGATGGCCGCCTGCTCCACGCCGGTATGACCGACCATATCCGGGTTCGCAAAGTTGCAGATGATGACATCATATTTTCCGGAGCGGATCGCCGCGCAGAGCTTCTCGCACACCTCGGGGGCGCTCATCTGCGGTTTCAGGTCATAGGTCGGAACATCCTTCGGGGACGGAACCAGGATCCTGTCCTCCCCCTCGTTCGGAGTCTCTACACCGCCGTTGAAGAAGAAGGTGACATGCGCGTATTTCTCGGTCTCGGCGATGCGCAGCTGCTTCATGCCCTTCTTCGCCAGATATTCACCGAAGGTATTTTTCAGCTCCTCCTTGCCGAAGGCCACCAGCTTGTGCGGGATCGTCGGGTCGTAGTCCGTGAAGCACACAAAGCAGGTATCCAGGCGCTTCTCCCTCGGGAAACCGGTGAACTCATCATCGCAGAATGCGTGGGTCATCTCCCTCGCGCGGTCGGGGCGGAAATTGAAGAAGACCACCGAGTCGCCGTCTTTCACCGTGGCGGTCGGAGCGCCGTTCTTCTCCACATAGAACGGAACGACAAATTCATCATTCACGCCCTTGTCGTAGGAAGCCTGGATCCCCGCCTGAGCGCTCTCCGCCTTCTGGCCTTCCGCCTTCGTCAGGACATCGTAGGCCTTGACCACGCGGTCATAGTTCTTGTCGCGGTCCATCGCGTAATAGCGCCCGGAAACCGAGGCGACCTCGCCGACACCGATCTCCTGCATCTTCTGCTCAAGCTCAGCGACAAACCCCTTCCCGGAAGCCGGCGGAGTATCCCTGCCGTCGAGGAAGCAGTGGACATAGACATTTTTCAGCCCCTCGCGCTTGGCGAGCTCCAGAAGGCCGTAGATATGCGTGTTGTGGCTGTGCACGCCGCCCGGTGAGACCAGCCCCATCAGGTGGAGCGCAGAGCCGTTCTTCCGGCAGTTCTCCGCCGCCTCGAGGAGAGCCTTATTCTTGAAGAAATCCCCGTCCTCGATCGCTTTCGTGATCCGGGTCAGCTCCTGGTAGACTATTCTCCCCGCGCCCATGTTCATATGGCCGACTTCCGAGTTGCCCATCTGGCCGTCCGGAAGGCCGACCGCAAGGCCGCTGGCATTGCCCCGGACGAAGGGATATTCCTTCTCCAGACGGTCCATATTCGGGGTCTTTGCCTCCCAGACCGCGTTGTGCTCGTGGTCGTCGGAGATCCCGTAGCCATCAAGAATCAGTAATAAAGTAGGTCTTTTCATAAATTCTCTTACCCTGTCTTTGATTTGTGTATCTTATTTGTTGTAATTGACGATATCCGCGAAATCCGCCTTGAGGGCAGCGCCGCCGATCAGGCCGCCGTCGATATCCGGCTTGGCAAGAAGCTCACGGCAGTTGGACGGCTTCATGGATCCTCCGTACTGGATGCGGATCTTCTCCGCGGTGTCGGTGTCATAGATCTCCGCAATCAGCTTGCGGATGGCGCCGCAGACCTCCTCAGCCTGATCGCTGGTCGCGGTCTTCCCGGTGCCGATCGCCCAGATCGGCTCGTAGGCGATGACCATGGAGGCAGCCTGCTCTTTGGTGACGCCCTGAAGGTCGCTCTTGAGCTGGAGGCGGATCCAGTCCAGGGTCACGCCGGCCTCCCGCTGCTCTAACGTCTCACCGCAGCAGAGGATCGGGGTAAGTCCCTTCTCCAATGCCTTGAGCACCTTTTGGTTGAGGAAGGCGTCGTCTTCCCTGTAGTACTGTCTTCTCTCGGAATGGCCGATGATGACGAACTTAACCCCGGCATCCACCAGCATGTCCGCGGAAATCTCGCCGGTATAGGCGCCGGCATCCTGGTCGGAGACGTTCTCCGCGCCCAGCATCACGTTGGTGCCCTTGATCACCTCAGCTACCGGAAGAAGATCAATCGCCGGAACACAGTAAACGACATCCACATCCGGATTGTCCACCAGCGGCTTTAACAGCTCCGCCAGGGCTTTCGCCTCGGACGGGGTCTTATTCATTTTCCAGTTGCCGGCAATAATTTTTCTTCGACTCATGATTTTCCTCCAATTCGTGGGATTCCGGCACCCGGGAAACCCCAGGCGCCGGAGGAAATCCGCGTTTGCGCTCAGTCCTTATCATCCGCCGCGTATACACCCGGAAGCTGCTTGCCCTCGAGGAATTCCAGGGAAGCGCCGCCGCCGGTGGAAATGTGGCTCATCTTGTCGGCGTAGCCGAGCTGGTTCACCGCGGCAGCGGAATCTCCGCCGCCGATGATCGTCGTGGCATCCGCCGCAGCGAGAGCGGCAGCAACTGCCTTTGTGCCCTTAGCGAGCACCGGGTTCTCGAATACGCCCATCGGACCGTTCCATACCACGGTCTTGGCGCTCTTCACCGCATCCTCATAGAGGGCAATCGTCTTCGGTCCGATATCCATGCCCATCCTGTCGGCCGGAATCTTGTCGATATCCACAACCTCAACCGCGATCGCCGGATCGTCAATCGGATCCGGGAAATGGTCGGTCGTAACCGCGTCAACCGGAAGGAGCAGCTTCTTGCCGAGCTTTTCTGCCTTGGCAATCATCTCACGGCAGTAATCCAGCTTGGTCTCATCGCAGAGAGACTCACCGATCTCATGTCCCTGAGCCTTCACGAAGGTGTACGCCATGCCGCCGCCGATGATCAGGACATCGCACTTCTCCAGCAGGTTGGAGATCACGTTCAGCTTGTCCGCAACCTTGGCGCCGCCCAGGATGGCGACAAACGGGCGGACCGGATTCTCCACGGCATTGCCGAGGAAGCGGATCTCCTTCTGCATCAGGTAGCCGACCGCGCAGTTTCCGCCCTTTTCGCGGATGAACTTCGTCACGCCGGATACGGAAGCATGTGCCCTGTGCGCGGAACCAAAGGCATCGCAGACATAGTCATCCGCGAGATCGGCGAGCTCACGCGCGAACTTGTCGCCGGCCTCCTCCGGCTTGGTCTCCTCCTTGCCTCTGAAACGGGTATTCTGGAGAAGAATGACGTCGCCGTCCTTCATTTCGGAGACTGCCTTCGTCACATCCGGGCCGGTGACATTCCAGTCATCGATGAAGTGTACTTCCTTGCCCAGCTTCGCGGACAGGCTGGCGGCTACCGGTTTCAGGGATTCGCCCTCGTTCGGCCCTTTTTTCACCTTGCCGAGATGGGAGCAGAGGATCACCTTGGCGCCCTCGCCGATCAGCTTCTCGATCGTAGGCAGTGCCGCGTTGATTCTGGTCTCATCGGTGATCTTTCCGTCCTTCAGCGGCACGTTGAAATCGCAGCGGACAAGAACCCTCCTGCCCTTCGCGTCAAAATCATCTACCGTCTTTTTATTTAATGCTGCCATGATTCTCTCCTTTCGGGGATCCGGGAAATGTGCCCGGACACACATGTTTTTTTCTGATGAAAAGAGAGGCCAGGCCCAATGCTGGACCGGACCTCTCTGCTATATCCTGACCGTTCTGAAATTACTTGCTGATCAGAGAGCCGAAGTACTTGATGGTGCGAACCATCTGGCTCGTGTAGGAGTTCTCATTGTCGTACCAGGAAACAACCTGGACAAGCGTCTTGCCGCCGGCCATCGGAAGAACCTTGGTCTGGGTGGCATCGAAAATGGAACCGGCCGTGCTGTTGATGATATCGGAGGAAACGATCTCATCGGTGTTGTACTCGAAGGATTCGGTCTCCTCAGCCTTCATCTGGGAATTGACCTGCTCAACCGTAACTTCCTTGTCCACGATCGCGTCGAGGATGGTGGTGGAACCGGTTGCGGTGGGAACACGCTGGGCAGCACCGTTCAGCTTGCCGTCAAGCTCCGGAAGAACCAGGCCGATTGCCTTGGCAGCGCCGGAGGAAGCCGGGGTGATGTTCATGGCAGCCGCGCGGGATCTGCGGAGGTTGCCCTTTCTCTGCGGTCCGTCGAGAACCATCTGGTCACCGGTGTAAGCGTGAACCGTGGTCATGAAGCCGGCCTCGATCGGAGCAAGGTCATTGAGGCCCTTTGCCATCGGTGCAAGGCAGTTCGTGGTACAGGAAGCTGCGGAGATAATCTGGTCATCAGCGGTCAGCGTCTTGTGGTTTACATTGTAAACGATGGTCTTCAGATCCTTGCCAGCCGGAGCGGAGATAACGACATGCTTAGCGCCGGCATTGATGTGAGCCATAGACTTATCCTTAGAGGTGTAGAACCCGGTGCACTCAAGGACAACATCGATGTCGAGTGCCTTCCACGGAAGATTTGCGGCATCCTTCTCGGCATAAATGGTGATCTCCTTGCCGTCTACGACGATGGAGTGCTCCTTAGCCTCAACCTTGCCCGGATATCTGCCGTGCGTGGTATCATACTTTAACAGGTATGCAAGCATCTCCGGGGAAGTAAGATCGTTGATGGCAACAACCTCATAACCCTCCGCGTTGAACATCTGTCTGAATGCCAGACGGCCGATACGGCCAAAACCATTGATTGCTACTCTTACAGCCATGCTTGAATCCTCCTAAGATTTTCCTTTATTGTTAAACTAGTAACAATTCAGACTTATTATAGCGGGCTGCCCGGAAAAATACAAGAGCAAGATGTGATTTTCCCGGGAATTTCTTTTTGTGCCGCAACTGTTCGGGATCCCTGTGGCGTGAACAGTTCCTTTGCGCCCTTTCCCGACGGCCGGCCGCGGCTAGAACCCCGCTGCCGGATGCCCCGCCTTCCTGCTCTCCCGCCGGTCAGTGCGTGCTGCCCGACGACCAGCGGACCGGCCTCGCCTTCCTCCGCGATGCCGGGTATGCGCGGACCTCCGCGGCGAGGTCGCCGACCGTTCGGATGACCTCGGCCTCCTCGGAGGGGATCGCCGTCCCGAACGCCTCATCCACCTCCGCAAGGATCATCGCCATATCGAAGGAATCCGCCAGGAGATCCTCGGCAAACCGGCTCTCCGGGGTGATTTCCGTCGGATCCAGGTCAAGCCCCCGGGCGACTGCCCGGATCAGCCTGTTCATCTCCCCCGCGTCAAACTCTGTCTTCATGTATTTTCCCTCCCCGAGAAAATTCTGCCCCTTTACGCATAGATTACGGTTCAACTCCGGCATGTACTGAACAGTGACAAGTATAGCGCATTTCCGCCTGAAACGTCGGAATTGGTGGAAAGTTTTTCTTATTTCGGATATAATGTTAACAGTTGGAAAGTCTTGGGCCGGCATTCTGCCGGCCGGATGGGAGCTTGCATATGGAACAAATTACCATGGAAAAGTATCACTGCATGGGCAATGATTACCTGGTCTACGACCCGAACCGCAACCCGATGCCACTGCACCGGGCGGCGATCGCCCGGCTGTGCGACCGCCATTTCGGAATCGGCGCGGACGGGATTCTCGTCGGCCCCTGCTTTGACAATGACCGGATGTCCGTGAAAATCTATAACGCGGACGGCAGCGAGGCGGAAAAGAGCGGCAACGGCATGGCGATCATCGCGCGCTACCTCCGCGACCGCAATTATGTGCAGAAAAACAGCATCTCCTTCGACACTATCGCGGGGGTGGAGCACGTCTTCTATCTGAATGAGGAGGGAACCCGGCTCAAGGTCTCGATGGGGCTCCCGTCCTTCTGGAGCGATGAGATCCCCATGACCGGGCAGCGCCGCGAGGTCATCAACGAGATCCTTGTCTTTGACAAGATCCCCTATGTGACCACCTGCCTCTCCCTGGGGAATCCGCACTGCGTGATCTGGATGAATGAGATCTCGAAGGAGCTGGTCTGCCGGATCGGGAACATTTCCGAATCCGCCGAGTATTTCCCCGAGAAAGTCAACACGCAGCTGCTGAATGTCCTTGACCGGACCAATATCCAGATTGAGATCTACGAGCGCGGGGTCGGCTACACGCTGGCTTCCGGTTCCTGCGCCTGCGCGGCAGCCTCGGCAGCTTACCGCATGGGCCTTGCCGACCGGAATATGTATGTCCACATGCCCGGCGGCCTCCTCGAGGTGGAAATCCGGGACGACGGGGAAGTCTACATGGTCGCCGGCGTCGGTTATGTAGGCAGCATTGTCCTCGGCAACGGCTTCTGCGAGGAGCTGCGCGCCCTCGACTGAGCCGGACCGCCGGATCCGGAGTGTTCCTTCCGGCCGCACAGGAGGTAATCTGATGAAATTTACTAAGATGCAGGGCATCGGCAACGACTATGTCTATGTCAACTGCTTTCGGGAGATCGTCCGGAACCCGTCGGAGCTGGCGAAAAAGGTCAGCGACCGGCATTTCGGCATCGGCTCTGACGGCCTGATCCTCATCTGCCCCTCGGAGGAGGCGGACTGCGAGATGGTCATGTACAACGCGGACGGCTCGCGCGGCGCAATGTGCGGCAATGGCATCCGCTGCGTGGGCAAGTATGTCTATGACCACGGGATCGTCGACAGGACGCGGATCACGGTGCTCACCGGCTCCGGCCTCCGGACGCTGGATATGCAGACGGAAAATGGGAAAGTTGTCTCCGCCACCGTGGATATGGGAAAACCGGTGCTGACGTCGAAGATCGACGAAGAAATTCTCGTGGACGGAAAGACATGGAACTTCACGGGGATTTCCATGGGCAATCCCCACGCTGTCGTCTTCCTGGATCATGTCTCGTCCCTCAATCTTCCGGAGATCGGTCCGGATTTTGAGAACCATCCCCGTTTTCCGGATCGGACAAACACAGAGTTTGTGCGGGTGATCGACCGCAGCCATCTGGAGATGCGGGTATGGGAGCGCGGCTCCGGCGAGACGCTCGCCTGCGGAACCGGTGCCTGCGCGTCGGCAGCTGCCGCGATCCTGAAAGGGCTCACCAAAAACACCGTGGATATTGCCCTCCTCGGCGGCCATCTGGGCATTACCTGGGACCAGGACAAGGACACCATCTATATGACAGGACCCGCGGTGGAGGTCTTCTCCGGCGAATTTGAGAACAGCTGACGGCTTAAGGGAAGCTGGCCTTTTTCAGGGAAACTGACAGGCTTCATGCCTTCGGACAGGAGGTGCGCGCTATGGCAGGGAAACACATGGTCATCACGATTGGCCGCCAGTACGGCAGCGGCGGCGCGGAAACCGGCCGGATCCTGGCGGAACTGCTCGGGATCTGCTGCTACGACAAAAACATCCTGAAAATCAATTCTGATGCCAGCGGCATCCGGGAAAGCTATTTTCACCTGGCTGACGAGAAAGCGGGGAACCGCCTGCTCTACCGGATCATGAAAAACCTGACGCCTGAGGAGGGGGCTCCGTCCTTCGGCCCGGACCTGATGTCTGCGGACAACCTCTTCCGCTTCCAGTCGGAAGTCATCCGGAAGCTTGCCGCGGAGGAATCCTGTGTGTTCATCGGCCGCTGCGCCGATTATGTCCTCGACCACTATGATGTGCTTCTGCGCGTTCATGTCATCGGTTCATGGGCGGAACGTGTCTCCCGCATCCGGGAGAAAACCGCCGGCTCTGAGGCGGATGCCGAGAAGGCTATCCGCCGGATGGACAGGGAGCGCGGGGAGTATTACCGCTATTACACCGGGCGGGACTGGGCGGATGCCCAGAATTATGACCTGGTCATCTCCACCGACCGGATCGGCCCTGCCGGAGCTGCCCGGGTGATCCTCGAATATCTCCGTTCCCTCGGTTTTGACCTTGACAAAGAATTTCCATCGAATAAAATAGAACAATGTCGGTAAAAACGCCGGAAATTTTTTCGGCGGTTTTGCAATAAATTCCGTCCATAACGCATTAACCTTATGAACGGAGAAACAAATCTGTGTGCTGGCTCGGCAGGGTAACTGATTCAAGAAAAGGAAACTCGAAACTCCAATGCATTGCTCCGTTACTCAGGAATCTCCGAAAAGCACGCAGCCTTCAGGGAAAGTAAACCAACCAGTGCTTTCACTGAAACGAGGAGGCATCCGGATCTTCTGATCCGGGTGCCTCCTTATTAGTAGAGCCCTTAGCAATAACCAGCCACCTGATGAGGACAAGGGAAAGCGCAGTCCGAGTTTCGTGGAGCAGCGATCACAGGCCGTACTTCTCCGCCACTTTCGCGAACGCCGGCATCGACCGGTGGATCATGTCATTCGACACGCAGTAAGCGATTCTCACATAGCCCGGTCCGAAGAATGAGCTTCCGGGAACAACCAGGATGTGCTCCTCCTTGCAGGCCGCGACGAATTTCTTCTCATCCTCATCCGGGGACTTCACCCACAGATAGAACGCGCCCTGCGGGCGTACACAGGTGAATCCGAGCTTCGTCAAGCCATTGTAGAGGTCATTTCGGTTCCTGTCATAGGCAGCAACATTGACCTTCACGGCGAGGCAGCGGCGGATCACCCGCTGGATCAGGGACGGCGCGTTCACGCTGCCGTTCACGCGGTTGGCGATCGTTGCCACCTGGATCAGGTCTTCGCTGTCCGACACGGAATCCGGGATCAGGGCGTAGCCGATCCGCTCACCGGGAAGCGACAGGGATTTGCTGTAGGAATAGCAGACAACCGTATTCTCATAGAAATCCGGCACCCACGGGACCGAGCAGCCGTCGTAGGCGAGCTCGCGGTACGGCTCATCGGAGATGATCAGGATGTCTGTGCCGAACTCCCTCTCCTTCTCCCGGAGAACGTCCCCCATGCCGCGGAGGCTCTCCGCGGAGTAAATGACCCCGGTCGGGTTATTCGGCGTATTGATGATGACCGCCTTCGTCTTCGGCGTGACAGCCTTCGCAAGCCCCGCGAGATCCGGCTGGAAATCCGCACTTGCCGGCGGAAGGACAACCAGCTTCCCGTCATAATTCCGGACATAGTTGCCATACTCGACAAAGAACGGGGCGAAAGTGATGACCTCATCTCCCG
Source organism: Clostridium vitabionis (assembly GCF_015351765.1). Taxonomy (GTDB): domain Bacteria; phylum Bacillota; class Clostridia; order Lachnospirales; family Lachnospiraceae; genus Clostridium_R; species Clostridium_R vitabionis. The sequence goes on from NZ_JADKQA010000001.1 coordinate 1,052,462, forward strand.
GATCCAGGATGGATTTCAGGATGATATTGAGCGCACTCGCTGCGCCGACCGTCATGATCAGGTTTTTCGCGGCATAGGCCGTGCCAAACCGCCGGTTCAGGGATGCGGCGATGTCCGCCCGGACATCCTCGTAGCCGCTGTTGGACATGTAGCCGTGGACGAACAGGGAATCCTCCTCATCGAGGACATCGCGGATGGCCTGGTTCACCTCCTCCGGGGCGGGTACAGACGGGTTGCCGAGGCTGAAGTCATAGACATTTTCCCGGCCATACTTTTTTGCCATCTCCTTACCTTCCTCGAACATGGCACGGATGGCGGAATTGTTCTGAAGAAATGGAAGCATTTTCTGCGAAATCATGGGATTGTTCCTCCTTGAAGATTTTCATTATTGTTCAGCGGCGCCGTCCGATCCCGAGATAGGCCATAAGGCCCGCGAGGAAAGTGACGCCGAAGTAAAACCAGGTGACCGGCAGGGAGAACCATGCCGAGAAAAAGGAAAAGGCCAGGTACGCCGCAAACTGTGCGTAGAACAGGAATGCCACCGGATTGTCCGAGTAGTCGCACGCTTCGGTAATCCTGGCGGACACTGCGCCGAGGGCAGCCGCGAAGAGCAGCACCCCGGCCGTCCCGAAATCATACCAGGCGTCATAGATGAGCGTGGTCGTCGTCAGCTCTTCCTTAATAAAGTAGAGCGGCGCATTGACGAGCTCCGGGAACATGGATTTCAGCCCGGTGAACGTCCACAGGGGCATCAGCATCCGCTTCCCGAAGGCATGCGCGGGGAGGGCGCGGATCAGATAATCCAGATTCTCATAATTCATCGCGATGTAGATGTAGGGCAGGCTCACAAACAGCGGCAGCCGGCTGTTCTTCATCTCGAAGATCCCGTTCAGGTATTCCGCGCTGTGGCTTCTCGCCGCGGTGAGGATGACAAGCAGCGCGGCCAGGGCTGCCCCGCCGGCAGCCATCAGCGCCGGATGGATTTTTCCACCCATCCGGAAGTAAACCGCTCCGGCAAGAAACACCGCGAAGACAAGCTGGAACCGTGATACACAGAGCAGCGGGACCGCAAGCCCGCAAGCCAGGGCAATTCCCGCCAGGATATCGCCCCGGAATGTCCTTCCCGTCCCCGTCCGGAAATAAATCACCGATAGGGGCGGCACGAGCACGCAGCTCACCGTGAAATAATGCAGGCCGTGGACATGAAAGGCGGAATAGGCATGCGGGACCCCCCGGACAAAGAACGGGACGTACCCCAGGATCCTGGCCTCGAGAAGAAAGCTCAGCAGGGAAACCATCGCGATGCCGCAGGCCGCGAGAAGCACCGGACCGGAGGCGTCCCTGAACCGTCTCGGATCATCCCTGAGTTCCCGCTCGCGGAATGCCGCATGGACGGACCAGGAGGACGCGCCATCCCTCGCCATTCCCGGGAAAAAGATCTCCCGGAGGCTTTCCCCCGAGAGAAGGCCGTACGCCGTGGAAAATCCCAGAACGGCCAGCGTCACGGAAAGCCACATCCCGGGGCACCACATTTCCCCGATGAAGGAGAGTTTAAGGCAGGCAAGGCCCTCACCACCGACAAAAGAGAGCAGGAACAGGCCGCGGAGAGAAAGCTTTGACCCGGAGCGTCCCGCCTCCGCCGCGTAGAGATAGGCGGCGGAAGCGAGAATCCCAAGCCCCGCGGGAAGGTTGGCATTCCAGCGGGAGAACAGGAAAGCCGCCGCCTGGCAGAACAGAAAAACGGTCATTCCTCATCCTCCCCGGCATCCCCGGCCCTCTCCTCTTTCCCGGAGCGGAGAAGGCGCATGTACTCGGAAAGGCCGCTGTCCGCGGCCTCCACCATATCCCGGAGGGCAAATGCCTCGTCATCCCCGGAGCAGGAAAATTCGACCTCCTCCCCGGATCTCACGCAGGCACCAAGGACGCTCAGCACGCTCTTGACATTGTATTCCGCCCCCCGTACCTCCATGGTTATCGTGCTCTTAAAGCACATCGCCCGGCTGCAGAGCTCCTGGGCGGGGCGCAGGTGCAGCCCGCCGGGAATGTTCATCCGGACCTTTGCCTTCATCATGTTCCTGTCGTTCCCCCTTCCGCGGTTGTGTCCGAACCGGTGTCTCCCTCCGCGGCATCGGTGCTTGCCGCCGTCTCCGCCGCCGTCGTCTGAGGCGCCTGCGCGTTCCGGGACCGGACGGTGACCGAAAGCGGTGACGCGCTGAGGACTTCCATACGGTCGGCGAAATCGGCACTGAGCGAGACATCCACCGAGACCGCGTGAACCCCGGCATCCGCGCCGGAGACATCTGCGCTGAGCGTGAGCTCCTTCTGGGTCAGCCGGGCGAGATCCTCGGCAAGGCCCTGAACCTGCACGGTGACTAACCCTGAATTGACCGAATAGTCATAGGCTGAGTTCTCCCCGGTCAGGCTGACCTGGCTTGCCGGCACGGTAACCCGCTGTGTCTGGAGCTGCTCAACCTTCAGCGTCACGGAGATTTCTGTATTGTCCATGCCGCTCAGGCTGACACCGGAAGGCAGGTAGTCGCGGAGATCCACGGTGGTCTTCACATTGCCTGTCGCCCCTTCCACATTGAGCGCCGGGTTCTGGATCCTGATCTCGCTCACGGACTCAAGTGCCGAAGATTCCCCGGCAATGGTCACCGTGGCGACCGTCGCCTCGGCACCGGCATACTCATAGCCGGCAGCAACATTCCCGGCAACAATGAAGTTTAACGGCACCTCCTTCAGCCGGAGGATATCTACGCTGTAGGCGACATCCCCGCCCTCAATCTGCACCTGCTCACTCATCGTCATCGCGTTCCCGTTCGCGTCATAGAACCCCGGCTTTGCGGTTCCGTTAAGATCCTGCGCCGCGCCGTCCACATTGATGGCCACGCCGACGGAGCTGATCTGGCCGACCAGGGACTGTGGCCCCTTGACCACGGCGGTCTTCGGATCCAACTTGATTTCGCCGGTCTCATAGCCGGATTCCACGGTGCCTGAGGTGATCGCCTTGAGGGTGAACTGCTTCGTCTGGAGAGGCTCCGTCTGGACCTTGATCACCCCGGGGGTCACCGTCGGGGTGCCCTGGATCAGGTTCGCGTTATCGGTAACCTCCACATACACCGGGATGGCGCCGGTCACATCGTACATGTCCGACAGGTCGGCATAGACATAGAAATCCTCCGCCCGGATCCTGGAGGCGTCACGGGTTCTCGCCCGGCAGCTGACGGTCGCTGTATTCTTCCCCACCACCTCATAGGTCAGGTTGGATTTCTCGAGAACCTCCTCGTTGGTGATTTTCACCTCCACATCGCGCGTCACGGTGATCACGGGATTGGCCGCGTTGACCACCCCCAGCCACACAAAAAACGCGGCGACAAATGCGATAACCTTGAGGCTGAGATTTCGCAGGAATATTTCCTTCATTTTCAATATTTTCTCCTAAAGCAAAAATGAACGGATGTCTCTCAGCGGATCCTCTTTCTCTTCCAGATGTCCCGAAGCCGCCCTGTGCGCCGCGTTTCCGGGCCAAGCATCTGGATCTGCAGGAAATTCGCGAGTTCCTCCTCGCTGGACAGGATCCGGAGGCTTCCGCCGATCGCCGCAGACACTCTCCCGGTCTCCTCGGAAACCACGATCGTCACGGAATCCGTGGATTCGCTAATACCGACCGCCGCCCGGTGGCGGGTTCCCAGAGCCTTGTTGATGGTCATATTTTCCGACAGGGGAAGGTAGCAGGTCGCCGCGCTGACCCGGTTTCCGCGGATCACCACGGCGCCGTCATGCAGCGGGGTATTGTGCTCGAAAATATTGATGAGCAGCTGGCTGGTCACGATGCCGTCCACCGCGATCCCTGTCCTCTCGATATCCATCAGGGAATTCTCCCTCTCCAGCACCATCAGGGCGCCGGTGCGGGCTTTTCCCATCTCGAAGGAAGCGCGGACGAGCTCATGGATCGTCTTCTTGCTGAACTCCTCGTCCTCCGTCACCGTCTCCGTCTGGAAGAAGCGCCCGAAGACGTCCTGGCTGCCGAGCTGTTCCAGCGCGCGGCGCAGCTCCGGCTGAAAGATGATCAGGATCGCCGTCACTGCGATAACCGAGCATTTCTCAAGCAGCCAGAGGATCGTATCCAGCTGGAGGACCGCCGCAAAGAGAAAGAAGCCCAGGATGAAGAGAATACCCTTGAGAAGGGTCCAGGCCTTGGTATTCTTGAACCACACCAGGATCTGATAGAGCACATAGCTGATGATCAGAATCTCGATGAAATTCTTGACTGTCATTCTCGGCACAAATGAGAACCAGGCATAAATATAAGACAACGCCGATGACATATACTGCCTCCAATAGCTGAACCGCGGATTTCCGCGAAATCATTCGTCTTTATGCACCCGGTTGATTTTCGTCACCCGGACGTCGGTCAGCGAAACCTTCATCTTCGGAACCGCCTTCACATAATAATAGTAGTCATCATCCTCGTAGTTGAGATACTCTGTCCGGGAGTAGTCCGCCGAATACAGGAAAAACCAGAGGATGAGCGCCGCCCCGAGGGAGACAAGGGCAGAGAGCGCGGTGGAAACCGGCATCACCGTCAGTTTCAGCATGAGGCTCCCGATGAGAACAGCAAGAAGCTGGAAAATGAGCCCGCTGGCGATGCCGATCAGGGGAGCATAATTGATGGAAAGGTCCCGGATCAGCAGGACAACCACGATCGACAGGCAGCAGGCCGAAAGCGCCAGAAGCATCGACGGATTGCCGAGGACACCGGAAAATACCTGGGACAGGATATCCAGTCGGTCCGTATTTTCCCCGATCGTGAACATGCTGTTATTCTGCCTGGCGTAAAGCATCAGGTAGTAGGCAAAGATCCCGATTCCGGCGGGAATGATGGAGACATACGTTCCCAGAAGGCCCACCGCGAGGGCAAGTGCGTAGGGAAGCCGCAGATAGAGAAACAGCGGCGCCACAAGGATCAGGATCGTATGGCGCACCTGAAAGCCGAACATGATCATCGCAAAGGCCAGAAAGAGCATGACGGATGCCAGAGTGAGCTCAACGGAAACCGCGGAGAACTCCGCCAGGATAAGGCCGGCGGAGAACAGTACGGCGGCTCCCGCCGGGAGAAGCGCCAGAAACAGTCCGGCGGCCAGGGCAAGAAGGATTCCGTGGATCTCCTCCCGGTAGCCGGTCATCCGGAGAACCAGGAGAAGTACCGCAAAGGCTGCCAGGAAGCGCAGCGCGTAATCTACCGGCTGGCTGTATCTGGCATAGAACGCCCGGAGGCGCTCCCGAAAAATCAGCAATGCTCTCATCCCCGCTTTTCCTCCCTCAAGAGCTGTTCCTTCCGGTGCTGAAAATCATACCTGCGGGACAGATAACGCAGCCGAGTCAGATAGATACCGCGGTATTCCCGCGCCTTCTCGTAGGCGCGGAGCGCCGCTGAGACGGCTAAGGCGAGATAGATCAGGAGGCCGGCAGCATAGAAAACCGCCAGCTCCCGGAGACGGGCGGCAAGAAGTTCCATCGTCAAGCCCCCGAGATAATGATCCAGGCGGCAGAAGGCCGCGATCAGGATGGCCAGGATGAAAGCGCCCGTATAGCCGAAAAAGCCGCGGATCGCATAGCGCGCGGCATAATCCTCCTGATGATAGAGACCGGCATCCCCGATTGCCCTGCTGTGCTCCTTCTCAAACATGGCAAGATCCGTCATCCGACGGATTTTATCCTCGTTCAGCATAAACCCTTCCCGATCTTCCCCCGCCGGGCGGCCGAATTCCCGCATTCCGGCGCTGAACCGCAACTGCATGGATGAAGTTAAAGCTATTGTAACTGTTCAGCCACCGCCCCCCGCGGGGCTTTGCTTCGCGGGATGCGGAGTTCCGAGCACCCGCGGCGTCTTGCCACATGCGGAGGGAGAGCCCGCAAAGCCATCCGCGAGCGGCCGGTCTGCGGGCTCTCCCTCCGCATGTGCTGAACAGTAACAGTATATCATAATTTTCTGTGCCACGCGAGCATCAGATCAACCATCCTGCCGTAGCTCGCGGTTCCCTCCGCCTGCCCGTTCGCCCGGAGATAGGCGTCATTGACCTTCTCGTGGGTTTCGGCGGCCTTTCCCCGGAACTGGTCCCAGAACGCATTATTCCAGGCAAGATCCTGCCGGTCCTGGTCCGTGAGTTTCCCGTAACAGAGTGCGTACCGCTCGGGATCCGCCGCCGCAAGCGCATTTCCCGCGTAGACAAAGCCGCAGAGCAGGCCGCTCCGCCGAATTTCCGCATCCTCCTCCCCGGCGAGGGCAAGAAAAGCAATGAAATTTGCCTCATCCTCCCGCATGAAGCCGCAGAGATGGGAAAGCTCATGGCACATGGTAAACGGGATGTTATAGTACGGGATCTCCCGGTTGACATTGGCCTCCACCGTGAACGGGGAGTAGATGCCGGTGATCTGGCGCTCGGAGAAAAACCTCGAACAGAGAATAGGCTTCGGCATCGGATAGTGGAAGCGAAGCTCCGGCCAGGCCTCCCCCAGGTTTTGCATGGCGCTCCGGCAGAGCTTCCCAGTCCGCCGGAAATAGGCAAAATCCGGCGCGGGCGTCTCTGCCGTCTGCCCGTCTGCGCCCGCGCTGGTCCCGAGCTCATCATCCGTCTTCCGGATCTCCTCCGCCAGATCATCGCAGAGGCTGTAAAGCTCCTCCGCGGACGCCTCCTCCCGCCGGAACCCGGCGAGCTCGGAAAATGTCCTGCTCCGGTAATTCACCCCGCAATTTACAGCGTAGAGGAAGAACAGTACCGCGGCTGCGGTGGCCAGGCGGATTCCGAGGCGGGACAGCCTCCTGATCCGGCATTTTCCATCACCGCCCCGGACAAGGCAGCAGACAAGATCTGCCGCCGCCGCGGCCGCGAGGAGGCAGAGCCCGATCTCGGAAAGGGAAAAAGGGAATATACCGCTCACCAGGGAAAACGCCGCGGAGAGCGACCGGTAGATATGGGCGCGGTACCACTCCGCAAATGCGGGGAAATGGTCCGCCGCCGCAAGAAGTCCCACCCCGGCAGCGGCAAAAACACCGGCCGGAAATAAGCGCCTCATCGGCCGCCTGTCCGCTGCGCGAGGCCGCGGATCCCGGTGATGGCCCAATCTTTCTGCTTCACCGTGATCACAGAACCGCAGTACGGGCATTTCGCCGTCGCGTTGATCCGCACCGGGGCGCCGCAGTTCGGGCAGTTCACGGTCCGGATCTCCGGATTCTTCTCTGTCCTGCTCCCGGTCTCCCTCGCGAGATCCCACTCGTAGGTCATGAATTTCTCCGCGGTCCGGCTCCCGGACACGAGCTCCCCGGTGTCGTCGTTCAGTGTATAGTCCACAATCCTCGTCTGGAGGACAGCCACAATGTGATCCATACCATTTTCCTGGTACCAGGCCGTGGGCGCGGCGGAGAGCACGGCAATCCTCTCAACATAGTTGGTTTCGTGCGCCGCCTTCTTCTGCTCAAGCTGCCTCTCCATCTGGGCGAAAAACGCATCCGTAAAGTACGGCCGGAGCGGCGCAATATCCTTCTTGGTCCAGCCATCCTGCATCTGGACATAGAGATTGGAGAGCTTCTCCGAGAAAGCCGCCTCATCGAATCCCGGGTCAATCTCCCGATAAGTGGATATCGGCTTTCCCTTTGACGGCTCCCTGGTCATCACCGGAACTTCCCGCCGCATCCCCCGCTTTCTGCCCTGCCGCTTCATATTGGCCAGGATAATCAGTGTGATCACCGCGATGACGAACAGGATCACGGCCGGATCCGCACCATCCTCCGAGCCATCATCCTGATCATAAAACCCCGGGTAGCCGCCGTAATAGCTGCCGCCGTAGCTGCCTCCGCCATAGCCGCCGTAGTCCCCGCCATAGCTGCCGCGGTCCCCGCCATTGCTGCCGCCGCTGTTATAGTCGCTGTTTCCGGAATAGTCTCCGAAATCCGCGCGCCCCGCGGCTGGGACAGCAAAGGCAAGGCAGGCTGCCAGGACAAATATCCCTGCCCAACGCATGAATTTCCTCATCTTTACTCCTCATGCAGAAGAATGCCGCCGAGTTCCTCCACGGTCGCCGCGATCTTACCGGCGCCGGCAGCCTCCAACTCCCCGCGGCTTCCATAGCCGTAGAGAACACCGACAGAGTCCAAGCCCGTCCCGCGGGCACCGAGAATATCAAATTCCCGGTCGCCGACCATCAGCATGTCCTCCCGGTGTCCCGCGCCGACAAGGCTGATGGCATAGCGGATGACATCGATCTTCTCGGATCTTGAGCCATCCATCGTCGCTGCCGCCACATAGTCAAAATACCGGTCAAGATGGAGGAACCGGAGAATCTCCTCCGTGTAGGCGTCCGGCTTGGCTGTCGCGACCATGAGCGTCCTTCCCCTGCGGCGGAGCGCTTCCAGCAGTTCCGGGATTCCCGGATAGGCAGAATTTTCATACTGCCCCTTCCGGGTGTAATACTCGCGGTAATAGGCGAGCGCCGTCTCCGCCTCCTTGCCGCTCATCCCGTAATCCTCCTCGAAGGACCGGCGGATCGGCGGCCCGATGAATTTCCGGAGCTCCTCCGGATGATCCACCGTGATTCCCATATGTTCGAGGGCGTATAACGCCGCGTTCACAATCCCCGGATCAGACTTCGTCAGTGTCCCGTCCAGGTCAAAAAGCAATATCCTGTGCATCCCCGCACATCCTTTCTTCCCAATCGTGTCCATCTGCCGGAACAAATCGTCCGGCCGATTCCATCTTAACATTATTCCGCCCTCATGGACAGACAAAAATCCCGGCACAGGCAGATCGAAACATGCCAGTGCCGGGATCGTATTCTGTTTGGTCTGGCCGGGGCGGCAAGCCGCCGGTTTATGAGGCGTTCTCCGCCCCCGGAAGGGACGATTCCGCCTCGGTGACAATATCGCCGACGCCGTCCAGGATCATCGTCGGCTGATAGGCAAACCGCTTCACGGTTTCCGGCGTGGAGACGCCGGAGAGCACAAGGACGGTGGACATGCCGCTCTCCGTGCCGGCCACGATATCCGTGTCCATGCGGTCGCCGACAACCACCGCCTCCTCGGAATGGCAGCCGAGTATCCGGAGGCCGGTCCGCATCATCAGGGGATTCGGCTTTCCGCAGAAATACGCCTTCTTTCCGGTAGCCATCTCCACCGGCGCGACGAGGGCGCGGCAGCCGGGCGCGATACCGCCCTCAATCGGCCCGGTCACGTCGGAATTTGCCCCGATCAATTTTGCCCCGCCGAGAACGAGGTTGACCGCCTGGGTAAGCGTTTCCAGCGAGTAGGTCCTGCCCTCGCCCATGACGACATAATCCGGATTGACATCGTTCATCGTGATCCCCGCGTCGTAGAGCGCGTTCAGAAGGCCGGCCTCGCCGATCGCGAAGACCGAGCATCCCGGAGCCTGCTGTTTCAGGAACTGCGCGGTGGCAAGCGCGCTGGTATAGAAATGCTCCATCGGCACATCCAGGCCCATCCGCATGATCTTCTGGTGGAGCTCCTTCGGCGTCATCCCGCTGTTGTTCGTCAGGAAAAGGTAATTCTTGTGCTCCTGCTGGAGCCAGTCGATAAACTCCGTGACCCCGGGCAGAATCTGGTTGCCCTTGTAGATCACGCCGTCCATGTCGCAGATAAACCCTTTTTTCTCGTTAAAATTGATCTTCATTCCGCCTTGTCCTCTCTTCCGCTCTCCGGGAGGTATTGTACCGGCTCGTCCGCCTTGAGATCTGTGGGAAATGACACCGTGATGCGCGTACCCCTGCCCTCCGCGCTCTTTAAGTCGATCTGCCCGTGGTGGATCATGACCGCGTGTTTCACAATCGAGAGCCCGAGCCCGGTCCCCCCGACTGCCCTGGAATGGCTCTTGTCCACCCGGTAAAAGCGCTCAAAAATCCGCTTCTGGTCCTTCTTCGGGATCCCGATGCCGTTGTCCTGGACATCGAGGACAGCGCGGCTGCCCTCCCCGCGGACTTCCACATGCACCAGCCCGCCCGGCCGGTTATAGCGGATCGCATTGTCGCAGAGATTGTAGGTGATGGCCTCCAGAAGATCCGGGACGCCGGTCATCTCCGCATGGGAACCGCCGATCGTCAGGGTAACCTTCGCATTCTTCGCCTCGGTGAGAAGCCGGCAGACCGCGGCATTTGCCTCCGCATAGAGGTCAACCTTCTCCCGCTTCATGTCGTCGGCACCCTCGTCCAGATGGGACAGGCTGATAATATCGTGGACCAGCTGAATCGCCCGCTGCGCTTCCTTATAAATCTTGCCGGCAAACGGCCGGATATCCTCCTGCTTCACCATGCCGTCCTTCATGAGCTCGGCATATCCGGAGATTGCGTGAAGCGGTGTCTTCAGCTCGTGGGACACATTGCCTGAAAACTCCCGGCGCATCTGCTCCGCCTGCTCCCGCTCCGTCACATCGTACATGATAACCGCGGCGCCGCGGATTTCTCCATCCGCCTCGACCGGGGAGGCGCTGACCTGATAGCTCTCCCCGTGAAAGGGGACAACCTTCTCCGCCCTCTCCCCGGCAAGTGCCTTCTCGATCACATTCTGGAGGTCCAGGTTTCGGCTGACCGTGAGAATCTGGCGCCCAATCACCCCGCGCTCCGTGTCCAGGAGCTCCGCCGCTGCCGTGTTGATGGCGAGGATTTTCCCGCTGCGCTTTAAGAGTATCATACCCTCCGCCATATTTTCAAGTATGGTATCCAGCTCCCGCTGTTTCTGCCCGAGCTCCCCCTCGCGCTCCGCCAGCTCATCCTGCTGCGCGTCAATGCGGTGAAGCAGCGGGGAGAGCTCATCGTACCCGGCATTTTCCAGCGGGTGATCCAGGTCGATCTCGTTGAGCGGACGGACGATGCGCCTCGCGAGACGCATCGCCGTAAAGCCGGAGAAGGCCAGGGAGAGCGCAACCGCAGCGATCAGGGGCTGCAGAAGGCCGAGCACCAGCGTAAAGACACTGTACTGGCTGACAGACATCCGGAGAATGGTTCCGTCGGAGAGCCTCTCCGCCGAGTAGAGAAGGCGTTTTGTCATCGTGTCGGAATAGCGGCTGCTCTCGCCGTATCCCGAGGAGAGCGCCTCGGAGACCTCCTGGCGTCCCGCGTGATTGCCCATGGTTCCGGGATCCGCCTCATTGTCATAGAGGACATTCCCTTCCGCATCGATCCAGGTGATCCGGCTGTTCGGAAGATCCAGGGATTTGAGATAAGTGATCCCCTCATTCTCCACACCGCGCGCGGCGAGATCCAGCTGGGTATGCAGTTCCCGCCCGGAAAGCCCGCTGAAATACTGGTACAGGGCGCCGAGCGTGAGGAGAAAGGACACAAAGAGGCCGATAAAAGTCGCAAAAAATATGGAACGGAATATCTTCCTGGTCATCAGCGGTCCTCCATTTTATAGCCTACACCGCGCACGGTGCGGATCAGCTCCCCCTGATCCTGCAGTTTCATCCGGAGCGTCCCGACGTGGACATCCACCGTCCGTGTCTCGCCTCCGAAATCCATATCCCAGACGCTCGCGAGAAGCGCTTCCCTGGAAAACACCTTGCCGGGATTACCCATGAACAGCCGGAGCAGCTCATATTCCTTGAGGGTGAGCTCCACCGGTTTGCCGTGAACAAGAACCGTGTGTGCCGATTCGTTGAGCTCGACCTGGCCGGCCCTGAGCAGTGTCGGCGCCTTATGCCGGGATGAGCGGCGGAGCACCGCCTTCACCCGGGAGACCATCTCCGTCATGCCAAACGGTTTCGCCAGGTAATCATCCGCGCCCAGGTCGAGGCCGACCACCTTGTCATACTCGGTTCCCTTGGCCGACGCCATGATCACCGGAACATCCGCGGTCTGCGCCCGGTTCCGGAGCTTCTTCAGGATAGTGATCCCGTTCTCATCCGGCAGCATGATATCCAACAGGACGAGATCCGGCGTTATGTGCTTCAATGCTTCCCGGAACGCGGTGCCGTCCGCGAATCCCTGCACTTCATAGCCGGCAGCCGCCAGGGCGTAAACCATGAGTTCTCGGCTGCTGTCATCATCTTCCACGCAAAAAATCATCATTCAGTCTACCTGCTCGCGGGTTCCCGTGATCGAGAAGATCACCCAGTTCGCCACGTTGACCGCATGGTCGCCGATTCTCTCAAAATACTTCGCGATCATCAGCAGGTCAACCGCGGCCTCCCCGCTCTCCCCCTGATTCTTCAGCTGTTCAATCAGGAGCCTCTTCACCTCGTCAAAATAGTTGTCTACTACATCGTCATAGTGTATCACATTTCTGGCCATTTCGGCATCTCTCTTGACGAAGGCATCGACAGCCTCGGTGACCATGCGGATGACGCTGCCGGCCATATCCGCCATCGGCAGCTTGTCATCCACATTCCGGATCGACCCCCTGGCGACAATCTCCCCGATCTCCTCGGACTGCACACCGATACGATCCATATCGGTGACCATCTTCAGCGCCGCGGAGATGGTCCTGAGATCCCTGGCCACCGGCTGCTGGCGGAGAAGAAGCTGCAGGCAGATCGCCTCGATCTCCCTGTCCTTCTGGTTGACCTGTTCAAGAAGGTCGACCAGAGACTTCGCCTCATGCATGTCATAGTTCAGGAGGGAATCCGATGCCCTGGAGATCGCGGTCTCGCAGAGCATCCCCATCCGGATCATTTCCTGGTTCAGTATTTCCAGCTGTTCATCAAAATTCGCGCGCATATCAGCCAAACCTCCCTGTGACGTAATCCTCCGTGCGCTTATCCTTCGGCATCGAGAAGATCTGTTCACTCGTTCCAAATTCTACCAGTTCTCCCAGGAGGAAGAACGCGCACCAGTCAGAGATACGCACTGCCTGCTGCATGTTGTGGGTAACCATGATCACCGTATAGTTTTTCTTGAGTTCAAGGCACAGCTCCTCAATCTTCCCCGTGGAAATGGGATCGAGGGCGGAGGTGGACTCGTCCATCAGGATGATGTCCGGCTCGACGGCGAGGGCGCGGGCGATGCACAGCCTCTGCTGCTGGCCGCCGGACATGCCGAGCGCGCTGGTCTTCAGGCGGTCCTTCACCTCATCCCAGATTGCCGCACCGCGAAGGGACCGCTCGACAATCTCGTCCAGCTTCGCCTTGTTCCGGATCCCATGGATGCGCGGGCCATAGGCGATGTTGTCATAAATGCTCATCGGGAACGGATTGGCTTTCTGGAAGACCATGCCGATACGCTTCCGAAGATCGGTGACATCGACCGACGGGTCATAGATGTCCATCCCGTCAAACCGGACGCTTCCGGTGATCTTCACGTCCGGCACCAGGTCATTCATCCGGTTCAGGGTTTTCAGGAAGGTAGATTTTCCGCATCCGGACGGGCCGATCAGCGCCGTGATCTGGTTCTTCGGCAAATTGACCGAGACATCCTTCAGGGCGTGATGGTCGCCGTACCAGAGGTTCAGGCCATTCACCTCGATCGCGGCCTCCCCCATCACCGGCGGCTCGAAGGGGGTGTCCGTAAGCCCGGCTGCCGCCGCAATGGCGGAGGACATCACACTCCTCTTTCCTGCCATCGGGATATCCGACGCGGTTTTCTGTGTAGTTTTCATCGGTTCCTTGTCTGTTTGCTTTTTTTCGGCTGAAGCCGTCATCATCTTCTCACTTTCCAGGGTATTGTCCCTTACCTTATACGGAAATACGGAATCAAACTTTTCTCAGCTTTCTCGCTGCAATCTCAGCCAGAAAGTTCATGAGAAGTGTCAGCAGGATCAGGATCACGGCGATCCCGAAGGCAACGCCGGTTTCCCCTCGCTCGCTGGCATAGACATAGAGGGCAACGGTCAGCGTCGCCGAGGATGTCTGCAGGGCATCCGCAAACCCGAGCAGCTTCAGCCCGAAGCCTGCGGTGAACAGGAGGGCGGCGGATTCGCCGACAATCCGGCCGACCGCCAGGATACATCCGGTAACAATCCCGTCGATGGCATTCGGGAGAACCACGGTGCGGATCATGTGCCATTTGCCGGCGCCGAGGGCGAGAGAGCCCTCGCGGTAGCTGTCCGGGACAGTTTTCAGGCTCTCCTGCGTTGTACGGAGGATCGTCGGGATGTTCATCATCACCAGGGTAAATGCGCCGGCCAGGATCCCGGGCTGCAGGCCAAGCACCTGGATGAACATCAGCATGCCGACCAGGCCGAAGATAATGGACGGGATGCCGGAGAGTGTCTCGGTGGCAAATTCCAGAACCGCCACGATCTTCTTATTGGCGGCGTATTCCGTCAGGTAGATCGCCGCGCCGACGGAGAGGGGAAGGACAATCACCATCGTCACGATGATGATATACAGGGTGTTCAGGATATTCGGCAGGATGCCGATCGTGTGGTTACGGTAGCTGATCTGTGTGGTGAGGAACTGCCAGCTGATGTTTGGAATTCCCTTATAGAAAATGTACCCGATCAGAAAGGCCAGAAGAACAACGGTCAGCGCGGAAAAGAAATAGAGAATGACCGTCATGAACCGGTTGTACAATTTTCGGCGCAAATCCATATCACTTGCTCCTTCCCTTGATGAAGATGTTCAGGACAATATTGATGATCATGATAAAAATAAAAAGGACAAGACCGATCGAGAACAGCGCATTTCTCTGCAGAGATCCCACGGAAGCGTAAGACATCTCGGAGGCGATCGCCGTGGTCATAAACCGCACCGGCTTTAAGAGCCCGGGCATGTTGGCGACATTCCCCGAGACCATGATGATGGCCATAGCCTCGCCGATCGCACGGCCGACACCGAGGACGATCGCTGCGGCGATGCCTGATCTCGCCGCCGGCACAGACACCTTGAACCAGGTCTCCACTCTCGTCGCGCCGAGCGCAAGCGACGCTTCCTCATACTCTTTGGGGACAGCCTGGAGCGCTGTCTCCGAGACATTGATGATCGAGGGGAGGATCATGATCACCAGGACGACGATCGCTGCCAGAAGGGTCGCCCCGGAGGAGAGGCGGAAAGCCCTCTGGATTCCCGGAACCAGCACGATCATGCCGACGAGGCCGTAAACCACCGAGGGAATACCGGCAAGGAGCTGTACCGCCGTGCGGATCACCGCGGCGATCCGCTTCGGTGCCGCCTTGGAGAGGTAGACGGCAACCATGAGACCGATCGGCACGCCGATCAGCACCGAGAGAAAGGTGCCGTAGAAACTGGTTAAAATGAAGGGGAGAATCCCGTATTTCGGATCCGCGGCCGTGGATGCCCACACCGTGCCGAAGAGGAAATTTCCAATGCCGATCTGGCCGATCGCCGGGAGCCCGGAAATCACCAGATAGATGGAGATGGCGATCACGAAGGCCACCGCCATGGCGCCGCAGATGAAGAAGAGCGCATGGGGGATGATCTCCGAAACCCGCCTTCCCGCAGAAACCTTTTTCATATGTTTACCTGCTTTCCTGAAAAGCCGCGAATATTTCCGTTTTTTCTCTGTCCGGAAGAGGACCGCCTGGTACGGATACCGCCACGAACCTTCGCAGAAAGTCCGTGGCGGTATCCCGTCTGAATCCTCAGGCGGATGTATGGATTACCGTTTCATCAATTCTTCTTTGTTGCCGGAACGACACCGGCGCCGCTGATCAGGTCCGCAGAGTCCGCGGAAGTGCAGTAGTCATAGAATGCCTGTGCTGCCGGGCTCAGGGTTTCGCCGTTCTTGGTGATCAGGTTGAAGTCTCTCTGGATCTTGTAAGAGCCGTCAGCGATGGTATCCTCGCTGCACTGCACGCCCTCGACATTGAGAACCTTGATGCCGCTCTGGTTCTCCACAGAGGAGAAGGAAGCATAACCGATCGCGTTCGGGGAGTTCTTTACCCCCTCGATCACCGCGCCGGTGGAGGTCAGCTCCTGGGAAAGCTTGCATTTATCCTTTGTGCCTGTGATCGACTCGAAGCCGTCGCGGGTGCCGGAACCTGCCTCACGGCCGATCGCCGCGATCTCGGAATCGCTGCCGCCGACATCCTTCCAGTTGGTCGTCTCGCCGGTGTAAATGGAAGCGATCTGGTCGATGGAGATGTCCTCCAGCGGGTTATTCTCGTTGACGATGATGGCAATGCCGTCCAGGGCGATCGTGGTCTGCTCAAGGCCCTTCGCCTTCTCATCATCCTTCAGGTCTCTGGAGGCAAGGCCGATATCGCAGCCACCGTTGCTTGCCTGCTCGATGCCTGTGCCGGAACCGGTGGCATCATAGGTGACAGTCACGCCCGGGTTATCCGACATGAACTGTTCAGACAGGGCACCAATCACTTCCTCCATGGAAGTGGATCCGTTCGTGGTCACGGTGCCGGACAGATTGCCGCCAGCAGCTGCCTTCGTGGACTCCGCGGCCTTTGTGTCCGCCGCTGCCGACTTCGTGGTCTCCGCGGATTTTGTGCCCGCCGCTGCCGTTGTCGTCGCGGAACCGCTGCTGCCGCAGCCGACTGCTGCTGCCATGCACATCACGGAAACTGTTGCCGCGAGAATCTGCTTTGTCTTCTTCATATTAAAAATTCCTCCTTTAGTATGTGTCCTGCTGTCTCAGACAACTACATACTAGTGGAGGAAGATCAAATCCAATATCATTACAATGTAAATTTCCTGTAAAGTGCACCTATTCTTCCCGGAGAATTTTCTCCAGAAGCTCCGCCGCGCCCGCCGCGAGCTGGGACACCTTCTGGATGCGGACGCAGGAATCCCCATAGATCACATGGAGATTCTCCAGATATCCGGTGAGGCCGAGGAAAATGGCACAGACCGTAAGCCCCCGCTTCCGGAGCGCCTTCACTGTCTCCGCGGTTTCGTTCACCGCGGCTGCGCCGTCGTACTCCCGGGGGAAAATATTCCCCTCGTCCGGGGGCATCCTGGTGGAATCATCCGGGTGGGCGTCGGTAAGGACAATCAGGATCCTGCCGTCAAACTCGTGCTCCGGCGAAACGTAACCTTCCCCCGCGGATTCCCCCGCCTTCATCCGGTCCGCGGCGGCCCGGATCGCGAGCCCGTCCCGGTTCCAGCCGGATGCGTAATAGGCGGTCAGGCGGCGGATATCCTTCTCCCCGTAATCCTTGAGGAGCTGGAGCACGGTATAGCCCCGGAGGCTGCGGAAAGCCGTGACCCGCACCGGGACGTGGCATTCGGCGAGGCTTCCCGCCAGGATATACGCCTGGGCGGCAATCTCCTCCTGGGAGCCCAGCCGGGAGGAGGAGGCGTCAAGAAGCAGGTCTACCTTCAACCTGTGCTCGACCTCATCCCCCGGCTTCTCGAAAACGTAAGGATCATCCAGGACACCAAGGCGCCAGGCGCGCCCGGAGGACAGCCGCCCGGATCTTGCCTGCACCGGGAGCGGCTGCTCGAAGCTCTCCAGGATGACCTGGAGGCGGGAGGACAGCCGACGGATGCCGGAGGCGATCAGCACCCCGGAGGAGGAAAAGTATGCCTCGTTTTTTCTCCGCTGCTCCGCGGCGTCATGGGCGGCGCGGACAGCGTCCTCGAAGGCTCCGGCGTTTTTCGCCGGCTCTCCCCGGGTAAACCAGAGCCTGCAATCCCCGTGGGCACCGCTGCAGAGGGCATTATCCATCGCGCGGCGCTCCTTCTGCCCGTAGATGCTCTCCCCGAAGCAGGCTCGGATGTACTCCTCATCCTCCTCCGTGCGGAGCGCGTCATGCTTTTCCCGGAGAGACGCGCTGTGCACATCGGCATGGCCGTCTCCCTCCGCCGGCGCGGCCATCCGGATCACCGCGGAGTCCACGTGCTTGACCTCCCTGTGGAAAAACCGGCGGAGAACATTGCCGGCCGCTTCGGAAAGCACGGTTCTCCCCCGCTCACCGCCAAGGGAGAAATCGTCAAAGCGGAAATACCGGATCAGGATCTCCTGCAGCCTGTCGATCAGGCCGTCGGTGTCGAGATCCCCGGGGAGCATCAGCCCATCATAGAGCTCCCTCTCCCAAGGGGCAAGGATCGGGAGCTTCCGTCCGCAGGCCATGGCAAATCGCGCCTCCCGCTGGGTGAATACCCGCATATTCCGGCTCATCATCTCCTGCCGGGACAGCGTCTCGCGATACCGGAAGAAGTCCTCCGCGTGATCCCGGCGGAGCGCCTGGAGAATGGGCCTCTCCGGAATTTCCTTCTCGTAGACGCAGTTCTCAATCCCGAGCCAGCAAACCTCGTCAAAGGCATTTGCCCGGGGGCTTGCCGCGAAGCTTTCAAAAAAGCGGGAAAGTTTCCCCATGTCCAGCCACTTTTCGGCAAGGCCGATCACGGTATTCATATAGAAATCGGCATTTCCGTGCTCGTCAAAGGCCATGAAGGGCGGGTCGAAGTCGTATCGGCCCGCCGCATTCCAGATGATATTGAGCGCGCGGCGCTGCTCGCCGCTGTAATGTCTTCTCAGCATAAGTCAGGCATCCGCATCCTTCCGCCGTTTTCAGGCAAAGATATCCTTCCCGGCCAGCTTCTCCGGGATCCTCGCCCGGATGACATCCCGGATGAGCCCCTGCTCGTACCGGTCGAAGGTCTTGTTGGTGATACACATATCCAGGGCGTCTCCCGCGGAGATCCCCACGGAAATCAGCCGGATGGCATCCAGCATGCCCCTGAGGTCAAGTGATCGGTCGGAAATCTCGGCATTCTCCGTCTTTTTCTCCAGCTCGTAGAAAAGCCTGATAAACTGCCCGCGGGCGCTCCTCTTCATTGTTGGGAACTGATCTGTAATCAGCCGTGCCAGGTCGTCCTCGTCAATCACCGGCATATCCAACACCGCGAAGCGGCTGGTCAGCGCCTCGTTCATTTCCCTGGTACCCGCATAGCCGTAATTCATCGTCCCGATAAACCGGCACGCCGGGTCGAGCGGGATCCGGTCATAGCCCGGAATCTCAATCTCCCGCCGGAAATCCAGCGTCTCATGAAGTACGGCGAGCGCCTCGTTCTTCGCCATGTTGATTTCATCCAGAATGCCGATGCCCCCGTTCCTGGCACAGAGCGTCACCGGCCCCGGACGGAAGACGACCCTGCTGCCGTCGAAGGTGTCTGACCCGATCAGGTAGGCAGCGTCAACATTGATGTGGAAGCTGATATTCCAGCATGGGCGGCCGAGAACCAGGCCGAGATTTTCAGCAAGGACGTTCTTCCCGGTCGCTTTCGGTCCCGCCAGGAGAAGATTTTCCCCCGTGAGAAGCACCGCCAGCGCCTTCTCCCAGACCGCTTTTCCGTAATACCGGTAATCCGGGCAGGGCACTCGGTCCGCCGCCTCCGGGGGAACCGGATAATCGGCACGATATTTCCTTACACCGTCAACCAGGGTCTCCGGGACCCCCTCCTTCCGCAGAAATTCCAGGAGTTCTTCCAAGCGATGTTCATCAGCCATGACAGGATTTTCCTCTACTCTCTCTATTCATAATTCATGACAAGAAACAGCGGCTTTACCGCCACCACCTCGTCGTATTCCTTCTGGGAGACCTTCACCTGGGAATTGAGGGCTTTTAAGTCCTCCTTGACCACAGTGAGGGACTCTGCCACCGTCACCGCGCGGCCCATCCGGATCGCCCGGATCATCCGCTCCAGCACGATCGGGTGCGCGTACTGCGCGGGGATGGGAAATCCCGGATCCTCAGACACAAAAGCACGCATTTCCGAGAGCGCCTGGTCCCAGTCCCTCTGGGCGGACCGGCGGTTCCTTCCTGCCGTCGGCAGGATCCGCGTCGCCGAAACCAGGAAAATAAACGCGAAGCCGAACAGGACGAAGTAGACCGCCCATCCCTTGCGGTTCAGCATCGCCCAGATACCAAATGCGACCGCTGCTGCCGCCGCCAGTACAATGATCACGGCAAAAATCTGGTAGGTCGGATTGATCCGGTCGATCGTCCGCTTCTCCCTCGCGGCATAAGCCAGCTGCCTCGACAGATCCGGATTTCTGTCCAGATAATCCTGCGCGCTCCGGAGATTCCCCACGGAGCGCTCCGCCTCCGGGGAAAGCTCCTGCAGATATTTCTTCTTCTCCGCTTCTTCCGCCTCGGCGAGCTTCTTCTCCGCGGCGGCGCTGTGGGTCGGGATCTCCGGATGATCCTCAGCAAGCACCCGCAGGAACTGGTCAACCTGGTCTTCAAACTTGAAATTGCACTGCTTTTCGGTTCCGTCTGACATCTGGACAACAAGATAAGCCATGCTGCCGAAGGCACCCTTTCCGGAATAACCGCCCTTCGACATCGCGACTCTCTTAAAGCAGCGCCGGATGTCCGCGTAAGCCACATAATAGCAGCGGTCGATATAGAAGCTGTTCAGATAGACCGCCTTCTTCCCGATCCCACAGGGGCCGATCTTCAGGCACTTCTTTTTATCCTCCTCCAGGACATCCCGCTTAAGCACAATGTTCCCGAGGGGTTTCGGGACAAACAGCATCACATTCACCTCTCTGAAAACCGCAAAGTGGTGGGAAAATGTTTCCATTTTCCCGCCACCCTCTGATGGACTTATGCAATTATAGCACACTAACGTTCCTTACGCAGTTCTGTATTTCTTGGACTTGCTCAGGAAGATTGCCAGGAAAATGACCGCGGCGATGACACCCGCCGGATAGGCAACTGCCGTATTCAAGGTCAGGGCAGGAATCATGCCCAGGCACTCCTTTGCCATAACAAAGTAAGTTACGGAAACCGCGCTCATGAAGGTTGCCGGAACAGCGGTAATCCAGAAGTTCTTGTGTTCCATCGCCAGATACATGGATGCGGACCAGAGAACGATCATGGCCAGCGTCTGGTTTGTCCAGGAGAAGTATCTCCAGATGACCGCGTAGCTGAACAGGCCAAAGGACTGTCCAAAACCAAGGAAGGCGCCGATCCCGAGAACCGGGATGCAGAGCTTCAGGCGGTTAGCCGCATGTTCCTGGCTCATGCCCATCCAGTCGGCGAGGGTAAGCCGTGCGGAACGGAAGGCCGTATCCCCGGAAGTGATCGGGCAGGCGATAACGCCCAGCATGGCGAGGACAATGCCGATGCCGCCCATGGTCTTCGAGCAGACATCATAGATCGCCGCGGACTGTCCGTCTTTCAGGATTTCCGCAAGGCCGCTGTTCACGAGCACCCCGGCCGCGTTCGCGGAGGTCTCGTAGATCGAGCAGCCTGCCGCTGCCCAAACCAGGGCGATGATGCCCTCGGCAGTCATGGCGCCGTAGAAGACGAAGTGGCCCTGCTTCTCACTCTTCATGCATCTCGCCATCAGCGGGGACTGTGTGGAATGGAATCCGGAGATCGCGCCGCAGGCTACGGTGATGAACATGAAGGACCAGACCGGTGTCGCCGCCGGATGCATGTTGTAGAAGTGGCTCCAGATTTCCGGGGTGTGATAGCCGTTCAGCGGAAGGCCGATGGCAACACCGACCGCCATGATGATCAGGCAGACGCCGAAGATCGGGTAAATCTTACCGATGATCTTATCGATGGAAATGAAGGTTGCGATAAAGTAATACGTCAGGATAATGGCCAGCCAGAATGCGGACTTGATCAGGATGCCCGTAGCTCCGCTGTTCTTGCACAGGGTGACCAGAAGTCCCGCCGGGCCGACGGCAAATACGGTGCCGACCATCACCAGGAGGACAACCGAGAAGGCTCTCATGATGTTCTTCATGACCGGGCCGAGGTACTGGCCGGTAACCTCAGAGATCGACTCGCCGCGGTTTCTCTCGGAGAGCATACCGGACATGTAATCGTGCACGCCGCCCGCAAAGATCGTGCCGAAGGTAATCCAGAGGAAGACGATCGGTCCCCACTCAGCGCCCTGCATGGCGCCGAAGATCGGGCCGAGGCCGGCGATGTTGAGGAGCTGGATCATAAACAGCTTCCACTCCGGCATGACAACGTAATCGACGCCATCGTTGATGGCGACTGCCGGCGTCTCGCGGTCGTCCGGACCGAAGGTATTCTCCACGAACTTGCCGTAGGTGAAGTAGCCGCCGATCAGCAGCAGGAGACAGAGAATAAAGCTTACCATAACAAAACCCCTTTCGATAAATTTGATGAAATGGCACATGCCTTTCATCGATCGCCTACAGTGTAGTCTCGTTGTGAAAGATGCACAAGATGAAAAACGGCCAAAATTTGCGATATTTCTTGTGTATTCTGCCTATATTATTTCAGTCTATAGCTAATTTTCCTGGGGATAATAACGGTAAATATAAATATTCTCTAAAGTAACTAAAGTTCACGGAAATTTATTTCTTCCTCTCCGCAGAAATTTATTGGCAATATCCCCCAATGCACGGAGCCTGGACATTAACCCGAAAATTCCCACCCTCCGCCGCCGGGCGCACCCAAAAAGCGGCGGGGAGCTCTCCTCCCCGCCGCAGGCATCCGGATCCCCCTGTCCCGTGAGGCTTCGCCTCTCCGGGTGTGGGAATTCCCGTTATGCGATTTACTCTGCCTTGCCGACAATCTCGTCCGCGACAAATACCCCGCTCGCGGAGGCGTGGGACAGGGAATGCGTCACCCCGCTCCCGTCGCCGATGACATAGAGCCCGGGATAGCGGGTCTCCAGCCGCTCGTTCAGGTCGACCGACATGTTATAGAACTTGACCTCCACGCCGTAGAGAAGCGTGTCGTCGTTGGCCGTGCCCGGCGCGATCCTGTCGAGCGCGTAGATCATCTCGATGATCCCGTCGAGAATCCTCTTCGGAAGCACGAGGGACAGGTCTCCCGGGGTCGCGCTCAGCGTCGGGTGCACCGTGCACTCCTGAATCCGCTTCACGGTACTCCTCCGCCCGCGCTCGAGGTCGCCGAAGCGCTGAAGGATCACCCCGCCGCCGAGCATATTGGAGAGCCGCGCGATGCTCTCGCCGTAGCTGTTGGAATCGTTGAACGGCTCCGAGAAATGCTTGGAGACGAGGAGCGCGAAGTTCGTATTGTCGGTCTTTCTCGACTCATCCTCGAAGCTGTGCCCGTTCACCGTGATGATCCCGTTCGTGTTCTCGTTGACCACGATGCCTCTGGGGTTCATGCAGAACGTGCGGATATTGTCCTCGAATTTCTTCGTCCGGTAGACAATCTTGCTCTCGTAGAGCTCGTCCGTGATGGAGGAAAAGATTTCCGCCGGAAGCTCCACCCGGACGCCGAGATCCACCCGGTTTGACTTCGTCGCGATGTCAAGATCGCGGCAGACAGTCTGCATCCATTTGCTCCCGCTTCTGCCGACGGAGATAATGCACTTCTCCGCGTCTGCGTATCCGCCCTCGTACTCCGCCCGGTAGCCATTTTCCAGCTTCTCCAGGTGATGGACGCGGGTGTCAAAGCGGAACTCCACTTTATCCTTCAGCTCGTTGTAGAGATTCTGGAGGACAACGTAGTTGATGTCGGTGCCCAGGTGGCGGACCTGGGCGTTCAGCAGCATCAGCTGGTTCTGCATGCAGATTTTCTTGAGCTTCGTGCCCGCGGTGGAATAAATCTTCGTCCCCTCGCCGCCGTGGCTCATGTTGATCTCGTCTACATAGTGCATCAGGTCGAGCGCTTTCTCCCTGCCGATATACTCGTAGAGCGTGCCGCCGAAATCGTTCGTGATATTATATTTGCCGTCCGAGTAAGCGCCGGCACCGCCAAAGCCGGTCATGATCGAGCAGACCGGGCAGTTGATGCAGGATTTCACCTTCACTCCGTCGATCGGGCAGCGGCGCTTCTCCAGCGAATGGCCGGTCTCAAAGACGATGACCTTGAGCTCCGGCTGCAGCTTCATCAGCTCGTAGGCGGCATAAATGCCGCCCGGGCCAGCGCCGATAATTAAAACATCATACATGGACAAACCTCCCTTGCGTGATCCTTATTGATTTTTTCCTGTATACAGCTGGTAGTATCTTCCCTTCTTCCGCAGGAGCTCCTCGTGGTTTCCCTGCTCGACGATCCTGCCCTGCTCGAGGACAATGATCCGGTCCGCGTTGCGGATCGTGGAGAGCCGGTGGGCAATCACAAAGGTCGTCCGCCCCTTCATCAGGCGGTCCATGCCGCCCTGGACAATCTTCTCGGTGCGGGTATCGATCGAGCTCGTCGCCTCGTCCAGGATAAGCGCCGGCGGGTTGCTGATCGCCGCCCGCGCGATGGCGAGGAGCTGGCGCTGCCCCTGGGAGAGATTCGCGCCGTCCCCCCGGAGCATGGTGTCATACCCCTTGGGGAGACGACGGATAAAGCCGTCCGCATTGGCCAGCTTCGCCGCCGCGACAACCTCGTCATCCGTGGCATCCAGGCGGCCGTACCGGATATTCTCCCGCACCGTCCCGGAGAACAGGTGCGTGTCCTGGAGAACCATCCCCCAGGACCGTCGGAGGTCAGCCTTCCTGATCTTATTGATATTGATGCCGTCGTAGCGGATCTTGCCGTCCTGGATGTCGTAAAACCGGTTGATCAGGTTCGTGATGGTCGTCTTGCCCGCACCGGTGGAGCCGACGAGGGCAATCTTCTGCCCCGGCTCGGCGCGGAGGACGATGTTGTGGAGCACGATCACATCGTCAGTATACCCGAAATCGACATCATTGAACTCCACATCGCCCTGCTGGGGCCGGTATTCCGTCGTCCCGCTGTCCTTGTGGAAATGCTTCCACGCCCAGCGGCCGGTCCGCTCCCCGGCCTCCTCCAGCGTGCCGTCCGGCTTCTCCCGGCAGTTGACCAGGGTCACATAGCCGTCGTCAGCCTCCGGCTCCTGGTCGAGGAGCTTGAAGATCCTGTCCGCGCCTGCGAGCGCCATGATGATGGCGTTGAGCTGCATGCTGACCTGGTTGATAGGCATGCCGAAATTCTTATTGAAGGTCAGGAAGCTCGCCAGGCCGCCGACCGTGAATCCCGCCCACTGATTGAGCGCGAGAATGCCGCCGACCAGGGCGCAGAGCACGTAGCTGGCATTTCCCAGCTGGGCGTTGATCGGGCCGAGAATATTGGAATACGCATTCGCCGTGTAAGCGCTGCGATAGAGCTCCTCATTCAACCGGTCAAAGCTCTCGATGGCGGCCGCCTCATGATTGAAGACCTTCACCACTTTCTCCCCGGCCATCATCTCCTCGATGAAGCCGTTGAGCTTCCCCAGATTGCCCTGCTGGGCAACGAAATTTTTTCCGGAAATCTTCGCCGCCCGCCCCGAGGCGAACAGCATGAGCCCGACGACGCCGACCGTGATCAGGGTCAGGGGAATGTTCAGCACAAGCATCATCAGGAAAATGCTCACCACCGTGATGCCGCTCGAAAAGAGCTGCGGCAGGGACTGGCTGATCATCTGCCTGAGCGTGTCGATGTCGTTGGTATAGATCGACATGATATCCCCGTTGGCGTGGGTATCGAAATACCGGATCGGAAGCTTCTCCATGTGGGCAAAGAGGTCATTTCTCAGGCGGCGCATCGTGCCCTGGGCGACGAAGACCATGGTCCGCGCCTGCACGTAGGCCGCGAGGATGCCGACCAGGTAAAACGCCGCTACCCGGAGCACCGCCCGAAGGAGCGGGCCGTAATCCGGATCCGCCTGCCCGGTCATCGGGGTAATATAGGTATCGATCAGGGTTTTCGTGAACATCGTCCCCTGCACATTGGCGATCACGCTGATCAAAATGCAGGCGGCAACAACAAGCAGGGAGAACCGGTAATACTGAAGAACATACTTCATCAGCCGCTGGAAGATCTTCCCGGCATTGTCCACCTTCTGGTGCGGAAGCCCCCGCCGCGGCCCATGGCCGCGGACGACTCTTGCTTTTTCTTCTGCCATAGTCCTCCCGCTCACTCCTTTCGGTCAAAATCCGCGTCGCTCCCGGCACCGGTCTGGGACTCATAGATCTCCCGGTAGATCGCGTTCGTCCGGAGCATTTCCTCATGCGTGCCGAAGCCGCTGATCGTGCCGTCCTCCATGACGATGATCCGGTCACAGTCCTGCACGCTCGAAATCCGCTGCGCGATGATGATCCGGGTGGTGTCCGGGATCTCCTCCGCGAAGGCCTTCCGGATCTTCGCGTCGGTGGCGGTGTCCACAGCGCTGGTCGAATCGTCGAGAATCAGGATTTTCGGCTTCTTGAGCAGTGCGCGGGCGATGCAGAGGCGCTGCCGCTGACCGCCGGAGACGTTCGCGCCTCCCTGCTCGATCCAGGTGTTGTAGCCCTCGGGCATCTTGTCGATGAATTCGTCCGCGCAGGCGAGACGGCAGGCTCTCCTGCACTCCTCGTCCGTGGCCTTCGGATCACCCCAGCGGAGATTATCGTAGATGGTCCCGGAGAACAGGGTGTTCTTCTGGAGGACGACCGACACCTGGTCTCTCAGCACCTCAAGATCGTAATTGCGGACGTCAATCCCGCCGACCAGCACTTCTCCCGCCGTCACGTCATAGAGACGGCTGATCAGGCTGACCAGGGAGGATTTTGCCGACCCGGTCGCGCCGATGATGCCTACGCTCTCGCCGGATCTGATGCTGAGGTTAATCTCCCGGAGAACCGGCTTCCCGGCGCCTCGGTCATAGGCAAAATCCACCTGCCGGAACTCGACGCTCCCGTCGGGCACCCGCATCACCGGATTTTCCGGATTCCGGATCTCGCTCTTCTCCTCGATGACCTCGGCAATCCGCTTCGCGCTCGCCTCAGACAGGGTGATCATGACGAACACCATCGCGAGCATCATGAGGCTCATCAGGATGTTCATACAGTAGGCCAGAAGGCTCATCAGCTCGCCGGTGGTCAGTGTCCTCGAGATGATCATATGGGCACCGGCCCAGCTGATCAGCAGGATGCAGCCGTAGACCGCGGCGTTCATGGCCGGGTTCACCAGGGCGAGCCGGAGCTCCGCCCGGCAGAACAGCCGGTAAATATTGAGGCTGGCCTTCTGGAATTTCCCGATCTCGTAATCCTCCCGGACATACGATTTCACCACGCGGACCGCAGTGACATTTTCCTCAACCGAGGCATTCAGCTCATCGTATTTTTCAAAGACCTGGTGAAAATACCGGTTGGTCGTGCCCATCATGAAGATCATGAAACAGCCGAGGAGGAGCACCGCGATCAGATAAATTGAAGCGATCCGCGGACTGATGACCGTTGCCATAATCATCGCGATGACCATCGACATCGGGCCGCGTACTGCCATCCGCAGGATCATCATGTAGGCGTTCTGGATATTGGTGACATCGGTAGTCAGCCGCGTCACCAGGCTGGAGGGGGAAAAATGGTCAATATTGGAAAAAGAGAAAGTCTGAATATTGTCAAACATGGCTTTCCGGAGATTTTTCGCAAAGCCGGCGGAAGCCTTTGCGCCGAAAAATCCGCCCATGATGCCGAAAAAGAGCCCGAGAAGGGCAATGGCAAGCATTTTTAAGCCGGTGGAGACGATATAAGAAAAATTGCCGCCGTAGATGCCCTCATCCACGATTCTCCCCATCAGCACCGGGATCAGCATCTCACAGAAAACCTCTCCGACCATCGAGACCGGAGTCAGGAGCGAGGGGAGCTTGAACTCCCTGATCTGCCGTGTTAATGTTTTGATCATAACATATCCTATTCACAGAAGGAGCGCCGCCACTGCGGGCGGCGCTCAGCGAAAGCTGTCATACGTTCAGGAATCAGTAATTGTTCTGCTTTCTCTCAAAGTATGCCTTCGGGTGATTGCAGGCAGGACAGCGCTCCGGCGCTTCCTTGCCAACATAGATGTATCCGCAGTTGCGGCAAACCCATACGGTATCCTCACCGGACTTGAAGACCACATCCTTCTCGATGTTCTCCAGGAGCTTGCGGTATCTCTCCTCATGGGACTTCTCCACCTCGGCAATCCGGCGCATCGTCGCCGCGATGTCCGTGAAGCCTTCCTCCTCGGCAACCTTGGCGAACTCCGGATACATGCTGGTCCACTCGTAGTTCTCTCCCGCAGCGCCATCCTTCAGGTTCTCGAGCGTCTTCGGAACTGCCCCGCCGTGCAGGGCCTTGAACCAGAGCTTCGCGTGCTCTTTTTCATTATTGGCTGTCTCCTCGAAGAAAGCGGCAATCTGCTCGTAGCCGTCCTTTTTCGCCTGGCTGGCATAGAACGTATACTTATTTCTCGCCTCGCTCTCACCGGCAAATGCGGCAAGGAGGTTTTTCTCCGTCTTACTACCTTTAAGTTCCATCATCCACCTCCAAAAAATTGATTTTTATGCTTCTTATATCTTATCAAACGGAATTTTTTTTGTAAAATGAAACTTTTGTGAACTTCTCCTCCGAAAAAGCCCTGTTCAACCAATTGATTCTGTGTTAGAGTTATCGATGGTTTTGTTGATAAGAGTTGGAGGTTATTGTCAACTACCCACGACCTAAAGGTCATGGGCTTGTAACTGCCTAGTCGTACTAACGACTTGCGTCTCCGACCTTTCACCCCAATAGATATTGCTATCTAAAGTGGCGCTACATCATGGGGTGGTTGACAGCACCCCTTACGGCAAAGCTTGCTCTGCCGTAACTACGATTTCGTAGTTACTGTCTGTACCAGGTACTAAAGCTTCCCTTGCAGTACAAACATGTTAAACCTTAGTATATTTTACATAATGCTAGGATTTCACATTAAAACCTCATATATACTTTTCAATGGACAAAGAGTGCCTCGTTCTGAGCCGGAACTAACGGTTTTCTCTTGTAAAGGTGGCTCAGTGTCAATTATACCACATCCAGGCTCCTCCCACTACCTGAAGGTAGCGGGTTTCCGCCTATGGTAAACGAAAGGATTTAATTTATGAAACGATGGAACCAGCTTTGGCATCTCTTCTTCGTCTTCTGCCAGATCGGCGTCACCACCTTCGGCGGCGGCTATGCCATGCTCCCGATCCTGCAGCGGGAGATTGTGGAAAAACGGCACTGGGCAACCGAAGATGAACTGATGGATTATTATGCCATCGGGCAGTGCACGCCGGGCGTGATCGCCGTCAACACAGCGACCTTTATCGGCTACCGGCTCTGCGGCACGATTGGCGGCGTCATCGCCACCTTCGGCGTGGTCTTCCCTTCCATTGCTATTATCACGCTGATCACGATTTTCCTGACGAATTTCGCCTCGCTGCCCGTAGTTGCCCATGCCTTCAACGGGATCCGCGCCTGTGTGACCGTCCTGATCTTTGATTCGGTCATCAAGCTGGGCAGGAAATCTGTCAAGGATCACATCTGCCTGATCATCTTCCTCGCCGTGCTCGGGTTCTCCCTGTTCACCAATATTTCCACGGTTCTCCTGATCATCCTCGCCGGTGTGGCGGGACTTCTGGTCTGCCCGGATTTTCGGAGGAAGCCGGCAGCGGCGGCAGGCGCAGGCGCGGAAAAAGAACAAGATAAGGAGAAAAAATCATGAGCGCAGTTCTTCTGGATCTCCGGCTATTCTTTGCGTTTTTCCGGACCGGCCTTTTCGCGGTCGGCGGCGGCCTCGCCACGCTCCCCTTCCTCCAGGAGATGAGCGTGAGGACAGGCTGGTTCACCACGAAGGATATCGCCGATATGGTCGCCGTGTCGGAATCCACGCCCGGACCGATGGGCGTCAATATGGCGACCTTTGTCGGTTATAAAACAGCGGGGCTGGAAGGAGGATTCGTCTCCACATTCGGCCTTGTCGCACCGTCAATCATCGTCATCCTGATCATCGCCAGGATTCTCACAAAGTTCAAGGAATCCCAGGGTGTGCAGAAGGTCTTCTACGGCCTCCGCCCGGCTTCCACCGCCCTGATCCTCGCGGCGGGAATCGGCGTGGCCAAGATCGCGCTCTTAAACACCGGGCTGTTTGAGAAGACGGGAAATCTTCTCTCACTCTTCCAGTGGAAGCTGATCCTCCTCGCGGCCGTCGTGTGGATCTGCTACAAAAAGTGGAACTTCCACCCGATCGTCTTCATCGCCGCCTCCGCCGCTGCCGGCATCCTGTTCTCCCTGTAAGCCGGTTCAGCGTCCGGATTCCTTCCGGCAGCGCAGCGCGCATCTCTTTTCCCCGCCTGCCGTACAGGTGATGAGCGTCAGGGGAAATGACCCGTCCGTGGCCTTTCCGACCTCCTCCGGCTTCAGGATCTCGGCCGCCGCAAGCTCATAAAAGAACATATTCCCGTCCGCATCGGTGAACCGGATTTCGGTTCCCTCGGGCATCCTCTTTACCGCTCCCATCTGGGAGCGGTAATTGTGTCCGCAGATCACCATATCCTCCCGATAGGCGGTTCCGGAATAAAGGCAGGGGTGGCGCCTTAAGGCGTCCTCCGACGTCTCTGCCCCGACAGGGAGCTTCATCCCGAGCGCCGGAATCTCCAGCACACCAACACAGGGATCTCCATCCACCTCGACCACGGGAAGGGAAATCTCCGGCTCCAGGACATAATCCGGAACCGCATTTTCCCGGCGCGCAGCGCGGCGGGCTGCCCTCAGCTCTTCGCTCCGGGAGCGGATGCTCTTCTCCGCCTTGACCGCCTCCCGAAAAGCGGCATGTCCCGCCGCGCGGCTCTCCCGGAGATTTCCCACAACGCCCGCGCCCGCGAGCAGGAAGAAGAACAGGCCGAAAACCGCGCACAGGGCGACCCGCCGCCATGGCTGTCCGGTCTGCGGGAGCCTCTCCCCAGCGCCGGAAGTTTTCCACGCCCTGCGGGAAATTCTCTTCCTAGCAAGCTCGGATGGCAGCCTTCCCCGGTAATTGGTCAGAAAAAACGTGGTGCCATCCCTGACCGAAACAACCGAATATCCCGCCGGAACCTCCTCGGCAATCCGGTAATCGGCGAGAGGATCCATATTCTTCCAGGTGTAGGTCCATCCATTTTCCCGGGTGAGTTCCGCCACATCATAGATCTCCCCGTCTTTCAGGAGATCCGCCCGGATGCGTGCAGGCCTGTCCGCCTCGCTTCCCCCATCTTTCCAGATCTTCCGCACGGTCAGGCTGATATCGATCAGCCCAACCGTGACCGGCGGTTTTTCTTCCGCCGGCGGCACAGGAACCGGCGGGTTTCCCCCGCCGGAATGGGAGCCCGGAGGAATCTCCCGCACCGAATATTTGATCTCGATTTCCTTTGCCCCGCCACCAACCGCCTCACCGGAAAAAAGCGTCACAAGAACCGGTTCCGGGGTATAGATCTTCTGGCCGCTTGCCACCTGGCCGCCCAGAACCAGGTAAAGGCCCGCGGGCAGAAAATCGACCCGCAGTTTCCCCCGGATGTCCGATTTTCCCTGCGCTCTCGGGGCGATATGGTCTCTCCGCACATAAGCAGTGTACGTTTCAGCCGCGGCGCGCAGCTCCTCCGTCCCGAGGTTTCCCAGATAGACCGGATACGGCTCAAACCCGTCCGCGGGCAAGAAATGGCCGCTCCGGTACTCGGCGACGCGATAAAAGGAATACGACATTTCCGCGGGAGCCCCGTGAATACTCGCCGCGCAGGTATTTTCCTCCTGTCCTCCCCCTGCCGCATAGGCGATCATTTCCGTCGGCGCGACCACCCCGAGCAGAATCAGGGCAATTCCTGTCAATACACGCATCCAGAATCCTTTCCGCCGAAGCGGGTATCCGGCCCTCATCTCAACCTCCTCCTTCCCTCTCCGGAATCTCCCGGACACCCCGCACGAGAAGCCGCTCCGTATTCACGCCGTATGGCGTACAGGTCAGCAGCGTACAGTAATCCTGATCCGGGAAAATGTCCACCGGCTCCTGGTCATCCGGCTCCACGACCAGGATCTGGTCCACCCGGTAAACCAGGGTTCTTCCCAGGATATCCAGGAAAAATTCATCCCCGTAAGCCAGCTGGTCAAGATCGGTAAACAGCCGGGCGGAGGGCAGCCCCCGGTGACCTGCCAGCACCGTGTGTACAGATCGCCCGCCGACCGGCAGGGAGGATCCGGCAAGATGTCCGGCACCCACCTGCAGGACGCCCTCATCCGTCCCGTGATAGATCACTTCCCGACAGTGGATCGCCGGAATCGTGATCTGGCCCATGATTCCCGTGTCGTCCGGCGCAAGGAGGCGGCGGTACTCCGCCGTCTTCTCCTCCGTCATGAGGAACCGCGCCGGATCCTCCAGAAGCTGGCGGTTATATTCCTCGGCCTCCCGCCACATCGCTTCAATCTGCTCCGTGGGCATGCCGCCGACCTCCCGGCTGTAAGCCCCGTACATCCGCCCGTTGAATCTCCGGTTCTGAAGGTCTGCCAGTGCAGGATAGAGCAGGAGGCTCACGCCCAGGACACCAAAGAACAGCACGAGGCCCGGAAGCATCCATCGTTTCTTCCTTCCGTCACGGCGGAAGATGCCAGCCTCCGCGTTCATGAACGCTTATGCCGGTTAGCGGCCGCTAGGCCGATGGCAGCCGCAAGGCTCGACACGCCGAGAATCGTCAGCAGGACCGTTCCCCTCCCGCCGGCGCCCGGATAGTTCACGTGGGGCGCATTTTCCACAACGGTCTTCACTACACCGTTCTCCGCGCCCTGCGCGTCACCGCTGCCGATCCGGAAGGTCCAGGCTGCCGGTGTGCTGAACGTGGGATCATCCTCAGTCTTTGGGAGCGCACAATCCACATACACGGTGATCGGTTTACTCAGCCCCTGGTAGCCATCCGGAGCTTTCGTCTCCGTCAGCTGGTAGCCATTTGCCCCGCTCGACCCGATGCCGTCGAACCGGACGATGCCGTCCTCCCCGACCGCTGCCGTCACATCCACATTTTCCTTCTTCTGCTGGATCTCCGTCTTCTCCGTGGCACGGTAGCGCTCCTTGGTGCTCGCATACGCCTCCGACTTGCCCGCTTCCGGCGCAGTCTGCGTGTACGCGCCGGATTTGAGCTTATAGTAGGTGCCCCGGTCATCCCGGGTAAATGTCTTTGTCACAACCTTCACCTGGTTCACGCTCTCCCCGGTCAGCCGGAACTCGGCGCCGGCAAGCGGATCCCCGGTCACGGTGTCCATCTTCATCACCTGGAGTGCCCCCGTGTAGGTCACGACCTTGTCGAGCGGCGTACTCCCCTTCGGCACATGTCCCTCGCCAGATTCCGCAGGATTGTTGGAATACATCAGCTTTGCCTCGTTCGGGTTGCCTGTGCCGCCAATCACAGCATCGGTGTTGAGCAACGCCGAATAGGTCACACGGATCGGCGTCTCCGCCTCGGGATCATAAGCATAATGTCCGAGGAGATCGAGCCGGACGCTGATCGATGTCGCCCTGTCCGCATTTTCGCTGCTGGATACATGGACGCAGCCTGGATCCGCTTCCTTTCCCCCGATCATGACCTTCACATCATTCTGGAAGGTCAGGCCCGCGGACAGCGTGTCCCGGATCTCATAACTATAGGTATCATAGCCTTCCATATCCGGTACCCGGGATTTCAGAAGATACTGCACAGAATCGCCGATCGACGCCTCGCTGGTATCCTTCTCCTCGCTGCCCTCCAGGATCTTCTTTTCCAGGCTCGGGGCATCTGCCTTGACTTTGATCGTCTTTGTGTCTGCCTTCCAGCAGATATAGCTGGTCGCGGCGTCTCCTTCTGCGATCGGGCTGTCCTCGGTGATTCTGTCCCGGATCAGGTAGAATCCCGGCTCATCCACCCGGATGGTATAGAGATTGGAGCCTTCCTTGTGCTCGGATACGGCAAAAGGCGCTTCGCCATTGAGTGCCGATGCCGCAATCCCGGCAAAAATTTTCAGCTTCTTTTCCGGCTGGTGTGTCTTGTTGTCATAGAGATACAGGGCGACCGTGTAGGCGGTTTTTCCGTCCTTCACCCGGTCAAGCCCCCAGTAAAATCCCCGGCTGTCATTTTCCAGATCCGCGACAATGGCGTCGCCGTCCACATTTCTGCCCCATTCTGCGTTGATCACATAGTAAAATGTCTCAAATCCGATCCGCTCATCCTTGAAAATCTGATAGGCCTCGTACGTATGCCCAGGTTTTGAATTTTCAATCGTCAGCGTGGCTTCTTTAAAGAAATGCAGGCTTTCCCAGGTATCATCCCTGTCGTTATTTCCCGTATTGCCGGCAAAAGCAGCCGTACCCGCTGCCGCAGTAAAGAACAGCGCCGCTGCCGCAGCGGCAAACAACTTCCTAATTCTCATGCACACCTCCTCATCCGTGTTACTCCCCTGCCCATATCCGGAGCAGCAGTGCCGCAAGGATCAGCGACAGGACACCGCTGGCGGTAAGACGCGCAGTCCCCTCGCCGCCCGACTCCGGATAAAAGATCTTGTTTCTCATATCACTCCGGAAAATGACCGGCGCCGATGCCGGGCGGGCAGCACGGAGAACCGACCTCTGCCCCGGGCGGAGTTCTGACCTGCTCGCAAGGTCCGCCCCACTCGCAAGGTCCGCCCCGCTCGCAAGGTCCGCCCCGCTCGCAAGGTCCGCCCCGCTCAAAAGATCCGCCCCGCTCAAAAGATCATTTTCCAGCGGGATTCCCTGATCCTTTAGTGCCCGGAAATCAGTCTTCGCCGGCCTCTCCCGCGCTATCCCCGGGTCTCCTTCCACCGGCGCCCCGTGCGCATCCCGGCCATCACCTTCCGCCGGTGCCTCCACGGCTGCCTGGGCGGAAAGCAGGCTGCCCGCACAGCCGGAACCAGACAGCACCGTGCCCCGCACGCCCCCGATACCGAGGAACAGGACCAGGCAGGCGATCCCCGCCAATTTTCTGTTTCGCCGGGCTTCTGATTTCCCAGCCATCACACCACCTCCCGGATGCCGTCTCCGGAGACGGCGTTCCCCTGTGCGCGGATCCGCAAAAAAGCGCAGAATTTCCCCAGGTTCTGCCCCTGGCAGCTGTCAGTATAATGGACTCTGTCCGCGAACTGCGGATGAAAGATCCGGCGGTGAACATTCTGCCGCCGATTTCAGAAAGAAAGAATTGTGAAGCCGTTTCACAGCTACAGTATAAGCGGGCAGTTCTCCATCGTCAATGAAAAACCGCCCGCTTCGCCATTTTTATCAGAATTATCCAGTTTTTCCGGTATTTTCATCTGAAAATATCCGGTATTTTCGTTCAACTTTTGTGCCTGGTCAGCGCACAGAATTTATACCTGGTGTTTCTTCTTTTCCAGATAATCGTTAAGTTCGGAATTTTTGATATCTGTGATAAACATGTGGCCGGGCGCATGCGTGATCACAATCGGCGGCTTCGCATTTTCCACCGCCGCCTGCGGGGTCACCCCGCAGGGCCAGAAGACGCAGACCTCGCCCGGATAAATATCGACCGGGTCGCCGTAATCCGGCTTCATCGGATCCGCTATGCCGATCTCCCGGGGATCGCCGATATGGATCGGCGCGCCGTGGACATTCGGCATCTTCTCTGTGATCTCATACGCCTTCTTCGCATTTTCCGGAGTCATCGGCCGCATCGAGCAGACCATTGGCCCGCAGAACGGCCCCGCCTTCTGCGTCATGATATTGGTCTTGAACATCGGAACATTCCTGCCCTGCGCGATGTGGCGGACCTCAATGCCAGCGCGGATCAGCGCCTCCTCAAAGGAAAATGAGCAGCCGATCAGGAAGCCGACATAGCCGTCCTTCCACCAGGCGGAGGCATCCGTCACCTCTTTCGTGAATATGCCGTTTTCATAGATCCGGTAACGCGGGATATCGGTGCAGATATTTGCGCCCTCGCCCATATCATGGGTGACCGGGCTTCCCTTCACAATCTCCAGCACCGGACACGGAAAGGGATTGAGTCTGGTATACTCCTCAAAATCTGCCGCATAGTCCGGCGGGAGAATGACCAGATTCGCCTGAGCATAGCCGGCACACATCCCGGAAGTTGGAAAATCAATTTTCCCCTCGCGGATCAGCGCCCGGACTTCGGCAGGCGACTTGTGAATATACGGGGTAATATCAAATGCCATAATAAACCTCCTCAGACCGTGCGCCGTAAAAGGCTCAGCGACTTTCTCTCGGCAATCAGGGCTTCCTCAGCCTCAGCCACCGATACTTTCCGGAAGCAGACGGCGTCCCCGGCCTTCAGCTGCCCGAGAATTCGGAAATCCGCCGTGATGACCGTGGCGATTTTGGTGTAGCCACCAGTGGTCTGCCTATCTGCCAGCATGATGATCGGCAGGCCCGAGGAAGGCACCTGGATCGCGCCGAAGGCAATCCCATCGGAGATGATATCGCCGCCGTCCTTGTGCTCGATCACCTGCCCGTCCAGACGGCAGCCCATGCGGTCGAACTCCGGGGTCACCTTGTAGTGCCCGGTGAGAAATGTTGAAATCCCGGCATCGGTGAACATGTCGTCCTGCGGCCCCATGATAACGCGGAGGACATACTCGCTGCGCGGAGTGAATTCCGGTGCCATGGCGCGGAGCTCAGGATTGCTGAGTTCTGCCCTCGGGCTGCGCAGCCCGATCACATCGCCCTTCTCCAGCTTGCGCCCCTTAAAGCCGCCGATCTTTGCTTTCATGTTGGTGGAGCGGCTTCCCATAACCACCGGAATATCCAGCCCGCCGGCAAAGGCAATATAGGCGCGGCAGCCGGACTTAGGTCCGGTAAACCGGAGCGTCTGCCCCGCGCTGACCTTCACCGCGGCATAATTCGGAATCGGCTTTCCGTCCAGCGTCGGGCCGAGATCGCCGCCGGTGACCGCGATATACTCATCCTCATCAAACTTAAGCTGCGGCCCCATCATCGTGCACTCAAGCACCGCCTCATTTTCCGGATTGTCCACCAGGATGTTCGCGATCGCCGCCGAGCGGGGATCCATCTCCCCGGAGGCGGAGACGCCGAATGCCTGGTAGCCGAAGCGCCCGCGGTCCTGCACCGTAGTCAGGATGCCGGGGCTATTGACCGTAATTGCCATTATTCATCCCTCCTTCGGATAGGTCTTGCAGACGTAGGTTCCCTCAGCCTCCGCCGCGCTGATCCGGTCATATTCCGCCCGGTCAATCGCGCGGAAACGGATGTACTGCCCGGCTTCGGGGAGAATCGGCTTCTTCCGGCCGGGATCATACATCCGGACCGGGGTTCTCCCGATCAGCTGCCATCCGCCGGGAGAATCGATCGGGTAAACTCCGGTCTGTTTCCCGGCAATCCCCACCGAGCCCGCGGGGATCTTCACCCGCGGCGTTTTCAGCCGCGGCGTCTCGATCTTCGGGTTAAGGCCGCCGAGGTAGGTAAATCCCGGGGTGAACCCGAGCATATAGATCAGGTATTCGGGTGCCGTGTGCAGCCGGATGACCTCCTCCGGGGAAATCCCGGCGTGCTCCGCGACAAAGGGGAGGTCCGGACCCATTTCCCCGCCGTAGAGAACCGGAATCTCCAGGACACTGCTCGGCGGAATGACCACCGTATCCAGGCGGCCGGCGAGGATCCTGAGCCGCTTCTCGATCTCCCGGTGCGTGATCACGCCCGGATCATAGTGAACCATGATGGAGCGGTAGGTGGGCACCGTCTCCACGATGCCGGGAATCTTGCTCTCCCCGACCAGAATATTGAACGCACGGATCTTCGCGTTGATCTCAGTGCTGATCTCATTGCCGAACTCAACACAGACCGACGTATCCCCCGTGTTCAAAAAACGAACTTCTGCCATCGTACTCTTTCCTTTCCGTCAGCTGAACAGCTTCGCCAGATTCGGGAGCGCGCGGACCGCCAGGTAAGCGGCGAAAACCACGACTACCCAGCCGAGAACCTGGAGCCATACCGGATGCTTGTAATCCTCGCCGACCACCGACTTCTTCCTGCAGGCAAGCAGGATGCATGCGAGGGAAATCGGCAGGATGAGACCGTTAACCGCTCCCGCGAGGATAACCATCTTCTTCGCCCCGCCGAGGATCACCATGACGAGCGTGGAGAAAGCGATAAAGGCGACGATGAACCATTTCTCATTTTCCGCGATGAACGGGTTCAGGGTCTTCAGGAAGGATACGGAGGTGTACGCCGCACCGATGACGCTGGTAACACCTGCCGCAAACAGGGCAAGGCCGAAGAGCTTATAGCCGATATTGCCCGCGGCAAGACGGAAGGCCTCCGCCGCCGGATTTGCCGCGCCCGTGATTGCCTCAACATTCGCCGCCACGACCTGCGCGCCGCTGGTGCAGACGCCGAGGACGCAGAGGAACAGCAGGATGCGGACGATCCCGGAAACACAACATCCGGTCAATACCGACTTGCGGAAATGGGAGACATCGTCCTTCCCGCCGTAGCCGGCATCCAGAAGGCGGTGGGCACCGGAGAAGGTGATGTAGCCGCCGCAGGAGCCGCCGAGCAGGGTCAGCATCGGGCCGACCAGGGAACCGGGATTTTCCGGCTTAAAGATATGGACAACCGCATCGCCGACCGGCGGCTTTGAGGAGAAGGCGACAAACAGCATGACCAGGATGATGATCGCGCCCATCACCTGAGCAAATTTGTCGACGACGCTCTTTCCGCCCTTGGAGAGGAAAATGCAGATCGCCAGAATCCCGCCCAAGGCAGCGCCGATCTTCTCCGGCATGCCGAACATGGCGTTAAATCCGAGGGCAACGCCGCCGACATTCCCGATATTAAAGGCCAGGCCGCCGAGAACGACCAGGACGGTCAGAAAAACGCCGAGGCCGGGAACCACGCGGTTCGCGATCTCCTGCCCGCGAAGGCCGGAGACGCCGATGACCGACCAGATATTGGACTGCGCCACGATATCCATGATGATGACGCAGACGATAACAAAGGCGAAAGAAGCCAGGTACTTCGCGGTAAACTGCGAGGTCTGGGTCAGGAACCCGGGGCCGATGGCGGATGTCGCCATCAGGAATGCCGCGCCGAGCAGTACGGATGTACTGCGCTCACTGGTTTTTTCACTGCTCATAAAAGATCCTCCTTTTTCTTCCCCAACATATTCCCCTGCTGCCTAACCGGTTCAGACGATCTCCGCGATCGGCGCGATCTGGACGCCGTCTGCCTCAAGCGCTGCCCGGATATTTTTCACAAATTCCACCGCGGAAGGGTTATCACCGTGAACGCAGATGGAATCTGCCTTGAGCGGCACCTCCTCGCCGGTGATCGCGGTCACTTTTCCCTCCTTCACCATGCGGACCGTCCGGCGGATCGCCTCGTCCTTGTCGTGCAGGACCGCACCGGGCTGGCTTCTCGGAACCAGGGATCCGTCCGCCTGATAGGCGCGGTCCGCGAACACCTCGCTGGCTGTCCGGAGGCCGACCTTCTCCGCCTCAGAAATCAGGCAGCTGTTCGCGAGGCCGAGCAGGATGATGTCCCTGTCCACCTCGTAGATTCCCTCAGCGATCGCGCGGGCGAGCTCCGGATCCTTTGCCGCGGTGTTATACATGGCTCCGTGAGGCTTCACATGCTGGAGGCTGATGCCATTTGCCTCGCAGAAGGCCATCAGCGCGCCAACCTGATACTGGATATACGCCTTGACTTCCTTCGGCGTGGCGGCCATCTTCCGGCGCCCGAAGCCCATGAGGTCCGGATAGCCCGGATGCGCGCCGACGGCAACGCCTGCCGCCTTCGCCGCCTTCACGGTCTTGTCCATCACCAGCGGGTCGCCGGCGTGATACCCGCAGGCCACATTGGCAGAGGAAATGTGGGCAATCACCTCGCTGTCCAGCCCGATGGTGTAATTGCCGAAGCTCTCCCCCAGGTCACTGTTCAGGTCAACTTTGTACATAGATGTTTCCTCCTTTATATAAAAATCATAATTTTCATTGA
This sequence comes from Clostridium vitabionis, assembly GCF_015351765.1. Lineage (GTDB taxonomy): Bacteria > Bacillota > Clostridia > Lachnospirales > Lachnospiraceae > Clostridium_R > Clostridium_R vitabionis. The sequence continues at coordinate 1,092,027 of NZ_JADKQA010000001.1, forward strand.
CAATTCAATATAAAGCAACATCTATGCCAATTCAGCCAGGGGCTTAGCCACTCCCGGCGGCCGGAGCAAAGAGGGAGCCCCATGCGGAAATCTTCCCGGAAAATCCGCGGTTTCCGCTCCCCCGGCATCTTCCCCGCGGTGTGGAGAAATGCCGGCTGCGCCCTTCTCCCGGATGCAGAAAACCGCCGGGATGTGCATTTTCGCACACCCGGCGGTTCAATTCCGCTCACCTGGATTCTGGACGGCCTCATTATTTTTTGTTTTGTCCTGTCATTTCCGACATACTGTCCATCCTGCGCTTCAGGGTGAACCTGGTACAGCCGAGCAGCTGGGACGCCTTGGAGAGATTTCCGTCCGCGAGCGAAAGCGCACGGTCAATGTACGCCTTCTCCACCTTCTCCAGCTCCCCCCGGAGGTTGATCGGGCCATCGGCAAGATCCTTTAGGCGATACTCGTCGGGATTTTCTTCCTCCTTCTCCCCGGGAACCATGCCGGGCGCCATCATGAGGCCCGTCTCCTTCCCGGTGAGGACGTCCCCCGTGCAGAACAGCACGGTTCTCTCCATCACATTCCGGAGCTCACGGACATTGCCCTTCCAAGAATACTTCATCAGCCTGTCCATGAACTCTGGAGAAATTTCTTTCACCGATTTCTGAAATTTCCTGTTGAAATGCTCACGGTAGAAATCGCAGAGCACCGGGATGTCCTCCCTGCGCTCCCGGAGCGGCGGAATGCGGATCTGCATGATATTCAGCCGGTAGAACAGGTCTTCCCGGAAATTGCCCTTTCGGACCTCCTCCTCGAGGTTCCGGTTGGTTGCCGCCGCAATCCGCACATTGACCTCGATATCCCGGAGCCCGCCGACCCGCTTGAAGCTGCGGTCCTCGAGAAATGTCAGAAGCTTCGCCTGCATCGCGAGCGGCAGCTCCCCGACCTCGTCGAGAAAGAGCGTGCCGCCGTTCGCGAGCTCCATCAGCCCCTTCTTGCTCTTCACCGCGCCGGTAAATGCCCCCTTCTCATATCCGAAAAGCTCAGATTCGATCAGGTTCTCGGGAATCGCCCCGCAGTTGATCTTGACCAGCGGCATATTGGCCCGGGAACTCTGGTTGTGGATGGTATTGACCACCACCTCCTTGCCGGTGCCGGTCTCCCCGCAGATCAGGATATCCACGTTGTCGTTCTTCGCGAGAACCGCGATATTGTCCCGGATCTGCTGCATCGCGGGGCTGATGCCGAGAAGCTTCCTCGGGCGCAGCTTCATCGCCTCCAGGGAGCGGGTGCTCGCCTGCTGCTCCATCCCCCGCCGGATCATGAGGTCGATCTCCTCGAGATCAAACGGCTTCTGCACATAGTTGCTGACGCCGAGCTTCATCGCCTCCACCGCGTTCTGGATGGAACCGTACGCGGTCATCATGATGATCATGACATCCTCGTCAATCCGGCGGAATTCCGCGATGTGCCGGATGCCGCTGTCCTCCCCGAGGCGGTTATCCAGGAGAATCACGTGCGGGCGGAACGTCTCCATGAGATCCAGACCTTCCCGGATGTCCGCCGCGGTCTTCACCTGGTATCCCCGGTCACTCAGGCCGCTCTCCAGCGACATGCGGATCAGAAGCTCATCATCAATCACCAGAAGCTTATAAACCATGGTTCTCCCTTTCTCCTCCTGCGGGGGCAAATGCGCCTGCGGGCGTTTCTTCCCCCTCTGTCTCGGTTCCGGCAAAAGTGAGTGTCCAGCAGGTTCCCTCGCCTTCCGCCGATTCTCCCCGGATCACTCCGCCGTTCCGTCCGGTCAGCTGCCGGACGATGCGGAGGCCGAAACCGCTGCCCTCCCCGTTCATCACCTTCCGGAGCTTCTCCTCGCTCATCCCGATGCCGCTGTCCGCGACGGAAAACTGGATTTTCCCCTGATCCTTTTTCCCCGAAATCCGGAGGACGCCGCCGGACGGCATCGCCTTGATCGCGTTGTTGATCAGGTTGATAAAGATCTGCCGGATGTCCCGCTCGTCTGCGAAGACGCAGAGGCTGCCTTCCATCCCGATATCCAGGCGGATTCCCTTGTTCTCTGCGATTTTCCCGTAAAGCAGCGCAATCTCCTCAAGCAGCTGGTTCAGGCTGACGACGGTCTTCTCCGACTCCCGTTTTCTCGCAAGATCCACCAGGTTCTCGATGAGCAGGGTAACGCGGTCAACCTCACGGATCATCTCGGCGCAGAGCATCTGGTCCCTCGTTCCGGAAATGTGCGGCTGGATCACCTGAAGGCCGACGCGGATGCCGGCGAGGGGATTTTTCGCCTCGTGGGCGACATTGGCGGCGAGTCGGCCGGTATAGGCAAGCTTCTCATCCCGCGCGGATTTTTCCTCCATCCGCTTCTTGTAGGTCACATCATCGATCGTGTAGAGCATGCCGCCGTTGCCGTCCCGAAGCTGCCAGCTGCCGAACTCCAGGTCTCTCTCCTTCCCGGCGCCATCCAAGAGGACCGCCGGTGCCGGGAGGATCTCCTCCGTCCGGATCCGCTCCCTCACCAGGTCGGACAGCGTGCGGCCGTTCCGGTCATGCTCGGACACATTTTCCAGCATGGCGGCAGCGCGCGCATTCCGGAAAATGATCTCCTTCTCCGCATTGCATGCGATCACGCCGATCGGCAGGTTTTCCACGATGCTCTCATTGAGCGCCTTGGTCCAGTTCAGCTCATCCGTGTACTTCCTGAGGCTGACCATCATCATCTCGAAGGCGGAGGCGAGCTGGCCCACCTCATCTGCCCGCCCGGTATACTCCGCGAGCTCCGGGAACGCCGCCGCGGAGAGATCCGGGCGTTTCCCGACACGGGTGCAGATTTCCGACAGCTCCCGGATCGGCGTGGAAATGTTGTAGGCGACAAGAACCGCGGTCTGCACGATGACGATCATCATGGCGACCCCGGCGAGCAGAAGATACCTCTGCGAATAGATTGTGACGACCAGCTGCTCCCGGTCAAGCTGCCGGTAATGGCTCCAGTACATCACCACAAAGAGCGCGGCAAGGCACAGTACCCCGATGACCGAAAAAGGCACCAGGATCTTGTTCTCGATCGTAAAAAGCCTGCGGATACGTTCTTTCGGCCTCATTCCACGCACCTCCTCTCACGGGATCCGGCAAGAAGCGCGGCCGTGGAGACCAGAAATCCCGGAAATGCCGGGTGGACCTGGATCATGCCGCGGGCATAGAGCGGATAAAAAACAGCCGCGGAGAGAAGGCCGGCGATAAGGCACCAGGCGGCGCCCCGCGCATTGCCCTTCCCGAGGGCGGCCCGCAGATAGAGCGGGGGAACCGCAAGGATGCTGATCATGCCCCAGACACCGCCCCCGTAGGCCAGAATGGAGGCGGGCGGGTTCAGGGTGAGCAGCATGGCCGCAAGCCCTCCCGCGATGACGCTGCACCGCGCGAGTTCCACGATCCGCTTCCCGGGAATCGGCTTTTTCGCGAGTGCCCCAAAGATGTCCCAGGAAAATGAGGAGGCGATGATCAGCAGCTGGGAGTTCGCCGTGGACACGCAGGCCCCGATCACGGCAAAGAAAAACAGCGCGCTCCAGCGGCTGTACAGTTCATGATTGATCAGCCGGATAAAGATGCCGTCTGTCGTGACATCCACCGGGAGGGACGGGACGAGGACACGCATGGCGAGGCCGATGTGCACGAGGCAGAAATAGACGACGGCGAGAAGGCCGAGCGAGACCCCGAGCGTTTTCCGGGCTGTCCGCTCATCCCGCGCGCTCATCAGGCGCACCAGATACTGGGGATTTGCGGCGACGCCGAGCCCCCATCCCCAGAACATGGTGAGAATGACCGCAGGCGTACTGCGGCCGGAAAAAAGGCGGAGCATCTGCCCTCTCCCCGTGGCGAGGGCTCCCGGATGGGCAATTCCCTGGATTGCTGCCGCCTTCCGGTAAAGTTCCCCGAAGCCTCCCGCCCTCCCGGTAAAATACGCGCAGATGCCAATCAGGCTGATCATCAGAAGCCCCAGGTTCATCATATCCGTCCGGAGCACAGATCGGTAGCCGCCCAGGGTAGTATACAGGATGAACAGGCCGACCAGCAGGACGGCGACCGGGTAAGGGATTTCAAAGAGCTCTGAGGCAATCATCCCGAAGCCCTTATACTGCGTGACCAGGTAGAACACATAGATGCCGATAAAGACTGCCCCGTAGGCAGCCTGCAGATACCGGCTGTGAAAAAGCCGGCCGAAAATCTCCGGCGCGGTGATCGCCCCGGAATTGTATACCAGATGAACCAGAAACCCCAGAAGGAATCCGCCGAGGAACCACGGGATCACCGACGTCAGCAGGGCGGAGATCCCCTGCTCATAGACGCTCCCGGTGAAGCTCAGGATCGTGATCGCCGAGACCCAGGTGCCGGTAAATGTCGCCGCGCAGAACGGCAGGCTGACCGTCCTCCTGCAGATAAAGTAATCCTCCGGGGTGTTCACCCCGTGAAGGCTGCTCTTGCCGATGATCAGCAGGACCACCGAATAGAGGCAGAAGCAGCCGAGATACAGTGCCGTTTTCCCCATTTTCCCCTCCGCTCAGGACAGAACCACCATCAAGAACGGGATGGTGAGAAAAATCCCCAGCGTGGACAGGATCGTGCCCGCCGCCGCGTATTGCTCATCAGCCCCGTAATTGCCCGCCATGATGGTCACCTGGGAGACCACCGGGAGCGCCGACTCCACGATAAAGACATTCCTCGTGAGGCCGGTGACGCCCACCAGGGCGCAGAGCAGGGCACAGGTCGCGGGTGCGAGGAGCAGGCGGATCACCAGCATTGCCGGGATGCCCTTCCGGAAGCGGATATTCCTGAGGCCGACCTCATAGACCACGAATCCGCTGTAGATCAGGGCGAGCGGTGTCACGCACCCGCTCAGGTATTTCGCAAAGCTCATAAAAAAGGCCGGCGGCCGGACACCGGCGATCAGGCAGAAATACGCGGCGAGAATCGCCAGGATCGGCGGCTTGGTGAAGATATCCTTCAGAAGGCGCGGCAGGGAAAACCCCGTGTCCGCCGGCAGATTTCCCGCATGCTCGACGAGCAGCAGGGCGACAGACTGGGTAAATACCGTGCTCGCCATATAGTAGACCATGACATCCGGCACGCATTCCTGCCCGAAGAGCTCGGTGGAAAGCGGAAGCCCGATGAACAGGGTATTGGAGATAAACGCCATCGCCACAAAGACACCGGCCTGATTTCGCGGAAGCCTAAGGAGCTTAGCCGCTGCCTCACTGATGAGCAGGGAGATCAGGATGGTGCACACCGGAACGAGCAGGTACTGCGCGACCCGGGGAAGGTCATCGTGGGACAGGTTATTCAGGATGCCGGTTATGCAGTTCATGGGAACCGCGATATTGATGACAAAGCGGCTGAGAAATTTCTTCTCATGCCCGGTGAGCCATCCCCCTTTGCCCAGGGCAAATCCGACTGCCATCAGGCAGAAAATCATAAAAACCGCGGAAACAGCATGAAAAAACACTCCGATCATAACACCCCTCCTGAAAATCTCCGGCATGGATTGAACAGCTGCTGACACGTTTCTCATTTTCGCACAAACCGTGCGGCAGAACAAGGGAAGATTCGGATTTTCCCGGTGTATTTCCCCTGCCGGTATGGTACAATGAAGTTAATTCGCAGCTGCTGTTCGCCGATTTTTTCCGGTGAATCCCCATGCGGGGAATGTTCGCAGGATCGCTTGAAAGCGTCCTCCCTGCGGACATTCCCCGCATGTGCTGGACAGCCGCAATTTTTGGGAAAGAACCCCAGGGGGGAATGTATGAGACGTCGAATTTTCAGCAATGTGATCCTGGCACTGATCCTTCTTATCCGCATTTTCTTCTTCATCTCCTGCAAGGGGAAAATGGATGCCATGTTCGAGGTGGGGGACGGCCTTCCGTCCTACGTCGTCCTCGCGGTCAACGCCGTTGAGTGGCTGCCGGTAGCCACTGCCGCGCTGCCGATCCTTGCCAATGTCCTGCCCGTCCCGGCAGATATCGTCCTCAATGATTTTACGATCCTGCTCTGTGTCATCACTTTCCTGATTGAATTCTTTCTCCGGACATTCGGCAGCTGGATCGGCGGCCCCTCCGGGTCAGAGCTCCCCTTCCTGGATATCCTTGTCGCCGGGATCTGCCTCTACGCCATCCTCTGCAGCAGGCGCATCCGAAATACCGGAGATTTCTACTGAACCTGCCTGTGCTGAACAGTTACAGGCAATGCGCAAGAACCCCACACCCCGCAAAGCGCCGCTTCGCAGGATGTGGGGTTCTCCCATTTACCGCAATGATCAAAATGTGGACAGGCGGAATGATTTTTCCGCATACCGGACCAGCCCTATCTCCGGAAATGTTCTACAGGTCTTCCTTCATGATGTCGTGCCCTCTCGAAGCCCTTGCAACCACGCCGTTCAGCGCAAGCACCGCGATCAGGTTCGGGATCACCATGAGCCCGTTGAAGAGGTCAGAGAGATTCCACACAAGGTCAACCTTCAGCAGGGAGCCCACCAGGATGCAGACGACAACAATCAGGGAAAATGGCTTCACCGCGCCATTTCCCAGGAGGGAGCGCACATTCGCCTGCGCAAAGAAGTACCAGCCGATGATCGTCGAGAAGGCAAAGAACAGCAGGCAGATCGCGACGAAAATACTGCCGAAGCCGCCGAAAGCACCGGAAAATGCAGCCTGCGCAACCGGAGTTCCGGACACGCCGCTCTCGATCATCCCGTCAAGAAGCCCGGAGGACAGGATGACAAGGGCCGTCATCGTCAGGACGATGAACGTGTCGATGAAGACACCGATCATTGCTGTCTCGCCCTGATCCTGCGGCTTGTCGACAATCGCGAGGGCATGCGCGTGAGGCGTGGAGCCCATGCCGGCTTCGTTGGAAAACAGACCGCGGGCAACACCGTACCGCATGGCCTCACGGACAGAGATGCCGGCGACAGCGCCGCCGAGTGCCTTCGGGTCAAACGCGCCGATGAAAATCGAGGCGACCGCTGCCGGCAGATGACGATAATTGATGATGAGAACAATCAGACCGCCGACAATATACAGCAGCGCCATGAACGGAACCACCTTCTCCGTGAACGAAGCAATCCTGCCGATGCCGCCGACAAAAATGAAGGCAGCGACAGCCGCACAGAAAATCCCAACAATCAGCTTCGGCGTGCCGAACGCCGTGTAGAAGGCGTCACTGATCGAATTGGACTGCACCATGTTGCCCATGCACCCCAGCGCCAGGATGATCGCGATAGAGAAGAAAACGCCGAGGAATTTTCCAAAAGCGCCGTGAAAGGCCGCATGAATATAGTACACCGGACCGCCGGTGATCTGGCCGTTTTTATCACGCACGCGGGTTCTCTGGGCGAGAACCGCCTCGCCGTAGATGGTGGCCATGCCGAAGAAAGCGGCGAGCCACATCCAGAAGATCGCGCCCGGACCGCCGGAGACCAGCGCCGTCGCGCACCCGGCGATATTGCCGGTTCCGACCTGGGCCGCGATCGCCGTCGCGAGAGCCTGGAAGGAGCTCATGCCGTCCTTTCCCGCCTTGGCACCGTTCAGCGAAAAGCCGCCGAAGACCCGCTTCCAGGCCGGCTTAAACCGCCGGATCTGGATGAATCCGGTGCGGACAGTAAAAAAGATGCCTGTTCCTACCAGCAGGTAAAGAAGCAGGCTGCTCCAGACAAAATTGTCCACAGCAACCACAAGATTGTTCAGCTTGTCCATACACATTCCCCTTTTTCTTTCGTCGATAAATTGCCCGCAGCTGTTCAGAAACCGCGCTGCAGCCCTGGCCCGGAAAACAGAAAAAGCCGCGTCCCCTCCGGACACGGCTCTGCATTCATTTTCCGAAAACCGCGGATTGCGGTCTTCGCCCAAAACCACACTCTGTCCTTTTGCCTGAGAGATTCGGCACACCATTCGGCATGTGTCCTTGCACCTTCGGCACCCTTCCGGGATTCTCCAGAGCCACTCCGTTTTTAGTCTCTGCCAGAACCACTGGCACCTGAGAGTTTCACTCCTTCGGTAGAGCAGGCATCCTTGCGCAGAACGCAAATCCCCGCAGTTTTTCCTAAAAACTTCCACGTCGCTTCCTATTCAGTTCAAAATTCATCATAGCAAAGCAGCCTGCCGCTGTCAATGAAAAATGGCACATTTCGCCCCGGATGCCGCACAGCGGAGTTCCGCCTCAGCCGCCATCCCCTTGTCACATCTGGTGCCGTACCACAGCATACTCGTCCCCGTTCCGGTAGAACGGGCATCTCGGGCGGGGCATCTCCATCAGGCGGGCATAATCGTCCTCATCCATGTCAACACTGCAGAAATATCCGTCTTCGTCTTCATCATAGGCATAAAACGCACAACTGTCGCAATCATTCATGATGTCCACCTCATAAGCAAATTCGCATAGCTCGCACTAAACTCGCGCTTCGCCCGCTGGGCTCGCGCCCCGCTCCGCGGATAGCCACTCCACTAAACTCGGACTGCGCTTTCGCTTGTCCTCGTTAAGTGGCTGGTTAT
>NZ_JADKQA010000010.1 GCF_015351765.1 Clostridium vitabionis
GAAGAATGGAATATAGCCGCCCTGACGGACTTTGGGAACCATAAGATAAATCGTTCCAAGGCGGGTATCCAGACGTCTGGGACGGTAACCGGAACGATAGCCGGATCTTCCGTCAGCGCGTTCGTTCTTGTCAGCGCTCAACTTCATGGAAACCTCGGCCTCCATCATCTGTTCACAGAGCCATTCCAACATGCTGAGCATAGGATCGGACTGATTCATAAAACTGAATAGTAAAGTGGAAAGATTTGTGTTACTCTGTTTCTGAGCAATCGAGAGTTCTCCTTTGTAGTTGTTTGTTTCGTCGCAAATCATTCTACATGAGCCTCGATGGCTTTTCCATCGCCTATTCAGTTTTTGCGAACATTATTGTACTCTATTCGATCACGATTGTCTTTCGTCTTGTTTTGTTTCTCACCTTGATACCCTCCATGTATTTGTCCCGTTCCGGGCTATCCCGGAGACGACAAAAGCCCCGCAGTGATTTTTGGCACTGCGGGGCTATGTAAGATATCGATATTCTGTTGCCTGATCTAATTCAGGCGTTCGTTATTAGAAATCTAATTTTTCCTGCGGGTCTCATCTAACGCGATTAGAAATCCGCCTGCAGAACATAAGCTGCCTATCTTTATTTTCCGATCCTTTCCGGCGGAATCAATGCATTTTCAACAGAAAAACACAAGTATACACCGGTAATCTGAGAACCTTACGCCATTTTTAGCAGGACGGCTGCTTCAGCCTGATTTTGCCCGTTAGAAAAATGGCCTGTTTTATTAGCAGTCCTCTAATCGAACCCCGAATTAATTAGATGAAATAAAAAAGCATGGGAGAATTTCAAATGAATTCTTCCACGCTTTTACGGGTAATGTCCCTGATGTGATTCGAACACACGACCTTCCGCTTAGGAGGCGGACGCTCTATCCAGCTGAGCTACAGAGACACGGCCCGGAATATTTCCGGCCGAGGTTTATTATACGTTTTATTTCCGAATAAAGCAAGCCTCAGGAGAAATTTGTAATCCCCTGTACCCAGATTCTTCCCTTAAATCGTCTTCCGGGCTCCGGCTCACCAAGCAAGTCCGCGTCGTTAACAACAACCCGGAACGGTATCTCGTTGCAGATAACCTGAATATCCCAAAGATCCTCGCCGGTTATCCTGTTTTTCATCAGCTTTGCGTTATGAATCTCCCCGATCATCTGATACTGGTCGCTCTCAAGTCCGCTGGGCATAAATGTGCTGTCCACAATAGAGTAGACATCTTCCTGGGAGACACGTCGATTCACCTTGTTGTACATCGTAAATTCATCAAGGGTCAGGGATTCGATAGCCTGCTCATCGCCTTCCTGCGCTGCGCGAAGAAGGGAATTCCGCTCCGCCTCGGTAACACGGGCTTTCTCCTTCTGACTTTCTGTCTTGAGCACCGGAAGAAGAATTGTTCCTTCCAGTGCCAGGGCAGACAGGCACACGGAAGTAATGTTGAGATTATTGCCCTCCCGGTCGTAAAGCGCGCGATATTCCAGCGGATTCAGAAGATAAAAGATCAGGGAAATGCCAACGCGATACTCATCAATCATGCCGGCATATGTTTCCTTCTCCGCATGGCGCTGAACCGAACAATATTCCTTAGAGGAAATTACATGGCTTTCCGCATACGGATAGTAATAATCCACCGTGAAATGGTCTCTATCGTCTATTTCTCCATACATAGCCATGCCGACATCTTCAGAGACGATCGTCTTTTTCTCACAGAGCGTCGTCTCCCTGTCCAATTGGACAAAGCGCGTGCTGTCCGCATCCGCGGCAAGTTTTTCCAGAAGTTCCTTCATCTGGACTTCGCTGCTGATCTTCGAGAAACCAATAGAGCTGATATATTTATGCATTTTTCTCCGTTTCTTTTGAAGCTCTCATACGGCTCCGTCCCGGCTTTCCGATATATCCTAAAGCCTGTTCCAGAGCCTGCTGTTCTTCGCTTCCAAGAACCACTTCTGTCTTTCCCTCATCCACAGTCCGGAGATAGATATAGCTGCCTTCCGTGCTATGAACACAGTTGAGAATAAATCCGCTGTTATTCTGATCCAGCATGGCCAGGGCAAAGCTCAGGTTTCCTCCCATGCCTTTGAACGCATTGTACTTGACAATACCGGTTTTCTGGTAGCTTGTCTTCATGTGTTTCATCGACTCTTCAAAAATACCGGCATTGCTCTCCTCCTGACCCTTGAGGTCATCAACCTCATCCACAAGATCCATGAGGATATCCTCCATGGTCTCTGCGTCTTTTCCTCTCATAAAAAGGTCATATCTCCGATATAATTTACGGTACTGCGCGGCACAGATCAGTGTCGTTATTATCATAATTATCGTGAGTGCCAGCAGAACCAGGATAAGAATTCCCGGATCAACGGGAAATGCATTCAGGATACTGTTCTCCATTCTTGTTCTCCGTCCGCTTTTTCTTGAAATATATCAATATTTCAGTCCGGATGATGATTTCGCTTCTTTTCGATCATCACCGGCCATAAATTCCGTTTACTGCCCAGGATCACTGTGAATCGACTGAAGAAGTTCGGTGATTCGCTCCAGTTCTTCCGGAGAATAATATTCGATTTCAATTTTTCCCCGATTTTCATCCTTCCGGCGGATCTGAACCTTTGTTCCCATTACCTGCTTCAGATGATCCGCAAGATCTTGGTAGAAAATAGCGATTTTCTCCTCCTCCGGATTCTTTTCTTCCTCCGCCGGATGTTCTTCTTCCTCAGCCATTTTCTTGACAATTTTTTCGATCTGCCGAACGCTCAAGTCATTGGATACTATTTTTTCCGCAAGATCCCGCTGTTTTTCCTGATCCTTAACAGCAAGGAGCGCTCTTGCATGACCTGCACTCAGATTTCCCTCGGCCAACATTTCCTGAACCTGTTCATCCAGTCGGAGCAGCCGCATACTATTTGCGATAGTGACACGATTCTTAGAAACCCGCTTAGCCAGTTCTTCCTGCTTGAGGCCAAATTCCTGGATCAATTTCTGATACGCCTTAGCTTCTTCTATCGGATTGAGGTCCGAGCGCTGGATATTCTCAATCAGCTGAACCTCCATGGATTCCTGCTTGGAATACTCACCGATGACCACCGGGATTTTCTGAAGACCAACCATTTTTGCGGCGCGGAATCGCCTCTCTCCGGCGATTATCTCATAACGCTCATCCTTTTTTGTGACAAGCAGCGGTTGAAGAATGCCATAATTCTTTATGGATTCTGCCAGCTGCGCAAGCTCCTCCGCGTCAAATTCCTGCCGCGGCTGATCCCCCGAAGCATCGATAAGGGCAACACTGACATAGACCCTTCCATCTTCCGGTTCGCTCTTTTTTGACCGGAATTTTCTTCCTGGTGTCCTGCCTTCTGATGTCCGGCCTTGACTTCTGGAATCAGCCATCCCTGGCTGATTTTCAGCTTCCTCTTCCTGGCTCGTGGACTTAGTCTTTTGCTTTCCGTTTGACAGCTCGAAAGTCTCCTCTGCCGATGCTTCCGGGATATGCTGCGTGGTCTCTTTGTTCGGCTCTACAACTGACTTTTCTGTATGCCCGCCGACAGATGTTTCTTCACTCTCCTGAGTTGATTCCCCTGCACTTCTGAATACTTCCACCGTAGACTCCGCAGCGGTTCTTCCCGGTTTCGCTGCTGTTCCCTCGGCGCTTCTTTCTGCTTCCCCTGCTAATTCCTCAGCGGTTCTGTTCGCTTCCGCTGCTGTTCCCTCAGCGGTTCTGTTCGCTTCCGCTACTGTTCCCTCGGCGGTTCTTTCTGCCTCCGCGCGCCCTGCATCCGAAAGGTTATCCTGAGCTGTCGCCCCTTTGATTTCACTCGCCTCTCCCGATTCCGTAAACAGAGCCCCAAGACCTTTTCCCAGCCTGTTTCTTTTTGACATTCTCTGATCCTCTCTCAGCTTTCCATAACTTCTGCCGCCAGCATCCGATAACTCTCCGCTCCGCTTGAGCGGCTATCATAAAGCGTGATCGGCATTCCATAGCTTGGTGCCTCAGCCAAGCGGACATTTCTCGGAATCTGCGTTTTGTAAATCTTTTCCTTTAAATTTTCACGGACATTTACCACAACTTCAGCGGAGAGATTTGTCCGCGAATCATACATAGTGAAAACGATTCCCTCGATTTTCAAAGAAGGATTCATCTGCTTCTGAACGAGGCTTACCGTCTTTAAAATCTGTGTCAATCCCTCGAGTGCATAATACTCGCATTGAATCGGGATAATCACCGAATCAGCCGCTGTCATAGAATTCAGTGTAAGCAGGCTGATCGAAGGAGGACAATCGATAACAATAAAGTCATATTGTCCAGATACTGGCTCCAGACATTTTTTCAGCTGTTTTTCCTTCTGTTCAACATCAATCAGCTCGATCTCCGCGCCTGCAAGATCCGCGTCTGAGGGCAGGACATCCAGATTCTCAACTGCCTGTTTTTGGACACACTCATCAAAAGTGCAATCCCCCATTATAAGCTCATAGACAGTGTTATCGATATTTCCCTTTTCCAATCCGAACCCGCTTGTCAGATTTCCTTGAGGATCCATATCAATCGCAAGAACTCTCTGGCCGGCTTCCGCCAGACAGGCAGACAAATTGATCGCTGTTGTCGTCTTACCCACGCCACCTTTCTGATTTGCAATAGCTATGATCCTGCCCATAGTCTCCTCCTGACTTATCCTACAAAAGATTTAACCTTAGTATACCATACGCATTTTTTACTAACCAGATAATAATCATCCAAAATTCAACCCGCAATGTTTCACGTGAAACATTGCGGGTTATGCAAAATGCTGATTTTATAGTTCATGCAGGAAAGCCTAACCTTATGTCTGTCCACATGCACAGCAGAAGACTTTATTTGCACTTCCTGTTAAGCACATGATCCAGAATGTTCAAAATTAGAATCAAATCATGCATCAACGATCGCTTACAGAGTACTCTGCGCTTTTCCAATGTTTCACGTGAAACATCAACGAATGGAATTCACTATGACGCCCTGACAGGCTTATTCCTCACTCTCTCTCCCCTTCGCGCCTTCACGCAATTGGCTCTCTCGACGGTGTCCCCGCCTTTCTCGGATATTTTCGCGGGGTATTTTTAACCTTTGCGATCACCGCAAGATTGCGGTTATTCCCGTTGGGAAGCCGAAAGTTTTTGATCTTCCGGACTTTTCCGCCGAGGCGGGGGATAGCCGCGGAAGCATGGACGATCTCATCCTCTGCCTGTTCAGATTTGTAAGCGATGAAAAGCCCGCCAACCTTAACCAGGGGGAGGCAATATTCCGCGAGAACCGACATATTGGCAACCGCCCGGGAGACACAGAGGTCATATTTCTCCCGATAATCCGGATTTCGTCCAATATCCTCCGCACGTCCGTGGATTGCAGTGATGTTCTTTAATTCGAGCTCGCGGATAACCTCATCAAGAAAACGAACCCGCTTGCCAAGGGAATCCATCAGGGTGACCGTAAGTTCCGGAAATGCGATTTTCAGGGGGATCCCGGGAAATCCCGCGCCGGTGCCGAGATCCGCGATCGTAAGGCTCTGGCCAGCAGTGCGTTTTAAAGATTCAGGCCCTCCTGAGATATCCTCCTTCTGACCAGCTGTCTCCTGATTCCGGGAAATCTCCGGCAGGACCATGACCAGGGTCAGGCTGTCCAGAAAATGCTTTGTAATGACATCGCGGGGCTCTGTGATCGCGGTCAGGTTCATGACACGGCTTGTCTCAATGAGCATCTCATAATACCGGTAAAACTGCTCGCTTTTGTCTCCGCGAAGGTCGATCCCGATATGATCTGCCTCACGGACCAGTTCATCAATAAATTCTGTCTTTTCCATTATGGCTCCGTCTTCTGATCAACACGATCAAAGGGATAATGTCTCTGCTCCAAAAAAACCAGGAGAACAGAGATATCTGCGGGGGAAACTCCGGCAATGCGCGATGCCTGGCCAACACTCTCCGGTTTGAACTGATTCAGCTTCTGGGCGGCTTCAATCCGCAGACTGCTGATCTTTGTATAATCGATATCTGATCCAAGCCGGCGGGATTCCATTTTGCGGAATTGAAGGATCTGCCTCTCCTCTCTCCGGATATAGCCCTCATATTTGATATTGATATTGATCTGTTCGATGACCGCAGGTGAGAGCTCCGGACGATCCGGATCAATTTCGGCGATTGCCTCGTAGGAGAGCTCGGGGCGGCGGATCAGGCCGGCAAGGCTCTCGCCTGTTCCGAGCGGCCTGCTCCCGTGCCGGATGAGGAAATCTGAGATCCGAGAATTTGCCCCGACTTTTACCCGGGACAGCCTGTATATTTCCTCGCGGATTTCTTTCTTTTCCTCTTCTACCATCTGATAGTGTTCATCGGAAACCAATCCGATCTCATGTCCGATTGCACAGAGCCGGAGATCTGCATTGTCCTGCCGGAGAAGAAGCCGGTACTCCGCCCGGGAGGTCATCATTCGATATGGTTCGAGATTATCTTTCGTCACCAGGTCATCGATGAGGACGCCAATGTAAGCCTGAGAGCGGTCTAAGATGATCGGTTCCTTCTTCTGAAGCTTTCTGGCGGCATTGACCCCGGCGATAAAGCCCTGGGCTGCTGCTTCCTCATATCCGGAGCTTCCATTAAACTGTCCGCCGGCGAATAGCCCGCTGATCCTCTTAAATTCGAGGGAAAGCTTCAGCTGGTTGGCACTGATGCAGTCATACTCAATCGCGTAGGCATTTCGCACAATCTTCGCGTGTTCCAGTCCCGGAATCGTCCGGTACATCGCATACTGAACATCCTCAGGCATTGAGCTCGACATCCCGTCGATATACATCTCATGGGTATAACTGCCCTCCGGCTCAATAAAGACCTGATGCCTGTTGTGCTCCGGGAATTTCATCACTTTATCCTCGATCGACGGGCAGTATCTCGGCCCGGTCGCCTTGATGACCCCGGAATAGAGTGGAGACCTGCCGATATTTTCCCGGATGATTCGATGGGTCTCCTCATTAGTATAGGTCAGGTAACAATTCACCTGTTCCTTCTGAACGGAAGCCGGGTCAGTGGAAAATGAAAATGGAGTAACCGTGCGATCCCCAGGTTGAGGGGTCATCTTGGAATAATCGATGGTTCTTCCGTCGATTCTGGCCGGGGTTCCAGTCTTGAAACGGCGTGTGACAATTCCATTGGCGTTCAGCGAAGCCGTGAGATGCACTGCCGCCTGGAGGCCATTCGGCCCTGTGGGGTTTGAGCAATCCCCGAAAATGCACCTCGCGCGAAGATAGGTTCCTGTACAGAGCACAGCCGCCCGGCAGTGGTAGACAGCGCCAGAGAATGTCTTCACGCCCTTAAGTTCATGATTTTCTACAATCAGCTCGCTGACTTCTGCCTGGCGGATATGAAGGTTAGGCGTGTTTTCCAGGTTTTCCCGCATCGACTGGCTGTAAGCCCGCTTGTCAGCCTGTGCCCGCAGTGAGTGGACCGCCGGACCCTTGGAAGTATTTAACATCTTTGACTGGATAAATGTTTTGTCGATGTTCTTCCCCATCTCTCCGCCCAGGGCATCCAGCTCCCGGACAAGGTGTCCCTTGGAACTTCCTCCGACGTTGGGGTTGCATGGCATGAGCGCGATGCTGTCTACACTTACAGTAAAAATGATCGTATTGAATCCCATCCGCGCGGCAGCAAGTGCTGCCTCACAACCCGCATGTCCTGCGCCGACAACGGCGATATCATAAGTTTCTTCTACATTTGGCATATTTCCATTCCCGCTTTCTGTCCGGATTTTCCGGGCAAATGCCGGTTAATTCCGCAAAAAAGTGCCGGTGCCCCGTAAATTCTGTCCCGATATCCTGCCCACATCCATGGGAATTATATCCCCATCTATGACATTTCTTCCCCATCTTCTCCAGCCGGCTTATTTCCCCATGCAGAATCTGCTGAAAATTTCATCAGCCAAATCGTCACCCAGGGACTCACCGATGATGCGCCCCAGAGATTCATAGGCGTTCATGAGGTCAATGGTGTAAAAATCTTCCGGTACGCCGTCCCGTATACTCTGCAGCACCATCTCAATGCTGTTTCTCGCCTCGGCCACCGCCTCCCTGTGGCGGACATTGGTGAGAAGAATCTCATCGTCCTCCCCGACAGCGCCGTTGAGGAACATTGTCTCGATTTGATTTTCCAGAGCATGGATACCCTGCTGCTCTCTTGCGGAGATGGGGAGAACCTCCTGCCCGGAGAATTGCTCCGCCTCCGCAGGAGAAATCACCGCCGGGAGGTCAGTTTTATTTAAGAGGACGATGGCCCGGCGTCCGCGAATTAAATTCAGGATTTCCCGGTCATTTTCATCAAACGGACGGGAAGCGTCGAGAATATAGAGGATGAGGTCGGCTTCATCCACAACCCTCCGTGCTCTATCCACACCGATTTGTTCAACAGGATTATCGGTATTGTGGATTCCCGCCGTATCGATGATGTTCAGGCTGATTCCCCGAAGGCGGATCTGCTCTTCGAGTGTATCGCGGGTAGTTCCGGCAATATCCGTAACAATCGCCCGGTCTGAACCCACAAGCACATTCATCAGGGAGGATTTGCCCACATTGGGCTTTCCGAGAATAACTGTGTTGATCCCATCGCGGATGACCCGCCCTTCGGAGAAGGAATCCTCCGCTCTTTTCAGCTCCTGATCCAGGGGGATGAGTGTACTTTTCAGCTTATCCCGGTAACCGTCCAGGGAATAATGTTCCGGATCGTCGATGGCGGACTCCAAAAACGCGGTGTTAAATATTATAGTGTCACGCCATTTTTTCACTTTCTTAGACAATTCTCCGCTGAGCTGGCGGACGGAATTCTTTAACGCCAGGTCATTTTTAGACTCAATAAGATCCATGACCGCTTCCGCCTCGGCGATATCGATCCTCCCCCCGAGAAAGGCTCTCTTGGTAAATTCCCCCGGCTCGGCAAGCCGTGCGCCATGCTTGAGCACAAGTTCAAGGATCCGCCGGGTGACCAGCATCCCTCCATGGCAGCTGATCTCCGCCGTATCCTCCGTGGTGTAGCTGTGAGGTGCACGCATGACCAGAACCAGTACCTCGTCAACGAACTCATCCCCATCCACGATGTGCCCGTAATGGGCTGTATATCCCTTCTGGTCAGAGAGACGGAAATCCTTTTTCGGAGACCGGAAGATCCGGTCTGTCACAGCAAAAGCATCAGGACCGCTCACCCGGATCACACTGATCCCGGCATTGGTCATCGCTGTCGCGATGGCCGCAATCGTCTCATTTCTCAGCATCTCCCGTCTCCTTTCTTTCCCTGGCAGAGCTGTCACCTCCGGGATGCGGCTTTTCTGCTTTGTACAATTCCGGAATACGGCTTTTCCGCTTTCCGGACAAATCTCCGCTTTCCGGACAAATTTCCATAAACGGACCAATTCCCCGCAAACAGATGAACTCCCCGCAAACGGATGAATTCCCCGCAAACGGATAAACTTCCCGCAAACGGGCGAATTCCGTGAACAGACAATTTCCCCGCAAACAGACAAAAATGTCCAAGAGCGGTGGCTGCCGTCCTGAACATTTTTGTCTCATCTCATCATTCTTCCGTATTTTTCGGCTCTACGCTGATGGAGTTGCCGTATTTTTCCGAGTCTTTTCTCCACTTCGGCACCGCCGACGGCTCAGGCTTCCTGACCTCCGAAGCCCGCCTGACCACAGGCATGGTTTCGGAATCCGGGCGGTCATCCGCAAATGTCTCCTGAGAATTCTCCTCATGGTATTCCGCACTTCCGCGGTCATACCGGCGGCCTCCCCTTCTTCCGCCTCTCATGTCGTCACGGCTGCCGTCAGCCCGGCCGCGCCCAAGGTTCCCGCGGTTTCCGGTTCTCTCACCGCCGTCACGGAAACGGAGGCCATCCGCACTGCCGCCGTCCCTGCGCCCGTTTCTTCCACGGCCGCCTCCGGCATTTCTTCCGCGGCGGCTTCTGGACAGGCGCGCTTCGGAAACCGGCGCAAGTTCCTCATCCTTATTTTTTTTCAGGAAAATGATCACGTGACGGTATGGTTCGTCCCCCTCGCTTCTGGTCATCACATACCGGTCACTCTGCAGGGCAGAATGAATAATCCGCCTCTCATAGGGATTCATCGGCTCGAGTGCGACCGGGATATGGGTTTTCTTTACCTTATAGGCAATATTTCTCGCGAGTGTTTCCAGAGTCTCTTTTCTTCTCTCCCGATAATTTTCCGTATCCAGACGCACGCGAATGTATTCGCCGGTGCCACGGTTGATCACAAGGCTCAGAAGGTACTGGAGGGAATCCAGTGTCTGCCCGTGTTTGCCGATCAGGATCCCCATATCATCACCGGACAGGTTGACGCAGATCTCCCGATCCTCCTGGTTAACGGAAGTTTCCACCGTGACATCAAGATTCACTGCCCGGAATACGTCCTGCAGAAATTTCTCCGCTTTCTGGCATACTTCTTCCGGGTTCGCAATCGGGGACGGCTTCTTCTTCGGGGCTGGAACTGCGGAACCGGCAGCATCCACAGCATCCGCGGCGCCTGACATATCTACGGCTGACGCATCGGCAGCGTCCGAAACATCAACAGCCCTCCCCGCAGCAGAAGCACCGGACTTAGCAGTCTCGACTGACACGTCACCAGCGTCTGACGCAGCAGAGGCACCGGCAGTACCGGCAGCGCCTGAAACATCAACAGCCTCCGCTGCAATAGAAACACCGGAAACATCAGCAGCGCCTGGCGCATCGGCTGCCGCCGCTGCAGCGGCAGCTTTCCCATCAGCAGCTTCTGTGCTTCCGGGCTCTCCAATTTCCGGCGCGGCATGGTTCTCCGCATCTTCCTCATGGAATTCTTCCCGGAGCGCTTCCCCCGAAACTGACTCCGGGATCGAAGAAAATTCCTTCATGATATCCTCAGAGCCCTCTTTTCTTCTCGCGCGGATCACGGCCGGCTTTGCGCCGATGCCGAGAAATCCTGTGCTCCCCTTTTCCAGAACCTCATAATCAAGCTTATCGCTTGTCACCTCAAGCTCGATCAGCGCCTTGTTCACCGCCTCATCGACGGTTCTGGCGGTAACGGTAATCACGTCCATACCTCTCCCCCTGTATTATTTCTCGTTGTGCCTCTCATTATACTTTTTGACCATATTGGCCTTCGAGGCGAGGCTTCCCGGCTTGGGATCATCATTATAGTATTCCGTGGAATCCTTGACAATCTTCTTTGTAGCTGCCTGGCGCAGGCTGTGTTCCTGCTCCTCCTTGATCTCGGCATTCTGTTTGTCGCGGATGATTTTCATGCTGCCGTTCGCATTGTCGGAAATCTTTGCGGGCGGAAGTCCCTGCTTGGCGCGCTTCCGGTTCATCTTAGCAACATTCTTCTCGATCAGCTTGTTGACATCGATCTTCTCCATATGCTTATTCACGATGATCTGCTGGATCAGCGTGACAAAGCCCTGCATTACCCAGTAAATGCCGATAGCGCAGGGAAGGGTAAAGCAGAAAAATACGGAAATCAGCGGCATCGTGATGGTCATCTGGTTCATCATCTGCGCACCCGGCTGATCCGGATCCACCGGCTGGCTGCTGCTCATCAGCTTGGTGGAAAGGTACTGCGTAAGCCCGGCAAGGATCGGCAGAAGCCATGCCAAATTGATATGGGTAAATCCCTGCCAGGGCGCGGAAGCCAGGTTGATACCCAGGAAGGTATTCATCTGGGCGATAGTTGACACCGCGCTGTTGACGGTGTCCGTGGAGAAAACAGCCGGAAAAAGCCCTTTCAGCGTATCCCATCCGCCCGCGGTCAGTTTGTAAAGAAAAGCCACAACACTATCCGCGCTGGAGGCATCAAAATTACTGATCTTCACTGTCCCGACCAGGTCACCGATCTTTGACGCGAAATCTGACTGGGCCATCAGCGGCTCCGCAACCGTCTGGAAATATCCGCGGACAGAGGGAACATAGGCAGGAATATCATAGACAACGCGGTACAGGGCAAAGATAATCGGCAGCTGGATGATCAGCGGAAGGCAGCCCGCTGTCGGGCTCGACCCGTACTTTGCATAGACAGCCTTGATTTCCTCCTGCTGGCGCATCATGGACGCCTGATCGGTTTTATTCTTGTATTTTTTCTGAATCGCCTGAATCTCGGGATTCATGAGCGACATCATTTTCGAGGATTCCTGCTGCTTGACGGTCAGCGGGAACAGAATCAGCTTTGTGATAATGGTAAACAGGATGATGCTGATTCCGAGCGAATAGATGCCGAAATGGCTCGTACAGCGGAACAGAAAATCCATCACCTGGCCGAAAAGCATGGCGATCGGCCGCAGAATGGAAAATGAGCTTGCTGCTGCAAAAATGTTCAATGGAATACCTCCTGATGTTACGGAACAGGATCATAACCGCCTCTGGCAAACGGATGGCATCGAAGAATCCGCCTGCACGCAAGAAAACCACCCTTTATGATGCCGTATTTTTTCACCGCTTCCAGCGCGTACTGGGAGCAGGTCGGCGTATATCTGCAGTGAGGTCCGGACAGCGGGGATATGTACAGCTGATATCCCCGAATCAGCAGGATGATGATTTTCTTTCCCATTTCTTGACCTCCAGTATTATCCCTGATCTCCAGGCTTCTGATTCACGGCGATTCTGTGAAGTCCGCACAGGTGCATGAATGCACTCTCAATCTGATGATAATCTGAATCCCTTGCCGCCGCCCTCGCGACAATAATGATGTCTATTCCTTCCTGAATCCGGTCCCGGTTCAGCCGGAACGCTTCCCTGACCAGGCGTACAAGATGATGCCGAGTCACGCTGTTCCCGATCTTTTTGCTCACGGATATGCCGATCCGTGTCTCTCCGAGTTCATTGGGAAGGATATACATGACCAGAAGCCGGTTGGCATAGGACTTTCCCCTCGCATATACTTTCCTGAACTCGCCGTTCTTTCTGATTGAAGGGAATCGTTTCATCAGGTTTTCCCTCCTAAAAAATAAAGGCCGCAAAGATAAGCATTGCGGCCTTTTGTGTCTTCTTCAGACGGTTAATTTTGCTCTTCCCTTGGCTCTTCTCGCCGCAAGAACCTTTCTGCCGCCTGCGGTCTTCATTCTTGCTCTGAAGCCGTGAACCTTGGATCTCTGTCTCTTCTTCGGCTGAAATGTCATTTTCATCAGTAAAACACCTCCTCGTCTGTCGGACTGCCGGCTCCTGCCGGTGTTTCCGCATGAATCTTTCCTATCGGGCAAATGCGCCCGCGATCTTTCGCGGGACGCCGCTGATCAGCGGAATAAACATCTCTACAATTATAGCGACGGCGGATATTTTCGTCAATGTCTAATCGGAAAAATTTGTACCTGTTCAGCCCATGCCGGGAGAAACCCCCACGGCTTTGCTTCGCGGGATGCGGGGATTGAACAGTAATCACCTGCGGGGGAGAATCCTTAGAGGATCATATTCGGGAGGTGAATTTCCGGGATTAGAAGGGTTTTCCACCGGAAAATCAGTTTATCCACATTAAAGTGGATGAATTGTGGATAACTCGGTGATTACCGGTTGAAAATCCGCTCCGGATACGATAAAATAGCCCTTAGCATGGGTAAATGTGCACAGGCATTTACAGGGGAGACGTTATGCAGGACAAGCAGGATAATTTTTCAAGGATTAAGGACAAATGGCAGGAAATCATGCTCCATGTAAAGGAGGATCACGAACTCAGTGATATTTCCTACAACACGTGGCTGACCAAGATCCAGCCTTTCGCGATGGAGAAAAACAAGCTGACCATCGTCGGGCCGGACAGCATGTTCCTTAATTATATAAAGAAAAAATACAGCATTTTCATCCAGATCGGCATTGAGGACATCACGGGTCTGACCTGCGATCTGGAATTTCTTTCCGAGGAGGAAGCGAAGAATCTCAAAAAGACCTCAAAAGCTCCCGGAAAGGAAAAGAGCCTGGATGCCCGGGTCGCGGAGGCGAGGCTGAATCCCCGCTACACGTTTGAGACGTTCGTCGTCGGCAAGAACAACAATTTTGCCCACGCCGCAGCGGTGGCAGTGGCGGAATCGCCGGGAACCATGTACAACCCTCTGTTTATCTACGGAGGCGTTGGTCTCGGGAAAACACACCTCATGCACTCCATCGGCCACTTTATCCTGAAGAATAACTCCGCCGCGAAGGTTCTCTATGTGACCAGTGAGGCATTTACCAACGAGCTGATCGATGCCATCCGGAATAAAAACAACATTTCCACCACGGAATTCCGGGAGAAATACCGGAACAACGATGTGCTCCTGATCGACGATATCCAGTTTATCATCGGCAAGGAAAGCACCCAGGAGGAATTTTTCCACACCTTCAACGCCCTCTATGAGGCAAAAAAGCAGATCGTCATCTCCTCCGATAAACCGCCGAAGGAATTTGAGACGCTGGAGGAACGACTGAGATCACGGTTTGAGCAGGGGCTCACCGTGGATATCACGCTGCCGGACTATGAGACCAGGATGGCCATTCTCCGGAAAAAGGAGGAGCTTGAGGGCATCAACATTGATAATGAGGTGATCAAATATATCGCGACAAACGTGAAATCCAATATCCGGGAGCTCGAGGGCGCGCTGACCAAGGTAGTCGCCCTGGGCAGGCTGAGCAACCAGGAGATCACGCTGGAGCTCGCCGAGGAAGTGCTGAAGGATCTGATTTCTCCGAACGAAAAGAAGATCGTCACCCCGGAACTGATCGTCCAGGTCGTTGCCGAGCACTGCAACGTATCCCCGGAGGATATCATTTCCCAGAAGAGATCACGCGAAATCACCGTGCCGCGGCAGATCTGCATGTACCTCTGCCGGAAGCTGACCAACACGCCGCTCAAAGCCATCGGGGATTATCTCGGCGGCCGCGACCACTCCACGATCATGCACGGCGAGGAAAAAATCTCCTCCGATATCGAGAAGGATGAGACGCTGAGAAATACGATTGATGTCCTGATCAAAAAAATTAACACACAGTAACCGGTTATCCACACTTTATGCACATTATCCACAGAAAAAAGCCGGATTTTTTCGCGATCCCCCGTTATTCACACGCCCTGTGTGAAATCCCGGTGGATTCCGGCGGACGGGATGTGTATAAATTTGAGCCGGAAATTTTCGCCTTGAGGCCCTGTGGAAAACCGCCATCCCCGCTGGGAGTTTTCCGGGCGGTTATCCACAGGTTTTCGGGAGAAGAAAATGAATATTTATGCGGCCTTCCGGCCATTTCCACAAATTCACAGCCCCTACGGCTTTGACGGCGGAAATTCTTTTCTTCTTTCTCTCCTCCCGCTCCCCATCGCGACCGAAAGGAGTTTTCAACATTGAAGCTGATCTTTAAGCAGGAAAATCTTCTCGCCGCCATCAACACCGTGGCAAAAGCGGTACCTGTCCGCACGACCATGAGTATTCTGCAGTGCATTTTAATTGACGCCTCCGGTTCGGACATTCACCTGACCGGAAACAATACCGACCTGGGTATTGAGACCGTGGCGGACGGCGAGATTGTCGAACACGGAAGAATCTGCCTGGAAGCCAAGCTATTTTCCGAGATTATCCGTAAGCTTTCCGGCGGAGAAGACATCGTCATTACTTCCGACGAAAAGCTGGTCACCGTCATTCAGAGCGGGCCTTCAAAATTCCGTATCCAGGGGCGGGACGCCGAGGAATATACCTATGTTCCCCATATTGAGCGCGATCTCTATGTCGCGATCTCCGAGTTCCGCCTGAAAGAGATCATCCGCCAGACAATTTTTGCGCTGTCGCCAAATGATTCCAATCCGCTGATGACCGGCGAATACCTGACGGTTCATGAAAATCAGCTGATGCTCTGCGCCCTCGACGGCCACCGGATCGCTCTCCGGAAAGTGGCACTGCGCGATTCCTACAAAGATATTTCCGCCATTCTTCCGGGAAAAAGCCTTCAGGAAATTTCCCGCATCCTGGGGGATGACGCCGAGTCGGAGGTGCTGATCTTTTTCGATGAGAACCACGCGATGTTCGAATTTAACCGGACGGTAGTGGTCACCCGGCTGATCGACGGGGAATATTTTAATGTTGCCCAGATGCTTCCCCATGATTATCAGACCAGGGTGAAGGTCAACCGCCAGATGTTCCTGAATGAGATTGACAAAGCGACAATCCTGATTCATGAGAGCGACAAAAAGCCTGTTGTATTTAAGATTTCTGACGGCGAGATGCAGATCCGCCTCAATTCTACTTACGGGCAGATGAATACGGAGATCGGCATCGAGAAAAACGGCGATGACCTGACCATCGGCTTTAATCCAACCTTTTTCATCGACGCGCTGCGGAATATCGATGATGAGGAGGTCACGATCTATCTCTTAAACTCCAAGTCCCCCTGTTTTCTCCGGGATGACGCGGACAGTTATATTTACCTGATCCTGCCGGTGAACTTCGGGCCGGAGGATTATTGACGGATCTGATCAATATGACAATTTATTATCAAAGCGTTTCAAAATGAAATGTTCCCATTTCAAACGGAGACACCAAAGCGTTCCTTTGGTTTTCAGAAAGGACAGGCGGCGATGACGATTGTGAAGCTTCGCGAGGGAGAAGATTTCATCCGGCTCGGCCAGGCACTCAAGGCGGCAGGTTTTGTGGAGTCCGGCGTCGAGGCGAAGTTTGCTGTTCAGGACGGCCGGGTGACGGTAAACGGGGAGACGGACCTGCGCCGGGGGAGAAAGCTTTACGCCGGTGATGAGGCGGTGCTGGACGGGAAACAGGCGTTGAAGATCGAAAAGTAATGATCATAGAATCGTTGGATTTTAAGGATTTCCGGAATTATGCATCCCTGCATCTGGATTTTGATCCGGGAACCAATGTCTTTTTTGGCGATAACGCCCAGGGAAAGACAAATATCCTGGAGGGCATCTGCCTCTGCGCGACTTCAAGATCCCACAGGGGAAGCCGGGACCGGGAGATGATCCGCTTCGGCGCGGAGGAGGCTCATCTGCGCATGATGATCCGGAAGGGCGGTGTGCCCGGCCGGATCGACATGCATCTCCGGAAGGGAAAATCCCGGGGGATCGCGGTGAACGGCGTCCCGATCCGGAAGATCAGTGAGCTGTTCGGCCTCGTGAATGTGGTGGTCTTCTCCCCGGAAGATCTGGGCATCGTCAAAAACGGGCCGGCCGACCGGCGGCGCTTTGTGAACATGGAGCTCTGCCAGCTGGATCCGGTCTACGTCCACAGCCTGATTCAGTACAACCGGGTTCTCCAGCAGAGAAACCAGCTGCTGAAGGAAATTTCCTTCAGCCCGGAGCTTCTGGATACGCTGGATGCCTGGGACAGCCAGCTGGTCCGGTTCGGCAGCGCCATCATCCGGAGCCGCCGGGAATTTGTCCGTGAGCTCAACGGAATCCTCGGGGACATCCACGCGGGGCTGACCGGCGGTCGGGAAAACCTTGTGCTCAGCTATGAGCCGGACACGGAGGAGGATGAATTCGCCGGCTGCCTTGTCCGGAACCTTGAGGAGGAGAAACGGCAGCGGACGACGCTCTCCGGCCCGCATCGGGATGATATCGGATTCTCCGTCGACGGGATCAATCTCCGGAGGTTCGGCTCCCAGGGCCAGCAGCGGACCGCGGCCCTTTCCCTTAAGCTCGCGGAGATTGAAATCGTCCGCCGGAAGACGAAAGACAGTCCGATTCTTCTCCTGGATGATGTGCTCTCAGAGCTCGACGCGGGCCGGCAGGAAAATCTCCTGGGAATTCTCCGGGGAACGCAGACATTGATTACCTGCACCGGGCTTGATGATTTTATCAGCCATGCTTTTCATATCGACAGAATGTTCAGGGTAGCGGCGGGAACAGCTGTCCTGGCGGGAAAAAAGGAGGAACCTGACAGATGAGTTCGGAATATAACGCGGATCAAATTCAGATCCTGGAAGGTCTCGAAGCTGTGCGGAGGCGTCCCGGCATGTATATCGGCAGCACGTCCTCGAAAGGTCTGCACCACCTTGTCTATGAGATCGTGGATAATTCCGTCGATGAGGCGCTGGCAGGTTTCTGCACCGAGATTCACGTGACCATCAACCCGGACAATTCCATTACTGTCATCGATAACGGGCGCGGGATCCCGGTGGATATCCAGAAAAAGGCAGGTCTCCCGGCCCTGGAGGTTGTTTTCACGATCCTGCATGCCGGGGGTAAATTCGGCGGTGGCGGATATAAGGTTTCCGGCGGCCTCCACGGTGTTGGCGCTTCGGTCGTCAACGCCCTGTCCGAGTGGCTCGAGGTGGAGATCCGCAGGGAGGGAAAATGCTACCAGCAGCGGTATGAGCGGGGCAAGACCATGTATCCGGTTCGCGAGATCGGCACCTGTGGTCCGGATGAGCATGGGACAAAGGTGACATTTAAGCCGGATCCGGAAATTTTCCAGGAGACGACGGTCTATGATTTCGATGTTCTGAAGACCCGCCTCCGGGAGACGGCCTTCCTCACGAAGAACCTCAAGATCGTCCTTCATGATGACCGGGAGGAGAAGAAGGAGGCCATTTTCCACTACGAGGGCGGTATCCGCGAATTTGTCCAGTATCTGAACCGGAGCGTGCAGCCCCTCTATGAGCCCATCATCTACTGTGAGGGGATCAAGGACAAGGTGATGGTCGAGGTTGCGCTCCAGCACAATGATTCCTATTCCGAGAATATTTACACCTTTGTCAATAACATCAATACCCCGGAGGGCGGTACGCATCTCTCCGGCTTCAAGAGCGCGCTGACCAAGGTGTTCAACGATTACGCCCGCCAGAGCAAGCTGATCAAGGAAAATGATCCGCCGCTGACCGGAGAGGATATCCGCGAGGGGATGACGGCGATCGTCAGCATCAAGATCGAGGATCCGCAGTTTGAGGGCCAGACCAAGGCGAAGCTCGGCAGCAGCGTGGCGAAGTCGGCGGTGGAATCCATCGTCACGGAGCAGCTGACCTACTTCCTGGAGCAGAATCCGGATGTCGCGAAGATCATCTGCGACAAGTCGATCCTCTCGAGCCGCGCCAGGGAAGCCGCAAGGAAGGCCAGGGAAATGACCCGGCGGAAGTCTGCCCTTGACGGTATGTCGCTCCCGGGAAAGCTCGCGGACTGCACGGACAAGGATCCGAAGAACTGCGAGATTTACCTGGTCGAGGGAGATTCCGCCGGCGGTTCCGCGAAGGATGCCAGGGATAAGAAAACCCAGGCGATCCTCCCGCTCCGAGGAAAGATCCTGAATGTCGAGAAGGCAAGGCTTGACCACGTGTATGAAAATGCCGAGATCCGCGCCATGATCACCGCGTTCGGCACGGGGATTCATGACGACTTTGACATTTCCAAGCTCCGCTATGACAAGATCATTATCATGACCGATGCGGATGTGGACGGCGCCCATATCGCGACGCTGCTGTTGACATTTATCTACCGCTTCATGCCGGATCT
The DNA here is from genome assembly GCF_015351765.1 of Clostridium vitabionis. Lineage (GTDB taxonomy): Bacteria > Bacillota > Clostridia > Lachnospirales > Lachnospiraceae > Clostridium_R > Clostridium_R vitabionis. The sequence goes on from NZ_JADKQA010000010.1 coordinate 19,497, forward strand.
CATCCGGGAGGGCCATGTGTATCTTGCCCAGCCGCCGCTGTACAAGGTGGAGAAGAACAAGAAAATCTGGTACGCCTACAGCGATGATGAGCTGAATAAGATTCTCACGGAGATCGGACGCGACAATAACAACAAGATCCAGCGGTATAAGGGCCTCGGCGAGATGGATGCCGAGCAGCTCTGGGAGACCACGATGGATCCGGAACGGCGGATCCTGCTCCGGGTGCAGATGGATGTCGAGGATATTTCCGAGATTGACCTGACCTTCGCCACCCTGATGGGCGACCAGGTTGAGCCCAGGCGGGAATTTATTGAACAGAACGCGAAATACGTGCAGAATCTGGATATCTGACCGATGCCGCCTTTCCCGGGGCCGGGAGAGGCGGTTGAGGATGCTGTGCAAATACGTTAGTGGAGGACATCATGGAGCCTAATAAAACCGATAAAGTGCAGGAAGTTGACCTGAAAAAGACCATGGAAACTTCCTACATCGATTACGCCATGAGTGTAATTGCATCCAGGGCGCTGCCGGACGTCAGGGACGGCCTGAAGCCGGTGCAGAGACGCGTCCTGTACTCAATGATCGAGCTGAACAACGGGCCGGATAAGCCTCACAGAAAATCTGCGCGTATCGTCGGCGATACCATGGGAAAATATCACCCGCACGGGGACAGTTCGATCTACGGTGCCCTGGTCTATATGGCGCAGAAGTGGAACGAGCGCTATCCGTTGGTGGACGGCCACGGGAACTTCGGTTCCGTCGACGGCGATGGCGCGGCTGCCATGCGTTATACGGAAGCCAGGCTGTCCAGAATTTCCATGGAGCTTCTCGCCGATATCGGCAAGGACACTGTGGATTTCATGCCGAACTTTGATGATACGGAGAAGGAGCCGACGGTTCTTCCCGCCCGTTTTCCGAATCTCCTGGTCAACGGTGCGACCGGTATTGCCGTTGGCATGGCGACAAATATCCCGCCGCACAATCTCCGCGAGGTCATTGACGCGATCGTGAAGATCATCGACAACCGGGTGGAGGAAATGCGGGATACCACCATTGATGAGGTGATGCAGATTGTCAAGGGGCCGGATTTCCCGACCGGTGCCACGATTATCGGCCGGAGGGGGATCGAGGAGGCTTACCGCACGGGACGCGGCAAGCTCAGGGTCCGGGCAGAGTATTCCATGGAGACGCTGCCGAATGGAAAAACCCGTATCCTCATCACGGAACTTCCCTATCTGGTCAACAAGGCGCGCCTGATTGAGAAGATCGCTTCCCTGGTCAAGGAGAAAAGAATCGATGGCATCACGCTCCTTCATGACGAGTCGAACCGCGAGGGCATGCGGATCCATATCGAGCTGCGCCGTGATGTCAATGCCAACGTGGTGCTGAACCAGCTGCTCCGCCATACCCAGATGCAGGATACCTACGGGGTGATCATGCTGGCCCTTGTGGATAATCAGCCGCGGGTACTGAATCTGCTTCAGATGCTCGAATTCTATCTTCAGCACCAGGAGGATGTGGTTACCCGCCGTACGCAATATGACCTCAACAAGGCGCAGGAACGCGCGCATATCCTGGAAGGCCTCCTGAAGGCGCTGGATGTGATCGATGAGGTGATCCGGATCATCCGATCTTCGGAAAATGTCGCCGCCGCGAAGGCGGAGCTGATGTCAGCCTTTGGATTCAGCGATGTCCAGGCGCAGGCGATTGTGGACATGCGTCTCCGCACGCTGACCGGCTTGGAGCGCGACAAGCTTCTGGCTGAATATCAGGAATTGGAGAAAAAAATTACAGAACTCAAGGCAATACTCGGGGATAAAAACCTTCTTCTTGGGGTGATCCGGAAGGAGATTCTTGAGGTGCGCGATAAGTACGGCGATGACCGCCGCACACGCATCGGTGCCGATGTGACGGATATCGAGGATGAGGATATGATTCCGGACGACGATGTGGTCATCACGATGACGCATCTCGGCTACATCAAGAGAACGACCTCGGATAATTTCAAGAGCCAGAACCGGGGCGGCAAGGGAATCCGCGGCATGTCCACCATCGACGGCGATTATATTGATGACCTGCTGATGACGACGAACCTGCATAATCTGATGTTCTTTACCAACCTCGGCAAGGTGTATAAGATCAAAGCCTATGAGATTCCCGAGGCAGGACGTACCGCCCGCGGCACCGCGGTGATCAACCTGATCCCGCTCTCCAAGGGAGAGAAGGTGACCGCGATCGTCTCCGCCGAGCAGCTGACAGACGAGAAGTATCTCTTCATGGCGACCCGCCTCGGCATGGTCAAGAGAACGCCGGTGAGCGAGTATGAGAACGTGCGCAAGAATGGTCTCCAGGCTATTGTCCTCAGGGAAAATGATGAACTGATCGAGGTGAAGGCGACCAATGACCAGCAGGATATTCTCATGGCGACAAAGAACGGCATGTGTATCCGCTTCCATGAGGCGGACGTCCGCGTGACCGGCCGCGTTTCCATGGGAGTGATCGGCATGCGGCTGAATCCGGACGATGAAGTGGTCGGTATGCAGATTTCCTCCCAGGGCGACAGCATCCTGGTCGTGTCTGAGTATGGCTACGGGAAGAGAACCATGCTGAATGAGTTCAAAGCACAGAACCGCGGCGGCAAGGGTGTACTCTGCTATCGCATCGTGGAGAAGACCGGCTGCCTGATCGGCATGAAGCTGGTCGACGACAGCCGTGAGATCATGCTGATCACGAATGAGGGCGTGATTATCCAGATGCCGGTCAGCGAGATCTCCGTCATCGGGCGGAACACTTCCGGCGTACGGCTGATGAATGTGGATACATCCTCCGGTGTTGTGGTTGCCGGGATCGCCAAGGTCCGTGAGAGCGGCAACGATTCCTCTCTTGAAGATATGGCTGTCGATGCGGACGGCGGTGAAAATAACGGTTCGGATGACATTTCGGACGATGAGGAGGAAAATGGGGACTTGTCGGACTCCGATGATGGGGACGGCGGGGATGACTTCGACAAGAATTAAACAGGAACTGTCCAGCATGTGCCGTGGAAGACCCGATAAACGGCAGCTTGCTTTCAGGGCGCATCAGGTATGCCTGCTGCGCCCTTTCTTCGAGAATATGGCATGCGGATGGAAGGAGTCTATCCTTCTGACGGAGGGAAAGGAAACGCTATGAGAGAAATTGCGGTTTCAGAGATCACGAGGAATATCCGGGAAATGTGCATCGAGGCGAATCATTTTCTCGGCCGGGATGTGAAGAACGCTTTGGACGACGGGGAGAAAAAGGAAGAGTCTCCCCTCGGAAAGCAGATCCTCGGGACGCTGGAGGAAAATCTCGGGATTGCCGGCAGGGACATGATCCCCATTTGCCAGGATACCGGCATGGCGGTGATTTTTCTGAACATCGGCCAGGATGTGCATTTTACCGGAGGAGATCTCTATGATGCGGTCAACGAGGGTGTTCGCGAGGGGTATCGGGATGGGTATCTCCGCAAGTCGGTGGTAGGGGATCCGATTATCCGGATGAATACGCGGGATAATACGCCCGCGGTGATCCATTGTGAGATTGTTCCCGGTGACCAGGTGGAGATCACCGTCGCGCCGAAGGGCTTTGGCAGTGAGAACACCAGCCGGATCTTTATGCTGAAACCGGCAGATGGACTGGATGGCGTCCGGAAAGCGATCCTGGCCGCGGTGAGGGACGCCGGCCCGAATGCCTGCCCGCCGATGATTGTCGGCGTAGGCATCGGCGGCGATTTCGAGAAATGCGCCGAAATGGCGAAACATGCGCTGACGCGGGATCTCGACGAGGAGCCGGAGGTCAGCTGGGTAAGGGATTTGAAGCGGGAAATGCTGGAAAAGATCAATCAGCTCGGCATCGGCCCCGCCGGACTTGGCGGCAGGGTGACCTGCCTCGGCATCAATATTGAGACCTATCCGACACATATCGCAGGCCTCCCGCTGGCAGTCAATATCTGCTGCCATGTGAACCGTCATACCAGGAGGACAATCTGAGAGGAGGGTTGTTTTTATGGATATCAAGATCAAGGCACCTCTGGACAAGGAGACAGTCCGCGGGCTTCATGCCGGGGATTTTGTGCGCATTACGGGAACGATCTATACCGCCAGGGATGCCGCACACAAGAGAATGGCCGAGGCCATCGCCAGGGGGCAGGAACTTCCCTTTGCGCTTAAGGGAAACATCATCTATTATCTCGGTCCCACGCCGGCGAGGGAGGGCCGGGTGATCGGCTCCGCCGGACCGACAACAGCAACCCGCATGGATAAGTATACGCCTGACCTTCTTGACCGCGGACTTGCGGGAATGATCGGGAAGGGAATGCGGAGCGAGGAAGTCCGTGAGGCGATTGTCCGGAACGGCGCGGTCTATTTCGCGGCGATCGGCGGCGCCGGGGCACTTCTTTCCCGCTGTATCAAATCCCAGGAGATTATCGCATACGCGGATCTGGGGACAGAGGCTGTCCGCAGGCTTCAGGTAGAAAACTTCCCAGCGATCGTTGTGATCGATGCTGAGGGAAATAATCTCTATGAGACGGCGGTAAGCCAGTACAGGGAGATCTGAACATGCGCACGGCGCTACCAGAGCCCGGGATTCCGGGCGGTTACTTCCGCTGTCAAGAAAATTTTCCTTCGGAATTTTCTTGACATGCGGGCGATGATTTAATATAATTATTGTGCTTTGGCAGTGGTGCCTTTGCATCAGTTGAATAGAAATTATTCTTACTGCGGAGAAATACTCAAGAGGCCGAAGAGGCGCCCCTGCTAAGGGTGTAGGTCGGGAAACCGGCGCGCGGGTTCAAATCCCGCTTTCTCCGTTCTTTTTTTCCTGGTTTTTCTGGATGATCCGTCTGACGATGAGAGATTCCAAAAAGAAAGTGAAAAAAAGTGGTTGACATACCCTGACAGGTATGATAACCTATATGAGCTGTCGCGAGAGCGACAGATAAAATTTCAAAAAGCTGTTGACAAGCGGGCAAGAAAGTAGTAACCTATAAAAGTTACAGCTCAAACGTAACAGCGACGGACATTGAAAACTGAACAGTATATAGAACCCTGAAAATTCCAAGAACAGCAGGCGATAAGGTAGAGCCTGCGGCCTTCATCGGAAGGCCA
>NZ_JADKQA010000011.1 GCF_015351765.1 Clostridium vitabionis
CCTGCAACAGCAGGTCTTATTAAGGTTACTCTCTTTTTGTTCTCAAGGTTCTCAAAATCTTCAAAAATCCGCTTGACAAACATTAGCAAGATTCTTAAATTTCTCCAGGCATTCAAGAAATGTGAAGATCTGGATTACCCGCTTCCGCCCGGAATTACCAATGCCGGAATCGCCATGAAAGTGTACGGCAAAGTGCCCGGCGAAGGAGGCCGGGATGAAAGTTACGAGTATCCGGACTATCAGAAAGTTCTGAAACTCATGAACGAGCGAAAGAACATGACCCTGCAGGTATGCTGGGATCGTTACAGTAAGTAGCTCTTTCCGCCGCAAGCGCACGTCTGCAGCATTCTTCGAGGGAAGTACGGCTGTACTTACAAATACATCCGTTATAGCTTTTTCCCGTAATTCTCCAATTCGTGGAACATACCTTCTATTGTTACAGTCCCGCCCCTGACTTTATAGAGAATAACATAATCGTGATGCTCCAGACGTATCTTCCTAAACCCTTTTGCAGATAATACCGGGTCTTCACAATACGCAAGCGTCTCTGCCATGAATTCCAGATCCGAGTATGCTTTTTCTACATCATCAAGTATCGCAGCCGCGGCTGTCGGGTTTGACAGTTTAACAGCGACATAGAAGATTATATTCTCCAGGAGTTCTTCTGCCCGCTGTGTAATTTCAAGCCTGTAAACCATATTTCTCCCTCAGCTGTGCGAGTGAAAGCCTTGCATCTTTTGTTTTTCCTTCGACTACCTGCTGCTCTGATACCTCTAAATCGCGATAGATCTGCTGCATTTTCATGCTGCTTTCGTATGTTTCCATACTCATAAAGACCATATCTCCATATCCGTTTTTAGTCACAAAGACAGGTTCGTCTGTTTCATGGCACATTTCTGATACCTTTGTGGTATTTTTCAAATCCTTGATCGGAATGATTCTGGGCATAATATCACCTCCTATTCATATCATGGGATAATTATGTCCCAGATTATTCCATATGTCCAGTAAAATTTATATGTGAACTTCCAGAGATTTTGCAACTAAAGCTCATATAACGGGCTTCTTTGCAGTCTCTGGCATTCTTCGTCTTTCAACGGATCACCCTTGATGTATCGGAGGATGTCCTCATAGCTTCGTGAGCTTTCAGCGATTGCCTTCATCAGTTCTTCGCTCTGCAGTGCTTACTTCTTGTCCAGCAGCTCTTTCAACTCCTTCGTCAATTGATCATACTGTTGCCTGTTCTTACTGATTGCCGTTTCAAGCTTACTGATCTTTTGTCCGAGTACATCTCGGCTAATTGTTCTTGCCATTACTTTGTTCCCTATAGCGCACTACTGATAAGTGCCGGCCACTCATAGCGCCGGGTGGCCACTCTCAACGCACCAGCGGCCACTCGGCGACGCAAAATGCAATTTTTCCAAGTATGGCATCAATGCAGTTTAAATCATAGGCGCAGGGTTTTACGCTTACGAATTACATACGAATAAAATAAAAATATATTGACACGGCGTCAGAATGCGCATATAATGGCCATGTTGACATGGTGTCAGAAATGTGTGAAATGATAAGGTACATAAGATGAGAAAAGCGACGCGTGAACAGATTGTTCAGAAAAGGGAAGAGATTATCAATGCCTGTGAGCAGCTCTACCAGAAAATGAGTTTCCGGGAGATCACGCTTAAGGAGATCGGGAATATCACATCCTTCTCCCGTCCCACCATTTATAACTACTTTGAAACAAAGGAAGAGATCTTTCTGGGCCTTTTCCAGAGGGAATATGACCGTTGGAATGAGGATCTGACTGCCATCCTGAACGGGAATGAGAAGCTGACGAAAAAGGAACTGGCGGATCACATTGCAAACTCCCTTGCAGGACGTGAACAGCTCTTAAAGCTCCTTTCCATGAACAACTATGATATGGAGGCAAACAGCCGACAAGAGCTTCTGACTGCCTTCAAACAGTCTTATGGACGCTCTATGCATCTGATGTGCATGCTGCTGGAGAAGTTCTGCCCGGACATGGGAGTGACTGACATTCAGAATTTCATCTATATCTTCTATCCCTTTATGTTCGGAATCTACCCATACACCGCAGTCACAGAAAAACAGAGAGCGGCCATGAAGGAGGCCGGAATCAACTATGTATATCAAAGCGTCTACGAACTCACCTACAGCTGTCTGATCCGGCTGCTGAAAGAATAAGGGCACGCGACTATAAAAAAGGAGACAAAAGCAATGGCAAAATTACCGAAAATCGCGCTTGGTGCATGGGCGTGGGGAAACGACGGAACATTTGGAAACAGCCTGACAGCGGAAAGTCTGAAGCCAATATTTGATACGGCGATGGCAAATGGCCTGAATCTCTGGGATACGGCATATGCTTATGGCATGGGGACCTCGGAAAAGGTTCTTGCAGGATTCTTAAAAGGCCTTCCGAGAGAATCCTATCTGGTTTCTGATAAGTTCACTCCGCAGTGTGCGGACTCTTCTTCACCCACAGCGATGGCAGATATGATCGAAATGCAGCTGAAGCTGATGGAACTGGATCATTTCGATGTTTACTGGATTCACAATGTCTGGGAAGCACCGAAGTGGACAGAAGAACTGGCAAAGTATTTCGAAGGCAAAGAGAATGTCCCGATGATCGGCGTCTCCAACCATAATCTTGCGGAGATCAAAGAGGCGGATGCAATTCTGAAAAATCATGGGCTGAAGCTTTCCGCGGTCCAGAACCACTACAGCCTGATCAACCGCTCCTCCGAGGATTCAGGCATCCTGGATTATTGTCGCGAGAACGGCATCCATTTCTTCGCGTACATGGTCCTGGAGCAGGGCGCGCTTTCCGGAAAGTATGATACAAAACATCCGATGCCGGCAGATTCTGCCAGAGGCGAGACCTACAACCCGCTTCTTGACAAGCTGGAAATTCTGAATGCGGAGCTGAAGAAGCTTGCAGATAAATACGACGTCGGTCCGGCGCAGATCCCGGTTGCCTGGGCGATCGCCAAGGGCACACTGCCGATCATCGGCGTGACAAAAGAAAACCAGGTATTGGATGCGGTCAAAGCCGCAAATGTCACTCTGACAGCTGAAGAAACAGCAGAACTTGAGAAGGTGGCCGACAGCCTGGATCTGAACGTCATCCGCATGTGGGAAAAGGAGATGAAATAAAATGAGCAAGAAGAATATTGGAGCAACACTGGCACTGTATCCCTGCCCGGTCATTGTGGTAGGAGCAATGGTAAATAATAAGCCGACCTGGACGCTTGTCGCCCATGCCGGAACCGTGGCACACAGCCACCTGATGGTGTCTCTTGTACAGGCACACTACATCAATCAGGGGATCCGCGAGAACAAAAAGCTTTCCGTCAATGTGGTCGACGAGTCCTGGCTGAAGGATGCGGACCGGATGGGAACCATCAGCGGCAATAAGGAGGATAAATCTAATGCCTTTGCATGGACAATGGGCGAAAACGGCGCTCCGCTGATCGATGAGGCAAAGGTCTCCATCGAGTGCGAGGTGGATGATAACTACGAGTTGGAGCATTTCGACCATTTCATCTGCAAGATCCTGGCGACCTATGCGGACGAAACCGTACTGAACGAACAGGGCAAGATCGATTACCACACCTTTAAGCCGGTGCTCTTCGAGTTCCCGACCTATGAGTATTTTGTAACCGGAGAAAAGGTCGGCAACTGCGGGAAGATGAACTGATTCCAAGGAGATAAGTAAAATGGCAAACAAGGCTTTAGTGGCGGTATTCTCCGCCAGCGGTGTAACCAAAAGAGTCGGTGAAGAGATCGCCAGGATTGCCGGAGCGGACTTTTATGAGATCGTCCCGAAGGAGATCTATACATCGGCAGATCTTGACTGGATGAACAAAAAGAGCCGCAGCAGCGTCGAGATGAACGATCCATCCGCAAGACCAGAAATTGCAGGGGACGCTTTGGACATGGCTTCCTATGATACCGTGATCGTGGGATTTCCGATCTGGTGGGGCGTGGCTCCCAGGATCATCGATACCTTCCTGGAAAGCTATGATTTCAGCGGCAAAAAGATCATTCCTTTCTGCACGTCAGGCGGCAGCGGCGTTGGCAGAAGCGATACAGCTCTTCATAAGGATGTAAGCGATGATGTGAAGTGGGCAAAGGGGAAACAGATCAATCGACCGAATGAGGCAGAGATCCGCCACTGGCTGGACGAAATTCTTTAAGGAATCCCGTGGATCTTGTCCTGTATCTTACAGCGTTTCTTGCGTCTATGATCCGTCCTGGACAGATCGTGCTGTGGATCGACGTTGTCGCGGTGTTGGTCGGTGCTTTCCTTCCGTTCTTTGTCCGTGGCAGATTTGATATCAGCATCATCAGCTTTCCGCATTTGGCAGAGCGTTTTGAACTGATCACGATCATTACCTTTGGAGAGGGTATCGTAGGAATGACGGGTTTCTTTGATGTAAAGCATTTCACGCTGCGCCCGATCCTCGTATTTGCCGTAATCCTATGTCTGTTCGGATGCTATGTAACGCAGATCCATTACCTGTGTGACCACCATCGGGTTGATCGGTCGCTCCGGCTGATGTTCAGTCACTACTTTATCGTGATCGCGGTCAATCTGGTCACGGTTGCCTTTCGGTTTCTGGAGAATCCGGATGCGAGCCATCTGTTTACCGCAGGGCTTATGATCGCGGCGCTGCTCCTGTTTTTCGTCGCGATCTTTTCAGACAGTATTTATTATCATGAAAAATACCGCTTTGGGATCAAGGATGCGGCGGAATCGTGCGGATTTCTACTCATTGGTGCAGCAGTTATGCTGCTTGTCCGGTTTACGATCTACGGATTCCTGAGCGGAGCGCTGATCGCTGTCTGCGGGAATTATGTGATTCTGATGATGAAATATACAAAGGAGATGGACAGAGAAACTAAAGTGTAGTTTTTCATCCCGAAGAAAAAGGATAAATAATCTTAGGCAAGGAAAAAGGAGGAACATCATGTTAGGAAATTTTAGTTATCACAATGCAACAAAGCTGTATTTTGGCGAGGATTCCTTAAGTTATCTGAATGAGGAACTTCCGAAGTACGGAAAGAATGTACAGCTGATCTATGGCGGTGGTTCCATCAAGAAAAACGGTATCTATGACGAGATCATAGGAATCTTGAAGGAAAATGGAAAAGAAATTTTTGAAGATGCGGGAGTCATGCCGAATCCTACTGTGGAAAAGCTTCGTGAAGGCGTGAAGATAGCAAGAGAGAATAAAATTGACCTTTTGCTTGCAGTCGGTGGCGGTTCCTGCTGCGACTATGCAAAAGCCGTATCCGTATCGGTAAACTGCGAGGAAGATCCATGGGAAAAATACTATCTTCGGTTTGAGGAACCGGAGTGTGAGATCGTTCCGGTCGGATGTGTTCTTACGATGGCGGGAACAGGTTCGGAGATGAATGGCGGAGCGGTTATCACAAATCATGAGAGCAAACTAAAAATCGGTCATGTATTTGGAGACGAGGTGATGCCGAAGTTTTCAATTCTAAATCCAAAGTACACATTTTCTCTTCCGAAAAAACAAATGGTTGCCGGCATCTATGATATTTTCAACCATATCTGTGAACAGTATTTTTCGGGTGAGGATGATAATACCAGCGATTATATTGCGGAGGCGCTTATGAAGTCGGTGGTGCATAGTTCTCTGATTGCCCTTGAGAATCCGGAGGATTATGAGGCGCGTTCCAATATTATGTGGACGGCGACATGGGCATTAAATACATTGATTTCCAGAGGAAAATCGACGGACTGGATGGTGCATATGATCGGGCAGTCTGTGGGAGCGTATACGGATGCGACACATGGCATGACGCTTGCCGCAGTTTCCCTGCCGTATTATCGCTTTATTATGCCGTATGGTTTGAAGAAGTTTAAGAGGTTTGCCGAGGAGGTATGGGGCATCCGAGCGGAAGATAAATCAGACAGGGAAGTGGCAGAGGAAGGACTTCTCGCGATGGAAAACTGGATGAAAAAACTGGGGCTTACCCTTAAAATCAGTGAACTTGGTGTAACGGAGGACATGATAGAAGGCATAGCGGATGGCACGATTATTTTGGATGGCGGATATAAAGTCTTAACCCATGAGGAAGTAGTGAAAATTCTTAGGGAGAGTATGTGACAGGTAAGCTGCATTGAGAAAACTGGCTATTCTGATGGCTTCTATATTGCTCGTCCTTTCGGGATGTACGGCGGCTTTGAGCAGGCCGGTCCGATCGGGCAGAGCATCGTGCGGAATGATGTACAGACCGAAACAAGCTATGGAGATATCGTTCTTTACTCTCCGGAAACCAGATCGTGATCTTCTACGGCTCCAATTCCTGGGCCTATACCAGGCTGGGCCATGTTGATCTGTCGCAGCAGGAAATGAGAGAGATGCTTGGCAGCGGAGATGTTGCAATTACATTAGAATAATCTACGAATAATGGCAGAAACAAGGCTGCGCTGTTGAAAAGACATCAACAACGCAGCTTATTTTTCATGACAATGACCTTTCCAGAATCATATTCTCCATTCCCCTTGCCGCTGTGGAAAGATCGTCAAAGCTGTGCGTGATAAGACTGATCTCGATCTCCATCTTTGGAAGAACTTTCTGTACATCTGTTAGAGTCGGGCGGAATTGACCATTTTGGGCTGTGTGAAAATAGCCAAAAAATGGTCGCATAGAAACGACCATTGCATCAATAGAAAGATATTTTGTTAATCTGCGTTGTTGCCATCGGGGGACTACCCGGCTTCTACTGCATATGTTGTGCTGGCTCTGCCGCGGTAGCTTTCTCCCTTGATATCAAAAATTGAGGCTTTATCGAAAATTCGGTCCAGGGAACACATCAGATCATCCATCCCAAGAAAGTATTCATGCCATTCATTCGGCTGCTTATTGCTGGTAAAGATAATGGTGTGTGGGCCTTCTTTCCCATAGCGTCGGTCTATGAGATCAAAGAATTGAGTTGGTGATACCTCCAGAAAGATGAGTATCAATGATTGCTGTATAGCCGGTAAGAACGGTCTTTTCTTTCTTCCGTCCCTTATTGCCATTCGGCATAATCACGAATCCGTGCTTCCGTGCACTGCGCAGTTTCGAACGAGAAATGTGTGTCCTTCTCGAAAGCTCAGCCAGATTCACTCTGTCCAAAGAAAACCTGTCACCGAGCTCTTTCTTCATCTCCTCAAGTACTTGTGTTATGTAAACGACAAAATCAGAAGAAAAGTCCCGGAAGTATTGATTTTTCGGTACTTCCGGGACTCGCTATTTTTACCGGGTTGTCAAAGACCGGATAGTATTATACTACGTGTAATGGGAGGATAATAAATATGAATATTAACGGATATATGCTAGACACTATGAACACATTTAATCCATTTTTCCGTGAAAAATATGGATTCGAATGCACACTGAATGTGGTACCAGAGATCCGTAAGGTAATGCTCTTCAAGAAGGTTCCTGTTGACACGGTCCAGGTTCTATCCATGGGAAAGGTACTGTTCTCTTACGATCACGATCCCAAGCAGTATCCCAATGAGGGAGAACCAACTCCAGATGAGGATGATATCGGATTTGAGTTGTATTCCCACATCACTGATTTCATTTATGAGAATTTCGATGAAAATATCAATGAGAAGAAGTTATCACAAGAGGAGATTCAGGACCTTGAAGTCGCTCGTTTTAAAGAGGTCAAAGCAAGAATCGATGGGCAAGACTTCAACTGGAATGGATACTCTGTCCATGTGTTCCCTATGTGGAAGTTTGGTCCACCTTCTCTATATCCGGACCATATATATAGCCATCGAACCGATGCCCCTAAGGATGAGGACATCACCTGCTTCTTAGATGTCACTCTGGTAAAAGATAGGAAAGAGTATACCGCTATTGATCAAGACTTTAAAGACAATATCTTGCATGTGGCGCTAACCGATGTCTCATACTATAAATTTGAGAATAAATGGGTTCTCGCCCTCCCCGATTCATTTCTAATCTATCAAGACTTCCTATCGAACTGGGAAGGATTTGTAAAGAAAGCTACGAAGTCTCCGGAGACCTTTGAGATAAAAGAGGTTTAGAACCTTTGGCAGGCCAAGAATGGTGAAGATAAAGATCACGTTGTATCATTGACGCCTCCTGATATTACGCACTTAGGCCGCAATCGTCTTAAGATTGTAATTAAAGTATAACCCGTTGAGTCCTCCGGCTCAACAAGAAATTACGCACTTGGGACGCAATCGGCATAAGATGGTAGTCAAATATAATACCCGGGCGATCGAAGCCGACAGATATTGAACATTCGTTTATCTTAAGTAAGCGCTCAATGTTAATTGAGCGCTTACGATTTACATCATTGTCACGTATTTTCCGCAGGAAAATTGTCGTAATGATTATATGAGGCATTCTTACCGTCTGTTATGATTTACAATTTCTTGGCAAGCTCCATCATCTGCGCGGACAGCTCAAGAAGGCTTGCACGGACGGAATCCCTGTCAAGTTCGCATCCCAGAAGCAGATAGTCGGTACTGACATGGAAGTAGAGTGCGATCTCAACCAGAAGCTCCAGAGATGGTTTTCCCTGTCCGCGTTCCATATTTCCGAGATGCTCGATACTGATATTAAGCTCCACGGCGGCTTTCTCCTGCGTCATACCTTTCGCTTTACGGAGAGTTTTCAGACGTCCTGCAAAATTGGCGGTTTCTAAACTATACATACTTTTTCCTTTCCGCCTGATGCGGGGAGCGGAAGGATACACCTGCATGCAGTACGGTCCGGAACCTTCAGAGCCTGACAAGGGCGCAAAAAGATAAGGGTACCGATACTGCTTTTCCCTGAAAACAGGAAATCAGCAATATGTGTATCCTCGCCCTTAATGTATGTCAGGCTTTCGATATGATTTCTGGTGTTCTAAAGTCCTGTCGGCGGCCCCTCATGTAATGTATCTGGTTAAACCAGCCGATATCCGTGTATATGACCTGGAGATGGTCTTATATAGCCTGTTTCATCTCGGCCATTCCGTCGTTATACCATGTATTTGATTTAAATTTTTGAATTAAATCTGTGTCTGACCTGCGCTTTACCTTGCTGCAGGCGACAGCCTTTTTGGTGCGTATACCTCAATCGTGCCGTGGCGTCTGCCCCTCGGTATCCGTATGCTCACGGTTCTGCATCCGCTGCAGGCCGCCTTGAATTCTCCCTTTCCGTTCTGATAAGCTGTGATACGCTGACCACAATTCGGGCAGTACCAGGAGAGCGGACGCCATGAAAAATCTCCAGTCTCTGTCATCTGTGACCTCTCCATTCGTACTCAACAATATTTCAAATGTGGTTCCAGCTTTTTGACGGTGTAAACCATGGATAACTGATTCTCACCTGCAAGTCTTATTCTGGTTGCGTTTCCGCACTGGTCACACTCCATCCAGCCCTCCGTTTCCTCCAGAAAAAGTCCGCGATTGATTTTGCCGCAAATGGGACATTTCACGTCATATGTTCTCAAATTCCAGACACTCCCTCTCAACGGGTTCACCCAAGTGCTTTGATGACATACTTTGCGACGCCCTGGACTACCAGCTCCCGAACCCGGATTTCTTTGTCCGGATATCGCTCCTTATTGCAATATCGCAGAATTACTTCCCCGGTTTCTTCATCCACACCTGCATAAAGCTTCAGCGTATTCAGCTGGTGCTCGTCCAGCGCAACCACAATGTCCCCAACATTAGCGGAACTCTGTTTTCTGATAACGACCATATCTCCATTGTCGATGCCCGCGTCTGTCATGGAATCTCCATCCGCCTTCAGGATGTAGAAGTCACCATGCCCGAAAAGGGAAACAGGCAGGCTGACATACTCTACAATATTCTCCTCCTCGGTTTCCGGTTCACCACAGGGGATTGCGCCGACCACCGGGGCAGAGAAGCTGCCGGTAGAGAACTTGCTGATCAGCTTTGTTACGATGGTTCGAGAGGATCCGTCGTATTCAAGCATTTCGCGTTCATCCATGGCCACCAGGTAGCGATAAGCGGTGGCTTTTGACACACCGACGCCCAGCGCAACTTCATTTACGGACGGTGTGGTCTGTCTTTCGCAGTAATACTGATCAATATAGGCACTGATCTGATCCATCAGTTCCAGTCTCTTGGATCGCATGGCAGATATTCCTCCATCTAAATGTAACGTGTCGTTTCAGATAAGCTTATTATAAATTTACTCTTCCAGAAGGACAAGCTGATATTTTTATCTTAAACGATGCTGCGTAAAATATTGCGCAACTCCTTTTCCGGCATATCATTTCTACGGCTTCGGCACTTTCCGGCTGACAAACCAGAATCCGTTTTCTTCATAATACAGTTCCACCGGCTGCCCCTGAATCCTGCAAACATAGCGGATTCCGGCGCCTCCCGCCTTGAGGCTGGCACGCCGGTCCACGCGGAGAATGCGGTCAACATCGTATTTGCGGCCGTCCTCCCAGATGAGGCGGAGCGGTTTCATCCGCCCATCCACGGAAAAATCCGCAATTACTTCTACGTATGCATTGTAAGGACTTATGGTCTGCGTCTCCTGGACATTTTCTGCCACAGGAACTCCACCGGGACGATCCGATCGTCCGGAATCGTGATGGTAATCATAAACTCCCATGTAATTCACCTGCCTTCCGCCAGCAGTTTCCTGTAATGATGAGAGAAGAGCGCACTCACTCAAAATATGTGAGATGAACTCCGGATACAGCGCCGACGCAAATTCTATATGTAACGAATCGTTTCATATAAGCCCATAATAGAACCGCCTTCCCCAAAGGACAAGCGGTTCTTCCTATCTGAAACGATCATGCGCAAAATATTGTGCAGCTCAGGCAGTCCGCCGACTCTACAAGACCCCATATTCTTTTGCTGCGGACCGGATTTGCTCCCGATACTCCTCAACCGTTTCTTCCGGACCTTCAATCCGGATGCTTCCGGTAAATCCGAAGACCCAGCGGTAGAAGGTCGTGCTCGTGCAGACACGGACTTTTGCCCGGAAATGCTCTTCATCTACAGGCTCAGACCAGAAACGCTGCCCGAAATTGTCAATCAGATACTTCATGGCGGAAACATGGCAGAAGAGGGTGACTTCCTTCGGCTCGTCTGTATCATACATACGAAAAACAGCCTTGTGGTATTCCTCCGGATTGTAGTTGTCCGGCGGTGTCGCTGCAATTTCATGCAAAATCGACGGCTGCCCCTTGATCCGGTCCAGCCGGAATGTCCGCATCGCCTGCCTCTCATCGCAGAATCCGCGGACATAGTAGTAATCGCCGTCCCAGGTCAGCTCATAGGGACTGATAGTGTACGGCTTTCCGTCATTCGTAACATAGCGCTTCTTGTTCACATCAAAATCCGTGTAATAAAACCGGATCCTTCGATGCAGATCGACGGCATTGTTGATCGCGTCGACGCTGTAGTAGCCGGAATGATTGCTGCTCTTATAGCGGTCCGTGACGGAAATATGCCGCCGGAGCCGCTGGGCATTTTCCACAGTCGTCAGCGTCAGCAGCTTCGCAATCAGGTTACTGGAAATATTCGGCGTTATGAACTTGGCAGAAGAGAGTGCATCAATCAGGATCTTCAGCTCGCTCACTTCAAATGGCCGGCCGTTGTAAAAGTATTTGTTTTGTGTCGACTCAATATACTCAATGTGCAGATCCGATTCCCGGAGAATCGCAAGATCATTGCTGATCGTATTCCGGGAAACCTTCAGATCATAATCATCCTTGAGCATCTTTGTCAGCTCGGCCGTAGACTGCGGATGATCCGGATCCGTATGCTCAAGAAGGTATTGATATAAGTATAAAAGCCGGATTTTTGTACCATATTCCATGGTGCACTCCTTCATGTGTTACCTGAGCCATCATGATACGGAGGCTTGAAAAGCAATAGATTCACTGCTCTTCAGGTCATCATCTACACTTGTAGCATATCGTGATTTAACCCTGTATCCGAGAAATGATCATGTTCAGGTTATAATAAAGTCATTTCCCGAGAGACGGTCCTGTCGCCCTCATTTTGAACTGTTCGGAATTTCCGAACGGTTGACTTCTGATCAAGTTCCATGGTGCATTCCATAATCTCACTTTTGCTTTTCTAACCTGTCGGAAAATCCGACAGGTTGAACTCACTCTCTGCGGAATACATCCAACATTTTTCTTAATAGCTTCACATTCTTATACTGCTTTCGGTTCGCATTCATTCATATAATAAGTCCTGTCTTATGTTGATAGCCACGGTACCGTAAATAGGTCAGACAGTGTCTGACTGATTTCACTCACAGCTTGTTAGTTACCATTCTTTTTATAGTCTGTTTTCGGCTCCGCGACCATTCCCATATCATAGGTCTCATTCACGTACTGGTTTAGCCTGTCTGAATATGCATTAACGCGCTCACCCATCTCGTTATTATCGGCCCATAGCTCACATTGCGTCATCACCGTCTGCACTGCATCGTCCATACCTTCCGGTGGATACTTGTGATGTTTCAGAAGTCGCTTAATAAGCATTCTCATTTTTGCGCGAGCCGAATCCCGTTTCTGCCAGTCTATTGTTCGATTCTTACGAAGCGTATCTGCCAATTCCTTTGTGATTGCGATCAATTCTTCATTCTCATAGAAGTCCTTGATAGCCTGTGGTTTGGTCAGGGCATCATAGAAGGCAAGCTCATCAGCGGTAAGCCCGAGTTTTTCTCCCTCTTTTTGTGCCGCCTGAATTTGCTTTGCAAGATTTAGCATCTCCTCAATTACCTGCTCATTTGTAAGCATTCCATTGAGATACTGGTTCATCGCTTTCTGCAAAATCTCACTAAATTTTTCTGATTTAACAACATTCGTGTGTTTGTACACAACCACCTGCTCAGCGATAAGCTTCTTAAGAAGCTCCACTGCAAGGTTTTTCTCTTTCATGTTTGCGATTTCCTGAAGGAAATTCGGATCAAAGATCGAGAATTCGCTGTTGGCATCTTGGAATAGGTTAATTACACCGTCACTTTTAATGCTGGCTTTCAGGAGGTTATTGATTCGTGCATTTATTTCCAGCAAAGAGATCTTTTTCCCTTCACCCTGGTTTACAAGACGATTTACCAGCACACGGACCGATTCAAAGAACGCAGCTTCAATCCGTTCGTCCTCTGCTGCAAGGGACGAACAGAGGGACAGAGCCTGCTTGAGCATAAGGGCTTCCTTGAGAAACGTATCCCGGTCATCTTCCTTACCCACAGCAACGATGAAGTTCACCGCACCACTGATAGCTCTCGAACGGGCGAGATTGCTGCCATGAATGAAGTCGGAATAGTCATACCCATAGAATAGATCTCGACAAACGGACAGTTTCTCTTGGAACTTAGGATATGCGACCTTCGCCACATCGGTATCACCATAATTTTTCTGGTCACGCGCTGTGTAATCATTCATGGCCTCTTTGAGAGCAGAAGCGATACCAACGTAGTCGACGATAAGTCCGCCTTCCTTGTCTTTAAAGACGCGGTTAACACGAGCAATAGCCTGCATCAGGTTATAACCCTTCATCGGCTTATAGATATACATGGTGGCAAGAGATGGCACATCAAAACCTGTCAGCCACATATCAACAACAATAGCAATTTTAAACGGACTGTCATTGTCCTTAAATTCTGCTGCCAGTTCATCCTTGTGGTGCTTGTTCCCAATAATCTTTGCCCACTCCTCCGGGTCCTTGTTTGAGCTGGTCATTACGACCTTAACCTTGTCCGTCCATGCGGGGCGTAATTCAAGGATTCTCTTATAGATTTTCATTGCAATCGGGCGAGAATAGGCGACGATCATAGCCTTACCGGTCAACAGATTCTCACGATAGTTCTCGTAGTGGTCAAGAATATCATTCACCAGGGATTCGATGGTCTTGTCATTTCCGAGTATGGCCTCCATTTGACCGAGTTCTTTTTTGCTTCTCTCGATCACATCTGGATCGGCGTTCTCCGCCATAATGTCATATTCTTTATCGATCAGCGCAAGCGTGTCTGGATCGAGCTTTAACTTTATAACACGGCTCTCGTAATAAACTGGCCTTGTTGCACCGTCTTCTACAGCCTGCGTCATATCATAGATGTCGATATAATCACCGAACACTTCGCGTGTATTCCTGTCTTTGAGCGCAATTGGTGTTCCGGTGAATCCAATGTAGGTTGCATGTGGCAGACTATTCCGGATGACACGCGCTGTGCCGACTTTGATCTCACCTGTCTTAGAATCGATCTTTTCCTTGAGTCCGTACTGCCCGCGGTGTGCCTCATCCGCCATGACAATGATGTTATGGCGCTCAGACAGCGGCTCATGGGATTCCTCAAACTTCTGCATCGTGGTGAAGATGATACCGTTAGCCTGTCTGCCATCGAGAAGTTCCTTCAGGTTCTGTCGGCTCCGCGCATGAATTGGAACCTGCCTAAGAAAATCCTTACACTTGGCAAACTGTCCATACAGCTGATCATCCAGGTCGTTACGGTCAGTAATGACTACAATCGTCGGGGAATCCAGCGCATCCTGCAAAAGATGTGCATAAAAGACCATAGAAAGGGATTTCCCACTGCCTTGCGTATGCCAAAACACACCGCCTCTGCCGTCCGTCGCCATGCCTTTCTTCGTAGACTCAATTGCCTTACGAACAGCAAAGTATTGATGGTATCCGGCAAGGATCTTGAACTGCTTCAATCCTTCATTGGAGAAGCAGATGAAATTCTTGATGATATCAAGCAGTCGTTCTTTCTGGAACATGCCTTCAAAGAACGTATCAAATTGTGCGTACTGTGTATTTTCGTAGCTACCATCCTTCGTCTTCCATTCCATGAACCGATCTTCGCCTGAAGTGATCGTACCTGCTTTGCTCGTCAGGTGGTCGCTCATCACGCAAATGCAGTTATAGATGAACATAGATGGAATCTCATGCATGTAGTTTCGGATCTGAGTATAGGCTTCCGATGCGTCTGTCTCCTCGCGCGAAGGACTCTTCAACTCCATCAACACGACAGGCAGTCCATTCAAAAAAAGGAGTACATCCGGGCGCTTATTGCTGTTTTCAATAAAAGTCCACTGGTTGGCAATAACGAAGGAGTTGTTGTCAGGATTCTTATAGTCAACCAGATAAACCAGTCCAGAGCGTTCTTCGCTTCCGACAAGATAGCGCACTTCAACACCGTGCTGAATGTAGTCCATAAATACCGCATTCTTCTGGACCAGATCAGCATTGTCGAAATTTTTCAGTTTAAATAGTGCCTCATGAATTGCGCTTTCCGGCATTTCAGGATTGATGCGATGAATTGCGTCATCCAGCTGTTCCTCATAGAGCGGATCCTCATAATTTCTTTCAACATCCGGACCATACACATGACGCCATCCCATTTCCTCGAACAGCTCTATGATCGTATTTTCATAGTCCGCTTCGGTGTAAATACCTGACATAAAATCAACCCCTTCATACGTTATCTTTATACTCCAATAGACCTCTTATACATCAATAAACAAGAATTTAGAGGAGCAAGCTGTTGCGTTATTCCGCTCTTGGTTTTCTGCATTTTCCTTATCTCCTAACAGTCCTCGTGTAAACTCTGAATTTGGAGAAATACCAGAGGACTTCGCAGTTGTTAAGGTTGGCAGTTTGCCTATGCTCGTAACTGACTATGTGGCCAATGGTAGCTTTGCGTCTTTAAAAGCTAATGTCAATCTATATCAAGAGCCAAACTATGCTTATTTCATCAGGAACACCGATTTGAAGTCGGGCTCCTTTGGAGTATTTGTTGACCAGCATTCCTATGAGTTCTTATCCAAATCTACCCTATTTGGTGGAGAGATTATCATTTCCAATGTTGGTGATGTGGGAAGTGTATTTCTCTGCCCGAAGCTGGATGGTCGCATGACCCTTGGAAATAACGTTATTATGCTTAGACCAGAGGACGACCATTTACGCTACTACCTTTATATTTGGTTTAAGTATCTCCAAGGCCAAGCGCTCATACAGGGAATAAAAGGAGGATCTGCTCAGCCAAAATTTAATAAGACAGATTTCAAGAATACCTCTGTTTTGATTCCTCCAAAGGATATGCTCTCTCGTTTCCATGAGACTGTGGCTCCAATGTTTGAAACGATCTCTCAAAGACAAACTGAAACTTCTCGTCTTGCTGATTTACGAGATACATTATTGCCGCAGCTGATGTCTGGTGAGATAGACGTTTCCAACCTTGACCTTTAAGCTGCTAAATTCTTGTTTATCCGTTCATTCTCTTCGATTTTGTCATCTATAGTAGACAGAATCGATGATATTCTGATTTGCTCCTCCTTTGATTCTGGTACTCGAACTTCAATGCTTCGCATTGTCTTCCCCGATACCTCTTTAAACGTAGTTCCAGAACCCATATGTTCTATTCTCTGACGGTTATTTAGCAAAAGGTAATAAAGAAACATATAGTCAGTATTCTCATTCGGAACTACGCTTTTGAAGCCCTGATTCGTACAAAGTTCATTCTCAGCGATCGCGACATATCCAATCGGCGCCCTTGATGAGAAAAGGACAGAATGCCGTGGCATCATTTGCGCAGAGCAACTATGAAGACCTGTTTCAGTAATGTCACGCTTACCATGGGATATGAAGCGCTCAGAGTATCCAGCCAGATCTTTAGGCGTGATCCATGCGATGGTTCCGCCATCATAATTTTCAGCCTCTTTTGTAGATGGTGTGGCACCGCCTACAACCATACCTAAGTCAGCAATTGTGCATGTCTTCCAATTCCCCATATTCATACTTCCTATCCAATATATTTCTTATGCGCCAGCTTCACGTTGCTCTGTTTGACCATCGCGTACTGGAGCGTAGTATCAATTCTTTTGTGTCCTAGGAGCTGTTGTAGCTGCTCGATGGGCATTCCTTTATCTATTGCCTTTGTGGCAAGTGTTCGGCGGAACTTATGAGGATGCACTTTTTCTATCTCAAGCCGCTTGCCGATCTCACGAACTCTTGATTCCACACCACTGATCGTTAGTCTTGAGTGTGGAGCCTTCAATGTAACGAACAGCGCCTCACAGTCATCACTCCTGCCGTCGAGATAATCCTGCAGATGTATCTTGGCACGAGCATCGAAGTATACGATTCGCTCCTTGTTGCCCTTACCGAGCACTTTGCATTCACGGTTATTAAAGTCAATATCCGACTGATTCAGTAGCACCAATTCGCCGACACGCATTCCAGTTGATGCTAGCATATCTATCAGAGCAAGATCGCGTTTCTCTTCGCAGCTGTCGCGCATCTTCTCCAGATCCTCATCCGAATAGGTATCCTTAATGCTGCTTGTCGTCTTCACCTTGTGAATCCGGCGGATCGGACTCTTGATGAGATACTCCTCATCTTCAAGCCAAGAGAAAAAGCTGGAGAGAATCCGGCGTACATTATCGATCGTAACCCGGCTGAGATCATTTTGTTTCTGATAATTTGTCAAGTATGATCTCAGATCTTCCGTCATTATGTGCATCACCTCTTTTCCAATCTGTGTCAGCATGCGGTTAATCGTGTTCTGATAGTAGGTTAGCGTCTTCTCGGAGCATCCCTCTATACGCTTTGCCTCCAGAAACTTCTGCAGTAGTTCCTGACTGCTAATCTCGTCCTTGTCCGGCTTATCCTCAAAGTACTTGCACAGCACTGATTCAAGCGTCTGCGCTAGTGACTTTGATTGTGCATTGTCCAGAAGCGGCAGCATCCGCTGCAGCACTTCCTGTTTAATTGATTCCTTCATGTTGTCGTTTCTCCTTCTATAGTTTTACCAGAGAACGACATCAACGGCAGTTCCGTTGGTTTGTTCCTCCCGCCGTTGGTGGGAGTTATAAACAAGAATTTATACGCGGCTTAGAGATCGATGCCGGAGACGTCGATCTCGCCGGACATGAGCCTTGGCAGTAGAGTGTCTCGAAGTGTTGTTAACCTATTGTTTTCAGCT
Organism: Clostridium vitabionis; assembly: GCF_015351765.1. Taxonomy (GTDB): domain Bacteria; phylum Bacillota; class Clostridia; order Lachnospirales; family Lachnospiraceae; genus Clostridium_R; species Clostridium_R vitabionis. The sequence goes on from NZ_JADKQA010000011.1 coordinate 17,997, forward strand.
CTCAGATTTCTAATTTGAGCAAAAAATGGCTGGATCACTGAATCGAAAGATTTGAGCTCAATTATATCCGGTATCAGTACCGGAACCTTGTATAGGTTAGCTTGACTGATCTTAGGCTGTACTGCTCCTGTGACAATGAATTTTACATTGGTCAAACTGAAGAGAAGATACAGAAGCTCTACTGTAAAGCCACACTTACCGGTGATGATATGTGCGTGATTATTAACCCAGAATTTACCTTCAACATATTGGAGGATAGGGAACCCTTTATCATCTATGACTGTTCCGTCTTCGCCAAGAAGAAGGTAGATGCCGTCAAAAAGGTAACGATCAACATAGTCCATCACTGAGGTGGCCCCATAATAAGGATAGATCTTGTCGAGTTTTTCACGCTCACGGCTTGATAGCGGGATGCGTTTTGAATCATGAAGCTCAATTATTTCCGAAACGGTGCCAATATGCCAACCGTCAGGAATCTTTCCATAAAAAGGTGAAAGATCAATATATCTATCTTTGTAAAGAGCTTGCGCTTGCTCAAGTAAATTCTTGTTTATATCCGTATTTAGTGTCTGCTCAATAGCGTAGAATGCAATATTTACTGACAATAACGGCGGATTGCGGTATAATAAGTGCAAAGATTTTTGCAATTTC
>NZ_JADKQA010000012.1 GCF_015351765.1 Clostridium vitabionis
TGCTTACCTCAAGAGCGGCAAGAGTCTTGATGAGATCATGACGTTTCTGAATCCCTGAAGGCGTTTAGTGTAACTTTTTTGCAGAGTTCACATATAGGCGCACAGCCGGATTCCGCCGATGCGCACAGCATCCATTCCTGCCTGTCACGAGATTCCTACGATTTTATGTGTTTTATTGCGGTAATCGCCCGGAAAGCCTGCTGTGCGGAGACGGTGATTTGTCACCTTTTGTCTTCAACCACCACACAGTTGCGCTGCTGTTTTGCCTGATACAAAACCGCGTCAGCCTGATCCACGGCATCCATCAACATGCTGCTCCCATACACGCCGCCAATGCTCAGGGTCAGGGAAATCTGCGGGAACTCGGGCACGGTCACCGACTGCACGGAAGAACGGATTTCTTCCAGTTTTCTCACAAAGACATCTCTTGGAATATTCTCAAAACCAATCAGGAATTCATCACCGCCATACCGGATCACAATGTCGCTCTTGCGCACACAGCCGGTGATTGCCCGCGCTACAGCCCGCAATGCGCAATCGCCTGCCCTATGCAGCCAGTTATCATTTATCTCTTTGAAATAATCGATGTCGATCATCGCTGCCGCCTGCACGGTCAGTCCGGAAACCTGCTCATCATAATAGCGGCGGCTGGAAACTTCTGTCAGGGAGTCCTTGAACATGCGGTCATTATACCGGGTGATCCTCGAAACGAATTTATTCTTTCCTTCTGCATCAATCAGGATAGAATCATCCAGATGCAGGATTGCCTCCATAACACACGGAGCCCCATCCACCTCAAGATAATTTGCCATCATGAAGTAGATTTTCTCATCCGCAAATTCAAATTTGCAGGAACGCTTCCTGGTATGCAAAGTCCTGGATGAAATGCAGTTGGCACACCTGCCATGCTTTTTCCACAGGGCAAAGCAGTAATCTTTTGCCAGTTCTGTGGTTCCATCCGCATGGTAGATGATCTGGCGCATAGCTACAGGATTCACTATCCGCACGGTATCAAACACGGCGCGGATGCTTTCGAGCCTTGTCTTCAGCTGCGCATAGGTCAGTTGATCGGAAGGAGCGGGATCCCCATTGCCTTTCTCCGGAAGATGATCATCGGCGCGATCATCCGGGATATGATCTTCAAATTTGTACTCCCTGACTTCCGCATTCTTTATCCCGAAGGCTGCAAACTCCTCATTGCTCATACCGTGGAAGTAGGATTCGATCACCCGCGATATTCCATTGTGCGCGACAAGCAGGTATGTCTTTCCCGGCTCTTTTCGAATATCGTCAATCAGGTTGTAAATCCTTTGTGCCGTCTTCATCATGGATTCTCCGCCACCGTAACCGTCAGCGAAGTTCTCCTTTGCCCTGGCAAATTCCGCGCCGTCCCTAGCGGTTCCCTCCCATCTGCCAAAATTCTGCTCCACCAGGCGCGGCTCAATCCTCACCGGAACATCGATTCCATGCGAGATTTCCATCGCTGTATCATACGCGCGGGACAGCGGGGAGGTAAGGATCTCATCGATATGGATCTCGCCATGATCAATCTTCTCTCTTAGCATCTGCCCGGTCTTTCTTGCCTGTTCATGACCAAGCTCCGTCAACGGACTGTCCGTCGCACCACAGATTTTATTTTCAACATTCCATACCGTCTGTCCGTGACGGACAAAGTAAAAATGCCCCATCTTTTCTTAGCTCCCGTTTCTGCTTCCTCTGTTCTTCTTCCAAGCGGCTTTGAAATCAGTAATAATTATATTCTTAAACTCCCCACATGAAAAGCGGGCTTGAACCTCCATTTATATTTCCATGTGGGAAGTTTAAGTAAATAAGAGCAAATCGCCCCTGGGATTATCCCCGGAGCGGTCTGCTCTGTCTTAATAAACGGAAAATTACTGTTCTATGCTTATTTGCTGATCCTGATACAGATCATTGGTAAGTATCTCCGCCGCCCGCGCCGGAAATAATAAGGACAGGGACATCAATTTTCGTCGGATCGTAGTCTCTCATCAGGTTATGCGCCAATGTTTCATTTGTCGGCGAAAGCGCAACTGCTGCCTTATGAGTCTTTGTCGTTCGTGTCACGAGAAGATACACCGCGAACGCGGAGACAGATAAAAAGCAGCCTTCGAATGGAGAGCTGCTTTTTGTCAGTCATAGAGATTCATTTTGTTTAAGGCCTTGAGCTGATCACGCTTTGCATAAATCACATTCAGGACATAGACCCTTCCGGATACTTCATCCGGGCGATAGTAGATGGAGAAGTTCTTCGCGCTGATCTTACCGAAGGTGATCACCCGTGGACCAGACATGTTTTTCTTTTGCGGCGGTCGGCTTGTTCTGAGCCATAACGCCGACCAGCGGATGCGGTACATAAGGCTCTTCCAGATAAACAATCTCTTCCGGCGTCAGTGTAAGTTCCACCGCCTTTGCCGCGCCTTCAATATGATGAAGCTTTGTGGCGCCGACGACCGGGGACGTCACCCTGGTGAGCAGCCAGGCCAGCGACACTTCCGTCATGGTCACGCCGTGTTTATCTGCCAGTTCAGCGACTCGGGAGATGATCACATTATCCTGCGCCGCCGTTGCGTCATATTTGAATTTTGCGTAGGCATCCTCCGCGGCGCGTTTGGTGCCACCCTCACCCGGTTTTCTGGAGAGCCTGCCGCTTGCCAATGCACTGTAAGGGGTCAGTGCGATATTCTCTTCATTACAGTAGGGAACCATTTCCCGCTCTTCCTCCCGGAAGATCAGGTTGTAATGTCCCTGGATGGAGACGAACTTCACAAAGCCTTCCTTTTCCGCCAGGGCATTTGCCTTGGCGATCTGCCAGGCAAAACAATTGGAGATGCCGATATATCTGGCTTTTCCTGCCTTCACGATGCGGTTCAGACCGTCCATGATGTCTTCGATCGGTGTCTGCCAATCCCACATGTGATAGATATAGAGGTCCACATAGTCCATTACAAGATTCTGCAGGCTTGTGTTGATCATGTTTTCGATGTGCTGCTGACCACTGACGCCGTTTTCGATTTCTTCCTGTGTTCTTGGAAGAAACTTGGTAGCGACAACTACATCTTCACGCTTAGCAAAGTCCCGCAGGGCACGTCCTGTGTACTGCTCACTGGTGCCGCTCTGATAAGCGATAGCTGTGTCATAAAAGTTAACGCCCAGCTCTAGCCCGCGTTTTATGATTTCTCTGGTATGCTCCTCGTCGATGGTCCAGCTGTGCTGGCCCCGTCCGGAATCACCGAATCCCATGCATCCCATGCAGATCCGGGATACGTTTAAGTCACTGTTCCCAAGTCTTGTATATTTCATTTCGACGCTTCCAGCCACTCCGTGGATGTTTCCTCACCCGGAACTTCTATTGCCAGATGCGAGAACCAGCTGTCCTCTGCTGCGCCATGCCAATGCTTCACGCCAACAGGAATGTTTACGCAGTCACCCGGCTTCATCGCAACCGGTTCCTTGCCCCATTCCTGATACCATCCTCTGCCCCCAACACAGATCAGAATCTGGCCGCCGCCGCTTTTGGCATGATGGATATGCCAGTTGTTCTGACAGCCCGGCTCAAAGGTAACATTGTAGATTCCGATCTGCGAAGCGGAAACCGGTGCTAAAAAACTTCTGCCAGAAAAATAACGGGCATAAGCATCATTGGGCTCACCAATCGGGAAGAATAGGGACTTCTGATATTTTTCCATCTCCGTTGCCTCTGCAGGAGCTTCTTCTTTCCAGACTTCCTTCGCCTGATTAAACGCAGCCCAGGCTTTCGGCCATCCCGCATAAAAAGCCACATGCGTCAGGATCGCGGCAATTTCACTTTTCGTCACACCGTGTTCCTTAGCATTTTGAAGATGATACGTCAGTGACGAATCTGTAATACCGGATGACACCAGTGCAACTACTGTGATAATGCACCGGGTTTTCAGATCAAGATCCTGATTATTCCAGTTCTCTCCAAACAACACATCATCATTGAAATGGGCAAACTCCGGAGCAAATTCTCCCAGTCTGTCTCTTCCCGCCGTCTGAACAATCTTACCGTCCATGCTTCCGTTTCTCCTCTACTCTCTTTAAATAACTGCCTTACCAAACCGGTAAGCCTTCTCCTGAATATCAGAATTCTCCGCTGCCTCTCCCGCATCGTTCAAGCCGCCACAGAATAAAGTTCCGGCAAGTCGCGCCTTAGGAAAGCAGTCAATCCATCCCTGCAGACCGCTGACTGCCCTCTCCGGTGTACTGGATTCATCTTCTGCCGCGACGGTTAACAGATAAACATTCCGGAACTGATAATCGGAAGGATACAGCGGATTCATCCGATCAAGCAGGGTCTTCATCTGCCCGCTCAAGCCGTAATAATAAATCGGTGTTGAAAATACCAGTGTATCTGCCAGCTTTACCTTTTCCGCGATCCAGACCGCATCATCATTCAGAACGCATTTCTGCGTCTTCTGACAGACGAGGCAGCCGGTGCAGAACTTCAGGTTTTTACCTTTGAGACTGATTGTTTCCACTTCATGGCCAGCTTCCCGGATACCCTCTGTCATTTTTTCGGTTAGAAATTCTGAATTGCTCCGGCTCCTGAGACTGGTTGAAATTACAAGTATCTTACTCATGGATTGGTTCCTTTCTGATGTTGTTCTCAATCTGTCTGTATCGTTATCGTCACACCACCATTTCCAAGCAGTTCAGACAGATCTTCCTTCGTTTTGTCCGTAATTCTGCCAAGCCTTGTATAAGTCCATGAATTGGACCCATAGAAAACTACCAACTGATTTCCGGAGTAAAGAACAATATCGCCGGCAGATGTCGCTGTCTCTGCATCATCTCTTGGAAGCGATGTCCCGATCGGTCCAACCTGCTCAAAGCCGCCATACATTGACATGTGGATCTGAATTGGTTCTTTCCGGGCAAGTTCTCTCAAAGCGGTTACGGATTCATTGTCTTCCCATGTAATCCGGACAGGTGTATTTTCTATTGTCATCCTTATAGCCGCAGATTCCTCCGGCATGGATTCATCCATATGATTTTCCATCTCATCTCCAGCATTGCTTTCCGATGGAGGATCTGTTTCCTTGATGGTTTCCTCCGTATCCATTCTGAAGCCGCACCCTGAGATAAGTAACATTAAACTGAGCATTCCGGCCAATACAAATCTGTTCATTTCTTTCCGTGTGCTTCTTTTCACTCAATCGGGCTGCTTGCCATTCATCACTTTAACGAATCTTTGAAGAAATTCTCCAGCTTATCAAACGGAATCTTATCCACTTGATCATAAAGATCGATATGCTCCGCATCCGGAACAATATACAGTTCTTTCGGCTCCGCCGCCTTCTCGTACGCTTTTTCTGAGAAAGAGCGAGAATGAGCATGATCGCCTGCCACAAAGAGAATCGGACGCGGCGAAATTTCATCAATATAATCAAGGCACTTAAACTGCATCATGGCCAGATTGGAGGTAGTAGTAAAACCGCCTCTCGCATTCGGATGATGCCCCCGCGGCACTGCATAGAAGCGATTCCATTCATTGGTGATCGGATCCGTTTCCGGCAGAGCTTCCACGGAAGGATATGGCGTTTCCGGAAAACTGGGAATATATTCCGGCTGACCTTGTTCAAAGTCCGACCATCTCTGTTCGGCAAGCTGATGCTTCATCCTATCGATCTGTTCCTTCGTCAGGTTCATCATGCCGCGAACGTCGGAAATATCATACATGGAAGTCGTAGCAACCGCTTTGATACGGACATCAACTGAAGCCGCAGAGAGTGCAAATCCGCCCGATCCACAGATGCCGATCACACCGATCTTCTCCCGATCCACATAGGGAACCTTCACGCCAAGATAATCGACCGCCGCACTGAACGACTCTGCAAACAGATCCGGCGAAGAAACATTCCTTGGCTCTCCTGCGGATTCTCCCATATGTACCTGATCAAACGTCAGAACCACAAACCCGCGCTGCGCCAGTTCATTTGCATAAACACAGGGGCCCTGTTCTTTCACGCCGCCATAGGGTGCGCCGACAATCAGCGCCGGATATTTTCCGGATTCATCCAGATTCTTTGCCCGGTAAATATCTGCCGCAATAGCAATCCCATAGCGGTCATTGAAACGAACATGTTCCCTTATGACGTGTTCATTCAGTTTTGCAATATATCCGTATGCCATTTTTAATCTCCATTGTCATTCATAAGGATGCTCTGAAAATGTCTGCAATATCCTTCTCAGTCAGCGGCGCCCATGCGTTTTCAAGTCCTTCATTCTTTGCTACATGATGTGCCATCTCATCAATACGGCTCTCATCAATGCCAACTTCCTTAAGATGCATCGGGATACCGATCGATGCGAAGAACTGGTACGTTTCTTCAATCGCCCGATTTGCGATGTCAAACCGATCCAGATTCGGATCAATTCCAAAGACATTGACACCGTATTTGACAAACCGATCTACAGTCTTCTCGCTTAAGATATGCTTCATCCACCTCGGGGTAATGATCGCAAGTCCCTCCCCATGCGTAATGTCATAATATGCCGAAAGCGCATGCTCCATGCCGTGGCAGGGCCAGCCGGACGCACTGTTTCCAAGCGAATAAATCCCGTTGCATCCATACGTACAGTCAAGCATCATTTCCGCTCTTGCCGTATAGTCTTCCGGATTCTCGAGACACTTCTTCGCATTCACCATAAGGCTCTTAAGCGCCGCTTCCATAAATCCATCGTTAAGAAGCGTGGAATCCTCGCAGAAATACTGCTCCATAATGTGATTCATTGCATCCGCGCAGCCGGCAGCCGTCTGTTTTCTGGATACCGTAAATGTGTACGTCGGATCAAGGAACGAAACCGCAGGATAAAGAAGCGGATCCACATAGCCGATCTTATCGTTTGTCTCGGTTCTGGAAATCACTCCGCCGCAGTCATACTCACTTCCTGTAGCGGCAAGCGTAATAATATCTACAATCGGGAGGGCTGCCTGCGCCTTTACCTTATAGGAAATCAGATCCCACGGATCCCCGTCATACTTCGCTCCAGCTGCGATTGCCTTCGAGCAGTCGAGTACACTGCCTCCGCCAACAGAAAGGATCACATCCACATCATGTTCCTTGCAAAGCTTTACGCCGTCCAGGACACTCGGATCATACTTGGGATTTGGCTGAATTCCGGACAGCTCCACAATTTCAAAATCACTGAGAAGCGTCTTTACCTTATCATAAAGACCAATCTTCTTGATACTTCCGCCGCCGTAGGTCAGAAGAATTCTTCTCCCATATTGACGCATTACTTCGGGCAGCTGTTCCACTACCCCCTTTCCAAAAATCAGTCTGGTTGGTGTAACATAATCAAAATTCTGCATATTCATCCTCCATAAATGCATTACTTACGCTTTTTCAAATTCCGGTTTCCACTGTGCAAACTGCATAAGCTGGGCATCGGTCCTGTGATAATATCTCTCGCCCTTATCCAGCTTTGCAATCTCCACCATTTCATCATTCGTAAGTTTGAAATCGAAAATATTAAGATTGTCTCTGATATGGTCTACATTTTTGCTTCCCGGGATGACAACAAAGCCCATCTGTGTATGCCAGCGAAGGATTATCTGTGCGGGTGTCTTTCCGTACTTTTTTCCAAGTTTGGCGAAAACTGGTTCATTGATGAGGGATTTATCTCCGTGTCCCAGCGGATACCAGCTCATAAGCCTGATATTATATTTATCGAGCGTCTTACGCAGCTCTTTCTGTGTAAAATAGGGGTGCGCCTCCACCTGAACAAACTGGGGAACTACTTCCCACTTCGTCTGAAGTTCTTCTATGTACTTTCCTTCAAAATTGGAGATGCCGATGGCTTTTGCTTTGCCTTCACGGTATGCTTTTTCAAGCTGACGATATCCGGCAAGCCAGTTGCCTGCAGGCTGATGGATGTAAAGGAGATCCACATAGTCCACACCAAGGCGTTCAAGCGTCTCATCAACTGCGTTGTCATTTTCATACTCGCTTGGCCAGAGCTTGGTGGAGAGGAAAATCTCCCCACGCGATACACCACTATCGCGCATTCCGCGTCCGACAGCACGCTCATTGACATAAGCGTTTGCTGTATCAACCAGCCGATAACCCATCTTCAGGGCTTCCCGGACGCTGTTTTCTGCCTCAGCAGGTGATAACATAAATGTCCCGATTCCTACGACCGGACATTCCAGTTTGTTGTTCAGAATAATATTCTCCATAGGTAACCTCCTACAGCAAACCGTTGGACTTCAGCCAGCTCTTCATCTGAGCGTCAGCTTTATTTGCACTGCTTCCGTTGATTGACAGTCCACGTTTCACATCTGCGCCCGGGCAAAGCTTTCTGATATCTATCTCAATTTTTCTTAATATTCTCAGCATTCCATGAAAGGACACCGGTTTTCACCGCTTCCTCATATCGGGAGATCTTGTAGTTGAGCCTGTCCATAGTGGCCTGATACTTGTCTAAATTCTTCTGTACCTCCGCACGCGCTTCCATCAAAAGATCTCGTCTTGCTGCGATCGTAGAATCACCCTGCTGGAAAAGCTTTACATACTCAATCAGCATTTCCACCGGAACCCCGGCACTTCTCATACAGACAGCATTCTCAACCCATTTCAGATCTGCATCGGAATAATCTCTGATGCCGCCTTTCGTTCTTCTGACTTCCGGAATTACACCTGCGCGCTCATAGTAGCGCAGCGTGTCCGGAGAAAGATTGAATTTTTCGCAAACTTCTTTTATCGTCATCGTCATCACCCTCTTTACCGTTTGCCGCTTGCTTTGTCATCTGTAACTGGACTATATCACTTGGAGTTAACTCCAAGTCAAGTACTATTTTGAAATTCATTTCGTTGTCCTCGCAAAATCATCATTTTGCAAAATCATCTCTGCATTTCTTCTCGCCCACAAAAGAAAGCTCCCGGCTTTTTACGGTCGAGAGCCTTATGATTGCCAGAAATCATTGTGCAGCAGTAGTATCAGATGCCTCGTTTATTCCGCAAGCAACCTTAAGAATCGATATCATTTCGTCCTCATGTTTCTTATACATGGTTTCTTTCCAATATAGGCTGGCAGGTTTATCACCATTTTTCTCAGTAAGATCGCTCATGATCCGGAGTTTAATACTTCCTTTTGCTATCATCTCCCTAAACGTACTTTTCTTTGCCTCCGGAGACATATTTGAAAACTTGGCGTTGACATTTCTCTGGATGATACATAGATTTCCAAATTGGTCTACCCCATCTTTCCAGGATTCAAACGTTCCTTCTGAAGGATTTTGAGGATACCAGTGCTCCACCGAATTTCTGAATTCGAATACAAAGCTGTCGTATTTTTTTCGGTTTGCATTCCAGAGAAGGAAATCCAGGTAGTTGAAAACAATATGCGGAGTATTGACTCCCATTGCATATGTGCCGTCTTTGCATACGTTAAAGAAATTCTCTGTAACCGCCTTTTTAGCTATGCTCTCAATCGCTTCGCTATATTCGGCCATGTCATCAGGGGTCCGCACTGTGTGTTTATAGTTATCCTCAGAAAGCCACAACAAGAGCTGCGTTATCCAGTGCATAACTTTCGGTGAAGTATAGGAAACACGAAGAGCAGATTGAAGCATGATATTTGTCTTCGTTCGCCAGTCATTCGTGCTGCCCCATTCACGGAAGCGAACAAAACTGGAGTTTCGATAGTATGGTTTTTTCCTCGTCTGCTGGCCGGAAACATCCAGGCTTTTCAGGCTCCACTCTCCATCGGAATTCTCGTTTGCATACTCTCGCTTAACTATGAACTTATCAAACAAGTATCTCGTTCTTAGCAGGCAAATGATAAAAGCCTTGGAAAACTGTGCTCGATTATCAGAGATCTTTCCTTCTTCAGTAGCGCCATATTCGATAACACGAGAGAAGGTATCAACAAGTTTCTTATCATCCAATAGTTCTGCAATGATTGAAGAAGATCCGTCTTCATGCCGGATGCCCTTAATGCCGATCAACACTTTCAGTGTGTGTATTAGAAAATACGGGAATTCAATAACGCTTTCAAAGCGTACCCTGACATCGTCATCAATGAAGCCGTCATCAGAATCGACTTCAAAATTGATGTTGATGATATCCGATATTTTATGACTGATACCTTCCAACGACGCAGCTTGCATACTTGTTCTGTACGCATCCCATTTTTCAGGGGGCATACCGTTCCATTTACCGCCAAAGAGACTTTCCCGGACTGCATTATTTTTGCTGATAAAGTGCATCTGGACATATCCTGTCATATCACTACAGGCGTCCCAAATCTTTGCAAAAATATCTTTGTCCAGATCATCCGGGAGATAGCTCATGAGTGTCGCCTTCAAAATATCATGTTGCTCCAGTTGCTCCCCTCGGGTATTCATTATTTCAAAATATCGGTTCAGATCCGTGTTTTCCGGAACCTCAATCCGGTAAAGAATAACTCTCTCGAGCTTATTTAATAGATCCTGTTTACTATATTCCGGTTTATTTAATTCTTCTGTGAGAATGCTGAGCCCACGTTGAATACTCGATTCAATGCGTTCCATGTCAAGCTTGCTCCGATTCTCCAGAAGGAGCTCCTTAATGTTTTTAAGAGTATAGTTGGATTTATCTCTACAGGCAAACGTTAAGGAGTTCTTAACATCCACCCCTAAACAATTCAGAAGCAAATAGAGCGATGTCAGTCTTTGCTGGCCATCAACCACCTCAAACTTATTTCCCTGTCGTGAAACAATCAGTGTACCTATATAATAGTTTGCATCATCGGCAACATCTGAGATGTCCTCAACCAACTGGATCAGCTGCTTATCTTCCCACGCATAGGCACGCTGATAGAGCGGAATCGTATATGCAATATCGGTATCAAAGATGTTTTTCCCAGCCCCGATGATTCTGAGTTCATTTACTAATTCATGCATTTGACACCTCGGCTATTCCATTGATTTCCTTCAATTTCTGATAAAGCCAATTCCAATTAGAGCTTTGAGGAGCATCTCCTTCGCGTTTGATTCTTACTTGTAATCCTGAGATCTCACTATGCAGTCTGGCAAAGCTAATCTTGGCAAACATCGAGATAGCATTTGTGTATCGGGAATTGCTTGCATCTCCTATGGCATATTTATTAATGCTGTCGAATCCCAGGTTTTCCATGTCTATGCGGACCATGAATGCCCAAGTGAAAAGCTTCTTTACTGACATCTCATCAAAGTTGTGAAATTTATCGTAATAGCACAGCAAGGCACAATAGAAGAGATTCTTTGTGTATCGAAAACCTGTAGAACTATTCTTTTCTTCAAGAATAGCCTCAATAGATTCGAATGAGGGATTTGTAGCAATTTCCGTCTTGATATCCCCGAGAAGGAACATATAATGATCCACCATTTCAAAAAAATCATTCCCTGCAATAAAGGGCTCTGTGATCTGAAAATACGGCATAGCTTTGCTTGCACGCCGGGCATAGGTATATGCAGATCCTTCTCCGATTCCTTTATAAGTGTCGATCTCTTTGGACGTAAAGGATCGGCTTTTGATTCCGCGTGACCAATTCCAGATAGGAAAAAGATATAGATCGAAGAGTTCCCTTATCTGAGTGGTATCTTTCGCTTCCCACTTTGTAACAGCGTGTTCCATCTCATAAGGATACTTTTTCATCTCACGAAGATGGTATGCTTTTAATAGATCATGCGGATCAAGAGCCTTCCCTCTGGCATTCTGAGAATCGAAAAGCTGGAAGGCCTCTGATACCTTATCAACACAGATCACGACGACTTCCAGAATATCATCCATGGCTTTAATGAATGATTTCTTGGTTTCCTCACTTTTCAGAGAAAACCATTCTCTGATGAACATATAGTTCGTATGGATATTTCCTTGTGTGATCTTATTCGTAAAGTCCTTGTCCAGTATGCTGCAGCTAAAGCCTGGTTCAAGGTATTGCTTCAAAAGGGTGAGTGAAATGATTCTCTGTTGGCCATCAACTACATCATAAGTACCCTTCTCATTCTTGTGAACGATAATAGTTCCAATACGATATTTGAATCCCGCCCGATACCGATCCGCATCTGATATGGCATTGGAAATATCACTCAGCAGATCCTCAATGTTCTGAATAGTCCATTTATACGGACGTTGATAATCCGGAATATTCAGATCCATCTCCAGTAATTTATTAATGCTTTTAATATCAGCCATACTGCTGTATTCTTTCATAGTCAATCACCCAGGATGAGTTATAAGCTGAGAATTCCGGATTTAATCCTCAGAAGATGACCTGTAATAGTCTGGGTCCGACAAACGATACTGCATTAAGCTCTTTCTCAATCTCAAACAACCAGGCTTAAACATAGCAAAGGTTAGTCCTCCTGATAACGCTCCGCCCACAACTGGAATCGTCGAGGCAACAGTATCTGCAAAGATTTGCTTTGTCATCCGTATTCCGATAGATGTTGCTATTTTTTTGACAATAGGATAAACCGCCCCCTTCGTTAATGCTCTGTTAGCGAGATTCTTAGCAATCCGTTTCGCTAGAGCATCTGCAACTTTCTGTAAGCCAGCTGCTGCGCCTTGAACCCCAAACATTACACCGATGAAAACCAACACCTCATTCATTGTTTCAGCATCCATAGTATTTTCATTGAGTTCAAATTCCTCAAATCCATACAAATAAGCGAGTTGTTGAACCACTCGAAGAATGAATGCAAAATATGACGTGATGTCTACTGCCGCCGCCCCAACTGCTACAGCACCCCCAGGAAGACTGGCTGTAACTGATAACCCAGTTACTTTTGTCGTCTCATAGTTAATTACCTGCTTGGAAATCGTGTTCACACATTCCTTCGAAACGCCAGCTTTTGCTGGGTTACTTCGAATAGCCTCAGCAATTACGCTTTCAGAATAGTACTTAATCAGTTCCTTCCTAAGAAATTGAGCGCGGTTGATTTTAACACCAGGAGTTTTCATGGCAGTCATGAGAACTTTTTCAAAGGTTACTTCACTTTTTATCTTCTCAACAAGATCAGCCACTTTCTTATTGTCCTTTCGTAAGATACGTCTGCTATTTCACATGACCTATTTTTTACAGATCTTTTAGTTTCGTCCCATCCGCAGTCTTCCAGTCCACGTTGCCATTTGATGTGTGTCCAAGAATAACTGCCGAGGCTGCCGAAGGAGCATTAAACTCATAATCTCTGGTAAATGCTCTGTCATCAATAACACCATCCTTAATTAGGTTGTTGCGCAGTTTGTAATATGTTTTTCCCTTTGTTTCCAGCGAAGGAACAGTATGGTCGGAGATAGTTGACCCTTCCAGAACCGTGAAACCACCGGCACTGACAAATCCTTTCGCCGATGCACTAGCTCCTTTACAGTATAGATAAACCGTATCGTCGGAGGCCTTCGGAACCGGCACAAGGACTTTATACCCCAGTGTATTGATAAGGATTTTCACATTATCAATGAATTCCTCCATTGTTGCGATCTGAGCTTCCTTAAGGACCGTATTCTTATACGTGTTCTTGGTCAAGATCGCATACCGACCACAGTCTTTTGCAATCTCTACAAAACGGTTTTCAAGATAGCGGATAAGGGCCTTGTTCAGATCCCTGCCAACAAAGATCACCGCCGTATTCCAGTAATACTTCTCCTTGCCAGACTGGTAGTCACGGAGATGTTGAGCGAGACGGTCCAGAACATTTTCTGCCTCGCCAATATAAACGGAGTCCGTTCCATCATCTTCCTGACAGATCAGAAAATACACGCCAACACCCTTTATATCATCTCGGTCACAGGAGGCAACCTCCGTCCTGGGGATCTTAATTGCCTTTCCGTTCCAGTTGGATAACTCTGCTGTAATGAGGCTGTCAGCCGTTCCATTCACAAGAAATAATTCAATCGCTTTTCCGTATGCCATATCTATCACCCTTCTGCAGAATCATCATGCTTCTTTCCATATTCTACACTCGGTTCTGCCACCATGCTCAGTGTCGGCAGTCAAGTCCAAATGAGCTCTTGGCTCTTTTATTTTTTCAATTTACACCATTATAAGGGCATTACCCAACATGTTGAAGATCATAAGCGAATAAAAGCAATTTTTCAAAAAACCTTTGAATTCTGGATGAAATAGAGGTATAACTAAAACACAACGAGTAGCACAACTGCGTAAATCCAGTTGAGGCGACTCGTTTTTTTGATTTTCAAAAGAGGATCATCCAATGAAATGAGTGAAGGCCGCTTGTATCTGTCAGACCCTTCACTTTATTTTAAAGGAAGGTCTTGGATAAGGCTGCGCAGGATAATCTGTCAAGGAAGAGGTGAAAAAATATGTGATCTCTCTTGAAAAGAGCCGGATAAAATATCGGATCGTGAGTGAGGAAACACAAAATGACGATTCTGTGATGATTAAGATCATCAAGCAGTACAACACCAGTCCTGTCGGCGACGATCTGGACTAAAAAAATGAATAACAAAGGATAAACAGCGCGTAGCCATTGGCATAAATCCAGCAGATGACCACACGCTGTTTACTTATGGGAAAGAGAGAACAAAATGGAAGAAACAAACAGTCAGTTTTTAGGGGAGGCACCTGTCGTAGGCTTAATGCGCAAGTATGCCATCCCCTGCATCATTTCCCTACTGGTAGGGGCGCTTTATAATATTGTCGACCAGATATTTATCGCAAACGCTACGTATCTGGGGTCTTATGGAAATGCTGCCAACACGGTTGTCTTTCCTCTGACCGTCATTGCACTGGCCATTGCAGTAATGATCGGTGATGGTTGCTGTGCTTTTGTCAGTCTGAGCCTTGGAAGAAAAAAACGGAGGCGGCAAAGAAGAGTGTGGGCAATGCGATCATCATGGTTGTTGCCAGCAGCCTGGTTCTGACAATTCTATATCTGCTATTTATGAATCAGATTCTGGCAATGTTCGGAGGAACTGTTAATGCAGAGACCTTTCAGCATTCCAGGGAATATTTTTTCTACATAGCATTAGGCGTCCCATTTTACATGTTTGGACAGTCTCTGAATCCGATCATCCGCTCCGATGGGAGCCCTAAATTTGCCATGGCTTCCACTCTGGCAGGCGCTGTGCTGAATATTATTCTGGATCCTATATTCATCTTCATTTTCCAATGGGGCATGATGGGTGCTGCTGTCGCGACTGTAATTGGACAGATTGCAACGGCTATTCTTGCTGTCTGGTATATTCTGCATATGAAGCTCGTAAAACCTTCAAAGAAGGATTTTAAACTGAATGGGAGTATCTGCAGAAAAGTATTCATGCTTGGCATCACAAGTTTTCTATCGCAGATATCCCTGGTTGCGGCAATGGCTGCGATCAACAATATGATCCGCAAATATGGGGCATTGGATGCGGTATTCGGACAGGAAGAGTATGCGCAGATCCCGATGGCTGTTGTCGGAATTGTTATGAAATTCTTCCAGATCATTATCTCCATTGTTATAGGGATGGCAGCGGGCTGCATTCCTGTCGTGGGATATAACATGGGCGCAGGCAAAAAGAACAGGGTGCGGGAATTATTTACAAAGCTTCTTGTTGCAGAAGCGCTTGTCGGCTGCCTGTCATTGTTCATTGTTGAGCTGTTCACTCTTCAGTTGATCGGCATCTTTGGCGCGGCCAATGAGAGTTCTTATTACACGGATTTTGCGCTGAAGGCCTTCCGGATCTATCTTTGCATGATCGTTCTTGCTTGTGTGAATAAGGCCTGCTTTATTTTCCTTCAGGCCATGGGAAAAGCAATGGAATCCACGATGCTGTCTATGGTTCGTGAGATCGTGTTCGGTGTCGGATTTGCGCTGCTGCTTCCATTATATTTTGGACTGGATGGTGTACTGTATTCCATGCCGTTATCAGATAGTTTGACTTTCATCATTACACTGTTCCTGATAACGGCAACGTATCGCGAATTAAGACAGGGGGTGCCGGTAAATGATTAACAGAGTGATTACGATCAGCCGTGAGTTCGGAAGTGGTGGACGAACCATTGGCAGGAAGGTTGCCGAAAGACTTGGTATTCCGTGTTATGACGCGGAACTCATTCAGAAGATATCAGAGGAAAGCGGTTATTCAACGGAGTATCTTCAGCAGGAAGGAGAAGGCTCTTCTCATGGACTTCTTTCAACAATGTTTGCAGATCGGTCATTTGGGCCGACCAACCAGGACATCATCTGGGAGATTCAAAGCCGGGTGATCACAGAACTTGCGGAGAAAAATTCCTGTGTCATTGTTGGCCGCTGTGCAGATTTTGTCCTTCGGGACAAGGCGGACTGTCTGAATGTTTTCATTCATGCAAGTATGGAGAAACGGGCAGAACGAATTGTTCATGAATATGGGGAGAGGTCGCAGACGCCTGAACAGAGACTTCGAGAAAAAGACAAACGCAGGGCTGCCTACCATCGTTTCTATACCGATATGAAGTGGGGACACGCACAGAATTATCATGTCTGCCTGGACAGCGGTGAATTGGGAATTGAACCCTGTGTGAACATCATTGTGAGCCTTTATTGAGTACGGGATTATAGGAGGGGATAACGTATAATAAGTTTCGCAAATTCAATTGAATAAAAATAGACATAGTCTATTGCCATCGGTAAAATTAAGTTACCACACAAAATCCACC
>NZ_JADKQA010000013.1 GCF_015351765.1 Clostridium vitabionis
CGAAAGAGTTGGAGCGAAATACTCCAACTCTCAATTTTGGAGCGTTTTGCTCCAACTGTTAACATAGGGTACGCGGAAATACTTCTCGCTTACCAATGACAATCAAATTTTGCTCATTTGATTCTGGCAAATGCGGTGGTATTGCCCCTTTACTCAAATAATGATAAAAGTCATCTGTGTGCATATGCACAGACTTTTCCAAATCTGATTCTTTTGCAACAGCAGATGCCGTTGTAGTTTTTCCTGTCCCCGGCGCACCTGTGATTACAATAATTCTACCTTGATTCATCTATATTTTACCTCCACAAATTACGATTTTCTTAATTCTACAAACTGGAATTTGAGTCTCTGTAAAGCTGGAATTAACCCATACAATTATTTTAATTTAGAGGTTCTTACGCAATTATCCGTATTTTGTAATTTTTCAATACTGGAATGCCAGTGTAAATCAGCATTCTCCATTTTTATTAAAGCGAAAAACGTAAAATTGCGGAAGAACCAATTTAGATATTCACAATTTTACTTGCCACAGTATCTCGAAAAACACTGTCATGTTCTACCAGGAGCATGGTCGGGGCAAACTCCGTTATGAGTTGTTCAATCTGCATACGTGAGTACACATCAATAAAGTTGAGCGGTTCATCCCATACATACAAGTGTGCCTTTTCACAAAGGCTTTTCGCAATTAGGACTTTCTTCTTTTGCCCGCCAGAAAAGTCTTTAATATCCTTTTCAAACTGTACACGCTCAAAGTCCATTTTCCTAAGAATTGCCTTGAACAAACTTTCATCAAGGTTGTTTTCTTCTGCAAACTCGGAAAGGGTTCCACATAAATACGATGTATCCTGTGGCACATAAGAAATTACAAGCCCAGAGCCAAGTGTTACTGTACCCGTATAATCTATGGACTGCCCGACTACCAACTTTAACAGGCTACTTTTGCCACTGCCGTTCTTTCCATCAAGCACAATGCGTTCTCCCTGTCTTATTTCAAACGAAACGGGTTCACAAACTGAAATGCCATCATAATAAACTACTACATTCGATAATGATGCAAGCAAATCTGTATGGTAATTAAGCGGTTGTATCTTGAGGGCTTCTGCGGTTTCCATATTTTTCAGCAATGCTGATTTTTGTTCGATTGTATGTTGTTGTCTCGCTTCTATAGATTTTGAACGCTTCATCATTTTGGCGGCTTTATGACCGACATAACCTTTATCTGCTGCCCCAATTTTGGAAGCTTCTACACGTTCAGACCATACTGCAGCGCGTTTTGCCGACTGCTGTAATCGTCTGATGTCCTTTTGCAAACGTTCGTTCTGAGCCAGTTCAAATTCTTGCTGTCGCTCAAAATTTGACATCCATGATGAAAAGTTTCCTCTTTGCACTTCGATATTCGCTCGGTTAATCGATAGAATATAGTCAACACAATCGTCAAGAAAGCGACGATCGTGAGAAACTAAGATGAATCCCTTTTTCTTTTTCAGATATGCCGCCACACTTTTTCTCGCTTTGGCATCCAAATGGTTGGTAGGTTCATCAATCAGTAGGAAATGCCCTTCATTAAGAAAAAGAGCGGCAATCAAAACCTTTGTCTGCTCTCCGTTGGAAAGTGTTTCAAAAGGTCGCCAAAGCACATCGACATCAACATCAAGATAAGAAAGTTCTCGCATAAGTTCCCATTCTTCCGCAAGTGGGCAAATCTCCTGCAATATATCCTCTGTAATACGATTCTTATCTGAAACGGGATAAGGAAAATAATCAAACTGTACGGATGATAGGATTTTTCCACTATACTCATATTTCCCAAGCAGAAGATTCAGAAAGGTTGTTTTACCTCGTCCGTTTCTGCCCACAAAACCAAGCTTCCAATCGGTATCAACCTGGAAACTGACATTTTCAAAAACATTATCATAACTTGTCGGATATGAAAACGTAAGGTTTTCAATTTTAATCATTGACATAAATATTATCCTCCTTTGCATGTCATACGATACAAAGTCGGTTCGGTGAATGTTTACTACGTATAGATTTCACCAAAAGGAACCGACACTATACGGAGTGAATCATGTGTAACTATCTGTTCTGCACTATTCATAAAGCACCTCCAAAACAAAATAAGAGCCACAAGAAAGTTTATCCTTGCAGCTCGTCATAGCATAAAATAACACCACTAAGCAAAAGTGGCAACAGCACTATATTGAGTAAGATAGACATATAACTTTCTTGCAATAGACACAATAATGCCAAAGTATAGCACTACCGCATATTTTGATTTTATTTGCAAGAAAAGTTAATCATCTTCCCACCTCTTTCTAAATTTCAAAATATTATACCATAAATCGCAGGCAAATACAAGTGGTTATAAAAATTTAACAAATCGCTTATAATACAATCATATAACTTTACGCATTCCTTACTGACCGTAAAATTCCGATTTATTGCTGACTTTATTATACTTTATTGCCTATCGAAAAGATAGCATATTTTATGAAACTTGTCGGCTGGGAACAGCTTGCAACGCAAGGTGTCCCCAGATGACAAGTCCACAAAAGGGTAGCTGGCGGTAGCCAGCGCAGGGGAAGCGTAGCGTCCCCTGTATGATTTGGAGCAGACCATGACTGCGAAAAATCACAGCCCTCCGGCAAGGAGCCTTCAGAGAACGCAATGCACCAACCTTTGGGTGGTGTATAATTGCGCCCTTAGTAAACTAAGGGGTTTCCGGCTTCTCCCGTTCCAGCAGTTTTTTCAATAGTTCCTGCATGTCCTGTCTGTGAAAAATGAGTTTCAACAACAGCATGACATCATCATCTGTCAGACGTTCCGGTTCTTGCAGAAAACTTTCCAGCATACCGCCACGGGTACAGAGCCGGTGCGTCCGTTCCTTTCGGGTAAGCTGTTTCAACTGGTGCTGCAATGCCTTTTCATCATTGATGGCTTTCCGCAGTTTCTTTTCGCTTTTTTCCAACTCCCGATTGAGTTTTTCCAGCTTTGAGGTATCAGGCAAGGGCAGCGTCCTCCTTTCCCGGTATCAGAACATAAATCCTGTTTGGTTCTCCAACGCCCTGACGCACCCGCATGATAAGTCCGGCGGTTTCCAGTTCATTCAAAGAACGCTTGACCGTCATGGGGCTGCGGGACAGGACTGCGGCAATGGCTGTGACAGGGAAGCACACAAACAGGATTCCGTTCTCGTCCTCCTGTCCTTTGGACAGCATATCGTCCAGCATCCGGCAGTACATGACCTTTGCGGTGCTGCTGACTGGAAATCCTGTCAACGCTATGGGAAAGGGCATACAGGGCGGCAATGGTGTGTCTATCGTCATAAATTCAAAATTCATTCGGTGTGTTCCTCCTTTTTCTTTGCTCGTTTGGATAAATAACGGGGGCAGTCAATCACAACCGCCCGGAAGCTCTGCCTGCACCCATGCTGGCATTTCCTGCATAATTCGTTGTAAGTGACACGCCCCCGGTCATTGAGGTAAAAGGAAAGCTCATGCTTCCTCTTTTTGCTCATTCTCGGCATATTGCGCTTCCTCCCGTTTTTGTGTATGGTTTCGGGGCGATTTTCGGAAAAATTACAGCCATAGAGCCGCCTAAAATCTCCCGAAGTATCAGCGATAGGGTAGACTATCCCCCTATCAAATTGTCGTATTTCGGTGTCAGTTCGCCAGTTCTCCCCGGTGTCGTTCCTCCCCTGAATCTCACAGCGGCGTATCGCTCCCTTTGGTACGCTCGTTTCGGTCAGGGTTCCTCCATATCCCTGCCAAAAGTCATGGCACTACATCGCCGGGGAAGCATATCCCACACAGGCTGGTCATTCGATTGGAATAATCCATCGATGAACTACCTGTATCATAGAACATTTTTGTGCCCTGTGCCGTATGTCCACAAAGTAGGAATTAGGGGTAAAAATCAGAAATTTCCACGATTGCGGAATTGATATGGTATAATCAATTCAACGGTTATAAATGTCGTTAGAAAGGGGGAACTGCTTCAATGAACGGAGCTACTACAATACAGGAACGGCTAAAAGATTTACGATTAAACAAAGGATTAAAACTGGAAGAACTGGCTGAGCAAACGGGTATTTCAAAATCGGCTCTTGGCAGTTATGAAAAAGATGACTATAAGGAAATCAATCATGGCAACCTTATCCTGCTGGCAGATTTTTATGGGGTGTCCCTCGATTATCTCTTTTGCCGGACAGAGAACCGGGCGGAGATCAACACGCCATTAAGTGAGCTGCATTTGAGTGATGAGATGGTAGCACTTCTGAAAAGCGGTCGGATTAACAACCGTCTGCTCTGCGAACTTGCCACCCATAAGGACTTTATCAAGTTTCTTGCGGACATTGAGATTTATGTGGATGGGATTGCCACCATGCAGATTCAGAACCTCAACGCCCTTGTCGATACCGTCCGGCATGAAATCATTGAACGGTATCGCCCCGGCGAAGACGACCCCCATTTGAAAGTGTTGCAAGCCGCCCATATCAGTGATGATGAATATTTCAGCCATATGGTTCTGGATGACCTCAACCTTATTATCCGGGATATTCGGGAAGCCCACAAAAAGGACAGTGAGAGTGCGCCCCAGATCACCGTTGCCGATGAACTGAAAGAAAATCTGGAAGCTGTCGAAAATTTCAAAGGCAGTCGGGATGAAAAGCTGGTTGTTCTTTACTGCAAGCAGCTTGGTATCAACTATAAAAATCTGTCAGACGAAGAATTTCGCTGGCTCATTCGGATTCTCAAAAAATCAAAGAAAATGGGAACGCCTATCAGCCAGAGGAAAAAACGGTAAAGAAAAACCGCTGTTGCATGGTTTGTTAGCTTCCATGTAGCAGCGGTTTGTGCTGGGATTATTCAGTTGAAATTTGAATATTGCATAATATCCTCTTTCTGCAAAATTACTTTTTCTCCTTCGCCGCATGGCTCCTGAAATGCGTGATAATGATGTTCCAATAGTTCATCTGTTATCACAAACGGTGAATTGGCATTTAAGACCTGATTCCTTTTATATAGTCTTTTTTGCAAAAGCTCCTTACTGGCTTTCATATAGACAAGCTCCGTTTCAGCGCCTGCTTTTTGAATCAGTTCTTTATAAACATTCCGATTTTCCTTACTCCAGAAACTAAAATCAATCACAACATCTTTTCCCTGCTGAATCAGGGATAGCAGCTTTTTTTGAAGCGCAGCTTCCACCTGCTCTGACAATTTTTCATATTGTTCTTCCGGATAATCAATTCCCTTTCTTCCATAAAGTTTCCACATTTCTTCGTCAATGGAAAGTCGGATATATCCTTCCTGTTCTTTTTTCTTGGCGTAAGTAGTCTTTCCAGAACCACATACGCCGCACATCATAATAACCTTGCTCATAAGACCCCTTTTTCTTTTTCCGAAACGGCATCTATCAATTTGCACTACAAAGCAGAAAGTTCTTCAATCGCTTTATCTAAAAAAATCATACCATCCAGATGTTCCAGCTCATGGCAGAAGCATTTTGCCATTTCATCTTCTCCGTCAACTATAATTTCCTCTCCATATTCATTGAGTGCCTGAATCGTGACCTTTTGCGGACGAATTGTTTTTACAAAACGGTTCGGGAAACTAAGGCATCCCTCAACACATTCCTGCACACCGCTTTGGCTTATTATTTGCGGATTTACAAGTTTTAATCGTGTGTCGTTAAAATCAATGACAACCAACCGTTTCAAAACGCCAACCTGATTTGCTGCCAGTGCAGCTCCATTTTCTGTTTCATGTAATGTATCAAGCATATCATCTAAGAGCTGCCTGATTTTATCATCAACTTTTAGGACAGCTTTACATTTTTTTCTCAATATAGGGTCGCTGTCATAGCGAAGAAATCTTGTTGCCACTTTTTACCTCCTGTCTGCTGCTGTCAGCTCTTGATTTTCTCAAACTTACATCAAATAAAAATACATCCTCAATGGCACACTCAAACACTTTAGAAATATCATATGCAAGCCAGATAGATGGTTCAAATTTTTCTGTTTCTATGGCATTTATCGCCTGCCTTGAAGCTCCAACCAGTTCTCCTAATTGCTCTTGCGTCAGCCCTCGCTGTTCCCGCAATTCTTTTATTCTGTTTTTCATAGTTCCTCCAAAAGTAAGGTTAATATTATAATAAAATTATATGTGTTTTCGCTTGTAATGTCAACCTTACATCTGTTTTCTGCTACACAAATATCTATAAATACAGGAAACGATACCATGTTTCAGATATCGTTTCCCTATATCATACCCTTATGAATAAATCATCTCATGCAAAACAATTTCTTCTGCCCGGTTGTGAATGTTATTGCAATGCTGCACCCATTCCATTTGACAGGTACGCTTTAATTCCTCGGTTACGCCCTCGGCAGTTTTCATCTGCTCCATGATGGTGTCTAACCGTTCCTGTGCCTGTTTGTTCAGGTCTGCAAGATATGTCCATAGCTCTCCGGTCAATATCAATGTGTTCAATCTGACTGGGTGGACTTCTCTTAAATATTCCCGGTGCATCCGTCCGTACTTTCCGATAGGGCGGTGTTCCTCCGGCAGCTTCAAATCTGGGATATAATAATCCCCAACAAGGATATAATCAATTCCGTTTTCCGTTATTCTTGGTTTCAATTCGCTCATGTTCCTTACCTCCTGTGGAAGCAGGCTCGTCTGGTACTAACTCAATCACATCGGTAATCTCACAATTCAGCGTTTCGCAGATACGGGCTAATGTATCCATGCTGATGTGCTTTCCCTCTTTGCTCATGTTGGCAATCATATTCGTTGTCATACCGGCGGCAAGCCTTAAATCCTCTTTCCTCATATCACGCTCTAACAGTGTGTGCCAGAGTGGTTTATAGCTGATGTGCATATTGTTTTCCTGCCTTTCTATCCATACCACCGGGGCGGCTGCCCCGGCAGGAACTTTTCTCTTATTATAGCACCAATCTTGTGTAATCACAATTTATTCTTGTAGACTGCCGCTGATACCGTCTGGATTGTGCTTTTCCTTTCTTTTTGTTCCCTTTAATTAGCCATGAACTGCTTCATGCCCTGGCTCTTCGCGCCCGATAGCGATAGGTAATCCCTTGAAATTATCTCAGGATTTTCCCCCGCTCCACACCGTGCGTGCGGCTTTCACCGCACACGGCGTTCCATCGAATTCAGTAGTTTTGGGACATGAAGCACACAACTTACACACCTCGTTACAGCATTTCATTCAAAGAATAATGGGCGGCATTTCTGCCAATGCACGAAGCTTGTTAAGCTTTACAAGTTGTTTTGGTTCAAGATTAAGGAATTTCAGGAGTCTCTCGACTGTTGGGTCTTGTGTTGCATGGATGATGGTATGCACATCCTTCTTAATCAAAATCAGGTTGGCATATTCATCGGTTCCACCTTTGCTGACCGGCAGCTTATGGTGACAGTGGATGTCATGAGGAGCCATTGTCTCCCCAGTGACAGCACATTTGCCGCACTGCGCCGCATACAGTGAAATCCTGTTATCCGCATACTCTATAGATCGACCACGGACAGGATTACGCATCACCCAAAGCATTGTTTCTGTGTCAATTTGAAGATTCTTATGAATCAACTCACGACCTTCCACCGTATACTTATTGACCGCCTTGCGTTTATGCTGGGCGTTCTTGGGCTGTGCAAATCCCACCGGAACCACAGGCCGCTTGTGAAGAAATCTCAGCTGTCTGCTTTCTCCATATTTCCGCTTG
>NZ_JADKQA010000014.1 GCF_015351765.1 Clostridium vitabionis
TAGCACGGGGCGAAAAAATGGAACTTTCGGTTGCAATCCAGGCAATGGTAGAAGTTACCCCTTCAAACTGGAACTTCGGATTTCAACCGACCTGTTTTTGATTATAGCCTCAAATATTTTTGTATAAATGAACTTTTTGGGAATTTTGTCAAAATATCCCGCTCAGCGGGTGATGATGTGCCCCGAAACCGCACTGGTTCAGCATCCATGCCTCTATGCCGAAGGATCACGCGCCGCAGGAGATGACGTATTCCTCCGGATGGTCCGTCAGGCTCCGGATATCCGGGTGTTCCCCGCAGACCCGGCACCACGGCGAATGCTCCGGAATTTCCGTCTCATCGAACGTGCACGTCAGCCCGTCATAGTGCAGAAGCCGCCCTGTCAGAAGCTTTCCTTTCCCGATCAGAAAGCGGATCGCCTCCATGGCCTGCAGGCTGCTGATGACGCTGACCGCGGCGCCCACCACACCCGCCTCGCGGCAGGAAGGCATCTCGGCAAGGCCCGGCGCGGAGCCGGAAAGACAGCGAAGACACGGTCCCTCACCCGGAAGCCATGTCATGATCTGTCCGCTCATCGCGAGCACGCCAGCGTGCACGAAAGGCTTCCCTGCAAGCACGCAGGCGTCATTGACCAGAAGCTTGTTCTCGAAATGATCTGTCGCGTCCAGCACGATATCGTACGGCCTGATCAGATCCGTGATGTTGTCCGGCGTGACCCGTTCCTGATAGAGCTCCGTGCGGACCTCCGGATTGATCGCCTGAAGCGTCATGGCAGCGGATTTCGTCTTCTCCATACCGATGCGGTCCGTCCGGTGGATGATCTGCCGCTCCAGATTCGAGAGATCCACGCGGTCGTAATCCGCGATCCCGATTCTTCCAACGCCTGCCGCCGCCAGATACATCAGCGCGCTGCTTCCGAGTCCGCCCGCGCCGATCACCAGCACGCTGCCCTCCGAGAGCTTCTGCTGTCCGGCGATCCCGATCTCCTTCACCGCGATCTGCCTGGAATACCTTTTCAGTTCTTCTCTGGAAAATGCCATCGCCGCCCATTCCTTTCCCCAACCCGATGCTCAGATCCTCCTGGCTGCCTCCGAGAACGCCTGCCTGTCACAATCAGTAGCCCAGTTCCTCATTCACGAGAAGGACATGAATTCTGCCCTGCCTGCCGGAGCGGCGGGTGATGACGAACTGGTTGCAGATGCTGGAATCCTTCACGCACTTCACGCAATGGCCGAATTCCGTACACGGATTGGGTCTCTGCAGCCTCACGTTATTTGCCGGCGCCGCGATCTGCTGTACGCGCGTGATCGCATCGTCCAGGGTCGGAACGATCTTGTTTACGCCGCAGATCACATAGACCTTCTTCGGCCCGTAGATCAGCGCCGCCACGCGGTTTCCGTTTGCGTCAACGTTGTAGAGGCAGCCGTCGAGCGTTACGGCGTTGGAGCTCATCAGATAAACGTCCGCAAAAAATGATTCCCGGAAGACCTTCTGCACGTCGTCGGTATGGTAGCGGTCGAGGAATTTGTAATCCGGATTTCCCGTCAGCCAGTCCGTGATTCCCAGCTCGGAGAGCGTCATGCTGCCGCCGATTCCGACCGTACTGCCCGCCGGGATATGCTCCTTCAGCCAGGCAGCCGCCTCAGCCCCCGTCTCAAAGAAATCCGCGTCAAAATTATGCTTTCTGAGATTTTTGACACATTCCTCCGCCTGCAGTCTTTCAATCGCCTTTACATGCTTATCTGCCATAATAATTTTCTTCCTTTCTGTCCTCTGTCTCTGAAGACACGGCTCCGCTTGCATAGCGCGGCCGCTGCCCCGGAACCCGATGTCATTCGATATCCGTATTATAACCCTCGCCGCCCTGCTTCTCAATCTTCCTGCCGCGCATGTGTCCGCGCCGCATTCCCGCTTTTGCCGCAGCATGGAACAGCGGCAAAGAGCCGGCCGGCCTTGCGCAGTATTGGCAATCATCTCCATCGGTGTTACTCTTACGGGATGAAGAAACACCGCGGAAGATTGCCGCAGCATAATTGCTGGATGAGAAACATGGAGGCAGCATTGGCATGAAAATACTGGTTACCGGCTTTGAGCCGTTCAATCACGATACCGTCAATCCGGCCTGGGAGGCTGTCAGCCGTCTGGAAGATCGGGTCGCAGGCGCAGAGATTCTCCGGCTGCGGGTCCCGACCGTTTTTTACAGATCTATTCAGGTGATCCGCGACGCGATGGACCGGACGCAGCCCGATGCCGTGCTCAGCGTCGGACAGGCCGGCGGACGGGCGATGATCACGGTGGAACGGGTCGGCATCAATCTCGACGATGCCGTGATCGCCGACAACGAAGGCAATCAGCCCGTGGATGAGCCTATCTTCGCGGACGGGGCGGACGGATATTTTTCGACGCTGCCGAACCGTGCGATCGTGGAAGCGATCCGTGCCAGAGGCATTCCGGCGTCTCTCTCCGACACGGCGGGCACTTTCGTCTGCAACCATGTGCTGTACGGCGTGCAGTATCATATCCGCAGGGATTTCCCGCAGATGCGCAGCGGTTTTATCCATATTCCTTGCCTTCCCGCTCAGGCAGCCGGCATGGAAGGCGTCCCCAGCATGAGCCTGGCGGATGATGTGGCCGCGCTCGAAGCCGCAGTCGGAGTGATCGCCGCAAAAGCAATCAGGCGCTGATCGTGGGCAATGAGGTGAAACGACCAAAACGACGTACCTGTCAATTCTTTTGATCGGCGAGTGACCGGGCGATGCACTAAGGACCTGTCATTCCCCCGCCTGCTCATAAGCCCACTTCGCGATCTCTGCAATCAACTCATACGGGATTTCGCGATTGTAAGGAAACTGAATCGCTCCCTTCGATGTCCGGTAATCCTGCAGTCTCTCCCGGAAGGCTTCGATTGCTTCCGGTCCGGGGTAGATGCCGAGGTGATTCTTCTGCGCCGCGAAGTGTATCAGATTCCTTTTTTTCCAGTACGTGGGCATGCCCCAGGAAATCTTCTCCGTGCAGTCAGGCAGCGCCTCGCGCAGAATCCTTCTTGTCTGTTCCAGGATCGGCCGTATCTTATCCGGCTGTTCCGAGAGATACTCGTCGACGGTCGCCGGCATCCGCCCGCAGTAATGCTGCTGATTCACCTTCTGAAACGTTCTTCCGCAAACCGGACATTTCCACATATTCTGCTCCTCCTCTCGCCCGGAAAGGCATGGAACGGATAGCCGTGCGCTGCCGTATATGCCCGGACGGCTGATATCGTAACGACAGATTCCTCAGAGTTTCTCCAGGCTATCCGGATCCAGCAGAAAGTCAAACAATATTGATGCTTGTAATTTTTATCCTGATCTTTCACGGATGACATCGTCCGCAGGGCTGATAGCCTTCCGCAATCAGTTCGTCCCGCGTTTTCGTGGTTTCCGCATAGTTCTTCGGTTTGATCTGATCTACCGAAGAACAGTCCGGGTAATGGAACTTCTTTGTATTCTGATTCAGAGCATACCTTGTCCCATCCGATACGTCTTTCGGATATGCAGCCGGCGCGGTGTTTGTTTTCGCATCTGCGATTTGCTGCTCCAGCGTCTGCTGCTGCACAGAGCCCTGAAACTCCGGTCCGGAACTGTCCCCCGTCGCATAATCGATCGTGATTCCCGGCTGGACATTATAGCAGAACACGCAGAATGATATTCCTTTTCCGCCGTCTTCCACAGATTCGGCTTCCATGAGAACGCCCGCGGCAACCAGGTTATTGGCTTCAAAGACCGGCGTCACCCGATACAGCACATGATTTCCCGTCGCCGTCACGTAATCGGCCGTGCGATTTTCCAAAGGCAGCATGCCTTCTGTATTCAGATATCTGGTGCCGGTAATCAGGTTCCGTTCATTTGCGTTCTCCCCGGTCAGCTCATAGGCGATCAGATGGCAGCGGTTGTACAGATAATTTCCGTCGATGCCGTCATATTTCACCGTATGCCATCCGGACGGCTTGATCATGCCGATGCTGCCGCGCGGTTCCGAAGGCATCAGATCCCGCCCGACCGACGCAATCGCTGCCCCGCACCGGCCCAGGCCATCGAGCGGACTGTACGATTCATAGGAAACTGCAGTGAGATCTCCGGCTGTAAAGTAAGGCTCATTCCCGTTGATTTCGATATAAGGCGTTCCGGCATAGGCGGGAACGGACGAAAGGTCAAATGCATTCTCCCCGGACTGCTCCTGCGCCAAATCTGCAGGTGCAGCATCCGCCGGAGTTTCCGCAGCGCTGAGATCCGCTGACGGGGCAGCAGTCTCTGCGGCTGCCGATGCTGCTTCTGCCGCTGTCCGCGTCGGACTCAAAGACACATCATCTGACGGAAGCGGATCGCTCCCTGTCTGTGCTGTATTCCCCGCCGCTGCAGGTGCTTGCGCTGAAGCATCTGCGATATTGCTGCTGCCTGATGTCCCGGCAAAGTATACAAAGGCAAAACAGATCGCGACGAAAATCAGAATCGGTTTCAGACATCCGCTTCTGTTCCCTGCTCTGCTTTTATCCGTTCTCCTGCGCTTTCCTCTCATGCATATACGCCCCCGATCGATGCCGATGTACTCATTTACCGCTCGCACGGGATCCGCGCTCCGTTTTTCTTCTCTATCGTAAATTTCCTCATGTGAATCTTCACCTTCCCCGCCGCCCCGTGAGGAATTGACTGCCCCGTGACGGATCTGTCAATCCTTGCATGCCTCATGGATAAAATCACGGATACAGCCTCCCCGTGTGAACACTTTGTTTCAAAGCAAGTTCTGCCGTTTCTGAATTCATCTTATCGTTTCAATCCGGGATGTTCAAGGCACTGCCGGCATCAGTCAGACCATTGATGCCGTCTGTATTCATTCTGCACAACATTGATTGGCTGATTACCATAAACAGCCCGCGATATTCACGATTACAGGAATCGTAACGGCCGAAAGGATGATTGTGAAAGCGACCGCTACCACGGCATATGGATAGTCTTTATTGTGCAGCTGTGCGTACACTGCCACGTTTGATCCTGTCGGACAGGCGGAAGCAATCAGACACAGAGATGCGACAAATGCAATCATGATTGAGTGTCGGTATATACACATGGAAGAGGTCATTTTGTCCAATGCTGAACATCGTGATCCTTTCTGAAATCTCCCCGGAAGCGGCTTCATGCCCACGATTTCCAGACTTCCGGCTGATATCCCACCGTCGCCTGACGCCTGTTTCTGACAATCGGAAGCTTCAGTACGGACTGATTCTCCAGAACTTTTTCCGCCCGATCCTCCTCAGCAATATACCTGATCAATGCCAGCAAATCCTTATCCCTGCATTCCGGATCGATCATGGCATCGAGACCGCCGACCGCGCGGCAGACGGATTCCAGTTCTCCTTTGGAAAGACCTTTCTACTTCATATCCACATACTGAAATCTGATGCCGCGCTCTTTGAAGAAGCGCTCCGCCTTCTGGGAATCCCTGGATTTCTTCGTTCCGAAAATCTGTATGTTCATTGCATTCCTTTCATAAGTGTCATTAACGCCATCGGCGTCATCGGCATCAGACTTACTGACGTCATTGGCGTCATTCTTCTGGTTTTCTTTTATGTGAACTTCCAGAGATTTTACAACTAAAGCACCAGATAACGAGCTTCTTTGCAGTCTCTGGAAGTTTTTCCCGTTTCAGTCTTCCTCTTCT
>NZ_JADKQA010000015.1 GCF_015351765.1 Clostridium vitabionis
GCCCTATGCAGACGGCCTGGATACTTGTGACCAAAATCCATCTCTAAACTTTTTTCAAATCACCCCTTGACTTTTTATTAGCAGGCTTTCTGTAGAATCGCTGCCACTTACTTCTCCATCCCGGCGTCCTTTGACTTCGCAGGTTTCGAAGGCTTCGGCGCTTTCTCTGCCTCTTTCTTTTTGTTTTCCAATGCACCCAGGACAGAGGAACGGTCCTTGTTCTTATAGGTCTCCATCATGGTCTTGAGCTCCGTATTCGGGACATCGCGCACGTCGCGTTCCCAGACATTCTTGCCATCCGGCTTTGTCCCGATGAAGATGGGCTTACTCACCTTTGTTGTCCCGTCCTCCGGAAGCTTCATCCAGACGCCCTTGCCGAATTTGTTGTCGTGGATCATCTTCGGAGAAATCACAAAGGATGCCCACGGCGTCTTGTCCGCTGGATCCAGATTCGGAATCTTCACCTCCACCAGCTGATGCCCACCCTTCGAAGTAAACGGTTCTCCGACAAGGCCTTTGCCGAACTTGATTGTGACCTCTTTCTTTTCTTCAAGATCAATCGGCCATTCCTTCTTCATCTGTTCCTCTGCTTCCTTCACCCAATCCGGTATATCCCCCGGCATCAATGCATTTTCGTCTGCCATCCTGCTCTTCCTCCATTTTCACAAAAGAAAACACCTGCCATTCCTGACAGGCGTCCACACCTTTAAAATATGGTCTGTTCCTGTGTTACGTTTCTGCTGGTGTTTGCATGATAACCTCGTAGCGCTCCTCCGCCCGCAGTGTCATCCGGTGGTTCAGGTATTTCTCCACATCAAACCAGTACTTTTTGTCATAATCCGCTGTGAGCCGGTAGTTCGGATGCTTGGTGAGATCATACTTGTCGGACAGGAAGGGCCTCACGCCCCGCACCTGCACGATGCATTTGCTGCCATCCAGAACCGCAAGCTGATCCACACTCATCAGATCGTGTCCCAGCTTCTGGTAGTTCATGTTGTAGGACTGCTGAGAGCCACGGGATTCACCGGTGTTGTACATGTCGATGGTTTCTTTGCCGAGTGATTCATTCAAGTCCTTGAGCGTCGTCTTCTCCGAGCCGCCGAGAAAGATCTGACTGTCACAGTTTCCGATAATGGTATCCGCATTGTCCTTATAAATCGACTTGAGCTGGCTCTTTGCCTGTAGCACAAGCACCGCACTGATCTCACGGGAACGGATCGTTGCCATCAGCTTCTCCAGGTTCGGGATCTGGCCGATATTTGCCATCTCGTCGATCAGGCACCGGACATGCACTGGAAGTCTTCCGCCATACACGTCGTCCGCCTTCTCACAAAGAAGGTTAAACATCTGGGTATAGATCATGCTGATCAGAAAGTTGAACGTTGAATCTGTATCCGACATGATCAAGAACAACGCCACCTTCCGATCTCCCAGTGTATCCAGTTCCAGCTCATCGTATGCCGTGATCTCCCGGAGCTCTTTGATGTCAAACGGCGCAAGTCTTGCACCACAGGAGACAAGTATGCTTTTCGCCGTTTTGCCAGAGACGAAAAGTCAAGGACTTTTTCATCAAATTCAAAAAGAAGTCACATTTTGCGGACTTCTTCACGGAGCATACGCTTGATTTTGTCCTCCATCGTCTCCTTGGCGGTCTCGCTGAAATGGACACGGACGATATAGGTGGTCTTGCCGATCTGCTTTCTGACAGTCGGGCAAGTGGCGGTGTTGGTTGCGGTATTGTTCATTCAAAATCCTCCTGTAAATGAAAAAGTGCCCGGTGACTATTCATCATCGGGCGGTGTCGGTATGAGGGAACAAGGCAAGGCGGCAACATTAAGGTATCTATAAAAACCTTGCCGTCTTTGCCACGCTTGCCGTGTTCCTGTTGTCAGTCTCGGAGATAGCAGACCCATGCTGTGCCGTCTTTCTCGGTCACAAGTCTGTCCCCGATACGGCTCTTTGCCGTTCTCATGGTGCGTGAGGAAATCCCACGCTCATTGACTGCCTTTTCCAGCTCTGCGCTCGGCATACGCTTTCCGTCCGCAAGCAGTTCCAGAATGAGCATTTGCGCCTGTGCGGTCTTGCTCTCGGTCTTAGCGGTGTCCGTCCCGGCAAGAAGCTCGTCAGCGGTAATGTCATAAGCCCCTATCCATTCAAAACCTTTCTCGTCTCCCAGAGAAAAGGCAAGAGACTGACCGGGCGGCGCAAGGGAGCTTTTCTCATGGATAAGCACCCTCGTTGTGGGACTGTCCTTCAGCTTGCCAATAAACAGCAGACTGCGGACTGCCGCCGTAATGTCGATAGACCCCAATCCCCGGTAGGTGCTTTGCGTTCCTGCGGCTTTGTTCAGGTGTCCAATCAGCACGATAGCGCACCCGGTAGCCTGTGCAATGTCTCCCAGACTGCGGAATATCGGGCGCACCTCGTTTGCCCTGTTCATGTCCACATCTGTGCCCAAAAACGCCTGTACCGGGTCAATAATAACCAGCCTTGCGCTGTTTTCCCGGATTGCCCTTGCTATGCGCTCATCGGCAAGGGTCAGCGGTGTGTCCCTATCGTCAATGACAAGCACTCGTTCAAGGTCTGCGTCAGCTTCCATCAGCCGGGGCTTAACGGTATCGCCCAAACCGTCCTCGGCGGTCTGATAGATGATGTTGAAAGGCTCAAGGGTCTCCATACCAGGTAAAGGCTTTCGGTTGGTGCAAGCCGCCGCAAGACGCATGGCAAAGTAGGTCTTGCCCTCGCCGGGGTTGCCCTGTATAATCGTCAGCTTTCCAAAGGGAATATAGGGAAACCATAGCCAATCCACGCTCGTCAGCTCCACATCTGCCATGCGGAGCATGGGAACAGGCTGGGCGGTGGGCAGCTCTCGCAGCGTGATTGTCTCGGCTATGAATTTGCGGCTGGGAATGTCCCCTTGCTGACGGAGAACATCGTTCCAGTCTTTCCTTGCCGGGACAAGGCGAATGACGGCGATCTCGCCGGGAATGGACTGTGCCAGTCGGGTACAGGCTTCGCTTCCTGCGGTGTCGCTGTCAAGGCAGAGGAACACTTTTCGGGTGTCCTTGCGTTCAGAAAGGAAACGGTCAAGGGCTTTGCCCGAAACACCGCCCAGGGCAAGATAGCTCCTTGTCTGCCAGTCCTGCGGATAAAGGCAGATAAACGATAACAGGTCAATCGGTGCTTCAAAGACAAAGAGCTGGTTGCCGTTTCCCTCATAGCGGAACGGATAGGACTTGTCAGACCCGGCAATATCCTGTCTGAATGGGTCTGCCGTTCCTCGCACATGGGCGTATCTCGGTGTGCCGTTTCGGTCTCTGCCGACAAAGACAACATTGTGCCGCTTTGCGTCCTCGTAAATATCCCCGGAAAGAAGAAAAGCCTCAACAAGCGTTTTGTTGAGACCTCGGCTTTCGCAAAGATATTGAATTGCTCTGTCGGCTGTTCTGTTGTGCAAGGGCAAGTGGAACGCTGTGTGCGGTGCTGTGCTGGCTTCGCTCTGTCCCTCGCCGCTTTCGCCGGTCAGGAGCTGGACGGCTTCGGGAAAGGATTTTCCGTAAAACTCCATGACAAAATCAATGGGATAGCCGCCCTTGCTCTGGCTGTGGCGAAACCATTTGTTTCCACGAATGGTCAGGCTGTCATGTTCTTTCCAGCGGTATTCTCGTCCGCTTTTGATAAGCGTCTCTCCCTGTGTACGGAGAAAATCTTCCAGACTGACGGCGTTTGCCCGGTCAATCTGTGCTTGGGTATAATTCATCGGGATAGTTCCTCCTTTTTGTGTCGTGTTTGGGGTCGATTTTGGAGCATTTGTTCCTCTGTGCGCTCGTTAAATCGGGCGGCAGTATCTATACATGACTTGACCTTCCAAAGACGGTGTAAATCGTCTCTGACGGTCTTAAACTCGCCATAGGTGGTGTTGTGCGCCTGTTCCAGCTCGTCATACTCTTCGGTCAGCTTTTTCATATCCACCTTGCCGTCCGGGAACTCTCCGGTCAGCTTGCGTCTGGCGGCGTAGAACTGTTTCAGTTCCGCTTCATGCTCTGCCTTGTACTTGGCTCTGGGCTTCTCAAACTTGATTTTCTGCAAGCCGTCATAGACAGGCTTCAAGCTCTGGAAAGCAGCAGAGCTGTCATAGAGCTGCTTGATTGCTTTCATTCGGGCGGTCTGTTCGTCCAGCGTTTTCTTCAAGCTCTCTGTGGCAGCACTGTGTTCGCTGACACGGCTTTCCAAATCTTCAAGAGTGTAAATGCCGTTTGCCCGGAGATAATTGAAAGTCTCGTTCATCTCCTTTAGATTGCTGACCTTGCCTTTCTGCGAATATGCCCCGGCTCTGCGCTGGGTGTAATAGGCGTTCAGCAGAGAAACAAGGTCGGGTGCCTGCGGCTTGGCAAGCTCCGCTTTTGCTTCGGCAATCCAATCAAACAGGAGAGCGATTTTCTTCTTGATGTCCCGGATAACGGCATTGGTTGCTCTGATCCAGCGGTTGAACTCGCCTTTCTCGGTGCGTATGCCTTTCTTCTCCATTGCCCGGACGGTTGCGCCCTCATGGACGGTGGGAAGAAGCTCCACGCCCTGACGCTCATAGCTTCGGTGGTCGATACGAACATCAAGCCCTTTCTCCGCAAACTTGGCGTTGCATAGTTCCGCCCATGTCTGCCGCCAATGTTCCAGCGTTTCGGGACTGCCCCAGTCGGTAGTGGGAACGGCGTTGAACACAAACTTTCCGTCTGCGTCTCGGATACGGTTGCCGTCCTCGTCCAGCTCATACACCCGGCGTTGCTTTAGTCCCCATTTGCCGTTCTGCTCGATGGGGCGGATGGGGCAAAGCACATGAAAATGCGGGTTTGGTATGCCGCCGTCCTCCCGGTCTGGCTGGTGTACGGCGAAGTCAACCACCATGCCACGGCTCACAAAGTTCTCCAACAAAAATTGCCTTGCAAGAGCGATGTTTTCCTCAAGGGAAAATTCATTCTGCAAGGCAATGTCAAAGCTGTATGCAAGCTGGGCGTTCTTTCCACGCTCGGCTTTTTCCACGGCGTTCCATAGGGTCTGGCGGTCTGCGTATTCTGGCGGTGCATGGGACGGCAAGAGAATGTCAGAGCAGATCACGCCGCCCTTGCGGGTGTAGTCGCTGTATTCGCCGTAATACTCGCTATACAATCGCTCCCCGGCACGGTAGGCGGCAGAAGCAATAGCGGACTGTCCTGCGCTTCGCTTAGTCTGCGTGACGCTCAGATGAAATAGTGCCATCGGCTTTCAACTCCTTTTCTCTGTTCGCTTGGTTGGTGTGAGTAATCGCCATGTGACGGACGGCTCGCTGGACTTCGGACAGAGAAAAGATGTACTCCATCAGCTCTGTCATTTCGGTGCGTGTGAGATCTTTGACCTCCGGGGCAAGGCTCTCAATCGTGCCGCCCAGATTGCAAAGACGATGGGTGCGTTTCTGCCTTTCGCCTTTCTCCAGATATTTCTTTCGTAAGCGAGAAGTATTTCCGCGTACCCTATGTTAACAGTTGGAGCAAAACGCTCCAAAATTGAGAGTTGGAGTATTTCGCTCCAACTCTTTCG
>NZ_JADKQA010000016.1 GCF_015351765.1 Clostridium vitabionis
AAAATGCGGAATTATCCAGTGTTTTCAAGGCTTTTGGGGCGTTGTATTGCGCGCAGTTTTTCTCTAGTTGCACGTTTTATTGGAAGTCAACAAAATTTCTTCTAGCGGAACTACTGTAGTCTGGCCATCATCACCTAAAGTAAATACGTATCGTGTTCCCTGAAATGCTTGTTCCAATTCATCCAGTGTGTATCCGAAGAACACATTGGATTCAGAATTATATGCCAGTTCTTCGATGTATTCCTCTGATAAGTAGATAGCATCGACCTTTTCTACGAAATAATCTCCGTCACTTAACTCATCAATCAAGTCTTCATATACGGTATTCTCTACATACGTTAATAACGCCGGATCATTTAACCCCGAAAAGTTAATATCCTCAGCATTTCCAGATTCAGGTGTCTCTATTGCTGCTTCTTCAGAGACCACCTCCGCTGCCTCTGATGTAGCCACTGACGCATCGGAATCTTCTTTTTCTTCAGAAACACTCTCGGTATTTGACTCCTGCACTGTTTCAGAAGATGTCTCTGTAGATGACGTATTGATGGAGTTACCGCAACCAACTAAAACAAGCGAAAGGCATAATACAAACGCTATAATTCTTTTCATACGTTACGCCTCCCCATCCTTTTTCTTCTTAAGATTTTTACCTATGATAGCAGCCACACTGACAACCACAATTGAGCCAACTGCAATCGGTATTGCAGGAGATGAATCCTTATCCTGACTTTCTTCATCCGCTTCGCCAGAAGTATCAATGTTGTCAGGAGTATTCACATCAGTATCATCCTGATCCGATACTATTTCCTGAACCTCAGTTGAATCGCTGTTGCTTTCTTCAGCCGCTACAGATTCATCTATTGATGTTGCTTCTGTTTCCGTTTTCGTCTCTTCTACTGTTGTTTCGATTACTACTGGATCAATAATGGAGCCATCCTCTGCAATTGTCGAACCATTGGCTATTCTGTCACGAATCTCGCTGATTGATAGCCCAGTAACCATATACGCCTTTAATATCTCATCATTTCCAACATATATTCTCTTCGTCGTTTCTTTGCCTGTTGATTCATTCGTTACTGTGATTGTATAAATACCTTCTTTGGTGAACTGATCACCATCCTTAGCTGCCTTATTTTCACGAATGTCTTCTGTTAAGCTTGTCGCACCTGGTGCAAGTACTTCACGTACATAGCTCAGATGCAGATACTTTGATCCAGCAAGATCCAAGTAAAAACCATTAGGTGCGATTGCATTATTCGAAAGCTCTGATGTTGTTTTCAGATCCCTAGGGAAAAACATACTATTTGAGTTCCGTACAGAGAATTTGAAATAAATCCTATAATGGGACTCTCCCGGAAGGATTGATGCACCAAAAACAACTGTTTTATCATGCTTAATTGCATAATCAAGAGCTACTTCGTAGTCTCCCTCCTCAAACAGTTGTACCTTGGTATCGGCGCCAGGAGTTGCACTTGCAAGCAGATAATCGCTATAAATCTGAGCTTTTTCCTTAACGTTTTCGCTGTTGCACTTTCTAATTATTAAAGCTCCATACCCGAAGTCTGTTGTTGGAGTTTCGAAGTACTGATCATATCCAGCTGTATCAGCTTCAATTTTCAGAGCAGAATTATTGTTTAACTGGTCGAGTGTTTGCTGTAAGTTAAACCACAGAGATACCTGATCACCTGTGTTCTTGAGGAAGATAACATTTCCATCTTTATCCAGTGATGTGTCTGTATATCCGCTTACAAAGAACTGTCCCAAATCCCAACCGTAATGAGGATCACCCTTTTTCATTTCAGCAACGCCTTGGTATCCATCGAATTTCTCTGTTCGAACTCTTGAACCAAGATTGTATTTCTTTGAATTGGAACTCAGGTTTATCTTATTTGCGGACGAATCATATGCATGGAACTCATACACTTCAACACATTTCTTCGATTCATATTCATCTTTGTTCCAAAGCAATATTTTCGAGCTGCTCACCTTTCGGCTAAGCTCGTAAGCTACAATCACACGATAATAGCAGCCCTCTACTAACTGAACATCCGTTGTCTGATAGAAATCTGTTTTTCCATTCGTATCAGTTTCAAAAATATTCGTTGATGTATACGCCGTGACCCATACATCACGATCCTTAGATGTCTGTACGATCAGAGCACCTTTTCCAACTTTTTCACCAATGGAGATATAATCAACTTTCTTGTCTCCATCACTCACTAAATGCCAGCTATCATCGGCGGCCGTAAGTAAGCTGTCATCATATAAATAAGACAGGGACAAGTTAAAGTCTGTGGTTTGGTCAAGATAGTCTTTCTTCACTTCAAAATCAGGAATTCCATTACTATCAACAGATGAATACTTTTCACCATTTACAGTAAGAACGCCTATAGGATTTGCTTTACTCTCATTTTCAGCTAAAGAATACTCATAATCGCTGTTCTGATCCAATTCATATACTACCGGGGTAATTGTTTGATCTGTCCCTTTTGCATATACAACATTTGTTACAGGCAGTAATAAGCTCACAGCCAATGAAGTAGCAACTACTCCAGTTGCAAATCTTCTCAACACACCATGTTTCATAATCTATGCGCTCCCCTGTTTTTATTTTTCCGATGTAGTATTATTTCTCCAATTTCGATATTCCCCGGTGGTCACTCGCTTATCCTCCGGCTTAATTGCGTCAATCAGAATAGCCCATTCTCTCCCAAGCTTTGCCGCTCCATCGATTCGCCCTTCCGCACAGTAAACCTGTATTCTACGTGGCGAAACATTCCACTTTTCCGATGCTTCTTTTATTGAAATATACCCTTCGATCATAGCAGGTCTCCTAAAAGCAAAAAGACACTACCGATTGGAAATCAGTGGTGTCTTCAACGTACAATTGGGTGCCATCTCAGGTTCCCAAAGCTCCAATATTCAGTTCAAATTATATTTTTTTGAACGAAGGATGTCAATTTACTAAAGGCTTTTTACCTGATAGGTGACCAGTATCTTGTGCACCTATTTTATGTACCGGAGGCAGCCTCTCAGCTGCCTCGCCCTGGTCACTATCAGATATCTTCGCAAACCTTCTTGTGATTGCAGATTCCCTGTGACTCCAGGATTCCATCCAGATACTTGATGTTTCTTTCATATCTCGATGATGTCAAGAAATGTTCGCAAAAACCATCCAGACCCATAGTCGAATGATTATGCAGCATCTTTAGGTAACAGTCGTGAAATTGATTCCTCTTTGATATATGCT
>NZ_JADKQA010000017.1 GCF_015351765.1 Clostridium vitabionis
AGAAATTGCAAAAATCTTTGCACTTATTATACCGCAATCCGCCGTTATTGTCAGTAAATATTGCATTCTACGCTATTGAGCAGACACTACTTACAAAGAAATGTCGGAAGTAATTGGAGAGGATAAAGCAAGAGCCTTATATACGGAATTATATAAACAGCCATTTCACAAAAAAAATCTATCAATATCAACAAAAAAAGTCTATAAAAGTAGCGATACTGAAAAGTATGTTTATGAATTGAAAGACAACAGGTATATCGAAACGGTTTTTATTAAACGGCGAGATGGTGGGACTGTTTGCGTAAGTACGCAAGTTGGTTGTTCTGTTGGCTGTATTTTTTGTGAGTCCGGACGCAATGGTTTTGTTCGTAATCTAACACCGTCTGAAATTGTGCAGCAGGTCATATTGATACGTCAAAAAGTAAATCGTATCGTTTTTATGGGAATGGGAGAACCTTTATTCAATTACGACAACTTGATTGCAGCAATCCATATTCTTCGAGATAGAAATGGACTTAACTTTCCAACCGACGGCATTACCGTATCAACAGTTGGTCCAGTTAATCAATTAAAAAAATTGCGCGAAGAACATCTAAAAATTCAGTTGACAATATCTTTACATGCAGCAACACAGGCTGCGAGAAACTGTATCATTCCTCATATGCACATGTACGCTATTGAAGATGTTGTTAAGCAAGCATTGTCCTATTCACAAAGGCATAATCGAAAAGTGGTATTTGCGTATTTACTTTTACCAGGTATAAATGACCGTTCCTCAGATATAAGGCAACTTGCAAAATGGTTTAAGGGCAAAAATGTTATGATTAACGTGCTGCAATACAACCCGACGAGTAATTCAAAAATTAGAGCACCACAAAAACAAGAAATGGTTGCGTTCAAACATCAATTAGAGCAAACAGGACTTGAAGTTACCATGAGAGTTTCTCATGGTAGAGAGATTAAAGCAGCTTGTGGACAATTAGCTAATACATATAATAAAGCCAAAAAACAACAAAAATAATTTAATTAAAAGAGCCAGACGCACAGACGCAGAGCCGATAATATGCAGTTTGAAATACTGCTGTTATCGGCTCTTTTTTGATTTTAATTTGTGCCCCCAATAACCATATTGGAGCAAAATCAGAACTGTTGCTTGTCGTTCTTTGATTTCCGCAGCAGCTTTGAAAAATCAAAGCCGCCGTTTCTTTTTATTTTCTGATGAAATGACGCGGTATCACTGTTAAAAGCGGCGGCTAAAGGAGGTAGCCGCCATGAAGCACATACCCTATCGACAAAATCCGACGGTCATTGACTTATCAAAAAAAGCCCGACCACCGTCGGGAACCTCTCCACCCTTGAATATGAACTGTCTAATCATCTAAATACTACTTACAATACCTATACGCCTGTCCGGGCTTTTCGGACAGGCGTATTTTGCTGCTCAAAAAATTTTTTGAAAAAAATCCGAAAATCTTCGGCGTTTTTTTCAAAAGGCAGTATTGCCCCGCGAAAAGGGGGAAGCACCACCAACTTTCCAACGAGAAAGGGGGTGAGAATGTGGAACCTAATCGCAGGGAGTTTATAAAACAGTGCGCTTTCCAGAAGTTTTGCAATACGGTACTGCACAATGAAGCGTGTGACGCTCACAAAGAGCTGCACAGGCATAAGGCAAAGGAGATTACCTTTTCCGACTTGACCTTAGAAGAAGCGCGGCAGCTTCATACCTTTGATGAATATTTCAAAGGGGAAACCGCCTTTGAAAGAGCCGGGAAGAAAATCACGCCGAAGCTGCTTCTTGAAGCAATCCGTACTTTGCCGGAAGAAAAGCGCAAAGCCGTACTCCTGTACTATTTCGAGGGAATGAACGACACCGAGATTGCGGAGCTGTTCGATACGTCGAGAAGCACGATACAGTACAGGCGGACAAGCTCTTTTGAGCTACTAAAAAAATATCTGGAGGAAAATGCTGATGAATGGGACGAATGGTAACGAACCCGGCTACCCGGAAAAAGCCCTTGTTCCCTATCCTGTCATTTTGGCAGCGACAAAGGGCGACCCGGACGCTATGAAGATTGTCTTGCAGCATTTCAGCGGCTACATAGCCCGCCTCTCCATGCGGAAGCTGTACGACGAGCGCGGGAACGTCTATTTTGGCGTAGACCACGACATTCGGGAACGGCTGCAAGCAAAACTGATGATGGCTGTCCTCACCTTTAAGGCAGAGGAATAAACCGCAGCGGCGGCGGGACGCTTTCTCTCTCCCCCTTTTCCGTTCCGCTGCTGACGCGGCAGCAAAGCCATTCTGAACCTTGACAAAGAAAGCGGCGCAAGATAACGGCGGCGCAGCATAGGGCAAATCGGATACGTTCCTTTTGCGCCGAGCCATACGGCGGGTGCGCCATGACGCTATCCGGGTGAGGTTATCCCCACCCGGACAGCCGAGCGACCAACACCGCGCCGGAAAGCAAGTGTAGCGGCTTGCGGGCGACGACACGCAAAATATACAATGATACTTCCTTACAGCCACAGTCCGAGCGTTAAGAGCGTCGCAGGCAATGGGTAGGGCTGCATGAGAACCATGCGGGGGTGCAATTCCCATGAGGTTATGCTAATAACCGTCCGATTAAAGCTCTCTTTCTACTTTTGAAACTATTGTACTCTATTGAAAGGGGGACATTTTAATGAATATTACTGATGTGCC
The DNA here is from genome assembly GCF_015351765.1 of Clostridium vitabionis. Classification (GTDB taxonomy): domain Bacteria; phylum Bacillota; class Clostridia; order Lachnospirales; family Lachnospiraceae; genus Clostridium_R; species Clostridium_R vitabionis. The sequence continues at coordinate 2,702 of NZ_JADKQA010000017.1, forward strand.
TATCTGGGAGAAGTACACGCTCACCATTGAGGAAGCGTCAAAATATTTCCGTATCGGGGAAAACAAGCTGCGTAAATTAGCGGAAGAAAACCCGGCTGCCGGGTGGGTGATTATGAACGGCAACCGTATTCAAATCAAGCGAAAACAGTTTGAAAAATTCATTGACACTTTGGAAGTTATATAGTGAAATCGAGCCTTGAATGTGGTATAATAGATACAAGCATATCAAGGCTCTTTCCGTCATGGAAAGGAGCATGACGAACAATGTCGGAGAAAAGACGAGATAACAGGAACCGCATTTTACGCACAGGAGAGAGCCAGAGAAAAGACGGAAGATATGCTTACAAATATATAGATACCTTTGGGAACCCGCAATTTGTTTACGCTTGGAAGTTAGTACCTACCGACAAGACCCCGGCGGGAAAACGTGAAGATATTTCGTAAGCGCGAAGTAATTCGTTGGATTGTTTCACTCCAATCCGTTTGAGATAATTACTCCAAACATTGAAGCAGATGTTGGAGTGAATTGC
>NZ_JADKQA010000018.1 GCF_015351765.1 Clostridium vitabionis
GGTGGATTTTGTGTGGTAACTTAATTTTACCGATGGCAATAGACTATGTCTATTTTTATTCAATTGAATTTGCGAAACTTATTATACGTTATCTGCAAATGATACATAGTTATTCCGGCTCATTCATATGTTGCAGTTCAAAAATATCTTTCTGTGTCTGAATTTCCTCCCGCAGTTCCTCGTCAGTTGGCAGATACAATTTATATTTGCTGGCAAACAGCTGCTCATTTCCATGCATTACAGAATACTTTGCAATATCCTCGTCCGTGTCTGCGCAGAGAACAATTCCAAGCGTTGGATTATCATCCGGCTGTTTCTTCAGCTCATCATACATCCGGATGTACATGTCCATCTGCCCGACATCCTGATGCGTAATCTTCTGCGTTTTCAGGTCAATCAAAACAAAACACTTCATGATGTAGTTATAGAAAACAAGATCGATATAATAATCTTCCTTCTCTGTGTGGATATGTTGCTGTCTTGCAACAAAAGCATACCCCTTTCCAAGTTCCATGAGGAATTTCTGCAAATTGTCGATGATGCACTGCTCCAGGTCCGACTCAAGATAAGAAGTATCTGCCTGCATACCAAGGAACTCGGCAATCACCGGATTCTTAATAAATTCCAGTCTATTCTGATATTGGCTGGTCAGTTCTTTCATCTCCCTCTCCACCTGATCAGGCACCTGCGTTTTCAACATACGGTAGTAATACTGAGATGACACATTACGTTGCAGCGTCCGAACAGACCATCCCTGTTCACAGGCTTCTCTTTCGTACCATCTTCTTGCTTCGGTATCCCGTACTTGAATCAGAATACTATAGTGGCTCCACGAAAGTGAAGAAGATTGTGTCGACAGCGTCGACACAATCTCAGGGAAGGTCTGAAAAAATTTCACATATCTGTAGATCGATACCCTGTCAAAACCTTTTCCATATAGTTTTGTCAGTTTTTTTGACAAATCTGCGATAATCTGTTTCCCATATCGATCCTGCCCACTGCCAGACATAAATTCTTCCGAAATTCTTTTTCCAAGCAGCCAGTTGCGCTCTACCAGAAGAATGTTGACAGTCTGATATGCTTTCTTTTGAGCGGCATCTATTATCTGTCTGGAATCTTTCAGTACATCATCAGTTTTTGTATATGGTAAAAGATCAAATTTATCCATATCTACCCCTATCCTTTCAGCGCGTCTTCATATCCGCTCTCCCTCTGTTTCACGGCATCAGATAATTATGCTCAAGTTACTAAAGAATCAAAAGTTGTGCTATTACTTCTTTACTTTCCTTCTTGTTCGCTTCTCCATTTTCCTCTGCACTTTCTGAAATGTATCTTCACTGATGATTGCAGGGATAGCCTCAGTCATGACCACTTGTGATCCGATGTTGTCTGACGCCGAAATAGTAACATCTCCGGTGTACTTGCCCTGATGAAGGACTCCTGTTACAGATCCACGGCTCCATTTCTTTTTCTCACCGTTTGGTGTGAATATTCCTTCTTCATATAGCTGCTCCCGAATATCATCAACACTTTTCCCGTCCATGTATAGATGAAAAATTTCCTTCACTACCTTCGCCTGGTTCTCTTGGATTTCCAGTTTGCCATTTTTTCCAGCTTACAGCATATTTCTAATGATTACTAGTTAATTATTAAACACACTCTCATTTTTTCATCTGTTCCACCTTTATCAGAGCTCAAGCCACATTCTGTATATAACCTTCCAACAGCCTCGGCCCCTGAAAAATTGCCTTTCCACAGTCACAACCCTCGAAAATAGCAAAGCCACAGTCTCGCCAATTAAAAATTCATCCAAATAGCCCTTCCACAGCCACGCCAGACCAACTTTTACATTTTTTCTAAAAGAAAACGCGGCACCCGTCTCTCTTCTCAAAAAGACGGATGCCGCAGAAATGGCTTAAACACGGGCTTTTCCAGCCCTCTGTCAATTTGTTCTTGTTAGCAAAGCCACTGTCTCCACGTGCTCTCCTCTGCCCAATCGGTTTATGATCAAGGTCTAGGCCCAGTATGCCGTTAACTTGGTCGGTATCTTGGTCGGTCACCGATCAAGTTGCTTTCTCCTGTACCTCTGATTTCGGCTGTTAGGTTTGTCGGGAATTGTCATTTCGATAACTCCTTGTGCTAATGCCGGATTCAGATTGCCATGCGATAGCACTTTGATCCTGTCGATCTGCTCGCTGATATCTCCCACAAGATTGGTTATCTTATCCGTCATGTGAAATGGCGGTTTATACTCATTCATTAATGACACCTCTTCCATATCTGCCTGCTGCCAAATCCGTCTTTCTTGAAATCTGAATTCAGGCAGGTGATCTCTATCGGTATGATCTTCAAAAGCCACATAGGCTCTTTAAGTTTCTTCAATGCTTGTAGCGGTATCTTTCTGAACTCCGCGACATTCTTATATTCATCGGAGAACAGCTCGACTAACTCCACTGTTCCTTCGATCTGCAGTGACCTAAGTCCGCCAAAGGAAGCACTCGTCTCGAAGACCGCTGCCGCGATATGATTATTCTCCTTCAAGGCTTTGAACTTAAGCCCGCCTTCGGTGAAGATCCAAAGTGCTCCGGTATACCAACTGTACTCAAGCGGCGTGCAGCGAATAAAATCCTTCGTGGCAGTTGCCAGGGCAAGAACCTTATGGGATGATAAGAACTCGTCTATCCAGCTATACAGAGCATCAGCATTCAGCTTCTTTTCGGTTTCATCTTTTCGAGTCCAGAAGGACTCAGCCTGTGCGTACTGTTCGTCAGTCATTTATTTTTCCTCATTCATTGACACTCCACACGACTAAAGTCGTGGGATTCTTGCTTCAGCCACTACCGCGTTCCTAACAAGTTACCTTGTTGGCTCGTCTTACACAGTGTCTACAAGCGTAAATTCCCGTATGCCCTACGGTATTTTATATATGTCAGGCTATTGACAGCCCTTTATTTAAGATGTTTATGCTTGCGTTGGTGTC
>NZ_JADKQA010000019.1 GCF_015351765.1 Clostridium vitabionis
CACCTGATCGCTGAAGAACAGGCCGCCCTCCTGGCAGCATAGTTATCAACAATTATACCTGAAATCAATTTACACACAAATTTGGACTTGACTCAGGGAGCGCAATTGACTACCACGTTTCCTAAAATCTCTAATTCAGGTAACTCTGGATATACAGATTTATAATCCGTTGCAGAGCACTATTTATATTCATATTTCCTTCCATCAGGCACCATTCCAAAACACAGCCTTTAACGATTGTGCAGATGTCCATACATATTTCATGGATATTTGCACTTTTTTTGATGATTCCCTGAGCCTGCGCCGCCGTTATTTCCCGCTCGCTACGGGCCATCACGGTATCCGGCTCAAATTGTCCTTCAACTTCCGACATATACGCTGAAAGCGAACGATTTCCGGCAGTATAAAAACTCTTCATAAAGTCAAGGCCGAATTCCATATATCGGTTTATAAGGAGCATATACAGTTCTGAAATGCGCTCATCGATCTTGTTGAGGGGTGTTTTCAGAGAACAGCTTTCAAAGGAGGTCTCACGGACAAAGTACATAAGCAGGTCATCTTTGTCTCTGAAATAATGGTAAAAAGTTCCGATGGAAAGATCTGCCGCCGCGCACACATTTCTCACGGTGATATAATCCGCTCCATTTTTTCGGATCAGGTCAATGGTTGTATCTATGATTCTCTGTTTGCTGTCTACTTGATCTGCACTTTTCGCAGGCCGCCCACATTTTTTTGCCATGTCATTCTCCTTTTAGATCAAGTTCATTTTGACTATTGACATTATAGAACATGTTCTATATAGTTGCAAGCAGAAGTAAATATAACACGTTCGATTATTTGAAAGGAGTTTGCAACGATGAAAATTACGTATTGGTCAGACTACGCTTGCCCCTACTGCTATATCGGTGAGGCGCGTCTAAAGAAAGCGATTGAATCTATCCCTGAAATGAAAAATGTGCAGCTTGAAATGAAAGCCTTCCAGTTAGACCCTTCCGCAGGGGAACACGCAGTCAGCGACACGCAGACACGTTTTGCTGATAAATATGGAATCTCGTTTGAGGCTGCTGGAAGGCAAATTGAAAACATCTCTCAGATGGGAATTGCTGAGGGACTTGATTTCCAGTACGCCTCTACGCTTTTTACAAATACAATGGATGCACATCGCCTGACGAAACTGGCCCAGAGCAAAGGAAATCCGGCACTGACAGAGCGTATGATCTCTGCACTGTTCAAAGCATATTTTACCGACAACAAAGAACTTGCGGACAAAGCGCTTCTCCAGAGTATCGGTGAAGCGTGCGGACTGGACGCGGCAGAGGTCAGAGAAGTCCTGAATTCAGACAGGTACCGGGATGAAGTGATTTCAGACGAGAATGAGGCTTTCCAAAATGGCATCCACGCGGTTCCGTTTTTTGTAGTAGGAAAGTATGGAATTTCCGGTGCACAAAGCGTAGAGGGCATGAAGGCCACGCTTCAAAAAGCATTGGAGCAGGAGACGGAGGCTGGCATGGAACAGGGGATGAGCTGCGGTCTGGATGGCTGCAGGATTGGTTGAGCTATGATTATAGAGGTACCGGTAAAAGGGTATTTTGAGGAAAACTGCTTCTTTTACATTGACGATAAAACACAGCATGGCTTTTTAATTGATCCCGGCGCACAAGCTGCAGGACTGCTTGAGCTTATCAAAGAAAACGGCTGGGAAATCGAAAAAATACTGCTTACACATGGGCATTTTGACCATACCGGAGCGGCAAACGAACTCCGCCGTGTATTAAATCTTCCCGTACTCGCCTATCGAACAGCGAACGATTATCTGCTGGATGCCAGAAAAAATCTGTCGGCTCTCTGCGGACCTCCGATTACGATACGAGATGCAACATTTATAGATGATGGGGACAATATCACGCTGGAAGCAAACCCGTCTTTTTTCCTGCACGTAATCTATACACCGGGACACACGACGGATTCCGTCACCTACTACTCCTCCAATGATCACGTTGCATTTGTTGGAGACACAATTTTCAAGGGAAGCATTGGGAACTATCAATATCCGGGCGGGAATCTGATAGATTTACAAAACAGTATCCACAACATAATTTTTTCCCTGCCAAACGAGACGGTTCTTTGTTCGGGGCACTCGGCTCAAACAACGGTAGGGCTCGAAAAGCAAAGATATAGATATTAGATGCGATGGGCGGGCAGCCTATATGTGCTGCCCGCCGTCGGCAGGGATCATTGGGTGTCATAAAATCGTTTAGAGGCTTTCAGTGATGGCGTTATCGCGATTGTTATAACGATTATGGTCATGCAAATATCTGTGCCGGAAGGCGGAGCTTTACGCGACCTTCTTTCCTTAATCCCTGGCATCGTGTGCTATGCAATCAGTCTTTTTATGATAGCGATTTACTGGAACAACCATCATCATTTGACGCAGATTGTAGCGCAGGTAAACGGGAAGGTCCTGTGGAGCAACCTGTTTTTCTTGTTTCTTCTGTCATTACTGCCTCTAGCAACAAATTGGGCACAAAAGACAAAGTTTGAATATATTCCGGTTATCGTATATGCGTCTTCCTATCTGCTATGTACTATTGCTTATCTTGGCTTGGAGAAGACACTGATGAAAGAAAGTATTTCAGAGAATGTATCCGCATTGAACGACAGCCATAGAAAAGAATGGGCTACTGTTATTTTACATATCGTGTCCGTTGCGTTTGCGGCGTTCCATCTCTGGCAGCTTGCATTTGTCAGCATGGGCGTGATCGCCATGATTTGGGTCATCCCTGAACTCAGAATCGAAAAGATGTATAATTAATAAAGGGTAAATTGCAATAACAAGTTGGACACCCTCCGCTAGGCAGTAGCCTGGTAGATTCGGTCGATTTCCTCCTCGAAGATTTCATCCGGGG
>NZ_JADKQA010000002.1:0-50658 GCF_015351765.1 Clostridium vitabionis
AGAAGAGGAAGACTGAAACGGGAAAAACTTCCAGAGACTGCAAAGAAGCTCGTTATCTGGTGCTTTAGTTGTAAAATCTCTGGAAGTTCACAATAAATCGTGTGCATCCGCGGAAAAAGTATGTTATAGTAGATGCAGTAAAACAGAACAGACAGATCGGCCATTTCGAGCCCCGGATCCTCCGGCTTTTATGCCTGGATCCCCGGCCAAAGGGTCCGGGAGGAAACGCCCGGGCCTCCCGTTTTCCGGCCTGCGCCGGAAGACATTGGAAAGAAATCGTCCGGAGCCTGCCCGAAGGGGCGCGGCGCGGATTCTCCCCGGAGAATCTCCATGTCAGCCGCTGCTTCGCGTACCGTTCCTGCAGAGGACGGCAGTACCTGACATTCCGGATCTCCGGAAGTGAGGGAGGGACAGGCATATCCATGGATTTCTCTCCGCGCGAAGTGACGGATCGCACAGAACACCTGGCTCAGTGCGGAGAGCAGCGGTCTCTCCGGCTGAGCCTTTTTGCGTATATGGAGAGAAGATCATGAAACTTTTACAGACTGACACGCCTGCGCAGGCGCAGGCAAAGCTCCTGGAGGCATTCGGAGCGCATCCGGTGCAGAGGGAACTGGTTCCTCTCGCTTCCTGCACGGGCAGAATTCTGGCGGAAGACATCCGGGCGGGCGAGGACATTCCCGGATTTTTCCGCTCCACCGTGGACGGGTACGCCGTCCGCGCGAAGGACACGGCGGGTGCGGCGGATTCTGTTCCCGTCTTTCTGAAGGTTGCGGAGACGGTGAGAATCGGACATCCTGCCGTGACACGCCTTGCTCCCGGGCAGTGCGCTTATGTGCCGACCGGCGGCATGCTTCCGGCCGGAGCGGATGCCGTGGTGATGGTGGAATACTGCGAGATGCTGACCGGTGACGAGATCGCCGCTGAGGCGGCGGTCGCCGTGGGTGAGAATGTGGTCCGCCCGGGTGAGGACGTCAAAGCCGGCGAAATCCTGCTCACGAAAGGCACAGGGATCGGGCCCGCGCAGGCGGGGGCACTGGCTGCCGCCGGGGTCCGCAGCGTACCGGTCTTTGTTCCCTGGAAAGCGGCCGTCATCTCCACCGGCGATGAGCTGGTGCAGGCGGATGACGTTCCGGGGCCCGGACAGGTCCGCGATATCAACACCTGGTCGCTGGCAGCTGCGGTGCGGCAGACAGGGATGGAACTGGTGACGGCGGTCTGCATCCCGGATGACAGGGAACGGTTCCGGGATACGGTCCGGCGCGCTTCGGAGGAGGCGGATCTGGTCCTGACCTCCGGCGGAAGCTCGCAGGGTGTGAAGGATGACACGGAACAGGTCCTGGACGAGGTGTCCTGCGGCGGCGTCTTTACCCATGGGCTTGCACTCAAACCGGGAAAACCGACGATCCTGGCGCTGGACCGTGCGCGCGGCACACTGCTGATCGGGCTTCCGGGGCATCCGGTTGCGGCACTGACCGTGTTTTCTCTCCTGGCCGCTCCGCTTTGGCGTACTGTGACAGGGCAGAAAGCACCGCATGCGGTTCCGGCACGTGTGACGGAGAACATTGCGGCAGCGCCCGGGAAAGCCACGTGCGTACCGGTAAGACTTGCGGAGCACTGCTCACCGGACGGCATCTGCACTTACGATGCCGTGCCGGTTTTCGGAAAGTCCGGACTGATCACGACGATGGCAGGGGCGGACGGATACCTGATGATGGATGTGAACGAGGAAGGCCTTCATGCCGGCGATCTGACGCTGGTGCATGCATTTGCCTGAAGGAGGGTTTGCAGGCATGGCAAAGAGAAATCTGTATCTGAAAAACACTCCTGCTGATGAAGCACAGGCGGTTTATATGCAGGCGCTGGATCAGATCCTGGTTCCGGCAGCGGAACAGGTGCCGGTGCCGGAAAGTCTCGGGCGGATCACGGTGCATGCGGTCAGCGCGAAGTACTGTTCGCCTCTTTATAACGCGGCGGCCATGGACGGGATCGCCGTGACGGCATCCCGGACGGAGGGCGCTTCCGAGCGCACACCGGTGATCCTTTCTCCGGACGAGTTTATCACAGTCGATACGGGCGATCCGGTGCGTGATCCGTGGGACGCCGTGGTCATGGCGGAGGACGTGACGGAACTGCCGGACGGAAGCGTGCGCCTGATGGCGGCCGCTGCGCCCTGGCAGCATGTGCGGCCGATCGGCGAAGATATTGTCCAGGGGGAGATGCTGGTGCCGGGACATCACCGGATCCGTCCGGTGGATATCGGCGTGCTCCTGGCAGGCGGCGTCACAAAGATCGGGGTGTTCAAAAAGCCGAAAGTCGCGATCTTCCCGACGGGCACGGAGATCATAGAGCCGGGGACGGAGCCGAAAGACGGTGATATCATCGAATCTAATTCCCGCGTGTTCGAGGCGATGGTCCGCGAGGCGGGCGGCGATCCGGAGCGGTTTGCCCCGATCCCGGATGATTATAACCGCATCCGCAATGCGGTGGACCGCGCGGTCGATGATCATGATCTGGTCATCATCAACGCAGGCAGCAGCGCCGGCACGGAAGATTACACCGTGCATATTCTCCGGGAACTCGGTGAGGTGCTGATTCACGGCGTGGCGGTGAAGCCGGGTAAGCCGGTGATCCTCGCGGTGGTCCGCGGCAAGCCGGTGATCGGGCTTCCGGGATATCCGGTCAGTGCATGGATCAATTTCAGAAATTTCGTCACGCCGGTGCTGGACCGTCTGACCGGGCGGACGGCGCAGGAACTTCCGAAGGTGCAGGCGGTGGTCTCGAAGCGTCTGGTCTCCTCGCTCAAGTACCGGGAGTATGTCCGGGTGAAGGTCGGCGAGGTCGGCGGAAAACTGGTCGCCTCACCGCTTGCCCGCGGCGCAGGCGCTGCGATGAGCCTCGTGCGCGCGGACGGTTTCTGCGTGATTCCGCAGAACAGCGAGGGCGTGGAAGCGGGTGATCCGGTGGAGGTCGATCTGTTCCGGTCTCTCGATGAGATCCGGCGCACGGCGGTGATCATCGGAAGTCACGATCTGATCCTGGATATCGTGGCGGATATGATGCCGCAGAGATTTCCGGGCTATTTTATCTCCAGCACGCACGTCGGAAGCCTCGGCGGGCTGATGGCGCTGCGGCGCGGAGAGGCGCATATCACGCCGACCCACCTGCTGGATCCGGAGACGGGCGTCTATAACATCCCGACGCTGAAAAAGCTCTTCTCGGAACCCATCGCACTGGTCAAGGGTCTCGACCGGATCCAGGGCATCATGGTGCAGAAGGGCAATCCTCTGGGCATCCGGGGCGTGGAGGATCTGCCGGGCGTCCGGTATGTGAACCGCCAGCGGGGCGCCGGAACCCGGGTTCTGCTGGATTACCGGCTGCAGCAGGCCGGCATCGATCCGGAGAGTATCCGCGGCTATGACCGCGAGGTGACGACGCATATGGCGGTGGCGGCACAGGTTGCCTCCGGCGCCGCGGACGCCGGCATGGGAATCGAATCTGCCGCGCGGGCGATGCACCTGGATTTTGTGGAGGTCGGTCCGGAAGAGTACGATTTCGCGATTCCGGTGAGGTTCCTGAAACTTCCGCAGGTGCAGGATTTCCTGCAGCTTCTGCATGATCCGGAATTCCGGAAGAGAGTGCTTGCCCTGGGCGGGTATGCATTTCGCCAGACAGGGAAGATCATCTATGTGAACGGAGGTGATCAGAGTTGAGCAGGCAGCATACTGCAGTCGAAAGCCTGCAGATTTTTGAAAAGAAGGGCGCACCCGGGACCGCCGTGGCGCAGGTGCGGGCGATGGCAGGAGCGGGCCTCGCCGGCGACCGGCACGCGGACGGAGGTCCGAAGCAGATCTCTGTGACCGATGCTGCCGCGGCCGTGTGGATGGCGCGGCAGCCGGAGGAGGGACTGTGCTTTCCCAGGTATAAGGCGAACATCACCGTAAGCTTTGCGGGCGGCAGGACCTTTCGCCCCGGGGACAGATTCCGGGCGGGCAGCGCCGTGCTGGAGATCACGGACAGCAGGAAGCTCTGCTTTCCGGAGTGTCCGCGCTTTCCGAAGCGTGAGGCCTGCCTGCTGCGCTGGAGCGCCTGGTATGCGCGCGTCGTGGAAAGCGGCGTGATCCGGACGGGAGATCCGGTCATATTCAGCGAAGAGGAACAGTGAACATCCGCATGCGGAAATCTGCCGCGGGCCGCGCGATTGCGGCAGCAGGTGCCGGGAAGATCCGGTGCATCGGCAGGAACACAGCAGTGTCGGTCAAGGAGGTATCACAAATGAAGCGAATTGCCAAAGATGAATCAAAATGCATCGGGTGCAGATCCTGTGAGAATGCCTGTTCCATGGCATACTATAAAAAACAGGATCCGCAGCTCTCCTGCATCCGGATCACGGATCTTCCGGATGGGGGACATCACATCGCAGCCTGCAACCAGTGCGGCATCTGCGCGTCGGTCTGCAACACGGTCGTGATCCGGCCGAATCCGAAGGGCGTATATATGCTGAACAAAAAAGAGTGCGCCGGATGTCTCATGTGCGTGGGGTTCTGCCCGCAGGACGTCATGGTGCATGCGGAAGGAGCTCTGGAACCGTCGAAATGCACTTCCTGCGGTCTGTGCGTGAAAGCCTGCCCGACCGGTGCGATCTGGATGGAAGAAGTCTGAGGAGGGAAGAACCATGATCAGAATGAAAGATGTAGCACGCTATGCCAATCCCGATCCGGCCGAGATCACGAAGATGAAACAGGCGCACTGCCTGATCGCGGAGATGTCCTATGAGCACACTCCGCTCGAGAGAGGATATACGGACAAGCGCCTGCGGATCGACATCGGCACAAACGAGATTCAGATTTTCGATATCCCCGCGGACGTGAAGGAAAAATTCACCGGCGGCAAGGGATACTGCCTGCGGTATCTGTGGGACGACGTTACCCCTGAGACCCGGTGGGACAGCCCGGAGAACGCGATCACCATGTCTCCGGGACCGATCGCCGGCATCACGCAGTACGGCGGCACGGGCAAATGTCTTCTTGCAACCCTTTCCCCGATGACGGACATCCCGGTTGACTGCAACGTCGGCGGCTACTTCGGCCCGTTCCTGAAGTTCTCCGGCTTCGACATGATCGAGCTGGTCGGCAAGGCCAGGGAGGACATCATCATCGTCATCGACGGCATGAAGAACACCATCTCCATCGAGACGGCGCCGGAAGAGCACGAGGACGCGCACCTGCTGACCGAGGAGCTGACCAATGAATACGCCGAGGACGAGAACGACAAGAAGAACATCGCAGTGGTATGTTCGGGCAGTGCCGCAAAATACGCGAACATGGCCATGATCAACTTCAGCTTCTTTGATCCGAGAAGGAACGTCTGCCGCCTGAAACAGGCGGGCCGCGGCGGCATGGGCCGCGTGCTGGCTGACAAGCACATCAAGGCGGTGGTCTGCCGCTTCGGACCGGTCAAGGCGAACCTGAACAATCCTGCGGATCTCGATATCCTGTTTAAGGACGGACTCAAGTTCCACCGCGAGGTCGCGAAGCTCGACAGCAAGCAGAACGGCATGCGCAAGACGGGTACTGCCTACTCGATCGAGACGCTGAGCGATTACGATATCCTGCCGTTCCACAACTATCAGTACGGCGGCACCCCGGATGCGCCGAAGTTCGGGCCCGGCGTGTTCAAGGAGAAATATCTGACGCAGGGCGGCGCGGACGGCTGCTGGTACGGCTGCTCTCTTGCGTGCGCGAAGACGGCGGACCACTTCCTGCTGAAGACGGGACCTTATGCGGGCGAGCGCGTCTGCGTCGACGGGCCGGAGTACGAGAGCGCCGCGGGACTGGGACCGAACTGCGGAATTATTGACCCGGAGGCGATCCTGGAGCTGAACTTCTACTGCGACACCTACGGACTTGATACCATCTCCTGGGGCACCATGACAGCGTTCCTGATGGAGTGTTGGGAGAGGGGAATTCTGAACAGCGAGCGCACCGGCGGACTGGATCTGACCTGGGGCAACTGGAGATCCTCCCTCGAGATGATGCACATGATGGCGAAAAACGAGGGCTTCGGAAAGATCGCCGCGCTCGGCGCACATAAGCAGAAGCTTTACTTTGCGGAGCAGGGCTGGGGCAATCTCAAGGAGATGGACAGCTTCTGCATGGAGATGAAGGGCATGGAGTTCTCCGAGTACGGCTCGAAGGAATCCCTGGCGCAGCAGGGCGGCTTCGGCCTGACGAACAAGGGACCGCAGCATGATGAAGCCTGGCTGATCTGGATGGATCAGGTCAACAACCAGATCCCGACGTTCGCGGACAAGGCGGAGGCGCTGTATTTCTTCCCGATGTTCCGCACCTGGTTCGGACTGGTCGGCCTGTGCAAGCTGCCGTGGAACGATATTGCTCCCGCGGACAATGCGGAGACGTCGGAACCGGCGAAAGTTCCGGAGCATCTGCAGAACTACTGCGATCTGTTCTACGGCGTGACCGGGAAGAAAGTGACCGAGAAGGATCTGATCCGGCAGTCCGAGCGCGTCTATGATTTCCAGAGAATCTTTGATATCCGCATGGGCAAAGGACTCCGGAAGAATGACGCGATCCCGTACCGCGCGGTGGGCCCGGTTACGGAGCATGAATATCTCTCCCGGCAGGAACGCTACGACGGGCAGCTGACGGAGCGCGCCGGCATCCCGAAGGAGAAGGTTGCGCAGATGAGCACGGAAGAGAAGATGAACGAGACCTGGAAGTACCGTGCCGGTGAGTACACAAAGCTGATCAATTCGGTTTACCCGAAGCGCGGCTGGACGCTGAACGGTGTTCCGAAGATCGAGTATCTGAAAGAACTCGGGATGGATCTGCCGGAACTGATCGAGATCGTGGCGCCGCTGCAGGATGCGGAGCCGGATGCCGGTCCGGACGTGATCTGAGCCGGAGGTGCAGGGGATGAGAGTGGCGATCATTACATCCAGTGATTCCGGTTACGCCGGGACGCGGGAAGATCAGAGCGGTCCGGTGATTCGGGATATGATGACGGAGGCAGGCTATGAGATCGTGTCGGCCGACCTTCTGCCGGATGATTTCGACCGGCTGAAATCAAGAATCATGGAAATCTGCGATCAGGGGTCTGCGGATCTGATCCTGACGACGGGCGGAACAGGTTTTTCCCCGCGCGATGTTATGCCAGAGGTAACGAAGGCAGTCTCGGAGCGGGACGTTCCCGGCATTCCGGAAGCCATGCGCGCGAACAGCATGCAGTATACGGACCGGTCCATGCTGTCCCGCGCGGCAGCAGGCATCCGGAAAAGCACGCTGATCATCAATCTGCCCGGGAGTCCTAAGGCGGTTCGGGAGAATCTGAGTTTTATTCTCGGACCGCTGCGGCACGGGCTGGAGATTCTGACCGGACAGGCGGGCAACTGTGCAAGGTGATGGCATTCCGGTACATTTGTAATTTGCAACTGTTTGTGTTAAGATAAAAACAGAAAATTCACAGTGACACAGCCCGGCGGCAGACCGCCGGGCTGTATGTGACAAGGCGGCAGATCCTGCCGTGCACGGTGACGCCGCACGGTTTGTGCCGGAGTTTCCGCGCAGAGCAGACGGCAGGAGGTTTCCTTCTGAGGAGATGAGAGAGATGATGCTGAATCACAGACCATATCAGGACTGGCACGAAGGCCTGACCGTTCAGGGCGTGATCGAACATATGAAGTTTACCTGGCCGAAATTGGTTGTGAAGATCAACGGAAAGCTGATCTGGCCGGAACAGTACGGGCAGGCACAGCTTGCCGAGGGGGATGACCTGGAGATCATTCACCTGCTCGGCGGAGGATGAGGACGAGAAATTTTCGCAACAGGTCAGACAGGAAAAAGGAGCGTGAGGAGCAGCTGTGGCAGAACAGAAGATGAACCATTTTGACGAGAAGGGCAACGCCGTGATGGTGGATGTGTCCGATAAAGCGGTGACCAGCCGCACCGCGCAGGCATCCGGCCTGATCCGCGTCAACCGGGCGGTGATGGACGCTGTCCTGGCGGGAACCGTGAAAAAAGGCGATGTCCTGAATGTGGCGCGCGTCGCCGGTATCATGGCGGTGAAGCGCACCTGGGAGCTGATTCCGATGTGCCACCCGCTGCCGGTCACGAAGTGTGCGGTGGATTTCGAGACGGATCCGGAGCACCTGACGATCCGTGCGGTCTGCACGGTGAAGGTGGACGGGAAGACCGGTGTGGAGATGGAAGCGCTGACCGGCGTCAGCACAGCACTGTTGACGATCTATGATATGTGCAAGGCGATCGACCGGCGGATGGAACTGGATGAGATCCATCTGGATGCGAAATCGGGCGGAAAGAGCGGTGACTTCATCAGATGAATGACGAGTACGGAAGAAAGATCAATTACCTGCGGATTTCGGTGACGGACCGCTGCAATCTCAGATGTCTCTACTGCATGCCGGCGGACGGCGTCCCGGATGTCGGACACGATCAGATCCTGACGTATGAGGAGATTGCCAGAATCACACGCACGGCTGCGAAAAAGGGCGTGACCCGGATCAAACTGACCGGCGGGGAACCGCTTGTCCGCGGGCATGTGAGCAGCCTGATCCGCGAACTGAAGCAGGTCCCGGGCATCGAGCAGGTGACGCTGACGACGAACGGAGTGCTTCTGGCGGATCAGTATGAGGAACTGGCAGACGCGGGGCTGGACAGTGTGACGATCTCGCTCGATACGATGAACAGCCCCGCCTATCAGGCGATTACCCGCCGGGACGAATTCGAGCGGGTGATCCGCAGTCTGAGATACGCGATCGCACAGGGAAGGATGCAGCTGAAAATCAACTGTGTGCCTTTGCCTGGAATCAACGAGGACGATCTGATTCCGGTCGCGCAGATCGCGAAAGAGCATGAGGTTCATGTCCGTTTCATCGAGATGATGCCGATCGGGCTCGGCTGCAGTTTCCGCCCCATTCCGGAGTATCTGATCCGCCGCCGTCTGGAGGAAACGTTCGGCACGATGACGGAGGTGGAGGAAAAGCTGGGCAATGGTCCAGCGCGCTACTATGCGATCCCGGGCTTCCGGGGGAGAATCGGATTTATCAGCGCGATCTCCCACAGGTTCTGCAGTTCCTGCAACCGGGTGAGGCTGACATCCACCGGATTTCTGAAGACCTGCCTGCAGTACGACTGCGGCACGGATCTGCGCGGGATCCTGCGCGGAGGCGGCACGGATCAGGATCTGGAGCGCGCCTGGGAGGAAGCGATCGCGGGGAAACCGCGGGAGCACCGTTTCGGAAGTGCCGCGGCATATGTGCAGGACCGCGAAGAACGGGGCATGAACGAGATCGGCGGCTGAAAAGGAGAAAACATGGGGAGACTGCTGGCAGTGTGCACCAGTCCCGCGAAAGGGACAGAAAAAGTGAATATCCATGAGGGGGATCTGATCGCCGACTGGGGACTGCAGGGGGACGCGCATGCCGGACACTGGCACCGGCAGGTCAGCCTTCTTGCATACGAGAAAATCGAAGATTTCCGAAAGCGCGGGGCCGAGATCCACGACGGTTCCTTCGGAGAAAACCTGATCATAGAGGGCTGGGATTTGAAAACGCTGGACCTGGGGACGCGCTTTCAGATCGGCGAAGCGGTTCTCGAACTGACGCAGGTCGGGAAGAAGTGCCATCACGGCTGCGCGATCTTCCAGAGGATGGGCGACTGCATCATGCCGCGGGAAGGCGTCTTCACACGCGTGATCCGCGGCGGGCATGTGAAAGAAGGCGACGAAGTCGTGCTTCTGCCTCCGGTGAAGACACCGGATCAGATCCGGGCGGAGACCGAGGCGGATCTGATCCGCATGCAGGCGGAAAGCGCTGCAGCCGGGCGGGAAAACTGAGCAGAGAAGGAGTAACTGGATGAAGTATTTGAATCTTGCGGACGGCAATCGGATACCGGAGATGGGATTCGGCTGCTATAACGCGTTCGGGGACGAGATGGTGAAAGCGGTGGCCTGTGCAATCGGGTCCGGGTACGCGTACATCGACTCGGCGGAGAAGTACGGCAATGAAGACGAGGTCGGCAAGGGGATATCGGAAGCTGGCGCAAAGCGGGAAGATCTCTTCCTGCTCTCGAAAGCGTGGCCGACGTCCTTCGGAAATCTGGAGGACGCGCTGGTGCAGACCATGAAGAAACTGGGCACGGATTATCTGGATGCGTATCTGCTGCACTGGCCGGGCACGAAAGCAGATGTGCGGCTGAAGGCCTGGGAGCAGATGCTGCGCCTTCAGGAGCGCGGGCTTGTGCGAACAGCGGGTGTGTCGAATTTCCTGCCGGAACAGATTGAGGAGATCGGAAGAGAGTTCGGAGCACTGCCGGCGATCGATGAGCTGGAGTGCCACCCGAGTTATCAGCAGCGTGAGATGCAGAACTGGTGCCGCGCGCGGAAGATTCAGACGATCGCCTATATGTTGACTTCCAATAAAACGTGCAACTAGAGAAAAACTGCGCGCAATACAACGCCCCAAAAGCCTTGAAAACACTGGATAATTCCGCATTTTTGCTTGCAATTGTGCGGATTTTTTGATACACTATATATAGTCGTAAATACCACTATTTAATTTTGGAGAAAGCTATGTATCTTGGTTACCTTGTTGATGTGCCGGATGAAAAGGGAAAAATCACTTTCCGACAGAAGGGAAATGCGAAGTACGTGTACTATGAATACGATCGCGCCTATGATCCAAAACGCAAGTATACGATCGTGAAAAGATCGACGATCGGAAAACTGTCGGATGAAGATCCGGATAAGATGTGCCCGAATGAGAACTTTCGAAAGTTCTTTCCGGAGGTGGAAGCAGCCGGGGAACGTGGTGATGCCGGCCGGAGCAGCGCACTGAAAGCCGGCACATATATGGTGATCAATCAGGTGGTGAAGGATCTCGGGCTGGGCGAGAAACTGGAGGCTGCTTTTGGCGTCAGAAACAGCGGGATGATTCTTGACCTGGCTGCCTACTCCGTCATTACAGAAAATAATGCGGCACAGTACTATCCGGATTATGCGTATAACCATCCACTCTTCACACCAAATATGAGGATCTACAGTGATTCAACGATTTCTGATTTCCTGCGGGATCTCAGTGAAGACCAGCGGCAGAACTTTCTGAATCTTTGGAATGAGGAACGGAATAAGCGTGAACGGGTCTATATCTCCTACGATTCTACAAACAAGAATTGTGAAGCCGGTGACATCAGCATGATTGAGTATGGCGCAGCGAAGGTCGATGCCGGCCTGCCGATCTTTAATTATGCCATTGGTTACGATGTGAACAACCGTGAGCCACTGATGTATGAGAAGTATCCGGGAAGCATCAATGACGTTTCGCAGCTGCAGTACATGATCGCGAAGGCAAAAGGGTACGGGTACAACAACATTGGTTTTATTTTGGATCGGGGCTATTTCAGCAAAGAAAATCTGAAGTTTATGGATGAAAACGGATTTGCATTTATTATTATGGTGAAAGGCATCAAGGACTTTATTCATGATCAGATCCGTCAGCAGAAAGGCTCCTTTGAGAACGACTGGGGTAATCAGATCGCGGAATTCGGCGTGTACGGGAAGACGGTTCACACTTTTGTGTATGCATCAGATACCAGGAAGCGGTATGTACATATGTATTATAGCGCGGCGAAAGCGGCCGGTGAACGCGCCAGATTTGAAGAGAAGATCCAGCAGATGCAGAGCTTCCTGGATGCACACCGCGATGAAGACCGGGAGTTTGGCCCGACATTTGAAAAATACTTCTTCCTGCACAGGGATAAGGAAAGCGGCATGTTTGTTTACGCAGAGCCGAAGCTTCAGGTGATCCGGGACGAGCTGGAATTGTGCGGTTATTTTGCCATCATCACATCGGAAAAGATGAATGCAAAGCAGGCAATCAGCCTGTATAAAAACCGTGATGCGTCAGAAAAACTGTTCCGCGCAGATAAGTCCTACCTTGGCAATGGGGCGCTCCGGGTTGCCTCGGAAGAAGCGGCAAATAACAAGATCTTTATCGGATTTATTGCGCTAATCATTCGCTGCAGAATTTATACCGCGTTAAAAGACAAGGCAGGCACTATGCTAAAAAAGCCAAATTATTTCACGGTGCCTGCAGCTATCCGGGAGCTGGAAAAAATCGAGATGTGCAGGCAGTTGGATAACGTGTACAGGATGGATCATGCGGTGACCAAGACACAGAAAGAAATCCTGAGCGCCTTTGGAATTG
Organism: Clostridium vitabionis; assembly: GCF_015351765.1. Lineage (GTDB taxonomy): Bacteria > Bacillota > Clostridia > Lachnospirales > Lachnospiraceae > Clostridium_R > Clostridium_R vitabionis. The sequence goes on from NZ_JADKQA010000002.1 coordinate 12,242, forward strand.
ATGCATCTTATGTGAAATATAAGGCTGCCTGCATCAATAGTGCGCTAAAGGAGGGAACAAAGTAATGGCAAGAACAATTAGCAGAGATGCACTGGAGCAAAAGATCAGTAAGCTTGAAACGGCAATCAGTAAGAACAGGCAACAGTATGATCAATTGACGCAGGAACTGAAAGAGCTGCTGGACAAGAAGAAAGCACTGCAGAGCGAGGAACTGATGAAGGCAATCGCTGAAAGCTCCCGAAGCTATGAGGATATCCTCCGTTACATCAAGGGCAGCTTGCCAGAAGAGGAAGACTGAAACGGGAAAAACTTCCAGAGACTGCAAAGAAGCTCGTTATCTGGTGCTTTAGTTGTAAAATCTCTGGAAGTTCACATGTTGGACGAGGTGCAGCTTCTCGGAGATTTTGAGTCGTAAGAAGCTCCTTAAGTTCGTCCTGGACGACGGAACGGGCACGGACCGCGTGATTTTTAGCGGTATCCATAGCTTTTACGAGCCGGAAGAGCTGGTCGGAAAGACCCTGATTGCCATCACGAATCTCCCGCCGAGAGCGAAGATGGGGATCGACTCCTGCGGCATGCTCCTGTCCGCGGTGAACGAGAGAAGCGGCGAGGAAGAGCTCCATCTTCTGATGGTGGACAACCACATTCCGGCCGGCGCGAAGCTGTATTGATCCGGAGAAAATCACGGGCGGAAAATCTGACACACATCCCAGTTCCAAAAACCTTCAAGGCACTCCTTTTCAGAATCAATCTGAGAGGGGTGCCTTTTATCATGCCAGATACGTTAATTTTTCATGCCCTCTGGGTACATTTTGACAACAAAATGCTCCGGCGATCGTGCTTGGAAAATCCCGGAAACTTATTGACAAAGCAGATGAAATAAAATATATTACATCAAGAAAGTCACATTGTAGCTCAGGGAGGAGAGAAAATACATGAATGCACAGAACTGTCTGGATATCCTTAGGGAGATTAAGGATGTGGCTTTTGCCACGGTGAATGACGAGGGAAAGCCGGAGGTTCGGATCATCGACGTGATGATCGTGGGGCAGGATAAGCTGTATTTTTGCACCGGTCGTGGAAAGGATTTTTACCGTCAGCTCATAGAACATCCGGACGTAGCCGTTACCGGACTGAATAAAAAGTTCCAGATGGTACGCCTGTCCGGGAAGGCAGAAACGCTGACAGATCAGAAATACTGGATTGATCGGATTTTTGAGGAGAATCCGGTGATGAATGGCGTTTACCCGGGCGAGAGCCGCTATATTCTGGAACCGTTCTGCATCAGCAGAGGGGAACTGGAATTCTTTGATCTCGGGAAAAGCCCGATTTATAGGGAAGGCTTCGTGTTTGGCAGTGCGGAGGCTTCGAGAGAAGCAACGCAGAATACGGGAAAAGAGGCGCAAATTTGTCATGCACCGCGTGAAAAAGGTTTTCTGATTACCGATGTCTGTATCGGCTGCGGGAAGTGCATGCGCGGCTGCCCGCAGCAGTGCATTACGAAGGGGACACCATTCCGGATCCATCAGGAGCACTGCCTGCATTGTGGACTCTGTTTTGAGAACTGCCCGGTTCAGGCAATTATAAGGAGAGGAGCATAAGATGCTGAAGGATGTATGGATCTTACTGACCACCAAATGGGACTTTTTCGGAAAACTGCTCCTTGAACATATCGGGATTTCGATCGCGGCAATTCTGATTGCCATTGTATTCGGAGGACTTGTCGGGATTCTGATCAGTGAATATCAGAAGAGCGCGAAGCCGACACTTGGCGTCATTAACTTTCTATATACCATTCCCTCAATTTCGATGCTGGGCTTTCTGATCCCTTTTTCCGGAATCGGCAATGCGACGGCAATAATCGCACTGACCATCTATGCATTGCTCCCGATGGTGCGAAATACGTATACAGGCATGACCAACGTGGATCCTGCAATTTTGGAAGCGGCAAAGGGCATGGGCAGTACAAAGAAGCAGGTTCTGTTTCGCGTGCAGCTTCCTCTCGCGATGCCGGTGATCCTCTCCGGCATCCGGAACATGGTCACGATGACAATCGCCCTTGCCGGCATCGCGTCCTTCATCGGCGCCGGCGGGCTTGGCGTCGCGATCTACCGCGGCATTACAACGAATAATGCTGCGATGACGATTGCGGGCAGCCTTTTGATTGCGGTTCTGGCTCTTGTCGTGGATTTTCTTCTTGGCTTTGTGGAGAAGAGGATGAATCTGCATGGAAAGAAGGCAAAAAAACAGAACCGGATCATGGCTGTGACAGCTGTGGCTTTGATTGTCTGCATGATTGCTGGAATCGCATTTCCACATAGGAGCAATAAAGTGATTCATCTGGCTACGAAGCCGATGACCGAGCAGTATATCCTCGGAGAAATGCTGAAAACAGTGATCGAACAGGACACGGGGCTGACCGTAGACCTGACACAGGGTGTCGGCGGTGGTACATCCAACATTGAACCGGCTATGGAGAGCGGGGAATTTGATCTTTATCCGGAATACACCGGAACTGGCTGGAACATGGTTCTAAAACGGGACAGCCTGTATTCGGAGGATCAGTTTGAAGAGCTGCAGAAAGAGTATCAGGACAAGCTGGGACTTACCTGGGATGTGATGCTGGGCTTCAATGATACTTACGGGATAGCTGTCCGGAAAGAGATCGCGGACAAGTATGGACTGAAAACGTATTCTGACCTACAGAAAGTTAATGGAAAACTGGTCTTTGGCGCGGAGTACGATTTCTTTGAACGGCAGGATGGTTATGACAAGCTCTGCAGCACCTACGGACTCAGTTTTAAATCGACCAGCGACATGGACATGGGGCTGAAATATCAGGCAATGAACAGCGGAAAGATTGATATCATGCCGGTGAATACGACAGACGGACAGCTCTCTCAGGCGGATGTCACTGTGCTTGAAGATGACAAGCAGATGTATCCGTCTTATCAGTGCGGGATCGTCGTTCGCCAGGAGATCCTTGACAAGTATCCGGAGCTTCAAACAGCACTTCAGAAATTTGACAAAATCCTGACGGAAGCTGATATGCAGGAAATGAATTATGAGGTAGAAACGGAAAAGAAGGAGCCTGCGGACGTTGCAGAGGCATTTCTGACGGAGAAAGGGCTGGTGAAATAAGAGATGGATACAGCGATTGAGTTCCGGCATATCCGGAAATCGTATGGGGATACGGTCATTGTCCCGGATTTCAATCTGGAAATCGAAAAAGGCGAATTTGTCACCATCATCGGTTCCTCCGGATGCGGCAAAACAACGGCGCTGAAAATGATCAACGGCCTGATTCCGCCGACCAGCGGAGATATCCTGGTCAACGGAGAAAATATCCGTAACAAGGACATGATTGCGCTCCGTCGCGGGATCGGATATGCGATTCAGGGCAGTGTGCTTTTCCCGAATATGACCGTGGAGCAGAATATCTCCTATGTTCCAAGCCTCCTGAATAAGAAGGATAAGGAAAGGACAGAAAAGGCAGTGGACAAATGGATGCAGATCATCGGACTGGATCAATCTATGAAGGAGCGCTACCCCTCAGAGCTTTCCGGCGGACAGCAGCAGAGGGTCGGGATTGCCAGAGCGCTTGCAGCCTCTCCGGATATCCTACTGATGGATGAGCCCTTTGGCGCGGTGGACGCAATCACAAGAGAACAGCTTCAGAATGAGCTGAAAGAGATTCATAAGAAGACCGGAATCACAATTCTGTTTGTCACGCATGATATTGAAGAAGCCTTGGAACTCGGCACAAAGGTACTGGTGATGGATCACGGAGAAATCCAGCAGTACGGGACGCCAAAGGAATTGCTTCAAAATCCGGTGACAGACTTTGTGAGGAAGCTGGTCGAAAAACAGCGCAGGATGTGCTTCCTTCCGGAGGGAAAACTGAAAGACTGCGAGTACTGCGGCGCGGCGTGTGGAGCAGTCGCAGGCTGAGACGGCAAAAATTGTTTCTCACATCGCCTGAAAGCGCTGGTTATGGTTCTATGTTTCTATGATGCGGCTTAAACGCAGCCGGATGTTGCCATTTACGGAAAGGAGCATCAGATGTATTATTTTAATCCGGATACAATCATGACAAATGGTCCGAAAATGAGCTTTGATCAAAAAATATCCGTACTGCAGGAACAACTTGCCAATGTGGATGCGGTTGTGATCGGAGCAGGGAGCGGTCTTTCGACTGCGGCAGGATATACCTACTCGGGAGAACGCTTCGAGAAATATTTTGCCGATTTTGGGAGAAAATATGGCTTTCGGGATATGTATTCCGGAGGCTTCTATCCGTATCAGACGATGGAAGAATTCTGGGGATACTGGTGCAGAAATATCTGGATCAACCGGTACGCGCAGATCCCGTCAGATCTCTATGAGCGGCTGCTTGCACTGGTCAGGGACAAAGATTATTTTGTCCTGACAACCAATGTTGATCATTGCTTCCAGAGAAGTGGATTCGATAAGAAGCGGCTTTTCTATACGCAGGGGGATTATGGCTTATTCCAGAGCAGTTCCCCGGGCAAGGCGGCGAGGAACAAGACCTACGATAACTACGAGGTCATCCGCAGGATGATCCTCTCGGAAGGATATCAGATCGGAAAAAACGAAGAACTGATTGTCCCGAAGGATACGGCGATCAGAATGACAGTGCCGTCTGATCTTGTTCCGGTATGTCCGGATGACGGAAAACTGATGACCACGAATCTTCGCTGCGACGACAGCTTTGTGGAGGACGAGGGCTGGCATCAGGCGGCACTGCGGTATCAGGATTTCCTGCGCCGGCATGAACGGCTTCGTGTTCTGTATCTGGAACTCGGGGTCGGGATGAACACACCCGTAATAATCAAGTTTGTGTTCCATCGTCTGACCCGCGAAAATCCACGTGCTTTCTATGCGTGCGTGAATCAGGGGGAGGCATATTTTCCGGATGACATTGCGTCCCGGTCTGTCGCAATCAACGCTGACGCCGGGAGGGTGTTATCCGCATTGATTCCATAAAAGCGGCATGCCGCTTCGCCCTTCATCGAAGTAGTTCATTCACGCGGGACTGCACGGCGTTGTAATCATACCCGGCAGCTGTCAGGCGCTTTTTGCGGTCCGACCCGGTTCCCCATTTTCCAGCGATAACCTCGCGGGCCAGCTGGTCATACGTTTTTCTTGTCGAGGATCCGGATAGTTTGGCATTGACTGCGGACTGCACGGCGGAATAGTCATATCCTGCCGCCTCGAGGCGACTGCGCCGATCGGAACCATTCCCCCATTTTCCAGCAAGAACCTCGTTCGCAATTTCGCCCACAGATTTCTTTGCGTCCGGTTCATTGTATCGCAGGACATGATTCCATGGATAGTTACGATATGAACGGATGAGGAATTCGCGCCCTGTCTGGTCGCCCGGTGTCCCGCCGGTAGCGGTCCCCTTCTCATTGATGGATGCCTCCACCTCGCGACCATTCCCGCAATATATGGCCGTGTGATGCGACGTATTCAACAAAACGTCGCCGCGCTTCAATCCCGCGCCGGTCGAAAGCGTGATTGAATTTGTTACATCAACGAACCCGCATTTGAGGAATGCGGCAAGCATGTTACCGGTATATGTGGCCCCTGCGTCGCGAACTTTGACGCCCGCCTGCTGCCATGCAGAAATCACGGCAGCAGAGCAATCATAATCGCCCTTCTGCCCCCAGCGGAATATCTGGTCGTATCCGTGGGAATTGTCGGCCGCCATTCTTTCCATCCATGCAGTAGCGTTTTCGGTTTTGCTCATGCCGCGCCTCCTCCCTTTTTATAGTTCATGCTCGAAATGCCAAGAACTGCGCCGAGGAATGTATCCACGGCAGCGATAGTTCCGGTGATCTCGGTTCCGAACGGAAGGTTCCAAATCTTCGCGATGGCGGCATAGAATACTCCTGCCGCCGGGAGAAAATACTGTGCAATCCACTTCAAACGGTCGTATGTTTCGTTCTTCATGCTACAAACTCCTTTCGTCTGATTTCCAAATCGCGGGCCTTCGCCTCGCTGTCCGAAATGACTTCCAGCTCCTCGCACGCCTCAAACCCGGATTTCCCGTCGCCGTTCCCGCCCATGTCGTGATACGGTTCATATAATTGTTCGAGGTTTGCGCGTTCACCGACGGTGATTGCCCCGCGGTCGATGTACTTTGCCGTCAGAAATACAATCCGGTCATGGCCGATTGCGAGAAGCATTCGAGCCACGGCAGAATTTTTTTCCTTCGCATGCTCCACCTTTTTGTCGTGCCGGGAAATCAGGAACGTGATGAACGACACGATTGTCCCGATGCCTCCGGATGTAATAATTGCGACAGCGATTGTTTCATTCATTTCCCGCCTCCAATTCTGCGAGGCGTTTTTCTTCCTCGTCCACGTTGCAATACTGGGCCAGCTCATCAATTAAATCGCGGCACAAAAATGACAGGCCGTCGATGATTGCGGCCTGCCCCTCGGCTATTGATTGCCAGTCTTTGTTCATTCGGTGTAATCCTCCCCGGTGATTTCCTTAAATTCCGCCTCGGTGATCCACGGATTCTTTGTCGGATGCGTGACCGCATTCTTCACGCGGGTGATACTCCAAAGGCCCATATCGTAGTAGCGCTTTACCTTCTCAAAATATTTACTGTGTTCCATGATTACACCTCCTCCAGGTCAATGTTAGCCATCATTGCAATATAATCGATGTCGCAGCGGGTTTTCGCGGTTGCAACCTCATTTGTGGATAGCTCTCGAAGGACGAACCAGTATTTCGTGCCGATTTTTGAAATCTGCACCAGTTCGAGGTTTTTTCTCGCGTCGGAGTTCCCGTCGCTGTCGGTAATAGTCACAGCGCCCAGTTTCCCGCTGAATGTTTCCTCAGTGACCTTCACTGGGGAAATATAATTGTTGCCATTCAATGTGAGGTTGGAAATTTCCGTCCCGTCCTCAAGTGTGATTGTGTACGTTACTTTCGCCATTTTGGCCTCCTTCCGAACAGGTCGAAATACAATTCCGACATGTTCTTGATTTGTTGTTTCGACATGATCTTTGTGAAGTCACCCATCCATGATTTATATGATTGTTCGATGCGGTCGTATGGCATTTCTCCCCGATCCATCAGGCGGCGGTATGCCTTTAGTTTTCGGCGCTCCCGCGTGACCGTGGCCGGGTTGATCCGTTTCACGACGTGGCCGGTGTCGGTCAGACTGTATCGAATTTGCAGAAATTTGAATCGCGAGGACAGTTTGCATATATGCGTTTTCCTCTTGTTGATGAACAGCCCAAGGTTTCCGGCCTCCTCTATGATTGCATCCAGCGCCGCGTTTACGGTTTCCTTGTCGTGAGCGATGATATACATGTCGTCCATATACCTGCCATATCGTGGCAGGCCGAGAACAATTTTCATTCTGTTATCAATCCGTGTCGGAAAGAATGTCCCGATGTTCTGTGATGCCTGGTCTCCGATGTCAACGGATTTATCCATGTATCGGCGGCCGGTTTTCATTTCCGGAGGAATGGCCGCGGCATATTCCACGGAATCGAACTTCGTTTCCATACACGCCGTGAATTCCGAATCATCCATATATGACACATCGACCCGGAAATCCCGCAGAACTTCATCCATCAGCCAATGGCTCGCGTCGGTGATTTTCGGATAGATATATTCCCGGATTTTCGGATGCTGGATATTATCATAGAATTTCGATAAATCAGCGAACCCGACATATCCTTCGTTCGTGCGGTATTCCAGCCAGTAATTGTGTAAATCCCGTTCGAACATTTTCCGGGTGAACGCAATCCCTTTCCCCTTCTGTGATGCACCGTTGTTGTAAATCAGATAAGGCCACAATGATGGGTCGAGGACGTTGTCGCAGAGAACATGACGGACAACGCGGTCGCGCATCCGTTTTCCGTGAATGTACCGGATTTTCCCGCGTTCATGGATGATGAAATTCGTTCCCGGCAGGGTTTTATATGTGCGGCTGGTCAATTCGTGCTGCAGCTGAACCAATTCCGACAGGAAATCAATTTCGAATCGTTGCGGTTCGGATTTCCACGAACTGCCGCGCATGGATGCACGGAACGCCTCATACAAATTGTTGAGGTCGGTGATTTCATTAAATGCCATTTTTTACTTAAGTGCCGGATAGCGGTTCAATCGTAATTGACTGCATAGCACAGGTGGAAATGGCAAACCGTCCCGCGTTTTACGCGCTAGCATTTACCGGATTCCGCATCCGGAGGGACGGCCCTTCCTTTCAAATCAGCACCATTGCCGCTCACGGCGGTCTTGTCGTCGGTGCTTATGAAATCGGGGCGCACGCCATTAGAATCCGACGCGTAGTCGCTGTTCGCATCGCCGTTCGCGTTGCAATTAGCAAAGTTCGTGGAGTTCGCGACGTTTAAGGGCCGCCCCTTGATTGTTTTCAGGAATCGGTTGTCGGATTGTCTCACGCCACGGTATAACCGAATCTGTTCGTCGATGGCGTCCGAATAGTGGACGAATTTATTCATATCGACGGGCAGGGTTCGGATGATGTATTGCATTTCCTGCTTTAGTGCGAAACAATTTCCGATTGCCGCATCCATCCGGCTTCTCCTTTCCAAATATTCTTCGTAATACACCGGGTGGATGCTGTTCCCGATGGTGAAATTCGTTTCAATGTTCCGGAGGATTTCCAGCACCGCGTCGGATTCCTTGGAAACGAACCACGCGTTGAACGCATCACATTTCTCCCGGTATTTCGCGACGGATTTCTCCGGGTCCGGGTCGTTCTTCCGAAGCTCTCGGATTCTTGCGATTTGTTTTTCATATCGCTCCGTGTCAAACCCGAAGCGGCGAACCATCAGCATTGTTACCTCGTCGCGCAATTTATAGAAATGGTGCTGTGCCTCGAATTTCGTTTCCGAACGGCGTCCTTTTGGTACTGACATTTATTCCTCCGATATGCCGCCCATGAAGGGCGGCGATTTAAGATTGATAGATTGAGAAAGCGGGGCGCACGCCAAAAGAACCCGACGCGTAGTCGCCGCCCGCATCGCCGCCCGCGTAGCAAAGAGCAAAGATCGTGGAGCTCGCGACGTTACGCAGCCAATAATCCGCGCGGATGTTGATCTTCGTCGGGTCCATTGCGAACAGCGGATACTGTGACTTATCAACGGTATGATGTGCCGCCCAGTTCGTTCCCTGAATACGGTCCGTGAAGATTTCACCGCCATATAGATTCTGTTCGGTCATGAGTTCAACCGTCGAATCGTACCATGCAATGCCGGTTTCATATCCGTTCGTGACGGCGTTTGCAAACAGATTCCGGTGGTTCAGGATGTGGCCGGAACCGAACGCGCTGTTGATGGTTGATTTCGCCGATGCCAGATTCGACGTGTACATAGCCGAGCCGACATACGCACCGGTGACGACATTTGACGTGTTCATCTGCGCATTGTACAGGGCCGTATCCGGAACGATGGTTACATGGTTGACTGTGCATTCCGTGTCTCCGGTATGCAGATAGTAGTTGAACGCCGCAATGCGCCAGTTCACGCCGCTGATGGTCCAATAGTCGCCGATGTATAAATCATCGAACGTGCCCGCCTTGATAGCTGCCCACTGGTCAGATGTGACCGATGACCCGAGGTATTTCCCGCGGTAGATGCCATTATGGACACCCGCGCCGGAATAATTCTTCAGGATTTCGTTTAGTGCCTCTATCTGTTTCTTGGCGGTCGATATGTTTGTAACGATTTCATTTATGGCCGTCACGATGTCGGTTTTGTCGTCCGTCGTCAGGCCGGAGATGTCGCCGATGACGAATGCTTTCAAAAGGTCGGCCGTCGCCGATTTTGTTCCGGTGCCGTCGGCCTTCGATGCAAGGAATTTGTCACCGCTGGCGATGGCATCCATCGCGGCATATTCGCCGAATGGCTTTCCATTTGATACATCAATAGTCATTTTTTCTTCTCCTTTGTGTGAATGTTTACATCAACATGTATCTGTGTTCGCCAATGATGGCGTTCCCGGCAGAATCAAGTATCGGGTTCCCGTCGTCGTCGAGGATCGGTGCGATGAAATGGTTGTGCGTGGTTTCGTATTCGAGGAGTTGCATTCGTTCCTCCTGATCTGCCGCCTGTGCCTCTAATTTCCCGGCCGCGTCATCGCTCAAGGTTCCCTTGATGGTTGCGAACCATGTGTTGAACGTGTTCTTCGATGTCCGTTCGAATTCCGCCATTGATGCGGTGATGTCTGACAAATCGGAATCACCTTTCGATTTCAGCCCGGAAATATAATCGTTGATTGCTGCCGTGAAATCTGCATATGCGTTTTCGGCCATGTCCTCGAATTTGTCGTATGATGCATTCGATTTCGACACGAATTCCTCATAGAATGCATTGAACTGTGCATATAATGTCTCCGTGTCGAGGTGGTCAATCAGCTGCGTGATGTAACCGCACACAGACGAATCCGGACGTGTGTCGGTAATGGCCGACTGTGTGATGATTGTCTGGTTCGCGTTGATGGTGATTGTTGCGAGGCCGAGTTCGTAGTAGTCGCCCGATGCCGGTTGTAGAAGTTCCGGTGCCGTCGGTGTTGATGCCGCCGTGCCGGTTTTTATGATGATTTCGCACAGCCTTTCGGCATAGTTCGCGCGGAGCACAACACGGTCGATTCGGGAATACTGCGTCGGTGCCGTTTCCAATGCGTGAGCTTCCTCTGCGTTATCGTATGCGAACGCACCGTTCACCATGCCGAACCCCGGCTCAACCTTCACGGTTAGTCCGTCCCCGGCGATGACCTGAAAGCAGTTTCCCGGAGACGCCAGGACGCCGTTAGAAACCAGTTTCGCAAAAAATAGCCGGAACAGTTCGGAGGTTTCCGCACGGTCAAAAATCGGCATTCCTTCCTCGTCGGTTCCGGTTATTTCGGAATCAAAATATCCGTATCGCAAAGCCATTATTTTGCCTCCCTCTTAATGATTTTTGTGATTGATGTTGCATCGTCCACGCCGAACGTGATTGTCAGCGTCACCGATGACCCCTCGTAAACTTCCTGAATCTCGGTGATTCGCTTCGCGCATTCAATCCCGACGTCGGTGTTTTTGTAGGTGCATAAATCTCCGAGGTCATAATCCTTCCGGTATACAAGATTCGCGTCGGCGTCGATGTCCGAATTGATGGTCTCGACGAGTGCATATTCTCCGAGTTTTTCGAGGCCGCGCTGCCGAAGCATTGCCTTGTATTCGCCTGCGGAATACGTGTGCTCGGTTCCGTCAGCGTCCTGATATGTCGACTGCAAATCGCGGGCGTCAACATAAACCTCCCGGCGTTCCTCGTCCGGCGAAGTCCGGATGTCGACCTCGACAATGGTTCTATTCGGGTCCTCGCCCTCCCCGGCGACGTATGCATAGTTCTTTGATGCCGATTCGTCACGGTCATATACGACCGACTTCACGTTGTAGAACGAATTTGAGAAAATCGCCCAGGAATTCGTTTCCTGCGAATCGGTCCGGTCGAGGCCCTGCCACACTTCAAACGTCAGTGTGTTTGTCTGGTAATCAAAAACGAGACGGTGCGACATTTCCTGTGTCTGCTCCACCTCGTACATTTTCGTTCCGACATTGTCGCCGGTCGTTTGCAGCGTTGTTGATGTTCCGATGCCTTTCCGTTCCCCGAGGACAATATTCCAGACCTTTCGGCCGGAATCGGTCGGGTTCAGGAAATACGTTGACATTAGCGTCCGGGATATATCCTCCGGGGTTCCGGTGATGTTCACGGTGTTCTGGATGACACGGTCGTCAAGAATATGCTCCGCGAAGTATCCCTTTACGTATGCCGTGCGTTCGCCTTTGTCCGTCTGTTTGTAGCTGACCTCGCGAATAATTCCGAGTTCCGTCCGGTCATTTCGATAGATGTATTTTCCCGAATTCAGCAACTCGAAATATTCGACCGGTGTATGTAGTTCGAATATGCCGCTTTCGTAATATCGGCGGTCCCATATCAGGGAATTGAATATTCCGACGACGCCGAGGGTGTCGAAATTCTTGTCGAGAATGATGATCCGCATTCATTACACCCCCAGATATTTCGGCGTGTAATATAGGTTCACGTCGAGATTCACATAGTTTTCATCTGCGCTATATTCAAGATAGTTGTCGCCGACGGCCAGTTTGAACGGTTCCGACGCACGGTCGACGTGCTGGTAATAATTCGCCCCGTTCAATTCAATGGTTTGATGCCGTTCGTTCGTGTCGATGGTCAGGACGTCGCCCTGCGCCATGTCCACGACGACGCGCATAAATTCCCCGGTCCTGGTGTTCGTGATTTTCGGATTTTTCACCGGTCCGCGGGTTGCCGTGAATTTGATAATAACGCCCGTCGGGACGTCTCCGTCATTCGGGAGAACGGCCTGTTCGTGGAGCGTCCTGTATCCCATTGTCATGCCGCCGAGCATCAGCCCGCGGGCCTTCGCTGGATAATTCCCCTTGTTGGTTGCGCGGGACGGCAGAACGAACCACGGAAACGCGAACAGCGGTGTGATTGCGGCCATGTTCTTGCCGAAATTGTCGACGTTCTGCATGTACGGGTCCGGGCATATCAAATCAGCCTGAAACTTTAACCGGGTATCGAGGTTTTTCTGCTTTTCAAATGTCCACCCTTCCAGTTCATACTCAATATTCCGCGATGTTCCCATGTTTTCGACCAGCATCAAGCCGGTGTACTTCGGATTGAAAAATTTAATCACCGCGGCGCGATTTTCCTTGTTGTTCGCGATGTCGCGGAATGCCGCCTCAATATGAACGGGGCGGGGCGCGATTTTCTTCCCGTCAACCGTCGCCCCGTCCACCAGCGCGTTGTCCGTTGTGTTCAATGTGATGTCGGACGATTCGAGGCCGGTTATGGCCGTGATGTCGAGGTCCGAATCCCTGCCGAGCGTCAACGTCCGCCCGTTGCAGGTCAGTGTGATTTTCATTGTGTTGTGGTTCATTTCACACCTCCAACGATGCGGCGCATTGCGTCGCGCTGTGTCCTTGCCACCTCGGACGGGGTCGCTGTCGGGACGTTGTATGTGTTGTTCTGTTCCATCCTGTTGTCGTTGTACACCGTCGTTCCGCCTCCGGTTCCTGCCAATGCCGCGGACGCGTGCATGTTCACATCGCCTAGCGATGCATTGACTGCCGTCTGCATTTCATCAACAAGGGCGGCAGAGCTGTCACGGACGGTTTTCATTATGTTAGGCATCGACTTGACAATGCCTTGGCCGACGCCCGGCATGATCCAGCGCCCGACCTCGTCGCGGAATTTACGCGACGGCGAGCCAATTCCGAGCGCGCCCTTCGCCGCATCCAACATGCTTGTTGCGAGGTGTGAAACCTTGTCTTTCAGCCAATCCCACCCGGACGAAATGCCATTCCATATCCCGGAAACAATGTTCGACCCGATTTCCTTCATTTTGTCAGGCAACGATTTGACACCGTCGACAACCGCATTGAATAGCTGTTTCGCTGCCGCAGCGCCTTTTGTCGCAAGGTCTCCACCCCATGAGACGACCTTTGCCGCGGCCTGAGACAGAAATTCCCATATTTTGCCCGGAAGCTGCATCATCCACGACGCAATCTTGGATAGCATGTTTGACATGGCTGTTGATGCGTTCGTCACCATGTTGACGCCCCACGTCACAACGCGGGTTGCCGCCTGAATGAGCCAGTTCCATATTTGGCCCGGCAACTGCGAAACCCATGTAACAACCGTGGACAGCATGTTCGACATAGCTGTCGCTGCCGACGTGACGACCTGCACGCCCCATTGAACGAACCTGTTCCATGCCTGAACGAGCCAGTTCCATATGTTGCCCGGCAGCTCGGACATCCATTGAATTGCTGTTTGCAGCATAGACGACATCGACTGCCCGACCGATTGCAGCACCTGCCCGCCCCATTCCGCGAAGTTCTGAAGGGCATCCGACAACCACTGCCAGATGATACCGGGCAGCTGTGAAATCCATTGCCCGATGTTCTGAATCCATTGCGGGCAATTTTCCGCGATCCACTGCAATAGCTGCGCGCCAAGGTCGGCGAAGCACTGCAAGATTTGCTGCAACCCGGCGACGATGGCCGGAAGGTTTTCTATGATGCCCTGCACCAGTGCAATAATGATTTGCGCGGCGCATTCAATAATTTGCGGGAGGCATTCTGTCAGTACCTGGACAATAGTCGTTATGATCTGCGGAATAGCCGCGATCAGCACCGGCAACGCGTTGATGACTCCCTGCGCCAAACCCTGAACAATCGCAAGGGCCGCCGTGATTAGCTGCGGAAGATTCTCAATCAGCGTTTGCCCGATGTATAAAACCAGCTGCCAGATTGCCGGAACCAGTTTCGGGAGGGCCTGCGCAATCCCGGTCGCGAGGCCGGTAATTATTGTCATCGCTGACTGAACGAATTTTTCAAATCCGCCTGAATCAATAAATCCGGTTATGCCCGTTGCGATCTGGTCGGCAATCCCGGCGAAATCGAATGACATCACGATGTCTGCTAGCGACGACATCATATCAAGCACCGCCTGCCCGATTATCGGAAGTGCATCTCCAATCACGGAAATAAGTTCCGGTATTGCCGAAACAATGGATTGTATCAATGCGGTGATGCCATTCACAACAGCGGGCAGCAGGCTTTGAATCAGCTTCGGGATTTGTTTCCCAATCGCTGAAATGACTTTCGGCAATGCAGTAGCGAGCCGAGGGATGATTTCTGTCGCCGCGTTTACGATGTTTGTTGCCGCCGTGCTGAATGCATCCGCGAACTGATCCGCGTCGCCGGTCCCGGCCATGAGGTTGTCCCATGCCGCCTTTGCGGAATTCATGGAACCTTCGATTGTGGTCGACGCCTCCTTCGCCGTCGTTCCGGTGATGCCTAGTTCGCCCTGGATGACGTGGATTGCGGAATACACATCCGACAGGTTGTTGATGTCGTACTTGACGCCGGTTATTTTCTGTGCGTCGGACAGCAGCCGCTCCATTTCGGATTTTGTTCCGCCATATCCGAGTTTCAGGTTGTCCAGCATCGTATAATTCTGCTTTGCGAACCCCTGATATGCGGTTTGTATCGATCCCATGTCGGTGCCCATCTTGTTGGCATTGTCCGACATGTCTTGCATCGCGGTGTCGGCTACTTTTGCCGCTTCCGTCGAATCTGATGTCGATTGTTTCAGGGCAGCGGCAAACGATGTCACGGTTTGCATGTAGTCGTTCGCCGACATGCCGCAGGTTTGATATGCCTTGTCGGCGTTATCGAGGACGAGGTTCTGCGCCTGGTCTAACTGCGTCCATTGGTCGCGGACCTCGTCAACCGATTTCCCGTTCGACGCTGCAAATTCCTCCAGCGATTGCCCGGCATTTCCGAACAGGGTCTGCACGCCGCCGACGTTTTGCTCCAGCGATGAAACCGAATCGAGGGCGCTTTTCCCGATTTCCGTCAGGGAATCAAACGCCTTTGTCATCAGGTTTCCGGTGAATACGCCGAGAGCCGATTGCGCGGCCGCTCCGATTTTTCCAAGCCCTCCGGTAAATCCGGAAGGATCCATTTTTGTATCAAATGTTAAAGAGCCATCAGCCATTTTTACTGTTCCTCAATAATGATTCAGGGTTTCCCCCTCGCATCAATAGAGCAGTAAGGTCAGCTTCCTGCGGCGATTGCGTGTACTCGTCCGGCAGCGCATATATTCGTTTCATCCGTTGGATATGATCCCGTTGTTCCTTGCTACAATGTTTTGGAATCCGCATTGTTCTGTATCCAATGATTTTTACGATCTGCGTTGTTTCCGGGAGCGCACGAAATAGCGCGTGGAACTGCCACCAATGGAGATTTTTTTGTGTCAGGTCGATGCCGTATGCCTCCATGAATCCGGCATAAATGTAATCGGCATCGTATTCATACGAGAACGACCGTTTCCCCGGTTCGCCCTCGTCATCATTTTTTGGCAATGGCTTATCATCACCGCACCGGTAAAACCACAATGCGGCCTCCGCAGCCGGTTTAACTGTTTCTTCCGTCAATTCGATGCGCGGGAAATATAGCCCAAGCATCGTTATGACCTTCTCCTCGTCCGACATCGTCGCGTCGTTTATGGCTTCCTCGAAAAGGATCCCCGTCCGGAATCCTGCTTCTATCGGGACCTTCTCCCCGGCGATGTTGACCGTTTCCGGAAGCCCATCGATCAGAAGATTCACTTCTTGCGCTTCCAATCCGGACGGTACGGAACCGTGTTTCTCTGCGTGTAGCGATTTAGAAAATCGTTCTGATCCTTACGGTACTGGCGCGCACAATCCGCAAGGTCGGCGATTGCCCGCAGATGGTCCTTCAGATTGTGATTATCCGGCCCGAAAATGTCATCAGCCGTACCGCGCCCGAAGATTTCATCCACGCATTCGCGCACAACCTGAATCTGCGCCCGCATTGCATCACCAACCTTCTTGTAGTGCTGGTTTTTTCCAGCCTCGGCGCGATCCTTCATGTGAATCATTGCGCTTTCGTATCGGTCCATGAAATCCGCATCGTAAAAATCCCCTTCGAGTTCCTTGCCGTTGATAACGATTGCCATATTCTTTTTCTCCTTGGTCGACGCATAAAAATAACGGGCATAGGCCGCGTCGTTGGTCTATACCCGTTCTGCCATGTAATCGGTCAGCGAATTATCAATCAGGCGTCATATGTTCCTTCGAACGTGCCCTCCGTGAACGCCTTTGCCACGGTGTCGAATTTGCCGAGAACCGGGTCCCCGACTGCGTGAAGGGTTCCGGAAACGGAATTCTTTCCGCCGCCGTCGCCTTCGTAATCGGAAACCTCATTCGCAACAATGAACTTTCGTGCCATGTACTCGGCCTTTGTGTCGCTCGCCGTGCCGACAGGGTTGTAAAGGTCGACGCGGACATATTCATGCTGCGCGTCTGCGCCGGTCAGATGGTTTCGCCCATCTTTCCACAGGGCCGTAATGGCCTTCTGCGACGGGATGTGATTCGCCTCATATGAAAATTCGGTTTCGTATCCCGTGATGTCGGTCGAGGACGAAGATTCGTTGATGTATGTCGTCGAATCCGTCTGCGCCGAAGGAGATTCATTCAGGGATGTGAAGCCTGTTCCCATCAGCTCGAACGTATCATCGACCTTCAGATAATCTGCGATCTTGTTTCGCATAACGACAGCTCTTTCGGTGTCTGCCATGTCATACCTCCTTCATGTATTTCAGTGATAATTGAATCTGATAACGTGCATTCCGCATCGCCGTATCAAACAGATAGCCCGGCGCCTGAATTTCTAGCGTTTCCGGGATGCATCCGTCCGGCATATCCGGCAGTATTCCGGCTTTGTTCTGTGATTCTATCCAATCGGCCAGTTTTTCATAGAATGTCGAATTCTGGATGTTCTGCAACCGATCCATGGAATAGTATTCGCGTGAACCGAAATTGAACTGGTATTGTCGCTCCGACGATCCGTCGATGTATGTCTGAATGATCGGCGACGTGATAGCCGGTTCGATGGTGTACTCGACCGGGGCATCGCCGAGGGCATCGACGCGGAACACGCCATCGCTAAGCAAAGGGCAGGCCATGAAATAATCAACCAGCCCCTGAATGATGGAATCGGTCATTTGACCTCCTTCCCGGCGGCACGCAGAATATCGGCCTTGTGCGCTGCTTTCATTGTTTCAAACCACATTCCCTTTGCCTGCGGGTGCGCGGGCGATCCGCCCTGATTGTTGTAATACTGGCGCCGTGCATATGGCGCAGCATAAACAATCTCCCCGGAACCGATGACCGTTCCGAGCGTGGCGGATTTTATCATTGCTCCGGTCCGCATCGGCGTGAGAGGGTTCATGAATCGCAGACACTCGGAATCAATGATTTCCTGCGCCTTGTCAAACTTCCCGCTCATTTTCTCGCCGAATCCGTCGTTCCAGACCAGCTTCGCCGTTCCGCCTTTTGTTTCGATTATGCAGCCGCGCGGCGTTTCGATTTTGAATGCCATTATCTGCCTCCGATCCGCCAATGTTTCGTCGAATCGCAGCCGCGGGCGGTGTTGTCGGCGTAATCCGTTATGGAAATCATTTTTATTCCAGCGCTTGACGCCCATTCAGATGCCTCTGCGCGCGTCAGAATCGCCGTATTTCCCGCGTAAGCTCCGATGGCGATTAAGTCACCATGTCTAATCGTCCACGTGCTGGAATCGCCATTGTAGCGTTCCTCAGGCACATATTTCCGCCTGCCATCGATCTCCGCGCCGAGATATGGGATCCTGATTTTGTATGCCGACTGATCCGTCAATACACCGTCATTCGTGTTCACCGTTTCGGATGCGTAGAATGACACGTTCCGAATCACCGTCGGGATGAATTTTTCATTCCGTGTCGTTTTGTCGTACACGGCGTTGAATATTGTGATGTCTGCGTTTGTCGTCATCATTCCACCCCGAAATCCATCAGCCCGGTTTGAGACAGATATACATATGCCGCCTGGTACAAACTTTTTTCTGTGATTGATTCCCGATCCGCTTCGGATGCCGACGCGAACGAAACGGAATACCCGTCGTTTGATTCGCTGGCGATTTCCCGCCCATCGTGTGACGATTTCCGTTTTTCCACCAGATACATAATGTCGGCCATAGAACAAACGGCCAGACGGACCGCCGCGGCGTATGATTCGCCGTCAAAATCCGTCTGGTCGATTCGTTTCATGGTGTAGCAGTCCAGTTTTTCACTGGCCCGCGTCGCTAACCGGTTGAACGCCTCCTCGCCGGTGATCCGGTCGCCGCAATATGTTTCATGATAGAAATTATATTCGGCGTATCTCATCAAGCTGCGGCAACGGTATGCGCATAGATTCCGAGCTTCTTGTTGTCGTATACCTCGGCGATGCCGACAGTACGATAGCCGAACTTCCATGCGTCCGCGTCCGGGTTGTTGTCCGGGGTGACGATCTTCGAAACCGTGTGCTTCTGGAACTGCATCACGGCGGCCTTATCAGCTGCGAGGAAGTTGATTGCCTGTGTTCCGGTGAATCCGTCCGCGCCGAGCTTTACAGTCTTGAACATGCGGGCGGTCGGAACAGTAACAATTCCGGCCCAGTCCTCCATAGCGCGACGGGATGCGGTCGTGTCGAGGTCGTCGATCATGCCGCGAAGGTCCGCCGTGATGAACAGGTAGCATGTCGCGATGTTCGCCTCGGAATCAATGATCTTCCTTTTTGCGGTAGACACGGCATCAAGTGCCGCCTTCCCGGTCGTCAGGGTTCCGGTGACTGCGGTTCCCGCTGCGTTTGCATACGCACCGATTCGGTACGCATCAAGTTCCGGAACAACCTTTGTCCTGACGAATTCCGCAGACAGCTTGGAAAACGCGCCGAGGGATTCCTCCTCGTCCTCTGCATCGACCGTGAACATTCGGCCTCGGTCATACTCGCACTTCTTCGTCTCGTACTCAAACGTGACGTTGCCGGACGTAAATCCAGCGTTGCGGTCATAGTCCGCAAGCCCGGACATGGACATCTTTGGAACGAGGATCTCGTTCGCATTTGCGCCCGCACGGACCAACGTGTTATCACCGTCGAGTACCGCCGTCAGGGACGCAAGCTTATACACCTCATCGAGTGCTTCGGAATAGTTCTTTCTAAGTGTGATAGTGTTTGGCATTTTGTGAGCTCCTTTTACTCATTCTTTGCTGGCAATCCCATCGCCGCGCGGATGGCTGCGAGCGATCCGTTTTCACTGCCGCCGTTTCCTCCCGTCGGGTTTGTGGGATTCTTGTGAGGTTCGTCGGAACCGAACATGTATGCATCGGATTTCTTGACCGCATCAATGGCGTTTTTGATGTCCGCCGTCTGATCCTTTGACGCTTTCAGGGTGGCAATGTCAAGCAGGGACATAATCGCCTTCGGGTTGCGCCCGCCTGCTGCCGTGATTGCCGCGGTGATGTTGTCATTGAATGCACGTTCCGCCTCTTTTGCGGAATACTCGTCATCCTTTGCTTTCAGGTCCGCCTGCAGCTTGGAAATCTGCCCCTTCATTTCGTCGACGTTCACGCCGTCGAACTTCGCGAGTGATTCCTTCGCGGTGTCGAGCTGGGTTTTGTAATTGTCGCGTTCGGATTTCGCCTTATCGGTTTTGGCCTGTTCCGCGGCGATGTCCTTCCCGTTTTCCGCCATGATCTTGTCGATAGCGTCCTGCTCAAGTCCTAATCCCTTCAGAAACTCAGTTTTCATGTGTCTATTGCTCCTTTCACGTAATAGGTTGTTTTAGGGCTTTAACCGGCGCCCCGTGATTGACCGTTTTAGGCCTCATCGTCTGGCCATATAAAAAGGCACCCGGCCTTTATGGTCGAGTGCCAATTCATCGCAATGTTTTAATATATGTCGTGCCATTTGCACGCGCGGCATGTTCCCTTCCAGCCGCGGTTCTTTGTGAAATCAGGCGGGATGTTCGGGGTTATTGCCCCCTCGACGATGTCCCGATTTTCGATGCAATCCCCCGCGTCAATTTCGTGTCCAACAAGAGGGCATTCCACCTTGTCCGGGTATTCATTGTTTGCCATATTGTTTCAATACCTCCATCGCGTTCTTAGCGTCTCCACTCACCTCATCGCCCATGAATGCGGTTCGTATGGTTTTGTTCTCCATGTTCACGTAAACAGCTCCGTTCATTGACGGGCTATAGTACCGCTCAAATTTACCGCCCCAAACCGTGACGGACACAGCTGCCGTTTTGATGATTTCACGCGCCTGTTCCTCGGTGACCTTATGGCCGCGTTCCCCGTTGATGTGAGCGTCATCAAATTTAAGTTCGTCAACGTCAATCTTCGTCGGTGTAATGTGCACATGCCCCTTTACGCCGCCTTTGTGTATCTCGCGGATGATGACGCCGTCGTATTTGTGCTTCTCGTATTGCCTGGCGGTCGGTGCAACCCTTCCGTTCAAATCATAATAAATTCGTTCGCGCTGTTCAAGCATATTGAACATTGCGGAGAATTCCTTATATTCGTTCAGTTCCGCCTGATATTTGCAGCGCTCGATCATGATGTCGTCTTGGTCGGCGTCGGCCTCCTGCATCAGCTTAACCTTTTCGCGCTGTGCCCGCATGTTGGTTTCCATTCGGCGCTGTTTCTGCGTGGCCTCATAGGTATTGTATTCATGGCCGCGGAATGATTTCTTTTCCGCCTCTCTGCGGTTCTGCGCCTCAAGCCACTCATCCGTATACGTCCGAGTGGAATCGTCGAAGAACAAATAGTATTCATGTCGGCAGTTCCAGCCGAGAAGCCCGTCGCCGGTTCCGAGGCCGCACACGGTTTCAAGCTGCTTCCGTGTGTATACCTTCCCTTGCCAGGCGGCGTGCTCCGGACGTGCGCCGACGTGCCACGATACCTCGAACTTATCGACGTGCAGCCGCTCTGCGTTCATATCCATGATATGACCGGTCAGCTGTGACGTTCCGGTCATGATGGCGCGCCGGGCGGCGACATCAATTCGGTTGTGCCATCCGGACGGATAATCAACGCCGAACGTGTTCTGCGGGTTCGTGCTGAATGGATGGCTCGTTCGTAGCCCGGAATCCGTCAGCTGCTTACACACGCGTCGGATAACGGTGTTGTAATCAAACGCGCCGGATGTCATATCAACAACTGCCTGATCCAGAATTTTGTTGTACGTGTCCGACAGCTCGGTGAACTGCGGACCGTTCCCGAAATCTATCATGAACCCCATCGAACGGGTGATATTCGTCAATTCCTCGGTTGAATTCTTTTTGATTGCCGCAACGATTTGCTGCAGTTTCAAATTATCTTCGTATTTGACGAATTTTCCGGTGATCTGCTCATATTTTGATTTGTTCGCCGTGTATTCATCCGCGACAACCTGTTTATACAGTTTGTCCACCTCACCGTCATCATACTGCACAGCCGACGCCACAATTTTTTTAATATCGCGCGACGATTTTCCGAGGATCCGAATTCGTTCAATCTGCCAGTCTGCCGTGCTGGTGATTTTCCGTGCCTTCTTTATGCGGCGGACAATGTCGGACTGGATTTCGTACTCGAGCGTCTGATAGCGCTTAACCAGTCCGGCATCAATCTGGTGCTGGTAGGATTCCCGCATATCACGGCATCACGTCGGACGACTGCGGAGGCAGATTTGCCGCAGCCGTTTCCTCGTCCTCCTGATACCATTTCGACCGGTATTCCGTCAGTGACATGACGCCCATCGCGACATCCTTCCGATCCTGTTCGCGTTCCGTTTCCTCGTCGGTCAAAATCGAGTCATTGAATGCGCATGTGAATTCGTATTTCGACATGTACATGTCATTGTAGAACGCCAGGGCATCAACGAAATCAGACAGGCACTCCTTCAGGTTTTCCTGAATGGCGTTTACGCGGTTGTATTTCCGCTGCTTCGAAACCTTGATTTCGGTTGCTGTTTTGTCGACGTTCGAAGTATCGGACAGGTCGCCATATGACAGGCCGACAACGAATTCAATGTTCCGGTATGCACGCTCAAGGCCGCGGATGAATGCGTCGTCGCGCATGGCGGGAGAGTACTCCTTGTACAATTCACCCTGATTCGATTCGAGGTTCAATCCGCGATATAGGCGCTGGCGTCCGCGCGGCATCGTGACCCGCCCGTCCTTATGGCGGAGGGCGCGTTCATCGACATGTATCGCACGTTCCGCGGAATCATACTCCCAGTCGAGGCGCCCATATTGAATATCTGCCCGCTTGATCAGGTCGCTTGCCTCCCCGAATATGCTCACGCCGCACGGCGATCCGTCAACGCGGTTCTTCAGCGGGACACGGAAATATCCGAAATCATTTTGTTTCATTCCCGGATATACGACCGGTTCCGTTTCAATGTTGGCCCATTCAGGCACGGCAGACATGGAGCAAATGTCCCCGATGGCCGATTCCGATGAGGAATGATAGCACTTGTTTTCGATGACGAGGTCGCCGTTTTCGTCGAATCTGTGCCTTTCGACTCGCGTATAAAACGACGCCTGCCCGGTGCGTTTACGCGTAAAGAACATGATGTCGTTCGGTTTCCCTGAATCGTCAAAGGAAATCGGGACGAACTTGTCCGCCGTCACGAATTCGGAGCGGTTGCCGCCCATCGGTTTGATAATGAACGATCCAAGAGCAAGACCGTCCTGCAGGTTTTCGTTCAAGTCGCGGATGGCATACTGGAACGCAGCGTCAAGAACCTCATTGTCGACGCTTGCGTCCATTTCCCCAAGCGTTATATCCGTGAATTCGCGGCATATTCCGATCTCTGTCCGCAGCGAAACAATCCCGCGTTTCTCGTCGATCCATGGTGCCGTCCCGTTTATCATGTCATGCCATAGGTTGATGGCGTCAATCATTGCCTGCGACATCGCGATGTCGGTTCCGGCAATGGATTTCATCTGTGTGTATCCGAACATTCTTCCCATGACCCCTCTTATCCAGTTTTTAAGACCTTCAAACATTTCATTCCTCAATCAAATCCTTCATATCGCGCTCGATGGTGTATTCCATGGCATCGAGCGAATCAATGTCGGACGAGCCATCATCAAGGCGGGCGTCGTCGTCCTTTGTTTTGTCCCATACCGCCTCGGACAATGCCGTCGTGACCGATGCAGCGTCATCCGTAACCCAAAAACGGCCCGCGCCCATGAGGCGGAGGACCGTGTTTATTCTGTCATTTATATGCCGCTTTTCTGCCGGGCGGACGATGATGTACGGGAATTTCTTTTCGACCGCGTTCCGGATTCCGTTTCCGAGGACTGATTCTGCATTGTCGTAATAAACCGATTCGACATTGTGCCATCCGTCCCGCGATGACACCCCGTATTTGTCAATCACGCGCTGGAGGAATTCAATAAACAGTCGGTCAAGAACGTTTCCGTCAATCGGCTCGCCAGTATCGGATGCCATGACGCGCTCTGACATCAGGATGATAACGTCCCGGAATCCGTCGGTATATCCGCGGGCAACGAATGCGTGCCCGGATTGATTTCCGCCGAAGTCCAGGCCGATTTCAATCGAAATAATATCGCGCTTCGCAAATTGTTTCGTTGCATTCCCCGGTGTGGTTTCGTCCACGATCTCGCACCGGAACGCCCGCGGGTCGTCCGCGAACCTCCGGTATATGGCGCCCTCGGCGCGTTTCCATTTGCCAAGAATCAGCCGATCATAATAAATCGTTCCGGTGTATTCCTTGCAGATATTCGAAACGAATTCTTTCGACAGGTGAGGGTTGTCGAATATCGTGTATTGCTGCAGATAGATGTCTGCACCCGAATCAATGAACTTTTTCAGCCAGTGTGTCGGATGTTCCGGGTTGCACGATCCATCAAAACACGAATATGGCTTGTCGAGACGGGATTTGAGAATCTGGAATACTTCGGAGTTCCATTTCGCCACCTCGTCGCCGTATGCGTATTTTATTGACGCGCCCTGAATCTTTGCTACCTGCGATACCTTTTCGGCGCCGAGGCAATAAACCGGTTCGCCGAACAACGTCACCACGTTTCGGCTGTTGATTGTGCCGATGCGTTTATCTGTGTAGATTTCCCGCATCGGTTCGAGGACGTTTCGTTCTATGGTGTCACGGGATACCCCAAGGATGACCGATATTCCGGATTTCCCGGTGCGCTCGATAATTCGTTCCGGGATAACCGCCGCAACGTCTACAAACGATTTTCCGGATCGGACAGCACCCGATTTTATGTTCCAGCGTCGATTCGCGGCGTTCAGGTATTCAACCTGTTTCGGGTTTAGGTGAATCACCGTGTTTCATCCCCTCGATGAACTGAATCACAAGGTCGTTGTCGTTCGTCTCGACCTCATATCGGTCGCGCTGTCCAAGGTACTGTTTCCCGAGCCAAATTGCCATTGTCGCATTCTTTTCCGCCAGGCGGAACTGCGCCCGACGTATGGATATTTTGCCCGGTGCCCGCTTTTTGTCGAAAACTGCCGCAAATCTTTCCTTGTACGTCCTCTTGCAGAACCGATCTATCGTGTCGGGTGACACGGAAAACCATCCGGCGATTTCTTCCTCCGTGCATTGCAGGGCGCACAGCTTTTCAAATTGTTCTTTGTCTATTTCTTTTCGTGGCCTTGCCATCCGTATATCACCTCGCAATAAAGCCGGGAGGTCAGATTCGAACTGCCATTTCCCGCAAGGATTGCGGGCGTTCTACCATTGAACCACCCCGGCGAATATCATTTATCAATATGGCGTTCCGCTTGTGCGACCTTTTCGCCCTTGTACATCCCGCCGCCGATTTCATCAATCGTTGAGAACGGCAATTCCGGAACTGCCAGATGATAATTCCTGTTTATGATGTAAATGTATCGGAACTGATAGCCGGAAACGACCTGCGTGTGCAGGAGTTCCGCTATGTGCTCAACCGTGACGTTTTTTCCGCCGAGGTTGAATTCCGCATTCAAAACCTTATATAACCGATTCGATTTTGACTGGAACGACATCCGATGCGCATATTTACCGCCGCCGTTGTATTTCCGGTATTTCTCCGGTAAAACCAACATGCTCCCCCTGCTATACCCGGTTAGTTTGAACCCCGATGCCCGGTATATGGTGCCGTCTCCGCAATGTGATCCATCGGCAAATGAGAGGATCCATTTTATCTGCGGCGCGTTTTTCCGAATCAGGCGGATTGCAACGGAAATACAATGTGATTCAGAGTTCCGCGGGAGTGCTTCATCAAACGCCATTCGGTTTAATTCCAGCATGTCGTTCCATGGTGCCGGGTTCCCGTCCTGATCAACGACGAGGCCGAGGACTTTCCGGCGGTCCATCGGGCTGCCGAACGACATCGCGCCATGCAGGCGCCCGTCGAGAAACGCTCCAAAGTGAAGCGTCGAATTGTGTACATGTTTTCCGGAATAGTGATGTTTGTCGACAAAATCATTCGCGATTTTCGACGGAATCACTTTCAATCTGATGTCTGTTGCTGAAGCCATTCGTCCACCACCAAAAACAGGGCATTTCCGTTTGAATTCCCGTTATTATCGTTCTGATAGTTCTTGTACCGTTCCGTTCCCTTCATTTTCCCGATGGCGTCCTTTATGATGTCCGCCTGCTCCTGCGACAGCGAGAACGACATCGTTGACGAGGTCGTTTTGTCCCCGGATGCCAGGTCAAAATCGGTTCCGAATTCGTCGTCGGTCCCGAGGTCGAATCCGAAGTCCTCCATTTTGAAATCCGGCAGCAGGTCGTCCAGTTCCCCGCCGAGTTCGTTATAGTCCCATTCGGACCGTTCCCCGACCTTGTTGTCTGCCAGTCGGAACGCCTGAATCTGCTTATCAGACAAGTCGTCCGCGCGGATGCACGGAACAGATTTCATTTTCAGCTTTTTAGCCGCCTTGAGCCGTGTATGGCCGCACACAACGACGTTGTTCCGGTCGATCACAATCGGGACTTTGAATCCGAATTCCTTTATTGAATTCGCGACATATTCGACCGATGCGTCGTTCTTCCGTGGATTGTGGTCATACGGCGTCAGGTCTGACACCTGAATCATTTCGATCTGCATCTCGTTCACCATGAAAAAATGACCGGGATTTCATGCCCCGGTCATTATGCGCTTGACGCCGCGCCGCGTATTTTGAAAAGGAGGAATCATTACGATCTTTCTACATTTCCATCGTATAGAATAACATTTCAAATCGGGACATGTAGGACATTCAGGACATTTTTGCATTTTTTTTCATGAATCTTTCAAATTCCTTCCGCACGCTGTACTCATTCGCACCGCGCCCGATGATTTCGGCTGTTTCTCGCCATGATTTACGGTCAAATATATGTGCCCGGATAATGCGCTGCATCCGGGCCGGAATTCCAATCATCCAATTCTCAACCTCTGCCCGCAGGGCGTTGGCATTCCCGCGCTGGAGAAGAAGGATCCGTTCCTCGGCATCGATCAGGGCTAATTCCTTCGACGGCGTCCCCTCGATTTTGTAATGTTGTACCGTATACGGGAATTCCGGCGATGATCCGATGACGGTGTCGTGAACTGTCGATCTGTTTTCCCGTAGTTTTGCAATTCTGTCCTCGGATTCCTTCACCAGCTCACACGCATCGATGTACTGGTCAAGAATTGATTTCTGCATCATTTCCATTCCTTTCCAGTCGCACGGTCCCGCAGGTGGATGCGATTCGTCACATCCAACCCCGCGAGGCTTGCGACAGATTTCATCAGCCTGATAACCTCCGCTATGTTGTCCGGAATGCGGTCGGCATTGCGAACTGCAATGTCCGCCGTAGGGTCCGGGTATTTTTCTCCGTTCATACGTTCCCCTCCGTCATTATGTACGCGACGATCTTAGCCGCGGTTCTTTCGCCAATTCCCGGTATTTCCTGCAATTTCCGGAACAATTCGTCATCCGACAATATGACAGCATCGTCCGGGATTTCCTTTTCTCCTTCCTCCAATCCGTCCGCGAATGCCGTTTTGTATATCGACGTAACCCAACGGTTGAATTCATTCAGCGACATTCGTGTGACGGTCTTGTAGGTTTGGAAATTTACCGGTTTCATCAGTCAAACGGGAGGCTTTCCTGCATCCCGTCCGGAATGTTCATGAACCCGTCGCCATCCGTTGCCGGTTCCGGTGCGGCGGGAGTGGTTTTGGATTCCACGAATTCACATGTTTCAACAATGACATCGGTCGTGTAAACCGTGTCCCCGTTGCGGTTTTTGTATGACCCCGTCTGCAGATGCCCGGAAATCAGGATTTTTGATCCTTTGCCGAAATACTTTGCAATATTCTCGGCTGCCTTATCGAATGCGACGCATGACGGAAAATCCGCCGCCTTATCCTGCGCCCTTGGCCGGTCAATCGCAATGCTGAACCTCGCGACGGCCATGTTGTTCTGCGTGTACCGGATTTCAGGGTCCCGTGTGAGGCGGCCCATCAGAATTACCTTGTTCATTTCGTGTATTCCTCCATTTCGTTCAATGCCGTTTTGATTAACTCCGCTCCGAGGATCCAGAGCAGGAGAGGAGCGCCGATCAGGGCAATAATTGCAATCATTCGTGTTCCTCCTTCCTGAAATTTTTCCCGAATATCCACATCCATTGAGCGTGGGTATGATTCTTTTCGAATTCCACCTGGGCGATTTCCTCTAGTTCTGCATCATGGGCGCCATGGTCGTGCAGGTCCGCATGACACTGGCGGCATAAATGGACTTTCAGCCCGCATCGTTCCGCGTTCGCCCGCCTGCTGCCGTGTAACATGTGATGCACTTCCATCTTCCCGCGGCGCCCGCAGATATAGCAACGGTCCTTGACATCGCCCGGAATAATGCTGTTCATGCCCCCTCCTTGGTCAGCTGCAACTGTTCGGAATTTCCGACAAGTTGCCGCGTTGTCTGCTCAATCAGTGCCCGGACCTTTGACGGGATTTTTGCCTCATCCTTCATCTGCTGCACCGTCGCATTGTATGCCCGGATGAATTGCGACTGTTCGACCGTTTCCACCTCGTTTGTCGGCAGCATGCACATCTCGCGCAGGTTTGCCGCGGACCCGACCGCCCGCTGCACCGCCGGAGGAAGTTTTGCGAATTCCTCCGCGGAATTGTATCCGGAATTTCCGAGGGCTTTCCGGACGAGCGTCCACGCCTCAAGCGCGTTCATTTCCAGTTCCGGCTGCTTCATGGTTTTTGTGATGCAGTCGATCACCTGCCCCGGAGACGGCGGGAATCCTTTCGTGTCGGATGCCAGGTATATTTTCAATCCGGCGGATGCCTGCATGTATGTGTAATCCTCCATGACGGCTGTCCACGCCTGAATCATGTTGTCATAATCCTTCGTCGTGTATTTCGTAAAATGCGCTGGGTACGTGACCTTGATGACATACACGATTTTCGCGGTTTCCTGCAGGGTCATTGTCCTTCGCCTCCTCCGTTGATGATCCCCATGAGATAATCGTTCGCGTCGAATCCTCCCGGTTTCGTTGTCCCCGAACGTGCGCGCTCGGCGGCGGAACGATACCCCCATTTTTCCATCACGAGGGCATAGTTCCGGTATGTTTTGCCGGATTGCTCGCAGTATTCGTCAACCGCCCGGATGGCATTCTCTGTTTCCGTGCTCCCGTGCTTTGCGACCAATGCGTCGAACTGGTCGTCCGTCAGAAGGACGTGGCCGAACTGCCCGTGTTTGTGGCGGGCAGGACGCGCGGACGCGCTTTTCTTTTTAGCGCCCGTAGGGTGCTCATTCTCAGATTCATTCTCAGTATCAGATTCAGATTCATTATCAGATTCATACTCAGATTCATTATCAGCGACGTTTGCGACGTTTTGCGATTCCGTATTATCGCAAATATCGCTTTTGCGACCGTTTGCGATGTTTTGCGATTCGTCGTTATCGCATTTGCGATCATTTGCGACCGTTTGCGATTCCGTCCAGCGTTTTTCATTCCCCCTGCGCCCGGCATCAGAACGGTTGCGGCACGTTTCGTTATACTTTGCCGTGTCCTTGTCCAGTTGCGATTCGATCATGGAAAACATGGCGCTGACAACGGGGTCGGTGATTTCATATTCCGCTCCGGTCTGTTTTGCGCAGATTGCCTTGATCAGGATTCCGGCCTGTTCTTCCGGCAGATTCGCAAGGAGCGTCGCCCATGACATATACATCACAAAACTATTTCTTTCAGCCATGATTCAGTCCCTCCATGCACCGAACAAATCTATCCAATCGGACAATCTCATTGTTACCATCCATTCGCCGCGATCCCGGCGATGAAACACTGTCGGGATGCCGTCATTTCTTTTCTTTGCCTCGTCCACGGCCTGCGCCATGGCGTTGTAGATATTAAGCCGTTCCTGGCGTTTAACCTCCGGATGAATGCCGTCAAGCCCGACGATGTCGGATTCATGATAGAAAACCTTTCCGCGATGAACGTCGTATCCGTACCAGTCGCGAAGGATCCCGGCAAGCTCACGTTCTGCATTCGCACCCTTATTTCTGGCAGCCTTTCCGCGCTTGTGTTTATCCGGTTCGCTTATCATGTTCCCGCCTTTCCATCTGTTCAAGCAGTGCCCGCATTTCCGCATCCGGAGGCGTTTCCAGATGCATGTCGTGCATATCATCGATAACTCCATTCAACAGCCGGGAAAATTCCTCGGTGTTATAGGTTGACGATCCATAAAAGCAAAGCATCTGAATCATTGTCCTTGGCGTTCCGGAACCGGGGTCAATGACTTGCATCTCCCCGACAACCTTCGTTTCCCGCCATTGCGCCTTGACGGATTCCACCGCCTCCGGAATCACGAGGATGTATGTATATTTCCCGTACCGTTCCAATTCGTAGAGGTAAACCGTCCAGTTATCCGTCCGCAGTGCCTTTGCGATTTCTCCGAGGCACGCCCACAGCATCGCATTAGCGTCCAGCGACCGGCGTTCCCTGTGCTTTGCGAACGATATGTCTAAATCCATGTCCGCGTATTTTTCGACGTCCTCCGGGTCCGCGGTAACCTCGAAGGATACGACCGGTTTCCGGCTCCGAAATGGAACCGAAACCCCGGTCAATGTCCCGCGTGTTTTCATGCCGTCCGCTTTTTATCCCATTCCTGGAGCATCGCATTCCCGGTGTGGCCGAAATCCGCCCAGTCGCCGATTGTCATTTCCGTGAGGTCCTTGTGACCGTACTTCTCGAAAATCATTGATTCCGGCATTTCGTGCCGCTTGCACATCATTTTCAGCGTCAAAACCTGTTTGTCGCTTATCGGCTGTGCGGGGTCAACCTG
The DNA here is from genome assembly GCF_015351765.1 of Clostridium vitabionis. Classification (GTDB taxonomy): domain Bacteria; phylum Bacillota; class Clostridia; order Lachnospirales; family Lachnospiraceae; genus Clostridium_R; species Clostridium_R vitabionis. Next base: position 43,008 of record NZ_JADKQA010000002.1, read on the forward strand.
CTTGCGATGTGGTTCATTCTGCGCCCCATCGGCGGGCTTTTCCGGCGTGGGTGCACACTTATTCGCCTGCGCCTCCTGACGCGATTCTGCGGCATTCTGCGCGTTCCTGCGGCCATACGTGAATACAACTTCATCCCTGTTACTGTGGTTCACAATTTCGAGGAATGATATTGTTCCAGCGTCGTTGTATTCAATGGTTTGCACCGCGAAGCGGTCGTATGTGTAGAACTGCCCATTGTCCTGCTGCAGATTGAATTTCCCGGCGGGAATCCAGATGAACGGGGCGGTGTAGAGTTCGCGGCCAATCCCGAAATTGAAGCAGGCGCGTTTAAACGAATCGGACGCCTGTCCCTTTTCCTTTTCCGTGTTTGATTCCGTGCCAACGTCCTGCTTTTCGACCCATTCGCCTGTTTCGGGATCCTTAACCGCAACGGTGCAATATAGGTTCCCTCCGATGATTTCATGGTGCCGCTGCCAGCCAAACATGCCGAACGTCTCGTCCAGAATGTTCTGGTCAACGCGGGCATCCTTGTAGAGGAGGACGGAACAACCGGTCTTTTTCACCATCGCCACGCGGGCGTCGATCTCATCCGCCCGTAATAGTCTGAAATGCTGCATATGCCCCTCCTATCTGATCCGGATTCCCTCGTCCTGTTCCAGGTGCGCGAATGGAAGCGCCGCGCCTGATTTCAGTTCCGCCATGATTTTCTTCTTGTCGACCGTCGGGTCCTGTGGGACGAGATAATCGATCGGAATATCCGTCAAATTTTCCGCATCCATCACGACACGCGGCGGGTTTTTCTGGATTCCAAACGAGAACAGCGACGTCTTGAATTTCCGCTTCCCGGTCGTTTCCATCGCCATCTGCAGGGATTTCTTCATGCGGTCGATATTTCCCTCCATGGATTTCTTTCGCGCCTGCAGGCGCTTGATTTCGTCCCCGATGGCTCCGGAATCGGCGTTCATCTGTGCGATGATCTTCGCGTATCCATCGGCCTTGTCCTCAAATTCCCAGTCGAGGGATTCCAGCGTATCCGAAAATGCCTGCGGGTCCGTTTCGGGATCCTCGGCCATTTCCAGCAGTTCGAGGTATTCCCCCGATAATTCGTATAATGTTGCCATGTTTGTATTCCTCCTATACCGCCCATTCGGGCGGGGATGTTAGATTTTCAAGATGAAAGCGGGGCGCACGCCATTAGAATCCGACGCGTAGTCGCTGTTCGCATCGCCGTTCGCGTTGCAAGTAGCAAAGTCCGTGGAGTTCGCGACGTTACGCAACCATCCCCATTCATAAACACCATCCCGGAATGCTACCCGGTTATGCCTGTCGGCCATTGGTTCCCACTGCATCACGTCGCCTTCGTCCTCCTCGGCAAATATGTTCTTGCCGAACATTTCGCGCTCTGACGGGATTGTCAGAATGTCGCCGTTATCAAATGGAATGAGCCGTTCCCTGATGTCGTCCGGGAAACTGTCGAGGATTTCGCCGTTGAGGGACTTTCTAAGGTCGGATGCCTCATATCCCCCGCGGGTGCCGCCTCTGTGGTTCATCGGGTACGGTTTGCTGAGGAAATCAACGGCACAGAATACCGTTCCGTTTATCAGTTCCTTGACTGCCATAGCCTCGACCTTTTCCCCGGTTTTCAATGTGAAGCTGATCCGGTCGCCGATTATTGGGCGGGTTGTTTCGACCTCTGTCATACGATTTACTTTCATGCCTCTTCCTCCTTCTCTGCACGTTCAGCATTCAGCTTGTTAATGGCGTCCGTTACGTCTGTGGAACGGGTCAGCCCGAATAATCCTCGGATATAGCCGACATCGACGCTGGATTTCGGAACGTACTGTTTCGCCGATCCATAGCCGCGCTCCATCCCGATGTCGCTCATTTCCTCTGCGTTCAGTTTCGCGTCGAGGCGGCGGATGCGGTCATGGATGACGGCAAGTTCCGCCTCTGCCCGTGCCATGCGGTCGATGATGTCTTTCATGTTTTCGTTCATAATTGTTCCTCCTATCTATTGAAACGGCCCTATTGCCGATTCATTCGTAATTGAAATAGTGATCCTGATATTTGAATGCCAGTGTCCCGTATGGCTGAAACCCGTCCGATGAAAAGTAGAGGACGTTCCAATCAGCGCGTTCCTCAAGCTCCATCGAAACGGCCTTGTAGCAGTCCGGGGTTACGTCTGTGAATGCCCGGTCAAGCGCGCCATTCGAAACCGGCGTGAACTGGTTCTTCTGGTAGATGACGCCGCTGATTGTGTCTGGAAAGTCCGGAGAATCGACGCGGTTCAGGACGGTGTCGGCAACCAACCGTTTCCCCATCAAATCTTGATTACCGGCCTCGGCGTACACCAGACAGGCAAGCAGTTCGAGCTCCGCCTGATAATTTTCCTCGGCAATCTGTTCCGATTCGGCGATTGCCTCCTCGCGGAGCGCTTCTGCCCGGTCGGCTTCATATTGTCGTTCCTGTTCCATCTGCACCGCGTACAGTTCCTTTGCGCATTTCACGCGCTGGATTTTTTGGAAATGCAGTGATGTGATGGCGAGTGCCGAACCGATGGAAATTCCGAGCGCCGCAGAAATCAGATTCTCCTTCGCGGTGTGGCGTCTCATTTTTCCGCCTTTTTCAGGATGTCGTCCTTTACCATCTTCAGCACTCCATCGACGAATACCTCCATCGTGTCCGGACGGAACATGCGGGTTCCGTCTTTGTCGGTTGTCTCCCAGATTCTTTTGATGGTCGGTCCGATGGCGTTCAGCAGGATGTAAAGCTGGACAACCGGGGCGTTAAATGCGTTGTCGGTTATCGTCGGTTCGGTGGTTCCCGACGGCATGTCGATCATCATCTGGATGTTGCTTCCTTTGATGAGGGCGTCCATAAACTCGCCGAATGTATCGATGTCAATTTCCTTGTTGTTCATAATTGTTCCCTCCTAGTACCTTGTAACCTGCCGCTTGGAATGCCCGGACGGTCATGCCGTGCGCAATCCGTTTCAATTCATCCGGTGGGATTTCATCAATCCGGCGCTCGCGCCGTTCCCCGTGGTGCTGATCCACGATGACCCCGGACACGTTCCACCCGGCTGTCATTTCTGCTCCTTGCCGGATTCTGCCCGGCGCGCCATCTGCACGCCCCGGATGATTCCGATGAACTCATAGCGTTCATTCGTTGTCAGGGATTTGACGAATTTAATGATTTCGTCCGCCTCGGTTTTCTGCTCCTTATCTAACAAGACATCCATGTTTGAACCTCCTTTCATTCATCCGCTACTGGGTTCGTCCCGTCCAGACATCCACATGCGTGCATCCCGTTTATCCATTCCTTGACCGGGGTCTCCGACTTCCCAACGGTGAACCTCTGTGATGCCACGGCATACATCCATTCGATGTGCCGCCATGCATCGCCAAGCGTCCGATGCGCCGATGTGATGGTCCCGTTTGTGATAATCAGGAATGCCGCTCCGTTGTCCGCGATCCTCACGTTATTCATATGTGAACCTCCTTCCGGGATGTCTTTCTGTGTTTCTGTGACTATTATATGTGCTAATGTGACTATTGTCAATTGCTTTTTGTTGACAAACGCACATTTTTAATTTATTATGAGCGGGTAGGAGGTGATTGCATGACTGGAGAACAGGTTCGCATTCTGCGGAAGAAGTTAGGTATGACGCAGCAGGAATTTGCCGACAGAATAGGAATAAAGAGAAACACGATTGCGAACTATGAAGTAGGCCGGAACGATCCGGTTGATTCAGTTTCAGCATTGATATGCCGTGAATTCAATGTCCGCCGTGAATGGTTGGAAACGGGAGAGGGCGACATGTTCGCCCAGCCGGATGAATTTTCCCTGGACGATTTCCTCCGGGAACATGGTGCGGATGCGCTGGAAGTGCAGTTGATGAAGGCATATTTCGAGCTTGATCCGGACATCCGGCACCGGATTGTCGAGCAGTTCAAGGAAAATTTAAGGCGCGAACAACAGCAGAACCGGGTTGCCGATGCGGAGGAAGAATATATAAAAAGCAACTCAAGGAATGCACGGAACGCGGATTCTACTGCTTCGAATACTACAGAAGGCGTTGGTTGAATGGGCATAATAAAGAAAATACTTAATCGCTCGAATAACAAACCAAGCGATAATTTTATGTATAGTCGTGAATTTCAATCCCTAGAAAAAAGGTGGGTGGAGAGTTCTAACGATGTGAGCGCTGGCTGGTCAATGCTTTATAACCTGAAAAAATTCGACGGAATGCGCTCTGAAAAATATGAAGTGTTATGCCGGAAAAATATTGAATTGTTTTTATCCGTGCGTGATCAGTATATAAAGAATGGTCAGAAGGTAATGCCGACAATTTGTGAGGGATATAAGAGACTGGCGATGTTATACGAAAAACGGAAGGATTATATTTCCGCGTGCAATATCTGCAATGAAGCCATTTCAAACGGGGCGGTTGACGAGCTCGACAAACCTAAGGGAATGATGGTGAGATATATCAGATATGCCAAAAAGGCTGGAATTGAGTTACCAGAATAAAAAACCGCCCGGCATGTTGGCATCATGTCAGGCGGTGTAGTTCCCGAAGGAACAATTATGAACGTGTTTATTGTACAGCCTCCGGGAGATTATTTCAATCGGAGGTTTTTCTATGGTCCAATGTATCGAGTACACACGGGCATCGACGAACAATCAGGAATATTCCGTCGGCGATCAGGACAAATCCATCCGTGACTGGGCGCGCCGCAACAAATACAAAATCGTGAAATCATATTGTGATGATGGCATATCCGGCCATTACGCGGCGAAGCGTCCCGGATTTTTGTCCATGATCGAGGATGTCACGACAGGGAAATATCCGGATATAAAGGCGCTTTTGATATGGGATTCGTATCGGTTTGCCCGGAACATGGTCGAGTTCCTGACATACAAGCAGATGATCCAGCAGCACGGAATATCCGTGATTGCGGTGTCTGAGCCGATTGTGCAGGACGATGACGCGCAGTTATACATTGACGCAATCAACGGCGCATCCGGCGAATTGTACCTCCGGAAGTTGTCGAAGGATTCCAGGCGCGGAATTCGTGCGAAGGTCGTCGAGCGGCACGAGCACATCGGAAAATGTCCGTTCGGCTATATGATGAAGGACGGCGCACTGGTCGCCGATCCGGACCGTGTGCCGTGGGTAAAATACATGTTTGACGCGGTGGAAGCCGGGACGCCATATCTGCAGATATGCCATGCATTGAATGACAACATGGTTTATTCCGTGAATGGTGCGCAGTGGTGTGTCGCCACGCTGAAATATGCCCTGCAGAACCGGACATACTGCGGGCAGATTGAGGCGACGCTGTCCGGCGATCACGGAATATACGACGGAAAGCATCCGGCAATCATCACGCCGGAACAGTTCGATAGGGTGCAGAATGTTATGGCGGAGCGGGCGGCAAAGCGCAAGAAATACGAACATTCCACGAATCAGTATGTGCATTGGCTTTCGGGGCTGGTGAGGTGCCCGATCTGCGGGCGGTCAATGTCCCATGTGAAACGCCCCGGCGGGAGGAAACCTGCATACCGGTGCAATGGATACGTCGGAGGGCAGTTATGCACAAACGGGTCTGCCCGCGTGTGGATAATTGAACAGGCCGTGTATAGGGAATTGGAGCGGATATATACGGAACCGGATGCCATAGAAACAGCAAAGATTAACGTCGTGCACCCGAAGGCGTCGATCGACTATGATTTCGAAATATCGAAGCTGGAAAAGCAGCTTGACCGGGCGAAGCGCGCATACATAGAGGAAATCGACACGCTGGAGGAGTACCGGGAGAACAAAACGCGCCTCACGGATGCCATAAACGAAATGAAAAAGAAAAAGGCCGCTGCCCCTGCTGCCGATTCGGTCATTCCCGACGACTTCCGGGCGAGGTGCCGCGATGTGCTGACGTTCCTCAAGTCCGACGCGCCGATGGATGAAAAGGCAGCCGTTGCACACGGCCTGATTGAAAAGGTTTGCCCCGATTCCAGGGCAAAAACGATCACGATTTATTTTTATGCCTGATGGAACACAAAGTTGCTGAATACACCGGTAATTATAAAATTTCCTTTCTGGAAATACACGCGGCAGAATCCCAACGCCTTCTACGCCTGCATAAACCTTGGCGAGGCGGGCTGCAGCCGTGAGATTGTGAAGCAGAGTATCTGCATTGATGCAGGCATCGGCGAGGTTCTCGAAGCGCTCGGTTCTTGTGAGGAGCCTGCATCATCCGGATTCATAGGCTGAGTCGTCAGAAGCCCGGCTGTCTGAAGAGAGGGGGATCATTAATGGATAGGCACGATTTAACAGAACAACTTCATTTTCTGATCAAGTGTCTGGAAGCAGAAATGCCGGAGTATGCGGGATATGCCATGCCGGAGGATCCGAAACAGGCGTTTAATCTGTATCGGGCGCTCTGCAATATCCGCATGCCATCCGGGGATACCGGGCATACATTGCCAGATGATTTCTATACGGTGCAGTCTGAAGTCCTGCAAAACATAACGGAGGAAAAGGGGATCACAGAGGCAGCGGCTCTGTCGCCGGCCAGATTGGATCAGCGTCTTTTTCTCTGGCAGGGAGATATCACAACGCTACAGGTCGATGCGATTGTAAATGCCGCCAATTCCCAGATGCTCGGGTGTTTCTCGCCGCTTCATGGCTGCATTGACAATGCTGCACTTGGCTGAATCACACAGGCATCATACAGAGAAGTGGCCTTAGTTTAATCAATTTTGCGACTCGGATGCCGGATCCTGATGAAAATGCTACTCCCCAGGAGAAGTTAAGGTATTATCGAATGGTCAGTGGTCTTAGTTATGAAGAGCTGGGATCACGTCTTGGAATGACATCTTTCGGAATTATTAATTTGGAATCCGGTTTTAATGACATCCAGTATGAGGATGCTCATAAGCTTGGAGAAGCTTTAAGCGTCGATCCAAAGGAGTTCCTGGATGAGTATTCGAATTTCTGCGGACCGGGATATGGAAAGCGTATAGCATCTATACGACATGCCATGGGACTTACGCAAGAGCAGTTAGCAGATAAGATGGGAGTTCTGCGATCTACAGTGAGTATCTGGGAATCTGAATTTGATAATCATCATCCTGCAAGGGAAATGTATGAACTGCTCAAGCAATATGCATCAGAGCATGGAATCGATATTATACAGCAGGTTGAGAACCAGGAAAAATATGTAGACGAGTACGAGAGATTCGTCGCACAGGATTGGGGAAAGAAGCTTCGACGGATCCGCCTGTGTTATGGTATGATTCCGTCAGATTTTGCTACGATTCTTGGATGTGAGGAACAGACCCTTACACATTGGGAACTTGAATGCTCAAAGCCGCTGAGAAGATACTTCGGGACAATCAAAAAACTGGCAGCAGATAAAAAAATCAATCTGGATAGCCTGAATAAAAATCCTGATCGATATACAAGTGACTTTGAGAATTTCATCGCCAGAGATTGCGGAAGAAAGATGAAGAGTATCCGCATGGCGTATGATATGACGCAGAGAGAATTCAGCCGGTTGATCGGATGCTGTGATGTGGCTGTATCTAAATGGGAGAATGGCTTGTGTACACCGGAACTTAAGTATTTCCGAACAATAGAGATGC
>NZ_JADKQA010000002.1:51401-206902 GCF_015351765.1 Clostridium vitabionis
CAGAGAACAACGCAGGCTTTCTCGTAAACAAAAAGGCTCTAATAATCGCAATAGACAGCGTGTTAAGGTAGCTAAAGTCCATGAAAAGATAACGAATCAGCGTAACGATTTCCTTCAAAAACAGTCAACGATACTTGTTAGCGAAAACCAAACGATCTGTATCGAAGACCTGAATGTAAAAGGAATGATTCGCAATCATAAACTTGCACAACACATAGCAAGCTGTTCATGGTCTAAGTTCTTTGCAATGCTTGAATACAAGGCTACATGGTACGGAAATGACATAATCAAAGTACCTACTATGTATCCAAGCAGTCAGACATGCAGTTGTTGTGGGTATAAGAACCCGTTTGTAAAGAATCTCTCTATCAGAGAATGGGAATGTCCTAATTGTCACGCAAAACACGATAGAGACACCAACGCAAGCATAAACATCTTAAATAAAGGGCTGTCAATAGCCTGACATATATAAAATACCGTAGGGCATACGGGAATTTACGCTTGTGGACACTGTGTAAGACGAGCCAACAAGGTAACTTGTTAGGAACGCAGTAGTGGTTGAAGCAAGAATCCCACGACTTTAGTCGTGTGGAGTGTCAAGTAAATGCTCCGGAATTTGAAGAATATCCGATGACCTTCCATTGCGAGGTAATTTCGATCAAAGAGGAATTCGGTAATACCAGAATCGTGGGCAGAATCAGGGAAACTACCATTGATGATCACTATATCGGAAATGATGGAATTCCTCAGGTTCGTAAAATGAATATTGTGTGGTTTGAAGATACAAGCAAAGATTACATTATGATGGGAGAAACTGCCGGTAAGGCTTTTTCTGTTGGAAAAACTCTGATGAAATAAAGCATTCGTATCAGTTCCGGATTGCACCAAAGGGAAATATCAACCAGAAAATGTAAGGATAAGAGGTAATTGTTATGTCCGGTGAGATCAGACAGAGGAAGATGCTGCCAAAGTATATCGAGGTACGCGGCGCAAAGGTTCATAACCTTAAAAATATCAATGTAGATGTCCCGCTTAACGAGATTGTAGCGATTGCAGGTGTCTCCGGTTCGGGAAAATCGTCGCTTGCACTTGGTGCGCTGTATGCAGAGGGATCCCGCAGGTATTTGGAATCCCTCTCTACCTATACGCGCCGGAGAATGACGCAGGCGGAACGGGCGGATGTGGATGATGTCCGTTATGTACCGGCGGCGCTTGCTCTGCGCCAGCGGCCGGGAGTTCCCGGCATCCGCAGCACGTTCGGCACACTTTCGGAGCTGCTCAATAGTCTGCGTCTGATGTTTTCCAGGCTTGCGAGTCACCGCTGCCCCAATGGGCATTACTGCCCGCCGTCTCTTTCTGTCGCTGCCATGCAGGAAATCACGTGTCCTGTCTGTGGCGCGAAATTCTATGGTCCCGGGGCGGAGGAGCTTGCTTTCAACAGCACCGGTGCCTGCCCGACCTGCGGCGGAACGGGAGTTGTCCAGACAGTGAATGAGGCAGCACTTGTGCCGGATGATTCCAAGACGATAGACGAAGGTGCAGTCGTCGTCTGGGGGACACTCATGTGGTCTCTGATGAAGGACATTGTGCGGACGATGGGGGTGCGGACAGACGTGCCGTTTCGTGATCTCTCGACGGAGGAAAAGGAAATTGTTTATCACGGCGAGCTGAAAAAACATCACATCCACTATGTCAATCCGAACACGCTGGAACCTGCGGAAATGGATTTTAATTATTACAGCGCGGTTAATTCTGTGAAGAATTCCCTTGCCAAGGTCAAGGACGAGAAGGGAATGAAGCGGCTCGAAAAATATCTGGAAGAAGACGTCTGCCCGGACTGCCATGGAACAAGGCTCTCGGAAGCCGCCCGCGCGCCGCGGCTTCGGGGCATTGGTCTGGATGAGGCGGCAGCAATGACACTTACGGAACTGATTCCCTGGGTGCAGGGGGTTCCGGCTTCTCTTCCGGAAGAAATGCGTCCGATGGCGGAAAACATTTGCGAATCCTTTATGGACGTTTCTAAGCGGCTGATGGATTTGGGACTTGGATATCTGTCGCTTGACCGGGCAGCCTCGACACTTTCTACGGGGGAAAGGCAGCGCGTTCAGCTCGCAAGAGCGGTCCGCAACCGTACGACCGGCGTTCTCTATGTTCTTGATGAGCCGTCGATCGGTCTGCACCCCTATAATCTCAAAGGGCTGACCGGCGTAATGGACGATCTTCGGGCGGACGGGAACTCCGTTATCATTGTCGACCATGACACACAGGTTTTGAAGCATGCCGACTGGATGATTGAGATGGGAAAAGGAGCCGGAGCGGACGGCGGGACGGTAATTTCCGAGGGAACAATCGAAGACATTTCGAAGAATCCGAGGTCTGTTATCGGGCCGTTCCTATCCGATCAGTATGAAGCAAGAATCCGTCCGGTTTTGCAGACGGATTCGATGTTTGAGAAAGGTGTCATACATCTGGAAACAGGGGAGATTCATACGGTGCATCCTCTGGATGTCCGGATACCGATGGGACGGCTTACCGTGGTGACGGGCGTTTCCGGTTCGGGAAAGACGACGATGGTGCTCGAAAGCCTGATCCCGGCGCTGAAGGCAAAGATCGGCGGGCAGAAGCTGCCGGCACATGTGAAAGGCATTGAAGCGAAAGGTATCACACAGGTCAAACTGATCGATGCGACGCCGATCGGTATCAATGTTCGTTCGACTGTTGCTACTTACGCAAATGTCCACGACGAACTCAGAAAAGTTTACGCAAAAACAAAAGACGCAAAGGAACGCTCTTTCAAGGCCGGAGATTTCTCTTATAATACGGGAAAACTCCGCTGTCCGACCTGTGATGGAACAGGGGAGATCTCACTGGACGTTCAGTTCCTGCCTGATGTGAAGATCCCCTGCCCGGACTGCAAGGGCTCCCGGTACGGAAAGGAAGCTTTTGAAATCCGCCGCAAGGCAAAGGATGGACAGGAATACAGCCTGCCGGAGCTGATGAATATGAGTGTGGATCAGGTTCTGCATGCGCTTGGAGGTCTGAAGATGTTGCAACAGCATCTGCAGGTTCTGCATGAACTGGGACTTGGCTACCTGACACTTGGAGAGGAAACACCTGGACTTTCCGGAGGCGAGGCACAGCGCCTGAAACTTGCCAGTGAGATGGGGAAAGGACAGAGTGACTCGGTATTTGTCTTTGATGAACCGACAATCGGACTGCATCCGCAGGATGTGAGGACACTGCTGCATGTTTTTCAGACTTTGATTGATCATGGCGCTACCGTAGTGGTTATTGAACATGATCTCGATGTGATAAAAAATGCCGATTACATTATCGACATGGGACCGGGAGGCGGAAAGGAGGGAGGCAGGATCGTTGCGAGTGGCACTCCTGACGAAATCAAACAGTTTAATGAGAGCATTACCGGACAATATATATAATAAGGTAAATAGTGTCTGCTCAATAGCGTAGAATGCAATATTTACTGACAATAACGGCGGATTGCGGTATAATAAGTGCAAAGATTTTTGCAATTTCTCCTAATTTCTTTGCACTTATTGATATATCCGAGGCAGTCCGCCATGTACAAAAAACCGTCCGAGCACCAGATTTCGATTTTTGATTTCAACCAGAGCTGTGGAACACCGCTGGATGAAAACAATGAATGGGTCCGGCTTGCAAATGCCATCGACTGGACAAGCCTGGAAAAAGTGTACGCTTCTCTCTTTCCCTCACACGAAGGACGGCAGGCCTTTCCTCTGCGTGTTGCTCTCGGTGCTCTGATCATTCAGAAACGTGAGGGGCTTTCTGACCGCAGGCTGGTTAAGGAAGTCGCCCAAAACCCGTATTACCAGTACTTCATTGGTATGGACCGGTTTTCGGACACCTGCCCGTTCAAGCCGACAGTTCTCGTGTATTTTCGCCGCAGGCTGGATTCCCGTTTTCTGATGATGGCGAATGAAGAATACCTTGCTGCAGGCGCTGCCACGCCGGAACATGCCGGCGATAAACCGGAAAAATCCGCCGACGGGGAGAACGTGGGGACTTTCATTCTGGATGCCACCTGTTCTCCGTCCAACATCAAGTATCCTCAGGACTTTGTGCTTCTCAATGATGCCAGGGAGAAGCTCGAAGAGATGATTGACTATTTCCATCACCAGTATCATCCATGGACGAAGCCCAGAACATACCGGAGGCGCGCAAGAAAAGAATATCTTGCCATGGCGAAAGCCAAAAAACGCCCGACGAAGAAGCTCCGGAGCCTGATCCGTAAGCAGCTTGGCTGCCTGAATCGCGATCTGCGGTATCTGGAGGCATACATGACAGAAGGCTATGCCCTGCCACAGAAGTATATTGACTGCTATCTGACCGTCCAGAAGCTGTACGAACAGCAGAAGTACATGTTTGATAACAACACTCACAGAGTGGATGACCGGATTGTGAGCATCAGCCAGCCGTATATCCGTCCCATCGTGCGCGGCAAAGCCAAGTCTCCCGTGGAGTTTGGCGCCAAGTATGATGTCAGCATTGACGAAAAGGGCCACGCCCGCCTGGAGAAGCTCCAGTTTGATCCTTACAATGAGAGCTCTGTCCTGCAGGATGCGGTAGAACGTTATAAGGAACGCACCGGGCATTATCCGGTACGGGTTCTTGTTGACCAGATCTACAGGACAAGGGCGAACCGTGCTTACTGTAAAGAGCACGGCATCCGCATCTCCGGCCCGAGACTGGGGCGTCCCGCAGCCGATCATAAGGCTAACCGGGAGGAGTATAAAGACAACACTGACCGGATCGAGGTAGAGCGCTTCTTCAGCAGGGAGAAGCGTTGTAACGGCGCTGGTCTCATTATGACCAGACTGGCTGAAACAACACTGGCATCTATCGCATTATCAGTCTATGTCACCAACCTCTTCGCAATTCCTACAGGGAATCTTTTTGTGCTTTATTTTGCGGACTGCGGATACGGGCCGGAAACAGCGCAGTTCATCGAAATGGACGATGCAACGTGAGCAATTCGCCAGAATTCCGGGCTGCACTGTACGGTTGGCAGCCGTCCAGATACCTTTGCAGTTTGCTAAAATTGGACCCAATGTTGAGCAGACACTAAATAAATCCCGCACAATATATGACACGATGTTAGAACACTAAAACCTCAAATTTTACGTTAATAGAAATGCGGCTAAATTAGCCGTTTTACGCATTCACCCATGCTGCGGGTAGTATCGGTATACTGTACCCATAACAGTGGACACGGAAGATTTTAGGCACCCACAATAATGGACACATGATCAGCGACACAAATAAAGGGCTTGTATCCGCTGTAAAGCATTGTTTTCCCGGATCATCCTTGCGGCGCTACAAGGTACACTTTATGCGGAATATCCTGGCACATGTTCCTGAGAAGCATAAAAAATCATTTGCTTCCGAACTGAAATCCATCTGGTTTGCTCCTGACGATAAAGTCGCGAGAGAACGCGCCAATGCTCTGATAGAAAAATATGAATCCAGATTTCCTCAGGCAGTCAGATGCTTGGAAGAAGGACTTGAGGATTCGCTTATATTCTACAGCTATCAGGAACTGAATCAGAGAAAAATCTCATCCAGTAACATGATAGAACGGCTGAATCGCGAGATCCGGCGGCGCACTGGTGTTGTTGGAATCTTCCCGAATGAATCCTCCTATGTTCAGCTGCTGACAGCGTATCTGATGGAATACTCGTAGGACTGGCCAACATCCAGAGCATATATCAAAGAGGAATCTATTTCACGGCTGTTACCAGAGGAAGCCGCTTATCCATTCTGGCATAAACCTTGCGTAGCTTTTGCGAACATTTCGTGACACTATCATAAAGAGGGCAGCAGAATTCGATGGATTATCTATCGAGATTCTGTTGCCCGTTTTCTGTAGTTGAGGACATGCAGTGCGGGTAAGCCTATGACAGTTGAGCCGATAAGGCCTCACCAGTGTTAAGCCAACCCCGGCACTTCCGGATCCGCATTGCAGGACACCAGAGTGCGGTTGATTTCCGCGATGATATCGCGGAGTTTTCTGTCCGGGTCGGCGGTCAGTGCGCTGTAAATTTGGTCCTGGCCTTCCGGGGTTACGACCGGGGACAGGATCCGGTGAAATTTGTCCCTGATCCAATTGTGATCCACATGATCGGAAGCTTCGCCGTTGGCAGCATATACTTTGGTCTTGTATGTGGTCCCATCGTCCATGGTGAACTCCATCCAGGCGAGGCGCTTTTCCGGGAAGACTGCCTCCATCTCCGGATCGACGACAAATTCCAGCTTTTTCATCATTTTCAGCACGTCTGGATTGTTCAGGGCGCGGTTGTTGATCTGCTGGAAGCCGACGTCGCCGCAGACGATGGCGGAGGCAACGGGGAAGGCGATGTTGTACTGCGCCTCATCGGTTTCCCACGGGACAATTTTACTCAGCTGTGCCGCAGAATCAAATGTGTGGACAACGACATGGCGGATACGGCGGTAGTCGAGCTTCTTATCACGAATGAGTTCGATGGAAGCCTGGATCGGCTGATGAGCCCAGCGGCAGCAGGTATACGGCTTAAAGTACAGGTTCCGGATCTCGTAGTTCTTTTCGAGATCGTCTGTTAAGTGGTGATATTTGTCCATTTCCAGAATATAGAGCTTTGCGCTCTCTCCGGCCAGCGTATCCAGTGCCGCCAGTGTGCCAATCATCGCGCCGAACGGCACTCCGTCCTTGTTCATCGAAGGAATGTTCACAGAATGCATGACCGGAGTCAGCGGAGCGTGGAATTCCGCCATGGAGATGGCGGTGTTCAGCTGTTCCTTTGTGAATCCGAGGATTCTGCCCATGCCGGCCGCGGTGCTCACGGCGCCGTATGTCCCCGTACTGTGCAGAAAATGATAGTACTCCTGTGTGGAGAGGCCGATGCGGACGGCGACATCGTAGCAGACGACCAGCGCAGTTAGGTAATCTTTGTAGGAAATGTCTTTTTCCAGGCCGGCGGCCATCACACCGCCGACAAAGGATGTACCCGGATGCCCCTTGATCATGTTGTGTCCGTCATCGATATCGAAGGAGTTGGAGGAATGGCCGAGGGCAAAAGCGGCGCCCATGAGATTGAAGCGGCCCTTGCTGCCGGGAATCTCCAGCTCCCCGGCTTTCAGGTAAGAGGTCAAACGGAGGCCGCAGCGGAACTGCTCGCCCTTGCTGCCAAGAATCAGGGCAGTCATCAGGTCGATTCCGCAGTCAACAGCGCGATCCTTTACGTCTGCGGGAAGGTCCTCCCATGTTGTGTTCAGCACATAATTTTCAAGACGATAATCGGTTTTATAGGAAATCATGATCATCCCTCATTAAATGAAAAGTCCGCCGCCTGCCGTTTGAAGCAGACGGCGGACCATTTTACTTGAGAATTCCGTCATCGGTTGTAAACGCCGTTGTTCAGATACGCGAGGAGCTCCTCTTTCGGCATGTTGTCGATGCCGAGATAGGTGAGGTTATATCTGCTGGTCTCAAAGAAGTTCTTCTGGTGAAACGCACCGGCGATCGTGATCATGGAATCGATGATCGGGGTCGGAACACCGTACTGAACGCCGAGATCGTGGTAGATCTTGCAGCCGATCGGCACGTCCTCGGTCAGATAGCGGTGATTAATGGAGTTCGGGCCGGTGTTTCCCTCGTTGGACGGCTGATCCAGCGGGAAGACAACGTTGTCATTTCCATCTTTATCCAGGCCCATATATTCCTGGGTAAGGACAGATCTTCTGGAGAAGAACATCTGCTTCTTGTACTGCGGGATGCCGACGCCGATGGCCTTCGCCAGGGCAATCTCCTCATTGTAGAACTGATACTGCACTTCGCAGATGGATGGGCAGAGACCGTGAGAATACATGGAGTAAGTGGTCTTGTCATGTCCGCAGAAGATCACGCCCCAGTTTTCCATGGTTGAAACGCCGAGAATCGTAGCGGGCACGTGGATAACCGGATTGACATTCGCGAAGTCTATATCCAGAATGGTCTTGCCCTTGGCCGGTCCGTCTCCCTGGGTAACTGCGTCCATTGCCGGCAGATACTTGGAAGCTTCAATAAAGTCGTCCGTGTCTTTCATCGGCAAAGCAGCACCGCGCAGAGTGATCGCACGATATTTTACACCGACATGGGGGAACTGATATCCGTTGATGTTTTCAATTCTGGTCCCATAGGGAGCGGAAGACCATCCGCCGATAATAACTTTCTTTGTGCATCCCATCTCACGCATCAGCTTGCGGAGAAGCAGGCAGCCGAAGTTGTCGGCGAAGATCATGATTACCTGTCCATCTTCAAGATGCGGAATCAACTGACGGAAAATGGGTTCGTGGCCCCAGGAGCCACAGGCTACGCAGATGATGCCGGCACCCTCTACAGCTTTCGCTATGTCGGATGTCACCAGATCGAGGTGTGCTCTGCCGGAGCGCTCGAAGCAGTCACGGTTGTGCTGAACGCCGTCGAGAAGAATGCCTGTCTTGTCGAGTCCGGCCAGAGATTTCTCTGCAAAGGGCACCGTGTCGAACAGTCTTACGGTTGCCCCGCCAAGTTTGCTGTCCGCTGCGATGGTTTTGCCAACGGCACCGCCGCCTAAAACAGCAATAGGCTTATCTTTCAGATACTCCATGTTGCTCATTCCGTTTTCCTCCTCCATTTAAAATAAAGTCCTTTGTTTACTGGGAAATTTGATGTATCTTGTTTACAAGAACAACTTAGAACATCCTGGAAGATTTGTAAAATGGATAGAATACATCATATAGATCAATAAATTCGATTGATAATAAAAAATAATCCGCCAGGAAAGGCGGAGAGAATAAGCTATTTCGTTGGCAGCTTCTTCAGAACCGGCGTCAGCATGTCGATGAATTTCTGCATCTGCGGCGTGATCCATTTCTGGCTGTGATAAACCACTTGGATGAAAAACCTCGGCTGTGCAGGCACCTTTATATTCAGAAATTGCAGGGTGCCATTTTCAATTTCCCAGTGGACTGCGTACTCTGGCAGGAAGGAGATGCCCTTTCCTGCCTGCACCATGCGGATGATGGCAGCTGTGTTATTGACTTGAATGGCAGGTTTGAGGACACAGCCATAGTCTGCGGCAACTTCTTCGACGGCACGCCGGTAGATACTGCTTTTTTCCGGGAGAATAAGCCGCCCTTCAGCCAATTCTGTAAAACTTACCATATCTTTTCCGGCGAGTGGATCGCTGGAAGGCGCGATGAAAGAGACCCTGGCTTCCCGGATGAGAACCCGCTTGAAGTCCGGGTCCACAATACGTCGCCCCATGACCAGCCCGATGTCCAGGTCACTGCTTCGGATCAGATTGAGGATAGTCGGTGAGGTGTCAGCAGTGATGTCCAGAGAAACATGGGGATATTGTTCGTTGTATTTTGAGATCACGTCGACCATGAAAGAGGTCAGCATAGACTCGGTCACACCGATGCGGAGGCGTCCGTTCAGCTCATGGGAACTGGCTTTCAGCTGATCGATTTCCGACTGAATCTTCATGATTTCGTTGGCATAGCTGACCAGGGCCTGACCGGCGTCAGTCAGGGAGATTTTTTTTCCTATCCGGTCAAACAGGACGAGGCCAAGCTCATTTTCCAGAGATTGAATGTGAAAGGTCACCGTCGACTGCGCGTACCCAAGCTGCTCCGCCGCCTTGGTGAAGTTCCCCAGCTCGGCGACGCGGAGAAAGGTGACCAGATTTCGGTATTCCATGAAAACACCTCATTTTCGCACAAAGAGTATCTATATAAGAGAATAGTCGATTCATTTAGAAATATCAATCGAAGAAGGCAATGATAATAATCAGAACCATCCATTTCTCATTTAATTCCTGATATTGTAAATTATTCGTAGATTTGATGAAACGGTCAATTCATGAAAAGCATGCGTCATGAAATGGACCGGGGAAAATATCCGGTGGGCACAGATGTAGACCGGATAAGAAGCAATCATCCACCGGGGTATAAAGCAAGGCCGAACAGAGGCCGTAAGTGAGGAAGGGAGATCGTATGGTTATATCGCTGGACATGTACCAAACGCTGGGAATCGCATGCGCTATGCTTATTTTGGGGAAAATTCTTGTAGATCGGATTAGTTTCTTTCAGAAGTACTGTATTCCGGCGCCTATTGTCGGAGGGCTGATCTTTGCCATTTTCCACTGCATCGTAAAAGTGGCCGGACTTTTCGAGTTTGACATGGACACGACGCTGCAGTCGGTTTTCATGCTGGCTTTCTTCTGCAGTATCGGATATCAGACGGCTTTCGGCACACTAAAAAAGGGTGGTTTCAAAGTCATCAAATATCTGATTCTGGCGGTCATTATGGAACTGATACAGGATGTGGTTGGTGCCGGTGGTGCAGCTGCTTTTCATCTGGATCCGCGGCTTGGCCTCTGCATGGGTTCAATTCCGTTGGTTGGCGGACATGGAACAGCGGGATCCTTTGGACCATTCCTGGAGCAGACGTACGGAGTTGAAGGCGCGACGATTGTCGCGGTGGCAGCGGCAACTTTCGGACTGATTTCCGGCTGCATGATCGGCGGGCCGGTAGCTTCCGGCAGAATCCGCAAACATCATCTGAAACCGGCAGCTAGTGCGGTGACAGAGGCGGTTCACCAGGATGCTAAAGTGAAGGAAGAAGTAAAGGAAATAGAGAAAATCACGCAGCATGAGGAAATTGAATCTGACGCGCTGAATGGCGGAAAACTTCTGAATGGCACGCTTTTTATCGTGATTGGTGTTGCCATCGGCGTTACCATTGCATTTTTTATTGGAAAGTTCATCACGATCCCGGCGTATATCGGCGGTATGATTGCCGCGACGATTATCCGGAATGTGAGCGACTCGGCGAAGATTGAGGTTCCGATGAAGGAAATCGGCGCACTCGGCGATATCTGCCTCTCACTATTCCTGGGTCTCGCGATGATTTCTCTGAAGGTATGGCAGCTGGTGGATCTTGCACTTCCGATGATTGTCATTCTTCTGGTCCAGACCGTAATCATGTGGATTTATGCCAGCTATGTTGTATTCAACGTCATGGGGAGAGATTATGAGGCTGCAACACTTTCCTCTGGATTCTGTGGATTTGGCATGGGTGCCACACCGAACGCCATGGCGAATATGCAGGCTGTGGTGAGGCAGTATGGACCGGCGCCAATGGCATTTCTCGTGCTGCCGATCACAATGATGTTCGTCGATTTCTTTAATGCGCTGATAATCACAACATTGGCGAATATTCTGTGACGAGGACGGGATTCTGCGGCGGCATTCCGCATCCTTGTTCGGTAACAGACAGGAAAAGCCGGGTTCAGGGAGAAAGGTATTTCCCCGAGCCCGGCTTTTCCTGTCTGGACATCTATAGGCAGTAAAACTTTTTTGGCAAAATGAGTCGATTGCTATCTGACCATGCGGGAGTTGCCGGAGGTCTGGCTCACTTCTGAATCACCTTCCTGCCAGCTTTTGACTTTTCCCTGGTAACTTTTGCCTTTTACCAGCCGGCTGAATTCTCCGGGACGCATATTCATCATGGACTCGAAATCGTGAATAAAGTGCGACTGGTCGTAATAGCCGTGTTCCACTGCTTTCCTTGTCATGGTCCCGTCCGTGCGGCTGGCCATATCCTGAATGGCTGCCTGAAGGCGGATGATTTTCCGTAAGGTCCGGATATTGTATCCAAGTTCCTGCTTAACCATGCGGTCCAGATAGCTGCGGGAAAAGCCTGTAGACTCTGTCAGGT
This sequence comes from Clostridium vitabionis, assembly GCF_015351765.1. Lineage (GTDB taxonomy): Bacteria > Bacillota > Clostridia > Lachnospirales > Lachnospiraceae > Clostridium_R > Clostridium_R vitabionis. The sequence continues at coordinate 63,160 of NZ_JADKQA010000002.1, forward strand.
CTGCCATGGACAGCGTTCCGCCGCTCTCACTTTCCAACATCCGGATCTGCGAGACGAGATCCGAGCAGTGCTGCATGGAATCCCGCCGCCGGTCATAAAAGTTTTGGAGGACCCGCACCCGCTGCTGAAAACTTTTCGCTTCCATCATCTGTGGTTCAAGACTGGTACCGCGCACAGAAATCTCCTCCAGAGGATACTCCTGTCCAACAGAATCTGCCGCAGAGCAGGTCAGAAATCCCGGTATCGCACCCCGCATCATTCGAAGACCGAAGATGCTTTCATAGGGCCCAATATCGATCTCCTGTTTTTGCTCGATAGGACCGCACAGGAACCCCCTGCATCCGTTGCGGTCAAAGGCAAAGATCAGGTCAATGGTACCTGCGGGGACAGGAATCAGCTTATTTCCTCCCGTGGACGGGATACCTGGCTTTTGAAAGTCGAATTGGTAAAAGTGGGATATGCCATGGTGCTTTATCAGACACTGGTCAAAGGTATAAGCACCCATGACAAAAAAAGGCTGATCGGTTCTGGAAACATAATCATAAGCAGCACACATATGCGCTCCTCTTCATGCCGTCTCAGTTAGACAGGACCATCGTGGATTTTGGCTTTTATATACATAAGCTGTAAAGTACGAAACATGAGGAAATTGAGGCCGGTCTTTTGTATCTTTTACACAATTATAGTACAGATATTCGCGATTATCTACGCGCATTGCACATTTCTAGATAAGATTCAGATAAAAAAGCGCAGTTCCTGGTTTGGCAGGAACTGCGTTGATGCAAGGAATCGTAGTTACTTTGCTATTGAACTCTGAACGGACAGGTCGGGGACAGTTTCTCTTTCCGAGTCGTCCTGTCCGCTCATTTTGGGTTTTCTGCCACTCAGCGGATACTTTTTGGCAGGATACCATGCGTGAATTAAGAAGGATACGCCAATAGAAACCGCTCCGAAAATTGCTGTCCCTAGGGCAAGCTGCATGCCCTGCCCGTTCACCAGCATCGCTGGGCCGGCGGACCAGATGAACATTTCCACAAAACCCATGAATGGCGTCATGGCAGTATCATCTACCGTCAGCGACTTGTTTTCCGGATCCACAATACGGAGAAGGACGAAGCCGATGGCAAATACGCCAGTCAGGTACCCAAAGCAGAAGACGGCGTGTTCAAACCAATTTTCTCTGTTCATGAGATAGCCGAAGGGGAGCACCACCAGGGTGACTAGCACAAGCCCGATCAGGCACATGACAATCATTGGACCGGCGTATTCGACAAGGACGGTGGGGTTGATCGATGCCACGGCAAAGCAGACTAGGTAGTCGGTAAACATTCCGGAGATTCTGGTGTTAACCCGCGTATCCACATAGCTGTACAGCGGTGTCTTGTGAAACAGGATAAAAAACAGGAGACCGATGAGATAAGCCAGTGTAAAGTCCGGGATATTCTTCACAAAGTGGGAGAGTACCCGCTGGTTCAGGAGATATGCGCCGCCGGCAATGACCATGAGCAGAGACATGTGGAAGCACAGCGTATCCAGAGACACGGAGGAAATTGTCTCCATGCCCAGGGGCGTCCTTCTTTCCTTCGCGACAAGGCCTGTACGGAGATCGGAATTCAGCTGGCTGAAATCCTTTGCATAATTTGTCCACCCCTTTTTGGTAGCAAGCTTGATGAGAATCAGCCCGCCGAAGATGCCGACGAGAATCCCGACTGTGGCAAAGGTGATCGCCAGGTCAGTCGCCTGCTCCCAACCGTAGCCGGCAAATGTCTTGCCGACTGCAGCTGCAGTCCCATGGCCGCCGTCGAAACCGGAGGCGAGCAGAATGCCAAACCCAGGGTTCAGGTTCGGCCAGATTCTGCAGAGAACCAGAATCGTTATCAGAATGGGAACCGCAATCTGGAGGGCAAATCCCACCTGACGGAACATCTCATATCCGATCAGACGCTTTACCGTCTCCTTGCCGCCGCCGGATTTTTCAATATCAAATCCATTTACACCGACTGCGGTGAAGATGACGATGATAAAAGCTCCGGCATAACTGCCGATGTTGCCGGAAAAAGGCATGATGTTGAGAAACTTGGGCCCTAAAAACAGGCCAAGAAACCCAGCGATCAGACTTGCCGGAACAAAGAAATTCTGAAAGAATCTAATTTTCGACCGAAGAAACTGGCCGATCAGAATAAGAATCGATGCGCATCCGAAATCCAGCAATAAATCATATATGCTCATATCGTACCTCTCTGTGCGGTGACCGGGTATCTCTGGAATCTTTTTTACTGACGACAAGTTTCGGGGCCAGGGCAAAAGATAACAGCACGGCAATACTGCATCCGGCGAGCTTTGCTGCCGTGACCGCAGGGCAAAATTCCGGCATCACCTGCATCGTATAGGCCAGATGATCTCCAAAGACACAGGATCCCGAGACAAGAAATGATGCCGCGATCATTCTTCCTCTGGCATCCATGTCATTGAGAGTCAGTGTCGCCGGCAGACCATTTGCCAGTCCGGTGAGGATTCCCAGTACTGCCGCCTCATTCACGTTCATCTTTTCTGCTGCCGCCCGAATCCACTTCTGCAGACACCTTTTCACCACATATAGTAAGGGGAAGATTCCCGCCAGGAAAATGCATATTCCGCCGATGGTGGTAAAAGAATTTTCCAATGTATCCATCCTGGGAAATAGTCTGAACCCCGTCAGCCATTCCATCGCACCCGCAATCAACCCCGTATAGGAGATGGCCCGAAGAAGGCGTCCGAATACCACCATCGCTCGCATCAGCGCTTCGTGCCAGAAGGCCATCAAAATGCAGATAAGAACCGCAAATGCTGACAGGGGAATCAGATTCGGAATAAGAAATCCCAGTGTATATCCTCCGGTCAATCCTCCCACAAGACATCCTATCGGACAGGTGATAATTCCGATAGATATACCGATAAAAACTTCCCGCTGTTTTTCCGGGGCAATAGCTGTGACGACAAGCGGCATGGTCAGCATGACCGTCGTCCCCATCCCGGCACCGACGATCATGCCGTGAAAGAGACCAGCCTCCTGACTGTCTGCCAGCGCAAGGGCCAGAGAACCTCCCCCGGAATCATTTGCCAGAATGAGCCCGATTACGGCCGAGGGGTCTGCTCCTATAGCCTGCATGAGCGGAGATAAAAGCGGAGTCAGCCATAACGCCATCTGCGGTGCCAGGACCATGAAGCCGGTCATGCAGAGAAAAAGCGGTGCCCATGTCTGGAGCGCGTTTTCAAATTGCTCACCAATCTTCCAGCGACCGCCGGTGCACTTATCCAGAGCCCCAAGGGTAAAGAAGATAAAGACGATGTACTTCATACACCCGCTGGTTTATCCCACAGCTTCAGTGCCTTTCCAAGCTTCAGTGCCTTTGCGTTCTGCAGGCAGTGCCATGCCCATGCCACGTCATAGGTGGGAAGACCACCCATGCCGAAGAGAATGATCTGGTCGTCTGAGGTTCTGCCCGGCTTCTTTTTTGCTATCACATCGCCCAGATTGGTAATGTAATCCATGGTCACCTTGCCGTCATGGAGCATATCCAGCAGGGTGCAGCCAAGCAGTCCCACATTGGCGGAATAGGGATAGGTGAGCTCCTCTTTCCAGGCTTCGTAGGTTTTCCAATTATCCACGATGCAGGTGCAGTTCTTCGCGATGGCGTCCATGTCCATGCGGAAATCGGCAGGAAGGCTGAAGAAAGCTCCTTTTTTGATCCATGCCGGGTCGACAACGGGATCATTTTTCCCAGATGTCGCCATATGGACGATATCACTGTCACGGATCGTTTCCTCTAGAGAATTCGCTACGATGACATTCTTAATCTGCGGATAATTTTCCTCAATGTGCTTCTTCAGTCGCTCAGAAGCCGCCGGGAAAATATCGTAGATCTTCACTGTGTCCAGCGTCGGCACGGTCAGCGCCAGCGCATCAAAGGAAAGGCGGGTAATGACTCCTGCTCCGATGAGACCGCAGACTTTTGACCCCTTTCGGACAAGATACTGTGCACCCACGCCGGGAATGGCACCGGTTCTCATGTTGCTGAGCATATTGCCGCTCATCAGCGCAATCGGCGCGCCGGTATCCACATCGTTCAGCATGACCATGAGAATAGAGCGCGGAAGGCTTTTCTCGATGTTCGCGCGGTTGGAACCATACCACTTCTCACCGCAGATGTGATACTTCCCGCCGATATAGGCTTCCATTGTCATAAATCTTCTGTCCGGTCCCGCTGCCGGCATGCCGGGGTGAGTCGGGTGTGCTGGGAAGAAAATCGGCTGGCCGTGGCTGTTGCCATTGCCGCCGCCCATGATGTAGTCGCCTTCACCCATCAGGTGATAGACCTCGGTCATCTCCTTAACGCAGGCTGCCATATCCAGCACACCGGCCTTGATCATGTCCTGCTCGTCCAGATAAAGGAAATCAATTCTTGTGTCGCTCATTTTCTGCACCTCCAAAAAATATTTTCTGATTTGCTGCATTTATAGGATATATTGCAGCATCGTTCAACTTTCTGATCAGAAAATAGCAGAAAAACAGCACAAAAAATTGTAATTTTGTAGACTGCAATAAGACAAAATATCTTAATTTCCGCGGTGCTTTCTTGTACAAAAGAGATTTACGGATTGCGCCGGAGGAACCTTGATACCCTTTCTCTGTCTCCTGCACAGCTTCCGCGTAACCGGACTGTTCCAGCTTCTGCAGAATACAGTGGGTGCTTCGCGGTGTCAGGTGAAGGCAGGGCGCCAGCTCCTGATAGGTGATCATCCGGTCATCCCGCTGTCGAGGACATTGATTGGTAAATGGTCCAAGAAAATGTCCGCACCCCCATACCTTTGCGACCCGTTTCCCGTCCGCAATAGTAATGAAGAAAAAAGCCTAAATAGGCAAAAAACGTCATCGGAATCCGGAGAAGCGGTAAATCTTACCTCCTGGATCCGATCTTTCGAAATTACCTGTTGTCAGAGGGTATCCGGGAAGATCATATTATAAAGATCGAACTGGACAGAGAATCAAATCGCAGGTATTATCACGATCCCCATGCGTTTGATCAATATATTCGTTCTTTTGTCATAGATGAACAGATGTACTACATCATTCTGGATGAAATACAGCTGGTTGATGATTTTGAATATATCTTAAATGGTTTGCTTTATGAAAAAATTTTGATGTTTACGTAACAGGCAGCAACTCCAAATTTTTGTCATCTGATATCATTACAGAGTTCCGCGGGAGGGGGGATCAGATCCGGGTGCAGCCGCTCTCTTTTTCCGAATATCTCCCTGCATGTGGCATAGAAGACAAGTATGATGCGTGGAATGAGTATATGACATATGGCGGAATGCCTTTTGTTGTATCCATACAGGAGGAACAAGATAAGGCGGCATATCTGAAGAATCTGTTTGAACAGGTGTATTTCAGAGATATATTTGAGCGATACAATATAAGAAGAAAGGATATATTAGATTCCCTGGTAAATTTTCTTGCCTCTTCGGTAGGGTCCCTGACGAATCCACAAAAAATATATGACACATTCAAAAGTAATGGGGAGAAAGAGCTCTCATTAAATACGATAAGCTCCTATCTTTCCTATTTGGAAGACGCATTCATTGTGAACATGGCGGAACGTTATGATATCAAAGGACGGAAATATATCAGTACCCCTCAGAAGTATTACTTCACGGATCTGGGTTTAAGAAATGCCAGACTGAATTTCAGACAGCAGGAAGAAACACATTTAATGGAAAATGCACTGTATAATGAACTGCTGTTCCGAGGATATCATGTCGATGTGGGAGTTGTCGAGATTCGCGAACGATGATCGGGAGCTTCTTTGTTTGTTCCGGAATCAGGCTTTGATTTCCTGTTTGTTGTGGGGGTGAAGAGGATGTTATTGACTGTTCTTTCTTGCCGCAAAAACATTGACAGATAGAACGATGCATGTTAATGTATCAGTAACAGATACAAATACAATGTCAACAAGAATGAGGAAAGAAATGAACACAGAAATTATTAGAAATAGAAAGAGCGTACGGACATATAAAGAGCAGGCAATTCCGGAGAAGATACTGGATCAGGTGAGAGATTATCTGGAGCAGGACACGGGACTGTTTGAAGTATCCATTGCCTTTTCCATCTTGAATGCGCGGGAAACCGGGGTCAGCAGTCCGGTGATTCTTGGTGCGGATACCTATGTCGCCGGAAAATATAAAAAACAGAAGAATGCGGAACTTTCGTTTGGGTATGCTTTCGAAAAGTTCATCCTTTATGCTACTTCACTAGGGCTTGGAACGGTTTGGCTGGCAGCGACGATTGACCGCAAAGCATTCGAAAAGGCTGTTCACCTAAAGGATGATGAAGTGATGCCCGCAGTCACTCCCCTTGGATATGCTGCTGAAAAACGCTCCATACGTGAAAATATGATGCGAAAAGGAATGAAATCGGACAGCCGGCGTCCATTTGAAGAATTGTTTTTCTATGAAAATTTCCAGAACCCCTTGAGGGAGAGCGATGCAGGTATATGGCAATTGCCACTGGAAATGGTTCGTCTCGCTCCTTCCGCTACGAACAAGCAGCCATGGAGAGTTGTTGCAGAAAAGGATCAGGTTCATTTTTATGAAAGGAAGACAAAGGGGTATGCCAAAGAAGCTACCGGCGATATTCAGAAGGTAGATCTGGGAATTGCACTCTGCCATTTTGAAATCGCTGCCGAAGAAAGCGGCTTAAAGGGCAAATTTATACAGTCGGATTCCGGTATCACGGCAGCAGAAGACACAGAGTATATTGCGACATATAGACTGGAGAGATAATCGTGGACACTAAATTTTCGTCGGCTATCCATACGTTGATTCTGATTTCTGAATCAGAGACGCCAATGAATTCCGATCAGATTGCGGAAAGTGTCGGTACAAATGCCAGCTATATCCGAAAGCTTACTACGAGGCTGAGCAAAGCCGGGATTATCGAAGGGCGCCGGGGTGTCAGCGGTTTCCGGCTTGTCAGAAAGCCGGAAGATATTTCTCTACTTGATATCTACAAGGCCGTCATGGAGACAGACAATCTCCATCTGTTTGATCTCCATCAGAACCCGAATGATGCCTGCATTGTCGGGCATAATATCCGGCCGGTTCTCGGGGGGATGTTTCGGGATATGGAAGAATGTGTGGAAAAAAGATTACAGGGTATGACGCTCGCAGACTGTATTGGCAACATGCAGGAATATATCAGGAAGAATAACAAGGAGACCATGCATTGAAAGCAGCAGTTTTAACGCATTATGACAAAAAGGACACAGATCTGGAAATTCAGGACATTCCGGTACCTGTCCCGGAGGATGACGAAATCCTTGTGCGTATTATGGCAGCAGCCGTAAATCCGCTGGACAATATGATCATCCGCGGGGAAGTAAAATTGATCGTTCCCTATAAGGTGCCGCTCATTATGGGAAATGAATTTTCCGGGATTGTAGAAAAAGCCGGAAAGAAAGCAACACGTTTTAAAGCCGGTGACCGGGTTTATGGCAGGATGCCGCTTAAAAAAATCGGAGCATTTGCGGAATATGCCGCAGTGAAAGAATCTGCTCTGGCTCATATTCCGGACAATCTGTCCTTTGAGGAGGCGGCAACAGTTCCACTTACTGCTCTTACAGCGATGCAGGCCTTCGAGATCATGCAGGTTAAACCGGGAGAATCCGTGTTTATTTCCGGAGGAACAGGAAGTCTTGGTGCGATGGCGATCCCGATAGCCAGGAGTCTTGGACTGCATGTTTATACAAATGGCAGTGCGGAAAATGAAGAACGTGTACGAAAAATTGGTGCCGAGAAATTCATTGATTATAAAAAAGAAAACTACGCTGAGGTATTATCCGATGTCGACCATGTTCTTGATACGCTTGGCGACCGTGCGCTTCCTGACGAATTTAAGGTGTTGAAAAAGGGCGGCAGTCTGGTATCTCTAAGAGGACTGCCAAATGGCAGGTTCGCAAAAAGAAGCCGGATGCCGCTTGCTAAGAGAATACTTTTTCTGGCTGCCGGGAGGAAGTACGATAAAATAGCGGCGACAAAGAACCAGACCTATGATTTCCTCTTTGTACACGAGGATGGGAATCAGTTGGAAAAGATAGCAAGCTTGTATGACAAGGGTCATCCGCTGGAAACTTCGATTGATGCCGTATTCAGTTTGGATCAGGTCAATGATGCATTGGCTAAGGTAAAGCGCGGCGGTTCTAGAGGGAAAACAATCATTAAAGTTCATGAATCTCGGAGCACGAATGGATAAAAATGCGGAATCCGCAAAAATGTCATATGAAGTGTTGATGATCGGGATCAATACCAGGATATGTGGTGCCTGAAAGAGTGCTATGTCTCAGGCTGCCCGGAGTTTTTGCAGACATCCGAATTATGTTGATTGTGGAGATTTTCATTATACCTAAGAGATGAGCTCTTGGCTCTTTTATTTTTTCAATTTACACCATTATAAGGGCATTATCGGAATTATAACCCATGTGGGCGAGAAAACCCACAGTTTCAACCGTGAGGATGATAGCCCACCTCTTTACTTTTTGTAGATAATATATTGAACAATATCTACAAATGTGCTACTATATATTTATGAAGAATGAATATAAACATACAAAAACAACTGTATCATTGATTAACTACCATTTTGTATTTTGTCCTCGATACCGCAGAAAAATATTTAATATCCAGGGTGTTGAGGAAAGATTTAAAGAACTTACTACTGCTGAATGTGAAAAACAAGGTATTGAGATCCTTGCTCTGGAATGTCATATAGACCATGTACATATTTTCGTCAGTGTACTGCCAACTATGTCCATTCCAAACATAATGAAGCAGATTAAGGGCTGTACTTCACTTCAATTAAGGGAAGAATTTCCACAGCTTAAAGCAATGCCGAGTCTTTGGACTCGAAACTATTTTGTAAGTACAGCAGGCAATGTAAGTTCCGAAACTATTCAGTGGTATGTAGATACCCAAAAAACAAGACCGTAGGTGTAAGCATGAACAAAGGTGTTAAGTTTAGGGCGTATCCCAATAAGGAACAACAAAACTTAATAAACCGAACACTCGGATGTTGCAGGCTCATCTACAACAAAGGCCTTGCTATGCGTAACGATGCCTATTCCAATGACGAAAAGATTGGCTATAACCAAACGTCTGCTATGCTCACAGACCTTAAAAAGCAGGCTGACTTTGCTTTCCTGAAGGACGTTGATTCTATTGCACTCCAGCAGTCTTTGAGGGATTTAGACCGTGGATTTAAAAATTTCTTTGAGAAACGTGCAAGACATCCGCAGTTCAAAAGTAAGCATAATAACCACCAGTCATACAGAACCATCAATCAGGGCGATAACATCCGCATAATCGGGAAGTATATTAAGCTCCCGAAGCTCGGGTATGTCAAAATCAAACAGTCCATGGAAGTCGGGCATATCAATAATGTCACGGTAGAGCATACTTCTACGGGTAAATACTTTGTAGTTCTGAATGTTGACTTTGAGCCAGAGTTTCGACCAAATGCAGGCTGCATGATTGGCATTGATGTCGGCATAAAGGAGTTTTACTCCGACAGCAACGGCAATGTCGTCAATAACCCTAAGTATTTAGAGAAGTCAATGCGTAAACTCGCCAGAGAACAACGCAGGCTTTCTCGTAAGCAAAAAGGCTCTAATAATCGCAATAGACAGCGTGTTAAGGTAGCCAAAGTCCATGAAAAGATAACGAATCAGCGTAACGATTTCCTTCAAAAACAGTCAACGATACTTGTTAGCGAAAACCAAACGATCTGTATCGAAGACCTGAATGTAAAAGGAATGATTCGCAATCATAAACTTGCACAACACATAGCAAGCTGTTCATGGTCTAAGTTCTTTGCAATGCTTGAATACAAGGCTACATGGTACGGAAATGACATAATCAAAGTACCTACTATGTATCCAAGCAGTCAGACATGCAGTTGTTGTGGGTATAAGAACCCGTTTGTAAAGAATCTCTCTATCAGAGAATGGGAATGTCCTAATTGTCACGCAAAACACGATAGAGACACCAACGCAAGCATAAACATCTTAAATAAAGGGCTGTCAATAGCCTGACATATATAAAATACCGTAGGGCATACGGGAATTTACGCTTGTGGACACTGTGTAAGACGAGCCGACAAGGTAACTTGTTAGGAACGCAGTAGTGGCTGAAGCAAGAATCCCACGACTTTAGTCGTGTGGGGTGTCAACGGAACGCCGATTTATCTGGGCAGGCCAACCAGCCGGTATTTTGCACTTATGGAACGGCTTCATTTCTGCGCTCTTTCTTATGATGATTACAGCAATTATTTTAAGGGAAAAGTGAATGTCTGTATGTTTGTGACCATGAATGCCACCAGAGAGTTTTATGACACGCTATATAAAGAAAAATTTGAAGCCTATGCGGAGGAATTCAAACAGTTGAATGGAGAGGTGTATCTGTGCCCGTGTTTTAATACACTGCAGGTGGCGGATTATTCGAAATTCAATATGGCTGGCTTTGACGAGGGGGAGAAGAAGAAAGCCCATGAAGAGTTGTTCCCTGCAGATGTGCAGAAGGCTTTTGATATGGGAATGAAGCTTAGCCAGAGCGGACACCCGGCAGCAGTAAGATAGAAGCTGCCGCCGGCGGTTGGACGAATCAGTGGAGAGATCATCGGACATCCATCGGAAATAGAATCAAGATTGTCTGATGCAGGCAGGGGAAATTGTAAATCTGCATATCTATCGCACTTCACTGATGATTTTGCTCTTGGAATCCCTTTGCACATCCCGTCCTTGACAGGCTTGTCACAGGTTTGTCATCGGCGGGATTTTTCTGTTTAAGTCCAGCCGTAAGGCGTGACCGGGCACATGCTGGCCTGTATGGCAGGCGTGCTCAAGTGACGTCAGCAAGAATGAGCAAGAGGCTGAGACAGTGAATCAGAGGACATTGGAAGAGATGACGCGGAACTCCTGAAAGCCGACACGGCGTTGCAGATGATATTCTTCAGGAGCGCGGCCCCCGGAAGCGGTGCAGCGCCCTGAAGCTTTACAGGGAGTGGGCACAGCAATCCACAAAAGCCCGGACAGCCTTCGAGGTGTATTTTCGGTTGGGGAGCAGCATATAGAACATCCTGTCTGTCAGCCCGGAATCCAGCTTATAGTAATACAGGCTGTCGTCGCTGTGGACGACGAGCCGGTCGCTGATAAACGCAGCCCCCATCGCCGCGTTCGCGAGATGATAGGCGGTGACCAGCTGGGACAGCTCCAGGCGCACTTTTGGAGAAAAGCCGGCTTCCTCAAACAGGCGCTTTGCCCGGTCGCGGAGGTTATTGCCGGGATTCAGCAGGATAAATTCCAGGGAGCGGAAGGCATCCAGCGTCACACAGGGGCAATCCGGCTGCAGGTGGCGCTTGTTCGCAATATCATCCGCGCAAAGGCACCTGTCCATAAGCCCGGCGTTAATCTTGAAGGATTTGGGAACCGCCAGCAGGATGTGGTCCTCGAAGGCAGGGTACCGCTCGAAGCCCTCCATGAACTGAGGATTACAGTTGAAGGTGATATCGACTTCCCTCCGGCTCAGCATCTGGGACAGGACCGCGGAGCTGGACTCCACAAGGTCGATTTTGACCCGGGGATGCCTTCGGGCGAAGGCGGACAAAATCCCCGGCAGGATATACGCGTTAATGTAATGAGAGCCGCCGATCCGGACGGAACCGGTATTTACCTCCCGGATGTCCTGCATCTGCTGCTGCAGTTCCTGCTCCAGATCGCGGGTGTTCCGGACAAACTGGATGTAGGCTTCCCCGGCGGGCGTCAGGCGCATCGGCCGCACGCTCCGGTCAAAGATCGGCATCCCCAGGGAATCCTCGACCTTTCGGACAGCCATGCTCAGGGCGGGCTGCGTCAGAAAGAGATCCTCCGCCGCTTTGCTGAAACTCTTTTCCTGGTAGACACGGTAGACGTATTCCATCTCTGCCTGCATGATGAGCCTCCATTTTTTTGTGAAACTTAGACAAAAATCGCTGCCCTGATTGTACATTATCAGTATAAGCTTATCAATATATAAAATCCATAAAATAGACTTTATGAATTGTGCATGATAGACTAAAGCCGGAAAGAGACCGAAGGATTCCGAAAAAAGGAGGATTTTCCATGGAAATCAATGCTTTGCTGATGGGGCTTGGCGACAATGTGGTTACTTGTATCGCGGACATTCCCAAGGGCGGAACCGTTACCTACCGCAAGGGGGAGAGCGTGTGCTCCCTGACCGCTGAGGAGGACATTCCCTACTGCCACAAGATCGCGCTGGAGGACATTCCCGAGGGCGGCGAGGTGATCAAGTATAATGAATCCCTGGGCAAAACATCGGAGGCGGTCGCCAAAGGGCACTGGGTGTCGCATCACAATCTGTTCAGCGTTCCCCGGGATTATGACAGCGAGATGGCCGATGTGAAGACCGCGGAGCTGCCGGCGGCGGCCAAAACCGGCGATGGCATGCAGTTCTGGGGCTATCGGAGGGCTGAGGGGCGTCCCGGCATCCGCAACCATGTGCTGATCCTTCCCACCTGTGCCTGCGGCAGCGAAACCGCACGGATCATCGCCAGCCAGGTCAAGGGCGCGGTGAACATTATCTTTAACACCGGATGTTCTGACGTCCAGGCCAATACCGAGATGAGCCAGAAGGTTCTCACGGGCTTTGCGTGCAATCCCAACGTCTGGGGTGTCGTCATCATCGGCCTGGGCTGTGAGGCCGTTCCCCACGACAAGCTGCGCGCGAAAATCCAGTCGATGACCTCCAAGCCTGTGGTTTCCTTCGGCATTCAGGAGGAGGGCGGCACGCTCAAGACCATCGAAAAGGGCGTCCGCGCCGCCAGGGAAATGGCGATGCAGGCGGCCAGACAGCAGAAAGAGCTGTTTGACATCTCCGAGCTGTATCTTGGGATCGAGTGCGGCGGTAGCGACGCAACCTCCGGGATCGCCAGCAACCCCGCCACCGGCGAATTGAGCGACCTTCTGGTGGATATGGGCGCGACAACCCTCATGTCCGAGTCTATCGAGTGGATCGGCGGCGAGCATGTCCTGGCCAAGCGTGCCGCGACACCGGAGATCCACAGGCAGATCATCCAGGTCTGCAAGGACTATGAAGCCCACCTGATGGCAGCAGGGCAGGATTGCCGTGCCGGCCAGCCCACGCCCGGCAATAAGGCCGGCGGCCTGTCCACGCTGGATGAAAAGAGCCTTGGCTGTATCCGCAAGGGCGGTACCCGTCCCATCGTCGAGGTGCTGGAGCAGGCGGTGCGTCCGACCAGGCGCGGCGCCCTGGTTATGGACACCGCGGGCTATGATATTTCTTCCGTGACCTCTATGGTGGCTTCCGGCTGCCAGGCGGTCATCTTCACCACAGGGCGCGGCACCTGCACCGGCAATGCCATTGCCCCCGTTCTCAAGGTCACGGCTAATGGCCGCACTTATCAGAGGATGGAGGACAATATGGATATTGACCTCAGTCCCATTGTCCGCGGGGAAAAGACCTACCAGGAGATGGGCAGGGAAATGCTGCAGGACATCCAGGATATCTGCAATGGCAGGCTGACCAAGGCGGAGGCTTACGGCTTCTCCGATATCGCGGTGGATCATGTCTGCCGGTTCGTGTAATGACCGTCGGGAGCCGATAGAAAGGAATTACATGAAATCCCTGTATAAAAAATGGGCGGATATGAAGCTGTTCACCAAAATCATGAATATTGTCGGTGATGCTGCTGCCGCCCCGGTTGTCGCGAAGAGCGAAGGAGAACTCTATTCGGTTGAGCAGGAGGCAGACTGATGTTGGAGGTAAAATCATTCCCTATAGATCTTTCCCATATCGAAATTGACCGGAACAAGCTCAATGCGTGCCTGTTTACCGGGCTCTATGAGGAAACCACTGATGTTGGCGGGAAATCCCGCAGGTTCTACACCTATCTGAAACCCGGGCTGAGTTACGCGCGCCCCTGCGTGTTCGTGGTTCCGGATGATCGACAGGATACCCTTACATATCTGGAGAACAGTTTCTGGATGGATTTTGCGGAGAAAGCGGATGTATTTCTTTTCGTCCTGACCCCGGAAAATGGCAGGTGGAATCTGGACGGCTCGGACGCCGAGTATATCAACCGCGTCTATATGCAGGTGCAGTCCCGCCGCTACTATGTAACCATCCAGGATACCATGTACGCTGCCGGCATCGGCGCCGGCGCCGTGGTCGCCCAGCAGGCGGCTATGAAGATGACCAGCGAATGGGCAGGTCTTGCCACCTTTGGCGACCTGGGCGCCGAGGCGATGCGCAATGCGAATGCCGTCCACAATCGCGAGGATACCGGGCGCACGGAGATGGCGATTGTCGGCGCCAAGGCGCCGCTCCCCGTGTGGATGTTCTGGAGCGGGAATACGGGGGCAAATGCCGAGGCCTGCGCCTACTGGAAGCGGCAGAATCAGGTGGATCCGGAGCGCTATCAGAATGCCGACGCGGATGAAATCTATTTTCCAGCCACCGTTTGGAAAAAGAGCCTGCTGAACGAACAGCCGCTCAGCGAGGTCCGCATCACGAATGGCTTTCACGGGGAGGTGACGGCAGGAATCTGGGCGCCCGTCTGGAAATTTTTAAAGAGGGCGTTCCGGTACCGCAGCAGGGGAAAGATGCTCCGCCGCCGGAGGGAACCGGGGGACTACGGCCTCGAAGTTCATTCCCTCTGGCATGACGGGTTTCAGCGTTTCTGGTACGAATATGTGCCCGACAGCGTCAAGGAGAGCAAGGAGCCTGTCCCGCTGGTCACGGCGCAGCATGCCAGGGGGAGCAGCGCGGAATTCTTCATCTCCCTCTCCGACGTGACCGCCATCGCCGAAGAACGCGGGTTTATCGCGGTATTTCCGCAAGCCTCCTGCTATCAGCAGAAGCCGGGGGGAATCCCCAATATCCCGCTGTGGAACGGCAGCTGCCAGGGAAAGGATTTTGACGACACCGGCTTTATCCTGAAGATGATCGCGGATGTCAAGTCCAGGCGCAGCATTGACAGTTCACGGGTCTATGCCCTGGGCCAGTCCAGCGGCGCCATGATGACCTCCGCGCTCGGCCTTTCGGCTTCCGGGGAGTTCGCCGCGGTGGCATGCAGCTCCGCCCTGATCGACCCGGAGCGCGAGGTGCCGCAGCCGGAAGCTATTGATCCCGCGGTGCCCTACCTCTTTTTGTTCGGGGAGAACGACTGGCTGGTCGCCGGCAAGGATGGCGGAGAGCTGGAATTTGGCTGCAATCCGGACATCGCCAGATTCGTCCGGCGGCTGATGGCGCTGTATCATCTGGATCCCAGGCCGATGGAATACTCCAGCGGGGAGATTCACTTTTATGTGTACCGCAACAGCCGGAAGGTGCCTATGCTGACGGTCGGCAGGATCGCCGATATGTCCCACGCGATTTATCCCAGGGAAACGTGGCTCATGTATGATGAGTTTATGAGCAGGTTCTCCCGCCGGGAAGACGGTACGCTGCTGTACATGGGCGAACCCGCCTTATCTGAGAGAGGACATTGAGAGATATGCAGTGGAACTTCCGTTGAAGAAGGGATTCATTTTTTAAAGCCCTGACAAGATCACGCAAATTATGGTAAACTGTTCCCTGTACCGATTGAATTCCGGCACCTCCCGTGCCGGATTATTGCGTATGGAGGCAGAAAAATGGAAACTGAACACAAAGATTGTTCCTACTGTGCGGAGGGAGAGCTGCTCGCGGCATTTGGCGTAAAGATCTGCGAGCTCCCGATGTCCAAGGTGATCCTGTTTAAAGAGCAGAGCCATCCGGGGCGCGTGATCGTTGCCTGCAAGCGGCATGTCGATGACATCACAAGCTTAACCCGGGAGGAGCGCGCACAGTACATTGAGGATATCAATAAGGCCGCGGTCTGCATCCACAAGCTGTTCCATCCGGATAAAATCAATTTCGGCGCCTATGGGGACACCATGCATCACCTCCATGTGCACCTCGTTCCCAAGTATAAGGACCAGGCGGAGTGGGGGGATGTCTTTGCGATGAATCCCCATCACGTAGAGCCGTCGGCGGAGGAGCTGGAGGCACTGGTGGAAAAGTTCCGCAAGGAACTGGAAGCGTGACGGGCGGCCAGAGGAGATCATGAAAACACAGGAGGAACTGCTCCGCACACTCCGGAGCATTGACCATCGGGGGTATCCGGCCTACAAATCCCTCACCGGAAGCTATGATTTCGGCCGGTATGTCCTGCATATCGTCCATGTGCAGGGCGATCCCTTCGCCTCGCCGTCGGAGCTGGAAGTCTCCGTCAGGGCGGAGGATGCGCGCTGGCCGGAGGCGGCCTGCGGAAAATATGAGACCCGCGTCGCCCTGCAGGACATGATTTTAAGAAGGTTCAGCATAAGGCTTGGCGCCGTGTCCGGAAAGGCCGGCGGATCGGGGAAGAGCGGCACGATGAGCGCCAGCCGTCCGGGGCAGGAGATCCTGGATCGGAGCGCCTGCCAGCTGGGAAAAACGGGCGGTGTGACGCTGCGCTTTACGGCAGGCTTTCCGGCGGCCGGCAGGACGGTGCTCGCAGGGGAGCTCACGAAAATGCTCTTTCATCTCCTTCCGGATGTCGTCCTGGGCTCCGCCTATGCGGGCGCGTGGCAGAAAGAAACGGTCCGGGGCGTTCTTGACCTGGCGGAGGACCAGGCATTTCTCCGGGGAGAGCTGGAACGGCTGTCGCTGTGCGCGTTTGTTGCGGACGGCGCGGTGCTTCCCCGGGAGAGCGGCATATCCCAAAGGCCGCTTCAGGGCGCGCTGCCGTTCCGCTCCCCTAAGGAGGATCGGATCACGCTGGAACTTCCCCACCGCGGAAGAATCAGCGGCATGGCGGTCAGGCGGGGCGTCACGCTCATCATCGGCGGCGGCTATCATGGGAAATCCACGCTCCTGAAAGCGCTCGAGCGGGGCGTCTACAATCATATCGCGGGGGACGGGAGAGAGTATGTCGTCACCGATGAAACCGCGGTCAAGGTTCGGGCGGAGGACGGCCGCTGTGTCCACGGCGACGATATTTCCCTGTTCATCAACCGGCTGCCTGACGGCAAGGATACGACGGCGTTTTTTACGGAAAATGCAAGCGGCAGCACCTCCCAGGCGGCTTCCGTGGTGGAAGCCATGGAGTGCGGGGCGCGGACGTTGCTGATGGATGAGGACACCTGCGCGACGAACTTTATGGTGCGGGATGCGCTGATGCAGAAAATCGTCGCGGAAGACCAGGAGCCGATCACGCCATTTTCCGACAGGATGCGCGCGCTCTACGGGAAAGCCGGGATCAGCACGATCCTGGTGGCGGGCAGCTCCGGCGCGTTTTTTGCCAAGGCGGACACGGTCATCCAGATGGACCGGTACGAGCCGAAGGATGTGACCGGAAAGGTCCGGGAGCTTGTCCCATTTAAAGAGGAAAAAACCGGTGCTCCGGGATCCCTGATTCCGGACCAGCGGAGGCGGTTCCCGCGTCCCGGCAGTGATTTTGACGAGCACCGTGGCCGCGTCAAGCACAAAAACCTGGGCACCGACGGCTTTATGATCGGGCGCGGGGAGACAGACCTCAGGCTTGTGGAGCAGCTGGCGGACCGGGAGCAGAGCGAGTGCCTGGCGAGGACATTTTTGCTGATGGCGAAGGGCATGATGGACGGGAAAAAGAATGTCGCCGCGCTTGCCCATGGCTATGAGCAGAAGTTTCGGACCGAGGGGTTCGGGATGTATGCCGAAAATGGCCATGTCGCCGGGAATCTGGCGAAGCCGCGGAAGGAAGAGCTCGCGGCAGCGATCAGCCGGTGCCGGGGACTGATCTGGCGCGAGCTGCGGTGAATGCGTTACTGGAGGTATCTGAACAATGAATGACAAGCGGGAATTTGATCTTCTGACCTTCGGAGAGGTCATGCTGCGCCTTTCGCCGCAGGGATATGAGCGAATGTCCAACTGCCAGGTTTTCGACAAGCGGGCAGGCGGATCCGAGTTTAATGTTGCGGCGGGCAGCTGCCTTCTGGGGATCCGGACGGGGGTCATCACCAAGATTCCGGACAATGATCTCGGCAAATACATCAAGAACGAGATCCGTTTCGAGGGAGTTTCGGATGATTATCTGATTTATGATAAGACCTCGGACGCCAGGCTTGGCGTTTACTACTATGAGGCGGGCGCCGCGCCGAGAAGGCCGACGATCGTCTACGACCGGAGAAATTCCTCCTTTACCACCATTTCCCTGGAGGAAATCCCGGAAGATGTCTATGCCAGCACAAGGATGTTCCACACGAGCGGGATTACCCTGGCGCTCTGCAAGAACACCAGGCGGGTTGCGACGGAGATGATCCGCCGGTTCAAGGAAGCCGGCGCACAGATCTCCTTCGACTGCAATTATCGTGCCAATCTCTGGAGCGAGGAAGAGGCGAGGGAGGCAATTTACGCGATTCTTCCCTATGTGGATATCCTCTTTGTCTCGGAGGAGACAAGCCACCGCATGATGCAGCGGGGAGATGGGGATCTGCGGGAGATCATGAAGGGATACACGGAGGATTTCCCGAATATCCGGTATGTCTGCACGACAGAGCGGACAGTGATCAGCCCGAAGAAGCACGATTTCACCTCGATGATCTACAGCAAGGCGTCGGACAGCTTCTATACCGAGAAGCCGTACAAGGACATCGATGTCGTTGACCGGATCGGCTCCGGCGACGCGTACTGCGCAGGCGTCCTGTACGGCCTGCTCCGCTACGGCGACGCCCGGAAGGCGCTGGAATACGGCGATGCCACCTCGAGCACGAAGAATACGGTGCCCGGCGACCTCCCGTCCAGCGACCTGGAGGAGATTGACCGGATTATCCGTAATCATAAGGCGACCGGCCATGTCGAGGAACTGAACCGGTAATCCGGCTGATCCGCGGGGATGAAATGGCGTCCCTGCGCGCGGAAATGGATTTGTTGTTTTTTGCGTCGGGATATTTGGCGGCCGGTTCCGGATGGGACCGGGTCGCTTTGCAGAGAGGAAAGGAGAAAACTATGAGAATTGCCCTGATCAATGAGAATTCCCAGGCGGCCAAGAACGGAGTCATCTACAAGGCCCTGAAGAAGGTGGCCGATGAGAAAGGGTTTGAGGTTGTCAATTACGGGATGTATACCGCCGAGGACAAGGCGCAGCTGACCTATGTACAGAACGGGATTCTGGCGGCGACCCTGCTCAATTCCGGGGCAGCAGACTTCGTTGTGACCGGCTGCGGAACCGGAGAGGGCGCCATGCTGGCGCTCAACAGCTTCCCGGGCGTCATCTGCGGGCACATCGAGACACCGCTGGATGCATTTACCTTTGCCCAGATCAATGACGGCAATGCCGTCGCGCTTCCGTTCGCGCTCGGCTTCGGCTGGGGCGGAGACCTCAACCTGGAATACATCTTCGAGAAGCTCTGGAGCAAGCCGTTCGGCGGCGGATATCCGCCGGAAAGGCAGGAGCCGGAGCAGAGGAACAAGAAGATCCTGGACGGCGTCCGCGCCGCGGGATTTAAGCCGCTGCCGGAAATCCTGCGTTCTCTGGACAGGGATCTCGTGAAGGGCGCTTTTGCCGGCGAACATTTTGAGGAATATTTTAACCGCGACTGCAGGGACGAATCCTACAAGGCGCTGGTGAAGGAGCTCACGGCGTAAGAGAGGGCGGCCGGGGAATGTCCGGTTCCTGATCAGAAAAGAAAAAGGAGCTTCCGCACGGAATACCATGCGGAAGCTCCTTTTTCTTTTCAGCGGATAAGCTTAAGCCTGCTCAGCGTGGATCTTCTCCACGATCTCGTGAGCTTCCTTAACCTTAGCCTCGATCTCATCGAACTTGCCGGCGTCAATGAGGGCACCTTTAACCATCCAGGAACCGCCTGCGCAGAAGATCTTGGGATCCTTCAGGTACTCAACAACGTTCTCCGCGTTGATTCCGCCGGTCGGCATGAACTTCAGGTTAACCAGGGCAGCGCCGATGGCCTTGATCTTCTTGAGGCCGCCGTTGAGCTCAGCCGGGAAGAACTTGACATGGTCAAGACCCTGGCGGATGCAGCCCATCATCTCAGAAGCGGTAGCGGTGCCCGGGCATACGCAGATGTCCTTCTTCAGGCAGTAGTCGACGATCTCCGGATCATAGCCGCAGGAAACGATGAACTTCGCGCCGGCATTGACCGCGCGGTCAACCTGGTCCTTGGTCAGGACAGTGCCTGCGCCGACGAGCATATCCGGATACTTCTCCGCCATGATGCGGATGGACTCCTCAGCGGCATCGGTGCGGAACGTAACCTCAGCAGCCGGAAGGCCGCCCTTCATCAGCGCGTCAGCCAGCGGAGCCGCGTTCTTCGCGTCGTTGAGAACAACAACCGGGATAATGCCGATTTCGTGAAATTTGTCCAGAACAGCCTGAACCTTCGGTGAATTTGCCATTTTCTTCTCCTTTATCCGGCCTGCCGGGACAAACCGGCAGGCCATTGCCCATTCGGGAACTGAAATTTTATTGCCAGATCAGAACAGCTGCCGGCCGGCGATCAGCGCTTAACTCTTGCGCCAGCGCCGCCCATCAGGCCTTCTACCTCGTCCAGGGAAGCCATGGAGGTATCGCCCGGGGTGGTCATCGCCAGAGCGCCGTGTGCGGCACCATAGTTGACTGCCTTCTCCGGATCCTGATAGGTCATGAGGCCATAGACAAGGCCGGAAGCGAAGGAATCGCCGCCGCCGACACGATCCATGATCTCGAGGCCGTTGTACTCCTTGGACTGGTAAATCTGGCCGTCAGCCCAGCAGATGGCCTTCCAGTCATTGACGGTTGCCGTCTTCACGGTGCGCAGCGTGGTCGCGATCGCCTTGAAGTTCGGATAAACCTCAGCGGCATGGTCGATCATCTTCTTGTAGCCGTCGATGTTGAGCTTCTTCAGGCTGGCATCCTGGCCCTCGATCTTCAGGCCGAGGCAGGCGGTGAAGTCTTCCTCGTTGCCGATCATGACATCGACGTACTTCGCGATCTCCTTGTTGACTTCCTGGCACTTCTCCAGGCCGCCGATTGCGGACCACATGGACGGACGGTAGTTCAGGTCGTAGGAAACGATCGTGCCGTACTTCTTCGCGGTCTTGATCGCGTCGATGACGGTCTGGCAGGACTGCTCGGAGAGGGCAGCATAGATGCCGCCGGTGTGCAGCCAGCGAACGCCGAGCTCGCCGAAGATGTGCTCGAAGTTCAGCTCCTCGGGCGTTGCCTGGGAAATGGCCGTGTTAAATCTGTCGGAGCAGCCGACAGCGCCGCGGACACCGAAGCCTCTCTCGGTGAAGTTGATTCCGTTGCGGCAGATGCGGCCGATACCGTCGGTCTTCTTCCAGTAGATCAGGGCGGTATCCACACCGCCCTGCTCGATGAAGTCTTTCATCAGCTTGCCGACTTCGTTGTCCGCGAAGGCGGTGATGACAGCGGTGTTCAGGCCGAAGCACTTGTGCAGGCCGCGGATAACATTATACTCGCCGCCGCCTTCCCAGGCGCGGAAGCTTCTCGCGGTCTTGATGCGGCCTTCGCCCGGATCAAGACGCAGCATTACCTCGCCGAGAGATACGGCATCATACTTGCAGTCCTTGCGGTCTCTTAACTTTAAATCCATCTGTTTATCCTCCATGTGGGATGAGAAACTTGCTCCTTTTGCGGAGCGCCAACCGTTTGCTTGAAAGTTTCATAATGCGAAATAAGATTTCACATTGCGGTCTCTAAGTCCTATTATAGGTTTGACAGGGTCCTTGTCAAGCGCAAGATCGGAAAAACTTGGAAAATCCCTTGAAATTCCGCAATGATTTCCGTCATGCGGAGGACTTCCCTACTTGAAAGTTGTTCCGCGATACGATATGATATTTCATATAGTGAAACAATAATCAGGAAAATCCCGCTGTCTGGCGGCAGGATTTCCCTGGGGGATATCAAAGGGGAAAATGCCGCCGTGCGGCAGCACCGGGGAGCAATCATGGCAGAAGACAAGAATCCGATTCAGGTAGCAGGCAGACTGTTCAGCGCGCTGGAGTACCTTGCCGATCACGGGCAGACCGGGCTGACGGAACTTGCCGCGAATATTCAGCTGAACAAGAGTACGGCTCACCGGGTGGTGGCTTCTCTGGAATATATGGGATATGTACGGCAGAATCCGGAGAACGGCAAATATGAGCCGACCTTCAAGCTCGCTGATCTGGCGAACCGGATTATGGAGCGCGTGGATATTATCCAGACGATCCGCCCGCATCTGCAGAAGCTGATGGAGATGTGCGGGGAGACAGTGCACCTGGTCAAGCGCGAGGGCGCGGAAGTCGTCTACATTGACAAGGTCGAATCTTACGGGAACAATGTGCGCATGGTTTCCTACGTGGGCAAGCGCATGCCGTTCTACCGCTCGGCGGTCGGCAAGGCGCTGGCAGCCAACATGACTGAGGAGGAGGTGCGCGCCCTCTGGGACCGCTCCGCCATCGAGCGGACCACGCCCTACACCATCACCAATTATGAGGATTTTCTGGAGGCGCTGGACGATGTCCGCCACAAGGGATATGCCCTGGACAATGAGGAAAATGAGCAGGGCGTGCGCTGCATCGCTGTCGCGCTTGACATCTCCGGGGACAACAAGACCTATGCCTTCAGCATTTCCGTCCCCGTCTCCCGCATGGACAATGACCGGATCAAGAAATTTTCCGGGTATCTCAACGAGGTGAGGGAGGAGATCGATACCGAGCTGTCCAGGGGGTGAATAAGTGAATTTCTAAGACAGGAGTCACGGAAGGATTGGCCATGGGAATCATTGTTCTGGCGGGGTGTATGCTCATCCTGATCATTTTGTGTTTTGCCGGCCATTTTCGGCTGAAAAGCCCGGTGCTCCGGATGCTTCTCGGGCTCATCGGCGGCCTGCTGGCGGCAGTGCTCTGCATTTGCCTGGTTTTTGCCTATGCTTTGCTCTGGCAGGTGTCAACGATCGATGCCGCGACGTCACCGGATGGGAACTACCGGGTGGTGTTTCAGGAAATTGGGGAACCGCTGTTTTTTGGAGCTTCGGACTGCCGCCTCAAGCTAAAACAGGGAATGCGGACGATCGCGCAGTGTTCATTTCCTCTTGCCAATGACGGGAAGAGGATCGATCCGGATAACTGGGTCGTGACCTGGGAAGATGACCATGTCCAGGTTGTGATCAGCGGAGAAGAACAGGGAGACAGGCGCTATGACATGTATTTTGACGGGCGGACAGAGGGCAGCGGGCAGATCGGGGTGGAAGATATGCCGCGGTTCCGGTGCGGAGCTGGCCTGAAGAAGAGAGAGGGGAATCAAGATGATGAGCTTATTGATCGTTATCCTGTTTGCGGCAATTCTGTTTAAGGTCACGGGATTGGTATTCCGTGTCATTGGAACACTGCTCGGCTGGGTTTTCGGCATATTCGGGTGGCTGCTTCTCGCGGCGCTCGCGGTGACGGTGTTCGGATTTGCGCTGATCGCCGTTCCGGTAATTCTGGTGGTGGGCTGCGTTGCTCTCATCATTGCGGCGGCTTCTTAAGCCGGAGGCGGAGTGATGGATGGGAGGGGAAGCAGGAAAATTCAGCCGATTCATACCTGCGGATGGCAGGCTGAGAAAATGGTGCCGATGCCAAAAGCCGGATGACCCCGTGGGATCATCCGGCTTTCTCTCAGGAAGGATTTTGTGAATTTTCCTCCGGCATCTGCTGGACCTGACAGAGATTATTTATCCAGGCCGTACTTCTTGCCCATCTCACGGATCCGGTCGACACCGATGAACTTCAGGTAGTCGTCGAATTCCATGAACTTGCCGTCATAGCCTTCGTCGGTCTCATTTTCCTTCAGGTATCTGAAGTAGTGGAGAATCGCGTAGGTCTGGGCGAAGAGCGAGCTCACCGGGAAGGTGATGATCTTGTAGCCGAGCTCGCCGCAGTCCTTCGCGGTCATCCCGTCGTTGATCCCCTTGTTCCGGTAGAGGCCAAGGTGGATCGGGCCGTTAACCCGCTTCGGCAGCTCCAGCAGCTCCTGCTTTGTCTTCGGGAGGATCTTGACCATGTCGGCGCCCGCGTCAAGGTAGGCGTTCGCGCGCTCGATCGCCTCCTCGTAGGGCGCGTCGGTGCGGGCGATGATCAGCATGTCCTCATCGGTTCTGGCATCAAGCGCGGCGTGAATCTTGCCGATCATTTCGTCCTGGGAAATGACCTCCGCGGGCTTGATGAACGGGCAGTTCGGCGGCTGCTTCTGATCCTCGATAAACAGGCCGGCAACCCCGGCGTTCTCATAGTCCTTGACGGCGCGGGCCACGTTCAGCGCGTTGCCGTATCCGCCCTCGCAGTCCGCGAGGATCGGTGTGCTCACGGCGCGGCACATGTTCTTCAGCATCGTGACCGTCTCATAGAGGGTCAGCAGGCCGGTGTCCGGCTCGCCGAGGATCACCCCGTGCATGCCATATCCGGTCGTGCCCATGACGTCGAAGCCGGTCGCCTCGATGGCCTTGGCGCTCAGGGCGTCATAGGCGCACGGGGCAACCAGGTATTTCCGCTCCCAGAGCAGTTTGCGAAGTCTCTTTCTTGCCTGACTCATGCGGTAGTCTCCTTTCTTTATCCGCGCAGGAACCGGCCCGGCAGGGATTATCCCTGTTTTCCCTCTTTACAGGAACCGCCCGGTCGGAACCGACCCTGTTTTTTTCCCCTTGCAGGAACCCGCCCGGCGGGGCTGTTCCTGTTTCTTTCCTATCCCAGTTTAGGAGAAAATGGCGCGGCTGTCTAATACAAAGCTTGGATAAGAGGGATAATGAATCCTCTATCGCGCATTTCCCGGCAGGGAAATCAGTCTGCCTTCATCTTCTCGATCAGGTCGCTGGAGAGGCCGGCACGGAGAATGTAGCTCTCGCCGTCCTTGCCCAGGTACTGGAGCAGGCTTCTCGAGGCGGCCATCAGCTTCCGCACATCGATGCCGGTCTCGACACCGCTCTCCTCGCACATATTGACGACATCCTCGGAGCTCACGTTGCCCGCGGCATTCGGGACGAACGGGCAGCCGCCGAGGCCGCCGAAGGAGGAGTCGAACTGGGTCATGCCGGCCTGCATCGCGGAGAGGATGTTCGCGAGGGCATTTCCCCGGGTGTTGTGGAAGTGCAGCCACCACGCTGCCTCCGGATATTTTTCACGGACATGGGAGCAGATCTCGTACACCTGGGCGGGAACGGCCATGCCGGAGGTGTCGGAGAGGGAAATCTCCCTGATCCCCACGTTCAGGTAGGCCTCGATGATCGCGTCGATCTGCTCCTGCGGGATTTTGCCGTCCCACGGGGAGCCGAAGGGCATCGAGATGGAGCCGGATACGGCGATGCCTGCCGCGTCCGCCGCGCTCACGCACTCCGCGAAGCCGGCGACACTCTCTTCGGGGGTCATGTTCAGGTTCTTCAGGTTGTGCTCGCGGCTGGCGGAGACGTTGAGCTTCACCTTCTTGCAGCCGCAGTCGATGGCGCGCGTAACGCCGCGGAGATTCGGGATGAGGGCGCGCATCTCGACGCCGGGATATTTGCCCTGGATGGCCTTGTAGATTTCGTCCGTGTCTGCCATCTGCGGCATTTTCTTCGGGTGCATGAAGGAGCCGACCTCAATGACCTTGAAGCCAGCGCCCACCAGCTGGTCAAGGAGCTCCAGCTTCTTGTCTGTCGGGACGATCTGCTTTTCGTTCTGAAGGCCGTCACGAAGGCCGACTTCGCAGATGGTCACCTTTTTGGGCAGGTTAAACATAAAATTGCCTCCTTAGTCTGGAAAATTGTGCGGATTTCTGCATTCTGCCTTGATTTTAGAGCATGGGAAGCCGGCAATCAACCGGATTCTTCTCATCCATTCATCGATTCTATCGATAGATCGCACGCTTCGCGGTGCTGTGGCAAATGCCCCTGCTCTATGTTAAAATAGGGAGGAGAAAACGCTAATCTAAGGAAGAGGGAGAGACCAATGACATTATTACAGCTGCAGTATTTCAAGGCGCTCGCCCACATGCTGCATTATACAAAGACGGCAGAGGAGCTGCATATTTCCCAGCCGAGCCTGAGCTACGCGATCAGCGGGCTCGAGGATGAGCTTGGGGTGAAGCTCTTTGAGAAGAAAAACCGGAAAAACCAGCTGACGCTCTACGGAGAGCAGTTCCTGCCCTATGTCGAGCAGGCCATCCGCTCACTGGAGGAGGGGCGCGTGGTTCTTGAGCGGATGAAGGGCGACATGACGCAGGTCGTCCGGCTCGGGTATTTTCAGAGCCTGTCCGCGTCGCTGATCCCGTCGATCATCGAGGGCTTCTACGGGGAGGAAGAAAACCGGATGATCCGCTTTGACTTCACGGAGGAGCCGTCCTTCGATATTTTTGAAAAAATTCACAACGGCGTCCTGGACATGGGTTTCACGCTCCACCAGGGCGACTGGGCAGACCAGGCCTGCGTCCTGCGGCAGCCGCTCTACCTCGCGGTGCCGGCGGATCATCATCTCGCCCGGCGCAAGTCGGTGACCTTCGCGGATTTTGCCCGGGAGCCGCTGATCCTTCTCGAGCGGTCGAGCACGCTCAGGAAGCAGATGGACCTGCGCTACGCGGAACTCGGGGAAGTGCCGAACCTGGTTTTTGAGGTCCGGGAATGCAACACCGCTCTGCAGTATGTCAGCCTGAAATTCGGCCTCGCCGTCGTCCCGCAGACGAGCAGCGTGGACAGCAGCAAGGTTGCCCTGATTCCGATCTCCGAGAAGGATGAGGAGTATGTCCGCTCGGTCTATCTGACGAGAAACCGGGCGCATGTGCTCTCCCCGTCCGCCCAGAAAGTCTGGGAGTACATTGTGAAGAATTTCGGCATCGCCGGAAAATAACAGCTTCCTGCGGGCAGCAGACGGTCATATTATACAAAAACCTTCCGGACAAAACCGTGAAATAGAGAAAACTCTATAATTCTGATCGCAAACACTGATTTGCCTTTCGCCAATCTGTATATTACAATGGGTACAGTTGATGAGACGGGCAACGGCCCGCGGACAGTGAGAAAGGAAGGAAAACATTATGCCGCATGAAGTAACCGCAGAAGAAATTGCGATGCTTGATGAAAAAGTTAGACGTGCCAGAATTGCTGCCGCTGAGATTGCAACCTATGATCAGCAGCGCGTAGACAGGCTCTGCCAGGCTGTTACTGCCGCTGTAGCGAACGCGACAACATGGGCTGAGCTGTGCGACGAGGCTGTTGACGAGACCAGACTCGGCGACAAGGTAACCAAGAGAAATAAGAGGACGAAGCTGAAGCTGATTCTTCGCGAGTGCATGAGACAGAAGTCTGTCGGCATGATCGAGTATGATCCGGTCAAGGGAATTTCCAAGTATGCGAAGCCGGTCGGCGTGATCTGCTCCCTGGTTCCGACAACCAATCCGTGCCTTACTCCCGCAGGACAGGTTATTTACGCCATCAAGGCAAGGGACGTCATCATCTGCTCCCCGCATCCGAGGGCAAAGGTTGTCACCAACAAGTGCATCGACATCATCCGTGACGCCCTGGTTAAGGAAGGCGCTCCGGCGGATATCATCCAGGGTATCGAGAAGCCGAGCATCACGCTCACCCAGGAACTGATGAAGAAGTGCGACCTGGTGATCGCGACCGGCGGCAGACCGATGGTGAAGTCCGCATATTCCTCCGGTGTTCCGGCTTATGGTTCGGGTGCCGGCAACGCTACCGTAATCTATGATGATACCTGCAACACTCCTGAGTTCCAGAGACAGGCTGCGGAGAACACCAGAATCTCCAAGTGCGCGGACTTCGGCTCCGGCTGCTCCTGCGACGGCAACCTGGTGATCGCTTCCTCCGTATATGACGGCTGTGTAAAGGCTCTCCAGGATCAGGGCGGCTATCTGATCACCGACAAGGCCGATGAGAAGAAGATCATGGACGTTCTCTGGGATGAGACCGGCCACCGTCTTCCGGACACGGTAGCCATCGCTCCGCAGAGAATCGGCGAGCTGGCTGGTGTTGAGATCCCGGCTGATGCGAAGTTTATCATGATCACCGGCGGCGGCATGGAGGCGATCGGCGCAGACCACTTCTTCAGCAAGGAGAAGCTGACCACCCTGCTGACCCTGTTCAAGTATGATGACAGCGATTTCCAGAACGCTATCGACATGGTTCTGAAGATCTTTGACGAGGCTGGCGGCAAGGGCCACAGCTGCGGTATCTATTCCTGGAACGACCAGCACATCGATGCTCTCGCCTGCGTAGCGCCGGTTTCCCGTATGATGGTTCGCCAGCCGAACAACAAGGGCAACTCCGGTTCCCCGTTCAACGGCATGCCGCCGACATCTTCCATGAGCTGCGGCACCTGGGGCGGCAACATCATCACCGAGAACATCACACTGAAGCACTACATGAACATCACCTGGGTAGCAAGACCGATTATGGAAGACCTTCCGTCCTCCAAGGCTCTGCTCGGTGACTTCTATGATCCGAACTTTGATGTTGAGCTGAAGAAGTAATTCTTCTTTCCCCTGAGAATTGAACAATGTGACAGGCCGCAAGGCAATTCATCCTGCCTATTGACATCCTCCGCGGAGATGCCGCCCTCGCACTTGGTGCGGGGACGGCATCTCCCATTTGCGTAGATGCCGTTTTTCGGGCATTCTCCCGGCATGCGGAGCTGCGGACAGGGACTTTTTGCTTTGCCGCCCGGAAAAGGAGCAGAAAAATGAACAAACCGACTTTCCGCGGGAGTGCCGGGTATGTCGCTTCCCGCGCACTGATGGATTCCGTCAACATTGCCATTGCCCTGGAGAAGCCGCTTCTCCTCAAGGGAGAGCCGGGCACGGGCAAGACCATGCTGGCCGAGTCCGTGGCGAAAGCCCTTGACGCGCCGCTCTATATCTGGAGCATCAAATCCACGACAAAGGCCCAGGACGGCCTCTATGTCTACGACGTTGTGCAGCGGCTCTACGACAGTCAGTTTGGCGAGGCTGGCGTGGACAATATCGAGAAGTATATCCACCTCGGGCAGGTCGGCGAGGCGTTCGAGGACGACCGGAGGAGTGTCCTTCTGATCGACGAGATCGACAAGGCGGACCTGGAATTCCCGAACGACCTTCTGTGGGAGCTCGACCGGATGGAATTCACCATTCCCCAGACCGGGGAGACCGTGAAGGCAAAGCACAGGCCGATCATCATCATCACCTCAAACGCCGAGAAGGAACTGCCGGACGCCTTTCTGCGCCGCTGCATTTTCCACTATATTGAGTTCCCGGACGAGCCGCTCATGCGGAACATTATCAGGGTGCATTTCCCGGATCTGGAGGACAAGCTGCTCGACCAGGCCCTGGCGGCCTTCTACTGGATCCGCAGCCTGCCGGCGGTCCGGAAGAAGCCGGCGACCAGCGAACTGATCGACTGGATCCGGGCACTCGGCTACAGCGGGATCCCGGAGGAGGATATTCTGGCGAAAATCCCGTTTGCCGGTGTCCTGCTCAAGAAAAATGAAGATCTGGACACCCTCGCCAAGGCGAAGGAGAGAAGAGAGAATGTTCACTGAGTTTTTTTATTTCCTCCGGGAATCCGGCCTCAAGGTTTCGTTGGACGAGTGGCTGCTTCTCTGCGAAGCCCTGGAAAAAGGGCTCGCGGGGGCGAGCTTTACCGGGTTTTACCATATCTGCAGGGCAGTCCTCATCAAGAACGAGACGGACTATGACAAGTTCGACCGGGCATTTCTCGAATATTTCCATCAGATCGGGGACGTCTCCGATCGGATCCCGGATGCCCTGCAGAAATGGCTCGATGAGCCGAAGTGGACGCCGCATAATTATGACGAGCTGATCGAGCAGCTGAACGAGCAGAACTCCCCCGAGGAGGTGGAGCGGATGCTCGCGGAGCGGATCGAGGAGCAGGAAAGTGAGCACAATGGGGGAAGCTACTGGGTCGGCACGGGAGGCATGTCCGTGTTCGGCAATGACGGCGGCTCCCCCTACGGGATCCGCGTCGGCGGCGAGGGACATTACCGCCGTGCGCTCCGGGTCGCCGGGGAGAGGCGTTTCCGGAACTTTACACTCGACCGCTCCCTCGAGACCCGGGATTTCCAGGTGGCTTTCCGCTATCTCCGGCAGTATTCCAGCCGGACTGATGAGGCGAAGACGGTGCTGAACGCGGAGAAAACCGCCGACCGGACCGCGGCGAACGGTGGCGTGCTGGATCTCGCCTGGGAGAGGCCGCGCCGGAACACGGTAAAGGTGCTCCTGCTCATGGATTCCGGCGGAAGCATGGACTATTACAGTTCCCTCTGCTCCGCGCTCTTCCGCGCGGTCAGCCGTTCCAACCGGTTCAAGGATCTGAAAACGTACTATTTTCATAACTGCGTCTACCAGTATCTCTACACGGAACCGGAATGTCGGATGGCGTCCGCTGTCCGGACGGAGGATATCCTTCGGACACTGGACTCTGAGTACAAGCTGATTATCGTGGGAGATGCCGAGATGGCACCCTACGAGCTGATGAGCCGCCGCTATGTTCCTTCCCCGGGCAAATCCGGCCTTGAGTGGATGCGCGAGGTGAGAGATCATTTTGACCACAGCGTCTGGCTGAATCCCAGCGGGGGTTCCGGATATTGGGAGGTTCCGGAGAGCTACACGGTCCTGAAAAATGAGTTTGACATGGTTGACCTTACCGTGGAAAATCTGGTCACCGCGATGAAGAAGCTGATTTCCGGCAGGTGAGCGCGGAGGCGGCCTCCGGTATGCCGGAGAAAACTGCTGCGGGCGGATTGATGAACTGTGCGCGGAAGTGATTGACATTTCCCCGGGGCGGTGTTAAGATTTCAATATCGCTTTAAAGCATTAAAGGAGAGGGCGCTTATGAAGAATGTCAAAGTCAATACGCAGATACCCTATGACGTCAAGGTCGGCTCCGGGATCCTTGGGCAGGCCGGAAAGTGGATCGCCGAGTGCGTGAGCGGGAAAAAGATTGCTCTTGTCGCGGACGCCCAGGCAATGGCGGAGTGCGGCGGTGTGCTGAAGGAAAGCCTGGCCGGTGCCGGCTTCACGGTGATCCCTGTGGAGGTCACGGAGAGTGAGGGGAAGACCGCGGAGGAGATGATGGAGGTTCTCCGCCGGATGGCAGACCGGCACATGACCCGCAGCGACGCGGTGGTCGCCCTCGGCGGCAGTGTCACCGGGAATGTCGCCGGCATGGCGGCGGCGCTCTACCAGCGCGGAATCTCCTGCATCCAGATCCCGACCACGCTGCTCTCGATGGTGGACTCCTCTGTTGGCGGGAAACTTGCGGTGGATATGCCCCAGGGCAAGAACATGATCGGCGTTGTCCGCCAGCCGGCGCTGGTGATCTGCGATGTCAGCCTCCTGCAGGATCTCCGGTCGGCGACGAACAAGGTCGGCTGGTCGGAGATCATCAAGACCGGAATGATCGGCAACCGGGATCTTCTGGATTTCCTGGCGGAATACCCGGAGGGTGACCGCCTGGAGGATGTGGTGGCGATGTGCGTCTCCCTGAAGGGCGCCATTGTCGCGAAGGATGAGGAGGATACCGGGGAGAGGATGATTCTCAATTTCGGGCACACGGCCGGCCACGCCATCGAGCGCCTGAGTGCGGGGAAGACCGGCCACGGCGAAGCGGTCGCCATCGGCATGGCGGTGATGACCCGGGCATTTGTCCGGAAAGGCACCTGCACAAAGGAGACCCGGACAATCCTCGAGGCCCTGCTGGATCACTACGGCCTGCCGAAGACCACGGAGTACACGGCGGAGCAGCTATTTGAGGCGGCGAAGTCCGATAAGAAGCGCCGCGATGACCGGATCACGCTGATTGTTCCCGAATTCCCCGGAAAATGTGTCCTTCGGGAGATGAATTTTGACGAACTTAGAGGGGTGTTCGAGCTCGGGCTCCCGGAGATGGAGAGCGGGGTCAAGCCGGCGGATCCTGACGAGAAGATCCGGATGGGTTCCCTGGGCTGAGCACGGCTCAGCCGGAAGCCCGGACGCAAAAAAAGCCCGCCCACAGGGGGGCGGGCTTTGTGTTTCCTGTTGGCGGTCCGGTCAGTCGCCGAAACCGCAGACGGACCAGCCGAGCGGCCATTCACCGTCTTCCTCCAGCTCATCGCGCACCTGGGAAACCAGGTCCGGGTAATTGCCGATGATGGAGGTGACGCCTGCCTGGAACATTTTCCGGATGTCTACCAGGCTGTTGACGGTCCAGCAGTTGACCTCCACATGCTGGGCGGCGAGCGCCTTCACGTTCTCCGGCGTGCAGCAGTGAAATTCCGGATGCCAGCACTCGAAGCCGTTGGCCTTCACATAGCCGGCGGGGTCGAGGAGCCAGGCGTGAATCAGGCACCCGCAGCGGATCTCCGGGCAGATAGCCTTCACCCGTTTCAGGGTGAAATGGTTGAAGGAGGAGATGACCGTGCGGCTTACCATGTCGAATTCTTTCAGGAGGTCGATGACCTTCTGCTCGATGCCCTCATACTCATAGACGCCGGTCTTGAGCTCAAGATTGATGGCAAGATCGGAAGGCTTCACCAGCTCAAGAAACTCGCGGAGCGTCATCATCTGCTGTGGCTCGCATTTTCCGGCATAAGTATAAGAAAGGTCAGCTTTCCTGAGCTCCTCAAGGGTGTAGTCCTTCACTGCGCCCGTCATATTTACGGCAGTGCGGTCCAGGGTTTCATCGTGGATGATGACCGGGACGCCGTCGGCGGACAGCTGGACATCCGTCTCGATGCCGTCGCATCCCTCGGTTTCGATCGCCTTGGTAAAGGCAAGGCGGGTGTTTTCCGGGTATTTTCCGGAGAATCCTCTGTGTGCGAAATTTAACATATTTGGCCTCTTTTCTTTATGATCAGCGGCCGGGAAAGCCGGCCTTTTTTCTCCCTGACCATTCTAACACCGGCGGGGGCCGCGCGCAAATGCTGAAAATTGCTGGATCGTTCAAGATCCTGCATCCAATTCCTGTTCGGCACATGCGGGGACTGAACAGAAACTGCATGTCTGCAGGGAAAATAGTCTGTCAGAAGCTGCCCCGGGGATCGTATCGACAGAAATAATTCATGAATTATTTCGATTGAAACATGGTTTATTTGCGTTAGATTATGTGAGAAAATCATAGTAAAATGGCAAATAGGAAGGGAAAAATTGATAGTTTTCACAAAGGAAAATATCCCGTAAAGGTTGAAAGAAAGATTAGTGCCTAAAGAGGGGGGTAAAATGGCCAGAAAATTTTCACTTGCCTATCTCACGATCCCGGGAACAACACCGGTTGACCAGATCCGGATCGCCAAAGAAAGCGGGTATGACTTTGTCAGCCTGCGCACGATCCCGATGCATCTGCCCGGAGAACCGGAATTTCTGCTGGATAAGGATCCGGTGCTTTTTGAGGCGACAAAGCGGGCGCTCAAGGAATATGATATGAAGCTCATGGATATCGAACTTGCCCGCATCCGTCCGGACCTCGACATCAACGAGTACGAGCCGGCCTTCGAGAAGGCGGCGGAGCTCGGCGGAACGGATGTCCTCGGCAGCGTGTGGACCCGCGACCGCGCGTACTACACTGAGCAGGTCGGAAAGGTTGCGGAGATGGCGAAGAAGTACGGCCTCCGCTACAACGTGGAGTTCCTCCCCTGGGCCGGTGTCCGCAATCTTCAGGAGGATATCACGCTGGTGGACGACGTTGATACGGACAACCTGTTTGTCATGGTCGACACCCTGCACGCCGGGCGCGCGGGTGTCACCGCGGACGAGCTCCGCAGGACGGACAAGAAATATTTCAACTTTATTCATCTCTGCGACGGGCCTGCCGGGCCGGATGGGGATGTCGTGCTCGACAATATCAAGGATGACCTGATGCTCTACACCGCCCGCGAGGCGAGATATTACCCGGGCGACGGCGATATCGACATCGCCGGCATGGTGAAGGCTCTTCCGGGGCTTCCACTTTCCATCGAGCTTCCGAACCTGGAGCACATTAAGATGTACGGAAATCATGGGCATGCCCAGCGCTGCCTTGAAAAGGCGAAGGCCTATTTCGCGGCAAACGGCGTTGATTGACCTGCCGGAACGGCAGAAAGGAGTTCAGATAACATGAAAGTCGATATCGATACCAAGATGATTACCCTGCTCGGGGATCCGCTGAAGCAGTCTTTTGCCGCGCGGATGCAGAACGCGGGCTATGAGGCTGCCGGCCTCAACATGATCTATTTTTACACAGTTGTGGACAATGAACATCTCGGGGACGTCGTCAACGGCCTCCGGTATATGAATTTTGCCGGATTTGCGGTAACTAAGCCGAACAAGGTGAAAGTTCTGGAGTATCTCGACGAGCTTGACCCGCTCTGCCAGAAGATGGGCGCGAGCAACACGGTTGTTCGTTCGGAAGATGGCCGCCTCAAGGGATACAATACCGACGGTGTCGGCTTCTACACTTCCCTGACCGAGGAGGGCGGCGTGGATGTCCAGAACTCCACGTTCTTCTGCTTCGGCGCCGGCGGCGCCGGACGGGCGATGTGCTCCATCCTCGCCTACAAGGGGGCAAAGAAGATCTACATTACCGACTATTTTGACGCGGCGTCCGCGTCCCTCGTGAAGGACATCAACGACAACTTTGCACCGATCGCGGTACAGGTTCCGAAGGATGATTTCTCTAAGGTTGCCGAGGCGGATGTCGTTCTCAACGCCAGCGGAATCGGCATGGGCAAGCACATCGGCGAGACGCCGATGCCGGAGGAGTATATCCGGGACGGACAGTTCTACTTTGATGCCTGCTACAATCCGGCGAAGACCCAGTTCCTGATCAATGCGGAGAAGAAGGGGTGCCGTGTCCTGAACGGCCTCGGGATGTCGCTCTACCAGGGTGCCGCCCAGATTGAGCTCTGGACCGGAAAGAAAGCCCCGGTTGAGGCGATGCGGAAGGAACTTCTCGACATTATCGCCGGCAAGTAAGGAAAACGGTAGCCGCTGTTCCGGCAGCCGGATCTTTTCGAAAACGGATCTTACGGAACAGCCATATTTTATAAAGAAGGGAGCTTGATATGAAAGTGGTCAACTGGCTGGACAAGCACTTTGAGGAAGCCTTCCTCGTCGTTTGTCTGGTCCTTATTTCCTGCGTGATGATGCTCCAGGTTATCGTCCGTAAGATTCCCGGGGTTCAGCCGCTAAAATGGGCGGAGGAGTTCTGCCGATTCATGTGGATCATGAGCGTGTTTTTCTCACTCGCCTACACCATCCGGAACAGCTGCATGCTCCGCGTGAGCGTGGTGATCGACCTATTCCCGGAGACCATCCGCAAGATCGTTAATATCCTGGTGGATTTTGTGGTCGCTGCCATGATGGGGCTGATGGCCTACAATTCGGTCGGTGTATTCAACAAGATCCTCGCCAGCGGGGAGCTCTCCCCGGCCATGCAGTGGCCGATGAGTTTTGTTTACTTCTTCATGCTGTTCGGATTTATTCTCGCGACAGTACGCGGTATTCAGATGATGATTATTCACATCATGCATTTCGGCGACAAGGTTGCGACGCAGCTGGAGCAGACGATTGCCGATGCCGCAGATGAGGCAAATGCGGGCAAACGCGCAGAAGGAGGAAAATAAAGTATGGCTGCTTTAATGGTATTTCTGGTTTTTCTGGTCGCCATTTTCCTCTCCGTCCCGATCGGTGTCAGCATGATCCTGGGCTCCGTTGCCCCGATTATGCTTGTGGGGAAGGGCGGCACCATCGAGCAAGTGCTGAACAACTGCTTTTCCGGAGCTAACTCAACCCCGATCCTCGCTGTACCGCTGTTCATTCTCGGCGGCGTCATCATGGCGGAAGGCGGAATCTCGAAGAAACTGTTCAGCTTCTTTGCTTACTTTGTCGGCAAGCTTCCGGGCGGCGTTCCGTGCGCGGTTATCCTGACCTGCCTGTTCTACGGCGCGATCTCCGGTTCCGGCCCGGCAACAACGGCAGCCGTAGGCGCCATGTGCATCCCGTTCATGGTCAGCCTCGGCTATGACAAGGTGTGGTCGGCAGGCCTGATTGCCGTCGCCGGCGGCCTCGGCGTTATCATCCCGCCGTCGATCCCGTTCGTCCTCTATTCCCTGGCAACCGGCGTTTCCACCGGCGACCTGTTCCTGGGCGGCGTATTCCCCGGCATCCTGATTGGTGTCTCCATGATGGTTTACGCGGTTTTCTACTGCCTGCACCACAGGGAGAACCAGGCACAGATCAATGACCGGATGAATGAGCTCCACAGCGAAGGGCTCGGCCATATCTTTAAGGAGAGCTTCTGGGCGCTGCTCTGCCCGATCATCGTTCTCGGCGGCATCTACACTGGATTTGTAACCCCGACCGAGGCGGCGGTTGTCTCCGTATTCTACGCCCTGATCGTGTCGCTGTTCATTTACCGTTCGATCAAGGCAAGCCAGATGCTCACCTTCCTGTGCAGCTCGGTGAAAACCTACGGCGGCCTGGCTTTCGTCCTCGCTTTTGCGACGGCTTTCGGGCGCGTCCTGTCGCTGACCAAGGCAACCAAAGTGGTCCAGGACTTTATCATCGCGAACTTTCACAGCAGTTTCTCGATCCTCACGGTCTGCATGGTGCTGTTCCTGATCCTGGGCATGGTCATGGATACCGGCCCGGCGATCATTATCCTCGCCCCGGTTCTTCTCCCGGCTGTCCAGCAGCTCGGTGTTGATCCGGTACACTTCGGCGTTATCCTGGTCTGCTGCCTGTCCATCGGCCTGGCCACACCGCCGTTCGGCCTCGACCTCTTCGTCGCCGGAAACCTGGCGGAGGAGCAGCCGATGAACGTCGCGAAGAAGGCAATTCCGTTCATGATCGCTTTCCTGCTCGCGATGCTCCTGATCACCTACATCCCGGCCATCAGTACCGCACTTCCGAATATGTTCTGATTCTGCCATTGTGCCAGTAACTATTCAGACCCCCTGTGGGGATGAAAAATCCCTGCAGAGGGCTGAGAAAAATATAATTTAATAAGAGGAGGGTAACACATGAAACTCAGAAAAGTCACATCTCTTGTTCTTGCCGGAGCTATGGTGGCCGGACTTGCCGCATGCGGCGGTTCGTCCTCATCCGCAAAGACGACGACAGCGGCAGCGGGTGCGAAAGAAACCACCGCGGCAGCAGCAGCTGGCGAGACAAAGTCCGGCGGTTCCGCTTCGGCTTCCGCGGATTATTCTTCCCTGGATCCGGTTGAGCTGATCGGCGCGGATTCCACAGGAAAAGGCGCAGCCGGCCAGATCTTCGGCGAGCTGGTTGCCTCAAAGGTTGATGAGATCACCGGCGGTAAGCTGACGATCGACTATCATCCGAACGGCGACCTCGGCGGCGACGCGGATCTTCTCCGCCAGGAGCAGTCCGGCGATATCGATATCGTTGTCTGCCAGACCGCCCCGGTAGTTTCCTTCATCCCGGAGATGGCTGTTTTCGACCTGCCGATGGTATTTGCCAAGTATGACGGCGACAAGATCGACAAGGTTCTGAACAGCGAGGATTCCGAGTTCAACAAGTCGCTGTCCGGCGCTTACGATAAGGCGGGATTCAAGCTGCTTGGCTTCCTTCAGAACGCTACCTTCCGTCTGACCACCTCCAACAAGGAGCTGAAGACACTTGATGACTTCAAGGGACTGAAGATCCGTACCATGGAGAACAGCAACCACATGGCATTCTGGAGCGCGATCGGCGCGGCGCCGACACCGCTCGCCTGGGCAGAGGTTTATATTTCCCTGCAGAACGGAACCATCGACGCTGAGGAGAACGCTGCAGATACCTGCGTAGGCGCTAACTTCCAGGAGGTTCAGAAGTATCTGTCCCTCACCAACCACATCCTCTACGCAAACCAGATCTCCATCAACAAGGATAAGTTTGCGAGCCTTGACCCGCTGTATCAGCAGGCACTCCAGCAGGCAGTCAGCGAGGCAATCGATGAGATGCGTCCGCAGCTGGAAAAGATTGATACCGATTCTAAGAAGACCCTTCAGGATGGCGGCATGACGATCACCGAGTATGACGACAGCTTCTACGATCAGGTTCTTGCCCTGGACGGCGTGAAGGATCTGTATAAGCAGATCAACGAGAGCGTAAACGGCCTCGGCGATACGCTGCAGAAGGAGCTGGAGAAATAATCCGGCCGGGCTTATTCACTCACAATCTTAAATAAGGAAATACAAGATTCCCCGGGATTCCCCAGAATGGAGAGCCCGGGGGATTTTTTGCATTCCGGGCAAAGGTTTGGCCCGGCTGCCGTTCTTTACAATTTTCGGATTTGCCGTATAATAAAGCCAGAGTGCGGAATGATGACAAAGGCCGGATTTCTCTGCCGGCAGATGAAAGTTCTTCACCTTCTGATGATTCTGATTCGCGGCTTATTTCTGCCGCAATTCTTGTGAATACCCGTTGAGACAGTGATTCCGTTTGGAACAGGATGCCGGATGGCCGCACTGGGAGAGTGCTCCCGGGCAGCTGCAGTGATTCAGCATGGCCGGCGGATGGTGCTGAAGTGGAACAGATACCAGCATTTAAGGAGATAGAATGAGAGAAAAATATGAAGCGCTGCCCGTTGCCGAGCTGAGGAAGATCGCAAAGGAGCAGGGCATTCACGGAGTGTCCTCGCTGCGCAAGGCGGAGCTGATCGACCGCCTGATGGTGCATGGGGAGGCGCCGGCCAAGGCGCATCCGGCCCCGGAGGAGAAGCCGGCGGGGGAGAAGGCCCAGGAGGAGAAGCCGGCGGGGGAGAAGGCTCCGGAGGAGAAGCCGGCAGTAGAGAAGGCTATGGAAGCAAAGCCGGCGGCGGTGACCCCGGCAGCAGATAAGGACCCGGAAGCAAAGCCGGCGGCGAAGATCCCGGACAGAGGGGATAATGCGGCTGCCGAAGCTGATGAGGCAAAGCCTGCGGAGACAGGAAGATCGGATCGTCCTGCCCGCGGCACGCGCGAAATCTCCGGCCGCGCGGCGCGGGCGGGCCGGCCGGCTGCCCGGACGGGCAGAGAAGGGCGCCCACAGACAAGGCAGCAGGGGATTGCCAGGAATACCGGCTCCGGCACGAGAACTTCCCAGGGCATTGTGCGCGGCACGCGGAACGCTCAGGCCGGCGGTACCGCGGTACGGAACGGCCAGGGCGAAGGCAGCGCGGCGGTGCGGAATCCCCAGGGCACAGGCAGTTCTGCGGTAGGGAACAGCAAGAGCGCAGGCGGCATGGCATCCAGGAATGCGATGGGCGCAGGCGGCGCGGCCGGGAGAAATGCCCAGAACGGGCGGACCGGGATGAGAAACCGCACCATGCCGGCACGGGAGAGAATGGACAGCCGCAATGAGCGGCAGGACGGCAGAAGTGAGCGCCCGGTCAGGCAGGAGAACCGCTACGAGCGGAATGACCGTCAGGAGAACCGCTACGAGCGGAATGACCGCCAGGAGAGGCAGGAAAATCGTTTCGAGAGGCCGGAAAGCCGTCAGGAGCGCACCGATCGGGGTGAGCGGAATGACCGCCAGGAGGTGATCCCGGCGGCGAGTGAGTACCAGCAGGAGACGGAGCGCCAGAACCAGTATGCCAGAACCCACTCCATTCAGGACGAGGGGGGGAACCAGGGGCAGGACGCGGAGCACGAGCGGATGGATCTCGCCGAGCTGGACAGCGGGCTTGAGGCTTACGGCATCCTTGAAGTTATGCAGGACGGATTCGGCTTTATCCGCAGCCAGAACTTCCTTCCGGGAGATAATGATGTCTATGTGGCGCCGTCCCAGATCCGCCGGTTCAACCTGAAGACCGGCGATATGGTCCGCGGAAACCGCAAGATCAAGAGCCCGATGGAAAAATTCGCGGCGCTTCTTTATATTACGTCTGTGAACGGCTATCCGGCGAGCGCGATCCCGAAGCGGCCGGCCTTCGAGAACCTGACGCCCGTCTTCCCGAACAGCAGGATCAAGCTGGAGCAGCCGGCGCTTCTGGGCAATAATGCCCACCAGATGGCGAATATCACCGCCCTCCGCGTGATGGACCTGCTCTCGCCGATCGGCAAGGGACAGCGCGGCATGATTGTATCGCCGCCGAAGGCCGGGAAGACTACCCTTCTCAAGCAGGTCGCCGAGGCGGTGACGAAGGGCTACCCGGACATGCATCTCATCATCCTCCTCATCGATGAGCGGCCGGAGGAGGTTACCGATATCCGGGAGGCCATCACCGGTCCTGAGGTTGAGGTGATTTATTCCACATTTGACGAGCTTCCGGAGCGGCACAAGCGGGTCTCCGAGATGACGATCGAGCATGCGAAGCGCC
Source organism: Clostridium vitabionis (assembly GCF_015351765.1). Classification (GTDB taxonomy): domain Bacteria; phylum Bacillota; class Clostridia; order Lachnospirales; family Lachnospiraceae; genus Clostridium_R; species Clostridium_R vitabionis. The sequence continues at coordinate 103,524 of NZ_JADKQA010000002.1, forward strand.
TTGTGGAGCATGGCCGGGATGTCATGATCCTTCTGGATTCCATGACCCGGCTCGCGAGGGCCTACAACCTGGTGGAACCGCCGAGCGGGCGCACCCTCTCCGGCGGCCTTGACCCGGCGGCCTTGCACATGCCGAAGCGCTTCTTCGGCGCGGCGCGGAACATGCGCGAAGGCGGAAGTCTCACCATCCTGGCGACGGCGCTGATTGAGACCGGGAGCCGCATGGACGATGTCATCTACGAGGAATTCAAGGGAACCGGCAACATGGAGATCGTGCTTGACCGGAAGCTTTCGGAGAAGCGCATTTTCCCGGCGATCGATATCCTGAGGTCAGGGACGCGGCGGGATGACCTGCTGCTCAGCCGCGACGAGCAGGAGGTTGCTGAGATGATCCACAAGGCGACCAGCAACTCGCGGCCGGAGGAGTCTGTCGAGCGGATTCTCGACCTTTTCGCCCACACCAGGAGCAACGCGGATTTCATCCGGCTGGCCAAGCTCAAGCGGATGTTCTGATCAGGAAGATATTCCCTGCGGGAGCCCTGATGGGAATCAGCGGGGCGGCAGCAAAACGGTGCCTGCCGAAAAATCACCGCTTGCATTCAGAATCTGACTATGCTATACTTTTATAGCTGTCATCAGATGACAGCAGATTCTGATATTTTCGTGAGTCGTCCTTACGGTAAGGGATATGCAGGATCGGATCGCTGCTTTATAACCGTGCGGTCGGAAATCGCACAACAGATTCAGAGAGGTGAAACACATGAAGGAAGGAATCCATCCGGCCTATTATCAGGCTAAGGTCGTTTGCAACTGCGGCAACGAGTTCGTCGTTGGCTCCACCAAGAAGGAGATCCACGTCGAGGTCTGCTCCAAGTGCCATCCGTTCTACACTGGCCAGCAGAAGGCGGCTTCCGCTCGCGGGCGCATTGACGCGTTCAACCGTAAGTACGGACTGAACAAGTAATTACAGCTGAAACAAGCGGGGGTTGAGTGTCAAAGCTCAGCCCCTTTTCGTGTACACGGCGGGAGATATTCCCGCGTTCTTTGTCACGGAAAGGATGATAGGACATCGATGAAATATTCAGGTATCGGAGGCCAGGCGGTTCTCGAGGGCATCATGATGATGAACCGGGACACCTACGCGGTGGCTGTGCGCCGCCCGGACGGCGGCATCGAGGTGGAGAAGAAGGAATACCACAGCATCACGGAAAAAAGCCCGATTCTCCGGCTCCCGTTCATCCGCGGGGTGTTCCGGTTTGCGGATTCCATGATTGTCGGGATGCGCACCCTGAATTATTCCGCGGAGATCTATGCGTCCGATGACAGTGAGGAGGAAGAGCTGTCAAAGTTCGAGCTCTGGCTGAACCGCACCTTCGGGGAAAAGGTGGAGAAGGTTGTGGTTGGCGCCGTCATGGTGTTCTCCTTCCTCGCGGCGATCGGCATTTTCATGCTGCTTCCCCTCTTCCTGGCGGGATTTTTCCGCCGGCTGACCGCGTCGGATCACCTGGTTGCCTTTCTGGAGGGCATCATCCGCGTCGTCATCTTCATCCTGTACATCAAGCTGGTCTCCCGCATGGAGGACATCAACCGGACGTTTATGTACCACGGCTCGGAGCACAAGTGCATCAACTGTATTGAGCACGGCCTTCCCCTGACGGTGGAAAATGTCCGCGCGAGCTCCAAGGAACACAAGCGCTGCGGAACCAGCTTTATCCTGATCGTCATGGCGGTCAGCATCCTGGTCTTTATGGCCGTTCCGGCGCACACCGTGCTGACCCGCGTCCTCAGCCGGATCCTGCTGATCCCGGTCATCGCCGGCATTTCTTATGAAGTCCTGCAGAAGGCCGGGAGAAGCGGCAGCCGGATTTCCGACATCGTGGCCAGGCCTGGGCTCTGGATGCAGGCGCTGACGACGAAGGAGCCCACCGACGACATGATCGAGGTTGCCATCCGGGCGACCGAGGCGGTCTTTGATTGGCGGGCATTTCTCAGGGAGAATTTTCCGGGCGCGGGTACCCCGGAGGGAGAGACGGAGGCGTCGGCATGACGGCAATCATTCGCCACGCGCTGGATAACGGGCCGACATTCCGCGAGCTGCTTGCGCAGGGCACCGCGGAGCTGGAGCAGGCAGGAGTCGGGGACGCGAAAAATGACGCCTGGTACCTGCTGTCGGAAGCATTTTCCGTGGACAGGACACACTACTATCTTGAGCCGGACAAGCCGCTTCGGGCAAACCGGCTGACCGACAGCCTTCCCCGGTACGAGGAGATGCTCCGCCGCCGCTCGCGGCGGATCCCGCTCCAGCAGATCCTGGGGAGGACAGACTTCATGGGGCTGACCTTCAAGGTTAATGAGCATGTGCTGATCCCCCGCCAGGATACGGAGGTGCTGGTAGAGACGGTGCTCGAGGAGTGCCGCGAGAGCGATGCTTCCGTTCTCGACATGTGTACGGGGTCCGGCTGCATCGCGATCAGCCTTGCCGTCCGCGGGAAATATAAGAATGTCACCGGGAGCGATATCTCCCGGGAAGCGCTCAAGGTCGCCGCGCAGAACGGTTTTTCCCTGTTTCGGGCGGCAAAGGGGAGGAGCGGGAAGGCAGGAACATTTCTCATCTCCCCGGAGGGGAGAACCCTGTCCCTTTTGCAGAGCGACTTAACCCGCGACCTGCCCACAGGGGCGCTCTACGACATCATCACCTGCAATCCTCCCTACATCCCCACCTCGGTGATCGACACCCTGGCTCCGGAGGTCCGGGATCATGACCCGCGGATTGCCCTGGACGGGGCGGACGACGGCCTGAGCTTTTACCGGAGGCTTGCGGTAGAGATGCCGCTCAGGCTCCGGCGGGGCGGCCGGGTTTATCTGGAGATCGGCTTCGACGAGGCGGATGCGGTCCGCCGGCTGCTCACGGTGGCGGGTTTCCAGCAGATCCGCGTGATCCGTGACCTTGCCGGGCTTGACCGGGTTGTCTGCGCAGTGTATACATAAAGTAGCGCTCCCAGAGGGAGCGGGATGTTCGGACAGGAACGGAGTATCTGGCTATGTTTGACCAACTCGACGATCTTCTGGCTCACTACGAGGAGCTGATGAAAATGCTCTCCGAGCCGGATGCGGCATCGGATTCTGCCCGCTTCCAGGAGCTTCTCCGGAAGCAGGCGGAGCTCTCCCCGGTGGTGGAGGCCTATGAGGCGTATAAGAAGGCCAAGTCTTCCGAGGAAGAATGCCTGCAGATGCTGGAGAGTGAGACCGACGGGGAGCTGCGGGAGCTCGCGAAGGAGGAGCTGCGCGAATCCCGCGCGCGCAGGGAGGAGTTGGAGAAAGAGCTCCGGATCCTGCTGCTCCCGAAGGACCCGAACGATGAGAAGAACGTCATCGTGGAGATCCGCGCGGGCGCGGGCGGCGACGAGGCAGCCCTGTTTGCCGCTGATTTGTACCGGATGTATGTCCGGTACGCCGAGCGGAGGGGCTGGAAGACCGAGATGATGAACGTGAACGAGACCGGGATCGGCGGGTTCCGGGAGATCGACTTCATGATCAGGGGCGAGGGCGCTTACTCCCGGCTGAAATACGAGAGCGGGGTGCACCGCGTCCAGCGGGTGCCGGTCACCGAGTCCGGCGGGCGGATCCACACATCGACCGCGACGGTGGCGATCATGCCGGAGGCGGAGGAGATCGATGTCCAGATTGACGAGAAGGATGTCCGGATTGACGTGATGCGGGCTTCGGGAAATGGCGGCCAGTGTGTCAACACGACGGATTCCGCGGTCCGCCTGACGCATCTCCCGACGGGCATCGTGATCTACAGCCAGACGGAGAAATCCCAGCTGCAGAACAAGGAGAAGGCATTTGCCCTGCTGCGGTCCAAGCTCTACACGCTGGAGATGATGCGGCGCCAGGAGGAAGAGTCGGAGAACCGCCGGAGCCAGATCGGCACCGGTGACCGCTCCGAGAAGATCCGGACCTACAATTTCCCCCAGGGGCGGGTCACGGATCATCGCATCAAGCTCACACTCTATAATAAGATTGACGCGGTCATGAACGGGGATCTCGACGAGATCCTGGACAGCCTGATCGCGGCGGACCAGGCTGCGAAGCTGGCGGGCGGGGAGCGTTAGGCTGCCGGGAAGCGGCGCGGGAAACCTCAGCGCACAGCCCGTGAGGCGCTGAGGTTCCGGAGAGGAGGCAGGGATGCCAAGAAGGGATAAGACGAATTATTACCTGGATCTTGCGGAGATGGTCTGCCAGAGGAGCACCTGCCTCCGCAGGCACTACGGGGCGGTCATCGTGAATAACGATGAGGTCGTGTCCACCGGCTACAACGGCGCGCCGAGAGGCCGCGTCAACTGCACGGACCGCGGTGTCTGCATGCGGGATGAGCTGCATGTGCCGCGCGGGGAACGGTACGAGATCTGCCGGAGTGTCCACGCTGAGGCAAATGCGATCATCAGCGCCTCCCGGGAACGGATGATCGGAGGCTCCCTCTATCTCTGCGGCATCGATCCCGCGACAGGGGGCTATGTGGAGCACGCCAACAGCTGCTCCATGTGCAAGCGGCTGATCATCAACGCCGGCCTCGCCAAGGTCTACAGCCGGGATGACAAGGATCATTACCGCGTCATCGACGTCCAGCGCGACTGGGTGGAGAATGACGAGACACTGAATGGGGAGTTCAATTACTGAGAAAACAGGAGGAGATATCATGAAGGGAATCGTTCTTGCCGGCGGGTCCGGCACACGCCTGTATCCGCTGACGATGGTGACATCGAAGCAGCTTCTGCCGATCTATGACAAGCCGATGATCTACTATCCGCTGTCTGTGCTGATGAACGCGGGCATCCGGGATATTCTGATCATCTCCACGCCGGACGACACGCCGCGCTTCGAGCACCTGTTCGGTGACGGCCATCAGTTCGGCATCCGCTTAAGCTACAAGGTGCAGCCGAAGCCGGAGGGGCTGGCGCAGGCATTCCTCCTCGGCGAAGAGTTCATCGGGGACGACAACGTGGCGATGGTGCTCGGCGATAACATTTTCCAGGGGAATGGCCTCAGGGAGAAGCTGAGAGAGGCGGCGGCGAGAAAGACCGGCGCCACCGTGTTCGGCTACTATGTTGATGATCCGGAGCGCTTCGGCATCGTGGAATTCGATAAGGACGGCCAGGCGGTTTCCCTCGAGGAGAAGCCGGCACACCCGAAGTCCAATTACGCGCTGACCGGCCTCTATTTCTACGACAACCGGGTTGTCCGGTACGCGAAGGAACTCAAGCCGTCCGCCAGGGGCGAGCTGGAGATCACCGACCTCAATAAGATTTACCTGGAAAATGGCGACCTGAACGTCACGCTTCTCGGTCAGGGCTACACCTGGCTCGACACCGGCACCCATGAGTCCCTGGTCGAGGCCACGAACTTCGTGAAGACCGTGGAGACCCACCAGCACCGCAAAATCGCCTGCCTGGAGGAGATCGCCTACCTGAACGGCTGGATCGGCAGGGATGAGGTCCTGAAGGCTTATGAGCTCTATAAGAAGAACCAGTACGGGAAGTATCTGAAGGATATTCTCGACGGAAAATACGTGGACAAGCTTCACCAGAACTGAGCAGGGAAAGACAAGGAGAGCAGAAGAAAATGAAATTTATCGTTACCGGCGGCGCTGGCTTCATCGGCGGCAATTTCATGCACTATATGGTCAACAAGTATCCGGAGGATCAGTTCATCAATCTTGACCTTCTGACCTACGCGGGGAATCTCGAGACGGTGGCTCCGCTTGAGGGGAAGCCGAACTACCGGTTTGTCCGCGGCGACATCGCGGACCGGAAGTTCATCTTCGACCTCTTTGCCAGGGAGAAGCCGGACGTTGTCGTGAACTTTGCCGCCGAGAGCCATGTGGACCGCTCGATCACCGACCCGGAGGCCTTTGTCCGCACAAACGTGTGCGGAACCACAACGCTGCTGGACGCCTGCCGGACCTATGGCATCAAGCGCTATCACCAGGTTTCCACCGATGAGGTATACGGCGACCTTCCGCTCGACCGCCCGGATCTTTTCTTCACCGAGACCACGCCGCTGCACACCTCAAGCCCCTATTCCGCATCGAAGGCGAGCGCCGACCTCTTTGTCCTCGCCTACCACAGGACATACGGGCTTCCGGTCAGCATTTCCCGCTGCTCGAACAATTACGGGCCGTATCATTTCCCGGAGAAGCTGATCCCGCTCGTGATCAGCCGCGCGCTTGCCGACGAGAAGATTCCGGTGTACGGCACGGGGGCAAATGTCCGTGACTGGCTCTATGTCACCGACCACTGCTCTGCCATTGACCTTGTGGTCCGGAAGGGGCTCGAGGGCGAGGTATACAACATCGGCGGCCACAATGAGCGCACGAACCTCGACGTCGTGAAGACGATCCTCCGCTCGCTGAACAAGCCGGAGAGCCTGATCGAATTTGTGAAGGACCGCCCGGGCCATGACCGCCGCTATGCCATGGATCCGACGAAGATCGAGACAGAGCTCGGCTGGAAGCCGGAGTACACCTTTGACACCGGCATCCCGAAAACCATCGAGTGGTACCTGAGCAACCGCGAGTGGTGGGAGCACATCGTCAGCGGCGAGTATCAGAAATATTTTGACAAGATGTACAGCAAGCGCCTGGCGGAAGGAGAGAACGCATGAAGGTATTTGTGACCGGCGTCGGCGGCCAGCTCGGCCATGATGTCATGAACGATCTCGCTTCCCGGGGAATCGAGGGCATCGGCAGCGATATCCAGCCGGCCTACAGTGGGATCGATGACGGTTCGGCGGTCACCAGGATGCCCTATGTCCCGCTGGACATCACGGACCGGGCAGCGGTGGAGAAGGCCATTGCGGATTCCGGCGCCGACGCGGTTGTGCACTGCGCCGCCTGGACCGCGGTGGACGCCGCCGAGGATCCGGAGAACCGCCCGAAGGTGATGGCGATCAACGTGGACGGCACAAGGAACATCGCAGCCGCGGTGAAGAAGGCCGGGGCAAAGATGATCTACATCAGCACGGACTATGTCTTCGACGGCCAGGGCACTGCGCCGTGGAAGCCGGACTGTAAGGATTACGCCCCGCTCAATGTCTACGGCGAGAGCAAGCTCGGCGGCGAGATGGCCGTCAGCGAAACGCTGGACAAGTATTTTATCGTCCGCATTGCCTGGGTGTTCGGCCTGAACGGCAAAAACTTCATCCGGACCATGCTGAATGTGGGAAAGACCCACGATGAGGTCCGTGTGGTCAATGACCAGATCGGCACGCCGACCTACACGCTGGATCTCGCGAGGCTCCTGGTGGACATGGTGCAGACCGAGAAATACGGATATTATCACGCGACCAACGAGGGCGGGTACATCTCCTGGTATGATTTCACCTGTGAGATCTACCGCCAGGCCGGCATGAAGACAAAGGTCACGCCGGTGACCACCGCGGAGTACGGCCTTTCCAAGGCGGCGAGGCCATTCAACAGCCGTCTCGATAAATCCAAGCTCGCGGAGAATGGCTTTACGCCCCTTCCGGACTGGAAGGACGCGGTCAGCCGCTATCTCCGGGCGCTGGGAGAAATCTGACGGGAGGAACAGAGAAAAGATGGGAAAATATTTTGGCACGGACGGTTTCCGCGGTGAGGCGAATGTCGGCCTTACGGTGGAGAACGCCTTCAGGGTCGGCAGATTCCTGGGCTGGTACTGCGGACAGCAGAACCCGGGGCAGGCATGCCGGGTCGTCATCGGCAAGGATACCCGCCGGAGCAGCTATATGTTTGAGTACGCGCTGGTCGCGGGGCTCACAGCCTCCGGGGCGGACGCATATCTCCTGCATGTGACCACGACGCCGAGCGTGTCCTATGTCGTCCGTACCGAGCGATTTGACTGCGGAATCATGATTTCCGCCAGCCATAACCCTTATTATGACAATGGCATCAAGGTCATCAACGGAAAAGGGGAGAAGCTGGAGGAGTCCGTGATCGTGAAGATCGAGGACTACCTGGACGGGAAAACCGGGGAGATCCCCCTGGCCACCCGGGAGAAGATCGGCCGCACGGTGGACTATGCCGCGGGGCGGAACCGCTATATCGGCTACCTGATCTCCCTGGCCACCCGCTCCTTCAAGGGAAAACGGATCGGCCTCGACTGCGCCAACGGCAGCAGCTCCTCGGTGGCGAAGAACGTCTTCGACGCCCTCGGCGCCGAGACGCACGTCATCAACAGCAGCCCCGACGGCTTCAATATCAACACGGACTGCGGATCCACACACATTGATGGCCTCCGGAAATTCGTCCGGGAGAACGGCCTCGATGTCGGCTTCGCCTACGACGGCGACGCGGACCGCTGCCTCGCGGTCGATGAGGACGGGAACCTCGTGGACGGGGACAAGATCCTCTATGTCTGCGGGAAGTACATGAAGGAGAACGGGACGCTGGTCGGCAACACGGTCGTCACCACGGTCATGAGCAATTTCGGCCTCTATAAGGCATTTGACCGGGAGGGCATTCGGTACGAGAAGACCGCGGTTGGCGACAAATATGTGTATGAGAACATGTCGAAGAACGGCTATGTTCTCGGCGGAGAACAGTCCGGCCACATCATTTTCAGCAAATATGAGACCACCGGCGACGGCATCGTGACGAGCCTCAAGATCATGGAGGCGATGCTCGAGAAGAAGGAGACTCTCGGAAAGCTGGCTTCGGAGGTGACGATCTACCCGCAGGTGCTCAAAAATGTGCGCGTGGCGGACAAGGAAGCCGCGCAGAATGATCCGGCGGTGCTGGCTGAAGCCAGGCAGGTTGCCGATCTCCTCGGGGATACCGGCAGGATTCTCCTCCGGCCGAGCGGCACGGAGCCGGTGATCCGGGTGATGGTGGAGGCGGAGAGCGACGCTCTCTGCGAAAAATATGCGGACCGGGTAGTCCGGGTCCTTGAAGACAGGGCAGGCGAGAGATAATGGGACAGAGACTCACACAGGGTGATATCGACAAGATTAAGGCGGAAATCAACGAGCGGGAGATGGTTGTCCGCCCGAAGGCGCTGGCTGACCTGAAGGAAGCCAGGGCGCAGGGCGACCTCTCGGAGAATTTCGAGTATTACGCGGCAAAGCGCTTCAACAACCAGAACAACAGCCGCATCCGCTATCTCCAGAACCTGCTGAAGACGGCGGTCGTGGTGTCCACGGACTCGAAGGCCGACGAGGTTGGCATCGATGATACCGTGACCGTCTATTTTGAGGATGATGATGAGGAGGACACCTACCGCCTCGTGACCAGCATCCGCAGCAATTCCATGCAGAACCTGGTCAGCATTGAGTCCCCGATCGGGAGGGCCATCCGAGGCCGCAAGGTGGGCGACCGGGTCCAGGTAAGGCTGGACGGCGGCGGCTCCTACTACCTGGTTATCCGCAAGATTGACAAATCCTCCGACAGCGAGGAGAATGACCAGATCAGTTCCTATTGATGAGGAATCTATGGCGCCGGAAGGGACGGGAGACTGTTCCGCCGGCGCCTTTTAACGAGGACAAGCGAAAGCGCAGTCCGAGTTTAGTGGAGTGGCTATCCGCGGAGCGGGGCGCGAGCCCAGCAGTGCCGCTCATGGTATATGATTAGGGAGAAAAAAATGGAAGAATATACCCAGGCCGCCGGCGCCGGTGAGATTGTGGTCGCCGATGCCACAGAGAATAACCTGAAACACGTGTCCCTCCGGATTCCGAAGAAGAAAATCACGGTCTTCACCGGCGTCTCCGGCTCGGGCAAATCCTCGCTTTGTATCGACACGGTGGCGGCGGCCTCGAGGAGGGAGCTGAATGCCACATTTCCCAGCTTTGTCCAGCAATTCCTGCCGAAATACGGGCGCCCGCACGTGCTGCGGATCGAGAACCTGCCGGTGACCATCGTCATCGACCAGAAGAAGCCGGCGTCCAACTCCCGATCCACGGTCGGCACCTACACAGACATTTACGCGCTGCTGCGCCTTCTGTTCTCCCGCGTGGGCAAGCCGTTCATCGGCTACTCGGACAGCTTCTCCTTCAACCACCCTGCCGGCAAATGCACCCGCTGCGACGGCCTGGGGCAGGTGACGGAGCTGGATATCCACAAGCTGGTGGATTTTGACAAGTGCCTGAACGACGAGGGCGTCATCAAATTTCCCGCCTTCACGACAGGCGCCTGGCGCTGGAAGAGATACGCCTACAGCGGCCTTTTTGACCTGGATAAGAAAATCCGGGACTACACGCCGGAGGAGCTGAACCTGTTCCTCTACTCGCCGCAGGTCCGCCTGAAAAATCCGCCGGCGAACTGGCCGAAGAGCGCGAAGTTCGAGGGCATTTACCCGCGGATGTACCGGAGCATCATCGGGACAAAGGAGGGGCAGAAGTTCAAGAACTATCTGGACAAGATGGTCAGCACCTTCACCTGCCCGGACTGCGGGGGAACCCGGGTCAATGATCGGGTGCGCAGCTGTAAGATCAACGGGAAGAACATCGCGGAGGTCTGCGACATGCCGATCCCGGAGGTGCTGGACTTTGTCCGCGGCGTCACAGACCCGCTGGCGGCGGATATCCGCCGTGAGCTGGAGAAGAAGCTGGGCGCGCTCCTGGAGATCGGCCTGGGCTACCTCACGCTGAGCCGCGGCACGGACACCCTGTCCGGCGGCGAGGCGCAGCGCATCAAGATTTCCCGCTATATCACCTCCCCGCTGACCGACATGCTCTACGTCCTCGATGAACCCAGCGTCGGCCTTCACGCGAGAGATATCGCCAACCTGAAAAAGTCGCTGGTGCGGCTCAAAGACCACGGAAATACCGTGCTCATCGTCGAGCATCACCGCGAGATCATCCGGCTTGCGGATCATGTGGTGGATATGGGGCCGATGGCGGGGATGAACGGCGGCCAGGTGATGTACGAGGGCACATACGACGGGCTTGTGGCGTCGGATACCCTGACCGGGCGGATGCTGCGCAGCCGGGTGCCGATGAAAACCGCTTTCCGCGCGCCGACAGGATGGTTTTCCCTGGAACACGCGAACCTGCACAACCTGCGGGATGTATCGGTGAAGCTTCCCCTCGGCGTTCTCACGGTGATCGCCGGGGTTGCCGGCTCCGGGAAGAGCAGCCTCATGGAAGAGTTCATGCGGCAGTACCCCGGCGAGATCATTTCCATCCGGCAGAAGAATATCGGCATCAATCTCCGCTCCACGCCGGCGACCTACCTGGGGATCGCCGACACGATCCGGGAGCGCTTCGCGAAGGAGAACCATGTCTCCGCGAAGCTCTTCTCCTTCAATTCCGAGGGCGCCTGCCCGGTGTGCCACGGCAAGGGCGTCATCGTGTCCGAGATGGCCTACATGGACGCGATCGAGACGACATGCGAGGCCTGCGGCGGGAAGCGGTATTCGGAGAGGGCGCTCTCCTACCGCTGGCGGGGCAGGTCCATCTGGGACGTCATGGATATGACGGTCAACCAGGCCTGCGAATTTTTTGAAAATGAGGAATTTGCGGAAAAACTGAGAACATTGCAGAAAGTCGGCCTGGGCTACCTTCATCTGGACCAGTCGATGACCACCCTCTCGGGCGGCGAACTGCAGCGCATCAAGCTGGCTGACCAGCTGGATAAGGAGGGGCAGGTCTTTGTGATTGATGAGCCCACCGATGGCCTGCATCTCGACGACATCCGCCGGCTGATGGAGGTCTTCGACGGGATGGCTGACCGGGGCAATTCCCTTTTCGTTATCGAGCACAGCCTGGATGTGATGAAGCAGGCAGATTATCTTGTGGAGATGGGGCCGGGCGGCGGCTATGCCGGCGGCCGCCTTCTCTTTGCGGGCACGCCGGCAGAAATGCTGGAGAGCAGCGGAAGCGTTACCGCGCCCTATCTGGCGAGTTCTTTGCTTCCTTGAAAAAGGACGCGATGATCAGGATGATGATGATGGAGACCGGGAAGGCGGCGATGATGGACACCGTCTGGAGGTTTGCCATTGAGCTGTCGCTTCCGACCAGCGCGATCGGGAGCAGGATCAGCAGGACCGACCAGAAGACCTTGAGGCCGACCGGCGGCTCAGCGTCCCCATCCAGGCCGCGGAGCGAGTAGGATGCCGCCACCAGGGCGATGGCGTCAAAGCTTGTCGCGTAGAAGGCGACCATGGTCGCGGCGAGGAGGACGAGAACCGCGGGGGCTAAGGGCAGCATCCGGAGGATGGCGGAGATCGTCTGGTAGAGATCCTGGCTCATCCGGTAGATGCCGATGATATCCAGCCTTCCGGAGACCTGCAGCCCCAGGCTGTAATTGCCGAGGATGATGAAGCTCGTGAACGTCCCGCCGATGCCGGCGATGTAGCCGCCGAGGATCGTCTGCCGGACGGTCCGCCCGCGGGAAATGCTTCCGATGAAGAAGGGCGAAGCGATGCACCAGACCATCCAGTAGGCCCAGTAAAACATGGTCCAGTTCTGGGGAAATGACGTCGTCCGCGTCGGGTCTGTGTAGGTCGAGAGCCCGATGAAGTTCTGCACGAGATTGCCGATGGAGGCGAAACCGGTCTCGATGATGTACCGCGCCTCACCGCCGAAGACCAGGACATAGGCGAGGAGCGCCAAGAAGAGGTAGACACAGGAGGAGGCCAGCTTCATGATGCCGTGCATGCCCTTCGCCACGGAAATGGTGTAGACCAGGCAGGTGATGATGAGGATCGCGATCGTGATGGCCGGGGAGTTCGGGATGTGCAGGAGATCCGCGGTGATCTGGCTCATGAGCGGCGTGGCCAGGCTGAAGGTGGTGGCCGTCCCGGCGAGCAGTGCGAAGACCGCGATGAGGTCAATCAGCCTTCCGGCAGGGCCGTCGATGCGGCTGCCGAGGAGCGGGCGGATGGCTTCCGAATACTTCTGCTTGGAGCAGCCGCGGACGTGCAGCATATAGCCGAAGGCGACCGCGAGAACCAGGTAGAAGCTCCACGGGATCGGACCCCAGTGGAACAGCGGATAGGTGGATGCCCAGTCCTGGATGCTGCCGAGCTCGGCGATGTGCGGGTCCTCCGCGTAGAGGATCCACTCACAGAGCGAGTAGAAGAGGATATCCGCGGCGAGCCCGGAGGTGAACATCATCGCGCCCCAGGCAAAATTGGAATATTTCGGCTTTTCCCCCGGCTTCCCCAGGCGGATCCTGCCGTAGGAGGAGAACGAGAGGTAGAGGGAGATCAGGAAGACCCCGAGGCCGACGGCCAGATACCAGGTTCCGAAATTCTCGCTGAGAAAAGAGCGGATCAGGGCGAGGACATTCTTCGAAGCTTCCGGCGCGGTGAGAAAGGCGGCGCAGAGAAGGAGAATGGCCGCGAAAGGCACGGCGATGATGAGCGGATCCAGATTGTGCCGGGAAAACGGTTGATTGTTCATAAAGTTTCTTCCCTCCAACAATGTTCAATTTAATGAAAAAATATCAACTATTGAACAGTATAGCATGGGAACCCGGGGAAAGCAAGAAAAGATTCCGGATCTTCTCCGGAATCTTTTCAGAGCTGCATTTCTTCACGATCATCGAGGGAATCAAAAGGAATGGTCAGATGGCGTACCCTTAAGCCGTAGCGCTGGAGAATCTCGCGGAACCGGTTGAGCTTCTCCGGGGAAATGTTGGTGTCCGGCGCGCCGTACCGGCGCAGGCTGGCCATCCTGGACTGGGCAGCCGTCATGGCCGCGCTGTGGAGATTCCTCCGCGAGGGGACGGGATCAGCGCAGCCGTACTTATAGCGGTCGAGTTCATCAAAATTAGCGAGATAGACATGCCGCACCCCGTGTTTGGTGAGCAGTGCGCCAAATCCGTTCGCGTCGCAGTCCGCGTCATTGATGTGGGGAATCACGGAAATTTTTACCGCCACCTCCCGCCCGGCGGCGATGAGGCAGTCCAGGTTAGACAGGATCTGCCGGTTGCTGACGCCGGTCAGGCGGACATGCAGGCGGGGATCATAGTGCTTGATGTCCATGATCACCTGGTCCGCGTTCTGGGTGAGGCGGGCGAATTCAAAATCCGAGAGAAAGCCGTGGGTATTCACACAGGTATGAATGCCGTTTTCCCGGCAGAAACGGAGGATTTCGCGGGCGAAACTGACATCCCCGTGATGGTTCACGCCGACCAGCATGAGCCCGCCGCCTTCATGGTAGCAGGCAAGGTCATGCGTCAGGCGCTTCTTCACTTCCTCCAGGGTAACTATCGAGCCGGAAAAATCGATGCCCCGTGCCGGGCAGTGCTGCTGGCAGCGGAGGCAGCGGCCGCAGGTCCGGGGATTGTAGGTGAGGACACCGTCTTCAAAGTGCAGGCTGCCGGTCGGGCAGTCCCTCTCGCAGAGATGGCAGAAAAGACATTTGCCGCTGTCCCAGATCAGGGACGGTTCCGGCGTCTCCGGCATCGGGTGCATGCACCACTGGCACCGGAGAGCGCAGCCGCAGAAATAGAGAATCGTCCGAAGGCCTGCATTGTCCGGGAGATATTCCTTCCGCGTACCTAAGATATTTGCCTGCATTCTCACACCTCTCTGAAATTTCTGTCACAAATCGTAAGTCACAATTATTTAACGGCGTAAATTTTCAGCCTTTCACAGAAAAAACCGGAAAATTGCTGGCAACTTTCCGGTGATCATTCGACGTGTTAGATTCTAGGATGATTCCGGGACAAAGTCAACGCGGCGGCGGATTTTCGGCATATTGTCCGTGAAAGGCAAAGATCGGCGAAAATTTTTGTCAGGGTTTTGACGGAAAATTGACTCGGGAAAAGGTTGCGCCGATATAACAAAAAGACTATTATGGTAAAGCGGCGCTGGAAAAAGCCGTATTTTACAAGTGTTTGTCGAATATTACGATTCTATGAATAAAGAGGGGAACATGAGCACAAACGAGAGCAGATCAGACAGCAGAAGCCCGGAAAGAGGCGTGGGCAGAACCCGCACTGGGAATACGGGGAGCAGCCGGTACGGAAGCAGCAGCCGCGCCGGAAGCAGCCGTACCGGGAGCAGCAGATATGGGAGCGGCAGCCGTTCCGGGAGCGGAAACCGGACGGAGAGCGGAAGAACCGCAGGCAGCCGTGCCGGAGGCCGGTCACACGACGGTTATGAGCGTGCGGGGCGCCGGGGCGCCGGGAGCGCTGCCGGCGGTTACAGCGGGCATAATTATGGAAGATACAGCCGGAACAGGCGGCCGAAGAAGGACAGGAGCATCCTGTATCTCAGCCTTCTCCTGATTGTCCTGGTTGTCGTTGCCGCGGCACTTTTATGGAGCCGCCGCGGGGGCACCGCCGGCGGGGAGACTGTGGAGTCGCTTGCCGCCGGGGAATCCACGGTGAACACCGCGGTCATCGAGGGTGACCTTACCGTCGATTATTCCGCCCTCACAGGGGAATCCGGCGACCATGTCCTGAACCTCAAGGGGATGAATGAGGAGGAAGCGCTCAAGGCGCTGGAGGGCAAATATACCTGGTCACTCAAGGTGATGAATACCAACCCGTATCTCGACAGCTTCACCATGCCGTCGCTCACGGACAAGGTCGATTCCGCATCTGAGACCGGGGCGGACGCCGAGGGCTCAGTCCAGGAGGTCCAGGTGGACGACCCGCTGGCCAACGTCACCATCCGTCCCTCCAAGGAGGAGTTTGATGTCCCGGACCAGGTGAAGCCGGAGATCGAGAAGTTGGTTGCCGGAATCTATGAGGATTACGCGAAGGGGAACGGAAGGGGTTCGTCTGACCAGGCGTCTTCCGCAGCCGGGAGCAAGTCCGGCAAGGCATCTTCCGCAGCAGGCAGCACCTCCGATCAGGCGTCTTCCGCGGCGGGGAGCTCGTCCGGCAAGGCGGATTATACGCTGAAGCTTCCGGATTTCACCGATACGGCGAAGGATCTCGCCACACAGCTTGCCGCCGTGTGGGATGACAAGCCGAAGAACGGCGACATCACTTCCTATGATAAGTCTTCCGACAGTTTCAAATTCGGCGGCAGCGAGGACGGCTATGCCTTTGACAAGGACAAGATCGGAGCTGCCCTTGCGGACGCGATGAACAGCCGCAAGTACACGGAGACCATCCAGGCCGCGGGGAATACGGTGAGCGGGGAGGCCCAGTCCGCGAAGGATAAGTACAAGACCATATCGACATTTACCACCAAGACCACGTCGAACGAGGTTCGAAACAAGAACGTCCGCCTGGCCTGCGAGACGGTCAACGGCACGGTGCTCCGCCCGGGCGAGGAGTTCTCCTTCAACAACGTCGTCGGCGAGAGAACCGAGGCCAAGGGCTATGGGCCGGCAGGCGCCTACAACAACGGCGAGGTTGTCCAGGAGATCGGCGGCGGGGTCTGCCAGGTTTCTTCCACTCTGTTCAACGCGGTATACCGGGCCGGGCTGACCACCACCTACCGCCGTTCGCACACCTTTGAGCCCAGCTATGTTACCCCGGGCATGGACGCCACCGTCTCCTGGGGCGGGCCGGATTACCGGTTTGTCAACAGCTCCGACCACGCGATCGGCATCAGGGCATCGTACAGCAGCCAGACCTGCACCGTCAGCATCTACGGCGTGCCGGTTCTGGACGACGGCGTGACCTGGACGATGGAATCGACGAAGACTAAGGATCTTCCGCTGGAGGATCCGGAGATCATCACTTCCGGCAGCCCGTCTGCCGGAACCCAGGGCAGCGTCTGGGAAGTTTATAAGGTTGTGAAAAAGAACGGCGAGGAAGTGTCCAGGACGCTGGATCACACAACGAACTATAAGGGGCACCGCCCGAAGAAGCTGGCTTCGTCCGCAGCTACATCGACGGCAGCGGCGCAAGCTTCGACGGCGGCACCGCAACCGGAGACACCGTCGCCGGCGACTGAGCCCGCAACCGTGGCACCGGCAACGGAAGCGCCGCAGACCGCGGCGCCCACGACGACGGCAGCAGCGAAGGGGCCGAATGACGAGGGAACAAAATCCGAGACGACAGCGGCGGCGAAGCCGGCCGCGCCCGGCGGCGGTTCGTCCGAGACAGTCAGCGCGCCGACAGCGGCGGAGAAGGGCGGTGACGAGGCCGCGGCAGGCGGCCCTGGCAACTGACCCGGCTATGAACTGATCAGTCGGCCGGTCAGTTTGCCCGGCTGCAAACTGACCGTACGGAGAGGAGGAGTGCGATGCCGGAAAATAAGATCAGGGCGTGCGAGGAGGACTTCCAGCGCCTTGCGGATCTCTATAAGATGTTCGCGGATCCCACGAGGGTGAAAATTATGTACACCCTTTCCGGCGGAGAGCTCTGCGTCCAGGACATCGCCGAGGCGCTCGACATGACGCAGTCGGCGATTTCCCATCAGCTCAGCATCCTCCGCCAGGCCCGCCTGGTCAAGAGCCGGCGTGACGGCCGCTCCATCCGCTATTCCCTGGACGACGACCATGTGGAGTGGATCCTCGCCAAGGGGATGGAACACGTGCGGGAAGAGTGATCAGTGATCCGTAAGTCTGTCCGTATACCGTCTTTCTGCCATAGGTAAAACAGGGAAGATACGCGGAACAGGTAAAAAATAGAAGGAGCCGCCTCACGATGCGATTTCGTGTGGCGGCTCCTTTCGTCATGCAGGGCACTTCATGGGCGCGGACTCAGCGGGCGAAGTGCAGGTCTGGCGCATAAAACCCTTCCGGGCGGTGATGGATGCCCGGAAAGGGGGCAGGCTTATTTGTTGCTTCTTCTCCAGATGTGCTGGGCTTCCGCTGCCTTGATCAGCTCATCTCGGAAATCCGGATGGGCGATATTGATCAGCTGCTCGGCTCTCTGCCAGGTGCTGAGACCTTTCAGGTTCACCATGCCGTACTCGGTGACGATGTACACCGGGCAGGTTCTGGGGTCGGTCATGATCGTGCACGGAATGTGGGACGGCTTGATCCGGGAAGCCAGGCTTCCGTCCTTGTTGGTAAATGTGGACGGCATGCAGATGAAGCTCTTCCCGCCCTTGGACAGGTAGGCGCCCATGACGAAATCGAGCTGGCCGCCGGTTCCGGAGATCTGCTTTGTGCCGACGGATTCCGCGCTGATCTGCCCGTAGAGATCCATGTCGATCGCGGTATTGATTGATATAAAATTATCAATCGAGGCAATCACGTGGACATCGTTCACGTAGTCTACCGGAGCGCTCATGCACGCCGGGTTATTGTCAATGTAGTCATAGAGCTTCTTGGTGCCCGCGCCGAAGGCGTAAACCTGGCGCCCGCGGTCAATGTTCTTCCGCGCGCCCGTGATCTTGCCGGCCTTCGCGATGTCGACAAAGGCATCTACGTACATCTCCGTGTGGACGCCGAGATCCTTGAGGTCCGAATCGGCGATCAGCGCGCCGACAGCGTTCGGCATGCCGCCGATCCCGAGCTGCAGGCAGGCACCGTCCGGAATCTCCTTCACGATCATCTCCGCGACCTTGCGGTCCACGTCGCTCGGCTCACCGCCGCCGCCAAGCTCCGCGATCGGCGGGTTATCCCCCTCGATGATCATATTGACGCGGGAGATCGGGATCCCCTCGCCGAAGCCGCCAAGGCAGCGGGGCATATTCTTGTTGACCTCGACAATCACGCACTGCGAATTGGCGCAGACCGCGTCCAGGTGGGAAGCGGAGGGGCCGAAGTTAAAATAGCCGTTCTCGTCCATCGGCGCAACCTGGATGGCGGTAACTGCCGGCTTGTCCTCCGCCGGCATATCGCGGTAATATCTCGGCAGCTCGGAGTAGCGCATCGGGCTGAAGAAGGAATAGCCCTTCGCGATAGCTTTTCTCTCAATGCCGCCCATGTGCCAGGAGTTCCAGCAGAGGTGCTCCTCCGGATGATCGATCTTGAAGATCTCCGGCACCCAGCAGAGGATGCCGCCGCGGAATTTTACATCGTGAAGTTCCGGCATTCTTTTGGCCAGCGCCTTGTCGAAAGCAACCGGCGTCCCGACAGCCCAGCCGTAATCCACCCAGTCGCCGGACTTGACGACGGCGGCAGCCTGATCCGCGGAAACCAGCTTCTCCTGATAGAGTTTCTGATAATCCATAACCATTTACCTGCCTTTTTTTGAAAAATGTTCCCGCAGGACCCGCCTGCGTTCCGGACATTGGAAAAAAATTGATTTTTCCGATGACTTCCATGTCAAAACATGATATAAAAAAGTGTAGCATTTCAGCAAATTCGTGTCAATGCACCGAAGTGCCACGTAGACAGATATTTCATTTCGCTTGAAAAAATTCAAAAGCATACAAAAAAATACAGGATTTCGCACAAACTGATATTGATATTTATTTGACAGTCTATGGACAGCGTGTTAAAATTAGGATGTTCTGAGAGAGCCAAGGAAGTGGGGGTTCCGAGGCCAAGATCACTGACCAGACTGAAAAGAGCAAGGAGGAGTTTCAAATGGCAAAGAAAGTTGTTATTGCCGGCGCATGCCGTACAGCAATCGGTAAGATGGGCGGAGAGCTCAGTTCATTGAGCGCGGTCCAGATGGGTTCTATCGTAATTAAAGAGGCGCTGAACCGTGCCGGCGTGAAGCCCGAGCAGGTTGATGAAGTCCTGATGGGCTGCGTTCTTCAGGCAGCACAGGGACAGAACGTTGCCAGACAGGCATCCATCGGGGCAGGACTTCCGGTTGAGGTACCGGCGGTTACCCTGAACGTTGTCTGCGGTTCCGGCCTTAACGCGGTCAATATGGCAGCCGATATGATCCTCGCCGGTGAGGCGGACATCATCGTTGCCGGCGGCATGGAGAGCATGTCCAACGCGCCGTTCGCCCTGAAGAAGGCGCGCTTCGGCTATAGAATGAACAACGGTACCCTTGTGGATACCATGGTAAATGATGGCCTCTGGGACGCATTTAATGATTATCACATGATCCGTACAGCGGATAACGTAGCGAAGAAGTGGAATCTGACCCGTGAGGAGATCGATGAGTTCTCCTACAACAGCCAGATGAAGGCAGCAGCTGCCATGAAGGCCGGAAAGTTCAAAGAAGAGATTGTTCCGGTAACCGTAAAGCAGAAGAAGCAGACGGTTGTCGTGGATACCGATGAAGGCCCGCGTCCGACCACCACGATGGAAGGCCTGGCTAAGCTGAAGACCATCAACGCGGATGGCGTAACCACCGCAGGCAATGCTTCCGGAATTAACGACGGCGGCGCAGCTGTGGTTGTGATGAGCGAGGAGAAGGCGAAGGAGCTCGGCGTTAAGCCGATGGCTACCTGGGTTGCCGGCGCGCTTGCCGGTGTTGACCCGGCGATCATGGGCATCGGCCCGGTTTACGCGACCAGAAAGGTGATGGCGAAGACCGGCCTGACCATCGATGACTTCGACCTCTATGAGGCAAACGAGGCTTTTGCCGCTCAGTCTGTAGCGGTTGGCAAAGAGCTTCACTTCGATATGAACAAGCTGAACGTCAACGGCGGTGCCGTTGCCCTGGGTCACCCGATCGGTGCTTCCGGCTGCCGTATCCTGGTTACCCTGCTCTACGAGATGCAGAAGAGAAATGCCAAGAGAGGACTTGCTACCCTCTGCATCGGCGGCGGCATGGGATGCGCGACGATCGTTGAGCGTGACTGATTAAACAGAAAAAATGCCGAAAGGCCCCGCGATGAGCGGGGCCAATCGCGGTACTATCCGGATCCGGGAGATCCCCGGAGGAAAGGATAACAGAAGATGAGTCTAGTATTATATGAGGTTCAGGACGGCGTGGGCGTCGTCACCATCAACCGCCCGGAAGCCCTGAATGCTCTGAACACCCCGCTCCTCGAGGAGCTGGATAAGGTCATTGATGAGGTCGATACGGACAGCGTCCGCTGCCTGATCATCACCGGTGCCGGCCAGAAATCTTTCGTCGCCGGCGCGGATATCGGCGAGATGAAGGACATGAACAGCCGCGAGGCAATGATCTTCGGCGCGAGGGGCAATGACACCTTTGAGAAGATCGAGCGGCTCCCGATCCCGGTGATCGCTGCGGTTAACGGATACGCGCTGGGCGGCGGCTGTGAGCTGTCTCTGGCTTGCGATTTCCGCATCTGCTCGGACAACGCGGTCTTCGGCCAGCCGGAAACCGGGCTTGGCATCACGCCGGGCTTCGGCGGCACACAGCGCCTGATGCGGGTGGTTGGCTCCGGTATGGCGAAGCAGATGATCTACACCGCACGCAATATCAAGGCGGATGAGGCATACCGCATTGGCCTGGTCAATCAGGTCTGCACACAGGAGGAACTCCTGCCGACAGTGAAAAAGCTCGCCACCCAGATCGCAAAGAACGCCCCGATTGCCGTCCGCGGTTCCAAGCAGGCGATCAATGCCGCTGACCGCCTGGGTGTCGAGTATGGAAAAGTGGTTGAGGAGAAATGCTTCGGCAGTTGCTTTGAGACCCACGATCAGCAGGAAGGCATGGGCGCGTTCCTGGAGAAGAGAAAAGAGAAGACATTTACCAACAGCTGATTCAATGCCTGATGGTTTATGACAGGTACAGGAGGAAAATGATGAAGGTCGCAATTATCGGCGCCGGAACGATGGGTTCCGGTATCGGGCAGGCATTTGCCCAGAACAAGGAAGTTGACACCGTCTATCTCTGCGATATCAAGCAGGAATTCGCTGACGGAGGAAAGGCGAAGATCAAGAAGCAGCTTGACCGCCAGGTAGCTAAGGGTAAGCTTGACCAGGCAGCAGCGGATGAGATCCTGGGCAAGGTGAAAACCGGCCTCAAGGACATCTGCGGCGACGCGGATCTCGTGGTCGAGGCCGCGATCGAGAACCTGCAGATCAAACAGGATACTTTCAAGGAACTGGACAAGATCTGCAAGCCGGAAGCCCTGTTCGCCACGAACACGTCCTCCCTTTCCATCACCGCAATCAGCAAAGGGCTCAACCGCCCGCTGATCGGTATGCATTTCTTCAACCCGGCTCCGGTCATGAAGCTGATCGAGGTTATCGCCGGGCTCAACACGCCGAAGGAAATGGTAGAGAAGGTCAAGGAGATTGCTGTGGCCATCGGCAAGACGCCGGTTGAGGTCAATGAGGGTCCGGGATTTGTGGTCAACCGCATCCTGATCCCGATGATCAATGAGGCAGCGTTCATCTATTCTGAGGGCATTGCTTCCGCAGAGGATATCGATACGGCCATGAAGCTGGGTGCGAATCACCCAATGGGTCCGCTGGCTCTGGGAGACCTGATCGGCCTGGATGTCTGCCTGGCGATCATGGAGGTCCTGCAGAACGAGACCGGCGATCCGAAGTATCGTCCGGCGCCGATCCTCCGCAAGATGGTACGCGGAGGAAAGCTTGGCCGCAAGACCGGAGAGGGCTTCTTCAAGTATTGATGGGGTAACCCGGGGGCGGCTCCCCATGGGCCGTCCCCTTAGGGATATATTATTGATGGAGGAAATAAAACATGGATTTCACGATGGACAAACAGCATGAAATGGCGAGAAAGTTATTCCATGACTTCGCCGAGAACGAAGTAAAGCCGCTGGCTCAGGAAATTGATGAGACAGAGGAGTTCCCGAGGGAGAATGTCGCCAAGATGCAGAAACTCGGCTTCATGGGCATTCCGTTCCCGAAGGAGTACGGCGGCCAGGGCTGCGACCCGCTTACCTACGTAATGCTGGTTGAGGAGCTCTCCAAGGTCTGCGGCACGACAGGTGTTATCGTCTCCGCACATACCTCCCTCTGCGCTGATCCGATCATGACCTTCGGTACCGAGGAGCAGAAGCAGAAGTACCTGGTTCCGCTCTGCAAGGGCGAAAAGCTCGGCGCATTCGGACTTACCGAGCCTGGTGCCGGCACAGATGCCCAGGGTCAGCAGACCAAGGCAGTTCTCGACGGCGATGAGTGGGTGCTCAACGGCTCCAAGTGCTTCATCACCAACGGCAAGGAAGCTGATATCTACATCATCATCGCGGTTACCGGCACGGTTGAGAAGCACGGAAGAAAGCAGAAGGAAATCTCCTCCTTCATCGTCGAGAAGGGCACTCCGGGCTTCACCTTCGGAACCAAGGAGAAGAAGATGGGTATCCACGCTTCTTCCACCTATGAGCTCATTTTCCAGGACTGCAGAATCCCGAAGGAGAATATCCTCGGCCCGAAGGGTGACGGCTTCAAGATCGCCATGCACACGCTCGATGGCGGACGTATCGGTATCGCCGCACAGGCTCTCGGTATCGCAGAGGGTGCTCTCGACAAGACCGTCGCCTATGTGAAGGAGAGAAAGCAGTTCGGCCGTTCCATCGCGCAGTTCCAGAATACACAGTTCCAGCTGGCTGATATGGCAACAAAGATTAAGGCGGCACAGCTCCTTGTTTACCGCGCGGCAGAGGCAAAGAAGAATCAGAAGAGATATTCCGTTGAGGCAGCTATGGCGAAGCTCTACGCGGCTGAGACGGCAATGGAAGTCACCACAAAGTGCGTACAGCTCCACGGCGGCTACGGCTACATGAGGGAGTATGACGTTGAGCGCATGATGCGTGATGCCAAGATCACCGAGATCTACGAGGGCACATCCGAGGTTCAGAGAATGGTTATCTCCAGCTCTCTGCTGAGATAAGCATTTTTCGGAAGAAAGCACACAACTCAGGGATATCTTAAAAGAATAAGGAGTGAATATACCGTGAAAATCGTAGTTTGCATTAAACAGGTCCCCGATACCAAGGGCGGAGTTAAGTTTAATCCGGACGGCACGCTGAACAGAGCAGCCATGCTGGCTATCATGAACCCGGACGACAAGGCAGGACTTGAGGCAGCTCTCCGCCTCAAGGATCAGTACGGCGCTGAGGTTACCGTTGTAACCATGGGCCTTCCGAAGGCAGACGAGGTTCTGCGCGAGGCTATGGCCATGGGCGCAGACAAGGGTATCCTGGTTACCGACCGCGTTCTCGGCGGCGCAGATACCTGGGCTACCTCCCAGACCATCGCCGGCGCTGTCCGCAACCTCGACTATGACCTGATCATCACCGGCCGCCAGGCCATCGACGGCGATACCGCGCAGGTAGGACCGCAGCTGTCTGAGCATCTTCATATTCCGGTAATCAGCTATGCGCAGAAGATCCGCGAGATCAACCTCGAGGAGAGATACATCGTTGTTGAGCGCCAGTATGACGACAGATATCACGTTGTCAAGGCTAAGCTCCCCTGCCTGATTACCGCTCTTTCCGAGCTGAACACACCCCGGTACATGACCCCGGGCGGCATTTTCGATGCTTACGCCAAGGAAGTTACCGTATGGCACAGGGCAGATCTGAAAGATCTCGATGATTCCAACATCGGTCTTGCCGGATCTCCGACCAAGATTGCCAAGGCTTCCGATAAGGTGAGAAAGGGTGCCGGAACCAAGGTTGAGCTTGATCCGTCCGCATCCGCCGACTATATCGTTGAGAAGCTCGAAGAAAAGCACATTATCTGATCGCACAGAAGAAAAGAGTGGTGAATAAGAATGGATATCAAAGAATATAAGGGCGTATTTGTATTCGCGCAGCAGGTGGACAACAAACTGAGCAATATCGCGTTCGAGCTTGTCGGCAAGGGCAAGTCCCTGGCAAATGATCTCGGCGAGACGGTTACGGCTGTCCTTGTCGGCTATCAGGTAAAGGATCTTGCGGACCAGCTCGCTGAGTACGGCGCGGACAAGGTTATCGTTGTCGATGATCCGGAACTCAAGGAGTACAGGACTGAGCCGTACACGCACGCGCTTTCCGAAGTGATCAACAAGTATAAGCCGGAAATCTTCCTGATCGGCGCTACCGCGATCGGCCGTGACCTTGGCCCGAGAGTATGCGCGAGAATCCACACCGGACTTACCGCAGACTGCACGAAGCTCGATATCGGCGACTTCCCGCTGCAGGCCGTTCCGGGACAGGAGCAGCTGCACAATCAGCTGCTGATGACCCGTCCGGCATTCGGCGGCAACACCATCGCGACCATCGCCTGCCCGCAGTTCCGTCCGCAGATGGCTACGGTTCGTCCGGGCGTTATGCAGAAGAACCCGAAGCAGCCTGGTCGCAAGTGCGAGGTTGAGGAGTTCAATCCGGGATTCGTTCCGAACGACCTCTATGTTGAGATTCTTGACGTTGTCAAGAAGGTTGAGAACACCGTAGATATTCAGGATGCGAAGATCCTGGTTTCCGGCGGCCGTGGTGTCGGCAGCCCG
This sequence comes from Clostridium vitabionis, assembly GCF_015351765.1. Lineage (GTDB taxonomy): Bacteria > Bacillota > Clostridia > Lachnospirales > Lachnospiraceae > Clostridium_R > Clostridium_R vitabionis. The sequence continues at coordinate 128,643 of NZ_JADKQA010000002.1, forward strand.
GAGAACTTCAAGATCCTGGACGATCTTGCCGAGGCAATCGGCGGAACTGTTTCCTGCTCCCGTGCCGTTGTTGACGCGGGCTGGAAGCCGAAGGATCTGCAGGTAGGCCAGACCGGTAAGACGGTCCGCCCGAAGGTATATTTCGCCATCGGTATCTCCGGCGCCATCCAGCATCTTGCCGGCATGGAGGAGTCCGACCTGATCATCGCGATCAACAAGGATGATTCCGCGCCGATCTTCGACGTTGCGGATTACGGCCTTGTCGGCGACCTGAACAAGATCGTTCCGCTTCTGACCGAGAAGATCAAGGAAGCTAAGGCGAAGGCAAACCAGAACTAATTCTTCCGGCCTGTCCGGCACATGTCTTACCTGATGGAGCTTCGTCAGTTGGGGCGTTCCGGGCAGGAGCCTGCGTTCAGAAAAAATTAACGGCAGAGAGCCGGTACCTCTGGTCATGCAGTCAGTGGCTTCGCGGGTATCCTCTCCGCTGGGGGATAAAGAGCAGCAGCTTTGGGCGAGCGCCCAGGGCGGCTGCTCTTTTCACATTGCAGGAATATTGGAAGCGAGTGGCGGGTATTTGCTTCCGCCAGCTGCAAAAATTATGTTAAAATGTCGTAAAAATATGTATGACTCTTGCCTGCATGATGAATATAGTGATATATTTAATAGGTACAGGCAATAAATTGATTCTTTAGTCAGAAGTGGTTAGTTGACATAAAGTGATAACTCGAAGGGGAAGTTTATCTGCTTCTGGCCGAAAAATTTCAAATTGAGGGGAGGCATGCAATCCCGGCTCACCGCCGGAAAGAGGGCAAATGCATGCCTGTATGAAACAAAACATTCTGCCTGCTTTCTGACTCGCGGGGGCAGGGGCGCACTATGAAAAAAGAATATTGGGGAAAAGGTGTCCGAAGGACAGCGGCATGGACGCTGGCACTGGCGACGGCATTTTCTCTGCTGTCACCGGGTGGGGTAATCACCTCGCTGGCTGAGGGGACAGAGGTATCGTCTGCGGATGCATTGATGAAGGCGCTTGAGAGTGGTGGTGAGATCAGCCTGGACGCTGATATCAGCGTGGATGATATAGGCACGATCGAAAAAGATACGACGATCGATCTGAATCAGCACGAGCTGAGCCTCGGCGCGAAGACTTGTTTCATCAATGGTGGTGCCGATGTGACTTTCAAGAACGGGAAGGTCATAACGAGTAATGACAAGGCTTTAGTCGTGACAGCGGCGATCCGGGTTAACCCGAATAGTAAACTCAACCTCAATAACATCACCATGGATACCTGGGGTGCTGGTGTTTTTGCTGTGGGGAAGGCAAATGTCCAGATTGATCATTCGAAGATTGATTCCGGGACATACGCTGTGACGACAAACGCAGCAAGTCCAGATAACTATGGCGTCAATGTTACGATCAATGATTCTGAGCTGTCTACAAGATATAAGGACTCGAGTCCTGTTTTGATCAATGTTCCAGGCAGTCTGAAAATGGACGGCTGCACGATTGTCGGCCACCGGCAGAGCGTGATTGTCCGCTGTGGCGATGCCGAGATCACTGACTGCACCATCACAAATGACGGTCTGTTTGGACAAAAAGAAGCTTATCTCAACGGCGACTGGCAAACTGGTAATGAGGTACCTTCGGCAGCTCTCGTCGTTGGAAATCATAATCAGGGTACGGGTTATAACCACGAGGCCTCTGTTGTCCTGACGAATACAAAGATCACGTCGAATACGGATACGGTTCCTGCAATCTACATGGACAGTGTGCATAACCAGGAAACATTCCCGGTAAGCCTTTCGATTGACGGCGAGAAGACAGATGTTGAGGGCAACCTTGCCATCAAGGGTGAGGATACCACGCTTAAGATCGCCGCGGGCCATTTTAGTGACGAGGTAAGCGACACGTATCTCGCCACGGGCAAGAAAGTGATTCGGAAAGGATCAGAGAACGTGGTTGTTGATTCTTCCTATGCTACCGATGCGGATCTTCCGAAGGCGACGGAAAGCGATCTCTCGAAGGCTAGCGATGCGGATCTTCCGGATACTCAGCCGGATAAGCCGCTCATCAATGACCTTCCGGCATCGCATCATCACGACCGTGACCGCAGCTTCTCCTCTTCGAGGAATGTCAATTCGACGATTTCCGGCCGCTGGGAGAATTATGATCCGGCAAACCACACCTGGCATTTCATCAATTCGGCCGGACAGATGGTGAAGAACGTATGGGCCAAGATCAGCGCGACGGCGAATGGCGTCAGCAGATCGCTGTACTACCATTTTGACAGCGACGGCAATATGCAGACCGGATGGTTTATGGATCAGGGCACAGGAAAGTGGTATTACCTGTCCAAGGAGCATGACGGCTGGTTTGGCTCGATGCAGACCGGATGGCATTATGACAAAGAGGATGGCCGCTGGTATTATCTGGATGCCAACGGCGCGATGCAGACCGGATGGCAGAAGGTTGACGGAAAATGGTATTATCTGACCCCGTTCAACGCAGCACCGACCTGGTCCTATGACGGGACAGAGAAGGCCTGGAAATACACCAATACCAAGGGGCGTCCGTTAGGCTCCATGTATCAGGGTGAGCAGACGCCGGACGGTTATACGGTGGACGGCAGCGGTGCATGGCAGAACTGATCTCGGACAGGGACAATCCTATAGAAACATTTCACCCGCAAAAGGCGGCCGGCTGATTTCAGCCGGCTGCCTTTCATCTTATGGACTTTAGTTTGTTTCGCTCGGACTCGTATTTCCCAACGGAAATACAAGCCCGAGCGAAACAAAAAACCACCCGCTATGCGGGTGGAGTCATTTGCCTGAATGAAGTTCAGGTTTATAAATTTATCTTAAATATTGTAATGGGCCTGCCTCGCGGATTCAAACGTTGTTTGCCAACACAAGAGGCAAGGCCATGCTCAGACATACGATTTAATAAGCGGATTGCTGTGCGAGTTGATATGCCCAGAAGTTCACTGATTGTCTGGGATGTGTATTCTTCTATTCCTGTAGATTGGATGCTGCGACGTATTTTTTCAATGTATAGGGGCGTTATCCCGGGCGATACATCCTCAAACGAAGATCTTTCAGCTGCTTTCCGTGATGTGACATCATTATTATGCTGTCGGTTGACTGACACAAGAAGCTTCATAAATGCTTCTAACATGGTTTGCGGAGATGCGGATATAAATTCATGTCTTATTCCATTTTCTTGTAGAAAATCATGCATGCTGCTTAGGCGGGTGATCAGTAGATCAATCTCACCAGATTTCCAGAGTTTAAGATAATATTCTTTTAAAGGATAATACCAGTCTTGCGCAGTAAGCCCTCTGAAGTTAATAGGAGCATTGCCTGTTTGAGGCATTTTTTCGGGTGGAAATATTGCATCAAAGTCAATTTCAATTTCTGGACTTGACTCGAAATACACTCGTGAAAAATCTATTTCTGGGTGATTTACTGCAATACGGGCAATTAACTTATAGTAATCACGATCATAAACACTGATGTAACGATAGGGTATTGACGGCTCTCCGAAGTGCTGCTTGATTACATGATATGGAAATGAGCCTGAAAACAAAATTCCATCAAAGAGAGAGACGTTTTGTTCATAGAGGAACAATAAATGTTCTGGAGAAGAATATGGGAGATAGGTAATATTTGCATATTTTCTCATAGTTTTATCTACTTGCATCAGGAGATGAAAATTTTTTTCTGTGGTAAAAATACCAATGCTATTCATATATATCCTTTCAAAAGCGATCGCGCATCATTACTGTAAATATAGCACGATCAGAAATATGTGCCAATAATTCAAAGAATAAAAGACATTAAAAAGACAATATTCAAATTAAAGACACGGAATAAAAATTCGCGAAATCACTAAATACGTGCTGATAATTTCGTATAATAAGGCAATTGAATGAGGCGAATGTGAATACTATAATTAGGTCATGTCAAATGCCTCATGGCGAATCTGTATAGAGTCGCTATAAAGACATTAAAAGACAAAAAAAACGACATGAAATGAGGGGGTACATGATGGCAACAACAACCTTGTGTCTTGCTGTGTTTGCCGCAATGGTATTTTTGTTTTTTTTGAACAAATTTCCAATGTGGGCAACAGCAATGGGATGCGCATTGATTTTGGTGGTTACAGGCTGCATTGATGGAAAATCAGCATTGGCTTCATTTGGAAGCTCTACGGTCATCACAATGGCTTCAATGTTTGTGGTAGCAGCTGGATTGAGCCGGACACAGATGGTCAATCACATTTCAAGATTGCTTTTAAAAGTGACAGGCGGATCATTTACAAAAGTTTTGGCAGCATATGTCTTGATCACGGTTCTCCTAGGACAATTTGTCCCGTCTATTGTGGCATTGTTCGCCCTGGTATATCCATTGGCCAATTCAATGTGCAAGGAAATGCATATTAGTCCTTCTAAGATGATGTACCCCCTTGCCATTGCTTCAGTATCTTGTTCGTTTATTATTGAACCGATCGGACCGTATGCGGCATGGTATGTAACCTTAAACGGATATCTGGAAAACTATGGTTGGACAGCAAGCAAACTTACTATATGGTCTGAAACTGCAGTTCTTCTACCGGTTGGTATCATGACAATGCTCCTGGCAATTTTTGTAGTGCCAAAGTTCCTTCCGGAAAAACCGGATATGGATATCGTCTCCATTTCTGATAGGGAGATAAAGCAGAAAGAGCCACTGTCGCCAATCAGGGAATTTCTTGGATATGCAGTCTTTATCGCGGTCATTATTGGTCTGATGGCTGAACTTCCTTCATGGCAGGTGACTACAGCTGGAGCAGTGATTTTGGTTATTGCCGGGGTTTTGAGTGGAAGAGAGGCAATCGAAAACCTCAATATGGATACCATCATTCTTTATGTGGGTGTTGTTATCATGGGCAATGCCCTTGGCAATACCGGCGCAGCTGAATCTATTGGGAATGGTCTTGCCTCTGTGTTAGGACAGATAGGGAATGGTTATGTGATTGGATTTGCCATTTATGTGGTGGCATATTTAATGACATCGTTCTTGTATAACAGGGCTGTGACGACAGTGCTTCAGCCACTTGTTATTATGACATGCGCAAATATGGGATGTGATCCAAGAGGACCGATGATACTGTGCTCTCTTGCATCGATGTCCTCTCTGATTACGCCGATGTCCACTGCAGTAGTTCCAATGGCTATGAGCGTGGGCGGATATAATCAGAAATCTATTCTGAAGGCAGGATGGGTCACTGGCCTGCTCAGAGGCATAGTAGGTGCATTGATTGCAATGACGATCTTCCCGGCGTTTTAAATTTAGATGAAAATGCTATGTTGCTGAAAATTTTGGCAATGTAGCATTTTTCAGATAAAGAGAAGGGAGAACTGACATGATGGATAAACAGACGGCTATCGGGGTAATCGATAAGTATAAAAAGCAACTTGAACAGGTTAGCGATGCTTTGTGGGATCATCCGGAATTAGGCTATGAGGAACATTTTGCCAAAGATTTGTATTGTCATCTCTTAAGAAAAGAAGGATTTCGAGTAGAAGATAACTTGGCAGGGATTCCAACAGCATTTTCCGGCACCTATGGAAGCGGGCGGCCGATTATAGGGGTTCTTGCAGAGTATGATGCCCTTCCGAATCTGAGCCAAAAAGCGGGATATATATATCAAGAGCCAGAACAAGTTGGTGGCAATGGGCATGGTTGTGGCCACAATCTTCTTGGTGCAGGCTCCCTTGGTGCTGTCCTTGCGATAAAAGAATTCATAAAACAGAACAGCAAAGGAACCGTTGTTTTTTTGGGATGCCCTGCTGAAGAAAATGGATCAGGAAAGAGTTTTATGACGCGCGCCGGAGTCTTTGCTGACCTGGATATTGCACTTACCTGGCATCCAGGCGATGCATATAGTGTTAACAATGGCAGCACGAATGCGAACTATAAGGTAATTTATAAGTTTGAAGGAAAAAGCGCACATGCAGCAATTTCCCCGGAGCTCGGGAGAAGTGCGCTGGATGCCGTAGAACTTATGAATGTGGGCGTTCAGTTTTTAAGAGAGCATATTTCAACGAGTTGTCGTATTCATTATGCCATTACGGATGCCGGCGGTACTGCCCCTAATGTTGTGCAATCACATTCCGAAGTTGTTTATTTAATGAGAGCACCAAGATTAGAATTGCTGAATGACTTGAAATCAAGAGTCGATGATATTTCCATGGGCGCAGCGTTGATGACAGGAACAACTGTGAGCCAGGTTTTCGTTAAGGCCTGCGCAAATATTGTTGTCAATGCGGAGTTATCACAACTGCTTCAGAAAAATATGGAAGAGATCGGATCAGCTAATTATTCGTCAGAAGACAACGAATTGGCAGCTGAATTAAAGAAAACCATATCCAATCCGGATGGTTATTATGTAAAACTGGCAGATAAAGTTTGTGATAACGATAAAAGAAAGTCCCTATTGGAGCATGCCAACGATCCGATTCATAGTGAAATTTTTCCGCTTATGAAAGAGGAGGATTCCGTGGTATCTTCCGATGTCGGTGATGTCAGTTGGGTCTGCCCAGTTGGACAGGTATATACGGCTACTATGGCTGCGGGGACGCCAATCCATTCCTGGCAGGAAGTGTCAGTTGGAAAAAGTAGGATGGCACATAAGGGAATGATACAGGCAGCAAAAATTCTCGCAGGTGCTGCCATTGATGTTATTTTAAATCCTGACATTGCGAAAAGAGCACAGGAAGAACTTTCCATTCGAACAAAAGGAACTCCCTTTGTATCTCCTATTCCGGATAATATTCACCCTGCAATACCGACGAGAAAGTCCTGAATGAGGAAAAAGTGGCTCATTGGCCGGGTAAATGTGAACTTCATTTGAACAAGTTGTGATAAAACCAGCGGATTTGCCTCTTTTTCTAAGAGAAGAAGGGTAATTGTATATGTGGTCGTCGATCAGAGGCAGGATTATTTGAATAGTATTCTTGGCTATGAAGATATAACGGGACCAGTCAAATGGAAAGCCAGGCTTTCGCGGCAGGTTAAACAATGCCGCGGAGGCCTGGTTTTTTGTGCGCAAGGAAAACCGCATTGCCCGGGGCGCTTAGAACCATCCGCCGTCCAGGCCGATGATCTGCCCGGTCAGGTATTCGGTCTCGGTGCCCAGGTGATAGGCGAGCTCCGCTACTTCCTCGGCATGGCCGAGACGCCCCATCGGGATCTCGTCCGCAAGGGCGATCAGATCCTCATTTTTCAGGATATAATTCATCTCGGTGTCGATCGCGCCGCAGGCGATCGCATTGACCTGGATGTTGCTCGGGGCGAGCTCTTTGGCCAGCGCCTTGGTGAAGGCGTTGATGCCGCCCTTCGTCGCCGAGTAGGCGACCTCGCAGGAAGCGCCGCGGGAACCCCAGACGGAGGAAATGTTGATGATGCGCCCGCTCTTTTTCCGCACCATGTCGGGAATCGCGAGCCGGCAGCAGTTGAAGACGGAGGTCAGGTTCGTCCGGATGACCCGGTCCCAGGCGTCCGGGGTCATGTCCTGGAGGAGGCCGAGATAAGCGATGCCGGCATTGTTGATCACGACGTCCACGGAGCCGAAGGTGTCCCGAATGCGGCCGAATAATTTCTCACAGGTTTTGTAATCCCCCGCGTCGCCGACGAAGGTCATGCAGTCGACCTGCTGATCCTCGATCTCCAGCATGGTTTCCATCAGCTGCTGCTGGCGGTGAATACAGGTGATTGCGCAGTTCCAGCCCATTTTGGCATAGTAGAGGGCAATGGCGTGGCCGATCCCGCGGGAGGCGCCGGTGACAAGTACAGTTTTGCGTTCAGGCATAAATCGTCACTCCTTTTTGGCTGAGAATCTTAAACTGTCAGGACAATTATACCATAGATTTCGTGTAACAATTCGTTTACAAAATTGTAAGATTCTCCGGGCGGTTTTTGGCGTACAATGGGGAGGAACACATTGGAGAAACGTGCCGGTTGTGCTATAATAAGTCACAGTTTTGCACGAAATTTGAGCAGTTTATCATGGCAGAGAGAAAGCGTCCCGGAGCGGCGGAAGGCAGTCGCTGCGGCTTCGGCGGGGAAAATGGGCAGTCCCATTTCCCGATAGATCAAAAGGAAAAGGAGCTGACGGATGAAGAAAGTTCTGAAAGTAGTGATGGCGACCGCCCTGATTATGTCTGTGACACCGACGATGCTGGTGCCCTACGCGGCAGTTCAGCAGGTGCCGGTGAGAGCGGAGACAGAGGCGGACGGCTCGTCCATGACTTCGGCTCAGAAGATTGCACCAATATCGGTCTCCACGGGGGACAGCAGGGAGACAGCTGCTGGCGCATCCTCCGGGACGACGACGGAACAGAAGGCAGAATCGAAGGAGACCATAGCGGCAAAGGCGGAATCCGCAGAGGCGGCGAAATCCACAGAAGCAGCCGCGGAAAAATCCACGACGGCAGCCGCGCAGAAGAAGACGGCAGCACAGGTGGAATCCCCGTCAATGGCGGAAGAGTCGTCCGCGGCATCAGCCAAGTCATCGGCCGCTTCGTCCCAGCCAGCCTCCGGGAAGAAGACGGAGTCGGAGATCGTCTCCGCGGCGGCAAAGTCAGATTATGATAACATTGCCATTTCCCAGGTGTCCGGCTATGTCAATGTCCGGTCGGCGGCGAACACCAGCAGTTCGGTTGTGGGCAAGCTTTACAACAATGCGGCTGCGGATATCGTTGGCAAGGTCAACGGCGAGGACGGCGAGTGGTATCAGATCAAGTCCGGCAACGTGAACGGCTACACCAAGGCGGAATATTTCATCACGGGAAGCGAGGCGGCGAAAAAGGCCAGCCAGATCGGCACGAACGTGGCGAAGGTTTCCGTGAGCACGAAGCTCAATCTCCGCTCCGAGGCAAATACCACGAGCACGGTTCTCGATTCGCTCGATCCGGGCAGCGAGTATGAGGTGGTCGGCGAGGACAATGGCTTCTATAAAATCCAGGTGGACAATGACCTTACCGGATATGTTTCGAAGGACTATATCACACTTTCCACAAGATTTAAGACGGCGCTGACGAACAGCGAGGACCAGAAAGCGGCAGACAGCGCGGCGAAACGTGAGCAGGCCGCAAAGGCGGCGATCTCCACGCTGAACGATGCGCATGAGGAATCCCGCGCGGCGGAGACCAGCGCGGCTGCCGAGACGACAAAGGCGGAGGCCGGCACGGCGGCGGAGACGAAATCTTCCTCCAAGTCCACGGTATCCGGGCCGGGGAGCAAGAAGTCCACATCCTCCGTGGGCGAGAAGGTTGCGTCAGCGACCCGCAGCGCGATCGTGGCTTACGCGAAGCAGTTCCTGGGAAATCCATACGTCTACGGCGGAACCAGCCTGACCGAGGGTTGTGACTGCTCCGGATTCACCCAGCAGATTTACAAGCATTTCGGCATCACGACCGGCCGGAGCTCCCGCGACCAGGCGGAGAAGGGGCAGGACGTCGATATCGACAATATTCAGCCCGGAGACCTGCTGTTCTACTCGAACGGCAACTCGATCAACCATGTCGCGATGTATATCGGGAACGGCCAGATCATTCATTCCAGCACACCGAAGTCCGGGATCAAGATTTCCAGCTATGATTACCGCACACCGGTGAAGGCGGTCACCTTCCTGAAAAAATAACGGAACTAACCGGAACCCCTGATCCCACGAACTTGTGTTTCGCGGGATCAGGGGTTTCGGACGTTTATGGCGGCTGGCTATATCCCGGCGATACCCGCACAGGGCTGCCACCTGTCCACAGATAGTGGATGGGCGGCAGCCCTGTTTGCTGTCAGCACATGCGGGAGGGAGGGCTTGAACAGTTGCGTTATTGTCCTATTGTCGGGATAATCATTATCGCGTCAGAATTTCCCCGGAGGCTAAATTTGGCGAATTATACAAAAAATATGTTCACTTCCCGGGTTATCCACATTATCCACAGAAAAAGTCTGTTCGAGTGTGGATAAGTTATCCACCGCGCCGATGGCGGAAAGACGGCGATTTCCCTTTATCCCCAAAGTTATCCACATTTTCCACATTTTCCGGGGATAAACACCGGAAAAAATGAAGGTTCTTAAATAATTGTAAACATTTCCTAAAAATGCGGCCGGGAGGGGAAATCTTCCGTTTAAGGCTTGACTTTCCGGGGACAGGCCGGATAGCAGAAAGCTTTCCTGAAAACCTGAATTTGATGCAAATATTGCGACAACTTTGCGAAAACATTGCCTTTTTCCACTACAAATGCTATACTGTAGTCACCGGTAAGGCCACTATAAAAGCAAAGGAGAGATGTCTATGCGTTATAACATCACAGGGAAGAACATCAATATTACTCCAGGACTTAAGGCTGACGTGATCAAGAAGATCGGCAAGCTTGAGAGGTATTTCAACGCCGATACTGAGGCAAATATCACTTTGAGTGTTGACAAGAACCGGCAGAAGATCGAGGTGACGATCCCGGTCCGGGGAACCATCATCCGCGCGGAGCAGGTCAGCGACGACATGTATGTTTCCATAGATCTCGTGGAGGAGATCATTGAGCGCCAGCTCAAGAAGTATAAGACGAAGATTGTTGACAAGAAGCAGAACGCGGTGGCATTTTCTGATCTCTTCATCAATGAGGAGGATGACGGCGAGGAGGAGATCCAGATCAAGAAAGTGAAGAAATTCGCGATCAAGCCGATGGATCCCGAGGAAGCCTGCGTGCAGATGGAGCTGCTCGGGCATAATTTCTTCGTCTTCCTGAACGCGGAGACCGACCAGGTGAATGTGGTTTATAAACGCAAGGGCAATACCTACGGGCTGATAGAGCCGGAATTCTGATTCCGGACAGGTATTATGAAGATCAGGGCGGGCGCCATCTCCGGGCGCCCGCCCTGATTTGATGCTGCGGGGGTGCGGTGCCCGGCCTTTATCCGCTTTCCAGGAGGCGGAAGGTGCGCCGCCCGCCCTCGAGGATGCCGTCCTCCTTCATCGCGCGGATTTCCCGCATCATCGCGGAGCGGTCCACGCCGAGATATTCGGCGAGGCTGCTCAGGCTCATCGGGATCTCGAAGCTGCCGTCCGCGGCGGCTGGCACGCCGTGACGGGCGTAGCGCAGGTACGAGAGGAGCTTTTCCCGCGTGGTGTGCTGGTTCAGTATGGAGAGGTGAAATGAGAGAACCTGGGTTTTCTGCGCGGCCATGACGAACAGGTTGCTGATCAGCTGCGTGTGGTGGGGACAGAGGCGGAAGCACGGCGTGGTGACGTGCTGGTAGTCCAGGTAAATGACCCGGCAGCCGGTCTCTGCCCTGACGAGATAGGTGCAGGAATCCAGGGGGAGGGAGAACATCTCGCCGAACACGTCGCCCTCCTCAATGCTCTCCAGGCGGAAGGAATTGCCCTCGGGGGTCAGCACGTCCAGCCGGGCGCGGCCCTCCGAGAGCACAGCGATCCGCGCCCCGGGATCCCCATCATAGGTGAGGATCGTGTCTCCCTTTCGGTAATTTTTTATATTCGGCTGGAAGCAGGGAACCATCTGCTGCAGCGATCCTAATGAAATATCATCCAGAAACCCCTTCTTTTTCATGATAACTCCCTTCATATTTCCGCAATTTAGCAAAAATATATCATAAAATGTGGTAAATGTCACATACGCCGCATTTTATTTCCGATATAGTAAATATAGAGAATACGAAAGACGAATGGCCGGCGGAGTTTTCTTCATTTTCCCGCTATGGCCCGAACATACGAAAAAGAAGGAGGTTAACCGAATGTTATTTCAGACAACACCGGCGCATGAGGAACTGCGCAGACAGATCCGCGAATTTGCGGAAAAGGAAATCGCCCCGAACGCATACCAGTGGGATAAGGAAGGCATTTTCCCGACGGAGGCCGTGAAGAAAATGGGGCAGAACGGATGGCTGGGGCTCCCCTATCCGAAGGAGTACGGCGGCGCCGGGCTTGATGTGCTTTCCTACGCGATTGCCGTTGAGGAGCTTTCCCGCGTGGACGGCGGCTGCGGTGTGATCTGTTCCGCGCACACCTCCCTCGGTTCCTATCCGATCGCGGCGTTCGGGACGGAAGAGCAGAAGAAGAAATACCTCACTCCGCTCGCGCGGGGGGAGAAGCTCGGCGCGTTCGGCCTGACAGAGGAGAATGCGGGCTCGGATGCCGGCGGGACGGAGACGACCGCGGTGGACAAGGGCGATTACTACCTGCTGAATGGCGGGAAGATTTTCATCACGAACGCCCCGGTCGCGGATATCTACGTCGTTTTCGCGGTCACCACGCCGGATATCGGCACCAGGGGGATCTCCGCCTTCATCGTGGAAAAAGGCTGGAAGGGATTCGACTTCGGCGTTCCCTACGAGAAGATGGGTATCCGCTCTTCCCACACCGCGGAGCTGATCTTTAATGATGTGAAGGTTCCGAAGGAGAACCTGCTCGGCAAGGAAGGTCAGGGCTTTAAGATCGCGATGTCCACGCTGGACGGCGGAAGAATCGGCATCGCCGCGCAGGCGCTCGGCATCGCCCAGGGAGCCTATGAGAAGGCCGTGGATTACGCGAAGGAGAGAGAGCAGTTCGGTGCCCCGATCGGCGTGCACCAGGGTGTCTCCTTCAAGCTCGCGGACATGGCGACCAAGCTCCGCGCGGCGAGATATCTGGTCTACTCCGCGGCAGAACTCAAGGAGAACCATGAGAATTACGGCATGGAGGCGGCGATGGCCAAAATGTACGCCTCCGACAGCGCGATCGAGATCACGAACGAGGCGCTGCAGATTTACGGCGGTTCCGGCTTCCTCAAGGGCGACCTGGTTGAGCGCGCGTACCGCGACGCGAAGATCACAACGATCTACGAGGGAACGAACGAGATCCAGCGCGTAGTCATCGCGGCCCATCTGCTGGGGAAGATCGGCAAGGCAAATGCCGGCGCGTCCAGGAGCGTGCCGAAGAAGCCTGCCCCGGTGACCGGAATCCGGCGGAACCGGATCTTCCGCGAGGGCGAGGCGAAAGACAGGGTTGCCGAGCTTGTGGCGGCGCTCAAGGCGGACGGCTACGACTTCACGGTCGGCATCCCCGCGGATACACCGATCACGGAGGCGGAGCGCGTGGTTTCCGCCGGGCGCGGGATCGGCAGCAGGGAAAATATGAAGCTGATCGAGAACCTGGCGGAGGCTGCCGGGGCGGCTATCGGCTCGTCCAGGCCGGTGGCGGAGACACTGCAGTACGTCCCGCTGAACCGCTATGTCGGGATGTCCGGCCAGAAATTCACCGGCAACCTGTATATCGCGTGCGGAATCTCGGGGGCGAAGCAGCACCTCAAGGGCATCCGTGACGCGTCCACCATCGTGGCGATCAATAAGAACGGCAACGCGCCGATTTTCCGCAACTGCGACTACGGCATTGTCGGGGATGTGAATGAGATTCTCCCGCTTCTCACAGAAGCGCTAGGAACCGGGAAGAAGGCTCCGGCACCGAAGATGGTCAAGATGAAGAGGCCGCTTCCGCCGAAGCCGGAACCGATCGGTCCGCGCTTCATCTGCTCGGGCTGCGCTTACGAGTATATTCCGGAGCTCGGCGACGAGGATTCCGACATCGCGCCCGGAACGCAGTTCAAGGATCTCCCGGACGACTGGGTATGCCCGGAGTGCGCGGAGCCGAAGGCGAACTTTATTGACGAGGCAACCAGGGGACTTTAAAGGATATGCGGCGGAACCTGCCGCTAGTGCGGAACATACGCGCCGCGCGGCGGGAGCTGCCAGGATAAAACATACATGCCGTGCGGCGGGAGCCGCCATCACAGAATTTGCCGTCAGGGCAAGAGCTTCCGAAAGGAGTGAAAATCTATGGTTAATGTCCGCAAAATTACCGAAGATATTACCTGGGTCGGCGCCAATGACCACAGGCTGAACCTTTTTGAGAATATTCATCCGATCCCGCAGGGGGTTTCCTACAACAGCTACCTTCTCCTCGATGAGAAGACGGTCCTGTTCGATACGGTGGACTGGTCCGCCTGCCGGCAGATGATCGAGAACATCCGGCATGTCCTTGCCGGGCGGCCGCTCGACTATCTCGTGATCAACCATCTGGAGCCCGACCACGCGGCCTGCATTGAGGAGATCCTCCTGATCTGGCCGGAGGTGGAATTATTTTCCACGGAGAAGGGCTTCATGCTGGCCAAGCAGTTCGGGTTCACCGTGGATAAGCAGGTCTGCCACACCGTGAAGGAGGGGGATACCTTCTCCTTCGGCAAACACACGGTCACCTTCATCGACGCCCCGATGGTTCACTGGCCGGAGGCGATGGTGACGCTGGATCTCACCGACGGGGTCCTGTTCTCCGCAGACGCGTTCGGCTCCTTTATCGCGAACGACGGCAAGATGTTCGCGGACGAGGTGGATTTCGACCGCGATTATCTCGATGAGGCGAGGCGCTATCTGACCAACATTGTCGGGAAATATGGCCCGCACGTCCAGTTCCTTCTCGGCAAGGCGGCGAAGGTGCTGGATAAGATCAAGATTATCGCGCCGCTGCACGGCCTCTGCTGGCGGAAGGACCTGATGTACTTCATCGACAAGTATGACCACTGGTCGAAGTACGTCCCGGAGGAGAAGGGCGTCATGATCGTCTACGCCTCCATGTACGGGAATACCGAATCTGCCGCGCAGGCGCTGGCTGGCCGGCTCTGCGAGAAGGGCATGACCAATGTGCACGTCTTTGATGTGTCCAACACGCATGTGTCATACCTGATTGCGAATGCGTTCAAGTATTCCCATATCGTTCTCGCGTCCGTGACCTACAACCTGAACATTTACCCGGTGATGTTTGACTTCCTGGATGAGATGCGCATGCTGCATGTCCAGAACCGCACCTGCGCGATCATCGAGAACGGTTCCTGGGCGATCAAGTCCGGCGACCTGATGCAGAAGTTTATCGAGGGGAACCTGAAAAATATGACCATCCTCAACGAGCGGCTGACGATCGCTTCCTCGGCGGGTGAGGAGAAGGACGGGGAACTCGACCGTCTGGCGCAGGCGATCGTCGATTCCATGGAGGAAGTGTCGACAGATACCCACTGAGCGGGCGAAAAGCACCCGAAGGTGCAGGCAGGCCGCCGGCGAAAGCCGGCCGGGAAAGACGCCGGGCAGGCAGGGCACGCCGCCGGCGGAACCGGCCGGGAAAGACGCCGGGCAGGCTGGACAGGCCGCCGGCGGAAGCCGGGAAGACAGCAGAAACGCTGCCGGCGCGCAAAAAAAGAAGAGGGAAGAGGGCATGTGCGGAAGGGCACATGCCCTTTTTCTGCGAGGTGCCTGTTCAAACCCCGCATCTCGCGAAGCCTTGCTTCGTTCGATGTGGGGGTGGCCGAGCACCTGCGCGCTTGGCCACCTGCGGGGGAAAGTCCGCAAAGCCGACCGCGAGCGGCCGGTTTGCGGGTTATCCCTCGCAGTATTGAACAGGGATCCCGGCTTGTCCGCAAGTTGTTAACTTTTTATGAAGCCGTTGAATCGGCCATGCGGTTGTGCTAGAATATCATAGCTTATAGCTGTCAGTATATTTTGAAAAAGGGCCGGGAAGGCCCGTTTTTCAATGCCGGGAGGATCCCCGGCAGGTATGGGAGATAACGGATGAATTTCGTAGAAAAACTGTTTGGCACACACAGTGATCACGAGCTGAAGCTGATCCAGCCGATTGTGGACCGGATTCTCGCACTCCAGCCGCAGATGCGGGCGATGAGCGACGAGGAGCTGAAGGCGCAGACGCCAAAGTTCAAGGAGCGGCTGGCCAACGGGGAGACGCTGGATGACCTGCTGCCGGAGGCATTTGCCACTGTCCGCGAGGCCGCGAAGCGTGTCCTCGGCATGGAGCACTATCCGGTACAGCTGATCGGCGGCATTGTCCTTCACCAGGGCAGAATCGCCGAGATGAAGACAGGCGAAGGAAAAACCCTTGTCTCCACCTGCCCGGCTTACCTGAACGCGCTCGCCGGAAAGGGCGTCTACATCGTCACGGTTAACGATTACCTGGCGAAGCGTGATGCTGAGTGGATGGGTGAGGTTCACCGTTTCCTCGGTCTCACGGTCGGTGTCGTCCTGAACCAGATGACGCCGGACGAGCGACGCGCCGCCTACAACTGCGATATCACGTATGTGACGAACAATGAGCTCGGCTTCGACTATCTGCGCGACAACATGGCCATTTACAAGGAGCAGCTCGTTCTCCGGAACCTCGACTACTGCATCATCGACGAGGTCGATTCGGTGCTGATTGATGAAGCCAGGACCCCGCTGATCATCTCCGGACAGAGCGGCAAGTCCACGAAGCTCTACGAGGTCTGCGACGTCCTCGCCCGCCAGCTGGTCCGCGGCGAGGAGTCCGCGGAATTCTCCAAGATGGCGGCCATCATGGGCGAGGAGATCACCGAGACCGGCGATTTCATCGTGAATGAGAAGGACAAGGTAGCCAACCTGACCGAGCAGGGTGTCCACAAGGTAGAGCAGTTCTTCAAGATCAAGAACCTGGCCGATCCGGAGAATATCGAGATCGAGCACAACATGAACCTCGCCCTCCGCGCGAATTACCTGATGTTCCGCGACAAGGACTATGTGGTCAAGGACAACGAGGTTCTGATCGTCGATGAGTTCACCGGGCGCATCATGCCGGGACGCCGCTATTCCGACGGCCTCCACCAGGCGATCGAGGCGAAGGAGCACGTCCAGGTGCGCCGGGAATCGAAGACACTGGCGACCATCACCTTCCAGAACTTCTTCAACAAGTTTGCCAAGAAGGCCGGTATGACCGGTACCGCGCAGACTGAGGAGAAGGAATTCCGGAACATCTACGGCATGGACGTCATCGTGATCCCGACCAACAAGCCGGTGATCCGTGTGGATCATGAGGACGCGGTCTACAAGACTAAGAAGGAAAAGTTCGAGGCCGTTGTCGAGGACGTGGTGGAGACCCACGAGAAGGGACAGCCCGTCCTGGTCGGCACCATCACGATCGAGACTTCCGAGCTGATTTCCAATATGCTGAAGAAGCGCGGCATTCCGCACAAGGTCCTGAACGCCAAGTATCATGAGCTGGAGGCGGAGATTGTCGCCGATGCCGGTGTCCACGGCGCGGTGACCATTGCCACCAACATGGCCGGCCGTGGTACTGATATCAAGCTGGACGAGGAGTCCAGAAAGCTCGGGGGCTTGAAGATCATCGGCACCGAGCGGCATGAGTCCCGCCGGATCGACAACCAGCTGCGCGGCCGAAGCGGCCGTCAGGGCGATCCGGGTGAGTCCCGCTTCTACATTTCCCTCGAGGATGATCTGATGCGCCTGTTCGGCTCCGAGCGCCTCATGAGCATGTTCAACGCCATGGGCGTCCCGGAGGGCGAACGGATCCAGCACAAGATGCTGAGCCGGGCGATTGAGAACGCGCAGAAGAAGATCGAGGAGAACAACTACGGCATCCGCGAGAACCTGTTCCGCTACGATGAAGTTATGAACGACCAGCGTGAGGCGATCTACGCGATCCGCCGCAGGGTGCTGAACGGCGAGAACATGCGCGACATGGTCATCCGCATGATCACCGAGATTGTGGAGAATGCGGTCGACATGTCGATCGCCGACGACCAGGGACCCGCAGAGTGGGACCTGGCGGAGCTCAATTCCCTGGTTCTTCCGATCATCCCGCTCGGCGCGATCCAGCTGACGGAAGACCAGCAGGATATGCGCAAGGAAGAGCTGAAGCACCTGCTGAAGGAGAAGGCGGTTAAGCTCTACGAGGCGAAGGAAGCGGAATTCCCGCAGATCGAGCAGCTCCGCGAGGTGGAGCGCGTTGTCCTCCTCCGTGTGATCGACGCCAAGTGGATGGATCATATCGATGATATGGATCAGCTCCGCCAGGGCATCGGCCTTCAGGCCTACGGCCAGAGAGACCCGCTGGTGGAATACAAGATGACCGGCTACCAGATGTTCAACGATATGCTCTCCTCCGTCCGTGAGGACACGGTCCGCGTCCTGATGCATGTCCGCGTGGAGCAGAAGGTGGAGAGGGAGCAGCAGGCGACCATCACCGGAACCAACCGTGATGAGAGCGCCATGCGTGCCCCGGTCCGCCGCAAGGTCAGGAAGATCTACCCGAATGACCCGTGCCCGTGCGGGAGCGGCAAGAAGTTTAAGCAGTGCCACGGCAAGATGGTCTATGACCTGATTGCCCAGGGGCAGCAGCCGACGCGGGAGGCGCTCCAGAAGGCGGCCGAGGCCGCCGCGGCGCAGAACCCGGCAAACCGCCAGGATGCCTGAAATTGCCGGCGGGCGCCCGATACTTCTTGCCGGGTGCCGGACATCCCGGACTTCCGCCGGAAATCCCGCCGGGAGCCTGTGAAGCATGACTTTATTAACCCCGCGGCAGAAATGCCGCTCTGCATGACGAAAGGTGGTGAACACTGAAGATGATCGATCCGATCGCTCTGGATGGATTTAAAAGTACGCTCCAGACGTACAACAAAACTTTAGTGGAAGTGAGGGATTCACTTTAACCTCGACAGTAAGGAAAAGCGAATCGCGGAATTAGACAAGATGATGGAGGAGCCGGGCTTCTGGGATGATCCCGACCGCTCCACCCGCTATGTACAGGAAAATAAAGGGCTGAAGGATACCCTTCAGCATTATCAGGATCTCGAGAAGCAACGCGACGATATCGAGCTGATGATCGAGATGGCTTACGACGAGGACGACGCTTCCGTGGTCGATGAGATCCGGGAGATGCTGGACACCTACGTCGAGGAGCTGGAGGAGGCGCGCATCACGACGCTTCTCTCCGGCGAGTACGACCACAACAGTGCCACGCTGAAGCTCAGCCCCGGCGCCGGCGGCACCGAGGCGATGGACTGGTGCAGCATGCTTTACCGCATGTACACCCGCTGGGCGGAGAAGCACGGCTTCCAGGTGGAGGTGCTGGATATCCTCGACGGCGATGAGGCGGGCCTCAAGTCCGTCACCCTGCAGATCGACGGGGAAAATGCCTACGGCCTCCTGAAATCGGAGAAGGGCGTGCACCGCCTGGTGCGCATTTCCCCCTTCAACGCGAACGCCAAGAGGCAGACCTCGTTCGTCTCCTGCGACGTGGAGCCGGTCTTCGAGGGCGACCTGGACGTGGAAATCCGCCCGGAGGATATCCGGATTGATACCTACCGCTCCAGCGGCGCCGGCGGTCAGCACATCAACAAGACCTCCTCGGCGATCCGGATCACGCACTTCCCGACGGGAATTGTCGTGACCTGCCAGAATGAGCGCTCCCAGTTCCAGAACAAGGACAAGGCGATGGAGATGCTGAAGGCCAAGCTGTACATGCTGAAGATGGAGGAGGACGAGGCGAAGCGGAATGCCATCCGCGGCGAGGTCAAGAAGATCGATTTCGGCAGCCAGATCCGCTCCTATGTCATGCAGCCGTACCAGCTGGTGAAGGACACCAGGACCGGCGCCGAGAACAGCAATGTGCAGGCGGTCATGGACGGCGATATTGACCTCTTTATCAGCGCCTATCTGAAGTGGATCAAACAGCCGGGGCAGGAAAACTGACCAGAAGAAAGGGGAAAACATGATTCAGGTTGCAGTGATGGGATTCGGCACCATCGGTTCCGGTGTGGCGGAGGTTATTGACATCAACAGGGAAGGCATTCTCAAAGCGACAGGCAGGGAACTTCATGTGAAATACATCCTGGACCTGAGAAATTTCCCGGGAAATAAATACGAGGACCGGATCGTCCACGATTTTGAGAAGATCGTGAGCGACCCGGAGATCCGCATCGTTGTGGAGACCATGGGCGGCGTCCATCCGGCCTACGACTTCACAAAAGCCTGCCTGGAGGCGGGCAAGCATGTGGTGACTTCCAACAAGGCGGTCGTGGAGGACTGTGGGACCGAGCTCCTCGAGATTGCCCGGAAGCATCATGTGAATTATCTCTTTGAGGCGTCGGTCGGCGGTGGCATCCCGCTGATCCGCCCGCTGACGGAGAGCCTCCGTGGGGAGAAGATCCTGGAGATCCAGGGAATCCTGAACGGGACGACCAATTACATCCTGTCGAAAATGAACCGGGAAGGCCAGACCTTTGAGGAGGCGCTTCGGACCGCACAGGAGCTCGGCTACGCGGAGAAGAATCCTGAGGCGGACGTCATGGGCCATGACACCTGCCGGAAGATCGTGATCCTCTCCATGCTGGCGACCGGGAAGGAAGCCAAGTACAGGGATGTTCACTGTGAGGGCATCACCGGCATCACACCGACGGATTTCGCCTACGCGAAAAAGCTCGGCATGGCGGTCAAGCTTGTGGGGACGAGCCGCATGGGCGGATCGCGCGCCGGCATCTTCGTATGCCCGATGCTGGTTCCCGCGGACTCCCCGCTCTATGCCGTGAACGATGTCTACAACGCGGTCATGGTCAACGGGCGGACGCTCGGGAAGGTGATGTTCTACGGCAGCGGCGCCGGAAAGCTTCCGACGGCCAATGCGGTGGTCAGCGACGTGGTGGAAATCCTGGGCCATCTGCAGGAAAATATGCCGTTCGGCTGGACTTCGGAGAAGCTTCCCCTGGCGGATTTCGAGGATCAGGAATTCCGGTATTTTGTCCGCTTCAAGGGACAGTACGGGAACCGGATCGAGGAGATCCGCGCGGCCTTTGACCCGGAGAAGGTGATCGAGCTTCCGGAGTATCCGGAGGAGTTCGCGATCCTCTCGGCGAAAATGTCCGAGGAGCGCTTCCAGAGAAAGCAGAAGGCCTTCGAGGGTGTTCTCCAGGTCATCCGCTGCTGACGCGGGGAGATGCCATGACGAGAGTATATGAGACGGAAAGCCCTGAGGAGACATTTGCCCTCGGGGAAATGTTCGGAAGGGCGGCGAAGCCGGGACAGGTGATCTGCCTTGACGGCGACCTCGGCGTCGGGAAGACGGTTTTCACCCAGGGCTTCGCGAAAGGGCTCGGGGTGAAGGATCCGGTCGTCAGCCCGACATTTACCATCGTCCATGAGTACACGGACGGGCGGATACCGCTTTACCACTTCGATGTCTACCGCATCGAGGATGTGGATGAGATGGAAGAGATCGGTTATGATGATTACTTTTTCGGCGGCGGTGTCTGCCTGATCGAGTGGGCGGAGAAGATCCGGGAGATTCTGCCCGGCGGGGTGCAGGTCGTCGCGATCGAGAAGAACCCGGAGAAGGGCTTTGACTACCGGAAAATCACAGCGGAAGGGTTTGAGAAGGCGGAGTATGAGGATTCTGGGAATTGAGAGCGCGGCGCTCACGGCATCGGTGGCGGTTGTCACGGACGGCGCCCTGACGGCGGAGTATACGCTGAACATGAAGAAGACGCACTCACAGACGCTTCTGCCGATGATTGACGGCATGATGAAAATGCTGGACATCGACATTTCCTCTGTCGACGCCATTGCAGTTTCCGGGGGCCCGGGGTCGTTCACCGGCCTCAGGATCGGCGCGGCGACCGCGAAGGGCATCGGGCTCGCGATGGAAATCCCGCTGGTCCATGTGCCCACGATTGACGCCATGGCGTATACGCTGTACGGCGCATCCGCGCTGATCTGCCCGATGCTGGATGCCCGCCGGCGCCAGGTCTATACCGGCCTCTACCGCTATGAGGACACCTTTACGGTGGTGGAACCGCAGCGGATGACCACGATCGACCGGCTGGCCGGGGAGCTGAACCGGCGGGGAGAGAAGGTGATCTTCCTCGGTGACGGGGTGGATACCTGCGGAGACGAGATCCGTGCGCGGATGACCGCGCCGTTTTCCTTTGCACCGGCCCCGTCAAACCGTCAGCGCGGCGCCGCGGTGGCAGCCCTTGGCGAGGTGATGTTCCGCGAGGGGAAGACGGTATCGGCGATGGAATTCGCCCCCGATTATCTGCGAAAGTCCCAGGCGGAGCGGGAGCGGGAGCTCGCCGAGGCGAGAGGCGAGATGGATAAGCTTGCCCGGGGGATTGTCGTCCGGGAGGATTGAGAAGCAGATCTGCACTTCGCCCGATGGGCTCGTCAAGTGCTCTGCGAAATTATGCGAAACCGGCTGCTTCGTGAGAATCGGCCGGTTTCTTTCGGAAGGATGGGCTATGGTCACTGTGCGCAGGGCCGGGATGGAGGATCTCCCGGCATTGAATCACCTGGAGACGGTCTGCTTTTCGCTGCCCTGGTCGGACAATACGCTCAGGGAGATGCTGGAGAGCCCGCTGGATACGGTCTGGGCGGCGGTGACGCCGAACCGCAGGACCGCCGCCTATCTGGACTACCGGGAGGTTGCCGGCGAGGGGGAACTGATGCGGGTCTGTGTGGATCCGGCTTTCCGCGGGCGGCATTTCGGCAGGATGATGGTGGAGACCATGCTCCGGGAGGCGAAACGCCGCGGGGTGACAGCGGTCACCCTGGAGGTCCGCGCCTCGAACGCGCCTGCGCTCCGCCTCTATGAAAACTGCGGCTTCCGCCGGGAGGCCGTCCGGAAGGATTACTATGACAGCCCGAAAGAGGACGCCATCATCATGTGGCGCAGGGAAGGATGATCAATTATGTTGGATATCTGCCTATTGGGGACAGGCGGCATGATGCCGCTCCCGAACCGCTGGCTGACGTCCCTCGCGCTCCGCTGCAACGGCAGCACGATGCTGATTGACTGCGGCGAGGGGACACAGATTGCGATGCACAAGAAGGGGTGGTCGCCGAAACCGGTGGACACGATCTGCTTCACCCACTATCATGCGGATCATATCAGCGGCCTTCCCGGCTTCCTGCTCTGGATGGCCAATTCCGACCGGACGGCGCCGGTGACCGTGATCGGGCCGAAAGGCCTTGCCCGGGTGGTCGGCGCGCTCAGGGTCATCGCGCCGGAGCTTCCATTTTCCCTCAATTTTGTGGAGCTGGAAAATCCGCGGGAACATTTTTCCCTGGGGCCGTATCTTCTGGATGCCTATAAGGTCAACCACCGGGTAACGTGCTACGGGTACGCGGTTTCTGTGCCCCGGATCGGCCGCTTTGACGCGGATCGGGCGAGGGCGCAGGGAATTCCGCTGAAATTCTGGAATCCCCTGCAGAAGGGGCAGACCATCCGCGACGGGGAGAACATCTATACCCCCGATATGGTGCTCGGCCCCGCCAGGAAGGGACTCAAGGTCGCCTACTGCACGGACACGCGGCCGGTGCCCGTTATCGCG
The DNA here is from genome assembly GCF_015351765.1 of Clostridium vitabionis. Lineage (GTDB taxonomy): Bacteria > Bacillota > Clostridia > Lachnospirales > Lachnospiraceae > Clostridium_R > Clostridium_R vitabionis. The sequence goes on from NZ_JADKQA010000002.1 coordinate 151,877, forward strand.
GAGTACGCGGCGGACGCTGACCTCTTCATCTGCGAGGGGATGTACGGGGACCCCGAGAAGGCGGCGGATGCCCGGATCAAGAAGCACATGACCATGCAGGAGGGAGCCGGCCTTGCGGACAGGGCGAAGCCGCAGGAACTCTGGTTCACCCACTACAGCCCGTCGATGATCCATCCGGAGGACTACATCGACGGGATCCGGAAGATTTTTCCCGCGGCGAAGGCGGCGAAGGACGGCTGGACGAGAAGTCTGGATTTTGACGATGAAGGGGAAAATGCCTGATTTCCTATGCAGGGAAATCTGTCCCCGGCGGAGGAGAGAGAATGGCTGAAGATGTCTATATCCTGGCGATCGAGAGTTCCTGTGATGAGACCGCGGCGGCTGTCGTGAAGAACGGCCGCACGGTGCTCTCCAATATCATCTCGTCGCAGATCGCGCTGCACACCCTGTTCGGCGGTGTGGTGCCGGAGATCGCCTCGCGGAAGCATATTGAGAAGATCAATCCGGTGATCCAGGCGGCGCTCGATGAGGCGCACATGACGCTTGACCAGATGACAGCCATCGCGGTGACCTACGGGCCCGGGCTCGTCGGCGCCCTGCTTGTCGGCGTGGCGGAGGCGAAGGCGATCGCCTGGGCGGCGAAGAAGCCCCTGGTGCCGGTGCATCACATCGAGGGGCATGTGTCGGCGAACTTTATCGAGAACCCGGATCTGGAGCCGCCATTTATCTGCGAGATCATCTCCGGCGGGCACACGCATCTGGTGGTTGTCCGGGATTACGGGGATTTTCAGATCATCGGCAGGACGCGGGACGACGCCGCCGGGGAAGCCTTCGACAAGGTGGCACGGGCGGTCGGCCTGGGCTATCCCGGCGGCCCGAAGGTAGATAAGGCCGCGAAAACCGGCAATCCGCACGCCTATGAATTCCCGCGCGCGAAGGTCGGGGAGAATCCCTATGATTTCAGCTTCAGCGGCCTCAAATCCTGTGTGCTCAATGAGATTAACCGGGCGAAAATGACCGGGGAGACGATCAATGTGAATGATCTTGCCGCCTCCTTCCAGAATGCCGTGGTGGAGGCCCTGGTCAGCCGCGCGATCGCGGCCGCGAAGGAATTCGGCTATAAGAAGCTGGCAATCGCCGGCGGCGTGGCCAGCAACTCGGCGCTCCGGGCATCGATGGAGGAGAAATGCAAAAAGAACGGCATCGCCTTCTACCGCCCGTCCCCGATTCTCTGCACGGACAACGCGGCGATGATCGGCGCCGCGGGGTACTATGAGTACCTTAAGGGCACGAGAGCAGGCTGGGATCTCAACGCGGTTCCGGGGCTGAAACTCGGGGAGCGCTGAGCTTCGGCACCGTGATTTATGCGGGTCTTGAGCAGTAACGGAAGATTTCTAAAAGCAAGCCGGAATCCCGGGTTTTCTCGCGGAAAGCCCTGGGATTCCGGCCTGCTTTTGACCAGGGGAAGAACATATATTCTACAATGTGATAAACATATATTCTTTTTACAAAAATCATCACCAAAAATCGCGGTAGTCTGTCTGCACAATTTGACGTGCAATCACGAAAACACGCTAAAATTTAAATCATCAAAATACATTGTTTTGTTGATTGTTTTCCCTGGCGGAAATTTTCCCGGCGAAATTTCGCTGTTTTACGGACTTGCCGCCGTGGAAAAACTGGGGTATATCATGTGCATACTTGAGAAAGAATAGATATTTTTCGTTCTGCAAAAGGAGAACGTTCCGTACAGGACATGAAGCTGGGAGGCGATGTTTTTGACTAAGGAAATGCGATTTCCAGAAGAAATGCGATATAATGAGAATGGGACGGATGTCTATGACCCATCCCGGGAATTTGCCCATGTGTCGGAGGGAGCGAAGGAAGCCCTCCGCAGGGAAGAAGAGCAGAGAAATGCCCGCGAGGAAGAAATCCGCCGGAAGGCGGAGGAGGAGACACGGCGGAAGATGGAAAATCTCCCACCGCACATCGCCCGGGAATTTGCCCGCCGCCCGAAGGACACGGTGAGGAGCCGGAGGATGACACCGGCGAAAGCCAGAGAATTTGCCAGGTATTCCAATTCCCTGGTCCGGTTGATGCTGCGGCTGCGGGCGAAAAAGGCCACCCGCTGGGAGTCAGAGCATGATGACCGGATGACGTACGCCGGTTCCGGGCTTTCCGCGGAGTGTCGGAAAGCCGTGTGAGCGGAATGCCTGTGCGTTTTCCGGAGATAGAGGAGAGCAGCATGAGCATGGAGAAGGTAGGAAAGTCTGCCGGGAGCGCGGCAGGTCCGCGGATCGGGGCGATCGTGGTCGCCGCCGGGAGCGGCACCCGCATGCAGAGCGGCGTAAAAAAACAGTTCATGGACTTTATGGGAAAGCCGTTAGTCTATCATGCGGCTGCCGCGCTGGAAGATTCCCCTGTCCGGGATATCATCCTCGTGACCGGGGCGGAGGATGTCGGGTATGTCCGGCGGAATATTGTGGAAAAATACGGTTTTCGGAAGGTGAGAGCCGTGACCGCCGGCGGGAAGGAGCGCTGGAACTCCGTCTTCGCCGGCCTTTCCCGCCTTGCGGAGATGGGGTACGGCGAGAGAGATATTGTCCTGGTCCAGGACGGGGCAAGGCCATTTCTCAGCCGGGAGATGATTCTGCGGACCTGTGCGGACGCTGAGGCCTACGGCGCCTGTGTGGCTGCCGTCCGCGCGAAGGACACGATAAAGATCGCTGACCGGGACGGTTTTGCCGAAAGCACGCCGGACCGGCGCCTGTGCTGGCAGGTGCAGACCCCGCAGGCATTTGCCTTCGGGCTGATCCTCGGGGCTTACCGGAAGCTGATCGCTGATCCCCGGGAGCAGGCCGGGATCACGGATGACGCGATGGTGGTGGAGAAGGAGGCCGGGAGAAAGGTCCGGCTGACCGAGGGATCCTACTGGAATATCAAGATCACGACACCGGAGGACCTGCCGCTGGGCGAGGCGGTCTACCGATATCTGCACCCGGAGGAGAGCTGATCCGTAACGGCAGCATTGATCGTTCTTGATATTCTTTTCAGAAACTGCATATTGTGGTAAAATTATCAAATATTGTATGAAAGTATTTCAAAGTTTCTGGGAGGAGTATCTATGAACGCAATTGTTGGTCAGTCAGGCGGGCCGACCTCCGTCATCAATTCGTCACTTGCCGGTGTTTTCGAGGCCGCGAAGGAACGCGGCGTGGAGCATGTCTATGGAATGCTTCACGGCATACAGGGACTTCTTGATGAGAAATATGTGGATCTGGGAGAATATCTCAGGAATTCTCTCGACATCGAGCTTCTCAAGCGCACCCCATCCAGCTTCCTCGGAAGCTGCCGGTACAAGCTCTCCGAGCTGGACGATCCGGACGGCAGGGAGCAGTATGACCAGATCTTCCGCGTGTTGAAGGAGCTCAATATCGGCTATTTCTTCTACATTGGCGGCAACGATTCCATGGACACGATCAACAAGCTTTCCATTCGAGGCCGTGAGCTCGGCTCTTCCATCCGCTTCATCGGCGTGCCAAAGACCATCGACAATGATCTCTGCGCGACGGATCATACCCCGGGCTACGGCTCCGCGGCGAAATACATCGGCGTCACCATGAAGGAGATCATCCGCGATGCGACAGTCTACGGAACCGACTATGTCACCATCGTGGAAATCATGGGAAGGAATGCCGGCTGGCTCACCGCGGCGGCAGCCCTCGCGGAAGCCGAGGATTCCGAGGGCGTTGACATGATCTGTCTCCCGGAGGTTCCGTTCCACGTTGACCGCTTCATCGGGAAGGTTCGCGCCATGCAGGAAAAGAAGCGCTCGATCGTGATCGCTGTCTCGGAGGGGGTCAAGCTGGAGGATGGCCGCTATGTCTGCGAGCTCTCCGACGACGTGCACGCCGTCGACGCCTTCGGCCACAAGGCCCTGACCGGCACCGCACGCTTCCTGGCAAACACGGTCGCGCGTTCCCTCGGAACGAAGACACGTTCTATCGAGCTTTCGACCCTGCAGCGCTGCGCCGGGCATCTGACGAGCCGCACCGACATTACCGAGGCATATCAGGTCGGCGGCGCCGCCGTAAAGGCTGCCTTTGAGGGACACAGCGGGGAAATGGTTTCCTTGAAGCGCCTCTCGAACGCGCCGTACCAGTGTACAACCGAGCTGATTCCGATCTCCGAGGTCGCGAATCTGGAGAAGAAGGTTCCGGTCGAATGGATGAACGAGAATTTCACGAAAATGCGGAAGCCCTTCCTCGATTACGCCATGCCGCTGATCCAGGCTGAGCTCACGCCAATCTACGTCAGCGGACTTCCCAGGCACATCATCACAGGGATCTGAGCGCCTGCGCTGAACGCACTAAACTCGCACTTCGCCCGCTGGGCTCGCGCCTGTTAAGTGCTCTGCATAACAAAAAGGGGTTCCGGCAGCTATTGCCGGAACCCTTTGAAATATCGCGGAGAGAGTGGGATTCGAACCCACGCGCCCTTTCGGACAAACGGTTTTCAAGACCGCCTCGTTATGACCGCTTCGATATCTCTCCAAACATACGATCTCAGTATAAAGAATGGGGATTCCTTTGTCAAGCGCGATCGTCCCCGGTGATCATCAATCGAGGTTGAGTAGCAGCACGGGAGTTGAACGGCAGCGATGATGTCCGCCTGAGAGGAAAATGTCTGCGGGAATGCGCCAGATTTTCCTCTGCCCGTGCTATAATGAGAAAAGCAGCTGTTCGGAAACAGCCCGCCGGCGGTCATCTGCGAAGATTTCCGGTACGCGCCGAACAGAGAATAAACATAGGAGGTGCCGGGCGCGTGGAGAATCTTACTTCGCTCATCAGCCGTGGACAGGATCCGTCCCGGAGAACCATTCTCCGGTATCAGAACCTGCTGAATATTACCGGCCGCGGAACCATCACCTTCGGGATCTGGAGTGTGGTGCGATGGGTTCTCTACTACATGTTCGACAGCCGGGACCTCGAGCGGATCATCCGGAAGGCCGATCCGACCGGCGAAGTGATTTCCCGGCAGGGATCCCGGATCCTGGTCTTCTGGCTGCTGCTTCTGGTCATGCAGATTGACCTCGGGATCCGAATGTATATCGGCAGGTCTGCCATCGCGGAGAGCCGGGGAAGGAAAAAGAAAAGCATCTACCTCGGGGTGGCGGCCCTGTATACGGTGATGAGTTTCATTTCCCTGATCGGCGGGGTGCTCCAGGGAGATACCTATACTTCATCGTGGATCGTGGAGGCGGCCACCTTTCTTGTTGACCTGACCGCGGAGGTTGTGCTGGTTGAGCTGGTCTACGCGGCCTGCCGCCTGCGGTGGCACAGGTGGGAGGAGACGTCGGGAAAGGCTTAGCCCTGAACATTATGCAGAAGGATTTTCATTATTATGCCGCCTGCTGCGCGGCGATTCTGGCGGGGTATTCCGCGGAGGACAGCATCCGGATCGCTTACAGCGACCAGTTCACGGACTGCTGTACGAGGCCCCTGCTCAGGAAGATGCACGCGCCGCTCTCGGCGGTCACAACCCAGGTTCCGGCGGAGATGGTCAATGCCCGGACCGACATCCTGGGGCTGCAGGACATCACCAGGATCTGGGCCTCGTTCCATTTTCTGCCCTATGACCTGGAAGCGGATCTCCCCGGTAAGCCGAAGGGCTACCGGAACAAATACCGGCTGATCTGCAATCCCAACGGGCCGCTCCTCGCGGAGACCGTGAACCTCGCGAAGAAGGCGGGGAGCCTCCAGGCGGCAGGGCTTGCCATGCACATCCTGTCGGACACCTGGGCGCACCGGTATTTTGCCGGCACCCCCTCCCTGGTGATCAACAATACCAATGAGCATTTCTTCGAGATCCTGCCGGGCGGGAAGGAGAGGAAGATCCTGTTCCGGCACAATCCGCGGGCGGCGGACGACCTAGAGAACAGCTGCTACCTCAGCAGCGTCTATCAGGAGAATGAATATTCGGTCATGAACCTCGGCCACGGCAGGGCGGGGCATCTCCCGGATTACAGCTTTATCCGCTACCGCTACCTGCCGGCGTGGGGGGAGTACGCCGAGGTCGTGAAGGATAATCCGGAGGATTACTATCACGCCTTTGCGCAGATGGTCTACGCGCTGCGTTATCTCCGGGGAGCGGAGCCGGAATTCCGGACAGATACCTACGCCTGGGATATCGTGCGTCCTTGGGAGACGGAGATCCGGGACATTCTCGGCCGCCGCCAGCCGGATGCCTGTGCGGACTGGAAGCGGTTCGGGGAGAAACTTGCCGGCTGTGGACTTCCGGATTTTGATGGAGACCGCTTTCCGGAAGAGTATCTTGCGGCGCCGGAGGGCGGGAAAGAGAGCAGCGATGCGGGGAAATTTCTCTTCGCTGCCATGGCACAGAAGAGCATGGTCACGGGCAGGATTTTCCACTCGGGCAGCCTTCTCGCGGGATACTCCCTGGATTTCGGAAAGAAGATCCGCGGGATCCGTGATTTTTACGAGCTGATCAAAATTTATCAGGAGGGCGGCAGATGAACCGCATGCAGAAAATCCGGAGCTTCCTGATCGGGGTTGGCATGCTTGCCTGCGCCGTGGCGATGATGGCCTATCCGGGACAGGGAATCTACGCGGTGATGCTTCTTCTGGGCACATCCCTCTTTCTCCGCGGCCTCCGAAAGGTGGTCTATTTTTTCACGATGGCGAGATTTATGGTGGGTGGGAATTCCATCCTCTACCGGGGCATGATCCAGGCGGACTGCGGCCTCTTTTTCGCGATGCTCGCTGACATCCCGCGGATCTACGCGATGATTTACCTGCTGGCGGGCTATGCGGTATCCGGCCTCGCCAAAATCTACGGGGCAGTGTACGCGCGGCGGATGGGGGCGGCAAACTGGCGCATCAGGCTGTTCTGGGGCATTTTCCATGTGCTGATCTTTGCGGTCTGCCTGTTCTTCCTGTCCTCCGTGAAGGCGCTGGTGGCGGTCTACTGCATCGGGCTGGTTTCCTCGGGGATCATGCATATCACCAATGCATTCCGTCGGACGGCTATCGTCTATATCCGGTGACCGGAGGCATGGGCGGGAGATTTTCCGGAAATGATGATCAGAAGGAGGATTTTATGATGAGCAGTGAAGAAAAATCCGCTTCGATGAGCGGGGAGAAGAAAGAGATCCCGGTTAAGCCGACGCCTTCCATTCCGGAGGGCACGAGGCTGGATGCCGGGATTTCCTGGGATGATGCCCTGGAGCTTTTGAAAAAATACAATCAGGATGAGTTCCACATTATTCATGGGAAGACCGTGTCCGGCCTGATGAGATATTACGCGGGGAAGTACGATCCGGAAAATGCGGATTTCTGGGCAATTGTCGGCCTTCTGCACGACCTCGACTGGGAAATGTGGCAGGATCCGATGGTGCATACCGTGAAGACGGCGGAGCTTCTCGATGAAGCGGGGGTCAATATGCAGGTTGCCCATGCGATCCAGACGCACAATGAGCACAATCCGGCGCTCCCGAAGCCGGTGCACAGGATGGAGCGAGTGCTCTGGGCCTGCGATGAGCTGTCCGGGCTGCTCGGCGCGATCGTTCTGATGTATCCGTCCCACTCCGCGCAGGATCTGAATCTGAAGTCCGTGAAGAAAAAGTTCAAGGATAAGCGGTTCGCGGCGGGCTGCGACCGGGACAACATCCGCAGGGGGGCCGAGCTGAACGGCATGGAGCTGGACGAGCTGCTGTCGTCCATGATCACGGCATATCAGGCGGTGTGTGATTGAGGTTTCCCTCAAGAGGGGCGAATCTTCTGCGAGAAATTCCGCGAAGAGACAAGGAGGAAATAAAAATGTGTGATATTTTGAACGTGCTGATGGGCAGGCGGTCGGTCCGGAAATACCGGAAGGATCCGGTTCCGGAGGAGCTTCTGGAGAAAATTCTTGAGGCCGGTCTCTACGCGCCGACCGGGATGAACCGGCAGCAGACGATTATCCTGAAGATCACGGATCCGGACACTGTGCGCAGCCTCGGCTTCATCAACGGCCGGCTCATGGGCAGTGAGGGGATGGACGCATTCTACGGCGCGCCGGCGGTTCTCGCGGTGCTCTCCCCGAAGGATGATCCGACAGCCGTCGAGGACGGGTGCAGTGTGATCGCCAATATGCTGAACGAGGCGGCTTCCCTCGGCCTCGGCTCCTGCTGGATCCACCGCGGAAAGAAGCAGTTTGAGACGCCGGAGGGGCAGGAAATCCTCCGGAGAGCCGGCATTGACCCGGACGCCTATCTCGGGATTGACAATGTGATCGTCGGCTATGCCGACGGCCCGCAGCCGGAGGCGGCACCGCGGAAAGAGGGGCGGATCTTCTCCCTCTGAGCGGCGGGGATGATCAACTAAACTCGCACTTCGCCCGCTGGGCTCGTGCCCCGCTCCGCGGATAGCCACTCCACTAAACTCGGACTGCGCTTTCGCTTGTCCTCGTTAAGTGTCTGGTTATTGTTAAGTGCTCTGCATAAGCAAATTTGCTAAGTTCGAACTGCGCTCACGCTTGTTCTCACTAAGCAAATTCGCATAGCTCGCACTAAACTCGCGCTTCGCCCGCTGGGCTCGCGCGTGTTAAGTGCTCTGCATAAAAAAGGCCGGAGGACCGGGGAGATGATTTCCCCGGCCTCCGGCCTGATATTTTTCTCTGTTTTCCACCGCGAATCTGCGAATCCGGGGAACACCCCCGCGCTTTCCTGGCAGAGCAGGGGAATGTCCCGCTTTGTCCCCGCCGGATCAGGAAGTGTGTCGGAATGCCGCCGCATCCTTTACCCGAAACGCTGCCTTTCCGGGGTAAACCGCGGAGCTTCCGAGTTCCTCCTCGATGCGGAGAAGCTGGTTGTACTTCGCGACACGCTCTGACCTGGACGGCGCGCCGGTCTTGATCTCCCCGGTATTCAGGGCGACGGCGAGGTCCGCGATGGTCGTGTCCTCGGTCTCGCCGGAGCGGTGGGAGATGATTGCGGTATAGCCGGCCTTGTGGGCCATCTTGACCGCGTCCATGGTCTCGGAGACTGAGCCGATCTGGTTTAACTTGATCAGGATCGAATTGCCGCAGCCGAGGGAAATGCCCTTGGCCAGCCGCTCGGTGTTGGTGACAAAGAGGTCGTCGCCGACAAGCTGCACCTTGTCCCCGAGCTCGGCGGTCATCTTCTGCCAGCCTTCCCAGTCTTCCTCATCGAGCCCGTCTTCCAGGGAAATGATCGGATACTTCTCGACCAGCGCCTTCCAGTGGGCGATCAGCTCATCGGAGGTAAAGTCCCTGCCAGACTTGGGCTGATGGTAAAATCCCTTGCCCTTCGGGCTTTTCCACTCGGAGGAAGCCGCATCCATGGCGAGGACGAAGTCCTTGCCCGGGGTATACCCGGCGTCGCTGACTGCCTGCAGGATGTGCCGGATCGTGTCCTCGTCGTCAGCGAGGTTCGGCGCGAAGCCGCCCTCGTCGCCGACTGCCGTGGTGCCGCCCTCCTTCTTCAGGAGGTTCTGCAGGGCGTGGTAGACCTCGGTGCACCAGCGGAGCCCTTCGGAAAATGTCGGAGCGCCGACAGGCATGATCATGAATTCCTGGGTATCGACGGAATTGGTGGCGTGTACGCCGCCGTTCAGAATGTTCATCATCGGGACGGGGAGGGTATCCCCCTGGACGCCGCCGAGAAAGCGGTAGAGCGGAAGCTGAAGCGCCTTGGCCGCCGCCCGCGCAGCCGCGATCGAAACCGCGAGGATGGCATTTGCCCCCAGGCGGGACTTGTCCTTTGTTCCGTCCAGCGCGATCATGGCCGCGTCGACGCCGTAGGTGTCCGAGGCATCCATGCCGACGAGTGCCGGGCAGATCAGGCGGTTGATGTTATCCACCGCTTTCAGGACGCCCTTCCCGCCGAAGCGGGATTTATCCCCGTCGCGGAGCTCCAGCGCCTCAAATTCACCGGTGGACGCCCCGCTGGGAGCCGCGCCCCTGCCGACGGTGCCGTCCGCGAGGGTGACTTCCGCCTCCACTGTCGGATTGCCCCGAGAGTCGATGATCTGCCGCCCGTAAACCTTTTCTATCTGCAAATGATTTTTCATGCTGTTCCTCCATTCGTGAAATCTATGGGGTGATGAGGCTGCCGCGCCGGTTGGAAATCTCCGGCGGGTTTGCAAATCTGTAACCTAGATTCGTTATACCTAATTTTGCAGATATTGTCAACTTTTGTGCGGCATTTCTGTCGGTATGGCTATCCAGCTGCCCCGGGTGGATGCACCCGGGGCAGGGGAGGATTACTGTTCCTTGTGAGACTTCGCGTGGCTCGGAGCAACGTAGTGGCCGTTCTCCTTCTTCACCAGCTTGCCTTCTTTGACGAGTTCGTTCGGGCTGTAGATATCATTGATATTCCAGCAGCCGGGGGTAGGAACGACGATATTTTCCATCGGGGCTTCCACCAGGAACGGGCGTCCCTCGCGGTTGGCCTGTATGGCCTTCTCCAGGGCTGGCTTAAATTCATCCGCGGACTTTACGCAGATGGACTCGACACCGTAATCTCTGGCGATCGCCGCGTAGGAGATGAAGTATTTCTCCCCATCCGCCTTCACGAACTGTGTGCCGAACTTGGTCTGATAGTTCGCATTCTCGAGGCCGGCGATCGTGCCGAACTGGGAGTTATTCATGACAACCCAGGTGCAGGCGATGCCGTGCTCAACTGCTGCCGCGAGGACGGCCACGTTGATGCCGAAGCCGCCGTCGCCGGTCAGATTGATCGCGATCTTGTCCGGAGCTGCGAGCTTGCCGCCGAGAACTGCCGCCGGCCCGAAGCCCATGGTCGCAAGTCCGGAGGAGTGGTGGATGCTGCCGGGAACCGTGATGTCAAATTCCTGCGCGACGCCGTTCTTGTTCCAGCCGACGTCCGTGAAGATCTGGGAATCCTCCGGAATGACTGCCTTGACATCCTTCAGGATGCGCTGCGGGGTCATTGGGAAACGGCTGTCGTTCGAGATCGCCTCATTCTGCTTCTTGAAATCTGCCTTTGCCTTGGCAATTCTTGCGCGGAGCTCCGGATTCGACTTTCCTGCCGGGCAGATCTTCTTCACCTCGTCAAGAATCTGGCGGAGCGCTTCCTTGAGGTCGCCCTGCGCGCCGATCTCCACCGGGTAGTTGCGCCCGATCTCGGCGGGATCGATATCGATCTGGAGGAAGGTGGTCTTGTCCGGATCGAAGGTCACGCCCGGATACCAGGAGGAACTGTCCGCCTCACCGAAGCGGGTGCCGAGGCCGAGGATAACGTCAGCATTTTTCGTCAGAGAGTGGGTGAATTCCAGACCCCAGAAACCGGTCTGGCCGATCATCAGCGGGTGGAGGTCAGAGAGGCAGCCCTGGCCGGCGAGTGTGCGGGAAACCGGGATGTCCAGGAATTCAGCGAGGGCAGCCAGTTCATCAGAAGCCTTGGCGAGGAGAATGCCGCCGCCGGCGTGGAGTACCGGGTTCTTCGCCTCTACCAGCTTCTTCGCGATTGCTGCCGCAGCTTTCTGGGAAATGCCTGCGCGCTCGGTCTCGTGGCTTTCTTTATAGGTTCTTGCCCAGAGTTCTTCGTCCATCTCCCGGGAGAACATGTCCATCGGGACATCGATGAGGACCGGACCCGGGCGGCCGCCCTCGGCAAGACGGAAGGCGCGGTCAAGGATGTAGGGAAAAGCCTCCACATCGTCGACTCTCCAGGCCCTCTTCACCACCGGGCGGAGCAGCTCATACTGGTTGCCGTCCTCGTGGAGCTGGATTTCCTGGTGCGCATGGCGGCCGAAATAGTAGCTCGGAACATCGCCGGCGATGACGACCATCGGGATGGAATCGAGCTGGGCGTTTGCGACACCGGTGATGACATTGGTGATGCCTGGGCCAAGGTGGCACATCACGACGGAAGCCTTGCCGGTCACGCGGGCGTAGCCGTCGGCCGCGGTGGAAGCAATCGCCTCGTGGCGGGTGCCGATGTACTCGATTTTTTTGCTCCTGGAGAGAGCATCCAGCATGCCGATGACGGTATGCCCGCACAGGCCGAACAGCTTGGTCGTGCCGCGACGCTCAAGATAATCTACAATCAGGTCAGATACCAGTTTCTTTGCCATGACAGCCTCCATTTTCTTCAATTTCCATGCGGCCGGGAAGGATTTCCCAACCGGTCTAACGCTTTCTTTTTACTTTATCTTAGCGGTGGCGGGTGATTTCGTCCAAGTCATGTCGATGATGACAGGTATCACAATTCGTGATAATATGAAAGCCAAGTACCGATAACTTGTGCTGGCAGATTGCGGGGGCGGAGGATGCGGCCGCATTTCCCGCCGGGAGGGCTGTGTGGATGGATCTCTATGTGATGCGCTATGTCGTCAGTGTTGCCGAGTACGGCAATTTCAGCCAGGCAGCCGCGGCCTGCCATGTCGGGCAGCCGGCGCTCTCCCAGCAGATTGCCAGGCTGGAGAGGGAGATCGGCGTACCGCTGTTCTACCGCAATTCCCGGGGCGCGGTGCCCACGGAAGCCGGAAAGGAATATGTGCGGCGGGCGAAGGTCATTCTTGCCCTGAACAACGACCTGGACGCGCAGATGTCTGCATTTGCCGGGTTTCGGCGGGGGACGCTCACGCTGGGCCTGATCACCAGTCTGGAATGTATCGAGTTCGGCGACATGATGGCTTCCTTCATGCGGAATTACCCGGAGATCTCCTTCAGCATCCGCCAGTTTGGAAGCTACCAGCTTCTGGATATGCTGGCCGACCACAGCATCGACATGGCTTTCCTGAATAAGCCGATTGAACGGCAGATCCCCGCGGCGATCAACTTCCGGAAGCTCGGCGAGGACCGTTATGACCTCGCGGTTCCCTACGACCACCGGCTGTCTGGGGAGAAGGAGGTCTCCATCCGCGACCTGAAAGATGAGCGGTTTATCTTTCATCAGCCGTGGCAGATCGCCTCGGAGCTGGTCACCCGGGCATGCGCGGAGGCAGGGTTTGCGCCGGATATCGCGTGCCGTTCCGGAGAGCCGTCCATCAGCATCAACATGGTGCAGGGCGGCATGGGGGTAGCCGTCCTCCCCTCGGAGGAGTTCGCGAAGAGGAAGCTGAACGGGGTAGTCCATGTCCGCCTCCGGGAAAATATCATCAAGGAGGTCGGCATGGCGTGGCGCAAGGACAGTGAATCGCCGCTCATCCGGACGCTTGTGGAGTTCGCCGGCGAGTGGGCGAGGGAGATTTAGGGCGGTTCGACGAGAAAGACGCTGGTGGCTTCCGCGGGGACAGTCACCGGGGTGGTCATCGCCTATGGGACCGCGAGCAGCGACGAAGTCCTGCCGCCGGGGAGTAGCAGTTTTGTCCGCGCTGTGCTATACTGTTGTCAGAATAAATTGCCAAGAATCTCCAAAATTGCAGAAAATATTCCAAGCAATTCCTACAACAGGACACTGCCGAATGACAGAGAAAAGGGCGGCTTATGGCGGACATTCCCATGGAAAATGGCAGATACGGCTGGCTATACCCCGACGGCCGGTTTCGGGAGTCGGACTGGGGCACACACGCGGAAGAAGCACAGGAAATCATCCGGGAGGCCGGCTGCGGGCAGGAATTTGCCCGCAGCACCACGCTGAATGAGGGAGATTTCCTGTGCTTTCGCGGATTCTGCCTGATTCACAATCCGGGCAGGGGAAACCATGTCACGGTGACCCATGTGCGGCCGCTGACGAGAAAACAGCGGGAGTTCCTCTGCGCGTACTTCCTCAACCGGGGAGAGAAGCGGCTGGCGGAACGATATCTGGAGGAAGAATACTGAATGATTAGGCGTCCGCAATCTGCCCGATGAACACCGTGTGCAGGCTCCGCGTTTCTGTGTTAAGATAGAGTCGATTCTTTTGAGACGTTCTTTGATTTTCTGGAGTTTCCTGTATGGGCAGACTTTTTGACAATGTTCCCCGGCGTTTTTTCAACCCGCTCGCCGCGGTCAGCAGCGGCAATACCTCCCAGCTCTACGCATCCTGCCTCTTGTCCTTCAACCAGGCATTCGCGATGAGCGCGCAGGTCAGCCGCGAGACGCTCCGGGACGCGGTGGTTGACATCCTCCTCGCGGAGCACGTCACGGATTTTGAGGATCCGGAGATGGGCGCAGCGGTGATGGCAGACCGGGCAAATGGAGAGCCCTCGGGCAGCGATGACGGCGGGAAAACCGCGGATCTGTCCCAGCAGAGGATGGCATTTGCCAGCCGGATTCTCAGCTACCTTTCCCAGGATGACATCGGCTGGCTGGAGGAGGGCTTCGACAGCAGCACCTTCCGGCGGACGTACATGATGACCGAGCAGGCGATGATTCTCGCGGGCTACATCGAGCGCGCCTCATCCCTGCGCGTGGACGAAATGTCCAACTACCTGTACAATACCTATCTTGCGCTCGATGATTTTTCCCGCCACATGAACCTCCGGAAAAACAACAATCCCTACACCTCGGTGATCGTCAACGCGTACACGAATATCAGCAACCTCTGCGGCTCCCTGAAGATCCTGCGCCGCTCGATGAAGCGCATCGTCAAATCGGTGACCGGGAAGCTGACCTTCGAGGAACTCATGGACCACCTGACGGAATACCTCGACGGGGATTTCATCGGGGAATTTACCCGCCTGGTGAATAATGAAAATGTTTCGCTTTTCAGCGGTCCCGTGATCACGATGCTGCATCGCCTGATGCGGGATGCGGATATCCGGAATCTTTTTGTCGAGGACTGCATGCGGACGAACAAAGACCGGAACCTGAGCCGCGAGGGCGCGGAACGGCTGGTGGACGACCAGGTCTCCTATGTTGTGGATTTCCTGGAAAATGGCTATGTCGCCCTCGTCCGGGAGATTCGGGAGCAGATGGTCGACTATATCATGATCGTCCGCCTGAAATTCAAGTTGAGCATGGAGCTCTCGGAGGAGAGCCGCGATGTGGTCGGCCGTTTCCTCCGGAAGCTCGCGGAGCTTGACCCGGATGCCGATACGCCTGCGGATCTCGCCGACGCGCTGGAGATTCTCCATGCGGAATTCATTTCCCCGCGCTCTGTGCGCAACGCGCCGGTACGCCATGGGAAGATCAAGACAGTCGCGAGGGATGCGGAGGTTCTGAGCGATGAGGATCGGAGTGCGGCAAGAGATGCCCTCATGAAGGCGCAGGAATCCCCCTATACCCGGGAGAAGATGAAGGTTTACGCCAGCCACTTCCAGAAGAATGGCATGATCCGGGCTTCGGATCTTCCGCTGGAGACCCACGCGGATCTCCTGAACGATCTCGCGGCGTCGGCATTTGCCCCGGGAAATGGCATGCGCGCGGAGGTGGACAGCGCCTATCTGCGCTCCGGGGATATGGAGCTCCGGGATTTCACCCTGGTGGACGATCAGGCAGGGGAGATCAGGGGGAAGACAGCGTCGCGCGGGTCGGCGCCCGCCGAAGGTGACGGCGCGGAGAGCGGCACCGGGGCGGGCGAGGAAGCCGCGGCGGGCAGCGTGAGGGGAAAGGAGGCCGTGAACGATGGAAAATCTGACCTATGAGCAGTGGCTGGAATCCCTGACGGCGGCAGACGCGGAGCTGCTTCGGCGGGGGATCAGGACGATGATGAGCCGGACATTTATCGTCAAGGCGGCTGACCGGGGATTGTTCCGTTTTTTCAGCAGAAACCGGGACATCCTGGACAAGTATTTTTCCGCGGCGGGCTACAGCCTCCGGGTGGATGAGGATTACGGCATCTGCATGCTTCGGGACCGGACGGAGGAGAAGCCGGAGATTGCCTCCATCAACCGGAAAAATTTCCGCGTCCGGGACAGCGTCATCTACTGCTGCCTGGCCTGGATCTTTATCGGCAAGATGAACGCGGGCATGGATCGCGCCGTGGTGATCTCCCCGGCGGAACTGACGCACGCCCTGGAACAGTTTGACATCGGCGCCGGCTTCCGCACGGCCTACTCCCTGATGCAGATCCGGGAGAGCCTTAAGGTTCTCGAACAATATTCCCTGGTGGCAGTCAACGGCGAGCTGGGCGAGCCGGACTGCGCGCTCGTCCTCTACCCGAGCCTTTTGTTCGGCCTCTCCGTCGAGGAGATGAAAAAGATCCTGGAGGAGCACGGGGAGACTTACCGGAGCTACTACGGCGGTCCCGGGAGAAGAAGGGGAAAATCCGGAAGCGCTGATGGTGCCGAGGATGCCGGGGAGGAAGACCCGGACGACGCGGAGAACGAGTATTTTGATGGGGAAGAGACAGAATGATCAAAGCTTCAGGGGCGCCGGAAACGGCAGCTAAGCGCACAGGGCCGGGGACACGGCTGATCCGGGATGTCCTCATCACCAACTGGGCGGTCTATACCTGCTCCCGGTTCAGGGTCAACGGTTCCGCCCTGATGACGGGCATGAATGAGTCTGGGAAATCCACGGCAATCGACGCGATGGTCTATGCCATGTTTGGCATGACGGATTTTAACCTGCAGGCGGGCGCCGGGGATGACGAGCGGAGCGTCTACGCCTATGTGGTGGGCGACACGAAGGACAATGAGGACCGCTACCTGCGCGGCGGCATGGACGTGACCAGCTGGATCGCGGTGGATGTCTATAACCCGGTGGACGGGACGTATCTCACGGAGGGCGTCTGCATCGAGCTCTTTAAGAATGAGAACCGGACCCGCGCGCAGTGGTTTGTCCAGCCGGACGCCACGATCGATGATTTCAACTTTTACCGGAAAAATGGCACGGCCTATGAATTTACTGCCAGACAGGATCTCCGCTGCAAGGGGAAAAAAGTCCGGTTTTTCCGAAAAGAAGAAGGAATTGCCACATTTCTCAGATCCTGCGGCCTCCGCCTCAACGCGGACGGCATCCGGCAACTCCGGGGGAAGCTCCGCCGCCTGCTGGCCTGCGGGAAGAAGAAAATGGATATCAACGCTTTTATCCGGGACTCGATCTTCGAGGAGGACCAGAGCGCGGCGGACTCCCTGAAAAATATCCTCCGCCATCGCGAGGAGTATGATGAGCTGCAGAAGTCACTCAAGGTGCTCAGCGAGGAGAAGGAGCTGCTCCAGCAGATCGAGGACGGCTACCGGGTTTTCGTCGAGAAAGGCGCGGAGATGACGAGGCGCCGGATGGCATTTGCCCGCTACCGGTATATGCAGCAGAAAAACGCGGACGATAACACGGCGGAGCGGATCAGCCGTGCCCTGGAGCAGGAGCGGGTTCTCGAGAAGCAGAAAAAGAAGGCGGTCCGCGACGAGGAGAAGGCGGAGGTCGCCTACTCGGATGCCAGGGCGGCCGTCGTCCAGCGGAGCGCCCCGGTCAAGCAACTGGAAAATGAGATTGCCGAGCTCACCCGCGAGCGCGAGGCGGTGGAGGAATCCCTTGTCGCGCTCCGGAGCGTCCGCAAGAAGGCGATAGACATCTTCGGGGATGAGCAGGATGTGACCGTGGATCCGGAGAGACTGGAGATTTTCAACGATATCAGCGGAACCCAGTCCTCCGCTGACCGGATCACCGAAGAACTCCAGCACCTGGAGCAGGAGCGGCTCAGCCTCCGTGACCATCTGGACGACCGCCGGATCGCCATCACGATCCGCCAGAAGGAATGCGGGCGTAAGCTCGAGGAACTGGGCGGTGAGATCCGGAGCCTCAGGCTGAACAGACGGATCCTCCCGCCGAAGATGGAGCCGGAGCTGGAGCAGTTCCGCGCGCTGATGAAGAAGGAGAAAAGGGAGTCGGAGGTCAGCATCCTTGCCGACCTGGTGAACGATATTGATCCCCGCTGGCAGGCGGCGGCAGAGGCATTTCTGGCGGGTCGGAGATTCAACATCCTGGTCAATCCCGAGGATGTCCCCAGCGCCCTGAGGATCATCCATGACCGGAAATTCAGCCACCTCTACCTTGTGATGACGAACCGGATGGAGGAGATTCCGGACCTTCCGCCGGAGGGCTCCCTCGCGTCAAAATTCACGATCGCGAACGTCTACGCGAGGAAATATGTGAATTTCGTCTGCGGGAACCTCCTCTGCGTGGAGACCCTGGAAGAATTGAATGACCACCCGAAGGGAGCCATCATGGCGGACGGCATGATGGCACAGGGCATTGTCGCCCACCGGCTTTCCCCGGCGCGCGACATGGTGTTCGGCCGGGAGGCGGTCCAGCGCCTGCTTGCCTCGAGGATGGAGGAGCAGAAGCAGCAGGCCGCAGAGAAGCGGAAACTTGACGGGGAGCTGGACAGCCTGCGCTCGCGGGGCGCGAGGATCAACGACGTCTCCTTCGCCCCATCCCTGTACGATGTGACAGCGCCTGCGGTTCTTCCCCGGATCGGGAAGGAACTCGCACAGAAGCAGAAAGACCTTGACAGCCTGAAGAAGGACCCCTCCCTCAAAAAGCTGATGGATCTGGAGGCTGCCGCCCTCACGCAGCTGTCGGAGAAAAAGGCTGTCCGGACAGAGACCGAGACGAAGCTCACGCAGATCCGCGTCAAGCGGGAAAATGACGAGAGGATCCTTGCCGACGGCCGCAGGACGGAAAAGGAGCTCTTCGACGCGTACGATGCCCTGGCGGTGCAGGATCCCGGCGAGGCTGCCGCCGCGGAAGCGCTGTATGAAAAACAGAAGAATATCCAGGAGGATTCGATCCGCCACGCCATCACCGACCTCCAGGGAGCGCTGGAAAGGGTGAAGGAGCAGATGACCGAAAACATGTACCGGTACAATGCCTCCCACACCGGATTTGCTCCCGGCCTCGCCGGAATCCAGAAATACCTAAGCCGCCTGGATGCCCTTAGGACGCGCGATATCGAGGAGGCGAGAAACCGCGTGCGGGCGAAGGAGCAAACGATCTCCGATACCTTCATGCGCGACTTTGTGGAGGTGATCTACGCGAGAATCCGGCGCATGAGCGACCAGAAGGACGCTATCAACCGGATGCTGTCCCGCCACGCCTTCGGGGACAAGACCTACTCGATCCTGATGCGGGAGAAAAAGAGCTCGGAGCTTGCGCCCTTCTTCGCGATCGCGAAAAAGATCGACCAGCTCGGCGGCGCCGGGTCGCTCGACGTCTACCTCAGCATGAACCGGAATTTCCTGCAGGAGGGCGGCATGGCGGAGCAGTTCACCGACTTCCGGGATACGGTGTTCACCGCGGAGGACATGGCGGAGTATACCGACTACCGGCAGTATTTCACCTTCGATGTCCGGGTGCAGGCGGCGGACGGCCATACCGCGTACCTCTCGAGCTCGCAGGGAATCTACTCCGGCGGCGGAAAGCAGACGCCGTACTTTATCCTTCTCGCGGCGGCTCTGATGACCAGCTACGGGAGCGACGCCTGCTGCCTCAGGCCGGCATTTATCGACGAGGCCTTTGCGGCGCTCGACGACAGCCGGATTTTCAGCATGATCGAGTACTTTAACGAGCTTGGCCTGCAGGTCTTCTACGCGGCGCCGCCGGAGAAGATGGCCAATATCTCGCCATATGTCGGCACGACGCTCGCGGTGGTGAAGAAAGGAAGAAAGGCTGATATCATCGACGGCCTTGTCGGTGTCTGATCATGAGGGAAAATGGATCGGCAGGAGCCGGGAAAAAGAAGCTGCTGGACCACTGGCAGCAGCACCTCTTGGAACTCATCATCGCGAGGTATGAGCGGACAAGCACATACCGCAGGAAAAATGTCTTGAACCAGAACATCGCCATTTCCCCCGGGGCGGTCTGCCCGGACTACGCCTCGGACAGCGCGGACGTGACGCAGATTGCGGAATTCGAGAAGTCCATGCAGGCACTGGAAGCATTTTCCCCGGTGCGGGTGACGTACAAGAACGGCCGCCTCGGCGGGGAATTCAAGGACATCCGCGTCCCCGCGGCGGAGGTGGAGCCCGCGCTCTATGCGCTCGCCGGGAAAGTGCCGAAGCGGGAGCTTCACGCCGCAGAGATCCCGCTCTATGAGCGCTACCGGGACAAAGACCCGCTCCTCGGGCGGTTCTGCGACGACCAGATTGCCCTTCTCCGGGCAGACCACGAATCCTGGTTCCGGGATTCCGCGGAGTCTGTGCTTAAGCTCACCCTGCGGATTCTCAGGAACCGGCGGGATATTCTCCTCCGGGAGATCTCCATCCAGGTCTTTGGCTACACCAAAACGCTGGACAGTGGGTCTCTCCTGCAGAAATCGCTGCGGATTCTCAAGCGGTACGGGGACTACGGGTTCACGGCGGAAGATTTCTCTGACCCGAAGGAGTATGACGACGCGGTTCTCGGGGAATACGCGGTTTTCCGCAATCCCTCTTACGTCAATTTCAGCGGGAACGGCGAGATTCTCTTTGACAACGGTTCGCGGCTCACCCTGAAAAGCGGGATCCCGGTAGCCGTGCGCTCGGACATGATTGCCCGGATCGCTCATATCCGCGTCGACGCGGAGGCGTTCATAACGGTGGAAAACCTGGCCTCCTACAACCGCCTGGCGGAGAGCGCGGGTGCCCCGGCGGATCAGTTGGAAAATGCTCCGGCTGTGGGGTCAGCGGATGCTCCGGACGTGGAGCCGGCGGAGGATCCCGCCGTGGGGGTTCCCTTCTATGTCTATCTCGCCGGGTATCACAACAAGGCGAAGCAGGATTTCCTCGTCAGGATCCGGGAGGAGAATCCGGGCATCCGCCGCTGGTATCATTTTGGGGATATCGACCCGGACGGCTTCTATATCCTGGAAAATCTCCGGGCGAAGACCGGGATTGATTTCCAGCCGTTCCGCATGGGGACGGCAGAGCTGATTTCGCACAGGGAATATTGCCGGAAACTGGAAGACAATGACCTCGTCAAGGCAAAGAACCTTCTGGCTGCCGGCAGATATCCGGAGGTTATGCGGTATATGCTGGATCATAACTGCAAGCTTGAGCAGGAGATTCTCTCCCTGCCCGCGGCGGAGTGAGGAGATTCGTCTGATCGGGGCGGGGACACAGCAAGGCCTTGCGGTGGACAGGTCACCGGAGAAAATGACGCTTGCTCCCCGCGGGGAGAGAACAAGGTGCACAAAAACAACTGGCCATTTTGCCGGGATGGGAAGAAAGGCGAAAGGTATGGCAGAGACAATTCTCTACGGCGTCGGCGTCGGACCGGGGGATCCGGAGCTGATGACGCTCAAGGCAGCGCGGCTGATCCGGGAAAACCGGGTGATTGCCCTTCCGGGGCGCACCCCGCGGGAGACCGCGGCTTACCGGATCGCCGTCCGGGCAGTGCCGGAACTGGCCGGAAAGCAGCTTCTCCCCCTCGATTTCCCCATGACGGAGGATCCGGGAAAACTGGCGGAGAGCCTTCGCGCCAACGCTGTTCTGGTGGAGCGGGAGCTTCTCGGCGGGGAAAATGTCATTTTCCTTACGCTCGGTGACGTCTCGGTCTACTCGACATTCTCCGAGCTCAGGAGGGAGGTGGAACGGGACGGCTTCCGCACCGAGGCGGTCAGCGGGATCCCCTCGTTCTGCGCGGCGGCTGCCCGGGCGGGAGTGCCGCTCTGCGAGCGCAGGGAGAGGCTTGTGATTATCCCGGCGCTGCCGGGGGAAGGAGGCACGGGCGCTGTCCAATCTGCCGGGTGGTCTGCTCCGGCAGGGCAGGAAACCTGCGTGCTTATGAAATCCGGCAGCAGCCTCGGAAAAATCCGGGACCGCTGCCGGGATGCGGGTCTTTCTCTATGGGCGATGGAAAACTGCGGGATGCCGGGCGAGCGGATTTACCGGAGCCTTGAGGAAATCCCCGAACAGGGCGGATATTTCACCCTCGCGGTTGTCCGCGGGCCGCGTGCCCGGGAGATCCTTTTTGCGGAGCCGGAGAAGCCGTGAGCGGCGGAAACCAGAAAGATCGATGCCGCAAGGAAAAACCGTGAGCGGCGGAAAGTGGGAGATGGTTTTCCTGCTTCGGGCATACAGATCGGGCGGGATGCGGAAAAACGTAAATTTTCCGCACCCCGCCCCAAATTTTCCCTTTCGGCAGCTGCTTAGCAGTCCTTCCAGACTTCCTTCGCGATCTCCTTCACCAGGGAGAGCTTTGCCCACTGCTCCTCCTCGGTCAGGCGGTTTCCGATCTCACAGGAGGCAAATCCGCACTGGGGGCTGAGATACAGCCGGTCCAGCGGGATGTACTTTTCTGCCTCATGAATGCGGCGGATGACTTCCGCCTTGTCTTCCAGCTTGGGGTTCTTTGTGGTGATGAGGCCGAGAACCACCTTCTTGTCCGGGGAGACCTTCGCGAGCGGCGCGAAGCTTCCGGAGCGCTCATCGTCAAACTCCAGATAGAGCGCGTCCACATGTTCCCCCGCAAATACGAAATCCGCGATGTCGTCGTACGGGCCGGAGCATGCGTAGGACGAATGATAATTGCCGCGGCAGATATGCGTGGTGACCGTGAGGTCCGCCGGGAGTCCCTCGAGGGCGAGATTATTGGCCCGGAGGTAGCGGGAAGCGTCACCCTCAAGCGTAGCGCCGCTGCCCTCACGGCTCTTCCAGTAACCTTTGTCCACGAGCATTCCCCAGGTGCAGTCATCCAGCTGGATATTGCGGCAGCCGGCGTCGTAGAGGTCCCGGATCACGGTGCGGTACGCGGCGGCGAGATCCCGGATCAATTCCTCGGTGTCCGGGTATACTGCCCTGGTGATCTTCTCGTTATCGCCGCGGAACAGCTCCACCAGGGTCTGTGCCGGCGACGGGATCGTCTGCTTGGCGACCGTGTGTTCGTCCTCAAACTGCTTGACGAAGCGGAAATGATCCACAAAGGGATGATTTTCCCCGCTGATTTTCCCGATAACGATCGCGGAGCCGTGCGTGGTCTCCTCCCCGTGAAAATAGTAGCCGTGATCCAGCTCGATGTGCTGGATGCCGTGAAGCCCCCACATAAAGTCCAGGTGCCAGTAGGCGCGGCGGAACTCCCCGTCGGTGATCACCGGATAACCGGCCTTTTTCTGCTTTTCGACCAGGGCAGTGATTTCCTGATCCTCCACTTCCTTCAACCCGGCGGCGGAAAGGGTTCCCGCCTCGAAGGCCTTTCTTGCGTCCTTCAGTCTCTCCGGTCTCAGAAAACTTCCCACATAGTCATAACGGAACGGTGCACGCTTCTTCATTGATTTCTCCTCCTCATGTTCTCGTCTGTCCCTCAGTTCATGGTGCGAGTATAACCGCCGGGGGAGATCCTGTAAAATACTTATGATCATGCATTGGACATAGTTTAAAACTATATCAAAGCGCAGATTCCCGCGCGAAACCGTGACATTCCCCTGAGGGGCGTGTAAGGCTGCCGCGACTTCCTCAGGCTGTGCCACCGGATTCCCGCGCATACTGCTCGAGCAGGCGGATATAGAGTGTGGCGTAATGCCCCGGCGCCGTCCTTTTCGGGATAATGTAGCCGATGCGCATCTCGTCATCCACCTCGAGGGGGCGGGCTATGATATTTTCCCCGTTCAGATCCTTATTGATGACGCCGCTGCAGATCGTGTAGCCATCGAGGCCGATCAGCAGGTTGAACAGCGTCGCGCGGTCACTGACCATGATGTCCTTCGGGCTGTGCCGGGTGCTCAGGATCTCCTCAGAGTAGTAGAAGGCATTGTGCTCGCCCTGTTCGTAGGAGAGGCGGGGATACGGCTCAAGATCCTCAAGCCGGATGGCCTGCTTCTCGGCGAGCGGGCTGGCTGTGCTGATGAAGATGTGGGGCTTCGCCGTGAAGAGAAGATGAAATTCCAGGCCACGTTCCCGCATGACCTTCCGGAGAACCGTCTCATTGAAACTATTCAGGTAGAGGACGCCGACCGCGCTCCGGTACTGGGCGACGTCGTCCAGGATTTCCCAGGTCTTCGTCTCGCGGATACGGAAATCATACTCCGCGCCGCCGTACTGCCGGAGCAGCTCGGAAAATGCCTTGACCGCGAAGGAGTAGTGCTGCGTGGAGACGCAGAACTGGTGCCTGGACGGCGTCTCCCCCAGGTACTGCTCCCGGATCAGGTTCACCTGCTCCGCGACCTGCCGCGCGTAGCCGAGAAATTTCTCGCCATCGGGCGTCACTGTAACCCCGTGGTTCGTGCGGTGGAAAATGCTGATGCCGAGCTCATTTTCCAGCTCATGGACTGCGGCGGAGAGGCTCGGCTGGGTGAGAAAGAGCCTGCGGGCAGCCTCGGTGATGCTTCCCGTCTCCGCGATGAGGATGACATAATTCAGCTGGTCGAGCGTCATAAGAAACCTCCCAGGGATGAAAATCGTGTTTGACGACTTCATCGTAACGAATGGCGCGGGGGATGTAAAGCGGAAACCGATCATCGATGATGTGGCGGCCTGGACGGGGAAGATCACGCGGAAACAATGGGAAGCCGGGGCAGCGCGGAAACCAAGCCGGCACGGCTTCGGGGGGGGCAGTTGCTCGGGCAAAGTAGGTAAGATAATTTGACCGGTATATGCTACACTGGGGAAAAGAACATTTTCTCCGGCAGACTGCCGGACTTCTCTGGAGGCAAAAGATGACAGGACGAAAATATCCCCATTTGTGCTCCCCGATCACGGTCGGGAGGACGACATTCCGCAACCGCATGTTTTCCGCGCCCATGGGCGGCACAGACATCACCAACGACGGCTGTATCGGGCCGAAATCCACCGCGTTCTATGAGCTTCGCTCCCGTGGCGGCGCTGCCGCGGTGACGGTCAGCGAATGCATGGTGCACCCAGCGACGGACGGTTCCCACGCTTACCACCTGGACGAGTCAATTCTCAACTCGCTGGCCTGCGCCACATACACCGCGGACGCCATCCGCCGGCACGGCGGCATACCGAGCCTTGAGCTCTCCCACTCGGGAATGTTCGCCGGCACCTATATGACGGATAAGAAAAAACAGCACGAATTGCACCAGTGGGGGCCGTCGGACACGGTCCGCTTTGACGGCGTCCCGGTGAAGGCGCTGACTAGGGAAATGATAGCCGAGATCACCGCCGCCTACGGCCATGTTGCCGGGCTTGCGAAGCGCGCCGGATTTGAGATGCTGATGATCCACGGTGGCCACGGCTGGCTGATCAACCAGTTCCTCTCGCCGCTGTTCAACCACCGCACGGACGAGTACGGGGGCTCGCTGGAAAATCGCTGCCGTCTTGCCATCGAGGTTTTGAAGTCCGTCCGCGCTGCCGTTGGGCCATTCTTCCCCATTGAATTCCGGATGAGCGGATCGGAATTTACCGAGGGCGGGTACGGGCTCGAGGAGGGCGTGCGCATTGCCCAGCTGGTGGAGCCGTATGCGGATATCCTTCACATTTCCGCCGGCACCTATCAGAAAACCTTCGGCATCACGCATCCGTCGATGTTCGAGGACCACGGCCGCAATGTCTTCCTTGCCGCGGAGATCAAAAAGCATGTGTCCAAGCCGGTTGCGACGATCGGCGGGCTGAACGACCCGGCGCAGATGGAGGAGATCATCGCCTCCGGCAAGGCGGATATCGTCTATATGGGACGGGCACTCCTGGCAGATCCATTTCTCCCCAGGAAGGTCAATGAGGGCAGGGATGAGGAGATTGTCCGCTGCCTCCGGTGCTTCACCTGCATGGCGGAGCGCGCGGCAACATCTACCCGGCGCTGTACGGTAAATCCGCTGATTGGAAGGGAGATCGAGGGCTGTGAGGTCTATCCTGCTCCCCAGAGGCGGAAGGTCCTGATAGCCGGCGGCGGCCCGGGCGGGCTTTATGCCGCGTACACGGCGGCGCGCCGTGGCCACCAGGTCATTCTCTGCGAGAAGGAAAATGAGGTCGGCGGCATTTTAAAGAGCGAGCAGGCCATCCCCTTCAAGCGGGAAATGTACCAGCTCTCCCAGACCTACCGGCTTCTCGCCGAGCGCGCCGGAGTGGAAATCCGCACCGGCACGGAGGTTACCACGGCGCTTGTGGAGAAGGAGGCGCCGTATGCGCTGATCATTGCCGTGGGCTCCGAGCCGCTCGTCCCGCCGATTCCGGGTCTTGACGGGGAGAATGTCGTGATAGTCAACAATTATTACCGGGAGAAGGACAAGGTTTCCGACCATGTGGTAGTCTTCGGCGGCGGCCTCGCGGGCTGCGAGTGCGCGGTTCATCTGGGGATGGAAGGGAAACACGTGGAGCTCGTCGAGATGCGGGATCAGCTTGCGCCCGACGCCAATGTGCGCCACCGCCCGCTGCTCATGCAGCAGATTGACCGCTATGTCACGGTGCACACAGGATTCAAGGGGCTGGAAGTCCGGAAGGACGGCATTCTCTGCGAAAATGCTGCGGGGGAGAAGGTTCTCGTTCCCGGCACGTCCGTCATCTGCGCCCTTGGCCAGCGCTCCAGGACAGCGACCGTCACCGCGCTCCAGGATACGGCTCCCTATGTCCGGGTGATCGGCGACGCCTCCAGGGTTTCCACGATCACCAATGCCGTGTATTGGGGGTACCATGCGGCGCTGGATATCTGATCTAAAGAAAAGGGTATGCGAAAGCCGGGCTATGCGGAACCCAGCTTAGGTGCATTCCAGCTTATGCCGGCATTCGGAAAAGGCGTTATTCTTATCCATGCATCCTTTTTCCGATATGCCGGCTCTTTTTGCAAGCAGTTTCCAGTTTGCAAGAATCTCGTCTTGCCGGGAAGATCCCGGTCGGGACAGCGGAGAATATTTTCCCCGATATCGGCAATATCGAGGTATCCGGAACCTTCCGTGTGCCCATCCGCGCGCTATTTGTGAAAAAGGATGAAGTCCTTGCAAAACATACTATACCAATGTATTATATATTCTATCCGAAGAGAGATTTCGGATGGAGATCATTATAGATCGGAGGGATTGACGATGCTTCGTTTTCTGGAAAATATCCGCGACGCTTGGAACGCCTGGCTGCTGAAGGTCGGCGAGGCGAATAAGAAGGAATTTGGTGATACCGTGCCGGACTGCTGCAAGATGAACCGCCAGGATGGCAGGCAGGCCGGACAGAAACAGTAACCAGGAATTTTCAGGATAAAGAGATCACGCATCTCCCTGATACCGCATATCGGGCAAGCCGGGCAGCACGGAAACGTGTAGCCCGGCTTGCTGGCGGATATCCGCCGGTATGAAAAGCGCGTGCCTGGCTTGTTGTTGTGTGCGGGAGGACTTGCATTCCTCGCAACTTCCACCTTTTCTCTCGCGGGGGTGGAGATTTGAATTTCAATTTACGAAATGGATTTGGTCATTTGCCTCAGTCTTCCCTTTACATATATTTGTAATTTATTTATAATAAAATAAAACTGTTTTAATGACGTGGAATTACCCAAACCCACAGATGAATCCATACCAATTAAGGATCAGTTCACTGTGTTTTTTATACCTGTGGAAGAGGCGCGCACTAACTCAGTTGGTATAGAAATGAGCGGTAGATTGTAGCAGTCAACGTGTATTGTTGGCGACAGACCGTTGGTTATCACTAGTATGTTAGTGAATGTTTCGGTATGGATTCGCCAGAATGTGATTAGTGGAGGTGGTTCATTTGGCTACCAAAAAAGTAACCATGACGGATGTTGCAAAGGCAGCAGGAGTCTCACAATCCACTGTTTCTAATATCCTAGGGCGGAATAAGAAGACTTCTTTTCCTAAAACGACTGTTGACAAGGTTTTAGCGGCGGCGGAAGAACTGGGATATTCACCTCGACAGGCTCAGTCTAAGGCAAACGTCTTGGCGTCTAGACGCATTTTAGTTTTAGCAACCCGTTTAACCAATCCATACTATCCGTGCATCCTTCAAAGCATTGAGCATGAGGCTAACAAAAATGGACTCCACGTTGTCTGTGGAGACACTTACCACATTCCTGAATTGGAAAAAGATTATCTGGATATGGCATTAGAAATGAAGTTTTTAGCAGTGATTTACCTGTTTCCTCCGGATAATCCGCAAGCTCTTGAACATGCATTAGAGCGGCTTCCTATTATTACGATCTGCGATAATATTCCTGATTCAAAAGCAGATCAAGTGGAGCTGAACAATTTTCGCTCTGGGTGCATTGCGGCTGAGCATCTGCTTTCTCTGGGACACCGGAATATCGTCATGTTGACAACGCCTATGGATCGCAATATCGCACGGCTTTCTCGTGTAAAGGGCGTTGAAAATCGGATCAATGCTGCGGAAAATTGCAAGTTAAATATTATTTCGGATTTTATTGATACTCCGGAAGGAGAAATGGCCATCGAGAACAATTTTGATTACACTGTTGGATATCATCTTGCTCAGGATCGACATATTGCTACATGCAATGCCACTGCCATTATTGCTGCAAATGATATGGTGGCTATTGGCGCGATGGACGCATTGTTGGAAAAAGGGTATAGAATTCCAGAAGACTACTCTATTATCGGATTTGATAATTTGTTCTATACTGGATTAGAGCGGATTTCTCTGACTACAGTAGATCCCCACGCAGATATGCTCGCCCAGTCTGCCATGGATGTGTTGTTACACCGCCTTAATATTCGACTTCCTAATTCATTGGTTCCCAATATGCGTTTTAAGGCAGAGTGCCAACCAAGGTTGATTGTTCGTAAATCTACAGCTGCGCCAGGACACAAGTGATTCATTCAAGTAGGAAAGGCTGCCAGAATTTTCTGGCAGCCTTTGGCAGTTATGCTGTGCTTATTATGAATGGGGATTTTGGGCGTCCTGAAGATAACGGGCAATGTTTCGAATGGAGAAAATTATAATCAGTATAAAGCCGATGGCCATTCCTAAGATCAATACCCAAGCGGGCACGCTGCTGGTCGATGAGGTTGTGCCCTTTTGAATATAGGAACTGATTAGTCGGAAGGCATAATAGGCCATAAAGGAGAAGAAGCCCACCATGCAGAGTTCCACAAAAACACCAAGGATTCTTTTTACTCCCTGGAAGCCGTGATTGGATAGAAAGTCGTCTAGCAACTCTAAACGCATCAATCCACCGGATGACACCATCATCTCTATTTCCCGGGTAACTTGATAACTCTCGGGAATATTTCTGCACAATATTTTCAAAAAAGTGCCTAAAGCACGGTGTTTCTTGGCTACTACTATTGCGAAGCCGGGCAAAATATCGTACAATAAGTTATCATAAACAATAACTTGAGGACGAATAAATGCCTAGCATTTCTTATCGCAATAACTCATCCGGCACACTTGTTGCTGTATGGCCAGGCTCTACGATTCAGACGGATCAGGGCCCCAGGAAGCAGGGGCAGAAGTACCTCGGAAAGGTGATCGACAAGGACCGCCTTATCTTCTGGAAACGGGATGAAGGTTACTTCCATTTCAATCCGGATGATCAGAGCATCACTGCACTTGAGGCAAAGGATGTCCCGAACGCGGAACAGAACCCTGACGGAGCGCGAAAAGAGCGGCATGTGCTTGTGGACTTCGGCGACTCCTACTTCCTGAAAACACTGATCGATTCGATCGGCTATAACGAAGTCCTTGACTCTCTCAAATATGTGAATCGGGACACTCTGTACGCCCTCCTTTTCTATTACATCCTTGAGGGAAAGGCGAACGTGAATGCCGACAGGTGGTATCGACAGAACTATGCATCGTACCTGTTCCCGAAGGCCAACATTTACAGCCAGCGGATCAGTGATATGCTGGCAAAGCTCGGCGACGACAGCCAGCGCAGGGACTTCCTTCTTGCGCATATCAAGTATCTGCTGAATTCAACGGATCAGGAGGTTTCTATCCTGATCGACAGCACCGGAATGCCAAACAAGTGTGATCTCCCGGTCACCCGTGTCAGCAACCATGAGGGCGATATCAATATCGAGTTCCGGATGATTGCCCTTGTTCAGCGGTCTACCGGACTGCCGATCTTCTATGAGATCATCCCGGGCAACATCGTGGATGTTTCCACGACACAGCGCATCATTGAGCTGGCGAAACAGTATCACTGCGATGTTTCTTATGCCATTGGTGATGCAGGATACTGCTGTCCCTCTACCATGGAGAAACTTGTTCTCTCTGGCATTGACTTCATGACCCGACTGAATCCCACCTATGATCTGTACAAGCAGATCCTGGATGAGCATGCCGCGGAGCTTAAAGATGACACAAATGCGATTCGGTACAGGGACCGCATTCTCTATATCGTCAAGGTCGAGACGAAGATCGCCGTCGATCAGGAAACTGGGAAGGACGTCACAGGGTTTGTTTATCTCTGCAGAGACCGCGACAGCAGCTCCTTCAAGTACACACGGCTGATGAAGACGAAGTCTGCCAGGAAGATGACCTGTGACCAGATCCTCGAGATTTCTGAGCAGCTTGGTGTTTTTGCCATCGTCACTACAAGAGACCTTCCTGTAGAGGAGGTCCTTCCGGAATACTATGTCCGCCAGGATATCGAGCAGTACTTTGACTTTGGCAAGAACTATGCAAAGTTCCTTCCGGTACGGCAGCACAACATGGAGACCCTGAAAGGACACATGCTGATTGCGTTCATTGCCACGTTTCTTGTCATCGTTATCAAGAATCGGCTCGGCATGGTGGACAGCAGGTATGTGGAGGTATCCCCGGCACTCGCCAAGGCTCTGGATGAACCTTCCGAGGATGCCATGACCGACAAAAGCGGGAAGAGCTTTCTTGAACAGATCCCAGTTGGGCAGGTTTTCAGGGAATCTCCCTCCAGCCTGTTTCTGGAACTGCGTGGTCAGAAGGCGGAGGTCTTCGACGAAGTCATTCTCCCGGAGATTCCGATCCGACAGGCCAGAGATTTCTACGATGCCTTCCGGATTGCCAGCCCTTTCAAGATCAATCGGAAGGACAATGCGCTCACCTATGTCTTCAAAGAGGGTGAGAAAAACAAACTCACAAGGAAGTACGCATTTGCACGCAAAGCTTATCTCTCGGATGATGAAATCGAGAAAAAGCGCAAGGCAAACGAGCTGATTCGCGTGAGAAAAGCGGCGGATAAGGCAGGGCTCAGGATTGCTGAGGATGATGCCAGTGGAAAATCCGTTGCTTCTTTCGACACGAATAGCAGCGATCCGTTGACAGTACCAGAAGCCGGCGTCTCAGGTGAAAAGCCAACAGATGTCATCACAGATGGCAATGGTGCAATACCTGCTCCGGACAAAGGAAAGCAGGATGCAACTTCTGTACCGCGGACAGCCGACTCTTCAGACGGAATAACGAAAAAGAGAGGCCGGGGCAGACCGCCTGGATCCAAGAACAAGAAGACCCTCGAGCGAGAGGCAGCCGAGGCAGCTGCAGGTATCGTACACGTCAAGAGAAAGCCAGGCAGGCCACCGGAATCCAAGAACAAGAAGACACTTGAGCGTGAGGCCAGGGAAGCAGATCTTTCCGGGACAAAGCGAGACGGGGCCTGAGCAACAAGCGAAGTTATCATTGAGTTCCAAAAACAGGAGCCGATTACCATGGATCCGTAATATTTAGCCCATTATTTTCCGCGGGCGAAGTTCCAAAAAGCCCGCGGTTGATGGAAAGTTGAAAAGTGTAAAGTTATCAACATACCCGGGAATTAGAGATCATGGCAGCTCCAATAAAATATGACCAGACGAACAGGGTTCGTAGAAATTCGTCAGACCAGTTCAGTGGGATTACCAAGACGTATCTGGTAAATACGCCCAATGTCATTATTGCGATACCCGCAAATCCCATCATCCCAAGAATAGCATTAATGCCGTTTTCTATATTTTTGAAGAGACGATTCATAATGACTTGCCTTTCTCTGACTATTTCAGGGTAGAGACATAATTCTGAACCATAGTCAAGATTTCATCAGAACCCATTGCTTTGTTGAATACGTCATAGGCAGCCTGGGTGTGAGGCTTGAAAGATTCTCGATCAGGATTTCGGTTAACCTGGAGGCCGTAGGCTTCTATGTCGTTTACAATTTGATCTTCTGCATCGGCGGTAGCTTGACGCTGCCAAGCGGCGGCATCGGTCATGGCCTTTTGAACCCATTCCTGCTGCTGAGGGGTAAGGGAATCCCATTTGTTTTGATTCATAATGACAGGCATAGAGGTGTAACTGTGTTTGGTTAAAGAGAGGTATTTCTGGGCTTCGTACATTTTGGAACTGTAGATGTAGGTGAGACCGTTCTCCTGTGCATCGATTGTGCCTTGCTGCAGGGCGGTGAAAGTTTCACTGGAGGCCATCGCCATGGGAATCGCACCGAAGCCTTCCCAGGTAGCTAATTGCGTCTCTGATGGAGCTACACGAATTTTGATGCCTTTTACATCTTCTACATTATTGATTTGGCGAGAGCTGTTGGTTATGGAACGGAGGCCAGAGTGAAAATATGTCATCAGTTTTACACCGGAGCCTTCGAATTTAGATGCAATATATTGGCCGGGGTCACCGTCTAAGGTAGCGTTGATCTGGTCATAATTATCAAAAATAAAAGGCAGGTCGAATACCTGAATCTCTGGAACATAGCCGGAGAGGTAAGAAGGACCTAAACAACAAATGTCAATGGAACCAGTCATAACAGCTTCCAATTGAGAGTCAATGCCCCCAAGTTCGGTGTCGTAGTAGGACTCAACCTGTATCTGACCGTTGGAATACTCCTCAAGTAATTCTTCAAATTTACTAGTTCCTTTGCCAAGAACGCTATCGGCAGTAGAGCCAGCCTGGGTGGAAACGAGTGTAATAATATTTCCTTCGGTAGATGTTTCCGTACTGGTGCTGCTGTTTGCGGTGGGAACCTCCTGGGAACTGGCACAAGCAGATAGGCTTAAGCCCATCATTAGAGTTATAACGAGTGTAAGTTGTTTTTTCATCTTTTTTCCTCCATATTGTCTTTATAATTATGCCTTCCACGGCATTTGTTACTTCATCAGGCTGGGTAAGAGCATGGTGATGGGGGGTAATAAAGAAACCAAAATGAGTGCTGTTACTGTGATACCAATAAATGGCCAAATTTCTTTTATGACCCTGTGAACTGGCCGTTTGCCAACTTGACAGGCCATAAATAGGTTAAGCCCCATGGGCGGTGTGATGTTGCCGATAGATGTTGCACAGATCATATAACCACCCAAATGGATTAGAGAAACACCATACTGCTGTGCGATTGGGGCAAAGATAGGGGTCAGAATCATTACGGCAGGAGCTGCATCAATGAAACAACCAGCAATAAGTAATACCACCAATGTACAGAAGATAAACCAGTAACGGCTACCGCTGACGGATAGCATGGCGTTAGCCAAAGTGGAGGCCATGCGCTCTTTGGTAAGAACCCAGGAGAAGGTGCTGGCACCGGCAACGATCATCATTATGCCTCCGGTGGAGCGGATCGAACTGGATAGGCAGGAGAACAATACCTTGAAATCCATTTCCCTATAAATGAATACACCAACGATAATTGAATAGGTACAGGCTATGGCGGCACTTTCTGTGGGTGTGAACATGCCGGAGTAAATGCCGCCTAAGATGATCAGGGGAGAGAGTAAAGCCCAAATGGCATCCGTAAAACAGCCCCACGCTTTGTGCAGGTTAAAGGTACCCTTCCCCTTGAAGCCGCGTTTATGACAGGTGTAGATTACATAGACAATAACCAAGGAGGCCATAAATAATCCGGGACCTGCGCCAGCGATTAGCATGATACTGACGGACTGATTGGCGGTGACTGCGTAGAGAACCATGGCGATGCTGGGAGGGATCAAGGGACCGAATATACCACCAGTGGCTTGAAGGGCGCAGGCGTAATCAGGGTCGTAACCTCGTTCGTACATAGCAGGAATCATGATTGCACCAATAGCAGCTGTGGTAGCTACGGCAGAACCGGACATGGCAGCAAAAAATACGCTGGATACGATAACCACCATGGCAAGGCCGCCGGTGAAGTGTCCGACCAGTGACATGGCGAAGTTTACCAGGCGTTTAGAGATGCCGCCGTGTTCCATTAGAGATCCGGCCATCATGAACAAGGGAACTGCCAGCAGCGTATAGCTGTTAACCCCGGAGAGCATTTGTTGAAAAACTACCACTGGAGATAATCGGGCAATAAATAGAAGGTATATTAGGGACGACCCGCCAAGGGCTAAAGCAATAGGCGCGCCGATAAACAGTAGGATAAAGAATATCAGAAATAAGAGGATAGCGTTCATGAGACGAGATTCCCTCCTTCTTGTGGTGATTCAGGGCTGTTTCCGGCGATTTTCTTCTATTAGATTAGCGACATGTCGAATGTCGCTGTGGATTTGTTCCTCACTGATCCGGTCACCGAACATATATTCCAGAATTAAATCAGCATCCGGGGAATACTGGGCGATGGTTGCAATAATCTCTTCCATCTTTTCCGGGGGCAGGAAACCATCAGGTGCAAAAGTAGGATAATGGGCATCGTTCACACCATCATTGTTATTAAGATGATAGCCTCGGATTCGAGAACCGAGTGTTTTGATCAAGGCTGGTATATCCCAATTGTTTAACATGGCATGTCCGGTGTCAATGAGACACCCAATATCATCTGGTAATTCATTGAAGAGCTGGATGAAATGAGGATAGTCAAAAAGCAAATTGTCCTTTTTTGGAAAGCCTACATTTTCTACCGTCATTCGTATGCCCTGGGCTTTGAATCGTTCGTGCCAGAAGAGGATCATTTCTTTAGACCGCGCTCGCATAGCCGGGAGGTCTATCTCTGGAAAATGGTTCTCGTTGGTATGCATAACCATGGAGGTAGCGTTGCATTCGTGGTAAACTCGGCAGGCGCGATTAAAAGTTTCAAGCATTTCTTTTTCTTCGGGACTGCCGGGTATGTTGCAGATTTCGTGGAAAGGTGCGTGGATGGTCGTGGGCATTCCATAGAATAGGGGTTTCTTTGTGTCTAATAAATCTGGCAACTTTGGCTGCAGTTTCCACCAGGTGGCGTGTTCGATACCCACGGGGAAATCGTGAAAATTATCTAGACAGGTTTTGAGCCATTCGTAATCCTCAAACTTAATGCACAGAGTAGATATGTAGATCCTATTTTTACTCATAGTATTCCCCCATAAGAGATGTTTTTTAAGCTAAGATGGGATACGGGCAGGGCGGAGTGAATAACTCTAACTCTGCGTATTCGGGGTGCCCGTTCATTTCATGAAAAGGAAAACGTCCTAAGGATCGGCGTTCCTCAGTAGAGCATTCTTGGCGAACAGCAATGGTTCTCTTGCCGGCATAACGCATCTCATGAGCTGCATAGCCCAGAAGTTGCTCCCCATAGCCGCGACCTTGAAGTCGAGGAATTACATAATAGCGTTCTAAAACACCTGTGTCATCAGGTAACTCTGCATTTTCCCCCCATCGGACAAATCCTACCGGCTCATTTTTTAAATAAGTAATGGCGATAGAGCCGGGGCATTGGGCTGATTTTTGACGAGCACAGGCCAGATAAGCATTCCTGTCAAAAAATGCACCCCGCTCCTGATGTTCCGCTTTGGCCAGGGACAGCAGAATATCTGTTTGCTGTTCAGGAATCCACGGCTCTGTGACCATATTGATATCGCTGCCCGCAACGCCATTCCATGTTCGGTGTAACCGTTGAGGGAGATGAGAATCGTCGTTAGTGTAAGCAACATGGATTGTGCCGTCAGGGTCGATCTCCAATAGGCTAACAGAAGTATTTTCTCCGTGCCCGACTTTTGCTACCTCGGTTAAAGATTTGTTCATCATCACACAAAGAGATGCCTTGATGCTACACGAATGAGATACGACTAAGGCTGTTCCGTCTCCTATTTCTGATGCTATGCGCCTCAAACAAAAAATTACTCGATCTGCTGCTTGTTGAAAGGTGGTAGCGCCAGGTGCTGTAGTAATCCATGGAGTTTCTGTCCAAACTTTGTATTCTGAGGGGTAGTCCTTAGCGATATTGCCCCAAGCGCAATCTTCCCATATACCAGTTGTGATTTCGCGGAGAGAAATGCGAATCTTGATGGGGAGATGCCGCTCTCGCGAGATGGGGGTGAGAGTCATAATGGAACGGAATGCATCACTGCTGTAAAGCGCGTCGATGGGAATCCCGTCGAACCGGCGACGTAGCATTTCGTTTTGCTCGTATCCTCGTCGGGTAACAAGCGCATCGGTTTGTGCTTGTGCGCGTCTGCAGGCATTTCCCTCGGATTCACAATGGCGGATGAGGTAGATTTTTGCCATAATCCCTCCTTCTTCATTTCTCTGTGTTCCATATCGGTGAGCGCTTAGAAAAGTCTACAGTAATATTAGTAATATAATTCGGAAAACTCATGATTCAATTATAGTCTGTCAAACAAGCATATTGCAAGAGAATATTAAAAATAATTTTAATTTTTACAAAATGACAGATTTATTTGGGCTAAATTTGGCAATAATGCGCACGAAAAATAGAGCAATAATGATATTTTGTGGAATTTGCTTGCTGTGCCGGACAAATTCTGATTAATCATACGAGCGCACTTGACAATATGGCGGGATTGGTTATATATTAGTAATATATAAAGATACATATTACTAATAAATTCGACGAGGAGGTGCCGATGTGAGTGATTTTCCTTCTAATGAAAAAGCTTTGGGTATGTACAAAAAAATGTATCAAATACGTAAGTATGAGGAGAGCATCTACTATCTCTTTTTAGAGGGAATCATGCCTGGAACCATTCATCAGAGTACTGGAGAGGAGGCCTGCGCAGTAGGAATGCTGTATGATCTGCGAAAAGATGACTGGATGGCCTCTACACATCGGCCAGCGGGGCATGATATCGCTAAGGGGATCAGCGTAAAGGCTATGATGTGCGAGATGTTT
Organism: Clostridium vitabionis; assembly: GCF_015351765.1. Lineage (GTDB taxonomy): Bacteria > Bacillota > Clostridia > Lachnospirales > Lachnospiraceae > Clostridium_R > Clostridium_R vitabionis. The sequence continues at coordinate 188,588 of NZ_JADKQA010000002.1, forward strand.
GGCAAAGCAGATGGATGTTGCGGTGGTAAGGGTGGCGCCATGCATACTGGCGACATTAATGTAGGCGCACTTCCTGCTAATGCTATCGTGGGTGGCAATTTGCCTATTGCTGCTGGGGTGGGGCTCGCTTTTAAAATGAAGAAGAAAGATAGCGTGGTAGTTTGCTTCTTTGGCGATGGAGCCTCAAACGAAGGCTCATATCACGAGACAATGAATGCAGCTGGGCTGTGGAAGCTCCCCGTAATCTTTGTTTGCGAAAACAACATGTATTCTGCAACGACGTCTATTTTGCTTACCTGTTGCCAGGAAAACGTAGCAGCAGATCGGGCGGCAGTATATGGAATCCCCAGTGAAGTGGTGGATGGAAATGATGTTTTGGCAGTTAATGACGCGGCGGCTCGCGCCATTACACGCGCTCGTGCGGGTGGAGGTGCTACCATTATTGAATTGAAAACATATCGTCATGGTGGTCATTCTCGAAATGATGCGTGTGGTTACCGACCGAAGGACGAAGAAAAATTATGGATACAGGATCGCGATCCGGTAAAAAACTTTCGCAAGAGAATTTTGGAACATGGGGTCATTAGCGAGAAAGAACTTGAAAAAGAAGAGATGATTATTGATCAGGAAATTGAAGACGCGGTGGAGTATGCAAAGAATGCGCCGTTGCCCAGCTATGAGTCCGCATTGAAAAATGTTTATATGGAGGGTTGAAGCTATGGCAATTATGTCAATTGCAGATGCATACAAGTGTGCAATCCAGGAAGAAATGCGCAGAGATTCCTCCGTTTACTGTATTGGGGAGGATGAGGATATTCCCGGCGGTATGGGCGGAGCGTTTACAGTCACTAAAGGGCTTGGAGAGGAGTTTGGCGCCAATGTACGGGTAGCGTTGGATGGCGGCAACTTTGAACTGAAAGGCACGGAGAATATTGGTGATGATCGAGTGATCAACACCCCTATTTCTGAAATTTTAATCGCAGGAGTATGTGTGGGCTCTGCTATGGCGGGAATGCGGCCGGTGGCAGACTTGCAGTACGGAGATTTCCTGTTCTGTATGATGGATCAGTTAGTAAACCAAGCGGCAAAGATGTGCTACATGTCTGATGGAAAGGTTCATGTTCCCATGGTGATGCGGGCTCCTTGTGGGGCGACTAATCGAGGGGCGCAGCACGCGCAAAGCCTCGAGAGTTATTTTATTCATGTGCCTGGATTAAAAGTAATCTGTCCATCTACTCCCTATGACGCTAAGGGGCTGATGAAACAGGCCATACGGGATGAAAATCCGGTGCTGGTATTTGAGCATAAATTGCTCTACGGTGGCAAAAGAAAAGAAGCAGGCCAGCTTAGCGCCGCTGGTGAAGTGCCAGAGACGGATTATACCATTCCGTTTGGCCAGGCAGCTGTTCGAAGGGAAGGTAAGGATATCACGATAGTAGCGAATATGTTGATGTGGTATAAGGCTATGCAGGCAGCTGAGGAATTGGAAGCAGAAGGTATCAGTTGCGAGATTATTGATCCGCGAACTCTAGTACCATTTGATTATCAAACAGTGACAAGATCTCTTGAAAAGACAGGTAAATTGATGATCATACATGAGGATACTTACACTGGCGGGTGGGGGGCACAACTGGCATCCTGGATAGCCGAGAACGCTATTACACTGCTTGATGCGCCAGTTGTGCGTGTAACAGCGCCAGATACACCCATTCCATTCTGCCCTGCGTTGGAAAGTTATGTGGTTCCATCTAAACAGAGGATTGCTGATGCGGCACGGAAGTTGGCTAAGCTTTGATTTAGTGATTTAGTTTAACGAGTCAGAAAGCGAGGGATAGCACATGATTCAGGAAATCAAAATGCCTGCTGCCGGGCAGACCACGGATGAGGCTACTATCGTCAAAGTGAATGTGACGGTTGGCGATACCGTGAAACGGGGGGATGTGCTGCTGGAAGCGGAGACGGATAAGGCTGTTTTACCGATAGAGAGCTTTGCCTCGGGTCAAGTATTTGATGTGCTTGTGTCCGAAGGAGATACTGTAGCAGCAGGAACAATTCTGGCTGTTATCGGAAAGGCGGAAGATTCAGCTGTGTATCACCGGAGTGATGCTGCGGTGAAAAAAAACCTTGCTGCGCAAGTACCAATTGGCCTCGCAAGGCAAGAGGAGTATCTGCCTATTGTCAAGAATCTTGCCGCTGAGAGAGAGGCTAAAACTATTGCGGTTGATGAGAATGGGGGATTATCGCATTTCCCCGCTATGCCTAACGCTAAAATGCTGGCAAATGAAATGAAATTGGATATCACTACAGTGCCCGCATCTAATGGCTTATTTGTAAAGCGGCAGGATGTAGAACAAAAGTTAAAAACATATCAGGATGCAGCTGTGACAAAATCTGTTTCTGCACCAGGGGGGACATATGAAGTCATGCCTATGACCAGGATGCGGACGGTTATATGTCGGCGAATGCAGGAATCTGCTCAGAATATCCCGGCATGGCAGTGTACAGTGAGTGTGGATATGTCAGCGAGCATGGCTTTACGGGATACATTCAAAACGAAGAGAGGTGTTAATCTATCCTATAACGATATCATAGCAAAGGCCATTGCTGTAGCGGCGCGAAAATATCCTTTGGTTAGAGCCCGGTATGAAGAAAATGAGGTTCGGATATTCAGGCATACTAATATTGGGTTGGCTGTCGGCTTGGATGGAGCGTTGGTGGTGCCTGTCGTAAAGGAAATTGACAGTAAGAATCTGGAAGAGATCGCGACAGCTTACAAGAACGTGATCCAAAAAGCTCGTAACAATTGTTTGGAGATTGATGAGATGGGGTGCGGAAGCATTACGATCTCTAACTTGGGGATGTACGATGTGGATCACTTTATTGCAATCGTAAATCCGCCAGAGAGTTGCATCTTGGCGGTTGGAAAGATTGAACCACGGCCGGTATGGGATGGAAAGCTGTTTCAACCGGTTCCTAAAATGACTATCACCGGCTCGTTTGATCATCGTATTATCGATGGCGCTTATGGCGCCCAGTTTTTGCGGGAACTGAAGATGCTCATGGAAAACCCATTACTTTTATTGGGGTGAGTTAGGGAGGATAGTCATGGAACAATTTGATATTCTGGTGATTGGTGGAGGACCGGGGGGATATTCTCTAAGTCTTGCTGCCGCAAAAGCTGGTATGAAAGTAGCCTTATTTGAAAAAGAACGTGTGGGTGGTACTTGCCTAAATGTCGGGTGCATCCCTACCAAGTATCTATTGGATAAAGCGATAACTATGGAGAAGGTTCGATCCCTAGTCAATAAGGATATTTTTCGAGATGCCGGGACGTTTAGTTTTAAGAAGATTCAGTCGGGAAGTAGAGAGGTTGTCGATAAGCTGGTAGGTGGCGTGCAGTTCCTTCTGAAAAAGAATCAAGTCACGGTGGTCTTAGGAACAGCGACATTGAAAGATGACCACATTGTGACCTGTTGTGGTAAGGAGTATCAGGGCAAATATGTGGTTATTGCTACTGGCTCTCAGCCTATGCCGATTCCAATTCCGGGCCATGAGCTGTGTATTGATTCGACAGGAGCGTTGAATTTGAAAACTCTACCCCGATCAATGGTAGTGATTGGTGGCGGCGTTATAGGATTGGAACTGGCATGCGCTTTCTCAGCATACGGAACAGAGGTGACAATAGTAGAGCTAATGCCGGAACTGTTGCCCGTAGAGCAGAAAGAGGCGGTTCAAGCGTTGGAAAAATTTCTAAAGCAGCAAGGGATTAGTCTGCTCACCGGTACTAAGGTGCTGAGAGTCGAAGAAACTGGCTCGGGGCAGAGGGCTGTATACGAGAAAGATGGAAAGGAGGGATTGGTAGATTCAGAATTGGTACTAATGGCAGCGGGACGGAAGCCCAATTTTTGCGGGATTGATACCGATGCTTTAAAACTTGCCATGAATGGTAAATATATTGCCGTGGATGCCCATCAACGGACAAATTTGGATGGTGTGTACGCCATCGGTGATGTGGCGGGCGGATATCAGTTGGCGCATGCCGCTTATGCTGAGGCTGAAGCAGCCCTGGCCGACATACTTGGGCAGGATGAATCGTATGGTACCGTGCCTGTTCCTGTCTGCATATATACTATTCCATGCTTTGCGACGGTTGGATTGACTACAGAGGGGGCAAAAAAAAGAGGATATTCCCCCTGCCTTGGCAGTTTTGACTATAACGCCAACGGAATGGCATTAGCGGAAGGGGCTTCCGGCAGCGTATACGTTGTAATGGATAAGATAACAAAAATCACTTTAGGTGTAACTGTAGTGGGCGAAAACGCATCAGAGATGATAGCTTTTGGGGCAGATGCAGTTCGAGATCGTCTGACGTTGAAGCAGTGGAAACAGATAGTGGTAGCACACCCATCTTTGTGTGAAATGCTGCGGGAAGCTGCGTTGGACGCATTTGGCATTTCAATCCACAAGGGATAAAGGAGTTAATATGCTGTTGACGGATAAAGTGGCTCTAGTCACGGGCGGCGGAAGGGGAATCGGAGAAGCTAGTGCGAAACGTTTAGCGGAATATGGAGCTAAAGTTATTATTGCGGATATGAATCTTGATGCGGCCAATAGCGTGGCGAGCGACATCAATATTCATGATGGTGAGGCATGCGCATTGGAATTTAATGTGGCAGAGTTTGATACCATTTCGGGAAAAATTGCTGAAGCTAAATCGATGTTCGGCCATATTGATATCTTGGTGAATGTAGCAGGTGTCACTGGCTCCACGCCGATTGAAGAAATCACCTTGGCAGGTTGGGATCGAATGATGGACATCGACCTAAAGTCCATGTTTTTTGTGACGCAGGCTGTATTCTGCATTATGAAAGATCAGAATTATGGCAAACTGGTTCACATGTCTTCACTTGCAGCATTGCGTGGAGGCAGGAGCTCTGATGCTTCTTATGCCTGCGCAAAAGCAGGGATCTTGAATCTTAGCAAGTGCTTTGCTCTCCGCGGCGCTCCATATCATATTACTTCTAATGCAGTATGTCCTGGTAATATCCTCACTCCAATGGGGAGAGCACTTTCTTGGTCAAAAGTAGATCCGAAAACGTATATTCCTATGGGGCGATATGGTACAGCAGAAGATGTTGCCAATGCCGTGTTATTTTACGCCAGTGATCTTTCTTCCTACGTCACAGGTGACTATATGAATGTTAACGGCGGCTTGTATATGTGAGAAAAAGCCGGAAAAGGCGATGGGGATTGCTTAATTTGAATAAATGACAAATGGGCATTGAGGAGGGCTGTATGGAGAAAGTGGTTAGAGCAACATTGGTTTCTAATGCCGGTCTTCTCGTGGAATACAGCGGGGTAAAAATTTTGGTAGATGCCATCTACCATACCACAGATCCATTTACTAATCCCCCAAAAGCTGTATGGTCTGCAATGCTTGCAGGAGAACACCCTTTTGATGGTGTAGATACATTGTTGTTCACCCATAATCATCCGGATCATTTTTCACCTGAGTGGCTGAAGGAGTATATTTGGCATCGCCCTGTCAGACGAGTTTTCTTGCCGACTATGGAATCACGGTGTGAAGAAAATTTAAAGATATTTTTGGAGGATCATGGGATATGGTGGACTCATTTTACGCCAGGAATGCAAATGGAGGATTTTTCTATTCCAGGCGGAATTGAGATTCGACCATATTTTACACGGCATATTGATAAAAGCTATTGGAATGTGCCGCACAGCTGCTATCTGATAACAATCGGTAAAAAAAGTATATTTTTGACTGCTGATGTAGATTATACAAAAGAGAGGTTTGAACAGCTTTCTCAAGTTCATATTGATGTAGCTTTTATTAATCCTCTTTTTTTCAGTGCACTTCAGACAGGGACTTTTTTTAAGGGGATATTAAAACCGGATATTTTTTGCATCTATCATGTTCCGTCTCAGCGAGACGATCGGTGGAAAATCCGCTCATTATTATCACATAATTTGCGCCAGTGGAACCCGAGCAAGGGGAAGATAGCCGTTCTGGATAAACCATACCAGTATGTGGAAGTTTAAGAACGAGAGAAAATCATATGAATCATCAAATGTTTTATTTTGAAACCGGCTCTATAAACCCATATTATAATTTGGCGTTTGAGGAATTTGTTCTAACGCACCGCATGGAGGGGGACTGTCTGATCCTTTGGCAAAATGATAATACAATTGTTCTCGGACTAAACCAGAATGCTGAAGAAGAAATAAACCGCAATTTTGTGGAAGAACATCGGGTTCATGTGGTTCGGCGCTCAACGGGTGGGGGTGCTGTGTATCATGATCTTGGAAATTTAAATTACTCTTTTATTTCTGACTTAGGGGAGAATAAATTAGCGTTTGGACGGTTCACAAGGCCGATTGTTGAAGCCCTTAAAGGGTTAGGACTCAACGCTGAAGTATCTGGTCGAAACGATATTTTGGTAAATGGCCGCAAGGTTTCTGGCACAGCGCAACGAATCTTCAAAAATCGCATTCTGCATCATGGAACACTATTATTTGATACCAATCATGACTTAGTGGCCAATGCCCTGCACGTAGATCCTAGCAAATTTCAGTCGAAAAGTTCTAAATCAGTTCGCAGCCGCATCGGTAATATACGGGATTTTTTACCTAAAGACATGGAACTTTCGGGATTCTGGGCATACCTGAAAGATTTCCTCGCGGGGGGAGGCATTGTTTGTGACACTTTAACGGCGTCTGAATTGGAGGAGGTAGATAGGCTGAAGATAAGTAAATATGATACTTGGGAATGGAATTTTGGCAGATCGCCCCGATATAACGTGACAAATAAGCAGCGATATGATGCGGGTATTTTGAAATTCCGAGCAGCCGTTGAAAGCGGATTGATTCGGGAAATTGTGTTTTATGGCGATTTCTTGGCGACCAGTCCTATAACTCCCTTGACAAATGCGCTCATTGGGTGTGTCTTTCGGAAGGCGGATGTAGCACCGGTGCTGGATCGTTTTGACCTTGCATCTATGTTTGGAGGCATTACGAAGGACGAAATACTAAAGGTTATGTTTTGAGAGGTTCCGGAGTCAAGTCCAAATTTGTGTGTAAATTGATTTTCTCTTAGGTGCCTGTGGCACCGGGGGATGCCTTGCATCCCTTGGCTGTCCACAAGCTCTCTTGAAGGTGCGTCAAGGGTGCACGGTAAGTGCAACCTCGACGAGGCTCCCTTGACGGCGCCTGAAAGAGTGCTATATCTCAGGCGGCTCTGAGTTTTTGTTGTTCCTCTGCCATTTGCCTCAGGTCAGTGACCGTGCTGGAATTGATCAGCGCCGCATATGTCGCCGGGCTGAATATAGCCTTCCTGGCGTTTTCAGCATCGTTCCTTTCCAACAAAACAGAACCCATCAATCGCAGCAGTGAGCTTTCATTTGGAAAGATCCCGATGACGGAAGAACGGCGTTTCAGCTCTTTGTTTAACCGCTCTATGTGGTTCGACGTCCTGAAATATTTCCGAAGGTATTTCGGAAGCGTCATAACAGTCATGGCACTTTCGAACCCTTCATCCAGGCACATCATGGCAGATTCAGCGACGTCCTTGTAATCGGCGATGATCGCATCCCGCTTTTTTCGAGCGTCATCTATCGTGTTGCAGTTCCACATCTCCTGAAGTTCTGGCGGATCCCCGCCTGATATTTCTTAGGCGCTTTTTCCGAGATATTCTTCGAAAAATGAAACTGGCAGCGCTGCCACGGAACATCCGGGAACACCTTGCTGATAGCATCCTGGATGCCTTCGTGGGCATCCGAGGTAATCATCAGAAGATCCTTGAGGCCGCGATCTTTCAGGCTTTGGAGGAAAGCATTCCAAGCAGGCTTCGATTCGTTATCGAACACGCCGAAGCCGAGAATTTCACGATGGCCGTCCTGGCTTGTCTCATAGGCGATCATGAAAGCTCTAGAGATAATTCTATGATTGACCCTGACCTTGAAATACGTTGCGTCTACCGTCAGAAACGGATAGTTGCCAGACAACGGTCTGTTACGGAATTCCTCGACTCTTTGATCCAGATCCTTGCAGACTTCCGAGACGGAAGATTTCGAGAAGGATGTTCCGCAGAGAGTTTTTGATACCTTGCGGGTCGCTACGCCGCTGACAACCATCTCTGCCATGCTGGCAATCAAAGCGGCTTCACTCCGAGAATAGTTCTCAAAGACAAGGGTCTTGAACGGGATGTTGCGATGCCTGGGTACCGTTAATGTGATCCGCCCTATCCGGGTCTTAAGTTCACGCTCCCGTGTGCCGTTGCGGCTGTCTGTGCGCTCTTCTGACCGCTCATATGGCTCTGCTTTAAGCTGGGCGGTGGATTCCGCCATCAGTATGCTGTTAAGGCTGCTCCGGAGCAACTCGCGGAACGCCTGATCATGATCTTTTGAAAGAAGCTGTAGAATTCCCTCCTGATTCAATGTAATATTGAGGTGAGCCATTTGTTCATCCTCCTCGGTATTATGTTGATTGTGGATGGGCTCAGTCGGGGAGAGATATCCCTGCATATGGACAACACATGCGGATTATTTTTATGGGGCGATTCCTTGTACACGTTCTCTTACACAAACAGAAATCGATGAAGGGTATGAATATAATACAGGTGTTGTTATCACGGAAACCTTTGTCGAGCGTACAATAGATCCAGAATCGGTTCCGGCAGTTTTATGCAAGAATCACGGGCCATTCACATGGGGCAAAGATCCAATAGATGCGGTACATAATGCAGCCTATCTGGAGATAGTTGCGAAAATGGCTGCATTAACTGAGAAAAATAATCCGGAGGTGGAACCGTGTCCTCAGCGGATTCTCGATAAACATTACTATCGCAAGCATGGCAAAAATGCCTATTATGGCCAGATAAATCTTGCTAATGTTTGTCAAGCGGATTTTTGAAGATTTTGAGAACCTTGAGAACAAAAAGAGAGTAACCTTAATAAGACCTGCTGTTGCAGGCCGGCAGTTAACGGCTATAATGAAAGCGGACGGATTTACTTGTACAACTCCATTGCACGAGCGTAGTAGATCCGCAGAAACTTATTGACGGCAGCCATTTTGGCTACGTTGTATGGTTTCCCTTCCTGTTCCTTTTTGAGCAGAAAAAGGTAAACAGGATCGTCCTGAGGTTTTGTCAGTTTGAGAGCCTGCATTACCTCAAAACAAGCTTTTCTTAGAGCCGGGTTGCCACGTTTGGAGATGTGACGATTCCGGCTCTCGAATTGTCCGGACTGATATGGCGGAGCATCATTGCCGACATAAGCATTGAGTGCTTTGCCACTGTGAAAACGGCGAATGTCACCGATTTCTCCAAGAATGATCGGTCCCAGTCGGTCCCCCACGCCGGCCATAGAACGAAGCACTTTGTACTCCGGCATGGTCTCTGCTATGATCCGCATTTGAAGATTGATCTCATCGGCAGCTTTCTGAGATGTGGATACGAGATCAACACATTGATCCTGAGTCATTGCGGATAAGGGATTTTCTCCACGGGTGGTAACACTGTTAAGGACCAACTCATAGATAGCAAGTCCCTTAGAACCGGCAAAACGATCCTTTGTCTTCTTGACGAGGACCTGATAGCTGTCCAGGAAACGTGTCTTGCCCATCTTACGGATTACATCGAAAGACTTGAAACGCTTAATGAAACGCAGAAGCACACAGTTGTCGGGATCCCTGCTTTTAAGAGGGAGAATGGTCGTAATGCCGGGCATTGTTTCATCCAGAAGGCTGAGCAGCTGAACTTTGGCAACAGTTAGGGTTGATATCCTCTGACTGTATTGCCTGGACAGAAAACGGAGATCTTCATACTTCTGATCCTGAGGAGTGTAAGGAATCAGCGAATAGGACTTCTCAAGGGCATACTGAGCGATTCGCAGAGAATCACGTTTGTCCGTTTTCGCCTTTCTGAGTTCGGTATCGCCATACTTCTTCATCTGGTATGGATTGATCAGACAGACTGGGAGTTCCGCTTCCTGAAAGGCTTTCAGAAGTGGATAATGATAGTGGCTGGTAGGCTCCATAAGAATGGTTGGAGGTTCGGAAGTCCTCTTGATGTAATCTACCAATGCCTGCAGCTCATCAGCGACATGGTGGACATCAAAAGGTTTGGCACGGATGCTGCCATCCCCATTGAGAATGGCGACTGTACTCTTAGATTTTGATACATCAATACCAACAGCAATCATGAGAAAGACGCTCCTTTCGTAAGTGGTTTATGATTGGATCCAGCTCTTCAAGGTTCACTCATATTCTTTCGTTAAACGGGAGAAGCATTCTTTCCCAACTTGCTGAATCGAATGTAGAACGATGAAGGCGGGCTGACACATTTAACTTCGGGCGTGGTGTCCCAATCGGAAATTACGTCAGACCAATCACCTTCATCATAAAGAAAGAGCAGAGACTATGAAAGCCTCTACTCATATATTAAGAATCGGAATTAATCGATGAATCAAAGGGGATATGCTCCGGTGAATGAGTGCACATTTATTGTAAATTAACAGAATAGTTTTAAAATAAAAATTGTGTCTGTTCAGGGGGCGATCCGAACAGAGCGATTTATAATGGTAAGGGGTTGAATCCAGCAGAGGTGGGAGGGGTGTTTGTTATGACAGATTCAGAGAATTTAATTGCAAAGATAAAAGTACTATACGGAACGCTCCCCTCAAGACAAAAGCACCTATGTCATTATATTATGGCGAATGCCCAGACTGTATGTACTATGCCGATCAATGAGCTATCAGATCGTGCCTCGGTTGGACGTGCAACAATAATGCGCTTTATCAATGAATTAGGATTCGATTCCTATATTTGCTTTAAACAAAAATTATATGAATCGATGACTGTCCACTTTGTCGCGGATCATGTGTCAAATCCCTTTTTTTGGCCGGATAAAATAACAAAAGAAAAAACCACAGATTCTTTGAATGATTGCTGCAAAGAATCTGTGGTCTTGATGCAGGAAACAGCCAAGACGATAAATCGTTCGGAGTTTCACCGTTTTATCGATATCTTGCTTGATGCTTCTAGAGTCAATACTCTTGCTTTTCGCACATCTTATCCGTTGGCTGAATATGTTTATATACAGCTCAGCCAATTTTTGGACAATGTTCGAAATTTGAGTCTCAGTGAAAGCTTAAGCTTTGACGCAGCGCTAAAATTCAGTAAGGGTGATGTTGTATTGATTTTATCCAGCAATCCGACGACAACAACATCAATTAGAATTGCGGAACTTTGTGATCAGAAGCATATACCGGTTTTGGTTATCACGGATTATTCAAAGTCATCATTGCTTAAGTTTGCTACCAGTGCTCTAATTACAGCAAGGTCAGAATCTACTAGACTCTCTATTCTTCCAATTCTATTTCTGTTAGAAGCGATTTTTAACGAGTTAGGTGTTCGGATGGCTCCAGTATCTGTTAATAGTGTTGAGCTCACAAATCGATTTTTAATGAACAATAAAGTTATCATGGATTGAGGAGTTGCGTTTTGGGGGCAAATAGCCGAGAAGAATCATCCCCAGCGGGACAAGTATATTCAGAAATGTAAATTTAATATACTCAGCTCCAGCGACTCCTAGTACCGTTGATAGAAAAATTCCGCAAGTGCTCCAAGGAATGAGAGGCGAGAAAGAACCGGCTCCACTTCCGATGGCAAGTGCAAGTTCTTGTTGGCTAATACCATGTTTTTTGCAAGGCTCTTTGAACATGCTTTCGGGTAAAACGACAGCAACATAAGAATCTGCCATGATCATGGTGGTCAATAATGTTGATATAATAATTGTAAGAATAATATCGCCCTTTCGATGTAATCGCTGGATTAATGGATTCATAAATGCATCCATCAATCCGGTTGCTTCCATAGCACCCCCTAACATCATGCCGACTAATGCAAGTACTAATGTTGATTGAATTGCTCCAATCCCGCCAACTGTTAGTAATGAATCAAGAAAAGTATTTCCACTGTTTAAGACATTGCCGTAATAGCAACTATTGAAGATTTCTTGAAGGGTTTTCCCCTGGATAAATGCAGCTTGAAAAATACCGGCCAAAATTCCAATGGTTATACTCGGAATTGCGGAAAGCTTCATAATAATGCATCCAAACAGCAAGATCGCCGGTATAAAGTCGAGTAGATTGATGCGAAATACATTTCCAATCAATTCTGATAGGGAAGCAATCTGGATTGTAATATCACAGTTGTTGCGATAATTCAAACTTATGATAGCCAGAATGAGTGCGGTAGCCCCAATGCAAATTGAATTGATTAAAATTGCGTTCTTGGAATTTTTTGTTACACTTATATTTGTGACAGATGCAACGAGATTACACATATCAGATATTGGAGATATCCTATCACCGATATAACAGCCTGAAATAATTGCGCCAGCTGCTATTCCGACCGGAAATCCCATGATTTTTGCAATACTGACCAGGGCAAGGCCGACTGTTCCTGCAGCTCCCCAAGAACCGAGCACCATGGACACAATACCGCTCAATAACATACTTCCAACAAGAAAATTGGTAGGAGTGAGCAGCTTAAGGCCATAATAAATCATTGCTGGAACTACACCGCTGATTACCCATACGCCGATCAGGCAGCCAATCAGAACAAGAATCGCGCAAGCTCCCAATGCTTGACTCATTCCGTCGATCATCCCTTTTTCAATGGAATCCCATGAAGTGCCATCAGCGAGGCCTACGATGGAAACGATCACGCATCCAGCCATTAAAGCAACGTGTGGTTGAACTTGAAGGCCAATAATCAGAAGTGCTGCCACTGCAGCAAACACGAGAAGAGTGATTCCCGCAGTGGCAAAAGACATTTTCTTATTGCGAGTGCATTTAGTATCTTCCATTTTTTACATAATTATAATTTGTAAGGTGTGTCCCACAGATTTAACTTTGTTCCAATGCCCATTTTTGCCGCATTATGATAAATTTCAGTTCCCCAAGCAACATCGGATACTGGCATTCCGCCCATCGCAAAAATGATTTGCTCATCATGACTTTGTCTACCGGGTACTTTACCAGCAATAATATCACCAATGTTTGTGACATCACCCCACGTCATCAGACCTTCATCGATATATTCCATCATATAGCTACTGATGATTCCCACCAATTCGTGGAAGTTTCCTTGAACTTTTTTGTAATCATGCCAAAGCATATGCATTTTCTTATTATCAATGATTTTTCGAGCTTTTAGCATGAATTCTTTAGGGACTTCCATTTCTGCGGGAAGAGAGAGCAATACCCCTGGTTTGAGCCAATGATCATCAATAAAAGGTTTTGCCGATCCAGATGTTGCACTGGTTATGATATCAGCATCACGGACGGTTTCTTCAATGCTTTTTGTGATAACCGTTTTCATGTCGGGAAATACTTTTTGAATATACTTACTCATATTTTCTGCTGACTGTGGAATGACATCATATATTTTAGCGAGCTTTAAATTCGGGCATGCATCCTTGATTGCAGTTACACATGCTCTATTGATGACTCCGCAGCCAATTACACCGACTACTTCTGAGTCAGGGTTAGCCAAATATTTTACGCCAACTCCCGGAACGGCTCCAGTTCTCATCGAACTGATTAAATTACCGCTCATATACGCGACTGGCGCTCCGGTATCTGGATCATTAAGAGTCACCATTAAAATGGACCTGGGAAGCCCCTTTTTGATATTTTCACGGTTTGAACCATACCATTTACAGCCAGCCATATTGAAGCGGCCGCCGAGATAAGCGGGCATCGCCATAAAACGGCGGTCAGCGCTTGCAACGGGCATATTCGGGAATGGAGAAGTTAACGGCGGTGTAATTTCGATCCCGTGGGAATTACGATTGGGACCACCCATCAAATAATCGCCTTTCCCGAGAAGCTCAAACATTTCTTCCATTACTCCAATACAGCGATGCATATCTGTTACACCTGCCTTGACCATATCGTCCTGATTTAAATATAAGAAATCAATTTTCGTGTTTGCCATAAAATAGCCTCCTGTTCTAAATGCTGCGTATTATTAGTAGGTTAAATGTTATCAATCACTGCGTCCCTCATGGATAGCTTCTCTGCCCGCCAGAGGCAGGTGATACCACCATCCACATTTCTTGGCTATGACAAGCGAAACAATGACTATAGCCGATGCCACTAAACCAAATAGTATTCCCTGTCCGGACATCATCATGTATGGTCCGACAGACCATGCAATCAATTCGAAGAATGTCTGGATGGATTCAACAAATCCGGTATCTGGCAGGGTGCCTGATTCCTGGTTAGGATCACAAATACGAAGGAGTAACATTCCAATTGCGAAGACGCCGGTGGAATAACCATAGACAAAAATAGATCTTTCAAACCAGCTCTTCCTATTCATACGCGGTCCGAAATAGTAAACAGTAGCCCAACAGATAATAATGCCAAGAATTAAAAGGATTACTAAGGGAACAGCATATTCCACAATGATAGAAATCTTAATTTTGGCAACGCCGAAGAAAACGATGAAATCTGTGCACGTTCCAGCAATGCGGTCGGTGATTCGGAAATCCACATAATCCATAATTCCTGTTGGTTTAAGAAGCGCGGCCATAACAAGGGCGATGAGAAATCCAATGGCATATTCCGGAAGCCAGATTCCGGTCTTATTCCCAAGCCAACTGCAAAACCAAATTCCAGCAGCGGTCGGCATCAGCATTATGGCTAAATGCCAAAAAAGTGGATCTAGGGAAATGGAGGAAATTGTATTACGCCCCATAATGTCCCGATTGCCAGGAGAAATTAATCCTGTACGAAGATCTTCGCTGATATTGCTGAAATCCTTGATGTATTGTGTATAGCCTTTTCGTGCAGCCCACTTGATAAAAATGATTCCGCCAAAAATACCCGTAATAATTCCAGCAGTAGCGAATGTCATCGCGATATCTGTTGCACCGACGAATCCGAGCTTTTCAAAAGTTGATCCAACAGCAGCCGCAGTTCCGTGACCACCCATGAATCCAGCAGCTAGCAATAAGCCAAAACCATCATTGACGCCCATATGGGCTTTGGTCAGGAACAAACAACATATTAATACCGGAATGGAAAACTGGAGTGCCCATGTTGCGAGTTTGTAAAAAAAATAACTTCCTAAGCGTTCGCCTTCTGCTTTGTTGAATGTGATACCTGGAAGACCAACCGCAACAAAGGACATGACAACTAAAGTCCATGTGTAATCTCCAGAATACTCTGACCAATGCAGAACATTAAGAAATTGATCACCTAAAAAGAGCGCGATTAAGCCTCCTAATAGAGAAGCAGGAATAAACATCTTTTGAAAAATACGCACTTTTGCGCGAAATATTTGCGCTATCCAGGTGATTAACGCTGCGATTGTGAAATCATAGATGATAGAAACCATATTTTCGCCCCCTCTCTGATTTGATAGTACTTTTTAATATTGTTGCTTTTGTCCGATCGGATTATTTATTTCAGTTATTCAATACTCTGATTCCAAAATAGACACAATAATATGAGAAAAATAACCAGATATTTGGTTATAACAACAAAATAGCGCAAGGAGAATATGGCAAAAATGATGAATAATTAACTTTTTTGGTAAATTGTATATATAAATAATACCAAAAATGATTGGAACTGTTGCTCAACAAGGTTCCACTCGCGGAACCTTGTTTGCTTGGCAATAGCAATAGATTCTGAACTTCTTCCAAATGTCACACTCAACTGAAAATTCCACTCTGATTTTTCTCAAAATAGCCCGGAAAATCAACGAAAACTGTTGATTTTCCGGGCTGTTTTTGTGTTGACTTCCAATAAAACGGATAACGTATAATGAGTTTCGCAAATTCAATTGTGAACTCTTCAACTGAGTTCCACTAAAAGTTCCATTTCAACTTTGGACTCTAAAAAAGTAAGGAAATATGCGGGTTCCAGCCATTGCAGAAATGAATCGGCAGTGGTATATTTAGTGTAACGGTTACACTAAATATTGGAGGAGCCATGTACCTCAATACCACGGTCAAAATACCGGAAATGAAAGGCAAAATCATTTCCAAGAAAAAAGGTGAAACGACGTATATCCTGTACCAGTATGGCAGCGAATACCATCCGGATAAGCAGTACGCTGTCCCTCTGCGGACGATTGTCGGGAAGGTATCCCCAGCGGATTCGTCACTCATGTTTCCAAACGAAAAGTTTCAGGTTTATTTTCCGGATGCCGAGATTCCGGATGTACTCCCGTTTGCATACCGAAGCTGCTGTCTGAAGATCGGCTCGTGTGTCATCATCCGGAAGGTACTCGATGAATATAAACTTGTGCCGATGCTCAGAAAGCGTTTTGGCGATGATACCGGCCTTATACTGGACCTCGTTTCCTATCTGATCGTCGATGAAGAAAACGCCGGACAGTATTATCCTGATTTCGCCTTCACTCATCCCCTCTATTCAGAGAAGATGACGATCTACAGCGATTCCAAGGTCAGCAGGCTTCTGAAATCAATCACGAAAGATCAGTGCATCGGATTTCTGGATGACTGGAATCAGAACCGGGATCACAGGAGCAGGATCTATATCTCCTATGATTCCACCAACAAAAACTGCGAGGCCGGGGATATCGACATCGTTGAATTCGGAAAAGCCAAGGACGATAAAGGCCTTCCGGTATTCAATCTCTCGATCGCTATGGATAAATCCAACCGGGTGCCGCTCTTCTATGAAGAGTATCCTGGTTCTGTTGCGGATGTTTCCCAGCTCACCTTCATGGTCGACAAGGTCATGGAGTATAACTACAAGAAGATCGGTTTCATTCTTGACCGGGGCTATTTTAGTAAGGAAAACATCCAATATATAGATGAGAACGATTATACTTTCATCATCATGTGCAAAGGCTGCAAGGCACTGGTTTCGTCATTGATCCTTGAAAAACAGGGCACTTTTGAAACAAAGCGGGAATCAGCCATTCGTGCTTACAAAGTTTACGGAACAACGACTGCCGCAAAACTCTATGAGGATGATACGAAAGAGAGATACTTCCATATCTTTTATAATCCATCAAGACAGGCTGCCGAGCGTGAGCACCTGGAGCAGAGGATTGAAAAGTTCCGGCAGTTTCTCGACAAACACATCGGAAAAGAAGCAAAATTCGGCAAGACCTATCAGGAATACTTTCATCTGCACTACGACCGGAAGGGACATTTCCAGGGTGCAGATGAAAGAACCGATGTGATCGAGCGGCAGCTGCAGCTCTGCGGATACTTCTGCATCATCACATCCGAGAAGATGACAGCCACTCAGGCATTGGTTCAGTACAAAGGAAGAGATATCTCCGAGAAACTGTTCCGCTCCGACAAGACTTTTATCGGTTCTCAGAGCGAACGGGTCCACTCATCCGAGAGTATGTCGTCCAAGATCTTTCTTGAGTTCATTGCGCTGATCGTCCGCAATCGGATTTACAACCTTCTTAAGGAGCAGATGATCCGATTGGAAACCAGACAGAAGTATATGACAGTTCCGGCAGCGATCCGGGAACTCGAAAAGATCGAGATGGTCCGCCGCAATAACAACACCTATAAACTGGATCATGCAGTTACCAAAACCCAGAAGATTATCCTCAGTTCCTTCGGGCTGGGAGATGCCGATATCCGGAAAAACGCTGAGGAGTACAGCAGACTGTTAAGCGTGGCACAAGCATTCGAGAGTAAGGAGGAACCTGACAATGGCGAGGAAGAAATCGACTGAAAGCATCGATGCTGAAATCAACAAGGTCAAATCCGATATGTCCAGGCTGCAGGACAGATATGATAAACTCGCAGACAAACTTAAGGGACTTCAGGAACAGAAACGGCGGATTGAAGCTGATGTCATCATGGATGCTTACCTCAAGAGCGGCAAGAGTCTTGATGAGATCATGACGTTTCTGAATCCCTGAAGGCGTTTAGTGTAACTTTTTTGCAGAGTTCACATCAATTGAACAAAAATAGACATAGTCTATTGCCATCGGTAAAATTAAGTTACCACACAAAATCCACCAAGGAGGCAATTACTATGTCCGATAACATTATACAGTTAAATGAAGACCTAATAAAGCATGATCTTAAAGATCTTGTCCGCAGCAGTGTTGAAGAAACGCTGAATGCCCTGCTCGATCATGAAGCGGATGAGAATGCTCCGTCGAAGAAGCTCTGATCGAAATGTATCTGGCCGGGGTATCCGTCCGCCGCGTAGAGGATATCACAGAAGCTATTTGGGGAACTAAGGTATCTCCAGGAACGATCAGTAATCTCAATCAGAA
>NZ_JADKQA010000002.1:206912-499141 GCF_015351765.1 Clostridium vitabionis
ACTACCAAGAATCCGATGGTTGAAATTGAATTTGCGAAAAAATCTTGACACTATCTTAAGAGATAAAAACATGCAGGAACTGCAGGGCAAATAGGAAATTGACAAAAATATGATGAGAAGTATAATAAACATAAATAAATAACAATATTTCTGGCGGCACCAGCTCACCCCTGTGCCATGAGAGGTCCGGCAGGAAGAGTTCGGGAAAGAAAGGAGCCAGATCACCGGGAGACTGTTGCGGCACAGGAAAGGGGGATGTATGAGAGAGGGAAAAACGAAGAATTGGAGGAGATGGACAGCGGCATCTCTGGCCGGAACCATGCTGGCAGCAATGCTGGGGATGCCTGCCTGGGCGGACACCGCCGGACAGTCTGTCGAGGAAACCATTGAGGACGCGGTATTATATCAGTTTACCAGTGATGGAAAACTCGAATATAATGTTACCCACTCGGCGCCGGTGGCCAGCGATGTCACCGTGACCGGGGAAAATATTGATTCCGAGAATGAACTCAGGGAAACGATGGGGAAAATTGATTCCCCAAAAGCAGAAATCGGTCTTGACCACGCCTACAGAACCATCGGAAAGGCGGTTACTGCTGATTTGGGCCTGGATGGGAATGGCAATATCGTCCGGATTGAGATCAAGTCGGCCAGCAGTCGGCCGGTGATCGGCATCTCATGGAAAAAGAACAAAATCGGAAAAGATTACCAGGGATTTGCCGAAGCCTATGAGAGAAATGGCGGCCTGGCGGTATTCCTGCCGCAGGTAAAGAACGCGGAGGAAGCGCGCAATGTTCTTGCCAAGATCGACGGCCTTTTTGAAACCGGCGGGGAAGACTGGAATCCAGCCTTGTATGGGCAGGAACAGACTCCGCATGGCTCCTCCTGGTGGAATGATCAGCGCGACACCTCAGATATCAACATGATGCAGCAGGCGGTCGCGATGGATGTCCCTTTGTTCGCTGTCTGCCGCGGCGAGCAGGGCTTTAATGTCGCGATGGGCGGCGCGCTGATCCAGGATGTTCCGTACTATCTGGGACAGAAGGTGCTGGATGGGGAAATTGATGCCTCCCGCGTCAGCAGCATCCTGTCCGGCACACTTCCGGATAATGCCGTGGACCGGAACGGGAAACACAGCGCGGAGGATACCGGGTACTTTCATTTGCAGCCGGATGGCTCATTTGCCAGGGCCACCGAGCCGGACTGCCCGAGGGATAATCATCTGCGCGTGACCGTAGATGGCCTTGTGCATAGCGGCGGAACGGGCTATCACAAACTGGACAGCGGGACGGACGGAATCGGAATTGATCCGAATTCGAAGTGGCTGTACGACATTATCGGGTCGGATACTCTGGACACCGTGGCAACCGCACATCATCAGGCGATTGACCCGGATCAGCTCGGCGCCGGCCTGACTATCGTTGCGAGATCGTCCGACGGGATCGTCGAGGGCGTCGAGAAACAGGATAATCTTTTCTGCCTTGCCATTCAGTGGCATCCGGAGCGCGATGCCCTGCGCGATACCCGGGGCGTAGATGTTGACCAGGACAAGTGCAACGCGCCGCTGAGGGCTCTTGTGCATTACGCGGGCATTGCCATGAACCGGGACGTCAAACCTTCCGGGATTGCCTCTGACGCGGATCTGCCCGGCAAGGCAACAGATGCCGAAGTGAGCCGTCCTGACCAGCCGCTCATCAATGATATCGCGGTGAGACACAGCCGGGGCAACAGTTCCCGGGCAGAGTATTCCTCAGGAAAGGATTACCGCAGCCCTGCCTGGAGCCGCCGGCAGGACGGTACATGGTTCTACTATGCTGCCAGCGGAAAAGCTTGTACCGGATGGCATAAGGATGATTCTGACGGCAATTGGTATTATCTTGATCTCTCAGACGGACATATGCTGACCGGGTGGCAGTTCATTGATGGAAAATGGTATTACCTGAATCCCGCGCATCCTGCCAATTCCTCCGGCTGGACGATGAATGCCGGCGGGACATGGAGCTATCGTGCCGGAGTACAGGAGAGGCCTTACGGTGCCATGTATACACAGGAAAGGACGCCGGATGGGTATATGGTGGACGCAAGCGGCGCGTGGATGCCATGACGTGCAGGATGTCCTGGAAAAGAGCTGTGGGGCAGCCTTTTTAAAGGAACAATGAGATAGAATACCGGCTTCATCATGTCAGAGGATTCATCTGATGTTGGGAGGCCGGTATTTTCCGGCTGTCTGCCTGTGCCGCGTCGGGGGACTGCCGGTCGGTCTCCGATGATATCGCGCGGAGCCAGTTCTGCGCTGATGGAAAAAACCATGAGAAGTGAGGAATGTATGGGTAAAGCAGAGAAAATCATCTCCGGGAATCCGGAGAAGCTAACCGCTCTTGCCGGGTCGGCCATGGTGAAGGAACTTCCGGGGGAAAATGCCCCGGTGCGGCAGGGCGCTTTTCTCCCGATCCATCGGATCCGGCTGCTTCCGGGAACCATTTTCTATGACCGTGAGCAGGACATGCTGGGTTATCTGAGGACTGTCAGCAATGATTCGATGCTCTATAATTTCCGCAGGGCCAGCGGGCTGGATACCAGGGGCGCGGCACCGATGACCGGCTGGGATGCGGAAGACTGCAGGCTTAAGGGCCACACGACGGGACATTATCTATCTGCTTCAGCACTGGCCTATGCGGCAACCGGAGAGGAGATTTTCCGGGAAAATGCCGGGAAAGTGATTACCGGCCTTCGTGAGTGCCAGCTGGCTTTTGAGCGGGACGGCCGCTGCCATAAAGGGTTCTTAAGCGCCTATTCTGAGGAACAGTTTGACCTTTTGGAAAAGTACACGAAATATCCGGAAATCTGGGCGCCCTATTATACCCTGGATAAGATCATGGCCGGCCTGATTGACTGCTATCAGCTGGCGGGGTGCGGGGAGGCGTTGGAAATCCTTCGCCCCCTCGGCGAGTGGGTGTGGAACCGGCTTTCCCGCCTGCCGGAGAATCAGCGCCAGAAGATGTGGTCGATGTACATCGCCGGAGAGTTCGGCGGGATGATCGGGACGATGACCCGCCTCGGGGAAATCACGGGCGATGCCCGGAATCTGGAGGCGGCAAGATTTTTTGACAACGAGAAACTCTTTCGCCCGATGGAGCTGGGCATCGATACCTTGGAGGGTATGCATGCCAATCAGCATATCCCTCAGGCGATTGGCCAGCTGGAGCTTTACCGCCTGGAAGGAAAAATCCGGGATTACCGGATCGGGAGAAATTTCTGGAAGATAGTGACGGGCGCGCATGCCTATTGCATCGGCGGCGTCGGCGAGGCGGAACTGTTCCATCAGGCAAAGATGATGACGAGTTATCTTACCGATAAAACGGCGGAGAGCTGCGCAAGCTACAATATGTGCCGGCTGACGGGACAGCTGTTCGCTTATACCGAAGATTCCCGCATGATGGACTATTATGAGTGGACGCTGTGCAATCATCTCATGGCCTCCGCGAGCCATACGGCAGACGGCGGGACAACCTACTTCATGCCGCTGGGGCCGGGCATGAGGAAAGCCTGGTCAACATCGGAGAACTCCTGCTGTCATGGAACGGGGATGGAGAGCAGGTTCCGCTACCTGGAAAATATTTTCTTTCAGGACAGGGATTCTCTCCGCATCTGCCTTTTTGCGGATTGTGTGCTCAGCGGGGAAAATGCGCTGGAGATGAGGACTTCGGAAGACCACTTGGCGATTACCGCGAAGGCAGATATGGCACTTCCCCTCCGCATCCGGATCCCGGGCTGGGCGAAGGCGTGGACAGCGGAGCTTAATGGAGAAAACCTGGCTGCTGAAGCTGAGGACGGGTGGTTTTTCCTTCCGCGGTGCCTGAAAAAGGAAGAAACGGTCAGGATCCATCTCCCACATCGAGTTCAAGTTGCGGAAGACCGGTTCGATCCGGCATTTGCGAATGTCATCGACGGGCCATGGATTCTGGCGGCTCTTTCCGAAAAACAGGATTTTTTGGATGCCCCGGCAGCGTCATCGATCGTAAAAATCGGGGCGGAAACATTCCGAGCCGGAAAAGTCCGCATGATTCCCCTGGCGAGAGTGGATCAGGAAGCATACCATGTGTACTTAAAGAAGAATTAAAGATAGGAAATATCGGATTTTGGCGACAATACCGCTGGAAAGCCTGGAATCGTTCAGGACTTCCGGCGGTATTGTCATTGATTACACAGAGCACTTAACAATAACCAGCCACTTAATGAGGACAAGCGAAAGCGCAGTCCGAGTTTAGTGGAGTGGCTATCCGCGAAGCGGAGCGCAAGCCCAGCGGGCGAAGCGCGAGTTTAGTGCAAGCTATGCAAATTTGCTTGATCTCCCTGCAAAAAAAATAACATGGTTCGAATAGAATATATATCATATAAAGAATAGTAGAAAAATTCGGTTGTAAATTGTCGGAAAGTACCAAATCGGAAAAAGATCACGTGATTATATTGATTTTATAAGGACCATGCTATATTATTCAAACATAAGATGTTATATGACAATATATAAAAAGGAGGGCCGATATAAGCGGTAAGCGCTTATCACATGTATGAAAAAAGATCTGATTCGGATAGGAAAAATCCTCACTGTCTTTAATGACGGCCTGGAACTTGTCACCGGAATTGTTATGTTTCTATTTATGGCGCTGCTCTGCTTTCAGGTTGCGATGCGATATATCTTCAACAACCCGATTTACGGGGTTGATGAGACAGTGGTCGCTCTGATGATCTGGAGCTGCTCGCTGAGCTGGGCGACGGTCTACTGGCAGAATGGACACGCTATTCTGGAATTTATCGTCAAAAGGCTTGCCGAGCAGAAGAGGCGGATAATTTTCAATATTAACAATCTCCTGATCCTGGCTGTCAATGTTGTATTTATTCCCGCATCGTGGAAATTATTCAAGATGCAGCTGAAGCAGGCACCGGTCGGAGGGCTTCCATTTTCCAAGGCATATTATTATGCACTGCCGGTTCTGGTCATGGCCGTCATCCTGACGGTTTACAGCATTTATAAGACGATCGCTTATCCGGTTCTGAAGGATGATTTGATCGTGGCACCGATACCGAGTGAGGAGGGAAACGCAATTGATTAAGCTGGATCCGTGGCTATTCCTATATTTTGGAACATTCATTGTCTTCATTCTTCTGCAGCTGCCGATTTCCTACGCGATGTGCGTCTCGGCGCTGGAATTCCTGATTGTTAATCATGACAGTTTTGTTATGTTTGCCCAGAAGACGGCAGCCTCTTTTTCGGACACGAATATGCTCGCTCTCCCATCATTCCTGTTTGTCGGCTGCTTCATGAACGAGGTAGGCTTGACTGACCGATTGTTCGGCATGTGTGAGAAATGGCTCGGCCACCTGCCGGGCGGCCTGGCTCATGCCAATATCCTCGCTTCCATGATTTTTGCCGGCATGTCCGGATCAGCTCTTGCGGATGCCGGCGGCCTCGGAACGATTGAAGTCAAGGCGATGAGCGAAGCCGGTTATGACAAGGACTTTTCTATTGCCGTTACCGCGGCTTCGTCCGGAATCGGCCCGATTATCCCGCCTTCCATCAATTTCGTTGTGTGGGCATTCCTTTCCGGATGTTCTACGCTGGCCATGTTCGATGCCGGCTATATCCCCGGGTTTCTCATGGGATTTTCTATGATGATCTGGAGCGCAATCGCGATCAAGACACAGGGAATCAAGTGCCCGACGGTCGCCCGCTCGTCAATGGGTGAGAAATGGAAGGCAACCTGGCACGCCCTTCCGGCGCTCGGCGGCCCGGCCATCCTGATCTTCGGCGTATCCTCAGGAGCCTTCACGCCAGCAGAATGCGGCACGGTGGCTGCGATCTACTGCGTTCTCTGCGCCTTCTTCCTGAAACGGCTGAATCCTTCTATGTTTATGCGTGCGCTTCGCAATACGGTGCAGAGTGTCGGTATGTCCATGTGCCTCTGCGCAACCGGCTTGATTTTCGACTGGGTGATCGTCACTTCCGGTTTGGTCACGGTGATGTCCAATGCCATCCTGGCACTTGGAAGCCGGGTACTTGTCTTGATTGCACTCAACCTGATCCTGTTGTTCCTCGGCTGCTTCATCGGTTCCATGCAGATCCTGATTATGGTGGCACCGCTCCTTATGAACATCGCGGACGCGATCGGCATGAATTATATCACCATGGGGGTTATGGCGGTTCTTAACGTTACGATAGGTCTGATCACGCCGCCCATGGCACCGGCGCTGTTTGTCACCTGCAAGGCGACGGGAGGAAACTTTGAGACCGCATTGAAATATACGGTACAGTTTCTGATCCCGATGGTCGTCACACTGCTTCTTGTAACTTTTGTGCCGCAGGTTACGATGTTTCTTCCGAAACTGTTCGGCGCAGCCTGATCCAGTCGAATTCTGTCAGGCGCAAGCCTGGTGTTATATGAAGAAGTCATGAATAAGGAGGATGTAGATTATGAAAAAAGCAGTATGTTTGACACTTGCCACGGCAATGATGGCAGTGAGCCTTGCCGCCTGCGGCGGCAGCACTCAGACGCCATCGAGTACGGCAGCCGACGCGGGGACATCACAGGGAACCACCGCCGATTCCTCAGGGGCGTCCGCAGACAGCGCCGTCTCCTCAGATATCTCTTCCCTGGATCCGGAGGCGGCAAAGGAGGCGGCTTCAAAGATCGATTATTCCAAGGCGGAAGTTGTCAAGTTCGGCAACTCCGGTGCTGTCGGTGAGCCGGCTTATAATGCGTGCGAGTACTTCACGAATCTTGTTGATGTCGCCAGCAAGGGGAAATACCGTTTCGATTTCTATCCTTCTGAACAGCTGGGAAATGAGACGACTATGATGGAGAACCTGCAGTCCGGGCTCCAGGAGGGCATGATGAGTTCTCTGGACTCTCTGGCTTCTTATTCCAAGGATCTGAACATTCTTTCGATGGCATTTGCCTTCAAATCGTCCGAGGAAATGCTGAACTTCCTTGGCTCGGATATCGCAAATCAGCTCTGGTCGGATCTGGATGATAACGGATTTCATGTTATCGCTTATGGGTTTGAGAAGAATCCGAGAGGATTCTTTGGCAAAAAGCCGCTAAAATCCCCGGCGGATATGAAAGGCATGAAATACCGCATCCCGCAGCTCCCGATTTTCGAGAAAAACGCACAGGCGATGGGGGCGGTTCCGGTCGTGGTTTCCTGGTCAGAATACGCCTATGCACTTAAACAGGGAACCGTTGACGGCGGCGAGTGCTCCAAGGATTCCTACCGCTCCGCAGGCCTTTATGAATCGGCCCCCTATTTTTCTGAAGTTGACTATGCCTATCCGGTAGAGGCCATCTATTTTGCCAACGACTGGTGGAACAATCTGCCGGAAGAGGATCAAAAGATGATCACGGCCTGCGCAGAGCAGGCGCAGGATATTTATAATAAGCAGATTAAGCAGACCTGGGAGGAAGATAAGAAGTGGCTGGAGACCGATGGCGGCGTGACCTTTGTCGATTTTGACAAGGATGCCTTCATGGCAGCAGCTTCTAATCTCGGCGCGGAGCTCCAGTCGGAAGATTTCTTTGCCACGAAGGATCTCTATGATCAGGTGGTAAAGCTGAACGAGGCTTTTGAGGCTTCTCACTGAGGAAAAATCACCTGAAAATATTTCGGTCATAGCGTAAGACGTTGAACAGCAGACGGGATACGGGCCGGAGAGCAGATCGATATCCTGCATCCGATTCCGTATCCCGTTTGTTTTTCTGCAGGAATAAACGGGAGGAAAGATGATCAGGGTTCTCGGACTTGGCGATAATGTGTGTGATGTCTATCTCCACAAGGGGATCATGTATCCGGGCGGGCAGGCGCTGAATTTTGCTGTTTATGCCCGGAGGCTCGGGGCTTCCTCAGACTTTATGGGGGTTTTTGGAAGCGACGAAATTGGGGAATATAACAAAAAAATCCTGGGGGAGCTTGAGATAGGCTATTCTCATTGCCGCACCTATGTAGGGGAAAATGGCTTTGCCAGGGTGACCATTGTTGACGGCGACCGGGTGTTCAAGGGGAGCAACCGGGGTGGCGTGATTCAGGCGCATCCGATTTTCCTGGATGCTGCGGATAAGGAATATATTGGTGGATTCTCTGCCGTGCACACCACGAATAACGGGTTTCTTGACGGCCTGCTGCCGGAATTAAAGGAGCTGCCGCCGCTTGTCAGCTATGATTTCTCCTATCGCTGGAATGAAGAAGACCGGGTAGAACGCGTCTGCCCGAATGTAGATATCGCATTTTTGTCCTGCGCCGATCTCGATGACTGCCAGGCGCGCCAGCTGCTGGAGAAGCTTCACGGATATGGAACGGCGGTTGTTGTCGGAACCCGCGGGAGCCGCGGTGCCATTGTCTATGATGGCAGTCAGTTTTATACGCAGCTGCCGCACCTGGTTCAACCTGTGGATACGATGGGCGCGGGAGACAGCTTCGCAACGGCGATGATTGTGACAATCCTGCAGGAGATGGAAGATTCGGGGAAGAATTTCCGTGATTCTGAGCAACTGGCAGAAGCGATTCCGAAGGCACTGGAGAAGGCGGCAGAATTTTCCGCACAGACCTGCCTGGTTGATGGTGCTTTTGGCTTCGGGACAGAGGTTCCGGCAAGGTTGCGGCCGAGGATTTACGGGGATGTTTTCCAGTAATTTGAGCTCCGGCCTGAATGGGAAGGGTAAAGCAATGAAGAAAAAACTGACAAGGAATCGTTTTATTATGGGCAGTTACCAGTATGGACATTATCCCATCAGCGAGTTTTTGGATATGGCGGCAAAGCTGCATTTCCATCAGGTGGAGCTTTATGCCGCAGAACCGCAGATTTCGCTGTTTTCGGCGGACTCGAGAAGATTGGAGACAATCCGCCGGATGGCTGAGGAACGCGGGCTTGACATCTTTGCGATCACTCCGGAGCAGATAAATTATCCGGTGAATATTGCTGCCGAGGAGGACGACCTCCGCGGGCGGAGTGTCGCGTATTACTGCCGAGGTGTGGATGCTGCGGAGATCCTGGGCGCGGGAAGAATGCTTGTCACTGCCGGCTGTGGTTATTTTTCACATTCCAGGGAGGATGCTTTCCGGCGCTCGGCAGACAGCCTTCGCACGATCTGCGCATATGCAAAACGGAAGAAGGTGCAGATCATTCTGGAGGCTGTCACGCCGATGTCCTCCAATGTCGTCAATTCTCCGGCAGACCAGAAGCGCATGATTGCGGAAATGCCCGAAGGCAGCATGGTAGGAATGCTGGATATCGGCTCGATGGATTTTATGCATCAATCGCTTGCAGACTATCTGAAGAGTGGGGTCATGGGGCATGTCCATTTCCATGATTCCCATCCGGCAGTGCACATGGTTCCCGGAGACGGAGAACTGCCGCTGGAGGATTACCTCCAGGCTATTGAGGATTCCGGATATACGGGATTCTATAGCTTTGAATTTAACGACGGGAGATACCGCAGCAATCCGTTCACATCGGATGAGAGGGCGGTGCAATGGCTGAATCAACATGGCATTCAGTAAGCGGTTTCGGAGATCGTCGAAAAATTGCTATTTATCCGTTGACAAGAGCAGGAGCAGTGACTATATTGTACTTAATGACATATAAAGTTATATAACATCTTATTTAACCAAGCAGTTGGCGACCAAAGGCAGAAATTACGCTTAAATTGAGGTGAGTGTATGAGTTACATGATTGGTGTCGATGTCGGAGGAACGTTCACCGATTTTTCGGTGTTCAATGAGGAGACGGGGGAATTTTTCAATTACAAGGACAGTTCCACACCGGATGATCCTTCCCGTGCCATCGTCAAGGGAGTTCTTGATGTGCTGAAGATCAAGGGGGCAAAACCGGAAGAGATTTCCTATCTGGCGCATGGAACAACAGTCGGAACCAATGCCCTGATCGAGAAAAAGGGCGTGCGGCTGGGCCTTGTGACAACCAAGGGATTTAAGGATCTTATGGAAATTGGCAATCAGAGAAGGCCAAACCTGTATAACCTGCAGGCACAGAAACCTTATCCCCTGGTTCCATCAGGACTCAATATCGGGGTGACCGAGCGAATCCGTTTTGACGGCTCTGTGGAGACCCCGCTGGACGAGGAAGAGGCCAGGAGCGCAATCCGCTATCTCAAGGAACAGGGCGTGAAAGCAATCGCCGTCTGCACGCTGTTCTCCTTCATAAATCCCATTCATGAAAAACGAATCGGAGAGTTAATCCGTGAAGAATTTCCGGAAGCTTATGTTACCCTCTCCTGTGAGCTTGCACCGGAATTCCGGGAATACAGCCGCATGAGCACGACGGTCATGAACAGC
Source organism: Clostridium vitabionis (assembly GCF_015351765.1). GTDB lineage: Bacteria > Bacillota > Clostridia > Lachnospirales > Lachnospiraceae > Clostridium_R > Clostridium_R vitabionis. The sequence goes on from NZ_JADKQA010000002.1 coordinate 217,254, forward strand.
TACCTTGGTCCGGTAATGAAGAAATACGTCAACAATTTCCGGGAATCTGTACGGAATATCGGAATCAAGGTTGAGCCGTATGTCACGCAGTCCAATGGATCGATCATTTCGATCAAGGAGACCGTGGACTGCCCGATTAAAACCGCGCTTTCCGGACCCTCTGCAGGGGTTATTGCCGCATCTTTCATCGGCAGGCAGTGCAGTGCAGACAAAATCATCACCTTTGATATGGGCGGAACCAGTGCGGATATCTCCCTGATTGAAAATTATACCCCACAGGTTTCCAACGAGCGTACGGTCGAAGGATATCCGTGCAGAATCCCCATGATCAATATCATTACGATCGGGGCTGGTGGCGGCTCTATTGCCCGCATTGATGCCGGCGGCGCCTTGAAAGTCGGGCCGGACAGCGCGGGAGCAGCACCGGGGCCGGCATGCTACATGCGTGGCGGAGAAAATCCCTGCGTCACGGATGCCAATATCGTACTTGGAAAATTGAATCAGAAGAAGATTCTCGGCGGCAGGATGGATGTCAGTGTTGATCTGGCAAGGAAGGCAATTCGGGAAAAGATCTGTGATCCGTCCGGGCTTTCTGAGGACAGGGCGGCGAACGGGATCATCACCGTCGTGAATTCCAATATGGCGAGAGCCATCCGCTCTGTATCGGTTGAAAAAGGATATGATGTCCGTGAATTCAGCCTGATGGCGTTCGGCGGGGCAGGCCCGCTCCATGCCTGTGAAGTAGCAAAAGAGCTGGGTATCCGCAGAGTTATTATTCCGCCGCACGCGGGAACTCTCTGCAGCCTCGGCCTCCTTCTTGCGGATACAAAGTTTGACATGAGCCGTACCCTTGTCCAGCCGGGTAAGCCGGAAGGTCTCGACAGCGCGAACCGGCTCTTTGCTGAGATGGTTCGTCAGGGAACGGAGGCTCTGGATAAGGAGGGGGTTCCGGATTCCCGCCGGGTATTCCAGTTCTCCGTGGATATGCGGTATATGCGGCAGAACTTTGAAATCAATATTCCAGTCAGCAGCGGCCGGATGACAAAAGAAATTCTCGAAAAGGCGATTGCCGACTTCCACGCAGAGCATAAGAGGAGCTACGGCTACTGCGATGAGAAGGCTGAAACCCAGCTGGTCAACTACCGCGTTTCCGCAATCGGAATCATTGATAAGCCTGAATTTCAGCCGGAGCCGCTGGCAGAGAATCCTGTGATGCCTAAGCCGCTCGAGGTGAGAAAGATACTCTTCCAGAATGCGGAATCTTATGTGTACGCCCCGGTGTATCAGCGATTTGATTTCGTTCCCGGACAGGTTGTCCCGGGACCCTGCATCTGCGAGCAGATGGATTCCACCCTGGTTGTGCCGCAGAACTGGACGATTCATGTTGACGGATATCAGAACATTCTGATTACAGATGATGAGGTGAAGTGAGATGGCAAAAACAATAGATACGGTAACCGTCGAGGTTGTGCGGAATCTCCTGATGTCTGTTGCCGAGGAAACTTACGGAATCATTGTCCGGAGCGCGTATTCCACCAATATGAAGGAAAGAAGGGATGTCTGCACAGCGGTCATCGATCCTGACGGGAATAGTGTCGCCCAGGTGGAAAGCCTTGCCGCCCTGCTCGGCTCCATGCTCAGTGTCGTCCCGAATATTTATGAGAAATTCGGAAAGGAAAATATCAAAGAAGGAGATATGTTTATCGCCAATGATCCTTATCACGGCGGCGGCAACCATCTTCCCGATATCGTCATCGCGGCACCGGCATTTGCCCAGGGCAAGCTGATCGGCTGGATCGCGAATATCGCGCATCATTCGGACATTGGCGGAAAGGTTCCGGGATCAACATCCGGGGATGCGGATTCCCTCTTCCAGGAAGGTCTCCGCATCCCGGTGATCCGGATTCGCGAGAACGGGAGAACGATTCCGAGCGTCCTCGACCTTCTCCTGGACAATACGCGGGTTCCCCAGGAGAGAAGAGGGGATCTCACCGCCCAGATGTCCGCTAACCTGATCGGTGTACAGAGACTTCAGGAAGCGTATGCCCGCTATGGAGATGTCCTGATCGGCTGCATGCGCGAGCTGGTCGCTTACTCTGAGCGGCGTGTGCGCGCGGTCGTTGCCCAACTTCCGGACGGGGAATACAGCTATACCGATTATGTTGACGGCTGCGGCGAGAAATATCCGGATCCGATCCCGATTAAAGTCAAGGTAATCATTAAGGGCGATGATATGACCTTTGATTTCACGGGAACAGCGCCGCAGATCAAGGCACCGATCAATGTGCCCTATCCCTGCACAAAGGCGGCGGTATTTTTCTCGGTCAAGGCGCTCATGGGGCACGATATTCCGGCAAATGAGGGGATCAACCGCGCAATCCATATTATTGCCCCGGAGGGCTGTATTGTCCATCCCACGGAACCGAGCCCGATCGGAGCCCAGATCGACTGCCAGCAGAGAATTCCCGATGCAATCTTTGGTGCTCTCGCGCCGGTATTCCCGGACACCGTCGTGACGGCGGGTAACGGAGCCTGCACGACCACCATTCTGTCCGGGGAAGGCAAGATTGGCACGGACAGCGTCTTCATTTTCCATGAAGTTATCGCCGGAGGCGGCGGTGCTTCCAGAAGCTGTGACGGGCTTTCCGGCGTCCAGGTCAATATGACGAACACCTCCAATATGCCGATTGAGGCGACGGAGATGGAGTTCACGAAAATTCTGGCAAGGAAGTATGAGCTCAAGAAGGATAGCGGCGGGGCAGGTACGATGCGGGGCGGCCTCGGTATCGAGCGCGAGCTGGAGATTCTTCAGGATGATGTGGCCTATACAGGACTTGGTGACCGCCATAAATTCCATCCCTGGGGCCTTGACGGGGGCAAAGAAGGCGGGACGGGGGCATTTTACCGCGTTCAGCCGGACGGCACGGTGACCAGGATGGGTCATAAGACGACAAGCAAGATGATGAAGAAGGGGGATATCATCCGCGTGATTACTCCGGGGGCAGGAGGGTACGGTGACCCGAAAAAGCGTCCGGTGAAAAAGGTACTTCAGGATGTTATCGAGGATAAGGTTTCCCCGGAGAAGGCAAAAGAGGACTACGGCGTTGTCATTCTCGGTACCCGGGGACACTATTCGGTCGATGCGGCTGCAACAAAATTGCTGAGGGGTGAGTGAAGATGGTTAAGGGATTAAAAGAAGTTGAAGAGACAATGGCAAAGGTGAAGGCGGAACTTCTTGCCAATGGCGGATTAAAGCAGGTGGTATTTGTGGCATGCGGAGGATCGCTGGCGTCTTCCTACCCGGCAAGATTCCTGCTGAATGAAGAGGGAAGCATCCGCGTCCAGGGATATAATGCCAGTGAGTTCGTCTATGCGACACCGAAAAATATTGACAAGAATACCCTGGTTATCGGGACTTCCACGAAGGCGACTGCTGAGACTGTTGAGGCAGTCCGCAAAGCCCGCTCGCTCGGCGCGGTTACTGTGGCTCTTACCGGGTACCCGGACAGTCTCACCGCTCAGGCGGCAGAATATGCGATTATTTATTACCATGCGGACGAGTGGTATCAAGACCCGACCCTGGTTCATTACAACAGCCAGGGGACGGCGCTCAAGATTGCTTTCTGGCTGTTAAAAGAATTCTGCGGCTATCAGCATTATGCCGAGGCAGTGGAAGGATTTGAAAAATTAACGGAGATCTATGGCCGGGCGTATGAAAATGTCAAGTCGGATGCGGTGAAATTCGGAATTACGTACAAGGACGACAAGGTTTGGAATGTGTTGGGAAGCGGTGTGGCATATGAAGCAGTTTATTCCGATGCCTTCTGCTTCTTCCAGGAGATGCAGACCGTCCACTGCGTCCCGATTCTCTCCGGAGAATATTTCCACGGGGCATTTGAGACATGCAGTGATCAGCTGGCGATCCTGCTCCTCAAGAGCGTCGGGCGTACCCGCAGGGAAGATGAGCGGGTAGAAAAATTCCTGGATACGTTCGGCGGCCATCATTATGTCCTTGATGCGGAGAAGCTGGGTCTTTCGGAACTTGATTCCTCGGTTGCGGAATATTTCAATTCCCTTCTCCTGCATCCGATTACTAAGCAGTTTATCTCCGCCATGGCAGACATCCGTATGCATCCGATGACGCACAGAAATTATATGTGGAAATTTGATTATTGATGGGGAGCGGTGAAAACCGCGTTCACCTGAAAGATAATCATGTTCATGCAAAAAGCCGGGCAGAATAATGACACTGCCCGGCTTTTGCGTGGAGTGGTTAAGTACAAAAAAGGCATAAATTTCACAAGAATCTTTTAAAAAACAGGAGGACCGCGCAGGAAACTGTGCTATAATGAATTTAAAAGGATGTCTCATAATATCACATGATGTATTATAGAAGAAAGGAAATTTATGCTGGATCCCAATAATATCGTTCCCCTATATGAACAGGCGGCAAATGCCCTTCGTGAAGATATGAGAAAAGGGGTATTCCTTTCCGGCAATCGCCTGCCCACCGAAAGTGAGCTTGCGCAGAAATACGGCATCAGCAGGATAACAATCCGCCACGCGATTGATCAGCTGGTCAAGGAAGGCCTTGTCGAGAGAAAGCAGGGAAAAGGAACTTTCGTCACCCGGCCGCTGATGCACAAGGACTTCAAACGGTCAGGCGTCAGTTTTACCGAGCTCTGCGCGGCGAATGGGAAGAAGGCATCAGCCAGGACGGTGCTCACATCAATCGAAGTGCCGGAAAACCAGCATGTGCTCCGCTGGCTGAATCTCGCCCCGGGGGAAGAGGTGGTGCGGATTAAACGGCTCCGCTATGCAGACGGGGTTCCGTGTGTGATCGAGGATAATTATTTTCCCAAGGAATTCAGCGATCTGATGTCTGTGAACCTGAATGATATTTCGCTGTATCAGTACCTGCGGGAGGAGAAACATATCGACATTGTCACGGGGGAAATGATCCTGAAAATTGTGAGAGCCGATACCGGGATAGCGAAGCTGCTCGAGGTTCCGCGCAGCACACCGCTTCTTGAGACTTGGGGAGTGGTGTACCAGGGAAATGGGAAGGTTCTTCACGTCTGCAATCAGGTCGGTTATGGAGAAAATTTTGAGTTTATTGTCCGGTAATCTCGGAGATATCATGCCATATCGGCGATCTTCCGCCTCACTGAAAGGAATATTTGGACAATTCGCCTTGTAAAATGATGCTTTAAAGAGTATACTAATTATGTTGTCATAAATGAACAAATTATTTACGAAATAACCGGAGATTACCGTGATAAATACAAGGTATTACCTTCAATATCTGCAATAAAAGAAAATATCACGGAATCCGGAACGAAGAGAGGCGTAATCCAGGATATTATTTCGGCGGCTGCCATGCGGGCGCCAAAAGGAGGAGATCGTATGAGAAAGATTACACGGAAACAATTGGAGAAGGGTGCCGCGCTGCTGATGGCGTCTTCCCTGCTTCTAACCGGCTGCTCGGGCTCCACGGGTTCGACCGGCGGCGGAGCAGCAAAATCGGGAGAGACGAGCGCCGCGGCAGCGGACAAGGACTCGGCAGCGGCTTCTGAGGCGGCAGACCCGGACAAATACGCGGTCAAGGACAAGATCGAGATTACCTGGTGGCATGCCCTGGAGGATCAGTACAGCGACCTGGTCAACCAGGTTGTCGATGATTTCAACAACAGCCAGGATAAAATCCATGTAACCGCGGAGTACAAGGGGGCGTACAAGGATATCAATGAGGCGCTGGTCGCCGCCAATGCGGCGGGCACCGGCCTTCCGGCACTTGCGGTCGCAAACACCGATTATGTCGCCCAGTATGGCGCGAACGGGTTATTTGAGAATCTGGATCCGTATATTTCCGCGACAGGGTATGATACCTCGGATTTCGCGGAAGGTCTTCTGCAGAGCGCACAGTATGACGGCAAGCAGGTCTCCCTCCCGTTCCTGCATTCTACGCAGGTGATCTACTACAACGCGGATATGGCCAAGGAGAAGGGAATTGAGATTCCGTCTTCCATGGATGACATGGATGCCTTCCTGGAGGCGGCGACGCAGAAGGGGGCAGACGGATCAACTTCCGTTTACGGCCTTGAGATCCCGGGATGGGATCAGTGGTACTTCGAGACGATGTATCTGAATGATGGGGTCAAGATCATCAGTGATGACAATACCTGCGACCTGAACAGTGACGCGGCGGTCGCGGTGACCTCCAAGATTCAGGACTGGGTCAAGAAGGGGTATGTGAATTACCGCCAGGGCACAGATGCCTCCGCCAATATGCGTCAGGACTTCTATGATCAGAAGGCTTTTGCGGTCATGCATACCTCGTCACTCTATAACAATTATGTGGACAAGTGCGGTTTCAATGTCGGCATGGCATGGTATCCGGCAGCTTCGAACGGCAGCAAGAATTCGGAAGTCGGTGGCTGCGTTCTGGGGATTCCTTCCAAGAATGACCAGGCGACGAAGAATGCGGCATGGGTATTCTTACAGTATCTCTGCGGCAAGGATGTCAACATGAAGTGGGCGGAGAGCACCGGATATATTCCGACCCGGAAATCTGTTCTGACGACAGATGAAGGAAAGGCTTTCCTTCAGGAAAAACCGGCTTTCCAGAGCATCTTTGATAACCTTGACCTGATCAAGCCGAGAATCCAGAGCTCTGCATGGTCTGAGTTGGCGACAACATGGAAGAATTATATGGTGACGATCATGACTCAGGATGTGGATCCCAAGGAACAGTCGGATGATATGGTGGATGAAATCAATGAAATTCTCGCAGACCATGCATCCTGATACTTCCCACAATGAGGCAGATTTCATTTGAGGTATTCAGGCAGAAGAAATAGAGGGATTTGAGTTCGAGGGACTGCATACCTGTTGGAATTTTCCGTTTCGCAGGTATGCAGTTTTCTTCTTGGAAAGCTCTTTCTGAAATCTCTTTTCCCTGGCTGCCGAGGAGAAAGCGGATATGACGGATACTCAGAAAAAAATCTTGGATGTCGCCGATGGCACGGATATCCATAGCGGGCAAAATATCCAGGATACAAAAAACACGAGTAATATAAAGAATACGCAAAACACGAAAAATACACAGATTACGCAAAATACTCAAAACGCGCAAGATGGAAAACCCACCAGGAATTCATCAAAATCCTTCTGGAATCCCAGAACCCGGGGTAAGCTTGGGGATTTCCTCTGCATTGTCCCGGCGTTGATCCTGCTGGCCATTTTTGTATACTACCCGATCGTAAAGCTTTTCCAGATCAGCCTGACGGACTGGAACCTGCTGAACGATACCTGGCATTTTGTCGGGCTCAAGAACTGGAAATGGCTCTTCCAGGGCAGCGGCTCCAAATATCTCTGGAATTCCCTGAAGGTAACCTTCCTGTACTCGATCGGTGAGCTGACGGTCACGATCGTGGGCGGCATGCTCTTCGCCCTGCTTTTTAACCGGATGACCAAGTCATTCAGTGCGATGCGGGCGATCGTCTTCATGCCGAAATATGTGGCGATGTCTTCCGCTGCCGTGATCTTCCTTTGGATCCTCAATACAGAATCCGGTGTCCTGAACTATTTTCTCGGATTTCTCGGCATTTCCCCGGTTGACTGGCTGAACCAGAAATCGACGGCGCTGCCCTCTGTCCTGATGCTCACCGGATGGCGCTGCATCGGCTACGGCATGATGATCTATCTGGCGGCGATGGCCGGTATTTCCAAGGATTATTATGAGGCATCTTCCCTGGATGGGGCAAATGGGCGCCAGCAGTTTTTTAAGATCACGCTTCCGCTCCTGGGACCGACGACGCTGTTTCTCTTTGTCACGACATTCCTCTCGTCCATGAAGGTTTTCCAGTCGGTAGATATCCTGACATCCGGAGGCCCGGACCGGGCAACCGAGGTGTTTGTCTACCTGATTTACCGCTACGCGATGGTTGATTTCCGCATGGATCGCGCTTCTACCGCCGCGGTTATGTTCTTCCTGATCCTTCTCGTGATCACTGTCGTGACGATGAAGGTCAGCAAAGGGCACATCACGTATGATTCTTGATCGATAACTGTTCAGCACATATTATGGAACAGAGGTTCTGAACAGTTGCCTTGAAGTTTTTATCTGGAAAGGACAGGTTTATGGCGAAAAAGGAAATTGCCGTGGACACAGACGGAAAGCAGTTTGTTGTCAAGAAGCATAAAAAGAAAAAGACGGCATTGTGGTGGCTCCAGGGCATTGTCGCGGTGCTCGTGACGCTGGTCATGGTTTTCCCGCTGTACTGGATGATCACCACCTCAATTAAGTCTGCCGAGGAAGTGCAGCTGCCGTTTCCGACGCTTTTCCCGCATTCCTTTCATCCGGAAAATTACCTGTATGTCCTTCAGAAGGCCAATTTTCTGAAGTATTACTGGAATACCATCGTCATGACGGCGGGGATTCTGATTTCCCAGGTCGTTACCGGTGTTCTGGCGGCCTATGGCTTCGCCAGGGGGAGTTTTAAGGGAAGGGACTTTTTCTTCTATATTGTTCTCGGGGCGCTGATGATCCCGCTTCAGGTGACCTTTATCCCGATTTACATTATGTGTTCTGCATGGCACCTGAACGATACTTATCTGGGACTGATCCTCCCGGAAGCGGTCTCTGCCTACTATATCTTCATGCTGAGAAACAGTTTCCTGTCCATCGACCAGAGTTATCTTGATGCCGGGAAAATTGACGGGCTGGGACGGCTCGGCTGCATCCTGCATGTCCTGGTGCCGATGTCCAAGGCGAGCATCTACACGATCACCCTGGTGACCTTTACCAATGGGTGGAACGCGTATTTCTGGCCGAAAATTATTGCCGGAAATGAAGTCCGCCGGGTGCTGACGGTCGGCCTCGCCTATCTCAAGAATACGTATGCCGGGCAGACGGTATCGAATTATCATCAGATCATGGCCGGCGCGGTTCTCGCCATCCTGCCGGTGGTGATCCTGTTCTTCATTTTCCAGAAATATATGATGACGGGATATTCCAAGGCCGCGATGAAATAACATGCGTGCAGGAAATAGGAAACAGGAAGAAGGAAAGAAGTTTCATGGAGTATATTACCGAAACAACCAGGCAGTATAAGGCAAATCTGCACAGCCACAGCAATATTTCCGACGGGACACTCACCCCGGAGGAGATGGCGGATATTTACCGGGAACACGGTTATTCCATCCTGGCGATCACTGATCACGAAGCGCCGGCAGCCCATCAGGATCTGAACCGGCCGGGATTCCAGATGATTACCGGGTATGAGGCGTATATCCGCAGCGATTCCCTCTGCCGGTTTGATCCCTTCCGCCCGGAAATTCACCTGAACCTGATCGCCAAGGATCCGGCGAATGTCACCTATATCGGCTATGATGCCAAGTTCTGCAAATATCTCCCGCATGAAGCGGCGGAGAAGCTTCCGCAGGCCGGAGCGGGAATCCGGCGGTACAACAGGGAGTACCTGCAGGAATTTATCCGGACAGCCAATGAGGCAGGTTATCTGGTCTCCATGAACCACCCGGTGTGGTCGCAGGAATCAGAAAGTATGCTGCTTGGCCTCAAGGGGTGCTACAGCCTGGAGATCTATAATACGGGATCCTGGTGCATCAACGGCGGGGAGCTCAATACAGGGCTCTATGATGCTTATCTTCGGAATGGTTCCATGATCTACTGTCATGGCGCTGATGACAATCATAACAAAAAGCCGCTGGACGACCTGCTCTCGGATTCCTTCGGCGCCTGGACGCAGGTTCTGGCAAAGGATTTATCCTATGCTTCGGTGATTCACGCGCTGGAAAATGGGGATTTTTACGCCTCGACAGGCCCGAGTATCCGGGTGCTGGCTATGAATGGCGGCCATGTCCATGTGGAATGTTCCCCGGCGCAGAGAATCCTGCTTGTGCGCAGCATGAAGCGGTGCCAGAATGCGTACCGGCCGGACGGATCAGATATCACCTCAGCGGATTTTGACCTGCCGGAGCAGGAAACTCCCTATGCGTATATTATCGTAATGGACCGGTATGGCCATCAGGCGCACACCAGGGCATTTACCAGGACAGAGCTCGGGCTGTGACGGAAAGCCCGAGGGAGGAAGTGCGATGCGGAAAATGATCTTGTCGCTCATTCTGGTCTCCGGGCTCATCGCCTGCGGGCGGGCACCGGCTTCGGCAGGGAGCTATGCAGGTACCCGCCTGGCTCCGGCAGAGAGCATGGGAGGCACTGGTTCGGGAGATGCAGCCCCGGCGGAGAGTTCTTCCGCACTGCGCCTGTCTCAGAGCCGGACAGTTTACCGGGAGATTGATCGGGAAAAGGTGGCATACCCGGAGTTTTTTGCCAAGGCAGAACCATTTGCTACGATTCCCGGATTGAAGGAGGGGATGACACCGCAGGGAATGGGCGTTGACCAGTCCAGTGGGAAGACTTTCATCTCGAGTTATGCCGGAGATAATCTTCCATCGGCAGTCACGGTACTCAGTGCGGATGGGCAGTTCTCCGGGGAGCGGTTTCTGTACCGCCAGAATGGAGAAGCCTTTTCCGGACATGTCGGTGGCCTGGCGGTGGCGGAGGACACGCTGTATCTTTCCGACCAGCTGGATCATGACGGCGGCTTCAGCATCGTCCCATTTTCCCTGGGGGATTTTACCGAAGCTGGAAGCCGGAACCTGGAACTCTCTGGAAGCATAACCCTTCCGGTATCGCCTTCTTTCCTGAACTATTCGGAGGGATATCTGTGGGCAGGGAATTTTTACTATCCGGACGCCGGGTATGATCTGGGCGGAATCATGAAGGAAACGACACCTTCTGACGGGGAAGAGATGGGGACATATATTTTGGGATATGACCTGTCCTCCCAGGGAAGCGCCCGTATGCGGGAAACGGGGCCGGACGGTTATCCGGTTCCGGATGTCGTGCTGGCAGCGACAGACCGGATTCAGGGGATGACTGTCCTGCCGGATCATTCCATCCTGCTCAGCCAGTCCTACGGGAGGAAAAATCCTTCCGCGCTGCTGCACTACGCGCCACCGGAAAAAGAAGGGCAGAAGACGGCATTTTCCGTTGGAAGCGCGAAGGTTGAGGGCTATGTCCTGGACAGCCGGCTGCTTCTGGAAAACATCACCGCGCCGCCGATGACAGAGGCCGTCGCTGCATTGCCGGGCGGGATCGTCCAGGTGAATTTTGAATCCGGCGCCATGCGGTACGATGACGGCAGGGACAGGACAGACCAGCTCTGGCGGATGAAGCTGGAGTAGGTATGACTTTTGAACATTTTATGGAGGGGAATATGGCAAGCATCAGCTGCAAACATATCTATAAGGTTTACTCGGGCAATGTGACCGCTGTCCGGGATTTCAATCTCGATATTGCCGACAGGGAGTTTGTTGTCTTCGTCGGCCCGTCCGGCTGCGGTAAATCCACAACGCTCCGGATGATCGCCGGCCTTGAGGAGATTACCCAGGGGGAAATGTACATCGGCGACCGCCTGATCAATGACGTTTCGCCGAAAGACCGGGATATCGCGATGGTTTTCCAGAATTACGCGCTGTATCCGCACATGACGGTTTACAAAAATATGGCCTTCGGCCTGGAGCTCCGGAAGGTTCCCCGGGATGAGATCGACCGGAGAGTCCGGGAGGCGGCAAAGGTGCTGCAGATCGAGCAGTATCTCGACCGGAAGCCGAAGGCACTATCCGGCGGTCAGAGACAGCGTGTTGCCCTGGGGCGTGCCATGGTCAGGAATCCGGCGGTCTTTCTTCTGGATGAGCCGCTCAGCAACCTGGACGCAAAACTCCGGACCAGCATGAGGACGGAGATTATCAAGCTGCACAAGCGCCTTAAGACCACCTTCGTCTATGTCACCCATGACCAGACCGAAGCGATGACGATGGGAGACCGGATTGTCGTGATGAAGGACGGGATGATCCAGCAGGTGGATACCCCGCAGAACCTGTATGACAAACCATGCAATCTCTTTGTCGCCGGGTTCATCGGAAGCCCGCAGATCAATTTCCTGGATGGCGTCCTCGAGAGAAGCGGAGAACAGTGGTCAGTCAATCTCGGCGGGACAGTGATCCCCCTGGATCCCGAGAAGACAAAGGCATGTGCCGGATTAAAGGATCATGAGGGGAAAACCGTGGTTCTGGGCATCCGCCCGGAGGACATCAAGAATGATGAGGAATTCCTGGAGCGGCACAGCAATGCCAGGTTCCAGGCACAGGTGGAATTGTCGGAGATGATGGGCGCGGAGACATATCTCTATATGCTTTACCAGGGCACCAATCTCATGGCAAGGGTTGCCCCATTTGCCTCGGCGCATCGGGGCGATACAATCACAGTCGCGATGAACAACAAGAAGATTCATCTTTTTGACAAGGAGACTGAACTGGCGATCATGAATTGACCGGGGAAAATGCCCATTCGATGAAGCGGGCGAGTTCCCCGGCGTGCGGGGCATATAGGGGTGCGAACAGATAGTATTCCTTGGGGACGCCTCCGGCATCCCGCAGAAAGCGGGAATTCCTCATGGAAAGCGCATAGTAGCAGCAAGAGCCGTCGTCCTGTGTCTCGGAGAGCATATCGGGCTTAAGCGCTTCAAAGGTATCCCCTGGAAGGATCCGATCGAGGGACATCATCGGAAGCTGGCCATGAAACTCATCAAGCACGGATTTTTCGGTGATGGTAAAGTCCAGGCTGTGGGTTGTGATCTCGGCGATGATTTTGCCGCGGCTAGCCGATGCGATCTCTGCAGCCTGACCGTTCTCGTCGATATACAGCCCGTCGTCGAGGAGGATGATTTCTCCTTTCCGCCTTCCGATGAAATCCCCGTATTCCCTGGCGATCTCCTGCGCGGGGAAGCGGTTAAAATCGTCATTGGTGATGAGGCCGTCCAGCAGAACAGTTTTCCGGCTGTTCTGCCATGCCTGCATCCCCAGAAGGAAGATGCCAAAGACCAGAAATAGAGCCAGAAAATGGAATTTATAATAGTAAAGAATATAGCTGATCTTCTGGCGCGCGCTCATTTTCGAGAGCTTTTGGCGTTCTGACCGATACCAGCGGGTGAATTTATCAGGAAATTGCATCATACAGGCTCCTTTTTCCGTCATCTATGGAGGTAATTATAGCATGCGCCAGTTTTTTAATCCAGAAAATGCCTTTTGGAATTTTGTTGGCAAGCTGGCTGACGCAACGATGCTTTCGATTTTATGGCTGGTCACGAGCCTTCCGATCGTTACGCTCGGCGCGTCCACGGCGGCATTCTATGATTTTACGATGAAGGCAGTCCGGGATCAGGAAGATATGCTTTTTCACGGATATTTTGCCGCGCTGAAAAGGCACTGGAAGAAGGGAACCATCCTTGGCTTTTTCGCCGCACTGGGCATCCTGTTCTTTACTGTGGATTTCGCGGCGGCGGTCCGCTTCGGGCAGAGCGCCCAGGGAAAATGCGGGGGGCTTGCTCTTCTGGTTTTTCTTCTTGTGATGGCGGTGCTGTTTCTCAGCATCGTGATGTATGCGATGGGGCTTCTGGTGACCTTCGGGCATCCGGTAAAAAAGATCCTTCATGACGCTCCGGCCTTTGCCTTCCAGAACCTGCCGGCTACGCTGATTCTGATGGGAATCATTGCCGGGTCTTTTGTCCTGTTTTACTTTCTGAGCGGATTTTTCTTTTTCTGGGTTGGTGCCGCAATCTTCCTTTCCTCGTATCTGCTGAATGCTGTTTTCCAGAGGAGGGCGGTATAAGGGGGGATGGGAGGCCGGATCAAAATGGGGCTGCCCCCGGTTCATGCTTTCATGAATCGGGGGCAGCCCAGTCTGGTATATTGCGTTTCTTTGACCGGTTGGCCATCCTCGGGTTCCGGGCAGACGCTCTTCCGGGATTTCGGCTGTCCTCAGTCTTCTCCCGGGATCAGTCCTCCCCGATCTTTTCTTCCCGGTAAACCTTACGGAAGAAGGTGATCGACAGGATAAAGGAGACAATCTCGGCAATGAGGAAGGCAAACCAGACCATCGTGACGTCGCCGAGGCGGGAGATCAGCCAGGCAACGGGCAGGAGGACCACCAGCTGGCGCCCGACGGAGACGATCAGTGAGTACCAGCTCTGGGAAAATGCCTGGAAAACGGAACCCATCACGATGCTCGCCGCCGCCAGCGGGAAGGAGAGGCTGATAATGCGGAGCGCGGGCCTGCCGATGCGGATCATGTCCGGGGAGGCGTTGAACATTCCGAGGAGTGCGTCCGGGAACAGGTGGAAGATCAGGGTGCCGATCAGCATGACCAGGACGGCCAGCATCAGGGAAAATTTCAGTGTCTCGCGGATTCTGGGCTTCTTCCGGGCACCGTAATTGTAGGCGATGACCGGGATAATCCCGTTGTTCAGGCCGAATACCGGCATGAAGAAAAAGCTCTGGAGCTTGAAATATACGCCGAAAACGGCGACCGCGGTGGTGGCGACTGCCGTGAAGGTGCCGAGAATCTGGTTCATGCCGTAGGTCATGACAGAGCCGATGGCCATCATCAGGATGGATGGCACGCCAACGTAGTAGATGCGGCCGATCACTTCGCGTTTCGGGTGGAAGACAGAACGGAGGGAGAGCATGATGTCCGCATTTTTCTTAAGATTCAGTGTGAGCCCGATGACTGACGCCACGCACTGGCCAAGTACCGTCGCATAGGCGGCTCCGGGGACGCCGAGCTTCGGGAAGCCGAAGAGGCCGAAGATCATGATCGGGTCAAAGATAATGTTGATGACGGCGCCGGTGATCTGGGAGGCCATGCTGTAGATGGTTCGCCCGGTTGCCTGGAGGAGCCGTTCGAAGGTGATCTGGAAAAATACGCCGATGGACAGCAGGGAGCAGATGCGGATATATTCCGTGCCGTAGTTGACGATGACGGCATCGCCGGTCTGGGAGGCGATGAAGGCCTGGGCGCCGAAGATGCCGATCAGGACGAAGACCAGCCAGTTCATGATGGCGAGGAAAATGCCGTTGTTCGCGGCATCATTTGCCCGGGCGAAGCGCCGCTCCCCGAGGGAGGTGGAGAGCAGGGCATTGATGCCGACACCGGTTCCGGAGGCCAGGGCGATCATGAGGTTCTGGAGCGGGAAGGCCAGAGTGACCGCGGTCAGAGCCTGTTCCCCGATCTGCGCGACGAAAATGCTGTCCACGATGTTGTAGAGTGCCTGTACCAGCATGGAGATCATCATCGGCAGGGACATGGAGATGACCAGTTCCTTGACCGGCATGGTTCCCATGCGGTTTTCTTTTCGCTCGTTTGAAACGTTGTTTTCCATGAATGTTCCTTTACTGAAGACAATTTCTGGAGCCGCAGCCCAATTGGTAACGCAAACTATTATTATAGGGAAGATTCCCGCGCTTCGCAAGAGCTTTTTGGCGCGGAAACACGGTTTCCACGCGGCTGTCGGCTGCAGGCTGGGCATATCCCGGCAGATCCATGGGGTTTCCGGATGGCTGTGCGGCAAGTCCGTGGCATTTCTCCGGGAAACATGGTATATTTCTTTTTGTATCCGCGGCGCCAAGCGGACGGGCACGGCTGCCGCGCTGCCGCGGGGGCTGCCGGGCGCAGCTGTCTGCCGCGGAGGCTGCGGCAGACGGGAGGCTGTGCCGGGCAGAGCCGGGAAGAAAGCTGGGAACATGGTGGGAAAGGACGGGCAGATGGCAAAAAGTACAACAAAAAACATCACGGAGGGGCCGATCGCCCTGCAGATTATTGAATTTGCCCTGCCGCTTATGTTCGGCAATGTTTTCCAGATGCTGTACAATACCGCGGATTCTATCGTGGTGGGCAATTTCGTGGGCACGGAGGCGCTTGCCGCGGTTGGCGCGACAACGATGATTACCTACATGGCGATTTTCTTTTTTAACGGCTTTGCCACCGGGGCAGGTGTCGTGATCGCCAACTATTTTGGCGGAAAGAATTTTGAGCGGCTTCACGATGCGATCGAGACGACCATGGCGGCGACGCTAGCTGCCTGCCTGATCTTTACCCTGGCGGGGACGCTGGGCGCGGGGGTGATGCTGCGGCTCATGGCGACGCCGGACGATGTCCTCGGCGATGCCGAAACCTATCTTCGCATCTATTTTCTCGGGGTCACCGGCCTTCTTATTTATAATATGGGCGCCGGCATCCTCAGGGCGGTCGGCGATACCACGAGGCCGCTGTACTTCCTGATCCTGACCAGCCTGCTCAATATTTTCCTCGATATCCTGTTTGTCATCTCCTTTCACATGGGAATCGCGGGGGTCGCCTGGGCGACGATCCTATCCCAGTTTATCTCGTCGGCGATGGTCCTGCTTGTGCTCTTGCGGACGAAGGATGTCTACCGGTTTTCGTTCCGGGATATGCGGATTGACTGGGGAATCCTCAGGAAAATCTTTGCCATCGGCCTTCCCGCGGGAATCCAGTCGATCATCACGTCATTTTCCAATGTGTTTGTCCAGTCGTATATCAATTATTTCGGGTCGGTGGTGATCGCCGGATGGACCTGCTACAACAAGCTGGATCAGTTTATCATGCTGCCGATGCAGAGTATGGCGATGGCGTCGACGACCTTTGTCAGCCAGAATGTCGGCGCGAGGAAGATGAGGCGGGCGGACGAGGGGACATGGACCTGTATCCGGATCACCCTTGCAATCACCCTTGTTGTTGCTGCCCTGCTCTGGGTTTTCAGCCCGCAGGCGACACGGCTGTTCTCCGCGGATCCGGAAGTCATCGCGGCGGGCGTGCGCTTCCTCAAGGCGATCGTATTTTTTACGGCGTTTAACTGCGTGAACCAGGTTCTCGCGGGCTCCCTGCGCGGGCGCGGCGATTCACGGGGGCCGATGATCCTCATGCTGCTCGGATTTGTGGCTGTGCGGCAGACCTACCTGTTCCTCGTCACGCGCTTTTTCATCAACACGCCGGTGTCTGTCGGCTTTGGCTATCCAGTCGGCTGGATGGCAACCTGTGTCATGGAAGTGCTGTATTTCCGCCATCAGAGAAAGAAAAGGCTGGCGGCAGAGAGAGGCGCTGGTGGAATCTGAATGGAGAAAATCATGACAGCAGTATCCGCGGAGAGCATGTTATTCGGATGGCAGGTTTTTGTGGGGAGCTGAATATGAGGACGGAGGGAAAAGGTTATGTCTGAGGAGAGAACTGTCGGGGAGAGGACGGCCGGGGGGATGACTGCCCGGGAGCTGACCCGGGCGCAGAAGGTACAGCACACCCTGATGCTCCTGGTCACGGCGATGGTCTGGGGAGCGGCCTTTGTCGCGCAGTCTGTCGGCGCGGAGTATGTCGGGCCGTTTACTTATCTGGCGGCTCGCAGCTGGCTTGCCGCGGCGGCACTCGTCCCGGTGATCGCATTTGCCGACAGGCGCGCGGTCCGGGTGTACGGGATGACCTTTGCCCCGAAGACTGCGGGACAGCGGCGGGATCTGCTTCTCGGATCGCTCATGTGCGGTACCCTGCTCTGCACGGCCAGCGCGGCGCAGCAGGCGGGCATTGCCTACACGACGACGGCGAAGTCGGGCTTTATCACGGCGCTCTACTGCGTGCTTGTCCCCATCGAGCTGTCCGCGCTCGGGAAGAAGCAGGACAGGAGGATCTGGCTCTGCGTGATCCTGGCGGTCGCCGGCCTCTATCTGCTCTGTATGCACGGCGGCGAGAAGCTCGCGCTCGGCGATTCGCTGACGCTGCTCTGCGCGCTGATCTTCTCCTTTCAGATTCTCACCGTGTCGCATTTCGTGCAGCGGGTGGACGGCGTCCGCCTCGCGCAGGGGCAGTTTATCGCGACGGCGCTGATTTCCACGGTCTGTGCGCTGCTTTTTGAGTCGTTCCGGGGATCTTCCCTGATGGCCGCCCTGCCGTCGATTCTCTATGCGGGGCTCATCAGCAGCGCGGTCGGCTATACGCTGCAGATTGTCGCCCAGAGGGGGCTCGACCCCACGGTAGCCAGCCTGGCCATGTGCCTTGAGAGCGTGTTCAGCGCGCTCGCCGGCTGGCTGCTGCTCGGGCAGACGATGACGGGGCAGGAGATGGCGGGCGCGGGGATGATGTTTGCGGCGATTGTGCTTGCCCAGCTTTTTGGATGACAGCAGAGAGGACATGATTTGATGACAGCAAGGAGGATACTTTGAGGAAAATATTGGTTGTCAACGATGACGGAATAGCGGCGGAGGGGATCGCGGTTCTCGCCAGCCTCGCGAAGCGGTTCGGCGAGGTCTATGTGGTTGCCCCGGCAGAGCAGAATTCGGCGATGTCACAGCGCATTATCATTCACAGCGATTTCCATGTGCGGGAGGTTTCTTTCCCGGTCGCGGACGTGAAGGCCTGGTCGCTGGACGGCACGCCGGCGGACTGTGTGAAGCACGGCATCAACGCGATCCTCGGCTTTCGGCCGGACCTGGTCTTCTCCGGCATCAATTTCGGGTACAACGCGGGCATCGACATTCTCTACTCGGGCACCGTGGGCGCCTGCATGGAGGCGCTCGTCCAGGGAATCCCTGCGATCGCGTACTCGCTGGACAAGGTTCACGATTACCGGGTGCCGGAAAAGTATTTTGATTCTATTACAGAGAGGCTTCTGGAGACCCGGGTCGCGAAGAATGAGATTTTCAGCGTGAATTTTCCGGGCTGCGCGCCGGAAAATGTGCGCGGTGTGATGGATGATGTTCCGCCGACGCCGAGAGAGGAGAGAAAACCGGTCCGTTACCGGCTGGCCGATGAGCCGGACGGCTCCCGTCGTCTTACGATCGAGGAGTTTTATAGCGCAAAGTGGGAGGAAGGAACGGATCTCTGGGCGCTCTCCCAGGGGTACATTACCGTGCAGAAGCTGAGAAATATGGTGATCCCGCCGGAAGGCGCGGCGAGATAAGCGGCCGGCGCGGCGGGAAAGCTGGCAGCGCGGCAGTTTACGGTGGGAGTTTTTCGCCGGCCGGACGGCGGGGCAAGCGGCCCGAACTGCCGGAAAGCGGATTTCGGACAAGGAGGATAGGATGGAGTACACAGAATTTGGCAAAACAGGGCTTAAGGTTTCGCGGCTCTGCCTCGGAACCTGGGGAATTGGCGGCTACGGCTGGGATGCGAATCCGGACGATGTGCGGAAGGACGCGATCCGCGAGGCGCTCCGGCAGGGCATTAATTTCTTCGACACAGCGCCGGCGTACAATGCGGGTGCGGCGGAGCGGCTTCTGGGGGATGTCCTCGCCGAGACCGGGGAGAGGAAGAACGTGATCATTTCCACCAAGTGCGGTAATGACCTGATCGATGGCCAGTATGTGCAGATCGCGAAGCGGGACTATCTTCTCAAGCAGATCGACCGTTCGCTCAAAAACCTCCGGACAGATTATATCGATGTGTATTTTCTCCACTGGCCGGCGAAGGACGGCGACGCCGCGGAGCAGGAAGCCCTGGAGACGATGGAGGAGATTCGGAGGTCGGGCAAGGTCCGCTTCCTCGGCCTCTCGAACCACAGCCGGGAGCAGTGCGAGAAGGCGATGACGTACGCGAAGATCGATGCCCTGCAGATGCAGTTCTCCGCCCTGGTGGAGGACAACGTCTCCATTCTCGACTGGGGTGTCCGTGACCAGGGTCTCGGCACGATGGGCTACGGGCCGCTTGCCGGCGGGATCCTGACCGGGCGCTACCGGGAGGCGCGGACATACGGAAAGATGGACAACCGGAGCCGTTTCTATGACTATTATCAGGAGCCGCTGTTCTCCAGGGCGATGAAGGTGGTGAAGGTTCTGGACGAAATCTCCGCGAATCACGGCGGGGCGGCGCTCTCGGACATTATCCTCTGCTGGACGGCGAGGAAGCGCTTCCTGTCCACGGTGATCTTCGGAACCCAGAAGGCGTCCCGCGTGATCGAGAACTGCAGGAGCCTTGATCTTGCCCTCAGCGAGGAGGAGATGCGGGCGATCGACCGGGCGGCGGAAGCGTGGGCAGGAGAGAAGAAAATGGCCTGAGCGGATACCGTTGCCGACCCATTGAAGGGGAAATGCAGGTGACAGACAGAAGGATGAAGGCCCGCTACCATTTGCCGGGATTGTTTGAATTTTACGAATTGTACAGGCGGTTTCTGCCGCTTTACCGGGAACATCGCGAGTATTTCTATACCTGGTGCGAGATCGGATCCATCTACGGGGCTCCGGCGGACTGTCTCTGGGGAGGCGGCCGTGCCGGTTATGGGGACGGCGATCCCGGTGAAGTGATGGCGCTTATGCGCGAATACGGCATTTCCGCAAGACTGACGTTCAGCAATTCTCTTCTCGGACGGGAACATCTCGCCGACCGGAGGTGCAACGCGCTCTGCGCCCTATTGGAGGAAAATGCCGGCGCCGGGACGGAGAATGGCGTCATCGTCCACTCGGATCTTCTGCTCGCCTATCTCCGGCAGAAGTACCCGCGCCTCTGCTTTATCTCTTCCACGACGAAGGTGCTGACCGATTTCAGGGATTTCCGCCGGGAGCTGGGGCGTCCGGAATTCCGCTATGTCGTGCCGGATTTCCGTCTGAACAAATCCTGGACGGAGCTGGCGGAGCTTTGCCCGGAGGAGAAGGATAAGGTGGAATTCCTCTGCAACGAGGGCTGTTTTTTCGGCTGCACGGACCGGAAGGCGTGCTATGAGGCGGTGAGCCGGAAAAACCTCGGGCTGGACGGCCCGGAATTCCGCTGCCGGGCGCCGCACGCCGCGGAAGGGTATGTTTTTTCGCGGGCGATGGAGAATCCCGGATTTATCGGAACCGGGGAGATCACAGGGAAATACCTGCCGATGCATTTTTCCAATTTTAAGATTGAAGGCAGAAGCCTCGGAAGCGCGCTGGTGCTGGAATTTCTGCTCTATTACCTGGTCAGGCCGGAATGCCGGCTGAAGGTGCGGGAAAAAATCTATCTCGACAATATGCTGGATCTCTTGTGAACTACTCGGTTACAAGTAACCGAGCTTCCTGCTTCAACCACTACTGCGCTGGCTACGATGATACGTAACGGCTCGTCTTACACAGTGTCCACAGGCGTATGAGTTTGGGCTATTCCATCCCTACTGTAATATTTAGTTTTAGGCTACTTTAGTCAGTAGTCGTAATCCCTCACGTAAGATATTGATAGCGGCATTCTGGTCACGATTCATCGTAAGACCACAATCACATTTCATTGTGCGAATTGTGAGATTTTTCATCTCGGGATGTATCTTTCCACAACAATGACATATTTGTGATGACGGAAACCACTTATCTACTTTTACAAGATATTTGTTTCTTTCTGATAGCTTGTATTCAAGCATAGACAGGAACATACCGTAACCGTTATCAAGAGTAGCTTTGCCATTACCGAAGCCATGATTTGCCATAGACCTCATGTTTAAGGATTCCACGCAAACAACATCATACGAATTGGCTATCTTCGTAGATATTTTATGCAGGTTATCTAATCTCTGGTTAGCGATATGTCTATGTATCTTATTCACTTTGCGAAGTTGTTTTATATAATTATTGGATTTGATTTCATGCTTTTTAGAGCCTTGCATACGTGACAACCTACGTTGTGCCTTGGCAAGTTTGTCATGGCTTTCACGATAGTATTTGTGATTTGTTCCTACGTTACCGTTACTGTCCACATACAAGCCATTAGAAGCATAATCTAATCCGACAGCATTATTTTTATCAGCCACGTAAGGACTTACGATATTCTCAAACTCAAAGAGTACGGAGATATAATATTTGCCATCTGATTCCTGTGATACCGTAGCTGATTTTACAATCCAATCGCTATCAGGAATGCGATGGATGACGGCTTTTACTTTGCCAATCTTAGGAAGCTTGATATATTTGTTGTCTATAATGGCAACTGTCCCATGTTGATTGTTCGTAGTATAGGACTTACGGCTATGCTTTGCGGATTTGAATTTAGGAAAACCATTTTTCTTTTTGCGGGATTTGCTAAATGTATTGCGGAACGCTTCCTGTAAATCCATTTGCTTATTGGCAAGAGCAAGACTATCCACTTCCCTAAGATAAGGATAATCGTTCTTATATTTGGCAGGCGTAACAGTAGGAAATTTGCCCGTAGCTTTGTAGCCGTCAATTTTATCGGAAAGCATAAGATTATAGACCTTACGACAACAGCCAAAGGTCTTAGCAAACATAACAGATTGTTCAGTTGTGGGATGCACTCTGTATTTGATTGCTTTATTCATAACTGACAGTTCTTTTGCCTTTCAATATACTTTAGAATGTTTTCTTCTGATGTAGAGCCTATAGTTTCGCAGAAGTATGAGCCGTTCCAAAGTTGTCCCTTCCATAAATATTTACGCAAATCGGGATATTCTTTGAACAATGTATTGCCCGAAATGCCTTTGAGATACTTTACTATCTGTGTCACAGATATCTTAGGTGGAGCAGATACAAAACAATGCACATGGTCACTCTCACCTACTTTACAGTCTACGACAGTAAACCCCTTTTCATTGCCGATAGCCTTTAGGAGTTCATATAACCTGTTGGCTATCTCAGGTTTAAGGACTTTCCTGCGGTACTTTACGCACCATACTATATGATAATTGATGTTGTATACGCATGTTCGTGCGTGAGTGTATTTGTTATCCATACATATAGTATATATCAAAAGTTGCAAATACTCAACAATATACTGCATTTTTCCGTAATACATATAGTGTGTTCGGTACTATAAAATCACGGGCTTTTATCTCGGCTATAAATAGCCGAGAATTCTCGCCCGGTTACTTAAAAATCGGATCCGCGCAGAAATCTACATGACGGGGATGTCCGCAAAACAGTCCGCAAGCGGATTGCTGCGAACATCCCCGCTTTGGGCTATGCCGTCCTTTCCCGTAAGATTTTTTCAGGCAACATAGCGGTACATCATCACGAAATGGCAGAGGCTTCCGCCCATCACAAAGACATGGAAGATCTCATGGCTGCCGAAGAACGGGTGCTTTTTATTAAAAAGCGGAAGCTTCAGCGCGTAGATTACACCGCCTGCGGTATAGATCAGCCCGCCGGCGAGAAGCCAGCCGAAGGCGCCGGGGGTGAGACGGGCGAGGATGGAGCGGATTGCAGTCAGGCAGAGCCAGCCCATCGCGATGTAGATGGCGGAGGAGAGCCATTTCGGGCAGTCGATCCAGAACAGGTTCAGCAGGATCCCAACGGCAGCGATGGTCCAGACGGCGGCGAGCAGGCGAAAACCGGAGGCATCCCCGAGGATAACCGCGCAGACTGGCGTGTAGCTCCCGGCAATCAGGACATAGATCATCATGTGGTCGATTTTTCTGAGCAGCCGGTTGGTTTTTTCCGAAAGGTCAAAGGTGTGGTATACGGTGCTGGCTGTGTAGAGGAGGAACATGCTGAGCGCGAAGATGCCGAGGGCGCGGATGGCTGCCCCGCCGGCTCCTGACGCGCGGACCAGCAGGGGCACGGAGGCTACGGCGGTTCCAATCATGGCAATGAAGTGGGTCAGGGCGCTGCCCGGATCTTTAATAAAAAGAAGGTGATTTTCCACAGGATATCTCCTCTCTGAACTCATAATATAGTATTTAAAACTATGTATAGCGATACTATATACCATATCGCAAAAAATCGCAAGAGGGGTCGGCCAGGTTCCCATTCCGGTTTGTGTCCCGCCGCAACCTGTGGTATTCTGGAGGAAAACAGGGCGGCGCGTGCCGCTGGACGGAGGACACTATGGCGAGATACAATTTTTCCTGTGATTATCTGGAGGGCGCCCATCCGAAGATCGTGCAGCGGATGGCGGAGGAAAATGCGCTTCAGGAGCCGGGGTACGGCACAGATTCCGTGTCGGAGAGCGCGCGGGAGAAAATCCGCGGGGCGGTGGGGATTCCCGACGCGGAGGTGTATTTTCTCGTCGGCGGCACACAGGCCAACGCGGTGGTCATCGACGGGTTTCTCCGCCGCTATGAGGGGGTCGTTGCCGCCGGCACCGGCCATATCGCGGTGCACGAGGCCGGAGCCATCGAATACTGCGGCCACAAGGTGCTCACGATCCCTGGATGCCGGGACAAGATGAGTGCGGAGCAGCTGGAAGAGTTTATGGCCGCGTTTCTCGCGGACGAGAGCCGCGACCACATGGTCCAGCCCGGAATGGTCTACATCTCCCTCCCGACGGAGTTCGGGTCACTCTACTCCGCTGGGGAGCTCGCAGCGCTTCACGAGGCCTGTCTCAGGCACCATCTGCCGCTCTATGTGGACGGCGCCCGGCTCGCCTATGCCCTTGCAGCACCGGAAAATGACATCACGCTGCCAGTTCTCGCTGCGAACTGCGAGGCGTTCTACATCGGCGGGACGAAGTGCGGCGCCTGGCTCGGGGAGGCGGTTGTCTTCCCGAAGCGCGGGACGATTCCGCATTTCTTCACCCTGGTCAAGGAGCACGGCGCGCTTCTCGCGAAAGGGCGGCTTGCCGGGATTCAGTTTGACACGCTGTTCACCGACAACCTCTATGAAGAAATCGGGAAAAATGCGATCCGCGCGGCGCAGGAGATCCGGAAGGTTCTCCGGGCTTGCGGTTACCGCTTCTTTTCGGAGAATCCGACCAACCAGATCTTCATTATCCTTCCGGATGAACAGTATCGGGCGATTTCCGGGGAGGCTGTGCTCGGTTTCTGGGAGAAGGCGGATGAGACCCACACGGTGGCCCGCATCGCGACAAGCTGGGCGACGACCGCGGAACAGACAGAATATCTCTGCCGTGTGCTGAAAGAGCACGCAGAGTAAGCAGGGATGCGGGAGGGCTTATGGAAAAAAAGAAAAAAGGTGGAGCTGCCGGTCGGGTGATTTCCCTCCTTATCCCGGCAGTCCTGCTCGTGATTTTTGCCTACAGCAGCTATATGCTGGCCACCTCGCTTCTGCGCTACCGGGAGGCGGACCGGGATTACGCGGAACTAGGGAAAATGATCACCGTGGAGACGTCCGTGGAGGCCACCGCAGGGGGCAATACGGATGCCGCGGAGGCCGGTACTGTGGCGCCGCAGGCAGAGCCGCTGCCGGATTTTCCGCCGCTTGCCATCGACTACGCCGGCCTTGCCAGGGCGAACGCGGATTTTGCCTGCGTTATCCATATCCCGGCGCTCGGGGTGACCTACCCGGTCACCTACACGGAGGATAATGACCGGTATCTGACGGAGACCTTCGACGGGAAACGGAATCCCGCCGGCAGCATCTTTGTCGACAGCTATGCCGCCCGCGGTTTTACGGACCGGAAGACCATCATATACGGGCATAACATGAAAAACGGCAGCATGTTCGGGAAGCTGAAAAATTTCAGCCGTGACCCGTCGCTTGCTGCCGCAGATCCGTATTTTTTCCTGTATTTTCCGGATCGGATCGAGAAATATCGAATTTTCGCGTATTTTGTGATTTCTAATGAAGATGAGACCATCTACAGCCCGGTTGGGAGTGATGAGGAATACGACCGGGTGGTCCGCGTGAGCCAAGGGAAGTCCGCCTATCAGCCGTCGGATCTGGAGTTTGATTTTGCTGGCCGGCCGCGCCTGGTCACGCTCTCCACCTGCTACGGGAGCGGCCACACGGACAATTTTGTTGTCCAGGGCGCGCTGGTGGACACCAAGGCCGCGGAGTGAGGAAGCAGCGCCCCGCGGACCGGGACGCCCCGCAGCCCCGCAGGGGGGCAAAAGCCGCGCGGCGGGCATTCAGGCGGCTTCCTGCGGGGCAGATTTCCGTTTTCCTGAGACCGCGATCGAGATCAGCGCGGCGATCATCAGGAGGTACGAGTACCAGCAGCATCCTACAACCTGGAACGGGCTCCCGAGATTTTCCAGCAGGGCGCAGGCGTAGAGCACCTGCGCGCCGTACGGGATGATGCCCTGGACGACGCAGGAGAAGATGTCGAGCAGCGACGCCGTCCGCTTCGGGTCTACGCCGTAGGTCTCGCTGATGTCCCTGGCGACCGGTGCGCTGATGATGATGGCAACCGTGTTGTTCGCGGTGGCGAAGTCTGTCAGGGCGACCATCGCGGAGATGCCGAGCTCCGCGGATTTCCTCCCGCGGATGATGCCGCGGACTTTTTCCAGGATCCAGTCCAGGCCGCCCTCGCCGGTCACCATCGCGCCGAGGCCGCCGGTGACCATGGAGAGGAGGAAGATCTCGAACATGCTGGTGAATCCCTGGTAAATGTTATTGGCAAAGCCGAGCAGGCTGAAGCTGCCGGAGAAGATGCCGATCGCCCCGGAGAGCAGGATTCCGCCCACGAGAACCATGAAGACGTTCATGCCCAGAAGGGCGCTCACGAGGACGAAGGCATAGGGCAGGATGCGGATCGGGTCGACGGGATAGCCCTGCACGGCAGGAACCGTATCCGGGCGGCCGAAGGCGAGGAGAAGGACGACGGTCAGGATGGCCGCCGGGAGGGCAATCCGGAAATTTTCCCGGAATTTGTCCTTCATCTCCACCCCCTGGGTTCTCGTCGCGGCGATCGTGGTGTCGGAGATCATCGACAGGTTGTCGCCGAACATCGCGCCGCCGATCGTGGCGCCGACGATGAGATGCACATTGAGGCCGCCGGCCTCGGCGAGGCCGATGGTGATGGGGGTCACGGAGACGATGGTCCCCACGCTGGTCCCGGTCGCCAGGGCGATGAAGGCGGAGATGACGAAGACGCCCGCAGCGAGAAACTGGGGCGGGATGACCGCCATGCCCATGTTGACCGCGGCGTCGATGCCGCCCATCTCCTTGGTCACGGTAGTAAATGCGCCCGCGAAAATATAGATCATGCACATCGTCATGATATTTTCATCCCCGCAGCCTTCCATGAAGGTGTGGAGCTTTTCCTCCATGGTTCCCTTCATCATGATGAAGGCGGCGATGATGCCCACAAACGCCGCGATCGGCGTCGGCAGCTGGTAGAAGGCGGATTCGACGCCCTGAAGATTCAGGATGACGCCGGTGGCCAGATAGACGCCCACAAAGATGAGAAAGGGAATCAGGGCTTTCCCGTTGGGCTTTCGCTGTTTTCTGCTGTTTTCCATACTTTCCCCCATAAAAAATTTGGTTTTTTCGTCGGATTTCCGGCATCAGAAGGCGACATATCCGGATGAAGGCTTGAACAGGTTCTCCTTGGAGATCTGCTTCAGTGAGGCGGTGCCGCACATCCGCATCGTGTCGCGGAGCTCGCTGCCGAGCTTCTCGATGTAGAGCTTCACGCCGCCTTTTCCGCCGCCGTACACCGCGGTGACGAAGGGACGGGCGATCAGGACACCGTCCGCGCCGAGCGCGAGTGCCTTGAAAATGTCTGTGCCGCTGCGGATTCCGCCATCGACCAGGACGAGGACATTTCCCCCGACCGCCTCGCGGATTTCTTCCAAAACCTCCGCGGTGGACGGGGTCTGGTCAAGAACGCGGCCGCCGTGGTTGGAGACGATGATGGCGGACGCGCCCGCCTTGGCAGCGTCGACGGCACCGCGGACGGTCATGACGCCCTTCACAATAAACGGCTTGCCGGCATCGCGGACGATCTCCGCGAGTTCAGCAACGGTCTTGCTTCCCGCTGGCGGGGTGAGGCCCTGGAGGAACGGCAGCCCGGCCGCGTCCACGTCCATGGCCACGGCGAAGGCGCCCGATTCCCGGACAAGCCGGAGCTTTTCCCGGATGGTATTGCTGTCCCAGGGCTTTACCGTCGGTATGCCGACGCCGCCCTGCGCCCGGATCGCCTTCGTGGCGGCCTTCATGACCTCCGGATTCGTGCCGTCGCCGGTGAATGCGGCGATGCCATTCTCCGCGCAGGCGGAAACGAGGATGTCATTGTAGGCGATGTCGTCCAGCTTGTCGCCGTAGTGCAGGTTTACGGCACCCACCGGGCCGGCAAAGACCGGGTAGCGCATGGTATGGCCGAAAAAGTCAAAGGTTGTGTCCGGCTCGCGGTTTTCGGCGATGGTGTTCATGTTGACGCGGATTTTCTGCCAGGCTTCATAATTTCGGATGGCGACATCCCCGGTTCCCTTGGCGCCGGGTCCCGGGATCTGATTTCCGCAAGCTTTTCCGTTGCAGACCGGGCAGGCCTTGCAGTGAGGACCCATGCTGCTGCGTGCCGCTTCCAGAAGTTCCTGATAAGTCATTGTGCATTCCTCGATTCTGCCCTGAGGCGATAAGATGGAGAGACGGTCAGTGGTCGTTTCTCGCGTACTGGTTCTGCATGTTGTTGGCGGCGATGAGGAGAATCTCGCGCAGTGCCGCGTCTGTCTCCGCACGGGCGGCGTCCGCGAAGGCGTCATTCGCCCGCTCGGCAAAGCGGAGCTCGGAAGCCTGGACTGCGTCGCCATTTTCCTCCGCCTGCTTCTTCGCATCTTTATATTCCCTGTCAAAGCGGGCGATGAGCTCGTGCGCCCTTGCCCCGGCGGCCTCCTGGTAGCGCTCTATCTGCTGGATGCATTTTCCATAGTGGGCGTCCGCAAGGGCGCCGATCAGGCGGCTTGCCCAGTAGAAGTTATCTGTGGAGACGCGGCCGGTGGTGTTCGCGAGATAGTCCGGCGTCCGCTCGATATTCGTGTACTGAGGGATCAGGACATTGAACGGGTTTGAGGCGAAGGCGATCCATTCCACCGCGCAGAGTTTTTTCGGCGCGTACGGGCGGAGCTGGAAAATGCCCAGGAAGTCGTTCCGGTTGACGCCGATGAAGCGGTAGGCGCCCCGCATGTCCGGATTTCCGTATTTTGCGTATGGGTTATAGGGCGTGCCCTGGTAATAGCTGGAGAGAATATATTTCACATCCTCGACGGTGATTTTGCGCTCGGGAACCCGGCACCATGGGATATCGTCGGATTCCGGTGTGAAATCGGCATCCGGGCCGTCCCAGCGGCAGGTCCGCGGATTCAGGAAGCGCTGCATGTACCATGCCCGCGGGGTGTTGTAGCAGTGGTCCGCGTCCGAGTGGCTGCCGAAGGTGTCGCGGGCGTTCAGCCTGCCGTCCAGGGAGAGGTCGAGGTGATTCTCCTCGAGGAAGGATTCCATGTCCGCGGAGCACATGAAGTTTTTCTGTTTGCCCAGGGCGTCTTTCAGGTCGAAATCGTCGATCCCCAGCTGGTTGGGCATGGTGACATAGCTGTCGTCCGGCACGCGGCGGGCGATCCAGTGATGGCCGCCGACGGTCTCAAACCACCAGATTTCATCGACGTCGGCAATCGCGATGCCGTTGCTCTCATAGGTGCCGTAGGTCTCATGCAGCAGGCCGAGGCGGGCGACGCCCTCCCGCGCGCTGTGGATGTAGGGGAGGGTCAGGACGACGAGGTCTTCCTCGCCAATGCCGCCGGGGACTTCCGGCCGAAAATCCGGTGTCCCCTCTGTTCCCTCCGCGGGCTGAAGCTTTACCAGCGGATCCGCGCCGAGAATGCGCTCGTTCGAGGTGATGGTCTCCGTCGCGGTCATGGCGACATTGGCTTCATTGACGCCGGCGGCAGCCCAGATCCCTTTTCCGGGGATGGCGTTCGGCGTCGCGGTATAGCGCATGGGGTGATCGGGAAGTTCCACCTCCACGTGGGAGAGCACAGAACGGTAGTGCCGAGGCTGCTTTTCCGGAAGGACAACCGTGAATTTTTTCGGGGTGAAATATCCGGCGCCGGAGTCATCGTTTCTGGCGATGATCGTGGAGCCGTCATAGCTTGCTTTTCTGCCGACAAGAATTGTTGTACAGGGCATGGGCATACCTCCTTGAATTGAAAACAATTAGTTCTATTCTAGCAGATTTTTTGAGAAATACATCAAAGAGCGGGGCATCCCCGGTGATTTTTCGTCTCCGGGGATGCCCCGCAGCTCTATCCGGAACCAGCCGGTCGAGAGAAAATAAGAATCATTTTGACATTGTAAACAATAATAAAAAGAAAGTTGACATTTTGCCCGCCGACCGTATAATGGAAAAAGAATGTAAACTAAAAATGCAGTTACGGTTAACAATTACAGCCTGAAGCGATGTGCCGGGCGCTTAGAAAACCGGATGGAGGAAAAATGACAGAGATTCGAAAATTGGCGGATGAGATTCTTGCCGGGAGGCGGCTTACGCGGCAGGAGGAGTGCCTCGGCATGGTCACCGCGGATCTTGCGGAGCTTTCCCGGGAGGCGGACCGGATTCGGGAGAAAGCATGCGGGAACCGGGTCTCCCTCTGCGCGATTATCAATGGAAGAAGCGGCCGCTGTTCGGAGGACTGCAAGTTCTGCGCGCAGGCCAAGTGCAATGCCACGGGCGTAGAGGAGTATGGTTTTCTTGACCCGGAGGAGATCGTCGAGGACTGCAAAAAACATGAGAGGCGGGGCATCAACCGGTATTCCATCGTGACGGCGGGGAGGACGCTGGCGGGGAAAGACCTGGATACGGCAGTCGAGGCCTACCGCCGGATGCATGAGGAGTGTCCGGGGATCGCACTCTGCGCTTCCCATGGCCTGGTTTCCGCGGAGGGGCTCCGGAGGCTTAAGGAGGCCGGAGCTACCCGGTACCACTGCAACCTGGAAACCTCAAGGCGGTATTTCGCGAAGATCTGTTCCACCCACACCTACGATGACAAGATCCGGGAGATCAGGATGGCGCAGGAGGCCGGCATGGAGGTCTGCTCCGGCGGCATCATCGGCATGGGCGAGGCCTGGGAGGACCGCATCGATATGGCACTGACCGCCGCTTCCCTGGGTGTCCGTTCGATCCCCATCAATGTGCTGAGACCCATTCCGGGAACGCCGCTCGAGCATGTCGCCCCGATCAGCAACGATGATGTGGTCCGCACGGTTGCCATGTTCCGGTTTATCGCGCCGGAGGCGGATATCCGGATTGCCGCCGGGCGGAACGCATTTTCCGACGGCGGGCGGGTGCTCTTCCAATCGGGAAGCAATGCCACGATCACCGGCGATATGCTGACGACCACGGGATGCAATATCAGCCAGGACAGGCAGATGTTCACGGAGATGGGCTGGTCCCTGCTTCCGGAGGGCGCCATGTCTTTCGCGGAATGAAACTGTACAGCACATGCGGGGGCTGGACAGTTACCACAGAATAAGGAATAAAGGAGAATAGGAAAATGAAGGAATCCAGAATCAGGCGCAATGTGTTGATTGCCGTCATGGCGGCGGTGATCTGTATCCTCGGGCCGCTGTCCATCCCCATCGGGCCGGTGCCGGTGACGCTCACCAATTTTGCGATCTATATCACGATGTACGTCCTGGGAACGCGGGACGGAGCTATCGCCTACCTGCTCTATATGCTGATCGGCCTTGCCGGCCTTCCGGTCTTCTCCGGTTTCACCGGCGGCCCGGCGAAACTGCTCGGCCCCACCGGCGGGTATCTGATCGGATTTCTTCCCATGGCACTGATCGCCGGCGCGGTGATCGTGAAGGCTGGCCGCAAGCCGGTGCTCTCTGTGATCGGCATGTTCGCCGCAACCTGGGTTCCGTATCTTCTCGGTACGGCGTGGCTTGCTTACAGCGCGCACATGACGTTCGGCGCCGCGTTCGGCGTCGGTGTCGCCCCGTTTCTTGTGGAAGATTTCTGCAAGATGGTTGCCGCGGCGGTTGTCGGTCCGCTGCTGTACTCGGCGCTCAGCAGCGCCGGCCTTCTCCAGGTATCCGCGCAGAGAAGATAATCACGAGCGGCCTGCCGCCTCTCGTTTTCCGCTGTGATTACAGGCTGTCCCGGTCTCACGGTTTCGTGTGATCGGGGCAGCCTTTTTCTGTGTGTGCCGGACGGCGGCGCGCCTTTGTGCCTCTCTCGCGGATAGCCGGAGCGGAATGAGGATCCGCCAGATGACCGAAAAAAATTGCCCGGCCCATGGTTTTGCGGTATAGTGAGTTCGGTTCTTTTTCAGTAGATGCTTAGGAAGGTGTGATGTATGCGCAGGATCAATTCAAGGCAGGTGGATATGCTGAACGGGCCTCTGGCTGGGAAGATCGTCCGTTTCGCGCTGCCGCTTGCAGCTTCCAGTGTCCTCCAGCAGCTTTTTAACGCGGCAGATCTCGCGGTGATCGGGCGGTTCGAGAATTCCACGGCGATGGCAGCGGTGGGGTCAAATGCCGCGATCGTCGGCCTTATGGTCAGCCTCTTTGGCGGCCTCTCGCTGGGCACAAATGTCCTTGTGGCAGCACTGATCGGCCAGAACCGCAGGGAGAAGATCGGTGACGCCGTGCACACCAGCATCGCGATGGCGTTTCTGAGTGGCATCCTGATCTGGCTGCTCGGCCTTGTTCTCGCGCCGGCGATCCTCCGGGCGATCAGCACGCCGGATGAGGTTCTGCCGCTCGCCTCTCTCTATCTTCGGATTTACTTCGGCGCGATGCCGTTTATGCTGGTCTACGATTTCGGCTCCTCGGTGCTCCGGGCAAAAGGAGATTCCGGCCGGCCGCTCCGGGTCCTCATGATCTCCGGCATGCTGAATGTGGTCCTGAACCTGTATTTTGTCGGGGTCTGCCACCTCAGCGTGGCCGGTGTGGCGATCGCCACGGTGCTCTCGAATATCCTCAGCGCTGTCCTGGTGCTGGACTTCCTCGGGCACGAGGAGGAAGCGTTCCGGTTCTCCTTCCGGAAGCTCAGGATTTCCGCGCGGGAGGCGAAGCGGATCATCGCGATCGGCGCTCCCGCCGGCCTTCAGGGCATGGTCTTCAATATTTCCAATGTTGTGGTCCAGTCCGGCGTCAACAGCTTCGGCGCCGACTGCATCGCCGGCAACACGGCGGCGCAGAATTTCGAGTATATGGCGTACTTCGTGATCTTCGCCTTCGCCCAGACCGCGACCACCTTCACCAGCCAGAATTTTGCGGCGGGAAAATATGACCGCTGCCGGAAGGTTTACCTTATCACGACGATGATCGGCTTTTCCGCCACCTTCGCGGTCAGTATGCTTTTCTACGGGTTCCGGAATACCCTGATCCAGATCTTCACGACAGATCCCGGGGTTATTGTGTACGCCTTTGCCCGGTTCCGCTATATCGGGAACATGGAGCTTTTGACCGGCACCTACGAGATTTCCGGCGGCTGCCTGCGCGGCCGCGGTCACTCGGTGATCCCGATGGTGATCACGATGATCGGATCCTGCGCGTTCCGCCTGATCTGGATCGCCACTTTTTTCCAGAGCCATCACACGATCGAAAATCTGCTCATCATTTATCCGATTTCCTGGGTTTTGTCGGGTATCGCGATGAATATTGCCCTTGCGATGGACGTCCGCAGGGTGTATGCTGGATGATATCTGAATAGCGGTGCCTGAGGTGCCGGCCCGGAAGACGAAGAACCGCGCCATGCGCGGCGGGCTTCCCCGGACCGGAGAATAGGGAAGCCGGTGGGAATCCGGCACGAACTCGTCACTGTATCCGCGGCATCGGCCATTTTCCCCGGCGGATTCCGGGAAGGCGGCCGTGCGGACCGCGCAAGCCAGGAGACCTGCCCCAGACGGTGCGATAACCACGAGCGACTGGCTGCACGAACATGAGGGGATTGTATCCCGGAGAGAATGGGGAAAGTATGGCCTGCCGCATATGCGGCAGGCCTTTTGCTGCCCATAAGAATCGTGGCTGCCGCGGGAACAATCCTGCTCGCGGCAGGAAAAAAGACCACTGGCCTTCCCACGGGACAGGCCGCACAGGAAAGGAGAGAGGATGGGAGATATTACTGTGATCGGCATTGGGCCGGGAAGGCAGGGCGCCATGACGATCGAGGCCATGGAAGCACTGCGGAAGGCGGACATCATTGTCGGCTACCGGACGTACACCGCGCTTCTCCGGGAGATTTTTCTGGAAAAACGTTTCGAGGAGAGCGGGATGCGCTCCGAGGAGGAACGCTGCCGCCGGGCGGTGGCGCTTGCGCAGTCCGGGCTCGGGACGGCTGTCGTTTCCTCCGGGGACGCGGGGATCTATGGGATGGCAGGCCTCTGCCTTGCCATGGCGGAGGGAACCGGCGTTTCCGTGCGGGTGATTCCCGGGGTTACCGCGGCAAGCTCCGGAGCCGCCCTGCTCGGTGCCCCGCTGGAAAATGATTTTGCCGTGATCAGTCTGAGCGATCTCCTGATCCCCCGGGAGGAGATTCTCGGCCGCGTCCGCGCGGCGGCGGAGAGCGGATTTGTCCTCTGCCTCTACAATCCGGGGAGCCACACCCGCAGGGAGATTCTCCGGGAAGCGTGCGGGGAGATCCTCCGGTACCGCCCGGCGGATACGCCCTGCGGGATCGCCCGCAGCATCGGGCGCGGCGGGGAAGGCGTGGAGATCCTGACGCTCGGCGAGCTCCGGGACAGGGAAGCTGACATGCTGATGACCGTATTTATCGGGAACTGCCGGACCCGGGTGCTTTCGGGAAAACTGGTGACGGCGAGAGGATATAAGGAGGAAAAGTGATGAAAAAAGGAAATCTTCGAATTTTCTGCGCAGCTGTTGCCTGTGCGGGGCTTGTGATGGCGGGCTGCGGGGGCAGCACACCGGCAGCGAAGACAGGTGCAGCCGGCGGGGAGAGCACGGAAGCGGCTGCTGAGCAGGCAGCCGCTGACCAGGCGGCCGCGGATCACGTGGCGGAGCTTATCGACGCCATCTACGTCCAGGAGAGGACAGACAAGACGGATGAACAGTGCGCCGAGGCGAAGAAGGCCTGGGACGCGCTCACCGATGCGCAGAAAGCACTGGTGCATGGGGAGAATGCGGATCCGGAGTATTTCGGGCGGGATACCGGCGATGCCTCGAAGGATGATCCGGGGAACGGGGACAACATCGGGGAGAAGGAGATTCTCGCGGTCAGCTTCGGAACCTCGTTCAATGACAGCCGCACCGAGGATATCGGCGGCATCGAGAAAGCGCTCGCCGTCGCATATCCAGACTGGTCCGTTCGGCGGGCATTTACCGCACAGATCATCCTGAACCACATCGAAGCCCGGGACGGGGAGAAGATCGACAACATGGATCAGGCGCTCCAGCGGGCTGTCGACAATGGCGTGAAGGAGCTGGTGGTGCAGCCAACGCATCTGATGCACGGGGCAGAGTACGACGAGCTGTGCGCCTCGGTGGACAAGGTGAGGGACAAGTTTGCCTCTGTCACGGTGGCGGAGCCGCTTCTCGGCGAGGTCGGAGAGGATAAGATGGTGGTCAATGGCGATAAGGAGGCCGTTGCAAAAGCGGTCACCGCGCAGGCGGTGAAGACAGCCGGCTCTGCTTCCCTGGATGCCGCGGCATCGGATGGAACTGCCTTCGTATTCATGGGTCATGGGACATCCCACGAGGCGCAGATCACCTACGACCAGATGCAGGCGCAGATGGATGCCCTCGGGTATAAGAACGTCTTCATCGGGACGGTTGAGGGAAAGCCTGCGGATACCGCCTGTGAGGCGGTGATCGGCAAGGTGCATGACGCCGGTTACCGGAAGGTTGTCCTCAGGCCGCTCATGGTAGTCGCCGGCGACCATGCGAACAACGACATGGCGGATGCGGACGACCCGGATTCGTGGCTCAGCCAATTCCAGGCCTCCGGGAATTTTGACCGGGTAGACTGCCAGATCGAGGGGATGGGCCGGATCCCGGAGATTGAGGAAATTTATGTGAGCCACACGAAGGCAGCGATGGACGGGATTTCGGCGAGTGAGGCGGGAAGCGGGAACACTGCTGCGCCGGCTGCCCTGGAGGATGGAACCTACACGGCAGCATTTACCACCGACAGCGCCATGTTTCATGTGAACGACGCGATGGACGGGAAGGGGACGCTGACCGTCTCCGGAGGGAAAATGACGATCCATATCTCCCTGCCTTCGGAGAATATCGTGAATCTTTACCCGGGCAAAGCGGAGGAGGCGCAGAAGAATGGCGCGCAGCTTCTCGCACCCACAAAGGATGAGGTGAAGTACAGCGACGGTACGGTGGAGACGGTGAACGGCTTCGATGTGCCGGTGCCGGCGGTCGGCCAGGAGTTTGATCTGGCGCTTCTGGGCACCAAGGGAAAATGGTATGACCACAGGGTGATGGTGTCTGACCCTGTAAAGCAGTGACGCGGAACGATCGGCTGTCCGCCGTCCGTGGAAGGCTCCGCAGGGGACTTCGGGATTTCCGGGGATTCTTGCGCGGTTCATCCGCCCTGCTTGCGGCGATGCTTCTTTTGTTCGCCCTCACCGCCGGATGCGGCAGGGGAAACACGGATGTGGCGGACAGTTCCGCGGCGGGAGCTGGGAATGGGGCGGCGGAGGATGCAGCTTCGGAGAAAGCGGTCTCCGGGGATGCGCTCTGGTTCTCCTGGCAGGGCGGCTCCGGCAGGGTGCGCATGGCGTGCCGGGAGGTGACGTCAGGGGAATATGGGCAGGAGACAGCAGTCATCCTTTTCTCCAGCCCGAATTACACGCAGGTGAAGGCGGGGGAGGAGAGCATTTCCCCGGAGGAGGGAGAGAACGGGGGAGATTCCGCGTTCCGGATCCCGGTCACGGAGAATACGCCGCTCTCCATCACCGCGACGACTGTCGCGATGTCCGCGCCGCACGAAATCGAGTATACCATTTTTGTAGGGACAAAGGAGAATGCGTCGGCGTTCGGCGGGACGCTGTCCCGGGTCGGCGACCTCTCGGCCCTTCAAAAAACGGAAGCCGGGACTTCCGGCGGGAGCGGCGCGCCTGGCGGAAAAAACCAAAATGCCCTCGGAGATCCTCCGGAGATCCCCGGCCTCTCTCTTGAACAGGCTGAGCTTCCGGAAGATGCGGAAAACTTCCGGATCGACCGGTATGACGGCGGGATCAGCCTTATCAGGAGCCGTGACAGCAGCATCCTGGTCGTACCGGGGGGCGGGGACGCCCTCCCGGAGGAGGCGAGGGATCATCTGCCGGACGGGGTTGCGGTGATCCGGCAGAACCCTCCGGAAATCTACGCGGCGGCGAGTTCTGTCCCCTCCTTTTTTGACGCGCTGGGCGCCATGGATTCGGTGGCGATGAGCAGCCTCCCGAGGGACTCCTGGGAGATCGATGCCCCGAAGGAAGCTTATGACAGGGGAACGCTCACCTACGCCGGCAAATACAGTGCCCCGGACTACGAGCTGCTCACGAGCCGCGGCTGCGGCCTGGCCATCGAATCTACGATGATCAACCACTCGCCGGAAGTCCGGGAGATGCTGGAAAAGCTGGGAATCCCCGTCTTCGTGGATTCCTCAAGCTATGAGGCCACCGCGCTCGGGCGGATGGAGTGGATCCGGGTTTACGGCGCGATCCTGGGGAAGGATGATGAGGCGGAGAAGTTTTACCACGGCGAGAAAGAGAAAGCGGAAAGCGCGGAGAATGACGCCGTGAGTGGCCAGGCCGGAAAACCGTCGGCGGTATTTTTCACGGTGCTGCAGAACGGGCAGGTCTCCGTGCGGCACGGCGACGACCTGGTGGCGGACATGATCCGGAAGGCAGGGGGAACTTCCCTCTTTGATGACCTTACGCCTTCCGGGCAGGAGAATGCCACAAAACTGACCATGGAGGAATTCTACAGCCGGGCGAAGGACGCGGATTTTCTCTTCTATGACAGCGTGCTTGGCGGGGAGATTGCCTCCCGGGACGATCTGCTGGGAAAAAGCCCGCTGTTCGCGGATTTTTCCGCTGTGAAGGCAGGGCGGGTGTACCAGGCGGACAGCAGCTGGTATCAGTCCAGCGCAATCATGGCGGAGATGACCGGAGATTTTCAGAAGGTCTTCTCCGGAAATGACGGAGACCAGATGGTTTTTCTCCGCCATGTTGAAACAAATTAAGTGCTCTGCGGAAAAACCGCGGGCGGAGGAACCGGTCCGATTGGACCGGTTCCTCCGCCCGCGGTTCTTCCGGTGGGGTGAGAGATCGAGGGCTGATTTCCCCTTCCTGCCCGATGGCGGGGGGAGAAGATGAGAGCCCTCTCCAGGCTGATGTGCTGTGAGGAGACAGGAATCCCCTGCTATTCGAGGTTACAGGATGGAGCAGAGGGCATTGAAGGTCTCCTCGCTGATATCATGCTCAACCTTGCAGGCATCGGCTCTGGCCTGCTCTTCCCCGACGCCGAGCTTGACCAGGAGCTGGGTCAGCTTCTTATGGCGGTTGTAGGTATTTTCCGCAATCTTCGTGCCTGCCTCGGTGAGGATCAGCATTCCCGCGTGGTCGGAGGTGATATATCCCCTTTCGCGGAGGCGCTTCGTTGTGTAGGTTACGCTTGGCTTGGTCACGCCGAGCTGCTCCGCCACATCGATGGAGCGGACATAGCCCTGGCGCTCATGGATCATCAGGATGGCTTCCAGATAATCCTCCGTGGTCTTCTTGACCCCGTTATCTTCATCAACTCTCATGGCTTATCCTTTCAAGTTAAAAAATATACCCAACAGTTTAAATTCATAATAACAGTTATACACAACTAATAGCAGAAATGCAATAGCCGGATTTCAGAATCTCCCGAAGGCTTATCCCGTGGTTCAGGATCTTCCGGCGGTTCATGACACTGCTCAGAATTTTTCGGAAGCGTCTTGACAAAAGCCCTTCCAGCAGTTAGAGTAATTTAATGAAAAGAGGACAAATGAAAGTTAAGCAGAGCTTACTACTAGGGTAGGCCAAAGCTTCGCTCCGCGGGCGGCGGAAGAACGCTGGGCTGGCGGGCAGGAAGGAGCAGGGGATGAATTTCGCAAGTTATGTCATTCTGGCGGTTATCGCCGGTTTATTTATTCTGGCGGTCCGCTATCATCGGAAACACGGTTCGAGCTGTGCAGAGTGCGGCGGTGGCTGCTCCGGGTGTGACAAATGCCATGTGGACCGCAGCAAGATTCCGGAGCGGTTTAAACTAAAGGACACCAAGCAGGGAATTTGACGTCCGCGGTGGGATCCGCGGCATTCAGGAGGCAGAGGATGATCAGGACAACAGTAAAAGTCGGCGGCATGGCGTGCGGCATGTGCGAATCCCATATGAACGACGTGATCCGGAAGGTTTTCCCGGAGGCAAAGAGGGTTTCTTCCTCTCACAAGAAAGGGGAGGCGGTCTTTCTGACTGAGAACCCGGTTGACCCGGAAAAACTGAAAGGCGCGATCGAGGAGACCGGGTATCATTACCTTGGCGCTTCCTCGGAGACGGTGAAAAAGAAAGGGCTTTTCGGCGGCATCTTCGGATAAAGGCGGAAAATGCCGCTTGCCAAAACCGGCGGTTTTGTGTATGATGAGAAATTGCGGAGATCAATCCGCCCTGGTTCGAAGACCATCCCAGGATAAAAAAACAGGCAAATCGGGAATAGAGATCATCGGTTGCTTATGTTTCGGATGGGACATAAGCAACTTTTTGTTATCTATTCAGCACATGCGTCTCCCGGTGGGCGCAAGGCGGCTGCTTGCAGACGAAATTGCGCCCACCGGGAGACGCATGTGTCCAAGCGCCGGAGGCGCTTGGAATCCGGACATCGAGCGAAGCTCTGCTTCGCGAGATGTGCGGATTCTGAATAGAAATGTGAAGTGGGCGCAAGGCGGCTGCTTGCAGACGGTTTTGCGCAGCATCCCCGGCATATGGCCGGGCACCGGAGGTGCTCGGCCCGCTGTCATGCGAAGCGCAGTTTCGCGTGACAGCGGCTGAACAGCTGACATCCGCGGACGGATTGGCGCGCCGGGGAGATCCATGTGGCTGAGTGTCCCCGCACATCGAGCGAAGCTCTGCTTCGCGAGATGTGCTGAATAGATCGGTTTTATCCGCTTGCGGAAAGGAAGACCATGGAAAAGAAAGTCATTATCGACTGCGATCCCGGAATCGACGATTCCCTGGCGCTTATGCTGGCGCTCAGGAGCCCGGAGATCCGTGTCGCCGGCATCACGGTTGTGGCCGGCAATTCCCCGGTGGAGATGGGGGTGGGAAATGCCCGGAAGGTGCTGTCCTTCATGCACCGGCTGGACGTCCCGGTGATTGCGGGCGAGAGCCGGCCGCTTGCCCGGGAGTACGTGAACGCCCTGGACACCCACGGCGCCGACGGCCTCGGGGAGAGTTTTCTCCCGGAGATCCCGGGAGACCCGGCGCCCGGCCTTCATGGGGTGACCGCGGTGGATTTTCTGGAGGAAAATCTGCTTCACGGCGGCTGTTCCCTGATCGCGCTCGGCCCGATGACAAACCTCGCCCGCCTGGCGGAGAAAAATCCGGCTGCCCTTGCCGCGGCGGAGGAGATTGTCTCCATGGGCGGCAATTTCCGGAGCTATGGCAACTGTTCCCCGGTGGCGGAGTACAACTATTGGGAGGATCCCGACGCGGCGAGGCTGGTTTATCACACCATGGGCAGTCTCGGCAGGAAAATCCGGATGGTCGGCCTGGATGTCACGAGAAAGATCGTGCTGACGCCGACCCTGCTTGAGTATATGAACCGCCTGAACCCGGAGGTCGGCGGCTTTGTCCGGAAAATCACCCGGTTTTACTTTGATTTTCACTGGATCCAGGAGCGCCTGATTGGCTGTGTTATTAACGATCCGCTGGCGGTGGCGGCATTTCTCGATCCGGCGCTGCTCTCCGGGTTTGACGCATTCACGGATGTGGAGGTCCAGGGCATTTCGATGGGGCAGACCGTCGTGGATGCCATGAAGTTCTGGCGGAAGCCGGCCAATTCCACGGTGTATACAGAAGCGGATGTCCCCGCCTTCTGGAAAATGTTCCTGTCCCGGCTGACGGGGGTTCCGGAGGAGGAGATTGACTTTCCAGAAAGAAGGTTCTAACATGGAAAAAGTTCACGCAGCGAGGACGAAAAATCCGGCGTTCCGGATCTGTATGCTGGCGGCGGCCGTCTGCATCAATTATGCCGGAGGGCAGCTTGCCCTGCTTCTCCGCCTTCCGGTCTATCTGGACAGCATCGGGACAATCCTGACCGGCCTCATGTTCGGCCCGGTGACGGGCATGCTGCCACCGCTCATTTCCGGCATACTCATGATGATGGCCGGGGATATCTACTCCCTGTATTTCGCGCCCGCCGGGATGATCCTGGGCCTGGCTTCCGGGCTCGTGCTCAGGCGGATTCACGCGGCAGGTCCCGGACTGTTTCTTGCGGCTCTCCTGATCACGGTTCCGGGAACGCTCGTCGTTGCCGTAATCAATGCGGCTGTGTTTGGCGGGGTTACCTCCTCCGGCTCCTCGGCGATCGTCGCGCTGCTCTCCCACACGCCCCTGGGACTGACCGGGTCGATTTTTGCGGTGCAGATCGTCACAGATTATCTGGACCGGCTCATTTCCCTGGCGCTGGTGATGACCATTGACCGGATCCCCGCCTTCCGGGAGCTCCGCCGGGGTGCATAAAAGCGTGGGGCAGGTTCCGGAATTCGCCGGAGCGCATAAGAGCATGGGGAAGGCTCCGGACTTCGCCGGAGCAAGAAAGGATGCAAAGTATGTTCCGAAAGATGAGAAGGTTTAAACAGCAGCTCGCCGATGAGGAGGCTCTGGATGTCCTTAAGAAAGGACATCTCGGGGTTCTCTCCGTGCTCGGGGATGACGATTATCCCTATGGCCTCCCGATCGATTATTTCTGCGATGAGGATGGGCACCTCTATTTTCACGGGGCGAAGGAAGGCCACAAGATTGATGCCATCGCGAGGCATGACAAGGTCTCCTTCTGCGTGATGGACGAGGGAAAGCCGGACGGCGGCTTCGCCCGCTATGTCCGGAGCGTCATTGTCTTCGGACGTATTGCCCCGGTTGAGGATCATCAGAGAGTGCTCGACGCGGCGTGGAAGCTCTCCATGCACATTTACCCGGAGCAGAAGGAATTTTACCGGGAGGATCTTCGAAAAAATGGAGACCGCGTGCAGATTCTCGAGCTGGTTCCCGAACAGATTACCGGGAAGCTGGTGCACGAGCGCTGAGACAAATCCTGCGTCCGCCGGAATCAGCCGCCGAGAGCAATCATTTTCCGAATCGGCAGGACAGAATGCTCCATCACTTCCGCGGGAAGCTCGATCTCCTCGCCGCCGGCCCCGGTGACCGCGTTGTAGACATCCGCAAGTGTCGTGGCGCGCATATTCGGGCAGACGGTTTCGACGGAGAGCGGATAGAACTTCTTGTCCGGGCAGGCAAACTGCAGGTGCTGCACGATGCTGTTCTCCGTGCCGATGATAAATTCGCGGTCCGGGGATTCCTTCGCGTACTTCAGGATCCCCGTGGTGCTCCCGGCGTAGTCGGCGAGCGCGGTCACTTCTTCCCTGCATTCGGGGTGGACGAGCAATTTCGCGTCCGGATGCAGGGATTTTGCGTATTCTACATCCTCACGGGTATTCTTGAGATGGGTCGGGCAGCCGCCCTTATAGAAAATGAACTCCTTGTCCGGGCACTGTTTTTCCACCCAGCGGCCAAGGTTGCAGTCCGGGATAAAGAGAATCTTTTTTGCCGGCAGGGCTTTCACGATCTTCACCGCGGAGGAGGAGGTCACGACGACGTCCACGGCACATTTGAGATCCGCCGTGGTATTGATGTAGGCGACCACGGCACAGTCCGGGTGCTCCTCGCGGAGCTTTTCCACCATGTTCCTGGTCATCTGCATCGCCATCGGGCAGGTTGCCAGAGGATTGGCGAGAAGGACCCGCTTCTCCGGGCACAGCGTTTTCATGGTTTCCGCCATGAAGCGGACGCCGCACATGAGCACGGTCTTCTGCGGCGCCTTCGCCGCCTGGACTGCGAGCCCGTAGGAATCCCCGATGTAGTCGGCCACCTCCCAGATGTCCTCACTCTGGTAGGCATGGGCGAGAATGCAGACATCCCTCTCTTTTTTGGCCTGCATGATCATTTCCTGCAATTCATTTGTCTTCATCACGTTATTCCCCTGATTTTTATATTTGGTAACCGTCTGCACTCCCACACCCCGCGAAGCGCTGCTTCGCGGGGTGTGGGAGTTCCGAGCACCTGCGGCGCTTGGCCGCAGGCGGGGGGAAGAGCCCGCAAAACTGCCTGCAAGCAGTCATTTTGCGGGCTCTTCTCCCCGCCTGCGATGAACTGTTTCCAGTATAGTGGCGGGAGGTGTTACTGTCAAGACATGTGACACAATAGACTTAACAACTGTCTTGTCAGTTATGCCCGCCTGTGCTATACTGGGCGAAAGCAGCAGTTCGGGGTACCGGCAGGACGAAGGAAGATACCCCGTAGATTAGGGAGGATCATCAATTATGATTAAGACAGATGTTTTGATTGTGGGAGCCGGTGTGGCGGGCTGCTACTGCGCGCTAAACCTGCCGCCGGAGCAGAAGGTTCTCATGATTACCAAGACGGACCTTGCGAGCAGCGATTCCATGCTCGCCCAGGGAGGAATCTGCGTCCTGAAGGACCCGGCGGATTACGGCAGCTATTTTGACGATACCATGAAGGCCGGCCATTATGAGAATGACCGGAAGTCCGTGGAGATCATGATCAAGTCGTCGCCGGAGGTCATCCGCGACCTGGTCAGCTACGGCGTCCGCTTCGCGCGGAATCTCGACGGTTCGCTCCGCTACACCCGCGAGGGCGCCCACTCCCACCACCGGATCCTGTTCCACGAGGACATCACCGGCAAGGAGATCACGACCCACCTGGTAGACCGTGTTCTCCAGCTGGACAATGTCACCGTCATGGAGCACACGGAGATGGTTGACCTGATCACGGACGGGAACTGCTGCCACGGCGCGGTTCTCCTCTTGGAGAACGGCTCCCTGGAGAAGGTGATGGCCGCGAATGTGGTCCTGGCGACCGGTGGGATCGGCGGGCTCTACCGCCACTCCACGAATTTCCGCAGCCTGACCGGGGATTCCCTCGCCATGGCGCTCCGCCACCATGTGGCGACCGAGCACCTCAACTACATTCAGATTCACCCGACGACGCTCTACAC
Organism: Clostridium vitabionis; assembly: GCF_015351765.1. GTDB lineage: Bacteria > Bacillota > Clostridia > Lachnospirales > Lachnospiraceae > Clostridium_R > Clostridium_R vitabionis. The sequence goes on from NZ_JADKQA010000002.1 coordinate 261,028, forward strand.
CGAGAAGCCGGAGGACCGGAGCTTCCTGATCTCCGAGTCGGTGCGCGGCGAGGGGGCGAAGCTCTACGGAAAGGATATGCAGAGATTTACCGATGAGCTGCTTCCGCGTGACCTTCTGACCATCGAGATCCGGAAACAGATGGAGAAGGACGGCACTTCCTTCGTCTGGGAGGATCTGCGCCCGGTGGGGGAGAAAACCCTGCTCGAGCATTTTCCCAATATTGTGGAACACTGCCGGGAAATGGGGTATGATGCCTTAAAGGAGCCGATTCCGGTCGTGCCTGCCCAGCATTACTTCATGGGCGGTGTGAAGGTCGACCATGAGGGCAGGACCAGCCTCAGGCAGCTGTACGCGGCCGGAGAGACCGCCTGCAACGGTGTTCACGGGAAAAACCGCCTGGCTTCCAATTCCCTGCTGGAGAGCCTGGTCTGGGCGAAGCGGGCGGCGATGTGCATTGCCCTCGACGCCGAGGCGGCTTCCCGCCATGACGTGGTCGAGAACTATGATGTCAGCGGCCTTCTGGACAGCGGCAGGAGAAACCGGGAAAATGTCCGTCTTGTCCGTGACGCGATCCGCCGTGACAATGGGGGCGAGGAGATGCCGATCGAGTACCGGGAGGCGGCACCGGAGCTCTCCCGCGCAGTCTGATCTTCCAGAGGTGCCGGATGTTGCCTTGCCGTTCCGCGGAATGGCGGATCCGCGGGCAGCTTCCGGGCAAACGGCATAAGCTGAAGATGAAGAAAGAGAGGATATTTCGATGATCGATCCGGTCACGATGAAAATCAATATGGATCCGCTGATCCTGAGCGCCCTCCGCGAGGATCTGACCTCGGAGGATGTCTCGGCGAACAGCGTCATGCCGGCGGGAAAAGACGGCGAGGCAGACCTCATCTGCAAGGAGGACGGCGTCATCTGCGGCCTGCAGATATTTGCCCGCGTGTTCACCCTGCTGGATGGGCATACGAAGGCGGAGTTTTTCTGCGCGGACGGGGATGAAGTGAAGAAGGGCCAGAAAATCGGCATCGTCCGCGGCGATATCCGGGTGATCCTGAGCGGAGAGAGAACCGCCCTCAACTACCTGCAGAGGATGAGCGGCATCGCGACGTACACGAGGCAGATGGTGAGCCTCCTTGCGGGGACGAAGATCAAGCTGCTGGATACCAGGAAAACGACGCCCAATATGCGGATTTTTGAAAAGTATGCCGTCCGGATGGGGCGGGGGACAAACCACCGCTACAACCTGTCTGACGGCGTCCTGCTCAAGGATAATCATATCGGCGCCGCGGGAGGCGTCCGCGAGGCCATTCTCGCGGCGAAGGCCTACGCGCCTTTTGTCCGCAAGATCGAGATCGAGGTGGAGACGCTGGACCAGGTGCGCGAGGCGGTATCCGCCGGGACGGACATCATCATGCTGGACAATATGGATCATGATACGATGGCGGAGGCTCTCCGGATCATTGACGGCAGGGCAGAGGTGGAGATCTCGGGTAATGTTACCCGGGAAAATATCGCGAAGATCCGCGATCTCGCGGTGGATTACATCTCCAGCGGCGCGCTGACACACTCGGCGCCGATCCTTGACCTCAGCCTGAAGCATCTTCACCCGGTGGAGCAGTAATCTTTTCCCAAGGGGCGGGAAATTGCCCCGGCGGGCAGAAAATCCTCCCGGCGGGACAGGAACACTTCCCGGCGGAGAAGATCAATCAACGGTGGGAGCCATCGACAGAAAACGGGACAGGAAAGAGGGGTTCGTGTGAGCGGAGAGAAAAGACGGGAAAAAATATTGCACATGCTGGAGACGAGCGCCAAACCGATTTCCGGTGGCCTCTTTGCCCGGACGTTTTCGGTCAGCCGCCAGGTGATTGTGCAGGACATTGCCCTGATCCGGGCTTCCGGGCGGGAGATCGTGTCCACGAACCGCGGTTACATCCTGCAGAGCGGGCATCGGGCAACCCGGGTGTTCAAGGTTTACCACACCGAGCAGCAGGTCCGGGATGAGCTGGAGTTGATCGTGGATACCGGCGGCGAGGTGGAGGACGTGTTCGTCTGCCACAGGGTGTACGGCGTCATCCGCGGCGTACTGAATATCCGCAGCCGGCGGGACATCGAGAAATACATCGAGGACATCGGGAGCGGGAAATCCCGCCTGCTGATGGAGACGACATCAGGGTATCATTATCATACGGTCCGCGCGGACGATGAGGCGACCCTGGACCTGATCCAGGAGAAACTGGCCGCGCGCGGCTACCTGGCGAAGCTCCAGGATTATGAGCCGGTCGATTTCTGGAGCCGCGCGTCAGGAGAGTGAGGAAAATATGGATATTCATCAGGTGGCGCTGATCGGCGCCGGAGCAGTCGGAAGCTATTTTATCTGGGGGCTTTCGGAAAGCATGGGCAGTGCCTTTGCCCTCGTTGCGGAGGGAGAGCGGGCCGAGCGCCTGAGAAAGCGAGGCGTGAACATTAACGGGAAAGTGTACTTCCCCGAGGTCCGGACGCCGGAGGAAGCCGCCGGGGCGGATCTTCTCCTCATCGCGACGAAATACAGCGGCCTTCGGGAGATTCTTCCGGCGGTGAAAACCATCGTCCGGGAAAATACGATCGTCATGTCCCTGCTGAACGGCGTGGATTCGGAGGAGATCGTGTCGGAGGCGGTGGGCAGGAAGCCCATCGTCAACAGCTTCATGATTATTTCCTCCCAGCGGGAGAACGGGGAGACCTGGTTCGACCCGGATACCACGTGGGGGCTCCAGTACGGCGAGGCGGACTCGCCGGAGATGACGGAGCGCTGCAGCGCGATCGACGCCTTTTTCCGGAATACCCCGCTGCACGCGCAATTTCACGGGGATATCCTGAAACAGGAGTGGGAAAAATATCTGCGGAACCTCTGCTATAACATCCCGCAGGCGATCACCGGCACCGGGGTCGGGTCGATTTCCGACAGCCCGTACCTGCTCGATTATTCCCGGAAGATTGAGGCGGAGGTCCGCGCGGTTGCTTCCGCCTGCGGGGTTCCACTGGAGCCGTTGGATCGAACCGTGGTCAGGAGCCGGAAGGCAGCAAGGTATTCGACGCTCCAGGATCTGGATGCGAAGCGGCACACCGAGGTGGACATGTTCTGCGGCGTCCTCATGAAGAAGGCGGCGGAGCATGGGATTCCCGTTCCCTACACGGCGGGCGCTTACGACCTGATCCGGACGCTCGAGGAGAAAAACGACGGCAAGTTCGATTATGATCCGGAGGAGATGGCTACCTGACCTCCTGGCGCATTACCCATGAGAAGGCTTTCGCCGTCCGCACGCCGGCATCCTGAAAGTGATTGCCCTGATTCCATTCCAGAATACAGTTCTTCCCCTGCTCCCGGAGCAGGAGATCAGCCTCCCGGATTCTGTCTCCCACCGTGGCCATGACAGGATTCCGGGCTTTTTCTTCCTTATCGCCAAGGCTCAGGTAGATGTTCCCGTAGCGGAGCTCGTGGGCTCTCATGTATTCGGTAAATCCCGGAAACCACATCGAGGGGGACGCCGCGGCGACACCCTGGAACCGGTCAGCCTGGTACGCCGCCCAGAGGGCGAAGAGGCCTGCCAGGGAGTAGCCCCCGATATAGCAGATTTTCGCGTTCTCCGGACAGATGTCCAGGAGCTCCCGCAGGGTATCCTTCGCTCCGCCCCCGAAATCCTGCCTGCCGAAGACGGCGGGCGCTTTCCAGGGGGACAGGCAGAGATTCCAGTCACTGACCCTGCACGCCAGGAGGCGGAAGTCTTCCCCCGCATTTTCCCGGATCAGGGCAACCTCCTGTTCCATGGTTTTTAGGTCATTGTCGTCCACCATCTGGAGAAGGACGGTTTCCGCATTTTTCTTTCCGTATTCCAGCACTTCCATCAGCATGTTTTCCCCATCAGGATGACTTCCTTCTCCCTGGTAAAGCCATATTTCTCATAGAAGGCGGGGAGGTTCCCCTCCGCGGCCGTGATCAGGTGAATGCCGGCGATTCCCTGCGCCTTGAGATCGGCGAGGCAACGTTCCATCAGCAGGCCTGCGATCCCCTGTTTCTGGTAAGCGGGGGCGACGGCAAGGTCATTGATCTCAAAGGTGCGCCCATAGTGAAAAAGCATCGATGTCCCGAGGAGGAAGCCGGCGACCTGGTCATCGACGAGGTATTCCAGCCCGTAACACTGCCTGGATTCCAGAAGCTCGGTCACGTGAATAATAGCATCGCTGGTTTTCCAGGCATCGTTCCAGGGCTCCCCGGAAAATGCTTCCGCATAGATTTTACCGTAAATTGCCGCGTGCTCGATGACCGCAGGCCTGATTTCTTTGCTCATGATTTCTGGTTCCTTTCTTTGCGTGTATGCATTAACTCGATCGGGCCGGCGATTCGGCCTTGCCCCGGAAGTTTTCCCGCATGCGCTGAACAGGTTCATTTTCTCATGTTTTGCCTTCCATGTCAAAATTCCCGGTGCCATATATCGGTCAGTATCAGGGGCATTACCGCGGGACATAGAAAAGCCGCGGCAGATCCGGATTTCTCCTCTGCCGCGGCTGAATTTTCCAGTCCGATCAATAATTGGCCCTTCCGGTTGTTGGAAGATTATCAATGATATTTGTTACAAACTTGTAAATTTCTGGGCAATTTGTCGTGAGCCAGCCCGGATCGTCCATGAAGATCCGGAAGGATTCGGCGAAAATCTCTGAGGAAGTGTAGACGTTGACTGCGGAATTCCGGTCGAAGCCGCCGATCACGTTTTTATCTTGCGCAGCCAGCGCGCTGAATTCACTTGAGGTGGAGCTGAGCGCTCCGCGGTACATCAGCATGCAGTCGTCCATCATGTGGCCGGTCTCGTGGATCAGTGTCTGATCCGGGGTTGTCCCCTCGGTGTCATAGAAGATCACCGCGGCGAAATCTGTGTGGGTGACTGTCCCGTCGCTGTAGTAATAGTAGGAGAACCGCATCGTCTCCCCGGCGGGGAGAGTGCCCGGGTTCTGGAAGTTCGGCACATTTGCGGCGTGCGCCTTGTCGGTGACCAGATAGTGGAAGCCGGCGACCGCGGCCATCGTCCGGACATTGTCCGGAAGGGAATCAAATGCGTTTATTACGGATTCTTTCACGCTGTCCGGCGTGCCGTCATAAAAGCAGAGCGGCGTTCCGGCCATCTGGGTGAAGCCGGACGGGATGCTTGTGTAGGTTGCGAAAGATGCACCGGCTACAGTGGTATTGCCCGCTGCGAGTGCCGGGAATGCGGAGCTGACCGCAAGGATCAGGGTGAACAGAAGAACGGCCAGTTTTCGATTCAGCGTTTTCATAAAAAACACCTCTTGTTCAACAGGAATTTTGTTAGCAACGTATCAATCTTTGTTAACAAGGTTAATTATACACGGGTTTTTCGTAGTTTATGTTAAGGCTTTGTTACAGAAGTATTCTGGAAAGTTTGCCTGTTATATGATAATGCAGTATCATGATTTCACAGGGCGCAGCAGGCGCGAAGGAGAAGATAAATATGAACGAATATCCCACACTCCCGGAAGGGCTTTTTCTCAGGGAGACCGCGCACGGCCTCGTGCTGACGGATGGAAATCTGGAGATCGGCGGCGATTTCTCCAAAAATCTGCGGCGGCTCCGCCAGAGCAATCTGGAGCGGGAGCTGATTGTCCGCGCATGCCGTATCCGCGGCGCGGAGATGCCGCTGACCGTGGTGGATGCCACCGCCGGCCTCGGGGAAGATTCCCTTCTTCTTGCCGCGGCGGGCTTCAAGGTGCGGATGTACGAGTATGATCCGGTTCTCGCCGTGCTCCTTGCCGACGCGCTCCGGAGGGCGGCGGACGACCCGGCGCTCGCGGAGGCGGCAGGCCGGATGGAGCTCTGCCCGGAGGACAGTATCCCGGCGATGAGGAAGCTCCCTTTCCGCCCGGATGTGGTCCTTCTGGACCCGATGTTCCCGGAGCGAACGAAGAGCGCGCAGGTGAAAAAGAAATTCCAGCTCATCCACAGCCTGGAGAAGCCGTGCACGGACGAGCGGGAACTCTTAGACGCCGCAAAGGCGGCCGGGCCGCAGAGGATCGTCATCAAGCGCCCAATAAAGGGGCCGCTGCTCGGCGGGGTGAAGCCGGATGCCGTGTATGCAGGGAAGGCGGTCCGCTATGATGTGCTGATTTTCCCGGCGTGACCGGGGTTGTATGCCGGAAGCGGGGGGCTACAGAATGGCGGATTCTCCCCGTGCTCCCCGGAACCGGCGAAAACCCGGCGAAAATTTGACAACTTTCCCCCGCGGAATTACTATTACCATAAGAAAACAGCGTGTTTTTGGGACGCCTCGCCGCGGGCGGCGCGGAGCAAGGAGGAAAGATGGACGCACAGGAGAACTATCAGCTCTGGCTTGAGAAAATTCCGAAAACCTCACCACTCTACGGGGAGCTTCTGGAGATCCGGGGCGATCAGGCGGCGGTTGAGGACAGGTTCTATAAGGAGATCTCGTTCGGAACCGCCGGCCTCCGGGGGATCTGCGGCGCCGGAACCAACCGGATGAACAGCCTGACCGTTGGCCGGGCGACCCAGGGGATTGCGAACTATATCCGGCAGGCAGGAGGGAGCGCGCGGGGCGTCGTGATCGCTTACGACTGCCGCTACCACTCCCGGGAGTTCTCGGAGCTCGCGGCGGAGATCCTTGCTGGCAGCGGCATCCGGGCGTACCTTTTCCCGGAGCTTCGGCCGACGCCGGAGCTCTCCTTCACGATCCGCCGTCTCGGTGCGGTCGCCGGCATCAATATGACCGCAAGCCATAACCCGAAGGAATATAATGGCTATAAGGTGTATTGGTCGGACGGGGCACAGATCTCCGGAACAGTCTCCGACGGGATCCAGAGGGAGATTCTTTCCCTGGATCTTTTTGCGGATTTCCGGCGGATGCCGCTTGCGGACGCTGTCCGCGAGAACCTCGTCGTGATGCTCGGGGAGGCAGATGACCGGGCGTATCTGGATTATGTCCTTTCTATGGCGGAAAGGCCGGCTAGGGAGCTTGACCTTACCGTCCCGGTGGTTTACACGCCGCTCAACGGGGCGGGATCGAAGCCGGTCAGGCAGATTTTCCGGGAGAGAGGATTTTCCGGGTTCCATATGGTATCCGAGCAGGCGGATCCTGATCCGGAATTTACCACGGTCGGCTACCCTAACCCGGAGGATCCGAAGGCATTTGCCCTGGCGGAGAAGCTGGGAAAGGAGACGGGGGCGGAGCTCCTCATCGCGACAGACCCGGACAGTGACCGGATGGCGGTCGAGATTGCCGATGGCGCCGGCGGCTTCCGGTTTCTGAACGGCAACCAGGCCGGAGCGATGCTGATCGCCTATATGGCGGAGAGCTTGCGCGCGGGGGGCAGGCTTCCGGCGCGCGCCGCGATGATCAAATCCATCGTCACCGGCGATTTCGGCGCGGCGATCTGCGAAAGCTACGGGATCCGGGTGTTCGAGGCGCTGACCGGTTTCAAGAATATCTGCGGGCGCATTCCGGAGATTGAGAAGGCGGGGTACCGGTATTTCTTTGCCTATGAGGAGAGTATCGGCTGTGCCCCGGGAGAACAGGTCCGGGACAAGGACGGCATCTGCGCCGCGATGCTGATGGCGGAGATGGCGGCTTATTTCCGGAAGAAGGGCATGCATCTCAGGGATGCCCTGGAGGAGCTTTATCGGAAGTACGGGTATTTCGCGGAGCGGCAGATTTCCCTGGTTCTCACGGGTGAGGCGGGAGAGCGGAAGATCCGCGCGATTATGGCAAGGCTCAGGGAGGAGTGCCCGGCGGAATTTGCCGGCATCCCGGTGGCGGAAAAAACCGATTATCTGCATGGCCATGCGGATATCCCCGCATCGAACGTGCTGAAATTCCGTCTCGCGGACGGCAGCTGGTTCGCGGCCAGGCCATCCGGAACAGAGCCGAAGCTGAAATTCTATTTCTACACGAAGGCAGGTTCGGAGAGGGAAGCTGCGGAGCGGGCAGACCGGATCGCCGGCGCGGTGATGGCATTCGCGGAGGCAGGGAACTCCCGGGGAGCCCGATGAGAAGGGGGCAAAATCGGGCGGGGAGCCTTGTGAGAAAGACCCAAAATCGGGCGGGGAGCCGCTGGAGAAGGTTCCGGCGCTCCCTGACGGTGCTCATGATCTTCTCCGTGCTCATCCTGGCCCTGCCCGGCTGCGGTGCGGGAGGATTATCCTCCGGTGGCTCCGCCGCGGAGGAGGGAACGGACGGCTACCGGGAATTCTCCGCCGGAAGCGGGGAGACGCAGGAAAACCGCGGAACCGGAAGGACGCTCTCGATCTCCGAGGCATCCACCATGTCGCCGGAGCAGGAGGAGTGGCAGGAATATCTGATGCCGCACGCTGAGCAGTACGTCAATGTCCGCGAGAAGCCCAGTGAGGATTCCGCTGTCGTGGGCAAGCTCTATATGGGGAGCCGGGCGCACATCGAGGAGAAGGGGGATACCTGGACCCGGGTGGAGTCCGGGAAAGTCATCGGCTACGTCATGAACAAATACTGCTATTTCGGGGATGATGCCCTGGAATGGGCGAAAGAGAACTGTGACACGCTGGCGACGGTGACCGGGGAGGGCGTCAGGGTACGCAGCGCGGAGAGCCAGGATTCGGACATCATGGCTCTTGTGCCGAACGGGCAGAGGATGCTGGTGGATCCCTTCGCGGACACCGGCGCAGGCTGGGTGGCTGTCCTCCTGGACGGCACGGATCAGACCGGCTATGTCCGGTCGGATCTGATCAAGATTTCTTATAAGACAACAAAGGCGGTCTCCATCGAGGAGGAGGAATCCAGCATCGCGGAATCCAAGGCCGCGGTGGAGGCAAGCATCGCCGCGGAGAAGGCGGCGCAGGAATCCCGGGATGCGGAGTCCCGCGCCGCCGCCAGATCCCAGGAGGCAGCGGCGCAGGCTGCTGCGGACGCCTCCCGGGCGCAGGCTGCCGCGGCGGCGAAAGAGAAGGCGAAAAAAGCCCAGCAGAATAGCTCGGAGCTTCGCCTGCTTGCCGCCCTCATCCAGTGCGAGGCCGGCGGCGAGCCATACGAGGGGCAGATTGCCGTGGGCGCCGTGGTCATGAACCGGGTCAGGAGCGGAAAATTCCCGAATTCCATCCGCGGTGTCATTTACCAGGGCGGGCAGTTCACCCCGGCAGGAAATGGCTCGGTGGACCGGGTGGCCGCGGCAGGGCCGCGCTCGTCCTGCCTGAAAGCGGCGACGGCGGCGATGAACGGCACCGACAATACCGGCGGCTCGCTCTATTTTGGCCGGTCGGTCAGCGGGACACCGAAGGCAGTGATCGGAAATCATAAATTCTATTGAGAGAAATTCTGCGCAGGGGGGAATGCTTCATGTCTTCGATTCGTCCGGAAACTGTTGAGAAAAAGTCTGCTGTGCGGAACGGCATCGGCCACCTGTTTTTTGCCGTTCTTGCTATCGCACTGGAGGGCGCGGCGATCGTCATGCTCATCACGCGGTTTGTCGGCTATGCCGAGGAGCTGACGATTGCAAGCCGCCTGTTCTCTATGGTGCTGATCCTCCTCATCTATGCGCAGCACAAGACGGCATCCATGAAAATGCCCTGGATCATGCTGATCATGGCCTTCCCGATCTTCGGCGTGACGTTCTACCTGCTGGTCGGCCTCTCCGGCTCAACCAGGAGGATGCGGGACCGGTTCCTCGCGATTGATCTCCAGCTCTTTCCCATGATGGGGCGGAGCGATGAGCGGATTGCCCGCGCAAAGAAGGAGCGCAATCCCTCCGCGAGCGTTTTCCGCTATATCCAGGATTATGCCGGTTTCCCGGTATTCCAGAATTCGGACGTCGTGTACTACAAGAACGCCTCCGAGGGGCTTGAGGCACAGAAGGAGGAGCTTCGGAAGGCGGAAAAGTTCATTTTCATGGAGTATCACGCGATTGAGGACGCTGAGGCATGGCACGGGATCCAGGAGATCCTGGCCGAGAAGGCGCAGAACGGCGTTGAGGTCCGGCTGTTCTACGATGATATCGGTTCTGCCTCCTTCATCAGCGGAGATTTCCGGCGGAAGATGGAGCACCTGGGCATCCAGTGCCGGGTCTTTAACCCGGTGACGCCGACGCTCAATATTTTCTTCAATAACCGCGATCACCGGAAGATCACGGTTGTTGACGGGAGAGTGGCCTTTACCGGCGGATACAACCTGGCCAATGAGTATTTCAACATCACGCACCCCTACGGGTTCTGGAAAGACACCGGCGTGCGCGTCGAGGGGGATGCGGTGAAGAGCTTCACCGTGATGTTCCTCGAGATGTGGAACGCGATCCGGGCGACCGACGAGGATGACCGGAACTTTGACCGGTTCTTCCCGCAGATCCCCTACCGCGCGAAGGAGCCGGGGGGATATGTCCAGCCCTTCGCGGATTCCCCCATCGATAACGAGCAGGTCGGGGAAAATGTCTACATCAGCATTATCGAGCAGGCGAAGGATTATGTCTGGTTTGTCACGCCCTATCTCATCATCACCGACGAGATGACGCACGCCTTCGGCCTTGCCGCCAAGCGCGGCGTCGATGTCCGGATCGTCACGCCGGGCATCCCGGACAAGCGGATTGTCTACGGGGTCACCAGATCCTACTATAACGGGCTCGTCCGGAACGGGGTGCGGATCTACGAGTACACGCCGGGCTTCTGCCACGAGAAGCAGTGCGTCTCCGATGACCGGATTGCCACCTGCGGGACGATCAACCTGGATTACCGGAGCCTCTATCACCATTTTGAGGACGGCTGTCTCATGGCGGACTGCAGCGCGGTGATGAAGGTCAAGGAGGATTTTCAGGAGACGTTTCCGGTCTGCCGGGAAGTTACCGAGAAATACAGGAACGGGAGATCGCGGTTCATGCGGCTCTATCAGCTGGTGTTCCGTTTGATCGCGCCGCTGCTTTAAAAGAAAAATCCGACCGCCAAATGCGAATCATCGGAGGAACGGAACATGAAAAATCAGGAATATACATTTTTCGCTTCGATCTCGCGGATGAAGTACATCGCGCGCTGGGCGCTCATGCGGAATTCCCGCGAGGAGACCCTGAGCGAGCATTCTCTGGAAGTAGCGATGATCGCCCACGCGCTCTGCACGATCGCGAATATCCGGTACGGGGCGTCGGTTGACGCGGACCGGGCGGCGCTCATCGGCCTCTACCACGATGCCGCGGAGATCATTACCGGGGATATGCCGACGCCGGTAAAGTATTTCAGCGAGGAGATCCGCGATGCCTACCGCGGGGTGGAGCAGGCGGCGGAGGAGCGGCTACTCGGGCAGCTGCCGGGGGATCTCCGGCCGGTCTATGCAGCAATTTTTCATGGGGAGGACACCACGGAGGACCGCCACCTGCGCCGCCTGGTGAAAGCCGCGGACAAGATTTCCGCCTACATCAAGTGCATCGAGGAGGAGAAAGCCGGGAACACCGAATTCCGGACCGCCAGGGAGACCATCCGCGCGGCAGTCCGGCGGATGGAAGAGGAGGATCCGGAAGTCGGTGATTTTGTCCGGGAATTTCTCGGCGCTTACGGGAAGACGCTGGACGAGCTGTCCGGGTAAGCAGCCAAGACCAGCTCACGGGGAGCCGCCCCCTCCGGAATTGCCGGTGAAGTTGATTTCTTCACAGATTCAGGGATAATGTAAATATTATTTTTTTGGAAGGAAGGTAATTTCAGAGAAAAACAGTTCTGTTGTGCAGGTGCAATGATAAATGCAGCAAAGATTATGAGGGGAATCAAAAGAAAATAGAGAAACAGGATGCCCTGTTTTGGCACGAAGCGGGAGATCGATTTGTAAAGATTGGTAGTTCAATTTTTAGAAATGTGAGGCGGTTAACATGAAGTACGGAATGAGAAAACCCAGTCTAAAGAAATCATTGAGCGCCAGAACAAAGGGAAGAGCAACCCGTGCTGTGAAAAAGGCATTGATTCCGGGCTATGGGAAGAAGGGAATGGGTATTCTTCATCCGAAAAAGGCAATCTATAACAAGGTCTATCGGAAGACCACCTTTGGACTGGGCGATCTGTTTAAGCTTTTTAAGTGATCGCAATGCGATTGGAAAGCTATTGTCAACATAAAAACTATGAGTACAACAACGAATCTGATTGACGAATATATCAATAACCAGGATTCGGCGCATAGAAGCAATTTGTATGCTGTCCGGGACACGATCAGAGAGCAGCTGCCATTTGCGGAAGAGAAAATCTCCTGGTCAATGCCGACGTGGTGGAAAGGACGCAACATTATCCACTTTGCGGCGGCAAAGAGACATATAGGGATCTACCCGGGACCTGAAGCGGTGGAACATTTCGCCGGAGAACTCATGAAACGTGGTTTAAAATTCAGCAAGGGAGCCATTCAAATCCCTTATGGCGATAACCTTCCTCTTGATCTGATTGCGGAAATTTCCCGTTGGTGTGGAGAACGCAATTCTGAAGGGGCATGCTGAAAAACGCTTCGAGGAAATGTGATATCCCGATCTTAGCGTGACAGCCTGGTTTTGAAGGATGTGGTTGAATGAAGGCTTCAATCAGCGAAGTAAAAGAGAAAATTGCCCCGTATGTCCACAGAGCATTCCTCGACCGAGAATGCATCAATGAACAGGATCTCCCGGCAGTCAAAACTCTTCTGCGGCCGTATTCCAACGTCAGGGTAAGCATTGAGAAGACCCGGCACGATGACGGATATCTTGACTGTGTGATCAGCGCAGATGCTTTCCTGGGCGGCGGAACGCTCCGATATGAGATCCGCGATAACGGGAGGAGAAAGAAATATTATGATCCGCTCGCATGGATCGATGAGATAGAGAAGTGGGACGCACTGTTCTTCTGAACGAAATTGTGCAGACATTCCTCTGCCATTGACGATTCCCGACGATCAGCTGGAGCTGAGCGCAGCAGCCAGCAGAGCGAGACAATAATCACCGAGATAATACTCATATCGGAGAGATTGGCGTGTCAATCCCGGATTTTCTTGCCTGTTCTTCCTGATCCTTCCGGTCAATATGATAGATTCGGCTTCCTTTCTTGAAGAGGCTGCCAGTCTGATGGAAGTGGAACGGCACGCCGTATTCGTCACACTGCATCTTTGTGATGATGATCCAGCCATAGTCGCAGAGCCTCGCACCTTCCCCGGATTCTCCGCCGCAGGAGACACATTCGATCTGATCGTGGTACCGTTCCAGATACTTTTCAATATGGATTTCCTCAAGCATCGGTTCGTGGATGATTTCCTTGTGGCGGATCGGAAGATTCAGAAAGACGGGGAGACGCCGGTCTGTCTGATACTGATTTTCGCAGGTGCAGCAGATGTGGACATTCTCATATCCGTCGCCCCAGTCCTCCGGGAGTCCTTCATAGAACCGCTCCGGGCGCTTGGTGACAAAATAAAACTGCAGATCCGAGCGGATCTTCATCATCTGCCAGGCTTCGGGACGCCATGCATCGGCGCCCGGATGAAAGAAGTCCGAGGTGAAGCAGGTCATGACCGTGCCGTCTTCCGGCTTCAGCTTATAGTTCCCATGCCGGTCTTTTTTCACCGGAAGGCTGAAGGAGGCTGTCTTCTTCACGATGGAGGCATCCCGGCCAAATTCGGCATCACGCCGGTACACATAGCAGTTTTGGCATCCGGGACTGCATTTGGTGCAGCCGTGCCATGAGCGCCTCTTTTCCCTGCTCAGATCCCGCCTCTTGGCGGGAACAATTCTTTCACGGTCCGGTGATAGTATTCGGAGAGCCGGATCGCCACATACACATTCGGGCACTGCGTCCCGTTTTCATATCGATAAAGCGTTTTCGGATCGACTCTCAGATCCTCGGCGGCTTTGCTCCGGGAAAGCCCAGCGGCCTTCCGGGCCGCCAGCAGGTTGTTTGGTGTTTCTCTCAAGCTGCATCACCCCCCATAAGATTTTGCATGACCGATTTCGGCTCTTACCGGGTGGCACTGCACACCTTCCCGAAGATGCGGAAGTCATCGCGGTCAAGATGCACCGGGATCGGCGCATATTTCTGATTCAGGGAAATGAGAAATGTCCCGTCGCTGTCATTTTTCAGCTTCTTGACATACGCGTTGTCGTTTAGCGAGAAAATCCCGATTTCCCCGTCATCCAGCGTTTCCTGCTGGTGCACATAAACCATATCGTGATCATGAAATGCCGGTTCCATACTGTTTCCGCTGATCGTAACGGCAAAATCCACACCCTTTGCGTCCCTGGCGGGCACTTCGATGGTCGTGTAATAATCGGAATCGAGAAAATCTCCGTGCCCGGCGGATACTCTTGCATCGTAGAGCCGGATCCGGGTCATGGAAGGGCTGTCCGCGGGAGCTGCCGGATACGGGATCACGTTTGTCCCCTTGACGTAGCTCACCGGATGGACCAGCATATGAATATAGGAGAGCGCTTTCTGCTTTCCCTCGTCATTCAGCATGGACAATGGATCTTTCGGGTTATTCCCAAAATATTCCTCCAGACAGTCCGGGATCTCCAGAATCCGGCAGATATGCAGGAAAATCCGCGCGGAGACCTCATTTCTCCCGGTCTCCCAGGCGGAAATGCTCTTCTGGCTGACATCAATTCCTTCGCCCTGCAGCCTTCCCGCAAGTTCGGTCTGGGATATGTGCGCCCTCTTCCGGTAAGCTGAGATGATAGCGCCGATATTATCCATAGAATACCTCTTTCTGACATTTCTGGGTTTGCTCCGCAGCGGATATCCCGCCGCATGAAGGGCTTTATCCTTTCCCTTACAGAATAGCACCCTGTGCGGCAAAGTCAAGAGAAATACTATCAATTGTAGTAAAAACGGGCTAAAGTGTCTATTTTCAACTATCAAAAATAGCGTTATACTGATCATGCAGGGAGAAAGCACAATGCCATGTTTCTCTTTGCAGAACCTGTGATCAGCAGGGCAGAACAGCCGCCGGGAAGCATCCGGCGGAAGATCAGGGAGGTGAGAAGGATGTCGGACCGGATCATACTGCATGTGGACTGCAACTGTTTTTACGCATCGGTGGAAATGCTGTATCACCCGGAGCTTGCCGGAAAGCCGCTTGCGGTCGGCGGGGATCCGGAAGAGCGGCACGGGATTGTCCTCACGGCCAACTACATCGCAAAGCGCCGCGGCGTGAAGACCGGCATGGCGCTCTGGCAGGCGAGACAGTGCTGCCCAGATATTGTCTTTGTTCCGCCGAGAATGTACCTGTACCTGCGATTCTCCCGCATGGCAAGAGCCATTTATCAGGAGTATTCCGAACAGGTGGAGAGTTTCGGCCTGGATGAATGCTGGATCGACCTCACAGCCAGCTGCCAGGTGTTGGGCGATCATACGCAGACCATCGAAAACGGTTATCGGATCGCGCAGGAGATCAGCGCGAGGATCCGCCGGGAACTCGGCATCACGGTCAGCATCGGCGTCTCCTGGAACAAAATCTACGCAAAGCTTGGGAGTGACTATAAGAAACCTGATGCGATCACAGTTTTTGACAGGAACAACTATAAAAAGCTGATTTATCCGCTTCCGGTGTCGGATCTTCTGTATGTCGGGAGGAGGACGGAGGAGAAGCTGGAGAAGTACGGGATCCGCACCATCGGGGAGCTCGCGGAAACGGTTCCGCATTACCTTCAGAATTGGTTTGGAAAAATTGGTCTGATGCTGTCGGTTTTTGCAAGAGGCGAGGACCGGACGCCGGTGAATGACCTCGGCGTGGAGGCGCCTATCAAGAGTGTCGGGAACAGCACGACAACGCCGCGGGATCTGGTCAATGACGAGGATGTGCGGCTTGTGCTCTATCTCCTTGCGGAGAGCGTATCAGAGCGCCTCCGGAAGAATCACTTTGAGGGGCAGGTGGTTTCCATCTATGTGCGGGATACGGATCTATGGGGATACCGCCAGCAGAAAAGAATGCCAGCTCCAACCAACATCTCCAGGGAAATCGAGGAGGCAGCGTTTGCGATCTTTCAGCGGCTGTACCGATGGGAGAAGCCGATCCGGAGCATCGGGATCAGCGTCGGAGACTTAAAGCAGGAAGGGCAGCCAAGGCAGCTCTCGCTGTTCCTGAACGAGCAGTACCGCGAGCGGCAGATGCGGGCGGACCGGATGGTGACGATGATCCGCAGCCGGTACGGATACGCTGCGGTGCAGCGGGGCATCATGCACGAGGACCGGTATCTTTCGTCGTTAAATGCGACGGCGGAGGATCACATGATCCATCCGCATTCGTATCTGGAGCATGGAAATCGGAGCGGCTGTGAGACGGTGCTTTGTGCGGAAAGCAGATGACACGGTGTGCAGAGAAAACGAGCGGCATTCGGGGAAGGATCCTCACTAATACCCACAGGCAACCCTTAGTGAGTAGCCTAAGCCCTGAAACAGGGGCTACGTTAAGAGAGAATATATAGTTACCTGCGGATGTAGTACCAAGTCTGCAGCTCTAAGGTCTGTGATTAAACAGTTCAGAGGTATAGGAACAGTGTTGCAGGCGCATAAACCTCTCATTAACATTGGCGATGGTACACTTACCACCCCTCGGGGTGAGTTATTAAATCTGTTATGGATTTTGAGGAGGCTCCAGAAATGGTATATGTACTTAATATCAGCGGTCAGCCACTCATGCCGACAGAGAATTGTGCTAAGGTACGCATCCTGTTAAAGAGCGGAAAAGCCAGAGTGGTTAAAAGATGTCCGTTTACAATACAATTGATGTATAACACCACGAGTTATACGCAAGAGATTGCTTTGGGCGTAGACAGCGGAAGCAAACATATCGGTCTTTCAGCGACCACAAAGGATAAAGTATTATTTGAGTCCGATGTAGAGCTGCGAAACGACATAGTAGATTTGCTCTCTGCCCGCAGACAGAACCGCAGTGCCAGAAGAAATCGCAAAACCAGATACCGCATGCAGCGCTTCAGTAATCGCGAACGTAAAGATGGATGGCTGTCGCCTTCTGTTCAGAACAAGGTGGATACCCATTTAACGGCAATTCGTAAGATATACGAAATTTTGCCAGTCAGCAAAATCATCGTAGAGGTGGCGTCTTTCGATATTCAGAAGATTAAAAATCCTGCCATAAGCGGTGCTGACTATCAGAAAGGCGAACAGATGGGTTTCTGGAATGTGCGTGAGTATGTTCTTTTTCGTGACGGCCATGAATGCCAGTGCTGTCATGGAAGGTCAAAGGACAGGATTCTGAACGTTCACCACATTGAAAGCAGAAAGACTGGCGGCGATGCGCCGAATAATCTGATTACGCTGTGTGAGACCTGTCATACAGGCTATCACAAAGGCGCAGTCAGGCTTCCGAAGACAATCCGCAGAGGCATGCCGTTCAGAGATGCCGCATTTATGGGCATTATGCGATGGGCGTTTTACGATAAGCTGAAGGAAATTTATCCAGACGTGCATCTGCCCTATGGCTACATTACAAAAAATACGCGCATCAGACACGCCCTGCCTAAAGATCACTACATAGATGCCAGATGCATCAGCGGTCATCCGGATGCTGTCTCTGATGGTACAGTGTACTGCCAGAAAAAGGTAAGATGCCACAACAGACAGATACACAAGGTAAACTTTATCAGAGGCGGAAAACGCAGACGGAATCAGGCCCCATATGAGGTTATGGGCTTCAGGCTTTTTGATAAGGTGCGGTGGAAAGGGCGTGAGTGCTTCATCTTTGGCAGACGTTCTACAGGCAGGATGGATCTGAGACTTCTGGACGGCACAAAGCTGAATCCCTCGGTCGGATATAAGAATATGCATCTATTGGAAATGCGCAAGAACATACTCATTGAGGAAAGGAGAAAAGCGGTTCCTCCCACAGGCAAGCCTGTGGGTTTCCCCGCTAAACATTTATGACACGGTATGCAGAGAAAACGAGTGACGTACGGGAAGGGAGTTGAGCCGCATGGGCGTTTACGACTATCATCATGATTCCGGGCGATCGGACCGCCCGGAGATGCGGAGCGATGCGCCGCTTAGTGAACACACGCAGGAGACGATGGCGGTCAGTCCGCACAAGGCCTATGTCGAGGTGGTTGCGGACTTTTCCTCCGACGGGAGGATGAAGCCGCTCCGCCTCATCTGGGAAGACGGACGCAAATACGATGTGGATCGCATCCTCCGCGTGGACCGGTGCGCCAGCCTCAAGGCAGGAGGCGCCGGGATCCGGTATGTCTGCCGGATTCTCGGGCAGAGAGTCGAGCTGTACTATGAGGAGAACGGCTTCTGGTTTGTGAACCGGAAGATATCGAGGGCATAGGAAGACAGAGAGCAGGATGAAGAGTGAGTAACGAGTCCTTGACTCAAACTTCCCACATCAAAAATGGGCATGTACATTGAAAACTCAATAGTTTAACCGGAAAAAATTACCATTTCATGCTGCTGTGGCAGTCGGAAGGATTTTCATGGACTGACTGAACGTGATATCTGCTGCCTCATCCACCATGAAGGAGAACAGTTGCTGGAAGATCTTTTTCATGCTTGAATCCCCAGCACATGATGGCATAGAACACCGGGAGCAGGTCTCTGCCTACAGGTGAGAAAGAATATTCCACGTGAGGCGGAATCTCGTTAAACTGCCTGCGGGTGATCAGGCCATCGGCCTCCAGTTCGCGCAGCGTCTTGGTCAGCATCGTGTTCGTGATACCAGGCAGATCATTTTTCAGAACGCCGAACCGTATGGTATCATAGATGCAGAATTCATAGAGAATCTGGGTCTTCCATTTTCCCTGCAGCATTTTAAGAAGAGGGGTAACGGGGCAGTTTCCACTATCCGTTAAGATTCCTGTTTTCACCTTCTGCAAGTACTCTTCATAACTCATATAGTTTTGATCAGAATTCTTCTGTGATGCCTTGTCTGATGGCTTGACACTCCACACGACTAAAGTCGTGGGATTCTTGCTTCAACCACTACTGCGTTCCTAACAAGTTACCTTGTTGGCTCGTCTTACACAGTGTCCACAAGCGTAAATTCCCGTATGCCCTACGGTATTTTATATATGTCAGGCTATTGACAGCCCTTTATTTAAGATGGTTATGCTTGCGTTGGTGTCTCTATCGTGCTTTGCGTGACAATTAGGACATTCCCATTCTCTGATTGAGAGATTCTTTACAAACGGGTTCTTATACCCACAACAACTGCATGTCTGACTGCTTGGATACATAGTAGGTACTTTGATTATGTCATTTCCGTACCATATAGCCTTGTATTCAAGCATTGCAAAGAACTTAGACCATGAACAGCTTGCTATGTGTTGTGCAAGTTTATGATTACGAATCATTCCTTTTACATTCAGGTCTTCGATACAGATCGTTTGGTTTTCGCTAACAAGTATCGTTGACTGTTTTTGAAGGAAATCGTTACGCTGATTAGTTATCTTTTCATGGACTTTAGCTACCTTAACACGCTGTCTATTGCGATTATTAGAGCCTTTTTGCTTACGAGAAAGCCTGCGTTGTTCTCTGGCGAGTTTACGCATTGACTTCTCTAAATACTTAGGGTTATTGACGACATTGCCGTTGCTGTCGGAGTAAAACTCCTTTATGCCGACATCAATGCCAATCATGCAGCCTGCATTTGGTCGAAACTCTGGCTCAAAGTCAACATTCAGAACTACAAAATATTTACCCGTAGGAGTACGCTCTACCGTGACATTATTGATATGCCCGACTTCCATGGACTGTTTGATTTTGACATACCCGAGCTTCGGGAGCTTAATATACTTCCCGATTATGCGGATGTTATCGCCCTGATTGATGGTTCTGTATGACTGGTGGTTATTATGCTTACTTTTGAACTGCGGATGTCTTGCACGCTTCTCAAAGAAATTTTTAAATCCACGGTCTAAATCCCTCAAAGACTGCTGGAGTGCAATAGAATCAACATCCTTCAGGAAAGCAAAGTCAGCCTGCTTTTTAAGGTTTGTGAGCATAGCAGATGTTTGGTTATAGCCAATCTTTTCGCCATTGGAATAGGCATCGTTACGCATAGCAAGACCTTTGTTGTAGATGAGCCTGCAACATCCGAGTGTTCGGTTTATTAAGTTTTGTTGTTCCTTATTGGGGTACGCCCTAAACTTAACACCTTTGTTCATACTTACACCTACGGTCTTGTTTTTTGGGTATCTACATACCACTGAATCGTTTCGGAACTTACATTACCTGCTGTACTTACAAAATAGTTTCGAGTCCAAAGACTCGGCATTGCTTTAAGCTGTGGAAATTCTTCCCTTAATTGAAGTGAAGTACAGCCCTTAATCTGCTTCATTATGTTTGGAATGGACATAGTTGGCAGTACACTAACGAAAATATGTACATGGTCTATATGACATTCCAGAGCAAGGATCTCAATACCTTGTTTTTTACATTCAGCAGTAGTAAGTTCTTTAAATCTATCCTCAACGCCTTGGATATTAAATATTTTTCTGCGGTATCGAGGACAAAATACAAAATGGTAGTTAATCAATGATACAGTTGTTTTTGTATGTTTATATTCATTCTTCATGAATATATAGTAGCACATTTGTAGATATTATTTAATATATTATCTACGAAAAGTAAAGAGGTGGGCTATCATCCTCACGTTTGAAACCGTGGGTTTTCTCGCCCACATGGGTTATAAAAACTGAGTACTTGAATACTAATATAGATAAGGTATATTTAATGTACTTAATAAAGTCAACACATGAAGCCAGAATCACAGGGCCTGTGATTCTGGACAGTATTGTGATATAGAAGGGAAGTAAAGGTGGTGTATCAATAAATGGATCTTTTTGAATATGCGGCTGAGAGTCGGAAAGAAAAGGAAGCTCCCCTTGCTGCCAGGATGCGTCCGCAAACTTTGGATGAGATGGTTGGCCAGGAGGATATTATCGGGAAAGATAAGCTTCTTTACCGTGCGATTAAGGCGGACCGGATCAGTTCGGTCATTTTCTATGGGCCGCCCGGTGTGGGGAAAACAACGCTTGCCCGTGTAATCGCCGGGACGACATCTGCGGATTTCCATCAGGTGAACGCAACGATAGCGGGAAAGAAAGATCTTGAGGAGGTTGTCGCAAAGGCGAAAGAGAATCTGGGCGGTTACGGAAGAAAAACAATTCTTTTTATTGATGAAATCCATCGGTTCAATAAGGCACAGCAGGACTATTTGCTGCCATATGTAGAAGACGGCACGGTGATTTTGATCGGCGCGACAACAGAGAATCCGTATTTTGAAGTGAATGGTGCGCTTCTTTCAAGATCGCGAATTTTTGAACTGAAGCCGTTGTCAAAGGAGAATATTCTGACTTTAATCCACAGGGCTTTCGAGTCAGAAAGGGGAGTAAAAGCATACCATGCAGAGATCACGGAGGATGCGGCAGATTTTCTGGCCGATATCGCAGATGGCGATGCCCGCGCTGCTCTGAATGCCATAGAACTTGCTGTGCTTACAACAGATCCGGGAAGCGATGGAAAGATACATGTCACACTGAAGGTGGCAGAGGAGTGCATACAGAAGAAGGCAATCCGCTACGATAAAACCGGGGACAATCACTATGATACGATCGCTGCTTTTATTGAGTCCATGTGCGGTTCTGATCCGGATGCTGCCCTTTATTATCTGGCCCGGATGCTGGAAGCGGGTGAGGATGTGAAGTATATTGCGCGCAGGATGCTGGTAGCTGCATCAGAAGAAGTTGGCAATGCCGACCCGATGGCGATCTGTGTTGCAGCATCAGCGGCAATCGGTGTAGAGCGTGTCGGTATGCCGGAAGGAAGAATCATCCTCGCTCAGGCAGCCGCCTATATTGCTTCCGCACCGAAATCCAATTCTGCTTATCTCGGTATTGAAAAAGCATTGTCGCTGGTCCGGAAGACAGGAAATCTGCCGATTCCATCCTATCTGCAGGACTCCAGCTATAAGGGGGCAAAAAAGCTTGGCCGCGGTGTCGGTTACAAGTATGCGCATAACTATCCGAATCACTGGGTGGAGCAGCAGTATCTTCCTGATGAGATTCGTAAAGAACAAATCTATGAGCCGAATGATATCGGACACGAGAAAGACATCAAAGCGTATTTCAGAAAAATCGGGAAAGAGCCGGAGAGATACGCTTACGTTGACCCGTCGCTTTCAGGAAAGCCCGAGAAACCATGGGAAGATTGATCATAGAGAGTAAAGCAGCCTGCAAAGGCAAAGAAACAATGATTGGGCGCGATGAGATATTCCAATATGTGAGAAAAAAATATAACGTTGCAGAGGATTATCCTTTGCCGACCGCTCCGACCTTTCCGGTCATGCGGCATCCGGACACCCGCAAGTGGTTTGCGATTATCATGGATGTTCCGAAGGAAAAGCTGGGATTGGCCGGACAACAGAGGGTGGACGTTATCAATGTAAAACTAAGTGATCCTCTGCTTGTGGATGTCGTGACGCGTCAGGACGGATATTTCAAAGGATATCATTTTAACCGCGGAAATTGGATCTCCATCCTTCTTGATGGAACGGTTCCTTTCGAAGATATCTGCAGATGGATTGATGAAAGCTTCCTCGTAACGGCTTCCAAACAAAAAAATCAGGAGTATCGTCCGCCAAAAGAGTGGATTATTCCGGCAAATCCGAAGTATTACGATATAGAGCACGCGTTTGATAAGGGAAGTGAAATAGACTGGAAGCAGGGAGCGGGAATTAAAGCGGGGGACATCGTATTTATGTACGCAGCTTACCCGGTATCGGCTATTCTCTATAAATGTAGGGTTACGCGGACGAATATCCCTTACGATTATCAGGATGATCATCTTACAATCAGGACAATCATGAAGTTAGAACTGCTTGAGCGGTATCAGCCGGACAGGTTCACATTTCATGTTTTGAAAAATGAATATGGCATCTTTGCTGTCAGAGGGCCGAGAGGTGTGCCCTGTTCTTTAAGCGAAGCGCTGAAACGGGGAGGAACCCATAATTATAGCGTAACTTCAAGTTTCCGCCATCTGTAAGGCTCTCGGGGATCCGAACAGGCTTCGAATTGTGAAGATGCTTCCCGGGTGTGAAAAGTGTGCCTGCGTGATTCTCGAAGCTTTTGATATTACGCAGCCGACGCTTTCTCATCACATGAAGATTCTCTGCGACTGCGGTCTGGTCAATGTCCGGAAAGAGGGAAAGTGGAGCTATTATTCCCTGAACTGTGATGCGCTGCGGAACTTTCAGGGCTTTAAAACAGCATCAGCAGCGTGCCTGCTGTGATTCCCGCAAGACCCAGCGCGGACTTCTTCGTCAGTTGCTCGTGGAACACAAGATAGGAGAACAGCACCGTTACCAGGATGCTCAGCTTGTCGATGGGCACCACGACGCTGGCCGGCCCTTCATGCAAAGCTTTGTAGTAGCAGAGCCAACTGCCGCCGGTGGCAAGGCCGGACACGCAGATGAAACCCAGCTCGTTTTTGGGAATGGCCGCAAGCTCCCCCTGTTTGCCGGTGACAAATACCATTATCCACGACATGAACAGCACCACCACCGTGCGGATGGCAGTTCCCAGATTGGACTCCACCCCGGAGATCCCGATTTTGCCTAGGATGGCCGTCAGGCTGGCAAATACCGCCGAACCCAGCGCGTACCACAGCCATGCGGCGCTTTTGGTTTCTCCGCTACCCTGCTTTTTCTCAATCATGAGGAATGTGCCGATGGCGATCAGCACCACGCCGACGCCCTTGGCCAGGCTGATGCCTTCCTTCAGGAAGACGGCCGCCAGCAGAATGGTCAGCACGGTGCTGGATTTATCGATGGGCACAACCTTGTTCACATTGCCAAGCTGGAGCGCCTTGAAATAGCACAGCCAGCTCGCGCCGGTGGCAAGGCCGGACAGGATCAGAAACAGGAGCGTCTTGCCCGTAATCCCAGAGATGGTTCCCTGCGATCCGACCACGAACACCATCAGCCATGAGAACAGCAGCACAACAATGGTACGGATGGCAGTAGCCACGGTTGAGTCCGTTTTCCTGATGCCGCACTTGGCAAGAATAGAGGTCAGCCCTGCGAAGAGAGCTGAACCGAAGGCAAACAGAATCCACATAAATTCTTTCGCTCCTTTCCTTCCCTGATCGCGCGTACCCAAATAGGTCAGGAATCACTTATCCTTAAATAGTGTCTGCTCAACATTGGGTCCAATTTTAGCAAACTGCAAAGGTATCTGGACGGCTGCCAACCGTACAGTGCAGCCCGGAATTCTGGCGAATTGCTCACGTTGCATCGTCCATTTCGATGAACTGCGCTGTTTCCGGCCCGTATCCGCAGTCCGCAAAATAAAGCACAAAAAGATTCCCTGTAGGAATTGCGAAGAGGTTGGTGACATAGACTGATAATGCGATAGATGCCAGTGTTGTTTCAGCCAGTCTGGTCATAATGAGACCAGCGCCGTTACAACGCTTCTCCCTGCTGAAGAAGCGCTCTACCTCGATCCGGTCAGTGTTGTCTTTATACTCCTCCCGGTTAGCCTTATGATCGGCTGCGGGACGCCCCAGTCTCGGGCCGGAGATGCGGATGCCGTGCTCTTTACAGTAAGCACGGTTCGCCCTTGTCCTGTAGATCTGGTCAACAAGAACCCGTACCGGATAATGCCCGGTGCGTTCCTTATAACGTTCTACCGCATCCTGCAGGACAGAGCTCTCATTGTAAGGATCAAACTGGAGCTTCTCCAGGCGGGCGTGGCCCTTTTCGTCAATGCTGACATCATACTTGGCGCCAAACTCCACGGGAGACTTGGCTTTGCCGCGCACGATGGGACGGATATACGGCTGGCTGATGCTCACAATCCGGTCATCCACTCTGTGAGTGTTGTTATCAAACATGTACTTCTGCTGTTCGTACAGCTTCTGGACGGTCAGATAGCAGTCAATATACTTCTGTGGCAGGGCATAGCCTTCTGTCATGTATGCCTCCAGATACCGCAGATCGCGATTCAGGCAGCCAAGCTGCTTACGGATCAGGCTCCGGAGCTTCTTCGTCGGGCGTTTTTTGGCTTTCGCCATGGCAAGATATTCTTTTCTTGCGCGCCTCCGGTATGTTCTGGGCTTCGTCCATGGATGATACTGGTGATGGAAATAGTCAATCATCTCTTCGAGCTTCTCCCTGGCATCATTGAGAAGCACAAAGTCCTGAGGATACTTGATGTTGGACGGAGAACAGGTGGCATCCAGAATGAAAGTCCCCACGTTCTCCCCGTCGGCGGATTTTTCCGGTTTATCGCCGGCATGTTCCGGCGTGGCAGCGCCTGCAGCAAGGTATTCTTCATTCGCCATCATCAGAAAACGGGAATCCAGCCTGCGGCGAAAATACACGAGAACTGTCGGCTTGAACGGGCAGGTGTCCGAAAACCGGTCCATACCAATGAAGTACTGGTAATACGGGTTTTGGGCGACTTCCTTAACCAGCCTGCGGTCAGAAAGCCCCTCACGTTTCTGAATGATCAGAGCACCGAGAGCAACACGCAGAGGAAAGGCCTGCCGTCCTTCGTGTGAGGGAAAGAGAGAAGCGTACACTTTTTCCAGGCTTGTCCAGTCGATGGCATTTGCAAGCCGGACCCATTCATTGTTTTCATCCAGCGGTGTTCCACAGCTCTGGTTGAAATCAAAAATCGAAATCTGGTGCTCGGACGGTTTTTTGTACATGGCGGACTGCCTCGGATATATCAATAAGTGCAAAGAAATTAGGAGAAATTGCAAAAATCTTTGCACTTATTATACCGCAATCCGCCGTTATTGTCAGTAAATATTGCATTCTACGCTATTGAGCAGACACTAAATATATCTAATTTTTAGTGATTTTTCAATTGCACATTGAACAGGATGAACTGCCGGCATAAGCATTGAGCGGGATGAGCTGCCGGCGTGCGCATTTCGAAAAAATGTCGTGCACTTTTCGGGAAAATTCCATCGCCAGCGAATTTCACCTGGCGGGGCTCTCAGTAGATGCCGAGTACGATCAGGACAAGGGTAATTTCCACGATGCTGAGAATGATGGTCAGGGAGTTTGCGGCGCTGGCTTTACCCTCATCGCCGTTGCACATGCTGGTAAATGCGGGAGAGATGGCGCTCATCGGCCCGAAAGCGACAATCACCAGAGCCTGTCGGATGACCAGGTCAAACGGCAGGACGAAATAGCAGAAGGCAGCGAGGATCACGGCCCAGATTTGCCGGAGCACAATCATTTTGACAATATCGCCCAGATACTCCCGCTTCAACTCGAGGTGAAAGGTTACCCCGATCATCAGCATGGCCATGCAGGCATTTGCGTTTGATGCGGGGGTAAGAATCGTCAGAACGCCTTCTGGCAGGTGGAGGTTCAGGCAGGTCAGAATGAACATGGCGACATAGACCAGGAAGGCAACGCTTTTGCTCAGCCGTTTGAAGACCATCCGGACATCCAATCCGTGTTTATTCGCGGCCTCGGCCGTGTACTCGGAGGCGAAGGCATAGGTTCCGCCGGTGCACATGATCGAGTTCCCGGCATCAAACATACAGGCGGCCGCAACTCCCATAGCGGGGAGAAAATCCTGTACAAAGGGCAGGCAGAACGCGCCGATGTTGTAGGCGGAGCAGCAGAGCATGTACATCGCGCGGTCGCCGCCTTTCCGTCCACGGCTGGCAATGCCTCCGACAAGGATCATGAGGATATTTGACCCGATTCCGAGGACGGTGAGCAGCAGCAGCGTGGTGCTGATAGATGCGATTCTGGCAAAAGAGGTGACCAGTGCACAGGGAAGCGTGAAATTCAGCATCAGCTGCATGAGCGCATCTCCGGCCTCAGGACCGACCAGATGCATTTTCCGGAAAATCATCCCGATGAGAATGATGAATACAAATGCCGCTGCTTTTAGAAGAATGCCTGTCATAACCGATTGCCTCTCTTGCGTGATTTCTTCAGAAAGTATACCTGACGCCGGCGCCGCCGGGTCATGAGTACACAGATACTATAAACGGATTTCCCGCAAAAGGCAAAGACTATTGGTTTCTCTACTGCCCTGCTTTTTCTCAATCCCGCGTCCCATACGGGGTTGGAAAAAACTCATCCTTATAGTATAAAATTCTCAGCGATTTTTCAATTATGCATTGAGCAAGGTGAGGTGCTGACGGCGTATTTCGGAAGAATGCTGCGCGTTTTTTGGAAAACTCCTTTGCCAATGAATGAAGAGCCGGCACATTGGGGATAGGGGATCGGTTAAAGGGGCTGTTGCAACTCCATGATAATGGAATTGTGGCAGCCTCTATTTTTTTTGGGGGGGGGCGGTAATCACCGCATTCCGCTGAATGATTCGAAATTTGTATTCTTGAAACTTTTTCCGTGCCAGAACGATCTATATAGTAAAAGACAAACAGAAAGGTGTGTGCCCACAGTGAAAGAAATCTTATATGAAAGGCTGGTTCAGTACATTCTTGAAAATCAAGACCGATTTTATCGAATGGCTTACAGCTATACCAAACATCAGGAGGACGCTCTTGATGCCGTCCAAAGTGCTGTCTGTAAAGCGCTTGAAGCGCATGAAAGTATTAAGAATGCGGATGCAATCAAGACGTGGTTTTATAGAATATTGATCAATGAATGCCTGATGATCATAAAAAAGCGGAAGAAATTTCCTTTAGCCGCCGATGCAGCGGAACAGGAGGAAGTGGCATATTTTGAAAAAGAGTACGAACAGGGAAATGAATTAGAGCAGGAGTTGGATAAGCTGGACTTGGATGTTCAGGGCATTATCAAGCTCCGATACTTTGAGGAAATGTCCTTGAAGGAGATATCCGGTATTACCGGATTAAATCGGAATACGGTCAAAACGAAACTTTATCGGGGATTAAAGCAATTAAAAGAAGATATTCAGGAGGCGGGGTTATGGGCAGATTACAGGATTTGAAAGAGAAATACGATCAGATCGTGATTCCGGAGGAGCTTCATGTGCGTGTGGAGCAGGAAATTATGAAGTCGCGGACGCGGCAGGAAGAAGAGAACAGGGCGAATTCGAAAAAAAGATTCAAAAAAGCACTCCTCATGATGAAAGTTACCGCCGCTGCGGCCGCTATTCTATTTACTACCGCTTTAAATACAAGCCCGATATTTGCAAAAGAGGCAGCACAGCTCCCGGTCATCGGAGGGCTGGCCAAGGTGCTGACATTCCGGTCTTATCAAGCAGAAAAAGATGATATCGCGGTATCGGTAGAAATCCCATCAATTCAAATGATTGCTGACGATACCGGGATAACAACCGATGCAATCAACCATGATATTTATGATTGCTGCAAGCAGTATGCGGATCAGGCGGTTTCGGCTGCGGAGGAATACAGAACCGCGTTTCTGGCTACAGGAGGGACGCCGGAAGAATGGGCGGAGCATAAGATACGGATTTCCGTAAATTATGAGATTAAGCAACAGAATCAGGACTATCTTTCTTTTGTGGTGAGAGGTACTCAAAACTGGGCAAATGGCAATAATGAGGCTAAGTATTATAATCTGGATGTAAACACGGGGAAATATGTTACGTTAAAAGATATGCTGGGCGACAATTATTCGAAAATTGTCAATCAGAGCATTGAGAAACAGATCACGGAAAGGCAGAAAGCCGGAGAAGTATTTTTCACGCCAGAGGAAGGCGGGTTTGCCGGAATTTCCGGAGATACGAAATTCTATATTAACGGGAACAACCGGCCGGTTATCGTTTTTGAACCATATGAAATTGCACCCGGTTCGTCAGGGGAAATCGAATTTGAAGTAGGCGGAGAAAATGGATGAATGTCGGCAGATCCGGCAAATGTCCGCTTTATGTCCGCCCTGATTGTGATATAATAAGACAGGCTGCCGGGGAAGCCGGACTGGCCGCCAGGCATCTTTGCGTAGCAAATTTGCTTTACGACATGATCATATCATCAGAGGAGGAGACGATACTATGCTGGATAAAAAAGTCAGCGATCTGATCAACGAGCAGATTACGAAGGAGTTTTATTCCGCCTACCTGTATCTGGATTTTTCCAATTACTACTATGATCAGGGGTTGGATGGATTTGCCCACTGGTATGATATCCAGGCTCAGGAAGAGCGGGATCATGCCATGCTGATGCGGACATACCTGCTGAACAACGGCGTCAAGGTAGAATTTGACGTGGTGCCGAAGCCGGATAAAACGTACAGCACGCCGCTGGATCCGCTGGAGGCGGGTCTTGCACACGAGCAGGAAGTCACCAGGCTGATCAACTGCATCTACCGCGCGGCCAAAGATGTGGACGATTTCCGCACGATGCAGTGCTTCGACTGGTTTGTCAAGGAGCAGGGCGAGGAAGAGAAGAACGCGGATGACCTGATTAAAAAGTACAAGCTGTTTGGCGGCGATCCGAAAGGCCTGTACGCGCTGAACCAGGAGCTTCTGGCGCGTGTCTATACAGTGCCGTCCCTGGTTCTCTGATCGGGAAAATTTACCAGATAGGAAAACGTCTCTCGGGTGCCTGGAAAATGCACTCGTCAGGCGTTTTTCCTTACCTTCGGGCAATCCGTGCGTATCGGGAGCACTGCTTCGCGGAATGGATGCCATTCTTACCGCTAAGTGTCTGCCCCGCATATCGCTGCAGTGGAGAAGAAGAATTGATCAATTCAGGAAGCTTTTCGACAGATCTGATATTTACCAGCGGCGTGATCACGGCCTATGTGCTGATTCTGGCCGCCGTCCTCGGTGCCGTGATGGCGAGTTTCCTCACCTGCCTTGCCGGGCGTACCGTGACCGGGGAGAGCATCTGGAGAGGGAGGAGCCACTGCGACAGCTGTGGCCATATTCTCGGCCCCGCCGACCTGGTGCCGGTGTTCAGCTACCTCGCTCTCAGGGGGAAATGCCGCTATTGTCATCAGAAGATATCGGCACAGTCCTTTTTTGCAGAAACCCTTTCCGCCGCCGTCTTCGTGGCGATCATTCTGCGGCTGGGACTGAGCTTTGATGCCCTGCGCGCGATGATCCTTTACTGCATCCTTCTTGCGCTGTCGCTCATCGACCTTGCCAGTTTCACGATTCCGGACAAAGCGATTGCCACCGGGATTGTCCTCTGGGCGGCATTTCTCCCGCTCATTCACGCACCGTGGAGAGAAACACTGAAAAACGGCATGATCGGGGGATTTGTCCTCGGGGCGGGCGTCCTTGCCATTTCCCTGATGATGGACAAGATCCTCGGGCGCGAGAGCATGGGCGGCGGGGATATAAAGCTCATCTTCGTGATGGGGCTCTACCTCGGCCTTACCGGCGGCCTGTTCGCGCTGATCCTCGCCTGCGTGATCGGGCTGATCTTCATTACCGTAAGGCATCAGGGGAAAATCCCGTTCGGCCCTTCGATTTCCGCGGCGTTTATGATCGTGCTGCTCTACGGCAGGCCGTTGATTTTCTGGTACAATTCCCTGATCGGGCTGTGATGGCTCTTCACGGGATTTGCATATCCTGCTATAATGACTTCCGTTAACGCAGGTTGATAGCTCAGCCACAGCAGGCTGGCTGCATAGTTGTAGCAAGATCCACAGCAGGCTGGTTGCACAGCCGGGGCAGGTTAAGGTGTGATTCATGACGAAAACGATGTTGGGAATTGACATTGGCACCAGTTCCGTCCGGATAGCTGATGTCAAGGGCAGCCAGATAATGAAATATCTGGAAGTCCCGCTGCCGGACAATGCGGTGAAGGGCGGGCGCGTGGTTGCGTTCAACGCGCTGGCTGACGTCATCCGGACGGCGCGGAAGGAAAACCGGATTCATACCAGGCGGGCGGCGCTTTCGCTCTCTGCCGCTAACAATATTGTCATCCGGCGGATTACGATGCCGAAAATGACCGAGGCGCAGCTCATGATCAATATGCCATACGAGCTGCACGATTTCCTGAACAGCGACATCAAGGATTATTTTTTCGATTATTCCCTTGTCTCTATGGGGGAGAAGGACATGACCCTGATCGCCTGCGCGATCGGGAGAAGGACCGTTGAAAATTTCCGTGCGATGGCTAAGCTCGCGGGCATCCAGATAGAAAAGATCGTTCCGGATGTTATCGCGCTCGAGGCGGTTCTGCCCGCGCCGGATGCATCGGCAGAGGTACCCGGGGATTTCGTCATTCTCGATGTCGGCCACGGCGGGACAAGAATGTATTTCTATTCGCGTCACGCCTTCGAGATCACCCGCAATATCGATGCCGGGGCAGGCCAGATCGCGGACATCATCGCGAAGAACCGGGGCATGGACAAGCACGCGGCGTGGACGCGGCTCTCTGCCGCCGATCCGGACGTCCTGGGCGACCCGGAGGTGGACGACGAGATCGGAAGCTTTGTGGCACAGGTTATGCGCTCCATCAACTTCTACGGATATAATAATCCCGGCAACACGATCGACCGGATTTACTACATGGGTTCGGGGCTTCCGCCGAAATGCTATCTGCACCGCCTGGAAGCGGCGACGAACATGAAGTGTGAGCCGGTGGCGGACCTGCTGCCGGACGGGATCTTCGCGGAGGGCATCAACGACGGGCCGCAGGTGTACGGCTGCATCGTGGAATAACGCGGCGCGGCGGCGGCCAGAACTGCGGCCATGCGCCGGCCGGCAGAAACGCAGCGGCGGCCAGAACCGCGGTCATGCGCCGGCCGGCAGAAACGCGGCGGCGGCCAGAACCACGGTCATGCGCCGGCTGGCAGAAACGCGGCGGCGGCCAGAACCGCGGCCATGCCTCGGATAGCGGAAAGAGGGACGAACGTTGTTATCATTGAAGACAGATTTACCGCTGGGAAGAAAAAACGCCCTTCCGGCGAAGAAGTCAATCAATCTCTATATTGTCGAGAGCCACAAAAAGCAGAATGTGATCTCCCTTAGCCTATTTGGCGTGTACCTGGTTGGGCTCTACCTCTTCACGCGGTTTGCGGTCATCGGGCAGCTCCAGAGGGTGAATGCGCTCGAACAGCAGTATAGCGGCACCAAACAGCAATATGCGCTTCTGCAGTCGGAAAACTCCGATTATAACCAGATCCTCCAGGCGTACAGCCATTATGGCGACGGCGGCCTGAACAGTGATGAGAGCGCCCTGCAGGACCGCCTCGATATTCTGAAGATCGCGGAGGAGCAGATTCTCGAAAAGGATGCGCTCGAGAGCATTTCGGTCACCGGAAATCAGGCGACACTGGTGATCAACACCGAGAAGCTGGCAAATGTCTCGTCCCTGGCGGCCGATCTTGAGAACTATAGCATTGTCTCCTATGTGACGGTCAGCACGTCCACCCGGGATGAGGCGTCCGCAAGGACGTATTCCGGGCAGGGTTCCGGGGGAAATGTGCCGGCGGGGACCCCGGCTGCCAGTGTGGTCGTGTCGACCATGGATATCTATTTTAAGCCGGCGGCCTCGACGCAGGCGGCGGAGAGCGGCGCGGATGGCGCGCAGGACGGCGATGATGCGGCTTCCCAAGCGGCGGAGAGCGGCGCGGATGGCGCGCAGGACGGCGATGATGCGGCTTCCCAGGCGGCGGGGAGCGGCGCCGATGGCGCGCAGGAGAGCCAGGAGTCGTCCACGGAGGGAGGCGAAGGATGATGAATCGTAAACTCCGGAAATCAGAAATCGCCCTCATTCTTATCCTCACGGTGCTTCTCCTCGGGCTCATTTACTACCAGTTTATCTTCCGTTATGTGCAGGACGCCAAGACGCAGTACGACACGGCGGACCTGATGCTGCAGATCCAGCAGGAGGAGCAGAAGAAGGGGAAGATCGAGGACATGAAGGCTGAGATCGAGAAAAATAAGGCCAGCGGGAGCGGGGAGGTTGCAACCTACGACAACTTAAAAAATGAAATCAACGCGCTGAATGACATTTTTTCTGCCGCGGATTCCTTTAACTTTACCTTTTCCCAGGCCACGGCGTCTGGAACGACGGTGCGCCGCGTGATCAGCGCAAGCTTTACGGCGGCAAATTATCCGGCGGCAAGGGCAATCATCGAAAATCTTCATAATTGCCCGTACCGCTGCCTGATCACCGACATTTCCCTCACCTCGGCGGGATCGCAGGGGGAGAACCAGTCCCTGGCGGATGTGCAGCCCAACCTCAACACCGACAGGATCAGCGCCACGCTGAATGTCACGTTCTTTGAGACACTCTATGACGCCACGACGACCGACGGGGTCCAGGTCGAGGACGATAGTAACACGAAGGACGGAGACCGCCCGCTGACGGACATCCTCTCGGAGGAGCGCGAGAGGTACGAGAGCGAGGGAGCTGACCAGGAGACGCACTGACGCGAGCGGCAGGAGCTGTCAGATGCCGTCGGGCTGTGGCAGGAAGCCGGGAATTCCCGACTTCTGGCAAGAACACCCGCCGGCATGGGCAAAGATGCATAACGATCGGAGGAAGCGATGAGGCAGAAACGTCTGGGGGATATTCTGATTGCCTCCGGCGCCATCACCCAGCAGGAGCTGGATGAAGCGCTGAAGCACAAAAAGCCGGGAGAGCGGATCGGCGAAACCCTGATCAGCCAGGGATACATCACGCAGCAGGATGTCATCAATTCCCTGCAGCAGCAGCTCGGCATTGACTATATCGACCTGACGAAGACGCAGATTGATGCGTCGATGTCCAGGTACATCCCGAAGCAGCTCGCCCAGGACAATGCCATTGTCCCGGTCCGCGTGTCCGGCGGCAATCTCTTTCTCGCGATGGCGGATCCGCTGAATTTTATGGCTCTTGAGCAGGCGAAAACCACGTCCAAGCTCAGCATTATCCCCATGATCGCCAAAAAAGAGGCGGTCGAGCACGCGATCAATGTGCTGTACGGGAATGTGTCCGCCACGGAGGCCATGGCACAGATGCGCGCCGAGGCCGGGTTCACCGCCGATGAGGTCGATGCGGCGGAACCGGGGGGAAATGAGGCTGTCGAGGGGCCGACCATCCGGCTGGTTAATTCCATTTTCAACCGCGCTCTGGATGAGAACAGCTCTGATATCCATATCGAGCCGGTAGGGGATCACATGGACATCCGCATGCGCATCGACGGGCGCCTGCACAAGACGCTGGAGATTCCGAAGGATCTGATCGATCCGGTGATCTCGCGGATCAAGGTGATGGCCCGGATGAACATTGTGGAAAGGCGGATCCCGCAGGACGGGCGCATCGACTATAAGGATCGGGACGGTTCGCCGGTCAATATGCGTGTGAACACGCTGCCGACCATCTACGGGGAGAAAATCGTTGTCCGCATCCTCGGGCGCAACCAACGGATGCTGACGCGTGAGGGCATTGGCCTGGTATTTGACGAGGACAACGAGAAACTTAACCGGCTTCTCGCCAATACGAGCGGCGTCATCATGCTTGTCGGCCCCACCGGTTCCGGCAAAACCTCAACCATGTTCACGCTCCTCCAGGAGCTGATCAATGAACAGATCAATGTCGTCACGCTGGAGGATCCGGTGGAGTACAACATCCCGGGCGCGACGCAGGTGCAGATCAATGAGAAGGTCGGGCTGACCTTCGCGAGCGGCCTGCGCGCGATTCTCCGCCAGGACCCCGATATTATCTGCGTCGGGGAAATCCGTGACGGGGAGACCGCCGAGATTGCGATGCGCGCGGCGATCACCGGGCACCTTGTCTTCACAACCATCCACACGGAGGACGCAGTCTCTGCGATCGACCGCCTGAAAGACATGGGCGTCGAGCCGTACCTGATTTCCGCCGGACTTCGCGGGATTATTTCCCAGCGGCTGCTCCGGCGGGTTTGCGGACACTGCCGGACGGAATATACCCCGGATGCGCGGTTACTCGCCTTGCCGGGGATCAATGCCTATCCCGGGCGGAAGTATTACCACGGCGCCGGCTGCGACCAGTGCTTCCACACGGGCTACCGCGGGCGGATCGGCGTGTTTGAGATTCTGCTCATGAATGACGAGCTGCGCCGCTGCATCACCGGGAATGTGGACAAGCAGACATTCCGTGAGGCCGCGCAGAGGACCGCGCGGTACACCACGATGCTCCAGCACGCGGATCAGCTCGCGGAGAAGGGGATCACCACCGTCGAGGAAATCTGCCGGACAATCATGGTGACGGATTAGAAGGCTGTGGCGGGGAACACAGAAGCCGGGGCGGGGAAGCCGCGGGAACAAAAGTGCACAGGCAGGGGCCTGCGCAGAAGCGGAGGTACATAGGATGACAGAGATCAGCTTGGAGGATCTGGTCGCCCTGGCGGCCGGGAAGGGCGCCTCGGATATCCACTTGATTTACGGCCTTCCTCCCAAATGCCGGGTCAATGGCGAACTCACCGACCTCGCGCCGGGGATTCTCGGCGACGATGCATGCAGAAGCCTTGCCGGGCAGGCCGCGGGCGGACGCCTGGAGGAGCTGGACCACATCGGGGAGATCGATCTTGCCCGGACCATCAGCGGGGCGAGGTGCAGGATCAACCTGTTTCACCAGCAGGGGCACCTCAGCATGGCGCTCCGGATCCTCAGCGATCACATCCCGGATCTCGAGGAGCTCGGCGTCCCGCCGGCCGTCCTGGAATTTCCCGGATACCGGAAGGGCATCATCCTGGTGACCGGCGAGACCGGATCGGGCAAATCGACGACGCTTGCCGCGATTCTTGACCGGATCAACCACACCAGGCGCGGGCACATCATCACGATGGAAGACCCGGTCGAGTATATCTACAAGCCGGACAAATGCATTGTCAACCAGCGGGAGATCGGGACGGACACGAGGGATTACGCCTCCGCGATGCGGGCAGTCCTCCGGGAGGACCCGGATATTATCCTGATCGGGGAAATGCGTGATCCGGAAACGATGCTCACCGCGATGACGGCGGCGGAGACTGGCCACCTGGTGTTTGCCACCCTGCATACCAGCTCGGCGGTTGATTCGGTCGACCGAATTGTCAGCTCCTTTGACGCGAATCGCCGGGATCAGATTCGCATGGAGCTCTCGATGACGCTCAGGGCGGTTCTCTCGCAGCAGCTCCTGCCGCGGGCGGACCGGAAGGGAAGGGCGCTTGCCTGCGAGTGCATGATCAGCACCGCGGCTATTCGCAACCTCATCCGCGAGGGCAAGACCCCGCAGATGTCCTCTATCATGCTGGCAAATGCGAGCGAGGGCAGTATCACGATGGACAACTGCCTTGCCCGCCTTGTCCGTGAGGGGACGGTCACGAGAGAGACCGCGCTGGAAGCGGCGAATGACCAGGAATTTCTCAAAAAGAGGCTTTCCACATACGGGTGAGGCAGCTGCTTTCACCGGAAAAGACCAAGATCGCTTATGAAGACATATTTGTACAGAGCACAATCGACAGACGGTTCTGTGGCCAATGGCATTGTCAATGCGGCTGATGAATATCAAGCCGCCGTGCAGGTCCGCCAGCAGTACCCGATCATTCTTTCGATCAAGGAGCAGAAGGAGAAGAACGGCATCCTTTCCCGGGAGATCAGGACGAACCGCATCGATATCAAGAGCCTGGCTGTCGCCTGCGCGCAGGTCGCCATCACGCTGCGCTCCGGCATACCGCTTGCGCGGTGCATGGAACTCATCGGGAATCAGACGGAGAATAAGACCGTCCGCAGGATTTTCCAGAAAACGGCGGAAGATGTCTCCGCGGGAAATGGCCTTGCCGACAGCTTTGAGCGTAACGGGCCGAAGCTGCCCGTCACGTTCATTGAGACCGTCCGCGCCGGTGAGGAGACCGGCAACATCGAGCAGTCCTTCCAATCGATGGCGGATTACTATGACAAGCTGAACAGGACACGCCAGAAAGTGCGGCAGGCACTGATTTACCCGGTATTCGTCCTCACGGTGGCGGTGATCGTCCTCATCATCGTCATGGTGTTCGTCATTCCCTCCTTGGCAAATGCATTTGCCGATCTCGGCGGCCGGCTTCCTCTCCTCACAAACCTGCTCATCGCGATGTCGAAATTCACTTCCCGTTGGTGGGCGCTCATCGCGCTCGTCATCGTCGCTGCCATTCTGGCCTGGAGATTCTATGTCCGGACGCCGAAGGGGCGGGAAGTGCAGGGCGTCGCACAGCTGAAAATGCCCATCTGGGGCAATATCCGCAGGATGAACGGCGCGGCGCATTTTGCCAGCACGATGTCGATGCTGATCCGCGCCGGCATCACGGTCGACCACGCCGTGGAGATCACCGGGAAGACGCTGGACAACTACATCATGCAGTCCCAGATCGCGAAAGTCCCGGAGCGCCTGGAGGAAGGGCATTCCCTGGGCGACAGCCTGAAAGACTGCGACAGCTTTCCGCAGACCCTGCGGGAAATGTGCGCGATTGGCGAGGAATCCGGCGACCTCGACCAGACCCTCAAGGTCATCGGCGATTTCTATGAGAACGAGACAGACAACGCGACCAAGCAGGCGCTCGCGAAGCTCGACCCGATCATCCTGGCTGCGCTCGCGGTCTTCACGGGATTCATTGTCATCTCCATCTATCTGCCGATGTTCACGATCTACAACTATATGTAGGGCCAGGGCAGGATATGGAAAAGCCGATATTTGTGGAAAACTGCTCAGCGCCACAAAGCCGGAAAGGTTTTAAAAAAGACTGCGAGAGGTCTTTTCCAAGCCTTCCCGGCTTATAATGAATATATACAGAAACGTAACAAAATGCGATCAATTTTCTCTTTACATTCTGTCAATCGGGGACTAAGATAGGTCACTGGAAAGGAAACTATTCCAAGGAACCTTCCCGGTTTCCCGGGAGGACAGTGTTGTAAAGGGAGTGAACAATTTTATGAAGAATCTTCTGAACAGAAAATTAAGAAATAAGAAGGGCTTTACCCTGGCAGAGCTGCTGATCGTTGTGGCGATCATTGGTGTTCTGGTGGCGATCAGCATTCCGATCTTCACATCGCAGCTGGAGAAGAGCCGTGATGCGGTTACGCTGTCCAATATCAGAGCGGCGTATGCCGAGGCACAGACTGCAGAACTTACTCAGTCAAGCGATACGACAAATGGTGTCACGTACACGCCAGACGCTTCTAAGGGAACAGCTACGGTTGAGGTAAAGGGTGTTGTTTCCAAGGGAACTCAAGAGGGTTTGAATAACCTTGATCAGCTTCCGTTCGGCAACCTTGTGAGTGGCAAAGACAAATGGGAAGCTAAGGGGAGTCTCGGTGGTACTGCACAGTCATGGAAACTTACGTTCAGTTATGACGAAAATGGAAAAATTACAAGCGTGACGGCTGTCGAAGACAAATAAATTTGCCTAGAAATTTCTAATGGCCCTCTGGAGTGCATCCGGAGGGTCTTGTTTTAAAGCAGGTTTTCATTGTTCTGTGTGTACGATAGCTGGGTTACTCGGAATGATGTCGTATATCATTAAAGGGCGGTCATGATGAAAAAGAATAAGAAAGGTTTCACCCTCGCAGAGCTCCTGATCGTTGTTGCCATTATCGGCGTGCTTGTCGCGATCAGCATTCCGATCTTCAGCAGGCAGCTGGAGAAATCAAGGGATGCCGTATCTATCGCGAGCATCCGCTCCGCTTATGCTGTCGCCATGTCGGATATGCTGACCTATAACGGATATCAGGGAGAAAATGGCTCAGGAACAGGACAAAACAACTATATCCATGAGGAAAATGGCACAAGAATATATGTCAATCATGCTGGATCGAAATACTATGTTTCTGCGGTATGGGTCAAGGTAAATGTAAAAAGCAAGAAGGCCAATGACTGGAGCGGGCTTGCGGATAATCTGCCCTTTACTCTTACGGATACGAACAAAAACCCGGCAACAGTGGCTTCTACGCATCCGCACGGAGACATGGGAAAAGATTTTTCCGAAAATAAGGATACTTATGTCGCGTTCTATTTCGATTCAAAGGGAACGGGAAATTTGCAGTATGCTTATATCTTCCAGAACGGGAAATCATAAAAGATCGGTATTTGCCCAGTACCAGTCTGTTTTCCGGGCAGATGCAAATCCAGACAGAGAACGCAGTCAGCTTAAAACGGGGATGGTTTGCGATATGCCGGGAATGTTCGCAAGATGGCTTGCCAGCGGCTTCTTTGTGAGTATTCCCGGTATATATTGAACAGCTCCGGTGATCAGTAATTCGGAAAGACGGCGATGACACGATGAGAAACAAAGACGGCTTCACGCTTGCGGAGCTCCTGATCGTGGTCGCCATTATCGGGGTACTCGCAGCCATCAGCATTCCGATCTTCAGCAGCCAGATGAAAAAAGCGAGAGTGGCAGTCAACCAGGCAGATCCAGGCGAATGACAACTACCGAAATAAAGCAACAGACCCATATTAATTTCACAAAATAGACAGCGCGGAACTGGCCAGCGGCGAATGGAAAGGGGTGACACCGGATGAAGAAAAAACAGAATAGGAACGGCTTCACCCTGGCAGAACTCCTGATCGTGGTCGCCATCATCGGAGTTCTTGTCGCCATCAGCATTCCGATTTTCAGCTCTCAGCTTGAGAAAGCAAGAGAAGCTACGGATGCGGCGAATATCCGGTCACAGTACGCGCAGGTGATGGCAGAGGCGATTACCGATGACGGTGATGTCAATGGCTGGAAAATGTTCGGCGCGGTCGAGCTCAAGCAGCAGAAGGATAAATGGCAGAGCACCGGGCTTGGAAAGAATCTGGAAAGCGTATATAACCGGGTAGAAGGAAAAGATCCCAAAGCAGGCGGAACCGCGTGGGTTGAGTACAAGGATGATCAGGTCATCCTGCACTATGAAGCGGGAAATGGCTCAGGAAGCGGAAATGCTGGGGGTGGAAGTACTGGTGGAAGTGTCGGTGGCAGTACTGGCGGTAGCAGTGCCGGAGGAAGCACCGGAGGTGGAAACACTGGTGGCGAAAGCGGCTCTGGTCCTTTAGCAAATCCAGATGATATAAACACGACTACAAAGCTTCCTAATGCTTTTAATCTCTATTTCCCGGGTAACTTGATAACTCTCGGGAATATTTCTGCACAATATTTTCAAAAAAGTGCCTAAAGCACGGTGTTTCTTGGCTACTACTATTGCGAAGCCGGGCAAAATATCGTACAATAAGTTATCATAAACAATAACTTGAGGACGAATAAATGCCTAGCATTTCTTATCGCAATAACTCATCCGGCACACTTGTTGCTGTATGGCCAGGCTCTACGATTCAGACGGATCAGGGCCCCAGGAAGCAGGGGCAGAAGTACCTCGGAAAGGTGATCGACAAGGACCGCCTTATCTTCTGGAAACGGGATGAAGGTTACTTCCATTTCAATCCGGATGATCAGAGCATCACTGCACTTGAGGCAAAGGATGTCCCGAACGCGGAACAGAACCCTGACGGAGCGCGAAAAGAGCGGCATGTGCTTGTGGACTTCGGCGACTCCTACTTCCTGAAAACACTGATCGATTCGATCGGCTATAACGAAGTCCTTGACTCTCTCAAATATGTGAATCGGGACACTCTGTACGCCCTCCTTTTCTATTACATCCTTGAGGGAAAGGCGAACGTGAATGCCGACAGGTGGTATCGACAGAACTATGCATCGTACCTGTTCCCGAAGGCCAACATTTACAGCCAGCGGATCAGTGATATGCTGGCAAAGCTCGGCGACGACAGCCAGCGCAGGGACTTCCTTCTTGCGCATATCAAGTATCTGCTGAATTCAACGGATCAGGAGGTTTCTATCCTGATCGACAGCACCGGAATGCCAAACAAGTGTGATCTCCCGGTCACCCGTGTCAGCAACCATGAGGGCGATATCAATATCGAGTTCCGGATGATTGCCCTTGTTCAGCGGTCTACCGGACTGCCGATCTTCTATGAGATCATCCCGGGCAACATCGTGGATGTTTCCACGACACAGCGCATCATTGAGCTGGCGAAACAGTATCACTGCGATGTTTCTTATGCCATTGG
The DNA here is from genome assembly GCF_015351765.1 of Clostridium vitabionis. Classification (GTDB taxonomy): domain Bacteria; phylum Bacillota; class Clostridia; order Lachnospirales; family Lachnospiraceae; genus Clostridium_R; species Clostridium_R vitabionis. Next base: position 301,899 of record NZ_JADKQA010000002.1, read on the forward strand.
TGATGCAGGATACTGCTGTCCCTCTACCATGGAGAAACTTGTTCTCTCTGGCATTGACTTCATGACCCGACTGAATCCCACCTATGATCTGTACAAGCAGATCCTGGATGAGCATGCCGCGGAGCTTAAAGATGACACAAATGCGATTCGGTACAGGGACCGCATTCTCTATATCGTCAAGGTCGAGACGAAGATCGCCGTCGATCAGGAAACTGGGAAGGACGTCACAGGGTTTGTTTATCTCTGCAGAGACCGCGACAGCAGCTCCTTCAAGTACACACGGCTGATGAAGACGAAGTCTGCCAGGAAGATGACCTGTGACCAGATCCTCGAGATTTCTGAGCAGCTTGGTGTTTTTGCCATCGTCACTACAAGAGACCTTCCTGTAGAGGAGGTCCTTCCGGAATACTATGTCCGCCAGGATATCGAGCAGTACTTTGACTTTGGCAAGAACTATGCAAAGTTCCTTCCGGTACGGCAGCACAACATGGAGACCCTGAAAGGACACATGCTGATTGCGTTCATTGCCACGTTTCTTGTCATCGTTATCAAGAATCGGCTCGGCATGGTGGACAGCAGGTATGTGGAGGTATCCCCGGCACTCGCCAAGGCTCTGGATGAACCTTCCGAGGATGCCATGACCGACAAAAGCGGGAAGAGCTTTCTTGAACAGATCCCAGTTGGGCAGGTTTTCAGGGAATCTCCCTCCAGCCTGTTTCTGGAACTGCGTGGTCAGAAGGCGGAGGTCTTCGACGAAGTCATTCTCCCGGAGATTCCGATCCGACAGGCCAGAGATTTCTACGATGCCTTCCGGATTGCCAGCCCTTTCAAGATCAATCGGAAGGACAATGCGCTCACCTATGTCTTCAAAGAGGGTGAGAAAAACAAACTCACAAGGAAGTACGCATTTGCACGCAAAGCTTATCTCTCGGATGATGAAATCGAGAAAAAGCGCAAGGCAAACGAGCTGATTCGCGTGAGAAAAGCGGCGGATAAGGCAGGGCTCAGGATTGCTGAGGATGATGCCAGTGGAAAATCCGTTGCTTCTTTCGACACGAATAGCAGCGATCCGTTGACAGTACCAGAAGCCGGCGTCTCAGGTGAAAAGCCAACAGATGTCATCACAGATGGCAATGGTGCAATACCTGCTCCGGACAAAGGAAAGCAGGATGCAACTTCTGTACCGCGGACAGCCGACTCTTCAGACGGAATAACGAAAAAGAGAGGCCGGGGCAGACCGCCTGGATCCAAGAACAAGAAGACCCTCGAGCGAGAGGCAGCCGAGGCAGCTGCAGGTATCGTACACGTCAAGAGAAAGCCAGGCAGGCCACCGGAATCCAAGAACAAGAAGACACTTGAGCGTGAGGCCAGGGAAGCAGATCTTTCCGGGACAAAGCGAGACGGGGCCTGAGCAACAAGCGAAGTTATCATTGAGTTCCAAAAACAGGAGCCGATTACCATGGATCCGTAATATTTAGCCCATTATTTTCCGCGGGCGAAGTTCCAAAAAGCCCGCGGTTGATGGAAAGTTGAAAAGTGTAAAGTTATCAACATACCCGGGAATTAGAGTTAATTCCTCGATAAATGAATGGAATAAGGAAATAGAAAATAAAAGCAATTACGACATTGTTCCTGGAAAAGTCTATTCCTATAATGGAAATATTTATTTTGGAACTCAAAATAAAAATATAGACAATTATTGGATTACGATTGGTAATCCGGATAAATTTACTAGCTGGAGTGCTATGGCTAAATATACTGGTACTATTAGAGAGTTGTCATACTTCACCAGTTGGGATAAAGCTGTTTCAGCCGGTGATTTGTGTAAGGTTGGTAAGGATTATTATGTTTTCAAAGATGGGGGAAATACATCATCTGGGCCAGAAAAGGAGCCTGGGCGATGGCAGAAGATTTACCTGAATGAATAAGATGATAATAAAGTTCACAGCCTGCATCATTTTTTCGTCCTCATCAGATTATATTTACACAAGGACGGTCAGATAACAATTACGAATGCGTGAAAAGAGGGCGGTACAGACGTGATGCTGTATCGCCCTCTGGCTGTTATTCTGATTCGAACTGATCGTGAAGCTCTTTAATTTCGTTTCGATAATTTCTGATCATTCGATCTGAGACCTTGAGCATGCTTGCTACCATTTGAGTTGACTGATACATATGGCAAACCAAATGCATCAAATAAGCCTCATGGAGATTTGGGAGAAGGCTTTAACAAGTATAAGACTACCTATGTAGAATTTTTATTTGATTCAAAGAAAACAGGAGACTTACAATACGTTTATATATATCAAGGGTAGAAAGAGGTAAACTAGCACATATTGATGACTTACTTTGCATTATATATTTTTGGAGGGAAAGCTAGAGGATCATCATGAATTTAGAAGACTTCACAGATAAAGAACAGAAACAAATCAACGCCGGCCTCTCTACCGCCAAAATCACCGACAAAGAGGCTGCTGACAAGATCCTTGCTCTCGTCCCACAGGAGTGGATCAAGAAGATCCCCTTCTTCGTGAGAAAGCACGCAACGACGAAAACCATCGATCGGATCGCCAATCAGTATCCTGAGCTGTATGCAGTTGCAAAGAACCCGGGAGAACTGCCGGAAAAAGAGCGTGAAGAGCTTAGAACGATCATCACGGATATCTTCAAAGAGAAGATGAACAAGCACAATATCAAATAACGGATGCCGTATCACAATACTGAATGAGCGGTTCAGAGACTTTCACTGTACCAATGACATCGATGAGACCCGGAATAAACGGACAATCCAGCCCGCTTGTTTCGGGTTTTTCAGCAATCATAGGAGGTGTGATCTCATGTGGACAAAGAACAAAAAAGGCTTCACACTAGCGGAACTTTTGATCGTAGTTGCCATAATCGGAGTACTTGTCGCGATATCCATTCCAATTTTCAGCAGTCAGCTAGAGAAATCACGATTTGCAGTAGACCAGTCAAATGTCAGAAATGCGAAGGCCACTGCGGCAGCGGAATATTTGAGCACGGGAGCCAGTGGAGAAGTAGAGTATTATTATGACGCATCCAGCGGCAAGGTTACGTCGGATTTTGCAGCAGCGAAGCAGATACCTGGCTACGGCAAATCTACGATGAAGGAAGAAGGCGTAGAAGGCACTGGTAAAAGTAATGGGATGGCAGGCATTGTTATGGTTACCATTGATACCGCGGGGATAGGAGAGGTGCGCTGGACAAAGAATGATATTGAATACGTTCGGGACGATGCTAAATCCTATCTGTCCGAAGATGGTAAGAGCCTGATCTTTAAACCGACGGGTCTGAAAATATTGTCTTTTAAGGATTCACAGACACCGCTGCAGCAGTTATCAGAAGAGGAAAAAAGTAAGGTAATCACCATTTCTTTTGAAGCAAACAATGAATATCCTGATGACCTCAGTCGAAACGGGCAGGGGAGAGGTATGAATTTTGAGAATCAGTTCAATGGATATTCCAATGTGACGAGACTTGATTTATCCGGCATCAGTCTTTCAAGAATCAAATTAGAAGACTGGAAAGCTTTACCCAGCTTGAATACCATTGTTCTTCCTACAGCGACAATTAAAGATCCCTTCAATATTCCTGGAAATTGGTACTGTGTGGATGGTGGAGAAAAGGTATACCTTCCGAAGAATAAAGACGGTTCAAGAGTGAATAAGAATACTAGTGGATTGGAAGGAAAAACTATCCATAAAGATTGAAGTTGAGTGATGATACATGATGAAGAAGAAAAACAAGAATAAAGGCTTCACACTTGCGGAAAGTCAAGTCCAAATTTGTGTGTAAATTGATTTTCTCTTAGGTGCCTGTGGCGCCGGAGGATGCCTTGCATCCCTTGGCTGTCCACAAGCTCTCTTGAAGGAGGCGTCAAGGGTGTGCGGTCAGCGCAACCTCGAAGAGGTTCCCTTGACGGCGCCTGAAAGCGTGCTATGTCTCAGGCTGCCCGGAGTTTTTGTTGTTTCTCTGCCAGTGGCCTGGGGTGAGTAACCGTGCTGGATTTGATCAGCGCTGCATATGCCGCCGGGCTGAATATAGCCCTCCTGGCATTTAGTACATCGTTCCTTTCCAACAAAACAGAATCCATCAGCCGCAGCAGCGAGCTTTCATTTGGAAAGATCCCGATGACAGAAGAACGGCGTTTCAGCTCTTTGTTTAACTGCTCTATGTGGTTCGACGTCCTGAAATGTTTCCGGAGGTATTTCGGAAGTGTCATAACAGTCCTGGCCCTTTCGAACCCTTCATCCAGGCACATCATGGCAGATTCAGCGACATCCTTGTAATCGGCGATGATCGCATCCCGCTTCTTCCGAGCGGCATCTATCATTTCGCAGTTCCACATTTCCTGAAGCTCTGCCCGGATCCCCGCCTGATATTTCTTAGGCGCTTTTTCCGAGATAACTTCGGAAAATGAAACTGGCAGCGCTGCCACGGATCATTCGGGAACACCTTGCGGGTCGCTACACCGCTGACAACCATCTCCGCCATGCTGGTGATCAGAGCGGCTTCACTCCGGGAATAGTTCTCGAAGACAAGAGTCTTGAACGGGACATTGCGATGCCTGGGTACCGTTAATGTGATCCGCCCTATCCGGGTCTTAAGTTCACGCTCCCGTGTGCCGTTGCGGCTGTCTGTGCGCTCTTCTGACCGCTCATATGGCTCTGCTTTAAGCTGGGCAGTGGATTCCTGCCATCAGTATGCTGTTAAGGCTGCTCCGGAGCAGCTCGCGGAACGCCTGATCATGATCTTTTGAAAGAAGCTGTAGAATTTCCTCCTGATTCAATGTAATATTGAGTTGAGCCATTTGTTCATCCTCCTCGGTATTATGTTGATTGTGGAGATTTTCATTATACCTAAGAGATGAGCTCTTGGCTCTTTTATTTTTTTAATTTACACCATTATAAGGGCATTACCGGTTACGCTTTCTGGAATTGCCAGAAGGTATGGAACCAGCGTATCTGCCATCCAGAAGCTGAACGCCTCCTTGATCAAAAATGTAAACCTGATCCGGGTGGGGTGGAAGATCCGGGTGAGATAAAAAGAACCTGTGGGCACCTAACAAGATGCCTACAGGTAATTTTAAGCAGAAAAATAGAGCCCGATCTCTCGATAAGGCCCTTGCAAAAGCATTGCTACTTTTTTCTTGTATCTACAGTTTAGGCGATTGGAAACCAGTTGTCAATGACTAATTGCAAAAAATCAAAGGTTGATGAAATCAGTGAATTGCCAACATAGTATTTTGGATGTCTGAGCATACGATTTCCAAATACATGGAGCTTTTGAGCTGCTTTGCTGTGTACGCCTTTACTTGTCACAATCTTATTATGCATAAAGAGAATGGAAATTAAACCCTGAATGCGTTCATTGCTCATTTGATTTGCACGGATGTTACGGTTCAAGCCATGAATATGAGAGAGCTTTTGCGTTATAAGGAAGCTTGTGCCATATCGAGAGGTGTTTCTATGCAGATCATTTATAATACAGTCGCTATGAGCACAAGCATTGCGAATATTCTTGCACTGCAAGAGTATAAATAGATTTTTTTGCATGTCTTTCGATTTAAATCGATGGGCACAGAAACGATAGAAATATAGCATGGTTCCAAGTGGTATGAGCTCGAGAAAAACCCAAACAGGAAGATTGGAGATGTATTTCTTGTAAATATCACCGGTGTAAATACTGTTTCGGTTTTGTTCTAATTCTCTTTGCAGATGTTTTTTATGCTCAGCATCAAGAGAGTTTATATAGTCAATTACGATCTGATAGCCGTCTTCATTATGATTTTCGATTTCTCGAAGCAGTTCCAGCTTGGTGAAATGCTCAATATCAAGCGATAATTGGAGAAAGGTGTATCGAAGCTCCATATCGATTATTGCGAGATCCTGAAGGTAGCCAAAGTCAAGATTGACGTATTTATCAATTGGATTCTGGTTTGCGTCAAGCTGTTTGTTGTAGTTCTTCCGATATGAAGCTACACGAAAATAGTTATTGTTATTTCTCATATAATCGGCAGCATCATTCGGCGAGACAATATGAAAAGTGATGCCCTTTTGCTGCATATGAGCAACGAGCTCTTGAGCGGATTTAATAGGTTTTACGATTGTGCCCATGAAAATTCGATTCCTCTATTGTTCTTTGGCAAGCGAATGGCAGGTATTTATAATTGATTGTACATAATTTCCTTAATAAGATCAATGAACTGATAGAGTCCATATAATGGTGTAAATTCAATAATTCAAAAGAGCCAAGAGCTCATCTCTTAGGTATAATGAAAATCTCCACAATCAACATAATACCGAGGAGGATGAACAAATGGCTCAGCTCAAGAGCTGGATGGAGATACCTTGACATAGGACCACTTTTTTACTATGCGCGACAGTTGTATGGTTTAAAGAAAAGTATTTTATTTTGCGCAGAGGTTGTTATAATGATATCTGCAAATAAGGAAAAGCAAGACATACTTTGGTAAAATTATGTTCACAGGCGGAAGTGCTTGTCACCATCAGCCCTGCCGCTTTTATCATATCCGTGTAAGATGCGCTGTCTGCCTCTCTGCGGGAGGAAAGTACGATACGGCCTGTTTCCCCGCGGTGTGAACAGAATGCCGAATGGCACAGGGAACAGCACAGAGAATCGCACAAAGATAGCATAGAGAATTATATAGAAAGGACTGGAGGATACCTGATATCCGAAAATACAAGATAAACATGACATCAGAGAAGATACAGAATGATGATCCCACAAAACTCAGACTATTGGACGATATCCCGGTGCCATACGCGGTGTTCCGGGCACTTTTTGATTCTTCCCGTCACCGGGTGGTGAATACGCGGTATCTATATGTGAATGATGCGTATTGCCGGATGGCAGGGCGTCAGAGGGAAGAATTGATTGACCGTGAGTTTCTGGAGCTATATCCTTCTCGTGATATCTGGTTTCCTTATTGCCAGCAGGCACTGGAAGAGAACAGGACGGTGCATGCATGTTTCTATTCGGAGGAAGCGAAGCACTGGTTGGATTTCACCGTAGGCCCTGCTTCCGGGAAGGATAACGTCGCATTCATCTTTACCAATGTCGATGAATCCGTTCTGAAAAGTCGGCGTGACAAGAATACCGACAATATCATCCTCCTGATTTCCAAGCTTCTGAATAATGAAGAAAATTATGAGGAAAGCATGAATCATGCCCTGGAGCAGCTCAGCGTCTTTATTCATCCGGACCGCCTGTATGTCCTGGAGACCGATGGCAAGACCGTCAGCAACACCTTTGAGTGGTGTGCGGAAGGCGTGACGCCGGAGATCCAGACTCTGCAGGATTTGAACTATAAGGAATATCTCGGCGGATGGGAGAAGTACCTGGAAAAGAGCCCAAGTGTCATCATTGCGGATATCGAGGAACTGAAGGATGATGACCTTGTGGATTACGAGAATCTGAAACGGCAGGGAATCCACCGGCTGGCTGCGGCGCCATTTTACGATAACGGGAAATTGATCGGGTATCTCGGGGCGGATAACTATGAGCAAAATGACCTTGTCAATACGCAGGCGGTTCTGACTTCGATCTCTTACTTCATTGGGGCGAAGATCGTCAATCACCGGCTGATGGAAGACCTCAACCGGCTGAGCAGGACGGATATTCTGACCGGTGTGTTCAACCGCAACGCGATGATCGGGAAGATCGCTGAGCTTGCGGGGCATCATATTCCGGTCGGCCTGATCTACGCGGATGTGAATAATCTGAAAAATACCAACGATACGGAAGGGCACGGAGCGGGAGATCAGGCCCTTCGGGACACTGCAGGAAAGCTGGTATTGCAGTTCGGGAAGGAGAATGTCTACCGGGCTGGTGGCGATGAGTTCGTGGTCATGATCCCGGAGATCGCGCAGGAAGCATTTGGCGCGGAGTACAAAGCATTTTTGGAGAAACTGGGAGGCCAAAAGCCGATGCAGTTTTCTTCCGGTGCGTACTGGTGTCCCGACAGCCGCGGAATCGAAGAAGCGCTGCGGGCTGCTGACCAGCAGATGTACGGGCAGAAGAGAAATTTCTATGAGAGAAGCGGGTTCGACCGAAGAAGAAACTGATGAGCTGAAGCGGGTTTGACCGGAGAAGGAACGATGAACAGGAAACGATTTGAGCGATGGAACTGCTATGGCCTTGAGCCGGCGCAGTACCGCTCGTGCGGGGAACAGATTGCGGCGGCGAATTGGAAATCCGCCCGGGAGATTAACCGCATCCTGATGGTCATGATGGGCATCTATGCCTTGCTAGCCATGTTCAGGGCGCTGCCCAGCGTCTTTGCCCTTTTTTATATGATTTCCCTGGGGTATACGGTGCTTGTGGAACTCCTGCTTCGGATCCTGCGCCGGGGGAAGGTGGAAAATGCCCGGGTGGCAGATATCGCCATCGGCCTTGCCTGTGCCGGGCTGATGCTGTTCGGGATTTTCGCCTCCATTGCGGATCCGCGCCAGGTGGCGACCGCGTTTCTTGTCATGCAGACGCTCTCCGCGCTGTTCCTCGGCTATCCGTTCAGGCGCATCGTGCTGTTTGAGCTTGTTTTTATGCTGGTCTTTGTCCTCAGTTCATTTCTGGCAAAAAAGCACGCGGAGGCTGCCAGCGATACGCTCAATGCGCTATCCTTCTTCCTGGTGGCGGTTTTTATCGCCTACAGTTACCACAGGGAGAGGGTCCGCCACTATCTGGTCAGCAATCATGACCACCTGATGGCGCATGTGGACAGCCTGACGGGGCTTCTGAATCACCAGTATTTCTTCGAGGAGGCTGAGCGGATCCTGAAATATGACAGGCAGGGGGAGTTTGTCTTTGCCATGTTTGACATCGACCACTTCAAGGAGATCAATGACCGCATGGGCCATCAGGTGGGGGATTACTGCATCCGCGCAGTCGCGGTGAATATGCTGTGGACCCTTTTTCGCACTTCGCCGGAATCCTGTGAAGACCTTCTCGAGGCTATATTTCCGCAGGGGAAGCAGGCGCAGATCGATAATCCGGGCGCGATCTATAAAGATTTCTACGGCTGGGGAAATGACCGGTTCGAGAAGGCCATGGCCGCCGCGGGGCGGATCGGCGGGGACGAGTTTGCGGTTCTTGCCGGCGGGCAGGATCCCATGGACAGGGTGCGGAAGATCCAGGATGCCATCCGCACCATCAGGCTTCCTGACGGCAGTGCCATCACCTGCTCGGTGGGGTGCGTGCGGGTGAATGGGTGCCGGAGTTCTCAAATTGTCTTTAAGGACGCGGACGACGCCCTGTATGAGGCAAAAGAGAAGGGGAGAGACCGGATTTGCACGGTAACTGAGGAAGACGGCCGGCCTGCTCAACCATATCGATGATCTGATATACCGGGAGAAAAAAACACATCATGCCATGCGCAGCGGAAGCTGGCGCTGGCGCCACTGAATAAATAAATTAGTGCAAAACATCCCATTTTTTCATTATGGGGGGGGGTGGAGATCCAGGAGGGTCTGAAAAGATGAATGCATATGAGCTTTCCGCTGAAACCAGGGCTTTTCTTGAGAATATCCCGATTCCGCTTGCTGTCTACCAGTATATTGGCGACCAGATCATGCCTCTTGCGGTTTCCAAGGCCTATCTTGAGCTCTTCGGGTACGGCATCTGCCAGGAAGCGGTATATGTCCTGGAGAATGACCTGTACAGGAATGTCCATCCCGACGACATTGCCAGGATGGAGCAGTATTCTTACCGCTTTGCCACCCATGATCAAGGGAATTACGATATTGTGTTTCGGAACAAGAGGGAAGACCAGCCGGAATACCACCTGATCCACGGGACGGGCAGGCACATCACGGTGGGCGGGGTAAGGCTGGGCTTCATTACCTATGCCGACGAGACGGAGAGCGCGGGCAGCGACCAGGTCGTCAAGGCTATGCTGACCTCGCTGTCCGGGAAAGATAGTTCCTCGGAGAGTTTGGAATTCGCGAAGCATTATGACAGGCTGACCGGCCTGCAGAACACGGAGCGCTTTCTTCATTCCGCGATGGCAGGGATTGAGAAGATCTGGAAAAACGGCCAGATTCCTGTGGTCATGTACTTTGACCTGAGCGGGCTGAAAAAATATAACAGCAGGTATGGGCTTCATGCCGGGGACAGGCAGATCTGCGCCCTCGCGGAGCTGATCAAAATGCATTTTGGCCGGGAGTGCGTCTCCCGGTTTGAGAGTGACCATTTTGTCGCCTATGCGGAAAATCGTCAGATTGAATCCAGGCTGCGCGCGATTTTTTCCCAGATGAGAGAATTCGGTGACGGCGATAATCTGGCTGTGAAGACGGGAATTTTCCGCTTTGAGAACGATGGCACAAGGCTGACCGACGCCTGTAGCAGGGCAAGGCTCGCATGTGATTCGATTTCTCAGACGGAGAAATCTGCGATCGCCTGGTTTGACCATACGATCCAGGAGAATACTTCCCGGAAGTTCCATATTATGCGGAATTTTGAGAAGGCACTGGAAAATGGTTGGATACAGGTCTATTACCAGCCGATTATCCGTTCTATGACGAAGATGATCTGCGGCTGCGAGGCGCTCGCGAGGTGGAAAGACCCCGAGTACGGCATGATTTCCCCGGGACAGTTTATCCCGGTGCTCGAGGAGACCGGCCAGATCTGCCGCCTGGATCTTTTTATCTTCGAGCAGGTGTGCAGGGACTATGTCCGGATACAGGGGAGTGGGGACAGCCCGGTTCCGGTATCGGTGAACCTGTCGCGGAAGGACTTTCAGCGGGATGACCTGCCGGATGCCCTGGACAGGATCTCCCGGAAGTATGGGGTGCCGAGAGAATATACCTGCCTGGAGATCACGGAGAGCGCCTTTGTCAAAAATATCGACAAGGTTGATCCGCTGATCCGGCGGTTCCATCAGATGGGATACCAGGTATGGATGGATGATTTCGGCTCCGGGTATTCTTCCCTGGGCGTTTTGAAGAGGTATTCTTTTGATGAGCTGAAACTCGACATGTCCTTTCTCCGGGATTTTGACGAGAGGTCGAAGAAGATCATTACATCCATCGTGAGGATGGCGAAGCAGCTGAATATTTCCACCCTGGCCGAGGGCGTGGAGACGGAAGAACAGTATCTGTTCTTGCGGGACATCGGCTGTGAGAAGATCCAGGGCTTTTATTTCGCGTCCCCGATGCCTGTCGGGGAGATGCCCCGGCGGATGAAGCTCGTGGGGCTTGCCGTTGAACCGGCCAGGTGGAGAGCCTATTACACGAAGCTGAGCCGCATCGATTATCTGACGGACCAGCCGCTCTGCGTTGTGGATGATGATGGTGAACGGATGACGCTCCTCTTCGCCAACCGGACTTACCGGGAGAACCTGGCGAAGGACAATGTGCGCGACCTGAAAGCGTGGGAGAACAAGATCAACACGCCGGGCAGCCCGATCCACATTTTCCACCGGCAGTTTGCCGACCAGCAGCTGAGAAAACTGGACGGCCCGAAGACGGCAGCGTATCCCTCCGGCGACCACTTTATGCAGCTCACGGGCTCCGTGGCGGCCGCACAGGATAACCGTTATCTTTATACCGTCCATATCCGGTATATCAAAATCAACGGGGAGAATTTCCAGCAGACCAGGCTGGAAACGATGAGTGATCTCTATTACCTGTGCCATGATATCGCGATCTATGACCTGGAAAATGACACGGTGATGGGTGTAAAATCTTCCCTCTCCAGCCAGCCGATGGGCGTGGGGGTAGAACAGAAGGGCAGCTCGTCGGTGATCAATGCCTGGAAGGAAAAGTACTGCTATCTGCCGGACAGGGGGCGGTATGAGGAATTGATGGATCTCTCCACGCTGAGATCCCGCCTGATGAGCAGTAAAAACGGGATCCTCACGGGGCTGTTCCGGAGCATTACCGCCGACGGGGAATACCGCTGGTTTCTCCATATCCTTGCGCCGATACAGAGGTCCGATTTCCGGAGGGTTTTGTGTGTCACGCTCGATGCGGGCTCGATGAATCCGGCATTATAAAGATTGCTGCCTCGCTCAACGGCGTCATCTGCGGACCGAGGAGTGGGGAAATAACGGAAGAGGTCCTTTGGAAAAACCTCATCCAGAATGCCAAACGCATGTATTTCTGGAAGGATGTCCACCGGAGATTCGTCGGCGCCAGCGCGAGCTTTCTCACCTATTTCGGCCTTCATTCGGTGAAGGAGCTCATCGGGAAAACGGACGAGGACATGGGGTGGCATATCAACCCCGCGCCATTTAAGGAGGACGAACAGGAAGTCCTGCGCTCCGGCAAGAAGCTGTACCTGAGAAAGGGGAACTGCATTATCCACGGGATGAACCGGGACATTATCGCCAGCAAGATCCCGGTCTACCGCGACGGCAGGGTCATCGGGCTTCTCGGCAGCGTGATTGACGCGGAGGTATGCCAGAAGTTCTTTGCGGAGGAAAAAAAGCTCACCTATATTGATCCGGTTACCTGCTTGGCCAATGCCCGGGGAATTTCGGACGGGATGTATTCCTATCTCATCGAGCGCTGGCGCACCGGGAGAAATTTCGCGATGATCGAAGTCTATGTCCCGGAATATCGGGAAATTGTGCAGCTTTACGGGGACAGCTCGGGGGACTGCCTGCTGCGGGAAATCGGGAAAATCCTCCGGGACTTCGGCGGGACAGGCTGCGTGATCGGAAGAGTTGAGGGCGCCTTTTTTTGCCTGCTGATGAACTATGGCGGGAAGGAAGAAGTGAGAGAACTTGCCCGGAAGATCCGGGCATCGGTAGAGAAGCTGCGGAAAGCCGGCCAGTGGAGCGGGAACTGCAGCGCCAGGATCACGGCAACTTACGCGGATCATGCCAGCAGGGACAGAAGCGCGTATATCCGCGGCCTGACAGACATGATCCTGAGCAGCAGGGATAATGAGGAGCTCTGAAGCCGGGAGTGCTCGGATAGGAGGAAAGGACAATGGATGCGCTGCCAATGATTTATTCTGATCTCATCAGTGTAGTGATTGTGCTTTATGTCTGGGTCAGAATGGTTATCGAACCGTCGCTGGAACGCCGGGCAGTCCGCCTGTTCCGGGACGCCGGCATCCTGCTGATCCTGGCGATTATCGTCGACCATATCTGGGAGTACTGCTATGAGTATTCGGATTTTTCAGCCGGCTCCCTGAACCGGCTGCGCGTGCTTGCAAGCATCGAATTCCTGAGTGTTCCGGCAACGCTGTTCCGCCTGATGTGGTATAACCGGAAAAGTTGGGATATCTGGGATTATGCTGCCGCGGGCGCGGACATTTGCCTGTTTATCCTGGGGATCCTGAACTGCTGGTATCCGATTTATTTCACCCTGGACGAGGAGGGCGCCCTGGTCAATGTGCCGGGCTCGGCGTGGGTTTATCTCGGCGCGCTGATCCTGTTCGGATTCGCCCTTATCCATGATTTTGTCACGGTCAGCAAGATGGACATGGAGAATGGGGTCATGATTGCCTTCGTCCTGCTCATCACGGCGCTGGGGACTGCAGATCTCTATTATTATGGGGATATCCTCTCCCTCTGGGAATCCTACGCGATCGTCTATCTGCTGTATTATTTTGCACTCGTGCGCCTCTTCGCGAAGACCGACCAGGTGACCGGGCTTCCGAACCGGAATGCCTTTGCCGTGGACTATTTCCACAAGAGGATAAGGCCGGTGCCTGTCCTCGTCTCTTTTGACCTGAACCACCTGAAAAATTTCAATGACTCCCAAGGGCATGATACCGGCGACCACTATCTGCGGTCGTTTGCACAGACAGCGCAGAAGCGGCTGCGCCCCTATGGGAGGCTGTACCGTATCGGGGGCGATGAATTCTGCCTGACCTCGTTCTCTGATCCGGATCAGCTGAGAGAGGCTCTGGGGGAACTGCAGCGTGCCGGAAAAGGCGATCCGGAGTTTGGCGATTTCCCGTTGGATTTTGCCTATGGGATGGCGGAGCGGATGCCCGGGGAGAGCAATGAGGATTTTCTCCGGCGCGCGGATGCGGAGATGTACGCGGACAAGCGCAGGGAGAAAAGTGTCTGTCCGGGCCGCGGGGAAGAATAGATCGCAGGAAGGTTTGTGCAGGAGTTTGAAGGATAATGGCTGAGTTGATCGGGACATTACATGAGTTTGTCAGAATTTTCACACGGAAGGGGCGGAACCTGTCGCTGAAGGATCCCCGGATTAAGGCGGATTTTTATTATATGAACCTGCCGTTCGGAATTGCCGTCGGGGTGATGATCTGCGGGATTTCCTTAATCGCCATGATCGGAACCTATGCCCCTTTTGCCGAGGGCTATGTTCTTGCGGAGATCAATGCCACCTGGATGTATATCCTGATTTTCTGCATAAATCTCGTGTTTTCCGCGCTCCTGTTCCGGGAACTGAAATATTCCCGGGATACCACGGGGAAACGGGCGAATTGGATCTTTAACTGGTTTATCAGTATCGATATGGTGCTGGCAAGTTTCACTTTCTACACGACGCAGGCAGGCAGCAGCTTTTTCTTTGAGTACATTCTGGTCACCATCGCCTGCCTCATCATCCCGAATGTGGAGGGCAATGCCTTCATTCGGTGTGTGGTGATCAATGTCTGCGCCATGATCGCTGTGCTCTGCTCTGCCAGGCACAAGATCGCCTGGCAGGATGTCGTGGATATTGTCGCGCTTTTTGCTGTCTGCGGGCTTGTCAACTGGGTGCGGTGGCTGAGCTTCCTTGAGGCAGAGGAGACAAAGTTTAAGGCGGAGAATAAACGGGATGAGTTCTACCGCGACAGCCGTACGGACGAGCTGACCGGCCTCCGGAACCGGGCCGGGCTTAGGGATGATTTCTCCGGTTTTCTGGGTATACAGGTGTGTGCAGCTCTGCTTGATCTCGATTCCTTTAAAATCTTTAATGATACCTATGGGCATGCTTACGGGGACGAGGTTCTCCGGCAGACCGGCAGAAAGATGCTGGAGGTTTTTGGAAAAAGAACCGACCGGTGCTACCGCTATGGCGGGGATGAGTTCCTGATCCTTTCCGCGACCGGGGACGTGACGGGATTTGCCCAGAAACTGGCAAGGCTCCATGGTCTTTTCGAACAGGAACAGAACGGGATAAAATCGCCCTGCAGCATCGGATTTGCCATGGGCAGGCCGGGCGCGCCCGAAGAGCTCCGCACGCTGATCCGGATTGCCGATAGTAACCTGTACAGCGTGAAGAACAAGAGTACCGGCAGTCTGAAGGGCAGTTTTACCCTTGCAAAGCTGAAAGATTTCTCCTTCTCCAGTACGGCTTCCGTCCTGGAAAGCCTTAGGCATGAGGAGGATGCCGTGGCGCTGTTCCAGAAAGAACACCTGGAAAATAAAGCCTGGGACATCGGCTACCTGGATATCTGCCAGTATGGGGATATTGTCGAGGAGTTTGGCAGCAGCGAGGGAAAGAAGATTCTCACGAGGGTCTGCAAGATCATCCTGCGGCATTTCCCGGATGCCCTCCTGATCAACCGCGAGAACGATCATTTTGTGCTGTATTCTGAGCTCTCCAAGGAGGAGTTCATCAGCCGCATCCGGCGCGTTCAGGAAGAGGCGGTTGGCCTGGAGGAGAGGCAGATGATCATCCTCGGGGCAGGCGTCTGCCGTCATGAGGCGTCGGAGCCGCCAATGGACTTTATCACCGGGATGTTTTACGCAAAGTATGCCTCAAACCAGGCATGGGATCTATCCTGGAGTGCCAGGTATCTCTGCGTCTACGACAGCCGGATGGCGGCACAGCTGAAAAATAAGCAATTTGTCCGCAACACGTTCTCCTCCGCGTTAAAGGAGGGGCATATTGTTCCGTACTATCAGCCGATCGTCGGGTCGCTGAGCGGGACGACCTGCGGCTACGAGGCGCTGAGCCGGTGGATCGACCCGGAACGGGGCGTGATTCCGCCTGCCGATTTTGTTCCGGTGCTTGAGCAAAGCGGGGAGATTTTCCGGATGGATCTCAGTATCCTGGAACAGGTGTGCCGGGATATCCGTGATCACCGGAATATGTTCCCGGAGAACATTTTTGTGAACGTCAATTTATCCCAGCGGGATTTCCAGTTTGGCAATATGGCGGAGGAGATCTTCAGAATTGTCTCAGCGTATGGAATTTCGAGCCGGCAGGTCCAGCTGGAGATCACCGAGTCCGCCTTCGCGGATTCGGAGATGCTCTCGGAGGCGCTGAGTAAACTGGAGAAAATGGGTTTCCAGATCTGGATGGACGATTTCGGTGTCGGCGAATCCTCTCTCTCCACCTTGCGCTATCATGAGATTGTTGGCGTGAAGCTGGATCAGTCGTTCTTTGCGGACATTGAAAACCGCCGGGCGCAGATTATCATCCGGAGCGTCATCGACCTCAGCCATGACGCACGCTGCAAGATGATCGCCGAGGGCATTGAGAACCGCGAACAGCTGAGATTTGCCCAGGAGCAGGGGATCAATTTCATTCAGGGATTCTATTTCAGCCGCCCGCTTCCGCTCGCAAAGCTGCTGGAGAGCTCCTTTGCCGGGAACCTTACGGATGATGGCATTGATCAGTACTTGTGAACTCTTCAACTGAGTTCCACTAAAAGTTCCATTTCAACTTTGGACTCTAAAAAAGTAAGGAAATATGCGGGTTCCAGCCATTGCAGAAATGAATCGGCAGTGGTATATTTAGTGTAACGGTTACACTAAATATTGGAGGAGCCATGTACCTCAATACCACGGTCAAAATACCGGAAATGAAAGGCAAAATCATTTCCAAGAAAAAAGGTGAAACGACGTATATCCTGTACCAGTATGGCAGCGAATACCATCCGGATAAGCAGTACGCTGTCCCTCTGCGGACGATTGTCGGGAAGGTATCCCCAGCGGATTCGTCACTCATGTTTCCAAACGAAAAGTTTCAGGTTTATTTTCCGGATGCCGAGATTCCGGATGTACTCCCGTTTGCATACCGAAGCTGCTGTCTGAAGATCGGCTCGTGTGTCATCATCCGGAAGGTACTCGATGAATATAAACTTGTGCCGATGCTCAGAAAGCGTTTTGGCGATGATACCGGCCTTATACTGGACCTCGTTTCCTATCTGATCGTCGATGAAGAAAACGCCGGACAGTATTATCCTGATTTCGCCTTCACTCATCCCCTCTATTCAGAGAAGATGACGATCTACAGCGATTCCAAGGTCAGCAGGCTTCTGAAATCAATCACGAAAGATCAGTGCATCGGATTTCTGGATGACTGGAATCAGAACCGGGATCACAGGAGCAGGATCTATATCTCCTATGATTCCACCAACAAAAACTGCGAGGCCGGGGATATCGACATCGTTGAATTCGGAAAAGCCAAGGACGATAAAGGCCTTCCGGTATTCAATCTCTCGATCGCTATGGATAAATCCAACCGGGTGCCGCTCTTCTATGAAGAGTATCCTGGTTCTGTTGCGGATGTTTCCCAGCTCACCTTCATGGTCGACAAGGTCATGGAGTATAACTACAAGAAGATCGGTTTCATTCTTGACCGGGGCTATTTTAGTAAGGAAAACATCCAATATATAGATGAGAACGATTATACTTTCATCATCATGTGCAAAGGCTGCAAGGCACTGGTTTCGTCATTGATCCTTGAAAAACAGGGCACTTTTGAAACAAAGCGGGAATCAGCCATTCGTGCTTACAAAGTTTACGGAACAACGACTGCCGCAAAACTCTATGAGGATGATACGAAAGAGAGATACTTCCATATCTTTTATAATCCATCAAGACAGGCTGCCGAGCGTGAGCACCTGGAGCAGAGGATTGAAAAGTTCCGGCAGTTTCTCGACAAACACATCGGAAAAGAAGCAAAATTCGGCAAGACCTATCAGGAATACTTTCATCTGCACTACGACCGGAAGGGACATTTCCAGGGTGCAGATGAAAGAACCGATGTGATCGAGCGGCAGCTGCAGCTCTGCGGATACTTCTGCATCATCACATCCGAGAAGATGACAGCCACTCAGGCATTGGTTCAGTACAAAGGAAGAGATATCTCCGAGAAACTGTTCCGCTCCGACAAGACTTTTATCGGTTCTCAGAGCGAACGGGTCCACTCATCCGAGAGTATGTCGTCCAAGATCTTTCTTGAGTTCATTGCGCTGATCGTCCGCAATCGGATTTACAACCTTCTTAAGGAGCAGATGATCCGATTGGAAACCAGACAGAAGTATATGACAGTTCCGGCAGCGATCCGGGAACTCGAAAAGATCGAGATGGTCCGCCGCAATAACAACACCTATAAACTGGATCATGCAGTTACCAAAACCCAGAAGATTATCCTCAGTTCCTTCGGGCTGGGAGATGCCGATATCCGGAAAAACGCTGAGGAGTACAGCAGACTGTTAAGCGTGGCACAAGCATTCGAGAGTAAGGAGGAACCTGACAATGGCGAGGAAGAAATCGACTGAAAGCATCGATGCTGAAATCAACAAGGTCAAATCCGATATGTCCAGGCTGCAGGACAGATATGATAAACTCGCAGACAAACTTAAGGGACTTCAGGAACAGAAACGGCGGATTGAAGCTGATGTCATCATGGATGCTTACCTCAAGAGCGGCAAGAGTCTTGATGAGATCATGACGTTTCTGAATCCCTGAAGGCGTTTAGTGTAACTTTTTTGCAGAGTTCACAGTACTATGAGTCGCTCGCGGCGGTCTATCTGGAGATTGACAGCGCGCCGGACATTTACCTGAAGGATGGAACCCCGGCGGTGTTCGGCAACGCGGTGATGGAGATCGGCCATGGCTTTCATATCCTCCGGATGAATGACCAGATGAAGAGCCTGCTTCGCGATGATGTGCAGGCGGATGGGATGGAGTTTGTCCTTAAGGAGAATAGCGGGATCGCTTCCGTTCTCCGGACCGGGGCGGGAAAAGTGCGCGCACGCCACGGCGTCTGCGATCTCCGGGCGAATCTGGAAGGACAGACCATATACGGGCAGCTCTCTTTCCTTGCGGAGGATCCGGAGCGCGGAAAGACGGCGTTTATCCTGCATCTCTCCAATTTAAACCTGGATTTACTGTTGAAGGGCGAGTGAAGGCATGCCTGGCGGCGGACGCCGCATTTACTTCATTGCGGGTTGGGATTATAATGATTCTGCCCGTGAAGATGCGCGGCATCATGGATCGCGTGATGATCGTGTCAACGTCTGACACCATGCATGCCTGCATCCAGACGGTGGTGGACTTATGGAGCAGATTGTTTGAAAAGTACATACATCTTGGAAAATGAAACACACGCAGAATGTAAGGAAGATAATCAGGAATAAGCTGGGGTCGCAGGGCGGCGCCTCCCTGCTGGTGGCGCTGCTGTTTTTTGCCATGTGCGCGGCAGCCGGATCCGCTGTGCTGGCCGCCGCGACGGCAAGTATGGGAAGAGCCGCGGATGCGGACACGGACGCGAATATCCAGCGGTACAGCCTGGAATCCGCCGCGCAGACAATCGCGGCAGCGCTTGAGGTTCACGGCGATGGCAAGGCACCGGATTTCCAGGCCAGGCAGTCATGGCAGTTTCAGCAGGTTTCCGCGGATTACGGGACGGCGGGGGATACCGGAAGCCTGAATACGGCGGATGCGCAGGTGGTTTATACCGGGACGGTGCCGTCGTCAGACATCGGCGCGGCCATCTATAGCGGGAGCGATTACCTGACGCCCACAGAATCCTATATTACCGCAGGGGATTATGTCCTGAAGGCCGGCCAGGTTGCTGCCTCAGCAGGATATCGCGTGCCCTATCCCCAGCTGGACAGTGCGTGGAGTTCCTCCGGTGACGGCAGCTCCCTCAATAACGCCTGGAACGACACCTGGACAGGCGGCAATGCCGTGCCGGGCAGCGCAGGCCAGCCTGTTCAGTCTTCCGGAAATTCAGGGCAGGTGGCACAGGGCAGCACTGGGGTGGCCAGCACCCTGGCGGATCTGAGAAATACGCTGGCCGAAGGTATCTACCGCTATTACTGGGAAATCATCAATAACGAAGAAGATGATGATGATTCCGGGGATGCCGATGGTTCCGGGGATGCCGATGATTCCGGGGAGACCGATACTTCCGGGGATACTGAGGATTCCGGCGGCGATGAGGATGACCCGTGGGATATGGCCGCGCCGCCGGATATTACGGCGAGCGAGTGGCAGAGCCTCGTCGAGGATGCGGACAGCTACACAGTTGCCACAGATCAGGATGCCCCGCTGACGATCGACGCCTCGGAGATTTCCGGTTCCATCTACCCGGTCTATGCGGATCTCTCGATGGATCAGACGTTCACGATGACGATCCACCTGTATTGTGGCAGCAAAAATGGCAAAGATACCACGAAATCCATCAGGGGAAAATGTGATGCTTATACGTCGCAGCTCTGGCTGATCGTCCGGCCATCTGCGGGTTCATCGGATGCCGGGGACGCTTCGGGTAACGAGGACGCTCAGGGTAACGAGGACGCTCCGGATGCCGGGGACGCTCCGGATGCCGTGGAGGCTCCGGATGCCGGGGACGCTCCGGATGCCGGGGATGCTTCAGCGGCGCCGGGTGCTTCAGAAACTTTGGTATCTGCAGATGCTTCAGGTGGGGAGGCGGAACCGGTCGTCAGGTTTGAGCAGACGAGCGCGCCTGCCGAGACCAGGAACCTCCCTGACCTCTATACACTGGTGGGGAAGGATCTGACGGTGAGGGCGGCGAGCCTGGATGAGGCAAAAGAGGTTGTCTCCCAGCTGTACCAGGGGAGCAATGATATCGCCCAGTTTAAAGACGCACAGGAACCGGCCGGCGGGGACGCGGAGTATACCTACGACCTTTACCAGCTCACAAAGTCTGACGCGAAGGTATCCCGCACGACATACCAGCGCACGGTAACATTTTCCATGAACTGGGAAGACGCGGAGATCACCTCAGTGGATCCGGACAGCAGGGATTCTTCAAATGCGAAGGGGGATAGTGGTTCAGCCGATGGCCAATAAATATTTGAGAAAGCTTCATGACCGGAGAGGGGAATCCCTCGCGGAAGTGCTCGCTGCCATGCTGGTGATGGCGCTCGGGATGACGCTCCTGGTCTCCATGCTTGCCGCTTCCAGCAAGCTGATCGCAAAGTCAGATTCGCGATTTTCCCGAAAAATCGGACAGAAAAACAACATTGAGGCGGTGGGAAATGTCGATGGAGCGGTTTCCTCAGGCGAGCGTCGCGGAAATCTCAAGATCACCGGGGAAAATGGCAGTGCGGTAACCGGCAAAGACCCTGATTTTTCCAGCAGCCTGAGGAATCTGAAGATTTCCCTGCCGGTGATCGGGGAAAATTCGGATAATCTTGTCCTGACGTATCGGTATGGCGGAGACAAATGAAAAAAATGCGGAGTTCGGAACAGACCAAGAGATGGAACAGGAAGGGATTCTCCCTGGCGGAGACACTGGTGACGCTGCTGATCCTGTCGTTTGTCATGGGGGGCATTGTCAGCGGTTCTTCCGCGGCGCTCAAGGTATACCGGCAGGCAAGAAGGAAGGCGGATGCGCAGACGCTGCTTTCCACCGCGATTCTCGCGCTGTCGGAAAATCTGTATTACAGCAAAAACGTGTCGTATGATTCCAGTTTCCAGGTAACGGGCTTTGATTCGGAGACGACCGGATACCGGCAGACCTATGCGAATGGTGGAACAGACGGGATCTATATCGTGCCGCCGGAGGGCGCGGATGCTTCGAGTGTATCCGGGGCTTCTGACGCCGCCGGCGCTTCCGGGACTTCGGGTGCCTCCGGGGTCTCAGGTTCTTCCGGGGGCTCTGGCGCTGCCGGCGCCTCCGGAGGTTCAGGCACTGCCGGAATTTCCGGGACTTCGGATACCGGGTTCGAGGCGCTGCCCCGGTCAGAGAGCGTGCCGGTTGTATCCGCGAAGACCCAGGTGAAGTCAGGCCTCAACCTTTATGCCTCCCTCAAGGACGGCGCAATTTATTATGATCCTGGGCATCAGTGCTACTATTTTACCGTCGAGATCCTGGACGCTTCTGACGGCACACACCAACAGCCGGTTGTGGAGCAGAAAGCATATATCCGTTCGTCATTGACGATCGGGACAGGAGACGGCCAGTAAGAGGGAAGATCTGCGGGGCAGGATAAATGTCTAGTTTGTTTGGAAAGCATCAACGATTACAAAAGTTTGAGGAAAAGCGCGAAAAAAATCATTCCGGGTTTACGCTCGCAGAGGTGCTGGTGGTTATCGCAATCATCGGCATTCTCTGCGCGTTTGGCTTTACGGGAATAGCCCAGTATCAGCGGAACCTGAAACTCACAGAGATGGATGATACCGCCCGGGAGATATTTGCCGCTGCCCAGAACCATCTCACCGAAGCCCGGTCTACCGGCGAATGGGACAGGATTTACGCAAAGAATACGGCAAATGCTTCCGGCGGGGAGAGGTTTTATTTTGGGGAAAATCTCACGGAGAAGCAGGCGCAGGCTGCGGGGATTCCGGTTCCGGACGGCGATGATTTCCGAGTTGTCCGGTACCCGGATGGCCGGTTTTCTGATGAGGACAGCATCTTTGACCGCGATAAGTCTGTGCTCGGCATCATGCTGCCGCTGGGCTCCGTCGATGAGACTGTCCGCAGGGGCGGTTCTTATGTCATTGAGTATGACGCCACCAGCGCCTCCGTCTATGGCGTTTTCTATACGGACGACAGCAGCGGGGTCACGGAGGCGGATATCTCCGCGATTGACCGGATGGATGGCGGCCGGGACAATTCCGCGAACCGGATCCGCTACAGCCGCGAGGGAAGCGGCCATCGCTATGCCATCGGGTACTATGGGGGTTCTATCGGGGCGGATATCCGGAAACAGGGAAGCGGCTCGGCGGAAGAGGCGGACGTCACCTACACGCTGGATCCGGTGAAGGTTGAGCTGGTCAACGAGGAACGGCTCCTCCTGGTCGTGACCGATCCCAACCCGGTCTCCCTGGAGAGGCAGTATCATACCCTGTACTCAAAATATCCGCACAGCACTGTCGAGCGTGCCAGCTATCAGCTGACGCTCTCTCTTCATGAAAATCATTCGGACCGCCAGGTTCTGCTCCCCGTTGGCCAGCCCGACTACGCTGACCCGGAAAATGGCGTATCGGTCTATGTCCTGGACAGTGTCACAGACGGAGAGGATAAGCAGTTTAAGCGCTTTGCCTCGGCCTCGCCGCGCACGGCGGATGCTTCTTCCAGTGCAGCGGATTCGTCAGAGGGCACAGATGGCCTGACCCTGGGCGCGGATATCTACGTCTCCGCGGAGGCTTCGGCCACATGGGGTGGCCGCACCATCCGCGCGGAGGAGAAGTCGAACGTCACCAATTCCTTATTTGCCGATCATTCGACGCCGGTTTCCGCCAGGATCGCCAATGGCCGCCATCTGCAGAATCTTTCCCAGCCGGTGTCGTCCATCAGCACGGTCACGAGCGCGGTTATCGTGAAGGATATCCGCTGGAACGGGGGAGCGGAGGACAGTTTTGCCGGCAAGATCAAGGAAGAAAATCGGAAATATGCCGGTACTGCATCAAAGCTTACCGGAACCGCAGGGGATTTCCAGCCGATCGTCAACCCGCAGCTGGAGCAGCTGAGCGGCTCGTTTACTGCCCCGGATTCATCCGAGGCCTCATCGCCATATCCAGTCCTTTCCTCCTTTACCATCCAAGGAGAGGGAAATGCGAGTGCCGGCCTGGTCGCCTCGGCAGATCATAGTATCCGGATCTCCGGGCTTACGCTGGATAGATTTACGGTGACTTCGAACGGGGGGCCTGCCGCGGTACTGCTCGGCACCGTAACGGCTGGTTCTGCGGCGCCTGGATCCGGCAGCGCGCTGCTCGTCGATCTGGTCAGTGTCAGCATCACGAATTCTTCTGTGCAATCCCAGACGGGCTCTGCCGGGCTTCTGCTTGGCGAGGCGGCTGAACAGGTTAACCGGGTACTGATCTCGAATTGCGCTTCATCCGGAAAGATTTTGGTTCAAGGCGGCATAGCCGGCGGCTTTATCGGCAGCTCCCATGCAGGATCACTCATCATCACGGATTCCGCGATCGGGACAGATCCGGCGGGGACGCCGGCAGGCGCGTCAGCCGTGCAGGCAGGCACGTCAGCCGGTCAGTCAGATACGGTGCCGGCTTCGACAGGGAAATCGGCAGGTTCGGGCACCAGCCAGCCGTTTGCGGTTTCCGGAACCGGCGCTGCCGGGGGAATGATCGGTGCATTATCGGGCAGCCTTACCGTCAGGAACTGCCGGGTGATCGGGGGAAAAGAAGGCACCGTGACGGCGGGAAATGCCCCTGCCGGCGGCTTCATCGGCGCGCTGAATGTTACCTCGGCATCCAGTTTGTCTCAGAGCTTTTCCTCGGTGTTGGTCCGCGCGGCGGGGGATGCCGGCGGATTTGCCGGGAATGCCGCCGGAAGCGGAAACCTGGTCATCGACCGGTGCTATAGCGGCGGGCGCACGGTAAATGGACAATATGCGCAGGATGCCGCGAATGTTACTTCTACCGGCACCGGCAATGCCGGCGGTTTCATTGGAAGCCTGAGCTGCGCGCTCCAGGTTACCAGCAGCTATACGACGGACTCCGCACAGAGCGCGGCGGGTAGCGCCGGCGGCTTTATCGGTTATGTGGGTGGAAGTCTTGTCGCCTCGAATACATATTGTACCGGGTTTGTGCGCGCGCAGGGTACGGGCAGCGCCGGGCTCTTTATTGGGAGCCTCGGCGACAGCGCCGCGCTTAAGGGTGAAAATAATTATTGCCTGAAAGTTCCGGGAAATGAAGGACTTGCGGTGATAGGAAATGGAAACCCTGCGGTGGGGAATGGCAGCCTGTCTTCGGATTTTGTGAAAATCGCGGAAGTGACAGATCCGGATTCACCCGTTGCGGTCAACAGTGGGCAGCAGGCAGCGGCCTTTCCCTTTGACGGGAGCATTTCCTTCAGAAAGTATCCCTTTAAGACCGTCGAGCAGCTTGCCGGCGCCGCATCGGCGTCAGGAGAGCATGTGGGCGACTGGCCGGCGGCAGATGCCGCCGCACAGCCATCGGGAGGGTGAACATCCAACCAAGAGGCCAGATTCCCGTGAAGCGGGAGAACATCCATCAAGAAGGAGAGCATCCATCAGCGTTTTTTTCTCCCGGATAAGATGATGCCGGCGCTCACCATTACCAGGGCGAGGAAGACGCGGATACTGAAGGCCTCCCTGGCCTCCCCGAGAAACAGCGCGGAGAGCAGGACGCCGAGTACCGGGTTCATGAACCCGAGAATCGTGATCCGGCTCACATCGTTATATTTGAGCAGGAGCCCCCAGAGCGTGTAGGCCCCCGCCGAGATAAAGCCCATGTAGAGGAGAAGTACCCACGCGCTTGGACCGGTCGGCTGGAGCCGGCCGCCAAGCAGTAAGCCGGCAATGGCAAGCACGATTCCGCCGCAGAAAAACTGCCAGCCGCTCAGGGTGACCGGATTTTCCTTATTTCCGAACTTTTTGATGAAACAGCCGGCAGCCGCGTTGGCGAGGGCTGCGATGACCATGCAGCCCTCGCCGGCAAAGCTGACCGGACCTGCGGCAGACGCGCCTTTGGTCACGATGAGCAGGACGCCGAGAAAGCCGATCATGCAGCCGAGAACTTTGCCTGTGGTCAGCTTCTCAAATCGGAAGACAAACGCGGCAAGAAACAGCGAGAAGAAGGTTCCGGCCGCATTGATGACCGAGCCGCGCACGCCGCTCGTGTGCGCGAGCGCGGTGTAGAAGAAGATGTACTGCAGGATGGTCTGGAACAGCATCAGCACGAAGACATACGGCCAGCTGGTTTTCTTCGGATAGAGAAATCTGTGCTGCTGGATGCTTCCCAACGTGATCACCATGATCCCGGCGATAAAGAACCGGACACCCGCAAAAACGAAGCGCGATGCCAGATCGCCGGCACCGATCGTGAACAATTCATAACCAATCTTGATCGCCGGTGAGGCGGAACCCCAGAGAAAACAGCAAATGAAGGCAAAAAAGAAGACTGCTGCCGGGCGCGTCCAGAATTTTTCTGATCCGGTTTTCGTCTGTGTTGAATCCATGTCCGTTCTTATCCCCCTGTTTTTGGCTAAGTATGATTAGGCAATACGAAAGGTATTCTACCATACCAAAGGGGTTCTTGCCAGGACTCTCCGGTATGGAGGGATGGTTTGGCCGGCAGGGGGAACCACACGTGAAGAATGGAAGTTTTCAGTTTTTTAATCCCGTTCGTCTGCGGGAAGGTTGTAATAGTCCAGAACAAAATTCCAAAAATCCTGCGCAGCCTCGGTCAGCAGCATTTTCCGTTTTCGAAGGAGACGGATGCGGCGGAAGGATTCATAATTTTTAATTTTTAAGATTTTCAGTCCGGGGCAGAGCATCCGGGCGTCATCCAGACAGGCGTTGGGCAAAATGGCTACCGCAGATCCGGAACGGACAATGTGCATTTTCAGGAGAAAGTCATCTGTCTGAAATAGGATCCGGGGCCAGAAGCCCGCATTCTGGCAGATCTGGTAGGTTATGTCATTAATGAAGGCAGTATTGACGCGCATGGTAATGAATGGGGCGTCCTGCAGAAGAGACAAATCGATGGTATCGGTATCGACGGGCAGATCATTGAAAGCAGGAAAGGCAGGACCCATGACCAGAAACATCTGTTCTTCAAACAGGGTCTGGGAAACCCAAAACTGTCCGCTGCTGCTGTCTGATACCGCATCTTCATTTGCGGAACTGCGGAGAATAAAATCTGCTTCGTGATCGGAAAGGGAGCCCATCTGACCTAAGGAGGATTGCAGAAGCATGAATTCTGTCAGGGGATTCAGCCGCTGGTATTCCGCCACACAAGGCCAGATGATGGGTGCGAAGCACCAGCAGTCGACAGTGATGCGGTCTGTGATGTCATAGATGGTATTTTTTACATCCAGGATTCCGGCATCCAGGTATTGCAGAGATTTTTCCGCATATTCCCGGAACCGTCTTCCGTTGGCATTGAGCCGGATGCGGTTTCCTATCCGATCAAACAGCGGCGTGCCGAGTTCTCTCTCCAGGGTGTGCAGAGATTTGCTCAGGGTGGGCTGCGCGATATTTAGAAAATCCGCAGTTTTGGATACATGTTCATATTTGACCAGAGCCATAAAATATCGGAGTTGCTTCAGTTCCATTCTGTCACCTCAAAGGCTTGTTATAGCTTCCAGGCTATGATAGCATGATCGCCGTAAAATTGTAAAGAATAATGAAAAATAGTAGACTTTAATCATCAGATTTGGCAATATGGCGGCTGCGCAGAGCCAGAATATGAAGAAAGCAGGTAAATATGACGAAAATCAATCGTTTTGGCAACATGATGCCTTCAGAGGAACAGAAAAGACGGCCCTACCTTCTGGATCGCACGCCGTTTCAGATTGCGGGCAATCTTTATTATGTCGGAAATGAATGGTGCAGCTCTCACCTGATCGATACAGGATCCGGACTGATCTTGCTTGATGTTCCGTGCGCTTCAGGACTGCCGGGGCTTTTGTATAATATCGACTACCTCGGATTTCATATCAGAGATATCCGGTACATTATCGTATCCCATGCGCACACAGATCATTTCGGCTGTGTCAACGCGCTGGTGCACAGGACTCATGCCAAGACATTTCTCGGAGCGGTGGATGCACAGGATATGCGGGAGCATGCGGATCGCATGGAAGCAATGAATCAGAATCTGGGAGTATATAACGAGACCTTTTCGCCAGACGTGGAGCTGCAGGACGGCGACATCATTGAACTGGGCAATACCAGGATACGCTGCGTATTTACACCGGGACACACGGTGGGCGTGATGTCACACTTCTGGGACATGCAGTATAAGGGAAAAACGATTCACGTAGGCATCTACGGAGGGGCAGGTTTTGGGTCTCTCTCGCGGAAGGCGCTGGAAAAGAACGGGTTGCCGCTTTCCATGCAGCAAACGTTTCTTTCTTCTATCGATAAGGTATGGAATGAGCCGGTAGATCTGATGCTGGGGAATCATCCATTTCACAATGATGTCTATCAAAAGTACATGCGCAGATGCAGGGGAGAGGAGGAGCCCTTCATCGATCCGACGGAATGGCACAGGTATCTGCAGGAGCTGAGAGACTGTTATTCGGAATTTCTGAAGCTGAGTGACGAGGAGATTGAACGCATGTACGCTTCTAGCCAGCTGCAGGCGTATTATGACGGCTGTTTTGAGAGCGACGGAGGGGAAGGTGAGGATACACCTGGAGAATGCGATCGTGTCAGCTGACGGATGAGGTACGGCAGCAGATGAAGGATGCGGCGGCTCCGGCGATTGAGACAGTCAAGGAGGCGGTCGGAAATGACGCAATGTATGCGGCAGTGGAAAAGCTGATTGCAGAAGCCAAGTAAAAGGGGGAAGGGGAAAACTGATAGGCATGATACCGTACGGGGTTACCTGTGCGGTATTTTTGAAAATTTACCGGCGCATTCTCGTGACTTCAGTCATGAGTTAGCCGGTAGAAGAATTTAGAAACTTTTTAGATCATGCAGGTGCCAATTACCACTGCATATGCTATAATAATTACATGGATAAAAGTGTTTATGATACAAGAGAAAATGATCTTACATATGGTCGTGGATATGTGTACAGCATTCAGTATCACATTGTATGGTGTACAAAATATCGTAAAGCAGTCCTTCGGCACGGCATCGACGATGACCTGAAAGCGTATCTGATGCAGATTGCGGCAGATTACGATTTCAGTATTCAGGCTATGGAAGTCATGCCGGACCATGTACATCTGCTCATATCCTGTAAGCCGCAATTCTGCCCGTCGAATATGATCAAAATCCTGAAGGGCAATACAGCAAGATGGATGTTTATTCATCATCCGGAACTGAAATCCAGCCTTTGTGGCGGGCACTTATGGAATCCATCCTATTGTATTGTCACGGTAAGTGACCGAACAAAGGAAATGGTTGAGCAATATATTCATTCTCAGAAAGCGAAATCATGAAGCTGACTGCCACGTATTCCGTGAAACTAAATAAGAACGGCATATCCCGTGCCCTGAAAGATACGGTTGATCTCTACAGGAAAGCTGTGGATTTTTACATTTCCGTCATTAACGGTGAGTGGGATGCTGCCTTTTGCACGATCACAACGCAGAAAGCGGCGGTTAATACAGCGGAAGCATTGTCTGTTGCGACGAAGAAGCGCCCCGCTGTGAAATACGACTTTGGCACCGGGTTCTACAAGTTTCCCAGCTACTTACGAAGAGCGGGAATTGCGGAAGCCTTTGGAAAGGTGTCTTCCTACAGATCAAACCTTGCAAACTGGGAATCTTCCGATCCCCGTACCAGGGGCGCAAGACCCGGTTTCCCGAAGGCGGGCTTTGTGTGCCCTGCCCTGTACAGAGGCAACTGCTATGTCCGCGTGGATCATTACACCGCACGGATCAAAGCTTTTGTCCGCAACACATGGGATTGGATCACAGTCCGCCTCCGCAAAACGGATGTGGATTATATCCTGCGCCACTGCCAGTTTCGAAAGGAATGTGTACCTACGCTTCAAAAACGTGGCAAGTGCTGGTATCTGGATTTTCCATTTCAGCAGGAAGGTAAGCTGCACAATACAGAGATTTTCAATCAGACCATAGTGGCGGTCGATCTTGGCATGAACAGCTGCTGTGTATGTTCGGTCATGCGGCCGGATGGCACGATCCTTGGAAGACGATTTCTCCGCCTTCCAAGAGAGTACGACTCTCTTACCCGCAAGGTATCGCACATAAAATACGCGCAGCGGCATGGCTCGAGAAGCGTGCGCCGCTTATGGAAGCTTGCTGATGGTGTGAATGATGATATTGCCGTAAAGACAGCGCAGTTTATTCTTGATACCGCTGTCCTGTACAGCGCTGACACGATTGTCTTCGAACACCTCGACCTTAGCGGCAGGAAACGCGGCTCAAAACGTCAGCGCCTGCACTTATGGAAGGCAAGACGTGTACAGGCGGTTGTCAGCGACAAGGCGCACGCCCTTTCCATGCGGATCAGCAGGATCAATGCCTGGGGGACCTCACGTCTTGCGTTTGACGGCTCTGGCAGGATCCTGCGCGGCAGGGAGTCTTCCAAGACAAATGGGAATTACAGCCTGTGTGAGTTTCAGACAGGCAAGGTATACAACTGCGATCTCAATGCCAGCTACAATATCGGGTCACGATATTTTGTGCGTGAGATCTTAAAGTCCCTTCCGGTAACGGAAGGGCAGCGCATCCAGGCAAAAGTTCCCGGATGTGCAAAGAGAAGTACCTGCACACTGTCCACACTCATTCGTTTAGACGCAGAACTCCATGCTGCGGCATAGGGTATCGGTATCTTAACTGTATCTGTGGTCAGCGAGTCCATTACTGCCGGAAGGTGGTATGGAAGCACGCGACTTTGGTCGTGTGAGACTTCACTGGATGGAGTCCGCCATCCTTTTTGCCCACCTGATCTTTACTCTTGCTGCGCCTGAGTACATCTGGATCATTATCGGGATCTGAAAACCTATATCGCTTGACTTTCTGCTAAAAATACACTATCTTAAAACCAAGAAACAAAGAAATATGTATATCTGTGCTACTCGTGGCATAGAAGGGGAGGAATAGCAACGGCGGTTATGACGGCAAGGAGATCTCACGGTATGGAACGGAAAATGATTCGCATTTCTGGAAAACGTCAGATCACGATTCCTCAGAAATATTTTGATTTGCTGGGCTTTGATACGGAAGCCGAGTGCATTTTGCGCGGCAACGAGCTGGTGATCCGTCCGGTCTCTGAGCGCAGCGGCGGTGAGTTCGCCGAAGCGATCCTGGCGGATCTGATCTCACAGGGCTATCAGGGGGACGAACTGCTGTCAAAGTTTAAGGAAACGCAGAAAAAAGTGCGCCCTGCAGTAAAGACGATGATCGATGAGGCGGACGCACTAGCCGCAACTGGCGGAAGCACTGCTTCTCTGGACGACCTGTTTGGGACGGAGGAGCGGTGATGATGTATGAGCTGAAGTTTCTGCCCGGTGCGGAGCGGTACTTCAAGAAAATTAAGGAAAAGGGACTGAAAGCCGCTTTCCGCAAAGCCTTAGAGACCGTTCAGAACGATCCATACGCAGGGGAAGCCAAGGTCGGTGATCTTGCGGGTGTGTATGGGTTTGATGTGTTCTATAATAGAACGAACTACGAGATCGCTTATCGGATCTATGAGGAAAATGGGCAGCTTGTGGTCGTGATCCTCGCGGGAACGCGTGAAAACTTTTATCAGGAATTAAAACGCTATATGAAATGAAGAAGGCCGCCCCGAAAAGAGGCGGCTTTCTTCATGCAGTCAGAGCGCGGCAGGCCATCTGCCCAGTCAGCGCGTACTTCTATAGAATTGTCCGCAGGAATTACATCACCAGGTATCCGCCGTCTACCGGGATAACCGCGCCGCCGAGATAATTGGAAGCGTCGGAGGAGAGGAAGAGCGCGGGTCCCTTCATGTCGTCGCCGGTGCCCCAACGGTGTGCCGGGATCCGGTTGGTGAGTTCCATGAAGCGCGGGTTCGCGGGGTCAGTCAGGGCTGCATTCATTTCGGTATCCATATAGCCGGGCGCCAGGGCGTTGATATTGATGCCGTAGCCGAGGAGGTCATTGCTCATGCACTTCGTGAGCTGTGCCACGCCGCCCTTTGCCGAGGCGTAAGCCGGAACAGTCTTTCCGCCGAAGAACGAAGCCATCGAGGCGATCAGGATGATCTTGCCATAGCACTTCTTCGGGCCGTTCGTAATCGGGACAACGCCATCCGCCTGTGCCTTCTTGACGAAAAGATCCGATGCGGGTCTCGCGAGCCCGAACACGGAATCCAGATTGGTTCCGATGACCTCATGCCATTCATCTGCCGGGAATTCATTGGACTGATGGCGTCTCTGGATGCCGTGGGCTACGATCAGGATGTCCAGGCCGCCGCCGAGAAGAGAGACTGCCTTTTTGAAGGCATCCTCGCCGGCTTCCAGGGTATCCAGATTTGCCGCCAGGCCGTGGCATTTGTAGCCCTTGGCGGTGTACTCGTCCGCGACATCCAGCGCGCCCGGATGCCCGGCGGTTCCTCTTTCCTTCGTTCCGATGACAACAACTTCGGCGCCGCCCTCCAGCAGGCCTTCCGCCATGCCGCGGCCAAGGCCGCGGGTAGCACCGGTGACAATGGCTTTCTTGCCAGCTACATCAAACATATTCAGAGCACTCATGGGAATCTCCTTTCGCGATCAATCGCAATGCAATATTGGATGTTTTGGGGTATCGCCAGTGTGCGCCGGATGCGGCATACACTGGCGTCTGTTCGTGTGTTTTCAGGCAAATGCCGTACTTTTCTTTATTTGACCAGGCTCGGCAGCAGAAGGGCAATCTGCGGGATGTAGGCAAAGAGGAAAGCGCAGGCAATCTCCACGGCGACAAACGGGATGAGGTTTTTCGCAACCCGTCCGATCGGCTGGCCGCTCAGGCCGCAGGAGACGAACATGCAGGTGCCGAACGGCGGGGTCGCCTGGCCCATGGCGAGCAGGAAGACGAATACCAGGCCGAATTGTACCGGGTTGATGCCGAAGGCAGCGGCGATCGGAGCCAGGATCGGGCCGAGGATCAGGTTGGTGGCGCCGACCTCAAGGAACATGCCACAGATCGTAAGAAGGATGATGACAATCAGCCAGAAGATGTACTTATTGGAGACCACAGAGAGCATCAGCGCGGTAACCGCCTGCGGAATCTGGTAATAAGAAATCAGCCAGCCGAACATCTGCGCCGTGACAACCAGGATCATCAGGTTTGCGGTGCCAACTGCCGTGTTGCAGACGATATCCCAGACGTTCTTCATGGTTACCTCGCGGTAAACCGCGATGCAGATGATGAAGCCGTAAACCACGGCGATCACCGCGGATTCTGTCGGGGTGAAAATACCGGCATAGATGCCGCCGAGGATGATGATCGGCATGATCAGCGCCCAGATGGCATCCTTGAAGGAAATCAGGAACTGCTTGAAGGAGAAGCCGCTCGACTTCGGATAATTGGATTTCTTCGCCTTGTAATAGGCGTATACACAGAGGCCGATGCTGGCGACAATGCCGGGCAGGATGCCGGACATCAGGAGGGCGGCGACGTCAGTTCCGGTGATGTTGCCATAGATGACCAGCACGATCGACGGGGGAATGACAATGCCGAGCGTACCGCCGATGGCCTGGACGGCAGCCGCATAATCTTCCGGATAGCCGCGCTTCACCATTTCCGGGTACATCAGGCCGCCGATGGCAGCGGTCGTCGCAACCGAGGAACCGGAGATCGCCGCGAAGAAGGTGCAGGCGACGATGGATACCAGGGAAATTCCGCCGGAAATCCAGCCGACGAGAGAGTCTGCAAATGCGACCAGGCGCTTGGAGAGGCCGCCCTTCGACATGATGTCGCCGGCGAGCATGAAGGCCGGGATGGCCAGCATGGAGAAACTATTGGAATTGGTGAAAATTCTCTGGGAAATAACGACCAGGGTGAGTTTTGGGTCAATCAGGATCGCTGCCACGCAGGCGAGACCCATGGCCCAGGTGATCTCCAGGCCTGCTGCCATGGCAACGAGCATGACAACGATGAGAACAACGGCTGCGGTGCTCATGCTTTTTCCTCCTTCGCTTCGTATCCTTCGACATATTCATAGGTATCAATAATAATGGAAATCCCGTTCAACAGGAAGCCGATGAAGACGATCCCATACATGATTCCCATCGGGATCAGCATAGCGGGGCTCGTCTCCGCGTGGCCGATCGCGATCATTTTCCAGCTGCTGTAGACGAACATGAAGCTGACAATGGTTGCCAAAATGCGGCGGACCATGCTGAGAATGAAGCTTGCCTTCCCCTTCACATAATTGTCGATGATTTCAATGCGGACGAAGAGGTGATCCGTCGTCGCGAGGTTTATGCCGAGGGCGATCAGGGCCACGAACAGGAAGCGGGAGAGCTCCTCTGACCAGGTGAGGCTCTTGAAAATGACGAACCGGCAGAAGGTCTGCAGGAAAACGACCACCACGATTCCGACCAGGATGGCGCCGATCAGCCATCTGTTCAGTTTCTGAAGTTTCTTGAATGCGTTACTCAATCCTTCCATAGGGAAACCTCCTACTGTGTACCCAGCGCCTGAATCTTGGCGATGGTGTCGCCGTACTTCGCCTGCCAATCGGTATAGAGATCGGCAGCTGCATCACGGAACTGCTGTTTGTCGGGCTCGGTGATTTCCATGCCCTGTTCCTTCAGATGGCCGATGGCTTCCTGGTCCATCTGGCGGCTGCGCTCACGTTCTTTCAGATTCTCCTCGTTCATGCAGTCCATGAAGATTTTCTGATACTCCTCACCGAGAGAATCCCAGGTCGCGGGGCTCATAATAATGAAGACGGTGGAGTACGCGTGCTGGGTCAGCGCCAGATATTTGTTGACCTGCGCCACATTGTTCTTATCAATAACGGTGCAGGGGTTCTCCTGCCCGTCCAGGGCGCCCTGCTGCAGGGCGGTGTACGCTTCGCCCCAGGACATCGGCGTCGCGTCGGCGCCAAGCTTCTTCCAGAAGGCGATGTGAATCTGGTTTTCCATCGTCCGGATCTTCAATCCATGGACATCGTCCACAGAATTGACCGGATGCTTGCTGTTGGTGAGGTTCCGGAAACCGGATTCCCAGATCCCCAGTCCTTTCAGATTGATCTCATCGAGCTTGCCCAGATAGCTCTGGCCGATGTCGCCAAGGAAAACCTTGTCGGCGTGCTCCGGGGAATTAAACAGGAACGGAATATCCAGCGCCTGGAAGTCCTTCATGAAATTTCCGAGGGTGGACTGGTTGACCACCGCGATATCGATCGTGTTCATCTGGCAGCCCTCGATCGTGTCAACCTCGCCGCCGAGCTGGCCGTTGTGGTAGGTTTGGATCTGATATCGTCCATTGGTTGCCTGATAAATCCTGTCGGCAAATTCATCCATAGAAATGCCGATTGCGCCATCTGCGGCAGAGGTCTGCGCCATGCGCAGGGTGATGGTTCCTTCCGGATTCTGCTGCGGCTTGTTGTCATGTGCGATGCCGACCCCGCTCAGCGCCAGTGATAATATGGTAACTGCACAGGCGATGGCGGCTGCTTTTCTTTTCATGCGGTATTCCTCCTGTCCCCTTGGTTTTCCTGATTTCAGGGAGCGGCTGCGCTCCCATTCTCGCGGTTTCTTGTACTACAAGTTACAACTATGTATTATCACTGCCGGAGACGACGGTCAAGCAAAAGCAGGGCATAATTGCCAAAATCGTCGATTTGAACTTGTTATAGTCCGGCAATATGTTGAAATTCACGAAGCTGGGAAATTAGAGAATTTAGCACTTGCAATCCAACTTGTAATGAGTATACTGGAAATTGCAAATACTTGTAATACAAATAAACAAAACCACCAAGATAAACGGCAGTGGTCCGCAGGGATCCATCCAGGAGGGAATATTATGGCAGATATGATGAAGGAAGTTGTTGTCACAGAACCGTATCATTATGAAATCCGGGAAGTTCCGGTTCCGGAGCCGAAGGATGATGAGGTTCTGATCAAGGAGATGGCTGCGGGTGTCTGCGGCAGTGATATCCATATTTACCGGGGTGAGAACCCGAATTCCCGCTATCCGCTGATCCCGGGACACGAGAACGTCGGCATCGTAGTTAAGGTTGGCAAGGATTGCAAGAAGATTAAGGCCGGCGACCATGTGGTCATCGATTATGTGCTGCGCGACGGCACCTGCTGGCAGTGCCGGCACGGCAGGGGAAATGTGTGTGAGCATGTCCTGGTTCGCGGATCCGGCACGGACGGCGGCTGGCGCGAGTACTGGACAGCCCAGGAATCCTATGTCTATAAGATTGATGACCAGATTCCCTGGAAGGATGCCGCGTTGATCGAACCCCTGACCATCGGCGAGCACAGCACGACGAGAGCAAGGGTTGCCGAGGACGACACCGTATTCATTTTCGGCACAGGCACGATCGGCACGATCATTTGCCAGGCCTGCAAGCTGAAGGGGGTCAAGACCATCATCTGCTGTGACATCAGTGATTCCAGCCTGGAGCGTGCAAAGAGGGATTTCGGCGCTGACTATACCATCAACAGCAAGACAGAGGATGTGGTCAAGAGAGTGCAGGAGATCACGGACGGGCACGGCTGCACGGTAGCGTTCGACGCCGCCGCTTTCCCGGGAAGCCTCACCTTTGTCATGACGCCGGGCATTGTCTGCAATGCGGGCCGTGTGATCCCGCTCGGCTTCTCGACCGTTCCGGAGAAGATCACCCAGCAGATGATCAACGGCCGCGAGCTGGATATCATCGGCACCCGCATGAGCCTGAACCAGTGGGAGCCCACCGCGAAGAACATGGCGGAGGGCAAGTACCACATGCAGGGCCTCGCGACGACCTTCGTGAAGTTTGAGGACATCGACCAGGTATTTGAAAATATTGTTCATCCGGATCCGGCGGTGAAGAAGACCGTCATCCTGTTCCCGGGTGCTGAGGACTGAGAGAAGGAATAAGACGTATGAATCCGATCATCAAAAATGTCAAGGTCATCTGCACGGCGCCTGAAGGGATCAATCTTGTCGTCGTCCGCGTGGATACAGACCAGCCCGGGCTCTATGGCCTCGGCTGCGCAACGCTTGCCTACCGCTGGCGCAGTGTCAGGCATCTCATCGAGACGTATCTGGCACCGCTGGTGATCGGGCGGGAGGTCAACAACATCACCGAGCTGTGGCAGCTGATGCATCAGAATGCCTACTGGCGCAGCGGCCCGATCGCCAACAATGCCATTTCCGGCATCGATATGGCCCTGTGGGACATCAAGGGGAAAATGGCCAACATGCCGCTCTATGACCTGTTCGGCGGCAAGATGCGCGCCGGCGTCCCGGTTTACCGCCATGTCGATGGGAAGGACGCGGACGAGATCTGTGAAAACATCGAGAAATACCGTTCCATCGGCGTGAAATACATCCGCTGCCAGTGCGGCGGTTATGGCGGCGGCGGATACGGGCCAGCCCCGTCCTGGGCGGCGAGGGGAGCCCATGACGGCGTTTACCTGGACAGCCGCAAGTATATGCGGGATACCCTGAAGCTCTTTGCACAGATCCGTGAAAAAGAAGGAGATTCCATCGAGCTGGTGCATGATGTGCACGAACGCATCCATCCGACGGAAGCCGTGGAGTTCGTGAAAGAAATGGAGCCGTTCCACCTGTTCTTCATGGAGGATGTCGTACCGTTGGAACAGACAGAATGGCTGCAGAGAATCCGCCAGACCTCTGTCACCCCGCTATCCCAGGGAGAACTGTTCAATAACCCGGCAGAATATAAGAAACTGATCGAGACCAGGGCGATCGACTATATCCGCGTCCACATCTCCGAGGTGGGCGGCATTACCCCGGCAAGGAAGATCCAGCAGTTCGCGGCGGAGTACGGCGTCCGTATCTGCTGGCACGGGCCGGGCGATATGAGCCCGCTCGCGCATGCGGCGAATATCCACATCGACCTGGCAGCCGAGAATCTCGGCCTGCAGGAGTGGAGCGGTATCGAACCGCCGAATTTCGTCATTCAGAAGTTGAGCGGCCCGCATGGCGCGCTGCTGGATGTCTTCCCGGGCCTTCCGGAATATGGCAATGACGGTTTTGTCTACGCCAATGACAGGCCGGGGCTCGGCGTCGATCTCAATGAGGCGGAAGCAGCCAAGTATCCCTGCAATGATGATCTCACCACCTGGACACAGACAAGGAATCCGGACGGCAGCCTGCAGACACCGTAGGAGACAGATCTTTCGGATGGGGATTCTGTGCCGGTTCTGAACAAGTACCTGTGTTTCACTTTGAAGGCCTGCAGCCGGTGCTGCAGGCCTTTAAAAGCTGCGGCAGAGCTGATATACTAATGCTTGTATGACAACATGGAAAAAACCACGGATTTGTGTTTCTGACGGCGCACGGCGGAAAATTTTGCCGGACAGCTCAGGAGGAGAGGTCAGGACATCCATTGTCAGGACACGCTGGGAATAGGACAGAGGAATGAGCGAGAAACAGGTTACCAATAAGATCATTGCGTACATCACCAAAAATATCCAGGATGGCACCTGGCAGCTGGGGAGTAAGATCCCCAGTGAGAAAGCGTTCTGCGAAGCCCTCGGGGTCAGCCGCATTTCCGTCCGGAGCGCCATCCAGCAGTTTATCGCCCTGGGCATCCTCGAGAGCCATCAGGGAAAAGGCACCTTCATCATCAATAACGACGCCTCGGCATTTACCGGCACAGCGTCCTCCGGCGCGGTGACGGCTTCGGTCAAAACCCCGGAGACAGTGGGGGAGATGAGGGATCTGCTGAAATTCCGCGCGCTGATTGAACCCGAGGTCTGCGCCGAGGTGGCGCCCTCGGCAAGCCCCGAGCTGGTTGCCAAATTAGAAGCGCTTCTTGCCGTGATGCAGCGCGCGATCAAGGATACCAACGCCTTTGTCAATGCCGACATGGAGTTCCATCTGGCGATCTGCAAGGCATTGCGCAACCCGATCCTCAACTCGATCATGGAGGAGCTCATGCGACAGCGGCTGAGCAGCTATCAGCAGCTCAACCAGGTCGTGGGCAGCTATGGCGGCATCTATTACCATTCCCTGATCATTGACGCGCTCAAAAAGCACAACGGCAAACACGCCTATAACGTGATGAAGGAACATCTGGAACACAGCATCGATGACCTGTCGCTGGAGGCGTAGATTTCCGTAAGAATGTCATCGACTGGTACGAAGATCCATTTGCGTACGCAAAAACGTATGCTATAATGAGGTCAGAAGGGAGATGATGTATTCTATGACGTCTGTGAATGCGACAACGGCAAGAAAGAATCTGTATAAACTGATTTCTGAAGTCAATGACAGCAGTATGCCAATTACAATCACGAACTGCCATGGCAGAAATGCGGTTCTGTTATCAGAAGATGACTGGAATGCATTGCAGGAAACGCTGTATCTGAACTCGTTTCCGGGTTTGGCAGAGAGTATTCAGGATGCAGACAAAGAAAATCTCTCGGATTGTTCGGATTATGATCCGGATGAGGCGTGGTGATGTATCTGGTTAAATTCAGCAAGAGAGCTGAAAAAGATAAAAAGCTTTTGAAATCTGCCGGACTGGACCTACAGGCGAAAAGGCTGTTGAATATTCTTCGCGTTGATCCGTTTCAAAATCCGCCAGCTTATGAAAAGCTCGTGGGGAATCTTCAGGGAAATTATTCCAGACGAGTGAATATCCAGCATCGTCTTGTTTATTCCGTGCTGGCGAATGAAGAAAGGTGGGCGGATCAAGCCGGAAATCTATATGAAGGGATTGTTTTCGTGAAAAGGATGTGGACGCACTATGAGTAAGGAAAGCAGACACTTTCGGCAGGATAGAAGATATGATGGATTTCTATGATTCGCACAAGGTTCTGTGTTCCTATTATGCCGTGATCAATCTCGCGGCGTTCGGCGCCTTTGCCATCGACAAGGTGAAGGCGGTCATGGGCGCCTGGAGAATCCGGGAAAATGTCCTTCTGGGGCTTTGTTTCCTTGGAGGTGGAGCCGGCGGCCTCCTGGCGATGGGAATCTGTCACCATAAGGTGAGAAAAATGCGCTTCCGGGTCGGCGTTCCGCTCGCGATCGGCGTCCACCTTGTCCTGCTCACATTTCTTGTCCGGTAAGCGGCTAATTGTAACCCCGAAGCTCCGTCATGTGCCGAACAGATTCGATGTTAACAGAAAATCCCGGAGAACCGGTATCCTGTGGCTCTCCGGGATTTTTCCATGCGCGGATTTTTCCATGCGCGGATTTTTCCATGGCGCGCAGACGAAGTCTGCGCGCAGGTTTCCACCGTTACATGCTATTCTCGCGTCTTTTTCCTCAAATCATTACAGCGCGCTAAATACGCTGCTTCCTTGATGGCAGACCGGGCATTCGACGGGCGGTGCCGTGGCGATGACGATCTCCTGGCAGATGGTGCACTTCCACGCAATCACCTGATGGAAATGGCTGCTGTCCTGGTGGCAGAGATGGCACTCTGCCGGCGCCTGTTCGCCTTCTGTCAGGTAGTGGCAGACATCACATTCCCAGAGCTTCTTCCCGTCTCCATCCCGGAACAGGGTCACCTCGCCGGTGATCTCGATGAAGACATCTTTTCCCTGGTGGCAGACCGGGCACTCGGCAGGCGGTTCGGAGCCGATATGCACCTCGCCACAGACCGTGCACTTCCAAACCCTGACCGTATTCAGGTTTTCCGGGCGGACATGGGCAAGGATCCGGCCGGGAACCCCGGCGGAAGCCGCCAGATCTCCCGCGGCGCCGCCTGCCGGCGCGTTCATCCCGGCGGCGCCGGACGCTGTATTTTGTCCCGCGGCGCCGGCTGTGTTATCCTGCCCCGGGTGCAGATCCTGATAATGCTGGAACTTTCCCGCATCTTCGCCGAGGAGCGCGCTGCGGTCGAAATACGCGGTATGGAGCATTTTTTCTGCCAGCTCGCTCAGCGGCTTCCCGTAGAAGGACTGGTAGAGCGCCAGGATCTCCGAATTCTCATGGCTTGCGCGTTTGGCGGGCGCCATGGAGGCGTCGCGCGCATAGAGGCCGTCGATGCGCTCTTTGAGCAGGGCATTTCCCTTCTCCTGCGTCCCCTTCGGCTGTCCGCCGCCGCCGATACAGCCGCCCGGGCAGGTCATGACCTCGACAAAGGCGTAATCCTTCGGGTTTGTCCTCTGCCTGTCGAGAAATTTGCGGACATTGGCTGTCCCATAGAGGACGGCGACATTGACGTCCATGTCCCCGATTTTCACGGAAGCCTCGCGGAAGCCGTCCATCCCGCGGACCGGCGTGAGCTCATAGAGCTTTTCGGGAGCCGGGGTTTTGGTGATATAGGCGTACGCTGTGCGCAGGGCAGCCTCCATGACGCCGCCGGTATTGCCGAAAATCACCCCGGCACCGGACGCCTCGCCCATCAGCGGATCGTAGCTGCTGTCCGCAAGGGACGGGAAGTCGATAGCTTCCTCCTTCGCCCAGGCGGCGAGCTCCCGCGTCGTGATGACATAATCCATGTCGCGGATATCCTCGATTCCGAGATACCTGCCGGCGGCATGCATTTCCTCCCGGCGGATTTCGTACTTCTTCGCGGTACACGGCGTCAGCGCGACATTGACGATCGACTTCGGGTCAATGCCCATTTTTTTGGCAAAATACGTTTTGATCGTCGGTCCCTGCATGCCGATCGGGCTCTTCGCGGTGGAGATGTGCGGCAGAAGTTCCGGATAATACATCTCGGCAAATTTCACCCACGCCGGGCAGCAGGATGTGAACTGCGGAAGCGGGCGCGCGGGATCCCTGCGGGTGATCCGTTCCACCAGCTCGCTCGCCTCCTCGACGATCGTGAGGTCGGCACCGAAATTGGTGTCGAGCACATAGTCCGCGCCGAGCCTTCGGAGGAGCGCGACCATTTTCCCTTCCACGAAGCTGCCGTCAGGCATGCCGAACTCTTCCCCCAGGGAAATCCGCACCGACGGGGAGGTGCTGACGATGACGACCTTCTCCGGATCCTTGATGGCAGCCTTCACATACGCTGTCTCCGGGGTCTCCCGGATCGCGCCGGTCGGACAGACATTGGCGCACTGGCCGCAATGGATGCAGACCGCGGTGTCGTCCGTGTGCGCAAGGTCATAATATCCGAGGACAGAGATGTAATCGCGGCAAATGTCTCTGCAATTCCCACATTTGATACACTTTTCCTCGATACGCTCAACGGAAGGATTTCCCGGCTCAATCGGGACACGGATTTCTGGGGATAAATGCTTGCTCATGAGGTGCTCCTTTCAGTCGCTTGGGGACTTCGCAGTGCCAAGTCCTCCGGTCAGGTCTGCCAGTTGTTTTGGTAAGACCATCATAGCGCGGAAAGGGTAAGTTCGCAATGAGACATGGGTGGAGGCGAACGGAGTTCAGGCCTCCACAAGGGTTCGGTGGGGATGGGCTCCGGCTCTCTTATCGGGGCGTGATCAGGTCGTATATCGGTGTCCGCACAATTTTTAGAAAATCATCGGAAAACTGATCCGGGGGAGTAGGATTTTCCTGGGAGAGCCAGGTTTCCACGATGGCCATTGTAGATTCAATCAGGAATTGCATGACAGCCTCATCGGACAAGTGATATTCCTTCCCCCGCGTGTCATAGTGATCCAACCCCCATTTTCCATAGGTTTTCAGGATGAAGCTGCGCCATGTGGGATCAATCGCGGTAGTGAGGAAGCACCGGAGGAGTCTTCGGTCTGGGTAAATCGTGGGAATGACACAATAAGCGAAGTAATCGAATGCGTTCTGCCCGGAAGAAGGATCATACTGCTGGAAAACGGCGGTGATTTGGCTGGTCATCTGGTTGCGCAGGTATTTCACAATATCCGCGCAATTTTTGTAATGCTTCTGATAGATTGCCTGGCGGGAAATGCCTGCCCGCCGGGCAATCTCGCACATGGAAAAGACGGGTTTCGTCGGATTTTCCAGCGCGAGATCGAGAAGCGCCTCGGCGATTCTCGTTTGCGTATCGATTTCCAAAAGCTGTGTTCCTTTCTTCTCCTCCGGCAACAGAGTGCGTTGTGAGGTGATGGCAAAAGAGTGTGAATAAAACGCGTTAGATGTATTTTAACGCAGGATGAGAAAAAGAAGAAGATAGAGAATCTTGACAACGTGTAAAGTTATCAGTTTACATTGTGTAAAGATTTTATATTAACGAAAAAGCGTGAATACATAGACAATTCTCGGAAAGAAAATTAGTATGATTACAGTGTCGAAAAACAGTCGCGGTGAACCGGGGAAATGATGGCCAAGGGCGGGAAGAATCTGCCCGGAAAGGAAAATCATGAACAAAAAAGAAGTTATTGCAGAATTTGCCAGGAAAAATCAGATCACTAAAGCTGTCGCGGCGAGGGAAGCCGATGCTTTTCTCGATACCATCAAGGAAGCGCTTGAAGCAGGGGAGAAAGTTGTCCTCCCCGGGTTCGGGGTCTTTGAAGTCTCCGAGCGCGCGCAGAGAGAGGGGAGAAACCCGCGAACAGGGGAGAGGATAACGATCGCTTCGTCAAAAATTATCCGTTTCCGGCCAGGCAAGGACTTGAAGGACAGGGTGAAAAAATGATGCGGAGAATCAAGGATAGTATTAATCCCAGTTCATCTGAAGTTCACGTTTATGTTCTGCACAATCAGAGAGATAGAGATTAATTAGCGTCTGATAAGGAATCCCCTTTTTTTCTGCAAGCGCTCGGAAATATTTTATGGTATCTTCATTGATATAGAGAGTTACCTGCTTTTTCAAACGCTTGGAATAAGGATTCCTTCTCGGATTCAAATTCTCGATATCATATTCGTCTCTCATAATACGCTCCTTCTGTTGTCTGTATAGTATTTTTGTTCAGTCTTGCTGGCTTTCCGCGCGTCACAGGCGGGATTCGAGCTTGCTGACGACATAGCGCAGACAGCCGTCCTCCAGCGGGTTGACCAGCCCGGCCTCTTTCATCAGGCCGTCGAAGAAGTCTTTCGCGGAGAGGCGGCAGAGCTTCAGGTAACTCTCCCAGGCGGCACGGTAGTCCTGATCCATGCGGATCTTATACTGCAGCGCGTTCGTCCCGGCGATGCAGTACTCGATGTAATACAGCGGGCAGTCGTAGATGTGATGCTTCCGCTGCCAGAAACCGCCATTTTCGTAGTAGGGATTCCCGGTATAATCCAGATGCGGCTTATACTGGCGCTCCAGATCCCGCCATACCCCGTGCCGCGCCTTGGGCGTGAGATCCGGGTTCGCATAACAGATATCCTGGAACTCATCCACCATCGTGCCGTAAGGAATGAAGAGAACAGAACTTTCGAAATGCATCCGCATATAGTCATTTGCCCGGGAGCCGAAGAGCAGGTTCATCCAGGGCTCGGTGAAAAATTCCATCGCCATGGAATGGGTTTCTGCCGTCTCAGCGGTGATGTCGTTATGCTCAATGATCGGGTCCGGGTATGTGAGA
The DNA here is from genome assembly GCF_015351765.1 of Clostridium vitabionis. Taxonomy (GTDB): domain Bacteria; phylum Bacillota; class Clostridia; order Lachnospirales; family Lachnospiraceae; genus Clostridium_R; species Clostridium_R vitabionis. The sequence goes on from NZ_JADKQA010000002.1 coordinate 345,997, forward strand.
TACCCCTGGAAAGCATGGCCGCATTCATGAGTGATCACCTCCGCGTCGCCGGAGGTTCCGTTAAAATTGGCAAAAATAAAGGGCGCATGGTAATCCGGCAGCGTGGTCATATAGCCGCCGGTTTTTTTGTTCTTTCTCCCCAGCACATCAAAAAGCCCGTGGCGGCACATAAAGTCCATGAATTCCGCGGTCTCCGGGGACAACTCCCGGTACATGCGAAGCCCGGCGTCCAGAATATCCTGCGGGGTGCCTGCCGGCGCGGGATTTCCCTCCGGGAAATAGATCTCTTCGTCGATATAGCTCAGATGGCTGAGCCCCAGGCGGATCCTGCGGCGCTCGTGGAGCTTTTCGGCAAATGGGACAAGATCCCGCTTAACCTGGAGGCGGAAATTCATGAGGTCGGACCGCCCATAGCTGTTCCGGTTCATGCGCGCATAGCCGAGGGGCAGATAATTCTCATAGCCCATCAGGCGGCCCTGTTCGGTGCGGTTTTTGACAAGCCTGTCGTAGATGTCATCCAGCTCCTCCTGGTGCAGGGCAAAGAAGGCGGAGTATTTCTCCCAGGCTTCCCCGCGGACAGCGCGGTCCGCGGCGGTCAGATAAGGCTGCATCAGGGACAGGTTCAGCCCTTCGCCCTGCCAGTCGATCCTGGCGCCGGCGAGCAGCTGGTTATATTCGGTCTGCAGCCGGTTCTCCTCCTGCATCAGTGGGATGAGCTTCGCATCTACCGATTTCATGGCGAGTTCGATATTGCGGAAGGCAACTTTCCCGATTTTTTCCTCCAGCCACGGGCGGAAGGGAGATTCATAGAGCTTTTTCCGGTACATGGTGACCAGGTTCTGGAAGGCGGGCATGTTTTCATCGTAAAATCTCTGCTCGGCGGAATAAAAGGCATCGGACATGTCGATGTCGCTCCGGATCATCGCGATCTGCTGTTCGGTCAGCACATGATTGTAGATCCGGTAAAATTGCTGATGCACGGCAAACTGGGCTTCCCCGGAATCCGCCCGGTCGAGCTTTTCACAGAGCGTCCGGAGCTCCTTCGAAACCCGGTCAAAATCAATGCGCTCATAAGGTAATTCGGAAAATGTGGTCAGCGGCATGGATAGTTAGCGCCTCCTTTTTAAGAATGGACGGAAATCATGGTCAAGCTATCCTCATCATAGCACACTTTCTCCCTGTTCAGTACATGCGGGGGGCAGCCTGCAAAACGGCAGCAAGCGGACGGCTTTGCCAGCTGCCCGCCGATGCTGCCGAAGTTCGTTTGCAATCCGGCTTCCCATGCGATATGATCGAAGAAATGGGGAAAAGACTGCAGGAAATGGGGAAAAGACTGCAGCCGGCAGGCGCGTCTGCCGGCTGCCCCGGGCGAATCTTCCGGGGAGACGAGGACGAAAGGGAAGAAACTATGGGATATTGCAGCTGGGCCGGGCTAAATGAGGCAAATCGAATTTACCATGATACGGAGTGGGGCATCCCGGTCCATGATGACCGGCACATGTTCGAACATCTGACCCTAGAGTGCCTGCAGTGCGGCCTCTCCTGGGATCTGATGCTGAAAAAGTGGGAAATCTTTCAAAAATGTTTTGATCATTTCGATTATGACAGGATCGCGGCCTATGGTGACGCGGATGTCGAGCGCATCCTGAATACCGGGGGCATGATCCGCTCCCCGCGCAAGGTCCGGGCAGTGATCAAGAATGCACGCGAAGCTCAGAAGATCCGCGGGGAATATGGCAGCCTCAGTGCGTATTTCTGGAGCTTCACAGAAGGCAAAACGATTCTCTATCAGGGGCATGACACCGGGGCGATCCCGGTGAGCAACGGCCTCTCCGACAGGATCAGCAGGGATCTGAAAAAGCGCGGCTTCAAATACGTGGGCGCGGTCACGATCTATTCCCACCTTCAGGCCTGCGGGATCATCAATGACCACGATAAGGACTGCCCGTGCTGGAAGCACATCAACGAAGCATACCCGACGGTGATTTTGCCGCGGGATCAGGAGGTAATGCCATGATACTAGTCACTACAGAGTATATTTCCGGCAGGGAACTCGAAACGCTCGGCCTTGTGAAGGGGAGCACCATCCAGACCGTCAATGTGGCGCATGACATCGGGGCAAGCTTAAAGACTCTGATCGGCGGGGAGCTCAAAAGGTATAATGAGATGATGGCGGACGCGCGGGATATCGCCACCCAGCGGATGATTGAGGAAGCACAGCAGATGGGGGCGGATGCCATCGTTGATGTGCGGTATACCACTTCTTCCATCATGCAGAGCGCGGCGGAAGTGATGGTTTACGGCACGGCGGTGAAGTATCGCTGAGGAAGCGGGAAAAATGTCCTCTGGGCTAGTCCATCTCCCGGAACAGGTTGTCAAGTGTTTAGAAATTGGCAAATGGACGGCATCATGTCGAATATCAATGACAAAATGGCAGCGATGATCTTTATTTCGTGCTGCCCCCGGGAATCGGGATCAGGAGCTTTGCCTGGCAGATGTGATCTTTCGCCGAGATGTTCAGCGAGCCGCCATAAGAACGGGCGATATAATCGACACTTTTTACACCGTAGCCGTGTTCTTCCCCGTCTGTTTTTGTGGTGAGCGGAAATCCATGGTCAAATACAATTTCTCCGGTGAACAGGTTTTCCACCAGTATCATCAATAATGATTCATGAACCGAGACCTTGACGTTAATCACCCGCTGATCAACATCATCAATTTTTTCAGATGCTTCAATCGCGTTGTCCACCAGATTACCAAAGAGCGTATAGAGATCACCAGGACGAATAAAGGAGATGCCGGAGCCGTCAGCCATGCAGGTCCACTGGATGTGCTTATCCCTGCAGATCAATCCTTTTTCCATCAGCACGGTATCCAGCGCCTTGTTTCCTGTCCGGATAGCGGTGTCGTAAACCATGATGTTGTCCGCAAGGCTGTGCAGATATGCCTTTAAGGAATTGTTTTCTTCATTTCCTACGGCACCAAGGATTTGATGTTTGATATCATGACATTTCTGGTTGATCCGGTCAATCATGCTGCTGGTGATCTCATACTGCCGTGCCTGCTGGGAGACGAGGATTTCGAGATTTTCCTTTTCCCGCTCAAGAAGCTGCCGTTCCTGTTGGACAGCCTGCATCCACAGGACATAAGAACAGCAGGTGATGTCAGCCAGCTCATAGGCGAGAGAAGGCAGAATTGGGTGAATGTCCCCCTGCATCGTCACACCAAAAACCAGAAGAAGTACGACAAGAGAAGAAGGCACATCCAGATGTTTCATTTTCCAGAAGGAATCAGTGAACAGCCGGACAGCAAGAAAACGGAAGGCGAATGTGTATAATATGACCAGGATGATAAGTTCCGGGAGAACTGCCGGTGGATTAAACAGGCGGTAAATGAATTTTAAGCAGAGAAAAATATGCTGCAATGCCAGGGAACAAATCACGGTATATATGGCCTGCCGCCAGTGGCAGTGGAGGCAGAAGCGGACCAGGGGAATACATAGCAGGAGAAAGCAAGCCCAGAAAATTTGCCAGAGCACGATATTTTGTGCCCAGCTGCGGAGCGGCAGAAGAAAATAGAGCAGAATTGTAGCCATGAAACCGATAATCATACGGCGGAAGGCATTGATGCTTCTGCTGGCAGTGAGGATAAAGAGAGTGCAAGCAGCAAGCATTTGATAAGGACCCCATAAATAGGACATCAGGTGTTGCCTCCTTCCAGATAGTCAGCGATAGCTTGAAGAAACTGTCTTTTTCTCGGACGGCTGATTTTGAGCCACTCTGTTCCGATACGAACCTCGTCTTTATTGATCGCGTTTACATAATGCAAATTCACCAGATAACATTTATTGCATTTATAGAAAGATTGCTGTCCCAGTTCTTCTTCGATGTCATGCATGGTTTTCCGGACGCGGAATACCCCCTGTTTCGCGTGAAAGGACAGGTAATGGCCATTGACTTCTACATAGTAGAGATCCCGGCTTGAAATTTTTTCCATCCCATCGGCGGTTTCCAATACCAGGCTGATGTCCTGCCGTTGCTGCAGATATCTGAGAATCCTTCGAAGCTTCAATGTCAACGCATACACATTGATGGGTTTCAGAACAAAATCTATCGCATGAACTTCATATCCCCGAATGGCCATCTGGGCAAGATTCGTAATAAACATGATCAGGACATGGGAATCCATTTCCCGGATTTTTCCGGCCAATGTCATGCCATCCATAACCGGCATATCAATATCCAGACAGAGAAGATGGTATTGCGCGTGATAAGCTTCGAGCAAAGCGCTTCCGTTTTCATAGGTATCCAGCGAAAATTCAGCGTTCAGGGCGGTTAGTGATTCTCCTATTTTATCCCGAAGATCAGCCAATTCTTTTGGATTATCATCTACCAGTGCGATCCGGATCATTCCAGAACCTCCATTGCGGGGCATATTAGGGATAGGAAAGAACAAAGGAGAGGACAAGTCCCTGTACCTGTCCTCTCTGATCCATTTTCTGCTTTCGGGTTACCTCAAATCATTATGGCTATATTGGAAATTCCCAAGAAGGCCTTTAGTCATGAATATCATTTTTGTCCGTGTCGACCTGCACGGTGTCTCCGGCGTCTGTAAATGCTGATGGGCTGTAATACCGTTTTCCATCCTGCAGCCGGTATTTGGAGATGAAATCCCATGCGAAGGAAAATTCCACCGGGATACAGTTGTGTTCACGGGCAATGGTACGGTTAAACCGGACAATGGGAACACTACTTGTCTTGTCAGCCCAGGTGTAGGTATGATATCTGCCAGTTTCCGTGTAATCCATACAGGTAGCCAGGAAGCTTTCCTTGTCATCGGCGGTGAATGCCCAGTCGATACCGTTATCTTTCAGGCAATCATGTACCCAATTATAGATTGCACTGTCTTTGGTCACAATCCATGGCTCTTTGACCAGGTCACGGCTGAACGGGTTCGGCAGAGGTTCACTGATATCTGCCTGGCCGACAGACAGGTAAGACGGCATACCATTTTCAAAGGAAAAATCCGCGTTCGGGAAGGATGTACTGCCGACAGCGGCAAAATATCCTGATTCCGTCGTGTGAGTAAGTGTCTGGATCAGACGGCAGCCCGCGGAATGGCCGCTTCCATATACCCGGGTCGGGTCAATCTTGATGCCCTCTTTTTCAGCAATCGTTCCTTCCATAATGGCCAGCGTGGATCTGCAGAAATCAGCGCTGTCATTCTGATCCCCATAACTTAAGGATGCCGCATTGCTGTTGCAGAACTGTCCGAGAATGGCAAATGCGCATTTTTTCTGATTGGCGATGTTCCACCAGTATGAGCAGTCAAAGAACGTACAGGAAGCCTGTGTACTCCCCGGGCAGATCAGGACTACCGGGACTCCATTGGGATCAGCATGATCCTTTGCACTGTCGGGCACGTAGATGAGACATTCTCTGGGATCCAACGTGCCATCTCCATCATAATCATTAAATGCTGTCACGCAGGAGAATACATCACCTTCATTTCGGTTGTCCAAAAACGGAATGGAGAGACGCGCGGATTCCAGTGCGCGGATTTCCACGGTTTTTTCTGCCCCTTCTACAGACTGGAAGGCAACGTTATCGAGCGCAGTCCCGGATTCAGCAGCTTCCCGGGCTTTGTGCATTACCGGATAGTAATCGGTCCTCAGGCCGAGTGTATTGCTATAGGCGAATACATTGGTGTACCTGGTATACATAGAGAGGAAATCACGGATTTCGCTGGCAGGCATGTCCGTATTGTCTGCAATCTTGACCTCCGAAATTCCGTAGCTGCATCCCAGATCTTTGACGACAGTATTATTATACTCCGTCTGCCATGCGTCGGAATCCGATTTTTGATGGTATACACCATCTTTTGCCGTGTCCTCTGTATCATTAACCTCCTTCCAGTAGACAACACTCGGATCGTCATCCGCATAGCCGGCAAAAAGTGTAGGAACCGGAATGTCGTTGTTTGTGATGAAGCTGTCTGACGAGATCACCCCTTCATCTCTCAGCTTGATCAGTTCCATATGGAAGGAATTGTCATCAAGGCCGGGATAGTAACCGCCTGTATTGATGCCGTTATACTGGCGGGCAGCGTTGGATGAGAGAATGTCATTGCCGGCAGAAGTCCCGCCGATAAAGGCCTGCCCGGCAACATAGCACGGGTTCGCCGAAGTCCATGATTCAAGAGGCGCACATCCTTCTTTGTAGCCGACATAATAATTACAGGAATGACCGGTGAAAGCGGAAACCATCATCCCATCCTCGGTCTGAAAGCTCCCTCTGGTCACAATACCGCCGGGATTTTTCTCTCGCAGCCCGAATGCGTCATTGGACACCGTCTCTGCCAGACAGTCATTGAGATAGCCCGCTTCATCTTCCGGAGAGCCCCATTTTCCGTTCTGCGGTTCTAGGACAAAAATCAGTTCGCCATATTCATCGGCAAGATCCGTCCATCCCTGATCTTTGAGGAACTGCAGCGTGTCCGTCACGCCATCCGGAAGCGCGAGCACGGTAATATAAGCGCGCAGGGCAGAATGTTTCCCAATGTACATTTTGCAGGTACGGCCGGAGGGAAGCGTATAGGTCATGTATCCTTCGATCGGATGATCATTTACCCGTTTTCTGTCTACTTTCAGCGTACGCTGTTGCTGTTTTGTCCACTCATTGGTTGTGATTTCGGAGTTTTCCATCAGCCAGGTGTTGAGATTAAGCGGAGTTTCCCCGGCGTCTTTCTGAACGGTCTGTGCAGTGGTCTCTGCCGGTGTCGTGGTTTCTGGCTGTACAGAAGCCTGTCCGCCTGAGCAAGCTGTCATTCCTGCGATCAGGACAAGGCTAAAGACGGCTGTGGGCAGTGTTCTGCTCATTTTTTTCATGCGCTTTTCCTCCTTCGTCTCGAAATATCGTTTCAATTCCGAATTAACAACAAAAATAAGACAAACTATCTGAAAATATGGTAGCATACTTTTATTGCCCGTTAAGAGCTTTGGCATATATTGTCCATAAAACGGCACAAACTGCCGCGGAAGATAAGAGGAAAAACCATGAAAAGTGGAGAACCAGTTGCCGGGAATCCCATCCTTCGCTAAACTAGTCATGAAACTAGGAATAAATTTGTTGAAAATTTACCGGCGCATTCTCGTGACTTCAGTCATGATTTAGCCGGTAGAAGAATTTAGAAACTTTTTAGATCATGCAGGTGCCAATTACCACTGCATATGCTATAATAATTACATGGATAAAAGTGTTTATGATACAAGAGAAAATGCTCTTACATATGGTCGTGGATATGTGTACAGCATTCAGTATCACATTGTATGGTGTACAAAATATCGTAAAGCTGTCCTTCGGCACGGCATCGACGATGACCTGAAAGCGTATCTGATGCAGATTGCGGCAGATTACGATTTCAGTATTCAGGCTATGGAAGTCATGCCGGACCATGTACATCTGCTCATATCCTGTAAGCCGCAATTCTGCCCGTCGAATATGATCAAAATCCTGAAGGGCAATACAGCAAGATGGATGTTTATTCATCATCCGGAACTGAAATCCAGCCTTTGGGGCGGGCACTTATGGAATCCATCCTATTGTATTGTCACGGTAAGTGACCGAACAAGGGAAATGGTTGAGCACTATATTCATTCTCAGAAAGCGAAATCATGAAGCTGACTGCCACGTATTCCGTGAAACTAAATAAGAACGGCATATCCCGTGCCCTGAAAGATACGGTTGATCTCTACAGGAAAGCTGTGGATTTTTACATTTCCGTCATTAACGGTGAGTGGGATGCTGCCTTTTGCACGATCACAACGCAGAAAGCGGCGGTTAATACAGCGGAAGCATTGTCTGTTGCGACGAAGAAGCGCCCTGCTGTGAAATACGACTTTGGCACCGGGTTCTACAAGTTTCCCAGCTACTTACGAAGAGCGGGAATTGCGGAAGCCTTTGGAAAGGTGTCTTCCTACAGATCAAACCTTGCAAACTGGGAATCTTCCGATCCCCGTACCAGGGGCGCAAGACCCGGTTTCCCGAAGGCGGGCTTTGTGTGCCCTGCCCTGTACAGAGGCAACTGCTATGTCCGCGTGGATCATTACACCGCACGGATCAAAGCTTTTGTCCGCAACACATGGGATTGGATCACAGTCCGCCTCCGCAAAACGGATGTGGATTATATCCTGCGCCACTGCCAGTTTCGAAAGGAATGTGTACCTACGCTTCAGAAACGTGGCAAGTGCTGGTATCTGGATTTTCCATTTCAGCAGGAAGGTAAGCTGCACAATACAGAGATTTTCAATCAGACCATAGTGGCGGTCGATCTTGGCATGAACAGCTGCTGTGTATGTTCGGTCATGCGGCCGGATGGCACGATCCTTGGAAGACGAGTTCTCCGCCTTCCAAGAGAGTACGACTCTCTTACCCGCAAGGTATCGCACATAAAATACGCGCAGCGGCATGGCTCGAGAAGCGTGCGCCGCTTATGGAAGCTTGCTGATGGTGTGAATGATGATATTGCCGTAAAGACAGCGCAGTTCATTCTTGATACCGCTGTCCTGTACAGCGCTGATACGATTGTCTTCGAACACCTCGACCTTAGCGGCAGGAAACGCGGCTCAAAACGTCAGCGCCTGCACTTATGGAAGGCAAGACGTGTACAGGCGATTGTCAGCGACAAGGCGCACGCCCTTTCCATGCGGATCAGCAGGATCAATGCCTGGGGGACCTCACGTCTTGCGTTTGACGGCTCCGGCAGGATCCTGCGCGGCAGGGAGTCTTCCAAGACAAATGGGAATTACAGCCTGTGTGAGTTTCAGACAGGCAAGGTATACAACTGCGATCTCAATGCCAGCTACAATATCGGGTCACGATATTTTGTGCGTGAGATCTTAAAGTCCCTTCCGGTAACGGAAGGGCAGCGCATCCAGGCAAAAGTTCCCGGATGTGCAAAGAGAAGTACCTGCACACTGTCCACACTCATTCGTTTAGACGCAGAACTCCATGCTGCGGCATAGGGTATCGGTATCTTAACTGTATCTGTGGTCAGCGAGTCCATTACTGCCGGAAGGTGGTATGGAAGCACGCGACTTTAGTCGTGTGAGACTTCACGCGTTTTCCATGCGGGACACCTGCGTCCAGGCCGCGTGCAGCCCGCAGCGAAAAGAGGATGATGATGAACATTACCGTATATCTCGGCGCTAATGAAGGAAACAACCCGACATTGCGGGAGGCCGCCACAGAGCTCGGAACATGGATAGGGGAAAATGGCCATGCGCTGGTCTATGGCGGTTCCCAAGGCGGGTTAATGGGAACACTCGCGGACAGTGTGCTCAGCGCGGGCGGCAAGGTTACCGGAGTTGAGCCGCAGTGCTTTATGGATCAGAAATTCGAGCATGAAGGGCTGACAAAACTGATTGTGACGAAAAATATGTCAGAGCGCAAGAATAAGATGATGGAGCTCGGCGATGCGTTTATTGCGTTCCCCGGCGGAACCGGGACACTGGAGGAAATTGCCGAGGTGATGTCAAGGGTCTCCCTGAAGCAGCTGGATGCGCCCTGTATTCTGTACAATTTGAACGGCTATTATGATCATCTGAAAGCGATGCTGGAGCACATGATTGCGGAAGGGTTATCTTCCGCGGAGCGGCAGAAAGGAATCTATTTTGCCGAAAATCTTGCGCAGATACAGGAGATCCTGGGGATACCAGGTTACCGTAAGGGAAAGGAAAAAACATGATGACCATATCACAGCTTGCAGAAAAAATGATAGTATTTTCCGAGGGCAATATCCACGATATTGACCACTTCATCCGCGTGTGGACTTATGCCAGGACAATCGGAAAACTGGAGGGGGTCGATCAGGACACGCAGTTCATCATCGAGGCCGCGGCGATCACCCACGACATTGCCTGCCCGCTCTGCCGGGAAAAATACGGGAATACCAACGGCAAATATCAGGAGGCGGAGGGCGGTCCGCTGGTGCGGAAATTCCTCGAAGGCACAGGCCTTGGCGCGGCGCAGGTTGACCGGGTTGCGTTTCTCGTCGGGCATCACCATACCTATTCTGAAATTGACGGCATAGATTACCAGATCCTCATCGAAGCGGATTATATCGCCAATGCGTCGGAAAATGGCTGGGACAGGGATACGATCAGGAACTTCCGGGACAAAATCATGAAGACGAAGGCCGGCAGGCAGCTTCTGAGTGAGGTTTTCTGCCTGTAAGCAATCTCCGGGGGAATCATCCCCCGGCAAACAATTCCCCCCGGCAAATCATTCCCCCGGCAAACAATTTCCCCCGGCAAATCATTTCCCCGGCAAACTATACTTCACGAGTTTGCGGGGGGGGATGATTTATGTTGTCATAACAACATACTTTCTTTCCTTCCCCGGCTATACTGTCCACAGAAATGCAAAGAAAGCTGCAAACAACCGAAGGAGGCAGATGCCGATGATGAATGGAGCGGTAAAGCCGGGGGAAGTTTTCCGGCTTGCGGATCTCGTGCCGTATCAGGCGGGCAAAATCGTCAATATGGACGTGATCAACAACGACAATATGAAATTTGTGGTGATGGCCTTTGACGCAGGCTGCGGGCTTTCAGAGCACGCCGCGCCTGGCGACGCCCTGATTTTTGTGCTGGACGGAAAGGCAGTCATCCGGTACGAAGGCGAAGACCACCCGATCAAGGCGGGAGAGAACTTCCGCTTCGCGCGAGGCGGCATGCATGCTGTCCAGGCGGATGGAAAGTTTAAAATGGCACTTCTGGTCACTCTTCAATAAGGAGGCAAATGATGAGATACAAGGTAAATGAGAACTGCATCGGCTGTGGGCTGTGCGCATCGACCTGCCCGGAGATTTTCTCCATGAGCGATGAGGGAACTGCTGTCGCGAAGGATATCGATGTGCCGGAGGAGCAGCAGGCTGCGGCTGCGGAGGCGAAGGACGGATGCCCGGTTGGGGCGATCGAGGAGGTTTGATGATGGAAAATAGGATGTTCTGCTATCAGTGTCAGGAAACTGCCGGGTGCAAGGGCTGCACAATTTCCGGTGTCTGCGGAAAGAAGCCGGAAGTTGCGGCGATGCAGGATCTTCTGATCTATGTGACCAAAGGCCTGTCCGCGGTAGCAACCCGGATGCGCGAGGAAGGAAAGACGGTTTCGAAGGATGTCAACCACATGGTGACGAGAAACCTCTTTATCACGATCACCAACGCGAACTTCGACCGTGAGGCGATCCGCAAGGCCATCGAGGAGACGGTTTCCGTAAAGCAGGAGCTGCTCGCGGGACTTGACAATAAAGAAGGCCTTCCGGAAGCGGCTTCCTGGAATGGCACGCCGGATACTTATGACGCGAAAGCGAAAGAGGTCGGCGTTCTTGCGACCAAGGATGAGGACATCCGTTCCCTGCGCGAGCTGATCACCTACGGGCTCAAGGGACTTTCCGCATATTCCAAGCACGCGAACGCCCTGCTCCAGGACGACGAAGAGGTTGACGCATTTATCCAGAAGGCGCTTGCGAAGACGCTGGATGATTCCCTCACCGTCAATGACCTGGTTTCCCTCACGCTGGAAACTGGAAAATACGGCGTTCAGGGCATGGCTCTGCTTGATAAGGCGAATACCGGGGCTTACGGCAATCCGGAAATTACCCAGGTCGACATCGGCGTCCGCAAGAATCCGGGCATCCTGATCTCCGGCCATGACCTCCGCGATCTGGAGATGCTGCTTGAGCAGACCCAGGGAACCGGTGTTGATGTGTACACCCACTCCGAGATGCTCCCGGCACACTATTATCCGGCATTCAAGAAGTATCCGAACTTTGCCGGGAACTACGGCAATGCCTGGTGGAAGCAGAAGGAAGAATTTGAGAAGTTCAACGGCCCGATCCTGATGACGACCAACTGCGTAGTTCCTCCGGCGGAGAGCTATAAGGACCGCCTCTGGACAACCGGTGCCGCCGGATTCCCGGGATGCCGCCATATCGATGGCGCTTACGGGGAGACCAAGGATTTCTCCGCGATTATTGCCCAGGCGAAGAAATGCCCGGCACCGACGGAGATTGAGACCGGAACCATCACCGGCGGATTTGCCCATGAGCAGGTCTTTGCGCTGGCGGACAAGGTTGTCGACGCGGTGAAGTCCGGCGCGATCCGGAAGTTCGTCGTGATGGCCGGATGCGACGGCAGACAGAAGAGCAGAGAGTACTACACCGAGTTCGCGAAGCGGCTGCCGAAGGATGTCGTGATCCTGACCGCCGGATGCGCGAAGTACAAGTACAACAAGCTGAATCTCGGCGATATCAACGGGATTCCGCGTGTGCTCGACGCGGGACAGTGCAACGACTCCTACTCCCTGGCGCTGATCGCCCTGAAGCTCAAGGAGATTTTCGGCCTCGACGATATCAACGACCTTCCGCTTGCCTTCAACATTGCCTGGTATGAGCAGAAAGCCGTCATCGTCCTCCTGGCGCTGCTGTACCTGGGTGTCAAGAACATCCACCTCGGCCCGACACTGCCGGCATTCCTTTCCCCGAATGTTGCCAAGGTACTGGTAGACAACTTCGGCATCGCGGGAATCGGAACCGTCGATGATGACCTGAAGCTGTTCTTCGGGGAATAATCAGAATAGCTGATGATTCCAAACCCCTTATCTTGCGGAGCTTTGCCCCGCGAGGTAAGGGGTTTTAGGCGCCTGAGGGTTCTGGGCGCTCCCTTTGCATCTGCTGAACAGGGGAAAGAAAAAGGAACGAAGGAATCCGGCCCGTGGGCCGGATTCCTTCGTTCCTTTTTTGATGTTTGTTGATGGACAGCTGCCGCATCAGATACGGCAGCTGCATTTTCCTATTCGTGATCCATTCGATCTTTGGTTCGGGATCAGTCTACACCGACCGCTTTGCCGTCCTGTCTCGGGTCGCCGACGCCGGTGATGGTGCCGTCTCCGTTATAGATGATGGAGTTCACGCTGCCGCTCGCGGCGGACTTGATTTCGCCATGACCCATTTCCTGGAGCTTTGCGATGGTGTCATCGGTCAGGGCGTACTGCTCAAAGCCCTTGAGCGGTTTCTCATATTCCAGCTTGTTCTTGTTGCTGCAGTTCCAGATCTTCGGCACGCAGATCGCGTCGTGCAGGGACATCTTGCTGTCGATGACACGGGAGATCGTCTGGGCAACAGAAGAGAAGATTCTGGAGCCGCCCGGGGTACCGGTGATCATGAACGGGCTGCCGTCCGCGTTGAGGACGATGGTCGGGCTCATGGAAGAGAGCGGTTTCTTGCCCGGCTCGATCACATTGACGCTGTCCTTGTCGGTGGAGAAGTCGCCCATCTGGTTGTTCATCATGAAGCCGCAGCCCTTTACCATGACGCCGCTTCCAAAGTAGTAGTTGATCGTCTTGGTCACTGCTACGCAGTTTCCGTCGATATCGCCGACGGAGAAGTGCGTGGTGTCGGTGTGCTCATAGACCGTCGGGTCGTCCGGAGCAGCTTCTTCCATCGCCTGGTCAGGATTGATCAGGGCAGCGCGCTGGTTCGCGTACTCCTGGCTGGTCAGGCCTGCCAGCGGGACATCGGTAAATGCGGTGTCCGCCATATACTTCGCGCGATCCGCGAAGGCAAGCTTGAAGGCCTCGGCGAAATAGTGGACGTACTCCGGGGAATTGATCTGCATGGAGCCGATGTCATAATTTTCCAGAATGTTCAGGATCTCGATCAGGTGGGTACCACCGGAGGACGGCGGCGGGGAGGAGATCAGCTTGTAGCCGCGGTAATCGCCCTCGACCGGGTCGTGCTCGAGCACCTGATAATTTGCCAGGTCGTCCATGGTCATGACGCCGTCGTACTCCGCAAGAGAGTCAACGAGTGCCTGGCCGATCTCGCCCTTGTAGAAGACGTCAGCACCCTGGTCGGAGATTTTCTGCAGGGTGTCCGCAAGATCCGGGTTATTGATCACAGAACCTGCGCCGTAGGGCAGCTCGTTCTCATCCCAGTAAACCTTCTGCATCTCCGGGTACTTCTGGGCGGTTTCGTAGGCGTCGTTGATCGCGTTTGCGCAGTAGGTAGAAACCGTGAATCCCTCGCGGGCGATGCGGATGGCGGGTTCCATAACCTCGGCGCGGGTCATCGTGCCGTAATTTTCCAGCATGTACAGAAGGCCGGCGCACTCGCCCGGAACACCGGAAGCAAGGCCGCCTTCCTTGGCATTGTCGTTCGGCTCACCGTTCGCGTCGACATACTTGTCGAGCGTTGCCGCTGCCGGCGCAACCTCACGGAAATCGACGAAATAGTTCTTGCCATCCGCCGTGTGGATCGTGGCGATTCCGCCGCCGCCGAGGCCGGAGGTGAAGGGCTCGCATACGCCGAGGGCAAATCCCATGGCGACAGCAGCGTCAACGGCATTTCCGCCCTTCTTCAGGATCTCCGCGCCGACCTGGGAAACTTCATACTTGGAAGCTACGGCCATAGCCTTCTTGCTGGTGGCCTCGCGGTTGTCCGTAATGCGGTTTCCTTCAGAATCGACCGTCTGGAAATCATCGACCGGATATGCCGGGATAAGTGCCGGTTTGGTCTCCTCCGCGGAAGATTCCGCGGCGCCGGTGGTCTCCGGGGCGGTCGTAGAGGTTGTGCCCGATCCGGAGCATGCCGCCATACTTACGGCGAGCGATGCTGCCATCACAGAGCTGATGATTCTCTTGTGATTCTTTTTCATTGATGCCTCCCTCATGTAGAAATGAATAGTGTCTATCTTTACATGCCATACCACGCGAGAATATATTCGATCACGCGCAGCTGGCTGTAAATGCGCTGTTCAAGGTCATCCTCCCGCCGGGTCTCCACGGTGATGACCGGAAGATGAAGAATATCGCCTGCCGTGCGGTTGATACTCCCCGCAGGCGGAGAGCCGAAGACGTTCAGCTTGGGAAAATCCGGATCACGGTCGGAGGCGGTGAGGAGGCCGAGAAACAGCTCCTCGATGCCCTGATCGCTGCCGCAGATGATGCTGTTTCCCAGGGAATCGCTGCCGTCAGTGTGGACAAGCGCCTCATGGAGATCCAGCACGAGATCCGGCTGCTGCGCACGGATGTCGTCAAAAAGCGCCGCGGCGATCTGCTCCCCGTCATTTCCCGCGGGATCCCCCGGAAAACTCCGGTTGATATCGACATTCCCATAGGTCGTCCGCTTGTCGTGCGCGGCGCCCCACGCATTGACCGGCGCGGCCACGGAGACCTTGCCCCGGGCAAGCTTCCGGGTTCCATCGGAGAGCTCACGCGCGAGTGCATTTGCGGCCTTCCAGCCGGCGGTCTCGTTGCCGTGGATGCCGCCGACGATATAGATTGAGGTGCCGGCAGCTTCCGCGGTGAAGGTTACGCGGGTGAGATCGTAGGTGTCCGAGAGGAGTGCATCCTCGCGGGACACTGTTTCCGTGGGCGCCGCAGCGGCGGACGCTCCCGCAGGCGTTTCAGTTTCCGCTTCCTCCGTGAATGCTGTGGATGCCTCAGCCGGGAACCAGACAGTGTCCGCCGCAGCCGCGGATTCTCCTTTTGCCGGGCCGGTGCATCCGGACAGGAGCGCGGCGGCGGCCACAGCGAAGAAAAGCTGTTTTTGTATTCGATAAATGTTATTCTTCATTTACTTCAGAGTTTATAAGAAATGCCTTCGGACAGCTACTTTTTCGCATTTTTCTCTCGCAAATTGTTCGGATTCCAGTGCAGGATTTGACCCGGCAGCCAGCGCGTGCATCCCCCTCGGAAAAGCCCGATGAATATATTTTCGAAAGTGCGCATTTTTTCCAGCTTGTTTTCCATGTATTGACAATTTTTAAGATGACAAAAATGGGTAGTTTTTCCGGAAATCATGACATGATAAAGTAATATATGCACAAAACGCAGATCACCCGGCAATATTCAGACAAAGGCTGACCGTATCCGCCGGGACGGCCGATTCTGCGTGCCATAGGAAAATGGCTGTGCGCAGAGAAGTATTTTCCAATGTGGGTGACAGAAGGGGGAAAACAGATGAAAAATTTAAGTATCAAGCCGGCTTTGTGCCGGGCATCAGCGGTGGTATTTCTGTCCGCCGCGCTCAGCGGTTCAGCGGCGATGGTGTCCCTTGCGGACAATTCAGCCCCGGATGACGGAAGGATCACGAAGATTCAGGCGACGACAGTGCCAAATTATTACGGGTACAAGGTATCTACCATCGACATCACTTATCAGGAGGGGACAGACCTCTCCGGTGTTCAACTGGAGGATTACGCGGTCTACGACCGCGGGTTCAACAATCCGGAATTTGGAAAATTGAAGCTCAACGGCATCCGCGTTTCGGGCAATACCGTCACCCTGACCGCAGACCTTGATACCGACAAGGTGACAGACCGTACCCGCGAAACCTACGGGACACTCTGCACCAGCTCGAACTGGTACATCGACAAGAAGGGCGGGATCCATTACGGAACGGAGGCCTCCACCGACGCCCTCGGCATCACGATTCAGCCGAATACGCTGAAAAAGGGCCTGCAGTGGCGGAAAAATATGGATCTGATCCTCGCCACCAACGGTGAGGCGTTAAGCGACGGCGTGGCGATGACTGACGGCGCCGGGAAAATGCTGGACAATACCGTCTGGGCGGAAACTATCTGCTCTGGCCTTGAGGATGTCGAGCTGCGCATGGTAGATATCGGCTGGCAGTGCAACAAATACTCCCTGCTCGGCCGCAAAGGCGAGGTGCCGGTATATGTGATGCTTCCGGACAATTATGACCCGAACCGGGAGACCCCTTACGAGGTCATCGATTATCAGTGCGGCGGCGGAGTGTGCTATTGGGAGACCACCGGCGGCGCGGAGACCCCGGCGAACAATCTGGGCTGTAACGTTGTCTATGACACGATGATGTCGAAGTGGCATGAGCTGTACCCGGATGCCATTATCATGAGCGTCAACGTCCACTCCTCGCCGATCACCAATTCCGCGGCGGAAATCGCCGGCGCGCTGGACTACGCGGTCCGCAACTGGAACGCGGACAAAGATCGAATCGCGGTTGTCGGCAATTCGCAGGGCACACTGATCTGCTCCGACCTGATCCGGCAGCGCCCCGACCTGGTCGCGGCATTTATTGAGTGCAACGGCAACTTCGGCGCGATGACCTCAGCGGACACGATCGATGGCACCCTGGCCAACAGCAGCCTCCGAAAATGGACGGCGGACGAGGTTAATGCCGTGGTCAACAATGGCGTCGCCCTCTGGATGTTCAACGGCGAGACAGACGGAGACAACCCGGCAGCGCAGCAGGATGTGATTAACGTGATGAAGGACCTCTACCGCCAGGCCGGCAAGAATGAGGAATGGATCGACCTCTTTGTGCGGGCATCCGGGCTGCAGTCCTGGAAATTCAAGTACTGGGGAGAGACCGACCATTCCGTGACCAAGGTTGTCGCCTGGAACTATCTCGACCACCCGTACACGGACGTCTGGGAAAACCAGCGTGCGCTTCGCGCCGGCGACACCTATACATTCACCGGGAAAGAGAGCACGTACAAGCATTACGACAAGACGATGGATTATACCTACCGGGTATATGCGGAGAGCGTCTCCGAGTGGCTGCGGAAGATTTTTGATGCGCAGAAGTGACGGATGATGAGGATGATTAACGGAGGAAAACTACGGAATGAGAAGGAAAACTTTGGCAGTATTCACGGCAGCAGTAATGTCGGCATCTCTGCTTTCCGGGTGCGGCGGCAGCGGCCAGACCGCTGTGAAAACAGAGGAAACGACCGCCAATGAGGAAACGTCGGAGGCAGAAACAGCTCAGGAGACTGGGGTAAGTGATACAATGAAACAGGCAGCCAAGGCAGTGGCAGACAAGGAAGCTGCCGATTATGCGGCTCAGAAATCCGCGGCAGAGGCGGCGGATCCTCTGGAAAAAATGGTTGATCTGGATACCGCCCCGGTGCCGGAGCACAATTACACAAAAGCCAATCGTCTTCCCTTGACTGGTTATATGACCAAGGCATTCGAGGATGGAAGGACGATGAAAATCTATATCGCCCGGGAAGCTCCGATCCGGCCATATTTTACCGTGATCACTGTTCCGGACGGGCAGGATACAAAGGAATTTCTGAAAAATAGCGGTTGGCAGGCAGTCGCAGATGACCGCGCTGAGGGACTGATCCTTCTGGAACCTGGCGAAAATGGCTGGGGTTCCGCAGATGAGGAGAAGGATTATCTCACGGAGGCAATCGGATTTTATAGTGGAAATACGTTCTTCAGTGTCTTCGGAGAGCATTATCTCGTCGGGTATGGCTCAGGTGCGCCGGCTCTCGAGGCGTGGGCGGCAGCTAATCCTACGCGGGTTATCAGCCAGGTTTATGTCAATACGAACGGGCTTGCATCATCCTATTTCAATAGCATTGCCGATGTGCCGTATGAAGGCAAGGCAGGCAAGTACAATGATGTTGTTTTTCCGGACGGATTCACAAAGCTGACGAACAAGGATATTGCCCTGCCGACCTGGTATATTCAGTCCGATACGGCCAAGATTGCGGACAGCCTCTCTTACTGGAAAATGGTCAATGACTGTACGGCTGAAGGAACTCCTGATGACAAACAGGGAACCATTTTTAAGCAGAGTGCAGATTCCGATGCGTGGCAGACAGAATACTTTGGAAATATCTCCGAAGTAGCGGTCAAAGAAGAAGAACCGGAAATCGTTTCAGCGGATACCACCGAGCAGATAGAAACTTTCCTTAATCACTATTCCCGATATGAGAATATCACGCCGTATGCGAATCAGCTGGTTCTGCGCGCGGATACCAATGCGCCGGGGAAGCTTGAATACAAGAATATCGAGGTGGATGGCGAAGACCGGGAATATACGGTGTATACCCCGTCTACTTCAAAAGAAAAGTATCCGGACGGTGCACCGATGCTATTTGTTTTCCCGGGTGACAGCCAGACTAACCGTGTGTTTATGGACGCGACGAGTTGGTGGAAAGTTGCAGAGGAGGAAGGATTTTCTTTGGCAATCGTCTGCGAGCAGTATAATGACCGCTCTTATGCAGTCAGCCATAAAAATACATGGCAATTTTATGAGCAGCTTCGCAGCGAGCTTCTGAACAACAGCGACTACCATCTTGACCCGACCCGTTTCTACGCGACGGGCCAGTCGGCGGGAAGCTTTAACTCCCAGTCTATGGCCATGGTATTTCCGGAGTTTTTCGCGGCTGTCGCGTCAACATCCGGCTGCCCGAATGGCGGGAACAATGCCGCGGCAATTTTGGAATATGGGAATGACAATACGATAAAATTGGATGCTATTGGGGATCCTAAGACATTTGCACCGGCAAATGAATCCATTCCGGTCTATCTGCTCTATGGACAGGGTGATGTCGCCATGCTGGAAGGAACGCTCTGGGACGACATTGACAATAATCTTGATGGCTGGGCTGCTTACCATATGAAGGTTAACGGATTGGATCTGGGGGATGGAAGCAATGCTGAAATCAGTGGAAATCATGACCGTTATCATACCTGGACATGGAACAAGACATTTGACGGAATCGAGGTTCCAATCGTAAAATTGACGGAGAATATGTACCGCGCACACAACTGCCAGCATGAAGAGATGCCGATGCTCTGGGATTATCTGAAGCATTTCAGCGATGAGACAGATGCGGACGGAAAGGTAACGGCAAGATATTACAGCCCGTCGGCATTTGAAAAGGATGACCGGATCGCCATCAACTGAGCAAATCAGTTGATAAGAATGCAATTCCCTGGTCAGAAGGAAGCGGTGCAGAGAAGAACAACGGGGCCCTGCCCCGGCCAAAAGCCGGAAGCAGAGCCCCGCAAATTTTACGCTTTAAGCGTGTGCCGGTTTGATTATGCTATTCCGCGATAAGCTGCCCGGCGTCTTGGCTGCCCGTTGATCAGTACGCCAGTGCCTTGCCGTCCCGGCGCGGGTCAGCGCCGCCGTGCAGCGTGCCGTCCTTATCAATGGAGATTCCCTGGACGCCGCCGAAGAACAGCTGCCATGCGCCCTTGTCCGTGACCTCATGCCCCATCGCCTGGAGCTTCTGGGCGGTCTCCGCCGTCACCGGGTTCACCCCGTCGGACTCGTAATTGATGTTATTTTTGGAATTGTCATAAATCCTCGCGCAGTCGATCGCATCCTGGATCGGCATGTCGTAATCGATCATCTTCTGCACCACCTGGGCGATGGTCGGGAAAATGCGTGTCGCGCCCGGTGTGCCGATGGTCATAAACGGCGTGCCGTCCGGATAGAGGACGATCGACGGGCTCATGGAAGAGAGCGGCCGCTTTCCGCCTTCAACACAGTTTGTGCTGGAAGGATCATCGCAGGCGAAGTCATCCATCTCGTCATTCAGGCAGAAGCCGGTTCCCTCGGGAACGATTTTGGAGCCGAAGCCGTAATTGACGGTCTGGGTGCAGGCCACCATGTTGCCGTCCTTGTCAACTACAGAGAACGAGGTGGTGGCATAATGCTCCAGCTCCTCCGACGGAACAGCCTCATAGGTTCCGCTCTTCTCCGGGTCAATCTGGCTGTAGCGCCACTTCGCGTACTCCTTGCTGGTCAGCTCCTTCAGCGGGACATCGGCAAAATCGGTGTCCGCCATGTACTTTGCCCGGTCCGCGAAGGCAATCTTGAACGCCTCGGAGAACATGTGGACATATTCCGGGGAATTCACCTCAAGAGACTTCATGTCCGCATTTTCCAGGATGTTCAGAATCTCGCAGAGATGCGTGCCGCCCGAGGATGCCGGCGGGAGAGAATAGATCGTATATCCCTGGTAGGAACCCTCGACAGGCTCACGCTCCTTCACCGTATAATTCTCGAGGTCGGATGCTGTCAGGACGCCGCCGTACTTCTGCACGGCATCGACAATCTTCTGCGCGTTATCGCCGGTATAGAAGGCGTCCTTGCCGTTGTCGCGGATATTTTCCAGCGTCTTCGCGAGATCCGGATTCTTCACATGGTCGCCCACCTTGCGGGGAAGGCCGTCATTCAGATAGATCCCGGCGATCTCCGGCATCGCGTTGATCAGGTTGTAGCTCTCGTCGAGCTCCTCCTTGAAGGTTGCCGTGACCACATAGCCGTCATTGGCGAGGTCGATGGCGTCCTGGAAAATGTCCTTGCGGTCTACCCCTGAGCCGTAGTGCTCGAGCAGGTATTCGAGGCCTGCTACCTCGCCGGGAACGGCAACCGACGCGCCGCCGTACTGGGACGCCGGAGCCGCCGCTGTCGCGTCCGCCCCCTCCGGGGTGTAATTCTTCGGCTGGCCGGATTCGTCCAGGAACATATCCGCGGTGGCCGCTGCCGGCGCGGTCTCCCGGAAGTCGATGACGGAGACCTTCTTCGTTTTTGCGTCATAGAGGGTCATGAAACCGCCGCCGCCGAGGCCGGAGAAATACGGCTCCACAACCCCGAGGGTGTAGCCGACCGCTGCCGCCGCGTCGAAGGCATTTCCGCCGTTCTGGAGAACATCAAGGCCGGCCTTGGAAGCGTACCAGGAGCAGCTTGCCACGGCACCATTTTTCCCGGTGGCGTCACGGTCAGTTTTCTTCTTTTCCAGGTTCTCATCATAAGGAAGCCAGACCTCCTCCCCGTGGAACGTTTCCGGAGCCGCGGTCTCGGCTGCCGCCGATTCCGTCTCGGCCACGGTTGTCTCCGGTGCGGCAGTCTGCGCAGCCTTTGAACCTCCGCAGGCGGTCACACTGCCTGCGCCGAGGAGCAGGGCCATCCCGAGTGCAATGTGTTTCTTCATACTATACCTCCCTCAAGATACAAGGTTTTCTGTCAGCTTTACTATAAAAAATATCGAAATCCGCTGCCATATATTCTCATTTTTCGCGGGAATACGAAGGAAAATTGTTGATAATGACGAAAAACACGACATGATGTTGTACATCATGACCTGCGCACACGACCCTGTGGAAAATTCCCTGACAGCGGCAGAGTCCTCGAATCGAAGGAAAATTTATCAGGCATAGTTGACAAAACCTCTCAATCAAGTTAGACTTAACTTCTGGAATTAGTTGTATATAATTTAAATCAGCCAGAATAAACACAGAGACCATAAGTTAAACACTTATGACTTTTGAAGGGAGGGATCGGCATGCTTCCGCTGTCCATGGCAAAATCAGGCGAGAGGGTGATGGTTTCCCGGATCGGTGGGACCGACGATGTCCGGCAGCATCTGCAGGATCTCGGATTTGTCGTCGGCTCCGAGGTGGAGATCGTGTCCGCGCCGGGCAATGGCAATGTTATTGTGAAACTCAGGGATTCCAGGCTCGCGATTACGGCAAAGATGGCCGAGAAGGTTATGGTGACCATGTAAGCCCAAGACGCGGGCAATTTTTATGACCAAAAGTTAGTTAAAACTAACTTTTGATATAGACGTTTATAAAGAGGAGGATGGCATGAGAACATTACGCGATGTACCGATCGGACAGGCGGCGACAGTCGTCAAGATTCACGGCAGCGGAGCACTGAAGCGCAGGATTATGGATATGGGCATCACCAAGGGGACAGAAATCCGCGTCCGCAAGGTCGCGCCGCTCGGCGACCCGGTCGAGGTGACCGTCCGCGGATATGAGCTGTCCCTCCGGAAGGAGGACGCGGATATTCTGGAGATGAGCGAGTAATCCGGAACTTCGGGAGCACGGCGGCTGTAAAGCTCTCAATCTTCTCGGCCGCATTTGAGGAACCCCGACGGTAAAGAATTCAATACTTAAGCTATCGATTTCAAAAATCTCAATTTCAAAGATCTCAATGGCGAGAAATGATCTCAAAAAAGAGAACAGTACGAAATGTACAGAAAAGAGGAATTGCATTATGGCAATCAAGATTGCGCTCGCAGGAAATCCGAACTGCGGCAAGACGACGCTCTTTAATGACCTGACCGGCAGCACCCAGTACGTCGGCAACTGGCCGGGCGTTACGGTAGAAAAGAAGGAAGGCCGCCTGACTGGCCACCGCGATATCATTGTCCAGGATCTTCCGGGAATCTACTCTCTGAGCCCGTACACCCTGGAGGAGGTGGTCTCCAGAAATTACCTGGTCAAGGAGAAGCCGGACGTCATCCTGAACATCGTCGATGGGACAAATATTGAGAGGAACCTCTACCTGACCACCCAGCTGGTTGAGATCGGTATTCCGGTCGTGATCGCCTTCAACATGATGGACATTGTCCGGAAGAACGGCGACCGGATTGATTCCCGGAAGATCGGGGAGAAGCTGGGCTGTGAGACGATAGAGATCAGCGCCCTGCACAGCCAGAATACGAAGCAGGCGGCAGAGCTCGCGATCAGGGCGGCGGAACAGGGAAAGGCAGCGGAGCTGCCCCATGTCTTCACCGGGAGTGTGGAGCACGCGATTGCCCACATTGAGGAATCGATCCAGGATATCGTCCCGGAGGCGCAGCTGCGCTGGTACGCGGTGAAGCTCTTCGAGCGCGATACCAAGGCAACTGAGGGGCTTGCGCTTGATCCGGCCGTCCTCGAACATATCGAGACCCACATCAGGGATTGTGAGAAGGAGATGGACGATGATTCCGAGAGCATCATCACTAACCAACGCTACACCTACATCCAGTCCGTGGTGAAGGAGGCGGTGAAGAAGAAGCACGAGGTCGGGCACCTCACGACCTCCGACCGGATTGACAAGGTGGTGACCAACCGGATCGCCGCACTGCCGATTTTCGCCGTCATCATGTGGGCAGTCTACTACATCTCTGTGACCACACTCGGTTCGACGCTCACCGACTGGACGAATGACACCCTGTTCGGCGACTGGATCACCAACTGGGCGACCAATGCCCTGGAGGCTGTCGGCTGTGCTGCCCCGCTGGAGAGCCTGATTGTCGATGGGATCATCGGCGGTGTCGGCACCGTGCTCGGCTTTGTTCCGCAGATGATCCTCCTGTTCCTCTGCCTGTCCATCCTTGAGGATTCCGGCTATATGGCCCGTGTTGCCTTCATCATGGACCGGATCTTCCGCCGCTTCGGCCTCTCCGGAAAATCCTTTATCCCGATGCTGATCGGCACCGGCTGCGGCGTCCCGGCGATCATGGCCTCCCGCACGATTGAGCAGGAGAAAGACCGCCGGATGACGATTATGCTTTCCACCTTCATGCCCTGCGGCGCGAAGATGGAGATCGTCGCCATGATGGCCCTCGTGTGCTTCCCGGGAAATGCCTGGGTCGCGCCGGCGATGTACTTCCTTGGCCTGGCGATTGTCGTATTTGCCGGCATTGCCCTCAAGAAGACGAAATACTTCTCCGGGGATCCGGCACCGTTCGTTATGGAGCTTCCCGCTTATCACGTTCCAACCGTGAAGGGTGTCCTGATCCATGTGTGGGAGAGGGCGAAAGCGTTCATCATTAAAGCGGGGACGATCATTTTCACGATGTGCGTTGTGATCTGGTTCCTGATGCATTTCGGCTTCACAAACGGTACATTCACTTTCCTTGAGGATAATATCGACGAGTCTCTTCTCCGCTATATCGGCGAGGTTCTCGCCTGGCTGTTCAAGCCCCTGGGCTTCGGCTTCTGGCAGGGTGCGGTCGCTTCCGTCTCCGCTGAGGTCGCCAAGGAGCAGGCGACTGCAACTCTGGGCATGCTGGCTCATGCCGCAAGCGAGGAGGAGGCAGATATGGCCGCCGCGATCAGCTCTATGTTCGGCGGCAGTGCCCTGGTCGGCCTGAGCTTCCTTCTGTTCAACATTTTTGATGCGCCCTGCATGGTAGCCATCGCAACTGCTTTCCGTGAGCAGGCGAGCAGAAAGTGGGGATGGATCACCTTCGGTTTCCAGATGGGCGTCGGTTACTTCCTCGCCATGGTTGTCTACCAGATCGGCAATATCTTTGCCGGCGGGCCGTTCACCTTCTGGACGGCGGTGGCCATCGCGGTTACCGTGACAGCGCTGTATTTCATCTTCCGCCCGAATCCGTACGCAAAGAGAAGGACGCAGAATATCAGTGCGGTTGAAGCCCGTGGCTGACCGGGATGACCGGCGAAAAATATCCTGCTGCCGAGGAGGCGAGACAGATTGCGCATGCGATCAGCGACAGCGCGTATGAAGCGCTCCGCGGACAAACGGAATCCGGGAAAACCAAAGAATAATTGTAAGAATAATCGAGAGAGCCAGTCAGGGGCAGCGCACGAAAAATGCACTGCCCCTGACGCCATTTAGCGCTGTTCCAGCGCCAGTCCGAGGATTGGAATAATTGGTATTGATATTGACAGCAGTCCTATATTGGACTAATATATGAATGGTTGCTCATATATAAAATCCAAAGCGCGGATACCGGCCCGCCCGGCGCCGCCCCCTTACCAGACGAGAGGAGATAGGATAATGGAAGAGAAAAGAGATCTTTCCCGCGACATAGAAGAGGAGGAAGATGAGGACGAGGATGAGATGTCTCCCCGGCAGAAGGGGATCCAGATCGGCATCGCCGCGGCGCTTCTTCTGGCAGCCGTCGCGATCGACCGGCATTTCCCGGGACTTTCCATGGGAAAGCGGCTTCTGATCTACCTTGTGCCGTATTTTGCCGCGGGCTTTGACGTCCTCAGGGAGGCAGTGGAAAATATCGGCCATGGCCAGCTTTTCGATGAGGATTTCCTGATGTGCGTCGCCACCATCGGCGCCCTCGCCATCGGGTTCCTCCCGGGAACCGAACCGGAATTTACCGAGGCTGTGTTCGTCATGCTGTTCTTCCAGGTCGGGGAGCTCGTTGAGGGGATCGCCGAGGGCAATTCGGAGCGGTCGATCTCCCAGCTGATCGACATCCGGCCGGATACCGCGCATGTGGAGCGCGGCGGCAGGATTGCCACTGTAGACCCGGATGAGGTCAGCGTCGGCGAGACCGTGGTGATCCGCCCGGGCGAAAAGGTGCCGATGGACGGCCGGGTCATCGAGGGAACCTCCAGCCTCAATACCGTGGCGCTGACCGGGGAAAGCGAGCCCAGAGACGTCGGGGCGGGGGATGACATCCTCTCCGGGTGTGTCAATCTGAGCGGCGTGCTCCGGGTCAGGGTGACCAAGGGGTTCGGCGAATCCACCGCGTCGAAAATCCTCGACATGGTGAAGAACGCCGGGGAGAACAAGGCAAGGAGCGAGAAGTTTATCACTCGCTTCGCGCGGGTGTACACCCCGGCCGTCGTCTTCTCGGCGATCGCGCTGGCCTTCCTCCCGCCGCTCCTGTCCGGGAATTTCCGGATGAACTTTGCCATCTGGCTTACCCGCGCGCTGACCTTCCTGGTGGTCTCCTGCCCGTGCGCCCTCGTGATCTCCGTGCCGCTGACCTTCTTCGGCGGCATCGGCGGGGCCTCAAAGCGGGGAATCCTGGTCAAGGGGTCCAATTATCTTGACGCCCTCGCCAAGGCGGACACCGTGGTCTTCGACAAGACCGGCACACTGACCCGGGGAGTCTTCCAGGTGACTGACCTTCATCCGGAGGCGATTGACGAGCACGAGCTGCTCCATCTGGCCGCCCACGTGGAGCGCTATTCCAGCCATCCGATTGCCATGTCCCTGAGAACTGCCTTCGGCAAAGAGGATGACGGCTGCACCGTGGAAAATGTTGAGGAGATCGCCGGCCGGGGCGTCCGCGCGTCGGTCAACGGGCATGTGGTCTGCGTCGGCAACGCGAAAATGATGGACGATATCGGGGCAAAATGGAGCCGCTGTGAGACCCCGGGGACGATCATCCATGTGGCGATGGACGGAACCTATATCGGGCATATCCATATCTCCGATGTCGTGAAGCCGGAATCGGCGAAGGCGATCCGGGAGCTTCGGGAACTCGGCATCCGCCGGACGGTAATGCTGACCGGCGACCGGGAAAAGGTGGCCGCTGAGGTTGCGGGAAAGCTCGGGATCGAGGAGTACCGCGCGGAACTCCTCCCGGCGGACAAGGTCAGCGCGGTGGAACAGCTTCTCCGGGAAAAGGATCATGAGAAGACCCTTGTCTTCGTCGGCGACGGCATCAACGATGCCCCGGTGCTCTCCCGCGCTGATGTGGGCATCGCCATGGGCGCCATGGGATCGGACGCGGCAATCGAGGCGGCGGACGTCGTCCTCATGGACGACAAGCCGGACAAGGTGGCAGCTGCCTGCCGCATCGCAAGAAGAACCCTTGGCATCGCCCGGCAGAATATCGCCTTTGCCATCGGGGTGAAGGTGCTGATCCTCGTCCTCGCGGCGTTCGGCCTGGCCAATATGTATATGGCCGTCTTCGGCGATGTCGGTGTCATGATCCTCTGCGTGATCAACGCGGCGAGGGCGCTCGGGAGCGGAAAGCGCCGGACAGCGGGGTAACTGCCTCCCGTGGGGAAACCGGCCGCCGAACGACTGTGGCGCCTGCCACATGCCGGGGAAGCCCGCAAAGCTGTCCGCGGGCAGCCGATGTGAGGGCGCTCTTCCGGCATGTGCTGGACAGCAGCAAAAAGTGCCGCAGGGCGCGGAAAAGTGCTTGTACTTTATCTCAGCCCATGGTAATATATCAAAGTTGACGAAAATTCACGCCGGGCGGATCCCACAGGCCGGTGCCCGATCAGGGTCCCCGCGGGAGCAAAAGAAGACGGCGGAAGAAAAACCAAACATGGAGGAAAAAACATGAGCGTCATTTCTATGAAGCAGTTACTTGAAGCCGGTGTTCACTTCGGCCACCAGACCAGAAGATGGAACCCCAAGATGGGCCAGTACATCTACACCGAGAGAAACGGCATCCACATCATCGACCTGCAGAAGACGGTCGGCATGATCGACGATGCCTACAAGGCCATGGGCCAGATCGCTGCTGACGGCGGCACTGTTCTCTTTGTCGGCACGAAGAAGCAGGCTCAGGATACCGTAAAGAACGAGGCTGAGAGATGCGGCATGTACTATGTCAATGAAAGATGGCTCGGCGGCATGCTGACCAACTTCAAGACCATCCAGAGCCGTATCGCAAGACTCAAGGAGATCGAGCAGATGTCCAACGACGGCACCTTCGACGTACTGCCGAAGAAGGAAGTTGCTGGCCTTAAGAAGGAGTGGGACAAGCTGGAGAAGAACCTTGGCGGTATCAAGGATATGAAGCACATCCCGGATGCCATCTTCGTTGTTGACCCGAAGAAGGAGAGAATCTGCGTTGAGGAAGCACAGAAGCTGGGCATCACCCTGTTCGGCATCTGCGATACCAACTGCGATCCGGATGAGCTCGACTATGTCATCCCGGGCAATGACGACGCCATCCGCGCTGTCCGCCTGATCGTCTCCAAGATGGCTGACGCGATCGTTGAGGCAAAGCAGGGCGAGGCAGAAGCAGCTGCTGCCGGCGAGGCAGAGGAAGCTCCGGCTGAGGCCTGAGATTTCCTGGGAGAATAACAGATCATCAGGTGCCGGATCGGCGGTTTCGCAGACCCGGCACTCTTTGAGAAGAGAACTGGGATAACCATTAAGAAGGGAGATTACCATGGCAATTACAGCTAAGCAGGTAAAGGAATTACGTGATATGACCGGTGCCGGCATGATGGCCTGCAAGAAGGCACTGACCGAGACCGACGGTGATTTCGACAAGGCAATTGAGTTCCTGAGAGAGAAGGGACTTGCCGGCGCAGAGAAGAAGGCCGGAAGAATCGCCGCAGAGGGCATCTGCGCAACCAAGATCTCCGAGGACGGCAAGAAGGGCGTTGTCGTAGAGGTCAATGCCGAGACCGACTTCGTTGCGAAGAACGAGAAGTTCAGAAGCTATGTTGCTGACGTAGCTGCCCAGGCACTGACCACCTCCGCTCCGGACATCGACGCTTTCCTGGCGGAGAAGTGGGCACAGGATCCGACCGAGACCGTTGCCGAGGCTCTTTCCCGCGAGATCTCCATCATCGGCGAGAACATGCACATCCGCCGCTTCAAGCAGATCGACGAGCCGAACGGCGTTGTTGTCTCCTACATCCACGCGGACGGCAAGATCGGCGTTCTCGTTGACCTCGAGACAGGCGTTGTCAATGACGCGGTCCTGGAGATGGGCAAGAATGTTGCCATGCAGGTAGCTGCCCTCAAGCCGAAGTATACCGACCGCTCCGAGGTTGACCAGGATTACCTCGCGCACGAGACCGAGATCATCACCGCGGCCGCGAAGAACGAGAAGCCGGATGCCAACGACAAGATCATCAGCGGCATGGTACAGGGAAGAATCAACAAGGAACTCAAGGAAATCTGCCTTGTTGACCAGGTCTATGTCAAGGCTGAGGACGGCAAGCAGTCCGTACAGAAGTACGTTGACCAGGTAGCCAAGGAGAACGGCACGAAGATCAAGGTGAAGGGCTTCGTCCGCTTCGAGACCGGCGAGGGCCTGGAGAAGAAGAGCGAGAACTTCGCGGAGGAAGTTGCCGCGCAGATGAAGAAGTAATTTGAATCTTCACTGACATCAATATAGAGAATGGGAATCCCGGAAATGGTGGAAGATAGATATTTTTGCCGTTTCCGGGATTTTTCTGCATGCAGGGGCGGCGAGCAGGGGCTCCGTACGAATAATCAGGTCAGCACCCTTCCAGCCCGAATTGTGGTAAAGTACACCGCAATTCGGGCTGTGGGCGGGCAGAGCGGCTGCGCCGCTTGCCCGCCCCGTAGAAAGCCAGTAATATTTGTCCGGTGAGCGAGTTCCCGGGCAAATTCCATATCTTTCTACGGGGTGCTGACCCAGATACCAAAATCTTAAGTTTTTGCTCATATTTTCTCAAATCCCCGCCGGTTGAACCCCCTTCCATTCGATGCTATACTTATCCTTGTATTTCCGCAGCAAATCAGAGGATGGTCGGATCGATGAACCATTTTGAAAAATACAAACGCCTGATCAAGATTGGCTTTGCCGCCGTGCTGGTGTTCACCATGAGCGCGGTCTACGGCTATATCTGGATCAATTATTACAACAAGATCATCTGGGCCCCCTTCTGGCGCCGGGGCAACTGGATGATGATCTTCATCTACACGGTTCTGCTGATCTTTTTTAACTACATTTACGGCGGGTTTAAAATCGGCGTCCTGGAGCGGGGCAATCTGATCTACTCCCAGATCATTTCCCTCATCGCCACAGACTTTGTGACTTATTTCCAGATCACGGTGCAGGACAAGCGGTTCACCACGCCGATTCCCCTGCTGGTGAATTTCGGCATCAGTGTGTTCCTGACCTGCCTGCTGACTTACCTCTTCTCCCGCATTTACCGCCGCATCTTTCCACCCAGGAAAATGCTTCTGGTCTGCGGGGACCATTATGATTACCATCTGATGGAGAAGATGAACTCGCGGGAGGACAAGTACCAGATCATTGCCCGGGAACATTACCGGAATGTCTGGGATAAGATGTCCGAGATCGCGCCGCAGTATGACGCGGTGATCGTGGGCGATATCCCGTCCCATGAGAGAAACCGCATGATCAAGGACTGTTTCGCCCTGGGTGTCCGCACCTACAGCGTGCCGAAGATTTCCGACATCCTGCTCAGGAGCTCCACGGATTTCAATCTCTTTGATTCTCCGCTGCTGCTCTCCAGGAACAACGGCCTGCAGGTGGAGGAGGAATTCGTAAAGCGCCTGATGGATATCATCCTCTCGCTGATCGGCCTCATCCTGACCTCCCCGATCTTCCTGATCGCCGGACTTTGTATTCATCTGACCGACCATGGGCCGGTGTTCTACCGGCAGAAGAGGCTGACCAAGGACGGAAAGGTCTTTGACATCCTGAAATTCCGGACCATGGTGGTGGACGCCGAGAAGATCGGCGGCCCCCAGCTCTCCACCGAGAACGACCCGCGCATCCTGCCAGTGGGCCGCGTTCTCCGCAGTGTCCGCCTGGACGAGCTTCCCCAGTTAATCAATATTCTCCGGGGGGAAATGTCCCTGGTCGGGCCCCGGCCCGAGCGGCCGGAGATCGCCGCCGAGATTGAGAAGCAGATCCCGGAATTCCGCTACCGTTTGAAGGTCAAGGCCGGCCTCACCGGCTACGCCCAGGTCTACGGAAAGTACAGTACCTCCTTCTACGACAAGCTGAAGCTGGACCTCACCTATATCCGGAACTACTCGATGCTGCTGGACTTAAAGCTCATCGTCCTGACACCGAAGATTATGTTCATCAAGGAAGCCTCCGAAGGCATCTCCGAGGATTCCCCGATGTACACCGAGGAGAAGGTCCGCGGAGAGAGAACCTGCAAGGATGACCTCCCGGAGGAGACCAGAGGACAGAATACATGAGAAAAGTCTTGATTGTCAGCCATGTGAGCGGCTTTGTCCCGCAATTTGAGATGAACAATGTCCGCCTCCTGCAGGAGATGGGCTGCGAGGTCCACTATGCCTCGAACTTCCACAACCCGTCCTACGGGGACGACAACCGCCGCCTCGAGGGGACGGGGATTATCTGCCATCAGGTGGATTTTGTCCGCACGCCCTACAGCCTTAAGAACATCCGCGCCTATGGCCAGCTCCGCCGGCTGATGGAAGAACACGATTTTGCCCTTGTCCACTGCCACAACCCCATGAGCGCGGCGCTGACCCGCCTCGCCGCCAGGGCGACCCACACGGCGCCGGTCATCTACACGGCCCACGGGTTCCATTTCTATCAGGGCGCACCGCTGCACATGTGGTTCATCTACGGCACCATGGAATGGCTGCTGTCCTTCCTCACCTGCGAACAGATCTGCATTAACAAGGAAGATTATGCCTTCGCGAAAAAGCACTTCCACTGCAGGAGAGTGGACTATGTGCCGGGGGTGGGGATTGATATTGAGAAGATTCGCGGCACAGCCGGCGCTAATGAGGAGAGTGCTGAGGTAGCTGCGCGCTATGACGGTGAGGGAAGACGGAATCCGGAAAATATCATTTCATCGGCAGTCAAAAGGCAGCAGATGCATATCCCGGAAGACGCCTTTGTGATTGTAACTGCCGGAGAACTGATTCCCCGCAAGAATCAGGCTGTGCTTCTCCAAATGATGAAGTTATTGAAGAAATCAGAAAAAATTGAAGAAAAACGGTCAATTCTGCTGATCTGCGGTCACGGAGAATTGGACCAGGAACTGAAAAGACTCGCGATGGAACTCGGAGTTCAGGATCGGGTCCGCTTCCTCGGCTATCGGGACGATCTCTATGATATCTATCGGGCATCCGATGTCTTTGCATTTCCTTCACTGCAGGAGGGAATGCCGGCGGCCCTTATGGAAGCAATGGCGTGCGGACTGCCCGCTGTATGTTCCGATATCCGTGGCAGTTCTGAATTGATTGATCAGGGAAAGGGCGGATATCGCGCTGCACGGAAAGATGTAGAGGAATATGCCAGATATGTCCGAAGAATCCGGGCAAAGACAGCACTTGCTGACACGATGGGGTATTATAATCAAAATAAGGCAGAAAAATATTCGCAGCGGCATATCATCCCAAGAATGGCCGGAATCTACGAATATTGGATGTCTTTTCATAATGCATGAGGGCTGTCTATGCGGAAAAAGCGAGTGCTTCACCTGTTAAAATCGGAGATCTATTCCGGTGCAGAGAATGTCGTCTGTGAGATTATCCGGAATCTTTCGGATCAGTATGATTTTTTGTATGTGGCATCCGAGGGGCCAATCCGGAAAGTCCTGACAAGGGAACATATTCCCTTTATTCTTCTTCGGCCATATAATCTGATGACACTGCGGATGGTGATTGACCGGTTTCACCCCGATGTTATTCATGCCCATGACTTTACAGCCAGCGTCTATGCGGCACTGGCGGCGGGAAGAACTGTGCCGGTGATTTCCCAGCTCCATTATGATCCTCCGTGGGTGTATCATAAAAATGTGAAGACGCTGACATATTCGGTGGCTTTAAAGAACATTCAAAGGCTGTACCTTGTCACTCCTGTCCATATGAAAAAGCTGGCTTTTTACCCTGTCTGCCGCGATAAAATCCGGGTTATAGGCAATCCGGTCAGCACGGAAGAAATCCGTGAAAGGGCGGCAGAGCAGGAGGGAGGCGAGCCATCGGATGTTTTGTTCATCGGCCGGCTGGAAGAGCAGAAGGATCCTCTCCGTTTTATCCGAATTATTGATCATCTGAAAAGGAGCGGACAATTTCATATTCAGGCAATTATGCTTGGCGATGGAAATCTGAAAAGAGAGTGTGCACTTGAGATTCATAAGAGGGGATTAAGCGGGAACATTGCCATGAAGGGCTTTGTGAACAATCCTCTTGCCTATTTGAAAAAAACGAAAGTTTTGTGCATGACCTCAAAATTTGAAGGATTTGGTCTGGTTTGCATTGAGGCGGCTTCCCTTTCTATTCCGGTGGTGACGACGAAAACTTCGGGCACGCTGAACATTTATCACGCTGCGGATCAGATTCTCTTTGACCAGGATGAGGAGATAGAAAACCGGATTACAGAACTGCTCCAGAATAAGGATGAATGGAGCAGAGCCTCCAGGCAGTCGCAGGAAATCTCGGAAAAGATGGAGAATTATCACAAGTATTTCCGACGGATCGACAGAGGATATCAGGAGCTGACAGCAAGATGATCAGTAAGACGAAGGAAATTTTCTACGCCTGTGATGGAAATTATCTCACACAGACTCTGGTGTCGGCGGAAACACTGCTTCGGCATAATCCGGACGCACAGATCACAATTGCCGGTGATCATTTTACCAAAGAAGATCAGGCGCGGGTTTATCGTCAATTTCAGGTCTGGCACAAAGATATCCGTCTGATCGATTTAAATGGATTCTTTCCTGACGCCGCATTTCAGACTGATGCTTTTCATGCGAGGTCAATTTATGCGAAATTATTCATCGATCAGATCTACGCCGGCGGCCGTGTCCTTTATCTCGACAGCGATACGGTAATCTGTGGTAAATTAGATAAATTATTTTCGATGAATCTGGGAGAGTGCATTGCGGCAGCAGTGAAGATGCCTTATCCGGAAGAATTCCGGAAGAGGATGGGTCTTCCAGCAGAGATTCCCTATTTCTGTGACGGTGTGGTATTATTTGATATCGACCGATGGAGGGAAGACGGATGTTCCAGGAAGAGCCTGCAGCTTATCCGGAAGAATAAGGGAAATCCACCGGGACAGAGTGAGGGCGTTCTGAATGCCATCCTGTCCGGAAGGATCCGGGCATTACCGCCGGAATATAATCTCATGTCAGGCCTGATCTATTACTCTGCGGACCAGATGGCCAGGTTATATGGATGCTGGGATTATTATCCGGAAGATGACCGCAAAAAAGCATTGAAGCATCCGATCATTGTTCATTATCTGCGGGAATTGTATAATCGACCGTGGTTTTTGCCATGTGATCATCCATACCGGAAGATCTACTGGAGGGCCAATGCGGAATTATTGGAACCGGGAAAGAGAAAATGGAGATTTCTTCCGGCTCATACGATCGCTACGCGGGTTCTGCGCAGAATATTTCCCTTTGACCTATTCTGCCATGCTTTTCAATACAGACATCGATGGAGAAAATGAGTAGCAATGGATAAACAATTCTTTCAATTGCGTAATCTTGCAAAATTTATACTGGCCTTTGCCGCCCTGTTTTTGATCTTTTTCTTTTCTTCCTATGAGAAGATCCGCTATAACGATGTGGACCTGATTAATGAGAACACGGATGCTCCCATTGGAGAAATCTCTGAGAACAGGGAATTTCGGCAGAACTTTCACTACGATGGACAGTATCTCTATAAGCTGGAATTTATTACAGCTTCCTATGGCAGGAAGAATTCCGGTACAATCACCATGACCGTCACCGATGATCAGGGCGGAATAATTGCGCAGGGTAAAGTGAAAGCCGGCAAATTCCGGGACAATGCCATCTACTCATTCGCGGTGGATAAGCCGCTTCATTCCGCCAGTGGTAATTACACGCTGACGATTACTGATACCGGGAGCACAGAAAACAACAGCGCGACGCTGTACACCTCGAAGGAACCGCCCTATGAGGGAAAGCTGACGATCGATGGCACGGAGACGGATATGGCCCTTGCCATGTCCATCTATGGCGGTTACGATGTCGGCAAATTACATAAATTTTACATGTTCAGCGGGATCATACTCTGCCTGCTGATTGCTGTCTGGTTTTATAATTATTGCCGGCTCAATCACGGCCATAGCACAGTCCTGGGGAACATCATCAAAGAATTTCACCGGTACCGTTTCCTGATGAATCAGCTGGTAGCCCGGGAATTCAAGACAAAATATAAGAGGTCTGCCCTCGGCTTTTTCTGGAGTTTTCTCAACCCACTGCTCACGATGATCATTCAGTACATTCTGTTCTCGACAATATTCCGCTCGGGCATTGAGAACTTCCCGGTATACCTGCTCAGCGCGACAGTTCTGTTCAACTTCTTCACGGAATCTGTCGGCAACGGATTGGGCTCCATCACGGGCAATGCTTCCCTGATTGAGAAGGTGTCCGTTCCGAGGTACATCTATCCGGTATCCCGGGTGCTCTCGTCCGCGGTCAACATGCTGATCTCGACGATCCCACTGCTTCTGACCATTATTTTTACGGGTTCACGGATAACGAAGGCTTACCTGTGCATACCGCTTATTTATATTCTGCTGATTATTTTCTGTGTGGGAATGTCTCTGTTCCTGGCAACCAGCATGGTCTATTTCCGGGACACCCAGTTTCTGTGGAGCATCGTCAGCCTGATGTGGATGTACGCGACGCCGATTTTCTATCCTGAGTCCATTGTGCCGGCGAAATTTTCCTTCATTTTCAAGATCAACCCGATGTACTATTTCCTCAAGGCGTTCCGAATGATCACCATCAGCGGCATCTCCCCGGGGATCGGGCAGTATGGCATGTGCGCACTGTTTGCCCTGATTTTCCTGATTTTCGGATGGATCGTCTTCCACAGGCATGAGAAAAACTTCGCCCTGTATTTATGAGTAGAGGATAAACGGATGGATCAGAATAAGATCATGATCAAGGCTGAGGACCTGTCGATGCGGTTCAGGCTTGCCAGCGATAAGGTCCAGAGTCTCAAGGAATTTGTCATTACTTCTCTGAATGGAAAACTGAAATTCAATGATTTCTGGGTATTTCAGGATTTGAATTTCGAAGTTCACAAGGGAGAAATTGTCGGCATCGTGGGGCGGAATGGAGCAGGAAAAAGCACCCTGTTGAAAATTATTGCCGGTGTTCTGGCGCCGACGAGGGGAAAAGTCACCCTGGGCGGCAATGTCGTTCCCATGCTTGAATTGGGTTCCGGATTCGACTTCGAGTTGAGCGGACGCGAAAATATCTATCTGAATGGCGCGATCCTGGGATACAGCAAGGAGCTCATCGATAAGAACTATGAGGATATCCTGAAATTTTCGGAGCTGGGCGATTTCATTCACGAGCCGATCCGCAACTATTCTTCCGGAATGATGATGCGGCTCGCTTTCTCCATCGCGACGATCATCAATCCCGAGATTCTTATTGTCGACGAGATTCTGGCCGTCGGCGATGAATCCTTTCAGAAGAAGAGCAAGAGGAAAATGCTGGAACTCATGGGCGGCGGGACGACGGTTCTCTTCGTCTCCCACAGTCTTCCGCAGATCAGGGAGATGTGCAACCGTGTGATCTGGCTGGATGGCGGAAGAATCCGCATGCAGGGCGACGCCAAGATTGTCTGCGATGCCTACGAGGACGTTATTAATCCGAAGCCGGCGATCCGCGTGGAGCAGAATTCGAAGCGGGATGTGGATGCGGTCAAGTACTGCATGGACATTCTGCTGATTTACACTGACGGACAAGATGTACCTGAAAAGCTGACGGTCCTCAAGGAACAATTTCTGGCGGCTAATCTGACCAGCCATGAAGTCCACGAGGATGATGTGACGGAAGAGATCATCAGCCAGTACCAGATTGCCCTTTTTTATGAGTGTGATTATCAGAAGAACGCGAGAGCCGCAGAGTGGATCAGGAAGACAAATAAACGGTTTGTTGTTTTTTCCGATGAGCCTGAACGCATTAAAGCCTGGGCTGGGAATGCTGCGTTTACGGGGGCGATGTGCCATTCCCGGGAGGGCGTACAGCTGTGGGAGCAGGCCCGAAAGGAGGTTTACTGGAATCCCGTTGCCACCACAGAGGAGTGGCAGACGGTTTCCCGGCAGGCATACCAGGAGCGGCATGAACTTCTCAAGAAGGATGTTTCCGAGCTGAAAAATGAGGAGGAGATTTATCACTATAATCAGATTCACAGAGAGGCGGAGCGCATGTCTCCGGATAAGAAGAACATCAACGTTCTGACCGGGACAGTGACAAGAGGCGCAGTTCCGCTGATCAGGGAAAAGCTGAAAGCAATCCGGGAACGTGACCCGGAAGCGGAGATCAGCCTGGTTGTTCCGTCAGGTACGGAAGCGTACTTCACCGGCGAGAATGACAAAATAAGAAAATATGTCAACAACCTGGACCTGGCGAGACAGCTGATTTTTACGGATCAGAACATCGACATCAGCAGTGACGAATTCGAGAGGACGAAGTTCAGGCGTATTTCCGGGATGGTTCACATTCCCTATTTTTCCAGTGAAACAGAGAGCGAACCAGTCAGCGATGAAAAGTCTGAGCAGTACACGACGATATATACCGGATTTCGTGCCGGCAGGTTCATGATCGAGCACATGAATCTACTGACGGCGTTCTTCTTACAGAATTTCAGTGACGGCGATAATTCGAAGATGACTGCACAGCTGGCGGCGGAACATTTCCAAAGAGGAGAAAATGTCACTGTCTTTGTCGCCGGACCGGCAGATATGGATATCAATGCAGATGGAGTCAGTGTTCCGGTTATATCCAGAGGAAAAGCAGATCTATATGCGGGAATCCACAAGGCTTTTGCGATGGATGCCAGCAGTTTCACTTTTATTCTGAATTATGCGAATATCCGCCAAAGAAGCTATTATGTGGAAAAGTGGGAACCCGGGCAGGTAACTCCGGGGAGTCTGGAGAGATTTCAGGCCAATCAGTCCTACTGCCCGCAGGTGGATGTGGAGTACTTTACCAGCTCCAGGGAATGTCAGAGATGGCTGTTGGAAAATTATGGAAAGCAGGCGGAGATGGTCAACTTATCAGAGGAATAATTGTGAATAAATCGGAATTGATTCATAAGACCCTTAAATCACTGAAAAATGATGGCCCTGTGGGCACTATGCGCAAGGTGAGAACGTATCTTGCCTATCAGAAATCTCTCAGAAGCAATGCTCCGATTCAAAATCAGTACCTGGACGTGCTCTTTATCAACGGCTGTACTCTGCCCCATCCGTCCAGGTACCGTGTGGATCACCAGATGGAAGAACTGACCATGGCCGGGCTTGCCTGTGAGAAAATTTTTTACACGGAAGCCGATGAGAGCTATGCGAGATGCGCCAGAGTTTATATACTTTTCCGCTGCCCGCACACGGAGGGACTGCAGAGACTGGTGGAGAAGGCGCAGTCTTATCACAAGGTTATTCTGTATGACATCGACGATCTTGTCATCGACCGCAGATATACAGACAGCATTCCCTATATTCAGACTCTGTCGGAGGAGGACAGGAAGGTTTATGATGACGGGGTGATCCGGAATGGAAGGATGCTTCGGCTTTGTGATGCTGCCATAACAACGACGGAGACCATGGCGGAGGAACTGCGGAAATTTGTTCCCGAGGTCTATATCAACCGGAATGTCATGTCCGAAGAGCTGCAGAAGTATTCTCTGGAAGCACTGCAGGAGGCGCCTCATCAGGTGAAAACCGATGAAGTGCGGATCGGGTATTTCAGCGGAAGCATCACCCATAACGCCGATGTCGGAATGATTCTGGACCCACTGTGCCGCATACTGTCTGAAAATAAGAAAGTCAGATTAGTTCTTGCCGGGGAGATCGATCTTCCGGAACAGCTAAAGCCATTTCAGGGCCAGATCGAAAGTTCCGGGTTCCGTCCATGGCAGAAGCTGCCCGCGCTGATCGCTTCGGTGGACATTAACCTGGTACCGCTGGAGGACACTCTGTTCAACCGAGCAAAATCGGAAAACAAGTGGACGGAGGCGGCACTGGTCAAAGTGCCCACCATTGCGAGCAATGTTGGTGCGTTCAGGCAGGTCATTCGTGACGGCATCGATGGCATTCTCTGTGGAAACACAGAGGAAGAGTGGTATACAAATCTTAACCGTCTGATCGCGGATGCCGAACTGCGAAGGACCATCGCGGAACATGCCTATGATCGGGTGACGGAGAACTGGACGACAATAGCCAACGCCTGCTCCTTTGGCCGATGGATACGCCAGACCAGAAAGCACAATATTGTCTTCAATCTGCCGGTGCTGCAGATCAGCGGAGGGCAGCTGGTCACCCTGCGCCATGCTTTGTTCATGTTCCAGTCCGGATACGAGGTTGTGATCCTCAATGACGGACATGAGACCAGCACGACGGTAAACTTTGAGAATACTGAATTTCCCGTTATTCGCTCGATGGACCACAGCTTTTTCGCGGAAGCCGACAAGGCGGTGGCGACTTTATTTACCACCGAGAAATGGGTCGCTTCTTATCCTGAAATCAGAGATCGGTATTATCTTGTACAGAACTATGAAATCGGGTTTAATGCCCCTGGAGATTTCATGAGAATCCGCGCCAGCCGTTCTTATTGCAGCGCAAAGGTAACCTATCTCACTATCTCCAGGTGGTGCGAGAAATGGCTGAAGGACAGGTATCAGGTGAATGCCGCTTACGCGCCCAATGGCTTGGATACAGAAAAATTTTACTATCAGGAAAGAGATTTTCATGGCAAAATCCGCATACTGGTCGAGGGAAACAGCGACGACGAGTATAAGAATGTGGATGAAAGTTTCCGGATCATTCAGAACCTGGACAGGTCGAAGTATGAAGTCTGGTATGTTTCTTACCAGGGTAAGCCAAAAGAATGGTATACTGTCGATCGGTACTTTAACCGGGTTCCTTACGGGCAGATGCCGGATCTCTACCGGCAGTGCCATGTACTTCTGAAATCCAGCAAGCTGGAGAGCTTTTCCTATCCGCCATTGGAGATGATGGCGACTGGCGGGCTGGTGCTTGTGCGGGAAAATGGGGGCAATAAGGAATACCTGCGGGATCATTATAACTGCCTGTTTTATGATCCGGACCGGCTTGACGAGGCAGGAAATCTTCTCAGACAAATGATTGACGATGAAGGACTGCGTTCATCTCTGATTCAGAATGGACTTGAGACCGCCGACGAAAGAAGCTGGGGTAAGGTAAGAGAGCAAATCCTGAAGTTGTATGAAAGTTAAGACGAGGGGTCAGATACATGAGAGTTCGTTTCAGCATTTTAGTGCCGCTTTTTAATACTCCGGAAGTTTTTCTGCGGGACATGATCACTTCCGTGTTAAAGCAGAGTTATAAGGAGTGGGAATTGTGCCTTGCCGATGCCAGTGACGAGGATCACAGTGATGTCGGTGAGATTGTCAGCGAGTACGCATCAGCGGACGGAAGGATCCTCTATCAGAAGCTGAGTGGCAATGGCGGAATCTCTGAGAATACGAACGCCTGTATCGATCTTGCAACCGGAAATTACTTTGTCCTGTTGGATCATGACGATGTCCTCGATCCGGAAGCACTGAGAGCAGCTGCCCGCACGATCGCCAGGACAGGGGCGGATTTCGTGTATACGGATGAGGCAAAGTTTACGAAAAATCCGGAGGAGTGGTTTTCTCCCAATTACAAGCCGGATTTTTCCAAGTATGAGCTGAGGGCGCACAACTACATCTGCCATCTGACTATTTTCAGCCGAGCTTTGTTGGACAAAGTGGGGAGATACCGGAAAGAATGTGATGGCAGTCAGGATCACGACATGGTGCTGCGGCTGACGGAAAAAGCAGACCGCATTGTCCATATTCCGGGAGTTCTGTATTATTGGAGAATTCATGAAAATTCCGTCTCCTCCGGCGTAGAACATAAGGAATATGCGATTCAGGCGGCAAAAAAGGCGGTCCTGGACCAGGTCAAAAGGAGCGGGAGAAATGCGTCGATTGTCACGCACCGGCCATTTCCGCTGATTTATGATGTGAGATATGGGATACCGAAGGATGCCAGAGTCGCCGTTATCCTGTATTCTGCGGAGAGCATCGTCAATCTCAAAGAATGCCTTACCACCCTGCAGGCTAATGAACATGACATGTGCATGAATTTCTATATTCTCTCGGATTCTGAGCAAAAAGAATATTCCAAGGTAGAAGAATACCTTCTGGAGGGAAATTCCTGCAGCGTTGTCAGGGTCAGCGGCGGAGTGGTCAGGACGATCAATCAGATCATCCATAAGATTTCGGAAAAGTATATTCTCTTCATCAATGGGAATTCCGTCATCCGCTCGGATGGCTTTGTGAAAGAGCTTTTAAACCTGGCACAGCTCGAGGACGTGGCTGCTGTCGGACCGAAGATTACGACCGATGAGCGGGTGATCTTCAGCGCGGGCATTGCGGTATGTGCGGCTATTCCCAACGGCATCGTACACCGCTTCCAGGGAGAAGTGGCGGAATCCTACGGGTACGAGGCGGGGCTGTGCCATGTGCGGGAGGCCTCCGCTGTCTCCGGCAACTGTTTCATGGTGGCGAGAGAGAAGATCCTGGCATTGGGCGGATTCTCGGAACGATACGATCGTTATTTTGCCGTCGACTACTGCCTGAGAGCCAGGGATGTACAGCATAAGATCCTCTGGACTCCTTACGCGGAAATTACGGTGCATGATCCCATTGACCGGAAATTAAAAGAGGAGGAAACGGCACTATTCCGCTCGGAAAGAAGACATCTGCTTTCACAGGAGGATCCCTATTACAATAAGTTTATTCGATATGATGTCGACCATATTCCGGATAAAAATACTCCCGCTCTTTTGCTGCAGAAAGGACTTGAGACTCTGAGGGAAAATGGAGTATCCGGGCTCCGGGAGAAGGTACGTGTCTACTATGGCGGTTCCGGGAAGCGTTCCAGTTCTCATATGAACTACGCGAGAGAGACTGTGCGGAGGCACCGCTTCTATAAAGATGTCCTGTTTGTGAATGGGTGTTCACCGGATGTGCCGCACCCGGCGCGATACCGCGTTTATCACCAGCAGGAACAGATCAATGCCTGCGGGCTGACCAGCGATGTCGTTTACTACGCCGATGTCAGCGTAGACCTGGCGCGATTCTACCGGGCCTTCATCATTTTCCGCTGCCCGTATACCGATGAAGTCGGAAAACTGATTGCAAGCGCGAAGGCAATGAACCGGACGGTGCTCTTTGATGTCGATGATCTGGTCATCGATACGAAATACACAGATACTATTCCTTATGTGCAGCAGCTTACGGGACGGGACCGGGAGATCTATGATGATGGCGTCATCAGGATGGGGAAAACCCTGAAATTGTGCGACGGGGCGATCACGACGACAGAGGCGCTTGCGGAAGAACTTGGTCATTATGTCCCGGAGGTCTTTATCAATCGGAATACAGCCTCCGATGCCATGTACCAGTATTCGGAACAGGCAATGTACAAGAGAGACATCCTCCCGACGGTGGAGAAATCCTTCCTGCCCAAGTGGCTGAGCGGAAAAGAATACGAGGAAGCCATGCGGAGGGCGGAACTCCGCCGGAATGGCCATGTCCGGATTGGCTATTTCAGTGGAAGCATCACGCACAATAAGGATTTTGAGATGATCCTTCCGGCGGTTTCCCGGGTATTGCGGGAGAATCCCGAAGTTGAACTGCACATTGTAGGCATGCTTGATCTTCCGGATGAATTGAAGCCCTTCTCCCATCAGATTGTCGCGGAACCATTTACTGACTGGAAGAAGCTGCCGGATCTGATCGCCTCAGTAGACATTAATATTGCGCCCATCACGGAGGGCGTTTTTAATGCCGCAAAGTCGGAAAATAAGTGGACGGAGGCCTCCCTGGTCAAAGTACCGACAATCGCCAGCAATTTTGGCGCTTTTCAGACCGCAATCCGGAACAATGAGACCGGATTACTCTGCTCGACGGCGGAAGAGTGGTATCAGGCGCTGAATCTGCTGGTGCACAGTGCCGATGAACGGCGCCGTCTCGGGGATAATGCCTATCGTTTTGTGAAGGAACGCTATATCACCATTTATACGGGAGAACGGCTGACGGAGTATCTGAAGAAAAAAATGCGTCCCAACATCGTCTTTGCCGTGCCTTCTCTCAACATCAGCGGAGGAAATTATGTCACGCTCAAGCATGCGTCATTTCTGAAGAAAGCCGGAAGGGACGTCTTTCTAATCAATATGGGACATGAGGATGGATGGATCCGGTTTGAAGGGGAGAAATTCCCAGTCCTCTCTCAGACCAACTCGACGCTTATGGGGAGGGTGGACTGCGCGGTAGCGACTTTCTGGGAAACGTTGTCGTATTTTGAGCGTTATCGAAACATCCGAAAACTGCGTTATCTTGTTCAAGGGTATGAAACTGATCTATATCCTGCTGGTGATCCTATCCGAATCCGGGCGGAACAGAGTTATCATCCCACACAGCCTGTTCAGTTCATGACAATCTCCGCATGGTGTGCCGGCTGGCTGAAGGATCGCTATCATCAGGAAGCCGCATATGTTCCCAACGGCATTGACTGTGGGCAGTTCTATCCGAAGAAGAGGGAGATGAGTGGGAAAATCCGGATTCTGATTGAGGGAGACAGCCAGTCCTATTATAAAAATGTGGATGAGAGCTTCCATATTGTCCAGAAGCTGGACCCGGACCGCTATGAGGTATGGTATCTTTCCTATAATGGGAAGGCGAAAGACTGGTATCGTGCGGACAGGATGTTCTATAAGCTGCCCCACGAAAAAGTGGATGAAGTCTACCGGAATTGTGATATCCTCTTAAAGAGCAGCCTGCTGGAAAGTTTTTCTTATCCGCCGCTGGAGATGATGGCGACTGGGGGATATGTCGTTGCTGTGCCTAATGGAGGAAACAGGGAATACCTGAAGGATGAAGAAAA
This sequence comes from Clostridium vitabionis, assembly GCF_015351765.1. Classification (GTDB taxonomy): domain Bacteria; phylum Bacillota; class Clostridia; order Lachnospirales; family Lachnospiraceae; genus Clostridium_R; species Clostridium_R vitabionis. The sequence goes on from NZ_JADKQA010000002.1 coordinate 389,968, forward strand.
TTGCCTCTTTTATGCTCAGGGTGACATTGATGGGGCAGTGCATCAAATTGACCGCATAGCTGCGGACAGTCAGTTGAGAGATCATCTGTATCAGAATGGCCAGAAAACAGCCCAGGGCAGAGACTGGAAGAATTTTGAGCGCGTTATCCGCAATCTATACGAATAAACACGTTTAATAAAGAGGTACTCGATTTATATGAATGCCAAAATCAAGGATGAGCAGCTTTTTGCTGTGATTGCGTTTATGGCGGGAATCCTGCTGATCTTTCTGATTCCCCCTATGTGTTCGCCGGATGAGAACAGTCATTACATCAATGCATACTCGCTGGCAAGAGGAATTTTCTTTCCGACTGTGTCATCAGATGGCTATATGGGAAGAATGCTTCCGCAGAGCCTGATTGACTTTGTTGAAACCTATAATCACAAATTTGCCGGCCATCTTGATGTGCAATATACTTTTGCTGAAGCTCATCAGAATCTGACAGCTTCGGAATCTTTCGGTAATTTGGCATTTTATGATTACTGGAATGCGGACCTGAATCTCCTTGCCTACCTGCCGTCAGGCTTCGCCATCTTTTTATATCTGCAGATTTCCAAGCTGCTTCCTTCACTGATCTTGTCCAACGGCAATCTGCTGCTTGTCGGGAGATTTGGCAATCTGATTTTCTTCATTACAGCTATGTACTTTGCGATTAAGCGGACGCCATATAAAAAATCAACTTTGTTGATGGCACTGCTTCCGATGAGTATTGCCCTGGCATCGACCTTGTCCTATGACACCGTGGTCATCTCCATGACCGCTCTGTTGTTTGCGAGGCTGTCTGATCTTCTGCAGAGCGATCGAAGAGTATGCACGGCCGATATTGCCGTATTTGCCGTCTGCTCCTTTTTTCTATTCAATGTCAAGATGGTGTATGCCGCTTTCCTGCTCTGCTTATTTGCGGTTCCCATCCGAAGATTCATCGACCGAAAACAGTATGCAAGATCCATAGTGATTGTGGGAGCGTCGGGATTGCTTCCTTTTCTGCTGTTCCGCGTGTTATTTCGATTGCTGGTTAATAAGAAGAGATGGTATTATTATTCGTTCCTTCATCAGCAGTCATTGTTCCTGAGAGGCCATTTGTTTTCCTTTTGTCTTACGATCCTCCATTCCTTCCGGCAATATGCATCGTTTTATTTTCTCTCTTTTGTTGGAGACTTAGGACAGCTCGATTATCTATTACCTGTCTCACTCTGCCTGCTGCTCTGCTTTATATTACTGCTGGTGGTGATTATCGATTACGGGCAGAAACCCGTCGGTTTTTTGCTGAAAGGTGCCAACCTGGTTGCACTCCTGATTTGTCTGTATCTGACTTTTGCGGGAACTTATATTATATGGACAAGTCATGAGGTGGGAATTGGGGTGAACTACGTCTCTGGTGTTCAGGGACGGTACTTCATCCCGCTGATTCCGAGCGCAGGCATAATTCTGGCCAATGGAAGACTGAAAAACAAGGAAGCACTGACAGTTTTCCGTGATCGGATCTCTCTGATATTTATTGCTTTGTCTGTGACCTATACGGTTATGTTTACTTTCTTGCGCTATTGGGTATAAAAATAGGAGCTGTCGATGGATAAGATTGCCGTATTGATTCCCTGCTATAATGAGGAAAAAACAATTAAAAAGGTCGTCGAGGATGCCAGAAGAAATCTGCCGGACGCGGCGATTTATGTCTACAATAATAATTCCAGTGATCGGACTGCGGAGATTGCAGCTGCTGCCGGAGCCATTGTCCGGAATGAGTTTATGCAGGGAAAGGGAAATGTCATCCGGCGTATGTTCCGGGAAGTTGATTCAGAATGTTATATCATGGTGGACGGCGATGACACCTATCCTATGGAATTCGCTCCCCAGCTGGCGGATCGGGTTCTGAACCACAATGCCGATATGGTTGTCGGTGACCGGCTGTCCTCCACCTATTTTCAGGAAAATAAGAGACCCTTTCACAACATGGGCAATTCCGTTGTGCGGAGCAGTATCAATCATCCGTTCCATTGCAATGTCCGGGACATCATGACCGGATACCGCGCCTTCAGTTATGATTTTGTAAAAACCTATCCGGTTCTCTCCCGGGGGTTTGAGATCGAGACGGAGATGACTATTCATGCTGTTTATCACAACATGCAGATCGACAATGTGATCATCGAGTATCGTGACCGCCCGGAGGGCAGCGTATCCAAATTAAATACCTATTCGGATGGCATGAAGGTGCTCCTTACCATCGCGAGACTGTTCAAAAATTATAAGCCCCTTGCCTTTTTTGGCACACTCGCGGGCGTTCTGGCCGTCCTCTCACTCATCTTCTTTGTCCCGGTATGGATGGCTTTCCTGAAGACGGGCGAAGTACTCCGGTATCCTACGCTGATCGTTTGCGGATTCACCATGATGGCAGCTCTGCTGTCCCTGTTTGCGGGGATGATTCTATCCAACCAGGAAAAAAATACCCGCAGAACATTCGAAATTCTTCGGAACATCGTACATTCAGGGAAGATGGCCGATAATCAGAAATAACCATTGCGGTAAAGGGTGACACAGATGAGAACGGCGAAGAAGCAATTTATCTTTATGGCAATAAAATATGCATCTGCCATAATGCTCACGATCCTGGCGTTCAGCAGTATGCATATGAAGAAATACTTTGTCGGAAGCCTTTTGGAACTGGGCATTATTTTCATTCTGTCGAATATCCTCATAACAAAGCACAGACGTACTGCGTACATTCTGAACAGCATCCTGATTTTTCTCTATAATGTGCAGCAGATTGTCCTGACGTTCGGGATGAGTTATGTCTCATTTATCATGGTTGACAATCTGGGATCTCTGGAAGACCTGCAGGGGCGCGCTTTCGAGTACATCGCCTTCGCTGTTATTGGAACCGCGATTTCCTTCCTGCCGATCACGGAGGTTGCACTGATCCGGTTAGGTCAGCAGGTCTATCTGTCGGCGTTTCTGCTCATGGCGTGGGGATTCACGCTGATTTACGGAAATGCTTATTCTCCGATGTACGGCTATGTCTCCCTCGGAATGCAGGAATTGCAGCATGCTCAGCAGAACCGATTTATTGAGAATCAGGAGAATATGACATCAGAGTTTTATCAGTCAGATATTGGAAGTTCCGTGCAGAAACCGGCGGAACTTCCAGATCATCCGAATGTTATTCTTATTTTCACCGAAGGTCTTTCGCAGGGGGTTATCGAGGATTCCCGCAATCTCACGCCCACGATCGCGGCTTACGAGGACAATTCCCTGAACTTTGACAATTACTACAACCACACGGCAGCTACATACCGGGGGCTGATCGGGCAACTGTATTCGGGATACCAGCTGGATAATTATGACAGCAATACTCTGATTTCCCTGCAGGAGATACTGAAGGAATGGGGTTATGACACGACATTTATCAATGTAGAACCGAACAACTATAAATTTACAAAATATTTGAACAGTTTCCAGTTTGACCATCTGCTCATGCCCGAAACAGATAATATGCTGTCGGATAAAGAGGCATATGCATTATTGTGGGATACTGTTCAGGGCAAGGAGCAGGAGAATAAGCCGTTTTTCACAGCAATGTATACGGTGGGGACCCATGTATCATTTGATTCACCGGATGAGATCTTTGGGGATGGCAGTGATGCGGAACTGAATAAATTCCATAATCTGGATGCTCAGTTTAATACTTTCATGGATAAGTTTAACGAGAGCACTCTGGCAGAGAATACGGTCGTTATCTTCACCACAGATCATGCAACCTTTGTCGATGACGCCTTCCGGACAGCATTTCCGGATTATCAGCGCAGCGATGGTTTTCTGGATAGAATTCCTCTATTTATCTACTACAAGGGAATCCCATCGGAACATATTGATGTCAGAGGAAGAAATTCCCTCTGCCTCGCACCGACAATACTCGACTATCTTGATATCTCCGCGCCGAATTAATTTTTGGGTCAATCCTTATTTCATAGCATTGATGAGGCGACTTCTGATTATGATATGATCTATACCATTTCCGGAGACGAGCTGTTGACATCCGAAAATGCGATGATCACTTCTGTTGAACCGGCGATAGAGAACGTCATCAAGCAGAAAATTATGCAGTATCTCACCGCAAAAACACAGCCAAGACTGCAGAAGGATTGATGCCGTAGTTTATCTGTCCAGAGATTTCGAACAATAAAATAGATACATTATGTACCTAAACGCGTATTCGATTGACTCATTCGTGTCAAAAAAGTATAATATCGATATGTGCGTTAGGAGGGACTGGGCATGGCAGAAGAGTTTGTTCGGTTGGCGGGAGTCGATATATATAATTTAAAAAATGTCTGTGAAGGCCACATTATGCTTTCGAATAATCGGACGAAATACCAGTCCAGCATACTCGGTGTCTATGGACAAAACGGTTCCGGTAAGACTACGCTGATCGATGCATTGCAGATTTTGAAATATGTTCTGACTGGCAGACCTGTACCTGCCCAATATGCCGAGTACATCAATGTCGATGCGGATGCAGCAAGGCTCAGGTATGAGTTTGTCATCAATGATTCTGAAGGAACCAGTCATGCTTTTTACGAATTTTCCATAAAAGCTGTGAGGGATCAGTCAGGACAGAATTTGGATACCCCGTCCGACTCTGAGGATAACATAAAGGTATGCGTTTTTGATGAAGTATTAAAATTCAGCGTTGAGAATGATCGTGCAAGGATGCGCAGAAGCACGGTCATGGATACGAGAAATGCGGATATATTTTTACCTGAGAGTAAGTATCAACTTTTGTTCGGGGATGATCAGAATGTAAAGAATAAACTGCGGATTGCAAAGGCAATGGCTCTTGGCTCTTCTCAATCCTTTCTATTTTCCAGAGCAATGATTGATGAACTGCATAAGCAGGAAAATGGCAGCCATCCTGAAGAATTTGAGCTGTATGCGGCTCTCACCAGGCGGCTGGTATATTTTGGCAATTATGAGTTGTATGTCATTGACCGAAAAAATACAGGGGTTATCAGCATAAACATCCTTCCCTTGTCCTTCCAATTCACGCACGAGCCCAAGCATGTAGTGGGAACCATACCTCTGCTTCTTGATCGGCCAACGCCGGTACCGGAAATAACTTACGATGTTATAAAAAAGGTCATCAACAATATGAATATTGTTCTGACACAAATTGTGCCAGGACTTACTATTGATATGCGTGACCTCGGTCCATCGGTAATGAAGAATGGGCAGAATGCCCGAAGCATTCAGTTGATGTCCAGGAAGAACAGCAAAGAGATTCCGCTGCTCTATGAATCGGAAGGTATTAAGAAGATCATCTCGATTCTACAGCTGTTGATCGTTGTTTATAATCATCCATCAATTACGGTGGCAATAGATGAACTGGATAGTGGTGTCTATGAATATCTTTTGGGAGAGCTCCTCAGAATCATTTCTGAGAAGGGAAAGGGACAGTTGATATTCACCTCCCACAATCTCCGTCCGCTTGAGACACTGGATAAGAATTTTATATTATTTACGACAACGAATCCTCAAAACAGGTACATTCGGCTATCCCATGTGAAGTCGAATAATAATCTCAGGGATTTTTATTTCCGGGATATTGTCCTGGGTGAGCAGAAAGAAGAGGTCTATAAACCGACCAATAATGCTGAGATCGCATTTGCATTCCGAGAGGCAGGTGAGATCTTTGAGTCGTAGGAAAGTTATAATGGTCATTGTAGAGGGCCCCTCGGACGATGAGGCTCTTGAGTTGCTCTTTAACAGGATTTATGATCAAAATGTGGTTCATGTTGAAATAGTCCATGGCGACATTACAACCACAACAGACTCAGCACATATAGTTGCTAAAATCGGGGATTTCGTCAGGATAAGAAGTACTCGGTATTTTCTGAAGCAGTCGGACTACCAGGAGGTAATTCATCTGGTAGACACAGATGGATGCTTTATTCCGGATTCTTCTGTAATTCTGGACTCATCGGCAGAAAAGCCCTTCTATACAGAACAGGGGATTCGAACGGTAAATCCGGATGGAATATGCTTCCGAAACAGGAAAAAACGTGACAATGTAAAGCGGCTGGCATCATTGAATCACGTTTGGAGAAGTATTCCTTACAGTGTCTATTATATGTCTTGTAACTTGGATCATGTATTATATAACAAATTGAACAGTACAGACGAAGACAAGGAACGGGACGCGATTGCTTTTGCTAAGAAGTATAAGGATGATGTTCCTGGTTTTATCGCATATATGACCAAGTCGGATTTTTCCGTGTGTGAGGACTACAGAAAATCCTGGAATTACATTCAGGAAGATCGGCATTCACTGAAAAGACATAGCAATCTGGGAATAGCTTTCTTAAAAAGTAGCTGATATGGAGTTGCTTTGTTTGAAATAATCTGTCGGGGGGACTGTTCGGCATTTCCGTGCGTCAGCCGGGAATGCTGAACAGTCCTTCGTCTGATAGATACCGTTGAAATTTGCACCGTTGAGACCTGCGAAGCAGAAAATTGCTGGAGAGTGTACAGTGAACAGGATATTCAGAAAAGCGATATTGGTTCTTTGGGAAGTGATCTTCCTTGTGACGGTTTTTCTCATGCTGGGAAAGCAGCGCGTCTGGAATGTGACGGCATCGAAGAATTTTTCCCTCGAGAATGCCGGCTACCTGATCATGGGGCTTATGATCTGCATCGCAGTGTACTTCCTGAACCGGAAATTCGGCCGGAGAATCGAAGACTTTCTGCGGCGCCGGAACCGCATTCTCCTGGGAGTCACGCTCCTGCTTCTTTTCGTTTGGGAGATGTATGCCTGCTACGGCGGCTATTTTGAGTCCGGATGGGATGCGCAGACGATCCATGATACGGTTTTCTACGAGGTCACCAATGCCTACCAGAATATTGATTCGGAGTATTTCTCCTGGTATCCGAACAACAAGCTGATCGTCTGGATTTTCACCGGGATTGTCCGGACATCGCTTTATCTGGGATTTTCCAACTGGGAGTATGCGCTTGTCGTGTTTCAGATTGTGCTCGCCGTCGTCACGATGTTCCTCGTCTACAGGGTGACCTTTTCGCTGACGAAGAGCTATCGCTTCTCCTGGGCGGTCTATGCTGCGGCCTGCCTCTTTGTCGGCCTGTCGCCCTGGCACATTGTCGTCTATTCGGATTCCACAGCGCTGATTCTGCCGCTGCTCATGGTACGGATTTACCAGCAGGCCGGGAGCACGGAGAACAGGAAGAAAAAGGCGGTTCTGTGGATACTGCAGGGCTTTCTGGGGGTGGCCGGTTTTTACCTGAAGCCCCAGACGATGATCGTGCTGATCGCTTTGGTCATCGTGGAGATTTTGACCGCACTGCACAAAGTTAGCCGGCCAAAGATCCGTGGTCTGGCGGCCAGGTTCTCGCTGATCGCTGGCGGCGTGCTAGTGTTCTGCCTCCTCTATACGGCGGGGGTTGCGCCGTCGCTCCATATGGAGATTAACCCGGATACGACCATCAGCTTCCGCCACTATATTATGATGGGGCTCAATTCGCGGACGGATGGGATATATTCCGACCGGGACCGGCTGTTCACGGAGTCATTTTCCACCAATGAAGAGCGGAACGAGGCGGACATGCGGGTAGTCAGGGGGAGACTCAAGATCTATGGACCGGGCGGGCTTCTCTATCACCTGGGTCGGAAGCAGCTGGTCAATTACGGGGATGGCACATTTGCCTGGGACGTGGAAGGCCATTCCTTTAACGGCGACCCGGCCTGGGCGGAAAATGCGGCCAGCGGCCTTGTCCGCTCTCTGATTAAGCCAAACGGGGAAAATTATGATGTATTCCTGTCCTACATGCAGATGATCTGGATGACGCTGGTGTTCTTTCTCTGTTTCACTATTTTCTATGGGAGAGATATTTCGGAGGGGACCCATTCCGACCGGGTGATCCTGGTCATGCTGCTGTCGGTGATCGGGCTTACGCTGTTTGAGCTGCTGTTTGAGGCCAGGGCGAGGTATCTGTTCTGCTATTCGCCGGTTTATGTTATTCTGGGAATGACAGGGATCAGAAATGTGTTTCATGCGGCGGACAGATATATCAGGTTTAGAGATGATGGCATTCGTTAAGACAAGAAAAAAGGAACTTATCCGGGGGATTCTTTTGATTCTGGTGATCAGCGCGGCGGTCATGGCTTTGGCGCTCGTGAGCTATCCCCGGATGACCTTTGACCGGAGTGCGCTGTACGGGGCGCAGAACGAGAATCTGAAGGATTTTTCGGAAAATGATGGCGCGATCACGGCGGAATCGAAGGACCCCTGGATCGCAGTGCCGATCGGGCAGAAGCTGGGCGTCTATTCGGTCCGGATTTATGTCTCGGATATGACCGGTCAGAACTGCGCCTATATCTATGTCTCCAACAGCGAGGGATGGTTTGATCAGTACCGGTTTCTGAAAAATGGCATGGACGAGATCAATTTTCGCTTTCAGGTTCTGCCGGCGGAGACCAATTATATCCGGCTCGATGTCACGGATGTGCCTGGAAATTCCATGCGGGTGGATTATGTCGTCATCAATTCCTGGCGGTCTGTGATCTCCGGCGTGTTTCGGGAACTTGTGCGGTTCTGGCTGGCAGCTGGCTTGATTTATGTGCTTTTCAACCGTTGGAGGGCACAGAAGAACAGCCGGGAGGATGGCGGGAAGGACGGCCGGAAGATCCCGGCTCTGGCGCTCATCTGTTCCGCCATTCTCATTGCCGCCTGGCTCGGCCTCACCATCCGGGATTATTCCTTTGTCGGGACGGTGGATGACCCGGAAATGCTCTGGGGCGCGTATTTCGGCGGGGCGGCTGCACTCTTATGTCTGGAGAGAAGAGGAAAGTATGAGGGATTGTTCCGCCACGGCGCTGTCTGGCTCTTCGCGGCGTTCAATTTCTGTCTTATTGAGCTGCTGTGCCCGACCGCATTTACGGAGATTTCCGCAGGCGGTGTCTTCCTCAATATTGCGATTCTTGCCGCCGGGTACTATCTTGCCGCGATTTTCTTCCCCGAGAGCAGGCTGATCTTTCTTCTGCCGAACGGCCTGTATCTTCTGCTGGGACTGGTCAATCACTATTATGACCTGTACCGGGGGCAGCTGTTTGAATACTCGGACATCCAGTTCGCGGGCACGGCGGCGAAGGTCGCAGACCATTACCGCTTTGCGGTGGACGGCGCGGTGCTCTGCGTGCTGCTGGCGGAGGCCGCCGTTCTCACTGTCGTCTGCCTGCTGGCGTATAGGGATTTTGAGAAATTCGCTCTCCGGTTGTACTTAAGGCGGCGGTTAGCCGCTCTCGCGGGTGCCGGGTTGACCTGCCTTCTCGCTTACTCCTCATTGACGCCGGTCTCTCTCTGGAACAACGACGAGAGCGCCGCAGAATACGGGTATATCCGGTCTTTCCTGAGTTATGCGAAAATGTCCCTGGAGCGCCCGGTTCCTGCGGGCTATGACGAGAATGCGGTTAAGGAAAAGCTGGCCTCTTATGCAGGAGGCGGCATGAATAACGAAAAGCAGGACTCCCATTCGGGCAGCGGGACGGAGACGGAGGAGCCGGCGCAGAATGTGATTGTCCTCATGAATGAGGCATTTTCCGATCTGCCGGCGGTCTATGGATTCGAGACCAATACCGATGGTATGCCTTTTATCCATTCTCTCTCCGGGGCAAATGTCCGGAAGGGCATAATGATGCCCTCGGTCTTCGGCGGTGGGACGGCGGACACGGAATACGAATTTCTGACCGGGAACAGTGTGGCGTTTCTGAATGCCGGGAGTGCGCCCTATACCCAGTACATCAACAGCAGCCGGCCCAGCATGGCCAGCGAGCTTGCCGCCGACGGCTATCGGACGGTGGCCTTTCACCCGGAACACGAGTCCAACTATAAGAGAAATAAGGTTTATCCGCTGCTGGGCTTTCAGAATTTCCTCTCCATCGAGGACGAGCTCACCTATACCGACACGGTTCGGAATTTTGTCAGCGATGCCGCCGATGTGAAGAACGTGGAGGAGATTTACCAGCAGAGCCAGGGAGAGCCAACCTTCATCTTCAACGTGACGATGCAGAACCACGGCGGGTACAGTCAGGATAAGAGCGCCGTCGACGTCACCGTTTACCCGACGGATGAGCGGCTGCAGAATCCCGAACTTGAGGAATATCTGTCTCTGGTCCGTCTGACGGATTCGGCGTTTGAGGACCTTGTGGGTTATTTTTCCAATGTCCCGGAGAAGACGATCATTCTGATGTTCGGCGACCACCAGCCGGGACTCAGCGACAGTGTGTATGACCTGCTGGACCCGAATCTCACCGGCGATGCGGTGTCGGCGGAGTACCTGGAGGAAAAGTACCAGGTTCCCTATATCGTATGGGCGAACTATGACCTGGACGAACCGGAGGTGCCGCGCATATCCCCGGGATTCCTCCATTCTTTGTTCCTTGATTATGCGGATATTGCGATGAGCTGCTACGACCGGCAGATTTACGAGTGCATGCAGAGCTGGCCGGCGGTCAACGCGCTGGGGTGCTATAATGCAGACGGGCAGTATTTTCCGACATCCCAGGTCGATGCGGACGAAGTGCTTTCGGATTACCGGAAGAGTGCGTACTACAGTCTGTTCGGGAAGAAGATGGAGTGGGGGTATTTCCAGTGAGAGGGCAGCAAAATGTGTTTCGCTTTGTACAATAATGTCAGGAGGCGCAAATGGATGAACAATTGACAGAAATCCGAATTCCGGGGAGAGTCCTGCGGGATATTTGCCGCTTTGCCGAGGCTGCGTCTGTGAAGAAACTGGTATTGTTTGGTTCAAGGGCAAGAGGGACGAACACAAAGTCCAGTGATATCGATCTTGCGGTTTATGGTGGCAGCTTTGACCAGTTTTATGAGGATATTCAGGAAAAAACATGGAGTCTGCTGACATTTGATCTGATTGATATGAATGGAAATATTACGGCAGATTTGAAAAAGGAGATACAGCGGGATGGGGTGATCATTTATGAAAAAAATTGAAAACTATTGCCGATGTTTGAAAGTGTTGGAAAAGGGAAATTTTGATCTGGCTGAAAATGATGAGATTTATCGCATGGGCATGATTGGACAATTTCAGCTCACGTTTGAACTCGCCTGGAAGGCGCTGAAGTTCATCCTGGAGCAGGACGGCGTGGGCGGAGCGGAGACTGGATCGGCGCGGGATATCCTGAAATTATCTGCGAAGACCGGCTTCCTGGAGGATGAGGACATCTGGCTTCTGATGCTGAAGAAGCGGAATCAGTCGACGCATATCTACAATGAACAGGATGCAGACGAGCTGATGATCCTGATCAGGGACAGCTTCATCCCGGCTTTTCAGAGACTGGAACGATTCCTGCTGAAGAAGCAGCGGGAGATCGAAGAGGACGAGGGTTGAATTGATGCGGATGCCTGTTGCTTGTGGTAGAATTTATCTGTAAATAGCTAATAAAATTCGGATGATTACAATCAGAGGTAGTAGTATTATGCCAGAGTTAAGTCGTTTTGGCGGTATGGTCATTTATATGTTGTTCCGGGATATCGGGCAGCATAATAAACCGCACGTTCACGTATACTATGGAGAATACGAAGCTGTCGTTGCAATAGATGGAGAACTGCTTGCTGGCTCCATCCCGCGCAAGCAGCTGAAAATTGTGGCTGGATGGCTCGCATTTCACGAAGAGGAAGCTTATAAGGCATGGAATCTTGCGGTCAAGGGCGAGCATTTTGACAAGATAGCACCGATGAAATGAGGTAGGACTATGTATGTTAAAGATGATGTATGCTATGCGGGTAAGTTGACGGATGACATAAAAGTTACAGATGTGAAACCTCTGCGAGGGCACATGATGCTTGTCACGTTTTCAACAGGGGAACAACGTCTGTTTGACGCAACTCTTTTGAAGGGTTCTGCCTTTGCACCACTCATGGATGATGAGATCTTTACTCATCCGGTTATTTTTCATGGGGTGATTACATGGAATAATGGAGAAATTGACATTGCACCGGAAACCGTATACAAAGAGAGCTATGCGTATAATCAGAAAGAAGCCATGTAATGTCCGGTAGAATGTGAATATCTCTATCAATCAGTAAAAAGTCGGATACAGGATAATACGTTCAGGTGAATGAAACAACGCAGGCCTCCGGAAAATCGGGGGCCTGCGTTAAGTTTTTGCTCTTCAGTGGGATTCCACGAAATCCTTGAATCCCAATCCGTACACTTCTGTGGTCTGGGTGACCATGACAAAGGCGTCAGGATCGGACGCGTAGACGAATTCCTTCAGCTGAGGAAACTCGGATTTTCTCGCGGTGCAGACGACAACGGAAAGTTTGTCGCCGCTGTATCCGCCTTTCCCTTCCAGGATGGTCGCGCTGCGGTCCAGCACGTCGATAATCTTTTTTACAATGATCTCCGGATGCTTGGTGACGATCTGTGCCTGGACGCCGACATCACTGCCGTAAATGATGGCATCGATGACTTTCGTCTGGGCGTAGAGGCTCAGCATGCCGAACAGCGCCGCGTCGATATTGCCGAACACAAACGCGGAGACGGAGAGGATGCAACTGTCGATAGCCAGGAGCAGTTTGCCGATCGGCATGTGAGGCGCTTTCTTCTGCACCAGATACCCGACAACATCGCTGCCGCCGGTGGTGGAGCCGGAGATGAAGATGAAGGCCATTCCGATTCCGACCAGAATTCCGCCATAGAGACTGCTCAGCAGACGGTCGCCGGCGTAGACCGGACATATCGGTGCCACCAGGTCGTCCAGAACAAAGGAATTCAGAACACAGGCAAAGGTTGTCCGGATGGTGAAGCCCTTGCTCAGGTTAAACCATGCAAGGATGAGCAGGGGAACATTGATGACCAGGATCATTTTCCCGACGGGAAGCAGGGAAAATACGTGATTAATCATCAGTGCCACGCCTACCGCTCCGCCCGGAGCGATGTCTGCCGGCTCGATGAAGGCGTGGGTGCCGATTCCATAGATGACGCATCCGGCAAGAAGCCAAAGGAAAGATTTTATGTTCTTTCCCATCAGGTTATTTACCTCCTCCTATAATAAAGTCGTAGGGTAAAGATGACCTGACAGCCAGTCAGGCTCTTATCCCTTCATTGCCAAAACTGTTAGAATGGAATGGCATGGTTATGACGCCATCCTCCTTGGACCCACAGTATATTCTGTGGCGTCCGTCAGAAAGCCAGTCGTCCAGCCATCCTCATTCGCAGCCGTTCGGTTTATGCAGGTTGAACCGCCGTTGACAGTTACAGTGCGTTCGTATGATACCCCAGGAGATTGAATAGGCAATGAGAATTCTGGAACCATTGCAACTCTTTATTCTGGAGGAATCAGTTATGTTAAACGCGGTAGGTATTGATGTATCAAAGGGGAGAAGCACGGTTGCTGTCCTGCAGCCAGGCGGTGTCATCGTCCATAAACCCTTTGACGTACCTCATAAGTCCAGGGATCTTCATGATCTCGCCCAATACCTTGGCTCTCTCGAAGGAGATACCAGGGTTGTGATGGAGAGTACGGGACGTTATCATGAGCCGATCCGGAATGCTCTTTCTAAAGCCGGCCTCTTTGTATGTACGGTCAATCCGCATCTGATCAAAAATTACGGAAACAACACAATCCGTAAGGTCAAAACGGATTCCGCCGATGCAAAGAAAATAGCCCGCTACACCCTTGACAACTGGGCTGAGCTCCGTGAATATACAAATATGGACACTACGCGTACTCAACTGAAAACTCTTAATTCGCAGTTCAGCTTCTTCATGAAGCAAAAAACTGCCGCAAAAACGAACCTGATTGCCTTGCTCGACACGACATACCCTGGCGTCAACAAGTTATTTGACAGCCCGGTTCGTGCCGATGGAAGCGAAAAATGGGTTGATTTTGCGTATTCTTTCTGGCATGTGGACTGTGTCCGCAATGCCGGTATAAAAGCGTTTACAGACCGCTACAAGCGTTTCTGCAAACATCATGGTTACGAGTTCCAGGAAGCCAAGGCAAACGCCATATATAAGGATTCCAAGGAACTTATAGCCACTTTGCCTAAGGAAGCTGTTTATAAAGAGCTGATCCAGGAAAGCATCCGGCAGTTAAACCTTTTGTCGGAAAATGTGGAGCACATCCGCAAAACGATGAACGAACTGGCATCTACTCTTCCCGAGTACAATACCGTTATGAACATGTACGGTGTAGGCTCTACTTTCGGTCCGCAGCTCATGGCCGAAATCGGGGATATCTCCAAATTTCAGCATAGAGAAGCTCTGACCGCTTATGCCGGTGTGGACCCGGGAAAGAACGATTCCGGGCAAGAAGTGCACAACAGCAGCCATGCATCCAAATGCGGCCCGTCGCGCCTTCGCTGCACCCTATATCAGATCATGACAACCATGCTGCAAAACGGAGTGAGGGAAGACGATGCTGTCAGCAGCTTTCTGTTCAAAAAGAAGGCTGAAAACAAGCCGTATCTCGTGTACATGACGGCCGGCGCGAATAAGTTCCTTCGTGTTTATTATGGCAAAGTGAAGGAATGTCTCCACAACCAGGAGCAAGCTGAACAGTAAAACTTCCGCCCAACATATTGCTTCCATTGTCAGACCGCCCTATGCAGACGGCCTGGATACTTGTGACCAAAATCCATCTCTAAACTTTTTTCAAATCACCCCTTGACTTTTTATTAGCAGGCTTTCTGTTCAGGGAGTTTCTTGCTTCCCCTGAGCCAAATGAAATTGCTGTACACGCCGCTGAAGGGTGGCGCGCGGAACTTCCAGAATCCTGGCTGCCTCGGTCACGTTGCCGCCGGAGGTCTCCAGAGCCTTCTGAATCACCTGCTTTTCGTAATTTTCCACAGCCTCACGCAGTGGGAGAGTTTCCTGACCTTGCGCGTCTTCGCCGGCCTCGCGATTTTCTTTGAGAGTCCGGAGGCCGAGTTTCCTCATTTCCTCAAGCCTGGCAGAGACATCGGAAAGCCTGAGGGTTTCATCCTCACGGCTGACCATGCTCATTCCGTAGACGATCAGATTTTCCAGTTCCCGGACATTGCCCGGCCAGGGGTATTCCTGCAGTTTCCGCATTAATCCGGCGGAGATATATTTCACATGTTTTCCAAAAGTCGCGTTATGTTTGCTGATGTACCGCCGCACGAAGACGGCGATGTCCTCTTTCCGTTCCCGCAGCGGAGGGATATTGATCTGCATCATGCTCAGCCGGTAGTAGAGGTCCTGACGCATCTGCCCTTTCTGGATAGTTTCAAATGGTTCTGTATTCATCGCCGCGATGATTCGGACATCGGCGGCGAGCGTATCTTTTCCGCCCAGATGCCGGAAGCTGCCGTCCTGGATCACGCGGAGAATCTTGGCCTGAAGGCTGATGGGCATCGAATTGATCTCATCCAGGAAAAGTGTGCCCCCGTCGGCCAGTTCAAACAACCCCTTGTGATCCACTGCTCCGGTAAAGGCACCTTTTTCGGTGCCGAACAGGATGCTTTCCAGCAGAGTTTCCGGAAGAGCAGCGCAGTTCTGTACAATAAACGGCATATTTCTCCGGGCACTGGCATTGTGGATCGCCTGGGCAAAGACTTCCTTTCCTGTCCCGGTTTCCCCGTAGATCAGGACCGGGAGAGAAGTTCCCGCCACGACGTACACATAGTCCCGGACACGGCGCATGGCCGCATTTTCCGCCACGATATCTTCCACGGTAAAAGAAGCGCGGTCGTGGTTGGTGATCAGCTTTTTCCCGATCGCGCTGATGTCGTCCACGGTCAGATCAATCCGGTCATCTTCCGGGACACTGTCTTCAGTGCAGGAGAGGTCAATGGCCCCGACGACCCGGCCGCCCCGCTTGATGGGGACAGACAGGGCGGAGATCAGTGTCGTGCCGTGCCCGATCGTAGTGAGCGGCTGGTCCTGAACATAGACGGGATAGCCCAGCTGCATGGCGCGGTAGATGGAACTGTTTTCCGTGTTGATATTCTGAAAGACGTCAAAGAGTTTCTTCCCAAGAAGATCGTCCTGCCCTTCCATATTCCCGAGCTTTTTGTTCATTTTTGCGCTGAACAGGATTTCCCCTTCCAGGTTGATGATGGTAATTCCATCGATATAGCCTTTCCCTTTGAACAAATTTTTCAGATCCTGCATGGGTGCACATCCTCCCTTCACCAAGAAAAAATTATGCCGGACACAGATGTCATTGTAGCAGACATGCACCCCTTTTTCCTATGACTTGATTTCTTTTTATGACTGTCCTCATTCCGGACAGCGGTGTGTTTTGCCGCAATCCGAAATGAGGTGGTTAACAGATATCTTATTTTTCGTAGCCGGGCCGCGTTTTCGGCTCTTTCGCCCACCACCAGTGGAACATCCGGCAGACGATGAAGCAGGCAGCGCTGATGGCGAGATAGATCAGGCAGAAGGTCCAGTGCTGGCCTTTCATCAGCATAACCGGGCCCAGCGACCAGGCAAACATTTCAATCGGTGTGTTGAGCGAACCGACGATGGCGGTATCATTCAGCGTCTTGGAACGGTTCTCCGGGTCAACAATCCGCAGCAGCACGAAACCGATGGCAAATACACCAGTGGAGTAGCCGTACACGAAGATGGACCGCTCAAACCAGCTGAGATCATTCATTGCCGGACCGACAACCCAAAGCATCCAGGAGACGATGACGATACCCACAATCAGAAGCATGGCAAGTGGGACCGCATACTTGATAATGACCGGAATCTTGATGGAGCAGATGCCGAAGAAGACCAGATAATCGGTAGCCGTGCCGGAAATCCTGCTGATGATGGTATTGTCGATGTAGCTGTAGGCAGGTGTTCTTTTCAGAATCAGGAACATTGCGATGCCCAGCAGGAAGGAAAACAGATAGCTGGGCAGGTCCAGCCCGGTGCTGTTGTACACCAGCTTCATCAGGCAGTATCCGACTCCGGACGGAAGCAGAAGGAGCGCCAGGTGGAAGGCCAGTGTGTCCAGCGCGGTCGAGGAGATGGTCTCATTGCCCATGGAAGCCCGGTTTTCCGGCGCGACAAGGCCGGTCCTGAGGTCTCCGGAGATGTAAGAGAAGTCCTTGATATACGCAGTGTAACCCTTTTTCGCTGCCAGCTTGATGTAGAGAAGACCGCCAAAGATTCCTGCCAGAAGGCCTACGGTTGCGCAGGTCATGGCGATATCCGAGGCATCGGCAAATCCCAGGTCCTGCAGCGCCGAACCGACTGCCGCCGCTGTGCCGTGGCCTCCGGAGAATCCGGAGGCGAGCAGAAGGCCGAAGGAGTAATTGATGTTCGGGAACAGGCGGGAGATCACCAGGATGGAGAAGATCACCGGGACGCTGAACTGAATGGCCTGGGCCAGTGTCTTGTAGCAGAAGTAGGAACCTAAGCGGGAGATCTCTTTTTTCATGTCAGAGCTGGAGAAGGAGAATCCCTGCAGCCCGACAGAGGCAAAGATCAGAATAATCAGTACGCCGGGATAGCTTCCGATGGAATCCGAAAACGGGAGAATGCCGGTCTGCCTGACGATCAGCGCCAGAATACCCGCCACCATGGCAGAGGGCATGAAGAACTTCTGCACAAACTGGATTTTTGCCCGGATAATCTGACCCACCAGGATAAATGCGGATGCTATGGAAAAATCTAACAGAAAATCATTGACGGTCATAACCAGGATACCCCTCCTTCTCGCATTTCCCCCGCGGTTTACAGTTTAATGAAGTTATCGGATTTTGTCACAGTTGCTGCCGGAGCAGGATCCAGTTTCTCGTTGGCGATGCCCAGAATGTCCTCAGGACGAATCCACGGTCTGTTCTGGAGTGCGCTGGTCTCTTCGTGAGTGAGGTATCCCTTATATGCCGTGAGACTTCTGCGGAGATAGCCGTCCTTAGCGCAGGCCTTGGCCACACCATTGTTGAGGATGCTGCGGAAGTGCGGAAGAACGGAGGCCGCATAGGCGATGGATGTGGACTGGGAGATTGCCCCCGGAATGTTGCTCACGCAGTAGTGGACGACGCCCTCTTCGATATACATAGGATCGGCGTGGGTTGTCTCATGGAAAGTCTCGATGCAGCCGTAGTCATTGCTGATGTCCACGATGGCAGAGCCCTTTTCCATCGACCGAACCATTTCCCGGGTGATCATAAACTCTTTGGCGGTCTTGGGCCATTTCACGCAGTTGTAAACCACATCCGTGTGCGGAAGAATCTGGGTGAGGTTATAGCGGTTGGAAATTTCTGTGTCCACTTCCTCGTTGAACTGGCGTCCGATGTCACGAAGGGTTCCGATATTGATATCCATGACGGTAACCCGTGCACCGAGGGAATGAAGAATCGAAGCGCAGGCTCTGCCGACAGTACCTCCGCCGACAACCAGGGCACGGACGCCCGGTGCGCCGCCGAGCCCGTTCACGCATTTTCCTTTGCCGCCGTTAATGGAGAGGAGAGCATAGAGGCCCATCAGCGCGCCCTGCTTTCCTGCTGCCTCACAGTTCGGGGAGCCGTAGCGGTGGCAGTCCTCAGCGGTGA
Source organism: Clostridium vitabionis (assembly GCF_015351765.1). Lineage (GTDB taxonomy): Bacteria > Bacillota > Clostridia > Lachnospirales > Lachnospiraceae > Clostridium_R > Clostridium_R vitabionis. The sequence goes on from NZ_JADKQA010000002.1 coordinate 408,550, forward strand.
AGGCGATGCACTTGCTGTCCAGGAGGGCCTGCACTTCATCCGGATGCGCCGCAGGGTGAATGCAGGTAAATACGATCTGATTCTCACGCAGCAGCTTGTATTCGATCGGCTCAAATTCCTTGACCTTGGTGACGAAATCGCACTGGCCATAGATTTCTTCCATGGTATCCACCAGTTTGGCCCCTTCTGCCACATATTTTTCGTCCGGGAAACCAGCTCCTTCGCCTGCGCTCTTCTGTACCAGGATTTCATGTCCGTCCGCGACCAGTGCGCTCACCTCAGCTGGGGTTGCGATCACGCGATATTCGCCGTTTTTGATGTCTTTCAGAATTCCTACCTTCATGATATTCTCTCCTTTTTTCTGCACAGGGCAGATATGTTTTTTCTGTTCCCTGATCCTCCGGATGATGCAGGAAACATTTTGTTTTCAGCATAGTAAGATGCAATTTCTGTGCCAATTTTTCGATTTCGGGTTTTTGAGAGAGAACATGCGGAATAAACGCCCAGTTTACGGCATTTATCCGCCCGGAGATGGTATTGAACGAGGGGAGAACTATGAAGATAACAGGCTGTGCGTGCTCATAAATGGTCTTTTATGCGCTCATATGTGAGCTGTACATATCAGCTTTGACGATGGGTTCGGACGACGGAGGGGTATAAAGGCAGAAAGGCTGGCACATTCCCGTGGTAAACGGTAGACCATAACTACCTGTTGCGGCGTGCTCAAATCTTGGATAATCAAATCAGAAAAACCTAAGGTTTTTCCGACTCACACTAAGGAGGGATTGTCCCATGGATCAATGCACGCATGACATACGTAAGCAGCAATGGGCAAAAATGATTCAGCAGTGTAACTCCAGCGGCCTTACCAAAAGGGAATGGTGCCGGCAAAACGGCATCAGCACAAAAACATTTTACTACAGGCAGAAACAAATGCGGAATGAAGCATACTGCGCTTTGGCTGGAAAAGCTCAGCCAGAGCAGGTTCCTTCGACCCAGGTCGAGTTTGCCGAAATTGAGCTCCCATCATCTGAATCGCTGAGTATGGAGACAGTTTCAGAATTCCATCCTGATGCAGTCATCCGGACTTGTACCATGACAGTTGAAGTATCCAGCCATGCTTCAAAAGAGATCCTGCGCCTGATCAGAGCGCTGATAAATCATGCTTCGTAAATTAACTGGCCTTACAAAAATTTACATCGCTTGTGGCAAGACAGACCTCCGAATGGGGATCGACGGCCTTGCCAGCATTGTAAAGGAAAACTTTCATCTTGATCCATTTCAGACGGATGTCCTGTTCTTGTTCTGTGGAACCCGCAGGGACAGATTCAAGGGGATTGTCTGGGAAGGCGATGGTTTTCTCCTTCTCTACAAGCGCCTGGAAGCTGGAAGTTTCAAATGGCCCCGGACATCCTCGGACATGGAGGAAATCTCGCCGGAACAGTTTCTCAACTTGCTGGATGGCTTGACGGTAATCGATGTGTCTACCGTCAGGACTGACCTGCATCCTACCGAGATTCTCTGACGTTTTGTGCAAAACAGAGAACTTGAACGTGACCGGACAGCATTCCGAGGTGGATAACGCCCCGCCGAAAACGCTGGCATGTGGATACTTTCCGCAATTGTTTTTAGTGAAAGCCTCTTCCTACGGAAAATGTCACCGGATGTTTGAAAATCACCCGTCCTATGTGCCCTCGTGGACGAAAAATCCCCTGCACTTTAGGAGTTATCCACAGTCATTATGACAAACCTCCCCCAGCAGCAGGTTCGCCTTTTTTGCAGGTTTCAGCTATAATGAAATCCGAAAGAAAGGCAGGGGCATATGGCAGCAAAACACTTCACCGAAGAAGAATTGAATAACCTCGATAAGCAGGCCATCATCACGCTTGCCTTGTCTATGCAGGATCAGATCCAGCAGCTGACGGACAGCATCAACCGTCTCACTGAGCAGGTCGCGACGTTAAACCAATATCGTTTCGGGCGGCGCACAGAGAGAAGCTATATCATCCCAGATGGGCAGATGAACCTCTTCGATTTCTTCAACGAAGCAGAAGCTGTCCATCAAGAGAATCCAGATCCTGGGGAACCTCCGGTTCAGGAAGTTGTGATTCATCGCAGAAAGAAAGCCAAGGGCAAACGGGATACAGATTTAGAGGGGCTTCCTGTAGAGGTGATTCATCACGAACTCAGTGAGACACAGCTCCGGAGAATCTTCGGGGACAAATGGAAATGCCTCCCCGATGAGGTCTATAAACGGCTGCGTTATGAGCCTGCCAGGTACATCGTCCAGGAACACCACATCAAAGTGTACGCCGGGACAGACAACCAGACCATTGTCCATGCGGATCGCCCGAAGGAGCTTCTTCGCAACAGTATCGTCACGCCGTCGCTTGAGGCGGGCATAATGAACGCAAAGTATGTCAATGCTGTCCCTCTCTACCGCCAGGAGCAGGAATTCAAACGGAATGGCATCAGCATCTCCCGCCAGGTCATGGCGAATTGGACGATCCAATGTTCAGACCGTTACCTATCCCTCATGTATGACTGGCTGCATGAGAAAATCTATAGTTATCATGTGCTGCAGGCGGATGAAACCCCGGTTGTAGTTACACACGACGGAAGGCATGCGGGCGCGAAAAGCTACATGTGGGTTTACCGCACGGGGAAGATGTATACGGAAAAGCCGATCATCCTGTATGAATACCAGAAGGAGCGGAAGGCTGATCATCCGCGGGAGTTCTTGAAAGCGTTCAACGGCGTGTTGGTGACCGACGGATATCAAGTATATCATCAACTTGCGAATGAGCGGCATGATCTGCATATATCCGGGTGCTGGAGCCACGCCAGACGCAGATTTTCTGAAGCGGTTAAGGCCGCGGGGGATCAGAAGGCGAAAACATCTGTTGCCTCAGTGGCGTTAGAAAAGATCGCAGAGATCTATCTTGCTGATAATGCGCTCGCGGACATGACGCCGGAACAACGGCTGAAATCCAGGCAGCTGACAGTGAAGCCTCTTGTTGAGGCCTTCTTTGCGTGGCTGAAAGAGCTTTATCCGCAAATCCCGGCAAAAACCAAAACCGGAAGCGGTTTCAGCTACTGCCTGAACCAGGAGCGGTACCTGAAATACTTTTTACAGGACGGCGAAGTGCCAATCGATAATAATGCCGCGGAGCAGACGATCCGCCCATTCTGTATTGGCAAGAAAAACTGGGTCATGATTGACACAATTGACGGGGCGAAGGCCAGCGCCGTGATTTACAGTCTAGCTGAAACAGCAAAGGCCAACCATCTGAATCCGTTCCGCTATTTTGAGTTTCTTCTCACCAGGATCCCAGAACACATGGATGATACAAACCTGTCATTCCTTGAAGATCTGGCGCCGTGGTCTGAGGCTCTCCCGGCGGAATGCAGGAAGCAACTTGATTAATAATGGACAGTCGGGCTGTCAGCAATGGCAGCCCTTTATCTGCTACGGTATGCATGATTTACCGTTTATAGTCTACGAACTTACAACGGTAATTACGTCTGCATGCTTCCACACAACAGGCAGACAGGAAATAAGACTTGCCGGCACCGGTGACTCCATAGACCCCGACGTTCTGCCGATTCTCAGCGAAATGAAATTTCAGGATCTGTTCAACGGTGGCATCATTGTAGATGCGTCCGTTGCCGGTTTTCAGATTCTCGGCCAAAGCACCTTTATTGATCAGGCTGCTGAGCCGCAGATTTGTTTCAAACCTGTTGTTGAGTGTTTCTATTTCCTGAGGTTCCAGAACCTCACGGATGAACTGCTAAGTGGTATAGCTGCCGAATTCAGGGCTTTTAGACAGTTCTGCGAAACGCTGGGCGGCTACCGGCAGGGATAGTGTATCCAACATCTCATAGATATCAGTAGTCTTATTCTTCATTGCCAGCCTCCGTTTCCTGACGCTTCAGCAGGTTCTTAAGGGAATACTTGCTGTCATCATCTTTGTAGGCGCCGGATACGGCTGTTGCAGCATCTTCGTTGGGGCTACTCTGTGGCATTGTATTTTGCAACGGCTCTTTATGGTAAGTTGAGATAGTGTTACAGATATAGGAATAGTTGCATCTCCCAGCTAAAACGAGCAACGTTCCAGGGCTTCCGGCGAGTACTTTTCCGCATACCGCAGAATACCAAAGCAGCTTCGGAATGACTGCACAGGATAAGCGTATTTCTGAATGACTGCATCGATCAAAGCACGGGTGCTGGGTCCGATAGCAGATGCTTTCTGTTGAAAATAAGGCACCGTCCAATAGCCATAGTCTTTGTATTCGGCAGGCATATCCGAGGGGATGATCACCCAGTCTTTCGGTGTGTAGCTCCGCTTATGCGTCCGGATGAAGTCACCGTGTTTGTTATAGACATAGATTTCTTTTTCCCCTGCCCGGATCTCGAGTTCCTGTCGCAGATATTTCCGGGGCATGCTATAATGGACCTTGTCGAAGGTGAAGGAGAAATCTTGTGCTACTTTAACAGTCTTTCGTTCAAGATATTCAAAACGGCTGGGCGGAAGAAGCAGGAGAGTCTCCTTCTCTTCTGTTGTAAAGAGATCGTACCGGGAATAGGTGAGTCCTTCAAAGGGCTTCCGGTTCTCAGCATCCACCTTTTCCATCAGGACACGGTTTAAATCATCCAGCGAATAAAAGACCATATCTTCCATATCCATGAGGATGTGCATGGTAATGATCTTTACGTGGCCTTTCACAACTGGTTTCCAGCGGGGGGGATTTCACTTTGGCAGGGGTTAAAACCGTATTGTTATGTTCTGCCCATGCCTGGAAATCTTTATTCAGGACAGGGCTGATCCAGTCCTTGTTCCGGGCAACTGCCACTTTGCAATTATCCGGGGTGATCGTCAGCGTCACGCCGCCAAAATAGGTCAGAGCATTATTATTGACCCGGATCCAGTTCCGGATATCGCATTCGGTCATTTCTTCAGCGTAAAAGTAATCACTGTAGGTGAGGGCAGCGATAAAGATCGTGACCTTTGTGGTCTCATCCGGGTTCCGGCGGTTATGCAGATAGAGCTACTTCCCCGCATAGTCCAGCTCGAGATTGACACCGGGATAACGTTGGATGTGGAAGGTCAGCTGTTTGGAATCAGCCCATTCGCTGTAACACCTGCAGTACTGGCGATAGCTCATTGGCTTCTTTCCATCTAGACACCTATGGCATTGTATTTCTGCCACAGATGCTTCCAGGGTCTCTCCTTTGCGGGCCAGAGCCTTGTAGACAGCTTCCTTGTTAAAATCCCGGTAGAGGAGCTGATCCGCCGATACACCAGGCCTTTTATAAAGCATGTTTCCGATGTATTCATTCGGGACATCTGCCGGTAAAGGGTATGAAAGTTCCGGATTCTCTCTGAAACGCTTCAGGAACTCGTTGACAGTTGTTTTGCTGCAGTCGCCGCAGCTTTCGGTGATTTCACGGCAGCTGAGATGGTTCACAAAGTGAAGCCTAAGTACTTTTTTTGTAATCCATAGTAGGACCTCCAGATATAATATTTCTCCATTTTGAGGAGATGCGCTTATTATATCTGAAGATCTATTGTCCGGTTAATATGTCATTACTTGTCCGCTAATTAGTGTCTGCTCAATAGCGTAGAATGCAATATTTACTGACAATAACGGCGGATTGCGGTATAATAAGTGCAAAGATTTTTGCAATTTCTCCTAATTTCTTTGCACTTATTGATATATCCGAGGCAGTCCGCCATGTACAAAAAACCGTCCGAGCACCAGATTTCGATTTTTGATTTCAACCAGAGCTGTGGAACACCGCTGGATGAAAACAATGAATGGGTCCGGCTTGCAAATGCCATCGACTGGACAAGCCTGGAAAAAGTGTACGCTTCTCTCTTTCCCTCACACGAAGGACGGCAGGCCTTTCCTCTGCGTGTTGCTCTCGGTGCTCTGATCATTCAGAAACGTGAGGGGCTTTCTGACCGCAGGCTGGTTAAGGAAGTCGCCCAAAACCCGTATTACCAGTACTTCATTGGTATGGACCGGTTTTCGGACACCTGCCCGTTCAAGCCGACAGTTCTCGTGTATTTTCGCCGCAGGCTGGATTCCCGTTTTCTGATGATGGCGAATGAAGAATACCTTGCTGCAGGCGCTGCCACGCCGGAACATGCCGGCGATAAACCGGAAAAATCCGCCGACGGGGAGAACGTGGGGACTTTCATTCTGGATGCCACCTGTTCTCCGTCCAACATCAAGTATCCTCAGGACTTTGTGCTTCTCAATGATGCCAGGGAGAAGCTCGAAGAGATGATTGACTATTTCCATCACCAGTATCATCCATGGACGAAGCCCAGAACATACCGGAGGCGCGCAAGAAAAGAATATCTTGCCATGGCGAAAGCCAAAAAACGCCCGACGAAGAAGCTCCGGAGCCTGATCCGTAAGCAGCTTGGCTGCCTGAATCGCGATCTGCGGTATCTGGAGGCATACATGACAGAAGGCTATGCCCTGCCACAGAAGTATATTGACTGCTATCTGACCGTCCAGAAGCTGTACGAACAGCAGAAGTACATGTTTGATAACAACACTCACAGAGTGGATGACCGGATTGTGAGCATCAGCCAGCCGTATATCCGTCCCATCGTGCGCGGCAAAGCCAAGTCTCCCGTGGAGTTTGGCGCCAAGTATGATGTCAGCATTGACGAAAAGGGCCACGCCCGCCTGGAGAAGCTCCAGTTTGATCCTTACAATGAGAGCTCTGTCCTGCAGGATGCGGTAGAACGTTATAAGGAACGCACCGGGCATTATCCGGTACGGGTTCTTGTTGACCAGATCTACAGGACAAGGGCGAACCGTGCTTACTGTAAAGAGCACGGCATCCACATCTCCGGCCCGAGACTGGGGCGTCCCGCAGCCGATCATAAGGCTAACCGGGAGGAGTATAAAGACAACACTGACCGGATCGAGGTAGAGCGCTTCTTCAGCAGGGAGAAGCGTTGTAACGGCGCTGGTCTCATTATGACCAGACTGGCTGAAACAACACTGGCATCTATCGCATTATCAGTCTATGTCACCAACCTCTTCGCAATTCCTACAGGGAATCTTTTTGTGCTTTATTTTGCGGACTGCGGATACGGGCCGGAAACAGCGCAGTTCATCGAAATGGACGATGCAACGTGAGCAATTCGCCAGAATTCCGGGCTGCACTGTACGGTTGGCAGCCGTCCAGATACCTTTGCAGTTTGCTAAAATTGGACCCAATGTTGAGCAGACACTAATTATGTCTCAGACTGTCCGCCGAATATGGCACAGATGTCCGTTTATCCCGACAATCTGCAATTATCTCACTACAGAGAATAATGCCGGACAGTACTATCCGGATTATGCCTATAACCATCCGCTTTTCACGCCGGAGTATAAGATCTACAGCGACTCCACCGTATCGACCTTCATCAGCCAGATCTCAGTGGAGGACAGCGTTTCTTTCCAGAACGAATGGAACGCGGTCAAGAAAAAGCAGGATAAGATCTATATTTCCTATGATTCTACCAATAAGAACTGCCAGGCCGGTGATATCGAGATCGTTGAATTCGGACATGCCAAGGAAGACCGGGGGCTTCCGATCTTCAACTATTCCATAGCGTACGATTGCAACAACCGGGAGTCGCTGTTCTACGAGACCTATCCGGGCAGTATCGTCGATATCTCTCAGCTTCAGCTGATGCTGAACAAGGCCGTATCGTATGGGTATAAGAATGCCGGTTTTATCCTGGACAGAGGGTATTTTTCCAGAGAGAACATCCGGTACATGGATCATCTGGGCTATGATTTCGTGATCATGGTCAAGGGGATGAAGTCTTTTGTGAACGATAAGATCCGGGAAGTCCAGGGAAGCTTTGAGGAGAAACGGCAGTATACGATCCGCCGGTACCAGGTAAATGGTACGACCGTAAAGACAAAGGTCTTCTATTCGGATGAAAAGGATCGGTATCTGCACATTTATTACAGCTACAGTAAAGCCGCTTCGGAGCGTGAAGACTTGGAATCAAAGATCGACCGGATCGCAGCATACTTGAAAAAGCAGGAAGGACAGCCGGTCATCATTGATAAGAGTTATGAGAAGTACTTCAGCCTTGAGTATTATCACGAAGGAAAAGATGACCAGTGTTTTGTCTGCGGGATAGAAAAGGCTTCTGTCATAGAAGAAGAACTGAAGATGTGCGGATACTTCTGTATCATTACTTCAGCTGAAATGTCTGCAAAAGAAGCGCTTGATCTCTATAAGAGCAGGGACGCCTCGGAAAAGCTGTTCAAAGCGGATAAGAGCTTCCTGGGCAACCGGAGTCTGAGGGTATATACGGGTGAATCTCTTGAAGGAAAGATGCTGATCGCGTTTGTCGCGCTGATCATCCGGAACCGTATGTACACGAAGCTGAAAGATGAGGAAGAAGAACTTCTGGAAAAGCCGAACTATATGAACGTGTCGGCATCCATACGGGAGCTTGAAAAGATAGAGATGATCCGCCAGGCAGACGGCGTGTACCGGCTTGATCATGCAGTCACGGCAACACAGAAAACGATACTGAAAGCGTTTGGAATCGACACGAACTATGTAAAAAGGAAAGCCCGGGAGATCAGCGACCAGCTGAACCCGAAGGTGCGGAAGGTCAGGATATAGGAGGGAAAGCAAGATGGCACGCGGAAGACGTAAGGTCAACACAGACACACTAGATGCAAAGATCGAACAGCAGAAGGCTGCTCTGGAGAAAGCAAAAGCGAAATACGAAGCAGAGAAAGAAACGCTGGCAGAGCTGATCAAACTCCGCAATGAGATGCAGAAGGAAGAACTGATGGGAGCTGTTATAAAAAGTGATCGCTCTTACGCGGAGATCATGGCGTTTATTAAAGGCGCTCCGGAGACAGAATAAAGAAAACAGACAGTAATATGTAAGTGAGACCGCTACTGGCTGTTGATTGGTTGAGTGTCAAAAAGGCTGGAAGTTAAGAGGGTCGGTTGAAATCCGAAGTTCCAGTTTGAAGGGGTAACTTCTACCATTGCCTGGATTGCAACCGAAAGTTCCATTTTTTCGCCCCGTGCTACTGTACATCTGATTCTGAAACGGCTATAACTGGGGCATAGAGACGGCCGTTTCTATAAAAATGCGTATCTTTATAAGAGGTCGAGCCTAAAATCCGAAATTCGGAACTTTTAAGTTCCACCCCTAAATCTGGTGCATGGGATGGTTCTCCGGGCTTGTTGCTCCGACCGATACGTATTAGTTCAACAGCTCAGGGCTCAGACTGATTTCGTCAGGTGGAATCAGTTTGAGCCCGAGCTTTTTTAAGATTGCCTCTCCGTACATGAAAGCGAACATCTCATAGGGACTCTTATTGCCCAGAGACGCTCTCCTGTATGAATTGATATGGCTCATCATTAGTGTGATCTGCCCCTGAGTATATGGTGTGATATCAACGCCTTTAGGAATAATGCGGCGTATCATTTCATGATGTACCTCACAGCTCCCCTTCTGATAAGGAGCAGAAGCATTACAGTAAAACATGCGACTGCGACGGTTCCCTTTGGCGTCGAATTCGATTCTCTTCGGATCGGAAAACTCGCTGCCGTTGTCTGCCAGCAGTACCGGAAACAGTGCAATAAACGTGTCCGGGCCAAGTTCAGAATAAAAGCGGTTAAAGATGTCAATAACTGACTGCGCATCGTTGTGATTGCGGCGGAAAGCCAGCTGCAGCCCCGTGGACGGGAAGGTGACCGTCAGCATCACCGCACCGCCTTTAACGCCCTCTACGGAGTCGAGTTGGGCCACAGGAGTATCAGGGTGTTCCTTCCTGTACTTCTCATAGTCCTGCAGGGTACGCCCTTCCCTGCATTTGGGATCGACCTTGATCGTATCAGGACGCTTGCGGCGGGGCTTCATCCTCACCTTGCGGGGCATATCGATGTTCCTGGCGGTAAACAGGCCGGCATCCATGTAGGTGTAGAGAGTCCGCTCTGTGACCATCAGTTCATCCATATGGTTCAGGCATATATGGTGGAGGGACTGGCCTTTACGGATCAGAGGCGAGATGATGTCATCCAGACGTTTCTTTTCCTCATCCGAGACAGCAAACCCCTGCCTTGTTTCTGACAGAACCTCAGAGTATTCCGCCTGGGCTGCTGCAGCATCGTAGATGCATTTTTCAAGTGTGCAGTACCGCTTATCAGGGCAGCCGTTGCAGACATACGGAGGTTTGGCGAGCCTGGGACATTTCTCCTTCTCATACATGATGCAGCGATCTATGCATCTGCCACAGATAGAGCAGAAGCGGGTACGCGCCCTGCTCTCGGGGCAGATATGACAGACACCGGAAAACTGACAGGTCTTGCGCCTCACACAGTCGTTGAACGGACGTCCGTAAGCACCGGTCTTCCTGAAAACCATGTGGGAACGAATCTCTTTGGAGATAGTGGAGCAATCCTTACCTATCTTCTCACCAATCTCCTTGAACGACTGCCTGTTATTCAGACCAGTCTCGATGTGAGAACGGTCTTCGCTATTCAAATGACTATACTTAGCCATCAGGTCCTCCTGTTCTGGTCGGAGCAACAGGTGGTGGACCAACAGTGGCTATTGTAGTCCTTTTTCGGAAGAATTAACCTCCAGTATTTTTTTGGAAGGATTAACTTCCAGTTTTAAAATTTGCGAGTGGAACTTCGTTTAGCAATTCACCTGGAAGTTAAGAGAGCACTTTGCGTATAGACTACATGCGCAGTAAACGTTGAATTATCATGTATCTTGTGCTATAATCACTCTTGCCTTACAAGATGTTGTAAGGGCTGAGAATTGTTGTCAACAGTTCGCCAGCGAGCTCCGATAAGAGCGGTTGGGTCAATCTGTCTGAGACGCAGACCAGAGCGGTCAGCACGAAGATGGTGATGATTAGGAACATGACAAAGTCCTCCTGCTTGATTATACAGTAATTAAGCATTGCTACAATTGGATAGCTGGTAATCAGACGCAGTATCAGCTGCACCCTTGTTACCACGATTATTTGTATACCCATCGGCTAAGGAATGCTATCCTCCATGCCAATGGGTATTGCAATTTAAAGGAGAGAGCATTATCGACGAATGGATTTTAAAACCGGAGACTGTTGCGAAAAGCAAAAAGTATTATGCTCACTTTGATTGCCGGACTGATATCAGAAAGGCTGCAAAAAATGTGACAGCTCCGAATTGGGTGGCTCATCATGGTTTTTATCCGTTTATCCATTATAAGAAAGACTATAGTAAGTATACCAGCAAGGGAATGAAAGATAAAAAACGGGACATATGTTATGCGGCACATATAGACCGCTGCATTTTACAGTTCTATTGTCACCGGATGAACGAGGTGTACAATCAACGCATCATAGAGTACCATATCGAGGATGTTCCGGTTGCATACCGCTCAGATCTCGGTCTAAACAACATTCATCTTGCAAAACAGGCCATTGACTTTATTAAAGCCAATCCGAATGCCTATGTGCTGATAGGAGACTTTACAAAGTTCTTTGATAATCTGGATCATGCATACTTGAAGGAGCAATGGTGTAAACTCCTGGGAGTTGACCGGCTCCCTTCTGATCATTACACCATTTTTAAGAATATAACCAGATACAGTGTATGGGAGTTGGATGACCTGCTCGAAATAAATGATCTTCCCAAAACGAGTTTAGGGAGAAAAAAGCTGAATGCTATGCGCACTGTTCTGACAACAGATCAGTTCAAAAAGTATCGTTCACATATACATAAGAACCTCAATTCATATGGGATTCCACAAGGGTCACCCATCAGTGCCTTACTGGCAAATGTTTATATGATGGAGGTCGATCAGAAAATCAAGGCGATTGTGGCGCAGCATAACGGGAAGTATATGAGATACAGTGATGATTTCATCATTGTTCTTCCTGCTGAGGAATCCGTTGCTAATGACGCTATCAAATCTGTCAATCAGATAATCCATGATACTCCTGGACTGGAACTGGAGCCGAAGAAGACGCAGATATTCAGAACGAATCTTCCTGAGATAATAAACGTGGGCGATTCATTTCTGGAGCATGCGGATAAATCAAAGAATGTAATAAACTTTTTGGGTTTTACCTTTGATGGGAAAAAGACGACACTCCGGCCGAAGACAGTAAGCAAGTACTATTATCGAATGTACAGAAAAGCTCATGTGATAGCAGAAAATCCCGGACAAAAGGGAAAGGATCATCTCTATGAAAGGTACTCAGAAAGAGGTGCCAGGTCAGGAGATGGGAAAAAAGGGAATTTCTTTACATATGTTCAGCGGGCTGAAAAAATATTTGGAGATGCCGAAGAAATTCGGCAGCCTGTAAAGAATCATATGGCTAAGATCCGAAAAGCTCTTAAAGAAGGTAAAACATAAATCTCGGGCTTAGCTGAGGCCCTTTGGCGTAACGCCAATTCTTACGCCAATCGGAACACGATGTATGTGAACCTGTAAGAACTTACATAAAAATGAGGCTCTCTGGAACAGCGGAAATATAAGAACTTACGTGAACCTTTGCAAAATCTGGAACAGAGTTCCCGACACTCAAGTCCCTCAAGGCTGAAAACAATGAAGCACATGCGGACGAAAAGGCCGGCGAAGAGAAGGCTTCCGAGGCTGTTTCCGATCAATCCGGGTTCTTCACCCCGAACGATAAGATCGATTTTACCGGTGTAAAGATCGAGCCGCTGTTCCAGGATTTCGTGGATTTTGACACCTTCAGCAAGTCCGATTTCCGGGCGGTGAAGGTAAAAGAATGCTCGGCTGTTCCGAAGAGTAAGAAGCTACTTAAGTTCGTCCTGGACGACGGTACGGGCGCGGACCGCGTGATTTTAAGCGGCATTCACGCCTATTACGATCCGGAAGAGCTGGTCGGAAAGACCCTGATTGCCATCACCAATCTCCCGCCGAGAGCGATGATGGGGATCGACTCCTGCGGCATGCTCCTGTCCGCGGTCAACGAGAGAAACGGCGAGGAAGAGCTCCATCTTCTGATGGTGGACAACCACATCCCGGCCGGCGCGAAGCTGTATTGATCGGGGGGAAATCACAGGCGGAAAACCTGACACACATCCCAGTTCCAAAAACCTTCAAGGCACTCCTTTTCAGAATCAATCTGAGAGGGGTGCCTTTTTTTGTGCAAACAGCAGGAAAAGAGGCGGAAAGCCTTTTATTGATTACACTGAAACATCATTTTTTACGTAATAGATGATAGAGTACAATAATGTTCGCAAAAACTGAATAAGCAATGGAAAAGCCATCGAGGCTCATGTAGAATGATTTGCGACGAAACAAACAACTACAAAGGAGAACTCTCGATGGCTCAGAAACAGAGTAACACAAATCTTTCCACTTTACTATTCAGTTTTATGAATCAGTCCGATCCTATGCTCAGCATGTTGGATTGGCTCTGTGAACAGATGATGGAGGCCGAGGTTTCCATGAAGTTGAGCGCTGACAAGAACGAACGCGCTGACGGAAGATCCGGCTATCGCTCCGGTTACCGTCCCAGACGTCTGGATACCCGCCTTGGAACGATTTATCTTATGGTTCCCAAAGTCCGTCAGGGCGGCTATATTCCATTCTTCGTGAACGCTTACAAGCGTAGTGAAGCGGCACTTATACAAGTTGTTCAGGAAGCCTATGTCAACGGTGTATCAACTCGAAAGATCGAGCGGCTCGCGAAACGGCTCGGAATTGAAGGTATCTCCAGATCCCAGGTCAGTGAAATGACTAAAGGGCTAAACGAGCAGGTGGAACAGTTCCGAAGCCGTGCGCTGGATTCGCACCATTATCCAATCCTCTGGACGGATGCTCTTTATGAGGATGTCCGTATCGACGGACATGTCGTCAGCGAAGCCATCATCGTCGTCTGCGGCGTGGACGAACACGGAAAACGTGATGTTCTTGCCGTTGAGCCAATGGCGGATGAATCGCGAGATCCGGCGACGCACTGGTGTTGTTGGAATCTTCCCGAATGAATCCTCCTATGTCCGGCTGGTGACAGCGTATTTGATTGAATACTTGGAGGACTGGTCAACATCCAGAGCATATATCAAAGAGGAATCAATTTCACGACTGTTACCTAAAGATGCTGCATAATCATTCAACTATGGGTCTGGATGGTTTTTGCGAACATTCCTTGACATCATCGCAACAGGTAGTTATGGTCTACCGTTTACTGGAAGAGTATCAGGTGGTTCTGGATAAGCCGATGTTCAGGGAGAAGTAAACAAAAAAAGGAGCCCGACGCATCAGGCTCCCTCTAGGTGTTGTCCGAAGACGACCACCGCAATTCGTATTACTAATATAACACAGACCGGGATTAAGTGCAAGCCATTTCAAGAATTGCTGATGAATTCCTGAAGCTTAAGTAGATGAGCCCTTTGTTGTGTACCAAGAATTTGGTTACAAACATTGGGACTCATTTGTACTCTAAGTTCATTTGTACAATCAGCAAAAGAATTAATAAATTGCTTGCACTCTGTTTTGGTCACGCCCATTTTTCGCAATACATAGGTAATTAGAATAACATAAGCTTCGATGTACTTAAAGTCTAATCCGTTAGTTCCTATTTCTGTTTCTAATAAGGAAAGAAGACGACGGTTTATAGAATTGGTTTGGATAGAGTCCATATAATGGTGTAAATTCAATAATTCAAAAGAGCCAAAGGCACAGCCTTCAGGTATAATGAGAATCGCGACATTCAACATAGTACCGAAAGGAGAACCAATGGCTCAACTCAATATTACATTGAATCAGGACGAAATTCTACAGTTACTTTCTGCCGACCGGGAGGATGCTTTCCGAACCCTCCTTCAGGATAGCCTGAATTCGGTTCTTAGGGCCAAATCCCAGGAGCAACTCCAGGCGGCGCCGTATGAGCGCTCAGAAGGCCGTACAGACTCGAGAAACGGTTTCCGGACCAGAGATCTCAAAACGCGGATCGGAACGATAACGCTGAATGTATCGAGGCACAGAAACCAGCCATTCCATACGATGGTCTTTGAGAACTACTCCCGCAGCGAAGCCGCTCTGGTTACGACCATGGCGGAAATGGTCGTGAGCGGTGTATCCACCAGGAAAGTTGCAAGGATCTCGATAAGGAAGTCGAGGAATTCCGCAACCGGCCAATCGAAGGGAATTATCCGTTCCTCAAGGTCGACGCCACGTATTTCAAGGTACGTGAGAACGGCCGGGTTGTCTCGAAAGCGCTGATGGTTGCCTATGGCACCAATGACGATGGAAAGCGCGAAATCCTTGGCTTCTCGGCCTACCGTAACGAGTCACGTGAGATATGGAAAGATTTCCTGACAGGTCTGAAAAAGCGCGGCTTGTGCGGCCTCATGATGATTACGTCCGATGCTCACGATGGCATTATCAATGCCTCCAGGGAGGTATTTCCGGACGTTCCGTGGCAACGGTGTCAGTTTCACTTTTCAAAGAACATCGCCGACAAAGCACCGAAGAAGGTACAGGCTGGTCTCCGTGCTGAACTGCAGGAAATGTTCAACTGCAAGAAGATCGAGGATGCCAGGAAAAAGCGGGACCAGGTTCTCGCCGATTATCAGGAATCCGCTTCGTCAGCCATGGAATGCCTTGACGAGGGCTTCGAAAGCGCTATGACCGTTATGACGCTTCCGGAAGGAATGCGCCGCTTCTTCCGGACATCGAACCACATTGAGCGACTGAACCGGGAGCTGAAACGGCGTTCTGGCGTTATCGGAATATTCCCAAATGAAGCTTCGCTGATCCGGCTGATGGGGTCAGTCCTGATGGAACAGAACAGCATCAGTCAGGCCAGAAAGGCAATCTTCAGCAAAGAATCTTATCAGAATCTGCTGAAATCTGATGTTTGAAGTCACCTTCACCTGATCGCTGAAGAACAGGCCGCCCTCCTGGCAGCATAGTTATCAACAATTATACCTGAAATCAATTTACACACAAATTTGGACTTGACTACCTACTATGTATCCAAGCAGTCAGATATGCAGTTGTTGTGGGTATAAGAACCCGTTTGTAAAGAATCTCTCTATCAGAGAATGGGAATGTCCTAATTGTCACGCAAAGCATGATAGAGACACCAACGCAAGCATAAACATCTTAAATAAAGGGCTGTCAATAGCCTGACATATATAAAATACCGTAGGGCATACGGGAATTTACGCTTGTGGACACTGTGTAAGACGAGCCAACAAGGTAACTTGTTAGGAACGCAGTAGTGGCTGAAGCAAGAATCCCACGACTTTAGTCGTGTGGAGTGTCAGATGATGCCACAGAAAGAGCATTACAAACGAGAAAAGGGTTTTATGCATTCTTATGGTAAACGTCAAATTATACGCCTTGCGGTGCGCTATTATTATTGAGAAACTTGAAAATTCCAGTAGATTATTCAGGCTTTTAGGAAGGGAAAATGAGCAGATGACCAATTCTGAAAATTCAGATGTACTGATGCATGAGGCTGGCGAAGAATTTCATATACCAAAAATTGTTTTGGAAGAACTGCGGGAGCTGGGGCAGAAATATGAGGTTAAAAGCATTCTCCTGTTTGGCTCTCGTGCTCGTGGGCAAGAACTTCCAAAGAGTGATATTGATCTTGCAGTTTGCGGATGTCGGAATTTTTATGATCTTGCATATGACATTGATAATCATACCAGCACGTTGCTTTCTTTTGACATTATTAATATGGATGATGGGATTTCCGAGAAGCTTAAGCAGGAGATCGCAAGAGATGGGGTTCTGATCTATGGAGAAATTTAAAAACTTTAAAAATAATTTGCAAGTACTGAGGACATCGGAAGGTGAGGATCTGGGGAACACGTTTATTGTCATTGGTATCATCGCTAAGTTTATGATTCAGTTTGAACTGTCATGGAAACTTTTTAAGGAACTACTGAAATACGAGGGGAGTGTTGAGGCGGCTTCAGGTTCGCCGAGACAGATTATCAAAACTGCGTACCAATACTATGATTTTCTGACGGAGTCGGTCTGGTTGGAGATGCTGGAGGAACGTAATAAGACCGCACATATCTATGATGAAAACGCGGCAGTTCAGTTGGTTGAAAAAATCATCAGTAAATATATTCCGGAATTTAATAAGCTGGAAGAAAAGCTTCTGGAACATTATGGAGATAGTCTGGAAAACTTATAAGTGAAGGTAATGGGTACTCTCTTCTCTATACTGCATAATTGCTTTTCCATCGACCGGTTTTTCCCCAGCTGAGGCTAAAAATCTTTCGGTAATTAGTTAGTGCGCTCAATTAACATTGAGCGCTTACGATAGCTATCAGCATTTATTGGATATTATGGAGGAAGGATGATAGAGGTTCTGAAACTGATCACGGATGAAACGGTAAAATATGCCAGTTTTCGCTATCCACTGCATCGGATTTTAAGAGGATTATGAAGGATGATAATTTTAAAAATTGGGATTGGGGACCGTATCAGCAGTATTTTCCCGCAGCACCTGAGAATGGATATGATTCGCTTCCCAAATTACAGCAATCAGGATTTCTCAGCGGTCTGGGATCTGTCCTGATGGAACAGAACAGCATCAGTCAGGCCAGGAAGGCAATCTTCATCAGAGAGTCTTATCAGAACCTGCTGAAATCTGATGTTCGAAGCCACCTGCACCTGATCGCTGAAGAACATGCCGCCCTCCTGGCAGCATATTTTTCAACAGTTATATCTGAAGGCAATTTACACACGAATTTGGACTTGCCTAGAAGTTCTTAGCACTCCATCCACTCTGTGAGGAATGCCTGCGACATGGCATTGCTACTCCAGCAACGGTTGTGAACCACATTGTTCCGCACCGAGGAGACAAGAAGCTTTTCTGGGATCGGAGTAACTGGCAGGCACTCTGCAAGAGGTGCCACGACAGAAAGACCGGACGGGAGGACTCCCATCCGGTTTACCATTATTGAGCGATCAATCGTTGAGTAGTTTATCCAGATTTCTCTTGGAATACAGAACGCGGCGTACCTCCATGGTATCATCGATGACAACATAGAAAACAGAAAAGTTTCTGACGTTGATTCTGTAATATGGGCGTGGTCTCATCTTTACTGAACGATATGGAGCAAATGACAACGGCGCTTCCAGGCGTTTATATATTGCAGATTCGATATCGTTAACCAGACGATCCGCGGCGCTGGGGTTCTGAAGATCGGTTGAGATGTAATCCACGATCTCATTCAAATCCTCCTCGAAAAGGGGAAGAAATGACAGCTTATATTTTTTCACGGATGTGGCTCCTTACTCTGGTGAAAACTTCATCTGCGGAGTATCGTTTGTCCGATTTTGCTGCTGCCGCATCGGCTTCATCGAGCTTACGTTCCGTATCGTCGGTGAGCGCAGAGTACTGTTCGATACTTAAAAGAACCATGGTGCCATAGCCGTTCTTTGTAAGAAAGACAGGTTCATTTGATTCCATGACAGTTTCTTCAAGCTCCGGAAACTTGTTTCTGAGGTCGGATACGGGACGAATGTTGATCATAGTGATTCCTCCTTTGTTATCATAATATTATCATAAATATATCATGATTACAAGAAGTAAGAGAAGGGACTTTCGCGGCATATCCTCACCGGCTGCGCCGGTTCCGGTATTCCACGGTTCCCCTGACAACGGTTCCGCTTCCCGCTTATGCGGCAGTTTCCTGCATCTTTTTCATGGTCTGCTGGCCGAGGAAGATCAGCAGCTGCCATTTTCCCGGCATGTTTTCGCCGTTGGCAATGATGTCATTCCTGACCGGAGGCTTTAACTTATGCGGCTTGTGTGGCCGCAGGAAGTTGTAGTAAGCAACCCATAGCGCGAGGTCGTAGTCAGCACCATTTAAGCGGGATACTTCTGCAGATAAAGGGAATCAGCCAGCAGTTTTGCACAATAAACAGGTAGCGAACTTGACACTATCTCTAAGTAAAGGGAGGAGCAGACAGGTATCAGGAAATTTCCCGCCGTCTCAATGACGGGTCAGAGCAGAAGTTCCCGTTTCTCGCAACGGGGACCACAGCATACCGCTATAAGCAGGTCTTCCACCAGGATCTCATGATCCTCTTGAACAAGATGGAGAACAGCGAGGATGACCAGACCGATATGACCGTCGGCGACAAGATGGCCTTTATCATGAATGCCCAGGCCAAGAAGCGTGACATGAACCAGTTGAATGAGGATGCCTTCCTTGAATGGGCGGATCAGTTCGACGGAGCCGAGCTCTTTCTTCACATGCAGGAGTTCGTCACGCTCTATCTTGGATCGCGGAGGACAAGCTCGAAACCCAAAAAAAGAAGCTGCCTAACGGAGCGGAAAGTAAATACGGCAGTGTTCCTCCTGAGGGCGAAGCAGATGGGACTGACACTGTCTGAGCTGGATGAACTGGATGAGGGAGTCGTGATGGATATGATTATTGAGTCCGTAAATGACTTCTGTGAAGATGAATACCGGCAGGTGGCAACACAGGAGGATTTCGATTTATTTTAATTTACGCAGAAGAAAATTGAATACCATGTAATCACACGGCATTTAAATACGCTATAGCACATAAAAAGCACTTGAATCATGCCAGCGCTTTCACTATAATGAAGGCATAAGTAAGGAGGTTTTCATTATGCCGAAAACAGAGGAAATGACAAATTTCACATTTAAAATGGATCGGAAGACTCGTAACAGCTATTCTAAGCTTTGTGATGACTTCGGCCTTTCCATGTCATCCGCAACGTTGGCTTTGATACGGCAGGCAGTTCGCACACAGAGCATGAGCTTTTCCATGCGTGATGAGAATGGTTTTACTCCGGCTCAGGCGGCAGAACTACAGAAAAGAATTGATGAAATTGAACAAGGCAATGTGATCAGACACGATTTGATTGAGGAGTGAGCATGAGAGAACTTCTTTGATCAGTGGGTGCCTGGGATGATTATCTAGGGTTTCAGACGGACAAGGCCGCATTGAAAAAAGTAAACATACTGCTTAAGGATGTGATGCGAAATGGCTATCAGGCTTCCTATGGGAAGGTTGCAGATGAGCAGATGATTCTGATCATGGACAGCTTCACCCCTGCCTTTAAGGGGCTGGAGAGATTTCTGCTGAAGAAACAGCAGAAGATTGAGGCAGACTCGTGATACATGAATTTGGCTTTTACGCCTGAGAGTACAAGAGACGCTGTAAATACGATGCGATACGAAATGAGAAAAAGCCCTTCAAGACTGTTCTGCGGCAGTCTATGAGGGCTTTTCGGCATCTTTACCAGCACTTGGAGCATTGCGTAAGGCCGTGCGCCTGCGCCTGTTCAATCGTTTCCTGATGTGCCTTTTGGGGATTCATCTTCCCGCAGTTGGGGATGCTGTGGTACTTTGATCCTGTAGCGGATACCCAGACTAGACCGGAAACACCGCTGGCATTATGTTCCGATACTGCGCTGGAACCTGTTGACGAAGATACGGCTTGCTTCTCCGGAGTGTTGGAGGAACTGGTTCCGGTGCCTGCCGTAATTTTCGTCTGCGTCCCGATGGTCTTTGTTTGAACCGTGCCGTTGATCATCCAGGCACCGTTTGCGTTCACGGAGTATCCGTCAGGCGTCGATTGGCTTTGAAATATGTACCCATCTGGATCAAAATAGTAACATTCGGCGACGCCGTCGTCATTCCCGTCTAGCCATGCCCATTCGTTTACAGGGTAAGTGCCGTCGTTATTCTGCCACCACCATCCGGACGTGTCCTGAACCCAGAGTCCCGGTATGTGGTTTTCCGTTTGGCCGGCAAAAGATACAAATGCTGTGCAGTATAGCAGCATGATCAACAGCATGGCGAAGGTTATCGGTTTCTTTTTCATCAGTTTTCCTCCCGTCTTTGCAGACAAGATATGTTCATCTGCAATGGTATCAAGTACTAAAATTCCATGCAGTACAGTTTGTAACTTATATACGATTAGGCTTTAGACAATACACGGTTTCGTATTGCAACCTCATATCTTGTCAATGGATAAACCGGAACTAACGGTTTTCTTAATCATGTAATAATCCGTAACGATTATATCACAACAAGGCTCCTTCATCCACCTAAAGGTAGTGTGTTTCCGCCTACAGCAAACGAGCTTTTCCTTTTGATTATTCCGGGCGATCAGCCCATGCGCTGAAGCGCCTGAGAACAACTCTTAACCAACAGGACCTGCTGATCCTCGATGAGTGGGGGTATGTGCCGGTAGATCGGGATGGATCCGAGCTGCTTTTTCAGGTGATATCGGACAGCTACGAAAGCAGGAGTCTGATTCTGACCACAAATATCGAATTTTCAAAATGGGGAGGCATCTTTACGGATGAACAGATGGCTGCCGCGATGATTGACCGTCTCGTCCATCATGGACACTTAATCATGTTCAACGGGAAAAGTTATCGGATGCAGCATGCATTGATGCGCCAGACAGTACCCCCCGAATGAAGAAATCGTGTCCTGACAACAACAAGGAATTCCCTTTCCAAAAACAGGGAATTTTGATGACAATTTTGAGGATTACCTATTGACAATATACAGTGAACAAGGAAATCCGGGCCACCCAGAGTAACCTGAGGGTCGTGAACAAGCTCCTCAAGATACGAAAAGATCATGTCATTCATCCAGAGTGCCCCGAGGACGCTGACGAATAAGGACAAAAAACTCCTACTCAATCCAGTCAATCCGATGGTTGAGTAGGAGTTTTTTAGGAAGTTCAGTGTGAACTTCCAGAGATTTTACAACTAAAGCACCAGATAACGAGCTTCTTTGCAGTCTCTGGAAGTTTTTCCCGTTTCAGTCTTCCTCTTCTGGCAAGCTGCCCTTGATGTAACGGAGGATATCCTCATAGCTTCGGGAGCTTTCAGCGATTGCCTTCATCAGTTCCTCGCTCTGCAGTGCTTTCTTCTTGTCCAGCAGCTCTTTCAGTTCCTGCGTCAATTGATCATACTGTTGCCTGTTCTTACTGATTGCCGTTTCAAGCTTACTGATCTTTTGCTCCAGTGCATCTCTGCTAATTGTTCTTGCCATTACTTTGTTCCCTCCTTTAGCGCACTATTGATGCAGGCAGCCTTATATTTCACATAAGATGCATCAATTCCAAAGGCGCTCAGGATTTCTTTCTGTGTCTTGGTCACCGCATGATCCATCCTGTACACGTTATCCAACTGCCTGCACATCTCGATTTTTTCCAGCTCCCGGATAGCTGCAGGCACCGTGAAATAATTTGGCTTTTTTAGCATAGTGCCTGCCTTGTCTTTTAACGCGGTATAAATTCTGCAGCGAATGATTAGCGCAATAAATCCGATAAAGATCTTGTTATTTGCCGCTTCTTCCGAGGCAACCCGGAGCGCCCCATTGCCAAGGTAGGACTTATCTGCGCGGAACAGTTTTTCTGACGCATCACGGTTTTTATACAGGCTGATTGCCTGCTTTGCATTCATCTTTTCCGATGTGATGATGGCAAAATAACCGCACAATTCCAGCTCGTCCCGGATCACCTGAAGCTTCGGCTCTGCGTAAACAAACATGCCGCTTTCCTTATCCCTGTGCAGGAAGAAGTATTTTTCAAATGTCGGGCCAAACTCCCGGTCTTCATCGCGGTGTGCATCCAGGAAGCTCTGCATCTGCTGGATCTTCTCTTCAAATCTGGCGCGTTCACCGGCCGCTTTCGCCGCGCTATAATACATATGTACATACCGCTTCCTGGTATCTGATGCATACACAAAAGTGTGAACCGTCTTCCCGTACACGCCGAATTCCGCGATCTGATTACCCCAGTCGTTCTCAAAGGAGCCTTTCTGCTGACGGATCTGATCATGAATAAAGTCCTTGATGCCTTTCACCATAATAATAAATGCAAATCCGTTTTCATCCATAAACTTCAGATTTTCTTTGCTGAAATAGCCCCGATCCAAAATAAAACCAATGTTGTTGTACCCGTACCCTTTTGCCTTCGCGATCATGTACTGCAGCTGCGAAACGTCATTGATGCTTCCCGGATACTTCTCATACATCAGTGGCTCACGGTTGTTCACATCGTAACCAATGGCATAATTAAAGATCGGCAGGCCGGCATCGACCTTCGCTGCGCCATACTCAATCATGCTGATGTCACCGGCTTCACAATTCTTGTTTGTAGAATCGTAGGAGATATAGACCCGTTCACGCTTATTCCGTTCCTCATTCCAAAGATTCAGAAAGTTCTGCCGCTGGTCTTCACTGAGATCCCGCAGGAAATCAGAAATCGTTGAATCACTGTAGATCCTCATATTTGGTGTGAAGAGTGGATGGTTATACGCATAATCCGGATAGTACTGTGCCGCATTATTTTCTGTAATGACGGAGTAGGCAGCCAGGTCAAGAATCATCCCGCTGTTTCTGACGCCAAAAGCAGCCTCCAGTTTCTCGCCCAGCCCGAGATCCTTCACCACCTGATTGATCACCATATATGTGCCGGCTTTCAGTGCGCTGCTCCGGCCGGCATCACCACGTTCCCCGGCTGCTTCCACCTCCGGAAAGAACTTTCGAAAGTTCTCATTCGGGCACATCTTATCCGGATCTTCATCCGACAGTTTTCCGATCGTCGATCTTTTCACGATCGTATACTTGCGTTTTGGATCATAGGCGCGATCGTATTCATAGTACACGTACTTCGCATTTCCCTTCTGTCGGAAAGTGATTTTTCCCTTTTCATCCGGCACATCAACAAGGTAACCAAGATACATAGCTTTCTCCAAAATTAAATAGTGGTATTTACGACTAAATATAGTGTATCAAAAAATCCGCACAATTGCAAGCAAAAATGCGGAATTATCCAGTGTTTTCAAGGCTTTTGGGGCGTTGTATTGCGCGCAGTTTTTCTCTAGTTGCACGTTTTATTGGAAGTCAACATTCAGAGTATCCGTTTGCAAACAAAATATTCCTTTCTTCTTCTCCGGCAGCAGATGTGTTGCGCGGTGATGACAAAATAAGTCTGAAAAATCAATACTTTCCATGTATATTATTACAATAACAATGGGAAAATAAAAAAGATTGAGTTTACAGCGTGTAAAGCTGCCTAAAAGTTTACATTGTGTAAAGATTTTGTAAACCATAAAAAAGGCGAAAAATATAGACAATATAAGGGGATTTTACTACGATAACTATATATTACGAAAAGCTTCGTATTGCTGAATGCTTCCGCAGACAAATTTACCTGCAGAGGTGTGAAATCATCAGCCTATGGAACCGGAAGCTTTGAACAAGATAATGGCAAGGGGGGAATGATGCCGGGAAATTACGATAAGTAACGTGTGGGGAAATGCGGATATTGCAGAATGATTTAAAGAAAAGGAAATCAAACTCGTGGAAAAGAAAATGTTTCAATCCGGGCGGGGGATAACTGTCCTCTCGTGTGTCATCCTTGCGGCTATGTCCATCTTTATTGCCGTGCTCGCCGCAGGCATCATCAGCCAGTCTGTCTACGGCAGGGAGATCTCTGAAGCTGACAGCTATGGTGGCCTAGTATATCTGGACGCGGAATACCTGACCGGGTCCTTCGCGACAGATGAGGAGGGAAATGAGTATCTGTTTGCCTCCAGAAAGAAAGGCGGCACCTGGTATGACTATATCGTGAGTGTTCCGAAGACTGTATACAACAGTGACGAATTTCAAAAGAAGATCGCGGCTGACAATGAGGATGCTTCTCCCCTGCGGATCAAGGGCACGCTCCGGCAAACGGACAGTGATCTTGATGCGCTGGCACAGGGGGCGTATGCGATCTATGCGGGCTTGGATTCCGGAGAAAATGCGTCAGATTATCTTGGGAATGTCTGCCTTGTCTATTCCGCTTCCGGCAACGCTCTTGCCGATATCAGCGCGGGACTGTGGATTGCGCTCGCGTTCATGGTGCTGATGATCGTTTTATGGATTGCGGAAATGATCCGCCTGATTCGTCGACAGAGGAAGAAAGACAGGAAGATCGCGAACGCGAAAAAGCTGTTTGAAACCAGCGCGGATTATCAGAATGGCGTAAGACAAACGTCGGAAACTGACGCCCGGCATTTCAAAAACTGCAGATGTTATGTGACAAGAGACTATGTGGTCAGCTATCAGGACGGGCTGGAGGTTTTCCGGATCGACCAGATCCGGGAATTGTATGGATATGACAAGCAAAGATATCATGCAATCCTGAGCGTTATGTTTGGCGCCTTCGCGGGATTCAGTATGGAACATTACCTGGTAGCGATAACGGCGGATGGGGAAGCACACCAGTTCGCAAGGCTCAATGCCGCTGTAAAAGCGCACAGCCAGATTGCCGGAGCCATTCTTTTGAAAAACCAGAGCATTGTTCTGGGCAGGATGAATCTGGCTTTGCGCGAGGCCGGACAAACGCCGGATGATCTGAATCTTGCGAAAGTCAAGGGATTCTATGGCAGTACGGATATATGGACGGGAAGAAGCATGAACAGCTTCGGCATAGAGTAAGTTATTTCCGTATAGATCTGCCGGATCAAGGGTTATCTGACGTATGGACAGCGGACGGATTTTTGTGAGTTTTTTCTGATTGGACTTGTCGGATAAAAGGACTTCTTGCTGCTTTACAAATTTTGAAGGGGGTATCTATGATTTCAGTAGAAACGATTATTCCTGCCGTGATCATTGTTGGCATTTTGCTCATTCTGATGAGCGGTTATGTGAAAGCGCCGCCGGACAAGGCATTTATTATTTCCGGGTTTCGAAAGAAACCGAAGATCCTGATCGGAAGGGCAGGAATCAAGGTTCCTTTCCTGGAACGGCTGGATACCCTGTATCTGGGTCAGATGACCGTGGATATCAAAACAGAACAGTCGGTTCCGACGACAGACTTCATCAATGTCAATGTCGACGCCGTCGCGAAGGTGCGCATTTCCCCGGACGGGGAAGGGATCGAAAAGGCATCCAGAAACTTTCTGAATAAAAAGGCGGAGCAGATCGCAATGGATCTGCAGGATTCCCTGCAGGGAAATATGCGTGAAATTATCGGAACGCTGACGCTCAAGGACATCAATACGAACCGGGATTCCTTCTCGGATCAGGTTATGATGAAGGCCGCCAAGGATATGGAGAAGCTCGGCATTGAAATCCTCTCCTGCAATATCCAGAACGTAACCGACGAGAAGGGGCTGATCAATGATCTGGGCGCAGACAATACGTCCAAGATCAAGAAGGACGCGGCAATCGCCAAAGCGCAGGCTGACCGGGACGTGGCGATTGCACAGGCAGAAGCGAACAAGGCGGCAAACGATGCCCGTGTTCTTGCTGACACGGAGATCGCGCAGAAGAACAACGAGCTGGCGATCAAACAGTCGGGATTAAAGGTGATTTCGGATACCAAAAAGGCGGAGGCGGATGCGGCCTACGAGATACAGAAGCAGGAGCAGCAAAAGAACATCGAGATCGCAACCGTCAACGCGCAGATCGCGAAAGCAGAACGGGACTCTGAGCTGAAAAAGCAGGAAGTTTCCGTCATGCAGCAGTCTCTGGAGGCGGAGATCAACAGAAAAGCTGACGCAGAGAAGTACCGCGTCGAGCAGGAAGCGGCGGCGGATCTTTCCAAGAGGCAGAGGGAAGCGGAAGCCAGAAAGTACGAACAGGAGAAAGAGGCGGAAGCGAAGAAAACCGTCGCGGATGCCGCGAAGTATGCGGCGGAACAGGAAGCCGCCGGCATCCGGGCAAAATACGAGGCGGAAGCCGCCGGTATTGCGTTGAAGGGCCGGGCGGAAGCGGAAGCCATGGAAAAGAAAGCGGAGGCATATCAGAAGTACAACAATGCGGCCATCGCGGAGATGCTGATCCGGGTACTGCCGGAAATTGCCGGAGAGATCGCAAGGCCTCTGTCCCAGATTGATAAGATCACGATTATCGGCGGCGCTGACCAGGAGAATGGTGTTTCAACGATTGCATCCAATGTGCCGGTTGTGATGTCCAAACTGTTTGCGTCCATGAAGGAAACCACAGGGATTGATCTCGGGGAGATTATGAGGGCCGGAACCTATGATGCCAAGGTAAACAGAAACGTTCATGTGACTGGGCTGGAGAATTGCGGAGCCGGACAGGCGAATGCATCGGACCGGATGCCTGATTCCTGCCATGATCCGGAAAAACAGGCAACGAACAGCGGAAAAACCAGTTCCGCTACCAAGGAGTAAAAAGGATGAAAATAAGCCGACATATTACCAGATTGACCGCCTTAGCGGTGATGATCCTATTCCTGGTACAGAGCGGACTGACAAGCTTTGCGGCCGAATCGATATCGGTAAATCCTCCGAGTGTGGAGGACAGTCTTGTGGAGAGCAAGATTGACGCTTCTGATGCTAAGGATGCGGATGACGCCGGTAATGTTGATGACGCGGATGACATCGGGGACGGTGCAGATCATGGGGAACTCCTCGACAAATACGCAACCGGGGCAAGTGAAGGCGAAATTGCCAGGAGGGTGACGCCTGCTCCCGCGGATATCCGGACCGAGGGCGAGACAGCAAAGACAGCGCCGAAATTGGCACCGGCAGGGATAAAGCAAGTGGATGCAAGAGTTACCGAGCTTACAATAAAGAGCTTGAGCGGAAATACTGTAGATCATGTATATTGGTCTGACAAATTTTACCTTGCCATGGACTGGGATGCCAGCTCAAACGGAGCGGATCTTCACGAGGGAGATTATTTTGACATTACGCTGCCGGAGAAAATGATCTTTCCCTCGGATCATGAAGCCGACAATTTTAACATCTACGGTGAAGATGGAACAACCGTGATCGGCAAAGCCCATGTGACGCCGGGGACGGGCGATAAAGGCGGATCCGTCCGGATAACCTTCACCGATTGGGTTGAAGGAAAGGAGAATGTTCGTGGAAGCATCCGGCTTTCAGCGCGATTCGACAAAGAGCAGATAACAATCGGTAAGGATAACACTTTTGAAATATCGGTCAGCGGAAAGGTTGTGCCGGTGACAGTTCGCATTAATGGGCCGACCGCACTTGAGCCGGAGATCCTCGGGAAGTGGGGACAATCGGTGGATGGGGAAAAACAACAGGCGGAATGGTATATCCGGATCAATCATCAGAAAGCGGATCTCCGCAATGTGGTGATCACGGATCATCTTTCCGAAGGAGCAGGCACAGAAACCTATATTGCCGAAAGTTTCATGCTTCGCCCTGTTGAATTTAATGAATATGGTGACGTTGTCCGTGCTTATGACGAAGTGAGCCTCACGGGAAAACTGGACATCGCCGCTAACGGAAAATCTTTCACGCTGAATCTGGGAGATATCCATGACGGCCAGTACCGCCTCCGCTACAGAACAACCTATACGCCGGGGACAACGCTTCGCAACAATATGAAGTTAACTTCGGCGAAACAGGTTGAAGTGGCAAGTGCATCCCATATCTCTGCAGATTCCGGCGGATCCGGGACAGGAAACCTGGCGAACAAAATCAAACTGATCAAGGTGGATGCGGATGATCAGAGCCTTCCTCTGGCAAATGCGGTATTTGAAGTTACGCGCCCCGATGGAACTTCCTTTGAAATGATCACCGGTGCCGACGGAACAGCAGTATCCGGCTACCTCACTTCAGGGACATATCAAGTAAAGGAAAAATCCGCACCGGACGGTTATGAATTGAACAGGGAAGAATTTTCAATGGTTGTGTCCTCGGCAGGCGGGGCGCTTCAGACCGTTCCTGATAAAAAGAAGAAAACGGATCCTGAGACGATTTCCATACCCATTGTAAAATTCTGGAATGGAGGTTATCTGCTTAGGGCGGCTTCTCGGTATCCGGTTAACAACCAGGATGAAGGAAGCAGTGAAAATAGGCCGGCTTCCGTCACGGTTAATCTGCTCGCAGACGGAACTGTTATAAGAACTGTCGAATTGAATGAGAGTAACGGGTGGGCGCTTATGCTTTCCGGATTTCCAAAATATGGGAATGATGGCCATGAAATTCAGTACACGGTTAATGAAGTCGGTGTGCCCGGATATACAACTACGATTACAGGAGATCCGTCGACTGGTTTTATAATCACGAATACGGCCACGACACAGGTGAAAGTGATCAAGAAATGGGTTGGCCCCGCGCGTGATTCTGCAACTTTGCATTTGCTGGCAGACGGAAGGACAAAAGAAACGGTTACGCTTAATGCCGGTAATGACTGGATATATACTTTTGGGAATCTTCAGAAGTATGACAGCTCAGACGGGCACGAGATTGTTTATTCTATTTCTGAGATACCGGTTGATGGATATAGCAGCGTCATCAGTGGTACGGCAAAGGATGGGTACACGATGACCAATACGATTACCGGGAAAATTTCTATTCCGGTAACAAAAGTCTGGTCCGGCGGAACCGGCAGTAAGGCTATCGTGCATCTGTTCGCGGACGGAAACGAGATTGCGAGCCAGGAACTGAACTCTGGTAATCAGTGGCAGTATACTTTTGAGAATCTTGACAAGTATAAGGACGGAAAGGAAATAAGTTATACCTTGACGGAAGATGGTATTCCCGGATATAGTGCCGCGATCACATACTCCACCGAACGGGGATTTACCGTCACAAATACGAAGGAACCCAGCGGACATCATGGTGGTGGTGGTGGTGGTGGTGGTGGACATGGCGATGGTCACCATAGCGGTGGAGGATCCGGGGTTGCAATGGTGACGGTCGTCGGCACAAAGTCATGGGAGGATAACAACAACGACGCTGGAACCAGGCCGTCCTTGATCACGCTACATCTCCTTGCGAACGGGACGGAGATTGCCACTGCTCAGACTTCGGCAGATTTCAACTGGACATACAGCTTCGGGAGACAGCCGCTCTGCGATGCAGGCGGAAAGGAAATCTCTTATATGGTCACGGAAGATGCAGTTTCCGGCTACAGCTTCTCTCAGGCTGCTCCGGTAACGGCGGACGGAAAGATCGTGATCAATGTCAGGAACATACTGGACCCAACAACCAAAGACACGAACGGCAGTATGTCAACAAATGAAGGATCAGGGGGACGGAAGACTGCTCCGAATGCCGGAACGAAGGTATCAGGAAGCGTTGCAACAAGTGACGATTCGCGCATGATGCTTTACCTGTTCCTGATGATCGGAAGTCTAATCGTCCTGGCTGCAGACCTGATTTTCCTGCGGAGACAGGAAGAAGCGGGGAAGTAACCGTATACATGGCGAAAAAATGACAAAGGATGCTCCGGTCAAGCATAAAGCCTGCCCGGAAAGGAAGAGAATGAATCAGTAAGAAAAGCCCTCCGGGACTGCCTTTTGGCAGCCTCGAAGGGCTTTTGGACATCTCCTGCGGCACCTGCGCCGGCCTAATACCCGTAGTTTGCCCGGTATCGGCCAAATTCCCAGATGTCAGCAGCAGGCACAGGCCGTCGGAGGCGGCAGCCACGAGCCGTTTCTCATCAGTCGTTCGAGTACGGATTCACGCCGTCGGCGCGAAGCTGTTCGTCGGTCTCATGTGTCCTGCCCCATCCGGACAGGATCGCGAACCAGAACACAACGAAGAGTGCCATGGACTGGAAGTTATAGCCGACAAAGGAGAGCGGGCTGTAGCCCTCGGAGACCACGCCGGTCGCGACGGCGACGGCAGCCAGGTTCAGGCACCCGGGGTTGGTCGGCACGAGGTATCCGACACCGCAGCCGAGGCCGTCCAGGATGTTGGCACAGCGGGCGCGGTCGATGTGGAACGGGCGAAGCAGGCGCCGGATAATCGGGCCGCAGAACGCGATCGCCGAGGTGCCGCTGCTGATGGCGATGGAAACCAGGCAGACCATGCCGCCGGCAGTGATTTCGGCTGCCCGGTCGGATTTTGCCTGATGCCGGAGCATGCCGAGAATCCAGTCGAGTACGCCGGCATTGCTGATCAGGCTGACCATCACGAAGATGAAGAGCAGGAAGATGATCGTGCCGACCATGCCGTCGAAGGCGCTCGGAATCAGGCCGTCCTTTGCCACCAGGGTTGGAAGACTGACGTAGCCGAAGGCAAAGAGAAGCACGAAGCCAACCAGCTCACTGATGATAAAGGAGGTGAAGAGCCCCTTCTTCCTGAGCATCAGGACTACGGCGAGCAGCGGGACAACGAGGAAAATGAGACTGCTCAGATACTGTCCGCTGACGTCGGTGGCCGCCGCGGAGGTACCGCCGAACCGACTGACGCCGAGAGCGATATAGGCTGCCGCGGAGACGATGCCGGCGATGATGGAATATTTCAGGCGGCTTTTGACTACGCGCATGGTGTCGACCTCCTGTGTCAGGGAGGAGGCGATGGTGGTGTCGGAGATCGGTGCCAGGTTATCGCCGAAGCAGCCGCCGGCGAGGATGGCACCGCAGATCACGTTGGCGTCGCAGCCCATGCCGACAGCCAGAGGAATCAGGACCGGGCCGGAAGCGTTGACGGAGGTAGCCGCCGATCCGGTGGCGGTGGACAGGATCATGGCGATAATAAAGCAGACAATCGGCATCAGCGCCGGGGAGACATTTGCCCGGGACATGATGTAGAGCAGGGCGTCAACCAGATGTGAGGAGGTCAGGATCTTCGACATGATGCCGGCGAGCAGGAAGCAGGCGAGCATATAGGCGAAGATGTGATCCTGGATGCCGGCAAGAACCGCCTTCTGGAATTCCGATTTGTCTTTATAGACGAGAAATCCGGCGACCATCGCGAAAAGTCCGGCTGCCCAGAAATTCCGTGTCGATCCCATGCCGTTTGCGACCATGACAATCATGGAGATAATCATGACCAGAAGCGGGAGCAGGCCGCCGAAATGGCCGAGCCAGGTCTCCGCAGGGCGGGCACCGCTTCCTGCTGCCTGTTGTTCTGCATTCATAAGAAATCCTCCTTCAAAAAAAGTGGTAAATCGGGTATGATGTTAGCAAGTTGCGTGTTATAATAGCACAATATTCATACTAAAACAATAGGCATTGCAAGAAAATGAAGGAGAACGGACCATTGAAAAAGAATCTTTTGCTGCCGGTGACCCCGGAGGATTATCTGGATGCCGCGAAGGCGGCGATGCGCTTTATCATGACCCGCGTGCGCACGGACGCTCCGGAGGGGCACTACTGGACACTGGAGGACGCCCAAACCGGCCATGAACGCTACTATGATGAGATCTGCATGTACTCCGGGGCCGCGGGTATTGTCTGCTATCTGCTCTCCCTGTATCAGGTGACCAGTGACGAAGCTTATCTCGCGGAGGCGAGGCAGGGCGGCACGTATCTGATGTACCGCTGGTATCATCAGCGGGAGCTCAAGAAGAATTTCTCCAAGTATGCCTTCTCGACCGGCTATTCCGGCGCAGCCTACGCGCTGACGGCGCTCTATAAGCTGACCGGGGATGAGGAATATAAAGCATGCGTGGAGAGCATTATCGACGGGATGAAGGCGGACGCGCAGCCGGGCGAGGGCGGACAGGGCTATACCTGGTCCACGTACCCGGGCATTGTGGGCAATGCCGGAACCGTTCTCTTCCTGCTCTATGCGGCGGATGTCTATGACCGTCCGGACTGGCGCAGCTTCGCCGTCGAGGCAGGGCACATTTTCCTCGGGAAGGGGCGCAGCATGGGGGACGGGAAGATCGTCTACAGCGGCGTTGATCCGACCTACTTCCACGCTTCCCCGGATTATGTTGACCCGAATTTCCCGATGGGAACCGGCGGCATCGGATTTACGCTGCTGCGCCTCTATGAGGCGAGCGGGGATCCGGTATTCCGCGATGCGGTCAATGGCGTGGCGGAATATATGGAGGACGCAGCGACGAAGACGGCGGACGCCGCGCTGCTGCCCCACGCGCTTCCGGACCGGCCGGATCTCTATTACCTCGGCTACTGCCACGGGCCGGCGGGAACAACCCGTTTCTTCTATAAAATGTATACCATGACCGGCGACCGCGCGTACCTCGACTGGGCGCTCCGGTTCGCGAACGGCACGACAAAGGCCGGCGCCCCGGAGATTCACTCCCCAGGCTACTGGAACACGTACAATATCTGCTGCGGTACGGCGGGAATCGAGAACATGTATCTTGGCCTCTACGCGGCGACCGGTCGGGAGGATCTCCGGAAAATGGCGCTGCGCTGCGGGCGGGTTCTGCTCGGCGCCGCGGACTGGACGGAGGAGGCGGACGGAACCCACGCATGCTGGAATTTTGCCCTTGACCGGGTGGCACCGAAGGTCATCACATCCCCGATCGGCCTCTTTGACGGGGCAGCCGGCATCGGGCTTATGCTGCTCGAGCTCTACCAGTGCGAGACCGGCACGTTCCAGGTGAGCCGTGCCATCGATGACCCGTTCCCGGAGAAGTTTATCTTCTGACGGCGGATTCTCCGGCTCCGGAGGTGAAGCCGAAGCCGGAGAATGCCCGCCGGCGGCCGGGAAGTGTGGGAGGCCAGAGCCTGGGCTTCTTTGGCTCAGCCGCCGGGAAGTGCGGGGAGCCGGAGCCTGGGTTTCTTCAGTTCGGGGTCCGGTTGTCGGCACGGTACACGGCGAGCATGTCGCAGACCAGCCAGCTTGCCTTCGGATAGCATACGTACCGGGAACTCCACTCTGGGGCATATTTTTCCTTGTACTGCCTGAGTCCGTTGAAGGAGTAGAACCGCCGGCTGAAGGTGTAGATCAGGTAGGCGACCCGTTCCTGGAAGAAACTGTGTTCAAAGCTGCCGACATTGGCCAGCGGCGCCATGCCGAGGTCGAAGTACCGGACGCCCTTTCCCTGGAAATAGAGGAAAAGGGAGACAAAAAGGAAATCCATGATGCCGTTCGGGCAAAGGTCCGCGTCGTAGCGCATGAGGTCGATGGTCGCGGTGTCCGCGGAGTGGTTCGGCATGATGTTCGCGAAGGCGCAGATTTCCCCGCTGCTGTTTTTGACGAGGGCGATCGGGGCCTTCTGCAGGTAGGCGCGGTCGAAAAAACCGAGGGAGAATCCCTTTTCCCGGCGGCCGTCAAGCCAGCGGCGGGAGATCGCGGAAAGCTGATCGAGAAGCTCGTCAGAATGGGGCTCGCCGGTGATTGTAAAGGTGAAGCCCTGTTTTTCTATTTTGTTCAGCGCGGTGCGGTAGCGTTTTCCGTGATTTCCCGCGGTGCTGAAGTTCTTGAGATCGACCAGGGCGCTCTCCCCGAATTTCATAAACTCATAGCCGTATTCGTGGAGCAGAAGGGTTGTCTGCTGGCCGATTTCATAGAAGATCATCTGGTATCCCAGCTGTTCGGCGTCCACGAGGAGTTGGCTGATGGCGTCGCGGAAGGCGTCCCTTTTCCCGATGGGTTCGCCCATGACGACGCATTTGCTGCCGGACTGGGCAAACTGGAAGGCGACGGCATCGGCGCCATTTTCCCGGTACCAGTAGAGGCGCTTGTCCCGGAGATACGCGAGGCCGCTGTTGCTGTCCCCGCCATATTTCTGGAGAAGGCTGGTGAATCGGGCATCATCGAAGGCATCGCCGAGGGGCTGGCGGCCGGCGGAGAGGTAGCGCACAATCAGCTGGTAGATGAAGGTGATCAGGAGAATGGCGGCGAGAAGCTGCAGCCAGAGGCGGCCGTAGCGGCTGAGCAGGTACCGCTGGTTCCGGAACAGGATGCCGGCTGCCCTGTGGCCGCTGAAGCGGAGGAAGAGCGCCAGGGTGAACATCAGGATCAGGAAATCGCGGGTAAATGCCTCCGCCGAGTAGACGAGCTGGATCCGGTTAAGCCGCGGCCGGATCTGCACCATCACCAGGACCAGCAGGAGCACCGCAGAAGACGCCGCCCAGCTGACTTCCCCGAAGTTGACGTAGAGGAAGGTCACGGCGAGAAGGCAGATGCCGAAGGGGAAAGCGCGGGAGACATTTTCCTGGACAGCGCGTCCGAGCAGGATGAAGCAGACGCCAAGGAGCACGCTGGGAAACTGGTAGAGCAACTGGCCGTGGACCGGGTCGAGGCTGCGGAGAAGCGGGATGCTCGAGAGTTCGTCCGGAATCAGTGCCGACAGGACCAGATAAATGCCAAACAGGCGGATCAGGAGGACCGCCGCCCGGTGCGCCGCGGAGGTCAGGAGCATTTTGGGGATCCCGTGAAATTTTGTGTTGATCCGCCCGCCCATGTAGTGGATAAAAAGCAGGACGCCGAAGAAGAACGGGATGATGTAATAGACCAGGCGGAAGAGCAGGATCCAGGTGACGACGCGGGCGCTCTCGATGCCGAGACTCTCCAGGCCGGCGATCATGATGAGGTCAAAGCTTCCGATACCGCCGGGGATCATCGAGACCAGGCCGACCGCGATGGCGATAATGTAGAGCGGGATGAGGTTGAAGAGCGGGATGCTGATGCCCATGAGATACCCGGTGAGGACAAAGCAGGTGATGACGCATGCCCAGTCGGCGGTGGAAGCGAGGAGCAGCTTTCCGGCGGTTGCCATCCGGAGCCGGCCGAAGTATTTCATGTTTTTACGGCTTGAGAGGAATAAAATGCATGGGACATAGCAGGCGGTACCGATCAGCAGGATCAGGTAACGGCGGATTTCCGGGCTCACCGGGGTGAATATGGTGAGAAACAGGGAAATGGCGCTGAAGACGGAGAGGCCGGACATGAAGTACGGCATGATCCGGGAGATCGCCTGCACTCCGTCGCTTTCTTTTTCCTCCGGGACATAGAAGGAATACCGGAGGCCGATATCCACGATGCCGCCGAACCCGGCGAGGTTATTGATGGTGTTCACACACCAGCTCGTCCCGAGGATGTAGGATTTCGGGTATATGGTTCCGAGCTCCCGGTTCAGGATGAAGTCGTAGGCCAGCATCGGGGTGACAGCGATGAGCCCGATCAGGATCATCAGGAGGATGTGCGGTGCCGGAATGTCCGCGAAGGCAGCCCTCAGGTCTGCCCCGGACAGGGTCCGGCGCAGGCGGAACAGCTCAATGATGACAAGGACGCAGACGGAGGTAAAAAAAACCGTCCGGATGGCGGTTTTGAGAGATTTTATTTTTTCAATCATGTGCTTCATTTGACCCTCCAGGGACACGAAGATTTACCGGAGAATTGTTATGAGCATGTTGTATCGCTTGACAGCGCCCAAGTCAAGATCAAACGCGGGCTCTTCCCCTGTGCGGTATAATGCAGGAGAAAGGAGCTGAGGGCATTGGATATCCGGCATTATTATCTTGAGAAGGGAAAGGGGTTTCCGCTGATCCTGCTGCATGGAAACGGGGAGAACAGCAGTTATTTCCGTGGCCAGATCGGGGCATTTGCCAAGGAATACCATGTGTACGCCATAGATACCCGCGGGCACGGGAGGACGCCGCGGGGGAGGAAGCCGTTCACGCTCGGCCAGTTTGCCGATGACCTCCGGGAATTTATGGATGCGCATGGGATTGCCCGGGCGCACATTCTCGGATTTTCGGACGGCGGCAATATCGCCCTGATTTTTGCCCTGCGGTATCCGGAGCGGGTAGAGAAGCTCGTCGTGAACGGCGCGAATCTCAACCCCGGCGGGGTGAAGCGTCTCTCCCAGCTGCCGGTGGAGATCGGCTACCGGTTTATCCGGATGTTTTCGGGGATGAGCCGGTTTGCCCGAAAGAGCACGGAAATGCTCGGGCTCATGGTGAATGAGCCGAAGATCACGCCGGAGGAACTCGGAAAAATCCGCGCGAGGACGCTGGTGATCGCCGGGACGAGGGATATGATCCGGGCGGAGCACACACGGCTGATTGCCCGGAGCATTCCGGGCGCGGAGCTTCAGCTGATCCCCGGGGATCATTTTATCGCCAGAAAGAAGCGGGAGGAGTTCAACCGGGCGGTTCTGCGCTTTCTGGATCAATAAACAGAGATTTTCGGTCACGGCTTGTCCGGCACATGCGGAAGTCATCGCAAGAGCCGCCTGTGCCAGCGCGTGACGGGAGCAGATCATGGGAGAAGGAGAATGATGCGTTATTTCGGATGCCTGTTTCTGGATAATGAGAAGGACATGATTGTCAGCCTTTATCGGGAGGAGAAGCGCCTTTTATACGAGCTGGAGACCCCGAACCATCATTCCGGGAATCTCATCCGGAATTTCGCGAGGCTTGGCGGGCTGCCGCTCAGTACGAATCAGAAGGGGCTGCTCTGCATCCGCGGGGAGGTGCCCTGTTATATCGACGCGGAGAACCGAGAGGTCTATATCCTGCGGTTTGCGAACACCAAGGTCGCGAACATTTACCCGGACGGGCGCATCGAGATGAAGGGATCCGTCCCGGCGATCGCGAAGACCCTGATGAGCCAGACCAAGGACTACCGGGGGGATGCCGCCCAGACCATTTTCAAGACGTACATTCTCCGTGATGAGAAGTTCCGGGGCGACCTGCACACGCACATGAACGGGAATCTTTCGCCGGATATCCTGATCGCGATGGGGATCGCCCACCAGATCCGCTACCCGCGCTATTATGTCAAAAAGCTCGGGCTTAAGCTGACTAAGCGCCAGGAGGAGCTTCTCACGGAGCAGCATGACCGGGTGGCGAGCCAGTTTGTGAATTCGGGGCTGACGGGAAAATATCTGGAGCGGCGGATCAACGACAATACGTTTATCAATTTCGCCGACCTGATCCTGAACAATCTCGGCAACGCGGAGCAGAATATCGTGGCGATCCGCAATTCCCTGGCGGTCCTCAAGGACGGCCAGGCGGTATTTACCAATCTGGAAAAGGTCTACCTCTACCGCTATGTGTTTACGAAGGGACAGGAATCGGAAAAGAAGATAAAATTCCGAAATATCGAAAAAATTCCGGACGACACCGTGCGGGGCGCGCTGGAACAGATGCTGGCCGACCGGGACAATCCGGAATACTGGAACAACAGCATTTTTCAGGACTGCCTGCTGTGGATCGCGAGAGCGTATATGAAGCAGGGGATCCGCTACGTGGAAATCAGCGATACGACGCTGGTCAAGAAGTACGAGTCGCTGTCCATGCTGACCGAGGTGCATGAGGTGATGCCCCAGATTTACCGGGAGACCGGTGTGCTGATCCGCTTTCTGGCGGCGATGCGCCGGATTCCGCTCACGATCATCAAGGACGCGGTCACGCCGTCGGATTACCTGCAGAAGAACCTGGTCGCGCTGAGCGCGGTGGCGCTTGACCCGTATGTCGCCGGCTGCGACTTTGTCGGGGAGGAGGTCAACGATATTTCTGATCTCGCGCCGCTCTTCCGGGATATTGACCAGATCGCCGCGAAGGATCCGGATTTTGTGATCCGGGTTCACGCGGGGGAAAATGACGGCCTCCGGGATAATGTCGCCCACAGTATTGCCTGCGTCCGCGGCGGGCTTGCGCCGGGGCAGGGCATGCCGAAGATGCGGATCGGCCACGGCCTGTATACCTGCGGCCTCCGGACCGCGAAGGGGAAGAAGCTTCTCCGGGAGCTTCGGGAGAACGGCGTTGTCCTGGAGTTCCAGCTGACCTCGAATGTTCGCCTGAATAACCTGAACAGCCTGGACAATCATCCGCTGCATGAATATCTCCGGGCGGGGATCCCCTGCGTCCAGGGGACGGACGGCGCGGCGCTCTACGGCACGAACCCGATCGACGAGCAGCTGTCGCTGGAAAAGCTCCTGCACCTGACCGCCGCGGAGATGAAGCAGATGAAGGAGGCGGAGACCTCCGTGATCGGGGACGGGGAGGCGGCGTTCCGCCGCAAGGACAGGGCTTTCCGCGACCTTCTCGCCGGGAGGACGCTCGAGACGGTCCTTCTCCGGAAAATGGAAGAGTATGAGGATGCCCACGCTTCCGCGGACTGGAAGTTCCGACGCAGGGGCCGGGAGGAATCCGCGACGGTTCTCCGGGAGAAGATCCGGGAACTTCCCTGGGACGTCACCCCGGTCATCCTCGCCGGCGGGAGCTTTAACACCGAGCGCCGCACGACGAGGGTCAGCCCGGAGGGGACGCGGGAGATCGACCGCCTGATGGAGGTGCTTGATCCCTCGGAGGTGATTTTTGTGACCGGATACCGGATGAGCGGATATGAAAAGTATCTGCTGGATCACAATACAAAGCATTTTCCGGTATACTGTTTTGTGCCGTCGCTCATCACCGGGATGGAGAAGAACCGGATTCTCCGGGAAAATGTCTATGTCCGGGTTTCCACGGAGAGCGAGGGCGCTGCGATCTACAAGAGCTTTAATTATGAGATTTTTGAGCGGCGGCCGTCCGTCGTCATCGCGATGGACGGCAATTCCGCCGGGGAAAACCTGATTCAGGAAGCCAGGAACGGCAAGGGAAAATCGGAGATTTTTGTCTGGGAGAAGGCCAAGGCGCTCCGCCGGAAGGCGGAGTCCCTGGAGGGCTATGTGCATCTGTTCGGGGGAAATGCGCCTCTTGCGGAACAGATCCGGAAACTGCAGGGGGATCGTGAGTGATGCAGCTGAACTCTCTTGTTTTTTTGCTTTTTTTTGCCGGCGCGGCGCTGGTGTATGATCTGCTTCCGGGTAAGTTCCAGGTTTTTGCCCTGCTGGTGTTTAATGCCCTGTTCTATGCCTCGTGGACAGGCGGGAATGGGAAGGCTTTCCTGCCGCTGGTTTTTGTCATCCTGCTCACCTGGGGCGGGACATGGATCCTGTCAGGGATGCAGCGTGCCGGCGCCCGCTGGCTTTTTGCCGTGCTCGTCGTTCTCACCCTGCTCCCGCTCCTGGCCTTCAAATACAGCAATTTTTTCCTGGAGAATCTTGACCGCGCACGCGGCGCGGCGTTCCATCCGCTCAGCCTCGCGGCGCCGCTCGGCCTGAGCTTTTTCACCTTCCAGGCGCTCGGCTACCTGATCGATGTCTACCAGGGAAAGACATCCCCGGAGCGCTCCCTTGTCCGCTATGCGGCATACGTCTCATTTTTCCCGACGATCACCGCCGGGCCGATCGGGCGGTCGGACGGGCTGCTCCGGCAGCTGCAGGGGGACGGGAAGCGGAGGCTAAGATACGAGAATCTCCGGGATGGGGGCATCCTGTTTTTGTTCGGCATGTTTGTGAAGCTTGTCCTAGCCGGCCGGTTTGCCGCTGTCGCGGACACGGTGTTTGCGGACGACATGCGCTACGGCGGGGCAGTGCTCTTTCTGGCGGCGGTCTTCTATACCCTGCAGATCTACTGCGATTTCGCGTCTTACTCGCTTCTCGCGCTCGGCCTGGCGAAAATGCTCGGGATTCAGGTTATCGACAATTTCCGGGCCCCGTATTTCTCGGAGAGTATCCGGGAGTTCTGGCGCCGGTGGCATATTTCGCTCTCGACCTGGTTCCGGGATTATGTCTACATCCCGCTCGGCGGGAACCGCTGTTCCAAGGCGAGAAAGTGGGGAAATGTTCTCGTGACGTTTCTTGTGAGCGGCCTCTGGCATGGCGCGGACTGGACGTTCCTTTTCTGGGGCGGCCTTCACGGCGTCTACCAGATTGCCGGCGATCTCACCAAGCCCGTGCGCACGGCGATCGTGCGGAAAACCGGCATGGATACGGAAACCGCGAGCACGCACATTTTCCGGAAGGCCTTTACGTTTTTGTGCGTCACCTTTGCCTGGATCCTCTTCCGGAGTGACGGGATGCACAGCACAATCCGCTATATCCGGCGGATGGTTACAGAGCCGCGGCTCTGGGAGCTGACAGACGGGACATTGTCGGGGCTCGGGCTGGACAGCCTGGAGCTGACGGTTCTCCTCATCGCGTTCCTGGTTCTCTACCAGGCGGACCGGGTGAAGTACCGCACGGGGGAAAATCTCGATGCCGTGCTCGGGCGGCAGAATGCCTGGTTTCGCATCCTTGTTGTCTTGTCTCTGATTCTCGCGACACTGATCTTCGGGGAATACGGGCCGCAGTTCAGCGCGCAGGCATTTATCTATATGCAGTTTTAAGGGAGGTCGGAATGAAAAATCGGGTGATTTCCCTGGCGGTGTTCGGCCTTCTCCTTATTCTTTCGCTGTTTAGCGTATGGCGGGCGCTGTCCTTCAAGTATATCGACGGGATCCGCCAGGCGGAAATGTTCTACCGGCAGCCGGAAAACAGCATTGATGTGCTCTGCGTCGGCTCGAGCCACTGTTTCTGTGATCTTGACCCGGGGGAAATGTACCGCTATGCGGGGATCGCGGCGTACGATTTCTCGGCGAGCGAGCAGCCGTTCTGGTATTCGTATGAGGACATCCGGACAGCGCTGAAGACGCAGAAGCCGAAGCTCGTCGTCCTTGAGGGGTACGCGGCGATCCATGTCCCCGTGGACAGTGAGAGCAGCCGGGTGATCAAGAATACGTTCGGGCTCAGGGCTGCGGACCGGTTCCGGGCGATTCTCGGTGCAGAGAGCCGGGCGGATGCCCCGGATTATCTTCTGGGCTACCGGTGGTGGCATTCCCGCTGGCGGGATCTTCATGAGGATGACTTTGAGAAGACGGATGTCTACCGGAACGAGGATTTCAAGGGAGGAACGTATGCCTCCGGAACGAAGCCGCAGGAGAGGCCGGCGGTGGAAAATTTCTCCAAAGAATCGCTTCCCCTGCAGGAGCGGGAGGAGGAGTTCTTCCGGAAGATCATGGAGCTGTGCCGGGAGAAGCAGGTCCCGGTTCTGGTCATGGTGTCGCCATATATCCTGACGGAGGCGGACCAGATGCATTTTCAGGCGCTGCGGGACATCGCGGAGGATTATCAGGCGCCCTTCGTGAACTTTAACTCCG
This sequence comes from Clostridium vitabionis, assembly GCF_015351765.1. Taxonomy (GTDB): domain Bacteria; phylum Bacillota; class Clostridia; order Lachnospirales; family Lachnospiraceae; genus Clostridium_R; species Clostridium_R vitabionis. Next base: position 450,228 of record NZ_JADKQA010000002.1, read on the forward strand.
CGGCGTGGTACGGGAAGCTCGGGCTGGATTTTTCCACGGATTTTGCGGAGGAAAGCCATCTGAATTACCGAGGGAACCGGAAGCTCACCGACGCGCTTTGCGACCTGCTGAGGGGCGGGGAGGACGCGGATACGGGAAATGCGCCTGCCGGGATTCCCGATCTTCCGGACCGGCGCGGGGATGCGGCCTATGCCTCCTGGGCCGGGTATGCGGCGGATATGGAGGCGCAGGCGGCGATGTTTGGCCTCCGGGATGCGGATTCGGCAGAGGCTCTGCTTGACGGCATCAGCGGCAATGCGGATCTCTGTACCTATCTTGTGACTTATTCTGACACGGCGCAGATCGACCGGGAGACCGGACTTTCCGCGAAACTTTGGGGCGGAAGCGCGCCCGCGGGTGGAGCTGCGCCAACAGGCGGAAGCGCGCCTGCGGGTGGATCTGCTTCTGTGAATCCATTTACGCCGGAGGATGGGGCGGTGTACCGGATCGCCGGTGGGACGGCTGAGCTTCTCGGAAGCGGAACCTACTTCTGTGAGGATGAACTGGATCACCGGACGCTGTCCATCCGGCGGACGCTCGACCCGGATACCGGCGAGGCACTGTCTCACTCGATTTTCTACAAGGATCATGAGTATCTGGATGATGCGTCGGGGGACTGGCTGGTGATCTACGACGAGCGTTGCCGGGATCTTGCGGCGGTGTACAGGATCGGCGTGGGCGAAGACGGGGAGGTTACGCTGGCGAAGAAATGAAGGTAAACGTAACAAAAGAAGCCGGGGCTCACGCTCCGGCTTCTCGGGAAATTGTCGTCATGCAGCGATTTTATCGGCGCGTCGGATCTGCGACCGCGTGGGAAGGCCGGAATAGAGGGGTCAGCCAATCCACTCGCCGTTCTGGTCCACCCGGTATCCGTCGGGGGTGTAGCCGTTCGTTAAGAGTGAGCCGTCGCTTGTCAGGTAGTACCAGCGGTCATTCAGATTGATCCAGCAGTCATGTGCCATCGCACCGCTGTCGAAGAGGAAGTACCACTTGCCTCCGGAGCGCGCCCAGCCCTTCTTCATGACGCCGTCCGCGTTCAGAAAGTACCAGGTGCCGTTGTTGTTGAGCCAGCCTTTCCGCATCGTGCCGTTGTCGTTGAAGAAGTACCAGTAACTGCCGATTTTCTTCCAGCCGATCGCGCTCTTGCCATTTTCCACATAGTACCAGTCATCCGCCCTCTGTTCCCAGCGCCCGGCGTAGGCGGAAAGAGGTGTTGCGACGAGGAGCGAGCAGAGAAGGGCAGTGCCGGCGAGAAGATTTGCGAGTTTCTTTTTCATGATCATTTCCCCCTTGGGTTCAGGCAGAAGGACAGCCGGAGCCGGCAGCCAGCCGCTCAGGTTCTCCCAGGTATTGAGGAATAATTTCTAGTAATATTTTAAAATGTTCTTAAGATTCTAGCAATATACAAATATCTTACAAATTATTTTCCATTGAGAGACCTGAGATGATATGATACACTGATCCATAACGAAAGATGGGAATAAGACGAATGGGAAAGGAAGTTGATGTTTCGTGAAATGTCCTGATTGCGGACGTGATATTCCGGACGGCGCGAGGGTCTGCCCCTTCTGCGGGAAGCGCATCATCCGGATTAAGCCAAAGTCGATCTGCCCGAATTGCGGTGCCGAGGTTCCGGACGGGGCTTCGGCCTGCCCGGGCTGCGGCAGGGCGGTGAGAAGGCGTACGGAGGAGGAGAAGAGGGAGGCGGAGCGGCAGATGCGCGCCGCGGCGGATTCCCGCCGGCCGGCGTTGAAGCCGGAGGCCGGAGGAACGCCTTCCGGGGGTCATTTGCCCGGCGGCCGGTTTCCCGCGTTTTTTGCCGGATTCGGCACCAGTCAGATGAGCCTCGGGCGGACGATCCTGATCGCGGTCATCGCCGCGCTCATCCTCGCGGGGGCGGATGTCCTCTATCTTGCCGGTGGGGAGATGCAGGCAGGGCCGGGAAAACTGATCACGGTCTTTCTGCTGGTTTTTGCGGTGCTCACTGTCCTGATCACCGCGCTGCTCCTGCTGATCCGGAAACGCATGGGGAGATCGTCGTAAGATATGGATAAGAAAGGGAAAGGTGCGCTCTGCGCCCTGGCCGGCGGCCTGTGCTGGGGAATCTCCGGGTCGATCGGCCAGTTTGTGTTCACCCATACGGAAATGCAGACCGAGTGGCTGGTTCCGATCCGCCTGTTCAGCGCCGGCGTGATCATCATGCTCTGGAATCTCCGGAAGTACCGGGGGGAGATCCTGAAACCCTGGCGGAATCGGCGGGATATCCTGGATCTTTTTGTCTATTCGATCCTTGGTGTCGGGTGCAGCCAGCTGTTTTATTTCCGGACGATCCAGTTCTCCACGGCAGGAGTGGCGACAATTCTCCAGGATCTCTCCCCCGTACCGATTCTCCTCTGGACCTGCCTGGCGGCGAGGCGGAGGCCGAGAGCGCCGGAGATCGCCAGCATTTTCCTGGCACTCATCGGGGTGTTCCTGATCACCACTCACGGGCGTGCCGGATCATTTTCGGTATCCGAAACTGCGCTTGGAAGCGGCATTCTCTGCGCGCTTGCGGTGGCGGTCTATAATGTCCAGCCGGTGCGCCTTCTTAAGCGCTACCCCATGCTGGTCGTACAGAGCTGGTCATTTCTCCTGAGCGGCATGATGTTCATGGTGTTCTTCCGGCCGTGGTCATACCATTATGTCCCGGGCGGCATCGCGCTTCTCTGCATCGCGGCAGTCATCGCGATCGGAAATCTTCTCGCGTTTCCCCTCTATATGCAGGGGGTCGCGGAGATCGGGGGAAAGAAAGCGAACCTCTACGGGTTCATGGAACCGGTATCCGCGGCGATCATCAGTACAGTCTGCCTCGGGAGCCCGTTTACCGTTTTTGATGCCGTGGGGTTTGTCTGTGTCTTCCTGATGATGGTGCTGATTTCCTCCGGGTGAGCGGATATGCGTGCGCGGCTCGCGACAGTTTCGCCGTGCGTGTGGGACGATAGGGTGCCATGGAGAGCCCCGCGCAGGCCGCGGCGGCAAGGGGCGCTGGGTGTCCTTCGTGTTGGGCTATGCGGTCAGAGTACCCCGCGGAGGAAAATCTCCAGGCCGATGCCGATGAGGATGATGCCGCCGAGGATGGCGGCTTTGCCGGAGAGCTTTGTCCCGACCGTCCGCCCGATGATCAGTCCGCCGATGCAGATGATGAAGGTGACCACGGCGATGATCAGGGAACAGACGAAGGCGGACGGGAAGGAATAGCCGGCGATGGTGAAGCCCACGGAGAGGGCGTCGATCGAGGTGGCGATTCCCTGCATCATGAGCGCGGAGAAGGAGACCCCGGGATCGTCCTCGCCGATTTCTCCGCCGCGAAGCCCTTCCAGCAGCATTTTCCCGCCGATCCAGGCGAGAAGGAGAAGGGCGATCCAGGGGATAAATTTCTGGAAAGCGGTGAAGAAGAGAAGAACCGTGTGGACGCAGACCCAGCCGAGCATGGGCATGAGCCACTGGAAAAATCCGTAGGTGCCGGCGATGGCGGACATGCGCATTTTCCCCATGGTGGGCTCCCGGAGCCCGTTGGCCATCGAGACGGAGAAGGCGTCCATGGCGAGGCCGACGCCGAGCAGGGCGCTGTTGGCAATAAAGAATGCGTTCATCAATTAAGAAACCTCCTGCAAAAAAAGACCGGATGCGGCGGACCGCACCTGGCCTTTTTCTACAAAGGAACCTGATCGGGAGCTGGTACCGCCTGCACAAAACAGATACCGTAAGTCTCGCAAATTAAGGCAGGCCAGACCCCATGGGCCAGTATGTTGACATGCCGCGCAGAGCGCTTGCTACTCCCTCACCACATTAGGATTGATTCTACCCTGAAAAGAGATGGCCGTCAACAGAAAGAAAAATTTTCCTGCGGGCAGAGCCTGCTGCCCGGCAGAAAGATTCTGTGTGCCGCGGATGGTGCCGGCGTGGACATTTTCCGGTTTGGGCGGTATACTGGTCAGGTCAAATGAATATGCTCTGCTGGGGGTGCCTTTCGGCTGAGAAATGTCTTCGGACGTTACCCTGAGAACTTGATCCGGTTCATACCGGCGTAAGGAATGCACAGTTGGTCCTCCCCGCAGGCGTTTGTCCCAGAGGGAGGTTTTTTTATGAACTTTTTTGCGACACCGGTCACCGATTCGTACGGTGACGTCACCTGGCAGCCGACGACGGCGGGTTTCACCGCCCTGGTCCTGATTTTTCTTATCCTGCTTCTTGCAGCGAGCACCATCTTTGGCGGGAAAAAGAAGATCGGTGTCCGCCAGCTGAGTTTTTCCGCCATGGCGATGGCGCTCGGGGTTGTGACGTCGATGATTGAGCTTATCCACATGCCGATGGGCGGTTCGGTGACACTTTTCAGCATGCTGTTTGTCTCGCTGATCGGCTACTGGTACGGCCTCGGCGCGGGCATCATCACCGCAGCAGCCTACGGGATCCTGCAGCTGATCATTGACCCTTATATCCTGAGCATTCCGCAGATGCTGATCGACTATGTCTTTGCTTTCGGTGCCCTGGGGCTGTCCGGCATTTTCTCTAATGCGAAAAATGGCCTTGTCAAGGGCTATCTCGCGGCGGTCCTCGGACGGTATTTCTTCGCGTTTCTCTCCGGGTGGCTGTTTTTCGGCATGTATGCGGGAGATTACGGTTTCCACAGCGCGGTGGTTTATTCCCTCGCCTACAATGGCGCCTATCTTGGCCTTGAGGCGGTTCTCACCCTGGTGGTGATCTCAATTCCGGCGATGAAGAAAGCTCTCGCTTATGTGAAGAACCTGGCGGTGCAGTGAGACAGGATGCACCTGAATTTTGAAAATTGTGTGTGACGCGGAGCGGCCGTTCCTGTCTTTTCTGATGAAGGGAGTTGATATGGAAGATCATCAGATTATCGAACTGTATTTTCAGCGATCAGAGCAGGCGGTAGCCGAGACAGCGGACAAATACGGCCGTTACTGTCACACGATTGCTGATCATGTGCTGGGAAATCCGGAGGATGCAGAGGAGTGTGTGAATGACACCTGGTTCCACACCTGGAATGCCATCCCGCCCACCCGGCCGAACTGTCTCCGGGCCTACCTTGGAAAGATTACGAGAAATCTCTCCATCAACCGTTTTCTCAGCCGCAGCGCTGCCAAGCGGGGAGGCGGTGAGACAGCAGCCATCCTGGACGAGCTTTCGGACTGTGTCGCCGCGAGGGAGACGGTGGAGAGTGCCATCGACGAGCGGGAGCTCGGACGGGCAATCAGCGGATTTCTGGAGACACTGCCGGAGAAAAAGCGGGTGATTTTTGTCCGCCGGTACTGGTATCTCTGCCCGGTCGCGGAGATCGCGGAATCTCTCGATGAGGGGGAGAGCATGGTGAAAATGTCCCTCTCCCGCATGAGGGGGAAACTCAGGGATTATCTGGAGAAGGAGGGGATTATCCTATGAGGGAAAGAAAAATGCCGCCGGAAAAGGCGGAAAAGCTCCTCCGCGCCTTCGGGGAAATTGACAGCCGCTTTGTCCGGGAGGCGGATCCGGAAGTCATGGCCGGGGATTCTGCCGACAAAAGGCAGACAACGGTGGGGGATTCCGCCGAAAGCAGGCCGACGCCCGCGTGGGCTTCGGGCAGCCGGCTCTCGGATTCCGGGAAAGCGGTGCCTGCGGGAAGACCATTCCGGAGTGCCCGAATTGCCGCAGGTTTTGCGGCCGCGATCACGGTGATGGCCGTCGCGGGGGGATTGATTTTCCAGCGAAAAGGTGCGCTGAGCGAAGCAATATCCGCGGAATCGCCCCAGATTGCAGCGGATCCGCGGGCAGCGGAGATTCCGGAAGCGGCAAGTCCCAAAATGGCCAGTTCGGAAGCTGCCGAGGGCAATCCTTTCGTCGATTATACCAGCCTTGCGGACGCGGAATCCGCGGCAGGATTCTCTTTCACCGCGCCGGAGAATGCCGGGGACGGCAAAGCCGCAGATTTTCGCGTGATGGACGGGATCCTGATCGAGGTGATTTACCGGAATCCGGACGGGGAGGAGACCTGCCGGGTGCGGAAGGAGACAATCCCGGAAGGACAGGCGGCGGAGGATATCAGCGGAAATTACACGCAATATGACATGTCAAAGACGGAGCAGGCGGACGGCATCACTTACTCGCTGAGCGGAGATGGAGATACCATTTCCAAGGTAACCTGGGCGGATGGGGGTTATGCCTATGCCATTGACTGCGCGGAACCGCTCACCGAGAGCGATGCGATGCGCCTCGCCGGTGAGCTGGGCGGAAAGGAGGAGAGCGGCCAATGAAAAAGTTTCGAAATCTGGCTTTCGTCGGCCTGGGCGTCCTGATCGGCGCTGCGGTCTTCGCGGCGGCAAGTTTAGCCGTGGGAAGCTTTGGATGGCGCTTTGCCGCCGGAAGCAGCGGCGCGTCCGCGAAATACGCGGCGGGAAACGGCCTTGCGTCCGCGGAGGCAGCCCCGGCGGCGGCCGCAGAATATGCGCTGGACGGCGCTGCGGATATCGCGCAGAACGACATCGCGGAGGCTGCCCCGGCGGCCTCGGAGAACCAGCCGGGGGCGGCCGCGGGGAATGCCATGTCCGGCACGGCGGTTCCGGACACCCGGAATGTTGACCAGATAGCGCCGGACAGGAAACTGATTCGGAATATCAGCCTGTCCTTTGAGACCGTGAAATTCGATGATTTTACCTCCGCTCTGGAGAAAACTGCGCAGGCTCTCGGCGGGTATGCGGAATCTTCTTATGTTTACAGAAATTCTGACGACGGCCTAAGGTCGGCAAATTATACCTACCGGATTCCCCGGGACAGGGCGGATCAGTTCGTGGACAGTACCGAGGGCGCGGCGACGATGACTTCCCGATCGGAGAATGTCCAGGACATCACCCTGGACTATCACGACGTTGAGGCGCGCAAGCAGGCTCTCCAGACAGAGTATGACTCCCTGACGCGGCTTCTGGAACAGGCGGGGGACGCGGACACGGTCATTTCCCTGAGCCAGCGCCTCTCTGAACTCCGATACCAGCTGGATTCCTATGAATCGGATATCCGCCGGTATGACAACCAGGTGGATTACGCGACCGTAAATGTGGACGTTACCGAGACCAGGGTGGAGAGCGCAACCGGGGAGAGCAGTGCCTGGGAGAAGATCCGCATCGGATTTCTGCGGAATCTCCGGGCTGTGGGCGGTTTTCTCGCGGCATTCCTGATCGGCGTCCTGACCTCGCTCCCGTCAATCGCCCTTGCCGGCGCGGTCATTGCCTTCATTGTCCTGATTGTCCGGAAAGTGCGGAAGAGTAGAAAAAAAGATGCAAATCTGGAGGAAAAACGCCAGAAGGACGCACCGGAGGCAGGGAAAGTGCCGGCGGAAGAGCCGGACGGCAGTACGGAGGAGCAGAACGATACGGCGAAAAAGTAAATTCCTGTGAAATTTGGCAGCCTGGAGATGCTTCCGGGCTGCTTTTTCTGAAGCTATCCTGTACCCCGCCGGGCGTTGTTCATTGTTTTTTTATATATGGGGAGCCTGTCCTATGCTATAATTAAGAACAACTGCTGATTTGCCTGAATTGATGGACGGGGGCTTTCATGTACTACTTTATCGTCAATCCAAGGGCTGGAAATGGCGCTGGACTTAAAGCCTGGCTCAAACTGGAAAAATCGATTATCCGCCGGGGGATCAATTATGAAGCGTATATGACCGATTCCGAGGGCAGGGCGCGCAAATTTGCCGCCAGGCTGAGCCGGGACAGGGATCCGGAGAAAATTATCGCGGTGGTCGGCGGCGACGGGACGTTCAGTGAGGTGATCGACGGGCTGAATGTGGATGCGGATGTGACGCTCGGCTACATTCCCGTCGGCGTAGGGAATGACCTCGCCAGGAGCCTTCGGATTTCCGCTTCGCCGGGAAGGCAGATCCGGCGGGTGCTGAACCCGCGGGCCTACCGGCTGCTGGATTACGGCGTGGCCACCTACGGGGAGGGCAAGGCAGAACACCGCCGCTTTATCGTGTCTTCCGGGCTCGGGCTCGATGCGGCGATCTCCTACGCGGAGGATCATTCGCCGCTGAAACGGCTGTTTACCCGGCTGAATCTCCGCAGGCTGCCCTGCTTTCTTGCCCGCCTGAACGCTTATGTCAATGCCCGGCCTTCCGCCGGATATGTACTTCTCGACCGCGTAAAACGGGTAGAGTTCAACAATATATATTTTCTGAGCGCCCAGCTGCAGCCCTGTGAGTGCGGCGGCCTCTACATCGCGCCCCGGGCTGATGCCAGCGACGGGAAACTGGATGTCTGCGTGCTCAGCCACTCCAGCAAGCGGGAGATTTCCTCCATCCTGTTCAATCTGCGCGCGCGCTTCAGGAAGATTCCGGGCATGCGGGTCTATGAGTGCCGCGAGGTGCACCTGCACCTGGACGTACCGCAGCTTTTCCACATCGATGGGGAGGGGAGCGCGGAGCTGGTCACTGATATGGATATCAACTGTATTCCGAGAAAGATCCGGATCATTGTGTGATAGAAGGAGATAGGTTATGAGAATCGGACAGGGTTACGATGTACATCGCCTGACGGAAGGCCGGGAGCTCATCCTCGGCGGGGTGAAAATTCCCTATGAGAAGGGACTGCTCGGCCATTCCGACGCCGATGTCCTGCTCCATGCCGTGATGGACGCGCTGCTCGGCGCGGCGGCCCTCGGGGACATCGGGCAGCATTTCCCGGACACGGATCCGGCGTATGAGGGAATCTCCAGCATGGAGCTCCTGGAAAAGGTGGCGGAGATCCTTGAGGAGCACCACTATCTGGTGGAAAATGTCGATGCCACGATTATCGCCCAGCGCCCGAAGCTTCTCCCCTACCGGACCCAGATGGCGAAGAATATCGCCTGTGCCCTCGGCATCCACGAGAACCAGGTGAGCGTCAAGGCGACCACGGAGGAGGGCCTGGGGTTCACCGGCAGCGGGGAGGGAATCTCCGCGCAGGCCATCGCGCTGCTCGCCTCGGCGGATGATTATCTGGACCGGAACGCGGCGCCCGGCTGCGGCGGCTGCCCGATGCGGCGCTGATCCGGCGGCCGGCAGCTGTATGTTTTCGCTGGAAAGCGATACCGGCGCCGGCCGGACCGCCGGAACCGCCGGGCTGTCTCATTTCCCGCGGGAAAGCCCGGAAGAGCGGGCAAAATGGTAGCCGTAACCACCGGAATATGATAAAATATTCGACAGACCAGGCGGTCTGTCGATTTTGCGTCTTTAGAAATCAGCCTTCGAGGAGGAAATCTGATGATAAAAATATTTAATACTCTGACCCGGACGAAGGAAGAGTTCAAGCCGATCCATGAGGGGGAAGTCCGCATGTATGTATGCGGCCCGACGGTTTATAACTTTATCCATATCGGCAACGCGCGCCCGATGATTGTGTTCGATACGGTGCGCCGCTATTTCGAGTATAAGGGATACAAGGTCAATTATGTCTCCAATTTCACCGATGTGGATGACAAGATTATCAAGGCGGCGAATGAGGAAGGCGTCGATACCGATACGATTTCCAAACGCTATATTGCCGAGTGCCGGAAAGATATGGAGGGCATGAATATCGAGCCGGCTACCCGGAATCCGCTGGCGACCGAGGAGATCAGCGGAATGATCGAGATGATCCAGAGCCTGATCGACGGGGGCCATGCCTATGTGGCGAAGGACGGCACGGTATACTTCCGTGTGAAGTCCGATCCGGAATACGGCAAGCTCTCCCACAAGAACATGGACGACCTCGAATCCGCATTTACCGAGCGTACCTTGAAGGTCAGCGGCGAGGATCAGAAGGAGGATCCGAACGATTTCGTCCTCTGGAAGCCGATGAAGCCCGGCGAGCCATACTGGGATTCCCCGTGGTGCAAGGGTCGTCCGGGGTGGCACATCGAGTGCTCGGTGATGGCGAAGCGCTATCTCGGGGCGACAATCGATATTCATGCCGGTGGCGAGGACCTGATCTTCCCGCACCACGAGAATGAGATCGCCCAGTCGGAGAGCGCGAACGGCGTGCCATTTGCCCATTACTGGATGCACAATGCTTTCCTGAACATTAACGGGGTAAAAATGTCCAAGTCGCTCGGCAATTTCCGCACCGTCCGCCAGATCAGCGAGAAATATGACCTCCAGGTGCTTCGCCTGTTTATGCTCTCGGCGCAGTACCGCAGCCCGCTGAATTTCACTCCGGAGCTGATGGAGGCGGCGAAGACGAGCCTTCTCCGGATCCGCACGGCGGCCGAGGCGCAGGAAGAGGCGCTCAAGAAGGCGGAGGATCGTCCGCTTACGGAGGAGGAGCAGAAGAACCTGGAGCAGCTCAAGGGCTATGTGGCGAAATTTGAGGCTGCCATGGATGACGACTTTAATACGGCGGACGCGGTTTCCGCGGTCTTTGAGCTTGTGCGTTTCTCCAATTCCACGGTCAGCGGGAGCTCCGCGAAGGCGTATGTCCGTCAGGTGAAAGACACCATGGATAAGCTCTGCGGCGTCCTGGGCATCATCACGGAGGTCAAAGAGGAGATGCTGGACGCGGACATTGAAAAAATGATCGCGGACCGCCAGGCAGCCCGGAAGGCGAAGAACTACGCCCTGGCTGACCAGATCCGCAATGACCTTCAGGCGAAGGGGATTATCCTTGAGGATACGAAGGACGGCGTCAAGTGGAGAAGGGCGTGATGAGCGGAACCCCGGCAGTGAATACGGGGAATGCGTCCGCGGCCGGAGCCATCTTATATGATGAGGGTTCGGCCATGGACAGATTCCGGAAGATTCTGCATTTCCGGGACCACGATCTCACCGATTATTCCCCGCTCCAGCTGGCCTATCTCGGCGATGCGGTCTATGAGCTGATTATCCGCTCCTATGTGCTGAACCTGGCGGGCCAGCCGGTGGAGAAGCTTCACCTCCACACCACGAGGCTGGTAAAGGCGGATGCCCAGGCGGCGGCTTACCATGCGCTCGAAGACCTGTTGACAGAGGAGGAAAAGGGCGTTTTCCGGCGGGGGAGGAACGCGAAATCCTACTCCCGGGCGAAAAATGCCAGCCTATCCGCCTACCGCACGGCGACCGGCTTCGAGTCGCTGATGGGATGGCTGTATCTGACGGGGCAGTTTGACCGGCTGGCAGTGCTCGCGGGCTTTATTCTGGACGCCGCGGGCGAGCCGCGGCCGGATGGAAGCAGGAAGGATACTGGCGGCGGGACACAGCGGGAGGACAGGAAAATGGCGTCCGGCGAAGGGACGGCCCCGGAGAATGGCGGAGAGAACAGGGAGGAAATGCATGAGTGAGAGGAAGAATCCCCCGGTGGCGGGGAATGCCGGGAACGAGCTGCCGGAGAGCAGCCGCATCGAGGGGCGCAACGCGGTCATCGAGGCGTACCGTTCCGGGAAGACCATCGACAAGCTGTTTGTCCAGGACGGCTGCCAGGACGGCCCTGTCCGCACCATCGTCCGCGAGGCGAAGAAGAACGGTTCGATCATCAATTTTGTCTCCCGTGAGCGCCTGGACCAGCTCTCCGATACCGGAAAGCATCAGGGCGTCATCGCCTTCGCGGCAGCTTACGGGTATGCGGAGGTTTCCGATATCCTGAACCGGGCCAGGGAGAAAGGCGAGCCGCCTTTCCTCATTCTGCTGGACGGCATAGAGGATCCGCATAATCTCGGCGCGATTATCCGTACCGCGAACCTTGCCGGCGCTCACGGGGTCATCATTCCGAAGCACCGCGCAGTGGGGCTCACCGCGACGGTCGCCAAGGCATCCGCAGGTGCCATCAATTACACGCCGGTGGCAAAGGTCACAAATCTGGGCGCGGCGATTGATGAACTGAAAAAAGAGGGCATCTGGTTTGTCTGCGCCGATATGGGAGGAGAGGTCATGTACCGCCAGAACCTCACCGGGCCGATCGGCCTTGTGATCGGCAATGAGGGCGAGGGCGTGAGCCGTCTCATCCGGGAAAAATGCGATTTTACCGCGTCTATCCCGATGCATGGCGATATTGATTCCCTGAACGCTTCTGTTGCCTGCGGTGTTATGGCCTTTGAGATCGTGAGACAGCGGCTTGCGGCGAAGAAATGAGATACGGCTGCGTTTCACAGATGTCCGGAACTTGGCATCGGGCAAAGCGGAGCGCTGCGGTCGATCAATTTGGAACAGATGGATGATGGCAGGAAAAGCCCTGCTTCCCAATCGCGTATGCACGGTCCGGGGAGCAGGGCTTTTGCTGATGCAGAGCACTTAGCGGACAGCTGCGAGGCCATTTTCCGTCAGGCGGTATACCTTGTCCGCAACCTCACGGATGTACATCATTGCGCTCTTATTCCACTGTATGTTGACGCCGTCTTGCAAGAAAAAAAGAAAATTTCCTGTTGAAAATTTTCAATGCTGTGGTATAATAGCATTCGTCATGGGGACGTGGCTCAGCTGGGAGAGCGTTGCGTTCGCAACGCAAAGGTCGCGGGTTCGAATCCCGTCGTCTCCATAAAATAAAGACCCGGAAATCTTGGAAAACAAGGTTTCCGGGTTCTTTTTTTATGCAGAGCACTAAACAAGCCAAAAAAACTTTTGTAACCAATCCTGGAGTTTCTGCGTCTATAGAGGTGAAGGGCGGAGAAAACAATAGAAGACAGCCCGACAGAACCAGCAAAGCTTTGCAGAATAGAGAAGGTCGCCGGCGGCGGAGACCATGGGACATCGCACACCGCCGGCGAAAAAAGGACGGGACAATGATCATGCAGAATACAAAAACAATCGGGCAGACACCCGGAAAATTCACGGGTGCGGTGTCTGACGAGCAGATCCTAGATCAGTACTTTGCCCGGGATGAACAGGCAGTGCGGCTGACGACAGAGAAATATGGCGCGTACTGCCACTCCATCGCCGGGAATCTCCTGGCGGACGGGAGGGATGCTGAAGAGTGCGTCAGCGACACCTGGTTTAAGGCCTGGAATTCCATTCCGCCGGCGAGACCGCTGAACTTCAAGGCATATCTCGGTCGGATCACACGGAATGAGGCGCTCTCGCTGATCCGAAAGGACGGCGCAAAGAAGAGGGCGTCGGCGCGTTACGCGGTCTCTATGGACGAGCTTGCCGAATGCCTGACCACAGAGGACAATCCCGTGGAAAAGGCCGTGGATAATGGCGAGATTGCGGCATGCATCAATGAGTACCTCGATGGGCAGCCGACGGAAAAGCGCAGTATGTTTGTCATGCGGTATTTTTACCTGGATTCCATCGAGGACATCGCGGCGGACCTGGATATGCGGAAGAGCCGGGTGAAGACCACGCTGTTCCGGATGCGTGCAGAATTAAAGATACACCTGATCCGGAGAGGGCTTGAGGAAGAGAGGGCAAAATAATGAAAAAAGAGGATCTGATGCAGGCAATGAGCTGTATCGATGAAAATTATCTTGCGGAAGCAGACAGAAGAAGAGCACATATTCGGAATAAGGAGAAAAATATGAGTAAAGTTACGAAATTCAGAACAATTCGGCGTGTGGCAGTGGCAGCGGCGGCTGCGGTTGCGATCAGCGTGATCCTGCCGAACACTTCGGCGGGGACGGCCTATGCGATGAGCAATATTCCGGTGATCGGTGCATATTTCCACGCGGTAACTTTCCGCCACTGGGATTATACCAATGGGAACAGCGAGGCCCATGTGGACGTGGCCGGAGTGGAAGCTGGGACCGGGACATCTGCAGAGGCTCAGGCCAAGGCAGAGAGCAGTGCGAAACTGACCAATGAACAGATTGCTCAGAAGACGGATGCCCTGATTGAAGAGTTCAAGAAGAGCCAGGCGGAAGGGGGAAATACAGCGCTCAGGGTGAGCACGGAGGTTGTGACGGATTCGGATGATTATTATGTGGTAAAGCTCACCGGCCTTCAGACGGCGGCAGACAGCTACGAGCAGAACTGGTATTTTGTCCTCTCCAAGAAGACGGGAGAGCAGGTGAAGCTTGCCGATTTGTTCCAACCGGGAAGCGACTATGTCGGCACCATCAGCAAGTATCTGATTCAGGCGATGAAGGAGGACATGGCCAAAAATCCGGACGACAGCTACTTTGTCGACAGCGACCTTCCGGAAACGGACTTTAGGTCCATCACCGCGGATCAGCAGTTCTATATCCGCTCGGACAATCAGCTGGTGATCTGCTTTAACCAGGGCGATGTGGCACCGATGTACATGGGCGCACAGGAATTTGCCATCCCGGACAGCGTCATTGCGGGAATCCGGAGGTAAACTGATCGTTGGAACTGTTCAGCCCCCGCATGTGCTGAACAGCTGCAAATGTTTTTTTGAGCGGCGCGGACGAAGAGTTTCTGCGCCGCTCAATTTTTTTCCGGGGGCTGTTCAACTTTGACCGGATGGTTCTTCAGCCATTCGGTGAGATCATAATCCATACGCTTAATCATGCGGACGGTGGTCCTGACATCACGGTCAGGCAGATTTGACCAGATTTTTCCAATCTCCGTTAAAGCTACCTGGACATACAGGTCATAGCAGGCTTTTCCTTTGGACGTGAGCTCAAGGTGGGTTGCCCGGCGGTCATTAGGGTCAGGGACACGCCGGATATATTGATCGCTTTCCAGCGTTTTGACAGCCCTGGTGATCCCGGGCAGGGCAATAGACAGTTCTGAGGAGAGATCGGACAGCCGGGCGGGTTTTCCATTTTCCGTATGGCGCTGGATATGGTCAATCATATGGATATGCAGCGGGGTCAGTGGTGGTGGAGGTGATGGAAGTATTGATGACAGCCGTCCCGCGTCGCGGAAAGCGTCCATCACTTGCCTGACCAGGTTAATATCCATAAAATCCCCCCATAAAATATGCCATACTCAGCTGCAGGACACATGAGGATTATAGTCTTCTGTCCATAGAAGGCAAGGTTATGAATAAATGATTAACAAGACCTTAACAAGTTCTTAGCGTTTTTTGCTTGTAGAGAAAATGAGCCGGGTATGATATAATTTTTCCAATTATTAACCAGAAGCAGGAGGTACTGCCCATGAAAATGATTATGGCGATTATTTCCAGTGAGGATGCGGATGACCTGGTTTACGAGCTGAATCAGCATCAGTTCTTCGTGACCAAGCTGTCCACCGTCGGCGGGTTTCTCAAGAAAAAGAGCACAACGCTCATGCTGGGCGTGGACGATGAGCGGGTAGACGACGCCATCGAGGTCATCAGGAAGATGTCCGGGCAGCGCGAGCAGGTGGTCTACACGCCGCCGGCGATGCAGGGCTCGAGTTATCCGAATGTCCAGATGACGATTCCCATGAACGTCCGGGTAGGCGGCGCGACGATTTTTGTCCTGAATGTCGAAAAATTTGAAAAAATGTAACCCATCAAAACATTTTTGACGGCAGGTCGATCCGGTCCAGGATACAGATGGCTGCGTCCATAAAGAGGTGCGCGATCAGCGTCGAAACGATGACCCCGTTGGATTTCAGCAGAAACTGGACATGGAATCCGTACCAGCAGACCGCGCCGGAGTAAGCGCACATGAGGAAAAGCAGGGGGAGGTTATGCCACAGCCCCCGGAGCGCGCCCGTGAAGTCCGCCCAGGTAAAGTCAAAATAAAAGAACCGGCCAAGGACCAGCGTCAGAAAGTAGATAATCATCCCGTCGTAGTTGGTGTCCTCGTAGATAAAGCGGATGTACACGAAAATCAGCATGATGTAGAACGTGCTGAGCAGGCGGATGGAAGCCTTCTGGCTGCTGGGCACCTGGGTCAGATGAACCAGGAGATGGTCCAGCAGGTGATTCAGGAGAATCGAGAGTAGGGTGAGGCCGATCAGGATGGCATCCTTGTAACGTGCCCACAGATCCTGCGTTGCCTGGATTCTCGTGCCGATCAGGTAGTAGAGCGCAAGGAAGAAGAGGATTGAGGTGCTGGAAAATACCATCTCATAGAAGCTTTCCAGCACAATGCGGGAGCGGTTTCTTCTTGCCGAGCGGAGGCTGCCGCGGCGGCGCGAACGGCCGGATGCATTTTTCCTCGCAGGCAAGCCGGAGATATTTTCCTCTGCAGGCAGGCCGGAGGCATTTCCCTCTGCAGGCCGTCCGTCCGGAGCCGGGCCTTCCTCTGCCTCTGCGTCCGCCTGACCGCCCTTTATTCGGGAGATCAGAATCAGGACAAGGAGAAGAACCAGGAAACCCGCCAGAGAAACCAGAAGGAAGCGGCCTGCCTTCTCCAGATTGAAGTAGTGTCTAAAGTAGTAATTATCCATACAGTTTCCTCGAATTGCAAAATCTTTGTACAGGAAAATGACCGGGCCGGAGTTCTATCCCCCTGCCCGGTCAATATGTACTTTTTTATCTGCCCGGAACTCCGGCAGCCGGAGAAATCCCGGATGAGACATGCGGCCAGCGGGATTTGAACCCGCACGGGCTGCCCCACAGGAACCTAAATCCTGCGTGTCTGCCAATTCCACCATGGCCGCAATGGAGATAGTATACCATTGCGGCAGAGGAAAAGCAAAGAGGACACGAAAACTTAACAAAATTCTAACAGCCGGTCTGCGTCTGCTTTTTCCCCGGCCGGTCAGCGTGCGCGCTTCCTCAGTCTCCGTATCCGTCCGGGTTCATGGACTGCCATCTCCAGGAATCGCGGCACATATCGTCCAGCGTTTTTTCTGCTTTCCAGCCGAGAACCTTCTCCGCCTTGGTGGGGTCGGAGTAGCAGGTGGCGATATCTCCCGGGCGGCGGGGATCAATGACGTACGGGATTTCTTTCCCGCATGCCTTGGAAAATGCGCGGATGATGTCCAGCACGCTGTAGCCGATGCCGGTTCCAAGATTGAAAATGCCGACGCCATCGATTTTGTCAAATCCGCGGATCGCCGCCACATGACCCTTCGCGAGGTCAACGACATGAATGTAGTCGCGGACGCCAGTGCCGTCCGGGGTGTCATAGTCATTGCCGAAGACGTGAACCTTTTCCAGCTTTCCGGCTGCAACCTGGGCTACATAGGGGAGGAGATTGTTCGGGATGCCCTTCGGATCCTCGCCGATCAGGCCGCTCTCGTGAGCGCCGATGGGATTGAAGTAGCGGAGCAGCATGACCTTCCAGCGATGGTCGCTTTTCCAGAGGTCAGTCAGGATGCGCTCCTGCATGGATTTGGTGGCGCCGTAGGGATTGGTCGTCTCGCCGAGCGGGCACTTCTCAGTGATCGGCACGAACGCCGGATCACCGTAGACGGTCGCGGAGCTCGAGAAGACAAACCGGAAGCAGTTGTGCTCCCGCATAACCTTGCACAGGGTCAGGGTTGTGTCCAGGTTATTTTTATAATATTCGAGGGGCTTGCGGGTGGATTCGCCGACCGCTTTGTAGCCGGCAAAATGGATCACCGCGTCAATCTGCCCTTCTTTAGCAAAGAGATCGCTTAAGGCGGCCTCATCACTGACATCAATCGGGTAGAAGGCCGGACGCTTTCCGGTAATCTTCTCGATCCGGTCCACGACCAGGGCTTTGGCATTATAAAGATTATCCGCGATGACGACGTCATAGCCGGACTTTAAGAGTTCAACACAGGTATGGCTGCCGATGAATCCGGCACCTCCGGTGACAAGAATTTTCATAGCTGGTCTCCTTTCTCGTGCTGCGTTTTTCTGTAACCATTATTGACTTGCCGGGGAGTTCTGTCAACCGGCGAAAATGTTGTGGAAGGCTGTGAATTTGTTGGGTCAGAAACATTTCCGGGGTATGCTGGACAGTAATAAGTAATAAAACAAAAAATCCTCTCAAACGTGGATTCCCACAAATTTGAGAGGATTTTTGATTCGAGCTGCTGACGGGAATCGGACCCGTGACCTCCGCACTACCAATGCGACGCTCTACCGACTGAGCCACAGCAGCTTGGTTTCGTGCTTGACCGCGAACAGGTGATATATTATCATGCAGTACACGGTTTGTCAATAATTCCTGTGCTGTTTTTGAAAAAACTTTTTGCAGCTGTTCGGCACAAGCGTGGGAGACATAAGAAAAGCGGGAAAGCCTCTTGACCTTTGCATCGTTCTATCCTGTATAATAAAAGAAAGAATAGACCAGGGAGGTTATTTTGATAGTGAATTATCTGGAGAAAATGGTATCGCCGGATACCGCGGCGAAACTGGCCGTAAAGTCCGGGGACTGGGTGGACTACGGGTTTGGCGCCGGATTTCCGGAGCTCATGGACAGGGCGCTGGCAAAGCGGCGGGACGAGCTTCACGATGTCAAAATCCGGGGCGGGCTTGTGATCCGTCCCAGAATTGAAGTCGTAGAAAGCGACCCGGAGCAGAAGGCATTTACCTATTATAGCTGGCACATTGGGGACTATGAGAGAAAGCTCCAGAAAAGGGGGCTTGTCCAGTTTGCGCCGGTCATGCTGCGGTCGCTTCCCGAATTGTACCGGCACGTCATCAGGACAGATGTAGCATTTGTGCCCGTGTCCAGCCCGGATGAGAACGGATACTGCGGACTGGGGATTTCCAACTATTGCTGGAGGACAATCTTTGAGCATGCGAGGACAGTTGTCTTTGAGATTAACGAGAAACTGCCCCGCCTCATGGGCGTTGACGGTTCGCACCGGGTGCATTTATCCGAGGCGGATTATATCGTCGAAGGGGAGCACGAGAACCTTCCGATCCGGACTTACCGCGCACCTTCCGAGATTGATATTAAAATCGCCGAGAATGTCATGAAAGAAATCCCCGATGGCGCTGTCCTTTCGCTCGGGGTCGGCACCGTTCCCTTTACGATTGCGGAGATGATCGGTGAATCCAACCTGAAGGATCTTGGCTGTCATACCGGTACAATCAGCGACGCCTTTCTGAACATGTACCGCAAGGGAAAACTGACAAATGCTGGTAAGGAGATCGACCGCGGATTTTCCACCTGGAATCTCGCCATGGGGTCACAGGAGCTATACGACTGGCTGGATGACGCAGGAGAGCTCTTTCATCCGGCGGATCTGGATTATGTGCATTCTCCCTGGAGAATGAGCCGGATGAAAAATTTTATCAGCATCAACGGCGGCGTGGAGCTTGACCTTATGGGGCAGGAAAATGCAGAATCCGCGGGTGCAAGGCAGCTTTCCGGCATCGGCGGCCAGATGGATTTCCTGGAAGGCGCATACCGGTCAGAAGGCGGAAAAGGATTTATCTGCATCAATTCTGTATTCCGGAAGAAAGACGGCTCCCTGAAATCGAATATTGTTCCCTTTATCCCGGCGGGAAGCGTGGTATCGGCGCCCAGGACAATGATCCAGTACGTCGCCACGGAATATGGCGTCATCTGCCTCTCCGGCCTTTCCCTCAGGGAACGGGCAAGGGCAATGATCTCCATCGCGCATCCGGCTTTCCGGGAAGAACTGTCCAGGTATGCGGAGGAGAAGTTCTGATGCTATTCCCCCCTTGGCGGTGATGCTATTCCCTCCCTTGGCGGGAATGTTGAAAGGAGGCAGGTCATGGCTAATTTTCTGAAAACGTACGCGGTTGTCCTGGTCGTATTTGTTGTTTTCCTGTTTTTCGGCGGATTGAATCTTTTGGATTTCAATACACACTATTATGCCGCGATCGCGTCCTGGGCGTTTGTCCTTGCCCTGCTGGTGGCCGCATTCGCCGCACAGGGGGAGAAGATTGAGCAGCTGGAAAAGCGGGTCAGCGAGCTGGAGGAGAAGGACAGGGACTGACGGGAAAATTCCCTCGGCGAGAACATTGCCACACGGCGTTGTTTCGTGTATACTGCCGTTACAAGGAGGTACGATCATGAAGAAGATTCTGTTATTTTATCTGACGGACTGCGGCTACTGCCAGCGCGCGCACCGTGCCATGGATGAGCTGATGGAGGAAAATCCGGCATATAAGGCTCTGGAGATCGAGAAGATTGAGGAGTCCGAGCATATGGATATCGCGAACCAGTACGATTATTTTGCGACGCCGACGTTCTATGTCGGTGGGGAGAAGGCCTTCGAGGCGCACATCGGCATGAGCTACGAGGACATCAAGAAAGAGGTCAAGCGGGTGTTTGACATGGCGCTCGCCGGCTGAAAAATCAGGCCGGTCCTGGCAGACAGGGAAGAGACGAAATCCCGGATTCTCCGACGGAGAAGGCCGGGATATTTTTGCACCTTATCCCTTTCCCTTGTCTGTTCTGTGATAGAATATAAGTAGCAACTCTGCACATTGTCAGACTTTTAATATCATTGCCATCAAATGTCAGAATCAGCAGGAGGGGCTTATGTGGGACTGGAAGATAGGACAGAGAAGGGAACTATCCCCGGGCGATCCGGAAAGGCAGACATTCTTTGGAAAGCTGGAGGAGCCTGAATATCCGGTTGATCCCGAAAATCCGGACGATCCGGAGGCGGATCCCGGAGAAGTGACCGAGGTGGGATATGCGGATTCCACTGTCGGGCCAGCGGGGGGCGATCCGGATGCGGCAGGAGATCAGGAAGGCGGGGATCTGGGCGGGGAAGCTTTGGATCCGGCGCAGGCGGCAGGAGCTTCAGAACAGGGATCCGGCGGGGATGACGGGGACAGCGATGAGGAAGATATTGCCTTCCCCTGGGAAGACCTGCCGCTCGCCGAGGCTGTCGGGAAGATGAAGGGCGCGGAGGAATTTCAGGCGCTCTGCGCGGAGCTCATGGCGGTGGCGCCGAAGCTCACGGAGAAGCAGCTGGCCGAAGTGCTGCAGAGCCGCGCGTACCTGTTTTCCATCGATGCCGGCTGCGGCATTTCCACGGCAGTGGCGCTCCTTACGCGGGTGATCGTCGAGGAGAAGCTTGCGGAGGCGGCTCGGATGCCAATTGAGATTGTGGTGCCCGGGACGCTCACTCCGGAGACCGGCGAGCATATCGTGAAGCTGCTTGGCCAGGTGGGAAACCGGGTGGTGTGCCTCGATATCACCGCCTGGATAACGCGCGGAAGAACCCCGGAATTCCTGGAGCTTTTGCTGAAGCTCTATGATCTCCGGGATTCCCTGACCTTTGTCTTTCGCGTCCCTTACATGGAGCAGTCCGTGATCAGTGAGATCGGGGATGCCCTGGGGGATGTCTTTTCCGTCCGGACGGTGGTGTTCACGCCGCTCCTTTCTGAGCACATGGCCGAGCTCGCCGAGGAGAGGCTCGGGGATGCCGGCATGGAGGCGGACGCGGATGCGAAGCACCTCTTCTCGGTGCGCATCGCCGAGGAGAAGTCGGATGGCCGGTTCTACGGCATCCGCACGGTTGAGCGGATCGTGGATGAGATGATCTACGACAAGATCCGGGCGGGGAGCCCGGGGAAGATGGTGACTCGGGATGACCTTGCGGGATTTGTCCGGTATGACGATACTGATCCTTCGGTGACTGCCGCGGAGGAGATGGACGGCCTTGCCGGTATGGCGCCGGTACTTGACCAGCTCCGCACGATTATGGTAGAAATTCAGAGGAACAGGAAAGCCGCCGGGGAGGGGAAGGAAGAGCTCCGGCCGATGAATATGCGGTTTTCCGGAAATCCCGGGACCGGAAAGACGACGGTGGCCAGGATCCTGGGGCGCTTCTTCCGGGAAAATGGCCTCCTTAGCCGCGGATATTTTCTGGAGCATACCGGCGCGGATTTTCTCGGGCAGTATCCCGGCTCGGCTTCAACGCAGGCGATGCAGATCTGCTCTGATGCGGCGGGGAGTGTCCTCTATATTGATGAGCTCGGCGCGCTGGCGGAGGAGTTTCCCGAGGAGGACGGCGGCAGTGCCCGTGAGGCGGCGGATACGCTGGCCAGCCAGATGGCAGCGTCCAGAGGGTCGATGGCGGTGATTCTGGCGGGTACGGAGAGTGAGCTGGATGCCCTGCTTAAGGCGGATCCGGCGCTGGAGAGGGAAATTCCGTTCACCGTGACCTTCCCCGACTACACGGAAGAGCAGCTCTCGGAGATTTTCCTGCGGATGGTCCGACGGGACGGAAAAACCGCCGGGAATGGCCTCGATGAGGCGGTGCGCGCGTATTTCCGGGAGCTCCCGGAGAAGATCCGCGGGGCGAAGGATTTTTCCAACGCCCGCTATGTGCGGAACCTGTACGAAAAGACTGTCAGCAAGACCATCGCGCGGACAAGGATCGATCACAGCGACCGGAAGACGATTCTTGCGTCGGATTTCGGCCTTGCCTGCGGGGAAAATATGCGGGAGCTTAATCGCAAGCAGACGGCGCACCGGAAGATCGGCTTCCAGGCGTAAGGCCGGGCTTTTGCGAAATCTGGTGACTGTTCAGCATCAACCGGCACCGATTTCCCCTGCATGTGCCGAACAGCCACAAAATTTGGAGGAAAAGAGGAGACCAGATGGCAGGAATTTACAGCCTGTGCGGTGCCGCGGTGGGCGACATTGCCGGGTCGAAGTACGAGTGGAACCCGGATAAGCGGAAGAAATCTCTTGATTTCAGTCGGTGCCGCTTCACGGACGACACGGTGATGACCATCGCGGTGGCACAGGCGCTGATGGATGCCGCCGAGCAGACGAATGGCGAGGCAGGCGGCAGGCATATTGACGCCGGTTTTCTGCGCAGATGCCTGATCCATTCCATGCGGAAGATCGGGAATGCGTACCCGAACGCCGGCTATGGGCGGAACTTCCGCGCGTGGCTGCTCGCGAAAACGGATGAGCCCTACGGGAGCCTTGCTAATGGCTCGGCAATGCGGGTTTCCCCCTGCGGCCTCGCGGCAAGGACGCTGGCGGAAGCCGAGAATTTCGCGGTGATCTCCGCGAAAGTGACGCATAACCATCCGGAGGGCATCCGGGGAGCCCGGGCGGTTGCGGCGGCGGTCTTCCTCGCAAAGAGCGGGATTTCCCGGGAGGAGATTGTCCGCTATATTCACAAGAATTATTATCCGATGAACCGCTCGCTCAGGGAGATCCGCCCGGCTTACCGGTTTGATGTGACCTGCGCCGGTTCGGTTCCTGAGGCGATCCAGTGTTTCGCGGAGTCTACCTCCTACGAGGATGCCCTGGAAAATGCGATTTCCCTCGGCGGGGACAGCGATACCCAGGCGGCCATCGCCGGCTCGATCGCCTGGCCGTACTATTACCGCAGGGAAGCGGTGCATTATGCGCTGTTTGAGCGGATCGCCGCGGAGAAGCTCACCGAGGAGTTTCTGGAGACCATGTGGCGGTTTGAGAATTTCTGCCAGGCGCGCTGCGGCCGAAGGCGCTTCTGACACAATTTTGTATGCGCACGGTTCAGACCTGCATGTGCTGGACAGTAACACTTGTATGCCGGAAAGAACGCGGGATTTCCTTTCTCTTCATTGAAGAAAGGGGATTTTTATGCGATAATGAAGCGATGAGGAAAGGAAGTCTC
The DNA here is from genome assembly GCF_015351765.1 of Clostridium vitabionis. Lineage (GTDB taxonomy): Bacteria > Bacillota > Clostridia > Lachnospirales > Lachnospiraceae > Clostridium_R > Clostridium_R vitabionis. The sequence continues at coordinate 473,584 of NZ_JADKQA010000002.1, forward strand.
TTCTGCGATAAGAAAGGGGTATTTGAATATGAAAGTATCGATCTGCATTGGTTCCGCCTGTCACCTGAAAGGATCACGCGATGTGATCAGCATTCTGCAGAAACTGGTTCAGGAAAGCGGCCTTGAGGACAAGGTCAACCTGACCGGGGCATTCTGCAGCGGCAACTGTGAGAAGGGGGTTTGTGTCACCATCGATGATGGTGAGGAGATCTATACGGTGAGGCCGGAGACCGCGCAGGCGTTCTTCAATGACCAGATTCTGACCAGACTCGGAGAATAATCTATGCCGATTATTGACTTCAAAGAAGCAAAATGCCGTGATTGCTATCGCTGCGTCCGGAGCTGTGAGGTCAAGTCAATCGCATTCCGCAACGGCAGGGCGTTCATTCTTCCCAACCGGTGCATTCTTTGCGGCCAGTGCCTGGTGAACTGTCCTCAGTCGGCAAAGCGCCTTTCCAGCGAGCTGGACAAGGTAAAGGAGCTGGTAAAGTCCGGGAGGAAGATTGTCCTCTCGGTCTCTCCGGCTTATCTCGGCGTGTTTGGCGTCCGCCACGCGCGGCAGTTTATCACGGCGATGAAGATGCTGGGCTTTGCGGAGGTGCGCGACGCGGCAGAAGGCTGTGCCATTGCCTCCGAGCACTATGTACGGCTCCTGAACAACGGGACGATGACCAATATCATCAGCGCGAGCTGTCCCAGCATCATTTCCCTGATCGAGATGCATTATCCGCAGCTGATCCCTTATATGGCGCCGATTATGCGCCCGGCGGGAATCCATGTCAGGATGCTGAAGCAGGAGTTCGGCGAGGAAACCCCCGTCGTCTACCTGGGTCCCTGCGTTGCGGAGAAGGATAAGAACCTGGCAGTTCTGGCGGATGCTGTCCTGACGTTTGAGGAAATCCGCAGCTGGATGAAGGATGCGGGTATCCGCCTTGAAACCTGTATGCAGGATCCGTACACGGAGGAGTATCTCGGGGTGAATACCCGCTACGCCATGAGCGGCGGCATGCTGGACGCGATCCAGAAGACGGAGGACGCCTACGGGCTGACGGATACCTATAAGAAGCTGTACGCGAGCGGCGTCCATGACTGTATGGAGATCTGCGACGCCCTGGTGACCGGAGAGTTCCAGCACTGCTTTATCGAGCTGGATGCCTGCCACGGCGGCTGTATTAACGGCCCGGTATCTTCCCGTGAGGGAACCGGTTTCCGCCTGAAACTGGAGCTCCAGGACAAGCTCCCGGAGATTCCCGCGGACATCGAATGGATCCGGAAGTGGCGGCCGGTCATCAACCCCAGGAGGACATTTTCCGACTGCTCGGTGAAGGAGAAGATGCCGACGGAAGAGCAGATCCGCGAGATCATGCGCCGCACCGGCAAGTACCGGCCGGACCAGGAGCTCAACTGCGCCGCCTGCGGCTATCCGACCTGCCGGGACAAGGCGATTGCAGTGTTCCAGGGCAAGGCTGAGTTGGAAATGTGCGCCCCGTATCTCCATCAGCGCGCCTCCTCCCTCGCCCACATGGTCATGGAGACGTCGCCGTACGCGATTCTCGTGCTCAACCAGGATCTGCAGATTCTCGAGTGCTCCAAGGCGGTCTTCCGCTTCTTCGGCGTGAAGAAGGAGGAGGTCTGCGGAAAGAACCTGTCGGAATTTACCGATACGTCCGATGTCCTGAATGTTTTTGAGACACACACGCCCATCCAGGGGAAACGGGTCATTTACCCGGAGAAGAACCTGGTGACGTTCCAGAATATCGCCTATATTCCGGAGACCGATTATGTGATCATGACGATCATTGATGTCACCGAGGAGGAGAAGAATTCCGGCGAGGAATACCGGAAGCGCAAGGCGACCATCGACCTGGCCCAGGATGTCATTTACCGGCAGATGACGGTTGCCCAGCAGATTGCGGGACTTCTCGGGGAGACGACGGCGGAGACGCAGACCATGCTCACCAAGCTCTGCTCGATGTTCGAGACAGAGAATGAAAGCGAGGTCCGGTAAATGAGTGTGACCGTGGATGTGACGGCGAGAAGCCTCAATAAGCACGCCGAATACCTGTGCGGGGACACGACGGAGCTCCTGAAGACGGAAGACTCGGATGTCATCATCCTCGCCGACGGCATGGGGAGCGGCGTCCGGGCGAGCATCCTGTCCACGCTGACGGCAAAGATTCTTGGCACGATGTTCGCCGGCGGCGCCACGCTGGAGCAGTGCCTGTCGACGATTGTCAACACGCTGCCGATTGAAAAACGGAGAAAGGTCGCCTATTCCACGTTTACCATCCTGCAGATCTGCAGCAACGGGAATGCCTATCTGGTGAATTATGATAACCCGGACTGCATTTTTCTCAGGAAGGGGAAGCCGGAGCATCTGCCGATGCGCAGGAGGGTGATTCATGACCGGGAGGTCACCGAGTGCCGTTTTCATGTGGATACCGGCGATATGCTCATGCTCATGAGCGACGGCGTGACCCACGCGGGAGTCGGTACGGCGAAATATGCTTTTGGCTGGCCGCCGGAGGAGATCACGAAGTTCGTGGAAACGAAGTTTGCGAACGGGGCGTCCTCCGTCCGCATCGCCACAGCGATGGCTGACCGGTGCCGGCAGATCTACGGGGGGATTAACCGCGACGACACGACTGTCGTCGTTGCGCGGATTATCCAGTCAGAAGTGGTGAACCTGATGACCGGGCCGCCGAGGGACATGGAGGATGATCCGCGGATCGTCGCGGATTTTATGGCTGACCCGGAGGCAAAAAAGGTGGTCGCTGGGGGGACCAGCGCTACGATTCTCTCCCGCGAGCTCGGGCGGCCGCTCAGGGCGTCCCTCGACTATTTTGATCCGGATATTCCGCCGATGGCGAAGATGGACGGAATCGACCTGGTCACGGAGGGGATTCTTACACTCCGGAAAGCGGTGGAGCTCCTCGAACAGTTTAAGAAGGAGAAAGAGCCGGACGAGGCTTTTTTCCGGGAGCTTGACCGGAAGAACGGCGCGTCCATGATCGCGAAATTGCTGATCGAGGACTGCACGGATCTCAATATGTTTATCGGAACCGCCGTGAATAATGCCTATCAGAATCCCGACCTGCCGATTGACCTGGGGATCCGCCAGATTCTGGTGAAGCGCCTGATCGCAGCGGTCCGCGCGTTGGGGAAGCGCGTCAATGTGCGATATTATTGATTTCTGCCTAAGGAGGTTTTTATGGTAACCAATGACGCTACCGTATTGAAGCTTAAACACCGTGTACTGACCGAGGTCGCAAAGCTGGCCTGGGAGGGAAAACTGGATGAGGAGAAGGACCAGCTTCCCTATAAGATCATTCCGGGGCCGAAGGCAACCTATCGCTGCTGCATTTACAAGGAACGCGAGATCATCCGGCAGAGAATCCGCCTCGCGGAGGGAAAGTGTCCGACCTACCGAGACAACACGAACGTTGTCCAGGTCATCAATGCGGCCTGTGAGGAATGCCCGATCGCGTCCTACACGGTGACGGACAACTGCCGTACCTGCCTGGGCAAGGCCTGTCTCAATTCCTGCCACTTCGGCGCGATCACGATGACGCCGACCCGCGCCCATATTGACCCGGATAAATGCCGGGAATGCGGCATGTGCGCGAAGGCCTGCCCCTACAATGCCATCGCGCATCTGGAACGGCCCTGCAAGAAGGTCTGCCCGGCAGACGCGATTACCTACGATGAGTACGGCGTCTGCCTGATCGACGAGAAGAAATGCATCCAGTGCGGCCATTGCATCCACGCCTGCCCGTTCGGCGCGATCGGCTCCAAGACCTTCATGGTCGACCTGATCCGGCTGATCAACGCCGGGAAGCGAGTCATCGCGATGATGGCGCCGGCGACTGAGGGACAGTTCGGGCCGGATATCACATTTTCCAGCTGGAGAGAGGCGCTGAAGAAGATCGGCTTCGAGGATATGATCGAGGTCGGCCTCGGCGGCGACCTGACTGCCTGGTCGGAGGCGGAGGAATGGCTGGAGGCGCTCCACGAGGGCAAGAAGATGACGACATCCTGCTGCCCGGCGTTCGTCAATATGATCCGGCAGCATTATCCGGAACTCCTCGGCAATGTCTCCACGACGGTTTCCCCGATGTGCGCGGTCTCCCGTGCGCTGAAAGCCAAGGATCCGGGAGTGATCACCGTATTTATCGGGCCGTGTGTCGCGAAGAAGAGTGAGTCGCTCGACCTGAATATCGCCGACAATGTCGATTATGCCCTGACCTATGGGGAAATCCGGGCAATGATGCGGGCTAAGAACGTCGAGCTTGAGCCGATGCCGGAGGAGAAGCAGGAGGCCAGTGTCTACGGCAAGCGCTTTGCCGAGATCGGCGTGGCCAATTCCGTCATCGAGTGCATGAAGGAGATGGGAGAATCCGGGGATATCCAGGCGCTCCGGTGCAGCGGCGCAGCGGAGTGCAAGAAGGCGCTGCTTCTTCTCAAGATGGGGAAGCTTCCGCAGCAGTTTGTCGAAGGCATGATCTGCGAGGGCGGCTGTATCAACGGCCCGAGCAAGCACCAGACGATGCTGGAATCCAAGAGGAACCGGGAAAAGCTGATCGCCCAGGCAGATAAGCGCTCGATCAAGGCCAATCTCGATGAGTATGTGGATATGAGCACATTCTCGATGCACAGCAGGAGAAGATAAGGGATACCATGTTTTCTTTCCGGCCCGGTTTGCGCCCGCGTGAGGGCGGATTCCGGGCCGGGGTAGTCCTGGGGGTGGCTGAAAATACGGAACTTCCGGTTCCGGAAAGTTGAGGAAAGGTAAGGTGAATCTGAAGAAATTCATTCTGTTTCAAAAATACCGGAAACATGTCGTCCTGTTCAATCTGGCGGGGATCCTCGCGGCGGCGGCTCTCGGCGTGGCTATCGGTACGGGAGCGGTGCATTTCGGCCCGTTTGCAGGTACCTACGGGCCATCTTCGACAGGTGATGACGGCGTCCCGGGGCTGGAGCGGGCGGTGAAGTCCGGGAAGGTGGCTAAGGTATCCCCGATGCCGGACGGCGGAGCGCCGAATCCGGATCAGGCGGCGGCACAGGAGCCGGGTGGTCCTGCGGCGCAGTCAGGGACAGTCTCCTCGGGCGGAAGGACGATTGACCTCTCGAAGCCTATGGTTGCGCTCACCTTTGACGACGGGCCGTATGCCCCGGTCGGCAACCAGATCATGGACTGCGCGGAGCAGTATGGCGGCCGCGTTACCTTCTTTGTGGTCGGGTCGCGGGTCAACACTTACCGCGCGGAAATTCAGCGTATGGCAGATGACGGCCACGAGATCGGCAATCACTCGATGGATCACAAGATCCTGACAAAGCTTGGCGCGCCGGAAATCCGGGCGCAGATCGACAGATGCAGCGGCGCGGTGAAGGATATCACCGGGCAGGACACCGCCCTGGTGCGGACGCCGGGCGGCGGGGTGAATGACACGGTGAGGGCGAATATCAGCCAGCCGATTATCCTGTGGAATATTGATACCCTGGACTGGAAGACGCGAAATGCCGACCAGACTGTCCAGAAGGTGCTCAGTCAGGTAAAGGACGGGGATATCGTCCTGATGCATGAAATTTACTCGCAGAGCGGCGAGGCAGCCGTACGGATTATTCCTGAGCTGGCAAGAAGGGGCTTCCAGATGGTTACGGTCAGCGAGCTGGCAAAATACAAGGGGATAACGCTGGAGGGTGGGAAAACGTATTCCTCCTTCCGCTGATTTCCCCGAGCGGAGAGCAGCCCTCTCCCGGTTTTCTTTGGATAGCCGGGGGAGGGCTGGTTTTTTGCTCTGCGTAAAAAAAGCACAGCCATTTCCCGAAGAGGAAAAGACTGTGCGGATGATTTGCCTTGGGTTTTGGATCAACCGGTCTGACAAACAGATCAGTAAGCTCTGAACCGATGTCTTATGGCTCCGGCTCAGCGTCTTGCGGCGAGCTGTTCGGTGGAGTAGTGGGCGATCGGCTTCCATTCAACTTTCTTGAACAGGGCAACCATAGTGATCGGAAGGTAGGTTGCCTCGAAGATCGGGAAAAGCCAGATGTAGCAGATTTTCCGGAAGGAGGTTGCGCGGATTCGTTTCCACTCGGTGGCTACCGTGCAGATGCCGATGAACAGGAATTCGAAGTAGTAGACGGCAAGGGCGGTGATCAGGCTCCGGGTTGCCGTGTGCCAGAGCAGGACGCGATAGTAGATGGTCAGATCCTGCATATAGCCAAAGAGAAAAATATTGTAGAGCAGCAGGAAAATGGTCAGGATGCTGCACGGCGCGACTGTCATCAGGACGTCATAGCACGATGTCTTGTTCCGCTTGGCGGTAAAAATACCGTGGATGAGGGACGGAATATAATGCCAGTCGATCTGGAAAAATCCCTTGGACCATCTGAGGCGCTGGTTCCAGGACTGGGCGAAGGTCTCCGGCTGCTCATCGTAGAGGATGGCATCGTCCACATAGCCGATTTTTTTATCATGGATGGCGCAGTTGACGGAGAATTCGATGTCCTCGGTCAGCAGGTGGTAAGGCCAGCCGCGGTTTTCGGCGAGCAATTCCCGGGATACCAGGAAGCCGGTTCCGGAGATCATGCAGGAATTGCCGAGCAGATGGCGCGGGAAGTTGACATAGCGCGCCTCGCGGAGAAACCAGATGGAATACCCCGCCGTGATCCAGTTGGTGCCGAAGTTTTTCGAATTCCGGTAGCTGGTCAGGCAGTCATACCCGCCCTGGGAAAAGGTGCGGTTCATCTCATAAATAAAGTTCTTATCCAGGATATTGTCCGCATCGAAGACGAAATAGCCGTCGAAAGCCATTTCCCCGTAATCGCGGATGACGTGATGATAGAGGTAATTGAGGGCGTATCCCTTGCCTACCTGGTGCTGGTCGAAGCGCTCGTAGACGACAGCCCCGGCTCTTCGGGAGACTTCGGCGGTCCGGTCGGTACAGTTGTCCGCGAGAACGAAGATTTTGAACTTGCTGCCCGGATAGGTCTGTTCCTTAAGTGACTGGATCAGCTCGCCGATCACGCCCTCCTCGTTCCTTGCGCTGATGAATACGGCGTAGTTCAGAAACTTTGCCGGAGCCTTCTTGGACGCCTTGTTCATCTTACGGTACCGGAATCCGATGTACATATAGAAGATCTGGTACAGATAGGCGAGTGTCAGGACGATAAAAGCGATCTGGCTGACGGAGATAAACGTATGCAATACTTTCATAATTTCTCACTTGTCCCTGCTGAAAGATCAAATTTCGCTGCGGGTGTGCCGGAACTTGAAATGTCCTGTGCTGAACCGCGGCAATCTTTCGTTTGATTTATACAAGTTTATGTTTTACGCTATTTTGCGGCAAATTACAAGAGGCAGATAGAAAAGAAACCATTAAATTATGAACAAATCTCCAAGCGAATACGGACAAAATATGGACAAACTATTAAGATATTCTTAATATTGAAAAATCTGCCCGATGTGCCGGTTGAACAGTCACAATTTTCTGTACCCAGAGCAGGGATCCGTTTGTGGCGTCCGGAGCATGGACAGAAGATGGAAAACGTGCTATATCTATAGTAACGATTTCTGTAATTTCTGGTGGTTCACCGATGATTCCGCGTTCTTGTTATTGACAACCTAGAAGGGAAAGTTTATGATATAAGCACAGAACGGATGTTCGATAGTTGTGCCGATGGAGGACAGATTATGGATAAAGATGACAGACAGAAAGCTCTGGACGCAGCGCTGACCCAGATTGAGAAAGCCTATGGGAAGGGCGCGGTCATGAAGCTTGGCGATTACAGCGCGGATATGACGATCGAGACGGTTCCGACCGGGTCGCTCAGCCTGGATATCGCATTGGGGCTTGGCGGTGTGCCGCGGGGGCGGGTAATCGAGATTTACGGGCCTGAGTCGAGCGGCAAGACCACGGTAGCGCTCCATATGGTTGCCGAGGTGCAGAAACGCGGCGGAATCGCCGGTTTCATCGACGCCGAGCATGCGCTGGATCCGGTTTATGCGCGGAATATCGGCGTGGATATTGACAATCTCTATATCTCCCAGCCGGATTCCGGCGAGCAGGCCCTCGAGATCACCGAGACCATGGTGCGCTCCGGCGCGGTGGATATCGTGATTATCGACTCTGTCGCTGCCCTTGTGCCGAAGGCGGAGATTGACGGGGAGATGGGGGATTCCCATGTGGGGCTGCAGGCCCGCCTGATGTCCCAGGCACTCCGGAAGCTGACCGCGGTGATCAGCAAGACGAACTGCATTGTCGTGTTCATTAACCAGCTTCGTGAGAAGGTCGGCGTGATGTTCGGCAATCCCGAGACGACGACCGGAGGCCGGGCGCTCAAGTTCTATTCCTCTGTCCGTCTGGATGTGCGGCGTGTCGAGTCCCTGAAGCGGGGCGGCGATGTGATCGGCAACCATGTCCGGGTGAAGGTCGTCAAGAATAAAATTGCCCCGCCTTTCAAGGAAGCGGAGTTCGACATCATGTTCGGCAGGGGAATCTCCCGGGAGGGAGATATCCTCGATCTGGCTGAGAAGAATGATATCGTGGATAAGTCCGGTGCCTGGTATGCCTACAAGGGGGAGAAGATCGGGCAGGGCCGCGAGAACGCGAAGCTTTATCTGGTGCAGAACCCGGATGTCTGCCGGGAGATTGAACTCAAGGTCCGGGAGAAGTACGGCCTTCCGGATGACGGCCTGGCAGCTCCGGCGAAGCCGGGAGATCCTTCGGCTGTAAAGAAGTCCGGGCCTGCGGACGGAAAAGTGTCTTCTGCGGGAACCGTCAGCCTTAAGCCGGCCGGCAGCGCGGCTGCCGCGGATCCAGCCTCCGGGATTTCCGGAAAAACCGCAGCTGACCGCGCAAATGGCACGAAATGACCGTCACGGCAGTTGAGCCGCTCGATAAGCGGAGAAGCCGCGTTACTCTTGAGGGAGAACAGGCTTTCGTGCTCTACCGCGGAGAGATCCGACGGTATCATATTGAAGCCGGAGGCGATCTCCCGGAGCAGACGTACCGGGAGATTGTCGAGGACGTGCTTCGGAAGAGGGCTCGGGAGCGGTCTCTGTATCTTTTAAAATCTTCCCCAAAGACCGAGACGGAGATCCGGAGAAAACTCCGTGAGGGGGGGTATCCGGAGAAAGTGATTGGGGATGCCTTAAGCTTTCTCCGGCGGTACCACTATGTGGATGACGAGGCCTATGTCCGCAATTACCTTGAAGTGAACAGAATGCGGAGAAGCAGGCCGGAGATGGCAGAGCGGCTCGCGGCAAAGGGAATTCCGCGGGAACTGGTCAGTGGGATTCTCGAGGAGGAACCCTGCGGCTCCGGAGAAGCGATCGCCGCGGTTTTAAGAAAGCGGCGGGTCACGCCGGATCTGGCGGATGAGGGGATCAGAAGAAGAACCGTCAATTATCTGATGCGGCGGGGATTCCGCTATGCGGAGATCCGGGAAGCCGCCCCGTGGCTCTTTGGTGGGCCGGATATGCCTGATGCGGGATTGGAATAGTGACCAAAATTTTCAAGGAGCGATGAGGGTTTTTCATACATTATTTTCTCACCGCGCTCTCCGAAAAGGGATCAAGAATGGCCGGAAAACAAGCATTCCGGCCATTTTTTGCATGGTTTCCGCTGTGCTTGACAGATAATCTCAAACCGTTTAAAATTAGTTTGTTGTATAATTTTGTACAATGAAAATTTAATAAAGGAGGTGCTCCTGTGTCACTGGTAATTGCTGTGCTTGTTACGGCTATCGTTGTAGCTGCGATTACCTGGGTGATCTCCGGCGAGGTTCGCAAGAGAAGATATGAAGCGAAAATCGGCAGTGCAGACGAGAGATCCCGGGAAATTATAGATGAAGCATTAAAAGTTGCAGAGACAAAGAAGCGAGAAGCTCTCCTGGAAGCGAAAGAGGAGTCTCTCAAGACGAAGAATGAGCTTGAGAAGGAAACGAGAGAAAGAAGAGCTGAGCTTCAGCGGTATGAGAGACGCGTACTGAGCAAAGAGGAAAATCTCGACAAGAGAGCAGAGACACTAGAAAAGCGGGAAGCAGGTATGTCAGCCAGGGAGGAAGCGATCAAAAAGAGAGCTGCCGACGTGGAGACGCTGTACGGGAAACAGCAGGCGGAACTGGAAAGAATATCCGGCCTGACGACCGATGAGGCGAAGGCCTACCTGCTGAAGCAGGTTGAGGACGATGTCAAGCATGACCAGGCCCGAATGATCAGGGAGATGGAAGAGCAGGCCAAGGAGGAAGCGGACAAGAAAGCCAGGGATTATGTGGTTACCGCGATCCAGCGCTGCGCCGCAGACAATGTGGCTGAGGCTACGGTTTCCGTTGTCCAGCTTCCAAATGACGAGATGAAGGGCCGTATCATTGGCCGTGAGGGACGCAATATCCGCACCCTGGAGACCCTGACCGGCGTTGAGCTGATCATCGACGATACGCCTGAGGCCGTGGTTCTCTCGAGTTTTGACCCGGTCCGCCGTGAAGTCGCGAGGATCGCCCTGGAGAAGCTGATCGTCGACGGGCGTATCCACCCGGCGAGAATCGAGGAAACTGTCGAGAAAGCCCGAAAGGAAGTCGAGAACAAGATGGTCGAGGATGGCGAGGCCGCCATGCTCGAGGTCGGCGTTCACGGAATCCATCCTGAGCTTGTTCGCCTTCTCGGAAAAATGAAATATCGTACAAGCTACGGGCAGAACGCGCTGATGCACTCGATAGAGGTTGCACAGATCGCGGGCCTTCTGGCTTCCGAGGTGGGCGTCGATGTGCGGATGGCCAAGAGGGCCGGATTGCTTCACGATATCGGCAAGGCTGTCGATCACGAGCAGGAAGGAACCCATGTCGAGCTTGGTGCTGCGCTCTGCCGGAAGTATAAGGAACCGGCAGTTGTCATCAACTCGGTGGAATCCCATCACGGCGATGTCGAACCGACCAGCCTGATTTCCTGCCTTGTCCAGGCGGCAGATACCATCTCGGCGGCGAGACCCGGCGCGAGAAGAGAGACGGTTGAGACGTACACGACCCGTCTTAAGAAGCTTGAGGATATCGCCAATTCCTATAAGGGTGTCGATAAGTCATTTGCGATCCAGGCCGGACGTGAGATCCGCGTGATGGTTGTCCCGGAGCAGGTGAGCGACGATGATATGGTTCTTCTGGCGAGAGAGATCTCGAAGAAGATTCAGGACGAGCTTCAGTATCCTGGCCAGATCAAGGTCAATGTGATCCGCGAATCAAGAGTTACGGAGTATGCAAAGTAAGAAAGAGAAAGCCTTGTGGAATGATGATCCACAAGGCTTTTTTAAACGAAGAAGGGAAAAGCATCGTATTGAATATAACACATGAGAGGAGAAAGATCTATGTATGAAATCGGTATCATCGGTGTCGGGAGTATCGGCAGCGCGATCCTGAAGAGTATTCTGAAGCTGTACCGCAAGGATCAGCTCACATTCACCAACCGCTCAGTGCGCAAGATCGAGAAGCTGCAGGCAGAAACCGGAGTGCAGCCGTCCTCGTCCAACCAGGAGCTGGCGGAGAACAGCAAGATTATCGTTCTCGCGGTTAAGCCGCAGGTTTACGACAAGGTTCTCGGGGAGATCAGGGGACATGTGACAGACGACAAGATCATCATCGTCATGGCTGCAGGAACCACGATCCAGAGCGTTACGGACCGCCTGGACGGACATAAGCGTGTTGTCCGCTGCATGCCGAATACGCCGGCGCTGATCGGCGAGGGGATGACCGGGGTGTCCTACGACCGGAATCTGTTCACGGAGACGGAGAAACAGACCATCTCCAATATTTTTGAATCCTTCGGCATGATGGAATTCCTCCCGGAGGATCTGATGAACGCGGTTACCTGCATCAGCGGAAGTTCCCCGGCGTATATCTACATGTTTATCGAGGCGCTGGCGGATGCCGCCGTCAAATACGGCATGCCGCGGGATATCGCTTACCGGATGGCCGCCAAGTCGGTTGAGGGGAGCGCGAAGATGGTCCTCCTGAGCGGCAAGCACCCCGGAGAGCTCAAGGATAATGTCTGCTCGCCCGGAGGGACCACGATCGCCGCGGTTGCGGTTCTCGAGGAGTATGGCATGCGCAACGCGGTCATCAAGGCTTCTGACGCCTGCTATGAGAAGTGCCTGGAGCTTGCCCATAAGAAAGAAGGATAATCATGGCTGGAAGATTTGTGGGAAATAATCGTATCGAAGGACCTCTGGATGAGTCAACATTCCCGGTAAAGCTGCTTAAGCGTGAGCTGGCACATAAAGGCAAGGTAATTGATGTCTATACGGACACGGTGGAGGTCAATGGCAATGTCACCAACTGGGATTTTATCCATCACAACGGCGCTGCTGCCGTGGTGGCGGTAAATGACGACGGGCGCCTGATGATGGTCCGCCAGTTCCGCCACGCACTCAGGCGTTTTACCCTGGAAATCCCCGCTGGCAAATTGGACGGCGACAAGGAGACCACAGAGAGCGCTGCCGCCAGGGAGCTTGAGGAGGAGACCGGCTACCGCTGCGACAGGCTTGAGTATCTGATCAGCCTGAATACCACTGTCGCTTTCTGCGATGAGGCGATCGATGTCTTCCTTGCCAGAAACCTGGTCAAGACGCATCAGCATCTCGATGAGGATGAGGAGATCAATGTCGAACTCTGGTCCGTGGATGACCTGAAAAAGAAGATTTTTGCCGGGGAGATCACCGATGCCAAGACGGTGGCGGCGATTCTTGCCTATGACGCGAAGATGCGCAGGTGACCTGGTGGATGGCATCATGCGAGCCGGTGAAAGATCAAGGATGACAGCTGAAAAAGGCACCGCGGTACGGAAATCCCCCTGAAGGGGACCGTACCGCGGTGCCTTTTTCCGTCAGCAGCTATCTGCCTGTGTTGATCGAATTGTGTCGGGTGTTTATTTTGCCCGGAATTTCCATTCAAGTGGTAACTGTTCAGGATATTTCTTTTGCCTTCAGCCGCTTCTGGGCGACGGCAAGCATCAGCTTAATCCGGTTCAGCTGATTGACCTCGCTCGCCCCGGCGTCGTAGTCGATGGCGACGATATTTGCCTCCGGATTCGTGCGGCGGAGCTCCTTGATGACACCCTTGCCGACAATATGGTTCGGCAGGCAGCCGAAAGGCTGCGTGCAGATGATGTTGGGAACGCCGCTGTGGATCAGCTCCAGCATTTCCCCGGTGAGGAACCAGCCCTCGCCGGTCTGGTTGCCCAGGGAGACATAGTGCTTCGCCATTTCCGCCAGGTTGGAGATTCTCGACGGCGGGTCAAAATGGCGGCTCTTCTCGAACTCGTGGCGGGAAGCGCGGCGGAAATACTCGAGCAGGGAGACGGTGATGTTGCAGAGTCTCGCTGTGGATTTCTTGCCGCCCAGATTTTCCGCCTTGAAATTGCTGTTGTAGAAGCAGTAGAGCAGGAAATCCAGGAGGTCCGGCATTACCGCTTCAGCGCCCTCGGATTCCAACAGGTCAACGACATGGTTGTTGGCGAGAGGGGAGAACTTAACCAGGATCTCGCCGACGATGCCGACTCTCGGCTTCTTCACATCGAGCCGCGGGAGCTCGTCGAAATCGTGGATGATGCCGTGGATGTTCCGGCTGAATTCCCTCATCGAGAGACCCTTCTTGCTCAGGGAGGCGATACAGGTCTTCTTCCACTTCTCGTGCAGGGCGTTCGCCGAGCCGGGAACCGCCTCGTACGGCCGGGTCGCGTAGAGACAGCGCATGAAGACGTCGCCGTACACGACCGCCTGGATGCCCTTTGCGATCAGCGGGATGGTGATCTTGAAGCCGGGCGTAGTCTCCATGCCGTTGGCGTTCAGGGAAATCACCGGAATCTGCGCCATGCCCGCATTTTCCAGCGCGCGGCGGATAAAGCCGATGTAGTTGGAGGCGCGGCAGCCGCCGCCGGTCTGGCTCATGATGATCGCGGTGTGGTCCAGGTCATACTCGCCGGAGAGCAGCGCCTCCATCAGCTGGCCGACGACGATCGTGGACGGGTAGCAGGCGTCGTTGTTGACGTACTTGAGACCCATGTCCACGGCGGAGCTCCCGTTCTTGTAGGAGAGCACCTTCAGGTTATAGCCCGCGCTCCGGACAGCCGGCTCGATCAGGTCAAAATGGATCGGGGACATTTCCGGGCAGAGGATCGTATAGGTCTTCCGCATCTCCTTGGTGAAGAGGACGCGGTGGTAGGAATCGCTTTCTACCGGGCGGCTGTAATGCTTCATCTCGCGGATGCGGATGGCCGCGATCAGCGAGCGGATGCGGATCCTTGCCGCTCCCAGGTTGTTGACCTCATCGATTTTGAGCAGCGTGTAAATGCGCCCGGAGCGGGAGAGGATGTCGTTCACCTGGTTTGTGGTCACAGCGTCCAGCCCGCAGCCGAAGGAGTTCAGCTGGACAAGCTCAAGCGTGGGCTGGGTCTTCACGAAACTGGCCGCCTTGTAGAGGCGGGAGTGGTACATCCACTGGTCGGTGACGATCAGCGGGCGGTCCACATGGCCGAGATGGGAGACGGAATCCTCGGTCAGCACGGCAAAGCCGTAGGAGGTAATCAGCTCCGGGATGCCGTGGTTGATCTCCGGGTCAACATGATAAGGGCGGCCGGCAAGGACGATGCCGTGGCGGTGATTTTCTTTCATCCACTGGAGCGCCTTCTCCCCGGCGTCCTCCATATCCTTCCGTGACTGGAGGAGCTCCTTCCAGGCGAGGTGGGCGGCGTGGCGGATCTCCTTCTCCGGAAGATTCCAGTCACTGCCGGTGAAATAATCCACCAGGCGGTTCGTCAGGATCTCCTCGTTTGTGAATGCCATGAACGGGTTGTCGAACCGGACGTGTTCCGTCCGGAGATCCTCGACGTTGTTTTTGATGTTCTCCGCGTAGGACGTCACCATCGGGCAGTTATAGTGGTTGCCCGCGTCCGGGGATTCGTTCCGCTCATAGGGAACGCACGGATAGAAAATGTGCTTGATTCCCTGCTTGATCAGCCATTCAATGTGCCCGTGGACAAGCTTGGCCGGGTAACATTCTGACTCGCTCGGGATCGTCTCAATGCCCAGCTCATAGATTCTGCGCGTGGACTGGGGAGAGAGGATCACGCGGTAGCGGAGATTCCGGAAAAATGTCGCCCAGAACGGATAATTTTCAAACTGGTTCAGCACTCTGGGCATACCGATGACACCCCGGTCGGCCTCCTCGAGAGGAAGCGGCGTGTAGCCGAACATACGGTTGAACTTGTATTTGAAGAGGTTTGGGATCTCCTCCCTGGTCTTTGCGATGCCGAGGCCGCGCTCACAGCGGTTGCCGGTGATATACTGGCGGCCGCCGTCGAACCGGTTGATGGTCAGCACACAGTGGTTGGTGCAGCCCTGGCATCTGGCCATGCTGGTCTGATATTTCAGCTTCAGGATGCTGTCGATGGGCAGCATGGAGGTTCCCTTTTCGGCGTCATAGCGCTCACGGGCGATCAGCGCCGCGCCGTAGGCTCCCATAATGCCGGCGATGTCCGGGCGGACGGCGTCCACACCGGCGATCTTCTCGAAGCTGCGCAGGACGGCATCATTGTAGAAGGTTCCGCCCTGGACGACCACGTGCTTCCCGAGGTCGGACGGGTTCGTCAGCTTGATGACCTTGAAGAGCGCGTTCTTGATGACCGAGTAGGCAAGGCCGGCGGAGATATCCGCGACATCCGCGCCCTCCTTTTGCGCCTGCTTGACGTTGGAGTTCATGAAGACCGTGCAGCGGGTGCCGAGGTCAGTCGGATTTTTGGCAAATAGCGCGACTTTCGCGAAATCCTGAACACTGTAATTCAAGGACTTGGCGAAGGTTTCAATGAAGGAACCACAGCCGGAGGAGCAGGCCTCATTCAGCATGACGCTGTCCACGGTGCCGTCCTTGATCTTGATGCACTTCATGTCCTGGCCGCCGATATCGAGGATGCAGTCGACGTCCGGCTCGAAAGCCGCAGCGGCGTAGTAGTGGGCGATGGTCTCTACTTCGCCCTCATCCAGCATAAAGGCGGATTTGAGCAGCGCTTCCCCATACCCGGTGGAGCAGGAGAAGGCAATTTCCGTGTCCTTCGGCATCTGCGCCTTGATCTCCCCCATCGCGCGGATGGCCGTCGCCAGGGGGCTGCCGTTGTTGTTGCTGTAAAAATCATACAGCAGGGTGCCGTCCTCGCCGACGAGGGCAAGCTTCGTGGTCGTGGAGCCGGCGTCGATGCCGAGATAGCACCGGCCGTGATATTTGGAGAGGTCGCCCTTCTTTACCGTATGGCGGGCGTGATGCTCCCGGAATTCGTCGTATTCCTGCTGGTTCCGGAACAGCGGCTCCATGCGCTTGATTTCGGCGTTCAGGCGGATGCCGCGGGTCAGGCGGCCGATCATCTCGTCGATCGGGACGGAATGATCAGCGGCTGCCATGTCCGCGTTCATTGCTGAGCCGATGGCGGCAAAGAGGTGGGAGTGCTCCGGGGCGATGACCTGGTCCGGCCCGAGGTTCAGGGTGCGGATGAAGGCGTTCCGAAGCTCGGGGAGGAAGTGGAGCGGGCCGCCGAGAAAGGCAACATTTCCCCGGATCGGCTTGCCGCAGGCGAGGCCGGAGATGGTCTGGTTGACCACTGCCTGGAAAATGGACTCCGCCAGATCTTCTCTTGTCGCGCCCTCGTTGATCAGGGGCTGGATGTCCGACTTGGCAAATACGCCGCAGCGCGCGGCGATCGGGTAGATCATTTTATAGTTTTTTGCGTACTCGTTGAGGCCGGAGGCGTCTGTCTGGAGAAGGGACGCCATCTGGTCGATAAAGGAACCGGTGCCGCCGGCGCAGAGGCCGTTCATCCGCTGGTCGATCCCGCCCGTGAAATAGATAATCTTCGCGTCCTCGCCGCCAAGCTCGATCGCGACATCTGTCTGGGGCGCATAGTCCTTCAGCGAGGTGGCGACGGCCACAACCTCCTGGGTAAACGGAACTCCGAGATTTTTGGAGAGGGCAAGGCCGCCGGAACCGGTGATGACCGGAAGAAGGCGGATATCGCCGAGCTTCTCCCGCGCCTCGCGCAAAAGCTCAGCCAGCGTCTCCTGGATGTTGGCAAAATGCCGCTTATAGTCGGAGAACAGAAGATGGCTGTCCTTATCAAGAATTGCGATTTTTACTGTTGTGGAACCGATATCGATTCCGAGGCGAAACACTTTCTGCATAAAACGCAGGCGGAAAGCCTGATCCCTCCTTATAAATAGACGCAACCGCCCGGAACTCTTTGCTGGACGGCTGCAGATAACCAGAATAATTTGAACCGACTAGAGTTTAGCATGAGAAAATCCGAAAGGCAATTTGCACCCCCGTTAAGAATATGTAAAGATTGCAAAAGATTTTGGCAAATCCGCACAATGATCCGGGTGGCGGTTTCCTGTTCGGTTTTCCCCACACATGCAGCTGAACAGCGGCTGTGGGTTTCTTCCCCCGCGGGTGCAGAACAAGAACAAATTGACAAGGAACCGGTGATTTCATATAATAAAGCCCAAAGAAAAAGGAGTTTATATAATGAAATTTCTCGATCAACTGGAGCGCCGTTTCGGCCGCTTCGCGATCCCGCGCCTGATGTACTATGTGACGGGACTCTATGCGCTGGGCATCATCATCAGCCTGGTGAATCCGCTGTTTTATGCTCAGTATCTGTCCCTCAACATGGAGATGATTTTCCGGGGACAGGTCTGGCGGCTCCTGACTTTTCTGATCTGCCCGCCGTCGTCCGGCATCCTGTTTAACCTGATTGCCATCTATCTCTACTATTCCCTCGGCCTGACCCTGGAGAATATCTGGGGGACGTTCCGATTTAACCTCTATTTCTTCCTGGGAATTTTCGGAGAGATTCTCGCCGCGGGGATTGTCTACATTTTCTTCGGGCAGACCGTGCTGTTGACCACCTTCTATCTGAATGAAACCATGTTTCTGGCCTTTGCCGTGACCTTTCCCGAGCAGGTGTTCTACTTTTTCGGCATTCTGCCCATCCGCGCCAAATGGTTCGCCCTTGTCATCGGGATCCAGTATGCCTGGGATTTCATCCGGGGAAGCGCGGCGTCCAGGATCTGCATCGCCCTCTCGATTTTGAATTTCCTGATTTTCTTCCTGCTTACCCGGGATTACAGCCGGGTGGATCCGAGGGAAATCGCCCGCCGGAAGAAGTTCCGCGATGCCGTCCGCCAGTCGAGGGAGATCCACGGGGAGGAGAAAGGGCGTGGCTTTTTCGGACATGGGGAGAAGAAGGAGAGGCGCGGCCCCGCGGAGATTGTGAAAATGCAGCCGCGCGACAGGCAGACACCGCTTCACCGCTGCGCCATCTGCGGACGCACGGAACTTGATGACCCGAATCTGGAGTTCCGTTACTGCTCGAAATGCGCGGGCAGCAGGGAATACTGCATGGATCATCTGTATACACATCGGCATGTGACGGAGGAAGACCTCCGGAACGGCAGAGGATGACAGGGAGGAAGATCATGGACAAGAAACCATTCGTTTCAGCGGAGAAACTGAGAGAGATCGCGCAGCAGTATCCGACGCCGTTTTATCTCTATGATGAGAAGGGCATCCTGGAAAATGCTGACCGGGTAAAGAGGGCATTTTCCTGGAATCCCGGGTTCCGCGAGTATTTTGCCGTCAAGGCGACGCCGAATCCCTACATTGTCAAAATGCTCACGGACGGCTTCGGCTTCGGCACGGATTGTTCCTCCCTCACGGAGCTCATGCTGTCGAAGGCAATCGGCGTACCGGGAGATCATATCATGTTTTCCTCGAATGATACGCCCGCTGAGGAATTTGCCTACGCGGCGAAGCTCGGGGCGACGATCAATCTCGATGATTTTACCCATATCCAGTTCCTTGAGGACACGATCGGGTATATCCCGGAGACCATCTGCTGCCGGTTCAATCCGGGCGGCCTGTTCAAGGTCAGCAATGATATCATGGACAATCCCGGTGATTCCAAGTACGGGATGACGGAGGAGCAGCTGTTTGAGGCTTTCCGGATTCTCAAGGGGAAGGGCGCGAAGAACTTCGGGATTCATGCCTTCCTGGCTTCCAACACGGTGACGGACGACTATTATCCGATGCTCGCCGAGATTCTCTTCAAGCTCGCTGTCCGTCTCGAGAAGGAGACCGGCGCGGATATCAAGTTTATCAACCTCTCCGGCGGCGTGGGGATTCCCTACCGCCCGGACCAGACGCCGAACGATATCTTCAAGATCGGCGAGGGCGTTCACCAGGTGTTCAATAAGGTCCTGATGCCGGAGGGCATGGGGGATATCGCGATTTATACCGAAATGGGCCGCTATATGCTCGGCCCCTACGGCGCCCTGGTGACCAAGGCGATCCACGAGAAACACATTTACAAGGAGTATATCGGTGTTGACGCCTGCGCGGTTAACCTGATCCGCCCCGCGATGTATGGCGCTTATCACCATATCACCGTCATGGGGAAGGAGGACGCGCCCTGCGACCACAAGTATGATGTGACCGGCTCTCTCTGCGAGAACAATGATAAATTCGCGATCGACCGGATGCTGCCGAAGATCGATATGGGCGACCTGCTGTTTATCCATGACGCCGGCGCGCACGGCTTCTCCATGGGATACAATTATAATGGAAAGCTCCGCTCCTCGGAGCTCCTGCTCTGCCGGGACGGCAGCGTGAAGATGATCCGCCGTGCTGAGACACCGAGAGATTACTTCGCGACATTTGACTACACGCACATTTTTGACGGCGTGCTGGAAGAACTGGGATATTGAATAAGGAAAAAGGGAGCTGCCACCCGGCCGGAGGATTACGCGTTGGCCGGGCAGCAGCTCCCTTTTTGCTTTTCTCTGTCTGTCGAGATACAGCCCCGCCAACGATGCCGACGGGGCTGTGTGAACGGCGGTCCGGGAAGGGACGGCCTCCGCGGGTTAGGAAAAATCATTGACCGCGGCGACGAAGCGGAGCATGGCACGCCCTCCGGCGTCGTTCATCTTGAAGACTCCGGCATTTTCCAGGACATGGCTGAACACGATGCCGGTCTCCTCTTTGAGGATGCTGTCCGCATTGTCCGCACAGAGCTCAGGATGGCGGCGCTTTACGTCCGCCGCCCAGGCAGCGTGTTTTGCGGTCTCGGTTTTCTGCGTGAGATCCGCGCCGGTGAGCAGGCCGTCGGCGACAAGCCGGAGCTCCTCCTTCAGGCGGGCTGGCAGGATGGCGAGCCCCATTACCTCGATCAGGCCGATATTCTCTTTCTTGATGTGGTGATACTCCGCGTGCGGGTGGAAGATGCCGAGAGGATATTCCTCTGTCGTCCGGTTATTGCGGAGAGCCAGGTCGAGCTGGAAATCGCCGCCTGCCCTCCGGGCGATCGGTGTGATGGTATTGTGCGGAATGCCGTCTGTCTCGGCGAGCACGCCGGCGCCGGGGTCGGAGTAGGTTCTCCAGCAGCGGAGAATCCTGTCCGCGAGATCGGCCAGCTTCTCCCGGTCAGGCGAGGTCAGGCGGATTGTGGTGACCGGCCAGTTGATCCAGGCGGCGCGGACGTCCTCATAGCCTCGGAAGGAGAGCTCCTTCCGCACGGATGCCCGCTCGATCGCGAACTGATAGCGGCCGCCCTGATAGTGGTCGTGGGCGAGAATGGAGCCGCCGACGATCGGAAGATCGGCATTGGACCCGATAAAGTAGTGCGGGAAGGTCTGGAGAAAATCGAACAGCTTTTCAAAGGTTTTTCTCTCGACTTTCATCGGGACGTGCCGGCGGTTCAGGGCGATGCAGTGTTCATTGTAGTAGCCGTAGGGCGAATACTGGAAGAACCAGGGCTGGCCGTCGATCACGATCGGGATCATGCGCAGGTTTTCTCTCGCGGGATGATCCATCCGCCCGGCATAGCCCTCATTCTCCCGGCAGAGCTGGCAGCGGGGATACACGCCGGCCTTTGTCTTCCGCGCCTCGGCGATGGCCTTCGGATCCTTCTCCGGCTTGGCCAGGTTGATCGTAATGTCCAGAGTGCCATACGGGGTCGCTGTCGTCCAGGCGAGGTTTTTGGCCGCCCGGTCAGTCCGGATATAGTTAATGTCCTTGCAGTACTGGTAGAACCAGTCTGTCGCTTCCTGCGGGCTCCCGGCGTACTTCGCGTGAAACCTGCGGATGACGGCGGAAGGGCGGTCAGTGAAAACTCCCATGATCTTTGTGTCGAAGAGATCCCGCTCTGTGACGGAATCCCCGCAGAGGCCGCGGGCTGCCGCTTCGGAAAGAAGATCAGACAGAATGTCCGCGAGCGGACGGATCTTTCCGGTAGCTTCGGGTTCCCCGGAAAATGTCTCCTCGCCGAACAGGCTGAGCAGCTGGTTTACCGCCCAGATTTTGTCCTCCCTGGCAATCAGATCCTTCCGAATGCCGTAATCCGCAAGTTCAAGTATCGTTTCCTCAAGCATGATGGCCTTCCTCCCTTGGCGCTGCATGGAAAATTGATGCGTGGATAATACCGGACATTCGCCCGGCGGGACAATCAGATGATGGTCTTTCCTGCCTGGCGGCACATCCGGGCGATGTCCTTCCCTGCCTGGCAGAACATTCAGATGACGGTTCCGCCTGCCGGGCGGATGTTCAGGCGGTAGCAGCTTCCTTTTCCGAGAACCTGCTCGATCTTCTCCTGAAATTCCTCCACCATATCCTGCGGGACAAATGCCTGGATAGTTCCGGCGAAGCCGCCGCCATGTACGCGGAAAGCGCCCCGGCCGTCCAGAATCATGTCGCAGAGGGCGAGAGCCGTGTTGACCGCCTGATGGCGGACACTGCCGGGAACCGCCGTGTTCTGGAGATACATCCAGGAGGAACGTCCGGATTCATTGACCAGCCGGAGAAATTCCGGATAATTGCCGGCTTTCACCGCGGAAGCTTCTTCTTTGGCGCGGATGTTCTCGCGGACAAAGTGGAAGGCGCGGAGGAGAGCACGGTCACCACACTGTTCCCGGATGGCTTTCGCGTTGACCAGGAGGTCATCCGCGGTGATGCCGCGGAGATGCTCTTTTCCGAAAAATGCCGCGACGGCATTCATCTCCGCCGGGATGGCGGCGTACTCGCCGGTCAGGTCATCGTGGCTGGAATGGGAGTCAATAATGCAGAGCTGATAACCCATATCGGCCATCGGCGGAATCTTTTCGATTTTCGGGTTCCGGGGATCCTGAAAGTCGATGGCGACCAGGCCTCCGACCGAGGAGGCGGTCTGATCCTGGAGGCCGCAGGGCTTGCCGAAGAAGACATTTTCCGCCTGCTGCCCCATTTTAGCGATTTCCACCGCGTCAAGGGCATCGCCGCAGAACAGATTGGCGAGGATGACGCCATTCAGGGTTTCAAATGCCGCGGAGGAGGAGAGCCCGGAACCGCTCAGCACGGAACTTAAACAGTACGCGTCAAAACCGTGTATGGCAAATCCCTTGGCCGCGGCAAGGCTGGCCATCCCGCGGATCAGCGCTGCCGAGGTGTTCTTTTCCGTCTCCTGCGGCTTGAGCTCATGCAGATCGACGCTGGTCATGCCGTAGCCTTCCGAATAGAAGCGGACGGTCTCAGTGCCATTCGGCGCAGCCGCGGCGATGGTATCGAGGCTAACGCTACCGGAGAGGACGCAGCCCTGCTGGTGGTCGGTATGGTTGCCGCCGATCTCTGTGCGCCCCGGGGCACTGTAGAGTCCGATATTTCCGGATGGGTTGTCCGGGAAAATTTCTTCAAATTTCGCGGCGGCTTTCCGGAACCTGTCCGCGTATCCCGCGGTTTCCCTGACGTGGCAGCCGTAGACTTCACGGATCCGCTGGTCAAGCCTGCCGTCAGCGATCATTTTGTCGATATCCTTACGTTCAAACATGCAAAATACCTCCCCCTTGTGGGCATCGTGAATCCATGATTACTTTTACTATAGCATCCGGCGTTCGTTTTCTATATGTATTTCTGAACCGTTTCTATGGAAGAATGTTGGGAAATGCTGAACATTTACAAATGTTGTATACTATAAGAAAGCTTCAGAAGGGTGGACAATGTGATGCTGAAAAATTCCTACAAGGCCAAGGCCCGCGATCTGGCGGCGCTTACCGTCTATAATACCGGATTTCAGGAATGCCCTCCGGGCTACCAGTGGGGGCCGGGACAGCGGGACCACTATCTGATTCACTATATTATTTCGGGAAAGGGAACTTATGCGGAAAATGGACAAACCTACAGCCTCACAGCCGGAGAGGCATTTCTCGCGAGGCCGGGTGCGGTCATTACCTACAGGGCTGATGAGGGGAACCCGTGGAATTACTGCTGGGTGGGGTTTAACGGCATGGATGCGGGGGTCATTCTGAACAGCAGCCTGTTTTTCGAATCGCCGGTGATCCGGGTACCTTTTGGGAATGAGCTGCAGCAGAAGGTCAGCCGCATGTGGGAGCTCCGGGGCAGCGGGTTTGCGAGCAGGATCCGCATGACGGGAGCACTCTATGATTTTCTTGCCCTTTTTGCGATGGAAAATGAGCAGAAGGACAGCCACGGATATTTTGATCGGGCGGTGGATTATATTAGAAAGAACTATTACTCCTACACCTTGTCGGTGTCGGATATCGCAGGAGCTCTCTATATCAATCGTTCCTATCTCTATACGGTCTTCAAGGAGAGCTCCGGGATGTCCCCGAAGGAGTATCTGACCAAATTCCGTATGCAGCAGGCAAAGAATCTTCTTGAGCACACTGATCTTGGCATCGCGGCGATCTCCTATTCTGTCGGCTATGCGGATAATCTGTATTTTTCCCGGGCGTTTCGCAGTGAGACCGGAATGTCTCCGAGTGATTATCGCAAAAAGCTGATGATATAAAGCAGGAGAACAGCATTTTATCGCATGGAGGGCATGATATTAAGAAAATCTTCATAATTACTTGCGCCCGCCTTCAAGCATTTTTACCGGCCGCGTGCTATACTTTAGGCATAAAAGAAATGCCTACAAAAAGTAATGTTGCACACATTCTTTTGAAATCCTGAATCCTGAGAAAAATCCCGCCGACGAACAATGGCGGGATTTTTCTTGCCATCAGGGAGTCTGCGTGCCTGCGGTGCTTGGCCACCTGCCGTGGGATACCCCGCCAAACTGCCTGCAAGAAATCGTTTTGCGGGGCATCCCCCGGCAGGTGCTGAACACGGACAAATTGTATTTGAAAAGTTAAAAATTCCGCTTGACTTCCTATGGGCATAGTGCTAAGATACATCATGCCGCGAGCGAGTGCGGCAAACGAGTGGCCGGTCACTTATGGGTCACTTAAAAATTTCAAAAAGCTGTTGACAAGCGGGCAAGAAAGTGATAACCTATAAAAGTTACAGCTCCAACGTAACAGCAACGGACATTGAAAACTGAACAGTATATAGAACCCTGAAAATTCCAAGAACAGCAGGCGATAAGGTAGAGCCTGCGGCCTTCATCGGAAGGCCAAAGTTCAAGAGTTTTCAAGAACAAACCTAAAACAGTAATTACGGTTAAGAACGACAGATGTTGATCTTCAACCGGATCAAACTTTTAACGAGAGAGTTCGATCCTGGCTCAGGATGAACGCTGGCGGCGTGCCTAACACATGCAAGTCGAACGGAGTTTGCTTGATGAAGTTTTCGGATGGATTTGAGTAAACTTAGTGGCGGACGGGTGAGTAACGCGTGGGTAACCTGCCCTGTACCGGGGGATAACAGCCAGAAATGGCTGATAATACCGCATAAGCGCACAGCTCCGCATGGAGCAGTGTGAAAAACTCCGGTGGTACAGGATGGACCCGCGTCTGATTAGCCAGTTGGTGAGGTAACGGCCCACCAAAGCGACGATCAGTAGCCGGCCTGAGAGGGTGAACGGCCACATTGGGACTGAGACACGGCCCAGACTCCTACGGGAGGCAGCAGTGGGGGATATTGCACAATGGAGGAAACTCTGATGCAGCGACGCCGCGTGAGTGATGAAGTATTTCGGTATGTAAAGCTCTATCAGCAGGGAAGATAATGACGGTACCTGACTAAGAAGCCCCGGCTAACTACGTGCCAGCAGCCGCGGTAATACGTAGGGGGCAAGCGTTATCCGGATTTACTGGGTGTAAAGGGAGCGCAGACGGCTGTGCAAGTCTGAAGTGAAAACCCTCGGCTCAACTGAGGAATTGCTTTGGAAACTGTATAGCTGGAGTGCTGGAGAGGTAAGCGGAATTCCTGGTGTAGCGGTGAAATGCGTAGATATCAGGAAGAACATCAGTGGCGAAGGCGGCTTACTGGACAGCAACTGACGTTGAGGCTCGAAAGCGTGGGGAGCAAACAGGATTAGATACCCTGGTAGTCCACGCGGTAAACGATGAATACCAGGTGTTGGGGAGCAAAGCTTCCCGGTGCCGGCGCTAACGCATTAAGTATTCCACCTGGGGAGTACGTTCGCAAGAATAAAACTCAAAGGAATTGACGGGGACCCGCACAAGCGGTGGAGCATGTGGTTTAATTCGAAGCAACGCGAAGAACCTTACCAGGTCTTGACATCGATCTGAATGGGGAG
>NZ_JADKQA010000020.1 GCF_015351765.1 Clostridium vitabionis
TATTATCCAATATATTATCTATAGAAAGTAAAGAGGTGGGCTATCATCCTCACGGTTGAAACCGTGGGTTTTCTCGCCCACATGGGTTATAAGTTCCATTTCACAGGAAGCCATGGCTGAAACTCGACAACCATCTCAAGCCCGGGCTCCCGATTGATATCGGGGCATAATCCCGCATACGCAAAAATGTCCCTGAACCATGATGACTTAGAGGCATTTTTACTATTCCTTTAATCAAACTGGAGCAGAGCGATCAACAGATCCGGTTTCTCTGCTCCTTCATTTTTATTGGCTTGGTGTGTATTATACAGACCGGAATTCATACTATTTTGTATCCCTTGAAAGCCAATATTTCCAACGCTCTCTCGAAGTTTTCTTCTTTCACAAGAATGTAATCTGTGTTATATGTTGAAACAGCGAAAATCCCTATCTGATTCTCTGCGAGGATACCGGACAGTTTTGACAGAATTCCAACCAACGAAAAGTCGAGAATGCCTTGTATACGGAAGCCTCTCCATCCATCATCACGCTCAATCGTGTTTTGCGGCGTATCCTCTGTTTTACATACTAACGATAATTCTTCATCCGTCTTTCCAATAAAATAGAAATCAGTATCCATGTTAATATTCGATACCTCAGTCACTTTACAGACCGTAAGTTTATGGTCGATCGTCTTCAATTCCATCTAAAATGCCCTCCCTACAAATATCAAGTTGTCGTTCTGACATCTATCTCACAGCCACAGCTCCCCAACATCTAACTCGGCAACTCAACATAGTGACATCTATCGTGGCAACTCAACTCTCACACTTTTGAGCTGATTTGCCCTTTGATGAGTTACCGAGAAGCGTTTTTCCTGCCCGATGCCGAATTTGCCCGATTACCCGAAAACCGCAGTATACTAATCTTTCGCGGCTATTTTTCTTCGACCCTTGACATCAATGCTACCGTCTCGACGGTATTACCTTTTTCCCACAAGAGTTCCTTGATCTCCTGTCCATCGCGATAAACAGGAAAATTGAACTCTATGGACTTCAAAGGCTGTTCTGCTTCGTCGTGGGGATAAATCTGGATTTCTTTGATGAGATAAGATATGATAGCTTTTCTTTCTTCGTCACTTATTGTAGCATACAGTTCCCCGAAATTCTTCATAATCTTAAAAAGGTTCTCCAAAGAGATTGCCTCGGTTTCAACTGCGGCCCGTCTTAATCTTGCATCTTCGATCCGTGTTTCCAGATCGACAATAACCTCGTATAGACCATCAAGGCGCAATGTCATATCATGAATTTTTCGCTCACGGTATTTAGCATCAGCAGGGAGGGAGTCGATTTCCTGTTCCAGCCGGGTCTTGTTCAAATCAACTTCTCTCAACTTGTTCTCATAGTTAGCAATCTCTCTGTCGATTTTGCTTGTATCAATCTGATGTCCAATGCGTTTCTTGATTTCTTTTACAAAGAACTCGTCCCGGACAAGTTCTTTCACCGCTTCAATGACAAGCGGTTCAATATCCGTTTTTCTGAGAGATGCCTTTTAATCACAATGCTGTCCACGCTCTTGTTTATTTCTTCCGAAAATTATTTTTTCAAATAAAGACGAGAACAGTACTTTCCAACCTCCAAAAGAGGAGAGACACTTTTTTCATTCCTTTTTAGCTGTATCACAACGCATCTGCCCAATGCGGGTTTTTCAGTAATTCGCGTCCAACTCCAATCAGATCAGCAGCTCCAGATTTCAGGAGCTTTTCTGCATCATCTTTTGTCTTGACGCCTCCTGTCAGCATGACGGGGATGGTTACGGCTTTCTTGATAGCAGAAGACATATCCTGAAAATATCCCGGCTCAGTATGCCCTTTTCTTGAATAACGACACATCCCGCCAGAAACATTGATCATATCCACGCCTGCTTTTTCCAGCACCTTTGCTGCATATACACTGTCTTCGATTGTACTTCCTCCGTCCATATAATCGCAGCCGCCCAAACGGACGGAGATGGGGTAGTTATTACCAACGGCATCTCTGACAGCCTCAATTACTTCTCTGTGCAACCTTAATCTGTTGTCCAAAGTGCCACCATACTCATCATTTCTGTGATTTGTCAACGGCGAATAAAACTGATTCAGCAGGTAAGCGTGCGCGGAATGAATCTCAATACCGTCATACCCGGATTCTTTTGCCCGCACCGCCGCTTTTGCGAAACATTCCACAATTTCGGCAATCTGCCTCTTTGTCAGCTCGTCCGGAGCAGTTCCGTCGCCCATCATCGGAGTTGACGGAAGGACTATTCTGCTTGCCGAAACAGCTTTCAGACCAGTCACGGAACTAGGTGCGGCGGAACCGGCATGATTAAGTTGAGCCATAGCTTTTGTCCCGCTCTGATGAATGACATCGGTCAGCTTTCGCAAGCCGTCTATATCATCATCACTTGAAATGGAGAGCTGCTTTGCTTTTGCCTTTCCCTGCTTCATAATATAGCTGTGTTCGGTGATGATCATTCCGAGATTCCCGCTCTTTGCCCTTTCCCCGTAATAATCCAACATCGTATCCGTAACTTTCCCATCCTCCGTACTTTGATAAGTGGCAACCGGGGGCATAATGATTCGGCTGTTCAGTTCCATCGTGCCAACTTGTATCGACTGTTTCATCATAATAAAGCACCAACCTTTCTTTATTAATTATCGCCGATTGTAAAATGAAGTTGGACATCTGAATAAAATAAAGATCCATGGCAGGATCTTTGGTAGAATGTAAGTCACCACAACAAACTTTC
>NZ_JADKQA010000021.1 GCF_015351765.1 Clostridium vitabionis
AAATGCGGAATTATCCAGTGTTTTCAAGGCTTTTGGGGCGTTGTATTGCGCGCAGTTTTTCTCTAGTTGCACGTTTTATTGGAAGTCAACATTTATGAGCTCCCGAACGAGACCTCGGTGCTTGCGAGAAACTCGCGCACTGCCGGCACTTCCGGATGAAGAAGCAGTTCTTCCGGCGTACCCTCCGCGAGATGTCGGCCGCCTTCCATGAAGTGAACCCGGTCGCAGATGGCGCGGATCTGAACCAGCTGGTGGCTGATGATGATCCAGGTGACAGGGGTTTTCCGCTGATGTTCCCGGATCGTTTCCATGAACAGGGACGCGCTGTCGGGATCCAGATTGGACAATGTCTCGTCCACGACGATCAGTTTCGGTTCGAAGATCAGTGCACGCAGGAAGGAAAGCTTCTGCTGCTCCCCGCTGCTGAGCGTGCGGGCGCTCTGTTCCAGCTTCTGCTCCAGCCCGAAGCGGGCCGCCATAGCCCTGATTTTTGTTTCATCCGGCGCGATCCCGCGCAGCTGCAGCGGATAGATCAGATTCTTCCGCACCGTCGTGTGCATGAGATACGGCTGCTGCGTCATCATGGTCATCTCGCGCGGGCCAAGGCCTTCCGGGTCAATGTTTCCGCTGTCCGGCACCAGAATCCCCGCAATCACGCCCGCCAGCGTCGTCTTGCCGCTGCCGTTCGGCCCGATCAGCCCGTGCACCAGACCCGGGACAAAATCCACCGCGGGCAGATCCAGCGTAAAGGAGCCGCGGTGCAGCACAAGATTCCGGATCTTCATCACTGCGCCTCCTTCCGGAAATGATCTGCCAGCGTCTGCGCGGCAAACGCCATCAGCATCAGCACCGCGCCGAGAAACAGGCCTTCGTTGTAATCTCCTGCACCCTTCAGCGTCGAGATCGCCGTCGTCATGGTCCTGGTACTGTTCTTGATATTGCCGCCGACCAGAAACACCGCACCGACCTCGCTGATAGAGCGCCCGTACCCGGAAATGATGGCAAAATAAATTTCGTTCTTCATCTCAGAGAGCAGAAGCCGCGCGGTCTGGCGTCTGTCCGCACCCATGATGTGCGCAAACTGCCGGATCTCCGGCGCCGAACGTCTGGCATAGGTGTATACCATACCGCAGATGATCGGCGTGATGATCAGAACCTGCGCGATCACCATGCCGCGGATCGTGAACACCAGACGAAGGCCGCCGAACGGTCCCTTCTTCCGGAGCAGCATATAGGTAACCAGGCCGATGACGACCGGCGGAGCCCCCATCAGCGTCCGGTTAATCCGGACCACCAGGCGTTTGCCGGGGAATTCGTGCCGCTCGAGCGCCAGTCCGGCACTGATGCCCAGCACAGACGAGATCAGGGTGGACCAGAACGACATGACCACCGTCACGCGGATGGAGTCCAGAACACCCACCGTCCCGAAAAATTCATCAAATAAGCCAGCCGGCATACATCCTCCTGAAAAGAAAGCGGGGATTCCGGAACAGGATTCCGGATACCCCCGCTTCTCAGACTGTTACGTTTCGTCGATCATCAGTTATCGGTTCCCGCGTTCGGCGTGAACAGCGGCTCGCCGTACTTGTCGACGCCGAATTCACCGATCTTCTTCTGAATCTCATCGGAAGTGATCCACTCGATGAACTTGTTTGCCGCAGCGTTGTTCACATCCGGATACTTCTCCGGATTGACAGCGATGACGCCGTACTGGTTCAGCAGATTCTTCGCGCCTTCCACGACGATATCCATATCCGGGAAATTGCTCTTCTTCGCGAGCCAGGTTCCGCGGTCGGAGAGCGTGTAGCCTTCCATCTCGTTCGCCATCGCAAGCGTGTCCGCCATGCCGGCGCCTGCGGACTTGTAGTTCGGATTATCCTCGTAGTCCGTGATGCCGAGCGCTTCCCAGATGCCCTTCTCCTTGGTCTCCGTTCCGGAGTTGTCGCCTCTCGAGATGAAGGTGAGCTCGTCGTTCCGGATCTGCTTGAACGCAGCTTCGATGTCGTCTGTCTTCGCGATCGGGCCGTTCTTCGGTCCCACGATCACGAAATCGTTATACATCACCGGATACCGCTTCACGCCGTATCCGCTCTCCACGAAGGCTTCCTCTTTCTTCTTCGCGTGAACCAGGATCACATCTACCTCACCGTCCTCGGCTTTCTTGATCGCGTCGCCGGTGCCGACCGCAACCCACTTCAGATCGATGCCGGTATCCTCCTTGAAGATCGGCTGCAGATAATCCAGAAGTCCCGTGTTGTCCGTGCTCGTGGTGGTCGCCATCAGCAGCACGTCATCCGCACGCGCCGGAAGTTCCTTCACTGCGCCGCTTGTTTTCTTCTCTGAAGCAGCCGTCTTGGATTCCGCTGCCGCGGTCTCTGCTGCCTTCGTCTCAGCTGCAGTCTCCGCTTTCGTCTCTGCCGCTGCCTGTGTCGTCGCCGCGGCTGTCGCCGTGGAGCCGCTGCTGCAGGCCGTCATGGAAAGCGCCATCATCGCTGCAGCAGCCAGTGCTGCCAGTCTTCTTTTTTTCATATATCTTCTCCTCTCCTGTATCGTCCGCCGGCGGAACCCCCGCCCGCTGCTGGCATACTTTAGCTATAGAAAAAAATATATCATACAGGATAAGAGTTTTCAATTGTATTGCGGTTTTGCCCTATCTGTTTTTGATTATGGTGAATTGCTAAACGAAGTTCCACTCGCAAATTTTAAAACTGGAAGTTAATCCTTCCAAAAAAATACTGGAGGTTAATTCTTCCGAAAAAGG
>NZ_JADKQA010000022.1 GCF_015351765.1 Clostridium vitabionis
AGCAATTCACTCCAACATCTGCTTCAATGTTTGGAGTAATTATCTCAAACGGATTGGAGTGAAACAATCCAACGAATTACTTCGCGCTTACTCCAAAACTGTTAGATATTATGAGTGACCACAGAATTACTGACGATAATATCATTGTTGTTGTTTGTATATCGAGTATAGGAAGATCAATGTTTTTGGAACTTCCACATATCAAACACAAAGTTCAAACTATTTCATTTTCACCTTTTGACCTTTGGTGTATCTCAATGAACGAAATGGGATGTGAACAATTCTTGGCTAGGTATGTACGTGCTAGAAATCTCATGCGCGAACATGTACCAAGTCTGTTTAGTGAGCTCAATGCTGTAGAGATATATAAATCGAATCACAATTCATTTGTAATGACAGATGATGCAAAAATGGAGGAAATATTTACATATGTAGCACCGGGGGATTCGATTGAATATATCCAAAGAGCTATTGATCGATTTGATAAAAAGCAGGTGGATTCCTGGCGGCCAGGTGAAAAAATAGTTGTCATCAGAAATGACGAAAATCAAAACATCTATGTAACAACTACCAATGATCCCAAAGTATATATTGAAATATCCGATTCATTCGGTATTTGGGTAATATCAGAGCCGATTAAAAAACTTGACAGAATGGATATTATACGATCTGTAGTTGATTTAGTTACATATTGGATTGATGAATGTAAGATATTGCTTAAGAAAATCTCACTACCATACCCGAATATTCTATTATTGCTTTCAATCGATTCGGAGACAGTTGCATATTCACAATTTGATACAAGGAAGGAAAAAGATGTTGAGGAAGTTTTCAACATGGAGTTCGATGGTACAAATTGTTTTATATTGCACTGGTCTTCAGAATTAGCATTGTCATTAGTAAGTAATAGTAATGATAAAGAAAAACGTTTTATTCAACTCTTATTAGCGGGGATAGGCAATGCGTATTCTCAACAACTTGATTTTGGACTGCTTGATGTAATATTTGAGAATCCATTTAAGAGAAAAATTTATGCGGCAGAGTATGGAAATCATCCATCATATCGACCGACGCTGAATTTCTATCCTAGAAAGGTGCATGATGAAGATTTGACCTATTTGAATGATACTATAATTCCGCAGTATACAGATGCGTGCCACTGGAATACTGGAGAAATCAAGTATGATGAGAGATCAAGATTCATGGTTGACGTTGTCGGATTTTTGTATAAATTACTTCAAAAGGAAGTTGCGAGTATGTCGCCTCAGCACCTTGTGGAGCGAATATACAGTGATATCGAGTCAAACACCTTTAAGCTATTACAACTGAGTTCAATATATAAATATGAGGTTGCATGTTATCCACAGAAACAGACGAAATTTCTTGATCAATACAACGAGTTGAATCGATCCTTGATTTCTCAGAAATTCTTAATTGAATATGTTGCATCTTGCCCGCCGAATGGGAAAAAGGTTTTCGATACGTTGGACTATGAATGGATACTTTCAATTTGTTCGGCAATTATTGAATATGCCTATAATGGCGACCTATTTAAGTATGATATTTTTCATACACCTGTGGAAATCCTTCAGTCAGGTAGAATTGGTATGAATCACGTTGAATTCCATTATATGAATGATATGGGAACCAGATATCGTGATGAGGAATTGGATTTTAATTCAGACTATAGAAATCCAACAATACCACCTATGGATATTCCGGATATTGCGAGCAGACTAGATAGCGCGTTTAACGCAGAGTTTGGATATTCAAATACCCAATTAGCAGACTGTGTGAATTCCATGTGTAGAATTGGAATGAGTAAGGGCAGTCAATCTGAGGTGTTCATTAGTTCATATAACTTTTTGATCAATGCAATTTTACAAGAATCTGAATCAGGATTGTTGACGGAGGAAATCGTAGGGAAAATTCTTTCTGACATTTCTATATGCAATCGTGAGGATTTTCTGGTTCCACCAGAAGGGTATAAGTCATACGAAGTATGGCCATGGCGGTTTAATAGAAGATATTCTTTTATGAGAAAACCTTTAATATTCAGAAAAATAGAAGGAGGACAGATTGAGGTAATCTGGGGCATTCGAAGTGTAGATAGAATGCTACACTACATCTATCACTGTATTCAGATTGGATCTTTTCCAGCACAAAGTGAAGAACTAAAAGAACTTATAGGATATATAAGTAACGCACGAGGAAAAGTTTTCAACGATTATGTGTATGATATTTTTCTAAAGATGGAACAATTCGTCGTAGATCGTAATGTTAACAAAATCAATGGTGTATATATTCAAAAAAATAAGCAAGCGCTGGGAGATATTGATGTTTTAGTTATTGATCATCAGAAACACGTAATTCTTGCTGTAGAAGTAAAGTCCTTCCGATATGCGCGAAATCCGTATGAGATGGCAGTGGAGCACAAGGCAATGTTTGAAGGGGAAAAATCGTTTCAAAATAAACATCAGCGTAGAGTTGATTGGCTAAGAGAAAATATAAATGAGGTAAATTGCAATAACAAGTTGGACACCCTCCGCTAGGCAGTAGCCTGGTAGATTCGGTCGATTTCCTCCTCGAAGATTTCATCCGGGGTT
>NZ_JADKQA010000023.1 GCF_015351765.1 Clostridium vitabionis
AGCCCATTATTTTCCGCGGGCGAAGTTCCAAAAAGCCCGCGGTTGATGGAAAGTTGAAAAGTGTAAAGTTATCAACATACCCGGGAATTAGAGGTTAACATAGGGTACGCGGAAATACTTCTCGCTTACGATATTTCGCTTCGGGAAAAGGAAAAAGAGATACAGAAAGACCTTGACGACGGGATTGACACGTTGGGAAAGAAAATGACTGTCTGCCAACTCTACGCAAAGCAGATAAGGCACCGGGCAAATGTACGGCATGGCACAAAACAGGGGCGCAAGCAGCTTATGAGGATTTTGGAAGAAGATAGTCTTGGAGCTTGCAGCATTGAGAGCGTGAAGCTGTCCGACGCGAAAGAATGGGCTTTACGCATGAAAGATAAGGGCTATTCATTCAAGACAATCAACAATCACAAGCGTTCTCTGAAAGCTGCCTTTTACACAGCCATACAGGACGATTGCATTAGGAAAAATCCCTTTGACTTCCAGTTGAACACCGTTTTAGAAGATAACACCGAACCAAAGGTACCTCTATCCCCAACACAGGAAGCGTCTTTCCTGTCCTTTGTGCAGAGTGATAAAGTCTATCAGAAGTATTACGACGAGATTATCATACTGTTAGGAACAGGGCTTCGCATTTCTGAACTCTGCGGACTGACTGAAAGCGATATTGACTTTGAGCATAAGCTAATCAACGTAGACCACCAGCTTTTGAAAGTATCGGGAGTTGGGTATCATGTTGAAACGCCAAAGACAAAAAGCGGTATCAGACAAATTCCAATGAGTACCAAAGTCTATGAAGCGTTCAAGCGTGTGCTGAATGACAGGGGACGGGCAGACAATTTTATTGTCGGCGGTTACAGCAGATTTTTATTCCTTAACCGGAACGGGCTACCGAAAGTAGCAGTCAACTTTGAAACCATGTTCCGGGGGCTTGTGAAGAAGTACAACAAAAGCCATGAGGAAGCCTTACCGAAAGTGACAACGCCCCATACCCTACGCCATACGTTCTGTACCAATTTAGCAAACGCCGGAATGAACCCGAAAGCATTGCAGTATATCATGGGACATTCCAACATCAACATGACGCTGAACTATTACGCCCATGCTACCTCTGATAGTGCAATGGCAGAAATGGAACGGCTGATTGCTTAGTAGTAGATAGAGGTTTTACTACTTGATTTACTACTTTTGGACGCGAAAACATGAGGGGAAATGAGAATATATAAGAGCTTCTTCCGATTTGAAAAATGCCGGAAAGCCTGTAAATACAGGCTATACCGGCTTATGAGAACTTATAAAGAGATAGTCAAAAACTATATTTTGATTTTTCTAAAAGCAGAGTAATACTGCGGAATTGATTGGAGGACAACACAATGGTTACATTTATGAGATTAAGATAAAACCGCGAGTTATGTTGCGGTTATCCGTATTGCATAACTCGCTTATTGAAGCAGAGATGTAATTACGGAGGAAAAACAAATGAATAATAATTTATCACGCTTTGCAGACAGCAAGGTTTATTTTCAATGCCCAATTTGCACAAAATCAATGGATATACAAGGCAATAGCCTAATTTGTAGACATGGACATTGCTTTGATATTTCAAGATATGGGTATGTAAATTTGTTGTTAAAATCATCGCCCAAAACCAACTACAGCAAGCGGTCTTTTGACAACCGGCACCAAATTTTGGAGTATGGCATGTATGATGTTGTGTTGGAGAAAATCATACAGTTTATTTCTGATACGCCATCTATAAGAAACATTTTAGATGTTGGTTGCGGCGAGGGTTTCTATGCAAGGCAGATACAGCAAAGAACAGAACGAAACATCTTTGCCTTTGACTTGTCAAGGGAGGCAATACAGATTGCATCAAAAAAAGACAAGCGCAAAGCAGTGAAGTGGTTTGTTACTGACTTATCAAAAATCCCTTTGAAAGACGGAAGTATGGATTGTATTTTAGACATATTTTCGCCTGCACACTACAAAGAATTTCAGCGATTGCTATCTCCTAACGGATATGTTGTGAAAGTAATTCCTACGAAAAATCATTTGAGGGAAATCAGGACTAAAGTGCAAGCACACTTGAAAAATCCAGATTATTCAAATGAGTCTGTCGTTGAATATTTTGAGAAATATCTTAAAACCATTTCAAGAGAAACGGTTTCAGCCACCGTACAGTTGTCATCAGAACAAAGAATGTCGTTTATTGAAATGACGCCGCTTCTCTTTTGCGTTGAAAAAGATTGCGTTGATTGGCGTACTCTCACACATTTGACAATCGAAGCTGATGTTTTAATAGGAATGTATTAAAGGGCGTATTGATATTTAATATTCCCATTTATTGAGCAGAACGGAGTAAACCAAACACCCTAATCAAAAGGACAGCCGAGGAAATCGACTGTCCTTTTTCTATGCCGACAGGTAGAAAGGAGGTAAGCGCGAAGTAATTCGTTGGATTGTTTCACTCCAATCCGTTTGAGATAATTACTCCAAACATTGAAGCAGATGTTGGAGTGAATTGCTCC
>NZ_JADKQA010000024.1 GCF_015351765.1 Clostridium vitabionis
TTCAGAGAGAAGATCGAGAAGCGGATCGATCATGAGCTGGATATCGGGGATGAATAGTCCGGCTGGATGATCAGTCTTTACCGGCTGCACGCGCCAGTAAAATGGAAATTCCTCTTGTCTTGACCGGTGATAAACTCTTCTTGGAATCTTCGGTTACAGATCCAAGGATCATCAGTGTCAGCGAATTTTTGGACAGATAAAGAGACGGGCAGAGACTACGGAGATGATCCGCAATCCCTGCCTGCTTTTTCATTTCAGATACTGTCTGTGATAATCATTTTTTGTAATGTGCCTGGATGAAGGGTTCGAAAGTGCCATGACTGTTATGCCGCTTCCGAAATACCTTCGGAAATATTTCAGGACGTCACTCTTTCAGGCGCCGTCAAGGGAACATCTTCGAGGTTGCGCTGACCGGAGCGGAGCGGAGACCCATCGCGGGTAGGGGCAGGTGAAATCTCTACAGGTATGGCTCCCAGGGAACGGCGCGGGGGTCACGCGTGTAAAATCGCGAAATGGAAGACGGGGGGTATGGCCCTGATACACTAAAAATTAAAAACGAAAAATCTGTTGATAATTTTCGGATCCGGTGGTATGCTAACTGCAGAAAGGATTTATTAACGCGAAATCCGTTTTTAATTTTGGGGGGGGTGCTTGGTATGAAGCTTCTGAGAATCACAGCAGACGGTTTACCGCTTTTTAAGGAAAAGCTTGATATATGCTTTTATGCACAGCAGAGAGTATCAGAGGATCAGAAAGATATCCTTTATTCCTTGTTTTCAAATATATATTTGAATCCGGCTAATGGCTTTATAGGAATTAATGCTTCAGGAAAGACATCTGTATTAAAGGTTATACTTTTGTCGCTGGGCATACTCAATAATGAGCCAATTAATCACATTGAAACAAAAGATATTTTGGGGAACGCCCAAAAGGCAGTTTTAAACATCTTCTTTTACTCAGAGTCAAAGAAGGAGATATGTCGTCTTGAAACCATAATCACTTCGAGGCAGACAAAGACGGAAGGGATTGTATATAGAATTCTGTCAGAAAGCTTATGGTCGAAGCAAACTGATGAGGTGATTACTCGTAAGTCGCTGCTTGATTTTGATGGAAAGGATCCTGTTATGCTCAGAAGTGGACAGGAAGATTTTCTGTCCGATGATGTCAGCATTATGATCGCCCATAATAAGAAGACTGGGGAAAAAATGAGGGTGGTGAATTTGCTGCAATTCACTAATATCAATGTACTTCCTTTTTCAGACAATATACCGGCAGAGGTCATTACCTATTTGGATCCGACGGTTGAAAGCCTGCGGTTTGATGAAAAAGATCAAAAAACAGTTATTCGCCTGAAGTTCAAGGGAAAAGAAGAAATCGTGATGAATAATCCGATTCAGCTAAATAATTATTTGTCTTCCGGTACTGTAAAGGGTATGATTACGTTTACGTTGGCCCAGGAAGTATTACAAAAGGGTGGTTACATTGTCATTGATGAGGTGGAGAACCACTTTAATAAAGAAATTGTAACGACGTTGATGCGCTTCTTTATGGATAGTAAGTTAAATAAGAATGGCGGCACCTTGATTTTTTCAACCCACTATCCTGAACTGTTGGATGAATATGACAGAAATGATAGTATTTATATAATCAGGAACAGAAATGGGATTACCGTTGAAAACCTGAGTACAATTCTGAAAAGGAATGACATAAAGAAGAGCGATGCATATCAGAGTGGATTCCTGGAAGGAACAACTCCTATGTATGATGCGTATATGCGACTGAAAAAAAGTATAGCCGCAGCGCTTAAGTAGGAGGCGGTCTATGGAATTAGCAAAGTATAAGGCTTGTATATGTGAGGGCTCAGCCGAAAATGCCATCATGGACATTCTTTTGGATAACGATCTTCTGATCTTTACAAGAGAGGAAATGCTGGAAGAAGAGGTCATACGCTGTCGAGATGGCAAGCGCTTTGAAGAGAAATATTTAAGAAAAGGTTTCTTGGAGAAGATTTCAGTAATAAGAATTCTAGATTCCAGACGTGAGAATTTTAAGCTTAGCAAAGCTTATGAGCACAAAGTGGATGTAATCAATGTAATCACTGCTCCTGAGATCGAGATGTTGATTATCTTCAATGAGGATAAGTACAAAGAGTTTAACACGTCGTGAGCAAGAAATCCCCCACCTCTACAGGTGGTGGGATGAATTGCGATAAACACGGCGTTTTATTGACTTTTGCATCTCATAGTATTAGAAT
>NZ_JADKQA010000025.1 GCF_015351765.1 Clostridium vitabionis
GTAACTGTCTCCCGAGGAAGGTCCTGGGTTATAGAACCCCGGATGAAATCTTCGAGGAGGAAATCGACCGAATCTACCAGGCTACTGCCTAGCGGAGGGTGTTCAACTTGTTATTGCAATTTGCGGAATTTTTGGAGGATATAAAATGGCTGAAAAAACAAATGCCAACATTGGCTTTGAAAAACAGATATGGGACGCTGCGTGTGTGTTGTGGGGACACATTCCGGCAGCGGAATACAGAAAAGTAATCATAGGTCTCATCTTTCTACGGTATATTTCCGCAGCGTTCGACGCACAATACAAAAAACTCGTCGCAGATGGCGATGGATTCGAAGATGATCCGGATGCCTATTTGATGGATAATATCTTCTTTGTACCGAAGGAGGCTCGCTGGGAAACAATTGCAGCGTCGGCACACACTCCTGAGATTGGTACGGTGATCGATACAGCGATGCGTGCCATTGAAGATGACAACAAGAGTCTTAAAGGTGTTCTTCCAAAGAATTACGCTTCACCAGATTTGGATAAAAAGGTTCTCGGTGAAGTCGTCGATATCTTTACGAACAACATTGACATGTCAGACACGAAGGCGAGCGAGGATTTACTAGGTCGTACCTATGAATACTGCATTGCACAGTTTGCCGAGAAGGAAGGTGTCGGTGGCGGTGAATTTTACACGCCGTCCAGTATCGTTAAAACATTGGTTGCGATTCTGAAGCCGGAGGCGAACTCTCGCGTCTATGATTGTTGCTGTGGGAGCGGTGGAATGTTTGTACAGAGTGAGCGATTTGCCGAGGGACACAGCCATAACCGCGGCGTGATTTCCGTGTATGGTCAGGAGGCGAATCCGGACACCTGGAAGATGGCGAAGATGAATATGGCAATTCGTGGCATTGACGCAGACCTCGGACCGTACAATGCAGATACTTTCACGAATGATCTGCACCCGACACTCAAGGCAGATTATATTCTCGCGAATCCGCCGTTTAACTATCATCCTTGGGGACAAGAACAACTGAAGGATGACAAACGATGGAAATATGGCCTTCCGCCTGCCGGAAACGCCAACTATGCGTGGATTCAGCACATGATCTTCCACCTTGCGCCGAATGGAAAAATTGGTCTGGTGCTGGCAAACGGCGCACTCTCAACTCAATCCAGCGGTGAAGGGGAAATCCGTAAGAATATTATCAATGATGACCTGATTGAAGGCATTGTTGCCATGCCGACGCAGCTCTTCTACAGCGTCACAATCCCGGTCACCCTCTGGTTCATCACTAAGAACAAAAAGCAGAAAGGCAAGACAGTCTTCATCGACGCCCGCAAGATGGGTCACATGGTCGACCGCAAGCACCGCGACTTCACCGACGAGGATATCCAGAAGCTCGCAGAAACCTTCTCCGCTTTCCAGAACGGAACGCTCGAGGATGTGAAGGGCTTCTGTGCTGTTGCAACCACGCAGGACATTGCAAAGCAGGACTACATCCTAACACCCGGTCGTTACGTCGGTATCGAAGAACAGGAAGAGGATGGTGAACCGTTCGAAGAGAAAATGGACCGTCTGACTTCTGAGCTTTCTGAAATGTTCAAGAAGTCGCATGAACTCGAGGATGAAATCAGAAAGAAGCTGGGGGCGATTGGGTATGAAATATAAACTTTCAGATATCTGCGAGTACGCAAAAGGGAAAATAAAGGTGTCGGCTCTTGATGAGAACACCTATATTTCAACCGAGAATATGCTACCGAACAAAGGTGGTATAACTAAAGCCGCATCCTTACCTACTCAAGAACAGACGCAGGCTTTTATGAAGAATGATGTTCTGGTCTCGAATATTCGACCGTATTTTAAGAAGATATGGTATGCAACTTTCGACGGAGGATGTTCTAACGATGTTCTTGTCTTTAGGGCAAAGGATGGAGTAAGCAGCAAATTCTTACATTATGTGCTGGCGGATGAAACTTTTTTTGATTATTCAATGGCTACATCAAAGGGAACAAAGATGCCTCGTGGTGATAAAAAAGCCATTATGGAATACGAAGTGCCTGAGCTCTCGTATGAAGACCAATGCAAAATTGCTGGTATCTTGGAAGTGATAGACGAAAAAATCGAGTTAAATAGTGTCTGCTCAACATTGGGTCCAATTTTAGCAAACTGCAAAGGTATCTGGACGGCTGCCAACCGTACAGTGCAGCCCGGAATTCTG
>NZ_JADKQA010000026.1 GCF_015351765.1 Clostridium vitabionis
GCAATTCACTCCAACATCTGCTTCAATGTTTGGAGTAATTATCTCAAACGGATTGGAGTGAAACAATCCAACGAATTACTTCGCGCTTACGATATTTTCAGGATGCTCCATTTTGGACTTTCGGCAAA
This sequence comes from Clostridium vitabionis, assembly GCF_015351765.1. GTDB lineage: Bacteria > Bacillota > Clostridia > Lachnospirales > Lachnospiraceae > Clostridium_R > Clostridium_R vitabionis. The sequence continues at coordinate 129 of NZ_JADKQA010000026.1, forward strand.
TATTCGCATTATTGCCGAAAGTCTATTGACTTTTAGGACGATATGATATATCTTATCCTTGGACTTTTGGCAATTTTAAAGATTTTTGCCGAAAGTACGGAGGTGATGGAATTGAAAATGACAGCAGAGAAGTTTATAGAGAATCACCCTTCCTTTACGACCGGAGAATTCGCGTACGCTCTTCAGGAAGGCGTTCCTGGAATCGGAAGATCCACTATTTACAGCATTCTGAAAAAGAAATGTGATTCCGGAGAAATCTCCAGAGTGGGAAAAGGGCGTTTTGTCCACTCTGCCAGAAAAAATTACTCTTATGAATTGTCAGAGACTGCCAGGGATATAGTCGCCCTGATTCAGGAGAATTATCCGTTGATAGAATTCCAGATATGGGAGCTGTATCAGATGAATGAGTTTGTGAATCATCTGCTGGCGAAGAATACCATTTTTATTGAGGTCGAAAACATGTTGGACGAAAGCATTTTCAACCTGCTTTTTGACCGTTATCCTCATGTGCTTCACAATCCAAGCCTGGATGAATACTACAAGTATGCCGGCGATGAAACCATCATTGTCCGCAAGCTGATCTCTGAAGCCCCGCCTTCAAATGGACAGTACCGGCAGGCATCACTTGAAAAGCTTCTCGTAGACCTGTTTAGCCGGGGAATTTCCGGCTCTATCCTTTCTCGTTCAGAATACCGCGCCATTTACGAGGACGCCTTTCAAAAGTACAACATCAATCAGGGGAAAATGTTCCGTTATGCCCGCCGCCGGGGCATTGAAAAAGTCATCCGTGATTTTATTCATGAAGAAACCCGCATTGTTCTGGAGGACGACAAATGATCGACAAAAGAGTTTACGAGCTTGATTACATCCGGGAACTGCAGAAGAAATACGTCTCCGATCCGGGCCTGATTGAGCGGGCCCTGTATGCCTTCGGCCTGCTGGAAGCGATCAAAAGTGTCGGAATGCCCTTCTGCTTCAAAGGCGGAACCAGCCTGATGCTGATTCTGGAAAAGCCGGCAAGGCTGTCCACCGACATAGATATTCTGGTAGAACCTGAGACCGATGTAGACGACTACATCGATAAAGCCTCCCGGATCTTTCCCTTCCTCAACAAGGAAGAAGATATCCGCAAAGGCAAAAACGGGATCGTAAAGAGGCATTTCAAATTCACCTACTTTTCTCCCGTAAGAAATACAGAATTCTATATCCTTTTGGATGTGGTGTTCTCCCATCTTCCCTATGCACAGACCGTGCAGAAAGAGATCCGTAACGACCTTCTTCTGACTTCAGGGGAAAACCTTACTGTGGAAGTCCCTACAGCGGATTGTATGCTTGGCGATAAGCTGACCGCTTTCGCGCCTCACACCACCGGGGTACTTTTAGGCATAAATAAGGAGCTGGAGATTGCAAAGCAGCTGTTTGATACGGCTACTCTCTCCGACTATGTGACTGACTTTGAATTGTTTTCTAGGACATACGATACAGCAGTTATGGATGAGACCGCTTTCCGCGGAGAAGCCTGGAGCAAAGAAGATGTCCTCCTGGATACCATCCGTGCCTGTGTCAGCATTATCAGCAGAGGAACCATCGACAAGGATGACTATGCGGAATATCTCCGCGGCATAAAATCGCTGAGGAACCATATCCTCCTGAGCAGCTACAACACTGATGATGCGACCTGGAAGGCCTGTAAAGTCATGTATCTTGCTTCGTGCCTGCTCTCCGGAAACCCGTTTAAGAAAATAGAGCATCCGGAAAGCTATATCTCGGAACGGCTTGAGGGTGATCAGTATAAAAAGCTTGCCTATGTCCGCAAACAGCGTCCGGACGCATATGCCTGTCTGGTCGAAGCCACCAGAAATCTGATATGATATCGGGCCCCTCGGCAAGATGATGTCAAGGAATGTTCGCAAAAACCATCCAGACCCATAGTCGAATGATTATGCAGCATCTTTAGGTAACAGTCGTGAAATTGATTCCTCTTTGATATATGCT
>NZ_JADKQA010000027.1 GCF_015351765.1 Clostridium vitabionis
TCGCCAGAATTCCGGGCTGCACTGTACGGTTGGCAGCCGTCCAGATACCTTTGCAGTTTGCTAAAATTGGACCCAATGTTGAGCAGACACTATATAACGTCCACTTCCCATTGCTTGCCATTGATATTGCTCTTTGGAAATTTCGGATAAATACTTCATAAAGTCACGTGTCATAAAGTCATAATACAAATACGATTTATCTTTATATTCCCACTCCCCAATGAAGCGATATGCCAGAATATCAATTAAAATACCACTAATATCGACCTCATTTTTCTCTTTCCAGGCTCTTGCCATCTTACATAATCTCTTCAGATTATGGTTGGTAGCATTATCTCTAATCCGTATCGCATCTATCTCCGCTCTTGGATCAGTTATCTTCCAGGATCCACCATTATTAGAATTTGGAAAAGTATAGCTCTTACCATCCGAATTAATAAATGCAGGAAGGACCTCAAAATTGATTCCATCCGAGAACGGAACACTAATAATCTGTCCATCTGCCTTAACCCGAGTGACGGAATATGTCTTTTCAATAACCCCCTTGGCTTCTTGAAGCAATGCTGACTGGCCATTGGATGAATAGTCATTAAACTTCTTATACGTTGAATATGGAAGTTGAATCAACATATCGATGTCACTGGAAGATATTTCCGTGTCTCTTCCATATGATCCCACATATAGACTATGAGATGTATTATTGGATGTTAAACCATAGTAATCCTTATTGATTCGACTTGTAATTGCGTGATATCGACTTGATATTGTAGATTGCTTTGAGTCACTAAATCTCAAATGAAGAAGCAATATTAAACCCTGACAACTACTCACCCCCATTAATTTCGTTTACTTTCTACTAATCTCGGTTTACATACTCGAATAATGAGCCACAAAGTTTTCTTGGCCTATTCTTAATCATTGTCTGGTAGATTATCCCCTTACTATCTTGCCAAATAACAATTCCATCAATATGTGTTTGCTCTATCACATACCAACCGGCAGGAACATCATTGAACTCTCTTTCAGAGACAGTGATCCTCACAACATCGAGTGACTTGGCTGAACACACTCCTGTCAGTTCGTGTCCATAATATGATGCAGCTCCCAATTCAGTTACATATTCACGATAATCAGGTGCAAACTTTACGTTCAATTCTTTTTCAGCAGTTGAAATAGCCTCCGGGGCAGCTCCCTTAAACGAAATAAATGCCTCTTTTTCCTTCAGAGCAGTAATAACAGATTTCATTACATTGCCTCCTGCGCCATTTTCAAAATAGCATTCCAAAACTCTTTCTTTTGTGCATTCCATGCCGCATCAGTAACATTCTTTCCTTCATCAGCCCAATGCAAAATCCTGAAGTTCGCTTTTGAGTGATGTTCGGCGTTCGTTAAGATCGCCAATGGAGAATCTGCCTTCATTCCAATATGATGTAACTCATACGGCATACCTGTAGAGTCAATCGGAGCAAGGCCTGCCATCACTCTTTGCACATTCGTACGCCCCATATCATCAACTAATTTCCAGTTAATTTCTCTCAAGAGCGCCCATGAACCATCAGCTAACTGCGTAGGGGCAAGAGAAGCTTTTTTGTAAATGTTATATTCTGCCGTTGAATGAAGACTCTTAATAGCCTCTAATGGCCACTTAGATTCTCGTTGGATGGCTGCAACCTCATTCATTGTAAGGCCGTTCAATGTTGCACCCTTTAATGCTAATGCTTCTTTACCACCGCCAATAACCGCTCCTGAAATAGCGCCCCATTTGAAGCCTTCACTCGCTGCCAATGCACCTGCCTTCAGAGCTTGATCCATATCCTGTGTTTGATATCCTCTGGCAATAGCGGCAGTCGCAAAGCTAAGCGCCCCTGACTCCAAGGCAAATGTTGTGGCTGTTGTCGCAGAAGCCGCAAATATAACGCTGACCGCAGGCGCTACACCTGCTGTCGCTACCGATACGGTGACACAAACCAGTATCACGCCGGTTCCAACTGCAACATTCTTTATGATTTGATCGTATGTATCATCATAAATTTGTGAACTTCCAGAGATTTTACAACTAAAGCACCAGATAACGAGCTTCTTTGCAGTCTCTGGAAGTTTTTCCCGTTTCAGTCTTCCTCTT
>NZ_JADKQA010000028.1 GCF_015351765.1 Clostridium vitabionis
AAGTCAGCATGTGCAGACCCGAAACCGGGTGACCTATCCATGTCCAGGTTGAAGTTTCCGTAAAAGGAAATGGAGGACCGGACGCACATCCGTTGAAAAGGGTGGCGATGAGGTGTGGATAGGGGAGAAATTCCAATCGAACCCGGAGATAGCTGGTTCTCCCCGAAATAGCTTTAGGGCTAGCCCTGGAACAGTTTCACGGAGGTAGAGCACTGAATTTCCGAGGGGGCGTCAAAGCCTGCCAAAGAATATCAAACTCCGAATGCCGTAGAAATGATTTCCAGGAGTCAGACTGCACGAGATAAGTTGGGTGGTCAAAAGGGAAAAAGCCCAGACCCCCGGCTAAGGTCCCAAAGTACGTGTTAAGTGGAAAAGGATGTGGGATTTCGAAGACAACTAGGATGTTGGCTCAGAAGCAGCCACACATTCAAAGAGTGCGTAACAGCTCACTAGTCGAGAGGTCCTGCGCCGAAAATGTCCGGGGCTGAAACACGACACCGAAGCCAGGGAATGAGAAATCATTGGTAGGGGAGCAGTCCCAGCGCATCGAAGCGGTACCGGTAAGGAGCCGTGGAGTGCTGGGAAGAGAGAATGCCGGAATGAGTAGCGAGAGTGAGGTGAGAATCCTCACGGCCGAATATCCGAGGTTTCCAGAGTAAAGCTGATCTGCTCTGGGTTAGTCGGGACCTAAGGCGAGGCCGAAAGGCGTAGCCGATGGACAACAGGTTCATAATCCTGTACTCCATATCATCAGAACTGTGGGGACACAGAACCGAAGGCAGAGCCGGGAATGAAGAGACCGGTGCAAGCGCAGGGCCTGGTGCACAGGCAAAACCGTGCACGGGAGGGCTTGGCGTGACGCGGAGCGAAGTTTAGTAGCGAAGCTGCCATAGGGGCTGTCGAGAAAAGCCGCTATAGCGTGATATGGACCCGTACCGTAAACCGACACAGGTAGATGAGGAGAGAATCCTAAGGCCGGCGGGCGAAGCATTGTCAAGGAACTCGGCAAAATGGCCCTGTAACTTAGGGATAAAGGGCGCCCACGAGAGTGGGCCGCAGAGAGTAGGCTCAAGCAACTGTTTAGCAAAAACACAGGTCTATGCGAAACCGTAAGGTGAGGTATATGGGCTGACGCCTGCCCGGTGCTGGAAGGTTACGAGGAGAGGTTAGCGCAAGCGAAGCTTTGAATCCAAGCCCCAGTAAACGGCGGCCGTAACTATAACGGTCCTAAGGTAGCGAAATTCCTTGTCGGGTAAGTTCCGACCCGCACGAAAGGCGTAATGATTTGAGCGCTGTCTCGACAATGCACCCGGTGAAATTGAAGTGCCAGTGAAGATGCTGGCTACCCGCGCCAGGACGGAAAGACCCCATGGAGCTTTACTCTAACTTGATACTGGGATTCGGCAGTGCATGTACAGGATAGGCGGGAGGCTA
>NZ_JADKQA010000029.1 GCF_015351765.1 Clostridium vitabionis
GAAAGAGTTGGAGCGAAATACTCCAACTCTCAATTTTGGAGCGTTTTGCTCCAACTGTTAACATAGGGTACGCGGAAATACTTCTCGCTTACGTTTTGGATATCGCTCTTCAACATTGTTATGATATTTGTTTGATGCTATACCATGTACTGTTTCTTCACTATAATTGCCGCCTTCATCACAACCGAAAATCAAAAGCAATCGCTTCGTTTCAGACACGGAGAATATTGCCTCCTTATAAGCTCGTGAATTAATCAACGGCTCCCCCTCTATAAAATCTATCGAAGAGTAGCCTAACCGTGATATGGATGTGATACAATCTCGAAATACGGCCTCATTAAAGTCGTCAAAAATCTGGTTCTGAAGGTTATATCCCCTTGCAAGTGTAAATATTTGATAGATAAGAAAAGACGGAAGCAGAGCCACATTTGACACAATAATCTGATTTCTGCTGTCATTATAAATAAACGGATGACAGAATAGAGATAGGTCTTGTGGATTAAACATTAGCATATCAGGTGTTGCCAAAGTTCTTTTATGTTGGAATCTTACACACATTTCATTAAAAACGTCTTCATATCCAACTCGCTGTCTAATATAGTCAGCATCAAATGTGACTAATTTGGAATTTCTTTCTATCTTTGATGCATCTGGAACATAGTACTCTTTTGATTCATCATTGATTACATCGTCACATTTCAGACCATTCTCTATAAAGTCGGAAATTTCCAATACAGTGCTTATTAGCTGATCTACTTTTTGAAGATATTCAGTATCATACTCATTATGTTCCTGAAGTACGTTAACTAACAATTGTAAATAATATGCAGGGTCCTGATCTATGCCATTAAACACCCAATGATTTCCCCTATAGATTACCCTCTGCTTATAGATATTTTCGTTCGGATCAATCGTCAATCTTATTTGTTCATTAGAAACTACTTGATTAATCAATCGCCGGAATTTCCCAGCACTCATCTTAAAGCTATTTTGAAAATCGCTTCTTGCCAATGATGTGATTTCATCAATTAATGTATCGATGAAAAGAGTTTTATTTTGATTTCTAGACTCAATGGTTGTACCAGCCAGTCTGGCAATAATATCAAACACATCATATCTTTTTATTTCCTCGATATATTCCTCGTACATATATACATCCTTACCTATTATTGTATTAAGTCGTCACATTGTTCGTATATTCAATTATACCTCCATCACGTCTGTTTTTTCGGCGCCGATTGTAAAATGAAGTTGGACATCTGAATAAAATAAAGATCCATGGCAGGATCTTTGGTAGAATGTAAGTCACCACAACAAACTTTCTA
>NZ_JADKQA010000003.1 GCF_015351765.1 Clostridium vitabionis
TTCTGCAATGGCTGGAACCCGCATATTTCCTTACTTTTTTAGAGTCCAAAGTTGAAATGGAACTTTTAGTGGAACTCAGTTGAAGAGTTCACACTATATTATTTCTGTGCAGATTTTCAGATAGACATAACCATAAGTTATCAAAAATAGCACTCAGGAATATAGAAAAATGTCCGAAAAACGGCAGAAATACGGGCGGCCGCACTCCCCGGGATGACGCCGGACGCCCGGTAATGCGCGGATTTTCTGGGTTTTGCGAGGTTTGACAATTGTGTAACCTTATGAGAAAGTAAATTATATTCTGAATATAAGGAGACACGGAAAATGAACAACTCGCAGAACAAAATCAAGTGGTATATGCTCTCGTTCATGTGTTTCTCAACCCTTTGGGGGTTTGGAAATGTCTTAAACGGGTTTATATACTTCAACGGGACACAGGTGATCTTCTCCTGGATCCTGATGTTCGTGCTGTACTTTGTACCGTACGCGCTGATGGTGGGAGAACTCGGATCCGCATTCAAGAATTCCGGCGGCGGCGTCAGCTCGTGGATCTATGAGACGACCGGTGCAAAAGCGGCGTACTATGCGGGCTGGACCTACTGGGCGTGCCACGTGACGTACATCGCGTCGAAGGGCTCCGGCGGCCTGAAGGCGCTCAGCTGGATGGTGTTCCAGAATGCCGAGACATATAAGTCCTTTAACACAAAAGCGGTCCAGCTGGTCACCTTTGCCGTCCTGCTGTTCTTCTGCTGGGTTGCCAGCCGCGGCCTGAACCCGCTGAAAAAGCTGGCGACGTTAGCCGGAAGCAGTATGTTCGTGATGAGTATCCTGTACATCCTGATGATGTTCGCGGCTCCGGCAATCAACCCGGGCGGCGGTTATCTGTCCGTTGATTTCAGCTTGAAGAATCTGATCCCGACCTTCGACTGGAAGTATTTCAGCAGCCTGTCCATCCTCGTCTTTGCCGTCGGCGGCTGCGAGAAGATTTCCCCGTATGTCAACAAGGTGGAGGATCCGGCCAAGGGGTTCCCGAGGAGCATGATCTTCGCGGCGGTCATGGTGATCGTCTGCGCGATCTTCGGCACCATCGCCATGGGCATGATGTTCGATATCAACGAGGTCAATGCGAATTTCGACGGTTACAATGCCAACGGTTCCTACTGGGCATTCCAGAGGCTGGGCCAGTATTACGGTGTCGGCAATGTCCTGATGATTATCTATGCGGCCTGCAACGCGATCGGCCAGTTTTCCACGCTGGTTGTCAGCATCGACGCGCCGCTTCGGATGCTGCTGGACAATGAGGACGCGCGCCAGTTCATCCCGGCCAAACTGCTGAAGAAGAACAAGTACGGCGCTTATATCAACGGAATCTGGATGGTGGTTATCCTTTCCGGCTCCATTATCCTCGCGCAGATCCTTGTTCCGAACGCCGATACCGTGCTGCGCCAGCTGACCCAGCTGAATTCGGTTACCATGCCGATGCGTTACCTGTGGGTGTTCTTCGCCTACATCATGCTCCGCAGGCAGTCTGGAAAATTCGCGCGTGACTATCAGTTTGTCAAGAATAACGGGGTCGCCCTGTTCTTTGGCGTGTGGTGCTTTTTCCTGACGGGTGCCTGCTGCATCCTGGGCATGTACAAGAAAGGCGATATGTACACGACGCTGCTGAATGTGATTACTCCGCTTGTCCTGATTGCGCTGGGCCTTATCCTGCCGGCGATAAAGAAGAGAGAGGGAAAGATAGCATCATGAGTGAAGCAAAGGAATTACTGGAGTTTATCGCGCACAGCCCGAGCATGTTTCATTCTGTCGAGACGATCCGGGGCATGCTGGACCAGGCAGGATTTACCTTCCTGCCCGAGGCGGCGCACTGGGCGGTGAAGCCGGGCGGAGATTACTATACGGTCCGCAATCATTCCAGTATCATTGCGTTCCGCGTCGGGGATGAGCTCACAGATTATCATTTCCAGATGTGCGCCTCCCACAGCGATTCGCCGACCTACAAGATCAAGAGTGTGCCGGAGCTGAACGGCCCGGGCGAATATCTCCGCCTGGATGTGGAAGCGTATGGCGGCATGATTGACAATACCTGGTTTGACCGTCCGCTGACAGTGGCCGGCAGGGTTCTTGTCCGGGAAGGAGATGGCGTCCGCGCAAGACTCCTGTATATTGACAGGGATCTGCTGCTGATTCCCAATGTCGCGATTCATTTTAACCGGGAGGTCAATAACGGGTACAAATATAACCGCCAGGTTGACCTGTGCCCGCTGTTCTCCGCGGGAGAACTGAAAAAGGGTGCTTTCGACGCGATGATTGCCGGCGAACTTGGCGTCCGGGCGGAGGACATTCTCGGCAGGGACCTGTTCCTGGTCAACCGTGAGCGGGGGACGGTCTGGGGGTATGCCGGGGAGTTCATTTCCAGCCCGAAGCTGGATGACCTGGAGTGCGCGTATGTCTCCCTGAAGGCCTTTCTCGCGGCAAAGAACAGCAGGACCGTCAATGTGTACTGCTGCTTTGACAATGAGGAAGTGGGTTCCAACACAAAACAGGGGGCGATGTCCACCTTCCTGCAGGATGTGCTTCACCGCATCAATCATAGCCTGGGGAAAACCCCCGAGGATTACTACCAGGCGGTCGCCGGTTCCTTCCTGGTCAGCTGCGACAATGCGCACGCTGTCCATCCGAACCACGCGGAGAAGACCGACGCGGTCAACTGCACCTGGATGAACAAGGGGGTTGTCGTCAAGGAAGCCGCAAATCAGAAATACACGACCGACGCGTTCAGCCGGGCGGTATTTACCAATCTCTGCAGGGAAGCCGGAGTGCCGGTGCAGGCCTTCGCGAACCGCAGCGACAGCGCGGGCGGATCCACCCTGGGCAATCTGTCCAATACCCAGGTCAGTGTCCATGCGGTGGATATCGGCCTTCCGCAGCTGGCCATGCATTCCAGCTATGAGACCGCGGGAGTAAAGGATATCGGCTACGCGATCGAGGCCCTGACAAAATTCTATCAGACGACCCTGCAGATCGAGGGTGCGGAGCGCGCACGGTTTGCTTGATTGCAAAAAATCTCTATCTGTTCAGCAGATACCAATATCGTAATGATCCCGGCAGCTGCGCGGTCAAAAGACTGCGTGGCTGCCGGTTGGGTTATCAGAGCACTTAAAGAGCGCGAGCCCGCGGGCGAAGCGCGAGTCTAGTGCGGGCTATGCAAATTTGCTTAGTGAGGACAAGCGAAAGCGCTGTCCGAACTTAGTAAATTTGCTTATCTTTGCCGGTATGGTAAAATAAAGATATCACTTCAGGAGATTTCAGGGGGAGGAAGAGGAAAATGAAGACGCTGGGGTATTATAACGGCAGATATGGTGAGCTGGATGAGATGACGGTCCCGATGAACGACCGTGTTCACTGGTTCGGCGACGGCGTGTATGACGCGGGGCCGAGCCGGAATTATCACATTTTCGCGATTGACGAGCACATTGACCGATTTTTCAACAGTGCGGCGCTGGCGGGCATCAAGATGCCGGTGACGAAGGCGGAACTCCGGGATCTGCTGAATCATCTGGTCAAAAAGGTGGATACCGGAGACCTGTTTGTGTATTACCAGGTGACGCGCGGCGGTTATGAGAGCCGGAATCATACGTATGACGAGAGTGTCCCCGGCAATCTGTGGGTTATGCTCAAGCCGTCCGGGTTCAACGACGGGACAAAGCCGGTCAAGCTGGTCACGGAGGAGGACAAAAGGTTCTTTCTCTGCAATATCAAGACGCTGAACCTGCTTCCTTCCGTCCTTGCCTCCCAGCACGCGAAGCGGGAAGGCGCGCAGGAAGTGATTTTCTGGCGCAGGACGCCGCTCGGGCGGAGAGTGACGGAATGCGCGCACAGCAATTGCCATATTATCCGGAATCATGTGCTGTACACAGCGCCGGCGGATGAGCTGATCCTGCCGGGAATCGCGCGGGCGCATCTCATCCGGATGTGCAAAAAGCTCGGCTATGCGGTGAGCGAGACGCCGTATTATCTGGATGACCTTCTGGAGGCGGACGAAGTGCTGGTGACGAGCTCCAGCAACCTGTGTCTCAGGGCGGAGGCGGTTGACGGGAAAACGGTTGGCGGCCGTGCGTCGGAGATGTATGAGGAACTCCGGGAACACCTGATCCAGGAATTTATGGACGCGACAAAATAAACTTCGCCCCGGTGCGGGGATAGACGGACGTGTGGAAAAATCCCATTTTCTCACACGTCCATTTTGTGCGCCGCCTGGCGCAAAAAAAGCTCTGCCGCGGCATTGAAAAAATACTGCGGCAGGGCTTTTTGGTGGGCGACGATCTGGTGGTATGAAAACCATCCGAAAGATGGGATCAGAGAATCTCAACCAGTTCAATCTTGAAATTGAGCTCTTTTCCGGCCATCTCATGATTGGCGTCGAGTGTGATATGTTCCTCATCACGGGCAGTGACGCGAACTGGGAAAACCTGGCCGTTGTCGGCGTGGAGATGAACGCGCTGGCCGATTTGCAGATTTTCGGATCCCGGAAGATCGCGGATCGCGAAGGTGAGCACAGCGTTCGGATCAAGCGCGCCGTAGGCTTCCTCTGGCATGAGATGGATCTGGCGGGTTTCTCCCGGATCCATTTCCGCGACCGCCTGGTCAAATCCGCGGATCATCTGTCCGACGCCGCAGATGAATTCCAGCGGCTCGCCGCGGTCGTAGGAGGAATCGAAGACGGAGCCGTCGTTGAACGTGCCTTCATAGTGGACGCGGACAGTCTTGCCAACATTTTTGCCGTCCATGATCGGTTCTGCGTTTTCCCAGCCGCCGCAGCCGCCACCGCCGCAGCCACCGCCGCAGCCGCTCTCACCGCAGCAGCCACCGCAACCACTCTCGCCGCAGCCATCTTCTTCCTCGTGGTTGCAGTTGGCTGCGGAATCGGTCAGTTTCCCGCGGACATAAGCTGCCACTGCGTCATCAGCGCTGCCCTCAACGCCGGTAAGGACGGAGATCCCGGCATTATCGAGCGCGGCCTTTGCGCCGTCGCCGAGCCCGCCGCAGATGACCAGGCTAACGCCATTATTGGCGAGCAGGTCTGCCAGCGCTTCATGGCTGATGCCGCCGGTGCTGATCACTTCGCCTGGAACAATCTGTCCGTCGTGAACGGTGTAATATTTGAAGTGCTCCGCGCGTCCGAAATGTGGATATACGTTTCCGCTGTCATAAGGGATAGCGATTTTCATTTTTTTTAATTCCTTTCCTTAGATACAGTATTTGCCAGGGCCAAGGAGCGGCCTACAGAACATCATAAGGGGTACTGGGGTGACCGTCAAGGATGGAATCCCTGGAGAATGCAGGCAGGGATCGGACAAAGAAGGCCGAAATCCGGAAGACGCGCGTCCTGGGCCGGGCGGAGAAGGATGAAAAGCGGGAGCAGCGGGGTTTGAACGCGGCGGCTCCGGCGGATCAGAGAAATTCCGCGATCTCGCTGACGGCTTTCCGGTCTCCGTGCAGACGTGAGGGGTGTGCCTCGGGAAGCGCATAGCCTACCGGAAAAATGGCGATCAGGTCGTATCCTTCCATTCCCGGGAAATTTTTTTTCAGGATTTTCGGATCAAACCAGCCGACCCAGGTACTGTGCAGGCCGAGACTCTCTGCGGCAAACATGATATGCGTGCCGATGATTGCCGCGTCGATGTCCGCAAAGTTTCTGCCGTCGGATTCACGGACCCATCCTTGTTCCGGGTTCGCACCGACGACAAAGAACAACCCAGCACCGAACGTACAGGTCGTCGCCTCGCGAAGTTTCTGGATATTTGCCGGATCCGAGATCACCCAGATTTTTTCCGGCTGCTTGTTGTGCGCTGTTGGGGCAGCCTGCGCCGCCTCCAGAATCTGCTGAATTTTTTCCTGTTCTACCGGCTTGTCCGAGAGTTTCCGGCAGGAATATCTTTCTTTTGCTAATTGAAGAAAATCCATAATGCTAACCTCCGATGTCTTGCTGGATTTGCGGCAGCGGGTAATGCTGCCGGGAGCGAAGATTGGGCATATTCTACCGCAAGCGAGAGGAGGAATCAAGCTTTGCGGATGAAGTCCTTTCATCAAAGCCCATGAGACAGGGTATCATTACATACACTATGATGGATGATTGCTGGAGGGTTACGATCTATCCTATAGGGGTATGATGCAAGCTTTTTTTTGTCTTTCTGGAAAAATTTTCGTCTGCGCCGTAAAATAGAAAAAGAACTGTAGCCGGAAAGTCCAATTAGGATGGGAAGCTGATGAAGATGAGTAAAAGAAAAGTCACGGCCAAGGATGTGGCAGCCTGCGCCGGAGTTTCAGAGACCACGGTTTCTATGATATTAAATGGGAAAGGAGAGCATAAATTTCCCGAGAAGACCTGCAGGAAGGTGCTGATTGCCTGTGAAAAGCTGGGATATCTGCACAAAATCAGGACTCATGAGGAAATAGACAAAAAGCTGATTGCGGCGATCACGCCGACAATGGCGAATATGTACTATGTCCAGATGCTTGAGGAAATGCAGAACAGAGCATCAGAACTGGGGTATTCGCTGCTCTCGTTCAATACTTTCCGCAAGACCTCACAGGAAATACAGATCCTGGATATGTGCAGCCAGATTCCGATTGCCGGGCTCCTGTTTTTATATCCGCCGGAAAATAAGACATTATTTCAGCAATTCAATTGGACAAAACCGATTATCCGGATTAATGATAAGAATATTGGAAATGATTCCGACGTCTTTGAACTGGATGGGTTTCAAATCGGGCGGATTATCGGGGAGTATCTGTTCAAGCTTGCTCATAAGCGTGTCGCGCTGGTCAGCTCGACCTTCGATACAAATCAGGTTACCAGGATACGAAGGCTGGAGGGGATACGTGCAGTCTATCAGGAACACGGCTGCGATCCCGAAGGCAGTGTGCTTGCATGTTCTCCGGAACAGGAGTTGAAACACCTCAAGGAGATTCCGAAGGAATATGATCTGGGTTATCTGATCGCGAAGGGACTGCTTGAGCGGCATGAGGCGGTGACTGCCTTTGTCGGGGTGAATGACATGATTGCCATCGGCATTATGGATGCCATCCTGGATGCCGGATATCGTATTCCCGAGGATTACTCTGTGTGTGGCTGTGATAATACCTGTGTCACCAAGTATAGAGGAATCTCCCTGACCTCGGTGGAGAGCTACTCAAAGCTTACCGGCAGGGAAGCTGTCGATATGCTGGTCAGAAAGATTGATGGAGACCGTGGAGACTTGAAGCCGGAAGAAAACCCAAACGGAATCACGAAAATTGAGTACTTTCCCAGGCTGATCATACGGAAGACGACAGGCCCATGCCCCAAGTAGGGGAGATCAGGACAAGGAAAACGCGGCGGAAAAACAGACAAATTTTCTGCCGCGTTTTTGTGTAAAAAGGAGAATTTGAAATTTCTCGGGATCTTCGGAAGTAAATAATGAGAAACTTTAGTAAAATATTTACTTAACTTTTGCAGGGAAAATCGGCCGGATTTCAGGAAATATAAAATAATCAGTAAAGAATTTACCAATTTCCAAACGATATATAGATAATGCACAAAAATAAATTATAATTGCGAGATTATTTAGGCATGTTTATAATAAATGTAAAGAAATATCATTCAGGGCGTGAATGAACATCATGAATGTGCAAAAAAAGGAGGAGTGTATGAAAAAACAAATTGCTCTAGCTATGGCCGGTGTGCTGTCCGTCTGTCTCTGCGCATGTGGTTCTTCGGGTTCGGGAAAGACAGCAGGGAGCAGCGCGGCGGCCTCCCAGGCGGCAGAGACAAGCGCTGCGGCGGAATCAGAGAAGTCCGGAACCGGTACCGGGACGGGAGAACCCATTACGATTAACATTTCCCACTCGTACACGGAGATGGATCAGGTCAGCGTGGAGTTAAACACCGCGAAGAAGAATATCGAGGAACGCACCAATGGTGCGGTGACCGTTAACCTGTATCCCAATAACACATTTGGCAACTTGGTGGATGGCGTGGAAGCGGTTATGTCAAATTCACCGCTGATGCTGATGGCGTCCTACAGCCAGTGGGAAGATATTTATTATGATGCGAGCGCACTGCAGTGCGGGTTTGTCTTTAATGACGGCCAGGAGTTTCTGGACGTGATGGAATCCGACCTGTTCAAAAAGCTTGTTTCCGACATGGATGAAAAGAATATCCATGCGCTCAATGCCGCATTTGTCGGCGGCATGCGTCATGTCATCGGAAAGAAGCCGTACAGGAATCCGGAAGAAATCAAGGGACTGAAGATCCGGGTGCCGAATTCGACAACCTATCTGGAGTGTTTTAAAGCTATGGGAGCCAGCCCGATGGGAATGGCTGCTTCGGAGCAGATGAGCGCACTTTCTTCGGGTGTGATCGATGCCCTGGATCAGTCAATCAGCCTGATGTACTCGACAAAGAGCTATGAGATGGTCAATCAGGTAACGCTTCTCTCCCAGCAGCCGCTGGCAGATGCCCTGTTCTGCTCGACAACTTGGTGGAATTCAATTCCGGAAGAGTATCGGGAGATTATCGAGGATGAGCTGCATCAGGCCGGACTCCGCTATAACAAGTATTCTACGGAAAATGAAGGAAAGATGCGCGAAGAGATGGAGAAGGCGGGCGTCGTATTCAACGATGGCGACAGACAGGCGTTTATTGATAACGGTTGCGGCGATCTTGTCCTCAAGTATGGTATCGGACAGGAACTTCTGGATACGTTAGCGGATATCCGCGCAAAGAAAAAGTAACAGGGTAAGGGAAAATTTATTTTCCGAGCAATGAGTTGGCTGAGGAGCGTCATCATTTGGCAATAACCAACGGATGATGCTCCTCATCCATTCGAAAGCGGAACAAGATCTTCAGATATTGGCGGTGAGGCAGGAATGAAAAGAATCATTGACTTTTTTGAAAGCGGAAAATTTGAGGAACTGCTCGGCAGCCTGGCGATCATTATTGTTATTGTCCCGGTCACGATAAATGTTGTCAAGAGAACATTTTTTGGCTCGTATTCTGTAACGCTGGAAGCAATCGCCCTGCTCGCGTATGTATGGATCGGCTATGGGTTCTTTGGCTATCTCTGCAAAAAGGATGCTCACGTTGATGTGAAATTCATTGTTCAGAAAGCTTCGCCCGGAGCAAGAAAGGTTCTGGATTTCCTGCGGGAAGTGATCATCCTGGCGATTGCGGCATACTTGTTTTACTGGGGATGCAAATTGTTCCGCACCAATATCAACCGATATGCCACGGGAACAAAAATTCCTCTTGCGGTAGGCTATGCCAGCATTGTATTTGGCTATGGAACGGCGGTGATCCGGTGTCTGTTCTCGATCGTTCGCCGGTTATTTCACAAAAAACAGGGAGGTGGGGAACAATGAGCGGAATAACCGTCTGGCTGCCCTTGATTTTGGTCATGATTCTTCTGGCGCTGAGAATCCCTGTGTCCATGGCCTTCCTGTCAGGCGCGGTCTTTTATTTCGGGTTTATTGCGACAGAAATGCCGCTGAACATGATTCTGTCGAAAATGGTTTCCTCGGGGATGAATATGAATCTGATGGCGATCCCGTTTTTTATCACGGTCGGCCTTCTGATGAATTACACCGGCATCACATCCCGCATGATGAATTTTGCGGATATCTGTGTTGGCCATATGTGGGGAGGCCTGGCGCAGGTGAATGTTTTGCTGTCTACCCTGATGGGAGGACTGTGCGGGTCGTCGAATGCGGATGCGGCGATGGAATGTAAGATGCTCGTTCCGGAAATGGAAAAGAGAGGATTTAACAGAGGGTTTTCGGCTGCTGTTACAGCTTCGTCCGCGTTGATTTCCCCGATGATCCCGCCGGGGGTCATGCTTATCCTGTATGCGTCAATCACGGAAAATTCTGTGTTGGATATGTTCATGGCAGGTTATCTCCCGGGAATCCTGATGTGCATTTCCCTGATGATTGCCGTCTCCTATGTGTCGCACAGGGATGGCTACAGGCCCACCCGGACGAAAAGAGCTTCATTCAAAGAAGTTCTGCGAGGCTTAGCCGAGTGCTTTTGGGCACTTCTCATGATTTTGGCGTTGATCATCGGCCTTCGCACCGGGTTTTTCACCGCTACGGAAGGCGGCGCCGTTCTGTGCGTACTGTGCCTGATTGTCGGCATGCTTATTTATCGAGAACTCCATTGGCAGGATCTGGTCAAGGTTTTGAAGGAAGCTTTTGTTTCCGTGGCAAATATCTTCGGGATTATTATCTCGGCGACGGTGTTTGGCCTGTACCTGACCTATGCGCAGGTTCCGCAGCAGATTACCAGTTTGATTCTCGGGATGAATGTTGGCAGAATAGGATTTCTCATTGTCGTGAATATCATCCTGTTGATCATGGGGATGTTTGTTGACAGCTCTGCGGTGTTGATGATTGCGGTACCACTCTTATATCCGGTGGCCATGCAGCTGCAGATTAACCCGATCCATTTTGGGATTGTCTGCATCCTGAACCTTTCCATCGGGGCGCTGACCCCGCCCTTTGGCGCGGTTATGTATCAATGTTGCAATCTGTGCGGTATAGAGATGCCGGAATTTTTAAAGCAGGGAAAAGAATTGTTGGCTGCCCTGATGGTTTCCCTGATTCTGGTGACGTTTATTCCGGGAATTTCGACATTGCTTCCGACCGTATTTGGTTGATGACAGCAGGAAAGGGATAACAGCTTATGCGAACATCATATTTTCCAAAAAATGGCGTTTGGCTTAAGGGGAATACGCATGGCCATTCCACGGTGTCGGATGGCAGGTTCACGCCGGAAGAGCTAGTCCGGGGGTATCGGGAGAGAGGGTATAGTTTCCTGGCCCTCACGGATCACAATGTGCTTGCCGCCCATGACGATTTGAGCGACGAGAAGTTTATTCTCCTGACAGGACTGGAACACGATATTGAGTACAGCGCTGGCAAATGCACCCATGTGACCGGCTTGTCCGCCGCGGAAAAGACAGCAACCAATTACCTTTGCCGCAGGTATTCCTCCCGGGAAAAATCTGATCAGCAGCTGATCCATATGATGTGTGGAGATGGCCAATTTGTTTCCTTGGCCCATCCGGTATGGTCCAGAATGTCATGGGAAGAGATCCTGAGTCTTGAGGGTTATCAGGGATTTGAGGTTTACAATAACGGCACAGAACATCTCTGCCATGGAGGAAATGCCGAAGTTCTCTGGGATATGCTGCTGCGCGCAGGAAAGAAAGTATTTGCTATGGCAGTGGATGACCAGCACGTAGCTGAGGATTTATATGGCGGATGGATCTGGCTGAAGGCCGCGGAGAGAAGCAAGCAGGCGATTCTTGATGCCTTGTGGGCAGGCTCGTTCTACGCGTCCAATGGACCGGATATCGTCGATTTTGCGCTGGATGCTGAAACCGGCGAGGTCTATGTTACCTGCTCGCCGTGCCGGGAGATTCATTTTGTGACATATGAACCCAGGGGAAAGAGTATATTCGCTAAAGAAGGGGAAACCATAACAGAAGCCTCCTTCCATCTCCGGGGAACGGAATCTTATATCCGTGTTGTGTGTGTGGATCAGGAGGGACATTCTGCCTGGTCGAATCCGATTTTCTTCGATGAGCGGGCGGAAAAATAGGAGGGGAGAAAGTATGCGGATAGAAAGCCAGAAGTTCAATGGCGTGTGCGAATGCGGAGAGAATCATAAGATGACCACACGCGCGGCGATTATTGAGTCCCATGCCAGTGCGAATGTCAGGGATTATCTTCGTGAGTTTGGTTTCGAAGGTTCATTTGCGGCAATTTACGATGAAAACACTTATCAGGCGAAAGCGCTGAATCATCCGGATGCTTCACTGGAGATTGTATTGCCTCCGGAGAACCTGCATGCCAACGAAAGGGCAACAGATTTCGTATTATCTAAGTTGAAGGGGCATACTGTGCGTTATCTGGTGGCTGTCGGATCAGGGACAATTCATGATACCACACGCTATTGCGCCCATAAGTTAGGGATCCCTTTTGTTTCTATGCCAACCGCTGCGAGCGTTGATGGATTTTGCTCTACGGTTTCTGCGATGACATGGAGAGGTTGTAAGAAGACTATGCCGGGAGTGGCTCCCGATCTTGTCATTGCGGATACCTCCGTGATCAAAGAAGCACCGCTTCGCTTAAATCTGTCCGGAATCGGGGATATTCTCGGGAAATACTCGGCGCTTGCGGATTGGCAGATAGCCTCTGCTGTGACAGGAGAACACTTTTGCAGCCGCATTCATGAATTGACAATGAAGGCGGTACAGACGGTTTATGAATGCTGCGACCAGGTGGTTAGCCGGGAGGAAGGAGCGTGTGCACAGCTGATTTACGCCCTGCTGCTTTCGGGGCTGGCCATGCAGATGATGGGAAATTCCAGGCCGGCGAGCGGTGCGGAACATCACATCTCCCATACGATCGAGATGGAACCGCCTGCTATCGGTGTTCATTCCGATGGTTTACATGGAGAAAAGGTTGGAGTCGGAGAAATTATGATATCTCAATGGTATCATAAGCTCGTTTCCATTCACGACATTGAGAATCATGTTCAGGAGTATCGTTTCTGGACAGAAGAAGAACTCCGGGAATTCTGGGGAGATTCCCTTTATGAGGGTATTGCTGCTGAAAATGATAGTGATGCTATGGCTGGGGTATCTCCTGAAGATTTAATCCATGCCTGGCCTGAAATTCGGAAGATAGTAAACAGTATTCCGACACCGGAAGATCTGGAAAAGCTGTATACGAGATTGGGGATGAAAAAAACACTGGAAGATTTACAGGTGCCTGAGGATAAAGCCGATCAGATCTTATATTTCTCACCCAGTGTACGGAAAAGAACAACCTTTAATCGGATTAGCCGAATGATCAAATTGTAATAAGCGTTACTTTGAGACTTTTTTTGCCGGCAGGAATCTTGTTACGGATTCCTGCCGACTTTTCGCCCTTCTGCCACGGCGAGGTTTTTCAGTCATGGGCGGCCAGCACTGAGCCGAGGATGGTAAACAAAGCCCTTCGGTCGAACAGGCACGATAATCTTATCGCCATTCCTGAAAAATATTTTCCGGTGTGGCAATTTTTCGCCCGGCGTTGTATAGTTTTAGACAGAACGGGCGGGACCTGAACTTCGCGGGATAGCCGATTTTTCTTCTCAGAAGGGCAGGGGATTGTCCGGCAGCATAAGAATAGTACAGCACAGAAAGGAAGACAGACATGAAAGTGATCGCAACAGAAAAGGCGCCGGGAGCTATCGGCCCCTATTCCCAGGGATATATTGTCAACGGACTGGTCTTTGTTTCCGGACAGACGCCGCTCAATCCGGAGACCGGAAAGGTTCCGGAGGGGATCGCGGCCCAGGCGGAGCAGAGCTGCCGTAATGTCGGCGCTATCCTTGAGGCCGGCGGAGTGGATTTCTCCAAGGTCTGCAAGACGACCTGCTTCCTCGCGGATATGAAGGACTTCAAGGCATTCAATGAGGTTTACGCGAAGTTCTTTACGTCTAAGCCGGCCCGCTCCTGCGTCGCCGTGCGGGAACTTCCGATGGGCATTCTTTGCGAGATCGAGGCAATCGCTGAGGCATAATCTGTATCTGCCGGAGAGGATGGGAAAGATATCCTGCCAGCAGGGATGCACACCGTGTGCCGTCGGGGAGGGCGCGGAAGAGGTTCCGCTGTCCGTCCGGCGGCGTTTTTCCATTAGGAAGGGGAAATGCGCTTGGGCAGAATAAGTGAGAGCAGCGCGGATACGGTTCGGCGGCAGATTTTTGCGTATGCGCAGAAGAAATATCATACCGTACCGGATTATCCCTGGCGCAGGTTTCCCTCGTACGCAGCGCTCCGCCATGAGGGCAGTAAAACGATGTATGCGCTGCTTATGCGGGTGCCGCCGGGGAAGCTGGCCGTTTCTGCCGGCGGAGCGGAGGCGCAGGGATTTTCTGCCGGCAGTGCGGAAACTCCGGGAGGGCCGCGTTCCCGGGGCGGGAGGGCGATTCCTCTGGATGCCTCGGGCCGGGCGGAGGTTCTCTGCCTCAAGATTTCCGATGCCGTGATGCACGACATCCTCCTGCGCGAGGAGGGGATCTTTCCGGCCTATCATCTTCCGCCGGGCAGCTGGATTTCCGTACTTCCGGAGATCGTGCCTTTCGCGCGGGTGACGGAGCTGATTGACCAGAGCTTTGCCGACACGGAAAAGCACCGGAAGCGGGAAATCCGGGGGCAGAGGGAATGGCTGATCCCGGCGAGCGTCAGCTACTGCGATCCCCGCCATTTTTTCGATGAATCGGACACCGTGCAGTGGACGCAGAGCAGCAATGTCCTCCCCGGAGATATCGTCTATATTTATGCCGGCGTCCCGATCGGCGCCCTGCTCTACCGCTGCCGGGCGGTGGAGACAGATCTGCCGGCGGAAGGCGTGCTCCGCAGGAATTTCCGAAGCAGCCGGGTCATGGTGCTCCGCTGTGAGGCGGTGCTGGAGGAGACGGCATTTCCCAGGGAGAGGCTGAAAAATGAGTTCGGCATCTATTCTGTCCGCGGGCCGCGGTATGTGCCGAACAGCCTGCGTGAGGCGCTGAACCGCTATCTCGGCGGGGCCTGATGGGATCCGCACGTTCTCTGCCTGTGTCGTGGCGTCGCCGTTTATTGAATTTGCGGCGTCGATGGTTCCGCACGTTCCCGGCCCGGGTCCGGGTGCCCGCGGCATTTTACAGAACTTTTACCTGGCAAAAAGCTGTCCGGAGCAGGGATTCCAGTGTATACTGTAACTGCTCCGCGCATGCCGGTCTTTTGTCGGGGAGGCAGGAAGCTGCCGCGGCCTGGCAGGGAAGACCGGGCGGGCGCGGCTATATTTCGGATAGAAGCGGCTATCCGGCGGGCGGATGCGGCTATATTTCGGATAGTAGTGGCTATCCTGCGGTCAGATGAGGCAATATTATGGAAGAAAATAAGAAAGAGAAGCGCTTTCAGGAGATTCTCGGGATCATTCGCTCCGGCGCCCAGCCCGAGGAGATCCGGGACAAGCTGGACGATTTCCATGAGAAGGATATCGCGGCGATCCTGCCGAGGCTGAGTGACGGCGAGTGGATCATGCTCTGCAATACCCTGGAAATTGCTCGGGTTGCGGATATTATCGAGTACGTGGACGACGTGGATGACGCGGAGACGTACCTGGAAGCTTTGCCGGATGAGAAGGCGGCGCAGATCCTGAGCGCCATGGAGACCGATGAGGCGGTCGATTTCCTGAAAAACACGGACAGCGACCGCAAGGAATCCTGGCTGTCCCACATGAATGTGGACAAGCGGGAGACGCTGCGGAAGATGGCGGCTTACGAGGAGGACACGATCGCGAGCCGTATGACCACGAATTTTATCCGAGTCAAGCTCTCCATGACCGTCCAGCAGGCAATGAAGGCGCTGGTCGCCCAGGCGGCTGTTCACGACAATATCTCCACCATCTACGTGGAACATGCCGATGGAACCTACGCGGGCGCATTTTCCCTGAAGGACCTGATCCTGGCCAGAAAGGAAAATTCGCTGGCGGACATCGTGGTTCCGGCTTACCCGTCGGTGTACGCCGACGAGAAGATTGCCGACTGCCTGAGCGTTATTGAGGATTATTCCGAGGAATCGATCCCGGTGCTCTCCCGGGCAAATAAAATCCTTGGCGTTGTGACCGCCAATGACGTGGTTGAGGTCATCGATGATGAGATGAGCGAGGACTACGCAAAGCTGGGCGGCTTGAGCGCGGAGGAAGACCTGAACGAGCCGATTTCCACAAGCGTCCGGAAGCGCCTGCCCTGGCTGGTGCTGCTTCTGTTCCTCGGGCTGATGGTCTCCTCGGTGGTCAGCATGTATGAGCAGGTCGTGGCCAAGCTGACGATCATTATGGCGTTCCAGTCGATGATCCTGGACATGTCGGGAAATGTCGGCACCCAGTCCCTTGCGGTGACGATCCGTGTCCTGATGGATGAGAACCTGACGGGTCATGAAAAGCTGCGCCTTGTCCGGCGGGAGATGACCACCGGCTTTCTGAACGGCCTCGTTCTCGGCGTGATCGCGACGGTGGGCGTCGGGATTTATATCGCGCTGGCGAAGGGATACGCGCCGGCGACCGCGTTCAGCGTCTCCCTCTGCATTGGGCTCTCTCTTGTCCTTGCCATGCTGATTTCCAGCATGGTCGGCACCGTGATCCCGATGTTTTTCAAGAAGGTCGGCGTTGACCCCGCGGTGGCTTCAGGCCCGCTCATCACGACGGTGACGGACCTGGTTGGTGTAGTGACCTACTACAGCCTCGCCTGGATCATGCTTGTGCACTATCTCGGCATGTAAGGGAGAACCAGCCGCCATCTCCGGGTGGAAGAGGAAGCGTTATCGCGGCGCGGCGGAATGCGCGTTATCGCGGCGCGGCAGAATGCGTGTTATCGCGGCGCAGAAGAAATGCGCGTTATGGCAGAGAAGGAGAAGAATCACGATGTCTGAACAGGAATACGGAATTTCCCAGGTGTACCCCGGCGACCGCTGGACAATGGGGGAGGTGGAGAAACTTCTCCATGCGGAAGGCATCCGTCTGGATCCCCATCTGGATTACACCTGTGCCATGTCGGATAGTGATGGGCGGGTGATCGGCACCGGGAGCTGTTTCGGCAATACGCTGCGTTGCTTTGCAGTCAGCCGTGAGCATCAGGGCGAGGGGCTGATGAACCAGATCATTTCCCACCTGATCCAGGTTCAGTACGAGCGGGGCAATCTGCATCTCTTCCTGTATACTAAGTGCGATTCGGCGAAGTTTTTCGGTGACCTGGGCTTCTATGAGATCGCCCGCGTTGAGGAGCAGAATCTGGTCTTTATGGAGAACCGGAGAACCGGTTTTGCGGATTACCTGAAAGCGCTGGAAAATGCGTCCGCCGGGGTGCCTTCCGCCCCGCCCGCGGAGACCGCGGCAGTGGTCATGAACGCGAATCCGTTTACCCTGGGACACCGGTATCTTGTGGAGAAGGCAGCTGCGGAGAACCAGCGGGTTCACCTGTTCATGGTGTCCGAGGATGCCTCCCTGGTGCCCTTCCGGGTGCGGGAGAAGCTGGTCCGGGAGGGGACGGCCGATCTCGGCAATCTCATTTACCATGAGTCCGGGCCGTACATCATCAGCAGCGCCACATTTCCCAGCTATTTTCAGAAAGACGCGGAATCGGTGATCCGCGGGCATGCGCTGCTGGACCTCACGGTCTTCATCCGCATCGCCCGTGCCCTCGGCATCGGGAGGCGCTATGTGGGCGAGGAGCCGAGAAGCCTGGTGACCGGCATCTACAATGACGTGATGAAGGAGAAACTGCCGGAGGCGGGCATCGGGTGCCGCGTGATCCCGCGGAAGGAAGCCGGTGGCGAGGTGATCAGCGCATCGACAGCCCGACAGGCGCTGAAGGACGGGGATCTGGAGACTTTCCGGAAGCTGGTTCCGGAGACAACCTATGCGTATTTTACAAGCCCGGAGGCGGAACCGGTGCTCCGGAGAATCCGCGGCGAGAAAAATGTGATTCACTATTGATGCGGAGGCGGGGTATGACGGGGGAACATGCTGAACTTGCGGATATGCTGGCCTGCCGGGAGCGGCGGGCAGCTCTCCAGGAAGACCTGCGGGAGAAATACGGAAAGACGTTGATCTCCTATTGTATGAATATCCCGGGGCCGGTGAAGACGAACGCGCAGATCCGGAAGGCATTTGCTCTCGGGGAGCAGGAGCTCCGCCGGGCACTGGACGGCGTGGGCGCCGTGATTCTTGAGGAAAAGGCCTTTCATGAGAAGACCGGTGACGAGCTGATGATGGCGGTGGATTTTTCCGCGGATGAGGTGAAAAGCCTGACGCTCGCGATCGAGGAGAAGAATCCTCTCGGACGCCTTTTCGATATGGATGTGATCGGCGCCGACGGCAGAAAGCTGTCCCGGAAGGCGTACCGGAAGTGCCTCATCTGCGGCCGGCAGGCGCAGGAGTGTGCCAGGGCAAGGCGCCATACGGTGGCGGAGATGCAGGCGGCGATTGACCGGCTGCTCGCGGAGCAGGGGCTTTGAGCGGGGAAGGCCTCCGGGAGAAGCGCTTGAGGATATTGCAGAAAAAACGGAGCGGGCCGCGAAAAGCTGCCCGCTCCGAACATTTTTTGGCTGTCCTCCGGTTCGTTCCGAAGGATTCGGCAGAACCCCGGGTCAGGATTTCCCGGAGATTGAGGGGTTCAGCGAGTTGATGAACTGCTGGGCAACCCTTCCGGTATGGCCGCCGCGGCCGACCGACCAGGCATTGGCTTTCTGGATCAGCTCCTTTTCCGGTATGTCGATGCGGTACTTTGCCGCCAGGCGGCGGACGATCTCATGATACTCCTCGAAGGACGGCTTGGTGTACAGGACGCTCAGGCCGAAGCGATCCACAAGGGACAGCTTTTCCTCCATCGTGTCGGAGTGGTGGACGTCCTCGGTTCCCTGGCCGACGTCATTCCGGTCGGAGGAGGTCTCGCGGATCAGGTGCCTGCGGTTGGAGGTGGCATAGATCAGGATGTTGTCCGGGCGGGTTTCAAAACCGCCCTCGATGACCGCCTTCAGGTATTTGTACTCAATCTCGAAATCCTCGAAGGAGAGGTCGTCCATATAGATGAGGAATTTATAATTCCTGGTCTTGACCGCGGAGATGACGTAGGAGAGATCCTTGAACTGGTGCTTGTAGATCTCGATCAGCCGGAGACCCTGGGGATAGAATTCGTTCAGGGTCGCCTTGACGGTCGTCGATTTCCCGGTGCCGGCGTCGCCGTAGAGCAGCACGTTGTTGGCCGCCTTGCCGTCGATGAAGGCCTGGGTGTTGTCCTGCACCAGCTTTTTCTGATATTCGTAGCCCACGAGGTCGTCGTAGTTGACGGTGTCGAGGTTGTTGATCGGGATCAGCTCCGGGGTGCCGTCCGCGTGGTTGCTGAGGCGGAACGCCTTGTTCAGGCCGAACATTCCGACACCGTAGTCCAGATAGAAGGCGCTGACCGCGTCCGAGAACGCTTCCGGGGTGTCCGCCGCGCTGAGCTTTATGGTGAGGTCATTGACCACGCGGCTGATATAGCTGTAGTACATCCGCTCGTGCTTCCGGATCGACTGGTAGTGGTTGAGCACGGTGAACGCATCGGTGCCCAGGGCATTTTCCAGTTCGGTGAAATCATAGTGCATGAGCTTCATCAGCACAGCATAATCCTTCATGGCGAAGAAGCTGGCCGAGCCGAGAGGAAGACCTTTTTTTTCGCTGACGAGGGCGAGCGGGTTTTCGTCGGTCATCAGGAGGAAGGCGATGTAGGCCTGCCACAGGTTGTTTTCAAAGCCATAGTTGGTGGCGGTGACCATGATCTGGTGCACCTGGTCAAATGCAGCGGCGCGCAGCCGGTCGGCCTCGAGGGGATGCCCCTCCGGATCGTTCAGGGATTCGTCCACTGCCCGGGAGATGTCCGCCAGAGCGGTGAGCACAGGATCCTTCTTGATTTTTTCATAGACGATAAGATTCGCGAGCAGATGATGCATAGGAAGCCTCCAGTCTTTTGAGCAGATTCCGCCCGGCAGGTCATTCCCGGACAGATGCCCTGATTTTACCATGAAGTGCGGCTCTATTCAATCGGCAGGCGCCTGGCCATAATGCGCAGAAAGCCCCAGGCCCGTCTGTGCCGGATTGACCGCTCAGGAGGCCTCGGCTCCCCGTCTGTGTCGGAAGCCTCCGGCTGTGCTGGCTCAGGAGGCCTCGGCTCCCCGTCTGTGTCGGAAGCCTCCGGCTGTGCTGGCTCAGGAGGCCTCGGCTCCCTGGCTGTTCAGCCAGTTTTCAAATTCCTCGCGGATGAGGCCGAAGTCCGCGCCGTACATGTCCAGGATGAACCGGTGAAATTCCGCGGCGCTAAACTGATCGCCGAGCTGCTCCTGCGCTCTTTTCCTAAGGTCTGTAATTTCCATGCAGCCGGTATAATATTTCAGGTACTCACACGGGGAGTCCACGACGGCATGGGTAATCTCGTCCACGGTGGCGTTGTCGGTGATTCCGAAGGTATCGCGCAGGAAACCTGCCGCGTCATCCCGGCTCCAGCCGTCATAATTCAGCCGGAGATCCAGCAGGGCGTAGAGGCCTAAGTTGGCGGATGCCTGGTGCGTCAGGTAGTCCCGCTCTTCATCGGAGAGATTTTGGTCGAGCCGGTAGGCGTAGAGCTGCGCGTACTCGCCCCAGCCCTCGGCGTAGCCGTCGGTGGAGATAAGCCGGCGGAGAGGATTTTCTCCAACCTTTTTCAGGTAGGCGTACTGATAGAGATGGCCGGGATAGCCCTCGTGAGCCAGTGTGGCGTAGAGGGAGGTGCCGCTGTTCCTTCCATTGATATAGATCTGGTTGGGCTCATCCCCATCAATGGTGGGAGAGTAGAAAAATGCCGGCGCCATGATGTCCTTTAAGGAATCCGGGACGGTGTGAACCTCGTAGGGGGTATTCCCGGTGTCCGGAAAATCGGCGGTGATGGCGGTTTTCAGGGAATCCAGGATCTTTTCCGGCGTATCCAGGCCCTTCCCCACATGATCCTCGGCAGAAGCGAGGGAGGCATCCTTCTGGAGCGCGCTGCCCATCGCGGTGAGGTCGGCCATCAGATGCACGTATACCTGTGCTTCCAGCTCTTCCGGCGACCGGTCCTCGCCGCAGACGGAGGCGAGAAGATAGCGGAAGTAATCGCTCCCTCCGTCATAACCGGCAAGGCCTTTACTCTCCGCGCTGTGCCCCTTGAGGCCTTTCAGGTCACTCTCCAGCTTTGTGTACGCCGGGAGAAGGCTCTGGTTCACCGCGTCAGTCATTTTCGAGACCCAGGAGGATTGCTCCTCGTCCGTCAGGCCGAGCGCATCCAGCCTGTCCGGGAGGGAGGTCACGAGAATATTGTCCTTTGCGGGCACGAGAAATGGCTGGATGGACGCGATCGAGCGGTCGATCGTGTCATCATCCATGGGGATGCCCTTCTTGATCCGCCGCTTCTCGAAATCGATCAGGCTGTCGAAATAGTCTCCCATCTGATTGATATAGGAAATCACCGCCTCGATATCCGCCGTGCTGTCCAGCCGGTAGCTGGCGAGTGTGGCGGGAAGCTGGCTCGCGATGCCATACTCCGGGCTGAGCGGCTGGGAGAGATAGATGCAGTTTTCCCCGAGAAGGCTGGCTTTCAGGGCATTTTCCAGCATACGGAGTGTCAGGAGGCGGCCGCTGTCGAGCTTCGACCGGTCGATCGCTTCCACCTTGGCGAGCGTGTCATGATCCTCGGCGAAGGATTTGGTGAGATTGTCCTCTGTCATCAGGAAATAGGCAGGTTCGGACAGGTCAACGTCGTAATTCTCCGGATGGCGCAGCAGATAGTGGGCGGTGATCCGGCTGTTCGCCAGGGTATCGGAGAAGGCTTCCCGGAAGAGCTGGTCACAGCGGTCACGCTCGCTCTGCTCTTCCAGGGTGGCAGCCGCGCTGCTATCCCCGGCTGTGAAGAAAGATTCAGTCTTCGCGGTTTCTGTCGTGGTGGCAGCCGCGAGGGCATTCCCGCCGGAGCAGGCGGACAGGGCGGTAATCACCAGAACCAGGAGCAGGGCAGCGGCAGAGTGCAGGGATTGTTTCATGATATACCTCCAAGCGGTTCTCTGAACAGGTGCGGGAATCTTGAGGATGACAAGGTGAAAAGGCCGTCACCACCGGCCTGCGGGCATGCGCGGCGCCGGATTGTCAACCGGATAAGCTCATTATAAAGGGAAATGAAATTTCGGGCAATACAGGGGCTTTTTATCAGATTGTTTATTGTCTGCCGGGCAGGATATGGTAAACTGGGTGTGGCCGGGCGCCGAGGGCGCCCGGAACGATGAAGGATGCAAACGGTGCGCTTTCGGGCGCCGGCAAGATACAGGGGGGATCATGGAGAAATGGTGTCGGAATTTAGTCTGCACGGATATGGGCTGTGAGGTTTCCGACGCCAGTGAGGACATCCTGAGCCTCTATCCCGACGCGAGCCAGGCGGTCATCGACCTGATGAAGGCCAAGGTTGACCCGGCACTGGTGGACAAATATGTGGAAACTGCAAAATCGGTGAAATGAATTTTATAAGTATTTTCTCTGACAAGGCGTATACTTGAACCGGAAGGGCCGGGGTGCCATGGCACTCCGGCCTCTTTCCAAAGAGGAGGGATCGGATATGTTTCGTGAAACCGAGGTGGAAAATGGCCGTGTCCGCGGGATTGCCTGCGGCTGGCCTTCGATCACCGTTTATTATGGCATTCCCTACGCGAAGCCGCCGGTAGGCAGCCTGCGCTGGCGCGCGCCGGAGCCGGCGGAGCACTGGGAGGGAACCCGCGACTGCGCGAGGCCTTCGGGCCGCTGCTATCAGCTCGGCGTCGGGAAGGGCTCCTTTTACGAGAAGGAATTTTATCCGGTGGAGGAGCCCATGAGCGAGGACTGTCTCTATCTGAACGTCTGGACGCCGGCCAAGTCCCGGGATGAGAAGCTCCCGGTGATTTTCTGGATCCACGGCGGCGCTTTCATGACCGGGTACGGCCACTCCGCGCATTTTGACGGCGAGCCCTTTGCCCGCCAGGGGGTGATCCTGGTAACCATCAACTACCGGCTGAATATCTTCGGCTGGATGGTGAGCCCGGAGCTCGACGCGGAGAATGACCGGGGCGTCTCCGGGAATTACGGTCTTCTCGACCAGATCGCGGCGCTCCGCTGGGTGAAGCGGAATATCGCGGCCTTCGGCGGCGACCCGGAGAACATCACGCTGGCCGGCCAGTCCGCTGGCGCGGCCTCGGTGCAGGCGCTGCTCTGCTCAAAGCTCACGAAGGGGCTTTACCAGAAGGCGGTCATGCAGTCCGGCGGCGGCCCGCTGCCGATCATGGATATGAGCTTCCGCACACTCGCGGAGACGGAGAAGGCGACTTCGCTTAAGGCGCTCGGTGTGAGCAGTATCGCGGAGGCGCGCGCCCTGTCCGGGGAAGAACTCTGCGCGCGCTGGAAAGCGGCGATGATCAGCGGGCAGGGGCAGACCGGGCTCTCGGACCGGAGCCCGGTGGTGGACGGCTATGTGCTTGAGCGCACCTGCGAGCTTGCGATCGCGAAGGGGGAGACCCCGGCAGTCCCGATTCTTATCGGCTATACCGGGCATGAGGGGATTCCGATTGCCAGGAATAGAAAGCATCTGGAGGAGATTGTCAGCCGGTGCTTCGGCGCGGCGGGAGCGCAGTATCTCGCGCTCTGCCCGGAGGACGGGGAGGCGTTCCGGGATTACCAGGACAAAATGACCACGGAGACCGCCCGGGCCGCGGCTGAGGCTTATGCGCTGCTCAGGGAGCGGCAGGGAAAGGGGGAGACCTATGTGTATGCGCTGGAGCGGCAGCTTCCGGGGGATGCCATGGGGCCATTCCACGCGGCGGACCTGTGGTACGTTTTCCGGACGCTGACGAGATCCTGGCGGCCGTGGGAGCCGGCGGATTATATGCTGGCCTACGCCTGCAGCACTTACTGGGCGGAGTTCGCGAAGCACGGGACGCCGAACGGAAGCCGTAAGCCGGCCCTTCCGGCATGGAAGCCATTTACCGCTGATGCCCCGTATACGATGAAGCTTGACGCGGTCTCGGGAATGGTGCAGCAGCCGGAGAATATGCGGGTGAGCCGCTGGCGGGAGGCTCTGCTGCAGCTCGCGGAGATTCGGGAGAAGATGGGAGGAAAAGCATGAAATTCGCAATTTATCCGGGATATGAGGATCACCTGAGGGTGAATGAGACACTTGCCTGGGGGACGGACGAGGAGAAGGCCGCGGCCTTCCGGGAGCAGCAGAAGAATCTTAAGGCATTCACGCTCCCTGAGGGGATGACGATGGAAGACAGGGAGATTCCAGGGTCA
Organism: Clostridium vitabionis; assembly: GCF_015351765.1. Lineage (GTDB taxonomy): Bacteria > Bacillota > Clostridia > Lachnospirales > Lachnospiraceae > Clostridium_R > Clostridium_R vitabionis. Next base: position 23,932 of record NZ_JADKQA010000003.1, read on the forward strand.
GAGGACGGACAGCACATCCGCATCCGGATCTTCCGGCCGAAGGATGCCCCGGCCCTGTCCCCGGTCATCCTGGAGGTGCACGGCGGCGGCTGGATCGGCGGCAATCTGGATATCGACAATCACCGCTGTGTCTATCTCGCGGAGCACACGCCGGCGGTCGTCGTCGGGGTGGAATACCGCCTGGCCAGCCGGGAGGTGCATTTCCCGGCGCCGCTCATGGACTGCCTTACGGCGCTCCGGTGGGTCTATGACCATGGGCGGGAAAATGGTATGGATCCGGAGCGGATCGGCCTTCACGGTACGAGCGCTGGAGGAAACCTGGTCGCCGGCATGGCGCTCTGGGCGCGGGATCACGGCGGGCCGAGGATTTCCCTCGCGGTGATCAACTGCGGCGTCTTCACGGCAGAACCCTCGTATTCCTACTACCAGAATCAGAGATTTGCGCTCGGGCCGGAGCGGCCGTGGCTGGAGACGCCGGAATCGACCTATGCTCCGGCGGACGGAAGCCCGCAGTCCTACTACGCTTTTCCCGGCCTCTGCCGGAATCTCGGCGGCCTCTGCCCGCACTTTATCGTCACGGCCGAGTACGACCAACTCCGGGATGAGGGGCTGGAGTACGGCATGCGCCTCCTCCGCGCCGGGGTTCCCTGCGAGATGATCCAGGCACCCAGGGTCGGGCATGGCTTCTGCGTCGTCCACCATCCGCTGGCGGACTGGGTGCACGACGGCATCTGCGCCTCGTTCCGGAGAGAGTTCGGCATGATCTGAGCTGTTTGGCACTGTGTTTATTTTCCAGGCGGCAGAGGGGCGGTTCTTCCGGGAGCCGCCCGTTTTTTGCGCGCTTTGCTGCGCCGGCATCCCCTCTGCCCCTTTTCTTGACAAATGTTCCCGCCGCGGATATGCTGTTTTTGACAAATCCGCATCATCCGCGGAATTTTACGCCGCATCATTGGCGGAGACGGGAGGCACTTCATGACAGAGAAAATCAGGAAACCATACTATATTACTACGGCGATCGCTTATGCGTCCGGCAAGCCCCACATCGGGAATACCTACGAGATCGTCCTCGCGGACAGTATTGCCCGCTGGAAGAGAGAGCAGGGCTATGATGTCCATTTCCAGACCGGGACGGACGAGCACGGCCAGAAGATCGAGAATAAGGCGAAGGAAGCCGGCATGACGCCGAAGGAGTTCGTTGACCAGACTGCAGCAGAGATCAAGAGAATCTGGGATCTCATGAACACCTCCTATGACCGCTTTATCCGCACCACGGATGAAGATCATGTGGCGCAGGTCCAGAAAATCTTCAAGAAACTGTACGACCAGGGCGACATTTACAAGGGGTACTATGAAGGCCTCTACTGCACGCCCTGCGAATCCTTCTGGACGAAATCCCAGCTGGTGGACGGCCGCTGTCCGGACTGCGGGCGCCCGGTGACGCCGGCAAAGGAAGAAGCATACTTCTTCCGGATGAGCAAGTACGCGCCGAGGCTGATCGACTACATCAATGAGCACCCGGAGTTTATCCAGCCGGTTGCGCGCAAGAATGAGATGATGAATAACTTCCTGAAGCCCGGCCTTCAGGACCTCTGCGTGTCCCGCACCTCCTTCAAGTGGGGGATTCCGGTGGATTTCGACCCGAAGCATGTGGTTTACGTGTGGCTGGACGCCCTGGTGAACTATATCACCGGGATCGGCTACAACTGCGGCGGGGAGAGCGGCGAGCTGTACAAGAAGTATTGGCCGGCGGATCTCCACCTGATCGGCAAGGACATCATCCGCTTCCATACGATTTACTGGCCCATTTTCCTGATGGCGCTCGGCGAGCCGCTGCCGAAGCAGGTTTTCGGCCATCCGTGGCTCCTGCAGGCCGGCGGCAAGATGAGCAAGTCGAAGGGCAATGTCATCTACGCGGATGATATGGTGGATCTCTTCGGCGTGGACGCGGTCCGCTATTTCGTTCTTCACGAGATGCCGTTTGACAACGACGGCGTGATCTCCTGGGACCTGATGATCGAGCGCAATAACTCCGATCTGGCCAACATCCTCGGAAACCTGGTGAAGCGCACGGTATCCATGAGCAACAAGTATTTTGGCGGTGTGGTGACCGACACGGGCGCCGCGGAGCCGGTGGACGAGGATCTCAAAAAGACTGTCCTCGACGCGGTGAAGAAGGCGGACGAGAAGATGAACCAGCTCCGCGTGGCGGACGCGCTGACCGCGATTTTCGAGATTTTCCGCAGGAGCAACAAATATATCGATGAGACGGCGCCTTGGACGCTGGCAAAGGATGAAGCGAAGAAGGACCGCCTGGCGACGGTTCTCTACAACCTGACCGAGGCGATTGCCATCGGCGGCTCGCTGCTGTATGCCTTTATGCCGGAGACCTCGGAGAAGATTCTTCGGGAGATCGGCTGTGCAAAGCGTTCCCTGGAGGAAATGGACAGGTTCGGCCTCTATCCGTCGGGAAGCCATGTGACTGACGCGCCGGAGACGCTGTTTGCCCGCATCGACCGCAAGGAGATTGAGCCGAAGATCGACGCCATTGAGGAGAAGCAGAGGGCTGCCGCGGAGAAGAACGCGGCGGAGGCCGGAAATCCTGAGACCGCCGGGGAGAAGGAGAAAGCTTCATCAGGGGAAGGAAAAGCTCCGGAAAATGGCGCCGCCCCTGACTCGGGTTCCTTTGTGGACACGCCCGCGCAGACCAAGGAGGCCTGCACGATCGACGATTTCGCGAAATGTGAGTTTCGTGTCGGCGAGGTGCTCTCCTGCGAGAAGGTTCCGAAGTCCAGGAAGCTTCTCTGCTTCAAGATCCGCTTCGGCAGGGAGACCCGCCAGATCCTGTCCGGAATCCAGGCATATTATGAGCCGGAGCAGCTGGTGGGCAAAAAGGTGATCGCGATCACGAACCTGCCGCCGAGAAAGATGGCCGGCATGGAGTCCCAGGGCATGCTTCTCTCCGCCCTGGATGACAAGGGCAGCCTGAGCCTGCTCACCACGATGGCGGATATCGCTGCCGGCTCGGAAGTAGGCTGACCATGATTTTTGACACGCACGCGCACTACGACGATCCGGCCTTTGACGGAGACCGGGATGCGCTTCTTCGAAGCTTCCCGGCCGCCGGCATCGGTCATGTGACCAATGTCTGCTGTACGCTCCGGTCACTTAAGACTACCCGGGAGCTCACGGAGGCCTGGGATTTCCTCTACGGGGCTGCCGGGATTCACCCGGAGAGCGTAGGAGAGCTCAGTGAGGAGACATTTTCCAGGGTCCGGGAGACGGCGCGGCTTCCGAAGTTTGTCGCCGTCGGGGAGATCGGCCTCGACTATTATGAGAAGGAGGCACCGGACCGGGAGACGCAGAAGAAGTGGTTCCGCCGCCAGCTGGATCTCGCCCGCGAGCTGGGAAAACCGGTGGTGATTCACAGCCGCGAGGCGGCGAAGGATACGCTGGATATCCTGAGGGAAGCCCGGGGCGGGGAGATCGGCGGCGTCATTCACTGCTTCTCCTATTCCCGGGAGATGGCCAGGGAATATCTGGGACTGGGCTTTTTCCTCGGCATCGGCGGTGTTTCTACCTATAAAAACGCGCGGCGCCTGTTGGAGGTGATCCGGTATGCGCCCATGGACCGGCTGGTGCTGGAGACGGATTCGCCCTATCTTGCGCCGGAACCGCACCGGGGGACGAGAAATTCTTCCCTGAACCTGCCGCTGGTCGTCCGGGCGATTGCGGAGAACCGCGGGATGGGGGCGGAGGAAGTGGAACAGCAGACCTGGGAAAATGCGCGCCGCCTTTACCGCATTTCCTGACCGTCAGGAGGCAGCATGGAGAAAAATCTGGCTATCCCGAAAAATACCCTTGAGGTTCTCCGGAAGTATGAGTTTGCTTTCCGGAAGCAGCTCGGGCAGAACTTTCTGATCGACCCCGGCGTTCTTGACGCGATCGCGGAGGCGGCAGAGATCGGCAGCGGGGATATGGTTCTGGAGATCGGCCCCGGCATCGGCACGCTGACCCGCCGGCTGGCGGCGGAAGCCGGCCATGTGGTGGCCGTGGAGATCGATGACCATCTGATCCCGATTCTCCGGGACACCCTGTCGGATCTCACGAATGTGACCGTGATCCACAACGATATCCTGAAGACGGACATCCGGGCGCTGGCGGACGAGTACAACGGAGGCCGGCCGATCCGGGTGGTGGCCAATCTTCCGTACTACATCACGACGCCGATCGTCATGGGGCTGTTTGAGAGCGGGGTTCCGCTGAGCTCGGTGACAGTCATGGTGCAGAAGGAGGTCGCCGAGCGGATGCAGGCGGGGCCGGGCACGAAGGATTACGGGGCGCTCTCCCTGACGGTGCAGTATTACTCCGAGGCGGAGATCGTGGCCCATGTGCCGCCGTCCTGCTTTATTCCCCGGCCGAAGGTCGGCTCCGCGGTGATCCGCCTGCGGCGGCGGGAGGTTCCCGCCGTCCGGACAGAGGATCCGGACGGGCTGTTTTGCCTGATCCGGGCGGCGTTCGGACAGCGCAGGAAAACGCTGGCGAATGCGCTGGCCAATGCGGCTTCGCTCTCTTTTTCCAAGGAGCAGATTCAGCAGGCGATCACCGAGGCCGGATTTTCCCCGACCGTACGCGGCGAGGCGCTGACCCTGGAGCAGTTCGCGAGGCTGCAGGAGATTCTCACCGCGGGCAGGGAAAATGCCTGAACCGCCCGGCGCCTGTCTGCGGATCCGCTTCGGCGCGCAGGCAGGCGGAGGGCTATCGCGGGAAAATTTTTGCCAAGAAAAATTCGATTTTTGCTTGACAGCCGCGCAAGGATTTAGTATTATAGTCGATGTCACACGGAGCGCTTGCGCTTCAGGACGATGCCCAGATAGCTCAGTTGGTAGAGCAGAGGACTGAAAATCCTCGTGTCGTTGGTTCGATTCCGACTTTGGGCACTTTTTTTATGCAGGTGTAGTTCAGTGGTAGAACACCAGCCTTCCAAGCTGGATATGTGGGTTCGATTCCCATCACCTGCTTGTTTTTGTTCGCGAGAGAATGAGAGAGCATGCACTTCTGAGGGGGGAGTGTGTGCTCTTTTTTTTACGTGGAGGAGGAAGAACTGGGGATTTCTCCGCCGCAGGCAGGGGAACATTCATAGGGGGTAGAGTTATGTGGTTTTGGCTGATCAGCGCAGCCCGGGGGTGGGATGTGCTGGCGATTATTATCCGTCTTACGGTGGCACTGGTTGTTGGCCTGGTGATCGGGATTGACCGCGGGCTCAAGCACAGGGGGGCAGGCATCAAGACGCATGCCTTGGTCTGCCTTGGTTCGGCGCTGGTTATGCTGACCAGCGAATATATCGCGATCCAGTTTCCGGAAGTCCGCGCGGACATGAACCGGATGGGCGCCCAGGTGATCAGCGGCGTCGGGTTCCTCGGTGTGGGCACGATCATCGTGACCGGCCGGCACCAGGTCCGCGGCCTGACGACGGCGGCCGGCCTCTGGACCTGCGCCTGCCTCGGGCTTGCCGCCGGCATCGGCTTTATCGACGGGGCAATCTATGCCCTGGTGTTTGTCGTCTTTATTTTCAAGGTGTTCAACCGGCTGGATATCTATGTGCGTGAGCACGCGGTGGTTTATGACTTTTACATTGAATTTGTCACCGGTTCCAGCGTTGCCCGGTTTATCGACGCTATGCGGAGCCGCGGCGTCAAAATCTCCAGTATTGAGCTGACGAAGAGCCGGATCAAGGGCGAGGGGCCGTCCGCGATCATCACCCTGGAGATCCGCGACCGGCGTGTCCGGGAGACGATCCTCGGGGAGATCCAGAGCCTCGAATTTGTCCGCTACGCCGAGGAGACCTGAGACAAAGGCGTGTGCCGGAAAACGCGCAAATCCGGAAGGGCGTACTGCCCTTCCGGATTTGCGCGCATCCCGCTCCTGTGCTATGATGCTAAGCGTGAGAAGCAGAAGATGGCTGTACGGGAGGAACGGAAAATGGAGAGAATGCTGGAACTTCTGGAAACAAATCCGGTGATTGCCGCGGTGAAGAGCCAGGAAGGGCTGAATCGCGCCCTGGAAAGCCAGTGCTCGGTCATTTTCCTTCTGTTCGGGTCGGTCTGCGATATCACCGACCTGGTAGACCAGGTCAAGGGGGCGGGCAAAGCGGCCATCGTCCACATGGATCTGGTGCAGGGGCTGGCGTCCAAGGAGATTTCGGTGGATTTCCTCCGCAACAATACCCGCGCGGACGGGATCATCAGCACGAAATCGCCGCTGGTCAAGCACGCCAGGGAGCTTGGACTGCTCTGCATCCAGCGGTCCTTCGTCGTCGATTCCATGGCCCTGGCCACACTGAAAAAGCAGCTGCAGTCTTTCCGGCCGGACGCGGTGGAGATCATGCCCGGGATCATGCCGCAGATTTTGCGCCAGCTCCGGGAGAACGGAGATCTTCCGCTGATCGCCGGCGGCCTCATCCAGAGCCGGAAAGATATCATCGCGGCGCTGGATGCCGGTGCGGATGCGATCTCCACGACGAGGGAGGCGCTCTGGAATGCCTGAGGACAACATTTCCGCAAGCCGCTGTTTATTGGTTTTCCTCGCCTGCCCTGAACAGTAACACAGCGGTAAACGGGGCGGGAAAAGTTTTTTAAAATGTTGTTGCATCCCCGGAGAATCTGTGCTAATATAACTCTCGTCGGTGAAAACGACAAGCCAATGCGCGAGTGGCTCAGAGGTGGAGCACCACCTTGCCAAGGTGGGGGCCGCGGGTTCGAATCCCGTCTCGCGCTCTGATGGGAAGACCGAAATCCTTTGCCGGGGTTTCGGCCTTTTTTTCTGCGCGGAGCATGGAACAAGCGCAAGCCCGGCGGTCGAGGCGCAGGTTTGGCGCGGGCTATGCGGATCTGACTGCCGTTTTCCGAACCGGTGCGGCAAAAAAAGCTGCCTTCCGTCCCGCAAAGACCCGGGAAGAAAGACAGCTGATTTTTTAACGGTTTGGCACATGCCGGTGAGGGTGATCGGAACAGCCGCCGTATGGTTTGCCGTGGCGGCAGCGAGGCCGGAATTTACCAGCTGAGGACCTCGTGGCCGTCCTCGGTCACCAGAACCTGGATTTCCCACTGGGCGGACGGAAGGCCGTCAACGGTGTAGACTGCCCAATTGTCGCCGTCGGAAGTGTAGACGTCAGGCTTTCCCATATTGACCATGGGCTCGATGGTGAACATCATGCCGGGAACCAGCAGCATGCCGGTGCCGCGTTTTCCGATATAGCCGACCCAGGGATCCTCATGAAACTGCAGGCCGACGCCGTGGCCGCCGATCTCCCGGACAACGCTGTAGCCGTTCTTCTCAACGTGGGTATGGACGGCTTCGGCCATGTCGCCGAGAAATCCCCAGGGCTTAACCGCCTCAAGACCCTTGGCGACTGCCTCACGGGTCACCTCCACGAGCCGCTTTTTCTCCGGGGAGACATTCCCGATGCAGAACATGCGGGAGGAATCGGAAAAATAGCCGTCGAGGATGGTGGAGCAGTCCACGTTGATGATGTCCCCGTCCTTAAGAACCACATCCGGCGACGGGATGCCGTGGCACACCTGCTCGTTGACCGAAGTGCAGACGCTCTTCGGATATCCCTCATAGTTCAGGTCCGCGGGGATGCCGCCGCGCTTCTGGGTCTCTGTGAAGACCCACTGGTCGATCTCCTCCGTGGTGACCCCGGCGCGGATGTGCTCCGCCACATAATCAAGGACAGCGATGTTGATCTTGCAGCTTTCCTTGATTTTCTCTATCTGGGCCGGGGTTTTGATCAGGCTGTGGTCAGGAACCTCGTGCCCCAGGTCTCTCTCCGCGATGAGGCGGTCGTCAAATGCCATGTGGCAGTGCTTATATTTTTTCCCGCTGCCGCACCAGCAGGGGTCATTTCTTCCGGGTCTGTTCATCATAGACGCTTCCTTCCTGGTAACCGTTCATCGAACCGAAGGAAAGTGTAGCACACGCAAATGGAAAGTTCAACACGGAGAAAAATATGCTATACTGAGGATACTGCCTGGTTTTTCGGGCAGGGGAGGAAGAAGGATGCAGAATAAAAAGCGGGAGGTTGGCGGAAAGCTTCTCCGGAAATTGGCCTACTGGCCGGGATTCCTTGGAAAATTGAACGGCTGGGTTGTCGCGGTGATCATGATTGATATCGCCACGGCAAGTTCCTCGTTTTTCTTTACCCATATGCAGAACCCCTCCAGCAATATCGCGCTGGTGTACGTCCTTGCCGTGCTGATCACGGCACGCTCGACGGACCGTTACCGCTACGGGCAGGCGGCGGCTTTCGCCGCGGTCTTCCTGGTCAATTTCCTGTTCACCTATCCCTACGGGCAGTTCAATTTTACCATGACAGGCTACCCGCTGACCTTCGTGGCCATGTTTACGATCGCGTCGATCACCAGCATGCTGACCACCAGCATGAAGGCGCAGGCGCAGGAGCTGCAGGAGAACGAGAAGCGGCTGATGGAGGCGGAGAAGGAAAGGATGCGGGCAAATCTTCTCAGGGCGATCTCCCACGACCTCCGGACGCCGCTGACCAGCATCATCGGTTCCAGCACGCTCTATCTGGAAGCCGGGGACACGATGGGCGAGGGGGAGAAGCGTGAGCTGGTGACGCACATCCAGGAGGATTCCAACTGGCTGCTCAATATGGTGGAGAACCTGCTCTCAGTCACGCGGATCGACAATGAGACCGCGAGCGTCCACAAGACGGATGAGCCGGTCGAGGAGGTTGTCGGTTCCGCTGTCTCCAGGCTCCGGAAGCGGCTTCCGGACGCGAAGGTCCGGGTCCGTGTGCCGGAGGAGCTGATCATGCTTCCCATGGATGCCATCCTGATCGAGCAGGTGCTGATCAACCTGATGGAAAATGCCGTCGTGCACAGCGGCTCGAGCGAGCCGGTGGAGTGTACCGTGGAAGAGGATAACAGGGAAGTGTATTTCTATGTGCGGGATCACGGCAGGGGTATCGAGCCGGAGCGGATCAGCACGATTTTTGACGGGACGTCCGGCCCTTCGGAGGACATGGGCGGACATAAGGGCATGGGTATCGGTCTCTCGATCTGTAAGACCATCATTGCCGCCCACGGCGGGGAGATCGGAGTAAAAAACGCGGATCCGGGGGCAGTTTTCTGGTTCAGCCTACCGAAGGGGGCGGAAGCGGACGGCCGGAGCGCGGCACAGTAAAGGATAAGGAATAGAATATGGCAGCACAAACGGAGATTATGGTCGTCGAGGATGAGAAGAATATCCGAGATTTTATCGCAACCTTTTTAAAACAGGCGGGTTATGAAGTCCAGCTTGCGGACAGGGGAAAGAAGGCATTGTCGGACATCGCGTTCCACTGCCCCGACGTGATCCTTCTCGATCTCGGTCTCCCGGACATCGACGGGATGGATGTGATCGCGAAAATCCGCTCGTACACCACTGTGCCGATCATCGTCATTTCCGCGAGGACGAGGGAGGACGAGAAGGTGGCGGCCCTGGATGCCGGCGCGGATGACTATCTGACGAAGCCCATCGGCACCAGTGAGCTTCTGGCCAGGGTGCGGACAGCGCTCCGCCACGGAAGCCGCATCAATGCCGGATCCCTGACAAACCGCCCTTACCACGCGAAGGAACTGACCGTCGATTATGGGCGCCATGTGGTGACCATCGGGGGCAAGCCTGTCCACCTGACCCAGAATGAGTTCCGGATCATCGCGCTGCTCGCCCAGAACAGCGGCCGCGTCATGACCTACGACGCGATTATCCGCAGCATTTGGGGGCCTTACGCTGCCGGGGACAACAGCATCCTGCGCGTCAATATGGCGCACATCCGGCGGAAACTGGAACAGAATCCGGCGGAGCCGGAATATATCTTTACCGAGATGGGAATCGGCTACTATATGATTGAGGATGAGACACCGGTGGATGGCAAGGGGGATTCGTGACAAGGCCTTGTAAATGTGCTATGATTTTTTGTAACTGTTCAGCACATGCAGGTCTGAACAATTGCGATTTTTAATCGGTAAGCCGCAGGATTTTTCAGCAGCAGGGGGCGTCCGCGGCTTTCTATTTGTGAATGATGGAGGAGAAGCAGATGAAAGATACAACCCTGGTCATTATGGCGGCAGGAATCGGCAGCCGTTTTGGCGGCGGAATCAAGCAGCTCACCCCGATGGGGCCGAACGGTGAGATTATCATGGATTACTCGATCTATGATGCGATGCAGGCCGGTTTTAATAAGGTTGTCTTTATTCTCCGGAGAGATCTGGAGAAGGATTTCCGGGAGATCATCGGGAGCCGCATTGAGAAGGTGATTCCCTGCGCGTACGCATTTCAGGAGATGGATGACCTTCCGGCGGGATTTGCCGTTCCGGCGGGAAGGAAGAAGCCCTGGGGCACCGGACAGGCGGTGCTTGCGGCGAAGAACCTGGTGCATGAGCCCTTCCTTGTCATCAACGCGGATGACTATTATGGGAAGGAAGCGTTCGGAAAGGTCCACGACTACATGGCCAATGAGATGAGTGAAAGCAAGCCGTACCTGGATATGTGCATGGCGGGCTTCATCCTGAAGAATACCCTGAGCGACAACGGGACGGTAACCCGCGGGGTCTGCGAGGTGAATCCTGACGGGACGCTTGCCCGTGTCACCGAGACCTACGACGTGCGCATGACGGACGGAAAGATGAGCGCGAAGGACGCGGAAGGCAATCCGGTGACGGTCCGTGCGGACCAGCATGTGTCGATGAATATGTGGGGCCTCACGCCGGCATTTTTCGATGTGCTGGAGGCCGGGTTCCCGAAGTTCCTGGAAAATGTTCCGGCGGGCGACCTGAAGGCGGAGTATCTTCTGCCGAGCGTGATCGACGAGCAGATCCGCGGTGGAAAGGCGAAGGTGCGCGTGCTGGAGACGAGAGATAAATGGTTCGGCGTTACCTATCAGGAGGACAAAGCGAGCGTCACGGCGGCATTTGCCAGGCTTATTGCGGACGGCGTCTATCCTGAGAAGCTGTATTCCTGATGGGAAAAAGATTATTTACGGCGAGGAGGGCAGTACTTTCAGCGGTACTGCTCCTTTTGGCGGCTCTTGCGGTATTTGCCGGCCTTTTTTTCTGGCGGCACCGTGAGCATGGCGGTTCTGTGGATGTCTACACTACGGTGGAGGACGCAAAGATCCCGAGGATCAGTGCGGAGATGTACGGGCGGCGGATGAACCTGCTCAGCGGCCATACGGAAGATGAAAAGGACGCGGCCGGAAGGACAGATCTCACAATCCTCCCGGCGGACCGTCAGCTCACGCTCGACATTGATCCCGACGGGACGAAGATTACCGGCCTCCGCTATGAGATCCGGAATGCGGCCGGGGATCACCTGGTTGAGCGCACGGATGTCAGCCAGTTCGGCGGGGACGGGAACCTCGTGACGGCGCGCCTCCCGATCCAGAATATGATCAGCGCGGACGTGGAATATCAGATGACGGTTCTCCTGACCGTGGAGGACGGCCGGCAGATCTACTACTATACCCGGATCATGGCCCCGTCAGGGCAGGATGCCAAGGAAATGGTGGATTTTGCCGCGGATTTTTCCGATAAGACATTCGACCCGTCGGCGGCGCGGGATCTCACGACCTATCTTGAGGTGTCTGCACTTGCGGATAATTCCGGCCTGGGAGAGGTCACCCTGGCCAACAATTTCGATATGCTGACCTGGCATGGCACCGGGATGAGGAAAGAGGGAGACACCCTCTTCCGCCTGCGTGAGCTCATGGGCAGCATGTGCGTGCTGGAGCTCACCTACACGGCAGCCCGGGATACGGACAGCCGGACCGTCTATTACGATGTGACGGAGAGCTACACCATGCGCCGCGGGCCTGAGCGGGTCTACGTCATGGATTTTGACCGGAAAACCCGCGAGGTATTTGACGGGAATCCGTCGGCGGTCACCGAAGGACAGGTGGCCCTCGGGGTGAATGACGGGGAAGAGGCCAGCGCAAGGAAGAGTCCGTCGGGGACGGATACCGCATTTTCCGCCAACGGGGATCTCTGGGTTTATGACCAGAAGGGCAATACGCTGACGCGGATTTATTCTACCCGGGAGGATGACCGGACGGCCGGGGAGGACTATGGAAACTGCCTGGTGAAGGCGTTGACGGTCACCGACACCGGGGATGTCAACTTTTTTGTCAGCGGCTACCAGAGCCGGGGCGCCCATGCCGGACAGACCGGAACGACACTCTATCACTACAGCGGATCCGGCAACACGCTGGCGGAGCTGCTCTATCTGCCCTCAACCGAGTCCCCGGAGCTTTTGATGGAGGACGCCGGAACCCTGGCGTATCTCACCGCGGAGGGAAAGTTCTGCCTCCTCATGAATGGCACGGTCTACCGTCTGGGCACAGACAGCAGCAAGGCGGAGGTTCTGGCCGGGGGGCTGTCCCTGGATACCTTTGCCGCGAGCACCGGCGGGAACCGCATCGCCTGGCAGGAGGGCGGTGACCGCTATGACTGTGAGGCGATTCATGTCCTCAATCTGGAGGACGGCATGGACAATGTGATTTCCGCCGGAGATGGGGAGAAGCTCCGTCTGGCGGGGTTTGTCGGGGACGATGTGGTCTACGGCATCGGCAGGACGCAGGATGCGGTGTCCTCGCAGGGACGGATCACCTCCCTCCCGCTCTACTCGGTGGTGATTGTTGACGCCGGGATGCAGCCGGAGGTTACCTACCAGAAGGAAAATATCTACATCACCGGCATCACGATCAGCGACAGCAGGGTCCACCTGAGCCGGGTGACCTGGGACGGCAGTGCCTATCAGCCGGTTCCCGAGGACACGCTGATCAATAACCAGACGGACGCGGCGGCAGCGGAGAGCCTCATCGGCACGGCAGACGACCGCATGGTGGGCAGGATCTGCACGGTCAAGGTTTCCGGCATCCGCTCCGGGGCTGCCGTCCGTACCCCGGCAAAGATCCAGGTCCGGGCTGATGACGCGGCGGAAGTATCCGGCGGAGAGGCATTTTCCGGCTTCCTCGCTTACACGCGGGGGCGCTTCGCCGGCTCCTATACCGATCTTTCCGCGGCGGTTGCCGCGGTCTACGACAGCATGGGAACGGTCACGGATGCCTCGGGGAATGTCGTCTGGAACCGGATCGACCGGCCGGCGGAGGCCTCGTCAGGAGATCCTGCTTCTGCCGTCTCGAGCGCGCTCTCCTGGCTTCAGGACTTTACCGGCGGGAAGCGAACTTCCGGGGACGGAACCCGGCTGTTCGACGGGCAGGGCATGAGCCTTGCCCAGGTCATGTACTTCCTCGGCAGGGGGATGCCGGCAGCTTTCCGTTTCCCGGATGGCACCGTGGGTGTCCTGACCGGATATGACCAGTTTAACAATGTGACCTTTATCCGGAACGCGGATTCCGGGAATACCCAGGCGGAGAAGCTCGGGCAGGGGGACGCCTCGGCGTTCTTCGCCCAGAACGGAAGCGGCTTTGTCTGCTTCCTCAGGGGCGGGCAGTCTTGACAATTTCCTGTCCGCGTGGTAAATTGCCCCTTGCGCTATCCAGGCCTGCGCAATCCATACATTTGATGATCATGAACATGTTCCTTTGAAGTTCAGTCGTTTCTCCGGGGGTGGCCGGGGATTGAGGTGCGAGATGAGTCAATATATTATGAAGGGCGGGATTCCGCTTGTCGGGGAAGTGGAGATTGGCGGCGCGAAGAATGCCGCTCTCGGTATTCTTGCCGCGGGGCTCATGACAGATGAGGATGTTCTGATTGAGAATCTGCCGGATGTCCGGGACACCAATGTGATGCTGGATGCCCTCGCGGAGATCGGCGCCTCGGTGGAGCGGATTGACCGGCACACGGTGCGCCTGAACGGCAGCTCGATCCGCCAGATCAGCGTGGATGATGAATTTATCCGGAAAATCCGCGCGTCCTACTATTTTCTCGGCGCCCTGCTCGGCAAATACAAGAGCGCGCAGGTGCCGCTGCCCGGTGGGTGCAACATCGGAAGCCGCCCCATTGACCTCCATATCAAGGGATTTCGGGCGCTGGGCGCGGATGTGAAGATTGAGAACGGGATCGTGTACGCCCACGCGATTGACCTGGTCGGCAGCCATATTTACCTGGACCAGGTGTCGGTCGGCGCGACAATCAATATCATGATGGCGGCGGTGATGGCCGACGGGGAGACGATCATCGAGAACCCGGCGAAAGAGCCGCATGTCGTTGATGTGGCGAACTTCCTGAACAGCATGGGCGCGAACATCAAGGGGACCGGCACCGATGTGATCCGGATCCGCGGAGTCCGCCACCTGCACGGCACCGAGTACTCCATTATCCCGGACCAGATTGAGGCAGGCACCTATATGTGCGCGGCGGCGGTCACCCGGGGCGATGTGACGGTGGAAAATGTCATCCCGAAGCACCTGGAGGCAATCTCCAGCAAGCTGGCCGAGCTCGGCTGCGAGGTCCGCGAGTTCGACGAGGCTGTCCGCGTGGTTGGCCGAAGCCGCCAGTTCCACACCAACATCAAGACGCTGCCCTATCCGGGGTTTCCCACGGATATGCAGCCGCAGATCACGGTAACCCTCGCTCTCGCCGAGGGCACCAGCATCGTGACCGAGAGCATTTTTGAGAACCGCTTCCGCTATGTGGATGAGCTGGCCCGCATGGGCGGCAATATCCGCGTGGAGGGAAATTCCGCGATCATCACCGGCGTGAAGAAGTTCCTCGGCGCCGAGGTCTCCGCGCCGGATCTGCGCGCGGGCGCGGCGCTTGTCCTGGCGGGGCTTGCCGCGGACGGCTACACGACGGTTGACGAGATCGGCTATATCCAGCGCGGCTACGAGGCGTTCGACGAGAAGCTTCGGCATCTGGGCGCCTGCATTGAGCTTGTGGATGATGAGCGGGAAGCGCAGAAGTTCCGCCTGCGGGTAGTCTGAGCGGGAAAGTCCGCAAAGCCGTCCGCAAGCAGCCGGTCTGCGGGTTATCCCCAGCATGCACTGAACAGTAACAGGTTCTGCGATTTGGGCAAATATGCGGTGAGTGTATATTGACACCGCGTCCTGCGCTGTGCTATCGTAGGCTTGGCTCGGGAAGAGCCGGAGAACACATTCCATAAAAGTAAATATTGATTATCCCTTATTCAGAGTGATGGAGATACAGAGGATCGATGAAGTCACGGCAACCCCGACCCGGCCGTATATAGCGGTTTCGGCGGAAGGTGCCAGCCTGAGCGGAGAGGTGCGATGCCTGTCCGAGCAATAAGAGGAGTTGATTGGTAAAATCAGGTCCGCGGGTTGCTCGCGGACCTGTTCGTTTATGCAGAGCACTTAACAAGCGCGAGCCCAGCGGGCGAAGTGCGAGTTTAGTGCGAGCTATGCGAATTTGCTTAGTGAGAACAAGCGTGAGCGCAGTTCGAACTTAGCAAATTTGCATTACATGCCTTACCAGAGGGAATCATTCCGGGGAATAGTCAGTAGGTACTGGACAGAAGAAAGGAAAGAGGCAATGGAGAGAAGATTATTTACATCAGAGTCCGTCACCGAGGGGCATCCTGATAAAATGTGCGACCAGATTTCCGATGCGGTGCTGGATGCCATGCTGGAGCAGGATCCGATGAGCCGCGTAGCCTGCGAGACCGTGGCGGCGACCGGCGTTGTCATTGTTATGGGCGAGATCACGACGAAGGCGCATGTGGATATCCCGGCGATCGTCCGGAAGACTATCCGCGAGATCGGCTATACCAGCTCGGAGATGGGCTTTGATGCCGATACCTGCGCGATCCAGGTCATGCTGGACAAGCAGTCCCCGGATATCGCGATGGGCGTTGACCGCGCGCTGGAGTGCCGCGGCGAGAACGATATGACCGAGGATGAGCTGGACAGGATCGGCGCTGGCGACCAGGGCATGATGTTCGGTTATGCCACCAATGAGACCCCGGAGCTGATGCCTTATCCCATTGCGCTTGCGCACCGGCTGGCGAGAAGGCTGGCTGAGGTCCGCAAGAATGGGACGCTCCCTTACCTCCGTCCGGATGGCAAGACCCAGGTGACGGTGGAGTATGATGAGGAGGGAAAGCCCTGCCGCCTGGATGCGGTCGTCCTCTCCACCCAGCATGATCCGGAGGTCACGCAGGAGCAGATTCACCGGGATGTCAGGAAATATATTTTCGATGAGGTTCTTCCACGGGAGTTGGTAACCCCGGAGACCAAGTTCTTCATCAACCCGACCGGACGTTTCGTGATCGGCGGACCCGCCGGTGATACCGGCCTTACGGGCAGAAAAATCATCGTGGATACCTACGGGGGAGCTTCCGGCCACGGCGGCGGCTGCTTCTCCGGCAAAGACTGCACGAAGGTTGACCGCTCGGCAAGCTATGCCGCCCGCTATGTCGCGAAAAATATCGTTGCCGCCGGCCTGGCGGATCGCTGCCAGATCCAGCTCTCCTACGCGATCGGCGTTGCCCGCCCGACCTCGGTCATGGTGGATACCTTCGGCACGGGAAGGCTCTCCAACCAGAGGCTCGCGGAGATCGTCCAGAAGGAATTTGACCTGCGCCCGGCCGGCATCATCCGGATGCTGGATCTCCGGAGGCCGATCTACCGCCAGACGGCGGCCTACGGCCATTTCGGCAGGACTGACCTTGACCTTCCCTGGGAGAAAACGGACAAGGCGGCTGCCCTGAAAGCCTATCTTTAATGGTAATGTGACCGAATGATTGAAGCCCGGACGGAGCGGCCAGCTCTGCCCGGGCTTTGCGGATATTTGTCCGGGGCTTGGCTTTTTAGGCCTGCTAGGCCTGCCCGGGATTTGCGGATCCCGCCCGGTGCCATGGAGGGGAATCCTTATGAAAATCAAGACAAAGCTTCTCATCGCCTTTATCACGGTGACCGTGGTTCCCCTTCTGCTGATCTACCTGATGGTGGCCGGTATCGCGAACTACGGGACACGAACGGTCCGGGAGACCTACGGCATCAGCGGGTCGGACATCCTGTTCGGCAACTCCGCGGCGATTTTTGACCGGCTGACCGAGGGAATCCAGGAGGAGGTGGAGGAGCTCGCGGAGACGGATCCGGAATCCATGGAAAATCCGGATCTTCTTCACCGCCTGAACAGGGAGCTCAGCGCCCGCTATTCCGCGGCGGTCGTCCGGAAGGGGGAGGACATTTTCTATGACGGGATGTCGGAAGCATCCCTCGGCGTTTCGGGGACAAAGATCCTGTCCGATCTCCCGGAGTACGGCGGCGGCGAGAACCGGGCCGGGATCTATTTTGATGACCAGGACGGTTTCCTGCTGAAGCAGGTGGATTTCCGCTTTGCGGACGGTGCGGAGGGGAGCTTCTTTATTGTGACCAAGATGTCCTCCAGCCTGCCCGAGGTGCGGCATATCTATCTGCTCATGGTGCTCTGCGCGGTGGGCATCCTGGTGTTTGCCGGGATTGTCCTGGTCTTCTGGATTTACCGGACACTGCTCTTCCCTCTTTCCCGGCTGAAGGAGGCGACCAACAAAATCCGGGACGGCAACCTGGATTTCACCCTGGAGGTGGACAGCGATGACGAGATCGGCCAACTCTGCCAGGATTTTGAGGAGATGCGGATCCGGCTCAAGGAGTCGGCGGAGGAGAAGATCCGGGACGACCGGGAGAGCAAAATGCTGATCAGCAACATTTCCCATGACCTCAGGACGCCGCTGACCGCCATCAAGGGCTACGTGGAGGGCATCCGGGACGGCGTGGCCTCCTCGCCCGAGAAACTGGACAAATATCTCCGCACCATCTACAATAAAACCAACGATATGGACCGCCTGATCGACGAGCTGACACTCTACTCGAAGATCGATACCAACCGGATTCCCTACAATTTCGCGAAGATTCATGTCAACGATTATTTCGGGGACTGCGTCGAGGAGGTGGGCCTGGATATGGAAGCCCGCGGGATCGGGTTTTCCTATCACACGGATGTGGCGGACGATGTGTGTGTGATCGCCGATCCGGAGCAGATGAAGCGCGTGATCAATAACATCATCGGCAATTCCCTGAAATATCTCGACAAGACTCCCGGGAAAATCAGTATCGATATCCGTGACGAGGGGGATTTTATCCTGACCACGATCGCGGACAACGGCGCGGGCATCGCCGCGGCAGACCTGCCGAAGATCTTCGACCGGTTCTACCGGACGGATGCGTCCCGCAATTCTTCCCGCGGCGGCAGCGGCATCGGCCTCTCCATCGTGCGGAAGATCATCGAGGATCATGGCGGCAGGATCTGGGCTACCAGCAGGGAGCACGAGGGAACCGAGATGCATTTTGAGCTGAGAAAATATCAGGAGGCGGGAGAGATTGAGCAGAATTCTGATCATTGAGGACGAGGAGAGCATCGCGGAGCTGGAGAAGGATTACCTGGAGCTCTCCGGATTCACGGTGGAGATCGAGAACGACGGCAGAAAGGGGCTGGAAAAGAGCCTCACGGAGGACGTGGACCTGATTCTGCTGGACCTGATGCTCCCCGGCGTGGACGGCTTCGAGATCTGCAAGACCATCCGAAGCAAAAAGAATACGCCGGTGATTATCGTCTCGGCGAAGCGGGACGATATTGACAAGATCCGGGGGCTCGGCCTGGGCGCCGACGACTATATTACGAAGCCGTTCAGCCCTAGCGAGATGGTGGCCAGGGTGAAGGCGCATCTCGCCCGCTACCAGCGGCTGGTCAGCAACAGCAAGCCGGAAAATGAGATCATCGAGGTCCGGGGAATCCGGATTGACAAGACCGCCCGCCGGGTCTGGGTAAACGGGGAGGAGAAGAACTTCACCACAAAGGAATTCGACCTGCTGACCTTCCTGGCGGAGAATCCGAACCATGTCTTCACCAAGGAGGAGCTGTTCCGGGAGATCTGGGGGATGGAATCCCTCGGGGATATCGCCACGGTCACTGTGCATATTAAGAAGATCCGGGAGAAGATCGAGTACAATACGGCGAAGCCGCAGTACATCGAGACGATCTGGGGCGTGGGCTACCGCTTCCGCGTGTGACCGGGCCTTACCTTTCCGGAAAATGAATACTATATATTATAATTCTTGTATGGCCTGAGACCGCGGTTTCAGGCCATTTTTCGTTGACATCCCCCATGTGTTGATTTATAATCAAGCCCAACATGAAAGAAATTCAAATATAAAGACTGTTCACCATCCGCGGAAGCCCCTGCTGCGAACACAGGCGGGCGCGGATGAAAGGATATAGGAGGAACGGATGAAACTCAGAGGCGCGAGAATTCTGGTCGAGGAATTGATCCGCCAGGGTGTCGATACGGTTTTCGGCTATCCGGGCGGAGCGGTTCTGGATATCTATGATGAGCTGTACAAGTGTTCCGACCGGATCCATCATGTGATTACCGCCCACGAGCAGGGCGCCTGCCATGCGGCGGACGGCTACGCCAGGGCTTCCGGGAAGACCGGCGTGGTGATAGCCACAAGCGGCCCCGGAGCGACCAATCTGGTTACCGGCATTGCCAACGCCAACCTGGATTCGGTCCCGCTGGTTGCTATCACCGGCAACGTGGCGGTCAGCGCGCTCGGGCGCGACAGCTTCCAGGAGGTAGACATCGTCGGCATCACGCAGCCGGTAGTCAAGTACAACTTTATGGTCCGGAGCGTGGATGAGCTGGAGGAGACCATCAAGGCGGCGTTCAAGCTGGCCAATACAGGCCGGAAGGGACCGGTCCTGATCGATATTCCGAAGAATGTCCAGGTCGGCGAGTATGAGTACGGCGAGGCCAGGGAACCGGAGATTCCGGAGAAGCCGAAGCTGGAGTACCGGCGGGATGAGGTCCTCCGGGTGATCCGCGGGGCCAGGCGTCCCTTTATCTACTGCGGCGGCGGAGTGATTTCCTCCGGCGCCGAGGAGGAGCTCATGGAGCTCTCCAGGCGGCTGGATGCCCCCATCGGCCTCTCGATGATGGGCAGAACGGCGGTGCCGGATTCCTATGAATACAATCTGGGCATGTGCGGCATGCACGGCAACTATGTTTCCACCAAGGCGCAGTCCGAGTGCGACCTGATGATCGCCGTCGGCGTGCGCTTCTCCGACCGGGCGACCGGCGATATTAAGGAATACACCCGCAAGTGTGAGGTCATCCACATTGATATCGACAAATCGGAGCTGGGCAAGAATGTCCACCCCGACCTCCGGGTGCAGGGCGATGTGAAGGAAATCCTGCGGGATCTGCTCAGGGATATCGCCCCGCAGTATCATCCGCAGTGGCGCAAGGCCATTGAGGAATTCCGCAAGGTGCCCGCCGCGGAGCCGTCGCGTGAGGGAGAGTTCATTCCGAAGAACATTATCCGGACAGTCCGGAAGCATCTGAACGACGATACCGTGGTTGCCACGGATGTCGGCCAGCATCAGATGTGGACCTGCCAGTTCTATGATTTTGAGAAGCCGCGGACGCTCCTCACCTCCGGAGGCCTGGGCACCATGGGCTACGGCCTCGGGGCGGCTATCGGCGGATGCCTGGCGTCGGGCAGGAAGAGAACGCTTCTTGTTACCTCCGAAGGCAGCTTCGGCATGAACCTCAATGAGCTGTGCACGGTCGTCAGCCAAAAGCTCCCGATCACCGTGCTGGTTCTGGACAACGGCGTCCTCGGCATGGTCCGCCAGTGGCAGGGGATCTTCTATGGAAAGCGCTATTCCGAGACGACCCTGAACCGGAAGACCGATTTCGCGAAGCTGGCGGAGGCATTCGGCGCAAATGGCTGCCACGTGAAGGATCTCGCGGGGCTCGAGCAGGTTCTGGAGAAGATTGACCGGGAGCCGGACGGCGCGTGGGTGATCGACTGCGCGATCGATAAGGATGAGAAGGTCTTCCCGATGATCCCGCCGGGGCGCTCGATCAAGGATGTCATCCTGAAGGACTGAGCGGGAAGCTTGCCGGAAACAGAAAAACATCCGGAAAAAACATAGAATAGACACATTTTTCCAGTACACTCGGGAGGAATTGGCGATGACAAAATTCACGGTTGAGCTTTGGGTCAACAATAAGTTTGGCGTACTGAACCGGATTACCGGTCTTTACTGCAAGCGCTGCTATAATATCGAGACCATCAACGCTGGCCCGACGGATGTCCCGGGCCTGACCCGGATCACGATCGTCTCCACCGGGGACGATTACATGAAGACCCAGGTTGTCGCCCAGCTGGAGAAGCTCTACGATGTCCGCAGGGTGGAAATCACCAGCGAGGAACCCATGCCGGAGAAACAGGCTGCTGTGTAATGGCAGGAAGAACTTTTCGGCATATCCCGCGTCAGAAAATGATGCTACAATAAAAACGGCCAAAACGGCCGGACAGCTGTGCTGTCTTCCGCCGCGCTATCACGGTGCGGAGGTTAAGATAAAACATATCAGGAGGATAAACAAATGGCGGAAGCAAGAGTATTTTATGAGAAGGATTGTGATGCGAATTATCTGAAGGGCCAGAAGATCTGCGTCATCGGCTATGGTTCCCAGGGCCACGCACACGCGCTGAACCTGAAGGATTCCGGTTTCGACGTTGTTGTCGGCCTCTATGAGGGTTCCAAGTCCAAGGCTAAGGCTGAGGCGCAGGGACTTACCGTCCTGCCGACCGCTGAGGCGGTAAAGCGCTCCGATGTCATCATGATCCTGATCAATGATGAGCTTCAGGCAGATATGTATAAGAAGGATGTCGCTCCGTACCTGAAGGCCGGAGATATGCTGATGTTCGCGCACGGCTTCAACATCAACTACAAACTGATCGTTCCGCCGGCTGATGTCGATGTTACCATGATTGCCCCGAAGGCTCCGGGTCACACCGTTCGTTCCGAGTATGAGGAGGGCAAGGGCACCCCGATGCTGGTTGCGGTACAGCAGGATGCTACCGGCCACGCTCTGGACAGGGCTCTGGCTTACGGTGCTGCGATCGGCGGCGCAAGAGCAGGAATCCTGGAGACCACCTTCAAGACCGAGACCGAGACCGACCTCTTCGGTGAGCAGGCAATTCTGTGCGGCGGCGTCTGCGCCCTGATGCAGGCAGGCTTCGATACCCTGTGCGAGGCTGGCTATGATCCGAGAAATGCATACTTCGAGTGCATCCACGAGATGAAGCTGATCGTTGACCTGATCTATCAGTCCGGATTTGCCGGCATGAGATACTCCATCTCCAATACCGCTGAGTACGGCGACTATGTAACCGGCCCGAAGATCGTTACCGAGGAGACCAGAAAGGCCATGAAGAAGGTTCTTTCCGATATCCAGGATGGCACCTTTGCTTCCGGCTTCATGACCGATATGAAGAACGGCCAGATCCACTTCCAGGCGATGAGAGCCAAGGCTGCCGCTCATCCGTGCGAGAAAGTCGGCGCGGAGATCCGCAAGCTGTACAGCTGGAACAAGGAAGAGAACAAGCTGATCAACAACTAATCGAAAAAGAGAAATATTCCGCGGGACCTGTTCCCGCGCAAGGGAGAATGCGGCAGCGGAAACTGCCGCTTCTTTCTTCCTGGGAGAACCGAGGAGGGAAATATTGGCTATGGAACTATCACTGGACAGGGTTTATCAGGCGGCTCATGTGCTCAAGCCGGTGGTCAAGAAGACTGAGCTGGTGCATGCGACCCGCATTCCGTCGGACTGCGATCTCTATCTCAAGGCGGAAAATTTACAGAATACCGGATCGTTCAAGATCCGCGGCGCATATTTCAAGATCTCAACGCTGACCGATGAGGAGAAGAAGCGCGGCGTTGTCGCCTGCTCCGCGGGCAACCACGCGCAGGGCGTCGCGCTTGCCGCCACGAGGGCGGGCGCGCAGTCCACCATTTTCCTCCCGGCGGTGGCGCCGATCTCCAAGGTGGAGGCGACCCGGGGCTATGGGGCAAATGTCCGCCTGATCGACGGCGTCTATGATGATGCCTACGCGGCTGCGGTGAAGTTCCAGGAAGAGACCGGGGCGGTGTTCATCCATCCCTTCGATGATCCGGATGTCATTGCCGGACAGGGCACCATCGGCCTCGAGATTATGGACCAGCTGGCAGACGCCGACGCGGTGGTTGTCCCGATCGGCGGCGGCGGCCTGATCTCCGGCATCTCCTTCGTGGTGAAGAAACTGAATCCTGCCTGCAAGGTCTACGGTGTCCAGGCCGAGGGCGCGCCCAGCATGTACCGGGCGTTCAAGGACAAAAAGCTGGAAGCTCTCGACAGCGTGAATACTTTTGCCGACGGCATCGCGGTGAAATGCCCCGGCGATGTGACCTTCGCCATGTGCAGCAAGTACGTGGACGATATCGTGACGGTCAGCGACGATGAGACCGCCGCGGCGATTCTGACGCTGATGGAGAAGGAGAAGGTGGTCTCCGAAGGCGCCGGCGCCGTGTCGGTGGCCGCGGTTCTCTTCCACAAGCTTCCGGTTGAGGGCAAAAAAGTGGTCTGCGTGGTTTCCGGGGGGAATATTGACGTCAATATCCTCTCCCGCGTCATCAACCGCGGCCTGATCAAGACCGGCCGCAAGGCGGAGCTGACCCTGGAGCTGCTTGACAAGCCGGGACAGCTGAGCGAGGTGGCGGATATCATCTCCGAGACCGGCGGCAATGTGACCAAGGTTGACCACAACAATAGCGCGACGGATACGGCGATCAACGGCTGCTACCTGACCGTCCAGATCGAGACCAGGGATTTCGAGCATATTGAACTTATCCGGAGCAAACTTATTGAAAAAGGTTTTAAGTTAGTATAAACTTTAAATATTTCACGGATTTTTGCCGCCGGCGGATGAAAGTCTGCCGGCGGCTTTTCAGCAGGGCGCTCAGCGAATTTGATTCAGCGGGGCACTCAGCATATTTGCTTTGGCGGGACAGCTTAGATGGAGGAATTATGACAGGAGCGGAAATTCTGGTAAAGGCCCTCGAGCGGGAGGGCGTTTCGTATGTCTTTGGCTATCCGGGCGTTGCGATCTGCCCGTTTTACGACAGCATTACGAAGTCGGAGATCCACACGGTCCTGATCCGGCAGGAGCAGAACGCGGCGCACGCCGCGAGCGGCTATGCGCGGATTTCCGGGCGTGTCGGCGTCGCCGCCGTGACGAGCGGCCCCGGAGCGACCAACCTGATCACCGGAATCGCCACCGCTTTCGCGGACAGCATCCCGCTCGTCTGCATCACCGGACAGGTGGACAGCCGGCTGATGGGCAGCGATGTCTTCCAGGAGGCGGACATTTCCGGCGCCTGCGAGTCCTTTGTCAAGTTCAGCTACATTGTCCGGAAGGCATCGGACATCCCGAGGATCGTCCGCGAGGCGTTCTATATCGCGAACTCGGGAAGGCGCGGGCCGGTGCTCATCGATATCCCGGTGGATGTCCAGCAGAGCAGCGTCTCCCGGGTGACCTGGCCGGAGGATGTCGTCCTGCGCACCTACAAGCCCACGATCAAGGGAAATGTCCTCCAGATCCGCAAGATGGAGAAGGAGCTGCAGAAGGCAAAGAGGCCGCTGATCTGCATCGGCGGCGGCGCCTTCCTGAGCGGGGCGGCGGCGGATATCCGCCATTTCGCCGAGACAAACCACATCCCCACGGTCTGCACGATGATGGGGCTCGGCGTCATGCCGTCCAACCACTGGATGTTCTTCGGCATGGTCGGCAACAACGGCACCGTCTGTGGGAACCGGGCAATGAAGGAGGCCGACCTGATCATCATGGCGGGCTGCCGGGTGGCGGACCGCTCAATCACCCGGCCGGAGGCGATCTCCGAGAATAAGATCCTGATCCATGTCGATGTGGATCCGGCGGAGATCGGCAAGAACGCCGGCCCGTCGATCCCGCTGGTCGGCGACCTGAAAAATGTCTTCGAGATCCTGAACAACGATAAGCTGATGGTCAGCTGTTCCGACTGGATCCACACCCTGACGGGTTACCGGGAGGAGTTCCGGGGGCTTGATGTGCCCAATCTCGCGGGCGGCCTGCCTGCGCTCAAGGAGGATTCCGTGACCCCGTCGCGCTTTGTCCGGGCGCTTTCCCTGATGATGAAGGAAAATGCGGTCTACGTGGCGGACGTCGGCCAGAACCAGCTCTGGTCCTGCCAGAACTATGTGGCGAGATCCGGGCGTTTCCTGACCTCCGGCGGCATGGGCACGATGGGCTATTCCCTCCCGGCGGCCATGGGCGCCAAGATCGCGGATCCGGAAACGCAGGTTGTCGCGGTGATGGGCGACGGCGCGTTCCAGATGAGTATGATGGAGCTGGCTACCATCCGGCAGTATGATGTGCCGGTGAAGATTGTCATCCTGCGCAACCATGTGCTGGGCCTTGTGCGCCAGTACCAGCATTTCCACTATCATGACCGCTATTCCATGACGACCATGAGCCCGGAGCCGAAGCTGGATAAGCTGGCCGAGGCCTACGGGATCCCTTACTACCACCTTGACGGGGATGAGGACACCGAGCAGGTGCTGAAAGCGTTCCTGGACGGGGATACGTCCGCGATCCTGGAGTGCCGGGTTGACCCGAACCAGGTTGTCTGAGAACAGGAGGCCAATATGAAGCGAATTTATTCTGTGCTTGTCGAAAACCGTTCCGGTGTTCTCTGCAAGGTGGCCGGGCTGTTCTGGCGCCGCTGCTTCAACATCGATTCCCTGGCCGTGGGCGAGACCCCGGATAAGACGGTCTCCCACATGACCATTGTCTCCAGCGGCGACCAGCGGACGCTCGAGCAGATTGAGAAGCAGCTGAACAAGAAGCTGGATGTCATCAAAGTCAGGACATTTGAGGAGAGCGAGAGCATTTCCCGGGAGCTGATCCTGGTGAAGGTGCATTACAACCGGGGCAACCGGAAGGATATCATGGAAAATTGCGAGATCATGGGCGCGCAGATCGTTGACCTCTCCAAGAGCCAGATGACCATCCAGATGTGCGACACGCCGGAGCGGATCCAGATCTTCCTGGATACGCTGAAATCGGTCAGCATCGTGGAGATTGCCCGCACCGGCACGCTGGCGCTCCTCAAGTGCAACGAGCAGGCCCAGTAAGGAGGAGGCAGTTTGGAGAAATTTATCGGGGCAGGCGTGACACTCCTGGTCATGGCGCTGTTCTTATACCTGACAGACCGGGCGTTCCGCCGCCTGCTTGCCGGGAGGCGCGGGCTCAATCTCCGCTTCCTCGGGAGCGTGGTCAAGGCGCTGATCATTATCACCGGCGTCTACACGGCAATCTCCCAGTTTGACGCAGCGCGGGAAATCAGCCGCACCCTCCTGCAGAGCGGAACACTGATCGTCGCGGTGGCCACCTTTGCCGCCCAGCAGGCGCTCGGGAACATCATCTCCGGATTTTCCATCTCTGCGACGAAGCCCTGCGACATCGGCCAGAAGATCAAGGTGCAGTCCGGCGGCAGTGTGATCGCCGAGGGCCTGGTCCGGGACATGACGCTCCGGCACGTGGTCATTGAGCAGTACGACGGCAACACCTGCATCGTGCCGAACAGCGTGATCGACAGCGCCGTCATCATCAACACGAACTATCTGGCCCATGTGGGCAATTTCATGGAGTTTGAGATCTCCTACGATTCCGACATTGACCGGGCGAAGGCCGTCATCGCGAGGATCTGCCGGGGGGAACCTCTTCTCCTTGATGCGGACAAAACCTCGGTCTATGTCAGCCGCCTGACGGCAAATGGCATTGTCCTCAAGTTTACGGCCTGGACGAAGGATCTCAACGAGTCCTTCCAGGCGTGCAGCAACGTGCGTCAGCGGGTGGTTGAGGAGTTCGCGAGGGAGGGCATCGTGATCCCGTACCAGACGGTGACGGTGCAGAATGCCGCCGGGGCGGGAAACACCGCGGAGAAGGGAGGAGAAAACGGATGAGTATACCGAAGGATCCATTTCTTGCCGTGTCCTTTGTGAACACGGAGCTCAGAGATTCCTATGACAGCCTGGACGCGCTCTGCGCCTCCTGCGGCGTGGACCGGAAGGCTCTCGAGGAAAAGCTGGCGCTGGCCGGATTTTCCTATGACGAGGCACAGCGGAGATTCCGCTGATTCCCGGCCGGTGGGAATCTCCCCGGGTGTCACAGCCGGAGGAGAGTGCCGGGCAGAGACGGAAGCCCGGGGCAGGGGAAGGACAGCATGGAGGTGCGGGGAAGAATGAAGAGGAACACATGGATAAGAAGAGCGGTAGTCCTTCTGTCCGCCGCGGCGCTCTCATGGGCGTGGGCCGTTCCGGCGGCAGCGGACGATGACGCGGAGAAGATCAGCTCAGTGAAGATCCGGATGGAGCTTGCCCAGCCGGAAGCGGGCAGCGACGTGGCGGAGAGCCTCATGGACGCATTTTCCGTGCCCGGGGACGCGCCCTATACGGTCACGGACGCGGAGTATGTGAATGGTACAGACGACAGCTGGGTGAACGGGACGCGGCCGGTCATCGATGTGACCCTGGAGCCGGAGAGTGACGATTACGAGTTCGGGGGCGGCCTCAAGGTACAGATGGATTCCGCCACCGCGACAGAGTCCTGCAGGGTCCGCTCGCGGAAGAAGGACGAGGCGGTCGTCCGGATCAAGCTGAAGAACGTCCGGGGGACGATCGACGAGCCGGAAAACCCGACCTGGGCCGGCGCGACCACGACATCCTGGGATCCCGTGGATGGCGCGAAAAATTACCGGGTGAAGCTTTTCCTCGATGATGCGGAGCTGGCAACGGTATCGACGACGGGCAGCACGTACGATTTTGCCAGAACCATGACCCGGGCGGGAACCTACTATTTTGAGGTGAAGGCCTGCGCGTCAAAATCTGCCGATGACAGTGACTGGTCCGAGGATTCCGAGAACCAGGTGATCAGCGCGGAGGAGGCAGCCAGGGAAGCTGCCGGAGCTTCCGGAACCGGGAAGAATACCGGGGCTTCCGGGACGTCCGCATCCACCGTCCGCCTCTCCGGCGCTGCCGGCAGCGGTTGGGCACTGGAAAATGGCTCCTGGATCTGCCGCGTGGACGGGAAAACAGTGCAGGATGCCTGGGTTCTGGATACCGACGGGAGCTGGTACCGCATGGGAGCGGACGGAAGAATGCTCACCGGCTGGTATCGGGATACCGATGGCCGCTGGTATTTCCTCCGGGAGAGCGCCGGCGAAAAGTATCCGCTGGGTTCCATGAAGACCGGCTGGTACCGGGACCAGAATGCCTGGTATTACCTCTCCGACGGCGCGGAGGATCTCCTCGGTGCCATGGTGACGGGGAGCCGGACGATCGGCGGAAGGCGGTATACCTTCGCGGAGAGCGGGAAGCTCTATGGAAACCGGGAGACGGACTGACGGGAAGAAGACGTCCCGCGACTGACAGGATTCCGTCATCAGATTGTCAGAATTTCAACACAAATTCATCAAACCTGCCATGATATAATACAGCTATCGAAGGATTTACAGATTTCCTTAGTGAGGTGAGATTATGACGAGTTTCTGGAAAAAACTTGCGATCCCGGCGCTGACCTTTGCCATGACCCTGGGATTCAGCACAATGGCTTATGCCAGCACAAACCTGATCAACAGTGTGACGATCGACATCGATTCCAGCATTTCCTCCGGGGATGCCGGTTCCGATGCCCATGATTCCCTGAAGATTACGAGCGATGACGACGAATATTCGGTCTCCAGCTTCAAGGTGACTAACGCCCCGAGCGGCGAGTGGAAGGATTCCAGCAAGCCGAAGATCGAGATCACGCTCAAGGCAAAGAGCAAATATACATTCTACGATGACGGCGAGAAGGTGTCGAAGGACGATGTCACTGTTGACGGGGTGAGCGGCAATGTGACCGCCGTCACAATCACCTCCAGAAGCAAGAATAAGTGCGTGGTCAAGTTCACGATGGATGCCCTGGACGACCAGGATGACAGCGACGATGACGGGGATTACGACCTGGATGTCGATAACCTTGAGTGGAACGAGACAACCGGCCGGGCTTCCTGGGACGGCGCGGATGACGCGAACAAGTACGAGGTTAAGCTCTACCGCGGCGGTTCCCTGCTGACCTCGGTGACGACAACCAGCACGGACTATAGCTTCGCTTCCTATTTCACCTCCAGCGGCCGCTACCAGTTCCGCGTCCGCGCGGTGAAGAACAGCTCCAACAAGGGTTCCTGGGAGAGTTCGGATTACTTCACGGCGACGACCTCCGAGGCCTCGAAGATCAAGAACAACTACAGCTCTTCGTCCAATTCTTCAAGCTCGAACGGCCCGTCCTCCGCCTCCACCACGGGAGCGTGGCTTAAGGACAGCGTCGGCTGGTGGTACTGCAACGCCGACAAGAGCTACACCGTGAACAACTGGCAGTACATCAACAGCAAATGGTACTTCTTCAATGAGTCCGGCTATATGTACACCGGCTGGAAGCTGTGGAACGGCAAATGGTATTATCTCGGTTCCGACGGCGACATGTGGGTAAGCCGGAGGACGCCGGATGGCTATTATGTGGATGCGAACGGCGTCTGGAACGGGTAACAACGGATATTTCTGAGAAGATCCGCCGGTGATCCCTCGATGGGAAACCGGCGGGTCTTTTCTGTCTCGGTCCGGAGCGGTTACGGCAGACTAACCTATTGACTATGTAGGCATTTGATGGTAAATAGATACAAGAAAAGTCTGCAGGGAGGAACGCAAAATTTCATGTTAAATCAGTTTTCCAGAACACAGCTGCTGCTTGGTCCTGAGGCTATGCAGCAGCTTTTTCATGCGAGAGTGGCCGTCTTCGGGATCGGCGGTGTCGGCGGATATGTCTGTGAGGCCCTGGTGCGGAGCGGCGTACAGGCATTTGACCTGGTTGACGATGACAAGGTATGCCTGACCAACCTGAACAGGCAGATTATCGCGACGAGAAAGACGGTGGGACAGTACAAGGCAGATGTGATGAAGGAGCGGATGCTGGAGATCAATCCGGACGCCGATATCCGCATCCACAAATGCTTTTTTCTTCCGGAGAACGAGGACCAGTTCCCGTTTGAGGAGTACGATTATATTGTGGACGCCGTCGATACGGTGACGGCAAAGATCGCGCTGATCATGAAGGCGCAGGAACTCGGGATTCCGATCATCAGCGCGATGGGTGCCGGCAATAAGCTGGATCCGGGAAGGCTCCAGGTGTCCGATATCTATCAGACCAAGATCTGCCCGCTGGCCAGGGTGATGCGCAGGGAGCTCAAAAAGAGGGGCGTGAAGAAGCTGAAGGTCGTCTATTCCGACGAGACGCCGACGCGCCCGATCGAGGATATGTCGATCAGCTGCCGGGCGCACTGCATCTGCCCGCCCGGCGCGAAGCACAAGTGCACCGAGCGCAGGGATATTCCCGGAAGCACAGCGTTTGTTCCCGCCGTGGCAGGGCTGATGATCGCTGCGGAGATCGTGAAGGATCTCACAGCGCCGAAGAAAGCGTGACCGGATTCCGGCATTTCCGCGCCCGGGCGGGAGCGCCCTGATCCTCAGGCGAGGACGGAGACAAGCCCGTAGGCGATCTTCCACATCCCGGCGAGGAGGACATTCTCCACGATGGTCAGGGGCTTGCTGATGATACCGGTCATCAGCAGGACGACCAGGATGACCGACACGATCTCATAGCGTCCGCGGAAGACCGGCTTCAGCGCGGGAATCAGCTCCTCCAGGACATGGGAGCCGTCCAGCGGGGGGATCGGGATCAGGTTGAAGACCGCGAGGCCGAGATTGATCAGGGAGGTGCTGTAGAGCACCATGACCAGGGTAAACAGCGGGCCGCGGCCGAGAAATCCGCCGAAATTCGCCGTGAGAGCCGCCGCCATGAGGAAAACCATGGCGAGTACAAGGTTCGACAGGGGGCCGGCGAGGGAGACCAGGATCGAGCCGGTCCGCTGGTTTTTATAATAGCCGGGATTGATCACGACAGGCTTCGCCCAGCCGAAATGGAAAACCAGGAGGCACAGGGTGCCGATGGGATCCAGGTGGTGCAGCGGGTTCATGGAGAGGCGCCCGTCGCGCTTCGGGGTCGGATCCCCGAGCTTATAGGAGACGAAGGCGTGCATGTATTCATGGACGACAATCGCGATCAGGGTTCCCGGGAGACTGTACAGAAGCTCAGTGAGCTGGCTCATCGTAAATCCGTTCGTAAAATCATTCATCAATCCTATCCTCCAAGATCAGGTAATTTCATTTTTGCAGACCGGCAGAGAAATGTCAATTGAAGGATCAGAAGGGAAAGTGGCAGGAAGGCGCGGAATCTGCTATGATTAAGTTATCTGTTGATAAGGGGAAAGGAATCTAATGGAAGAAAAAGAAGAGAAAAAGATCGCGGTTCTGATCGACGCGGAGAACGTGTCCAGCAAATATATCAAGCTGATCCTCGATGAGACCAGCAATTACGGGACGGCAACCTATAAGCGCCTTTACGGCGATTTCCAGGTCGCCAGCGTCAAGGCGTGGATGAAGGATCTGCAGGAATATGCCATCACCCCCATTTTCCAGTACAACTATACCCATGGAAAGAACGCCTCCGATTCGGCGCTGATCATCGATGCCATGGACATCCTGTATTCGGGAAATGTCGATGGCTTCTGCATCGTGACATCGGACAGCGACTTCACGAAGCTGGTGCTCCGGCTCCGGGAATCGGGCATGACGGTGATCGGCATGGGCGAACAGAAGACGCCGACGGCCCTTGTCTCCGCCTGTGAGGCGTTCAAATTCCTGGATATCCTGTATGGAGGCGAGAGTGCGCCGCGGAAGCAGGGCGGACGGAAGCGCGCGCAGGCACCGGCTGCGAAGGCGGGGCAGGAGCCCGCGCCGCAGGCAGCCGCGGAGACGCTGTCCTTAGCCGGGGCGGCGGATACGGACACTTCGTTTGCCGAGCCCGCCGAGATCGAGGCGGCGGATGCGCCGACGAGCAACATCCCCAGCATGGAGGAGATGGGGAAGGAGATCATTTCCATCATCAACACGCAGGCCGGGGAGGATGGCTGGGTGAACCTGTCCGAGCTCGGTGACAACCTGCCGAAGCGGGTGCCGGGCTTCGACCCGCGCAACTACGGATGTTCCAAGCTGCGGCTCTTTATCGAAAAATTTGACTCGATCGAGATGCGGTCCGTCAAAAATCCGCACAACAACATCCTTTCGGTCATCTATGTCCGGGTGAAGCAGCCGGAGGAGGCGGAGAAGCCCGCCAAGCGGACGAGGACGAAGCGGAAAAGCGCCGGAAAGACGGCGGCAAGGACAGCGGCCAAGGCGGCCAAGACAGGATCCAAGGCCGCATCGAAGGCATCGGCAAATGCCGGAAAGACGGAGGAAGCATGACAGAACAGGAACTTGCCCTGGAGGTTATCCGGCGCCTCAAGGAGGCGTATCCGGACGCGGACTGCACGCTGGACTATGACGACGCATGGAAACTCCTGGTCAGCGTACGCCTGGCCGCCCAGTGCACGGATGCCAGGGTCAATGTGGTTGTCCGGGACCTTTACCGGAAATTCCCGACCGTGGATGCCCTGGCGGACGCGGATGTGCGGGAAATCGAGGAGATCGTCCGCCCGTGCGGCCTCGGCCACTCCAAGGCGCGGGATATCAGCGCCTGCATGAAAATGCTCCGGGACAGGTTCGGCGGCCGGGTTCCGGCGGACTTTGACGCCCTGCTCAGCCTTCCCGGCGTCGGCAGGAAGAGCGCGAACCTCGTGATGGGGGATGTGTTCGGGAAGCCGGCCATTGTGACCGATACGCACTGCATCCGCCTGTCCAACCGGATCGGCCTCGTTCACGGCATCAAGGAGCCGAAAAAGGTGGAGATGGCGCTCTGGAAGATCATTCCCCCGGAGGAGGGCAGCGCGCTCTGCCACCGCCTGGTGGAGCACGGGCGCGCGGTCTGCACGGCGAGGACGCATCCTTACTGTGACCGGTGCTGTCTTCAGGATATCTGTGAGAAGAACGGTGTGGACGGCGGATGATCGAATTTCTCGCGGAGCTATTCTGGCCGTGGCTGTTCCTGGGGCTTGCCAATGAGGTGCCGGACAGCCCGTTTGCCCTGGCGCTCCTGCACGGTGTCCTACTCACCGCGCTGGGGGCGCTTTTCCTGCATGTCTGCCGCCTCCGCGGGGGAGGTGCTGTCTGCCGCTTCCGTGGGAGAGAGCCGGGGAACCGGAAAATTCCGGCGGGAGATCTCCGGGGACGGCGCAGGATCCGTTCAGCGGCAGCCTGGCTTCTTGCGGGTGCCGCCGCCGGAATTTCCCTGAATCTGCTTTTCAATCTTCTGCCCGGCCTTGTCCGCCGCCCGGCGGGGCTGGGGATCGCGGCGCGCGCTCTCTCCGTGGGCGGCGGAGCGGCGGGGGTGCTGGCAGTTTTCCGCATTTTCCTGCTCATGCCCGCGGTGGAGGAACTGGTCTTCCGCGGGCTCGGCTATGGAAAGCTTCGCGAGGTGATGGGGGCGGCACCGGCATCGGCGCTTACGGCGATCTGGTTCGGCCTTTCCCACGGGGTGGGTGCCGGGGGGATTTATGCCGGCATTCTGGGCATTTTCCTCGCGATAGCGCGCGAGCGGAAGGGGCTTTGGCGCGCATTTCTCCTCCATGCGGGGGCAAATGCCGGCTCCCTGATGCTCTGGTTCCTCACTTCCGGGGGATAAGGGGAGAATCCGCAAAGCCGCCCGAAAGCGGCAGGTTTGCGGGGAGCCCTCCGTATGCGCTGAAAAGCAACAGACCGCGGCAGGAGGTTTTCAAGAGCCCGCAAAACTGCTATGATAAAGACATTACACAGCGGGAGCCGCATCGGGCGGCCGGACAGGGAGAAGATCAATTATGATGAAAGATGTGATTGGCGACAATATGGGCCACATCATGGATGTGGTGATGAATGATTATCGGAAGGGACGGGACATCGACCGCATGGATATCGGCAATGTGCCTGACCGGGATGCGGTGATTGATATCCTGCAGAAGATGCTCCGGATTGTCTTCCCGGGGTATTACCGGGAGCACTCCTACCGCAGCTTCAACGCGGAACGCCAGATCTCTGTTGTGGTTGAGGATGTCAGCTACAACCTGGCCAAGCAGATCATCGTTGCCTTGCGCTGCCAGAAGGGCAACGAGGACAGGACGTACGACGAGCTCTCCGACCAGGCGGCAGACATCGTGGTCCGCTTCTTCGACCGCGTGCCGGTGATCCGGGAGTATCTGGACACCGACCTGCAGGCGACCTTCGACGGCGACCCGGCGGCGGACAGCAAGGATGATATCGTCCTCTCCTATCCGGGGCTTCTGGCGATCACGGTGAACCGGATCGCGCATGAGCTGTGGCTGCTGAAGGTGCCGCTGATCCCGCGAATGATGACGGAGTATGTCCATGGGCAGACGGGCATCGACATTCACCCGGGGGCGACGATCGGCAAATATTTCTGCATTGACCACGGCACCGGCATCGTCGTGGGTTCCACCTCGGTGATCGGCAACCATGTGAAGCTCTATCAGGGCGTGACCATCGGCGCCCTGTCCACGAAGCTGGGGCACAAGCTTCACGGACACAAGCGTCACCCCACCATCGAGGACAATGTGACCATCTATTCCAATGCGTCCATTCTCGGCGGGGAGACGGTGATCGGCCACGATTCCGTGATCGGCGGAAGCTCCTTTATCACGGCTTCCGTGGCGCCGAACAGCCGGGTGAGCTTCAAGTGCGCCGGCGGCAGCCTCAGCAGCGATTGAGCGGTCATCAAGCGGAAGGGAGGCGGCCATTCTGACCCCGGGAGAATATCGGGCGCGGGCAGCCCTCGTTTTCGCCAGTCTGTCCGTCCTGACGATCATTTTGTTTCTGTTCAGCGTGGGATCCGGCAGCGTCGCGATTGCCCCCGCGGAGATTATCCGGATCCTGTCCGCGGGCGGGGACAGCACGGAGGCAGGCATCATCTGGAAAATCCGCCTGCCGCGCACGGTCATGGCGCTGATTCTGGGCGGGGGGCTCTCCGTCTCCGGCTTCCTTTTGCAGACGTATTTTGATAATCCCATCGCCGGGCCGTACATTCTCGGCATTTCCTCGGGAGCGAAGCTCGCGGTGGCGCTGGTGCTGATTTTCTATGTGGACCGCTTCCACCGGTCTTCCTCCGCCCTGCTGATTTTCGCTGCCTTTCTGGGGGCACTCTTGGTCACCGGGTTTATCCTCCTGATCTCCCGGAGCATCCGGAGCATGGCGGCACTCCTCGTCGCCGGCGTCATGGCCGGCTATATCAGCTCGGCGCTCACAGAGCTCGTCATCACGTTCGCCGAGGATGCGGAGATCGCCCGCCTGCACGGCTGGTCGCAGGGCAGCTTTTCCGGGGTAACCTGGGAAAATATCCGTGCCGCGGCGATCATCGTGGGCATCTCGATGGTGCTGGCGATGCTGCTCGTGAAGCCGATGGGGGCGATGCGGCTCGGTGAAAACTATGCCCGGAGCATGGGCGTGAATGTCGGGCGTTTCCGGATTTCCCTGATCCTGATCTCCAGCCTCCTCTCCGCCTGCGTCACGGCCTTCGCCGGACCGGTCTCCTTCGTGGGCATTGCCGTGCCGTTCCTGATGCGCCGGCTGTGCGGGACAGACCGGCCGCTCGTCCTCGTGCCCGCCTGCTTTGCCGGCGGGGCGGCTTTCTGCCTGTTCTGCGATATGATCGCGAGAACGCTCTGCGCGCCCACGGAGCTCAGCATCAGCACGGTGACTGCCATGTTCGGCGCGCCTGTGGTGATCTGGATGATGATCCGCCGGAGCGGGAGAGGCGGAAACGATGGCTGATGGGGAGGAGAAAACGATGGCGGATCCGGCCAAAAATGCGTCCCGGGCGCCGGTGGCTGCCGGCAGGGTGGAACTCAGCTTCCGCGGAATGACTTGCGGATACCGGGGTGTGCCCCTGACCTCCGCGCTGACCTGTGATGTCCGGGCGGGGGAGATCACGGTGCTCGCCGGCCCGAACGGGGCAGGGAAATCCACAATCCTCCGGACGGTTATCGGCGGCCTCAGGCCGACCGGGGGAACCATGCTGATCGAGGGCAGGCCGCGGGGGGCGTACTCCCGCCGGGAGCTGGCATGCCGCCTCTCCGCCGTGTTCACCGACCGTGTGCGCCCGGAGATGATGACCTGCCGCGAGGTGGCGGCCGCAGGGCGCTATCCGTACACCGGATTTCTGGGGCGGCTTGACCGGGAGGACGAAAATAAGGTGGATGAGGTGCTTCGGGAGGTGCACGGGGAGGAGATCGCGGACCGCCCCTTCTCCCGGGCAAGCGACGGCGAGCGACAGAGGATCCTGCTCGCGAGAGCCCTCTGCCAGGAGCCGCGGATTCTTGTTCTGGATGAGCCGACCTCATTTCTGGACATCCGGTACAAACTGGAATTTTTGACCATTCTCCGGCGCCTTGCCCGGGAAAAAGGCCTTGCCGTCCTTCTCTCCCTTCACGAGATCGATCTCGCCGGGAAGATCGCAGACCAGGTGATCGCCGTCGGCGCGGATCACCAAGTTACCGTCGGGCCGCCGGAGGAGATTTTCCAGGAGGAAAGGGTGAATGCCCTCTTTTCCATCCGGACCGGGAGCTTTGACCCGCTGCTCGGGAGTGCGGAGTTTGCCAGGGCGGAAGGAAAACCGGAGATCCTGGTCATTTCCTCCGGGGGAGCCGGGATTCCGGTTTACCGGAGCCTCAGCCGGAAGGGGATTCCCTTCGCGGCGGGGATTCTCGCGGACAATGATGTCGATTACCGGGCGGCGCGGAAAATGGCTGCGGTGGTCCTCGGGGCGGAGGCATTTGCCCCCGTGTCCCCGGAGGTCATGGAGAACGCAGTGCAGGTCGAGCGGGAGGTTCGCCGGGTGATCTACGCCGGCGGGCGCCTGCTCCCGGAAAACCGGGAGCTCATGCGAATGGCTGACGGGGAGAGCAAGCTGGAAACTCCGCCGGATGGCGGCGGGGAGAAATAAGCCGCAAACCCCTTCGGATGGCGGCGGGGAGAATAAGCCGCAAACTTCGCCGGATGGCGGCGGAACAGAAAACGAAAGAACACAGGAGGAGGCAAACCATGCAGAGTACTTTTGTACTGGCACAGCTCCATTCGGACGGGATGCCGGAGGTGAACCTGAAAAAAGCTGAGGACGCCGTGGAGAGGGCGGTCTCCCTGTATCATCCCGGGCTCATGTTGTTCCCGGAATGCTTTATGAGCCTCTTCCCGGGAAAGACAGACCGGAAAACCCGGCTGGGGACTGCCCAGGCGCTGGATGGGCCATTTGTCACCGGGATGCGGACGCTCGCGAAAAAGTACGGCATCTGGCTGGTTTTCGGCATGAACGAGAAGGTCGAAGACCCCGCGGACGACAGGAACTACAACTGCTCGGTGATGATTGACGGAAATGGGGAGATCGTCCGCACGTATCGGAAGACCCATCTCTACGATGCCTTCGGCTATCGGGAGTCGGATGAGTATAAGCCGGGGGATGCCCTGTTTGAGCCGATCGACACGCCGTTCGGGCGGGTCGGCCTTTTTGTCTGCTATGAGGTGCGTTTCCCCGAGGTGGCGCGCTTTGAGCGGGCGCGGGGAGCGGACATTCTCCTTGTGCCTACCTCGTGGGTGAAGGGAGACCTCAAGAGCCATCAGTTCCGGACGCTGGTCACCTCCCGCGCGGTGGAGAACGGCGTCTATGTCGCCGCGTGCGACCAGTGCGGCGGTGCGCAGATGGGGGAAAGCGTTGTCGTCGATCCCATGGGGGTTCCCGTGTCCACGGCCGGGGAGGCGGAAATCCTGCTCCCGGCGTACATTGACACGGACCGCATTGCCCAGGTGAGAAAAAAGGTCGCATCCTACGAGGGAAGAAGGCCGGAGCTGTACGGGGAATAACCCGCAGGCTGTCGACGTTTGAACCCAACCGGTCGTCTGACAGGTAAGCATGCCAATTGTTTGGCCGACGATTGATTAACGCTGTCTCTTAAAGGGACAGCGTTTTTATTGGCTTAAAATGAAACGAGGTGGTATGCGTGAAGAAAAAGAAATGAGCAGATCATGAAGCTGCTCACCTGACTGCGGTTTTCTGATGGATAAAAACAGAAAAAAGACCGAAAAGAAACGTAATTGATTTCCTCTCGGCCTTTTTTTGACAGTTAGTTTATTCCCAAGCGCCTTAAGCGCTTAAGGGAGTTCAGATTACAGCTGCGAGAACAGCATATCCTCGTAGGTCGGATACGGCAGGTACTTGTTCGGGATGACTGCCTCGGCGGTGTCCACAGCTGCGCGCAGCGCGGACATATCGGCAAGGACGATGTCGTGATAGAAGCGGGCGCTGGCGAGATCGTCGGTGATCGTCTCCGCCTTCTTCGTGTCCTCGTCGAGCTTGGCAAGATATGTCTCGATGGCATCCGCTGCGCCGGAGAGCTTCTTCACGATATCGGTCTCATAGGAGAGGCTGACGTCGGGCATCAGGGCTTTCTTCGCGGCGGCCTCGTCCTCGACGGACTTCATGTAATCGAAGAGTGCCGGGGTGAAGGCCTTGCGGATCATGTCGGACATGGTCACAGCCTCGATGTGGATGGACTTCGAGTAGTTCTCCAGGCGGATGTAGTAGCGGCTGGTCAGCTCCTCCTTGGAATATACGCCCTGCTTGGCGAAGAGCTCGAAGCTCTTGTCGGAGATCAGGGACGGCAGGGCATCCGGAACGGACTTCAGGTTCGGAAGGCCGCGTTTCTCCGCCTCGACAATCCAGTCGTCGGTGTAGCCGTTGCCGTTGAAGATGACCTTCTTGTGCTTGCGGATCAGATCCTTGATCAGGCCGTGAACCGCATCCGGGAGCTTCTCCTCCGGAACATCCGCGAGGGCATCGTAGATCCGGGTGAAGGACTCGGCAACCGCCGCGTTCAGCGTGATGTTCGGATCCGCCACGGACAGGGAGCTGCCCGGCATACGGAACTCGAACTTGTTGCCGGTGAAGGCGAACGGGCTCGTCCTGTTGCGGTCAGTGTTGTCTCTCACGAAGGTCGGCAGCACGTGGGCGATCTCCATCAGCGTTTTGCCGGAGGTCTTGGCGCTGTCATCGTTCTCGATGGCCTCGAGGACATTTTCCAGCTCATCGCCGACGAAGACGGAGACGATGGCCGGCGGCGCCTCATTGGCGCCAAGACGGTGGTCGTTGCCCGCACTCGCGACGGACACGCGCATCAGGTCGGCGTATTCGTCAACCGCGGCGATCACGCCCATCAGGATGACCAGGAACTGTGTATTTTCCGCCGGTGTGGATCCCGGATCCAGCAGGTTCTCCCCCTCGTTGGTCATCAGGGACCAGTTGTTGTGCTTGCCGGAGCCGTTGACCTTCTCAAACGGCTTTTCATGAAGCAGGCAGGCGAAGCCGTGGCGGTCGGCGACCTTCTTCATCATTTCCATGGTCAGCTGGTTGTGGTCCACGGCGATATTCAGCGTCTCGAAGAGTGGAGCCAGCTCATGCTGCGCAGGGGCGACCTCGTTGTGCTTGGTCTTTGCCGGGACGCCGAGCTTCCAGAGCTCCTCATCCAGATCGTGCATGAAATCGGCGATCCTCGGCTTCAGGACGCCGAAGTAGTGATCCTCCATCTCCTGGCCCTTCGGCGACGGGGCGCCAAAGAGGGTTCTTCCGCAGAACACGAGATCTTTTCTGGCCTTGTACATTTCCTTGTCGATCAGGAAATACTCCTGCTCGGAGCCCATCGTGATGTCCACGCGGCGGACGGTCTTATTGCCCAGAAGATGAAGCAGCTTCACCGTCGCGTTGCTCACCGCCTCCATGGAGCGCAGGAGCGGGGTCTTGTGGTCAAGCGCCTCGCCGCCGTAGGAGCAGAACGCGGTCGGGATGTATAGGGTGTGATCCTTCACAAATGCCGGTGAGCTCGGATCCCAGGCGGTATAGCCTCTCGCCTCAAAGGTGGCGCGCAGGCCGCCGGACGGGAAGCTGGAGGCGTCCGGCTCGCCCTTCACGAGCTCCTTGCCCGAAAAATCCATCAGGACGCCGCCGTCCGGTGCGGGGGAAATGAAGCTATCATGTTTTTCCGCGGTGAGGCCGGTCATCGGCTGGAACCAGTGGGTAAAATGGGTCGCTCCGAGTCCGATCGCCCATTCCTTCATTGCTGCAGCAACGGTATTGGCCACGCTGAGGTCAAGCCCCTTGCCCTCACTGACGGCCTTCTTCAGAGCGTTGTAGGTGCTCTTCGGGAGGCGCTCATGCATGACACGGTCGCTGAATACCATGCTCCCGTAGATTTCGGTAACCGGTAGCTCTTTCGTCTCTGCCATATTTGCACTCCTTTCCTCATACACCGCTGTTTCCGTAGTTCGAGAGAACTCGGGCAGACGGGTCGTTCACATTGCAGCCCACCCAGGACTTGTTGGGCATCCAGAAATCGACAACCATCTGGGACTGTCCAGGGTAGTATTTTTCAAAGAGCTCTCGATAGAGGAGAGATTCTTTGGTAAATGGTTTCGCGTGCGTGTACTTTGCCGCTTTTTCCGCGAATTCCTCGTCGGTGTAGAGGGAGTTTGCGTAATCCTGCAGGTCATCGCGCAGCGAGTGGCCGACGGCGTCGGAGAATGCCGCCTTCTCCCGCATCAGGATGTCCCGGGGGAGAATGTTGTCGGCCTCAAAGGCGTGGCGGAGAAGATATTTTCCGATGCCGTAGCGGTTCATCTTCTTCTCCGGATCGATGTGCATGACGTAATCCACAAAGGCCAGGTCGCCGAAGGGAACCCTGGCCTCAATGCTGTTGACGGCGATGCAGCGGTCGGCGCGGAGAACGTCATACATGTGGAGCTCGCGGACGCGCTTCTCGGCTTCCTTCTGGAATTCCGCGGCGTTCGGGGCAAAATCGGTGTATTTGTAGCCGAAGAGCTCGTCGGAAATCTCCCCGGTCAGGAGGACGCGCACATCGGAGGTCTCATGGATGGACTTGCAGATGAGGTACATGCCGATGGACGCGCGGATCGTGGTGATGTCGTAGGTTCCCAGCGCGGCGACCACCGGCTCCAGGGCACTGATGACATCGTCCCGGTCGATGATGACCTCGTGATGCTCGCTCCCGATGAAGTCAGCGACCTCGCGGGCATACTTGAGGTCGATGGCGTCCTTGTCCATGCCGATGGACCAGGTGCGGATCTTCCTGCCCGGAAGGAGCTTCGCGGAGATGGCGCAGACCAGCGAGGAATCGAGGCCGCCGGAGAGCAGGAAGCCCAGCGGGGCGTCGGCGTCAAGGCGCTTCTCCACGCCCTTTACCAGAAGATCGTGGATATTTCTCGAGATCGCGTCCATGTCGTCCTCGCAGTAGGAGCGGACATCGGACATGTCGCGGTAGGAGACGAACTTGCCGTTCTGATAATAGTGGCCCGGAGGGAATGGATAAACTTTATCGCAGATCCGGATGAGGTTCTTCGGCTCGGAGGCCATGACCATGACGCCGTTCTTGTCCTTACCATAATAGAGCGGGCGGATGCCGATCGGGTCGCGTGCCGCGATGTAGGAATCGGTCTTCTTGTCATAGAGGATCATGGCAAATTCAGCATCGAGCTTGCGGAACATCTCGGTTCCGTATTTCTCCCAGAGGGGAAGAAGCAGCTCGCAGTCACTGTCGCTCGTGAAGGTGTATCCGTCTTCCTCCAGCTCCTTTTTGAGCGGACGGAAGCCGTAGAGCTCACCGTTGCAGACCACATAGCTGCCGTTCCGCTCGAAGGGCTGCATACCGGACGCGGAGAGATCCATGATCGCGAGGCGGTTGAAGCCGACGTAGCCGTTGCCGGTATCGCAGATCCGGGTATCGTCCGGCCCGCGGGAGGTCGTCATCGCGAGCTCCTCCCGGAATGTCTCGTAGGATGCGCTTTTATCGAAGTAACCCATGATTGCACACATAAATTGAACCTCCGTCGGAATATGATCTCTATATTGGAAAGAAAAGGAAAATGTGCAGATTCCCCAGCTTTCGCATAGAACACAAAAAGCGGCAGAGACTCCCTGATTGCTCAGGCGACGTCTTTGCCGCTTTCTTGTTTTATGCAACAAATATAAGCATCTTTTGCCGAATTTGTCAACAGAAATTTCCAAAAAAATTGATTGACAATGCAGAAACATGCCTTTATAAATAGTTCATAGGTAGGAAAATTTGCTTTTTGGCATAGCATGGATTTTGGCATATTTCGCAGATTGAGCAAGGGCGTTCGCTGTCGAGAACCGGGGGGATTTCACCGGCTGTCTCCGGTGAACGTTTTCTTTTGGATACATGTTTTTTTTTCGGACGGCCGGATGCCCCGGAACCTGCCCCGGCGGAGATCTTCCGCCGGCGGGAGCCAGGGCAGCGCGCCGCCCGGACAGAATTACCGCAGCTGGACCTGGAGGAGGGATCATGACTGAACGAACTCTGGAGGATGTGAACGAATTTGTGGAGGAGGAGGACATCAAGTTTCTGAAGCTGACCTTCATTGATGCCTTCGGCGTGCCGAAGAATATCGCGGTGATGCCGGAGGAGCTTCCTCGCGCCTTCCGAGAGGGGATTTCCTTCGATGCCTCAGCGGTTCCCGGCTTCGATGACAGTGTCCGCAGCGACCTGTTTCTCAATCCGGATCCGGATACCCTGACGATTGTGCCGTGGCGCCCGATCGAGGGCCGGGTCGCCCGCATGTTCTGCAGCGTCACCTATCCGGACGGCACGTTGGTGGAGAAAGACAGCAGAAGAATCCTGAAGAATGCTGTTACTGTGGCAGAAAAAGCCGGATTTCACATCAATTTTGGCGCCGAGGTGGAATTCTACCTGTTCAAACGGGATGAGAACGGCAATCCCACCGGCACCCCCCTCGACCACGCGAGATATATGGACACAGCCCCGGATGACCAGGGAGAGAGTATCCGCAGGGATATCTGCTTCGCCCTCATTGATATGGGGATCACGCCGGAGTCATCGCACCATGAGGAGGGGCCGGGGCAGAATGAGGTGGATTTCCGCTACAGCGACCCGCTGACCGCGGCCGACAATACCACCACCTTCAAGTGGATCGTCAAGAGCATTGCCATGCGGGACGGCATGGCGGCGGATTTCTCCCCGAAGCCGATCACGGACGAGCCGGGAAATGGCATGCACATCAATATCTCTGTCCGGAGCGATGACGGGAAGGATTACACCAGGGCGTTCATGGCGGGCATTCTGGGGCGGATCCGCGAGATGACCCTGTTCCTCAACCCGCGCCGGGATTCCTATGACCGGCTCGGGGATATGAAGGCACCGGGGTATGTCAGCTGGTCGGAGCAGAACCGCTCCCAGCTGATCAGGATTCCGGCGGTGAAGAGCGGCGGGACGAGGATCGAGCTCCGCTCCCCGGATCCCATGGCGAATCCGTATCTTGCCTACGCGCTGCTGATTTACGCCGGCCTCGAGGGAATTGAGAAGAAGCTGGAGCCGCCGGCGCCGGTTGATATGAACCTCTACGCGGCAGGCCCCGAGGTGACGGAGAAGATCGACAAGCTTCCGGTCAAGCTGAGCGAGGCGGTGCAG
This sequence comes from Clostridium vitabionis, assembly GCF_015351765.1. Classification (GTDB taxonomy): domain Bacteria; phylum Bacillota; class Clostridia; order Lachnospirales; family Lachnospiraceae; genus Clostridium_R; species Clostridium_R vitabionis. The sequence continues at coordinate 67,401 of NZ_JADKQA010000003.1, forward strand.
CTGGCGCGGAACAGCGGCTTCCTCCGGGCACATCTTCCGGAACATTTCATCGAGCTCTACGCGCGCCAGGAGGACTGAGCCCGGGCCGGAGCTGCGATTTGCGGGCAAGGATCATGTTCAGCCCCTGCGGCGCTTGACCCCATGCGGAGGGAGAGCCTGCAAGGCCGTCCGGAAGCGGCTGGCTTGCAGGCTCTCCCCCGCATGGGCTGAACAAGAACAGAATGTCAGAAGAATGGCACATTTTCTCCGGAAAAACGGATGCTTCCCGAACAGAATCGCGGTATAATAGACCCATTATGGTGAAAGGAGGCCGGGAGAATGCCGAAAGTGACCACAAGCAGCGTGCTGATTGCGGCACCGGCGGAGAGCATCGCCGCCAAGATACGGACAGCATTTCCCGAGCATATGTCCCCGGTCTCCTTCGCGCCTTCCATGACGGTGGCGAGGCAGAAGCTGGAGAGGGAAAATTATGATCTCCTGCTGATTTACTCGCCGCTGCCGGACGAGAGCGGCGTGCAGACGGCGATCGAGCTGGCCGGGGAGAGGGCCATCGGGATTCTTCTTTTTGTGAAGCCGGAGGTCTATGAGCAGATCAGCTACGCGGCGCGCGATTCTGGAATCTTTGTTCTCAGCCGGCCGGCCAGCCGTACCGTGATCGCGGAGGCGATCCGGATGCTCTGCGCGATGCAGAAGCGGGTGGCCGCGCTCACGGCGATGAACGCCGCGCTGCACCGGAAGCTGGATGACCAGCGCCTGATCAGCCGGGCCAAGTGCCTCCTGATCGAAATCCGCGGCATGAGCGAGACGGAGGCGCACCATTATCTGGAAAAGCTGGCGATGGATGCCTGCATTACCAAGCGGGAGGCTGCCCAGGACATCATCCGGCGGCTTGATGCCGAGACATCGAAAAATGCCGGATAGGCCGGTGCGGGCATTTTCCAGGGAAATACAGAATGAGCACATTGCGGGAGGGCACTATGGCTGCAAAAATCAATGCCAATTTTAACAACATCAGCGAGAGTTATCTTTTCGCCCGGGTAAATCAGCTTGTCCGGGAATTCCAGGAGCAGCATCCGGACCGGGAGATCATCCGGATGGGGATCGGCGACGTCACCCGCCCGCTGGCGGCGAAGGTTGTTGAGGCCCTGAAGGCGGCGTCCGATGAGCAGGGAAAGCAGGAGACCTTCCACGGCTATGGGCCGGAGCAGGGCTATGATTTCCTCAAGGAGGCGGTTCGCGGCTACTATAAGCGCCACGGTGTTGACCTCGAGCTCAATGAAATCTTCATCTCCGACGGCGCGAAGAGCGACTGCGGCAATCTGATGGACCTGTTCAGCATCGACAATACGGTGCTGGTTCCGGATCCGGTTTATCCGGTCTATGTGGACACCAATGTCATGGCGGGGCGGAAGATTATCTACGCGGACGCCAATGAGCAGAATCATTTTCTTCCGCTGCCGGACGAGAGCCAGGATGCGGATATTATCTACATCTGCTCGCCGAACAACCCGACCGGCGCAGCATACAGCCGTGAGCAGCTGAAAGCCTGGGTGGATTACGCGAACCGCCGCGGAAGCATCATTTTCTTCGATGCCGCGTATGAGTGCTTTGTCACCGGCGATATGCCGCGCAGCATCTACGAGATCGAGGGGGCGAAGACCTGCGCGGTCGAGATCTGCTCGTTCTCCAAAAAGGCCGGATTTACCGGAACCCGCTGCGGTTACACGGTGGTTCCGATGGATCTCGTCCGGGACGGCCATGCCATCAACAAGATGTGGCTGCGCCGCCAGACGACGAAGTTCAACGGCACGGCGTATATTATCCAGCGCGGCGCCGCGGCGGTCTTCACCCCGGAGGGCGAGGCCGAGTGCGAGGCTAACCTCGAGTATTACCGCGGCAACGCGAAGGTTATCACGGACACCCTGGACCGGATGGGGATCTTCTACACCGGCGGTGTCTATTCCCCGTATATCTGGCTGAAATGCCCGGGTGACCGCAATTCCTGGGATTTCTTCAGCGATCTCCTCGAGAAGACGGGCGTGGTGGGAACACCGGGCGCGGGCTTCGGAAAGAACGGGGAGAAATTCTTCCGCCTGACCGCATTTTCCACCAGGGAGAACACGGAGAAGGCGATGAAGAAGTTCTACGAGGTTTACGGCAGAAATTGAGCCGATTTTGTGGAAATTCCTTTACTACAGACCGCTTGGGATAGTATTATGGCAGATATTGCCTGAAAGAATAGAACACTGCAGCCTGGCAGAGATGCCGGAAAGGAGAAACAATGGTAAAGTATGTATTCGTCAGCGGAGGCGTGGTATCCGGTCTCGGCAAGGGGATCACGGCAGCGTCTCTCGGCCGTCTGCTCAAGGCAAGAGGGTACAAGGTGACGATGCAGAAATTCGATCCCTATATCAACGTTGACCCGGGGACAATGAACCCGATCCAGCACGGTGAGGTGTTTGTCACGGACGACGGGACGGAGACCGACCTTGACCTCGGCCATTATGAGCGGTTTATTGACGAGAATCTCGGAAAGAATGCCAACGTGACCTCCGGCAAGATCTACTGGTCGGTGATCCAGAAGGAGCGCCACGGGGATTACGGCGGCGGAACGGTCCAGGTTATCCCGCACATCACGAATGAGATCAAGTCGCGCTTCTACCGTCCGGAGGACCCGGAGGACAACCGCATCGCGATCATTGAGATCGGCGGAACGGCCGGCGATATCGAGAGCCAGCCCTTCTTCGAGGCGATCCGCCAATTCCAGCAGGATGTCGGCAGGGAGAACGCGATCATGATCCATGTCACGTTGATCCCCTACCTGCGCGCGTCCCAGGAAATGAAGACAAAGCCCACCCAGGCGAGTGTCCGCGAGCTGATGCGCATGGGAATCCTTCCGGATATCCTGGTCTGCCGCACCGAGGAGGAGCTGACTGACCAGATCCGCGGGAAAATTGCCCTGTTCTGCAATGTTCCGAAGAGCCATGTCCTCCAGAATCTTGACGCGGAATTCCTCTATGAGGTTCCGCTGATGATGGAGAAAGAGCATCTTGCCGAGGTAGTCTGCGAGAGCCTGAATCTCCCCTGCCCGAAGCCGGATCTCGCCGACTGGGAGTCGATGGTGGATGCCCTTCGCCATCCGACCGGTGAGGCGGAGATCGCCATCGTCGGCAAGTATACCCAGCTGCATGACGCCTATCTCAGCGTTGTGGAGGCACTCAAGCACGGCGGCATTGCCAACCACGCGAACGTGAAGATCCGCTGGGTGGATTCCGAGGAGGTTGAGAAGGACGGCGCCGAGAAGTATCTGGGAGGCGTTGACGGCGTCCTGATCCCCGGCGGCTTCGGCAACCGCGGCACAGAGGGCATGATCATGGCGGCGGAGTACGCCAGGGAGAATAAGATCCCGTTCCTCGGCATCTGCCTTGGCATGCAGATGGCGATCGTGGAATTTGCCCGCCACGTACTGCAGTACAGCGATGCCAACAGCTCGGAGCTCGCGCCGGATACGCTTCATCCGGTCATCGACCTGATGCCGGAGCAGCAGGGCGTCGAGAACCTCGGCGGTACGCTTCGTCTGGGCGCTTATCCGTGCGTCCTGGACGAGAACTCCAAGGCTTACCGGCTCTATGGCACGAAGGAGATTTCCGAGCGGCACAGGCACCGCTATGAGGTGAACAACGATTACCGCGATGCCCTCCAGAAGGGCGGCATGGTGCTGTCCGGCATTTCCCCGGATCATCGCATCGTGGAGATGATGGAGCTCCGTGACCACCCGTTCTATCTGGGAACGCAGGCGCATCCGGAACTGAAATCCAGGCCGAACCGCGCTCATCCGCTGTTCAAGGGCCTGATCCGGGCGGCTCTCGATTACCGCGCGGTCAAGACAAACTGATGATGTTCCAGGCAGCTGAATAAGGAAAATGCAATGGCGCATAGTTTTCCCGCGGGAAAAGTATGCGCTGTTCTTTTTCGCAGAGTACGGAAAGAGAACCAGCTGCTTAACGAGGACAAGCGAAGGCGCAGTCCGGGTTTGGTGGAGCGGCTATCCGCAGTGCGGGGCGCCGGGGCAGGAGAAAGGAGATTTGCTATGGGAACAATCTCTGTCTATACTTACGACACGGATAAGAATATCCAGAGGCACCAGCATCCGCACGGCCATATCATCGTGGTGCTGGAAAATGAATTCCAGTTCTCGTTCAGCGGGCGTACCTACCGGATCACCGCGAGCGAGGTGGGCTTCATTCCGCCGGGGGTGCCGCATGAGTATTCCTGCAGCGGGAAAGCGCTGACCCTGAATATTCCCGCGGAGATGATCGAGCCGGGGGATATCGCGCTGCTCAAGGAAAACTGCGTCATGGAGATCACGGAGGATCTGGCGCCGCTCATCGACCTGATCAAGCGCGAGGTCAAGAACAGCGGCCCGCAGGATGACTCGCTGCGCTATCTATTCTACTATCTCTACGACAAATTCGTCAGCTGCCACAGGACGCCGTCCCTGCGCTATATCAACGAGCATTATGCTGAAGACCTCAGCATCGCCCAGCTGGCGGCGATGGAGAATTATAACCCGTCCTATTTCGCGAGCCTTTTCCGGAAGCGCACCGGAACCATGCCGGGCAATTACATCAAGCGGGTCCGGATCGAGAAGGCGAAGGAGATCCTCGGGACCACGCGCTACCGGGTGGTGGACGTGGCGATGCAGGTCGGCTACCGCAACGCGTCCTCATTTACCCGCGCTTTCCGGGCGGTGGTCGGTGTGACGCCGAACCAGTACCGGAGGAATGTCAAGCGGGGGCTGTGAAGCGCTTATGCCCCGGCCGCGGAATTTCGAGAAGTGCAGATCTTCAGAAAAAATTAGCACTCAACGCTTGACAGTGCTAATAATGCATGTTATATTACGCATAGAACAAAAAAGTAAGTTCGCGCCGCACGAAGGGGGGCGTTTTCATGAATATCAGTAAGTTTACACAGAAATCTGTGGAAGCGGTGCAGAAGGCCGAGAAGCTGGCTTATGACTACGGGAACCAGCAGATTGACCAGGAGCACCTGCTTCTTGCGCTGCTTCAGGTGGACGACAGCCTGATCCTGAAGCTGGTCAATATGATGAACATCAACGGGCAGCAGTTCACCGGAGAGGTCGAGGCTGCCATCGAGAAGCTGCCGAAGGTACAGGGCGGCCAGGTCTATGTCTCCCAGGACGCCAATAAGGTTCTGGTGGAGGCTGAGGACGAGGCGAAGGCCATGGGCGACGAGTACGTCTCCGTGGAGCATTTGTTCCTGACGATGCTGAGATACCCGAACCGCGCCGTGAAGGATATTTTCCGCACATATGGCATCACGAGGGAGAAATTCCTGGAAGTCCTGTCCAAGGTGAGAGGCAACCAGCGGGTGGTTTCCGACAACCCGGAGGATACCTACGATACGCTGAACAAATACGGCTATGACCTGGTGGAGAGGGCGCGGGATCACAAGCTCGATCCTGTCATCGGCCGTGACACGGAGATCCGGAACGTGGTCATGATCCTGTCCCGGAAGACCAAGAATAACCCGGTGCTGATCGGCCAGCCCGGCGTCGGCAAAACCGCCGTGGTGGAAGGGCTCGCGGAGCGGATTGTCCGCGGCGATGTTCCGGCCGCGCTGAAGGATAAGAAGATTTTTGCCCTGGATATGGGTGCCCTCATGGCGGGTGCCAAATACCGGGGGGAATTTGAGGAGCGCCTGAAGGCTGTCCTCGATGAGGTGAAAAAGAGCGAGGGGAAGATTATCCTCTTTATCGATGAGCTGCACAATATTGTCGGCGCCGGCAAGGCGGAGGGCTCGATGGATGCGGGCAATATGCTGAAGCCGATGCTGGCGAGAGGCGAGCTGCACTGCATCGGGGCCACGACCCTGGACGAGTACCGGAAGTACATTGAGAAGGATGCCGCCCTGGAGAGACGGTTCCAGCCGGTAATGGTGGATGAGCCGTCGGTGGAGGACACGATCTCCATTCTCCGTGGCTTAAAGGAGCGCTACGAGGTCTTCCATGGGGTGAAAATCACCGACTCTGCCCTTGTATCGGCAGCGGTGCTGTCGAACCGGTACATTTCCGACCGGTTCCTGCCCGATAAGGCCATCGACCTCGTCGATGAGGCCTGCGCGATGATCAAGACCGAGATGGATTCCATGCCGGCCGAGCTCGATGAGCAGCGGCGGAAGATCATGCAGCTGCAGATCGAGGAGACATCGCTTAAGAAGGAGACAGACCGGCTCAGCCAGGAGAGGCTTGCGGATCTGCGCAAAGAGCTCGCTGAACTGAATGATCGGTATGCCGCAGACAAGGCACAGTGGGAAAATGAAAAGGCCCAGGTTCAGAATGTGTCGAAGCTCCGCAGCGAGATTGAGAAGGTCAACGGCGAGATTCAGACCGCGAAGACCAACTACGACCTGAATAAGGCCGCCGAGCTGCAGTACGGCAGGCTGCCGGAGCTGCAGAAACAGCTGGCGTCGGAGGAGCAGAAGGTCAGGGATGAGGATCTCTCCTTTGTCCACGAGAGTGTGACCGAGGATGAAATTGCCAGGGTTGTCTCCAAGTGGACCGGGATTCCGGTGGCCAAGCTGAACGAGAGCGAGCGCGAGAAGACCCTGCATCTGGACGATACGCTGCATAAGCGGGTTGTCGGCCAGGATGAGGCTGTCGAGAAGGTTACCGAGGCCATCATCCGCTCGAAGGCGGGCATCAAGGATCCGACGAAGCCGATCGGCAGCTTCCTGTTCCTCGGCCCCACCGGCGTCGGCAAGACAGAGCTTGCGAAGTCGCTGGCGGCTGCCTTGTTTGACGATGAGAATGCCATGGTGCGTATCGATATGAGCGAGTATATGGAGAAATTCTCCGTGTCGAGACTCATCGGAGCACCTCCGGGGTATGTCGGCTATGATGAGGGCGGCCAGCTGACGGAGGCAGTCCGCCGGAAACCGTACTCGGTTGTCCTCTTCGATGAGGTGGAGAAGGCGCACCCGGATGTGTTCAACATCCTGCTCCAGGTTCTTGATGACGGCCGGATCACGGATTCCATGGGCAAGACCGTGGACTTCAAGAACACGATCCTGATCATGACCTCCAACATCGGCTCCCAGTATCTGCTGGACGGCATCGATGCGGCGGGCAATATCCGCCCGGAGGCCAGAAAACAGGTGATGGACGATCTCCGCGGACACTTCCGTCCGGAGTTCCTGAACCGGCTGGATGAGATCATCATGTTTAAGCCGCTGACGATGGACAATATCGGCCACATCATCGACCTGCAGATGGCTGACCTCAACCGCCGGCTGGAAGACCGCGACCTTCACATTGCCCTGAGCGACGAGGCGAAGAGCTTCATTGTCGAGCACGGCTACGATCCGGTTTACGGCGCAAGACCGCTCAAGCGGTACCTGCAGAAGAACGTTGAGACGATCGCTGCAAAGCTGATCCTGGAAGGCAGCGTCGGTGAGGGCGACACGATCCAGATTGACCTCCTCGGTGGGGAGCTGGTGGCAACCCCGATCCACGCGCAGAGTGAGCCGAAGGCAGTCTGAGCGGACTGCCCGGCAGCGGCCTGGCCGCTGCCGGAAATCATAAAACATATGATTTGTTCAGCACATGGGGGAAAACCGCAAAACGACTGCCTGCAGGCAGTTTAGCGTATTTTCCCCGCATGTGGCCAAGCGCCGCAGGCGCTCAGAACCCCGCATCTTGCGAAGGATCACTTCGTGAGGTGCGGGGTTAAAATTTGCGCGGAATCAATTTCTCTGCCCCGCGGAATCATGTATAATAAAAGCAATAGGAAAACCACGGCTTCTGTAAGCGGAGAAGGAGAGAAAAGCCATGAAGACAGATATCGAGATTGCACAGGAAGCGACACCGCTCAATATCATGGAGATCGCGAAGGCAGAGGGGATTGACCCGAAGTATGTGGAACAGTACGGCAGCAACAAGGCCAAGATCAGCTACAGCCTGCTGAAGGATGAGCCGGACAGGAAAAACGGAAAATTGATCCTGGTGACCGCCATCACCCCGACACCGGCGGGCGAGGGCAAGACGACAACCTCCGTCGGGCTTGCGGACGGCCTGCACCGGATCGGGAAGAAAGTGGCGGCAGCGCTGCGCGAGCCGTCCCTCGGGCCGGTCTTCGGGATCAAGGGCGGCGCGGCCGGCGGGGGCTACGCCCAGGTTATCCCGATGGAGGATATTAACCTTCACTTTACCGGGGATTTCCACGCGATCGGCGCGGCGAACAACCTGCTGGCGGCAATGCTGGACAATCACATTTACCAGGGAAACAAGCTGCGGATCGACCCGAAGAGAATTACCTGGAAGCGCTGCGTGGACATGAATGACCGTCAGCTCCGGAATATCGTGGACGGCCTCGGCCGCCGCGTGGATGGTGTGACGCGCCCGGACGGCTATGATATCACGGTGGCGAGTGAGATCATGGCGGTGTTCTGCCTGGCGACCGACCTCAAGGATCTCAAAGAGCGCCTCTCCCGCATTATTGTCGGCTACAACTATGACAACCTCCCGGTGACTGCCGGCGACCTCAAGGCGGCTGGCGCGATGACAGCCCTGCTGAAGGATGCCCTGAAGCCGAACCTGGTGCAGACCCTGGAGCACACGCCGGCATTTGTCCACGGCGGCCCGTTCGCCAATATCGCGCACGGCTGCAATTCTGTCCTGGCGACGAAGATGGCGCTCAAGCTCAACGATTATGTGGTCACCGAGGCCGGCTTCGGCGCGGATCTCGGTGCCGAGAAGTTCTGCGATATCAAGTGCCGGATGACCGGCCTCAAGCCTGATGCCTGCGTGGTTGTCGCGACGGTGCGCGCGCTCAAGCATCACGGCGGCGTGGCGAAGGCTGATCTCAACACGGAGAACCTCGCGGCGCTCGAGAAGGGGCTTCCGAACCTTCTCCAGCATGTGGAAAATATGACCCAGGTTTACGGCCTGCCCTGCGTGGTCGCGATCAACAAATTCCCGATGGACACCGACGCGGAGCTGAAGCTCATTGAGGATAAGTGCCATGAGCTCGGCGTGAACGTGGTACTCTCCGACGTCTGGGCAAAAGGCGGCGAGGGCGGCGTGGATCTCGCCAATGAGGTGGTCCGCCTCTGTGAATCCGAGAATCATTTCCGCTTCGCGTATGATGCCGGAGAACCGATCGAGCAGAAGATCAATGATATTGTCACGAAGGTCTATCACGGCGACGGCGCGGATTTCAGCGCCGAGGCGAAAAAACAGATCCGCCGCCTCACCGAGCTGGGCTTTGACAACCTTCCGGTCTGCATGGCGAAGACGCAGTACAGCTTCTCCGACGACCAGCACCTTCTCGGGGCTCCGCGGGGATTCCGCGTGACCATCCGCAATGTGAAGGTTTCCGCCGGCGCCGGCTTCATCGTCGCCCTGACCGGGGATATCATGACGATGCCCGGCCTCCCGAAGGTTCCCGCGGCGGAGAATATCGATGTGGACGAGGACGGCAGGATTACCGGGCTCTTCTGATTCTGCTTCCGCGGGACCCCGTTTCCCTGGCTGCGCTGATGGGGAAAACCGCCCGCGGCGGTTGAAAAACGCGCCCTCTGCTGGTATAAATGATAAGTGCAGCCACAGACAGTAGGAGAAGTTCAGGGCATCAGGAGGAGCATCAGATGAAGATTGTCATTGGCAACGATCATGCCGGCGTCGGACTGAAAAATACGATCAAGGCATTTCTGGAGGAAAAAGGATACGAGGTCATCAACGTCGGCACCGATACCACGGAGAGCGTGGATTATCCGGTTTACGGCGAGAAGGTCGGCCGCTGTGTGGCTGACGGGAAGGCGGATCTCGGCATCGCGATCTGCGGGACCGGCCTCGGCATTTCCCTGGCGGCGAACAAGGTGAGGGGAATCCGCGCTTGCGTGTGCAGCGAGCCCTACACCGCGGTGATGTCCCGCCGGCACAACAACTGCAATGTCCTCTGCTTCGGCGCCCGCGTCGTAGGTGAGGATCTGGCGAAAATGATCGTCGAGGAATGGCTGAATGCCAAGTTCGAGGGCGGCCGTCATCAGCGCCGTGTCGACCTCATCATGAAGATTGAGGAGGAAAAAAACTGATGGTCAATGAAGTGATGGACTTTCTCGAGGCGTATGATCCCGAGATTGGCGGGCTGATCAAGAAAGAAGCCGCCCGCCAGAGGAGAAATCTGGAGTTGATTGCTTCGGAGAATATTGTGTCTGAGCAGGTGATGCTTGCCATGGGCACGGTGCTCACCAACAAGTATGCCGAGGGCTACCCGGGCAAACGCTATTACGGCGGCTGCCAGGTGGTGGACGAGATCGAGTCCCTGGCGATTGAGCGCGCGAAGAAGCTGTTCCACTGCACCTACGCGAATGTGCAGCCCCATTCCGGGGCGCAGGCCAATATGGCCGTCTTCATGGCCCTGCTTAAGCCGGGCGATACCGTCATGGGGATGGATCTCTCTGCCGGCGGACATCTTAGCCACGGAAGCCCGGTCAATTTCTCCGGCATGTATTTCCACATCGTTCCCTACGGCGTGGATGACAATGGCTTCATCGATTACAACCAGGTCGAGGAGATCGCGAAGAAGTGCCATCCGAAGATGATCATTGCCGGGGCGAGCGCCTATGCCCGCACGATCGATTTTCAGAAATTCCGTGAGATCGCCGACGAGGTTGGTGCTTATCTGATGGTCGATATGGCGCATATTGCCGGCCTTGTCGCGGCAGGCCTTCATCCGAGCCCGATCCCCTATGCGGATGTGGTAACCACCACGACGCACAAGACGCTGCGCGGCCCGAGGGGCGGCATGATCCTCGCGAGCGAGGAGGCGGCGGAGAAGTTCAAGCTGAACAAGGCGCTCTTCCCGGGAACCCAGGGCGGCCCGCTGGAGCATGTGATCGCGGCCAAGGCGATCTGTCTGGGAGAGGCGCTCAAGCCGTCGTTCATTGCCTACCAGACACAGGTGAAGAATAACGCTGCGGCCCTCGCGAAGGAGCTGATGGGCCAGGGCTTCAAGATCCTGACCGGCGGTACCGACAACCACCTGATGATGGTGGATCTCCGGGGCATGGAGATTTCCGGCAAAGAGTTGCAGAACCGCTGTGATGAGGTGTATATCACCCTGAACAAGAACTCTGTCCCGAACGACCCGAGAAGCATGTTCCAGACTTCCGGCGTCCGCATCGGAACACCGGCGGTAACCTCCCGCGGCCTCACTGAGGCGGAGATGCCGAAGATCGCGGAGTGCATCCGCCTTGCGGCAACCGACTTCGAGAACAGCAGGGAGTACATCCGGGGCGAAGTCACCAAGATCTGCGAAAAGCATCCGATCTACGAATAAACGAAAAGAAACCGCGGAGTGCGGGCACCAGGAAAATGTGCCGGCCTTCGCGGTTTTTCTGTTTTCCATTCCCTGCCTGCGGGACGGGGCCGCAGTTTCTTCGTCGTTGTGATGCGGCTGCAGTTCCTTGACTGCGGGCTGCAGTTACAGCTCCTTCGCCTTCGGGAGGGAGAAGATGAACTCGCTTCCCACACCCTCGGTGCTGATGCAGTCGATATTTTCCCCGTGAGCCTGGATAATCTCCTTCACGATCGCGAGCCCGAGCCCGGTGCCCTTCTTGTCTTTCCCCCGGGAGAGGTCCGTCTTATAGAAGCGCTCCCAAATCTTCGGGATGCTTTTTCTCGGGATGCCGATGCCTGTGTCCTTCACGGAGATAAAGATCTTTTCGCCCTTTTCCTGGGCGGTGATATAGATGACAGACTGGTCGTGGCTGAATTTGATCGCGTTGTCGATCAGGTTGTAGAGAACCTGCTGAATCTTCCCGTAATCCGCCCAGACCATCTGGATTTCCCCGGAGAAGGTCAGGTCAAAGGTGATTCCCCTCGCGCCGCAGGTGCCCTCAAAGGAGGCCGCGGTTTCCTTGATGGTCCGGTTGATGTCAAAATTGGTCCGGTTCAGCGTATTTCTGCCGCTGTCCATGGAGTTCAGCGTCAGCATGCTCTCCGTCAGCTTGGTCAGGCGCTTCGTCTCGGAGATGATGATGCCGAGGTATTTCTGGTAGAGCTCCGGCGGGATCGTGCCGTCCAGGATCGCCTCCAGGTATCCCTTGATCGAGGTCAGCGGGGAGCGGAAATCGTGGGAAATATTGGCGATAAAGTTCTTCTGATACTCCTCCATGTCGTTGATCTCGCCGGACATGTAGTTCAGCGTGCCGGCGAGATAGCCGATCTCATCGTGGCTGTGGATCGGGATATTGTAGGTGAGATTTCCCTCGGCGTACTGCTTTGCCGCATAGTTGATCTCCCGGAGCGGCCGGATGACTGCCCTGGAGACGACCAGCATAATCAGGAAGGAGAGGCCGAACAGCACAAGCCCCGTGATGTAGACCGTGTTGAGATAGCCGTAGGACTGGTCCTCGATGACCGACATCGGCAGATGAATGAGGACGTAGCCGTAGGTATTCATATTTCCGGTGATGGGCGCCGCCACGGTGAGGACATCTCCGGGAAATGTCCCGTAAAAGCGGCTGATCGTGTATAGGCGGTTTCCCCGGTCCGCCGGGTTGAACGCACTGATCGCTGTCCCCGCGCGCGTATGCCCGCTGTCGGCGGAGATCAGCCCGTTCCGGTCAATGATCCACACCTCGGCGCCATGGCAGGAAGCGGCGGTTTCCAGCCTTGGCGTGATCTCCGAGAGATCAGGGCTGGTACCCTGGTAGGCGTCGCTGCACCGGCCGGCGAGGGAGGTGGCCTCGCTGTAGAGCTGGCCGGCATACAGGCTGATCGTGTGCTTCCGCATCATGGCGGAGGAGAACAGGGCAATCACCGCGAACCCCAGGAAAGCAAACAGCAGGTAAGCGGCAATCAATTTCTGGCGAAGGGAATGAAACATGGTGCCTCCCGTTACTGGCGAACCTCAAACTTGTAGCCCACGCCCCAGACCGTGGTCAGAGCCCAGGTAGGATGATCCTTGATCTTTTCCCGCAGGCGTTTGATGTGGACGTCCACGGTCCGGGTATCGCCGGCGTACTCGTAGCCCCAGATGTGGTCGAGGAGCTGTTCCCGGTTGAAGACCTGGTTCGGCTGGGAGGCGAGGAAATAGAGGAGTTCCAGCTCTTTCGGCGGCATGTCCACAGAATGGCCATCATAAATCACCGAGTAGTTGGTCAGGTTGACGACAAGCCCCGGGTATTCGACATATTTTCCGGACTGCCCGGAGGTTCCGGGGAGAGAGGCTGCGGCATTAGCCGCCGCGGTTACCTGGGAGCGCCGGAGGAGCGCCTTGACCCGGGCAACCAGCTCCTTGGAGTCGAACGGCTTGATCATATAGTCGTCTGCGCCGAGCTCCAGGCCGAGCACCTTGTCAAAGACCTCGCCCTTGGCGGAGAGCATGATGATCGGCACCTGGGAGGTGGTCCGGATCGTCCGGCAGACCTGGTAGCCGTCAATGCCCGGGAGCATCAGATCCAGGAGAACCAGGTCCGGCTGGTAAATGGGAAATGCCTTGAGCGCTTCCTCCCCGTCATTCACGATCCGTGTGTCATAGAGCTCTTTCGCCAGATAGAGGGCGATCAGTTCCGCGATATTGTTGTCGTCATCCACGATCAGGATTTTCTGCTTGTCTGCCATTCCATTCACCCCAATTTTCCTGTGCGCTTACTTGAAGGTCAGGGCGGCCGCGCCGTCCCCGCGTTTACTTGAAGGCCAGGGCGGCCGCGCCGTCCCCGTGTTTACTTGAAGGTCACGACGGTCGCGCCGTTTCCGCCCTCGCCGAATTCGCCGTCCCGGAAGCTCTTCACATATTTCAGGCGGCGGAGCTCCCGGTGCACCGCGTTCCGGAGGGCGCCTGTGCCGCGCCCGTGAATCACGCGGACCTCCTCCAGGTGCGCCAGGTACGCGTCATCCAGATATTTGTCCATCGCCGGGATTGCCTCGTCCGTGGTCATTCCGATCAGGTTGACCTCCGGGGAGATGGACATCGACTTTGCCATGCCGATGCTGCCGCCGGAAGAACCGTCCCGGCTGCCGCTGCGGGAGCCGCCGCGGCTTCCCCGCTTTCCGGCGGAGAAACCGCCGGCCTTTTCGCTGTAGCCCGGGCCGGAGACCGTCTGGCTCTGGATGAGCTCGATGTCCTCGATATTGACCCGGGAGCTCAGGATTCCCATCTGGACATCCAGGTCTCCCTTACTGTTCGGGAGAGAGCTCACGGTGCCGGTCATATTCATGGACGGGATCCGCACCGTGTCCCCGAGATGGAGCTCGCCGGCGGCAACCTTCTTCTTCGGCGCTGCCTTCTTCTCCGGGATCGACTTTTCCACATGGTCAATCTTCTCGCGGAGCTTCCCGCGCGCATTTTCCAGCTCCCGGGAAATGCCGGAGTCCTGGGCGATCCGGTTGATGCTGCGGATTGTCCGGTCCGCGGTATCCTTCGCATCCCGCAGGATGTCCCGTGCTTCGGCCTTCGCGGAGGAGAGCATCTGCTCCCGCTGCTTGGCGAGGGAGGATTCCTGCTTCTCCAGGCTGTTCCGGAGCTCCACGATCTCCTTCCGGTAGCGCTCGACCTCCTCCTTCTCCTTTTCCACGATCACGCGGTTTTTCTCCAGCTCGGCGAGCACATCCTCGAACGATTCGTCCTCGGCGCTGATGCGCTTCTTCGCGTCGTCGATAATATAGTCCGGAAGGCCGAGCTTTTTGGAGATCGCGAAGGCGTTGCTCTTGCCGGGAATGCCGATGAGCAGGCGGTAGGTGGGCTGCAGGGTCTCCACGTCGAATTCGCAGCTGGCATTTTCCACGCCCTTTGTCTGCAGGGCGTAGACCTTGAGCTCGCTGTAGTGCGTGGTGGCCATGGTGCGGACCGTCATGTTGTGGAGAAACTGCAGGACGGAGATCGCGAGCGCGGCGCCCTCGGTCGGATCCGTGCCGGCGCCGAGCTCGTCGAACAGGCACAGCGAGTCGGTGTCCGCCCGGTCGAGGATTTCCACGATATTCTTCATGTGGGCGGAAAATGTGCTCAGGTTCTGCTCGATGCTCTGCTCGTCGCCGATGTCGGCGAAAACCTCCCGGAAGACAGCGAGCTCGGAGCCTTCGTCTGCCGGGATATGCAGCCCCGCCTGTCCCATCAGCGTGAACAGCCCGACGGTCTTCAGGGATACGGTCTTGCCGCCGGTGTTCGGCCCGGTGATGATCAGCAGGTCGAAATCCTTCCCCAGGTAAATGTTCGTGGGCACCACCGTTTTCGGGTCCAGAAGGGGATGGCGGCCGCTGCGGATGTTCAGATAGCGGTCGGTATTGAACTTCGGCTCGGTTCCGTGGTACGAGCGGGAGAGCTCCGCCTTGGCGAAGATGAAGTCCAGCTCCGCCAGGAGTTTTTGGTCATTCAGCAGGGTGCCGGACCAGGGAGCAATCTCCGTGGAGAGGGCGGTCAGGACATACTCGATCTCCTTCTTCTCCTTCAGCTGGAGCTCCTTATATTCGTTGTTGAGCCGGATGACGGCCATGGGCTCGATAAACAGGGTGGAGCCGGTGGCGGACTGGTCGTGCACCATCCCGGGCACCTGGGACTTGTATTCGGCGCGGACAGGGAGACAGTAACGCCCCTCGCGCATCGTGATGATCCCGTCCTGCAGCATGGCGCGGTTCCGGTTCAGGATTTCATTGAGCTGGGAGTGGACCTTCCCGTCGATCTGGCGCATTTCCCGGCGAACCTTGGCAAGGCCGGGGCTCGCCTCGTCGGCGACCGTGTCCTCGTCCAGGATGCAGCGGCGGATTTCCTCCGCCAGCGGTTCAATGGGGTCAAGCTCCCGGAACATGGCATCCAGGGAGTCGTCCGGGATTTCCTTGGATTTCTCCCTGGCGCCGTAAGCCCTTGCGCGCCTCGCGACATTGAGGACAGAGCCCACGTTCAGGATCTCCACGATGCCGAGGGAGCCGCCGATCTCCAGCCGCTTCATCGAGGCGGTCAGGTCTTTCAGGCCGGAGAAGGAGAGCGTCCCCTTCATCCGCACCCTGTCCAGGGCATCGGAGGTGTTCGCCTGGTCGCGGCGGATGGTGTCGGGATCCACCGAGGGACGCAGGTTCCGGCAGGCCTTTCTTCCCGGGTCGGTGGTGGCAAATGCCGCGAGCCGGTCGATGATTTTTGTATATTCCAGGGTACGAAGTACTTTTTCGTTCATATTTTCTCCAAAATTCTGTCTTATGATAAAACAGGCAATGCCCGAAGCCCCGTAAGGAGCCGCTTCTATTATAGAGGAAGAAAAGGTTACTGTTCAACCCCCACATCTCGCGAAGCAAAGGGGGTTCCGATCGCCTGCGGCGCTTTGCCGCCTGCTGGGGGCGGGCTTGCATAAAGAGAGCTCGGAAAGTATAATATTCTTTCAGGCATATCATGACTTTTGAACATCGATCAGGAGAACATGGATATGAGTGATCAGAAACAGGAGGACACGCGGGAATTTATCCGGGAGAAGATCGTCCGGCCCCCGCTGACCAGAAGGCAGGTTGCCTGCCATGCCGCGTTTTTTGTCTGTTCCGCGGCGGTTTTCGGCGCCGTGGCGGCAGCGGCATTCGCCGCCGTAAGGCCAGTCGCGGAGCGGCGTTTCTCCGGACAGGCGGAGGAGAGTACCTCCATCGAGTTTGCCGCGGAGGAGACCGATGCCGCCATTTCCCCGGAGGAGAGCCGGGCGGAGGAGACCCAGGAAGCCCAGGTGGAGGCGGAGAAGATTGATGAGGCGGTCAGCCGGGCAATCTCGGACTACACGTTCTCGGCCGCGGATATCGGCAATCTGAACCATGCCCTGTCCGCCGTGGCGGACGGGCTCGACCGTTCGATCGTTACGGTCACCACCGGCGTCCAGCAGACGGATGTCTTCGGCAATGCGGTGGAATCCACCGGGTCGGCGGCGGGATTTGTGATCGCGAAGACGGACAGCGATGCCCTGATCCTGACCTCTGCCCGCTCCGTCCTCGGGGTGGGCAATGTGCAGGTCCAGCTGAAGGACGGCACGAAGACGGAGACCCAGGTGCGCCAAAATGACAGCGTGCTCGGCCTCACGGTGCTGAGTGTCCCGCTGTCGTCACTCTCGGAGAATCAGAACAAAGATCTGGCGGTGATGCCGCTCGGGAGCTCCTACTCGGTGAGCCGGGGCGATCTCCTGGTCGGGGTCGGGGCGCCGGCGGGAAGAACCTGGTCGGTCACCACCGGAAGCGTCGCGATGTCGGATTCCGGCGTCAGCATGCCGGATTTCTCGGGGGTGGTCCTTTACACCGACTGCGGGAGCAGCAGCGCGGGAACCTATTTTGTCAATATGGCCGGCGAACTGATCGGCTGGGCGGACGAGAGCCTGGAAAAGAGCGGGGGGATGACCCCGATCATGGCCATTTCCCCGGTCAAGAAAACCCTCGAGAAGCTGACCAACGGCCAGGAGATCCCCTATTTCGGGGTACGTATGCAGGATGTGACCACGGAGATGAAGAATTCCGGGATCCCGGCGGGCGTCTACGTCGCGGAGGCGGTGGCGGAGAGCCCCGCCTATGCTTCCGGCATACAGAATGGCGACATTATCGTAAAATACGGGGGAGAACCGGTAACCACGGCGTCCGGCCTCCAGGATCAGATCACGGGGAGCCAGCCGGGGACGGCGGTTCCGGTGACGGTCATGCGCGCCGGGAGAAACGGCTATGAGCCCGTCTCCTTCTCCGTGGAGATCCGGAAACGATGAGAAACAGCAAGGACAGGAAGGAAACCAAATGAGATATATTGGACAGTTTACCGAGGGATGCCATGTGGCGGACGTCTACCTCTGCAAGCACAAGCAGTCGGCGATGACCCGCAACGGCAAGGAGTATGTCAATGTCACCCTCCAGGACAAGAGCGGGACGGTGGATTCCAAGATCTGGGATGTCAGCTCCCCGGGCATTATGGATTTCGACGCGCTCGACTATGTCGCTGTCGAGGGCGAGGTGATCACCTACAACGGCAATCTCCAGCTGAATATCCGGCGGATCCGCCGCGCGGACGAGCGGGAGTACAAGCCGGAGGATTATCTCCCGGTCAGCTCGAAGAACCTGAAATCAATGTACCAGGAGATCAAGACCCTGATTGATTCCATCAGCGAGCCGCATTTGAAGAAGCTCTGTGAGAGCTACTACGTGGACGACAAGACATTTCTCCGGAATTTCTGCTACCACTCCGCGGCGAAGAGCGTCCACCACGGTTTTGTCGGCGGCCTGATGGAGCACACGCTCGGCGTCATGAAGCTGTGTGAGTATTTTTCTTCCCAATATCCCCTGATCAACCGGGATCTTCTGCTGACCGCGGCCCTGTTCCACGATATCGGCAAGACCGTGGAGCTCTCGGATTTTCCGGAAAATGACTACACCGACGCGGGCCAGCTTCTTGGCCATATCGTGATCGGCGCGCAGATGGTTCATGACCGGATCCGCGAGATTGACGGCTTCCCGGAGAAGCTGGGACGGGAGCTCGAGCACTGCATCCTTGCCCATCACGGCGAGCTGGAGTACGGCTCCCCGAAGAAGCCGGCGCTTCTCGAGGCTCTCGCGCTCAACCTCGCGGACAATGCGGACGCGAAGCTGGAGACGATGACCGAGGCGCTGAATGGCGGCGGTGCCGGAACCGGACAGGAGGGCTGGCTCGGCTTCAACCGTTTCCTGGACTCCAATATCCGGCGGACGACGGGCAATGAGTACGCGCCGAAGGGGCAGCAGGGCGCTCCGGATGCTGCCGCCCAGGGGAAAGACAGCACGCCGAAGAACAGCCAGAAACCAGCGCCCCGCCGCCGTCCGGAGGGTGACCATTTCGGCAACCGGATCGTGATCCCGGGATTTGAGGGAAATTCCTGACCGCCCGAGGACATTAAGAAGTAATGAAATTGAGCGCCCGGGAACATCAGGGGACGACGGAATTGAGCAGCCCGGGGACATCAGGGATCAAAGGATAGGAAAAGGCAGCCTGCGCGGAAGGACAGGCTGCCTTTTTGTCCCTGTTCAGCACGTGCGGGGTGATCCTCGATTGCATTTCCCGGAGCCGGGCTGCGTCCTGTACGAAAAACGGGATCAGGTGCAGGTACTTTTGGGCTGAGCCGGACCAAGGCTGCCCTGCCATTGCGGCAGGGCATTTTTTCGTGTAGAGTAGTAAGCAGCAATGGGGTAAATCCGGCCAGGAGGGAATTGTGGAGAAGCTGAAAATCTATGCGGAGGATGCGGACATCCTCGTGGTGTATAAGCCGGCGGGCGTGGACGCCCAGGAGAGCCGCGGCCTCGGCGCGGACATGGTGAGCCTATTGAAAAATCATCTGGCGGAGGAAGCCCGCGGTGCCGGAGGAAAGTTATCCACAAAATCCTCCACAGCGGGTGCACCTCCGTATCTGGCAGTTATCCACCGCCTGGACCGCCAGGTTGCCGGCATCATGGTCTACGCGAAGAACCGGAAGGCTGCGGCGGCGCTCTCTGCCGGGCTTTCCGGGGACAGCGCGGGGAAAATCTACCTCGCGGTCCTCTGTGGAAAACCTGTGGATAACTCCGGGGAGCTGGTGGATTTCCTGGTGAAAGACGGGAGGGCAAATCTCACCCGCGCGGTGGATAAAGACACCCCGGGGGCGAAGAAGGCGGTTCTCCGGTTTGAGGTGCTCGGCAGCATCCCGGATCCGGATTCCGGCGTGCTCACCCTTGTCCGGGTTCACCTCGTCACCGGGCGCCATCACCAGATCCGGGTCCAGTTTGCCTCACGCGGGCTTCCTCTCTACGGGGATCCCAAGTACAACCCCGCCTTCCGGGAAAGACGGGGGATCAATCCGGCCCTCTGTGCCGTAGAGCTCACCTTCCGGCATCCCCGGGACGGACGGCAGAGGACATATTCCGCCCGGGCGGAGGGGGAGGCCTTCGACCGCTTCCGGGCGGCAGGAATCCTTAAAGAAAGCGGGGAATGCGGATGATTCGCGAGCATATCTATTTCAGCGGCATGGTGCAGGGCGTCGGTTTCCGCTACCGGGCGAAGTACGCGGCGCGGGATCTGGGGCTGACCGGCTGGGTCACCAACTGCTGGGACGGGCGTGTCGAGATGGAGGTGCAGGGGGAGGAGGAAAATATCCGCCACCTGATCACTGTTCTGGAAAAAGGGACATTTATCCATATCACAAGGGTGGAGCAGAAGAAGATCCCCACCGTCCCGGAAGAGACGGGCTTCCGCGTGGAGGGATACTGAACAGCGGAATATCGGGATATGCCCGGCGCGAATCACCGGATCGGCAGTCATTTTCTGCCGATGGGAGAATTGCGGGAGGCGTCCGGCGCGGAGCCGGTTTGCGGGAAAGGAGCGGGAAAAGCCATGAATAGAGACCTTGTCAGCCGGATGAAGAAAAAGTGGGAGGATCAGCCGTTCCGGCGCATTCCCACTTCGGGAAAGAATGGCGCCGCGGTGATGCTCTGCCTGATTCCCCGCGAGGGGGAATACCGCATTCTCTTCGAGGTTCGGGCGATGGATCTTGACCGGCAGCCCGGGGAGATCTGCTTCCCCGGCGGCGCCATCGAGGACGGGGAGACGCCCCTCATGGCGGCAGTCCGGGAGGCGACAGAGGAGCTCAGGATCACGGAGGGGGAGATCAGCGTGATCGCGCCCCTCTTTGAGATCGAGAGCCCCGGCGGAGGAAATGTCTGGTGCTTCCTCGCGGAGCTCCCGGAGTATGCGGGGACATTTTCCAGGGACGAGGTCGACCATGTGCTGGAAGTGCCGCTCGGCTGGTTCTTTGCCCACCCGGCGAGGCAGGCCGAGACCTTCCTGGTTACCGAGCCGGGAAATGATTACCCCTTTGAGCTCATCCCCGGCGGGCGGAATTACCCGTTCCGGCGGACGAGGCGCATCGGCTATTTCTACGATCTCGCCGAATTCGGGGAGAAGACCTCCCTCTGGGGGATGACCGCCATGCTGGTGCACGCCTTCCTGGTCAGGCTCCGGAGGGACTTCCCGGAATATGCGGAAAATGCCGGTTTCATTGACAAAAACGGCAGTGCAGAGTAAACTCGAACTATTGCAGACAATGCTGAATTTATATAAAGTTAAAGGAGTCTGAGATGGCAAAGGATAAGAAACTCGTGGAAGAGATCACTTCCATGGAGGACGATTTTGCACAGTGGTATACCGACGTCGTCCGCAAGGCGGAGCTGATCGAGTACACCAGCGTCAAGGGATTTATGGCAATCAAGCCTTACGGCTACGCGATCTGGGAGAATATCCAGCGCGAGCTTGACCGCCGCTTCAAGGAGACCGGGGTGGAGAATGTCTACATGCCGCTCCTGATCCCGGAGAGCCTTCTCCAGAAGGAGAAGGATCACGTCGAGGGATTTGCCCCGGAGGTTGCCTGGGTGACCCAGGGAGGGCTTGAGCCGCTGCCGGAGCGCATGTGCATCCGTCCGACGTCGGAGACGCTGTTCTGCGATTTCTATAAGAAGGATGTCCACTCCTACCGGGATCTGCCGAAGGTGTACAACCAGTGGTGCTCTGTCGTCCGCTGGGAGAAGACCACGCGGCCGTTCCTGCGCTCCCGCGAGTTCCTGTGGCAGGAAGGCCACACGGCACACGCGACCTTTGAGGATGCCGAGGCGCGCACACAGCAGATGCTCAATCTCTATGCGGATTTTGCCGAGCAGTTCCTGGCGATCCCCGTTGTCCGCGGACAGAAGACAGACAAGGAAAAATTCGCCGGCGCTGAGGCGACCTACACCATCGAGGCACTCATGCACGACGGCAAGGCCCTGCAGTGCGGCACCAGCCACAACTTCGGCGACGGCTTCGCGAAGGCCTTTGGCGTCCAGTATGTGGATAAGGACAATACCATCAAATATGTGAACCAGACCTCCTGGGGCATGACCACCCGGATGATCGGCGCCATCATCATGGTGCACGGCGACGACGACGGCCTGATTCTCCCGCCGAAGGCCGCTCCGGTTCAGGTGGAGATCGTTCCGATCCAGATGGCCAAGCCGGGCGTCATGGAAGCCGCGGCGAAGATCCAGTCGCTCCTCGCCGGTTACCGGGTGAAGACAGATGATTCCGATCGCACGCCGGGATATAAGTTCGCCGACTGCGAGATGCGCGGCATCCCGCTGAGAGTTGAGATCGGACCGAGAGATGTTGCCGCCGGACAGGCTGTCCTTGTCCGCCGCGATACCCATGAGAAAGTCACGGTGGCTATGGATGAGCTTGCTGCCAAGGTCGGCGGGATGCTGGATCAGATCCAGAAGGATCTCTTTGAGCGCGCCCTGGCCCGCCAGAGGGCGATGACCTTTGACGCCCACAGCCTCGAGGAGCTGAAGGATATTGCCGACAACAAGCCGGGCTTCATCCGCGCGATGTGGTGCGGCTGCCGCGAGTGCGAGGACAAGCTGAAGGAATACGCCGGCGTCACCAGCCGCTGCATCCCGTTCAAGCAGGAGAGCCTCGGAGACCGGTGCGTGGTCTGCGGCAAGCCTGCGAAGAAGATGGTCTACTGGGGCAAGGCGTACTGATCGGAAGCTGCCGCGAAGCGGGCGGTATCCCCGAAATCATACCCTGAGCAAAAAATCGGGCGGTTCTACGTGCACTTCCGGTGAGCGTGGAACCGCCTTTCTGTGTCTTGACCCCACTTTTCAACCGGAGGAACCGGGGATATTTTTCAAAATATTCGCTCAAAAGCCGTCGATATCCCGTATAATAGAAATTGTTCAAGAGCGTTGATGATAGATTGTCCTGATGCCGCCGGCACTTTTCCGAAGACCGGGGCGGGATCAGGGAAAGGAGTATCGTTCTATGAGTTCTGAAACATCGCTGGGCATGAGTATGGAGATGGTTCAGAAGCAGGTTCTCTCCCCGCAGCTGATCCAGTCCGCGCGTATCCTGCAGATGAACGCGCAGGAGCTTTCCGATTACCTGAAGGAGCAGGCGCTCGAAAATCCGGTGATCGACATCCAGGAGAACCCGGCAGCGAAGGACGGGGACGACCGTATTCAGAAGTATGAATGGCTGAACAGCTTCCGCGACCGCGGCTATGTCTCCCTCGCGGACAAGGATCCCGACGATGAGGATTCCCGCGACGCCTTCAATTTCGATGTGAGCCGCGGCGAAAGCCTGGAGGAATATCTGCACGCGCAGCTGATCACCGGGGATTTCACCGACAGGGAGCAGGAGATCCTCCGGTTTATGATCGGGAGCCTGAACTCGGCAGGATATTTTGTGGAAAATACAGACTTTATCGCGAAGCGGTTCGGCGTTCCCGAGACGGAAATCCTCACCATGCTGAAGGTGATCCAGGGGCTTGATCCCGCCGGGGTCGGCGCGCGAAGCCTGAAGGAGTGCCTTACGATCCAGGCGGAGAGAAACGGCTTGCTCACGGACGAGATCCGGCGGGTGATCGAGAACCATCTGGAGGATATCGCCGGGAACCGGCTTCCGGCAATCGGGAAGAGCCTCGGCATTTCCCTGGAGGAAGTGAAGAAGGCCTGTTCCGTGATCCGGCGCCTGAACCCGAAGCCGGGCAACTCTTTTTCCGACCGCCAGCAGCTTCGGTACATCACCCCGGATGTGCTGATCGTGCGCTTTCCTGACCATACGGACATCCTGCTGAACGACAGCCTCTATCCCGGGGTGGGGATCAACAGCTATTACAGCAGTCTTTTCCGGGAGAGCGATGATCCGGAGGTCAGGGGCTACCTGGAAAATAAGATCCGCCAGGCGGAGTGGATCAAGAACAGCATCGCCCGCCGGGATGAGACCCTGCTCCGGATCGCCAGACAGATTTACCTGGAACAGAAAAAATTCTTCACCGTCCCCGGGGCGCCGCTGGTGCCGCTTCGCCTTTCCGACGTGGCGGAAGCGCTGGACATTCATGAGTCCACCGTGAGCCGTGCGGTGCGGGGCAAATATCTCCAGTGCTCCCGCGGCGTCTATCCGCTGCACTATTTCTTCCCCAGCGGGGCAGCTTCCGGACACGCGCCCGGCACAGCTCCGGAAGGGCCGTCCAGCGACGCGGTCAAACAGAAAATCCGCGCGATCATCGGCGGGGAGGACAGAAAGAAACCGCTCAGCGACCAGAAAATCTGCGATCGGCTGGCTGCCGGCGGCATCTGTGTATCCCGCCGGGTGATCGCGAAATACCGGGAGGAGATGGGGATCCCTGCCGCGTCCCGGCGAAAGGAATATTAGTCTATGAAAGAACCGTGGCCTGAGAAAAAAGAAATCGTCATCCAAGTGCCGGAGCCGGTGCGGGAGATCCTGAAAAACCTGGAAAATGCCGGGTTCGAGGCATTTGCCGTCGGCGGCTGCGTCCGGGATTCCCTGCTCGGGCGGACGCCGGAGGACTGGGACATCACGACATCGGCACTGCCTGCCCAGGTGAAAGCCCTGTTCCGACGGACGGTGGACACCGGGATCCAGCATGGAACCGTGACTGTGATGATCGGGAAGACCGGCTATGAGATCACCACCTATCGGGTTGACGGGGATTACGCCGACGGGCGCCATCCGGACAGGGTGTATTTCACCCCGAGCCTCCGGGAAGACCTGAAACGGCGCGATTTCACGATCAATGCCATGGCGTACAGCCCGGCAGCAGGGCTTGTGGATGAGTTTGACGGAATCGGGGACCTGCGGCGGCGGGTGATCCGCTGTGTGGGGGATCCCCGGGAACGGTTCACGGAGGACGCACTCAGGATCCTCCGGGCAATCCGGTTTTCCGCGCAGCTCGGCTTTGCGGTCGAGGAGGAGACCGCGAAAGCACTCGCCGAGATCGCGCCGAACCTCGTCCATGTGAGCCGGGAGCGGATCCAGGTGGAGCTCACCAAAACCCTGCTCTCCGGCCATCCGGACAAAATCCTGGACGTCCACACCTCCGGGATGGACCGGTATATCGGCCCGGAATTTGCCGAGGCCTTCGCCGTCGGGGAGGAGCTCCTCCGGAGCCGCCTCTTTGCGGCGGCAGGCCTTCCCGCGGAAAAATCCCTGCGCTGGTCGGCATTTCTTGCGGGCGCCGGGGCGGAACGCGCCAGGAAGGTTCTCCGCGGGCTGAAAATGGACAATGACACGATACGGGATGTGGAGACGCTCACCGGGGGCTGGACGCTCGGCTTTCTGCCGGAGGAGGCCGGACTTTCGATGGCGTCCGAAACTGTCCGCGGAGCCGCCCCGGGCGGGGCATCAGACCCCGAGGAGGCCGTGGTCCGCCGGGAGATGAGCCGGATGAGCGATGCCCTGTTTGATCGGCTGCTCCTGCTCGGCGGGACCATTTGCCCGGAGCACCGGGACAAGGCGGAACACATCCGGCAGATGGCGGAGGAGATCCGGCGGCGGGGCGACTGCTACCGGATGAAGGACATGGCGGTCACCGGCGGCGACCTGATCCGGGCCGGGCTAAAGCCGGGCAGGAGGATGGGGGAAATCCTTGCCGCCTGCTTTGCGCTCGTCCTCCGTGACCCGGCGGCGAACGAGCGGGGAAAGCTTATGGAATATGCCTTAAATTTCCCCATTCCGTCGGAAAAATGATGTATAATCTTAACTGTAATTCGGAATTTCTCTGCAGGGGGTAAACCATGAAAGATTACAAAAAAATCTATGAGCAGTGGATGAACGACCCGTACTTCGACGAGCAGACGAAGGAGGAACTCCGCTCCATCGCCGGTGATGAAAAAGAGATCGAGGATCGCTTCTACCGCGATCTGGAATTCGGGACCGCCGGGCTCCGCGGCGTGATCGGGGCCGGCATCAACCGCATGAACATCTACACGGTCAGGCGGGCAACCCAGGGCCTTGCCAACTACATCATCAAGCAGGGCGGGCAGGACAAGGGCGTCGCGATCGCCTACGATTCCCGCCATATGTCCCCGGAATTCTCCGATGAGGCGGCAAGAACGCTCGCGGCGAACGGCATCCGGGCATATCGATTTGAGTCCCTCCGCCCGACCCCGGAGCTGTCCTTTGCTGTCCGTGAGCTCGGCTGCATTGCCGGCATCAATGTGACCGCGAGCCACAACCCGGCGAAATATAACGGCTATAAGGTCTACTGGGAGGATGGCGCCCAGTTCACGCCGCCCCACGATGAGGGCGTAACCAGGGAGGTTCTCGCGATCGATGACTGGAACACCGTGAAGACCATGAGCGCGGACGAGGCGAAGGCGAAGGGGCTCTATGTCACGCTCGGCAAGGAGATGGACGACAAGTACATCACCTGCGTTGAAGCCCAGGTGGTCAATAAGGACGCGATCGACAAGATGGCGGATTCCATCACGATCGTCTACACCCCGTTAAACGGCACCGGCAACATCCCTGTCCGCCGTGTGATCACGGATCTCGGCTTCAAGCACCTCTATGTGGTTCCGGAGCAGGAAAATCCGGACGGGGATTTCCCGACCACGCCGTACCCGAACCCGGAGAGCCGCCAGGCCTTTGAGCTCGGCTTAAAGCTCGCGAAGGAGAAGGACGCCGACCTTGTCCTGGCTACCGATCCGGATGCTGACCGCCTCGGTGTCTATGTGAAGGACGCGGAGACTGGGGAATACCACCCGCTGACCGGCAATATGTCCGGATCCCTGATCTGCGAATATGTCCTCAGCCAGAAGCAGAAGAACGGCAAGATCCCGTCCGACGGCGAGGTGGTCAAGTCCATCGTGACGACCAACCTGGTTGATGCGGTCGCGAAGCACTACAACTGCCGTCTCGTGGAAGTCCTGACCGGGTTCAAATGGATCGGCAAGCAGATTCTCCGCGAGGAGCAGACGGGCATCGGCCATTACATGTTCGGCATGGAGGAGAGCTACGGCTGCCTGATCGGCCCGTATGCCCGCGACAAGGATGCCGTCTCCGCCACCGCGGCGCTCTGCGAGGCGGCAGCCTACTACAAGATGCAGGGCAAGACACTCTGGGATGCCATGCTTGACATGTACAGGAAGTACGGGTATTACAAGGATACCGTGAAGTCCCTGGAATTTGACGGCATCGAGGGCGCGGCCAAGATGAAGCGCATCATGGACACGCTCCGGGCAAATGCCCCTGCCGAGTTTGCCGGCCTTAAGGTTCTGTCCGTCCGCGACTACGCGCGGGATACCATCCGCGACGTGAAGACCGGCACAGTCACACCGACCGGCCTCCCGAAGTCCAATGTCCTTTACTATGACCTGGAGGACAATGCCTGGATCTGCGTGAGACCTTCCGGGACAGAGCCGAAGATCAAGTTCTACTACGGGGTCAAGGGAAGCTCCCTGGACGACGCCGACAGAAAATCCGAGGAAGTCGGGAAGGCTGTCGAGAACGCGGTGGAGAGCATCGATTGATCGGCAGTCCGGGTTAGCCTGGACGAGATGCTCCGCCTGTACGGAAAAGCCCCCGGCGAAATGCCGGGGGCTTTTCCAGGGAAATGATTTATGTAAAAGAAAATAATTTTTCAGAGGGGGGGACCGGGCAGTTTTGCCTGCCCGGTTTGAGTATGAAAAAGTTTTCGCTTAAGTATGTTCTCCCGAACAACTTGACTACAGTATACCGGGTAATTGTGTTCCATCTGCGTTGAAAAAATAAAAAAACTGTGAACTTTGTGAATAAAAAAACAAGCTGTAGTACAAGAGAAAGCCTCCGGCGTGCGCCGGAGGCTTTCTCTTTAAAAGGGGAATGGTAGGTATCTAAGGAGCAAACAATAACTTATAAACACAACTAAGAGGGGGGACGGACAGCGTCTGCTGTCCGATAGTTGTTTGAAAAAGTTTTGCCTGCGGTTGATCTATCGATCAACTGTCTATACTATACCGGAAAAATGTGTCTCAAATATGTTACCCCCCTTAAAAAAGTCTAAAATCTCTTAAGAAAAAGGAATGGGTGCCGAAGGAGTCTTTTCGTCAACAATTCCAGATGATACAATGAGCTCGTTACGTTTTTTGGGAGCCTGCTTGATTTTTCCACAATGGGGGTAGAATGTGAAGAGTAATGGATATCCGGTTTTCCGGGCGGAAATAAAATATAATGAGAAAACTGTGCGCCTGCTGGATCAGACGGTAACCAATGTCTTTCACCCGTGGTATCGGCTGGCGTGGTATGCGGTTTCTGTTGCCCTGATTTTGATTGGTATCGCTAACGGGACTTCAACACTCAGCTTTCTGCTGCTTGCTCTGGGGTGTATTCTTTTTGGGATGGCGCCAAAGGCACCAAGCCGCCGCGGCAGCCAGCTGGCGTATGCGATGCGCGGCAAAACATTAGCAATGAATTACTCCTTTTATCCGGAAAAACTGGTATGCAAGACACAGCAGGAGGAAACAGAGTGTGCCTACGAAAAAATTATCCGGCTGGTCAGTTCAAAAAACTATGCGTATCTGTTTGTGGACAAATATCAGGCCTATATGGTTGATTTCGCAACGCTTACACCTGCGGATCAGGAGAAATTCTGTGATTTTATGAATAAAAAAACAGGCCTTGACTGGACACAGCCATTAGGCCTGGGGAGTATCAATATTTATACGATTGTTCGAAATCTTCACAGCGCCGGGAAGAAATAAAAGAGCAAATTCTTCCGCGGAGGCACAGCGTGTGGATAAAGGGTGAACATACCGATCGGTTAATGGTCATCGACATTGCAGAATACATCCGCCAGATTCCCCGCTTCGACCTGGCTGTGGAGGGTGTAATTGATGTTCCGGAAATGCTCAACCAGCATGTCAGACAGACCTTGTTTGTCGTGACGGGTGATGGCGTCGATGATCTTCTGATGCTGCAGGACGATGTTGTGGGTATCATCGAAACGGTGGGTCGAATCATGCTCGATTCCCAGGGCAAATCTTCTTGCGCGGATGTAGTGTACGTCGTAGCGCCCGGTATGTTTCTGGACGAATCCCTTGTCATCGATATGATAGAAAATGTCATGGAAGTCATTGTCCAGCGACGTCAGGTCTTCTAATTCATTAAATTTTATTTTCTCCAGCTGCTGGTGAACCATGGTATTCAGTATCGGGACAAGAGGATCCAGCAGGCCTTTGTCATAATCTTCCAGAACAACATGAGTCTCCAGGATTTCACGCAGATAGCGGGTCTGGGAAACTTGCCGTAAATCGATCCGGGACACAAAGCTTCCCCGCTGCGGATAGACATCCAGAGCCCCCTCCGAGGCCAGCCGTTTAATGGCTTCCCGGACAGGGATGCGGCTGCAGTTCAATTCCCTGGCAATTCCGGCCTCGCTGAGCTTCTCACCGGGCATATATTGCAGTGTGACAATTTTTTCCCACAAGCTGTGATGAATCTTTTCCGAGAGGCTCACCGCGGCTCCTGGATTACTTTGGTTTTCCTTATTCATACTTCCATCCCTCAATTACTGCCATACCAGTGAGATTCACTGCGGACTGGTACAAATATATACGCTTTTATCATACCACAATAAGCAGAGAAATGGAAAACTGACAAAATGCACAATTATGTCAAGAAAATATGTGCATTCACACAAAAATGCCGATGGACGTTTAGAAAGTGTTTATATTTAATTGACAAATTAAAGAGAAGGGACTAACCTAGAATCACAATTACTGGTATACATTTTGCAGATGATCCTGCGGAATGTCATTCATGGGAGGGAGTTATGAACAAAAAGTTAGTTGCAGTCGCAATGTCGGTCATCATGGGCGCTGGCATCCTGGCAGGATGCGGCGGCTCGAGCAGCGCGGGCAAGTCCAGCGGCGCATCCTCTGCCGCTGCTTCTGAAGCAGCGGGTGCCGCGTCCGGATCAACAGCAGCTGCTGCCAGTGACGGCAAGACCTATGAACTCAAGATTTCCACTTCTCAGACCGAGCAGGCGATGATCACCAGGTCTTATCAGAAGCTGGCAGATGAGCTTAATGAGAAGTCGAACGGCAGGCTCAAGGTTACCGTATTCCCGGCAGGACAGCTCGGCGGCGATGAGGATGTTCTGGAGCAGGCGATTCAGGGCGTAAATGTCGCGGTTAACACCGACGCCTCCAGATGCGGCCAGTACGTAAAGGATTTCTCCATCCTGATGATGCCTTACATGTTTGATAACTATGACGAATGCGCGAAGGTGACAGAGACCGATACCTTCAAGGGCTGGGTCGATGAACTGGATAAGAAGCAGGGCATCAAGGTGCTTTCCTTCACGTTCTATGATGGCCCGCGTCATTTCATGACCAACAAAGAGATCAATTCTCCGGACGACCTGAAGGGCCTTCGTATCCGCACCATCGGCCAGGATGTCTGCACAAAGGCGATGAGCTATATGGGCGCTACGCCGGTATCTATGTCCTGGGGCGAAGTATACAACGGAATTCAGTCCAAGGCGCTGGATGGCTGCGAGGTTCAGAACACTTCCTGCTATCCGTCCAGAATCTATGAGGTTTGCAAGAACCAGACCAAGACCGGCCACTTCCAGCTGATGCAGGGCCTGCTCTGCGGATCCCAGTGGTTCAATTCCCTTCCGGAAGACCTGCAGGAGCTCCTGGTAACCACCGCTCAGGAGGTCGGTAAGGAGACCGCGGCAGAAGTTGAGAGTGAGTGCGACAAGGATGAGCAGGAAATGGTAAAGGCCGGCCTGCAGGTGAATACACCTGATCTTCAGCCGTTCAAGGATGCTGTCCAGGGCGAGTATGATGAACTCGGCTTCACAGATCTCAGAGCTCAGCTTTACAAAGAGATCGGCAAGAACTAATCCCTCTTGCGCTGGCCTTTTGCATGCAGACGCGGCTGGATTGATTTGTCAGGACAGACAAATATCTGCATCGTGAAGGACTGTTAAGAAACTTGGAAGGAGGGCTCTGATTTCGTCAGAACCCTCCTTTATCAGATAAGAGGAGAGAAAGTTTATGAAGACACTTTCACACAAGGTTTTGCTGGTAGAGGAAGCGGTGACCAGCTTTTTACTGGTGGTCATTACCACGCTGGTTTTTGCCTCCGCAATTGCCAGGACAATTCATCATCCCATCAACTGGGCGCAGGATGTCTCCCTTCTGGCATTTGGATGGCTTACCTTTATCGGCGCTGACGTTGTCATCCGCAGGGGTGATCTGATCCGGATTGATATGATCGTCAATAAGTTTCCGAAGATTCTCCAGAAGCTGCTGATGGTGGTTTTTGATGTGCTGATGTTGGCATTCCTGGGAATCCTTGTTATCTACGGAGCTACCCTTGTTTCGCAAAGCTGGCTGCGCACCTTTAATACCCTGCCACTGAGTTACGCGTGGTGCACACTGGCTGTGCCGGTGGGCTCATTTTTAATGTTCTTTGGCATTCTTGAGAAATTTATCCATGATATCAAACGGCCGGTTCAGGATTGGGGGGACAAATAAATGTTAAACGCAATAGGATTTTTCCTCGTTTTGCTCTTCCTGGGCATGCCGGTTGCCTTTGCAATCGCGATTTCGGGCTTCGCGTTCTTCTTAATGCGCCCGGAGATCCCGTGGACAATTCTTGTCCAGAAGTCACTTTCCACTACGCAGTCCTTCACGATGCTCGCGATCCCGCTGTTCATCTTCGCGGGCAATCTGATGAATCACACCGGAATCACCTCGAGGCTGGTGCGCCTTTCCAATGTCCTGACCGGGCACATGTGGGGCTCGATCGGCCAGGTTTCGGTTGTTCTTTCCACCCTGATGGGCGGTGTTTCCGGCTCCGCCGTAGCGGATGCCGCGATGGAGTGCCGCATCCTCGGACCGGAAATGACCAAGCGCGGCTATGCCCCCGGATGGGCGGCAGCAGTTAACTGCCTGACCGGCCTTATTGTGGCGACGATCCCACCATCGATGGGCCTGATCCTCTACGGAACCGTCGGGGAGGTCAGTATCGGGCGCCTGTTCTGCGCAGGCTTCGTTCCGGGGTTCATCATGTGCGCGACGATGATGGTGGCAACCTCATGGTCCGCGCATCACTACGGGTATAAGCCGGATCATGATAAGCCGAGCCCGCCAAAGGTTATCCTTGCAGAGTGCGGGCGGAGCATCTGGGCGCTGATGTTCCCGATCCTTCTGATCATCTTCATCCGTTTCGGTGTCATGACACCTTCCGAGTCCGGTGCGTTTGCCTGCTTCTATGCCCTGTTTGTTGGTGTGATTATCTATAAGGAATTGGATTGGCATGAGTTCAAGCAGTGTGTTACCGATTCCGTGAAGGATCTGTCGGTAATCACGATGATCCTTGCCTTTTCTGGCATCTTTTCTTATGGAGTTGTCTATGACCAGCTTCCGCTGACACTGACAGAAATGCTGGTCTCCCTAACCTCCAATAAATATCTCCTGCTTCTGCTGATCATCATCATGCTCACGGTCTTCGGTATGTTCATGGAGACAACGGTCATCACGCTGATTGTCACACCGATTCTGGTTCCGATCATCCAGCGTTATGGCATTGACCCGGTGCACTTCGGCATCATTATGATGACTATCGTCACGATGGGATGCTCGACACCGCCTGTTGGCGTTGCGCTCTATACCTGCTCTGATATCATGCACTGCAAGGTTGAGGAGACCTCCCGGTATGCGGTTCCTTATTTCATCGCGATCGGAATTACGGTTGCAATTACGGTTTTCTTCCCGCAGCTGATTCTTGCAATTCCCAATTTGGTTTACGGCTCCGCGGGAGTTTGATAGACAGACCATTTGATTCCATGAAAACAGCCAGCTCCTTGCTGAGGGGGTGGCTGTTTTTGTAGACAGGTATATGAGAACAGGATAATTGAGGGGGTAGTATGAGAAAAAAACTGATCTTTCTTCCGCCCAACCGGGTTCGCCGGAATTATATGGGCGGCGCGGGAATTGATGCCCTGCATGGCAGGAGAATATGCATGGATAATGATCAGCCTGAGGAATGGATAGGCTCTATGGTGGAAGCGTCTAATCCCGGCCTTCCTCCGGTTCCCCATGAAGGCCTGGTTGCCGTTGAAACACCGGAAGGCAGTCAGTTTCTCCGGAACGTAGTCGATCAGGAGAAAAAATTTTATCTGGGCGATGATCTTCACCCGGACGGATCTTGGCAGCTTAGCTTCCTGTTTAAGATTTTGGATTCCTCCATGCGGCTGCATGTCCAGGCGCACCCATCAACGGAATTTGCCGTCACCAGGCTTCACAAACCCTACGGGAAGCTGGAATGCTACTATATTTTGGGCGTCCGGGAGGGCACCTCGGGATATATCCGGCTGGGATTCCAGCATGCGCCGTCGAAGGATGAGTGGAAAGAGATTATAGAAACCCAGGATATGGCGCGTATGGATGCCTGTTTTGAAAAGATTCCGGTCCATGTGGGAGAGGTCTGGTATATTCCCGGAGGAATGCCTCATGCGATCGGGGAGAATATTACCATGCTGGAAATCATGGAACCGTCGGATCTTGTCGTCCGGTGCGAATTTGAGCGCAACGGCATTGTTGTTCCTCCGGAAGCCAGGTTTATGGGGAGAGGGTTGGATTTTTGCCTGGATCTCTTTGACTATCATCAGTATTCCAGGGAATATATCACCGAACATTGCCAGATTCATCCAAGGACAATGGCAAGCGAAGTGGGATTCTTGCGGCAGGAACTGGTCGGAGAGGACAGAACAAGGTGCTTCTTCGTGCAGAATTTCGAGGTTTCTAAAACGGTGGAAGTACAGCATGACCACAAGTTCACACTGGGTATTGTCTGCGAGGGGAGCTGCAGGATTGAGACGTCCGCAAGCGGCGAGGATGTTTCTCCTGAGTTTATCGCCAGGACACAGAGCAGGCTGTCCGATGCGAATTTGGCGGATCAACGATCTTCTTCTGCTGTCACAGCTGGGATGGATGTTCTACGGCTCACCCGCGGTGATACCTTCGCGATTTCGGCGGATACAGATTCTTACAGGATTGTCCCGGAAGGAAAAGTTAAGCTGGTTGAAGTAGCCCCGGGAGAGGACATGAAACGGAAGCATGTCTGAAGGGAGATGAGAAAGGCCTCCTGGAAGTAGTATACATATTGAGAACTGCTTGTTTGAAAATAATATTCAACAATATCCCCGAAATATGGGCTGATATTTTGTGATGTTCTACATAATCCACAGAAATCGCCGCGAAACACCTTGCTATTTCCGGGTACACATAGTAAGGTAAGGGAGAAAGAACTAGTATACAGTTTATAAGAGGAGAACTTCACTATGGAAATGACACTCCGTTGGTACGGTAAGAACTTTGATACGGTGACTCTGCAGCAGATCCGCCAGATCCCCGGGGTTACCGGCGTGATCACGACGCTGTATGATACGACTCCGGGCGAGGTGTGGAAGCCGGAGAAGATCGCCGCACTGAAGAAGGATGTTGAGGATGCCGGCCTGCATATTTCCGGCATCGAGTCGGTCAATGTCTGCGATTCGATTAAGGTTGCGGATAAGGATCGTGACCACTATATCGACAACTACATCGAGACGCTGGAGAACCTGGGCAAGCAGGACATTCATCTGGTCTGCTACAATTTCATGCCGGTCTTTGACTGGACCAGGACGGAGCTTGCCCGCGTGAAACCGGATGGTTCTACCGGACTTGCGTATAACCAGAAGGCGATCGATGCCATCGACCCGGAGAATCTGGCGGAATCCATGCAGAAAATGTCTAACGGCGCGGTTATGCCCGGATGGGAACCGGAGCGGATGAACCGGATCCAGGAGCTCTTCGCCATGTACAAGGACACCGACGGCGAGAAGCTGTTCCAGAACCTGGTATATTTCCTGAAGGCGATTATGCCGGTCTGCAACAAGTATGACATCAAGATGGCGATCCACCCGGATGATCCGGCATGGTCGGTATTCGGCCTGACCAGAATCATCAATTCCGAGGAAGGCATTCTCCGCCTGATGAAGGCAGTTGATGATCCGCATAACGGCGTGACCTTCTGCTCCGGCTCCTACGGCACCAACATCAATAACGACCTGCCGCACATGATCCGGGTTCTCAAGGGAAGAATCCATTTTGCTCACGTCAGGAACCTGAAGTTCAATGATAAGTCGAGAGAGAACTATGACTTCGAGGAAGCTGCCCATCTTTCCTCGGATGGGAGCTTCGATATGTATGAGATCGTGCGCGCACTCTATGAGACCGGATTTGACGGGCCGATCCGCCCGGATCACGGCAGAATGATCTGGGATGAGGTTGGAAAGCCCGGCGTTATGCCCGGATACGGCCTGTATGACAGAGCCCTCGGCGCTACCTATATCAACGGCCTGTGGGAGGCGATTGACAAGGCGGAGACCCGAGGGGTTCCGTCCGGTGTCCGCGAGGCGAACCTTCATCAGTAATCGAGACACACTGCGATTCTGGAGATGACGACTATGGGCAAAGGCCGCCTGCGGGCTGCGCTTTGCCTGTGATCTGGAAGAAAGAGGAGAGATTATGAAGCTTTCATATGAAGGGTTAAAAGATAAAACCGAGTGGGCAGAAAAGGGCTATCACCTGCCTGCTTATGATGTGCAGAAGGTCGCGGCGGAGACAGCGAAGAATCCTGTCTGGATACATTTCGGCGCCGGCAATATTTTTCGCGCGTTCCAGGCAAACCTTGCGCAGGAGATGCTCGAGAATGGCGACATGACTTCCGGAATCACCGTCTGCGAGGGCTTTGATTACGAAATCATCGAAAAACAGTACCGCCCGCATGACAATCTGTCGGTTCTTGTCACCCTGAAATCCACCGGTGATGTGGAGAAGACGGTTGTGGGCTCGATCGGCGAGTCCGCGATCCTGGACTCCGAGAATACGGCGGAGTTCAAGCGCCTTCAGGAGATCTTCGCGAGCGATACCCTCCAGATGGCTACCTTTACTGTAACTGAGAAGGGTTACAGCCTGGTTAACGGCAGGGGAGAGCAGCTGCCGGCAGTGACTGACGATTTCACAAAAGGGCCGGAGAAGCCGCAGAGCTATATCGGGAAAGTGGCATCCCTCCTGTACAGCCGTTTCAAGGCAGGACAGAAGCCGATCGCCATGGTTTCCACAGACAACTGCTCTCATAATGGCGAGAAACTGTACAATGCCGTGATGGCCTATGCGAAGGCGTGGACGGAAAATGGCCTCGCGGATCAGGGATTTGTCGATTATCTCAATGATGAATCCAAGGTTTCCTTCCCTTGGTCGATGATCGACAAGATCACCCCGAGACCGGATGCCTCCGTGGAGAAGATTCTCCGCGCGGACGGGCTCCAGGATCTGGATCCTGTGGTTACCTCGAAGAAGACCTGGGTTGCCCCGTTCGTCAATGCGGAGGAGACACAGTATCTGGTAATCGAGGATAAGTTCCCGAACGGCAGGCCGGCACTGGAGAAGGTCGGCGTGATCTTCACCGACCGCGACACGGTCAACAAGGTTGAGCGGATGAAGGTGACCACCTGCCTGAACCCGCTGCACACCGCTCTGGCGATCTACGGCTGCCTGCTGGGTTATGAGAGAATTTCCGCGGAGATGAAGGACACCGAGCTGGTAAACATGATCAGGAAGCTTGGCTATCAGGAAGGCCTTCCGGTGGTTACGGATCCGGGTGTTCTTGATCCCAGGGAGTTCATTGACACGGTTGTCGGGGTTCGCCTGCCGAACCCCTTCATGCCGGATACGCCGCAGAGAATTGCCTGCGATACCTCCCAGAAGCTTTCGATCCGGTTTGGCGAGACGATCAAGTCGTATATGGCAGACCCGTCGAGAGACCCTGCTACGCTCAAGATGGTGCCGCTGGTATTTGCCGGCTGGCTCCGCTACCTGATGGCGGTCGATGATTCCGGAAAGGCGTTTGAGCTGTCTCCGGATCCGCTGATCCCCGATGTGCAGAAGTATGTCAAGGATTTCGCCCTGGGCACGGTTCCCTCCGCGGAGGAAGTGAAACAGACGGTTCTTCCATTGCTGACCAACGCGCAGATCTTCGGCGTAGACCTGGAGAAGGTTGGCCTTACTGATACGGTGATCAGCTTCTTCCGCGAGGAGCTTGCGGGAGCAGGCGCGGTGAGAGAGACGCTGAGGAAGTACGCGGATTGAGCAAGGAGAATTCCCGAAAAGCAAATTTGCTAAGTTCGAACTGCGCTCACGCTTGTTCTCACTAAGCAAATTTGCATAGCTCACACTAAACTCGCACTTCGCCCGCTGGGCTCGCGCCCCGCTCCGCGGATAGCCACTCCACTAAACTCGGACTGCGCTTTCGCTTGTCCTCGTTAAGTGGCTGGTTATTGTTAAGTGCTCTGCATAAGCAAATTTGCTAAGTTCGGACTGCGCTTTCGCTTGTCCTCGTTAAGTGGCTGGTTATTGTTAAGTGCTCTGCATAAGCAAATTTGCTAAGTTCGAACTGCGCTCACGCTTGTTCTCACTAAGCAAATTTGCATAGCTCGCACTAAACTCGCACTTCGCCCGCTGGGCTCGCGCGTGTTAAGTGCTCTGCATAAGAAAAGCCCACGGCTTTGCAAAAATAGCAAAGCCGTGGGCTTTCTGCCGCATAACACCCGCGCACGGATCAGGAAGTCTGCCGCAGTTCACACAAAATACTTGATGCAATCCATGATGAATCAGCAGTGGAAATGCATTCCAATAATCCGGTCTGTTCAAATCCGGCAGAACCTTTAGCGGATAAAGTTTGTTTTGCTATATTGTGGCTTGGCCGGCTCTGCGATTCCGGCCATTCTTCCGGCATCGATGCATTTCAGAATCCAGGCCATGTTTTTGCCGAGCTCTTTCATGATGCCGACACCTTCCTCGTCTTTGAGGACATCGTCCGGCGTATTGCCGTGAACCATGGGCCAGTAGGATGAGGAGACAATCGGCATCTCATTGATCGCTGGATATTTTGCCAGAGCGTCCAGCGTGGAAGTGGTCCCTGCCCGTCTCGCGGAGGCGACGACAGCCGCCGGCTTGTGCCGCATCCCGGCCCCTGCTGCGCTGAACAGCCGGTCAAGGATGATCTCGATTTCACCGGTCGGAGAGGCATAATATACCGGTGAGCCGAAGATGAAGCCATCCGCTGATGCAACGCTTGCCTTCAAATTCGCTACGCATGCATCGATATTGCCATTTGTGGCATCTTTTCCAACAAATACAATCTCAGAATCAATTCCCTCCTCCTTGAGAGAATCTGCGACGATCGATAAGGCTGTGTAAGTGCAGCCCTTCTCACGCCGGCTGCCGTTAATCATCAGTACCTTCATGCGTTCTCCTTTCCCAATACTTTTCCGGCCCGTGCTGGCGGAAGCCGCCATCGGGGGCGTCAGATTATTTTGTTTTTCACATGTTTTT
Source organism: Clostridium vitabionis (assembly GCF_015351765.1). Lineage (GTDB taxonomy): Bacteria > Bacillota > Clostridia > Lachnospirales > Lachnospiraceae > Clostridium_R > Clostridium_R vitabionis. The sequence continues at coordinate 105,631 of NZ_JADKQA010000003.1, forward strand.
TCACCGCTTCGCGGAGCTTTTCTGCCGTTTCCTCATCATGCTCACTTGCACGCTCGTAGCTCAAAATCGCCATGTTGACGATGTTCCGCGAGGATTTCACGAGATGAACCGTCCCCGAGTGCTCCAGAGCGTAGAGAAATTCTCTGGCATTCTGCGCCGTCGGCTCGTTGGCGAGGAGCGTGGCGAAGGACTTGACCAGCACGTGGGGCCGGGAACTTGCCCCGCCGATCACCAGAAAGAGCATGGCAACGGCGGCAAAGATCAGGATGACGGATTTGTATCGGTTTCCGGTCAGCTCATTGATCAGGACGGCGGCAGCAATGCCGGAGATCCCGATTCCCTCGAAAATGTATGCCTGGCGCCGGTACTTATAATAGTAGGTATTTTTGTCGATATTTTTCAGCATATGTCCTGTCCGATCTGCGGTTAACCAAGGCTTTTGACAGATGGAAAACTGCTCTTCCCAGACTGAAGTTAACCTGCGTTTTGTGCAACTGGCAAATTGTTCTGCCTGTCATCCGGATTCCCCAGGGTCGGCCAGATGACGATGACCCGGTAGGCGGCTTCTCTGGAGCGCTGCAGATGGTACATGGCCGCTCTCTCTGCAGACAGCAGATCATCATTGACCAGAGCAATCAGCATGTCGACGTGTTCTTTGTTGGATTCCTTTAAACGTTTCTGTTCCCGCTGCCCGCAGATGGTGGAAATCCTCTCAAACTGATGCTGCAGAGAGGCATAATAGTTGCATAGCAGCCGGTTGTGGGTCTGGGCGACGATTTCCATGTGCATCCGCACGTCAGCTTCATAGAGAACGTCCCGCGTCGTGTCCGGGTGTTGGAACAGTTTCAGGTAATCCAGAAGGTGCTGCTTATTTAACCGGTTTCCGAAATTTTTGATGGCGTAGGGCTCGATCAGCATACGGATGTCATGGATCTCCCGGATGGCCTCCGCATCCAGCGTGGTTACCTGAATTCCCTTCTTGGGAAGAAAGGAGATCAGATTTTCCTGGTTTAAGCGGATGCATGCGGAATGAATCGGGGTCCGGCTGATCCCGAGCTCTGTCACCAGGCCATTTTCATTGAGAATGGTTCCCGGCTCATATTCTATGGAGACAATCCGTTTTAATAGAATCTTATAGGCCTCCGTGCTTAAAGAAGAGTCTTCTGCTGCCATAATGCTCCACCTGAGGAAACTTGTCATGCATACATGATCGGCTCACACTTTGCCGCAGGAAAGTGCGGACGCTATGGTAAAAAAGGGAACGCGGTTGTGTATGCATCTGCCTCAAAACAATGTATGGTTGCTATTTCCTTTACATTATAATTATAGGATATCTGGCAGAAAAAGTAAATATGCCGCCGGGAGAATCCCGGAAAAGCGAGTATAAATGGACGATGCTATGAGCAGAATGCACAAATTTCATGATTGCATTCTGTTGAAATAGTAGAAAATCAAATGGGATGCGGTACTTTTATTGACATCCTTGCTCCTGAAATTATAATCGTAGATGCATGCAATAAGTGAAGGTGCGGTTGTTCCAAACGGGATGCAGCGGGTAATCGCAGCGGCAGGACTGGACGGGAAATACAAAAATTTCCGGCGGAATGCGGAACAATCGGAAAAATGACAATGACGTCAACGAAAATGTATGCAAGATGGAGGAGACATGAAGGCAATTAGAATTGCAAAACCATGCGACTATGATCAGACGAATCCGCGGGTTGTCTCAAAGGGCTATGTGAGCATTGATGAAGTGGAGAAGCCGGTAAGAAAGCCCGGTGAAGCGCTTCTGAAGATCCTTTACGGCGGCATCTGCGGCAGCGACAACGGATCCTTCAAGGGAACATTTGCCTATGCAAATTATCCGCTGATTCCCGGACATGAGTTCTCTGCCCAGGTTGTGGATGTGGATGAGGACAATGCTTACGGCATCAAGAAGGGCATGATTGTCACCTGCAATCCGTATATGAACTGCGGCAAGTGTTATTCGGACAAGCACGGACATGTGAATGCGTGCATGAATAACCAGACGCTGGGCTGCCAGAGAGACGGCGCTTTCCGCGAGTACTTCACCATGCCGGTGGAGAGATGCTATGACGGCAAGGGCATGGATCCGAAGCTGCTTGCAGCCATCGAGCCGTTCTGCATTGCCTATCATGGGGTGAGCCGGGCAAATGTCAAGCCGGGCGAGAAGGTCCTGGTTGTGGGCGCCGGCACCATCGGTGTTCTGGCGGCTACCGCGGCACACGCTCTGGGCGCTGAGGTGTACATCGCTGACACGATGAAGGGCAAGCTTGATCTTGCCAAGAGCATCGGCGTTGTTGATGGAACCATTCTGAACGATATCAAGGATCCGGACAGCTTCATGCGCCAGGTCGGCGAGATCACCGGCTATGAGGATTTTGTTGACGGTGGCGGCAATAAGCAGCATGTGGTCAATGGCTTCGATGTGACTATCGAGGCGGTCGGCCTTCCGTCCACTTTTCAGAACTGCATTGACGCAGCCAGCTTCGGCGGCCGGATGGTTCTGATCGGTGTTGCGAACAAGCCTCTGGATTTCGCGTTCAATATTATTCAGAAGAAAGAGCTCTCCGTGTTCGGTTCCAGAAATGCCCTGAAGAAGGATTTCCTGGAGCTGATTGACCTGGTCAATGCGGGGAAGGCACCGCTGGGCAAGATCATCACGAATTCCTACGAATTTGATGACGCGCCGAAGGCATTCCTGGATTTCGCCAACAATAAGGGCGATATGCTGAAGGTTTCCATCCACATCGGCGATCCGGTGAACCTGGACAGCTTTGATTACGCGAAAGTACAGTAAATCAATCCAGTAAGCATTATGGCGATTGTGCCATATACAGATAGCCACATGAGTGGCGAGGGAGGTATTTATGAGAAGTAAGAAGTTATGGGCAGTTGCTCTTTCGGGCGCTATGGCAGCATCCATGCTGGCTGCTTGCGGCGGTTCCAGCTCCACTAGCACAACCGCGGCTGCTTCCAGTGCTGCGGCAGCACAGGGAGAGACAAAGGCAGCGGCAGCTGACGCACAGAGCGGTGCGGCAGGCTCCTCGAATGCGGATGTGACCGTTCGTGTAGCCTATGAGAACTCCGAGTCTGAGCCTCTGGGCAAGGCCTGGGATGACGCAAAGCAGATCATTTCCGATAAGTCCGGCGGCACCATGGCCATTGAGACCTATCCGGATTCCCAGCTGGGCGATAAGTCCTCCCTGATCGACTCCATGCTCATGGGCGAGAATGTTGTCACCCTGGCAGATGGCGCTTTCTACGCGGATTACGGTCAGAAGGATATGGGAATTCTGTTTGGACCGTTCCTGTTCGATAACTGGGATCAGTGCTGGAAGCTCATCGATTCCGATTGGTACAAGGATCAGTGCAAGCAGCTGGAGTCCCAGGGCCTGCACATCATTGCCTCCAACTGGAAGTACGGAGAGAGAGATATCCTGACCAAGCAGCCGGTACACACGGTTGACGACCTGAAGGGCATGAAGATCCGTGTTCCTTCCAATGAGATTCAGTCCAAGGGCTTTGATGTTCTCGGCGCTACCTCCACAGGTATGGCTCTGAACGATGTATATCAGGCACTGCAGACCGGCACCATCGACGGTGCTGAGAACCCGGTGGCTACCCTGTACGGCAGAAAGCTTCACGAGGTTGCCCCGTATCTGATTCTTGACGGCCATGTGCTGAACTTCACCACCTGGGTATGCTCCAATGATTGGTATCAGGCACTCACCCCGGATCAGCAGCAGTGGCTGACGGAGACCTGCGAGGAAGCCGGCGAGAAGAACAACGGCTATGTCGATTCTTCCTCCGAGGACTATCTGCAGAAGATGAAGGACGAAGGCGTTACGGTTTATGAGCCCACAGATTCCGATCTCCAGACCTTCAAGGACAAGGCTCAGGCCTTCTATGATCTCGGCAGCGATTTCGGCTGGTCCGACGGCCTCTATGATACAGTGAAGAAGGCCATGGGTGACTGATCTGCCAGCCTTTTTGCGGAGAATGTAATTCAGAAGATATGCGGACTGCGGGAATCTCCCACAGTCCGCAGACTGAGGAATTGAATAAGACTATGAAGAATAATAAAGTATTGAAGATTCTTGCCAATCTCGATTTTATTGTTGCTTCCGCTGTCCTGTCGATCCTGATTATCCTCACTTTCCTGGGTGTTATCTGGCGCTATATTTTCAACCAGCCTTTCACCTGGCTTGAGGAAGTGCAGCTGGCCTGCATGGTTTGGATCGTCTTTGCCGGCGGCGGCGCGGCTTTCCGGACAGGCAATCACACTGCCATCGAGATGGTTGTCGATCTTCTGCCGAAAGCGGCACAGAAGGTAGTTCAGGTCCTGATTTCCATCGTTGTCGTGGTGGTTATCGGTTACCTGTTTATCAATACGGTCAGCTTCATTCAGCTGTTCCTGAAGAGCGGGAGATCCACAAGCATGCTGCACATTCCCTATGCCCTGGTCTACGGCATCGCGATCCCTTCTTATATTGATATGATTATCAGCTATTTCTACAGCGTGTATAAGGGCGTCAAATCTGAGGCAAAGGAGGCAATAGCACAAAATGAGTAATGTTCTGGCTATCGCGGCAGTGATTATGCTTGTCCTCCTGTTCTTCAAGGTGCCCGTGTACATCGCTGTCCTGGGCGGCGCCATGGTCTACTTTGTGGCCAACCCGGGAATCAACACAGCGATTTTTGCCCAGCAGGCAATCCGAGGAACAGAGAGTATTTCCCTGATGGCAATTCCGTTCTTCGTCTGCTCCGGTATCGTTATGAACTATACCGGCGTAACAAAGAGAATCATGGATTTCTGCGAGACCATCACCGGCAGACTTCCCGGCGGTCTTGCCCAGGTAAATATCCTTCTTTCGACGATCATGGGCGGCCTCTCCGGTTCCAACATCGCCGATGCGGCCATGGAGTCCAAGATTATGGTTCCCCCGATGGTGGAGAAGGGCTTCTCTTTGGAATTTTCCAGCGTTGTAACCGCAGCCTCGTCCATGATCACTCCGCTGATTCCGCCGGGGATCGCCATGATCCTCTACGGATCCATTGCCAATGTATCCATCGGTAAGCTGTTCGTGTCCGGTATCGGCGTTGGTCTTCTTCTCTGCATTACCATGATGATCCTGACCGGCTATATCTCTTCGAAGAGAGGCTACACCACCCTGACTACGGAGAAGATGACGGGCGCAAAGTTCTGGAAGGCCCTGAAGCCGGCCATTCTCCCGCTTATGCTGCCGATCATCATCATCGGCGGTATCCGCGTGGGTATCTTCACTGCGACGGAGGCCGGTGCCGTGTCCATTATCTACGCCATTTTCCTGGGCGCCATCTTCCGCGAGATTCATATCAGGGATCTGGGAAGATGTCTGAAGGACACCGTGGGAACCACGGCGGCCATCATGCTGATCGTGTCCGCGGCTTCCGTATTCTCCTGGACGCTGACCAATGAGCGGATTCCGCAGATGCTGACCGAGTGGATGATTGCCAGCCTGCACAACAAGTACATTTTCCTGCTGGTTGTCAATATCTTCCTTCTGATCATCGGCATGTTCATTGAGGGAAATGCCTCCATGATCATTCTGGTTCCGCTTCTTGCCCCGATTGCGAAGCAGTTCGGCATCAACGAGATCCAGTTTGCCATGATCTATATCTTCAACAACGCCATTGGCGCGCTTTCTCCGCCGATGGGCACACTGATGTTCGTCACCTGCTCGATCACGAAGTGCAAGACCGCGGCATTTATCAAAGAAGCAGTTCCGTACTATATCCTGCTGGTGATCAACCTCTGCCTGCTGACATGGGTGGAGCCCTTTACCACCTTCCTCGTAAATCTTGTTTATTAAGGTAACTTTTCGGCAGGCCAGTTCCCTGGCCTGCCGAGTTTAAAACGCAGTGTTCTTTTTTTTAATTCGCTATGACGTCTGGGGAGAATAAGAATGGAACAGCTCAATTATGATGTATTAAAGAAAAGTGGTTATCAGGGATATGTTCTTGGCAAGCATGCGGCGCCGGTAAAGGTGCTGCAGTTCGGCGAGGGCAATTTCCTTCGTGCATTTGTGGATTACTGGTTCGATATGGCCAATGAGAAGGCCGGCTGGAACGGCAAGGTCGCCCTTGTGCAGCCGATTCCGCAGGGCCTGACCAAGATGATCAATGAGCAGGAAGGCTTGTACACGCTGTACCTGCGCGGCTCTGAGAACGGGGAGAAGGTCGACAGGAAGAGAGTGATCTCCTCTGTGGATGCCTGCTACAACCCCTATGATGCCGAGGACTGGAAGAAGATCGTCGAGATCGCGAAGAGTGACGATCTCGAGTACATGGCTTCCAATACGACGGAGGCCGGGATTACCTACGATCCCTCCTGCAAGCCAACCGACTGCCCGCCGGTTTCCTTCCCTGCAAAGGCGGCTGTCCTCCTCTATGAGAGATTCAAGGCACACAAGCCGGGCATTGTCTTCCTTTCCTGTGAGCTGATCGACGCTAACGGCCAGGAGCTCAAGAAGGATATTCTTAAGCACATTGAGGACTGGAAACTCGGTGAGGATTTCGCTGATTACATTAAGAATGACTGCCTGTTCTGCTCTACGCTGGTTGACCGCATTGTTCCGGGCCGCATCCGGGATGCCGAGGAGGCAAAAAAGCTCGATGAGGCCAACGGCTATGAGGATAATCTGAAGGACGTCGGCGAGGTCTTCGGCGTATGGTACATCGAGGGGCCGAAGGAGCTGGAGGATAAGCTTCCGTTCAAGAAATGCGGGCTGAATGTCCATGTGGTGCCTGAGGTTGCTCCGTATAAGAAGAGAAAGGTGAGAATCCTGAATGGCGCCCACACCGGCTTCGTTCTTGGCGCCTATCTTGCCGGCAAGGACATTGTCCGTGACTGCATGCACGACGATGTGATCCATGGCTTCATGAACAAGCTGCTGTTTGATGAGGTTATCCCGATCCTTCCGCTTGACAAGAAAGATTGCGAAAACTTTGCCGCGGCAGTGACCGACCGCTTCAATAACCCCTTTGTTGACCATCAGCTGATGAGCATTTCCCTGAATTCTACCTCCAAGTGGAAGGCAAGAGATCTCCCGTCGCTTCTGGAGTATGTGGAGAAGTTCGGTAAGCTTCCGCAGGCGCTGTGCATGGGCTTTGCCGCTTACATCGCCTTTTATTCCACCTGCCTGCAGAGACGCGAGGCGGATGCCCTTGTGGCAAAGAGACCTGCCGGCAATGAGTACAGAATCCAGGACGATGGCTGGGCTCTTGATTTCTATTGGGGACACAAGGATGCCGATGACAAGACTCTGGTTCACGATGTCCTCGCGAACAAGGAGATGTGGGATCAGGATCTGACAAAGGTAGCTGGTCTCGAGGAGACGGTATACAAGGATCTGGAACTCATCCGCAAGGATGGCGCAGAGGCGGCTTTCAAGAGCGTACTCTGATCGATCTTTAAGAGAGAATTACAGGGACAGGCATGCCGCGGGCTAAGACCCCCGACATGCCTGTCGGCAGAATAGGCACAATATTTTTCCAGGATGCGGCGCGCTTGGGCGCGCAGAGGTGAATATGGCGAACATCATTCATATCACAGACAAGGACAATGTCGTCGTTGCGGTAACGCCGATCGCCGAGGGAACACCTGTCGATGTCGACGGAAAAGGCACGACCGTCACAGCCATGCAGGATATCCCCCAGGGGCACAAGATGGCTGTTAAGGATATCGCGAAGGGCAGCCAGATCATCAAGTACGGCTATTCCATCGGGCATGCCATCGAGGATATCCAGGCTGGCCAGTGGGTGCACACCCACAACATGAAGACAAATCTCTCCGGGGAGGTGGAGTATACCTACCACCCGGATTTTGAGGAGCTCCCGAAGAGAGAGCCTGCGGTGTTCAACGGATTCCTCCGGAAGGACGGGAAAGCCGGTGTGCGCAATGAGATCTGGATCATCCCGACGGTCGGCTGCGTGAACGATATCGCGAAGAAGCTGGTGGCTGACAATCAGGATCTGGTTACGGGATCTGTCGAGGGGCTCTACGCCTTCACCCATCCCTTCGGGTGTTCCCAGACGGGCAATGACCATGCGACGACAAGAAAGCTTCTGGCCTCCCTGGTCCGCCATCCGAATGCGGGCGCTGTTCTCGTGCTTAGCCTGGGCTGTGAGAACCTGACCCATGAACAGTTCCTGAACGAGCTTGGGGATTACGATCCGGAGCGGGTGAAGTTCCTGACCTGCCAGGATGTGGAGGACGAATTCCAGGCGGGGCGCGAGCTCCTTAAGGAGTGTGCTGCCTTTGCCGGACAGTTTAAGAGACAGCCGCTCACCGCGGATAAGCTGGTCATCGGTTTAAAGTGCGGCGCATCGGACGGCCTCTCGGGCCTCACTGCCAATCCGACGGTCGGCAGATTTTCCGATCTCCTCGTCTCCCAGGGCGGTACGACGATCCTCACTGAGGTGCCCGAGATGTTCGGCGCGGAGGGGATGCTCATGCACAGATGCCGCTCGAAGGAGGTCTTCGACAAGGCGGTGAAGATGCTGAATGGTTTCAAGGACTATTTCCTCTCCCATCACGAGGTGGTTTACGACAACCCAAGCCCTGGCAACAAGCAGGGCGGCATTACCACCCTCGAGGACAAGAGCTGCGGCTGTGTGCAGAAGGGCGGCACGGCACCGATCTCCGATGTCATCTGGTATGGCGGCCAGGCGGTGACCAAGGGACTCAACATGCTCTACGGCCCCGGCAATGATCTGGTGTCCTCCACGGCCATGACGGCGGCGGGCGCAAATCTGATCCTGTTTACCACGGGCAGAGGGACGCCCTTCGGCGCACCGGCACCGACGGTGAAGATCGCGTCCAACACACAGATTGCGGAGAAGAAGAAAAACTGGATCGACTTCAACGCGGGCACGGTGGCGACAGGCGAATCCCTGGACAGCGCGGGACAGAGGCTGTTCGACTATGTGCTGGAGGTGGCGAGCGGAAAACAGACCAATACGGAGAAGAACGGCTATCGCGAGATCTCGATCTTCAAAGACGGCGTTGTTCTGTGATTTCTCCTTTCGGACCTTTTGACTGATGACGAACCGGGAGTTTCCCGGCTGCAGGGCTGCCCTCTGGCGGGCAGTCCTTTTTGCATTTTCCCGAATCCCCCCTTTAAAAAGCGCCGGGGACTTTGTATAATGTAAAGTGTTTTATTGCGTTCAATGTGCTGATATGCCGCGGCGGAAGCGGTATAGGGGGAGGAATTATCTATGATGATGTCCAATGACATTGGGATCGATCTGGGCACCGCCAGCATCCTTGTCTATATCAAGGGCAAGGGCGTTGTGCTGAAGGAGCCTTCGGTTGTCGCCATTGATCGGGATACCAATAAGATTATGGCCATCGGCGAGGAGGCCAGGCTCATGATTGGCAGGACGCCGGGCAATATTGTCGCTGTCCGTCCGCTCCGCCAGGGTGTCATCTCGGACTATACCGTCACAGAGAAGATGATGAAATACTTCATCAACAAGGCTGTCGGGAAGCGCACGCTCCGGAAGCCGCGCATCTGCGTCTGCATCCCCAGCGGGGCAACCGAGGTGGAGAGAAAGGCCGTCGAGGACGCCACCTTCCAGGCGGGAGCGAGGGATGTCTCTGTCATCGAGGAACCTGTGGCGGCGGCGATCGGCGCGGGCATCGACATCGCGAAGGCATGCGGCAATATGATTGTTGATATCGGCGGCGGCACTTCCGACATCGCGGTCATTTCCCTGGGCGGCACCGTGGTCAGCACATCGATTAAGGTTGCCGGCGATAACTTTGACGAGGCGCTCGTCCGCTACATGCGGAAGAAACACAACCTCCTGATCGGCGAGAGAACCGCCGAGGAGATCAAGATCAATATCGGCGCGGCATCGAAGCGGCCGGAGGTGATCACGATGGAGGTCCGGGGCAGAAATCTGGTGACCGGCCTGCCGAAGACCATCATGGTATCCTCCGACGAGACGCTGGAGGCGCTTCGCGAGCCCGCGATGCAGATCGTGGATGCCGTCCACAATGTCCTTGAGAGGACGCCTCCGGAACTCGCGGCGGATATTTATGAGCGCGGCATCGTGATGACCGGCGGCGGTTCGCTCCTCAGCGGTCTCGATGCGTTGATCCAGGAGAAGACGGGGATCGAGACGGTGATCGCGGACGACCCGCTGACCGCTGTGGCGATTGGAACCGGAAAATATATTGAATTTCTGCACGGGGACGGCCGGCACCAGGAGTTCTAATCCGCCGGCCGCCGGCGCGGCATGACCGGCCGGAGTGAAGCCGGCTGCACGGGAAGCCAGCCGGGCAGCGGGCGGACGCCGGCGCGTGAGAAGGAATTTCTGCCGGATAAGGAAAAAGGTTAATGGCAGTTGTTAAGGGCTATATCGAAAAGATTAAATATCGCAATGAGGAGAACGGTTATACCGTTCTCTCGGTGTCGGGCGCCGAGGACGGCGAGGAATATATCCTGGTGGGGACATTTTCCTGGCTGTCCGAGGGGGAAATGATCGAGGCCGAGGGGCGGGAGACCGTTCATCCTGTCTACGGGGAACAGCTCGCCGTGGAGAAGTATACCCTGAGCGAGCCGGATGACCTGGTCTCCATGGAGCGCTACCTCGGCTCGGGAGCCATCAAGGGCGTCGGCGCGGCGCTCGCCAGGCGGATCATCAAAAAGTTCAAGCAGGATACTTTCCGCGTGATGGAGGAGGAGCCGGAGAAGCTCGCCCAGGTGAAGGGCATCAGCGAGCGGATGGCGATGCAGATTGCCGACCAGGTCGAGGAGAAGCGTGACATGCGCCAGGCAATGATGTTCCTTCAGGGCTATGGGATCTCGATCAGCCTTGCGGTGAAGATTTACAAGGAATACGGGCCGGCGCTCTACTCGATCCTCAAGAAGAACCCCTACCAGCTCGCGGATGACATCAGCGGGATCGGGTTCCGGATGGCGGATGAGATTGCCGCCCGCTCGGGAATCGCCGTGGACTCGGATTTCCGTATCCGCAGCGGAATCTTGTATACGCTTTTCCAGGCGTCTGCGGGGGGCAATACCTGCCTGCCCGGGCTTCTGCTCATCCCCCGGGCAGCCGCCCTGCTCGGCGTGACGGAGGAGGACGTGCAGCGCAACCTGATGAACCTGCAGATTGACGGGAAGATCCAGGTCAGGAAGCGCCCGGACGGGAATAACCTGGTTTATGCTGCGGCATTTTACCATATGGAAGATGCGGTCGCCCACCGTCTTCTCGACCTGAATATCTCCGGCTCCGAGCCGGAGGAGGAAATCCGGAAGAATCTCGATTCCCTCGGTGATGGCGGCATCCGTCTGGATGAGCTGCAGATCCAGGCAGTTGTCCAGGCGGTAAACCGGGGTGTCCTGATCATCACCGGCGGGCCGGGTACCGGCAAGACCACCACGATCAACACGATCATCCGCTACTTTGAGCGCGGGGATCTCAAGATCCTGCTCGCGGCTCCGACCGGACGCGCGGCGAAGCGCATGACGGAGGCCACACACCGGGAGGCGAAGACGATCCACCGCCTTCTGGAGATCAGCGGCATGCCCCGGGAGGACGAGGAGGCGAAGTCAGCCTTCAGCGGCAACGGCGGCGCGGTGTTCGGGAGGAATGAGGACAATCCCCTCGAGGCGGATGTGGTGATTATCGATGAAATGTCCATGGTGGACATTTCCCTGATGAATGCTCTGCTGAAGGCGGTCAGTATCGGCACGCGGCTGATTCTCGTCGGCGATGTGGACCAGCTCCCCAGTGTCGGTCCGGGAAATGTGCTCCGCGACCTGATCCGTTCGGGCTGCTTTCCGGTAGTCCGGCTGACCCGCATTTTCCGGCAGGCGGCGATGAGCGATATCATCGTGAATGCCCACAGGATCAATTCCGGGGAACATCCGGATCTCGCGAAGCCGAGCCGGGATTTCCTTTTTATCCGCCGGGAGGATGCCAACGCGGTGATTAGCTGCATGATTACGCTGGTTTCGAGGAAGCTTCCGGGCTATGTTCACGCGGATCCCTACGATATCCAGATTATGACGCCGATGCGGCGGGGGCCGCTCGGTGTCGAGCGGCTGAACGGAATCCTGCAGCAGTATCTCAACCCGCCGTCTCCGAAACGGCGGGAGAAGGAGCTTTCCGGGCAGATATGGCGCGAGGGCGACAAGGTCATGCAGATCAGGAATAATTACCAGATGCAGTGGACAAAGCAGGGGGCGAAGGGCATCCCCGCGGGGGAAGGCACCGGCGTCTACAACGGGGATATCGGCGTGATCCGGGAGATCAATGATTTCGCGGAGAATGTGACTGTCGAATTTGACGAGGGGCGCCGGGCGGTGTACCCCTTCGACGAGATGGATAACCTCGAGCTTGCCTATGCCATCACGATCCATAAGTCACAGGGGACCGAGTATCCCGCCGTGGTTCTCCCCCTGCTCAGCGGGCCGCGTGTGCTGATGACCCGGAACCTGCTCTACACGGCGGTGACCCGGGCGAAGGCCTGCGTCTGCATAGTCGGCATCGCGGATACGGTTCACCGGATGATTGATAATGAAATGGAGGAGAAGCGGTACTCCGGGCTCGGGGATCTGCTTCGGGAGATTTCCGGAGGCGGGATTTGACGGGGCGCCCTGCACATCCCGCCGGTGAGCGCGCCGTCTCTATCCTGTATCCGCGGCGCTGCCCGGTCTGCGGGGGGATCACGGAGCCGCCCGGGGCGCTGATCTGCGCCAAATGCCGCCCGCTTCTTCGCGAGGTCAGGGAGCCGACCTGCCGGAAGTGCGGCAAGGAGATCGAGGATGAACGGGAGGAATATTGCGCAGACTGCCGCCGTCACAGGAAGAGCTTTGCCGGCGGGGTGTCTCTCTTCAATTATAATGCCGCGGCGTCAGAATCCATGTCAGAGGTCAAGTATAAGAACCGGCGGGAATACCTGGATTTTTATGCTGACGAGGCGGTGCGGCGCCTGGGCGGCCGCCTCCTCGCCATGCATGCAGATGCCCTGGTTCCGGTGCCGGTTCATCCGTCCCGGAGGAGGAAGAGGGGATTTAACCAGGCGGAGATTCTCGCCTGCCGGATCGGGGAGAGGCTTGAGATTCCGGTAGTCAGCGGATTTCTCCAGAGAACCAGGAAGACCGCCCCGCAGAAGGAGCTCGGCCCCGAAGCGCGGCTGAAAAATCTGGAACAGGCATTTACCACTGCGGAGTCTGCGCCGGCTGCCTTCCGGACGGTGATCCTTGTCGATGATATTTACACGACAGGGAGCACGGTCGAGGCCTGCACACGTGTGCTGATGCGGGCGGGCGTGAAAAAAGTCTTCTTTTTTACGGTCTTCATTGGACATGGCATGTGATCTGTGCTATTTTTGTGGGAGACATCGGGGCTGTTCAGAACCCCGCATTTTTGAGATTTTCCATGATTTCTTTCTGCCGGTGCGCCCGGCAGGGGAAATGACCGGAGGGACTTATGAGGGAATACCATTTTGAACTGGTGCCGGATGATTACCACAGCTGGATCCGTTTCCAGATGCGCCGCGGCGGCCAGCAGAAGAAAAAGATGTTCGCCTTTCTTCTCTATGGCGTGCTCGTGGTCATCATGATCTGGCAGCAGCTGAATCCAAAGGGTGGCGCCGCGAGGGATCCTAAGCAGGCGCTGTTCTCCCTCGGGCTGGCGGTGGCTGTCGGCCTGGTGCTGTTCTTCGGGATGTCGGAGAAACATCAGGAGAAGCTCATTTTCCGGAAGAGCGGCGTAGACCGGGCGGCGAGGGAAGGAACGCTTCCGCGGATCACGCTCCAGGTGGATGACGAGTGCCTTAGGGCATCCCAGGAAGGACAGCCGCATGTCCAGCTGATCAGCTACCGGGATATTCTCAGCGTTGAGGATTTCGAGCGGATTCTTCTTTTGTGTTCGGGGAAAGAATACCAGGTGATTCCGAAGTCCGCTTTTCCGGATGAGGATGCCCAGAAGGAGTTCCGGGAGTTTATCGAGGCGAAGATTGCCGATGCGAGGGAGAATCCGGACAAATATAAGACACTCGCCGAGCTGAAAGCCGGGGAGAAGGAAGCCCGGGCGGCGGAGAAGGCCGCGGCGAATGATGCCGTGCAGGATGAGGCTGCGCCGGGGAATGGCGCCTCCACTTCCGGGGCGGATGAGGACGGCGAGATCGGCGCCGATGAGGCGTCGATCACCCGGGTAAATACCAGCGGCATGGGAAAGCTGGGGAAGATCGCCCACATGGTGGCGGCGGACGCCGGGGAGGAACATCAGGAGGCTGCACCGTCAGACGGCGCGCCGCAGGACGGGGAGGAACATCATGGAGAAGATTAAGAGCTTCTGCATCAACCACGACAAGCTGCAGAAGGGCTTCTACGTTTCACGGATCGACGGGGACGTAATCACCTATGACATCCGCATGGTGGTGCCGAACCGCGGGCCGTATCTTGACAATGCCGGCCTGCACACCTTTGAGCATCTCTTCGCGACCTATGTCCGGAGCAGCAGCTATTCCGACAGGATTGTCTATGTCGGGCCGATGGGCTGCCGGACCGGGTTCTACTACCTGACCCGGGATACCATGACAAAGCAGGAGGCGCTTGACCTCTTCCGGGAGACCCTGGACTTTATGATCGGCTATCATGGGCCGGTTCCCGGCGCCGAGGCGCCGAGGGAGTGTGGAAACTGGCTGAACCATGACCTGGAGGAGTGCCGGGAGTACGCGAAGGATATGAAGGAAGTGCTGAAAGACTGGACACCGGAGATGATGGTTTACCCCGAGTGACCGGCAGCAGGATATAGGAGGAAAATGACATGATTGATGGCAAGAAAGTAATTTTCAGCGGGATGCAGCCGTCCGGCGACCTGACCCTGGGCAATTATCTCGGGGCGCTCAAAAACTGGGTGCAGCTGAGTGATGAATATATGACCTTCTTCTGTGTGGTTGACGAGCACGCGATCACTGTCCGCCAGGATCCGGCGACCCTCCGCAAGCGGGTGCGGGAGCTGATGGCGCTCTATATCGCCGCAGGCCTCGATCCGGAGAAAAACTGCATCTATGTGCAGTCCCATGTCTCCTGCCACGCCGAGCTTGCCTGGATTCTCAACTGCTTCACCTATGTCGGTGAGCTCCAGAGAATGACCCAGTTCAAGGATAAGTCCGCGAAGCATGCCGACAATATCAATGCCGGGCTTCTGACCTACCCGGTCCTTATGGCGGCGGACATCCTTCTCTACCAGACAGATGTGGTTCCGGTCGGCATCGACCAGAAGCAGCATCTCGAGATCACCCGCAACATCGCGGAGCGGTTCAACAACATCTATGGCGATGTGTTCACGATACCGGATATTTACCTGGGCAAGGCCGGCACCCGTATCATGAGCCTGCAGGATCCGCTGCACAAGATGAGCAAATCTGACGAGAATGATAACGCCACGATTCACCTGCTGGATGGACGGGATGCCGTGATCCGCAAGTTCAAGCGTGCCATCACGGACAGCGAGGCGCAGATCCGCTATCGCGAGGAGCAGCCGGGCATCCGTAACCTGATCGATATCTACTGCGCATGCACCGGGAAGACCCCGCAGGAGACCGAGAAGGAATTTGACGGCAAGGGCTACGGGGAGTTCAAGATTGCCGTCGGCGAGGCGGTGGCTGACCTGCTGGATCCGCTGCAGAAGCGCTACAAGGAAATCCTGGCGGACAAGAGCTATCTTGAAGGCATCATGAAGACGAACGGCGAGAGGGCTGAGTATTACGCTAGGAAGACCCTGCGGAAAGTGCAGAAGAAGGTTGGCTTCGTCGAGAAAATCCGCTGAGGTTCCCTCGGGGGCTCCGGGAAAATCGGCCAAGATTTCCATTGACGGAAAATACCGGCTATGCTATAATTCACAAGATTTGAAAAGAGGAAGGCTCCGGCCTTCCGCAGCAGATTGACCTGATTGATTTTACTTGCAGATCGGAAAGGAGCGTTCGTGTGTGTCAAAACCATGAACGCTTTATTTTTGGATATCGGCCGCGGCCCGGCAGTTCGCTCGGCCGGGATCACCGTGACGGAAAGGATGGGGAAAATGGCACAGAAGGCATACCTTCTGCTGGAGAATGGAAGATACTTCGAGGGCGTGAATTTCGGGGCTCCGGTTACCGACCATACCGGGGAGCTGGTATTTACCACCGGCGTCGAGGGATATATTGAGACCCTGACCGATCCCAGCTACAGCGGGCAGATTGTTGTCCAGACATTTCCGCTGATCGGCAATTACGGGATCATTCCCGAGGATTTTGAAAGCTCTCGCGTGTGGATGACGGCGTATGTCGTCAAGGAATGGTGTCAGGAGCCCTCGAACTATCGGTGCGCAGGGGATCTTGACACTTTTTTGAAAGCGCAGAATATTCCCGGGATCAGCGGGGTGGACACCCGGACGCTGACGAAGATCATCCGCGAGGCCGGCTCCATGAATGCCATGATCACATCCCGGAAACCGCCCTACACCCCCGCGGAGGTGGAAGCGCTTAGGGAATACCGGGTGACGGGCGCTGTTGAGCGCGTCAGCCCGAAGAAGATGGAGACCTTCCCCGCGGAGGGGGAGAGGAAGTACCGCGTCGCACTCTGGGATTTCGGGGCGAAGACGAACATCCGCCGCGAGCTTCAGAAGAGGGGCTGCGAGGTGATTGACATGCCGGCAGGGACGAAGGCCGAGGAGATCGCCGCGCTCCAGGCGGACGGCCTCATGCTGACCAACGGTCCCGGCGATCCGAGCGACAACGCGGACATTATCCGGGAAATCCGCAAGACGGTGGACACTGGAATCCCGACCTTCGGCATCTGTCTCGGCCACCAGCTGATGGCGCTCGCGATGGGCGGAAAGACCGGAAAGATGAAGTTCGGCCACCGCGGCGGCAACCAGCCAGTGAAGGATCTGAAGACCGGGAGAGTCTATATCTCCAGCCAGAACCACGGCTATGAGGTTTTGGGGGACACGCTGCCGGATACCGCACGGGTTTCCTTTATCAATGTCAACGACGGCACCTGCGAGGGCGTCGATTATCTGGACAGGCCGGCATTTACCGTGCAGTTCCACCCCGAGGCATGCAGCGGACCCCATGATACCCGGTTTATGTTCGGGCGTTTCGCGGACATGATGGACAAACACAAGAGCGGAAAGGAGGACGCGTAATGCCGCTGAACAGGAATCTCAAGAAAGTAATGGTGATTGGCTCCGGACCGATTGTCATCGGCCAGGCGGCGGAGTTCGATTACGCGGGCACGCAGGCCTGCCGCGCGCTGAAGGAGGAGGGCCTGGACGTTGTCCTGGTGAATTCCAACCCGGCGACCATCATGACCGACAGCGCTATCGCGGATCAGGTGTATATTGAGCCCCTGACGCTGGAGACGGCGAAGCGGATCATCCTCAAAGAGAAGCCGGACAGCATCCTGTCCACCCTGGGCGGCCAGACGGGCTTAAACCTCTCGATGGAGCTCGCCAAGAGCGGATTCCTCAGGGAAAACCATGTAACGCTGCTCGGCGCCTCCCCGGAGACGATCGATAAGGCGGAGGACCGCCAGTGCTTCAAGGATACGATGGAGGCCATCGGCGAGCCGGTGGTTCCCTCCGAGGTCGTAACCACGATCGAGGGTGCTGTGAATTTCGCCGCGCGGATCGGATACCCGGTTATCGTCCGCCCTGCCTTCACGCTGGGCGGCACCGGCGGCGGCATTGCCCAGAATGAGGAGGAGCTGCGCCGGATCTCGGAGGCGGGCCTCCGCCTGTCCCCGATTACGCAGATCCTGGTGGAACGCTGCATTTCCGGATGGAAGGAAATCGAGTTTGAGGTGATGCGCGACGGTGTGGGAAATGTTATCACCGTCTGCTCGATGGAGAACCTGGATCCGGTCGGCATCCACACCGGTGATTCCATCGTCATTGCCCCGGCGGTCACGCTGTCGGATAAGGAATACCAGATGCTGCGGACCGCGGCACTCAATATTATTGAGTCGATGGGCATCGAGGGCGGCTGCAACTGCCAGTTCGCCCTGAACGCGGAGAGCAGCGAGTACGCGGTCATCGAGGTCAACCCGAGAGTGTCCCGCTCCTCCGCCCTGGCTTCCAAGGCGACCGGCTACCCGATCGCCCGCGTGGCGACGAAGATCGCCATCGGCTACCGGCTGGACGAGATCCCGAACGAGGTAACCGGGGAGACGAAGGCATGCTTCGAGCCTGCCCTGGACTATGTGGTCGTCAAGTTCCCGAAGTGGCCGTTCGACAAGTTCGTCTACGGGCGCCGGAAGCTCGGCACCCAGATGAAGGCGACCGGCGAGGTGATGGCCATCGGCCGGAACTTCGAGCAGGCGCTTCTCAAGGCCGTGCGGGGCGCGGAGATTTCCCAACACGACATGAACATGAAGTCCGTTCAGAAGATGAACGATGAGGAGCTGAAAAATAAGATCCTTCAGCAGGACGACGAGCGGATCTTCGCGGTCTATGAGGCGCTGAAGCGCGGCACGACGGTGGAGGAGATCCATCGGCTGACCATGATCGACGAGTGGTTCCTGAATAAGCTGCTCCACCTGATCGACATCGAGAACCGCCTCCGCCGCGGGCCGTTCACGGATGAGCTCTACCGCGAGGCGAAGACGTACGGGTTCCCGGACGATGTCATCCGGGAAATTTCCGGAAAGAGCGATTTCCGCCATATCCCCGCCTGCTATCGCATGGTCGATACCTGCGCCGCCGAGTTTGCGGCGAGCACGCCGTACTTCTACAGCACCTTCGGCGAGGAAGACGAGGCGGCGGAATTCATCCGGAAGAAGACGACCGGGAAGCCGGTGGTCATGGTCTTCGGCTCCGGGCCGATCCGCATCGGGCAGGGCATCGAGTTCGATTTTGCCTCGGTGCACTGCGTCTGGTCGCTCAAGAAGGCCGGCTATGAAGTCGTCATTGTCAACAACAACCCGGAGACGGTGTCCACGGACTTCAACGTGGCGGACCGCCTGTATTTTGAACCGCTGACGCCCGAGGACGTGATGGATATCATCCGGATCGAGAAGCCCGTCGGTGCGGTGGTTGCCTTCGGCGGCGGAACCGCCATCAAGCTGACGAAGACGCTGGTGAAATATAACATTCCGGTTCTCGGCACTTCGGCGGATTCGATCGACCTCGCGGAGGACCGCGGCCGCTTCGCGGACCTGTTAAACCGGCTGCACATGAAGCAGGCGCCAGGCGCGACGGTCTTCACCGAGGACGAGGCGATCCAGGCGGCGAACCGGATCGGCTATCCGGTCCTGATGCGCCCGAGCTATGTCCTCGGCGGCCAGAACATGATCATCGCCTACAGCGATTCGGATATCCATGAATACATGAAGATTATCCTTTCCCACAAGATCGAGAACGCGGTACTGATCGACAAGTACCTGATGGGCAAGGAGCTCGAGGTGGACTGCATCAGCGACGGCGAGACGGTCCTGATCCCGGGTATCATGGAGCATGTGGAGCGCGCCGGCGTACACTCCGGCGACTCGATCGCCGTATACCCGAGCTTCCTCCTGACCGAGAGCCAGATCGAGCGGGTGATCGATTATTCCATCCGCCTGGCTTACGCCATGAACACCAAGGGCCTGATCAATATCCAGTATGTGCTTCACAACGACACGGTTTACATCATCGAGGTGAACCCTCGGTCTTCGCGCACCGTGCCCTACATCAGCAAGGTGACCGGCGTCCCGATGGTTGATCTGGCGACCCGCGTCATGATGGGGGAGAAGCTTGCGGATATGGGCTACACAACCGGCCTTTATCCGTACTCCGACTATTACGCGGTCAAGGTTCCGGTCTTCTCCTTCGCGAAGCTGCCGGACGTGGATACGGCGCTCGGCCCGGAAATGAAGTCCACCGGCGAGGTGCTCGGCATTGCCAAGAGCCTCGAGGAGGCTTTCTACAAGGGGCTTGTCGCTGCCGGCTTCAAGATGAAGCACGAGGGCGGCGTCCTGGTTTCTGTCCGGGATGAGGAGAAGAAGGATCTGAAGAACCTGGTGATGGCTTATCTCGCCCTCGGGTTCCGAATCTACGCGACCCGGGGAACAGCATCCTATCTGAACAGCGTCGGCATTTCCTCCAAGGTGGTGGAGAAGATCAGCGAGGCCAAGGAGGGCGAGGAGAGCACGCTGTCCGTCATGGAGGACGGCAAGATCAGCTATGTGATCTCGACCTCCGCCGACGGGCGCCTTCCGCAGCTGGACAGCGTCCGGATGCGCCGGAAGGCGGTCGAGCTGGGCATCCCCTGCCTGACCTCCCTCGACACGGCCGCGGTTCTCGCGCTGGCGCTCGAGGGCAACTATAATGAGGACAATACCGAGCTTGTGGATATCGCGCATATCCGCCACGGGATCGCGGACGCGGAGAGTATGAAGGAGATGGAGGAGCCGAAGATCACCATTCCGGGTTATGTCCTCCAGGAGAGAGATACGTAAAAAGTGCGGGGTTGAACACCTGCAAAAATTTAAAGAAAAAAACTCGTCTTCGGACGAGTTTTTTTCTTTAATATGACGAAAGCCGGAGACCCACGCCCCGGCTTGTCACTCGCCGGCCGGGGCGGTTTCCGCCCCGGAGAGGATCTCCTGCGCGAGGCGGGGGGTCTCCTGCCCGCTCCCGAAATCCGGGTTTTCCGCCTGCGGATTCTCCCGGTACCTGGTGGGGGTGAGCCCGGTGCCCTTCCGGAAAATCCGGGAGAAGTACATGGCATTGCTGATTCCCACGGAGTTCGCGATGGCGCGGATCGAAAGCGGCGTCTCGATGAGGAGTGCCCTGGCCCGGTTCAGGCGGAAGGACTCGAGATATTCCTGCGGCGTCTGGTTCATGTATTTGACGAACTGGCGGTACAGGGTGCTCCGGCTGACGCCGGCGTAGTTGGCGACATCCGTGATGGAGATCTCGTGGGAGTAATTGGCCTTGATGTAGGTGAGCGCCTTGCTGACGCTGTCCCGGAGGGCTTCCTCGGAGGATTTCCGCGGGGCATTGTCCAGCCGTGCGTCGAGAAAGAGGCAGAGGGCGAGGCAGAGCTCGCCGGTCATCCGGATGGAGGCGGCATAGGAGTTGCCGAAGGCGGCTTCGATCCGGCGCAGCTGCACGAGAAGCTCGCTGCCGAAAGGGATCTGCCGCATGACCAGGTTTTTCTTGGAAAATCCGGTCGCGCCCATCATGCTGGCGGCATCCACGCCGGCGAAGCCCACCCACTGATATTCCCAGGGGGTGTCCGTGTCTGCCCGGTAGGTGATCTCCTCCCCGGGGAAGACGCAGAAGACATCTCCTGCCCGGAGCTTCTCGGTGCGCCCCTTAGCTGTGTAGCTCCCTTCGCCAGAGATAATGTAGTGGATCAGGTAGTGGTCCCGGACGCCGGGCCCCCACTGGTAGCCAGGCGGGCATTTCTGCGAACCGACATTATAGACGCTCAGCGACACCAGGGACTTGTCACGCACCTTATTGCTGGACTTGTAAGTTTCTGCCATACAAAACCTCCCAGCATCTGTTCAGCACCCCGCGGGCTGCGGGGCGGCCAGGCGCCTGCACGCCTGGAAAACTTTACCGGCACAGGCGGCAAAAAGCGGCCGGGCTGTGATCATATTGCAACAAAAATCCTGCTTTCTGCGACATTCTTTTATTGATAATTTCTACACTATCAGGCAAAATAAAGTTAGTTACAGAAAACCGTTGTGAACTATCCTGACGATTTTCACGGCGGCATGGCGGAAAAACAGCAGTTTTTCACAGAAATGGGACACCAGGGAAGGCGGGACATTCCTGGCCGGGGAAATGGTCCGGAGAGTATAGTAATGTCAAGAATACTATAGCATATCCGGAACGATTTGTGCAAATTGTCTGTATGGCGGAAGTGACGGAGAGGGCGAAGGCAGGAGAAGGAAGAAAAGGCGCGGATTCTTAAAAGTGACCATATATTTTTCGTTTCCTCTTTCTTCTGTTGAGCATATCCGTCGGATTTGTTATACTGACATTGTTGTTTATGGTGCAAAAACACCAAAATCTTAAGGGAGGTAACAACATGAAGAAACAGATGGCATTACTCATGACTGCAGCGATGGTTGCATCATTAAGTGCATGCGGCGGATCCAGCTCCTCCAGCAGCACGACGGCGGCAGCATCCGGAGAGTCGACGGCAGCGGCCTCCGAGGCAGCCAGCCAGGGTGCCGCAGCAGGCGGCGCTGTGGAGAACAAGGACAAGCCGGTGGTATGGTTTAACCGCCAGCCGTCTAACAGCTCCACCGGTGAGCTGGACATGACCGCACTGAACTTCAACAAGGATACCTACTATGTCGGCTTCGATGCTACCCAGGGTGCTGAGCTGCAGGGCGAGATGGTTAAGGATTACATCGAAAAGAATGCAGACACGATCGACCGCAACGGCGACGGCATCATCGGCTATGTCCTGGCCATCGGCGATGTCGGCCACAACGATTCCGTAGCCCGTACCAGAGGCGTCCGCAAGGCACTCGGGACCGGCGTTGAGAAGGATGGCGCGATTGATTCCTCACCGGCCGGCACAAACGCTGACGGATCCTCCGCCGTTGTCCAGGACGGCACACTTGAGGTTGGCGGCAAGAGCTTCAAGGTTCGTGAGCTTGCTTCCCAGGAGATGAAGAACTCCGCGGGTGCGACCTGGGATGCCGCGACAGCGGGCAATGCCATTGGCACCTGGGCGTCTTCCCTGGGAGACCAGATTGATATTGTTGTTTCCAACAACGACGGCATGGGCATGGCCATGTTTAACGCCTGGTCCGAGTCCGAGAAGGTTCCGACCTTCGGCTATGACGCGAACTCCGACGCGGTTGCCGCAATCGCGAACGGCTACGGCGGCACGATTTCCCAGCACACCGATGTCCAGGCTTACCTGACCCTGCGTGTACTCCGCAATGCCCTGGACGGCGTAGATATCGATACCGGTATCGGCACGGCTGATGATGCCGGAAACAAGCTTCCGGATGATTCCTACAAGTATGTTGCTGACGAGCGCTCCTACTACGCGCTGAATGTTGCCGTAACCGCGGACAACTATCAGGACTTCACGGATGCCACCAAGACCATGGAGGATGTTTCCAAGCAGCTTGATGCTTCCACTCATCCAACAAAGAAGGTATGGCTGGACATCTATAACGCGGCAGACAACTTCCTTGGTTCCACCTATCAGCCGCTGCTCCAGAAGTATGATGACCTGCTGAATCTCGATGTTGAGTACATCGGCGGCGACGGCCAGACCGAGTCCAACATCACCAACAGGCTGGGCAACCCGGGCCAGTATGACGCTTTCGCCATCAACATGGTGAAGACCGACAACGCGGCTTCCTACACTTCCCTTCTTTCCCAGTAATTTCCGGGAAATGGAGAAGTGCTGACAACTTAAGAATGACAGCTTAGTGTTTACATAAGCAGTGGAAAAACGGGATAAGGGAGAAGAAATTCTCCCTTTTCCTTTAAATTTGCGGGACCCGCGGTCATGTGCGGGCAGAATTCCTGTCCGCAGATGAATGCGGGTTCCGGTTTCCGGGCGGCTCCCCCTGGGGCAGCACCGGAAGATAGGATGAATGGAGTACATACATGGCTGAGCAGAAAGATGACATCGTCTTATCGATTCGCGGCATGTGCAAATCCTTCGGGCGCAACCGGGTTCTCGACCACATCAATCTGGATGTGCGCCGGGGAACGGTCATGGGCCTTATGGGGGAGAACGGAGCCGGTAAGTCGACGATGATGAAGTGCCTTTTTGGCACATACCAGAAGGACGAGGGCGAGATTTACCTGAATGGCCGGGACGTCAATTTCTCCGGCCCGAAGGATGCCCTGGAAAATGGTGTGGCCATGGTTCATCAGGAATTGAACCAGTGCCTCGAGAGAAATGTCACCGACAACCTCTTCCTCGGGCGTTATCCGGTCAA
This sequence comes from Clostridium vitabionis, assembly GCF_015351765.1. Classification (GTDB taxonomy): domain Bacteria; phylum Bacillota; class Clostridia; order Lachnospirales; family Lachnospiraceae; genus Clostridium_R; species Clostridium_R vitabionis. The sequence goes on from NZ_JADKQA010000003.1 coordinate 129,612, forward strand.
TCACGGCGTGGTGGACGAGGGAAAGATGAAGAAGGAGGCCCGGGAGCTGTTCCGAAAGCTGGGCATGACCGTTGACCTGGACCAGCCGATGCGGAAGATGTCCGTCTCCCAGCGGCAGATGTGCGAGATCGCCAAGGCAATCTCTTACAATTCCCAGATCATCGTTCTCGACGAGCCGACCTCCTCCCTGACTGTCCGTGAGGTCAGCAAGCTGTTTGACATGATGCGGATGCTCAAGGCACAGGGCATTTCCCTCATCTACATTTCCCACAAGATGGATGAGATATTTGAGATCTGCGATGACGTCGCGGTTCTCCGGGACGGCCACATGGTCATGAGCAAGCCGACGAAGGAGACCAACATGAACGAGCTGGTGGCCGCGATGGTCGGCCGCTCGCTGGACAACCGCTTCCCGCCTGTGGACAATACGCCGGGGGAGCCGATCCTCTCGATCCAGCACCTGTCCACGAAGTTCGCGCCCCATCTGCAGGACATCACCTTCGATGTGAAGAAGGGCGAGATCTTCGGCCTGTACGGGCTGGTCGGCGCCGGGAGGACGGAGCTTCTCGAGACGATCTTCGGCGTGCGCACGAGGGCGTCCGGCCGTGTCTATTTCCGGAACCGGCTGATGAACTTCAACAGCGCGAAGGAAGCGATCGACCACGGCTTCGCCCTGATCACCGAGGAGCGCAAGGCCAACGGCCTCTTCCTCAAGGGCGACCTGACGTTCAACACCACGATTGCCAACATGAACCATTATAAACAGGGCATTGCGCTCTCCGAGCCCAAGATGGTCCGCGCTACGTCCCAGGAGATCAAGACCATGCATACCAAGTGCATGGGGCCGGAAGACATGATTTCCAGCCTTTCCGGCGGAAACCAGCAAAAGGTCATTTTCGGCAAATGGCTGGAGCGCGAACCGGACATTTTCATGATGGATGAGCCGACCCGCGGAATCGACGTCGGCGCAAAGTACGAGATCTATGAGCTGATCATCCAGATGGCGAAGCAGGGCAAGACCATCATCGTCGTCTCCTCGGAGATGCCGGAGATCCTCGGCATCACGAACCGGATCGGCGTCATGTCCAACGGGCGGCTGGCCGGGATTGTCAACACGAAGGAGACCAGCCAGGACGAGCTTCTCCGCCTGAGCGCGAAATACCTGTAAACTGCAGATCTGGAAAAAGGGGAAAAGAAAATGGCTGAACAGATACTGACGACCGAGGAGATGGATGCGCTCCTCAAGCCGATTGACGAGCATGTCGGCGCGATCCAGAAGAAGATTGATGAGCTCCGCAGGGATGGTTCCTCGCAGGCAGCGATCCTCCAGAATGACATCGAGAGAATCAAAAAAGATGCCTTGTTGACGAAGGAGGAAAAGGATCAGGAGATCGGGAAGATTTCCGCGGATCTGGCGAAGGCAAGGGCGGTCGAGGCGAAGAACAAGGGCGAGATCGACAAGCTCATTGGGGAGGCGGAGGCTTACCTCGACCAGCACTACAATAAAGAGTATTTCGACAAGGTCAGGGCGAGCTGCGCTGCCGAGAAGATCCGCGCGAAGCAGAAGTATGACGAGAAAGTTGCCGGGCTGAAAAAGGAAAATGAGAAGAACCTTGCTTCCCTCAAGGATCCGCAGGAGATCAAGGACGAGAAGTACGTCTACAAGAACCGCCTGTTCGATGCCAAGATGGCCTATGACAAGGAAATCTCCGATATTAAGACCAAGGAACACGAGGCATTCACCCATGAGTACCACCTGATTGACCTGCTGCGCAATTCCAGGTTCACTTGGAAGCAGGCGAGGGCGCAGAAGAAGGAAAACCGGAAGTTCACCTTCAACCGCAGGACCTTCCTCCTGCAGAACGGCCTTTATATCGTCATCCTGATCATTTTCGCCATGCTGTGCGTGATCACGCCGGTGGTCAAGGGTGGGCAGCAGCTGCTGACCCCGACGAATATCCTGAACATTCTTCAGCAGGCCTCCCCGCGTATGTTCTTCGCGCTCGGCGTTGCCGGCCTGATCCTGCTCACGGGTACCGACCTTTCCATCGGGCGTATCGTCGGCATGTGCATGACCACGAGCACCATCATCATGCACCAGGGCAAGAACACCGGCGCGGTGTTCGGCAAGGTCTTTGACTTTACCGGCCTTCCGCTCGGGGTCCGCGTAATCATGGCTTTGGTGATTTGCATCATCCTCTGCGTGCTCTTCACCTCCCTGGCCGGCTTCTTCATGGCGAGATTTAAGATGCACCCCTTCATCTCCACGATGTCGAACATGCTGATTATCTTCGGCCTCGTCACCTACGCGACCAAGGGTGTTTCGTTCGGCGCCATCGAGCCGGCCATCCCGAAGATGATCATCCCGAAGCTGAACGGCTTCCCGACCATCATCCTCTGGGCGGTTGTGGCGATCTGCGTGGTATGGTTCATCTGGAACAAGACGACCTTCGGCAAGAACCTCTACGCGGTCGGCGGCAACCCCGAGGCGGCTACGGTTTCCGGTATCTCGGTATTCTGGGTAACGGTCGGCGCATTTGCCATGGCCGGCGTTCTCTACGCCTGCGGCGCGTGGCTTGAGTGCATGCGGATGGTAGGATCCGGCTCCGCCGCTTACGGACAGGGCTGGGATATGGACGCCATCGCTGCCTGCGTTGTCGGCGGCGTATCCTTCACCGGCGGTATCGGTAAGATTTCCGGCGTCGTAGTCGGCGTCCTGATCTTCACCGCCCTGACCTACTCGCTGACGATCCTGGGCATTGATACCAACCTGCAGTTCGTGTTCGAGGGCATCATCATCCTGACCGCCGTAACGCTGGACTGCCTGAAATACGTACAGAAGAAGTAATTGTCCTCGGCAGGATATTCTTAGCGGGGCAGCCGCGCTCTCCTGGAGATCGCGGCTGCCCCATCTGATCATGTCCAGCACATGCTTTGGGAGATCCCGCAGTAACCTCCATGATATTACGCAGAGCGCCCTGTGCGGCCGGATGACCGGTATCGCAGGGCACTTTTGCGTGCCGCCTTTCTTTACGGCCGGCGGGAAATGAATTATAATTTTAACTGTTCAGCATCAACCGTGTGAGGAGCCGCAGGCGCCCGGAACCCCGCATCTCGCGAAGCAAAGCTTTGCGAGGTGTGGAGTCTGAACAGTTATGCTCATTGGACGGCAGCACATACCGGAAAGGGGCCGCAAAACGGCGGAGGATGTGATGATTTCTTCCCAGGTATTCAGGCGCTGGAGGACGGCGCTGGCGATCGGCATGATCGTCGCCTTGTCTTCTGAGATCTATCTTCATTTTTTTGTGGATGACTTCCGGGTATCGCCGGCGGTCATCCTTTTTCCCGTGCTTCTCGTGACGCTTGGCCTGGATACCCCGGTGCTTGCCCAGGCCTCGGTCACCTCCCTCCTGGTGCTGGTGAACCGTTTCCTGGTCCAGAGGATCGGCGGGACAAGCGAGATAGCGCTGATCTTTCCCCGGGTTATTCCCGGGGCGATGTTCTACCTGACCTACGGGCTGGTCTTCCTCGTGCTCGAGGGCGACCGCTGGACGGCAAGGATTCCGCGGACAGCGGCTGCCGCGGCTGCCGCTGACTTTCTCTCCAATGTATTTGAGGTGCTGGTCCGGGAACAGGTTGCCGGCCTGGGCGGGCTGACCCGGGAGACACTGGCCAAGCTGGTGCTGATCGCCGCGGTCCGCGGCGCCCTCGTGGCGGTGATCCTGCTCGCTGAGCGGTGGTACCGCCTCCTGGTGGTCCGGGAAGAACATGAGAAACGCTACCGGCGGCTCTTTATGCTGACCACGAGCCTCAAGGGGGAGATCTACCTGATGCGGAAGAACACCGAGCAGGTGGAGAGCGTGATGGGAAATGCCTATCGGCTGTACGAGGAGCTGAAGAATTACGATCTTCCGCCGGAGGTGAGCGGGAGAAGCCTGGACATTGCCCGCCAGGTGCACGAGATCAAGAAGGATTACTTCCGCATTATCCAGGGCATCGAGGAGGAGATCGGCCAGGATCCGGGGACATTGGAGATGAAGTTCAGCGACCTCACGGAGATTCTCCTCCAGACGGCGAGGACGACGATCGCGGCCAAAAAGCTGGAGATCACCATCCACTGCGAATCTTCCGGGGATTTTCTCGTCACCGAGCACTACGAGCTGATGTCTATCCTGAACAACCTGGTCAATAACGCGATCGAGGCGATCGAGTCCGGCCGGAAGGCGGGGCATATCCTGATCACGGAGGAGATCCGGGACGGAAATCTGCTGCTCAGTGTGCGGGACGACGGGCCGGGCATCTCGGCAAGGCACCTGAAAAATATTTTCCAGATGGGGTATTCCACAAAATTTGACCCGAAGACGGGCAATATCTTCCGGGGGGTCGGCCTCTGCGGGGTGAAAAACCAGGTGGAGGAGCACTTCGGGGGGACGATCACGGTGGAGTCGGAACCGGGGGTGTATACGCTCTTCAGCGTGCGGATTCCGGAAGACCGGATCGTCGCGGGAAAGCAGGACGAGCTTGGAAAGAAGGGAGAAGGGGGATCATGAAAAAGCCGGAGATGGAGATTTATATCGTTGAGGATGACCCGTCGGTCGTCCATGTCCTGGAGGACATTATCGAGGACAATGATCTCGGCACGGTCAGCGGGGTCAGCGGGGAAAATGGCGTGGATGTCGAGGAGATCCTGCTCCGGAGGCCGGATGTGGTGCTGATGGATTTCCTGATGCCGGGCAAGGACGGCGTGCAGGCGGCGGAGGAGCTCCGGGAACGCGGCCTCAGGGCGAAGATCGTCATGATTTCCCAGGTGTCCTCCAAGGAAATGATCGGCAAGGCGTACGCCGCGGGGATCGACTTTTTCATCAGCAAGCCGATCAATCTGCTGGAGGTGAAGACCGTCATCGCCAATGTGGAGAAACAGCTGAAAAATGAGAAAACCATCACGAACCTTAAGCGGATGTTCATGAATGAGATCGACGATATGGCGAAGCCGGAGAAGACGGAGGAGCCGGGAGACAGCGGGTACGAGAGAGAAATCCGCTATGTCCTGAGCCGCGTCGGCATGTCCGGGGAGAAGGGGGCGGACGATATCGTGAAGATCTGCGTGTACCTCCGGAACAGTGGGAAGCGCGCGGGAAATGTCAGCATCGGCCGGCTCTGCGAGATCCTCAGCGATGCCCCGAAGAATATGGAGCAGAGGATCCGCCGGGCGATCGCCGCGGGGATGTCGAACCTGGCGCACCTGGGGGTCGAGGATTATATGAACGAGACCTTCACGGAATACTCCAATACCCTGTTCCCCTTCGAGGAGGTTCGCTGCGAGATGGACTACATCCGGGGAAAACGGCGATACGGCGGCAAGGTGACCATCAAGAAATTTATCGACGCGCTGATGCTGGAGGCGGAGAACCATAGAGAAATTTGATGAAATCGATAAAATTTTCGGATGATATTGTGAGGTATTTCGTAGTATTTTGACGGCCGGGCAGTAGGATAGGATTACAAGAAGACGGAAAATACTGAGCACAAGGAGGTAATCCAGAACATGAGAACTGTGGATTTTAACATGTATCAGGCGCTGGCTGTCGCTGCGGTGATGCTGATTCTCGGGCAGCTGCTGGTCAACCGGATCGATTTTCTCAAGCGATACTGCATCCCCGCCCCGGTGGTCGGCGGCCTGATCTTTGCCATTGCCCACTGCATCCTGCGCAGCGCCGGCATCGTGGAATTTAACATGGACGATACGCTGCAGAAGGTCTTTATGACCGCGTTCTTCTGCTCCGTCGGCTACCAGGCGGCATTCAGCATGTTGAAGAAAGGCGGCATCGGGGTGCTGAAGTTCCTGTTCCTCGCTGTCGCGATGTGCGTGCTCCAGGATCTGGTCGGCGGCTTCGGCGCGAAGCTCTTCGGCCTGGACGCCAGGATGGGCCTCTGCATGGGGTCGATCCCGCTGGTCGGCGGTCACGGGACATCCGGATCCTTTGGACCGTTCCTTGAGGAGAGAGGCGTTGTCGGTGCCACGACGGTTGCCATCGCCTCGGCGACGTACGGCCTGATTTCCGGATGCTTGATCGGCGGCCCGATCGCAGCCGGAAAAATCCGCAAGTATCACCTTCATTCTACCGCGAAGATCACCCAGACCGAGCAGACCGTCGAGAAGGATGAGAACACGGGCATGATCGATTCGAGCAAGATGCTGAACGCGACCCTCTATATCGTCATCGCGGTCGGCCTCGGGACGGTCGTCACCGCGCTCTTTGGCCGTGTGCTGACGGTGCCTGGATATATCGGCGCCATGGTAGTGGCCGCGATTATCCGGAACGTGGCGGATTCGAAGAAGATCGCGGTACCCATGGACGAGATCAACTCCCTGGGAAATGTCTGCCTCTCTCTTTTCCTCGGCATGGCGATGATTTCCCTGAAGCTCTGGCAGCTGATTGACCTGGCGATCCCGATGATCGTCATCCTGCTGATCCAGACCGTCATCATGTACTTTTATGCCTCCTTCGTTGTCTTCGGCGTCATGGGCAGGGATTACGACGCGGCGACCATCGCGTCCGGCTTCTGCGGTTTCGGCATGGGAGCCACGCCGAACGCCATGGCGAATATGCAGGCCGTGACCAGGCAGTTCGGACCCGCGCCGGTCGCCTTCATGATCGTGCCGCTCGTCGGCTCGCTGTTCATCGACTTCTTCAATGCGACGATCATCACGGCATTTGCCAACTTCCTGTGATTTTTCGGCATGATTTCGGCGGATCATGGATATTCGGCGGCGTTATACCTGCTAAGAATTGGCAAAGTATTTTTAAAACTGATGGGCATAAACCGACAATTCGTCAATATAAACAAACTTTAATAACTCATATTCTGGAGTTTCTATTTGATTAGTACAGCACAAAAGGTTATAATGGTTACAGAAGTTGAAAATATTCACAAAAGAAGGAAATGAAATTTATAAAATTTGTGAATGTTTTTCTTCACAACCCAGCACCCTATAAATATTTCATATATTTCAGGAGGTAAGTTTTCATGAACGCGTACATCGAGAGAGTAATCGCTGATGTCAGAAAGAAGAACGCCGGCGAGCCGGAGTTCTGCCAGACCGTTGAGGAGGTTCTTTCTTCCCTCAGCCCGCTCGTTGATGCTCATCCGGAGTACGAAGAGAACGCCATTCTCGAGAGAATGGTTGAGCCGGAGAGAACGGTAATGTTCCGTATTCCGTGGGAGGATGACAAGGGCGTACTTCATGTAAACCGCGGCTACAGAGTTCAGTTCTCGAGTGCGGTTGGCCCGTACAAGGGCGGTATCCGTTTCGCACCGAGCGTAAACATGTCCATCATCAAGTTCCTTGGCTTCGAGCAGACCTTCAAGGATGCCCTGACCACACTGCCGATCGGCGGCGCCAAGGGCGGTTCCGATTTCGACCCGAACGGCAAGTCCGACAAGGAGATTCAGAGATTCTGCCAGTCCTTCATGGAAGGCCTCTACAAGTTCATCGGCCCGGATGTTGACTGCCCGGCAGGCGACCTTGGCTGCGGCGGCCGTGAGATCGGCTACATGTTCGGCGCCTGGAGGAGACTGACCGGCTCCTATGCGAACGGCGCACTCTCCGGCAAGGATCCGCTGTTCGGCGGCTCCGCGTTCCGTCCGGAAGCTACCGGCTTCGGTGCTGTATACTATCTGCAGTCCGTTCTGGAGCATGAGCATGACACGATCGAGGGCAAGAGAGTTGCTCTCGCCGGCTTCGGCAACGTAGCATGGGGCGTATGCACAAAGCTTGCCCAGCTCGGCGCCAAGGCAGTGACGCTGTCCGGCCCGGATGGCTACATCTATGATCCGGATGGCATCTGCACGAAGGAGAAGATCGACTACATGCTCGAGATGAGAGCATCCGGCCGCAACAAGGTTCAGGATTACGCGGACAAGTTCGGCGTACAGTTCTTCCCGGGCCAGAAGCCGTGGGGCCAGAAGGATGTCGATATCATCATGCCGTGCGCGACACAGAATGATGTTGATATGGAGCAGGCAAAGAAGATCGTTGCCAACCACATCAAGTACTATATCGAAGTTGCCAACATGCCGACCACGAACGATGCTCTTCGCTTCCTGATGGAGCAGAAGGACATGATCGTTGCTCCGTCCAAGGCGGTTAACGCCGGCGGCGTATCCGTATCCGCTCTGGAGATGAGCCAGAACTCCGAGAGACTGTTCTGGGACGGCGAGGAAGTTGACAAGTGGCTGCACAAGATCATGAAGGGCATCCACGATGGTTCCGCAGCTGCAGCTGAGAAGTACGGCCTGGGCTACAACCTGGTTGCTGGTGCCAACATCGTCGGCTTCGAGAAGGTTGCCAATGCCATGGTTAAGCAGGGCAGAGCATTCTAATCCGCTTGCTGCAGAATCCGCCTGAAGGTTTCCTGAGAGATCGCAGCTGTTCAGAATCCGCATTTCGCTGGGCTTTGCTTCGGGGATGAGCTGAACAGTTACAGGAATTTTTGAAATCGCTGTGGGGGCTGCCTGAGATCCCAATAGGGGTCTTGGCAGTCCCCATTTTTGAATACTTGCGACTTTACGCCTGTTGTGGTAAAAAGTACAGAGGAGAAAGAGGAGGACAAAGCAATGTCTGAAGAAAATCTGAACAGGAACAACGAGACGGCCGAGGCTCCGGAGAAGCAGGAGTCCATGGCCGATTACGCCGATGAGCTGGAGAAGTCCTTCCGGAAAATCCGTGTCGGCGACATGGTTACCGGCACGGTGGCCGGAGTGACAGACACCCAGGTGATGCTGGATCTCGGCACTTATGTCGGCGGTGTGATCAACAAGGCGGATCTCAGCAATGATCCGGATTTCAATCTGAAGAATGAGGTTCATCCCGGGGACACCATCACCGCGAAGGTCATGGAACGTGACGACGGGAACGGCAATCTCGTGCTTTCCCGCAAGGAGGCCAATGATCAGGAAACGTGGCAGAAGTTCGCGGAGATGATGAGTGAGCGGACGGTGGTTCCCGTGACGGTTCTTGAGGCGGTCAAGGGCGGTGTCACGGCAAAGCTCATGGGCGTCCGTGCCTTTATTCCGGCCTCCCGCATTGCCGCGTCCTATGTGGAGGACACCTCCGAGTGGGTCGGGAAGACGATTGACGCGACCGTGATCGAGGCGGATCCGGACAAGAAGCGCCTTGTCCTTTCGGGCCGCGAAACCGCTCGCGCGAAGGAAGCTGAGGATAAAAAGAAGAGAATCGCGAAGTGCGAGGTCGGCAGCGTGATGTCGGGCACCGTGGAGACCCTGAAGCCCTACGGCGCTTTTATCACCCTGGAAAATGGCCTCTCCGGCCTCTGCCATATCTCCCAGATCAGCCGCAAGCGCATTTCCCATCCGTCGGCGGTCCTGAAGGAAGGCCAGCAGGTCACGGTGAAGATCATCGCCGTCAAGGACGGGAAGCTCAGCCTCTCCATGAAGGATGTGGAGAAGAATGAGGCTCCGGACGATGAGGTTCCGGATTATGAAAACAGCGGCGAGCTGACGACGACCCTGGGCGACCTCTTTAAGGGGCTCAAATTATGAGAGTTGTCCTTCAGGTGGTCCGGAACGCCAGGGTGGATATCGGAGGGGAGACGGTCGGCGCGATCGGGCGAGGCTTTCTCCTGCTGATCGGGATCTGCGAGAGTGATACGGAGGAGACGGTTGACCGGATGGTCGACAAGATCGGCAGGCTGCGCATTTTCCCGGACGAAAATGGCAAGACAAACCTGTCGCTCCAGGCGGTCGGCGGCGAGATCCTCGCGGTCAGCCAGTTCACCCTGTTCGCGGACTGCCGGCACGGCAACCGGCCGAGTTTTATCGGCTCCGGATCACCGGAACATGCGGAGAAGCTCTATCACCGCGCGGTGGAGCGCTGCCGGAGCTATGCGGCGAAGGTGGCGGAAGGACGGTTTGGCGCGGATATGCAGGTGTCGCTCCTGAATGACGGGCCGTTTACCCTCATGCTGGACAGCGACACCCTGTTTCATATGCAGAGCACTTAACGAGGACAAGCGAAAGCGCAGTCCGAGTTTAGTGCGAGCTATGCAAATTTGCTTAGTGAGAACAAGCGCAAGCGCAGTTCGAACTTAGCAAATTTGCTTATGCAGAGCACTTAACAAGCGCGAGCCCAGCGGGCGAAGTGCGAGTTTAGTGCGAGCTATGCAAATTAGCTTAGTGAGAACAAGCGCAAGCGCAGTTCGAACTTAGCAAATTTGCCTGACAGGAGGATGCGAATGACTGCGAAGGAATTGCAGAAAAAACTGACTTTTGACTATGCGGCGGAAGCGCCGGATCCGGAGGAGATGAAGGAGGCGTTTGCCTTTGCCGAGGGGTATAAGAAGTTTCTCGGGGTCTCCAAAACCGAGCGGGAGTTTGTCCACAATTCGATCAATGTCCTGGAGATGGCCGGATATAAGCCGTTTGACGCGTCGAAAACATATCAGGCCGGGGACAAGGTATTCTTCAATAACCGGGGAAAATCGCTAATCATGACGACCTTCGGGAAAAAACCGCTGGAGGAAGGGCTCCGGATGAATGCGGCGCATATCGATTCCCCGCGCCTGGATCTCAAGGCGCACCCGGTTTTTGAGAAGGACGGCCTGGCCTTCTTCAAGCCGCACTATTACGGCGGAATCCGCAAATACCAGTGGACGTCCATCCCGCTGGCGATGCACGGGGTCTTTATCCGTGCCGACGGAACCACGGTTCCGGTGTCGGTGGGCGAGGATGACGCGGATCCGAAGTTCTATATCTCCGACCTGCTTCCGCATCTCTCGGCGAAGCAGGATGAGCGGAAGCTGAAGGACGGGATTCGCGGCGAGGAACTGAACATTATCGCCGGCTCGCTTCCCTACCCGAAGGAGGACGAGGAAAAGCTCTCCGAGGCGGTGAAGCTGAATCTGCTGAACCTTCTCTATGAGAGATTCGGCATCACGGAGAAGGATTTTGTCCGCGCGGAGATAGAGTTTGTTCCGGCGGCAAAGCCCTGCGATGTCGGCTTTGACCGGGCTCTCATCGGCGCCTACGGCCAGGATGACAAGGTTTGCGCTTATCCTGCCCTGCAGGCGGAGATGGATACGAAAAACCCGGAGTACACGACGGTGACCATCTTCGCGGACAAGGAGGAGATCGGCTCCGTGGGCAACACCGGGCTTAACTCGGATTTCCTGCTCCACTATGTGGAGGATCTCGCGGAGATGGCCGGGGCAAATGTCCGGAAGGTCCTGCGCAATTCGATCTGCCTGTCCTCGGATGTCGGGGCGGCGTTTGACCCGACATTTGCCGATGTCTATGAGAAGAACAACAGCTGCTTCCTCGGAAGGGGTGTCGGCCTGTTCAAGTACACCGGTGCCCGGGGCAAATCCGGCAGCAATGACGCCAGCGCCGAGCTGATGGCGAAGGTGGTCGGGATGATGGATCAGGACCGCGTGCACTGGCAGACCGGGGAACTTGGCGCCGTGGATATGGGCGGCGGCGGCACGGTGGCCCTCTTTGTCGCGGGAAAGGACGTCAATGTTGTCGATCTCGGCGTTCCTGTCCTCTCGATGCACTCACCTTTTGAGATTACGTCCAAGCTGGATGTGTACAGCGCCTACTGCGCGTATAAGGCATTTTACAAGAATTGACCCAAATGCTGGGGAGAAGAAAGAAGGATTTTGATGAAAAAGAAGATGATTCGATTAGGCATAGCAGGGGCCGCGGCGGCGGCCATGATCGCCCTCGCCGGCTGCGGCCAGAAGACCGCGGACAGCTCCTCTACGGACAGCAGCGCAGAGTCCACGACGGAGGCCACCCTCGCGGAGACGGAGAGCTATGCTGACGCCAGCAGTGTCACCCTCTGCGATTACAGCAGCATTCCGGTGACCATCTCGAAGCAGGAAGTGACCGACCAGGATGTGGAGGACCAGATCCAGCAGACGCTCGACGCGAACCCGAATTATGTAGAGGTTGACCGTGCGGCACAGAAGGGCGACCGCGTCAACATCGACTACGAGGGGAAGATTGACGGGCAGGATTTCGACGGCGGCAGCGCCACCGGCTATGACCTGGATCTCGGCAGCGGTTCCTTTATCGATGGTTTCGAGGACGGTGTTGTGGGCATGTCCAAGGGCGAGACCAAGGATCTGAACCTGAAATTCCCGGATGACTACAGCAAATCGGATGTTGCCGGCAAGGATGTCGTGTTCACGGTCAAGGTGAACAGCGTGAAGGAGAAGCAGGATGCCGTCCTCGACACCGATTTCCTGAGCCGGATCGGCTCCGATGCCGCTACGGTCGATGAGTACCGCCAGTCTGTCCGCACCTCCCTGGAGCAGCAGGCGGCACAGCAGGAAAAATCCGACACCCAGCAGGCGGTTGTCTCCTATATGGTGAAAAATTCCCAGATTGTCCTCGGCAAGACGGACGTGGACAAGGAGTATAACCTCGGCCTGATCAACCTGACCAATATGGCCGGCAATTACGGCATTGACCTCAATACCTACGCTTCCTATTACGGCACAAGCCTCGCGGGGCTGCACAGCCTGATCCGACAGAACGCGGAGAACACGGTGAAGAGTCGCCTGGTGCTGAACAAGGTTGCGGAGGAGCAGAACCTGACGGTTCAGGACAGCGATCTGGATGCCATTGCCCAGTCCCAGGGCTATGACAGCAAGGACGCGATGATCGACAGCGGAAATGCCACCGAGGATGAACTCCGTGCGGATGCCATCCTGCAGAAGGCCGTGGATTATCTGGTTTCCAAGGCGCAGGTTACCTATAAGGCTGCGGAGACCGAGGCGGACACGACGGCTGAGGAGACCGGCGCCGCGGGGACAAGCGCGGCCGCAGACGCGGAGAGCACGGAAGCTGCCGCTGATGAGAGCCTTGTCAGCGATTCCTCGGCAGCGAACTGATCCCGGGGATCCCGGTGAAGTCCGGTTCTAAGGTTCCGGGCGCCTGTGGCGCCTGGCTACATGCAGAGGGAGAGCCCGCCAAACCGTCCGTGAACGGCCGGTTTGCGGGCTCTCCCTCTGCATGCGCTGAACAGGGATAAAGTTTGCGGCTGTTTTCTGAATAATTAACATTATGCATTCGATTTGTGCTATAATATTTATAAGTATTCGACACGGTTCCGGATTGCCTGCAAAAAGGCAGTTTAAGGGTGGGGTTAAACCAAACAAGGAGGTTATTATGGCAGAGAGCAAAATGATCAAGATCGAGACAGCCGGAATCAACGTTCCCCTGCGCGTCAGGAAGGGGCATTTTGCGACAAATCATGCGCATACGAACTATTATATCGACTTCACGATGATGAAGAGCAGGGCGAGCGAGGCTCATGAGATCGCGGCCAATCTGGCGCAGACCAAGCTGCTCGGCCTGGTGATCGATACGATCGTGTGCATGGAGGGAACCACCGCGATCGGCGCATTCCTCTCGGAGGAGCTGACGAGGAACGGTTATCTGAATGCAAATGCCCACAAGACGATCTATATCGTCCGCCCGGAATTTAACAGCAACAGCCAGATCATTTTCCGGGACAACCTGAAACCGATGATCACCGGCAAGCATGTGCTGATCCTGATGGGGTCGGTGGTGACCGGCAGGTCGCTCAACAAGGCGCTGGAGTCGGTCCAGTATTATGGCGGCGAGCTTGCCGGCGTCGCGGCGCTGTTCAGCGCCCAGGATGAGGTGAACGGCGTTCCGGTGCGCGCGGTGTTCTCCAAGAGGGATCTCCCGGATTACGCCTTCTATGACTACCACAACTGCCAGATGTGCAGGAACGGGGAGAAGATTGATGCCCTGGTCAATGCTTTCGGGATCTCGGCGCTGTGACGCAGGGCAGGAGACATACCGTGCTTTGCCATGTGAGGAAATGAAGAAGGAGCTGCCGGCAATTATCCCGGCAGCTCCCGGAGATAACAAAACCGCCCGGACGACAGGTCCGGGCGGTTTTGTCAGCTGCCGATCGATTATTTCAGATTCAGGGCTTCCTTTACCTTGGCGGTGATCAGTACGCCGATATCGTAGGAGGCGTCAACGCTCTGCGCGCCCAGGTGCGGGGAAACCAGGAAGTTGTCGCAGTCGAACAGCGGGGAGACGAAGGAATTGTCGCCCGGGATGCCGCCGGCAAGCTCATTTTCCATAACGTCGGTGGCATAGCCGCCGATCTCTCCCTTCTGCAGGGCCTCATAAATGTCGTGCTCGTTGACGATGCCGCCGCGGCTCATGTTGAGGACGATGCAGTCGTTCTTCATGTCCGGGATGGACTTCGCGGAGATCAGATCCTTGGTATCCTTGGTCAGCGGAACGTGGATCGTGATGTAATCGGAAACCTTGAGCAGTTCCTCTGTCGAGACACCCTTCGCGTGCTCTTTCTCGAAATCCTCCGGCTTGAGGAACGGGTCGTAAGCGACAACGTTCATCTTGAACGCGCGGGCAAGCTCGCCGACCCTGCGTCCGATGCGTCCGAAGCCCATGATGCCCAGTGTGCGCCCGCGGAGCTCGCGGCCGACGAACTTGTATTTATCCCACTCGTGATTCTTGGTGACATCCAGGTGTGCCGGCACAACGTGGCGGGACATATCCAGCATCTTGGAAATGGTCAGCTCGGCAACAGCGTTGGCGTTCATGCCCGGGGCATTGAAGACCTGGATGCCGGCAGCCTTGGCTGCGTCCATATCGATGTGGTTGAGGCCGACAGAGCATACGCCGATGACTTTCAGGTTCTTTGCGGCATCGATGACTTCCTTGGTAATCTTCGGATCGACGCGCATGATCAGGACGTCATAGTCCGGAATGATCTGTGCCAGCTCCGCTGTGGACGGCAGGAGCTTTGTATCGACAGTCATATACTTGCTGAGTTCCTGACCGATCAGTTCATGAACACGATCAATGATTAAGCATTTCATGATGATAAACCTCCGAATAAATATTAGACAACGCTTTACGTGCTGCTTTGAGTATACCATTTTTCGGGGGCAAATTCTCACTTTCCTCCATGAAAAATATTGATTTTCCATTGATTTTTTGTAATAAGAGTCATAAAGGAAGATAAAAAATTGTGCAAAATAGAGAAAGCTTGCCCTTTTAATGGAAAAGAATTATACTAAATGCATCAATCCTGTTTCCTGCAGGATTCTTTTCGGACGCCGCGGTCGCGGCACTGTCCCGGAGATGATCGGAGTATGTTGACAGAGCAGCATGGGTGCATTCCGCCTTTCGGACGGCGCGTGCGCCCGGGGAGGAGGAGAGATTGAGAAATCAGGTCGCGTGGATGGCGGTACTGGCTGCCGGCATGGCGGTGTGCGCATTTCCGACAGGGCGGGGCATCCCGGACGGGTGCATCCTCACAGCGGAGGCGGCGGAGGAAGGGCAGGAGGATTCCTGGAAAATCTCGCCGGACGGGAAGTCCTGGGAGCTCACGCTGGATCGGGTATTCACGGAGGTTTCGGACGGAAAGATCCCGGAGACCCTGGTCCTGCCGCCGGAGGAGGGAACCCCGGACAGCCCGGGCGGCGGTTCGACAGCTTCGGAAGACAGCGGGCAGGCAGACGGCGCTTCTCCCGGTTCGAGGGGCGGCGGAAGGGCGGGCAGCGCGGAAATCCGCCTCCGGCTCCGCTCCGCCGAGGTTCTCCGCGAGTACTGGAAGGAGGATGTGGAGATCAGCCTGACCCTGCACCGGTACGGGGCAGATTCCTATACCTTCGGCGGCGTTTCCATCCCGGCAGGGGCGGCGGAGCCCGATCCCGCCGGCCTTCTTCCGGCGGCGGGGAAGGCTGTGGGAGCGGATCCGGAGACTCTCCGGCTGCTCACCTGTTCCTGGGCGGGTGAGCCCTATCGGGATGATGAGGGTGTCCTCTGCCGGGATGCCCGCATCCTCGGGGAGAGGAAGCTCACGGATATCCGCGGGGTGTACAGCGGAAACATGAGAAGGGAAAAAGCCGTGGTGGAAACCGCCGCCGCCCCGGAGAGCGTCGAGGCGGAAGAGGAAGCCTCGGCGGAGGAGACAGCGGAGAACGCGGGGCTCTCGCGGGGGGGAACGGAGAGGGGGGCGGCAGCCGGCCCGGCGACGGCGGCTGGGCCGGCGCCCTCGGAGGAAATGACCCAGGATCCTCCGGCGTGCCGGGGATTTCTGGACATGGCCGTGTCGCTCGTGCGGCGCCTTCTGGAGAGCAGGACAGTCCGGGTGAGCCTCTTTGTGCTTTTTCTTGCTGCGGCGGGCACCGTGGTTTTCCTCCGGTGCGGCAGAAAGCTGGGCAGGGCGTGGCATAGGGACAGAAAATAGTGTAAAATGATTATTGTTCAGCACCTGCCGGGAATGTCCCGCAAAATGGCTGCTTGCAGACAGCTTTGCGGGGCGCTCCCGGCAGGCGGCCAAGCGCAGGAGGCGCTCGGAACCCCGCATTGAGCGAAGCGGCGCTTCGCGAGATCAAGGGGGTCTGAACAGCTGCGTAAAATGTATGTAAAATTCAGCAAAACCGCAGAATTTATGAAAAAATCACGCTACAATAGGGAGGTGCCTGATGTCCAGAAGTGTTGTCTTCAAGATGGAGCGCCCCGGCCTGGTGAAGGAGGGGCAGGTTGTCCAGGTGACCGAGTCGGTCACGCCCTTCAATGTCAATTATATCGTCGAGCCGGCGGTCGCCATGTCCGGCCTTTTCCGGCTGAATGACCGGCTGAAAAGTGACCATGGGGTAGTTACAAAGATCGAGCAGAATGACCGCGGCTATTACATCACGGTTGACTTTGACGAGTAAAGGCAGGAGGGCTTCCAGATGTTCAGATTGATTGGGGTACTTATCCTTTTGTTTGGTTTTTTCGCGAAAAATGCGGGAAAACGGAAAATGCTGCAGAAAAAGAATCTCACCGACCCGGCTCTCGCGCAGGGCGAGGCCTGCGACATGGTCAGGGACATTTTCCGGCGCATGCTCAGGGCTGCCGGCGTGGAGGTGACGGTCCGTGGAGCGGAGAATATCCCGCAGGACCAGCCGGTGCTTTTTGTCGGCAATCACCGCAGCTATTTTGATATCCTGGCCGGATACGTTTCCACCCGCGGGCGCCTCGGCTTTGTCGCCAAGATGGAGCTTTCCCGGTTCTCGCTTCTCAAGAACTGGATGGAGCTGATCGACTGCGTCTTTATCGACCGGGAAGACCTCAAGCAGTCCCTGAAAGCAATCCTCGCCGCGATCAAGAACGTGAAGGACGGCATTTCCATGTGGATTTTCCCGGAGGGCACGAGAAATCAGGGCGATATCCTGGACCTTGCCCCCTTCAAGGATGGAAGCTTCAAGATCGCCGAGAAGGCAAAATGCCCGGTCATCCCGGTGGCCATCACCGGGACGGCGGAGATCCTGGAGCAGCATTTCCCATGGATCCGCCCGTCAAAGGTCACCGTTACCTTCGGTAAGCCCGAATACATCGCGGATCTCCCCATCAATGAGCAGAAGCAGCCCGGGGAGCACTTCCGTGAGAGGGTGGCGGCGATGCTCAGGGAGACGGAGGAAAAGGCATGAGGGAGGATTATGAGGAGCGCAGGAGGCGGAAGGCCGGGATGGCTGAGCTGCGGCGCATCGAGGAGCAGGTGGATGCCCTGGATCCCGATATCCGCGAGTTGTTCCTTGCCCGGATGGAGCTTTGCCGCGACGAGGTCGAGGCGAAGAAAAAGATCGGAAAGCCGGTCTACAACCCGGAGCGTGAGGAGAAAAAGCTGGAGCAGCTGACGGACGGCTTGACCAGCGGGGTGTACCGGGAGGCGGTCCGGGAGCTGTTCACCCAGATCGAGACGCTGAGCCGCCGCTACCAGTACCAGTATCTGCGGAATATGCCGGGCACGGACATGTATGACCTGGGCTTCACCCGGGTGGAGGATCTGGACACCCGGGGAAAGAAAATTGCCTACCCGGGGCTTCCGGGCGCTTACAGCCATGCGGCGGCGCTCAGGTTCTTCGGCCGGGACGCGGATCTTCACCACGTCCGCACCTTTGAGAACCTGATGGAGGAACTGGAGAGCGGCGCGGCGGACTATGTGGTCATGCCGATCGAGAATTCCACGGCGGGCACAGTGTCGGGCAATTACGACCTGCTGTGCCGCTACCCGGACAGCATCGTCGCCGAGGTATTTCTCCCCGTGAACCACTGCCTTCTGGCCGTTCCGGGAGCGAAGCTGGAGGATATCCGCCAGGTGAATTCCCACGCCCAGTCGCTCATGCAGTGTGCGGACTATCTCTCCGGGCACCGTTGGAAGCAGAACGCGATGGTGAACAATGCTGTCGCGGCGAAGACGGTCGCGGAGAGCGGCGACAGGACGCAGGCAGCGATCGCCAGCCGGATCGCCGGGGACATCTATCACCTGGACGTCCTGGAGGAGGGCGTCAACGATCAGAAGGACAACACGACCAGATTCCTGATTCTGACGAAATCCCCGATTTTCTGCCGGGATGCGTCGAGAATCAGCCTGTGCTTCGAGGTCGAGCACACGGCGGGTTCCCTCTACAATGCGCTGGGCAACCTGGTCTTCAACAACATCAATATGTCAATGCTCCAGTCCCGGCCGATCCCGGAGATCAGCTGGGAGTACCGGTTTTTCGCTGATATTGACGGCAACCTGGATGATCCGGGCATCCGCTCGGCGCTCGCCGGGCTCTTCCGTGAGGCGAAGAACGTGCGGATTCTCGGCAATTACTGACCGGGGAATCTGCCCGGCAGCCATCCGGTGGCTGCCGGCGGATGGCCGGGGCGTCATGGGGCAGCCGGGAAAGAAGAGGATAGTTTATGGCAGGGAAAATGTTTGCGGCAATCGATGTCGGCTCCTTCGATTCGGAGCTGGTCATTTACGAGATTTCCAGAAAAAACGGCATCCGTGAGGTCGACCATGTCCGCTTCCAGCTGCCGGTCGGCCGGGATACCTATAATACCGGGACAATCAGCCAGGATATGCTCCGGGAGATCTGCGAGCTTCTGGACAAGTTCCGCGGCATCATGGATTCCTACCGCGTTGACGACTACCGCGCCTATGCGTGCAGCGCGCTCCGGGAGGCGCGCAACTGCAGCATTGTCCTTGACCAGATCCGGGTACGGACCGGCCTCCGCGTGCGGACGGCGAACAACTCGGAGCTGCGCCTCCTGAGCCTCAAGGGTGTCGCCTCCCGCGGCGATACCTTCGACAAGATCCTGGCGGAGGATACCGCGGTGCTGGACGTCGGCTTTGGGAGCTCCCAGCTCTCCCTCTACCGCGAGGGGCGGCTGATCTCGACGGAGAACCTCTCCCTCGGTGTTCTCCGGATCAGCGAGATGATGATGCGCTGGAACATCCGCACCGCGGATATCCCGGAGACGATCTGCGAGATGATCAGCAACGAGCTGGGAACCTACAGCAAGATCCATCTGGGACAGGTCCGGATCAGGACACTGATCGCTACCGGCGAGAGCATCAACTATATCATTTTTCGCGGCATGCACGAGAATCCGGATGCCTTCCGGAGGATCACCGTGAGCAGGGACGGCCGGTTCACAGCGTCGGAATTCACTGAACTCTGCGGGAAAATCGGCCACATGACCGCCGAGCAGATGGATGAAATCCTGGATATCTCCAGCACCTACGCGGCGGTTCTCGCGCCGAGTGCCCTGATTTTCGAGAAGGTGATCGCCATGACCGGGGCGGAGAAGGTCTGGACCCCGGGGATCAATCTCTGTGACGGCGTCGCCGCGGATTGGGCGAACGAGAAGAAGCTTGTCCTGATGAACCATGATTTTGAGGAGGATATCCTCTCCACCGCGAGGAACATGGCCATGCGTTACTGCAGCAACATGGATCATGTGCTCCAGGTGGAGCAGATGGCGGCGGCGATTTTCGACGCTTCGAAAGCCTACCACGGGCTTGACCGCAGGACAAGGCTGCTGATCCGGATTGCCGCCATCCTGCACGACTGCGGCAAGTTTGTCAGCATCAGCCGGAGCTCCGAGAATTCCTACCGGCTGATCATGTCCACCGAGCTGATCGGCCTCTCCCACCTGGAGAGGGAGCTGGTGGCCAATGTGGTGCGCTACAACACCCAGCCCTACACCTACGACGATATCCAGTTGGAGTCCTTTGTCAACCGGTGGGCGGCGAAGAGCATTTCCGGCATGGATATCCGGATCACGATCGCCCGCCTGGCGGCGATCCTTCGTGTGGCGAATTCCGCGGACAGGAGCCATTGCCAGAAGCTGAGAAATGCCCATGTCAGCGTCCGCGGAGGGAAGCTCATCATCACCACGGACTATCCGGGCAACCTGATGCTGGAGAAGATTTCCGTGGGGCAGAAGGCGGAGTTTTTCGGGGAGATCTACGGCCTTACGCCGGTTCTCCGGCAGCGAGCGGCAAGACGCTGACGAATAAGCTGGATGACTGGTTTCCAGAATGGGGAGAGGATAGAATCATGGCAGGAAATGCGGAGCAGTACAGTGACCCGTCAAATTTTGAGAACCGCGAGCTCAGCTGGCTGAAATTTAACCAGAGAATTCTCGGCGAGGCGAAGGACAAGACAACGAGGCCGTTCGAGAGGCTGAAATTCCTGAGTATCACCTCGTCCAACCTGGATGAGTTTTTTATGGTTCGGGTGGCTTCGCTCAAGGATATGATCCGCGCGGATGTGAAGAAGCGGGATATCGCCGGCATGACGGCGCAGGAACAGCTGGATGCGGTTGGAAGGGCGACACAGACTTTTGTGAAGGATCAGTACAGTGTCTACAACCGGGCGATCCTGCCGATGCTCAGGCGGCTCGGCCTGGAGGTTGTGACGAAGCATGAGGAACTCACGGCGGCCGAGGCGGCCTGGGCGGACGAATATTTTGACCGGGAGGTCTATCCGGTCCTGACCCCCATGGCTGTGGATGCCACGAGGCCGTTTCCCCTTGTCCGGAACAAGTCGCTAAATATCGCCCTGATTATGCGGAAAAAGCCTAGGAATACCGAAGGCGGGGGAAGCAGCGCCCCGGAGAGCCGCGACATCAAGGACATCATCGACGGCCACCTGCCGGCGAAGAAGACGGACCTGGATTTCGCGATGGTCCGGGTGCCGGACGTGCTCGGCCGCGTCATCGAGATCCCGCAGGAATATGTGGCGGAGGAGGACGGGAGGAAGCCGCGCAGGATCATTTTCCTGGAGGAGGTCATTGAGCGGAACCTGTCGAAGCTCTTCCTGAATTATGATATCGAGTGCAGCGGCATGTTCCGCATCGAGAGGAATGCGGACATGGAGCTGGATGAGGACGAGTCCGAGGACCTGCTCAAGGAGATCCAGCAGAAGCTCAAGGAGAGGCAGTGGGGCGAGGTGATCCGCCTGGAGATCGAGAGCGGCGCCGACGCGCGGCTGCTGACGATTCTCCGGAAGGAATTCCGCGTCGGCGGGGATGAGATTTACCGGATCCCCGGACCGCTCGACCTGACGCTCCTCATGAAGGTGTACAAGCTGGACGGTTTCGAGGCGGAGAAGGCGGATCCCTACACGCCGCAGCCGGTTCCGGCGCTCATGAACGATGACGATCTCTTCACGAATATCCGAAAAGGTGATATTCTATTAAAGCACCCCTATGAAACCTTCGAGCCCGTGGTGAACTTTGTCCGCCTCGCGGCGAGGGATCCCCAGGTTCTGGCGATCAAGCAGACACTCTACCGCGTCAGCGGCGATTCGCCGATCATCAAGGCACTCGCGGAGGCTGCCGATAACGGCAAGCAGGTATCGGTACTGCTTGAGCTGAAGGCGCGCTTCGACGAGGAGAACAACATCGCCTGGGCGAAGATCCTGGAGAAGGCCGGCTGCCACGTCATCTACGGCCTGCAGGGGTTGAAGACCCACTGTAAGATCACCCTGGTCGTGCGCCGGGAGGAGGACGGCATCCGCCGCTATGTCCACCTGGGCACGGGAAATTATAATGATTCGACGGCGCGGCTCTACACGGACAATGGCATCCTGACCTGCAATCCGCAGATCGGGGAGGACGCCACCGCGGTCTTCAACATGCTGTCCGGCTACTCGGAGCCGCTGTTCTGGAACAGCCTCGCCGTGGCGCCGCTCTGGCTGAGGAAGCGGTTCCTCCGCCTGATTGACCGGGAGGCGGAGAACGCGGCTTCGGGGCGGCGCTCGGGGATTGTCGCCAAGATGAACTCGCTCTGCGACAAGGAGATTATCGAGCATCTGTACGCCGCGGGGGCGGCAGGTGTTAAGATTCACCTGATTGTCCGCGGAATCTGCTGCCTTCGGGCTGGTGTCCCGGGGCTTTCGGAAAATATCACCGCCTGTTCCATCGTCGGGAATTTCCTCGAGCACGCCCGCATTTTCCGGTTCGAAAATGACGGCGACCCGCAGTTCTTCATGGGGAGCGCGGACTGGATGCCGCGCAATCTGGACCGGCGCGTGGAGATCCTGTTCCCGGTCTACGATCCGGCAGCCAGAAAAGAGATCCAGCACTATCTGGATGTCCAGATGGCGGACAATGTGAAAGCCCAGTACATGCAGGCGGACGGAACCTATGCGCATCCGGACCGCCGCGGGCGGCAGCCTGTACTGGCGCAGGACGTGTTCTGCGCGGAGGCGGTCCGGGCGGCGAGGGAGATCAGCGACCGGAACGATCCGCAGAAGACGCGCGTATTTGTACCGATGGAAGGAGATACTGATGGCTGAAACCGGCATTCTTGTTGTTGATGATGAGAAAGAGATTGCCGATCTCGTGGAAATTTACCTGGTGAGCGACGGCTATAAGGTGTACAAGGCGTCGAGCGCCGCGGACGGGCTGGACATCCTGTCGAAGGAGAAGATCCACCTGGTCCTCCTCGATATCATGATGCCCGGAATGGACGGCCTGACCATGTGCCGGAAGATCCGGGAGACCAATAATATCCCTATTATCATGCTGAGCGCCAAGTCGACCGATCTGGACAAGATTAAGGGGCTCGGCAACGGCGCGGACGACTATGTGACCAAGCCCTTCAATCCGCTGGAGCTGACGGCCCGGGTGAAGGCGCAGCTGCGCCGGTACACCCAGCTGAATCCGCAGAGCACGGCGGAGAATACCGGCGGCGAGATTTCCCTGCACGGCCTGACCATCAACCGGGAAAACCACCGGGTGACGGTTTACGGGGAGGAAGTCAAGCTGACCCCGATTGAATTCGATATTCTGTACCTGCTCGCGTCCAATCCCGGGCGTGTGTTCAGCACGGACGAGATCTTTGAGCAGGTCTGGCATGAGAAGGTCTATGAGGCCAATAATACCGTCATGGTGCATATCCGGCGCCTCCGCGGAAAGATGAAGGAGGATACCCGGAAAAATAAGATCATTACTACGGTTTGGGGAGTAGGGTACAAGATTGAAAAGTAAACGGGCGGCTCGCCGGAAGGAGAACCGCAGGCGGCAGAGCATGCCGGAAAAAATGAACAGGGAGAATACGGACACAGCCCGGGACCGCCAGAAGGCGGCCCGGGCCGGACGTGTTTCCCGGGAAAATCCCGGAAATCCGGATTCCTCCGGATGGATGCGGCGGGAACCGGAGGATGGGGTAAGAAAGGATCCCGCGGGGCGCTTTCACGACCTTCTCCTCCGGAACATTCTTTTGTGTCTCGCCGCGGCCGGCATCGCGGACACTGCGCTGATGCTTGCGGTTTCCTGCCTGAAAAACTGGCTTCAG
Source organism: Clostridium vitabionis (assembly GCF_015351765.1). Classification (GTDB taxonomy): domain Bacteria; phylum Bacillota; class Clostridia; order Lachnospirales; family Lachnospiraceae; genus Clostridium_R; species Clostridium_R vitabionis. Next base: position 153,277 of record NZ_JADKQA010000003.1, read on the forward strand.
GCGAACGCGGACGCCGGCTCGGTGCTGCTCGGGCTTCTGGAAATGGAGACGCTGATGGATCTTTTCTATGTCTTCTTCGGCATCCTCCTTTTTGCCATTTTCTTTGTCCGGCGCCTTTCCGGCGCGGTCAGGAGCCTTGGCGCGATCTCCACGGCGCTGCAGGACATCTCCGAAGGAGACCTTTACACCAGCGTTGAGGTCACCGGCGATGATGAGATCTCTAGGATGGGGGACAGCCTGAACAAGATGGTGAGCGACCTCCGGACGCTGATGGACCGGGAGCGGGAGGCGGAGCGGACAAAAAATGAGCTGATCACTAACGTTGCCCATGATCTCCGCACGCCGCTCACCTCCATCATCGGCTATCTGGAGCTTCTCTCCCAGAATCCGGAGATGCCGGAGGAGACGCGGAAACGGTACGTGGATATCGCATTTTCCAAGGCCAGGCGGCTCCAGCAGCTGATCGAGGATCTGTTCAGCTTCACGAAGCTGGGCAACGGAAAGGTCGCGCTCCGCGTATCCAGGGTGGATGTTGTCCGGCTTCTCAGCCAGCTTCTTGAGGAGTTCTATCCCAGTTTCCTGCAGAACGGAATGACCTATGAGCTGGAGAGCAATGTGCCGGCGAAGGTGATCAGCGCTGACGGGGACCTGCTGGCGCGGCTTTTCGACAACCTGATCAACAACGCGATCAAGTACGGTGCCGACGGGAAGAAGATCTCCGTGGACATCGAGGCGGAGGAGGACTGGGTGACGGTCAGCGTCAGAAACTACGGCTATGTCATCCCGGAGGAGGAGCTGCCGAATATTTTCCGGCGGTTTTACCGGGTGGAACAGTCGAGGTCCAGCAGCACCGGCGGAACCGGCCTCGGCCTTGCCATCGTGAAAAATATTGTGGATATGCACGGCGGCACCGTGGATGTCCGGAGCGACCTGGACGGCACGGTATTCCGGGTGAGGCTCCGCACGGAGCTTCCGGCGGACAGGAAGCCGGAGACGCCTGACGGGGAGAAGGAGAGCTGAGACGGAAAAGCCTGACCGGAATGGGAAAACAAGGCAGGCGCCGGCGGCGGATCCGGCAAGAACCCGGGGAGGCAGCCGGCCGGTTTGGATTTCATGGAGGACAGAGATTTGCGCGGATGGAGACGGTGGAGGAGATATGTCATCACGGCAGCCGCCGCGGTGCTGCTTGCCGCCGCGGGATTAGCTGGCGGCGGGAATGCCCTTGTGGGAGAGGGCACCGCGTGGGGGGCGGCATCGGCCCCGATGCTCGGGCCCGGCGCGGATGCGGATGCCGGGAATCTGAAAATCACCTACGGGTTTGACGGTACAGCCCGGCGGGGGCGGTATCTCTCCGTCCGTGCGGAGACTGCCCTTGGCGCGTCTGCCCTGGGCTCCGGGGACGGGAAAGCGGAGATGCTTTTTCTTGTCCGCGAATCCGGCGGCGAGGCCTGCCGCTACGAGTATCCGATGACCCTCACGGAATCCGGCGGGGAACTCACTGCCTATATCCCCCTTGGGGTCCGGAGCAGCGAGATGCTGGCGGTCCTCCGGGATGACCGGGGGAATATCGCGGCACAGAAGAAAATCGTCTTTCCCCCGGAGGGCGATAAGCCGGCCAGCTACATCGGGATTCTCTCCAACCGTTCCGGAGACCTCTCCTGGCTGGACGGAATATCCGTCGAGGACAACGCATTTACCACGAGGACAGTATCCCTCGACGGTAGTATCCCGGACAATGCCCTCGCCTACGACCAGCTGGATATGATCGTCATCTCCGATTACGACACCGGGAGCCTCACCGATGCTCAGGCGGGAGCGGTCCGGGAGTATGCGGAGAACGGCGGGATCCTGCTTTTTGGCGGCGGCAGCGATTATCTGAAGTCCTTCGGGCCGTTCGCGCAGGAGCTTCTTGAGAAGCCGTATCGGGAGGCCGGGCAGACGCTGGTCAATCTCGGGCCGGAGTATGCTGTCCAGAACCCGGAGGATGCGATGCTGGAGCTCTCCGCGGCGGACATTTCCCTGAAAAATGGCAATACGCTGATCGACGGGGAGCAGTTCCCGCTCGCGGCCGCCGCATCCTGGCACAAGGGGAAGGCGGCGGTTACTGCCTTCTCCCTCTGCGATATCAGCGTATTCTGCGAGGCGCACCCGGATTTCGCGAGCCGCCTGGTCAGCTCTGTGTACGGCAGGCAGAAGGCGGAGGATATCCGGAGCGGCGGTGGCGGGATATCCGGGAGCTACGACAGCGTGGCCGACCTGGTCGGCGCCGGGGATATGAGCCGCCTGCCGGAGCCGTGGCTCTACCTGGCGGTTCTTGCCGCGTATCTCCTTCTCGCGGGGCCGCTGGCTTACCTCTCCCTCCGCCGGCTTGCACGGAGCCGCTATTATCTGGCGGCGGTCAGCCTTCTGTCCTTCCTGTTTCTCGGGGTGATCTATGTCCTGGGCGTGCGCACCCGCTTCCGCGGGCAGTTTTACACGAGTGCGGCGTATGTTGACCTTGCGGATGGGGAGGCGAGGGAGGAGACCTACCTCAATCTCAGGAGCCCATTTTCCCGTGCGAGCCTGGCCAGGCTCTCCGGCGGATATGAGATCTGCCCTGTGACGGATCCGTCCGCGGGAGACGATGGCGCTCCGGTCAGCGGTCCGGAGGACTATCAGATCGCGATCAGTGAGAGCGGGGATCAGCCGGAGATCCGGATCCGGGGAAATGCCCCGTTCACATCGAATTATTTCCGCCTGACGAGAAATCTGCCTGATGCGGGTATCGGAACCCTGGAGGGAAATGTCAGCCTGTTTGAGAATTCCCTTAGCGGGACGCTGACCAGCCGTTTTTCCGAGCCGCTGGAAAACGCGGTGCTCTTTCTCTATGGGAAAATGGTGATTCTCGGCAGGATCGAGCCGGGGGAGAAGCTGGATCTGGCCGGATTCCGGATTCTCAGCATACCGCCGGGCAACGCTTCCGCCGCGGCGGAGGCGGCTGCGGGAGCCTACGAGATGCCGGACGGAAAGGCAAAAATCCAGGCCCAGGAGCGGCTGCGCATGTTCCGGTTCCTTTTGCGGCAGGAACCGCCGGAGGCAGACGGGAGTGTCCGGTTTGCCGCGTTTTTCCCCGGAGAGCAGAATACCGTCTTTCTCCAGGAAGACAGCCGGAACGCGAACCCGGACGGCAGCCCCGTGGTGTCGAACGGCATGACCATGGTTACCACCAGGATGGATGCGGATCAGACGCGCGACGGGGAGATTTACCGATGCTCGCTCGCCACCGAGCCGAGAGTGCTCGCTGGCAACTATGATTTTCCTACCAATACCATGGGATCCGGAAATGGCAGCCAGCTGACACTGGAATATTTCCTGGGGAGTTCCCTGGACATCAGCCGGGTGGACTTCGAGACGCCGGCAGAGCTTTTCTCCGACGGGAGCATTGATGTGGGAACCGATCCGTTCAGCGGAAATCTCTACTTCTATAATTATGATACCGGAACCGAGGACCTGATGCACCGGCAGGATGCCTACAGTGCGGAGGAGCTTGCGCCATACCTGTCGCCCTCGAATACCCTGACCGTCCGCTATGCGGCGGGAGATGCCGGGGACGGGCGCGGCATCAGTCTTCCGGTGCCTTATGCCGTCGGGACGAAGGAGGTGCATCAGGGAAAATGATGATGCTGGAACTCAGAAATCTCCGGAAATCTTACGGCAGCCTGACCGTCCTGGACGGCCTCTGCCTCTCCATTCCCGCCGGCGAGCTCTATGGCTTTATCGGGACGAACGGCGCCGGGAAAACCACGACGCTCCGGATTGCCGCCGGGCTTCTCCGGCCGGACAGCGGCCAGGTGCTGATCGACGGCAGGGATCTGTGGGAGCACAGGAACGATGCGGCCGCCTCATCGGAGACACTCTCCCGGATTGGCTATGTGCCTGACTTTTTCGGCGTCTACGAAAACCTCTATGTCTGGGAATACATGGAATTTTTTGCCGCCTGCTGCGGCATGACCGGGCTTAAGGCGAGGCAGCGGTGCGAGATGCTTCTGGACCAAACCGGCCTCTATGAGCGCCGGGACTATTTTGTCAGCAGTTTGTCCCGCGGCATGAAGCAGCGCCTCTGCCTCGCGCGTGCCCTGATTCATAACCCGAAGCTGCTCATTATGGACGAACCCGCCTCCGGCCTCGACCCGGTCACAAGAAGTGAATATATGCAGATCCTCCGGGAACTCTGCGGCCAGGGCAAGACCATCTTCATCAGCTCCCATATCCTCTCGGAGCTCTCGGACATCTGCACATCGGCGGGGATCATCGAGAGCGGGAAAATGGTTCTCAGCGGCCCGCTCTCGAGCCTCTTTGACAGCGCGCACATTGCCCGCCGCATCCGGATTGTCCTTGCCGGGAGCGCGGAGACCGCGCTCGGCGTCCTGAAGCGGGATCCGAAGGTCAGCAGCATTGCCATCGACGGCCGTGAGATCCGGATTGCGTTCACCGGGCAGGAGGAGGACGCGGAAAAGCTTCTCCGGAACCTGGTGGAGAGCGGTGCCGGCGTGTCCGGCTTCATGCGCGAGAAGGATGACCTGGAAAATGCGTTCATGCAGCTTGCCGGCAGGAAGGGGAGAAAGGCGGTGATTTCCTATGAGATGGAATCCGATTTTCCGGAAGGAGATCGTGACTGACAGCCGGGGCTCCCGGCTTCCGGGCGTGATTTTCCTGTTCAATCTGATTCTCACAATCGCGGCGATGGTGAATCTGTTTCACATGACCGGCCGGGCGCTGGAGACGGCGGAGATCCAGTATTCCTCGATCCTGGAGCTCTATTCGCTGATCAGTTCCCTGGAATTTGTCATGCTGCTCATCATTATGCCGGCGCTGACGGCGTCGGCGGCCTGCGGGGAGAAGGAGAGGCAGACCTTTGACCTGCTGATGACCACGCCGCTCAAGCCGCACAGCTTTATCCTGGGAAAGCTCGCCGCCTCCGAGGCGGAGATCATGGTCCTTCTGTTCTCCGCCCTGCCGGTGCAGTCGCTGGTGTTCATCTTCGGCGGTGTCACCGGGGCGGATTTTCTGCTGCTGTTCCTGGCCTACGCGGCGGCGGTGACCTATATCGGAGCCATCGGCATTTTCTGCTCGGTGATCTTCCGGAGGTCGGTGGCGGCGAACGCGGCGGCCTACGTGGCAACCGCCCTGCTGACGGCCGGGACTGCCGTGCTGTGCCGCTTTCTCAGCGGACTTTCCGGCGGCTCGGCGGGCACGCTTCCCATTCTGCTGCTGAATCCCGCGGTGACCTTCCTCTGCGTGATCAACAGCCTTACCGGCACGGGAAATCCCCAGGCCGTGCTGGCGGTCTTTTTTCCGGCAGTTTCGCAAAGCGTGCTGACCCGGCACTGGGCGCTTCTCAGCATTCTCCTGCAGGGAATCCTGGCCGCGACGCTGATTGCGCTTTCTGTCCGGCTGCTGATCCCGGGAAGGGCAGGGACGCCGGGGCGCGGGAAGCGCAGGCACTGATCCTGCTGCCGGGAACGGTGTGGGATTCGAGCGCGGGAAGCACAGGCAGGTGCCAGGCCAGGGGGAGATCTGTGCGCTATCGCGAGAGATATTCCTTTTGTACCCGGACGAGGGATGCTATAATAGGGGGCAGAATCGGTTCCTGTGCCTTATGCGCGGGAGGCTTATCGAATAAAAAGGGTGAAAAATATGTCCGATAAAGAGAAATGGATATCGGATGAGTGCAGGGAAGGTGCTGACCTCATCTGGAAACAGTGTGACACATCAAAATACGCGGACGGCATCGCCAGGCTGGATGCGGCTGCCCGCGAGGGAGACCGCGAGAGCTGGTATTTTCTCGGGAGATGTTTCAGCCTGGGATACGGCAATGTCAGTGTCAGCCGGGAGAAAGCGTACGACTGCTATCTCCGGGCAGCCCGGGGAGGAAGCAGCATGGCGGTGCTCGGCGCTCTCCAGATGGGGCAGTGGGATTCCTTTTTGCAGAAGGCAGCCGTCCGCACGGTGGCGGAAGCCTGGAAGCGGGTCCGGGAGCTGGCGATCGCCGGGGATCCGTACGCTTCTTTTCAGGCGGCGCAGCTGATTGAGAACGGCGCGTTGCTCCGCGTGCTGCGGGAACAGGAGAGCGGAAAGTACCCGGCAGCCGCGGGTGAGGAACAGCCTGCTGCGGAGGAGGAAAAACCTGCCGCGGGTGAGGAACAGCCTGTTGCGGAGGAGGAAAAACCTGCCGCGGGTGAGGTGCCCCCGGCGGACAGTGCCGAGAAAGACGCGGGGGAAGCCCCGGAGGCGGGGAAAACTGCGGAATCGGAGAACGACACGGAGCCCGAGAAGGCTCCGGAGCCGGAGGAGAGCGCCGCTTCAGGCACCGCCGCGGCACGCGCGGAGGCGAGGAAACAGCAGGCTATGCTGCTCTCGGAGGCGGATGTCCCGCCCGTCGAGATGTGTATCGCCTATTACCAGGCGGCAGCGGCAGGCGGGATCGCCTCTGCGATCGAGAAGCTCGGCCGCTGCTATCAGGAAGGGCAGTACATTCCCGCGGACGAGGAGCAGTATCTCGCCTGCGCGGCGGAGTGCGCGAAGCTCGGAAATGCCTGGGGCCTCTGCGAGCTCGGACAGCGATGCGAGGCGGAGGGCAACGGGGATTTCGCCTTCCAGTATTTCCGCGCCGCGGATATCCAGGGTGACAAGCGGGCTGCCCTGCCGCTCGGCCGCTATTATCTGGCGGGAAAGGTTACCCGCCGCGATGTGAAGGCAGCGGAGGACTGCTTCGAGAAGGCGGCGGAATCCGGCGATCCGGGAAGCTTCCTTGAGCTGGGCAACCTGTTTTACCGGGACGAGCTGGTGGAGCGTGATGACGAGAAGGCGTTCTACTGGTACAGCCTTGCGTACAGCAAGGGTTACCGGGAAGCTGCCCTGCCGCTGGCGAAGCTCTATCTCCGGGATGCGGAGACCAGGAGTGTGCCCAAAGCCGTGAATCTTCTCCAGGAGGCAGCGAAGAGCGGGCAGCAGGAGACAGTCCGGGAGGCAAGCCTTGCGCTCGGCAATATTTACCGGGACGGCATCACCGGGACGGCGGAGCCCATGGAGGCCGTCAGATGGTATGAGAACGGGGCAAAGGCGGGAAGCGCGGAGTGCGCGGAGCTGCTGGGCCTGTTCTATTACCAGGGCGAGGACGGCGTTCCGGCGGACGATGAGAAGGCATTTACCTGGCTTAACCGCTGCTATGAGAAGGGAACCCTGCAGGCGGTCAGCAAGCTGGCAACCCTGTATCTCGAGGGAAGGGGCTGTGATGCCGACGAAAAGAAGGCATTTGCCCTGTTCGAGGAGGCCTCGGGGAAGGAGTACGACGGGTATGCCTTCTATATGCTCGGCGGGCTCTATGAGAAGCGCGGTGGGTCCGACAACCTGGAGAAGGCGGTGGACTGCTATCAGCAGGCCTCGTCGATGGGGTATGAGGGAGCCGCGGCGAAGCTCGGGCATTTCAAAAAGAATCTCTTCGGACGGTGGAAAGTTACCGGCTGATCGGATATACTGGAAAAACCGGAATTTTTCCGGGAGTGACCAAGAAGAGACTGGACCGGCAGGCGGGACGCATATCTCCATCGGGCGGAGCCTGCGGGGCAAAAGGGAAGATCAGGCGGCTGGCGGCCGCGATGCAGGAGGTTAGGATGGATCAGATCAAGTATAACAGCACCAGAGGCGGCGAGAGCGGAATTTCGGCATCCCGGGCGATTCTCGAGGGAATCTCGAAGGACGGCGGCCTGTTCATGCCGGATCATTTTCCGGCGCTGGACAAGAGCCTCAGGGAACTTGCCGATATGGACTACCGCGGCGTCGCCTACGAGGTGATGAAGCTGTTTCTCACGGATTACACGGAGGAGGAGCTGAAAAACTGCATTAACAGCGCCTATGATGAGAAATTCGATACCCCGGAGATCGCGCCTCTCGTTTACGCGGACGGCGTCTACTATCTCGAGCTGTTCCACGGCAGGACGATCGCTTTCAAGGATATGGCACTGTCGATCCTGCCGCATCTCATGACGACAGCCGCAAAGAAGAACGGCGTCACCAACGAGATTGTCATCCTGACGGCGACGAGCGGCGATACGGGGAAGGCGGCTATGGCCGGTTTTGCCGACGTTCCGGGTACCAGGATTATTGTGTTTTATCCGAAGGGCGGCGTCAGCCATGTGCAGGAGCTGCAGATGCTCACCCAGAAGGGGGACAATACCTATGTGGTCGGGGAGACCGGGAATTTTGACGACGCGCAGACCGGGGTCAAAAAAATCTTCGGCGACAGGGCATTTGCCGACAGGCTCGCGAAGGCGGGCTTCCAGCTGTCCTCCGCCAATTCCATCAACATCGGGCGCCTGATTCCCCAGGTGGTTTACTATGTCTACGCATACACGAGGCTTCTCGGAACCCACCGGATCATGCCGGGGGAGAAGGTGAACTTCACCGTTCCGACCGGAAACTTCGGCAATATCCTCGCCGCCTATTTTGCGAAGCGGATCGGGATCCCGGTGAACCGCCTGATCTGCGCCTCCAACGACAACAAGGTTCTCTATGATTTCTTTCAGACCGGGACCTATGACCGGAACCGCGAATTCATCCTCACGACGTCCCCGTCCATGGATATCCTGATTTCCAGCAACCTCGAGAGACTGATCTACCTGGCCTGCGGCGAGGACGCGGAGGAGACGAGGAAGCTGATGGCTGAGCTCGCGGAGACCGGAAAGTATACCGTCACCCCAGAGATGCGGGAGCGGATGAAGGATTTTCTTGGCGGCTATGCTACCCAGGAGGAAAATGCGGCGGAGATCCGCCGGCTCTTCGAGGCTACGCACTACCTGATCGACACCCACACCGGCGTTGCCTCCTGCGTATACCACGCTTACCGGGAAAATACCGGGGATAAGACCGTGACGGTGATTTCCTCCACGGCGAGCCCGTACAAATTCGCCTCCAGCGTCATGAGCGCGATCCGCGGCGACGGGGAGAAAAAGAAGGACGACTTCGCACTGATCGATGAGATGGAGAGAGTTTCCGGCGTCTCGATCCCGCCGGCGATCCGGGAGATCCGGAACGCGGAGATCCGCCACCATCACACCTGCGCGCCGGCGGAGATGGAGAACATGGTGGCAGAGCTTCTTGGCCTCTGAATCTTCAGAGGGCTGTAATCGGTTTGAAAGAAATTTGTGGTATACTGGTTGCAGCATCAGAAGAAGGGAGTTGTCCTATGAAAGCAAAGAATACGATCCGTGCGGCCCTGGCAGCGGCGGCGCTCGGTGTGGTTCTCCTCGGCCCGGCTGGTGGACTTGAGACCCGCGCCGCGCAAACCACGTCGTCAACAACGCTTAAGGAGGGTTGGATCCAGCAGAACGGCCACTGGTACTATCAGAAGAGCGATGGCTTTTTCTACAAGGGCTGGCTGCAGATCGGAGATAAATACTATTACCTCAATACCGACGGGAGCATGAAGACCGGCTGGCTCAAATTTGACAACAGCTGGTATTATCTCGAGGACAGCGGAGTTATGCATACCGGCTGGCTCCAGCTGGACGGCAAGTGGTATTATCTGGGTGCCGACGGCCGCATGTACACCGGCTGGAAGCAGATGAACGGTTCCTGGTATTACTTCCATTCCGCCGGGGATATGCAGACCGGCTGGCGGAAGACCGGGGACACCTGGTACTATCTGAACAGCGACGGCAAGATGGCCGAGGGCTGGAAGCAGATCGATGACAGCTGGCATTATTTCACCAAGGGCGGGGATAAGGCCGGCAAGATGGTTACCGGCTGGCAGACGATCGACAGCCAGGTGTACTACCTCCGCGAGAGTGACGGCGTCATGCTTACCGGCTGGCTCCAGGATTCCAATGGAAAATACTACTATATGAAGACCTCCGGCGCCATGGCCACCGGCTGGCGGCAGATCGATGGTTCCTGGTACTATTTTGCAGATAATGGCCAGATGGCCACCGGCTGGCTCCAGCTGGCCAGCAAGTGGTACTATCTGGATCCGACCTACGGAAAGATGGCGCAGAGCGCGACGCTCACGATCGACGGCAAGAGCTATTCCTTTGACGGAAACGGCGAGTGGACGGGATCGGCGGGAAACTCGTCCGCCTCGGCATCCGCGAAAACATCGTCCGCCCAGACGCCGGCATTTTCCCCGTCAACCTCGTCCTCAGACGGGGCGGGGCCGGGAGGTTCGGATTCTTCGTCCACGTCGACGGAATCTCCGGGCAGTTCCTCCCCGGGAAGTTCCTCCTCTGGCAGTTCCGGCAGCTCGCAGAGCGCCCCGGGAACCGGGTCGTCGAAATGGGGATGACCGGCCGGCAGCCTGCCTTAGACAGCTGCAGGGAGTTCTGCATATTTTGAACCATACAGCAAACGGGACATCCGTTTCCCTCATCGTGAGGGCGGATGTCCCGTTTTTTTAGGCAGAGCACTTAACAATAACCAGCCACTTAACGAGGACAAGCGAAAGCGCAGTTCGAACTTAGCAAATTTGCTTGTTCAGCCCATCTCTTTTGTCCGGAGAAAAGCCTGGTACTGTTCCTTCTCCCGGTCTCCGAGGGAGAAATAGGCGTCGTCGCCGGCCTTTTCGAGAAAACCGGCCATTCTGTCAAATTCGCGGAGCTCCTCTGCGCGGATGAGGCGGGCGATCCCGTGGGTCATCTCCCAGAGCTCGCTCATCGCCCGGGCGGCCTTCTCCCTATCGGAGGATTTCAGGAGGCCGAACCATTTCCGCGAGTAATTCTCACTGTGGCAGGTTTCCAGGTACCGGAGAAAGGTGTTGCGGAGTTCCCAGTAGAGGGCGTCTTCCGCCGCTTCATCCCCTTCGGGAACGACCATAAATCCCAGGAGGTCCAGGCACTCCCGGACTGTCTTCTCCGCCTCGCGCCGGGAGACCAGGGGCTTTTTCCGAAGATCCAGGAGGCGGAGGCAGGCCAGCAGCCCGAGGTCTGCCCGGAAGTGCTTCCCCGCGCGGCGGTAACGATGGTCAAATAGCGCTCTCCTGAGGCTCCTTTCCTCCCCGGAACCGCCATCCGGCAGTCCGCCCAGCAGGGCGAGCCGTTTTGCCGGATCTGTTTCGAGGTAGAAAGGGAGCCATTTTTCGTCAGATGCAAACATTCTGCCCCTCGGTTCCGATTACAGCTCGAACAGCATGTCGCCGTAGCTCGGGAACGGCCACAGATCCTTGTCGCAGAGCATCTCCAGCCGGTCTGCCGGCTCCCGGAGTGCGTGCATTCCCGGAACGACGTGCTGGAGGCAGTAGAAGGCTTTCTGCCGCTCATCGGTGATGGCCGCGGCGATGTCAGTCTGCTTGGCAAGCTCCAGGAGCGCTGCCCGCATATCGGCGAGATTCCGGGAGGTATCCTTCAGCATGTCGGTCTGGGTGGAAATGTCCGCGTCGGGGCAGGCCTCACGAACCGTGTTGATGGATTCGGCGAGCCTTGTCGTGTACTTCACCATCGCCGGGATCAGGCGCTTCCGGGCCAGGTTCATCATTGCCCGGGACTCAATATTGATGGTTTTCGCATAATTCTCATACTCGATCTCCCGGCGGGATTCGAGCTCTGCCCGGGTGTAGACGCCGAGCTCCTCGAACATCCGGACATTTTCCTCACGGACGAGGGCATCGACGGACTCCACGCCGGAGCGGAAGTTCGGAAGGCCGCGCCGTTCCGCCTCCTTCACCCACTCGTCGGAATAGCCGTTGCCGTTGAAGACGATTCTCCGGTGCGCGCTCAGGAGGTTCTTGATCATGTCGTGAACCGCCATCTGGAAGTCGTCCGCCTTCTCCAGCTCGTCCGCGGCGTCGCGGAAGGCCTCAGCCACGATGGTGTTCAGCACCACGTTGGGGGAGGAGATGGAGGCGGAGGAGCCGACCATGCGGAACTCAAATTTATTTCCGGTGAAGGCGAAGGGCGATGTCCGGTTGCGGTCGGTGGCATCCTTGGTGAAATCCGCCAGCGTGGCTACGCCGGTATGCATGGTGCCGCCGCTGCGGGATCCGGTCACCTCGCCGGTGCTGCAGAGTTGTTCGATCACATCCTCCAGCTGGTCGCCGAGGAAGACGGAGACGATCGCCGGCGGCGCCTCCTGCGCGCCGAGGCGGAGGTCATTGCCCGGGACGAAGGCGGACTCCCGGAGAAGGTCAGCGTGCTCATCCACAGCCTTGAGGATCAGGGCAAGGACGAGGAGAAACTGGACATTTTCATGCGGGGTCTTTCCGGGGTCGGTCATGTTGATGCCGTCGTCGGTTGTCAGGGACCAGTTGTTGTGCTTGCCGGACCCGTTGATGCCGTCGAACGGCTTCTCGGCGAGCAGGCACACAAGGTTCTGCTTCTCGGCGGTGCGCCTCATGGTCTCCATGACCAGCTGATTGTGGTCGGCGGCGAGGTTCGCCTCCTCGTATACCTGCGCCAGCTCGTGCTGGGCAGGGGCAACCTCGTTGTGCTGGGTCTTGGCGGGAACGCCGAGCTCCCAGAGGCGCTGGTTCAGCTCATTCATGAACGCGCCGACGCGGGGGCGGATGGCGCCGAAGTAGTGGTCGTCCATCTCCTGGCCCTTCGGCGGCATAGCGCCGAACAGGGTACGCCCGGTGTAGACCAGATCCTTGCGCCTCAGATATTTGTCACGGTCGATGAGGAAATATTCCTGCTCCGGCCCGACCATGGGGATAACCCGGTGGGAGGTTGTGTTGCCGAAGAGGCGGAGAATCCGGAGCGCCTGCTCATTGATGGCCTGCATGGAGCGGAGAAGGGGCGTCTTCTTGTCGAGCGCCTCGCCCTTGTAGGAGCAGAACGCGGTCGGGATGTACAGGGTCACGCCGGTCGAATCCTTCCGGAGAAATGCCGGGGAGGTGCAGTCCCAGGTGGTGTATCCCCTGGCCTCGAAGGTGGAGCGGAGGCCGCCGGAGGGGAAGGAGGAGGCATCGGGCTCGCCCTTGATCAGCTCCTTGCCGGAAAATTCCATGATCACGTGGCCGCGCTCATCCGGCACGGAGATGAAGGAATCGTGCTTTTCCGCGGTAACCTCCGTGAGCGGCTGGAACCAGTGGGAATAGTGGGTGGCGCCGTTCTCGATGGCCCAATCCTTCATGGCGTGCGCGACAGCGTCGGCGATGGAGGGATCCATCTCCTCGCGGTTGTCGATAATCTGGCGGAGCCGGCGGTAGACCGGCTTCGGGAGCCGCTCCCGCATCACGTCGTCGTTAAATACATTTTTGCCAAACATCTCAGGTACATTCATACTGTAGTCTTCCATAACCCTCTTCCCTGCTCTGTCAGGAGCCGTGCGGTGGTTGACAGGTGCCGCGGATCCCGGAGATCCGCAGGCGCTCAGAACTTCCGCGTCCGGCGAAGCGGGGGCGGGGTTCCGAACAGATACCATTATATACGAAAACCGGCGGCCTGTGTGCAGAAAATCGCGTCTCCGGGAAGACGGGTTGGTTATCGCTGTTCGGAACCCCGCATCTTATGAAGCTTTGCTTCCCTCGGTGTGCTGAACAGGGATGAGATTATCAGCACTCACATAAATTGAGTGCTAAATTTTTATTGACTTTGCAATTTCCGGGGATTAGAATATTCTTTGTTGGCAGAACCCCGCCCTGCCGGGCGGGGTTTGCGATAATAGGTATTCTGTCCGCCGCCGGCTCCGAAATTTTCCCGAGGCCGGGCAGCGGGTTACAGGAAAGCACGATAGGATAGAGAGAGACAAGGAGTGAGTGTCATGGAAGAGAAAAAAGGAAATCTCTCAATTAACAGCGAAAATATTTTCCCGATCATCAAGAAGTGGCTGTATTCTGACCACGACATCTTCTACCGTGAGCTGGTCTCCAATGCCTGCGACGCGATCACCAAGCTGAAGAAGCTGGCGCTCATGGGCGAGTACACGGAGCCGGACGACCCGGATTACAAGGTTCTCGTCGAGGTTAATCCGGAGGAGAAGACCATCTCCGTCGAGGATAACGGTGTCGGCATGACCGCGGAGGAGGTGGACAAATATATCAACCAGATCGCCTTCTCCGGCGCGCAGGATTTCCTCACAAAGTACAAGGATAAGGCCAACCAGGACCAGATCATCGGCCATTTCGGCCTGGGCTTCTATTCCGCCTTCATGGTGGCGGACCGCGTGGCCATCGATTCCCTCTCCTGGCAGAAGGATGCGAAGCCGGTGCACTGGGAGTCCGAGTCCGGCATGAGCTATGAGATGAAGGACGGCAGCCGGGACAAGATCGGCACGAAGATTACACTGTGGCTGAATGACGACAGCACGGAGTTCTGCAATGAATACCGGGCGCGGGAAGTCCTCGAGAAATACTGCGGTTTCATGCCGATCCCGATCTTCCTGAAGAATACCGAGGCCAAGCCGGAGTACGAGGAGATCGAGAAAGACCAGCTGACCGCTAAGGATACCGTCATCGAGACGGTGGTCGAGGATGCGAAGACCGAGGAAAAGACGAAGGAGGACGGCACAAAGGAGACCGTGGAGATTTCCCCGCGGAAGGAAAAGTATAAGATCCTGAAGCGGCCGGTTCCCCTGAACGACACAGACCCGCTCTGGAACAAGACGCCGAGCCAGTGCAAGCCGGAGGAATATAAGGAATTTTACCGTAAGACGTTCCACGATTACCGGGAGCCCCTGTTCTGGATCCACCTGAATATGGACTATCCGTTCCGCCTGAAGGGCATCCTCTATTTCCCGAAGATCAACCTGGAGTACGAGAACGCCGAGGGTGTGATCAAGCTGTACAATAACCAGGTCTTCATTGCGGACAATATCAAGGAGGTTATCCCGGAATTCCTGATGCTCTTAAAGGGCGTCATCGACTGCCCGGACCTGCCGCTCAATGTCTCCCGGAGTGCCCTGCAGAACGACGGCTTCGTGAAGAAGATTTCCGACTATATCACGAAGAAGGTGGCCGACAAGCTGACCGGGATGTTCAAGACGGAGCGCGAGGACTACGAGAAGTACTGGGATGACATCGCGCCGTTCATCAAGTACGGCTGCCTGAAGGATGAGAAGTTCGAGGAAAAGATCAGGGACGTGATCATTTTCAAGAACCTGGACGGCAAATACAGG
Source organism: Clostridium vitabionis (assembly GCF_015351765.1). Taxonomy (GTDB): domain Bacteria; phylum Bacillota; class Clostridia; order Lachnospirales; family Lachnospiraceae; genus Clostridium_R; species Clostridium_R vitabionis. Next base: position 168,358 of record NZ_JADKQA010000003.1, read on the forward strand.
ACGCTGGACGACCTGAAGAAGGAGGCCAAGGAGGAGAATCACGAGAACCGGATTTATTACGCCACCGACCTCAGCGAGCAGAGCCAGTATGTGAACATGTTCAAGGCCGCGAAGCAGGAAGCGGTGCTGATGAACCGCAATATCGACGTGCCCTTCATCAGCATGCTGGAGCAGAAGAATGAAAACCTGAAGTTCCAGCGCATCGACGCGGATGTCAACGACACGCTGAAGGGCGAGACCGATGACGCCGAGAAGCGCCTGCTCTCCGCGCAGGAGAGAAAGCTCGGCAAGCTGTTCCAGGATGCCGTCGGCAATAAGCAGCTGCACGTGAAGCTGGAGAAGATGAAGGACAAGAATATCGCATCCATGATCACGGTGTCCGAGGAGACCCGCCGGATGCAGGATATGATGAAGGTGTACAGCCCGAATATGGATCCGTCGATGTTCGGCGGAGACGGCGAGGTTCTCGTCCTCAATTCGGAAAATGCCCTCGTGCAGTTTGTCCTCAATCATTCGAAGAGTGAGCATACTCCGGCGATGTGCGAGCAGCTCTACGATCTGGCGGAGCTCGCGCACGGAAGCCTCACCCCGGAGAGAATGACGAAATTTGTCGCGCGCTCCGGCGAGATCATGGAGGCGATCGCCAAGGCGGATACGACCGAGGCTGACCCGGCGGTTGAGCCGGATCCGGAGCCGGAAAAGAAGGACGAGGCGGCGGAGAAGGCCGGCGAGACTGGCTCGGCGGATGCTGCGGGCAGCGCGGAGAACTTGTCTGCGGATGCTGCCGGCGGCGCGGAGAACCCGTCTGCGGATGCTGCCGGTGATGGGAAGAAAGCATAAGCCGAACAGATACCATAATGCCCCCACATGCCGGGAAGCCATACCCCGCGGCATGTGGGGGTTTTGTCGTTCCGACGCGATTGACGGCGTAGTGGGAAGGGATTATAATAATATCTGGTAATGAAAACTACGTGTTCATTCGGAACACGATGGGAGGCCGTGGATGAAATACAGGATAGTCGGGGACAGCTGCCTTGATCCCACAGAGGAAGTGAAAAGAGATCCGCATTTCCGCGTGGTTCCGCTGACGCTGGAGGTTGGCGAGACCCGTGTGATTGACGATGAGACATTTGACCAGAAAAAGTTCCTGAAACTGGTTGCGGACAGCCCGGCCGGGGCGAAGACCGCCTGCCCGTCTCCGGAGCGCTTTATGCAGGAATTTGATGGAGACGCGGACTGCGTCTTTGTGGTCACCTTGTCCTCCCACCTGAGCGGCTCCTATAATTCTGCCTGCGTCGCGAAGAAAATGTATGAGGAGGAGCACGGCGGGGAGAAGAAGATCGAGGTTATCGATTCCCGTTCTGCCTCCTGCGGCGAGCTGAATATCGCGCTGACGATCCGGGACCTCTGTGAGCGGGAGCTCCCTTTTGAGGAGATCGTGCGGGAGGCCTATGCGTACCGTGACCGGATGCAGACATACTTTGTCCTGGAATCCCTGGATACGCTCCGGAAGAACGGACGCCTGTCCGGCCTTTCCGCGTTTATCGCGACGACCCTGAATATCAAGCCGGTGATGGCCGGGGACAAGGGCGTCATTGTCAAGCTCTCCCAGGAGCGGGGCATCAACAAGGCGCTCACCCGGATGGTGAAGATTGCCCTGGAAAAGGCGGGCGAGACGGCATCCAAGAGGCTGATTATCGCCCATGTGAACAACCCCGCGCGCGCTGAGTTTGTCCGGGATCTGATGTGCCGGGCAAATCAGTTCCGGGAGGTCCTGATCACGAACGCCGCCGGCGTGGCGACCGTGTACGCGGCGGACGGCGGGATTGTCATGACACTGTAAAGATTGGATCCGGAGGGAGGTACGCCATGGAGAAGGGAAATCAGGGATTTACGATCACGATTGAGCGCGAATACGGGAGCGGCGGTCGCATCGTCGGCCGGAAGCTCGGGGAACAGCTGGGGATGCCGTTCTATGACGACGATCTGATCAAAATCGCCTCGGAGAAGAGCGGCGTCGCGGAGCGGTATTTCGGCATGGCCGACGAGAAGGCCGGGAGAAACTGGATTGCCCGGCTCGGCGGGCGCCGGATCGATCTCACCGACCCGGATCCGGACGACGACCTGACTACCCCGGAGAACCTGTTCCGCTTTCAGGCGAAGGTGATCCATGACCTTGCGGTGAAAGAGCCGAGCATCTTTGTCGGGCGGGCGTCGGGCTTCGTTCTGGATCAGTTTGAGGATATGGACCATGTCGTCCGCATTTTCGTCTGCTCGGATTATGTCACGCGCGTTAAGCGGGTGATGGAGGTCGACCAGATCGATGAGGAGAGGGCAAAGAAGCGGATCCGGAAGATTGAGCGGGAGAGGCAGAATTATTACCGCTATTTCACCGACAGCGACTGGTATGATATGCAGAATTATGACCTCACCATCAACACGACCCGTCTTGATCTGGACGAGGCCTGTGCGTTGGTGAAGGATTATCTCGCCCTGCGCTGCGGGGAGAAGTAAGCCCGGCCGGGATCCGGGAAATTCCCGGATATTGGGAAATGTAATATTTGCGGATGAGTTAAAATGCAGACAAAAGATAGGGAACCAGGGAATACGCCTGCAAGGGAGAATGTGCAGGAAAAGGGGAGTGATGTGAAATACCGTCTCGCGAGTGCGATGGGCGAGTGCATGAAAACCTCCCCGGTGGAGGCGATCACGGTCAGGGAAATCACGAATCGCTGCGGTGTGTCGAGACAAACCTTTTACCGCAATTTTCTGGATAAATATGATCTGATCAACTGGTACTTTGACAAACTTCTCACAAGATCCTTTGACCAGATGGGGAAGGGAAGGACAATTACCGAGAGCCTGATTTTGAAATTTAATTATATCCGTGAGGAACGGCTTTTTTTTACAGCAGCTTTCCGGAATGATGATCAGAACAATCTGCGCGAGCACGATTTTGCGATGATTTTTGCCTTTTACAGGAATCTGATCAGGGAAAAAACCGGCGAGTTCCCTGCGCCTGCCATGGAGGAAGTCCTGGAGATGTACTGCTGGGCGCAGATCTACCGCACAGTAAAATGGGTGCTCGGCGGTATGCGGATGAGCTCGCGGGAACTAGCGCAGGTGATGGTCAATGCCATGCCGCAGCCGGTCGAGAGGCTTTTCCGGGCGTTGAACATCTTGGAATGATCCTGGGAGCCATGTGATGTTACTGTTTGGATCCCCGCATCCAGCGAAGCTTTGCTTCACAGGGTGCGGGGATCCGCGTGTCTGCGGCGCTTGGCCCATGTGGGGACAGAACGCGCAAAACTGCCTGCAAGCAGCCATTTTGCGCGTCCTGCCCCCGCATGTGATGAACCGTAAACGCCTGGTCATGCAAGTTACACATCTGGTAAAGTGTAACTTACATTTCCACCTCCGACATGTTATTTTATTAACAGATGGGTAAAGAAATCATTTTCCAGAGGAGGATGGAAACATGGCGAACAGAATTTCCCTTAATGGCACATCATATCATGGAGCCGGTGCAATCCAGGAAATTGTCCCGGAGATGAAAGCGAGAGGCTTTCACAAAGCATTTGTGGCATCTGATCCGGATCTTGTTAAATTTGGCGTCACTGCCAAGGTAACAGATCTTCTGGATGCCGCGCAGATTCCGTTCACGCTGTATTCTGATATTAAGCCAAATCCTACGATCGCTAACGTACAGCACGGTGTGGAAGCATTCAAGGCATCCGGAGCGGACTGCATTATTGCGATCGGCGGCGGATCTTCCATGGATACGTCCAAGGCAATCGGCATTATCATAACCAATCCGGACTTTGCTGATGTGAGAAGCCTGGAGGGCGTCGCGCCGACGAAAAATCCCTGCGTGCCGATTATCGCCGTACCGACAACCGCGGGAACCGCTGCGGAGGTTACCATCAACTATGTCATCACCGATGTCGAAAAAGAGCGGAAGTTTGTCTGCGTAGATACCCACGACATGCCGATTATCGCCGTGGTCGATCCGGAGATGATGTCCTCCATGCCGAAGGGGCTTACCGCCTGCACAGGGATGGATGCCCTGACCCATGCCATCGAGGGCTACACGACGAAGGGCGCCTGGGAAATGACCGATATGTTCCACCTTGAGGCCATCAGGCTGATTGCGGAGAACCTTCGTGATGCTGTAGCCAATACCAAAAAGGGACGTGAAGGCATGGCCCTTGGCCAATATATTGCCGGTATGGGATTTTCCAATGTAGGTCTTGGTATTGACCATTCCATGGCGCATACGCTGTCTGCCCACTATGACACGCCTCATGGTATGGCCTGCGCGATGTTCCTGCCGATCACCATGGAGTTTAACCGGGATTACACCGGCACAAAATACAGAGAGATCGCAAGAGCCATGGGCGTCAAGGGCGTCGACGAGATGACCCAGGAGGAGTATCGCGATGCGGCGATTGCCGCCGTGAAACAGCTCTCCAAGGATGTCGGGATCCCCGAGAAGAATGACCGTATCCGCGAGGAGGATCTCGATCAGCTTGCTACAGATGCCCTGAACGATGCCTGCTATCCGGGAAATCCGCGTGAGGCGACCAAGGAACAGGTCATTGAGATGTTCCGTCAGCTGATGTAATCGACAAAGATACAACAGATAAACATGATTCTCCATGCCGGGGATGCCGCTGCCGCGAAAAAAGCGCTTCAGCGGCATCCCCGGTTATGCTTTCTGGTGAACAAATATGCGGCATTATTTTTGAAGCGGTTTTCTCGGCCGGCGGTTTACCGCCATCCAGGCACAGAGCAGCATATTCACCCCGTAGAGAACCGGCGTCCCGGTAAGCCATGTCGCCCTGCCGATGGCGTCCATCAGCGTATCTCCGGGCGATGCATTGTATTGCAGGGCAAAGGAAAACCCCAGTCCGGCGATGAGAAAATGCAGGAGAATCATTGCCGAGTTATTCAGCAGCGCCGGAAATACAAGGAAGCCTGCGCCTTTTCCCGACCGGAAGGAAAGACATTTTGCGAGCAGCCATGCGGTGTTGGTCAGGATGGCGAGGAAGGTGACTGACATCAACCGGTCATGGAATTGGACAGGCCGATTGTCTTCGGTCACAGAGAGGACGCCGTCACCCCGGGAAATAAAGAATGCTTTTAAGTCCTGCTCGGCCTGTTCTCTGTCATCCGGGCGGTAATGATATGCCCCTGCAAAGTCTCCATCCACCGTCTTGACCAGGAGCGGAACATCATCCACATGGTACTTTGTGATGATCCGCTCGTACTGCGCGTCGTCCTTCCAATAGAGAGTGTCAAAGTAATACACTTGCCAGCTGTTCTTTTTCAGCGTCTCCTCCAGCACCGGTCCAAATTCCGTGCAGTCAGGGCAGGAGGGCCTTCCAAAGTAAATATAGAATACTCCCGGCAGGTCATTAAAAAAAGCCGTGCTTGAGATGCTGATGATGGATTCCTTTGGCTTGCCCGCATCGCGCAGGCTGGAGCAGATGCCGCTTGCCAGGGTAAGAAAAATCGGGATGAACCAGAGAAGAAAGAGAATAATGAACGGCCTGTCTTCTTTTCTGAGCTTTTTCCACATATCACGTCTCCTTGCTCAGTGTTGGTTATGGATGTGAATATATGCCAGTTGCTAATATCACTGCACATACTACCTTATGTTTATTATAATATATTATTAAATAGAGCACATCAAGCATCGATATTAAGTAAACGATGAGAATAACATGATACTCTTACTCCTCCACGAGCGTAAAACATGATGATGGCTCTGAGCCCTAGCACAAAATGCTTAAACCGCAGTTTTCATTGAAAACACTTCCTCGACCAAAGCCTTCCGTTGTTGTATAATCAACTATTATGCAGTTGGCGAAGGGAGGCACTTTTTATGGGCGGACAAAAGCCTGAACAACCGTTAAGACATCTCTGCGTGGGCCTTCTTGCTCATGTTGACGCGGGCAAGACGACGCTCTCCGAGGCTCTGCTCTATGAGAGCGGCGGCATCCGGAAGCTCGGCAGGGTGGACCAGGGCGATGCCTTCCTCGACAATCTGGCGCTGGAGAGGGCGCGCGGCATCACGATCTTTTCCAAACAGGCGGTCCTGACGGAGGGGGATACCGAGGTGACGCTCATGGACACCCCGGGGCATGCGGATTTCTCTGCGGAGATGGAGAGGACGCTCCAGGTGCTCGACTTGGCCGTCCTTGTCATCAGCGGTTCCGAGGGCGTGCAGAGCCACACGGAGGTGTTGTGGAATCTCCTCGCGAGATACCGGGTGCCGACGGTCTTTTTCGTGAACAAGATGGATCTGGCCAGCCGCCCGGAGAAGGAGATTCTCCAGGAGATCCGGAAAAAGCTCGGCGCGAACGCGGTGGATTTTACCGCGCCGGGCAGCGGGGATTTCTTTGAAAATGTCGCCGCCGCGGATGAGGACGCGATGGAGGAGTATTTCGCGGACGGGGAAGTCTCCGAGGAGAGAATCCGGGCGGAGATCGCGGACAGGGAGATTTTCCCCTGCTGGTTCGGGTCAGCCTTGCGGGATCTCGGTGTCGGGGACTTCCTGCGGGGACTTGTCCGGTTCGCGCCGGATCCCGTCCGCAGCGCGGAGTTTGGGGCGAAGGTCTTCAAGATCATGCGCGACCGCGAGGGAAAGCGGCTGACCTTCCTTCGGATCACCGGCGGGATTCTCCGCGTCCGGGAGGAGATCGGCGGGGAGAAGATCAGCGGAATCCGGGTGTATTCCGGGGAGAAATACCGGAGTGTGCCGGAGGCTGATGCGGGAACCGTCTGTGCGGTTCTCGGCCTCACCGGGACAAGGCCCGGCATGGGGCTCGGCCATGAGGCGGATTCCGTCGCGCCCGCCCTGGAGCCGATGATGACCTACCGGCTGATCCTTCCGCCGGATACGGCCGCCGCCCAGGTTCTTCCGAAGCTCAGGGAGCTTGAGGAGGAAGTGCCGGAGATGCATCTGGTCTGGGATGAGGAGAAGGGGGAAATCCACGTCCAGATCATGGGCACCGTGCAGATGGAGATTCTGGCTGACCTTATGCGGGAGCGAACCGGCCTTGCGGTCAGCTTCGGCGAGCGGAGCGTCGTCTACCGGGAGACGATCGCCGATACTGTCGAGGGCGTCGGGCATTTTGAGCCGCTCCGCCACTACGCGGAGGTGCATCTGCTGCTCGAGCCCGGCGAGCGGGGGAGCGGCCTCGTGTTTGACGACCGCTGCGATTACGACACCCTGGCGGGAAACTGGCACCGGCTGATCCTCCAGCATCTCGGCGAGCGGGAGCACCGGGGCGTCCTGACCGGGTCGCCGATCACCGACATGAAGATCACCCTGATGAGCGGGCGCGCAAGCATCAAGCACACCGAGGGCGGCGATTTCCGCCAGGCTGTCTACCGGGCCGTCCGCCAGGGGCTGATGGAGGCGGAGTCGGTGCTGCTCGAGCCGTACTGCCGGTTTATTCTGGAAATTCCGGAAAATTCGATCGGAAGAGCGATGACTGACCTGGGGCGCCTGTCGGCGAAATTTGATCCGCCGGAAATCTCGGGAGCCCGGGCCGTCATCCGCGGCCGCGGGCCGGCAGCCGGCCTGGATGCTTACCAGGCGGATCTCACCGCTTACACAGCGGGGCGCGGGCACCTGACCTGCATCCCCGACGGCTATGATCTCTGCCACAATGCGGAGGAGGTTATCGCCGCCCGGGGCTATGACCCGGAGCTTGACCTCCGGAATCCTTCCGGCTCGGTCTTCTGTACCCACGGGGCGGGGTTCTATGTGCCCTGGAACGAGGTGAAGGATTATATGCACCTCGAGAGCTGCTTCTCGGAAAACAGCGGAAAACTGCGCGGGGAGGGCGAGGTGGAGACCGCGGCGGGAACAATCCAGGGCGGGGATGCCCGCTCGCGCAGGCAGGAGGAGCAGTGGATCGGCACCGATGAGGTGGACGCTATCCTTGACCGCACATACAACGCCAACCGGAAGAGGGATGAGGAAAACGGGCGGAACCGCTGGGGAGCGAGGAAAAAGCCGGTGAAGAGCGGCGAGACGATTTACCGGGCGCCGGAGGGCGGAGCGGACAGGCAATCGGAGAAGGCCGCGAAAAAGGCGGCAGAGCCCCATTATCTGCTAGTTGACGGCTACAATGTAATTTTCTCCTGGGAGGAGCTGAACAGCCTGGCGAAGGCCAATATCGACAGCGCGCGCGACCGGCTTCTCGACATTCTCTGCAATTACCAGGGATACACGAAGGATTATCTGATCATTGTCTTTGACGCCTACCGCGTCCAGGGGCACCGGACGGAGTTTTTTGACTTCCGGAATATCCACGTCGTGTTCACGAAGGAGGCGGAGACGGCTGACCAGTATATTGAAAAATTCACGCACGAGAATGCGCGCCGGCACAATGTCACCGTGGCGACCTCGGACGGCCTCGAACAGGTCATTATCCGCGGCCAGGGTGCCGCGCTGATCTCCTCCCGCGAATTCGAGAAGGAGGTTCACCGGGTGGAGGAGTTGATCCGGGCCGAGAACCATGAACGGGCAGTGAACCGGCCGAACCCGAAGAATTACCTCCTGGATGGTATCGACGAGGAGACCCGGAGACAGCTCAAATGAGCGGATACCGGAAGAACGGCGTGAACACTGCCGGCGCAGGAGGAAACGCTGCAAAAATATCCGGGAATCCACGGTTGACATTTCCCAGGAACAGTGCTTTAATAATGTAAAACTTGACAGTCATAAACCTGTGAGGCGGAGATAAAAGTATTTGTGCACACACAGAGAGTCCGGGGCGGTGGGATCCGGGCGGAACGCAGGATACAGAAATGGACCGCTGAGGGCGCGCTGAAAGGGCGGAAGTGATCCCGCCTGAGTATTTCGCGACGCCGGGCTCGCGTCAGAAGCCGGGGATATGTAGGTATCCCGCAGAGTGCACGCAGCTTGCGTGAAACAGGGTGGCACCGCGATTTTTATCGTCCCTGGCAGCTTTAACCGGCTGTCAGGGATTTTTTTATGCAGAGCACGACAACAGGCGCGAGCCCGGCGGGCGAAGCGCGGGTTAAGTGGTGCGGAGATGATCTCAGGAGGAAAAGTATGGCAGAATCAAAGGGCAGATTTGGAGAGTATGGCGGGCAGTATGTTCCCGAGACCCTGATGGTGGCGGTCAACGAGCTGGAGAAAGCCTACAATGAGGCAAAACATGACCCTTCCTTCCAGGCGGAGTTCCACAAAATGCTGAATGAGTATGCGGGCAGGCCGTCGCTCCTCTATTATGCGGAGCACATGACCAAGGATCTGGGCGGCGCGAAAATTTATCTCAAGCGGGAAGACCTGAACCACACCGGCGCCCACAAGATCAACAACGTGATCGGGCAGATGCTTCTCGCGAAGCGGATGGGCAAGACCCGCGTTATCGCGGAGACCGGCGCCGGCCAGCACGGCGTCGCAACGGCGACGGTGGCCGCGCTCATGGGCATGGAGTGCGAGATCTTCATGGGGGCAAAGGACTGCGAGCGGCAGGCGCTGAATGTCTACCGCATGCGGCTGCTCGGCGCGAAGGTTCACCCGGTCAGCAGCGGTACCGGGACCCTGAAGGACGCGGTCAATGAGACGATGCGGGAATGGAGCAACCGGATTGCGGACACCCACTATGTGCTGGGCTCTGTCATGGGACCGTACCCCTTCCCGGAAATGATCCGCGATTTCCAGGCGGTCATCTCCGCGGAGATCAAGGAACAGCTGATGGAGAAGGAGGGAAAGCTTCCGGACGCGGTGGTCGCTTGTGTCGGCGGCGGTTCCAATGCCATCGGTGCCTTCTATAACTTCATCCAGGATCCTTCCGTGCGCCTGATCGGCTGCGAGGCAGCCGGCCGCGGTGTGGACACCCTGGAGACGGCCGCGACGATCGCTACCGGCTCGCTGGGCATTTTCCATGGCATGAAGTCCCTGTTCTGCCAGAACGAGTACGGGCAGATCGCGCCGGTCTACTCCATCTCCGCCGGCCTGGATTACCCGGGCATCGGGCCGGAGCATGCCTATCTCCACGATATCGGCCGCGCCGAGTACGTTCCGGTCACCGACGATGAGGCGGTAAATGCCTTCGAGTACCTCTCCCGCACGGAGGGCATTATCCCGGCGATCGAGAGCGCGCACGCCGTCGCCTACGCCATGAAGCTCGCGCCTGCGATGGGGAAAAACCAGATCATTGTCATCAACATTTCCGGGCGCGGCGACAAGGACGTTGCGGCTATCGCAAGATACAGAGGGGAGGATCTCCATGATTAAAGTAAAAGAGGCATTTCAGAACGGCAAGGCATTTATCCCGTTTATCACCTGCGGCGACCCGTCGCTGGATGTGACGAAGGAGATCATCCGCGCGATGGATGAGGCGGGGGCAGACCTGATCGAGCTCGGCATGCCATTTTCCGATCCGATCGCCGAGGGACCGGTTATCCAGGAAGCCGACCTGAGATCTCTGAACGCGGGAACCACGACGGACAAGATCTTCGATATGGTGGCGGAGGTTCGGAAGACAGTCCGGAAGCCCATGCTTTTCATGACCTATGCGAACGTTGTCTTTCATTACGGCATCGAGCGATTCTGCGCGAGGGCGGAGGAGCTTGAGGTCAACGGCCTGATCCTCCCGGATGTCCCGTTCGAGGAGAAGGAAGAATTCGCCAGCATCTGCCGGAAGCATAACATCGATATGATCTCCCTGATCGCGCCGACCTCGCATGACCGGATCACGACGATCGCGAAGAACGCCGAGGGCTTTGTCTACATCGTGTCTTCCATGGGCGTCACCGGCGTCCGGAAGGAGATCACGACCGATATTCCGGCGATGGTGGATCTCGTCCGGAAGGCCACGGACGTCCCCTGCGCCGTGGGCTTCGGCATCTCGACACCGGAGCAGTGCAGGAAAATGGCGGAAATCTCGGACGGGGCAATCGTCGGCTCGGCGATTATCAAGATTGTCGCGCAGTACGGGAAGGATGCCGTGCCCTATGTCCGGGACTATGTGAAAGCCATGAAGGATGCCATCAGGGGACTGTAACAGCCTCCGGTGCCCAAAAAGCTTGGAAGATCGCCGATTTTGAGCCTGCAAGCCCTGATTTGGGGCTTGCATCCGCAGGAAAACTCTGCTATACTCCAAACGATAACTGATAAAATTAAGAAGAAAGAGTGGGCAGCGGCCCACTCTTTCCTTGTGTTATCCGGAAAAGCCGTGCCCGGGAGATGTCCCGGAGAACAGGAGAAGGCGAATGACAAGAGCAGAGAGCTATGCCGCAAAAGTGACGGAATGGCTGGAACCGCGACTTGGCCCCGAGGGCTACGAGCTGGTCGATGCAGAGTATGTGAAGGAGGCGGGAACCTGGTACCTTCGCATTTATATCGACAAAGAAGGCGGCGTCACGGTGGATGACTGCGAGATCGTCAGCAGGATGCTGGACAAATGGCTGGACGATGAGGATTTTATTTCCGACGCCTATATTCTTGAGGTGAGTTCTCCCGGCCTCGGGCGCCAGCTGAAAAAGGAAAAGGATTACGTCCGCAACCGGGGAAAATCCGTGGAGATTCACACCTTCCAGGCTGTGGATGGCGATAAGGAATTTACCGGAATCCTGAAGGACTGGGATGCCGATACCGTGACGATCACGGAAGGCGACAGCGACATCACACTGAACAAAAAGAATATCGCCCTGATCCGTCAGGCGATCGAATTTTAACCACTGCAAGCTGTCAGGAGGAATAAGGAAAATGAGTAAGGAACTTATGGATGCACTGGAAGCGGTTGAGAAGGAGCACAACATCAGCAAGGATACCCTTCTTGATGCCATCGAGAATTCCCTGATCCAGGCATGCCGCAACAATTACGGAAAAGCGGACAACATTCACGTGGAGATGAACCGGGAGACCGGCGATTTCGCGATTCACGCTGATCTGGAGGTCGTTGACGAGGTTGAGGATCCGGCACTCCAGGTGACGCTTGCGGAGGCAAAGCTGATCGACCCGAAGGCGCAGGTCGGCGACATTGTCCACAAACCGATCGATTCCAAGAAGTTCGGCCGGATTGCGACGACCAATGCCAAGAACGTGATCCTCCAGAAGATCCGCGAGGAGGAGAGAAAGGCGCTCTACCGCGACTGGTGCTGCAAGGAAAGAGACATGGTGACCGGCGTTGTCCAGCGCTATGCGAACCACAATTATTATATCGACCTCGGCAAGATCGATGCCGTCCTTCCGGAATCGGAGCAGGTGAAGGGCGAGGTCTTCCAGCCCACCGAGAGAATCAAGCTCTACGTGGTCGAGGTCAAGGATACCAATCGCGGCCCACGCATTTCCGTGTCACGGAGCCATCCGGAGCTGGTCAAGCGCCTGTTCGAGTCCGAGGTTGCCGAGGTGAAGGCGGGGATCGTCGAGATTGTCGCCATTGCCCGTGAAGCCGGTTCCCGTACCAAGATCGCGGTGAAGAGCAATGACCCCAATGTCGATCCGGTCGGCGCCTGCGTTGGCATGAATGGCGACCGTGTCAATGCGGTGGTTCATGAGCTGCGCGGCGAGAAGATCGACATCATCAACTGGGACGACAACGCGGCCTTCCTGATCGAGAACGCGCTCAGCCCGGCTAAGGTCATCCTGGTTATGGCCGATGAGGATGAGAAGGAAGCCCAGGTCATCGTTCCGGATTTCCAGCTCTCGCTCGCCATCGGCAAGGAGGGCCAGAATGCCCGCCTTGCGGCGAAGCTCACCGGCTACCGGATCGACATCAAGAGCGAGACCGAAGCCCGGGAGTCCGGCCTTCTCGACCAGCTCGAGCAGGGCTACGAGGACGGCTTCGAGGGCTATTCCGACGAGCCGCTCTATGATGAGGACGGCGAGGCCGTTCCGGAGGACGGTGAAGACCTCTTTACCGATGATGCCCAGGGCGGCTCGGGGGACGACCTCGGCTGACGGCGGGACGTCCCGCAGGAGAACAAGGTGCAGGACTGTCCGGGTTCAGGATAGAGAACAGGGCGCCCGAAAATGGCAGAGTATGTGGAAAGTTGGAGGTGCGTGTGGTCACAAAGAGGATACCGCTGAGAAAATGTGCGGGCTGCGGCCAGATGAAGCCGAAGAAGGAGCTGATCCGGGTCATCCGCACAGCGGACGGGGCGATCGAGATTGACGCTACCGGCCGGAAAAACGGCCGCGGCGTCTACCTCTGTCCGGATCCCGAATGTTTCCGGAAGGCAGAGAAAAACAAGGGGCTGGAGCATTCTCTCAAGGCCTCCGTGCCGGAGGAAGTGTACCGACAGCTGGAGGAGGAGATCAAGAGAATTGGACAATAGCAGAAAGATCCTGAACTTTCTCGGCATTGCGAGAAAGGCCGGATGCATTTCCCCGGGGGAATTCATGGCGGAGAAATGCGTGAAAACCGGGAAGGCGCATCTGGTGATCCTGTCCTCGGAGGCGTCGGAGAATACGAAAAAGGCATTCCACGGGCTGTGTGCGCGCTGCCAGGTTCCGGTTTTTGATTTTGGAGAGAAAGAGGCGCTCGGACGCGCGATCGGGAAGAATTTTGCCGCGGCACTGGCCGTGACCGATGAGCGGTTTGGCGCGCAGCTGATCAATTTGCTTAGAGAGAACGGAGGCATAGAGTATGAGAGTGAATGAATTATCCAAGGAGCTGGGAAAGACCAACCGGGAAGTCCTGGATATCCTGAAGAGCCACCAGTATAACGTGACCAATCATGCCTCCAATATTACCAAAGAACAGGAGGATGTCGTGAGGAAGGCATTTGAACCATCAGACGCTCATGGCGCGGAGCCGGAGCGCAGGGCAGCGGAAGGAACGCCGCATCAGACGGCGGGATCATCCGCGCAGAAGAACGCAGCACCGGCGGGCGCCGGCGAGGCTGCATCGAACAAGGCGGAGGGCGCGGAGAAGCGCCCGCAGAAGAAGAGATTCGCGGCGGTCTTCCATCCGCAGAACAGCAGCCAGAAGGGACTGTTCCAGAGACGGCCGAAACCAGCCGCAGGTGCGGCGGCAAGGCCGGCAGCGGGCACCGCGGCAAAGCCCCAGGCAGGCACTTCGGCGGTAAAGGCAGTGAAGCCGGCGGATCAGGCGGCGAAACCTGCGGCAGCGCCGGTGAAGCCCCAGGCAGCACCGGAAAAGACGCCGGCGGTTAAACCGGCAGTTCCGGAAGCACCCAAGGCGGAAGCCCCGAAAGCTGAAGCCCCGAAGACAGAGAGCACGGCAAAGCCCGCGGAGCAGAAGCCCCAGGGGAGAGTGCCGAGAGTATTTGACGGACCGATCGGCATGACAAAGCCGATCATCCACAGCAGGCCCACGCAGCCGCAGCAGGGGCAGAACCGTACCGGAAGCAGCCAGGGCAGAAGCTTTGGCGGGAACCGCGATGGCAGAAATGGCGGCCAGGGCAGGAGCTTCGGCGGGAACCGCGGCGGCTATCAGGGAAGATCCGATGGCAGCCAGGGCAGGAGCTTCGGCGGGAACCGCGGCGGCTATCAGGGGAGATCCGATGGCGGCCAGGGCAGGAGCTTCGGCGGGAACCGTGACGGCCGTACCGGCGGCTATCAGGGAAGGTCCGATGGCGGCCAGGGCAGGAGCTTTGGCGGGAACCGCCAGGGGACCGCAGGAGCCCGCGGCGGCTTTGCCGGAAAGGCAGCAGGAGCCCGCGGCGGATTCGAGGATAAGCCCCTGCAGAAACAGCAGAACAATAAACAGAATAGAAATGCCTACAAGACCGACCGGTACAGCAAGATTGACCGCGAGGAGGAGAGACACTCCAAGGACAGGAACGCGGCACAGCGCCACCAGCAGGTGAAGCAGCAGAAGCCGGAGGTCAAGGAGGAGCAGATCAAGATGATCACTCTTCCGGAGCACCTGACGGTCCGCGACCTGGCATCCCGCATGAAGATGCAGCCGGCGGCGATCATCAAGAAGCTCTTCCTGGAAGGGCAGGTTGTCACGGTCAACCAGGATCTGGACTACGAGCAGGCCGAGGAGATCGCCCTGAAGTTCGATATCCTCTGCGAGAAGGAAAAGAAGGTGGATGTGATCGCCGAGCTGCTCAAGGAGGACGAGGAGAACGAGGCGGATATGGTTCCGAGACCGCCGGTTGTCTGCGTCATGGGCCACGTCGATCACGGCAAGACCTCCCTTCTGGACGCGATCCGGAAGACGAATGTCACCTCCAAGGAGGCGGGCGGCATTACCCAGAGGATCGGTGCCTACCAGGTAGAAATCAATGGGCAGAAGATTACCTTCCTGGATACGCCCGGACACGAGGCTTTCACGGCGATGCGTATGCGCGGCGCCCAGGCGACCGATATCGCGGTCCTGGTTGTCGCGGCGGACGACGGCGTGATGCCGCAGACGATCGAGGCGATCAACCACGCCAAGGCGGCCAATGTCGAGCTTATTGTTGCCATCAACAAGATCGATAAGCCGAACGCGGATCCCAACAAGGTTAAGCAGGAGCTCGCCCAGTACGGGGTCCTGACCGAGGACTGGGGCGGCGAGACGCCCTGTGTTGAGGTCTCCGCGCACACCAAGCAGGGGATCCCGGAACTTCTGGAGATGATTCTTCTCGTCTCCGAGGTCAAGGAGCTCAAGGCCAATCCGAACCGCAATGCCAGAGGACTTGTCATCGAGGCCAGCCTGGACAAGGGGCGCGGCCCGGTGGCTACCGTCCTGGTACAGAAGGGTACGCTCCATCCGGGCGACCACATCGCGGCGGGAAGCTGCTTCGGCAAGGTCCGCGCAATGACGAACGAGAACGGGCGCCGGATGAAGGAAGCCGGCCCGTCCACGCCGGTTGAGGTCATCGGCTTCAATGAGGTGCCGAGTGCCGGTGAAGTCTTCGTCCAGCTTGACAGCGAGAAGGAAGCCAGAAACTTCGCGGAGACCTATATCTCCGAGGGCAAGAACAAGCTGATTGAGAGCACCCGGAATAAGCTTTCCCTGGATGACCTGTTCAACCAGATCAAGGCCGGCAATGTCAAGGAACTTCCGATTATTGTCAAGGCAGATGTCCAGGGTTCCGTCGAGGCGGTGAAGCAGAGCCTGGAGAAGCTGTCCAACGAGGAAGTTGCAGTCAAGGTGATCCACAGCGGCGTCGGCGCGATCAACGAGTCCGATGTCAGCCTTGCGGCAGCGTCCAACGCGATTATCATCGGTTTCAATGTCCGCCCGGATGCCACCGCGAAGTCTACCGCGGAGCATGAGAAGGTAGACATCCGCCTGTACAAGGTCATTTACCAGGCGATCGACGATGTGGCCGCAGCCATGAAGGGCATGCTGGAGCCGATCTACGAGGAAAAGGTGATCGGCCACGGCGTTGTGCGCCAGGTATTCAAGGCCTCCAAGGTCGGCAGCATCGCCGGCAGCTATGTGACCGACGGTAAGTTCCAGAGGGGCTGCAAGGCCAGGATCACAAGAGCCGGAGAGCAGATCTTCGACGGCGAGGTGGAGTCCTTAAAGCGATTCAAGGACGATGTGAAGGAAGTCGCCGCCGGGTACGAGTGCGGTGTTGTCTTCAAGGATTTCAATGATATCCGCGAGGAAGATGAGATCGAGGCCTATGCGATGGTGGAAGTGCCGCGCAGCTGAAATAGGCCGTTTTTCAGGAGTAATTTATGCATAAAAACACGGTAAAAGGCAGCAGGATCAACATGGAGGTGACCAGGACCCTGAGCGCGATTGTCCGCGAGCTCAAGGATCCGAGAATCAGCCCCATGACGAGCATCATGCGGGCCGAGGTCACAAAGGACCTGAAATACTGCAAGGTTTACGTCAGCGTCCTGGGTTCGGACACTGAGCGGGAGAATACCCTGCGCGGGTTAAAGAGCGCGTCCGGATTTATCCGGAACGAGCTCGCCCGCACGGTCAACCTGCGCAACACCCCGGAGCTTGTCTTTACGTCGGACACCTCCATCGCATACGGTGTCCGCATGTCCCACCTGATCGACGATGTCATCGCCGAAGATGAGCGCCGGGATGAGGAGCGGGAGAAGGATGAAACGGAGGACGCGGAAGCCGGCGTCAATCAGGAGGAGCAGGAGAAGGATGGAGAAAACGGTGTTTGATCCTGCTGTTCTGGAGGCGGTCCGCGCAGCAGAAAATGTGGTCATTCTCGGCCATGTGCACCCGGACGGAGACTGCCTCGGATCCACCCTGGGCTTTCGCCAGTATCTCCGGGAAAATATGCCCGGCAAGCCGGCGGAGGTCTGCCTGGACAATCCGGCGGAAAAATTTTCTTATCTTCCGGGCTTTGACGAGGTGAGGACGGCTTTCGACCCCGGGCGGCATTACGACCTCTGTGTGACGCTCGATGCGAGCGATCTGGAGCGGCTGGGGGAATTTGCCCCGTACTTTTCCTCAGCGAACCACACCTTCTGCCTGGACCATCACCGGACAAATCCGGGATTTGCGGAGAACAATATCATCAACGGGGACGCATCCTCCTGCTGTGAGGTGCTGTACGGCTGTCTCGATCCGGAGAAGATTTCCCGGGAGACGGCAAAGTGCATC
Source organism: Clostridium vitabionis (assembly GCF_015351765.1). Lineage (GTDB taxonomy): Bacteria > Bacillota > Clostridia > Lachnospirales > Lachnospiraceae > Clostridium_R > Clostridium_R vitabionis. Next base: position 185,892 of record NZ_JADKQA010000003.1, read on the forward strand.
TACACGGGCCTCGTCCACGACACCGGGGTCTTCCGCTACAGCAGCACTTCGCGGAAGACCATGGAGATCGCCGGGGCGATGATGGAGAAAGGCATCGATTTCGGGGAAATCATCGACGGAAGTTTTTATCGGAAGACATTTACCCAGAACCGCCTGATGGGCAGGGCGCTTGCGGGTTCCCGGCTCTATTTCGGCGGAGGCTGTATCGCCGGCGTGCTGACCGCGGAGGATATGGCGGCGGAGGGCGCTGACCATAATGATGTCGACGGGATTATCGACCAGATGAGGGTGACTGCCGGCGTGGAATGCGCGCTCCTTCTCTATGAGAAGGCACCCGGGGAGTTCAAGGCAAGCATCCGCTCCAACCATACGCTGGATGTCAGCCGGATCGCGGTCTCGTTCGGCGGCGGCGGGCATATCCGCGCGGCCGGCTTTACCCTTCGGGGGAACAGCGAAGACTGCCTCAAGGAAGCGCTGGAGGCGGTCCGCCGGGGGCTTCAGGAAATCAGGGAAATGCGCCCCGCCGGGGAGGATGCTCCCGCGCCGGCGGATTCCGCGCGGCGGCCGGAGACAACCCATGATTAATGGCGTGCTCAATATCTATAAGGAACCCGGGTACACCTCGGGCGATGTCGTGGCAAAGCTCCGGGGGATGTACCGCCAGCGGAAGGTCGGGCACACCGGGACGCTGGATCCGGCGGCGGAGGGCGTACTTCCCGTCTGCCTGGGAAGCGCCACCAAGCTGGTGGGTATGATGACGGATGAGACCAAGACCTACCGGGCTGTGCTTCTTCTGGGGGTCGAGACAGATACCCAGGATACCACGGGAACTGTCCGGGCCAGCTGCCCGCCGGAGAAGCTGGCGGCACTCACGGAGGAGCAGGTGCGGGAGGCTGTGCTCAGCTTCTCGGGGGAACTCCTCCAGGTTCCGCCGATGTACTCTGCACTCAAATTCCACGGGCAGAAGCTTGTGGATCTTGCGCGACAGGGGATTGAGGTCGAGCGGAAGGCGAGACCCGTGACGGTTCACCACATAGAGATTGGCCGGATAGAGCTCCCCAGGGTCTGGTTCACCGTGACCTGTTCGAGGGGAACTTACATCCGCACGATCTGCCATGACATCGGGCGAAAGCTCGGCACAGGCGGCGCCATGGAGCATCTGGTCCGGACCAGGGTCGGCCGCTTCACCGCGGAGCAGGCGCTTAAGCTCTCGGATATCCAGCGGATGACCGCGGAGGGGACGCAGGACCGGGCGGTGATTTCCGTCGAGGAGATTTTCGGAGACCTTCCGGGGTTCACCTCCCGGGACGCGGAATTAGATAAATTTCTGAACAATGGAAACCCCTTCGGGACCGCGTACTATCCGGCCGGAGAGGGAATGCTCCGTGTGTATAATTCTGCAGGGGATTTTATTGGTGTCTACCGGTACAGCGCGGAGCGCGGCATGTGGATGGCCGTGCACATTTTCCGATGACAAACGCGGAAAACAGGAACCTAGATTCGGGGGGCGGCCCGCCCCACAGCAGGATTCGGGAGATGGAACAGAGATGCAGTATATAACCGGAACCAGAGATTTTGCACTGGAGGATAGGACAGCGGTGACGCTGGGTAAATTTGACGGCGTCCACCGCGGGCACCAGAAGCTTCTCCAGGAAGTATTCCGCTTCCGCAGCCAGGGGCTTAAGGCTGCCGTCTTTACCTTTGCGACGGCGCCCGGATCACTGATCTCGGGAAGGCCGATGACGATGATAACCACCAACGAGGAGCGGAGAAGGATTCTCGAGGATATGGGCGTCGATTACCTGGTGGAGTATCCCTTCAACCAGGAGGTGGCGTCGATGGAGCCGGAGGCCTTCGTGGCGGAAGTCCTCTGCCGGCGGATGCGCGCCGGGGCGGTGGTGACCGGGACGGATTTCCACTTCGGGCACCGGCGAGCCGGGGATATTCATCTGCTCCACGAGCTGGCGCCAAAATACGGCTACACCCCGGTGACGGTGGAGAAGATCTCCGACGGGGAGCGCATCATCAGCAGCACGTACATCCGGGAGGAGCTCGCCGCCGGCCGTATCCGGAAGGCAAATGAGCTCCTGGGGCATCCTTACAGTATCACCGGCACGGTGGTCCACGGACAGCACCTCGGCACAACGCTCGGCTTCCCGACGGTCAATATCCTGCCACCGCCGGAGAAGCATCTGCCGATTTTCGGCGTCTATCTCTCCGAGACAGTCGTCGACGGGATCGTGTATGACAGCCTGACCAATATCGGGAGGAAGCCCACGATCGCGGGGGAACACCCGGTGAGTGTGGAGACCTATATTTACGATCTGAACCGTGATCTCTACGGCAAGGAGATTCATGTGCGGATGATCGATTTCTTCCGCCCGGAGATCCGCTTTGACAGCCTGCAGGAGCTCCAGGAGCGGGTAACCCTCGACAAGGAGCAGGGCCGGCTCGTGCACCTTATGAGAAAACATTGAACAGAAGAAAATCAGGGAACCGCTTTTCCCCCTGGCCATATCCGGAGTATCCGGGGGCAGGGGAAGAGCGGTTCCCTGATTTTCGTAGAGCGCGTAAGAGCGCAAACCGGCTGCCGGCGGATGCGCCGGGAAACTCAGTCCGCGAAGTCGCGGGCGAGGCGGATGCAGCCCATGATGCCCTGGTCGTCATGGAGCGAGGCGGGCACAATATAGTGATCCAGGTCGTGAACCTCCGCGGTATCCAGATATCCGTTCATGAACTCGAGGACATATTTCCGGATCAGCGGGAACAGCTGCGCCTGGTGCATGACGCCGCCGCCAAGGATAAAGCGCTGCGGGGAAAGCGTGACCATGCAGTCCCAGACCGCCTGGGCGATATACCAGGCTTCCAGATCCCATACCTCCGGCCGGTCTTTGAGATCGACGGCTTTCGCGCCCCAGCGGGCCTCGATCGCGGGGCCGCACGCCATGCCCTCAAAGCAGGTGCCGTGGTTCGGGCAGAGCCCGGCGAACGGATCGTCCGGACGGATGCGCAGCAGGAGATGGCCGAGCTCGGGATGCATCATGCCGTGAAGCATCTTCCCGTTCGTCATCACACCGCCCCCGACGCCGGTGCCAATCGTAAAATAGACCGCATCCGTCAGTCCTTTTGCGGCACCCCAGGCAGCCTCGCCGAGGAGGGAGCCGTTGACATCCGTGTCAAAGCCGACCGGGACGCCGAGGTTCTTCCTGGCATCTCCGACGATATCATAATTGCGCCACGGAATCTTCGGCGTTGTGGTGATAAAACCGTAGGTGGAAGATTGGCGGTTCAGGTCAATCGGGCCGAAGCAGGCGATTCCCAGAGCCTTGATCCCCTTCCCGCGGAAAAAATCGAAAACTGCCGGCATGGTTTCCGCCGGGGTCACGGTCGGAATCGATTTCTGCTCCAGAATCTTCCCGTTCTCATCGCCGAGGGCAACGACCATCTTCGTTCCGCCGGCTTCCAGTGCACCGTACAACATAAGCCGAACCTCCTGTGTTCTTCAAATTTTGACAGATGCTTGTGCATTTTGCACAATTCCCTGCTTCACTTCCAAAGTTTTCAAAATTGCACAGAACAAAAAGAAATTATCAGGAAAAAATAGACAAAACCGCGTATTGCGTTGTCCGCACGCGGAGCTGCCTGTCCGGAAAATCGTTCTCTGCCTGCGCCTCTAGTTTACGAAAAACAGTCTTATTTTTCAACAATAAATCGGAAAAATCCGGGATAGATCCTTCTGGGCAAGTAAATATTCTCTCGTCAACTGTTAAATTTAACAAAAATCACGACAAAAAATTTGAAAACCGGCAGGCAACAACATCTTGTTAAAAATAGACAAATTTCTTATAATGAAATTGATTACGACTATCCATTTAGCACAGAGGAAAGCACACCGGTCAATTTGATCAGGAAAATTTTCCGGTGAAGATAATGGCTGGGGGAATACCGATGTTTGACGACAAGAACTGGGATCCGGAATTCCAGGACCGCCTGGAGAATCATTATGATGAGCTGAAGTGGCTCTACAACGAGCTGTACAATGACCAGCACGCCTTCGAGTATTTCTGCGACATGCTGTATACATATTACACGCAGAGGCCGGCAGAGCTCAGGGAGTGGGATGAAGCCCGCCTGATGGTGCCGGACTGGTACAAGGGCAATGAGATTCTGGGCGTCCTGATGTACACCAAGTGTTTCGGCGGAACACTGCAGGGCGTGCGCTCCCATCTGAATTATCTGAAGGAGTGCGGGATCAACTACGTTCATCTGATGCCGCTCCTGGAGAGCCCGGTAGACAGAAGCGACGGCGGCTATGCCGTCTCAAATTTCCGCAAGGTACAGCCGGAGCTGGGGACGATGGAGGATCTCGCGGATCTTGCCTCCGACTGCCACAAGCGGGGCATGACTGTCTGCCTTGATTTTGTCATGAACCACACGAGCGAGGACCATGAGTGGGCAAGGAAGGCCAAAGCCGGGGATCCGGAATACCAGGCGAGATATTTCTTCTTTGACAACTGGAACATTCCCAACGAATTTGAGAAAACGGTGCCCCAGGTGTTCCCGCAGACGGCGCCGGGCAACTTTACCTGGTGTGAGGAGGCAAAGAAGGTTGTGATGACAACCTTCTATCCGTATCAGTGGGATCTCAATTACGCGAATCCGACAGTCTTCAACGATATGACCGCCAATATGCTGAATCTCTGCAACCACGGCGTGGATATCATCCGCCTCGACGCGGTACCCTATATCTGGAAACGGTTGGGAACAAGCTGCCGGAACCTGCCCCAGGTGCATACCCTGGTGCGGCTCATGCGGATGGCCTCGGAGGTCGTCTGCCCGGGCACACTGCTCCTCGGCGAGGTCGTCATGGAGCCCTCCAAGGTTGTCCCCTACTTCGGCACTGTGGAGAAGCCGGAATGCCATATGCTCTACAATGTGACCACCATGGCGAGCACCTGGCACACGGTTGCCACCCATGATGTGCGCCTTCTGCGCCATCAGCTGGAGGCGGTATTTGCCCTGCCGAAGCAATATACTTTCCTGAATTACCTGCGATGTCATGACGATATCGGCTGGGGTCTTGACTATGATTTCCTGAAGCAGTTCGGCATCCAGGAGGTGCCGCACAAGAAATTCCTGAATGATTACCTCCGGGGGAATTATTACGGGAGCGACCACCGCGGTGAGCTCTACAATGACGACCCGAGACTCGGAGACGCAAGGCTCTGCGGCACTACCGCCTCCCTCTGCGGCATCGAGGCGGCAGAGTACGAGCAGAACACGGAAAAGCTGGATAAGGCGATCCGCCTGGACATCATGCTGCACGCTTTCCTGCTCACGCAGAGCGGGATCCCGGTGCTCTACAGCGGTGATGAGATCGGTCAGCTGAATGATTACAGTTATCATGATGACCCGCTCAAATGGGACGACAGCCGGTATCTCCACCGCGGCGATTTCCATTGGGATGAGGCCAAGCTCAGGAAAAATCCGAAGACCAGGCAGGGGAGGATTTTCCAGGCGATCAAAAAGCTGGAGAAGATCCGGACCAGGCACGATGTCTTCGATTCCGAGGCAGACACCTGGATTGTCGAGCCGTGGAACGACCACATTCTTGGCATCGGCCGCTATTACCGCGGAGAGAAGATGATTGCCCTCTTTAATTTCAGTGAGGAGCCGCAGACCGCCTGGATCAACGAGCGGGAGGACTATGTGGACATGCTGACGGGAAAGAAGCGGGAGGCGAAGGCGGTCGGTATTCCTGGCTGCGATTTTGCCTGGCTGATCACCGAGTTCAAGAAATAAGGGGGCGACGATGAAGCTGATTTTTGTGGATATTGACGGCACACTCACCCCGGCAGGCACGAATACGCCGCCGGACAGCGCGCTCTGCGCGATCCGGTCGGCGCAGAAGCTGGGGAATAAGGTATTTCTCTGCACAGGAAGGAATCTGGCGATGCTCTCGCCGCTTCTGCCCTACGGTTTTGACGGGCTGGTTGCCAGTTCCGGCGGGTATGTCACCGTTGGGGATACCGTGATTTTTGACTGCCCGATGACGGAAGAACAGCTTAGGACCGGCCTCGACGCGCTTCACCGGAACGGTGTGTTCTGCACGATTGAGGCGAAGGATGCCACTTGGGGGGATGCCAATTTGAAGGATTTTCTCGCGGGCACCAGCGGGGGGAACAGCGAGATCGAGCGCTGGAGGAAGGCGCTCAGCTCGAATCTCGGCATCCGCCCGATGAGTGAGTACGACGGGAGCCCGGTATACAAGATCGTGACGATGTGTACCGAGAATTCACAGATGGATGAGGCGAGATCCCTGCTGGAAGACCAGTTCTTTTTCCTTGTGCAGGATGTGCCTGCCCACGGCTGTGTGAACGGCGAGTTGGTCAACCGCGCGTTTGACAAGGGCAAGGGCATCCGGCTGGTGGCGGAGAAGCTCGGGGTGCCGATCAGCGATACCTATGGCTTTGGCGACAGCATGAACGATGCGGAGATGATCCAGACTGTCGGGCACAGCATCTGCATGGCGAATGGCAGCGAGAAGCTGAAAGCGATGAGCGAGTATGTCTGCCCGGCGGTTGAGGAAGATGGGCTGGCGGAGGCATTTCACCGCTATGGCCTCTCGGAATAAAGTTCCGAAATAAAGCTCCGGCGCGGAAAGCTTTGACCGCTGCGTTTTGCGGGAATTTTTCCGATGTCTCCTGCCCGACGGGCAGCTGGACATAGAGCAACTAGAGATCAAGGGGAAAAGGAGAATTTTATGGCACTCGATTATCACAAGTGTGCGCAGGAGATCGTGGATACGATCGGCGGCAGACCCAATGTGGTCAGCGCCGCCCATTGCGCGACAAGACTTCGGCTTGTCACCGTGGACAACAGCAAGGTGAACAAGAAAAAGCTCGAGGATATCGACGGCGTTAAGGGCGTTTTTGAGTCCAACGGCCAGCTGCAGATCATCATCGGCACGGGTACCGTCAACAAGGTGTACGACGAATTCCTCGCCATCACCGGCATGACGGCGGCGACCAAGGATGATGTCAAGGCGGCCGCGGTTGCCAATGCCCCGCTGTGGCGGCGGCTGATCAAGGCGCTGGGCGATGTCTTCGTCCCGATTCTTCCGGCGATCGTGGCCTCCGGCCTGATGATGGGCATGGTCGAGGCGCTGGGCAAGGCTATCCCCAGTTTTTCCCAGACGGACTGGTATGCCTTCCTCGATATGGTGTCCAACACGGCATTTGCCTATCTGCCGGTGATTGTCGCGGTATCGGCGGCCAGAGTCTTTGGCGGTAACATTTTCCTGGGGGCGGTCATCGGCCTTCTGATGATCCACTCCTCGCTGACAAACGGCTGGAACGCGGCGGACGGCTATGGGGTATGGTACCTGTTCGGCCACATTAAGATCGGCAGCTACACGCTCGGCCAGATCAACCAGCTGGGATACCAGGGCCACGTGATCCCGGTCATCATTGCCATCTATATCATGTGCCATATTGAAAAATGGCTTCACAAGCACGTGATCGAGATGCTTGACCTTTTCGTGACACCGCTCTGCACGGTTTTGAGCACGGCACTGTTAACCTTTACGATCATCGGGCCGATTTTCTCCTCTCTGGAGAGCTTTGTCCTCCACTGGGCGGAAATTCTGGTGCAGAACCCGATCGGCGCGCTTGTCATGGGCGCGGTGTATCCCTGCACGGTTGTTATGGGCCTTCACCACATGTACAATGTGATTGAGGCGGGCATGCTTGCTTCCGTCGGCCTCAATACCTGGATGCCGATCGCTTCCGCGGCGAACTTCGCCCAGTTTGGTGCCTGCCTTGCCGTCGGCCTCAAGGCGAAGAACAACAAGACCAAGGTTGTCGCTGTCCCGTCTTCCATGTCGGCGGCTCTCGGGATCACCGAGCCGGCGATCTTCGGTGTCAATATGCGGTTCTTTAAGCCGTTCGTCTGCGGCATGATCGGCGGCGCCATCGGCGCGCTGTTCGGTGCGATTTCCCGGATCGGCGCCACGGCATACGGGGTTACCGGGATTCCCGGATACCTGACGATCACCAATCCGCTGGTTTACACGATTCTGCTTGCCATCTCCGGCGGCATTGCCTTCGTCCTGACCTGGTTTGTCTGGAAGGAGGAGGTTCCCGAGGAAGTGGCGGCGGAGAAGGCTGTTGAGGAAGAGAGGGAGCTGAAAGAGGAAGAAGAGGAGGAAGAAACCGAGGCATTTGACCAGGCTCCGGTGATCAGTACCTCCAAGGGCAAGATCTACGCGCCGGCGAAGGGCAAAATCATTCCGGCGTCCGAGATTCCGGACGACACCTTCGCGCAGGGTATTCTCGGTGCGACAGCAGCGGTCTGGCCGGAAAATGGCAGGGTTGTTGCCCCGTTTGACGGCACAGTAACGTTTATCGCTGAGACAAAGCACGCCATCAACCTGGAAGGGCCGAACGGCGAGGAGGTTCTCATCCATGTCGGCGTGGATACGGTCAAGATGGACGGTGACGGCTTCGAGCCGTCTGTCCGCGAAGACCAGCAGGTGAAGAAGGGAGACCTGCTTCTGAAATTTGACCGCGATAAGGTCAAGGCGGCCGGCCATCCGGACTGTGTTGTCGTTGTCCTCAGCGATCCGGATGAGTATGAGGATGTGAAGGCCGGTCCGGAAGCTGCAGAGTAAGAGGATTTGACTGTGCTGCCGGCGCGCCGGAAGGTAATTGCCCGGCTGCGCCGCCGGCGCATCAGATAATAGAAAAAGCAAAGGAGATTATTATTATGAAGGAATTTCAGTATGTGATTACCGATCCGATTGGCATCCATGCCCGCCCGGCAGGCCTTCTCGTGAAGCTTGCCAAGCAGTATGCGGATAGCAAGATCACCGTATGGAAGGGTGACAAGAGCACCGAGATGAGAAAGCTGATGGGCCTCATGCAGCTCGGCGTAAAGCAGGGTGACGCGCTCACGATCAAAGTTGACGGCGGCGACGAGGATGCTGTCGCTGCGGCTGTCGAGGAGTTCCTCAAGGCCAATCTGTAATCCGGCATAGCTGAACCGCAGGGCTGTCTTGATTTTGTCCCGCTGCATGGGAAGAGATCAAAGGCAGCTCTGCCTTTAACAGGAGGTTTTTTATGCAGGTCGCAACCGGAAAAAGCGTATTGAACGGCATCGCCATCGGAAAAATCAAGATATACCGCGCGCCGAAGCGGGAGATCAACGAGGAGCTGACCGACAACCCCGAGCTGGAGGTGAGCCGGTTTGATGAGGCGCGCGAGAAGGCAATTGACCAGCAGAACTCGCTCTATGAGAAGGCAGTCGCGACGGCTGGTGAGGACAGCGCCGAGATTTTCAGCGTCCATGCCATGATGCTGGAGGACGATGACCTGATCGATGCCACAAAGCAGATCATCACCGGGCAGAAGCACTTCGCGGAATATGCCGTGAAGCAGGCATTTGACAATCAGGCTAAGGTCTTCCGGGAGATGGACGACCCCTATCTTCAGGCAAGAAGCGCGGATATCATCGATATCCAGCAGACCGTTCTGAACATCCTGATGGGGATCAGCACCGATGCCATGCAGGGCAGCGAGCCGGCGATCCTGCTCGCCGAAGATTTCGCCCCATCGGAGACGATCCGCCTGGACAAATCTCTCCTCCTCGGCATGATCACGAAGGAGGGCAGCACCAACAGCCACACGGCGATCCTGGCGAGGAGCATGAACATCCCGGCGCTGGTTCAGTGCGGCGCCGCTGATGAGAGCTGGGACGGAAAGCTGGCGATTGTCGATGGGTACAATTCCTGCGCGTATATCGACCCGACGCCGGATCTGCTGAAGACGCTGACCATCCGCCAGCAGGATGACCAGAAGAAGAGGGCGCTTCTCCAGGAACTCAAGGGGAAGAGCAATACGACGATTGACGGGACGACAATCAATGTCTATGCTAACATCGGTGGACCCTCAGACATCGGGCAGGTCCAGCAAAATGATGCGGGCGGCGTCGGGCTCTTCCGCTCCGAGTTCGTCTACCTCAATGCCAAGGACTATCCGACGGAGGAGGAGCAGTTTGAAGCTTACCGCCACGCCCTGGAGTCCCTGGCGCCGAAGCTTGTCGTTATCCGCACCTGCGACATCGGCGCCGATAAGATGGTCGATTATATGAAGCTCGACAAGGAGGCAAATCCCGCCCTGGGCTACCGGGCGATCCGGATCTGCCTGACGAGAAAGGACTTCTTCAAGACGCAGCTCCGGGCACTGCTCCGCGCGTCCGCCTACGGCAACCTGGCGATCATGTTCCCGATGATCATCAGCGTCCGCGAGCTGCGCGAGTGCAAGGACATTCTGGAGGAATGCCGTCGGGAGCTCGAGGAGAAGAATGTGAAAATGGGCAGGATCCAGGTCGGCATCATGGTGGAGACGCCCGCGGCGGTACTCTGCGCCGACGAGCTGGCCCAGGACTGCGATTTCTTCTCGATCGGGACCAATGACCTGACGCAGTACACCTGCGCAATCGACCGCCAGAACGCTAAGCTGGAGCCGTTCTCCGACACGCATCATCCGGCGGTTCTCCGGGAGATCAAGATGACGATTGACGCCGGACACCGCCACGGCTGCTGGGTCGGCATCTGCGGCGAGCTTGGTGCGGATCTCTCCCTGACCGAGACATTTCTCCGGATGGGAGTCGATGAGCTGTCGGTCAACCCGACCAGCGTCCTTCCTCTCCGGAAGGTGATCCGGGGCATTGACCTCAGGGAGCCGCCGAAAACCGCTGAGGAAACCGTGAATGAGGCTGGCCAAGAGGCGTGAGACCCTGTATAATAGGCATCGTGCTGCGGAAACAGCATAGATTTGGGAAATGGAAGGAAGGTGTCCGCGGTGAGCAAGCTTGGCAAGAAGAATAAGGACAGCAAGGCTGCGAACGACAAGAAGATGAAACAGCAGCTCGATGCCCTGATGCGCAGACAGGCACAGAAGAAGAACAAGAAGTAATTCTTCGGAACATGGTGAGGGCCGCCGATTTCCGCCGGGAAGTCCTTTAGGGATTCCCGGTGGGAACCGGCGGCCTTTTTCTGCCCGCGGGGATGCGATTCCCGCGGGATGCCGCCGGAAACCGGCTCATCCGTTCCTGTCCGGATTGTCCCGGCGTCCTGCCGGCGTCCCGCGGATGACCGCGAAGAGAAGCAGGGAGAGCAGCGCCACACAGAGGAGGTAGACGGCATTGGCTGCCGGAATTCCGAAGGCAGCGGCGATGTTCCGGACGACCGGCTGAGTGGTCGCGACATAGGGGGTGATGTAGAACATATCCGGGTAGGTGCCGGGAATCGTCCCGAGATGCCAGCCGGCGGCGTTGATGATTTCCGCGATTCCCGCGAGAGCCGCAAAGAGGATTGTCGCGCCGGCAAAGTCCCGGAGCTTCTTCCCGTACATGCCGGAAAAAATCACCAGAAGGGCAATGAAGATCAGCGTCCCGTGCCAGAAGAAGGCGTGCAGGGTCATTGCCCACCAGGCGCGGAGCATATCTGCCGGGTAGGCCAGGGCAAAGACGGCGCCGAGCAGGTTGTAGGTCGCCATGAACGTGCAGAAAGACCTCCGCACGCGCCCCCGGACGAAGGGAAGCAGGATACAGAGATACATCGGCACGCTGCAGAGCTGGAACGGAAAATACCACCAGTCGTAGCGCCCGCCGTTCACCAGAAAATAGTAGAAAAGCTGCTTATACAGCTCAAGGGCGGCAAGAAGCCAGCCGGTGGCGGCAAGGACGCGGATTCTTGGCCTTTCCGGTCTTCCGGAAAAATACCGGGCGAGGAAAAAAGCCGCGAGGACAAGGACGGCGGTGATTCCGAGATGAAAAGGCGAAAACATTCCGGGTGGCGTCATGGGAACTGCGGTCCAATGGAGAAAGCGAACGATCAGTGGAAGCATGAGTGCTCCTTTCCGCCGGATGATCAGGCAGAGCGCCCGCCGGCGAAATCCGGCAGGGCACATTTCCATTTGCCGGAAAATCCGGCAGTTCTTATGATAGCACATTTCCCACTGTCCGGAATCCATGATCCCGCGAAGCCGCGCCTGCGGGATACGGGGAGCCGGCGCCCGGATACATCCGGAAAATGGAGGCAGGGGAATTTTTTCCTTGATTTCTGCGGGGATTGCGCTATAATCTATGGCACGGCGCAGGAATAAAAAAGTGAATATATTCACTTGTAATGAATAAAATAGCGCCGGACCGCTCAGCAGGCGGGATTTCATGAGGCGGAAAGCATTTTCCCCGGGAAAGAGAGGACAGACTAATGAAAAAAATGATTTCTCTGGCACTTTGTGCAGCCATGGCAGCATCCCTTGCGGCCTGCGGTTCTTCCAGCAGCTCCAGCACAACGGCAGCGGCCACCGAGGCAGCGTCCAAGGTAGAGACGACGGCAGCGGCATCCAAGGAAGAGAGCACGGAGGCAGCGTCCAAGGCTGCGGCGGCTGAGGATCTGACAGCGAACAGCGCGGACTGGAAGCTGGCCGAGGCGGGCAAGCTTCACATGGCAACCAACGCGGCGTTCCCTCCGTATGAGTCCACCACCGACAATGGCGGCTACGAGGGCATCGATGTGGAGATTGCGACCGCGATCGCGGACAAGCTCGGACTTGAGCTGGCTGTCGACGATATGGATTTCTCCTCGGTCATCACCTCCGTTGCATCCGGCAAGTCCGACATTGCGATGGCCGGCCTGACCGTCAATGAGGAGAGAAAGCAGAACCTGGATTTTACTGACAGCTATCAGAACGCTGTCCAGTCCATCATTGTCAAGGACGATTCCGAGATCAAGACGGCTGACGACCTTGGAAATGCCAATGCCATCGGCTGCCAGGAGGGCACGACCGGATATATCTACTGCTCGGATTCCTACGGGGATAAGGCCATCGCCTATCAGGACGGCGCCACGGCAGTACAGGCTCTCGTCCAGGGCAAGGTTGACGCGGTTGTCATCGACAATGAGCCGGCCAAGGCTTATGTGGCGGCTAACCAGGGCCTGAAGATCCTGGATACCCCGTTCGAGGATGAGGATTATGCGATCGGCGTTGCGAAGGGCAATACAGAACTTCTCAAGTCTGTGAACGGCGCCCTCGAGCAGCTCCAGCAGGATGGAACCGTAAAGAAGATTGTTGACAAGTACATCACGGAGTAATCGGCGGAAGAAGATCTTCGCCTGTCCGTCAGGAGCCGCAGGGCGCAGCTGGGACTGTGCCCTGCGGCTCAAACCGGTTTATCGCCGGTTCCCCTTCCGGGAACGGCGGGACGGGAAAGTGGAGGGAGGAACAAAGTTTGAGCGGATTTTTCAGTCGTTTGTCGGACCAGTTTGTGATGAGCTTCATCACAAACAACCGCTGGCAGCTTTACATCAAGGGCCTGGGGACATCGCTTCTGATCACCATCGGCGCCCTGGCTCTGGGCATTGTGCTCGGCGTCCTCGTGGCCGTCGTCAGGACCGGCCATGACCAGCAGAAGGGAAAGCACAGCGGCGGCCTGTCCGTGGCCAACACCATCTGCAAGGTCTATACCACCGTGATCCGCGGAACCCCGATGATGGTCCAGCTGCTGATCATGAACTTTGTCATCTTTGCCTCCAGCAAGAATCTCTACCTGACCGCGGTTCTGGCTCTGGGCATCAACTCCGGCGCTTATGTGTCTGAGATTATCCGCGGCGGCATCATGTCGATCGATCCCGGCCAGATGGAGGCAGGACGCTCGCTGGGCATGAACTACGCGACGGTCATGAAGGAGATCATTATCCCCCAGGCCATCAAGAATATTCTCCCGGCGCTGGGCAACGAGCTGATCACCCTGTTCAAGGATACCTCCCTCGTCTCGGTCATCGGCTTGGGCGAGCTGACCAAGGTTGCCCGCGATATCCAGGCGCGCACCTACCAGCCGATGATGCCGTACCTCGGCATCGCGGCGATGTACCTGATCATCTGCATTATCCTGACCTGGCTGCAGGGCATTCTGGAGAGGAGGATGCGTCAAAGTGAGCGGAGATAACACGGCGGTAAAGAAGGAAAACCTGATCCAGATCGATCATCTGGTCAAGACATTTGGGGACAATACGGTTCTCAGGGATGTTTCCACCTACATTAAAAACGGGGAGAAGGTCGTGATCATCGGGCCGTCCGGCTCCGGAAAATCCACGCTTCTCCGCTGCATGAACCTGCTGGAGTCGCCGACCTCTGGCCATATTTATTTTGACGGGGAGGAGCTCCGGGAGGACAATGCCGACATCAATGTCATCCGTCAGAAGATGGGCATGGTCTTCCAGCACTTCAACCTGTTCCCGAATATGACGGTGCGCAGGAACATCACCCTGGCGCCGGTGCGTACCGGGAAAATGAAGCAGGCAGAGGCGGATGAGGAGTGTATGAAGCTTCTTCACCGCGTCGGTCTCGAGGACAAGGCGGACGCCTATCCGGCATCCCTCTCCGGCGGACAGAAGCAGAGAATCGCGATTGTCCGTGCCCTGGCCATGCACCCGAAGCTGATGCTCTTTGATGAACCCACGTCGGCGCTCGACCCGGAGATGGTCGGCGAGGTGCTCCAGGTCATGAAGGAGCTGGCAGAGGAAGGCATGACGATGGCTGTGGTTACCCACGAGATGGGATTTGCCCGCGAGGTCGCGGATCGTGTGCTCTTCGTCGCGGATGGCATCATCATGGAGGAGGGCACTCCGCAGCAGATTTTCGGCAATCCGCAGAGCCCGCGTCTTCGGGACTTCCTTTCCAAGGTTCTCTGATGTATACTGACTTCAGGGATATTTTCTGACGATTCATCCCCCGGAAATCCGCGATAGAACGACAGCGGATTCGGGGGTGTTTTTGTCTGCGGAGCCCGGGAAACTCCGCGGGAAAGGAGAGGGTTATGCAGATCAGGAAAATTTATGCGGTTTATTTCAGCCCGGTGGGAAGTACCGGGAAAGTCACAGAGGCGGTAGCCGGGGTGATCGCCGGAAAACTCGGCATTCCGGCGGAAACGATCGATTTCACCCTGCCGGAAAATCGCGGCGGGGGCTGGACCTTTGACCGCGACGAGCTGGTGGTCTTCGGAACGCCCACGTACGCGGGGCGCGTGCCAAACAAGGCGCTGCCGTTTGTCCAGGACTTATTCCATGGGGATCAGACACCGGCGATTCCGGTGGTCACCTTCGGCAACCGCAATTTCGACAGCTCGCTGACCGAACTAAAGGATGAGCTGGAGAAGAACAGATTCTGCCCGTTCGCGGCGGGCGCATTTGCCGCAAGGCATGTCTTCTCGCAGACAATCGCCGCGGGGCGGCCGGACGCGAAGGACATGGAGATCCTTCATGCCTTCGCGGAAAAAGCGGCGGCGAAGCTTTTGGCGGCACAGGATGCCGACGCGCTGACCCGACCGGTGATCCGGGGCGGGGAGCCGGTTGCGCCCTACTATGTGCCGAAGGGGCTGGACGGCCAGCCGGCGAAATTCCTGAAAGCGAAGCCGAAGACCGATCCGGATCTCTGCGACGGCTGCGGCACCTGCGCGGAAGCCTGTCCGATGGGCTCGATCAGCCGGGAAAATACGGCTGAGGTCACCGGCATCTGCATCAAGTGCCAGGCCTGCGTCCGCCTCTGTCCGAAGGGGGCGAAATATTTCGACGATCCGGCCTTCCTGTCCCATGTGGCCATGCTGGAAAAGAATTTCCAGCGGAGGGCCGAGCCGGAGACGTTCCTGTAAAAGATGTCCCGCCGGGAAGCCGCTGCCGGCTGCTGCGAAGCCGCAGAATCCCCGCTTCCGCGAGCTCACGGTGACTGGAATTCTGCGGCTGCGCGGTGAAAATTCTGCGGCTGCGCGGACATTGACACGGCGGTTTGAAATATGCTATATTAGACCTTGTTTCTGGGGAGTCGTAGCGAAGAGGCCGTAACGCGGCGCACTCGAAATGCGTTTATCTCGCAAGAGGTACAAGGGTTCGAATCCCTTCGACTCCGCTCACAGGAAAAGCCTGTAATCACGCGAAAATGGCGTGGTTGCGGGCTTTTCTGCGTATCTGAAACCGGCTTGGCCAAACCGGCTTTGCAGATATTTTACTTTTCTCTCCTATCGGATTTTACATGCGCAAGGTATAAATGATTTTGTAAGTTTCGCAAAAGGAGGGAAAATAAAAAATATGAGAAAAATTCTGAACAAGGGAATGGCACTGGCTGCTGCGTGCGCTATGGTCCTCGGCGGCTGCGGATCTTCTGCCCAGGGTACAGGAACCGCTGCGGGCACGACCGCGGCATCTTCCGCGGCGGGGACTGCTGCATCCGGTGAGAGCACCGGCACTTCCGGCAATAAGACCGTGATTGAATACTGGCACTGCAATGCAGAAACTCAGGGCGGAAATACGGTCGAAGAGCTGGTAAAAAAATTCAATGAATCGAATGATCACATCGAGGTTGTCGCCCGCTACAACCCGGATATGTATAAAGGCCTCATGCAGAATCTGCAGGCCGAGGAAGCGGCCGGCAATACACCGGCGCTCGTCCAGATCGGGTGGGCATTTGTCGATTATTTTTCTAACAATTTCAACTATACTTCCCCACAGGACGCGATCGACAAGTTCGACAAGGCTGACCCGGACTTTCTCACGGACAATTTTCTGCCGAATATTCTTGACCTCGCGGTAAACAGCGACGGCAAGCAGGTCGGCATCCCGTACTCGCTGAGCACTCCGGTGCTCTATATTAACACGGATCTCCTCAAGGAAGCGGGCATTGACGATCCGAACCTTACAACTTGGGATCAGGTTTACGAGGCGGCAGAGGCAGTCAAGAGCAAGACCGGCAAATACGGCCTCTACGTTCAGGAACCGGCGGATTTCTGGGCACAGCAGGCGCTCATCGAGAGCAACGGCGGGCAGCTTCTCACACACAACAGTGACGGCAGCTATGAGGCAACCTTCGCTTCTCCGGCGGGAATCGAGGCTATGCAGCGCAATGCGGATGCGGTCGCGGATGGCTCGGCGCTTCATATCAGCTGGGAGGAAGGTGCGCAGAGCTTTGTGGATGGCAACTGTGCGATGCTGTATACCACGATCGCCCGCAGGGCTTATGTTCAGGAAAATGCGAAGTTCAACGCGATTTCTGTAAAGTCACCGGTCTATGGGGACAAGCCAAGAAAGGTTCCGGCGGGTGGATGCTTCCTGGCTATAACGGCGCAGGACGATGACCAGATCGCCGCGGCATGGGAATTTGAGAAATATCTTTACAGCATCGAGTCCATGGCAGCCTGGACAATCGGGACCGGCTATGTTCCCCCGAGAAAAGATGTTGCGGACGCGGAGAATGGCCTCAAGTCCTTCCTTGCGGAAAATACGATGATGACCCCGGCTCTCGAGCAGATGAGCGACGTGGTAAAGTGGACGGCATGGCCGGGCGATGCGGGACTGACCGCTGAGCAGGCGCTCCTTGATATGCGGGATCAGATTCTCGGCGGGCAGGAGACGGCGGAAGCCGGCATGAAGGCTGCGCAGGATCAGATCAACGCGGTTTTGAAGGCACAGTAACCCAGGGCGGAACGGAAAACGGCTTAAATCGGGGGGATTGCCGGCAGGGCGGTTCCTCCGATTCTTCCATCCTATTCAAGAGGCTATTTACCATGAAAAAACAAAACATTCTGGGCTATCTGTTTCTTGTCCCGTCGCTGATCGTTTTTGCTGTCTTCATGTTCTGGCCGATGGCGTACACATTTTACCTCAGTTTTTTCGACTGGAATCTGATCAGCCCAAATAAGAAATTCGTCGGCATTGCCAATTATGTGCGCTTCTTCACGGATCCGCTGACCTGGAAAATCATGAGGAATACAGCACTCTACATCGTGATTCTCCTCGTCATGAATCTCGTGCTCCCGTATATTCTTTCTTTCATCCTCTCGGTGGTCATCCGGAAGGGAAAGGGTTTCTACAAGGCCGCATTTTTTCTTCCGAGTGTGATTTCACTGGTCGTCGGCTCCATCCTCTATACCTGGATCCTGAATCCGGTTTCCGGTCCCGTAGCCATTCTCCTGCGGCCCTTCGGGATCACGATTCCGATCTGGTCGAAGACGGATGGCTGGGTGATTGCCGTTCTCTGCATCATCACGACCTGGAAGGCATTCGGCTATAATTTCATTGTCATCCTTGGCGGTATCTCCGGCGTCTCGAAGGAGGTCATCGAGGTGGCGAGGCTTGACGGTATCTCGACGTTCTGCATTTTTAAGGACATCATCGTCCCGATGAGCTCCGCGACCGGCATTTACGTCCTGATCACGACAATCGTCCAGGGCCTCCAGTATGTTTATACGCCGATCAAGGTCATCACGCAGGGCGGGCCGAACTATGCGAGTTCCAATCTGATTTACATGTCCTACCATTATGGCTTTACGCTCTATCAGACCGGCATGAGTTCTGCTTCGGCGGTGGTCACGATATGCATTTTCCTGATTCTTCTGATTCTCGAATTCCGGTTCGTCGAGAAGGGAGTTTACTATGAAAATTAAAGAGAATGGGAAAGATTCGCAGATTCTCTGGCACATTCTGCTGGCTGCCTGGGTGTGTCTCACACTGTTTCCGATCGTATTTGCCGTGTGCAATTCCTTCAAGACGAACTCGGAGGCGATCAACTCCGTCATGCGTCTCATCCCGGAACACCCTACGGTGGAGAATTACCTCAGCGTCTTCCAGAAGCTCCCGTTTTTCCGGATCGTCATGAACACCTTCATTATCGCGGTTGTTGTGACCGGCCTGAAAACCGTGACCAGCCTGCTTGCGGCTTACGCATTTGTCTATTTTGATTTCCAGGGGAAGAGCGTGCTCTATTTCGCAATGCTCATGACGCTTTTTATCCCGTTTACCGTGACCATGATCCCCAATTACCTGCTGATTTCCCGGATTGGTTATTCTGATCATATCGTCGGCGTCATGCTGCCCCAGCTCGCGGATGTCCTCGGCATCTTTATGCTGCGGCAGGCGATGCGTGGGATCAACCGGTCACTTATTGAGGCGGCAAAGCTGGACAGCATCGGCGATATCAAAATCATGACCGATATTGTGATCCCGCTTGTCCGCCCGGCGCTCGTCTCCACCGGAATCATTTTTTTCATCAATTCGTGGAACGAGTATGTGTGGCCGGTGCTGATCCTGAAGAGCAAGCAGAATTTTACACTCTCTCTGGCGCTCCAGATGTTCATCAGTGCCGAGGGCGGAACCAATTTCGCGATGGCGATGGCGGTCTCCGTGATGACGATGATTATTCCGCTCACCCTGTATCTGTTCTTCCAGCGGTATATCATCAACACATTTGTCATGTCGGGTATCAAAGGGTAAGGAGTGTCCTATGCAGTCGGAAAATGCAAATTCTATTGTTTTTGAGCATGTCGGCAAACGTTACAACAAGACCGAAGCCATCCGTGATTTCCATCTCACGATCAGCGGCGGCGAGCGGGTGATCCTGCTTGGCCCATCGGGATGCGGGAAATCGACGCTTCTGCGGATGATCGCAGGGCTTGAGGAGATCACCTCCGGAACGATCTCGATGGCCGGAAAGCCGGTCAACCATGTGCCGTGCGGGGAGCGCGGCGTCGCCATGGTATTTCAGAACTACGCGCTCTATCCGCACATGACGGTGGCGGAGAATATCACCTATGGCCTCCGCGCGCACCACGTGGAAAAAGAGGAGATTGCGTCACGTCTTGCTGAGACGCTAGACATGCTGCAGCTTACGCCCTATGCGAAACGCCTTCCGAAGGAACTCTCCGGAGGACAGCGCCAGCGTGTGGCGCTCGCCCGGGCAGTGATCAAGCGCTCGCCGTATTTCCTGCTCGACGAGCCGCTCTCCAATCTTGATGCGCAGCTCCGCCTTCATGCGCGGAAGGAACTGGTGAAGATTCATGAGCAGTATCATCAGACATTTATCTATGTCACGCACGACCAGATCGAGGCAATGACGATCGGGCAGAAAATTGTCCTCCTGAAGGACGGCGAAGTTCAGATGGCGGACACGCCTGCGATGATCTACAGCCGGCCGGCCAATGTATTTACCGCAAAATTCATCGGCTCTCCATCGATGAACATTATTGATGCCGACTATGCGGACGGACAGCTTCACATCGGCAGCCAGACATTCCGGCTTCCGGAGATGTGGCGGAGGCAGGCGGACCAGGCAAAAGATCCGGAGCTCTATCTCGGCATCCGCCCGGAGCATCTCGTGTTTTCGGATGAACCTCTGGATCATGCGATTGAGGGCACGGTAAAGTACGAGGAGTATTATGGCAACCGCTATGGCGTCTATCTGGACGTGAATGGGATGGAGATGATCGCGCTGCGGGACGGAGATCTCCCGGAAAACGGGGATAAGGTATTCCTGCGGCTGGATCCGGATAAGATCCACCTTTTTCGCCGGACGGACGGAACCTCGATTGGATATCCGGCGGAAATCCCGCCGGCCGGCAGCCCGCTGCGGGAGGAAACAGACGGAAATGGGGCAGAATAAGAGGCCGGGCGTGCCGGCCGGGAGGCAAATGCGATGACTCTTTTCTTCAGTACCAATGCGGTTCCCTGCAGAATTTTCGAGAAAATGTTTGACTATGTCGAGCCGTTTGACGGGAAGCTTGGCCTTGAGCTGTTCCCGGAATTTGACAAGCCGGAATATGAAGGGCTTGTCGAGAAGAATTTTGAGCGGATCCGCAGGTATCCGGTCAGCTTTCACGGGCCGTATTATGATTCGGATTTCTCCTGCCGGAAGGGGACGGAGGAATACCAGCGGAGCATCGGCTATCTCGAAAAGACGCTTGCCCTCGGAAAGCGCCTTCATTCGGCATATGTCGTATACCACCATAACAACCGCGCGTTTGCACCCGGCGAGCGGGACGGGATTCTTGCTAATGCACGGGAGAACTTTCCGGAAATCCGGGCTCTGTGCGAAAAGTACGGTGTGACACTCGCTGTCGAGAATGCGGGCGTGAAATTTCACAAAAACATGCTTCTCGACGAAGGGGAGTTCATCGAAGAGTGCCGCCGTCTTGATGCCCGTGTCCTGATCGATATTGGCCATGCCCATGCAAACGGATGGAACCTTCCGCATGTCATGGAAGCGCTCGGCAGCCGGATTATCTCGTATCACCTGCACAATAATGATGGCGTCCGGGATCTGCACCAGCGGATTTTCAACGGCACGCTGGATTTTCCAGAGTTTCTTAAGACTTGTGAACAACTCACGCCTGAGGCTGATCTTGTCCTGGAATACTGCCCGCAGGCAGCGGAAGATATCCGGGGCGTGCGGGAAGATGCACAGGATATTCTGGAGTTCCTGAAAAAATAATCTATTGATCTGTTCGTACAAAAAAAAGAAGATTCTGATCAGGGCGGCGGACCCTGGCCAGAATCTTCTTTTGCATGCCCGGTTATTCCTCGGATGCCACGCAGTCATATAACGACCGGAGTATATCAGGAAAATTCGTCCAATTTGTGAATTTCCCCAAAAAAATCCCCGGATATGGTAGAGTGGAAGAGTATTGGAAATGCGGCAGGGAGTGAGAACATGATTCTGGAAACTGAGGATGATTTTGATCCGGGGAAAATCGCGGCCAGCGGCCAGTGCTTCCGCTGGCAGGAGGAGGCGGCCGGGTTCCGGGTGACGGCCTTTGGAAAAGTGCTTCACCTGCGCCGCCTGAAAAATGGGAAATGGCGGCTGTCCTGCTCCCGCCGGGATTTTGACCGGATCTGGAGATCCTATTTTGATCTGGACACGGACTACCGCGGGATCCGGGCGATGATCCCGCCGGAGGATGCCTTCCTCATGAGGGCTGCGGAGTATGCCCGCGGCATCCGGATCCTCAGGCAGGATCCCTGGGAGACCCTGATTACCTTTGTTATTTCCCAGAATCGGAATATTCCCGCCATCCGACGGTCGGTGGAGCTGCTCTGCGCGGCGGCGGGGACGCCGATAACATCCGGGGGCAGCGCGAAGACCCCGGCGCCGGGAGATTCAGCGCCGGCGCAGGAAGAAAATCCAACGCCGCTGCAGGATGGTGAGGCGTTCTATGCTTTTCCCACGCCGGAGCAGATCGCCGGCATGAGCGGGGAGGCACTGGACGCCTGCCGCCTCGGCTATCGCCGGGATTATGTGCGGCGGGCTGCGGAGGAAGCCGCGTCGGGGAGGCTGGATCTTAAGGCGATGGCACAGCTTCCGGAGCGGGAGCAGCTGGAGCAGCTGACGGGAATCTACGGCGTCGGGAAGAAGGTGGCCGGCTGTGTCATGCTGTTCGGCTTTCACGACCTCAACGCCTTTCCCATGGACGTCTGGATCCGAAGGGTTCTCGATAGAGAGTACGGCGGGGCGGACCGGTATCCGTTTGCCCGCTACGCGCCGTACAATGGGGTGATGCAGCAATATTTGTTTGAATATGGCAGAATTATTGAAAAAAATAGGATTGGAGGAACAAAATGACACTTTTGAAGGGTGCGGAGCTCGCCGCGGAGATCGCGGAGACCCTTCCGGGGCGAATTGCGAAGCTGTCCCGGACGCCGGTCCTGGCTATCGTGCGGATCGGGGAGAGGCCGGACGACCTCGCCTATGAGCGGGGCGCGAAAAAAAGGATGGAAAAACTGGGTCTCCGGGCGGAGACCTTTGCCTTTCCGGCGGAGATCGGGGAGAACGATTTTCTCCGGGAGTTCGACAGGATCAACCGAGATCCGGGCATTGACGGCATTCTCCTGATGCGCCCGCTTCCCGACGGGATCAGCGGGGAGAAGGTGCTGCGCGTCCTCGATCCGGCGAAGGATCTGGATGGCATTTCCCTCACCAACATGGCGCTGGTGTTCCGGGGGGATCCCTGCGGCTTTGCTCCCGCGGTGGCGGAGGCCGCCGTGCGCCTGCTGAAGACGGCGAAGGTACCGCTCCGGGGAAGCCGGGTGACAATCGTCGGGCGCAGCGAGGTGGTCGGACGTCCTCTGATCCTGCTGTTCCTCCGGGAAAATGCGACCGTGACGGTCTGCCACACAAAGACGGTGGACCTTCCCGCCCGATGCCGCGAGGCGGACATTCTGGTCAGCTGCGCCGGGAGGCGGAATCTGATCGGAAAAGACTGCGTGAAGCCGGGCGCGGTGGTTGTCGATGTGGGCATCAATACGGACGAAGAGGGGAAGCTTTGCGGGGATGTGAATTTTGATGAGGTGAAGGAGCTGGCATCGATGATCACGCCGGTTCCCGGAGGCGTTGGGAGTGCCACGACCTCCGTGCTCGCGGAGCATCTGGTCGCCGCGGCGGAAAGGAGAGCGCATGGATGACCTGCGGAGAGTAACCCTGGAAGAATTTGCGGACAGGACCTGGTCCGCGGCTCCGGCACCGGGCGGCGGTGCCGTGGCAGCCTTCGGCGGCGCGCTGGGGGCAGCCCTGGCCGGCATGACGGCGAACCTGACCGTGGGAAAGAAGAAATACGAGGCCGCGTGGGCGGAGATGGAGGAAACCGCGGCGAAGGCGGCGGACATCCGGGAACGACTCCTCGACAGCGTAAATGAGGACGCGGCGGGCTTTAGCGGTTATATGGCGGCGCTTAAGCTGCCGAAGGACACGGAGGAGCAGCGGAGAATCCGCACCGAGCGCCTGCAGGAGGAACTCTGGGCCGCGGCGCAGGTGCCACTCCGGGCGGCAGAGACGGCCATGGAGATCTTCGATCTTTCGGAGACGGTGGTCCGGCGCGGTAATCCGGGGCTCATCACCGACGGGCTGATTGCCGCCATGGAGGCCAGGACGGCTGTCTGGGCGCTGATCCTGAATGTCCGGATCAATCTGGACGGCCTCCTGGACCGGGATCTCGCGGAGCGGACAGGGAAGAAGTGTGATACCCTTATGCGCGAGGCGGAGAAGCGGGAGAAGGAGATCCTCTCCCTTTCCCATTTCTTCAAAAGCTGATTCCTGTTCAGAGCCCGCATGTGCTGAGCAGGTACATTATTTTCATGATATGCGATAAGTGCCGCCCGAGCGGCATTATGTTAATAGAGAAAGGAATAATTCCGGATGTTTATTCTTGGAATGATGGCCCTGCCCGGAGATCAGCCGGCGACGGATGACCGGGCGGACGAGAAGCTTCTGGAGCGGGCCGGCCGCGGGGACAAGGAGGCCTTCCAGGAGCTTTACAGGAATACATACCGGCGGGTTTACGGATACGTACTTTCTATTGTGAAAGATCCCGGTGACGCGGAGGAGGTTCTTCAGGAAACCTTTGTCCGGGTCTGGACGTCGTGTCCGAATTACCGGCCTCAGGGCAAACCGCTGGCATGGATATTTACGATAGCGAAAAATGAGTGCCGGATGATGTTCCGCAGCCGGAAGCATGATGCGGATGTGGACATTGAGGATTTATCCGACCGGGAGGTGGAGGATTACTGCCCGCAGGTGGAGAATGCCGCTGACCGGGAGGCGCTCAACGCGGCGCTCGGGATTCTTGCGGAGGATGAGCGCAGTATCGTGCTTCTTCACGCTTCCGCGGGAATGAAGCACAGGGAGATCGCGGACGCGATGAGGCTGCCGCTCTCGACGGTTCTCTCAAAATACAGCCGCGCGATGAAGAAACTGCAGAAATATCTGGGAGAGGAGGGATGACATTGCAGGCGAATGAGAAGTTATCGTGGAACAGTGACGAAATTGAACAGCATATCAAGTCAGCAGTGGACACCCTGACTCCCGACATTTTTGACCGCATTGACCTGTCCGTTCCGCAGGAACCGCGGCGGAAGGAGCCGGAGAGGGGAAGCTCGAAGGTTGTCCGTCTGACCCGGCGCATCCGCGCGGCGGCGATGCTTGCGGCCGCCTGCCTGATCCTCCTGGCCGGTATCGGATCCTTCAATTTTTATACCAGCCGGCGGGTAGATTCTGTGATCGGTATCGATGTGAACCCGAGCATCGAGATTGAGGTCAACCGGAACAGCCGCGTGCTCAGCGCGGAAGCCCTCAACAGTGACGGGGAGGACATTCTGGACGGGATGGATCTCAAGAACGTCCGCATGGATATCGCCGTGAACGCGGTGATCGGATCCATGGTTCGTCACGGATATTTTGACGAGCTGGAAAATGCAGTCCTGGTGACGGTTTCCAATAAGAACAGTGAGAAGGCATCGGCGGTCCGCCGCGATGTGGTCAGCGAGGTTGAGACCTCTCTGGAGGAACACAACGTCAATGCCGTCGTTTATAACCAGGAGGCGGAGGAGACGGATGAGCTCCGGCAGCTTGCGGATAAGTACGGCATTTCTTACGGAAAGGCGTATTTCCTGAATGAGCTGGTTAAAGAGAATGGCCTCTCGGAAGAAGATATGGCCCGTCTGTCGGGCATGACCATGGAGGAGATTGCCCGCTATATCTCGGAGAAATCCCTGAGCGTGACCGCGCAGACGGGAAATGATGCCCCGATCGAGACCGAGGTGGTCACGGCACCGGAGACAGAATCTCCGTCCACGGATACAGCGGCTGACCAGCCGTCCGCGGTTCCTTCCGCGGAATCCGCCGCGTCCTCCGCGGGGGGCGCTGCAGAAACACGGCCGGAGACTGCCGCGCCCGGGCAGGGCACCCGCCCGGCAGCGCCGGCGGAGACTATCCCGGAAAGCTCCTCAGAAACACAGGAGGAGATTTCGGGTGGAACGATCGGCATTGATGACGCGGATTATGATGGGGAGATCCTGACCGTGACATTTGACGGCAATGTCACCTGGAAATCTGCCTCTGTCTCCATCGAGGATGAGGACGGAGAGAGCTATCCGGCCAAGATTGTCGATACGGATTCCACATCCTGCGAGATCGAGGTCACCGGCCTTCCCTCTGGGACGAAGTGCCGCTTCACGATCGCCGGCGTCTCGGCAAAGGCATCCGGAAAGGTGAAGAGCGTGACCGGAACCTTCGACACTCCGGAGATTGCGGCCGGCGCCGAGGAGAATTCCTATCGGAAGAACCGGCACACGGACGCTGATGACGAGGAAGAAACCGAATCGGCCGCCAGTGCCGCGGCGTCAATGGCGGCCACCCAGGGATCTTCGGAAAGTTTTTAAAAATTTGCTTGACGATTACAGAACAGCGAGATATAATAACTTTCGCAGTCGGGAAACCGGTTGCGAAAGAAATAATGGGCTATAGCCAAATGGTAAGGCAGCGGACTCTGACTCCGTCATTGTGAAGGTTCGAATCCTTCTAGCCCAGGTCACTGACCGGCTCTCAACAGAGAATGTTGACAGCCGGTTTTTTTATGCCTGATGTATCCCTGGCCGCGCGGAGTACCATTCCGGTTTCGCGTACGATAGCGGCCATTGAACCCGTTTGCTGTGCCCCGCATGGCGGCGGGTCTCTGATCATGACAAGACGAAAGGATGATATTTATGAAGACAGCCGCCTGGAGTGAACTGGAGAAGATGCCCGCAGGATCCTTTCTGCTTCTGGATGTCCGTGAGCCGGAGGAGTACCGGAGGGGAACGCTGCCCGGCGCGGTGAACCTCCCGGAGGAGCTTCTCGAGGAGCAGTGGGAAGCCGCGGATAAGGCGCCCGGCCGTGTGACATTTGCCCGGGCCTATGAGGAACCGGTGATTCTCCGGAGAGACCAGCCGGTGTATCTCATCTGCCATAACGGCGGGACGGTCAGTGCCCGCGCGGCGGCCTGGCTTATGGAAAGGGGATTTGACGCCGGCATTGTCCAGGGCGGATATCGGCGCTATCTCGCTTCCAAGCTCCGGGAGGAGGCGGAAGACCCCGGCCTTGCCGAGAGAACCGCGGAGGTTGAGAGAAGCATCATCAAAAAGTACCGCCGGAGCCTCTGGCGGCCGGTGACCAAGGCGCTTCACGATTATCAGCTGATCCAGGCGGGCGACCGGATTGCCGTCTGCATCTCCGGCGGCAAGGATTCCATGCTGCTGGCGAAAATTCTCCAGGAACTGCAGCGCCACGGCAATGTTCCCTTCGAGCTGGTTTATCTGACCATGAATCCGGGATACAATGAGGAGAATTGGTCGATCGTCCAGAGCAACGCGAAGATCCTGGGGATTCCGCTGACCGTCTTTGAAAGCGGCATTTTCGACGCTGTGAAGGAGATTGACAAGAATCCCTGCTATCTCTGCGCACGGATGCGCCGGGGAAATCTCTACGCCAACGCCCGCGATCTCGGCTGTAATAAGATCGCCCTGGGGCACCATTTCGACGATGTGATCGAGACTGTCCTGATGGGGATGCTGTTCGCCGGAAAATTTGAGACGATGATGCCGAAGCTTCACAGCCGGAATTTTCCGGGGATGGAGCTGATCCGCCCGCTATATCTGGTGCGGGAGGCAGACGTCAAGGCATGGCGGGACTACAATCATCTGCATTTTATCCAGTGCGCCTGCCAGTTCACAGAGGACTGCGCGGACAACCATGGGACATCCCGGAGGAGCGATATGAAGGAACTGATCGCCCGCCTGCAGAAGGCTGACCCGACGATCCCGCAGAATATCTTTAACAGCACCAGGGATGTCAGCCTGAACACGATTCTGGGCTGGCATACGCGGGAGAAGGCCTACTATTTTCTGGATGATTACGAGGAGAGAGGGTGACCTGCGCCGTCCCTGCGGGGAAAGGGGGAAATATGGATCATTTTGTGCTGCACTCGGATTATCAGCCCACCGGCGACCAGCCGCAGGCGATTGACCAGCTGGTCCGGGGATTCCAGGCAGGGAACCAGGCGGAGACGCTTCTTGGCGTCACCGGTTCCGGAAAGACCTTTACGATGGCCAATGTGATCGCCAGATTGAACAAGCCGACGCTGATTATTGCCCACAACAAGACACTGGCCGCCCAGCTGTACAGCGAGATGAAGGAATATTTTCCGGAAAATGCGGTCGAATATTTTGTCTCCTATTATGATTACTATCAGCCGGAGGCCTATGTGCCCTCGACAGACACCTATATCGAGAAGGATTCGGCGATCAATGATGAGATCGACAAGCTGCGCCACTCGGCGACGGCCGCCCTGTCCGAGCGGCAGGATGTGATTATTGTCGCTTCGGTGTCCTGCATCTACGGCCTGGGCAGCCCCATCGATTACAAGAGCATGGTGGTCTCCCTCCGGCCGGGCATGGAGAAGGAGCGGGACGATGTCATCCGGAAACTGATCGATATCCAGTACACCCGGAACGATATGGACTTCAAGCGCGGCAGCTTCCGTGTCCGCGGCGATACGATCGAGATTTATCCCGCCTACTCCAGCGGGGAAGCATACCGGGTGGAATTTTTCGGCGATGAGGTCGACCGGATTTCCTCTTTCGATTCCCTGACCGGCGAGGTGAAGGCTCATCTCAATCATGTGGCCATTTTCCCGGCGTCCCACTATGTGGTGCCGCATGACCGGATGATGAAGGCGACGGAAAATATTCTCGAGGAGATGAAACAGCAGGTCGCCTTTTTCAAGAGTGAGGACAAGCTGATCGAGGCGCAGAGAATCGCCGAGAGAACCAATTTCGATGTGGAAATGATGCGCGAGACCGGGTTCTGCTCCGGCATTGAGAACTATACCCGCCAGCTGAACTTCGGAAAAGCGGGGGAGCCGCCCTGCACGCTGCAGGACTATTTCCCCCCGGAATATCTGACCATCATCGACGAATCGCACATGACCATTCCCCAGCTCGGCGCCATGTATAACGGCGACCAGGCGAGAAAACATGTGCTGGTCAATTACGGGTTCCGGCTGCCCTCGGCGCTCGACAACCGGCCGCTTAATTTTCAGGAATTTGAGGGAAAAATCGACCAGATTCTGTTCTGCTCGGCCACTCCGGCCAAGTACGAGGCAGATCACGAGATGCTCCGGGCTGAGCAGCTGATCCGCCCGACAGGCCTGCTCGACCCGTCCATCGAGGTGCGCCCGGTCGAGGGGCAGATCGATGACCTCCTCGGGG
The DNA here is from genome assembly GCF_015351765.1 of Clostridium vitabionis. Lineage (GTDB taxonomy): Bacteria > Bacillota > Clostridia > Lachnospirales > Lachnospiraceae > Clostridium_R > Clostridium_R vitabionis. Next base: position 214,792 of record NZ_JADKQA010000003.1, read on the forward strand.
AAATCCGGAAGGAGACCGACAGGAAGAATAAGGTTCTTGTCACGACGCTGACCAAGCGCATGGCGGAGGATCTGACGGATTATCTCCGGGAGGCCGGCGTCCGGGTAAAATATCTCCACTCGGATATCGATACCATGGAGCGAACGCAGATCATCCGGGACATGCGCCTGGACCAGTTTGATGTGCTTGTCGGGATCAACCTGCTCCGTGAGGGGCTGGATATCCCGGAGATTTCCCTGGTGGCTATCCTGGACGCGGATAAGGAGGGCTTCCTCCGCTCGGAGACTTCCCTGATCCAGACGGTGGGGCGTGCCGCGCGAAACGCGGAAGGTCACGTCATCATGTATGCTGATACCATGACGGATTCCATGAAGAAGGCAATCACGGAGACAAACCGGCGGCGTGCGATTCAGGAACAGTATAACGAAGAACACCATATCACGCCGACGACGATCAAGAAGGCCGTGCGCGACCTGATTTCGATCTCCCAGGCAGCGGACGGCGTCACGAACAGGATCTCCAAGGATCCGGAATCCATGAGCCGGGCTGAGCTGGAGAAGTTGATCCGTAAGCTGACCAGGAAAATGACCCAGGCGGCCGCAGAGCTGAATTTTGAGGACGCCGCGGAACTTCGGGACAGGATCGCGGAATTGCGGAAGATGCTGAATGATGACTGAGGCGCGGTGCACAGAGCACAGAATCATGGCTGAGATATCGCGCGGAAAGCGCTGACGTATGAGCCGGAAATGACCGGGTTCAGAGAAAGGCGGTGCCCGGCGGGCTGTCCGTGTGGGCGACAGTCCTGTCCGGTCGGAGATAGGGAGTGATTTCCCGGATTTCGCCGGGGAGATGAGTGTCCGGCCGGTGTGCGAAAGGCCGGATGGCGCAGGAAGGACAAAGCGGGTCGAAAATCAGATCTTTCTCCCTGCTGTAGAGATAGACATGGTCGGAAAGGCGTTCCTTCGGCTGGACTTCGCCGGCGTTGATCTCCCGGATGATCGCATTCATGTCCTGCACATCCGGAGCGCCACCTTTTGCCTGGAGAAGAACCTCATGGACACTGGAGGGGATGATGTAGAGGTCATCCCCGGCAGCGGCAGCGAAGCTTCGCAGGATTCCCGGATAGAGCATGGCGGCCGCACCGTAGATTCCCTGGCGGGTTGTGAGTACGTAGAGCGGACTTTCCTCCCTTCCGGCAGAAACTGCATCACTGCCCGGCTCCGGAGGCAAGCCGCCTTTTTTCTGAGCCTGCCCCGGAGGCAGGGCATCCTCTTGCTGCTCCGGCTTCGTCAGCAACGCTTTCTCCATGGCGTCCTCGCTGATCCCCAGGAGGTCTGCGATCGATTCGAGATGCGGCGGCATGCATCGCGGTGAGTTGGCTGCCGCAATCGGGAGGAGTTCTTCCGGGGCGATGCCCCACTGTTCGAGATGGGAAGTCCGGACTGCTGCCGTCATCTGGGCATGGGGATCCCGGTTGAAGAAGACGACGAAGATGAACGCCAGATCCATGCAGGGGAGATGGGGGAGACTCCGGAGAAGCTCCGTCTCCTGCCTCGGATTGACGATCCGCAGGGCGATGCGGGATCTCGCGAAGTCAAACTCCCGCATATTTTCCGCAATGGTTTTCAAGGTCTCTCTGTTCACGTAAACACCTCCTTCGGCGTGATGATTTGCGCGCCTTTTTTCGAGTTTCTCGTACCGTAAGTTCATCATATCTGTGCCAAGGAGGGGCTTCAAGACGGAATAGTGGATGAAATCCCGGGGGAAAATGTGCGGGAGAGATCGGGATTTTTGGACAGGTTTTCCGGCTTCCGGGCGCAGAACGGGCTGCCTGCCATCGCAGGGAGCCGCGCGGCTGCCGGTTTCAGATCCCGGGCACAGAACGGGCTGTTCCGCATGGGAAAAGGTGCTGCCCGGAATGACAAAATTATCAGAAAAATATGTTTAATATAAAATATAAAACGAATATATTAAACTCATACCGGAAATACAGAGAAAAAATGATGGCAAGATGCAAAATTCACTTGACAAATTGTCTATTGCCGGCTATACTGTAGTCAGAAACAAGGAAACGGAGCACAGGATCCAATCATCAAGGTTCAGTTTTTACCGAACCGAAAGGAAGGGAGTGATTCCACCGGAAACATTAACTCGTCTGATTTACTCAGACCATAGGTTGTCTCCGCAAATCAGCAGCAGGTTTTAGCCGACGAATCAAACAGTTCTATAAGACATATCAATGAAGCTTCTGCAGAGGAAGATGCGAAGAGAAAGCATTTTCCGTAAGGGCACACCGGTGGGGTGCTTTTGAAGCAGATAACCCGGAGAAGACAATAGAAAGTAAATGACAGTGAAGGTTTGATGGTAGCGGCAGAGGAACGGAGACGAAGACAACTGAATATCGAACTATCGAGAAATCTGAGAAGCGAGGTACACTCCATTGGATCTTGATCAGTAGAAAGGCATCGGTAATCTGAAGTTGATGGTTATCGGTGCCTTTCGCTATGTCCGAATATCTCCGGGGCTGTACCCCGGGCTATATCTGCTTTTCATGATTGCCATTCCTTTCCGCAAGGAATTATGTTATACTTGAAAAGCCCCACATCGGAATGATGAAAAACTTTAAAGCTAAGAAGCATCCGGGCGGGTAAAACAGAGCATGATAGGGAAGGGAATGGAGTATGGAAACGAGAGAGACCCTGGGCTCCCGCCTGGGATTTATACTGCTTTCCGCTGGCTGTGCGATCGGGATCGGCAATGTTTGGCGGTTCCCCTACATCACCGGCCAATATGGCGGAGGCCTTTTTGTGCTGATTTACATCATTTTTCTGATACTGCTCGGCATCCCGCTGATGACGATGGAGTATTCCGTCGGGCGGGCGAGCCGCAGAAGCATTTACCCGGCATTCCGCAAGCTGGAGAAGACGGGGACGAAATGGCACATTTGGGGTTATTTTGCGATGGCCGGAAACTATGTCCTCCTGTTTTTCTATTCGGTCGTCTCCGGCTGGATTCTCTACTATGCATACCTCATGGCGTCCGGGCAGCTCGAGAATGTCGCCGTGGAGAAGATTGACGCAATTTTTGCCGGTATGATGGGATCACCGGAAATCCTGGTCACCTGTGAGCTGATCGTGGTGGCGATTACCGCTGTGATCTGCGGCATCGGCCTTCAAAAGAGCGTGGAGTCCGTATCCAAGGTGGTTATGATCGCGCTCCTGGCGATCATGGTGATCCTGGGGCTTAGGAGCCTCACACTTCCGGGAGCGGCGGAAGGCGTCGCTTTCTATCTGAAACCGGATCTCTCTCGCGCGCGGGAGGCAGGCATCGGAAATGTGATTTACGCGGCGCTCAACCAGAGCTTTTTCACGCTGAGCATCGGCATGGGCGGCATGGAAATCTACGGGAGCTATATTGACCGGAAGAAGTCGCTGGTTGGCGAGGCATCCATCGTGACTGCCCTGGACACCTTCGTCGCGCTTGTCGCCGGCCTCATCATTTTCCCGGCATGCGTCACCTACGGGGTGGAGGTCAAATCCGGGCCGAGCCTGATCTTTAAGACCCTGCCGCTGGTTTTCGCCAATATGGCCGGCGGCCGTGTCTGGGGAACGCTGTTCTTTATTTTTCTGTTCTTTGCCGCGCTTTCCACGATGATCGGCGTGTTCGAGAATGACCAGGCGTTCCTGATCGACCTCCTGGGCATGAAGCGCCGCACGGCGGGGATCATCAACGGGCTGGTGATCGGCATTCTCTCGATCCCCTGCGCCCTGGGCTTCAATGTCTGGAGCAGCTTCCAGCCGCTCCGGGCAGGCAACACGGTGATGGATCTCGAGGATTTCTTCGTCAGCAATTTCTGCCTGCCGGTGGGCTCACTGATTTTTGCCCTGTTCTGCACAAGGAAGCTGGGCTGGGGCTTTGACAGTTTTCTCGCGGAGGCGAATCAGGGGGAGGGCTGGAAGATTTCCCCGAGGCTGCGCGGATATCTCAGCGTCGTGCTTCCGATCGTGACGGCATTTCTGCTAACCTATGGCATTGTGACGTATTTCTGACCTCGTGGTCAGATTCCCTGCAGCGCAAAGGGGGGCGTGTATTCCTCCTTTGCGCTGCTTTTTTCCTGCATAAATCCCTCGTCCAGGCCGAGCTCGATGGCCGTGTCGAGGACTTTATTGTATTCATAGGTTGTAATCCGCCGGTTGATCTCGGGATGTTTGCTGCTCTTGTAAAATGGCGTGTACTGGCTCATCAGGCTGATGAGAAACTGTCCTCGCGGAAGCTCCGCGGCAATCCGCCGGAGAATTTCCTCAGAGTCCCGATACTGGCCGGGGAGAACCATGTGACGGATCACGACCCCGCGTGTGAGAAGAAGGCTCTGCCCGTAGCCTGCCGGCTGCGGGGCGTCCGGCGCATCCGCGCGCACTGCCCCGACGGCGGCATCCCCGTACTGCGCGCCGGTATTCCCGTACTGCGCGCCGGCTTCACCGGCGGGTGTGCCCTGTGCCGCGCTCTCCCGGTGCAGGACTTCCTCCCGGAATTCCGGTTTTCCCGAGAGACGGATCATCTCCTTGACCGCAGCCATTGCGCGGGGAAAGTAGTCCCTGGCGCCGGAGTACTTTCCGGCGAGGTCAGCGGAGAAGTATTTGATGTCCGGAAGCCAGACGTCCACGTAGGGGGCGAGTGCCCGGACGGTCTCTACCGTTTCGTAGCCGCCGCAGTTCCAGACGACGGGAATCCGCAGCAAGCCGCGGTCCGCCTCGAGCGCCTCGATCACCTGGGGGACATACTGCGTGGCGGTGACCAGGTTGATATTGTTCGCCCCCTGATCCTGGAGCTCCAGGAAGATTTCCGCCAGGCGCCCGGTAGAGATGGATTTGCCAAAATTTTCCTGACTGATTGAATAGTTCTGGCAGAAACAGCAGCGCAGGGTGCAGCCCGTGAAGAAGACCGTGCCGCTCCCGTTGGCGCCGCTGATGCAGGGCTCCTCCCAGGGGTGCAGGGCAGCCCTTGCGGCCACAGTCCAGGCCGGGGAGCCGCAGAAGCCCCGGCGGAAAAGACGGTCAATCCCGCAGTCCCGTGGGCAGAGGCGGCAGCTCCGCACGGTGAGCTCCGGATGGTCGATCGGCGCATTGATGCGGCGCCATTTTTTGATTAGGTCATCCAGGGAAAATGCGGCATTGGCCGGGCTTGTCGAGGGCAGGCGGACAGCCGGGATGCCGGCAGCCGGGCGGATATACTTCTCGTAGAGATTCCAGGAAGCCGCCCCGTTGCAGTAGATCATCTCGATGGGGGCGGAACGGAGAATCGGCATCAGGTTGTTGGGCACGGCGTTCCGGATGGAGCTGTCGCTGGAGCCGTGGATATCGCAGCTGTGGATGACGTCCCAGAGGGCGATATGGTTCCGGAGCAGGAAAGCCCGCTTTTCCTCGATGCCGGATGGCACAGCCTCTCCGCGGACTGCGCTGGCCACCTTCCAGAACCGGTTGCGGGGATGGCCGTAGAAAAAGGCCATTTCCCTGGATTTCACCGAGGGGAAGGAGCCGAGGATGAGCACCCTTGACGTCTTATCGTAAACCGGTCCGAACGGATGGACGATATGGGTGAGTGTCCCCCTGCCCGCCTGTTTCTGCCGGCTTCCTGCCGGTTTTTCTGCTGAATCTGCCATCGGTATGCCTCCTGTTTCTTCTATAAAAATAGCTCTGTCCGTGATTCTCCCTGTACTTTGCCATGAATCGCGGGAAAATGCAACGTCTGCGGATTCCGGGCCGCGCGTCGCCGGCCTGGGCGGATGACCGCCGGGTAATCTGCTGGCCGCCGGCTCGCCCGGACAGCGCCCACGCGCCTCAGTCTCCGCCCGCAAGCCGCGGCGGCCGTTGATTCTCCGACATTTCGGTGATAGAATGACACCAAAGCGGCCTTCAAAGATAGACGAGGCAAGACGCCGTTGACAGCGCCCGGACCGGGGCCAGGGAGAAAAAATACATGAAAGAGAATGACAACAATAACGGGCGTTCACCGCGCCACAGGCAGAATTACCAGGCGATGATCATTACCCTGATTTTTGCTGTGTTTCTGGTTGGTTTTGTCCACAACTGGTGGACTAGCAGCCGTTCCCATGAAATTCCTTACAGCGAGTTTAACCAGATGCTGAAGGAAAAACAGGTGGAGTCGGTGACGGTCACCAGCAGCAAGATCAAGGTGACGCCGAAAAAGGGATACCTTCCGAAGACGGAGGGGGACGAGAGCGGGAGCACGTTCACTTATCTGGGGACAGAGTATTATGTGGTGCCGATGAACGACCCGGACCTGATGAAGAAGCTGGATGATGCCGGTGTTGAGCAATATACGGCGGCGCAGGCAGACGCCTCCATGGCGCTGCTCTATATGCTTCTGGAGTGGGTGATCCCGATCGCCATCATGATGGTGATCTTCAACTTCGCCATGCGGCGCTATGGCGGCGGTGGCGGGATCATGAACGTCGGCAAGAACAACGCCAAGGTCTATGTGCAGAAGCAGACCGGGGTGACCTTTGCCGATGTTGCCGGGGAAGATGAGGCAAAGGAGTCGCTGACAGAGATTGTGGATTTCCTTCACAATCCTGGCAAATACACCCGCATCGGGGCGAAGCTCCCCAAGGGCGCACTTCTCGTGGGGCCGCCGGGAACCGGCAAGACGCTTCTCGCAAAGGCGGTCGCCGGCGAGGCGAAGGTGCCGTTCTTCTCGATCTCCGGCTCGGAGTTTGTGGAAATGTTCGTCGGCGTGGGCGCGTCCCGTGTCCGTGACCTCTTTAAGCAGGCGCAGCAGCAGGCGCCCTGCATTATCTTTATCGATGAGATCGATGCCATCGGCAGGAGCCGCGACAGCCAGATCGGCGGCAACGACGAGCGGGAGCAGACGCTGAACCAGCTTCTCTCGGAGATGGATGGTTTTGATTCCTCCAAGGGGCTCCTGGTCATGGCGGCGACCAACCGTCCGGAGATCCTGGATCCGGCGCTGCTGCGCCCCGGGCGCTTCGACCGCCGGATTATTGTGGACAAACCGGATCTCAAGGGGAGAGTGGCGATCCTCCAGGTACATTCCAAGGGAGTGCACCTGGATGAGACGGTCAATTTCGAGGAGATTGCCCTCGCGACATCCGGAGCCGTCGGCGCGGATCTCGCCAACATGATGAATGAGGCGGCGATCAACGCGGTCAAGCACGGAAGGCACGCGGTTTCCCAGAAGGATCTCTTTGAGGCTGTCGAGCTTGTCCTTGTCGGCAAGGAGAAGAAAGACCGGATCCTCAACCCGGAGGAGCGCAGGATCGTGTCCTACCATGAGGTTGGCCATGCCCTGGTCAGCGCCCTGCAGAAGGATGCCGAGCCGGTGCAGAAGATCACGATTATTCCCCGCACCATGGGTGCCCTGGGCTATGTCATGCAGGTTCCCGAGGAAGAAAAGTACCTGAATACCGAGAAGGAGCTGAAAGCGATGCTTGTCGGCCTTCTCGCCGGCCGCGCCGCCGAGGAGATCGTCTTTGACACGGTGACCACGGGCGCGTCCAACGACATCGAGCGGGCGACCAGCATTGCCCGCCAGATGATTACCCGTTTCGGCATGTCGAAGAAGTTCGGCCTGATCGGACTGGAGCGTGTCGAGGACCAGTATCTGACCGGGAGGAGCAGCCTGACCTGCAGCCCGGAGACCCAGACCGAGATCGACCGGGAGGTTATGCGGATTTTGAAGGAATCCTACGATGAGGCAAAGCGGATGCTGAGTGAAAACCGTGAGGCTCTCGACAAGATCGCCGCGTTCCTGATCGAGCGGGAGACCATCACCGGGAAGGAATTTATGAGGATTTTCCGTGAGGTGAAGGGACTGCCGGAACCTCCGGAGGAGAGAAAGACCCCCGGGGAACGGCTGTCGATGAACGCGACAGCGGAGCAGCCCCATGACGGGAGCGATTACGCGGTCTATCATCCGAACCGCGGGGTGGCGGACAGCGAGGCAGCAGCGCGGCAGGAAACCGGAAGCACGGGAAAACCGGATGCCGATGCAGCGGCGCGGCAGGAAACCGGAAATGCGGTAAAGCCGGATGCCGGGGCGGCGCCGCTGACAGGTGCCGGAAGCGCGGAACAGCAGACAGATGGCCGGGCGTAACCGTCCTGCCGCGGAGAAAGGCGAAGGATGCGGGCAATTCCAAGACCGGGGGAGAGATACCGGCATTTCAAGGGAAAAGAATATCAGATCCTCGCGGTTGCGATCCACACGGAGACCAGGGAGCGCATGGTCATTTACCAGGCGCTCTACGGGGAATACGGCGTGTGGGCGCGGCCGCTGGAGATGTTTTTATCTGAGGTAGACCGGGCAAAATATCCGGATTCCCGCCAGGTTTACCGGTTTGAGAAGGTCGCCGAGCCCTGGGGCGGCGAGGAGTACGGCACGGAACCCGCCGGGAATCCGGCGCCGCAGGGCAGCTTCTCCGCCTGCTCCGGGGAAAACCCGGCGCAGGCGGCAGAAATTCCGCTGGCGGGAGCCGGGAACGGGCAGCCGGGGCAGGCACCGGGGTATGCCGCGGGGGAAGCCCGGGAATCGGGGCTGGCCAAGGCAGCATTTTCCGAGGATCCCCGGAAACCGATGAGCCCGCTTCTCACCGAATTTCTGGACGCGGAGACCTCAGAGGCAAAGCTTGCCGTACTCCGCCGGATGAGCGGGCAGGTCGGGCAGCGGGAGATCACCAGCATGTACATGGCGCTGGATCTCATTCCCGTGAGCGGGAGCCTGGAGACCCAGCTGGATGCCATCCGCAAGTACATCTCTATGCAGAGCCGCTTTGACGCGCCGCGGATGCGCCGGAGCCGCGGCAATGACGGCATCCGCTATGGGGATGGCAGGCAGCATTACGGAAGCGGCGATCCGAATTACGATGGCGGGGAGGATATGTATCCGGATGAGTGAACCTTTGAACCTCCGGCCTGCGGGGAAACCGCTGGGGGAGAATCATTTTGACATCCCGGCGGAGCTCAAAAAGCTGCCAAAGCAGCCGGGGGTCTACATCATGCGGGATGCCTCCGACCAGATCCTCTATGTGGGGAAGGCTGTGAACCTGCACAACCGCGTTCGGTCGTATTTCCGGAAAATCGTCGGCAGAGGGCCGCAGATTGACAAGATGGTCGCCCAGATTGACCATTTTGAGTATATTGTCACCGATTCCGAGTTGGAAGCGCTGGTGCTGGAGAATAACCTGATCAAGGAGCACCGTCCGCGCTACAATACGATGCTGAAGGACGACAAGACCTACCCCTATATCCGCGTGACGGCGGGGGAGCCGTATCCCCGCGTCCTGTTTTCCCGCCGGATGATGAAGGACGGGAGCAAATATTTCGGGCCGTTCAGCAGCTCCAGCGCGGTCCGGGAGACCATCGACCTGATTCACCGCATCTATCATATCCGCAACTGCAGCCGGAAGCTTCCCGAAGATATCGGGAAAGACCGGCCCTGCCTTTACTATCACATTCATCAGTGCGACGCCCCGTGCATGGAAGGCGGCATTTCCCGGGAGGACTACCGGAGGCAGGCGGACCGCGCCCTGCTGTTCCTGAACGGGAATTATAAGGAGGTTTCGGACGAGCTTTCGCGGAAGATGATGGAGGCGTCGGACAAGCTCGAGTTTGAGAAGGCCATCGAGTACCGGGAACTGTTAAAGAGCGTGCGGATGATTGAGGAAAAGCAGAAGATCACCAGCCAGTCTATGGACGACCGGGACATCATCGCCATGGCCCGCGAGGGATCCGACGCGGTCGTGCAGGTATTTTACATCAGGGATGGGAAAATGATCGGGCGGGATCATTTCCATCTGGACGTGAAAATCGACGATGAGGACGCTGCCCTGCTCGGCAGCTTTGTCAAGCAGTATTATTCCGGAACGCCCTTTATCCCCCACGAGATCTGGATGGAGACCGAGGTGGAGGACCGGGAGGTCATCGAGAAATACCTGACCGGCAGGCGCGGCCAGAGAGTCCGCCTGATGGTTCCCCAGCGCGGCGAGAAGGAGAAGCTGGTGGAGCTGGCCCGGAAGAACGCGGAGATGGTGCTTAAGCAGGACCGGGAGAAGATCCGGCGGGAAGAGCTGCGCACCGTGGGCGCCATGAACGAGATTGCCTCCTGGATGAACCTGCCGGTGCTGCACCGGGTGGAAGCGTACGATATCTCCAACATCAGCGGCTTCGAGTCGGTGGGCTCCATGGTCGTCTTCGAGAATGGGCGGCCAAAGCGCAATGATTACCGGAAGTTCCGGATCCAGACTGTCCGGGGGCCTGACGACTATGCCTCCATGCGGGAAGTGCTCACGAGAAGATTTTCCCACGGGATGGAGGAGGCAGAGGAGATCCGCCGGGAGGGCGGGGATATGGCGAAGGGCAGTTTTACCCGCTTCCCCGACCTGGTCATGATGGACGGCGGCCGCGGGCAGGTGAATATCGCCCTCGAGGTGATGAAGAAGCTGAATCTCGCGATTCCCGTCTGCGGGATGGTCAAGGATGACCGGCACAGGACCCGGGGAATCTGGTACGAAAACCGGGAAATCCCCATTGACACGCACTCGGAGGGATTCCAGCTGGTCACCAGGGTTCAGGACGAGGCGCACCGCTTCGCGATCGAGTACCACCGGAGCCTCCGGAGCCGTGAGCAGGTGCACTCCGTGCTGGATGACATCCCCGGTGTCGGGCCGAAGCGCCGCCTGGCGCTCATGAGAGCATTCCGCAGTTTTGAGGCGGTCCGGGATGCCTCGGTGGAGGAGCTGGAAAATGTCCCGTCCATGAACCGAGCCTCGGCGGAGGCTGTGTATGCCTATTTTCACCGGGCAGGGGGAGGCGCCGCGGCTGACGCGGTCATGGAGATTCCCAACACGACGGGTTAATGATTGATGAGGAGAAGCGCCATGGAAGACAGCAATGTAACCATTACCGAGCTCATTGAAACACAGGGGCTCCGCAACCTGACGCCGGAGATCGACACGGACGGCATTGTCCTCAAGAATCCCGAGGTCAACCGGCCGGCGCTCCAGCTTACCGGGTTTATTGAGCATTTTGATAAGGATCGTGTGCAGATCATCGGCTATGTGGAACAGGCTTACATCGCGACGCTGACCGACGAGAGAAGGGACGAGGTTTTTGACACACTGCTTGCCCAGGGCATCCCCTGCCTGGTCTACAGCCGCGGCATCACGCCGCAGGATGATGTTATCGACCTCTGCCGGAGATACCAGGTACCCTGCCTGGTCTCCGAGAAAACCACCTCAGACCTGATGGCGGAGATCATCATCTGGCTGAAGCGGCGCCTGGCTCCCATGATCAGCGTACACGGCGTGCTTGTCGATGTCGCCGGCGTCGGTGTCCTGATCATGGGCGAGAGCGGCATCGGCAAGAGCGAGGCGGCCCTTGAGCTGATTAAGCGCGGGCACCGCCTGGTCAGCGATGATATTGTGGAAATCCGCAAGGTCAGCGATTCCCGCCTGGTCGGGACATCGCCTGACATTACCAAATACTTTATCGAGCTGCGCGGCATCGGGATCATCGATGTCAAGACGCTCTTCGGCGTCCAGTCCGTGAAGGACAAGCAGACCGTGGAGCTGGTCATCAAGCTCGAGGAGTGGGATAAAGACCGTGAATACGACCGCCTCGGGCTGGAGGACCACTATATGGAATTCCTCGGCAACAAGATCGTCTGCCACGCCATCCCGATCCGCCCGGGCCGCAACCTGGCGGTGATTGTGGAGTCCGCGGCGGTGAATTTCCGCCAGAAGCAGATGGGATACAACACCGCGCAGGAACTCTACCGCCGGGTGCAGGCCGCGATGGCCGGAAAGGACTGAACCGCGCATGATTCAGGCAGAGAAACTTCGGGCAGCCGCGGGGGGCGCTGTCCTGGAAAATGAACCGATGAGCCAGCACACGACCTTCCGCGCGGGCGGCCCGGCGGACTATTTTGTGACGCCGGCGGACGAACAAGCCCTCGCGGCGGTCATCGCCTGTTGCCGGGAGGCGGGAGAACCCTACTATCTGATCGGCAACGGCAGCAATATCCTCGTGGCGGACAGCGGTTACCGCGGGGTGATCATCCGGATGGGCCAGGGCATGGGGGAGATCCGCTCGCTTCCGGGAAATATCCTGCGCGCGGGGGCTGGGGCACTGCTCTCCGTCATCGCGAAGGAGGCGAGAGACCGCAGTCTTGCCGGTTTTGCCTTTGCGGCAGGCATTCCCGGATCCCTCGGCGGCGCGTGCGTCATGAATGCCGGCGCGTACGGCGGTGAGATGAAGCAGGTTCTCCGCACAGTCCGCGTGCTGGCGCCTGAGGGAGATTTTCTGGATCTTCCGGCGGATGAGCTGGATCTCGGCTACCGGCACAGTAATATCCCGGAAAGGGGATATACGGCCGTGCGGGCGGATATTCAGCTTGAACCCGGAAACCGCGCGGAGATTGGCGCGATGATGGACGACCTCGCCGGACGGCGCCGGGAAAAGCAGCCCCTCGAGTATCCCAGCGCGGGCAGCACCTTCAAGCGCCCGGAGGGGTATTTTGCCGGGAAGCTGATCCAGGATGCCGGCCTCAGGGGATTCCGGGTCGGCGGCGCGCAGGTCTCGGAAAAGCACTGCGGTTTTGTCATCAACCGGGATCACGCCTCCAGCGCGGACATTTACCGGCTGATCCGTGAGGTTCAGGCGAGAGTGTTCGCCGATTCCGGGGTGCGGCTCGAGCCGGAGGTGAAATTCCTCGGCTTCGCGGAGGATGCGGAGGATCAGCGGGCAGAAAGCTGAGGCAGGCAGAAAGCGTGGGCGCGAAGACAGACAGGAGGACGGAAGATGCGCATGGTAATTGTGACGGGCATGTCCGGCGCGGGCAGGTTTACCGCCATGAAGATCCTGGAGGACATGAAGTTTTACTGTGTGGACAACCTGCCGATTCCCCTGGTCGGGAAATTCGCGGAGCTCATGCAGGAAAGCCGGGGGGAGATCGAGAATGCCGCGCTCGGCATTGACATCCGCACCGGCGATGAGCTGCCCGCCCTGCAGGACACGCTGGATGACTGGGACCGGAAGCACATTGCTTACGAGATCCTCTATCTGGAGGCTTCCGACGATACGCTGGTCCGCCGCTTCAAGGAGAGCCGGCGCGACCATCCGCTGCAGACGGGGGAGAGGCGACTGGAGGACGGTATCGCCCTCGAGCGGGAGAAACTGGCATTTCTCAAGAAGCGCGCCACCTACATTATCGATACCAGCAACCTTCTTGTTCGTGAGCTTAAGACGGAACTTTCGGATATTTTCCAAAAACATGCAAAATTTTCGAGCCTCAATGTGACCGTCCTGAGCTTCGGTTTCAAGTACGGGATCCCGATCGACGCGGATCTCGTCTTCGACGTGCGGTTCCTGCCCAATCCCTACTATGTGCCGGAACTGAAGCGCCATACGGGCAATGATCCCGCCGTGCAGGCCTATGTCCGCCGCGGCGGCGTCGCCGATGAATTCATGCGGCGGCTGACGGATCTCATCAATTTTCTCCTCCCGCACTATGTCCGGGAGGGAAAAAACAGCCTGGTGATCGCGGTCGGATGTACCGGAGGCCGGCACCGCTCGGTGACGGTCGCCAATATGCTGGCGGAAAAGCTGCGCCAGCATGAGGACATCGGCCTCAAGCTGGAACACCGGGATATCGACAGAGACAGGAAGTGAGCAGGATGTCATTTTCCTCCGGAGTAAAGGAAGAACTCTCCCGGAAGCTGCCCAAGGCGCGCCACTGCCAGCTGGCGGAGTGCGCGGCGCTTCTGGGCCTCTGCGGCACCATCCGCCTGGATGAACACGGGCAGCTCAGCCTCCTGATCCGGACGGAAAATGTCACCGTGGCGCGCACCTTTTATATGCTTCTCCGGGAGGCCTTCGGGATCCGGCCGGAGATCCGCATCAGCAGGAGTGACGCCGGCCGTAGAAAACGGATTTATGTGGTGGCCGTGGGGGATCACGGAAAGACCCGCCGGATTCTTGAGGCGGTAAAGATGATCGATGACCAGGGGGAAGTCGGGGAGGACTACCGGATGATCCGGATCCTTCTGTTGACTAAGGAATGCTGCCGGAGGGCGTTTCTGCGCGGCGCGTTTCTGGCGGCCGGCTCGGTCAGCGACCCCGAGCGGTTTTACCATCTGGAATTCGTCTGCCCCGATCCGGAGCGGGCGGAACAGCTCGTGGAGATCATGGGGACATTTTCCATCGAGGCGAAAACGGTTGTCAGAAAACGATATTATGTGGTATATATTAAAGAAGGCAGTCAGATCGTGGAGACACTGGGGCTGATGGGAGCGGATAGCGCCCTTATGGCTTTTGAAAATGTGCGGATCGTCAAGGAGATGCGCAACAGCGTCAACCGGCAGGTCAACTGTGAGACAGCCAACATCGCGAAGACGGTATCGGCGGCAGTCCGCCAGTTGGAGGATATCACCTATATCCGGGATACGAAGGGGCTCGATTATCTTCCGCGGCAGCTTCGGGAGATCGCGGAGCTCAGGCTCGCCGCGCCGGATGCCCCGCTGAAGGATCTCGGGGAGAGGCTGGATCCGCCGGTGGGAAAATCGGGAGTGAATCACAGGCTTCGGAAGATCGGCGAGATCGCTGACAGCTTACGAGGAGGAAATGATGGAAGCAAGAAAAGTAAAAATTGATTCGGCAAAGGGACAGGAAGCCAGGCTGGCGGCTATGCTGGTCCAGGTGTCATCCCAGTACGAGAGCAGCATCCATATCGAGTATGGCACCAAGACCGTGAACGCGAAGAGCATCATGGGCATGATGTCGCTGGGCCTCAAGAACGGCGACGAGATCGAGGTGACCGCGGAGGGCAGTGATGCCGCGGAAGCACTGGACGGGATTGAGAAATACCTGACCAACAAGAAGGGCTGAGATGCCCGGGGCAGGAATAGGAAAGAGAATTTGCTGAGTTCGAAATGCGCTCGCGCGAGTTAAGTGCTCTGCGTAAATACAGGAAGGCCGTTGCCGGGAGTGCAGCGGCTTTCTTTATTAAGGGAGGTCAGGATGGCATTTACCCATCTTCACGTACATACCGCGTACAGCCTTCTGGACGCGTCGAGTAAGATCGATGAGCTGGTGGACCGGGCAGCGGAGCTCGGCATGAACAGCCTGGCCATCACCGACCACGGGGCGATGTACGGGGTCATCAATTTCTACCGCGCCTGCCGGGCGAAGGGCATCAAGCCGATCATCGGCTGCGAGATCTATGTGGCGCCCGGTTCACGCTTTGACCGTGAATCCGGGAATCATGAGGACCGGTACTACCACCTGATCCTCCTGGCGGAAAATAACCAGGGCTACCGGAACCTGATGAAAATTGTCTCCATCGGGTTCACCGAGGGGTATTATTACCGGCCTCGTGTGGACATGGAGGTTCTGGAGAAGTACCACGAGGGGCTGATCGCCTCGTCCGCCTGCCTGGCCGGGGAAGTTGCCCGTCTTCTTTCGGCGGACCGCTACGATGATGCCTGCAGGGCTGCCCTGCGCTATCAGGCCATTTTTGGCAAGGACAACTATTTCCTTGAGATGATGGATCATGGGATCCCGCTCCAGAAGAAGGTCAACCAGGGGATCATGCGGATGCACGGGGAGCTGGGCATCCCGTGTATCATCTCCAACGACAGCCATTACATCCATGCGGAGGACGCGGAGGCCCACGATATCCTCCTGTGTATCCAGACCGGGAAAAAAGTCCGGGACACCAACCGGATGCGCTACGAGGGCGGCCAGTATTACCTGAAATCCGAGGAGGAAATGCGCGCTCTCTTTCCCTACTGTCCGGAGGCCGCGGACAATACCCAGAAGATCGCGGACCGCTGCAATGTCGAGATCGAGTTCGGCGTGCGGAAGCTTCCGAAATTTGCGGTGCCAGAGGGGTTCACCTCCTGGCGCTATCTCCGGAAGCTCTGCTATGAGGGCTTCGTCCGCCGGTATCCGGATGCCGTAGTGCCGGGCGAGGAGGAATTTCTCGCTGCCGGCGACCGGATTGATGCGCCCGCAGCGTCCGCAGGATGCCCGGATTCCCGCCTGGCGCGCCTGGAGACGGAGCTCGGCGTCATCCACCGGATGGGCTTCGTCGATTACTTTCTGATCGTCTGGGATTACTGCCATTTTGCCCGGTCCCACGGGATCATGGTCGGGCCGGGGCGCGGCTCGGCGGCGGGGAGCATCGTCTCCTATTCCCTCGGGATCACGGACATCGATCCGATCCGC
This sequence comes from Clostridium vitabionis, assembly GCF_015351765.1. Taxonomy (GTDB): domain Bacteria; phylum Bacillota; class Clostridia; order Lachnospirales; family Lachnospiraceae; genus Clostridium_R; species Clostridium_R vitabionis. The sequence continues at coordinate 231,051 of NZ_JADKQA010000003.1, forward strand.
TACCAGCTGATTTTTGAGCGTTTCCTCAACCCGGAGCGTGTCTCCATGCCGGATATCGATGTGGACTTCGAGTACGAGCGGCGCCAGGAAGTGATCGACTATGTGACGGAAAAGTATGGCCGGGAGTGTGTCAGCCAGATTATCACCTTCGGGACCCTGGCGGCACGCGGCGTTGTCCGCGATGTCGGGCGCGTCCTCGACCTGCCCTACGCCAAATGCGACCAGATCGCCAAGATGATCCCGCAGGATCTCGGGATCACTCTCGACCAGGCGCTCTCGGCGAACCCGGAGCTGAAGCAGGCCTATGACAGCGACGCCGAGATTCACTACCTCATCGACATGAGCAGGCATCTCGAGGGGCTGCCGCGGCACACCTCGATCCACGCCGCCGGCGTCCTGATCTGCGCGGCGCCGGTGGACAATTACGTGCCGCTCTCCCGCGGCTCCGACGGCTCGCTCACCACGCAGTTTGAGGCGCCGATCCTGGAGGAGCTCGGTCTTCTCAAGATGGACTTCCTCGGCCTCAGGACCCTGACCGTCATCCAGGACGCGGTGAAGCTCGCGGAGAAGAGCAGCGGGAAGACGATCGACATCGCGGAAATCAACTATGACGACCGGAAGGTCCTCGACTACATCGGAACCGGGAAGGACGAGGGCATTTTCCAGCTCGAGAGCTCCGGGATGAAGGGGTTCATGAAAGAGCTGAAGCCGGAGGGGATCGAGGATTTGATCGCCGGCATTTCCCTCTACCGGCCAGGGCCGATGGACTTCATCCCCAAATACCTCAAGGGCAAAAATGACCGCTCGTCCATCACCTATGACTGCCCGCAGCTTGAGCATATCCTGGCGCCGACCTACGGCTGCATCGTTTACCAGGAGCAGGTCATGCAGATTGTCCGTGACCTCGGCGGGTACACCTGGGGGCGGAGCGATCTCGTGCGCCGCGCCATGTCCAAGAAAAAGGCGCATGTCATGGCGGAGGAGAGAAAGAATTTCGTCTACGGCAATCCGGAGATCGGCGTCTGCGGCTGCATCGCAAACGGGATCGACGAGAAGACGGCAAACCGAATCTATGACGAGATGACCGATTTTGCCAAGTACGCCTTTAATAAGTCCCACGCCGCCGCCTACGCGATCGTGGCGTATCAGACCGCCTGGCTGAAATATTACTATCCGGTGGAATTCATGGCGGCTCTCATGACTTCGGTGCGGGACAACAATTTCAAGGTCTCCCAGTACATCATGGACTGCCGAAAGATGGGCATCCGGATCCTCCCGCCGGACATTAACGTGGGCGAGGCGGAATTTTCCGCCTCTGACGGTGCCATCCGGTACGGCCTGACCGCTCTCCGCAGCGTCGGGGAAAATGTGGTCAGCCTCATCATCGGCGAGCGGGAAAAGCATGGAAAATACACCTCCCTGGAAAATTTCATCGACCGTGTCGGCGGCATGGAGGTGAACCGCCGCGCGCTGGACAGCTTTATCAAATCCGGGGCGATGGACTGCCTCGAGGGGACAAGAAAGCAGAAATGCATGGTCGCCGGGGATATGCTGGACAGGAAGAGCCGGGAGAAAAAGAACAGCATGGCCGGGCAGATGTCCCTGTTTGATTTTGTGGATGAGGAGACGAAGAAGAGCTTCCGGATAGCACTGCCGGACGTCGGGGAATTCAGCCGGGCTGAGCTTCTCGGCTTTGAGAAGGAGATGCTGGGCGTTTACATCAGCGGCCACCCGCTGGAGGCGGATGAGGATCTTCTCCGGAAAAACGCGACTGCCCAGACAGCGGACCTCGTGGTGGACGAGGAGACGGGCGAGTCCGCGCTCCGGGACGGCGAGAGCGCGGTTCTCGGCGGCATGATCACGGATAAGAAGATCAGGACGACCAAGAACAGCCAGGTCATGGCGGTGATTACGCTGGAGGATATGGCGGGAAGTATCGAGGTCCTGGTCTTCCCGAAGAGCTATGAGAAATACCGCGGCCTGCTCCAGGAGGATGCGAAGGTCTTCATCACCGGGAGGGCTTCCATCGGCGACGACCCGGCAGGGAAACTGATCTGCGACCGGGTGGTGTCCTTTGACGCGGTTCCGCGGGAGGTGTGGATCCAGTTCGCGGACATGGAAAGCTACCGCGCGGCGGAAGAAGAGCTTACCCGGCTTCTGGGACAATCCGCGGGGAAAGACCAGGTGGTCATTTACCTGAAAAAAGAGCGGGCAAAAAAAGTCCTGCCTGCCCAGTATGCGGTCCGCTCCGCGGATGAAGGTTTCCTGCGGGAGCTGGAGGAGGCGTTCGGGAAGGACAACGTCCGGACCTGCGCGAGGAAGATGAACCTCCTCCGGAAATATGGGTAATGCCGGAAGCTTTACTTTACAACCCGAGGCGGATGATTTAAAATCAGAAGCGGAATGTTAAAAAAAAATCAGGAGGTTGCGGCCCATGGCAAAGAAAATCAAGACGATCGGTGTGCTGACCAGCGGAGGCGACGCGCCCGGCATGAACGCCTGCATCCGGGCAGTCGTGAGGACAGCGATCAATAACGGTCTTAAGGTCAAGGGAATCATGCGCGGCTACGCGGGACTTCTCCAGGAAGAGATTGTGGATATGAACGGCCTCAGTGTCGCGGATATCATCGCCCGGGGCGGCACCATCCTCTATACCGCCAGGTGCCCGGAGTTTATGACCGAGGAAGGCCAGAAGCGCGGCGCGGAGATCTGCCGGAAGTACGGCATCGAGGGCCTCATCGTCATCGGCGGCGACGGTTCCTACCGCGGCGCCGGAAAGCTCTCCGCCCTCGGCATCAACACCATCGGGCTTCCGGGAACCATCGACCTGGACATCGCCTGCACGGACTATACCATCGGCTTCGATACCGCCATCAATACCGCCATGGAGGCCATTGACAAGGTCCGCGATACCTCGACCTCCCACGAGCGCTGCTCGATCATCGAGGTGATGGGCCGCCATGCGGGCTATATCGCCCTATGGTGCGGCATCGCCAACGGCGCTGAGGACATCCTCCTGCCGGAGAAATACGACGGTGATGAGCAGGCGCTGATCAATAAGATTATCGACAGCCGCAAGCGCGGCAAGAAGCACCATATCATCATCAACGCGGAGGGCATCGGCCATTCCGCTTCCATGGCCCGCCGGATCGAGGCCGCGACGGGCATCGAGACCCGGGCGACCATCCTCGGCTACATGCAGCGCGGCGGCTCGCCGACCTGCAAGGACAGGGTTTACGCCTCCATCATGGGATCCAAGGCGGTCGACCTGCTGATCCAGGGCAAGACCAACCGGGTGGTGGCGTACAAGCACGGCGAATTTGTCGATTTCGACATCCAGGAAGCGCTTGCCATGAAGAAGGAGCTGCCGCAGGATGAGTATGCGATCAGCCGGATCCTCATCCGATAAGGCAGGGCAGTCAGTTTATGGAAAATCACGGGACAGGCGGGGCAGACAGCACCCGCAGGGAGTTTGAAGAAAAAGCGGGGATGGAGGACGGCAATATCGTCCTCTGCGGCGCGAGCTCCTATACACAGAAATATTTTCTCAATCCGCTCTTTGCGAAGCTTCCCCAGGGCGTCCAGGACGATCTGAAAATCATGTGTGTGACGTTCACCGCGCAGATCGGCGGGACGATCCTCCTGGAATTCACCCCGGAGGGAAACCTGGAATTCCGCACCGAGGCGGAGGAGAATGATTACCTTTATGACGAGATCGGAAGCGGCCTCCTGATCGAGCGGATGAGAAAAGAGCGCCGGGAGCTGCTTCAGGCATTGGAAATGTTCTACCGCGTCTTTGTTCTCGGGGAACCTCTTGAGGATGACGGCGGGGAGGACGGAGAAAACGAGTGAAAATCGGAAATATCGAGTTGCAGAATAACGTGGCGCTGGCTCCCATGGCCGGCGTCACGGATCTGCCGTTCCGGCTCCTCTGCAGGGAGCAGGGATGCGGCCTCGCGTGCACGGAGATGGTGAGCGCGAAGGCCATTTTTTATCACAACAAAAATACGGCGCAGCTGATCGCCACGAGGCCGGAGGAGGCGCCGCTGGCGGTCCAGCTGTTCGGCTCGGATCCCGCCATCATGGCGGAGATGGCAGCCTTACTGGCGGACGGGCCTTATGACATCATTGATGTCAACATGGGCTGCCCGGTTCCGAAGGTGGTGAAGAACGGCGAGGGCTCCGCCCTTATGCGGAATCCCCGGCTGGCGGCGGAGATCATCCGCGCGATGGTGTCCCGGGTAAAAAAGCCGGTGACGGTCAAGTTCCGGAAAGGATTCAATGACCAGGAGGTCAATGCGGTCGATTTCGCGAAGTGCATGGAGGATGCCGGAGCAGCGGCAGTCGCGGTTCACGGGAGAACCCGGGAACAGTATTACCGGGGGAAGGCGGACTGGGACATCATCCGGCAGGTGAAGGAGGCGGTGAATATCCCCGTGTTCGGGAACGGGGATATATTCCAGCCGGAGGACGCGGTGCGGATGCTTCGGGAGACCGGCTGCGACGGGGTTATGATCGCCCGGGGAGCCAAGGGCAACCCGTGGATCTTCCGCCGGACGGTTCACCTGATCAGGACCGGGGAGCAGCTTCCCCTGCCCACGAAGGGCGAGGTGAAGGCGATGATTCAGCAGCACGCCGCGATGCTGGCGGAGTTCAAGGGCGAGCTGACCGCAATGCGGGAAATGCGGAGCCATGTGGCGTGGTACACGGCCGGGTTCCCCAACTCCGCCGCCCTCCGGAACGAGGTCAGTCAGGTGGAGACGATGGAGGAGCTGATGGGGCTGCTGGAAAAGTTCGCCGGGGAGTGATGCGGGAATCTGTAAAGATCAGGCAGGGAGGAAAAAATGCTGACAAACTTTAGGGAAATGCTGCAGAACGCCTGGAAAGGGCACTATGCGGTCATCCGGGAGGCAATTGAAGCCGATGGGAGGAAGAAAAATGAATAATCTGACAATCGGACTGGGCTTAACCATTGTCTGCATAATCATTGTGGCATTTCTGTGTGCCAGGGTTCCTGAAAAAAATGACGGAAAGAAGAACATCTGATCGCCGGGCAGAATCTTGATGACAGGGCAGTCCTGAACAGTTGCCCGGGGACATAGCTGTCCGGAACCCCGCGGTTTCTAGCTTGACAATCCGCGGCTAGTTCCCTATAATTTCAAAGTATGTAACTTTCCTGAAGGCAGGCATCCGGCAGCGAATGCCTGTCTTTCGTGCACGATTTCCCTTATTTCCGAATGGGGATGAAGTTTGGAGGAATGCTGTCTTGGATAAGAAAACCATTTTAACAAGTGCGGGTCTGAAAAAATATCAGGAAGAGCTCGAGGATCTCAAGGTTAACCGCCGTCATGAGATCGCCGAGAAGATCAAGGAAGCCAGAGAGCAGGGCGATCTGTCCGAGAACGCGGAGTACGATGCGGCGAAGGATGAGCAGCGCGATATCGAGGCCCGGATCGAGGAGCTTGAGGCGCTCCTGAAAAATGTCGAGGTCGTTGACGAGGGGGATGTCGGCACGGACAAGATCAGCGTCGGCTGCCAGGTCAAGATTCTGGACATTGACGAGGATGAGGAGATGGATCTCAGCATCGTCGGCTCCAGCGAGGCGAACAGCCTGCAGAACCGCATTTCCAACGAATCCCCGCTCGGGCGCGCCCTTCTCGGCAGAAGCAAGGACGAGGTTGTGGACGTGGAAACGCCGGCAGGGGTTTTCCAGTATAAAGTACTTGACATCAAGAAGGTATCTTAAGGAGCGGACATGGGCCAGAATGAGAATCAGCAGAATAAGAACAACGCGGCGCAGCAGGACATCAGCCAGCTTCTGAAAGTCCGCCGGGACAAGCTAGCCGAGCTTCAGGCGGCCGGAAAGGATCCCTTCAAGATCACGACCTATGATCAGACGGCGCACAGCGCTGAGATCAAGGAAAATTTCGATACGATGGAAGGGAAAGAGGTCTCCGTCGCCGGAAGGATGATGGCGAAGCGTGTGATGGGCAAGGCATCGTTCTGCAATGTGCAGGACAAAGAGGGAACCATCCAGTGCTATGTCGCCAGAGATGAGGTCGGCGAGGATCCCTATAAGGATTTCAAGAAGTTTGATATCGGCGATATTATCGGGGTGAAGGGCTATGTCTTCCGCACCAAAACGGGGGAGACCAGTGTCCATGCGAAAGAGATCACGCTGCTCTCCAAGAGCCTGCAGATTCTCCCGGAGAAATTCCACGGCCTGACCAACATGGATCAGCGCTATCGCCAGAGATATGTTGACCTGATCATGAACCCGGAAGTGCGGGACACCTTCATCAAGAGATCCCAGATCATCAAGGAGATCCGCAGTTTCCTGGACGGCAGGGGATTCATGGAAGTGGAAACCCCGATGCTGGTGGAAAATGCCGGCGGTGCCGCGGCGCGCCCGTTTGTGACCCATTACAATGCGCTGAATGAAGACCGGAAGCTGCGCATTTCCCTGGAGCTTTATCTGAAGCGCCTGATCGTCGGCGGTCTTGAGCGTGTTTATGAGATCGGCCGTGTATTCCGCAATGAGGGACTGGACACCAAGCACAATCCGGAGTTCACCCTGATGGAGCTCTATCAGGCATACACCGATTATAACGGGATGATGGAACTGACCGAGAGCATGTTCCGCTATCTCGCACAGAAGGTTGTCGGCAGCGAGAAGTTCCAGTACAACGACACCGTCATTGACTTCGAGAGCCCGTTCCGCAGGGTTACGATGACTGAGGCGGTAAAGGAATACTCCGGTGTGGATTTCGACCAGGTCGAGACGGACGAGGACGCGAAAAAGATCGCCGCGGAGCACGGTATCGCGTATGAGGACCGCCACAAGAAGGGTGACATCCTCAACCTGTTCTTCGACGAGTATTGCGAGGCAAGGATGATCCAGCCGACGTTTGTCACAGATCACCCGATTGAGATTTCCCCGCTGACCAAGAAGAAGCCGCAGGATCCCACCAAGGTGGAGCGCTTCGAGCTCTACATCTACGGCAGGGAAATGTGCAACGCCTACTCGGAGCTGAACGATCCGATTGACCAGCGCGAGCGCTTTGCCGCGCAGGATGCCCTGTCTGCGGCCGGTGATGAGGAAGCGCAGCACACGGACGAGGATTTCCTGAACGCCTTGGAGATCGGCATGCCGCCCACAGGCGGTATTGGCTACGGAATCGACCGTCTTGTCATGCTGCTGACCAATGCGCAGGCCATCCGGGACGTTATCCTGTTCCCGACAATGAAGTCCATCAGGGAGTGATGATGCCCGGAAAACCAGTGTTTATGCGGGTTTGAGAAGATGAAGGAGCCGCAGATTTCTACATCTTACATCAAACTTACATCAAACGGTGCAGAAAACCATGCAAGAGAAAAACAATCGTACATTTGCTTTCAAGAAAGCCCTGAGAAATCAATATTCTCGGGGCTTTTTCAGGCTTGAAAATACATGCCGGAAGAATTCGCAGACTATATCCTCCCCTCATATTCCTCTATACTCTGTATAGAACGATAGGGGAGGTGTGAATCTATGGACAACAGTTTTGCTTCGGTTCACCCGGAGCTTGTTGGTGAATGGTCAGAGCGAAATACTCAGCTGTCTCCGGATAAGGTTACATATGGATCAAATAAAATAGTATGGTGGAAAGCAAGCTGCGGCCACGAATGGCAGGCAAGCCTGAAAAGCCGTTCTGCCGGTGAGAGTTGCCCGATCTGTTCCGGGAAAAGAGTCGTTCCGGGAATCAATGACCTGTCTACCCTAAAGCCGAGGCTGGTACAAGAGTGGTCTGATCTGAACGAAATAAAACCAACCGAAGTTGGCGTCGGATCACATAAGAAAATTTTGTGGCATGGCGTCTGCGGACACGAATGGACGGCTTCCGTAAAGAGTCGTGTTAATGGCAGCGGCTGTCCATACTGTTCACACAATAAAGTACTGGCTGGTTTCAACGATCTCGCTTCTCGGTATCCTGATGTCGCGGCGGAATGGTCTGATAGAAATGCTCCTTTGCAGCCGACAGAGGTAACCGCATTTGCCAACCGAAAGGTCTGGTGGAGATGCCGGGAGGGTCACGAGTGGCATACGCTGATTTCGACCCGCTCTGGAGGAAGCAAATGTCCATATTGCAGTGGGATCAGGCTGTTAACTGGATTTAACGATCTTGCGACAAGGTATCCGAGACTTGCGGATGAATGGTCCGGAAAAAACGAGCCGCTGATGCCGAATATGATCAATGAAAAATCCAGGAAGAACATATGGTGGCATTGCAAGAAATGCGGCTTTGAATGGAAAGCAGTCGTGTATTCACGTGTCAGGGGCAGCGGCTGTCCGGTATGCGCCGACAGACAGATCATGAGTGGGTACAACGATCTTGCAACGACAAACCCACATCTTCTTTCTGAGTGGGATTATGAAAAGAATACGACGATCAGTCCGGAAATGGTTTCAGCAAACTCTTTGAAAAGTGTTTGGTGGAGGTGCGGCTGTGGACATTCGTGGAAAGAAAAAATCCAAAAGCGGGTATTTGAAGGTGAGGGATGTAAAGTATGTGAGCATGAGTTTCAAAGCGTATTACCCCAGCTGGCAATCAAGTATTATGCCGAAAGGAACGGGCTGAGAACCCGGTTTTATGCCGCTGAAGTTATCGGATTACCTCTTGATGCTTATATTCCGGAAGAAAGACTTGCTATTTCTGTCCATACAGAAACGGAGGCAATGGAAAGAGTAAAAGAGTATTTATGCCGACAGAGGGGAATTCGTTATATAAAGATGCCATATAGGAATCGTAGAGATGTATCAGGCTACATGCATGATATTATGACGGTGTTTCAGATAGCGCATATTTACTTTTCAACGGATGTTGACAGAGACCTTGTTTATATCAGAACCCGATTTATGGAATGGAGAATCAAACAGAAGCTTTTGCAGACAGGAGGATAAATTATGTGGTGGAAAAAGAAAGAAAAGTATTATCTCTATCTTACATACAATGAACTGCGGGTCGTCATGGCCAGCCTGGTCCATTGCAAAAACAAGCTGATCCGCGAAGGCAGGTACACCGACTGTATCGACGAAATGATCGTGAAGATAGCCAGCCTGATGTGAAAGCCTACAATTACATACCGTTTCTTTGAGAGCCGCTTATTCTAACGCAGAGTAAGCGGCTTTTTCCATTTCCGTACATAGCCGCCTGTTGCCGCAGGCGGCTAAATCTATGAAAAGGAGGAAGTCATGCAATGGCAAACACAAAGGTTATCGTCGTAGCCAATCAGAAAGGCGGTGTCGGCAAAAGTACGTCTGTGTACTGTATCGGCGCGGGGCTTGTCACCGCTGGGCACAAAGTCCTGCTTGTGGATGTGGACCCGCAGGGCGATCTGACAAAGATGCTGGGCCAGCGTAAGCCCCATGAGCTGTCGCTGACCCTGGCAAACAAGATGAATGATGTTGTTGCAGGTATCAACGCTGCGGAACATCCGGAAGTTATGCACCATGCGGAGGGCTTTGATTTCATCCCGGCCAACCGGACGCTCTCTGCCGTAGAGGTGGGGCTGGTCAACGTGATGAGCCGGGAAACCGTGCTGCGGCAATATCTGGACAACGTAAAGAAGAATTACGACTATGTGCTGCTGGATTGTCGTCCGTCCCTCGGTATTCTGGTCATTAACGCCCTGTCCGCCTCAGATTATGTTCTGATTCCTGTGCAGGCAGATTACCTTGCGGCGGAGGATATGACGGAGCTGATCGGCACGGTGCAGAGTATTAAAAGACAGATCAATCCCAAGCTAAAGGTGGGCGGCGTGTTCCTGACGATGGCGAATGAAACAAATTTCCGCAGGGATATTGTGAAATCCGTCCGTGAGAACTTCGGAAAATATCTTCCAGTCTTGCAAACCGTTATCCCCTCTACGGTGCGTCTGGCAGAGATCAGCACCGCAGACAAAAGTATCTTTTTACATGAACCAAAAGGGAAAGCGGCGGACGCCTATCGCAGTCTGGTGAAGGAGGTGATGAGCATTGGAGAAAAAGAGCGCAGCCGAGCTTCTGACCTCGATAGATGATCTTTTTACCACGCAGGCAGAACGGGACGAGGCAAAACGGGAAACAGTAAAGAGTATTCCCATATCAAAAATCAGTGACTTCCCGAATCACCCCTTTAAGGTGCGGATGGATGAAGCCATGTTGGAAATGGCAGAAAGTGTAAAGCAGTACGGGGTGCTTGTTCCGGCAATGGTACGTCCCAAGCCAGAGGGCGGCTATGAGATGGTGGCCGGACACCGGCGCAAGCTGGCCGCGGAATTGGCGCAGCAAACGGAAATCCCATGCCTTGTCCGCGAACTTACCGATGATGAAGCCGTAATTATCATGGTGGACAGCAACTTGCAACGGGAAAAGATCCTGCCATCGGAGAAAGCCTTTGCATACAAAATGAAGCTGGAAGCTATGAAACGACAAGGACAACGCGGCGACTTAACTTCGGACCCATCGGGGCCGAAGTTGCATTCACGATCAAATGAGGAATTGGCAGCAAGTAGTCCGGATGGAAAAACACAAATACAACGCTATATACGCCTGACATATCTTATCCCACCTTTGTTAGACATGGTGGACGAAGGCAAGATCGCCATGAGGCCAGCCGTGGAGCTGTCCTACCTACCCGAAAACGAGCAGACCGCCTTACATGAAACGATGGGAATGGAGGATTGCACCCCTTCCCACGCACAGGCCATCAAGCTGCGTAGATTCTCAGAGGAAGGGAAGCTGAATGAGGAGGTGGTCCTGTCCATCATGCAGGAAGAAAAGCCAAATCAGAAGGAACAGGTGCGGATACCGAGAGACCGTATCAGCAAGTATTTCTCGCCGGGGACGCCCGCAAAGACCATTGAAGATACCATCATCAAGGCGTTGGAGCTTTACCGAAAGCGCCAGAGAGACAGGGAGAGATAAGACCATTACCGCCAAGGGGGACGTGTGCCCTGTTGTTGGAAAACGTCTGTGTTTTGTTTCCCCCTCTCCACACCTCACCCCCTGTTACCAGCTGTACCAGCTGAAAAAAGAAAACTGACGACTTTCACTTCCTGCGGGATTGCCGACACGGAGGCTTTTCTTTTTCAGCCGGTAGGCAACATTGGCAAGACAAATGCCAGACCACCCACCAGAGAACGATGCGCAGAAAAACAGCGGCCATACCAGCAAGAGGATGGTCGCTGTTTTGAGCAAAGAAAATGGGATTTTGCAGTCAATGACCTCTGTGCTTCTGCTTACGCTTTTGCTGCTTCAGGTCAAACTGACGCTGCTTTTCCGCTTCCTTCTGTTCCTTGCTCTGTTGTTTGCGTTCGGTTTTGGATTCCTCCAACTGCAACTGTAAAGCCTGCTGTGATTTTGTCCCGACACCGTTGTTCTGCAACTGCTTTCTTGCGTTTCTCTGTCTGCGTTTCGGATTGTCAGCAACCTGCTTTACGTTAGTGGAGACGGGTGGGCTGAATTTGAGTTCGTAGTAGTGGTGAAGTATGAAGTCGTACACTTCATAATTCTTTGGCTCTGCGCCAAACGTGACTTTGGAAACCGTCAGCTTTCCGTTCTCGATCCGCTCAAAGACTCCGACCCAAAACGGTGGATCGAAAAATACGGTCAGCTTTCCACTTGCCTGTTCCATGAAGATCCCTCCTTAGATGTGGTACAGGCAAAGAACGGACAACCCAAGGAGGGAGGGTTACTTACCCTGTCAGGATGGACAGGACGGCCGGGCTACCTACCGGCTCTGGCACGCGGAAAAGGCGTGCGTTGCGTTTTTATCTTTGCTTTGCAGCTTCCGTCCGGCATTACCATACCTGGAATCTGCAAGATCATTATAACAGGAAAACAGGGACAATTCTATATGAGAATTAGCAATAGTTCCGATGCTCCAATGCCCTATCCCGGGACGCCAGAGGCCAAAGGATAGAATTGTTCACATTTCTATGCTATACTAACTAAAATATTGGCAAACTGGGACCTGAGAGGATCACTCATGGATATAAGATTTGAAAAAGGGATAAGCAAAGACAACGTTCTACTTTTGTGTGAGTGGTCTAATGAAAAGGGAAAAGAATTTCAAGAGCAATGGATGGGACCAAAGATTTCTTATCTCCTGAATTATGAAAAGATTAAAGAACTGGAAAATGTTTTTTCTATCTTCGATGAAGAGAAGTTTATCGGGATGATACAAGAAGTACGAATCGACAAGGATAATGTTCACATAGGGAGATTCGTATTGGATCCCCGAAAAACCGGATTAGGTCTTGGAACAGAGGCGATGAAGGGATTTGTGGACTTCATTTTTGAGGATGCCAATATTAAAAGTATCTCTTTAACAGTTTTTGATTTCAATCAAAGCGCAAAGAGACTCTATGAGAAACTTGGTTTTGAAATTGAAGAGGTAATTGAAACTCCAAAACGGAAATACATTATGAAAAGGTTTAGATAAATCGTCAATTTGAGGAGGACGTAATGAACAACAAGTTTAGTACAATAGCATTGATTCTCGCTGGGTTAGTTTGCGGGTTTCTAATACTTGAATGGTTCAATCCTACATCATCACTTACAATATTTCTGTCAATGGTAGCTGTTGCTGTGATAGATATTGCCCTTGCCATAATGGGTATAAGAAAACAGAAATCTGCACTAAGCATAATTGCATTAGTAGCCGCTACGGTATCGGCAGGAATTATGATTATAATACTTGGGATAATGCTCATTATGGGGAGGGGGGCATAATAGCAAATTCCAGTTGAACTATCAACATAGGGGTGGCGGTCAATAATGCTGTTGTCCTCTCTAATTAAAAATTGAAAATTCACCGCCCATCATGGCGGCACACGAAGCAGTAAGTCTTTTAAGAAGATTTACTGCTTTTTTGTTGCCCTGCAAAGAAGGTAATTTCACGGAAAGGAGGCTGTCAGAATGGATACGAAAACCATCGTTGGAATCGTGCTTGTTGTCGCGGTTGCCGGTGCGCTGGCGTTCCTGAAGATCAGGTCCAGACGCAAGTAAACACCCTGGGCGGCGTACTTTGCCGCCCATTACATATCCCATCAAGAAAGGAGATTTTCGATATGAAACGAGAACGATTTGAGCAACGACTTTTTCGTATCTTTGCCGAGGCCGGGTATTCCCCGGTGCAGCTTCTGACCGTCACACCGGAGGAGATGATGGAGATACCGGGGATCACGGTGCCGAATATCCGTGCTGTCCTCTGTGTACAGAACAAGGTGCTGTCGGAAAAGAACCGGAACCGGGCAGGCAGCCTTCTGGAAAAGGCTCTGCGGGAGATCAAAGAAAGCGAGGGACAATGACATGAGTTTACGAATCAATGAAGGATATATCATCACCGACTCCATCCATATCGGTGACTATGAGTTTGTGCTTGGCGTCAGCCAGCATATCGCCAATGACTTTGTGACATGGCGCTGCAATAACGGCAACTATTACTATTGGGGGCACTACCACAATGACCTGTTCAGCGCAGAAAAAGACCTTGTGGAGCGCGCCGCAGAGAAGGTGCGGGAGCTACAGGAGGTGCTTGACGCAAAAAAAGCAATGGAGCCGACCTTCTCCCCGTGGGGTGAGGTGCAGACCTGCAAGGAACTCTGCCGCGGCGTTTATTCCGTCAGCACGGCGGGACATGGCGGCCTTATGGCACATCTGGATGTGGCGGACAAGGTTTTTTCCGTAGCTGCCCAGAAATGCGGCTTTACAGAGGGACGCTATCTCTGCTTTGAGGAGGACTGTGACGAACAGGTGGCACTACGGGAGCTGATGGATAAAAAGCTGTTCAAAGCGCCGGTCAATGACCAGTTTTCTCCGGGACAGTACGAAAAGGTGATCGACTCCAGCATTCAGGCATATCATCCGGATTACTGGAACTTCCGTAAAACCCACTTGCTGAAAGCTTTGGAGAATGGTGGAAACATGAAAAAGAAGGAAAAGGAGCGTGAGCGATGATGGAACTGCAAATCAGAGAAATGACGCCTCAGGAGCGGCATTACTGCTATTCCCAGAGCGCCCAGATCGAGGCGCAGACCGGCTGCATCGGCCATCTGCGGGCAGATATGGACAGCAACGGCAAGGGATTCTTCTCCTCTTGGACGGATCACCGCGACGACCTGAAAACACAGTCATTCAAGGATGAATTTGATGAAGTTCTCAATGCTCTTCGCTTTGAGAGCGACTATGGCGGCATCCTGAAAGACCGGAACAGCCTTTCACGCTACTGCTACAGCCACCCGGAAGCCAGCTTTGGGAATGACCGGGAGTGGGGCTTCCGTGCGGATACGCCCGATTATACCTATATGCTCCGGCTAAATCCCCATAAAGGCGAGTACAACCTGTACTGCTACTGCTTCCAGCGCGTTTGGCTGGAGCAACATATGAAGTGCGCAGAGAAAGGCATCCGCTTTATTACCCCGGATTACCGGGAGAGGTTTAAGATCGCGGACGGCGAGCAGATCCGGATCACGGGCCAGGATGGCACAAAACGAGACTGCGTCTGCCGGTATATTGACGACTACCACCTGGAAGTCGGAAGCAACCTTTATCATATCTGTGAGCTTGCCGAGCGTCTGGAACAGGCAGGTAATACAGTCATCCCTCTGCGTGCAGACCTCCCGGAGAAATGCTTTGTCTATGTGGAATCCACAAACGAGATCGGGATCGTCACGAAAGGCGAAAAAGGATATATCCCGCTTGGACAGAAACCGGAGGGCGTTTCTGTCCGGGAGGGCGCTGCGCTTCTCAACGAGACACAGGGCGTCACCAAAGCACAGGCGGAGGCCATGAAAGCCGGTTCCCTGTTTGGCTGGGATACGCCTGCTGCGGACCCGAAGAACTATGACGGTGCCGGGAAACCCCTCCGGCCAAAGCACAGAGAGCGAGGCGAGGCGCGATGAAAGCAGAAAAGCATATCATCTGGAGCAACTACTTTCTGGACTATGACGACTGGAAGGCTGACCTTGAGGAACTGTATCCGGACTTGTCCGAGGACGAGCGCATCTCCCTGATGTATGAGATCAACAACGACTATCTGAGCGATGAGCGCATCAACCTCAACATCCAGCTGGACCGCCCGATTTTAGTAATCGGGGATCTGGGCCTCTGGAATGGTCGTCGCAGCGGATATAAGGAGATCGAAAGCGGCAACATCCGGGATTGCCTGTATGCCGACACGGATTACAGCACCTGGTACGTGGATAAGCTGGGCGACCTGCGGTGTGACGCCATCCACCATGACGGCACCAACCACTACCTCTACCGAGCCTATAAGGACGGTGTGAGTGAGTCCCAGATCGACTTGCTGAAAGAAAAACTATACTACGGAACGGCGACCCGCGCCGATATAACGAGAGTGACCCGCAGACTGGGCGACGACATCGCCAAAGTCTACGGGTTTTCCATTCCCCGGCAGCGGCAGAGCACGGAACTGCAACGATAAGGAGGCGTAAGCGATGGCAAGAAGATACGAGCTGATCACAGAGCTGTATGAACGCACAAGGGCGGCAGTTACGTCACCTCAGGAGTGGCAGAAATTCCTCGCCACGGCCTGCCGGAACTATAAGCTCCCCTTTGACGAGCAGCTCCTGCTTTTCGCCCAGCGCCCGGATGCCACCGCTGTATTGGAGATCGAGCGATGGAACAAACAGTTTGGGCGCTGGGTCAACCGTGGCTCGACGGGGATTGCGGTCTTTGACCGGAACGCTCCCGGACGGGCACGGCTGAAATACTACTTTGACATCTCCGACACCCATCCGGGACGCTTTGCAAGGCGCGTTCCGCTCTGGCAGGTTCGCTCGGAGCATGAGGCGGAGATCACGGAGGCTCTGGAAAACAGCTTTGGCGAGCTGGCGGACAAGAGCAGCTTTGCCGAAGCCCTGCTGTCTGCAGCGAAGAACGCCGTGGAGGACAATCTTCCGGATTACTTCTCGGAGCTGAAATATTACAAGGAAAACAGTCTGCTGGAAGAGTTGGACGATTTCAATCTGGAGGTCTCCTACCGGAACGCGGTGAGAAACAGCGTGGGCTATATGCTCCTTGCCCGGTGCGGTATCAATCCGGCCCTATACTTTACCGATGATGATTTTCGAGACGTGATTGATTTCGATACGCCGCAGGTCTTAAACGCTTTGGGCGTGGCTACCGGCGACATCGGGCAGATGTGTCTTTCAGAGATTGCCCGTACCGTTACGGCGCTGGAGCGGCAGGTAAGTTTGAATCGCACAGTTGCAGAACTTCCGGAGGATGCTTATCCTATAACCGGAAACAGGACTATAACACAGGAAAGGAGCGATCTACATGAACGGGATCACATACAGAAC
This sequence comes from Clostridium vitabionis, assembly GCF_015351765.1. Classification (GTDB taxonomy): domain Bacteria; phylum Bacillota; class Clostridia; order Lachnospirales; family Lachnospiraceae; genus Clostridium_R; species Clostridium_R vitabionis. The sequence continues at coordinate 247,398 of NZ_JADKQA010000003.1, forward strand.
GCAGGACGGCTATCGGCTTCCGAACCTGCTTCCTCCGCAGGAGCCGGAGGTAACGATTGGGAAATACGGCCTGCTGCGCAGGAGGTTCCTGCAGGAGCATCGCAGGGTGATGTTCACCAACCTGTTGACCAGCGGCAAGCTGACAGAGCATCTGCAGGAAATCGAACAGGCGGCCAGGAGCCGGGTGGAACAGATCACGGAACAGATGGCGAAAGCCGAGGGCGTGACGGAGCAGATGAAGGCCGCCGACCAGATGAAGTGGGTGGGGCTGATGAACAGCATCCGGCAGGCCGCGGAGGAGACCGTACTGGAGGAACTGATCTACAGCTAAAGGAAGAAACACCGGAGGAAAACGCGGGAGGCGGCGGGCTTCCCGCGTTTTTGGATGAGGAATTGATCAATGCCATCCTCTCCAATCCGGACGATGACCTGAAATACAAGAAGGCGCAGATCGAGATGTATTTTGCCGCCCATCCGGATACTGCGGAACGGGCGGAATATCTCAAAAGCGCCTACCCGGACCGCTTCACGGAGCTGCTTGTGGGCGCATCCCGCAAGCGTGTAGGCTACCATGCGCAGAAGGACGGACTTCTTTTGTGGGAGGGTTCCTACCTCTCCCGCACCAGTGAAAGCGTTTTTTCCTGGCAGGTCGTGGCAGAACTGTCCGCGCAGATCATCGACAAAGGCGAATACCGCATCAACAGGGACAGCAAGGGGCTGAAAACACAGGAGGCTCAGCAGCTGTCCCTGTTTGATTTTGCAGACTTTACCGAGCCGGAGCAGACGGCACCGGCACAGCCCGTGTCCTACGGCCTCCGCTATCCACAGCAGGTGATCGACGAAGCCCTCTGTATCGGAGCCAATGACCGGAACAGCCGTCTGATCATCTGTGCGTACTTTATGAAAAACAAGTCCCTTGCGGAGAACGCTCATTTTCTCATGGAACACTACGGCGAAAACGGCGCGGGGTTCTATCTGAACGACCGACAGTATGCCATCTGGTACAACGCCGAGGGTATCCGCCTCTCCTCCGGGGACAGCGTGCGGGGCAACACCGCCATGCTGATCTCCTGGGAGGACGCAGCCAGACGTATCCGGGAACTGTTGGACGCCGGGCGTTACATGCCCCAGGCGGAACTTGACCAGGTGGAGGACTTTGAACTTCAGGAAGTGGCAAACAGCCTCTGGTATCTCCGTCAGGACTTTTCCGAAGACGCAAGGGAGCAAAACCTGTTGCCGGAGATCGGCCGCATTTATGCGTCAGGCGGCGGTTTCCCGGAGCAGACGGCACAGATCAAGGAGCTGCTGAAACAGTCGGAGACCTTGGAGGGTCTTGTGGAGGAAGTGCAGAGCTTTATCTCCGCCCACGAGGGAAACCGTGATCTTCTGCGTTTTCACTTCCACCGTCCGAAACGAATACTGGAACGGCTGACCGATCTGCAGCGTGAACCTGTTCGCTTTACCGCCGCCGAGGATTACGATCCCCAGTGGCGTTTCTTTATCTCCATGGATGAGATCGACAAGCTCCTGCGGGGCGGAAACTCCCATTACAGGCTCGGCGTCTATTCTTTTTATCTGGAGCATCCGGATACAAATGAACGGGCAAAATATCTGGCAAACTACCACGGCGACAGCGGGTACTACGGCGGCAATGACGGTATCAGTTACGGCAGTAAAGGACTTTCCTTCAGCCACGGCGATATTACAGCCCCCTACGCCAAACTGGACTGGAGCTGGAACAAAACCGCACGGCGTATCGCGGCGCTGATTGAGAACGGCAGCTTTCTGTCCGAGGAAGACCGAGCCGCTATGCCGGATTATGAACGTCGGGAACTATCAGCAGTCATTCTCCGCGCTTTTTATGATCTTCCGGAGGAGCATCCCCGTCCGTTCAACGGCAACCCGATCAGCGACTATTGGGAGGCTGTCCGGGAAATCCAGGAGCAGCTCACCGACCCGGTGAAGGTAGAAGCGATCTATCAGATGCTGATCTCCGCCGCGGATGGGACAAATCCGGAGGATCGGTACTATCAGGACCGTCAGGACGCTTTATCTGCTTTTGACTCCTACCGGGAGGGAACCTATTCCCTGTTTGGAGAGAAGCGGGAGCCGATCCCGGTCCCGTTGCAGGCCCAGGAGATTCAGCTGGAAACAAAAGAACAGACGGACTTTGAGAAGGCCATCTGGCTGATCAACGACTACTGTCAGGAGACCTTTGAGAGCGACGCAGACTTTGACGATCTCTCCCATGTGGATCTGGCTTATTCCAGCACCGGAGACGGCGAGCATCCGATTGAGGTCTATGCGGACCTTGTGGATTTCCGCCTTGTCTATGCCGTGGATGGAGAAGCGGTCTATATCAACGAGTGTCAAAGCCTTGCGGAGCTGAATGGCTATCTTGCGGGTCTGAGTTTTGACACCATGATCGCGGATGCGGAAGAAGCATTTTCAGAGCGAGAACAAGAACTGGCAGAGGCGATAGCGACAAAAACAGAAAGTCTATCAAAGCTGGATGAGCGGGAAGAAATTGCCCCTCTTGCTCCACCAAAACCACGCCGTGAGCGAATGGCCTTTACCATACTGCATCCTGAGATATCAGCTGAAAAAAGACACGACTTCCGTATTACCGACCCGGAGCTGGGCTATGGCACCCGGAGCGAAAAGTACGCCGCCAATGTCGCCGCGATCCGCACCTTAAAGCAGATCGAAGCAGAGGAGCGGCTGGCTACGCCGGAGGAGCAGGAAATCTTATCCCGTTACGTGGGCTGGGGCGGCCTGTCCGACTGCTTTGACGAGCGCCACGGCAAGTATCTGGAACTGAAAAGCCTGCTAAACGACGAAGAATACGCTGCAGCAAGGGCAAGCTCCCTTACTGCCTTTTACACTTCCCCGGTCATCATCGGTGCCATGTATGACGCACTCTCCCATATGGAATTTCAGGGCGGCAATATTTTAGAGCCAGCCTGTGGCGTGGGCAACTTCATCGGGATGCTGCCGGAGGGCATGGCAGGAAGCCGCACCTACGGTGTGGAGATTGACAGTATCTCCGGGCGAATCGCTGGACAGCTCTACCAGAACAGCCAGATCGCGGTCAACGGCTTTGAAAAGGTACAGATGCCGGACAGCTTCTTTGATGTGGCTGTGGGCAACGTGCCATTTGGTGACTTCAAGGTGCTGGACAAAAAGTACGACAAGCACCACTGGCTGATCCACGATTACTTTTTCGGCAAGACACTGGACAAGGTGCGTCCGGGCGGCATCGTTGCCTTCATTACCAGCAAAGGGACGATGGACAAGGAAAACTCCGCTGTCCGCAAATACCTTGCTCAGCGCGCCGACCTGATCGGGGCCATCCGCCTGCCGGATAACGCTTTCAAGCAGAACGCCGGGACGGAAGTCACCAGTGACATCCTCTTTCTCCAGAAGCGGGACCGAATGACGGACATCGAACCGGATTGGGTACATCTGGAAACGGATCGAAACGGCATCCGGATGAACGCATACTTTGTGCAGCACCCGGAGATGGTTTTGGGCAACATGGTCATGGAGACAGGCCGCTTTGGAGAAGAAAGCGCCTGTAAAGCCTATGAGGACGGCGACCTGGCCGAACAGCTTCGGGACGCCATCAGCAACCTCCATGCGGAGATCACCGCCTATGAGATGGAGGACTTGGAGGAGGACGAGGAAGACCGCTCCATCCCGGCCGATCCCACGGTACGCAACTTCAGCTTTTGCCTCACGGAGGGCGAGCTGTACTTCCGTGAAAACTCCCGCATGTACCCGGTATCTGTTTCTGTCACGGCGGAGAACCGCATCCGCGGCATGATCGCCATACGGGACTGCGTGCGGCGGCTCATTGAGCTTCAGACCGAGGACTACCCGGAAGCCGACATTCAGGCCGAACAGGGAAAGCTAAACCGGCTTTACGATGACTACACCGCCAAGTATGGCCGGATCACCAGCCGGGGCAACAGCCTTGCCTTCGGGGAGGACGCCAGCTACTGCCTGCTCTGTTCTCTGGAGGTTTTAGACGAGGAGAGCAACTTTGAGCGCAAGGCGGACATGTTCACCAAGCGCACCATCCGGCCCCATGTGCCGGTGACGACGGTAGACACCGCCAGTGAAGCCCTTGCCGTCTCCATTTCGGAAAAGGCGCGGGTAGACATGGCGTACATGGCGGACCTCTCCGGCAAGAGCGAGGCGGAGCTGGAAGCAGAACTTTCCGGCGTTATCTTCCGGGACATCCAGTGCGCGGAGGAAGCCGCGGCCATTCCCAGAGCCTTTGTGGACCTGGAACGTTTCTCCTTTGTGACGGCGGATGAGTACCTGTCCGGAAACGTGCGGCGGAAGCTCCGCATGGTAAAGGCACTGGCGGCGGCAAGACCTGACCTGGCCGAAAAGGTGCAAGGTAACATTACGGCGCTGGAGGCCGTGCAGCCGGTAGACCTGACCGCAGGCGAGATCGGCGTGCGCATTGGCGTCAACTGGATACCCACGGAGATCTACGAGCAGTTCATGTATGAGCTGTTCGGAACCGGCTATTATGGTCGCGACCGCATCCACGTACTCCACTCCAAAGCCACCGGCGAATGGAACATCACCAATAAGAACGCTGACAGCAGCAACGTCAAGAGCTTTACCACCTATGGTACCAAACGGGTCAGTGCCTATCATATCCTGGAGCAGACCCTGAATCAGAAGGATGTACGGGTCTTTGACTACATCTATGACGAGAACGGAAACAAGAAAGCGGTTCTCAACAAGAAGGAGACCGCCATTGCCCAGGACCGGCAGGAGCTGATCAAGGCGCAGTTTGCCGAGTGGATCTGGAAGGACATCGACCGGCGTGAGCAGTTATGCCGCATTTACAACGAGACCTTTAACAGTATCCGGCCACGGGAATACGACGGGCAGCACATCCGTTTTTCCGGCATGAACCCGGAGATCACGCTCAGGAAACACCAGATCGACGCCATTGCCCACATCATGTACGGCGGGAATACCTTGTTGGCACACGAAGTGGGTGCAGGCAAGACCTACGAGATGGTTGCGGCGGCGATGGAATCAAAACGCCTGGGCCTCTGCACGAAATCCCTGATCGTGGTGCCGAACCACATCACAGAGCAGTGGTCCGGCGAGTGGCTCCAGCTCTACCCGTCTGCCAACATCCTTGTGGCGACAAAAAAGGACTTTGAGACGAAAAACCGCAAGAAATTCTGCGCGCGGATCGCCACCGGGGATTACGACGCGGTGATCATTGGCCACAGCCAGTTTGAGAAAATCCCCATGTCCGCCGAGCGTCAGGAGATCATCATCCAGCGACAGATCGATGAGATCATGGATGGTATCGACGAAGCTAAGCGCGCCAAAGCCGAGCGTTATACGGTAAAGCAGCTGGAGCGCACCAAGAAGTCACTGGAAAACAAGATGGCCAGACTCAATGACCAGAGTAGAAAAGACAGCCTCGTGACCTTTGAAGAACTGGGCGTGGACCGTGTGTTCATCGACGAAAGTCACTATTTTAAGAACCTCTTTCTGGCGACGAAAATGCGCAACGTGGGCGGCATCGCCCAGACCGAGGCCCAGAAATCCAGTGACCTTTTTATGAAGTGTCAGTATTTAGATGAGATTACCAATGGGCGCGGCGTGGTGTTTGCCACCGGTACGCCGATCAGTAACTCCATGGTAGAGCTATACACCATCCAGCGGTACTTGCAGTACCACACGCTGGAGGAAATGGACATGCTCCACTTTGACGACTGGGCGGCGGCCTTTGGAGAAACCATCACGGCCATTGAGCTGTCCCCGGAAGGCTCCGGCTACCGCGCCAAGACGCGGTTTGCGAAGTTTTATAACCTACCTGAGCTGATGAGCACCTTCAAGTTGGTGGCAGACATCCAGACAGCGGATATGCTGAAGCTCCCGGTGCCGAAGGCCAACTTCCACACGGAGGTCATCAAGCCGTCCGAAATCCAGCAGGAAATGATAAAGGGCCTTGCGGAGCGTGCCGAGAAGATTCGGGCGGGCGGCGTAGACCCCAAAGTAGACAATATGCTGCGGATCACCAACGACGGGCGGAAGCTGGCGCTGGACATGCGGCTCATCAACCCGCTGGCGGCGGACGACCCGGAGGGAAAGGTGTCTGTCTGTGCCGGGAACGTGCATCGTATCTGGGAGCAGACTACCGGGCAGCGCGGAACGCAGCTTGTGTTCTGCGATCTGTCCACGCCGAAGGGTGACGGTAGCTTCAATGTCTATGACGACCTGAAGCAGAAGCTCATGGCAGAAGGCGTCCCGGAAGGCGAGATCGCCTATATCCACGATGCCAACACCGAAGCCAGAAAGAAGGAGCTGTTCGCAAAGGTGCGGGCCGGGCAGGTGCGTATCCTGATGGGCTCCACCCAGAAGATGGGTGCCGGAACCAACGTGCAGGATCGCCTTGTGGCACTCCATGATCTGGACTGCCCGTGGCGGCCCTCTGATCTTGCCCAGCGGCTGGGGCGTATCGTCCGGCAGGGTAACAACAATGACGAAGTGGATATTTACCGCTACGTCACGGAGGGAACCTTTGACGCATATTTGTATCAGCTGGTGGAAAATAAGCAGAAGTTCATTGCGCAGATCATGACCAGCAAGAGCCCGGTCCGGGTGGCGGACGACATCGACGAGACCGCTCTTTCCTACTCCGAGATCAAGGCGCTGGCTACCGGCAACCCGCTGATCATTGAAAAGTGCAACCTGGACATGGAGGTAGGCAAGCTGAATGTGCTGAAAGCCAGCCATTTGAGCCAGAAATACGCACTGGAGGAAATGGTGCTGAAGAAATACCCGAAGATGATACAGGACTTAAAACAGCGTATCCTCGGATATGAGCAGGACGCCCATCTTGCGGGGCTGCACCCCAAACCGAAGGAAGGCTTTGCAGGCATCACACTTATGGGGAAAGAGCTTGCGGATAAGGAGGCCGCGGGAAAAGCCATCATAGACGTATGCAGCACAATGACAGGCTCCGGGACTGCCGAGATGATCGGTGAGTACCGGGGCTTTTTCCTTTCCGTCACCTATGACGGTGCAAAGAACGAGTACCAGATGCACCTGAAGGGTACGCTCTCCCACACGGCGGTGCTGGGCGCGGACGTGTTCGGCAACATCACCCGTATAGACAACGTGATCGACGGCATTGCCGGGAAGCTGGACAAGGTGCAATCCGAGCTTGAGGACACCGAAACACAGATGAAGAACGCCAAGGAACAGATGAACGCACCCTTTGTAAAGGAGGCGGAGCTGAAGGAAAAAGAGGCGCGGCTGAAGGAACTGAATATCCTGCTCAACATGGACGAGAAGGATCGCTCCCTGATCGATGAGGTGCCGGAAGATGAACCGATGTCAGTTAGAGACCGGAACAATGCGCTTACCCGATGAGCAGGTATTTTATCAAGGAGACGGGAGGAATCCGATGATTGGCGCTATCATGGTCAATAACGCGAGAGGCAGGTGTGCCCTGTCTCTTGCATATCCCACAGTTGTCGGAATGGACAGGGATGGTATGCTAAGAAGAAAAAGGAGTGCATGGCGCAATGAAAAATGAGATGTTTACTGACCTTCCCAGGCGGATCGAGGAAGGCTTTCCGGAAATGGAAAATGAAATGCTGATGGAGTTGCGGCGGAAAGATGACGAATATGCCCAAATTCACAAGTACTTTTACAGCCTACAGGAACAGCATCCTTTTATTCTGGAGGTCCTGGAAGGAAAAGGGAAAACTTCTCTTACGGAAGAAGAACACGATATCCTGCTGGAATATCTGGATCTGTATCGAAAGATGGACGAGAGAGAGCGTATCCACATCTACTTCCGTGGTCATACGGACGCGTTGGCCTATTTGAAGCGAATTGGGGTAGTGTGATTTCTTAATTGATATTTGTTCACTTTTCTGATTCTATTGACATTAGGTCGGCGCGCCGATATAATGAGGATGAACAAAAATCGGGAGGCGACAATATGGACTTACAGACACTGCTTGATCAGAGACAGATCACCAAATATCATCTTTCTAAAATCAGCGGCGTACCAAAGACTACGATTATGGATATATGTGCAGGACGGAGCGAGATCAAACGCTGTTCGGCAAAAACAGTCCAGCAGCTTGCGAAAGCGTTGGATTGCACAATGGAAGACATCATGGAATTGTCCTCTCCTTGTGATGGTAAGGCAGGACTTCCGAAAGATGAAGATTCCTTTGAGTGCGATCTGCCGCCGTTTCTCACAACATCCATTGAAGCGATGAAGAAAGCGCAGGCGAAGCTGGACCGTGGCGAGGAATACGATGAGTGGGACTGTGACTTTTGCGATCTGCAATCCAGCATAAATGTCGCTGAGACGGAGCAGATCATAAGTCCTGATCAGGCGTGGTATCTCAGAGAGAAATATTTGGGACTGAAAAGGGCATAATAAATGCAGATTTCATGCTTTGCAGTTCTTGGCTCATCCATGTGATGCCAAAAAGTCTAATAAAATGTAAGTGGAAGGAATGAAATTCCATGCTTAGAGCAGGAGTTCCGCCTGGTCGATGATGTTGACAGATTCCGTATATTTTGGGAGAAAGAACAATGTCAGGAGAAAACAAAAGCCTGGTGTCTGCTGAAACTGCAGGTGGAAAGAAAAAAAGAAGAAACCATTTGATAAGACATGTCATTCTGGGCGTGTTGTTCTTCTTTGCTATGCTATTTTGTTCAACTATGGCAGCCGGGCTCCTGGCTCATAGTTTCGTAACAGAAAATATTTTGGCTATTGTCGGCCTTATGTTTGCTGCAATATTCATCATTCCTTTTGAAAAATGGCTGGTATATAGGGAGGCACATTCAAGACACAAGGTTTTGCTTCCTGTTTTTCTTATTCTGGCTGTTTTTGCTGCCACGTTTGCAATGATGTTCCATCAACTTGACAAATCCTCGTCAGCCACTGTTTTGGGAAAGAATGTAAACGCATGTGGGTATCATCATGATTTTACGGATTTCGGGAGCAGAAATCTGGAGAAACTGATACAGGAGAAGTGCAGTAAATCTGAAGGCATTCTGGTGACGCGGATTGATTTAAAGGACTATCATGAAGTTTTTCTATTCAAAGAAAATGAAATTACAGCACATGAGTTTGTGGAGCAAAATAGAAGATATTTTTACATCGGAACACGAAAACTTGTGTATCATGCTGCCTATTATCCAATTGATTCTTATAGCTGGCAGGAAACAGTGTTTGCGGATGCGTCAGAAAGTTGTCTGTCTCATGGAATCCGATTTTTCAAGAACGGTGACAGTGACCCTGCGTGGGGAGTAACAGATTTCAATCCAAAGAAAACCATTCAAATTAAGGGAAAATACCCGGATCAGGTAAAAAAGCTGGAGACAGATGGTGGATCAGCAATATATCTGTGGATTTATGACGATCTGAATAATACGGCAAAACTGAAACATGAAGACATAACGGTGACGAATCAATAAGGCGTTTCTATGTAAATCAGGGATTCCTGTGTTTTGCATGGAAAAACAGGCATGGGAGGCTTGAACGAAAAGTGAAAAAACTGTTTATAATGATTCGCCAGGGGAATTTGAACGAAGTAAAAAGAATCATTGAACGAAAGCCGGATGAAGTAAATTGTGTTTCCGGATCGTCACCGAAGAAAGATCATGGCCAGTCTCCCCTGCAGATTGCATTTAAAACGGGAAACTTTGAAATTGCAGGCTACCTGATCGACCACGGTGCTGACATCAACTTCATGGAGAGCGAAGATGAGGATACCGGCCTTCGTGCACCGGTCCTGTTTGATGCAATTAATGCCGTGATCATGTCCCTCTGCTACAAAGATTTTAACGCTTCAGAGCTTGCATTTATTTACGTTGAAAGGTTGGTCAGGGAAGGGGCGGATGTGAATCAAACAGCCTCCAACGGATGGAACGCCATCGAGTGGACGATTACCCGGGCGGAGCAAATAATTGAAAGGCCGACCGTATACACAGAGTCGCAGGATGCGGTACGAAGGCAATGTGCAAAAATCCTGGATATGCTGATACAGAATGGTGCAGATTATATTGCCTGGGCCAATAAAGAACAATATCCGGGGATTACCAACAAGGCTTTATATATTGATGATTTTGTTCCGAAGAATGAGAATGATATTGACCGCCACCGGGGAATGAGGAATTTTATGCAGAACTATTTTCTCGGCAGGAATCTGCATACTTGATTCATGCTATCCTTCATGAGTTATAGGTTTTTATGCCGAAATTGCCAAACAGCCGATTTAATGTCGTGCAGGGAATGCCGCAGGAGCCGTCTTTTTGCAACGATAATTATTGGCGTCCTGATGACAAACAATCACGGGCGGAAACTGCGAGAAGCAAAATGTAGTTGTTGAGAAAAAATGAAACAAAAAGTTAAACGTAATCATTGAACTGGAGTGATAAGATGTCGGGATTCAACGAAATCGAAAAATTAATCGGTGAAGCGACCGAGTATGATAAAAAACAGGCGGTGGAGCTTAAGAAGCCCAAAAGCTGGTGCAAAAGTGTCAGTGCCTTTGCCAATACATCTGGAGGCACTCTGATCTTTGGGATTGCCGATGACGATTCTGTCGTTGGTCTGTCGGATGCAGAGCATGACGCGGAAGCAGTCAGTAATATTATGAAAAACCGTCTGTCCCCTGTTCCGGAGTTCAACCTGTCTTTTCATGTGACAGAAAATGGGAAGAAGCTATTGCTGCTTCATATTTTCAAAGGGGAGGAGACACCGTATTACTATTCTGCTGATGGGACAACAGAAGCCTATATTCGCATCGGCAATGAAAGTGTCCCTGCTGATTCGACCGATTTGAAGCGGTTAGTGCTCAGAGGACGTAATGCAAGTTATGATTCGCAGAATTCACCTTTCGAGGTTGCGGATTATTCTTTTACTAAACTGAGAGAACGATTCAAAATCTGGACCGGGAAGAGCTTGGAAGAGAAAGACTTCTCATCCTTTGGAATGATCGGGACGAATGGGAATCTCACAAATGCGGGCGCGCTTCTTGCGGATGAATCCCCCATTCGGTGGTCAAGAGTGTTCTGCACCCGCTGGAATGGCAAAACAAAAAGCGGTGGGATTGTGGATGCGCTGAATCATGCAGAGTATTCCGGAAGCCTCATTTCTCTGTTGAACGATGCGGAATCCTTTATTAAAAGCAACTCTAAAACCATTTGGAAGAAACTGCCTGATTCAAGGCTGGAGCTGCCGGAATATGTGCATCGCAGCTATTTTGAAGCATTGGTCAATGCCTTGATTCACCGGGACTACCTGATCAATGGCAGTGAGGTGCATATAGATATCTTCGATGATCGCATGGAGATCTATTCTCCCGGCGGAATGCCGGACGGAACGCTCATACAGGAGCGAAATATTAAAGGGGTTCCTTCCATCCGTCGGAACCCGGTCCTTGCGGACATCTTTGCGAGACTTGGCTATATGGAACGCTCCGGGAGCGGATTGAGCAAGATACGGGACGCCTATGAGTTCTCAGCCAATTATTCACAAGACAAGGCACCTGTCTTTTATTCAGATCGGTCTCAATTCCTCGTAACACTGCCTAATTTGAACTATCTGCAAGAGCTTCCGGCAGATAGACCGGCAGATCCGGCAGATAGACCGGCAGATCCGGCAGATAAAAACAAAATGCTAAATGCACGGCAAAAAGAAATTCTTAGTAAAATGGAGTACGGGGTAGAATATAGCGCTGCAGAGCTTGCGGAAATTCTTGGAATTAAAGGTTCACGCACAAGAGAATTATTAAATGATCTTGTGGATAAGGGATTATTGAATAAAACGGCAGAAACGAACAGAAGGCGTTATCTGAAGATTCCCTTAGATAAATAAGCTTCGGTTGGTTTAGCTGGGCGTATGAGAATTAGAATTGGCTGAACTCTTTAGAGCGTGGGGTGCTTATTGACCATAAGGTTAATAAAATGGAAATAGAAGACGATAATAAATCGAAAGTTGCAGATCTAAAAGCAGTCATGCTAATATGCGTTGCTTGTGGCAACGGCTCATTCGATTTTAGAATTGAGTCATCAAAACAAGGAGGCATAGATTATGCTTAATGAAAACATTAAAAAACTTCGACAAGCAAAAGGACTATCACAGGAAGAACTTGCTATTAAGTTGAATGTAGTAAGGCAGACCGTATCGAAGTGGGAGAATGGGTTATCAGTTCCAGATTCAAGTATGCTGATTGCATTGGCAGATGAGTTGGATACATCTGTAGGTATATTGCTTGGAGAACCTGTGACGGAATCTACGCCAGAAGACCTAAAGACAATCTCAGAAAAGTTAGAGGTAATTAATTTACAGTTGGCTAAAAGAAATATGACTAAAGTGAAAACTATCCGTTGGGGACTTCTCTTGTTATGTGCACTGATAGTAATTGTATTTATTGCTCTCGCAGCTATGCAGAGTTCTTATTTGAATTGGGATTATAATAATCCGGAATTAGCAGTAGCAGGAATAATCTCTAATTCCCGGGTATGTTGATAACTTTACACTTTTCAACTTTCCATCAACCGCGGGCTTTTTGGAACTTCGCCCGCGGAAAATAATGGGCTAAATATTACGGATCCATGGTAATCGGCTCCTGTTTTTGGAACTCAATGATAACTTCGCTTGTTGCTCAGGCCCCGTCTCGCTTTGTCCCGGAAAGATCTGCTTCCCTGGCCTCACGCTCAAGTGTCTTCTTGTTCTTGGATTCCGGTGGCCTGCCTGGCTTTCTCTTGACGTGTACGATACCTGCAGCTGCCTCGGCTGCCTCTCGCTCGAGGGTCTTCTTGTTCTTGGATCCAGGCGGTCTGCCCCGGCCTCTCTTTTTCGTTATTCCGTCTGAAGAGTCGGCTGTCCGCGGTACAGAAGTTGCATCCTGCTTTCCTTTGTCCGGAGCAGGTATTGCACCATTGCCATCTGTGATGACATCTGTTGGCTTTTCACCTGAGACGCCGGCTTCTGGTACTGTCAACGGATCGCTGCTATTCGTGTCGAAAGAAGCAACGGATTTTCCACTGGCATCATCCTCAGCAATCCTGAGCCCTGCCTTATCCGCCGCTTTTCTCACGCGAATCAGCTCGTTTGCCTTGCGCTTTTTCTCGATTTCATCATCCGAGAGATAAGCTTTGCGTGCAAATGCGTACTTCCTTGTGAGTTTGTTTTTCTCACCCTCTTTGAAGACATAGGTGAGCGCATTGTCCTTCCGATTGATCTTGAAAGGGCTGGCAATCCGGAAGGCATCGTAGAAATCTCTGGCCTGTCGGATCGGAATCTCCGGGAGAATGACTTCGTCGAAGACCTCCGCCTTCTGACCACGCAGTTCCAGAAACAGGCTGGAGGGAGATTCCCTGAAAACCTGCCCAACTGGGATCTGTTCAAGAAAGCTCTTCCCGCTTTTGTCGGTCATGGCATCCTCGGAAGGTTCATCCAGAGCCTTGGCGAGTGCCGGGGATACCTCCACATACCTGCTGTCCACCATGCCGAGCCGATTCTTGATAACGATGACAAGAAACGTGGCAATGAACGCAATCAGCATGTGTCCTTTCAGGGTCTCCATGTTGTGCTGCCGTACCGGAAGGAACTTTGCATAGTTCTTGCCAAAGTCAAAGTACTGCTCGATATCCTGGCGGACATAGTATTCCGGAAGGACCTCCTCTACAGGAAGGTCTCTTGTAGTGACGATGGCAAAAACACCAAGCTGCTCAGAAATCTCGAGGATCTGGTCACAGGTCATCTTCCTGGCAGACTTCGTCTTCATCAGCCGTGTGTACTTGAAGGAGCTGCTGTCGCGGTCTCTGCAGAGATAAACAAACCCTGTGACGTCCTTCCCAGTTTCCTGATCGACGGCGATCTTCGTCTCGACCTTGACGATATAGAGAATGCGGTCCCTGTACCGAATCGCATTTGTGTCATCTTTAAGCTCCGCGGCATGCTCATCCAGGATCTGCTTGTACAGATCATAGGTGGGATTCAGTCGGGTCATGAAGTCAATGCCAGAGAGAACAAGTTTCTCCATGGTAGAGGGACAGCAGTATCCTGCATCACCAATGGCATAAGAAACATCGCAGTGATACTGTTTCGCCAGCTCAATGATGCGCTGTGTCGTGGAAACATCCACGATGTTGCCCGGGATGATCTCATAGAAGATCGGCAGTCCGGTAGACCGCTGAACAAGGGCAATCATCCGGAACTCGATATTGATATCGCCCTCATGGTTGCTGACACGGGTGACCGGGAGATCACACTTGTTTGGCATTCCGGTGCTGTCGATCAGGATAGAAACCTCCTGATCCGTTGAATTCAGCAGATACTTGATATGCGCAAGAAGGAAGTCCCTGCGCTGGCTGTCGTCGCCGAGCTTTGCCAGCATATCACTGATCCGCTGGCTGTAAATGTTGGCCTTCGGGAACAGGTACGATGCATAGTTCTGTCGATACCACCTGTCGGCATTCACGTTCGCCTTTCCCTCAAGGATGTAATAGAAAAGGAGGGCGTACAGAGTGTCCCGATTCACATATTTGAGAGAGTCAAGGACTTCGTTATAGCCGATCGAATCGATCAGTGTTTTCAGGAAGTAGGAGTCGCCGAAGTCCACAAGCACATGCCGCTCTTTTCGCGCTCCGTCAGGGTTCTGTTCCGCGTTCGGGACATCCTTTGCCTCAAGTGCAGTGATGCTCTGATCATCCGGATTGAAATGGAAGTAACCTTCATCCCGTTTCCAGAAGATAAGGCGGTCCTTGTCGATCACCTTTCCGAGGTACTTCTGCCCCTGCTTCCTGGGGCCCTGATCCGTCTGAATCGTAGAGCCTGGCCATACAGCAACAAGTGTGCCGGATGAGTTATTGCGATAAGAAATGCTAGGCATTTATTCGTCCTCAAGTTATTGTTTATGATAACTTATTGTACGATATTTTGCCCGGCTTCGCAATAGTAGTAGCCAAGAAACACCGTGCTTTAGGCACTTTTTTGAAAATATTGTGCAGAAATATTCCCGAGAGTTATCAAGTTACCCGGGAAATAGAGTTAACAGTTGGAGCAAAACGCTCCAAAATTGAGAGTTGGAGTATTTCGCTCCAACTCTTTCGCTATTCATTGTCCTTTCTTAACATCGGGATTGAACCTGGACTGCATCTCTGCCGACCATGGGAGGATCTCATCTATGCGTACGGACCCATTCTGGTGATCCCGCATATATGACAGTACCTCTGTCAGGTACGGCTTGATTTTCAGACCGTTCAGTCTTGCTGTCTCGATCAGACTGTAGATCGCAGCGCTGGCGACAGCGCCGTTGACAGAATCAGAGAAAAGCCAGTTCCGGCGGCCGACCGCAAACGGGCGGACACTGTTCTCACTGGTCTGATTTGAGATCTCAATCCTGCCGTCCAGGAGATAATTCTCCATGAACCGGCGCTGATTCTGCGCATAAGTCACGGCTTTGTCCAGCCGCGAACCCGATGTCGGATTCTGCTGGTCCAGCCATGACCAGAAAGCCTCGAGCACAGGTTTTTCATGCTCCAGGCGTTCAGTTTTTCTTGTCTCAGGGTCATGTCCTGCAAAACTGCGTTCCCACGCGAAGAGCTTATCGCAAAACTCTTTTCCCTGAAGTCCGGGTGTTCCGGGAACCGGCTTCCCGTCCTTCTTCTGGATCGCATCCACAAACTTTCTTCTGATGTGCGCCAGACAGGAGCAGCGGATCAGTCCTTTCAGGGAATTGTATCCCTGATATCCGTCGCATACGAGATAGTGTCCGCTGAATCCATCCAGAAGTTCAGCCGCATTCTTCCCTGCGCGGGTCGGCCGGTAGCTGTAGATCACGATTGGCGGATCTTTCTCTTTCCTGCCGCTGCAGGTAAGCCACATATACGATTTCTGTGTGGCCGTCCGGCCATCCTCATGGAGAACCTGCACCGGCGTTTCATCGCAGTAGACGATATCCCGCTTCATCAGTTCCTCATGCAGGCGGTTGACTACTTTCAGGATATATTTGATCCCGCAGGTGATGCACCAGTTGGCCAGCGTTGTCCGGTTGACCAGGACTCCGAGCTGGTTCCAGTCCTTCTCCTGACGGTACAGCGGCATGCCCATAAAGTACTTGTCATACATAACCAGTGATACCACACTGGGTGTGGCATACGAGTTCGGGATCAGGGGCTCCGGAAAAGGTGCCTTGATGATCGTGCCGGAATCCGATTCTGCTTTGCATTTCGGACATCCGTAAACTCTGCGGTATACCTTGAAACGGATGACCTGCCTCGGAATGACCTCGATTTCATCACGGACGAATTCTTTGCCGATACATTCCATCGGGGTGCCGCATTTCGGGCAGATTTTTTCAGCATCGGGAAGGTCGACAAAACGTTCCTTCTCTTCAAGATTCCCCATCAGTTCCTGGTGTGTAGACTTCCGCTTTCTTTTGTACGTAACGGTGATCGTATCGCCTTTGGCGGAAGCTTCCACATCAGCCTCTTTCTCTGCTTCATCAAAGAGGCTGAGCTGGCCTTCAATCTGTTTTGTCTTCTCGCTCTTCGGGGCGAAAAGCTGCTTTGTCAGATACGCATTCTGTTCACGGAGGTTTTCGTTCTCCTGCTGAAGCTTCTGAATCGTATTCTGAAAACTGTCGACCATCTTCAGAAGCTGGTCGATCCGCTGGTTCAGCTGTTCAATTGTCCTGATGAGAACCTCGTCCTGAGGAGCGGATCCGGCCGCTTTTCCTGTCGTTTTCATGTCTCTATTATACTATATATCGAGGCATGATTCAGCAGAATGACGAACGCAAAAATGCCGAATTTAAGCCGTTTTCCGGCATTTTAAGCATTCGGGTTTGTGCACTTCTCGTCACTTTTTCATCCAGTCAGAAGTCTTTTTTCTGCCCCGGGATCATAGCCTTGGGCTGCTCGATATCGAGGCCGTCCATGAGATAGCTGAACTGCTTGCGGGTGATCAGCTTTGCCTCCTTCTCCGTGCGCGGCCACTGAAAGCGGCCGTTTTCAACATTCAGTCTTTTATAGAAGAGCACGAATCCGGTCGGCTCATAGTGAAGCGCTTTGATCCTGTCGCAGCGGCGTCCGCAGAAAAGATACAGGTTGTTTGCATACGGATCCAGAGAGAACGTATGCTGGACCAGAGCGGCCAGGCCGTCGATCTGCTTGCGCATGTCTGTGTACCCGGTCACAATGTAGATGCTGCGGACACCGGAAAGATCGCCTAACATACCTGGTGCAGTGCCCGGACAAGCGACTGGATCATCCACTCGTCAGCACCGCTCATGATGTCTGCGGTAAGTGCTCCGGAACGAATCCGAATAACAGGTTCAGGCTTCACTGCCGGTGTTCGATTCGCCGGGGATGCTTCAACAATATCGATCGTCCGGTCCGGAACTTTCACGTCCTGTTCTGCTGCGGCAAAATCAAGTTTTACTACTTCCTGTTTTGCCGCTGATGGGAGCTTCTGTTTCTCTCTGATCTCGATAGCCTGCTTTTTCAGCCGGCGGAGATTGTAATAAAACGTGCTGACCGGTATGCGATTCTCTTTGCACCAGGCATAGTCGGAAAGCCCGCTGACTCTGGCAGCGTTGATGCGCTCCAGCCAGATCCTGTCTGTTTCCTGCTTAAGCTGCATGAAGTCCTCCAATCCGATGCTGGAGCAATTCACTCCAACATCTGCTTCAATGTTTGGAGTAATTATCTCAAACGGATTGGAGTGAAACAATCCAACGAATTACTTCGCGCTTACGATGGATCTTTCCGGGATCGTCCCGCATTACAGGAGGAGAAAACCCCTTCCCACGACATATACTCCGGAAGAAATCGCCAGAGTCGAAGCCGTCGTCGATGCCAGTACGGACACAGGGAAGAGGAATCTCGCCATAATCCAGCTTGCAACACGCATGGGACTCCGTTCAGGCGATATAGCCAAGCTGAAATTGACAGAAATAGACTTTGGCCCTGGAATTATCAACATAACTCAGGAAAAGACGGGACTGCCCATTTCCCTACAGATGCCTTCCGACGTATACGATACCCTTGCGGCGCATGTTAAAAATGATATACGTACATCAACTGACGGGTATGTTTTCCACTGCATGGTAGCTCCGTATGGACGCATTTCCACGAGTATAATACGACATGCCGTTAATGATAGTTTCTCTGCAGCGAAAATCGACACAACTGGTAAAAAGCATGGGCCGCATGCTTTCCGTTCGTCACTTGCAAGTTCCATGGTGAACGATGGCACTCCATATGAGGTGGTCAGAAGAATACTGGGGCATTCGGACCCTGACGTCATCAGGCATTATGCAAAAGTCGACATTGAAAACCTGAGGATGTGCTCAATAGATCCACCAGTCCCAACCGGACGTTTTGGAAATTACCTCTCCGGCAAGGAGGTGGTACACCATGTTTGAAAGTATCTACTCGGATCATTTATCACAGTATTACAGCTTGAGGAGTGACACTCTTAGCGATAGTGCAAGAAAACACGAGTTGTGTTACCTTCGCCGGTTCGACGCATATGTCGCCAAACATCTGAAAACTTATGGAGGTATTACGGAAGCATTCGTCAGCGAGTGGGTGGGATCGCTTTCAGGGAAAAGCGGCTCTGTCGAAAACGAAGTGGTCGTAATACGCCAGTTCCTAACTTACCTTGGGCTGTCCGGCGAATGTGTCTTCCTGCCAGTTGTCCCAAAGGTACGTGATGACTATGTACCTTACATTTTCAGTGACAAGGAATTAAGTGTCATTTTTGATTCGGCAGATAACATCGTTCTGAAGGATCCGAAAGCGGACCCATACATAACGGTAGAGTTCCCGGTAATCATTAGATTACTATACAGCTGCGGCCTTAGAGTTGGTGAAACGGTAAAAATAAGCATGCCGGATGTCGATCTGGACAACGGTATTCTCAGGATGCTTAATACGAAGAGGGACAAACACCGCCTCGTACCGATGTCATCTGCTATGGCGGACATCCTGACCAGGTACTGTATGGCTATGGGACTCTATGGTAAAGGCTCCGGATGGCTTTTCCCTTCCTCAAGGAACAACAAGCATATATCGGCCGAAGCGGTCAAGCGCAGATTTAGTTCGATACTTATGGCTAATGGCATCCGTCTGGAAAACCGTAAAAAACATGAGAGAGGGCCATGTCTGCACTGTTTTCGACACGTTTTCGCGTTCAAGTCGTTCTCCCAGGCAGAACGACAGGGAAGACATCTGGATGACTCCATTCCGTTCCTGTCCATATATCTTGGTCATGACGGGATCAACGAAACTGCCAAATATCTGAAATTCAGCAACGAGCTGTTTCCGGAATCCATCGATGCCTTCGGGGACTTTATGAGCGGGCTGCTTCCGGAGGTGGATTATGAAACGTAAAAAGAATTCGTTCTTAGACCACCTTGAATCCTATCTTAGTACCTATCTCCCAAAGGCAAAAGGCTTGTCGGATGCTACTATTGTCTCCTACAAAGCTACGTTCCGTATACTAATGGAGTTTATGTACCAGGTAAAGGGCGTTCCCGCAGATAAGGTGAGTTTCAGTATGCTTGATGAGAAACTCATTATTGAGTTTCTGAACTGGCTGGAGACATCTCGAGAATGCAGTATTTCAACCCGTAACCAGAGGCTTTCAGCCATTGCTGCATTCTCCATGTATGCGCAGAACAGGGACTTTGATGCGGCGGCTGGATTCAGGAACAGTGTTCTAAAAGTGCCGAGAAAGAAAACTTCCCAAAAACGCAGGAGCGCCTTCACGCGGGACGAGGTCAAAATCCTCTTTGAGCTTCCCAACTCCAGAACGGAAATAGGCCTGAGGGACAAGACTTTGTTATGCTTCATGTATGCCAGTGGGACAAGAGCCAAGGAGGCTTGCGATCTTACAGTTGGCGATATTCATTTTTACCCAGACAGGGCAGGCATCAACATACACGGAAAAGGGCAGAAAGTGCGCCGAATCGGTATCCCCCTTGAGGCGTCTTCAATGTTAAAGAAATACATCGTTCACAGAGGTTTAACCAACGATTACGGAGCACATGTATTTTCCAGCCAAACACATGAACAAATGACTGTTTCATGTGTCGAAGAAATCTTTGCCAAATACATTATCAAAGCAAAGCGTGAACATCCAGACCGGTTCAGATACGATTACACGCCACACTCAATGAGGCATACGACTGCTACCCACATGCTTGAAGCTGGAGTTCCGCTCATAGTGGTGAAAAACTTTCTCGGGCATGTGTCCCTGCAGACCACACAGATTTACACTGAAATCTCACAAGACACTGTAAACAGGCAACTCAAATCGTGGAACGATAAATGGTTTCTCAAGGATAATTCCAGTCATAGGGCAGCTACAAGGGCAAGCAATGTTCCGGCTTTCCTGCTTTAAAGTTTGTATCGTTATTTAAGCTAAATAAGGAGAGGCTGTTGGTTCATGCGAATGGTAGGCAGCCCTCCTGGAATAACAATACTCCTTGAATAATGCGCCCAGCAATTCGCTGAGGTGATTCCCGGACTCTTATCTGCCAGGATGTGGTATTGCTGCAAGGCATCACTTTCGATCACCCCTTGATAGCCTTCATAGTAGGCTAACGGAACTTCGGATCCTCTCGATTTGTTGTATTCGTAGAGGATGATCGGGCGGTCCCGATAGAACTCTCCGGACCGGTGGACCCACATGTAACTCTTGGATCGTTTCACAGAAGGATCTGTTTTCTCGCCCGCATAATGGAGAACCTGGACCGGTGTTTCATCGGACTGATTCACGTGGCAGGTAAAAAGCTCTGTTTTCAGCCGCGCACAGAAAGGACGGAAATAATTCTTATAAACGTTCATGACCCAGTTGGCAAGATCCTGTTTGGAAACATGGATCCCATCCTCCTGGAACTGGCCGGCGATCCTTTCATAAGGGAGGCCCAGAACATACTTACCGTTCAGGACCGCACCAATGAGGGAAGGAGTCGAGATGCTGTTTTCAATTGGTTCCGCAGGGTGATCTCCACGAAGGAACTCATCCTGATGATCGCCGCCGGTGCCGACATAGACCCTGACCACATGGTTCTCTACAACCTTTTCCGAGGGAATGTATCTCAGCCTCTTAAAGGTATCATCGCCAAAGTAGCGCCAGTTGCCCGGTCCGAAGTATCGGTCCAGATCTTCTCTGGAGACATCATGTGCCGGGATATCCTCCTGCTTAAAGCCCTTTAGATCCTCTTCCCGTTTGCCGCGCGGTCTCCTCTTTCGAGTGACCGCAGGAAGGATCTCTTCTTCCGAAGGCTCCGGGATGGAAGGGTCGTATAGGAACTCTGTTTCATCAAAAAGGTTCATCTGACCGGTGATCTGGTCCAGCTTTTCCGTATGACGTCCGAAACGCTGCTGTTCAAAGACACGGAACTGCTCCAGGAGCTGTTCATAATTCCTCTGGAGAGCGTGGATCTCGTCCTGCATTCCGAGGATTAGCGTATCCTTTTCACTCGAGGTCAGGCTGTGAAGTTCTTCCTTTTTGAATGACTGCTTCGGCATGAAAAAAGTCCTTTCCGATAAGATTATTATATCGGAAATCCGCTTCCAGAGCCACTTTGCAGGCTTTTGTCATTCGTCATTCTGCCTATGGATCAGGCTCTGCCTGGACCCATTTCAGGAAGGAGTCAAGAGTTGGTTTTTCAATTTCATCTGCTCCAAAACAGGGAACACAGGGCCCGTTTCCATACGCTCTGCCGGCATTCTGTAACCAATAAAAGCACCGGATGGATCGCCCAAAAACGGTGTTTGAATTTCTCTGTTTTGCACAATCCGTTAGTAGATACGCTGGGGCTGTACCTCTCGAATCTTTTGAGCAAGGGGATCATATCCCATCATGAGGAGCCGGTACTGCTCCCTGGTAAGTTCCGCAGCTTCCGCCTGGTTTCTCGGCCAGGAAAAGGCTCCGCCTTCCAGCCGCTTATAAAGGAGAAGAAAGCCGTCTCCTTCCCAGAGGAGCCCTTTGATCCGATCCGTCCTGCGCCCGCAGAACAGGAAGAGGACATTCTTTTCCAGCGGATCCAGCTGATAGTTCGAGCGGATGAGCTCCGCAAGTCCGTCGATCCCTTTTCGAAGGTCTGTGTATCCGCATGCGATAACGATCTTATGGACGTGATAAGCTTCAGCGAGCATCACGAGCCTCCTTCAGGATCACCCGGAGAAGTGCCGGAGAAATCGTGTTGGAGATCTCCACCGTGTTTCCTCCGATGTGAATGACAGCGTCAGCGTGAAACGAAGACTCTTTAGGCTCCGGCTCTGTAGACTGGATCTGTTCCTGCGGCAGCTCCGCAAATGTCACCGGAAGAGAAGCTGCGTCAGAAGGAGCAGCGATCATGGAGGAAGCGCCTGTTTTCTGTTCCAGATAAGCCGCCTGCCGCACCTTACGCTGCCAATAGTAATACTGATCACGAGTAATGCCGTTTTCTTCCAGCCACTCCTTCTGAGTCACACCAGATGGTCTGGCACTGCAGGAGCGGACGATCTTGGCCCAGCTCTCCAGCCGGACTTCTTGAGTAATCTGATCCAATTTTTTACACCTCACTTGAAAAAGCTTGCCCACGAAATGAGTTTTTTGAGTTTTTTCAAGTATGGCAGAAATCGGGTCACACTAACAGGCGCAGGATTTGACGCTTACGTATTATTACTGGCTCCGTCTGATCCACTTTAAAGCATATGAAGAGATGAAAGACCGATCCCTTCCTGCGGCGCAGAATGAATCTCCGGTAACTTTTGCCGAGGTTCCAGTCCAGCAGAAGTCAGCTGTACAGCCTTCACTCCCCGGCTTTCAGCCGGATGCGGTTCTCTGTGCCAGAGGACTATTTGACGTTTACCAGTGGACTGACTGCGATTGAGCAATGGCGATGTTTTGACGTTTATTTTATTAACGAGGGGTGGAACATATGAAATACGGAATGAGAAAACCAAGCTTAAAGAAATCTCTCAGCGCCAGAACGAAGGGCAGAGCAACCCGCGCCGTGAAAAAAGCACTGATTCCCGGTTATGGCAAGAAGGGAATGGGAATTCTTCATCCGAAGAGGGCACTCTATAACAAGGTCCATCGGAAGACTACCTTTGGTTTAGGAGATCTGTTCAAGCTTTTTAAATGACGTGAAATGCCGGAGATGAAATCGAGCAACGAAGTGAAAAAGAATGTCCGGCGCGGCTTTGCGCCAGAAGATGAGAGGCAGTTTTCTGCAGAGTCTGTGCTACTCCTCAGAACAGCAGGCACAGAAGTAAGATATCTTCTTAACCACGGATATCATTTGAAACCGGTCACACAATTTGTGGGGGATCATTATCTGTTTTCAGAGCGGCAGCGTTTGGCGCTTGCAAGATCAATGTGAACTTCCAGAGATTTTACAACTAAAGCACCAGATAACGAGCTTCTTTGCAGTCTCTGGAAGTTTTTCCCGTTTCAGTCTTCCTCTTCTGGCAAGCTGCCCTTGATGTAACGGAGGATATCCTCATAGCTTCGGGAGCTTTCAGCGATTGCCTTCATCAGTTCCTCGCTCTGCAGTGCTTTCTTCTTGTCCAGCAGCTCTTTCAGTTCCTGCGTCAATTGATCATACTGTTGCCTGTTCTTACTGATTGCCGTTTCAAGCTTACTGATCTTTTGCTCCAGTGCATCTCTGCTAATTGTTCTTGCCATTACTTTGTTCCCTCCTTTAGCGCACTATTGATGCAGGCAGCCTTATATTTCACATAAGATGCATCAATTCCAAAGGCGCTCAGGATTTCTTTCTGTGTCTTGGTCACCGCATGATCCATCCTGTACACGTTATCCAACTGCCTGCACATCTCGATTTTTTCCAGCTCCCGGATAGCTGCAGGCACCGTGAAATAATTTGGCTTTTTTAGCATAGTGCCTGCCTTGTCTTTTAACGCGGTATAAATTCTGCAGCGAATGATTAGCGCAATAAATCCGATAAAGATCTTGTTATTTGCCGCTTCTTCCGAGGCAACCCGGAGCGCCCCATTGCCAAGGTAGGACTTATCTGCGCGGAACAGTTTTTCTGACGCATCACGGTTTTTATACAGGCTGATTGCCTGCTTTGCATTCATCTTTTCCGATGTGATGATGGCAAAATAACCGCACAATTCCAGCTCGTCCCGGATCACCTGAAGCTTCGGCTCTGCGTAAACAAACATGCCGCTTTCCTTATCCCTGTGCAGGAAGAAGTATTTTTCAAATGTCGGGCCAAACTCCCGGTCTTCATCGCGGTGTGCATCCAGGAAGCTCTGCATCTGCTGGATCTTCTCTTCAAATCTGGCGCGTTCACCGGCCGCTTTCGCCGCGCTATAATACATATGTACATACCGCTTCCTGGTATCTGATGCATACACAAAAGTGTGAACCGTCTTCCCGTACACGCCGAATTCCGCGATCTGATTACCCCAGTCGTTCTCAAAGGAGCCTTTCTGCTGACGGATCTGATCATGAATAAAGTCCTTGATGCCTTTCACCATAATAATAAATGCAAATCCGTTTTCATCCATAAACTTCAGATTTTCTTTGCTGAAATAGCCCCGATCCAAAATAAAACCAATGTTGTTGTACCCGTACCCTTTTGCCTTCGCGATCATGTACTGCAGCTGCGAAACGTCATTGATGCTTCCCGGATACTTCTCATACATCAGTGGCTCACGGTTGTTCACATCGTAACCAATGGCATAATTAAAGATCGGCAGGCCGGCATCGACCTTCGCTGCGCCATACTCAATCATGCTGATGTCACCGGCTTCACAATTCTTGTTTGTAGAATCGTAGGAGATATAGACCCGTTCACGCTTATTCCGTTCCTCATTCCAAAGATTCAGAAAGTTCTGCCGCTGGTCTTCACTGAGATCCCGCAGGAAATCAGAAATCGTTGAATCACTGTAGATCCTCATATTTGGTGTGAAGAGTGGATGGTTATACGCATAATCCGGATAGTACTGTGCCGCATTATTTTCTGTAATGACGGAGTAGGCAGCCAGGTCAAGAATCATCCCGCTGTTTCTGACGCCAAAAGCAGCCTCCAGTTTCTCGCCCAGCCCGAGATCCTTCACCACCTGATTGATCACCATATATGTGCCGGCTTTCAGTGCGCTGCTCCGGCCGGCATCACCACGTTCCCCGGCTGCTTCCACCTCCGGAAAGAACTTTCGAAAGTTCTCATTCGGGCACATCTTATCCGGATCTTCATCCGACAGTTTTCCGATCGTCGATCTTTTCACGATCGTATACTTGCGTTTTGGATCATAGGCGCGATCGTATTCATAGTACACGTACTTCGCATTTCCCTTCTGTCGGAAAGTGATTTTTCCCTTTTCATCCGGCACATCAACAAGGTAACCAAGATACATAGCTTTCTCCAAAATTAAATAGTGGTATTTACGACTAAATATAGTGTATCAAAAAATCCGCACAATTGCAAGCAAAAATGCGGAATTATCCAGTGTTTTCAAGGCTTTTGGGGCGTTGTATTGCGCGCAGTTTTTCTCTAGTTGCACGTTTTATTGGAAGTCAACAATCAATCGCTTCGGATGATAAAGTCACAGCGAGAAAAAGTAGGCAAATCGATTTCGTAGGCATTGAGAAAAATGGAGACAGGCCTGCGCTGCCTGAGATCAACATAGATGGGTTCAACACGGTCATTACGCTGGAGACGGCACTGTCGGGCTCACCTGTTTTCAAAGGAATGGATGGCTGCATCAGGGATCTTGCCGGCCTGCGCGGAACATATCGGATTATTGATGTGACAAAGAAGGCAATTGATCTGCTCCTTCTTGCGGTGGACAACCTGCATGTGGGCCGGGTGAATGTTTTCCTGGATGCTCCGGTCTCCAATTCCGGCAGGCTGAAGACGCTTTTCTATGAGCGGAGAGAGAAGCTTGGATGCGGCTTTTCTCTGGAGATTTCCGTCATTAACGATGTGGATGCGGTGTTGAAGCAGTCCGGATATGTGGTGAGTTCGGATTCGGTCATTCTGGATTACTGCAGGAGCTGGATTAATCTCGTGCCGGAATTACTGAAGAAATGCGGCGGGGTGTGGCTGATCGATCTGGATTTAACAGGGGTAGATGAAAGGCAGTTGATATGAACATACAGATTTTCGGCACGAAAAAGAGCGCGGACACAAGAAAAGCAGAGCGCTATTTCAAGGAGCGGGGGATTAAGTTTCAGGCGATTGACCTTGCACAGAAGGGCTTCAGTAAAGGAGAACTGACCTCGATCCTGCAGGCAGTAGGCGGGATGGACGAACTCTTGGACGAGAAGACGAAGGACCAGGAGGCATATCTCCTGATTAAGTACCTTGCAGACGAGGATAAGTTCGATAAGGTTATTGAGCACCCCGCTTGTAGTAAAACAGCCGGTGGTTCGGAACGGCCGGCAGGCTACGATTGGATACCAGCCGGATGTATGGAAGAATTGGTAGTTTAGAGAGAGTTTTATGCATTCCTAACATCGTGATTAATTTGAGGATATAAAATGAAAATCCTTTCTCTTGAAATAAGGAATTTTAGAGGAATAAGAGAAGCGACGATTTCTTATCCGGCAAAATCAAAAATTGGGATAATGATTGGCGCAGGTGATTCAACGAAAACGACAATCATCAATGCAATTCAATGGAATCTTTGGCCAACATGGAATTTGCAGGTTATAGACACGGATTTCTATAACAGGAATATCGATGAAAAAATTATTATTACAGGAACATACTGTGACCTGCCAAAGGAACTTCTTTCTGAAGAAAAATTTGGTCTCTATTTGAGAAATCCAGATATTCCATATGATGGTATAAGCGATGATGAACCTAAGGACGGGCAGCGACCATGTGTTTCCGTACAGTTATCTATTGACAAAACATTAGAACCCAAATGGGAAATTGTTTGCAATCGCAAAGATCCATTGACTTTGAATACAGCAGACAGGAAAAAATTCCCATTCAACGTTGTTGGAGATGATGCGAAAACAGATCTTCAATGGGGAAAGTATTCTGTTTTGCAGAAATATGCTGATTCTCGTGGCGTCCTACATGACGCTTACATTAATGCAATGCGAGAGGTCGCTAATCATGCTGATTTGACAGCATTAGACACGGTTGTTGATATCGTAAAAAATACTGGGAAGGAATATGGAGTCGGCTTTAATAGCGAGATCACAAATAAGCTGATTTATCAGAATGGAAGTTTCTCTACTTCGGTTGGGTTGTTTGACGGAAATATTCCGCTTAACATGCGTGGCCTTGGAAGCAGACGACTTCTTTCGATGGGACTAAATATTAATGCCTCAGAGGGTGATTCATTACTGATGATAGATGAAATAGAAAATGGCTTGGAACCCTATAGAATAAAAAGCCTTATAAATGAGTTTAGAACCAAAGGCTCTGAGGCTGGGCAAATCCTTTTTACTACCCACTCATCAACAGCAGTGGCAGAAGCAAAACTAGATGAGCTGTTGATCGTAAATTCAAAGGATGGGTTGACGAAAGTTAGCCGATTTCCGGAAGAACGTAATTTACATGATTTTTTACAAAGGCAAGTAAGATCAAATGCAGAAGCTATTTTGTCAAAGCGGTTATTGGTATGTGAAGGTAAGACAGAAATAGGGTACATTCGGGCTTTGGATAACTACCTTGATCAAGAATCAAATGAACGACTTGCATATTATGGCGTTGGAACATTCCTTGGAGAAGGTGAAAATATCTTTAAATGCGTGGATTTGCTTAAAGAGTTCGGATATGACCTTTGTGTATTTATGGATTCAGATAAGCTTGATGAAGAGGAGATAAAGAGAAAGTACCGTGCGGAAGGTATAAGAATCATTGACTGGGAACAGCCATATGCAATTGAAGAGCAACTGTTCATGGAATGTCCTTTACATATAGTACAAACATTTCTGGACATAGCAGTTACAGAGAAGGGAACACAGTCAATTTGTTCTCAGCTGAAGGATATCGCTTATAAAGTAGAGAATGATCAAATAGTTCTGGAAGAGTTAGATAGGGAACATAGGGCCAAACTGGGGAAAATAGCTAAAAACAAAAACTGGTTTAAACGAATAGATCTTGGAGAACAGATAGGAGATGTTGTTTTTCAAAGTTTTGATGAGTTTGAAGTGACTAATCGTATCAAAAAAGTATTTGATGAGATCATGGATTGGACAAAAAATTGAATGGATTTTGAGGAAATACAAAATTTAATTAGTCGCAGCAATGCATATGTGATTGCTCCAGCTGGACATGGAAAAACGGAAATGCTTGCTGATATCGTAAGTGCATGTGAGAAAAAAGTGCTTGTGCTAACGCATACGAATGCAGGCGTAGATGCGATCAAGCATAGATTCCGTAAAAAGGGCATACCACTGAAGAAAGCTAACGTTGGAACTATTGCAGGCTTCTGCCAAAGGTGGTGCTATTCCTATCCCAATACGGCAAATTTTGATGTTTCATTATCCAGAATTCGTGAGTCAAAAGAATTCTATAGACAACTATATTCAGGAGCAAAGGCTATTTTTGAAAAAGCATGGGCTGGTAAAGTGATTTCAGAGTCATATGCCGCAATAATTGTTGATGAGTATCAAGATTGCATTATTGAACAGCATAGGATATTTCTGACGCTTAATTCGTATTTGCCAGTATGGGTACTTGGCGATCCGCTGCAGGGCATATTCGATTGGGGAGATAATAATCTTGTCGATTGGGAGAAATTGCCTTGGACGGAAGTGAAAATAAAAACTTATCCATGGAGGTGGAAAAACACCAATCCAATTCTTGGATCCTATCTTGGAAAAGTAAGAGAAGAGATATTGCCAATATTGAAACATCATGCTGTTACGGTTCGTTTGAAGCCAAACGATTCGTATCTGAAAATGGTAGATCCTTCTCTTTGTACGAAATCCGAACTGTTAAGAGAATGGTCAAAATATAATTCGGTGCTATATATAGCAGATTTTGAAAGATCACAATTAGCATTCTGTCAGCAGATGGGTGGGATATTTCAAGCTGATGAGAAGCAAGACTGTACTGCCTTGTATGATTTTGCTTCTCGGTTGACAGTAGTAATGGTGCCGAGCTTTTACTTTATGTATTAACTTTTGCGAGCACGTGTGCATCGCATGTATCAACGAAATTAAAGAGTTACGCATCGCACTTGCAAAAAGGGAGTAAAGACTTTTCCCGAATAAAAAAGTATACGGAAATAGGGAAAGCGTTATCCTGCCCAGATGATGTCTCATATGATGATCTTCTTCGTATATTGAAGGTGATATCAGAATGTAAGTCATTCAATTTTTATCGAAAAGAATTATATGAAGAGATGAGACGCAGCATTAAATATGCTCGAGATAGTCATATGTCAATACTTGAGGCTGCTAAGCATATCAGATCAGATGCCAGTCTCCAGAAAAGATATACGGGATTTAGGTTTTTGTCCTCAAGGACAGTATTGTCTAAAGGTTTGGAATATGAATGCGTTGTGATTGATATGCGTGGAAATTTGAAGGCCAAAGATTTTTATGTTGCAATGACGCGAGCTACAAAGATGGTTTATGTTATCTCATCGAATACGACATTGTATTTTAGGAAGTAAAGCATTTATGAGATGGTAATTTTCACATTAAAGGAAGGCGAAAGATTACTGATGAACAGAGCTTCCACGGGCGAAGTCATGAAGCTGATCCATCCCTTTGTCCATACGAAATTTCTGGCTGTGTCCTATGTGAATTTTGAAGATGTGGGGAAGATCAAGGTGGCCTTATCTCCTTTTGAAAATGTGTCAGTGAAACTGAAGGACAAGCATGACGGCTACGCTTATCTGGTCATCCGGATCAGCCGCACCTTGACCGGAAAAAAGCTGGAATATGAGCTCAGGGATCATAATCGCCGGAAGAAGATCTATGACGATCTGGGCTGGATCGATGCGATCGAAGGGTATGACGCTCTGTTTCATGACTGAGGAAAAATATGAACGTTATTATTGTCGGGCTTGGCGGAGCCCTCGGCGCAATCTGCAGATATCTGATTACTTTGCTACCCATTAATCCGGAAAATGGATTTCCGATGAAGACCTTCCTGATCAATGTCATCGGATCCTTTGTCATCGGCCTGGTGACCGCTCTTGCAGCAAAGAATGCTTTGAATCCTAGGGCAGTGCTTTTCTTAAAGGTAGGCATCTGCGGAGGCTTTACAACATTCTCTTCCCTTGCCCTCGAGACGGAAGGACTGCTTGAGAAAGGAAGCACCGGGATTGCTATGCTGTACGTCATTCTGAGTCTTGTCTGCGGAGTTCTGGCAGTTTTCGCTGCAGAACGGCTGATTGGGTGAAATGGCAAGGTATCAATGAATGTTCGGATTGCTGGATATTTATCAGCGGACTTTTAGAGATAAGCAGCCTGTGGTCCGGAATGGCCGGCAGGCTACGGTTGGTTACCAGCAGGATGTTTGGAAGAACTGGGAGTAAGCGTATGGTCAGAGAAATCATGAGGGATATATTCTTCCTCGCACAGAAATCGGAGCCGGCGACGGAAGCCGATCTGCAGGTCGCCCGTGATCTTCTGGATACGCTGTCTGCGCATGCGGAAGAGTGCGTCGGAATGGCGGCAAACATGATCGGCGTAAAGAAGCGGATTATTGTCGTCAATATGGGACTTGTCAATGTGGCAATGCTGAATCTGTTATTCTGAAGAAAAGTGGTCTATTCGAAACAGAGGAGGGCTGCCTTTCTCTAACCGGAACACGGAAGACAAAGCAATTCCGTGAGATTGAACTGGAATACTAGGATCTTGACATAAAAAAGCATGTTCAGAGTTTACCGGCTGGACCGCACAGATCATTCAGCATGAGTGCGATCATCTGGAAGGGATTATCATATGACCTCGACGAATCCGATTGACAAATATATTGAAGGACAGAACCCGATTCATAAAGATAATCTTTGTGCTGTGCGGGATGCGATCCGGAAGGAGCTTCCTGGAGCGGAAGAGCGGATTTCGTGGTCAATGCCCACATGGTGGAAGGGGTATAACCTCATCCATTTCGCGGCGGCGAAGAAGCATATCGGCATCTATCCGGGAACAGAGGCAGTGGAGCACTTCGCGGACGAATTCACGAAACGCGGACTGAAGTTCAGCAAGGGCTCGATTCAAATTCCGTATGGGGAGGATCTTCCACTCGATCTGATCGCGGAGATCGCACGCTGGTGTGGAGAACATAACACGAAATAAACAACAAAGGAGTTCGGCACAATAGTGGCTTGTTGATCCCGACATTTATCAGGATGAAGAAATAACAGACCTTATTGTCATGACTGAAATCAATTTCTTGAGGCGCATACAAGGAGGCAGCTTTACAGATGAAAACCTTAACCTGGGAGGACATCAAAGATTTATACAATAAAGCGCGGTATTGCCTGTGTTGCCCTCGGCATGTCTCACAGTGGAGCCGCGATGAAGAAAATGGAATGTTCTACTTATGGAGTGCCTATCATTATGCGAGGACAACGGAAGACCAGGCAACAGATCATTTGACTTATGCCAGAATTCTTCGGCTTATGGCCAGTGAGACAGCAATAGATCATTCAGAATATGAACGATATCACAATTTCATCTTACCAGCCTTACAGGAGTACGAGGCAGCCGTAAAATCTGGTCAAAAGGTGGGCGATAAAGAATTCGATTCTGCAAAGTTTGATAAAGAGCATCTTGGCTATCAATTGAATCATGAATCCTGCTCAGAAGAGAATTGGAATGAAGCAATAGCTCTGATTGAGAACGGAGATATGATCAATAAGACAGATTTCGGATTCCATGACAGCAAACCTGTAGGATTTGAGCTGATCTCTGATAAACAAGCTGTGTTGAAACTTAATTATGATAATCTTCTTGCTGTCCTGCGGTTTGAAAATATTGCATACATAGAGATAGCTACAGATCCGGAAACGGATTGGATTTCGGATTTTTACTGCTATAAGGTAAAGGACTCCGATCTCGTAACGTTTGATATAGAGTACTACCGTATAATCTGCAGGAAAGTTGTTCTGGAAAAGATCGTTGATTTTAATAAATATAAGGATCCCACTCCGGATGCATTCTTCTGGAGTAAGCCCCTTCAGATATGGTGCTGCCAGCAGGCTGTTAACGAAAAATATCTGACAAACAGGGTAAGGAAGGCGAAAGAGCAAATGAGCTTGAAACCGGCTGAAGTAAGCCGCGTCATCAGGCTTACCAATGAAATATTAGCCGCTGATGGAATTCAGGAAATTCAAAATCCCGTTATCCGGGGGAAAGCTCTTGAAAAATTCACCTCTGCGGATAATACAACAAGAAAAGAAGCCTATGAAGCAGTAAAAAACAGATTCGGGATGGCATCTGTGAAACATCTATTATGGCTGCGATTTACTCAAGATGGTCATCTTGCAACTGTTACTGCTTCTGATGATATAAATTTCGGCAGGGAAAGTAAGTCATACGATATCATTCACACATGCGGATTGGAATGGGACACCTCATTTATTTTGCTGTTTCCGATTACTCCAATAACCGGGAGGTACCAGTTGCAGGCAAATGAAAGAGATGAACTTGAAACAGCAGTTGGCAATTATCTGATTGCAAATGGAGTTCCAATAATCGATTACTATTCGCATAATTACAATGAAAGAGGTAATCAGATTGTAAAGAAGTGGCCGGCACCAGGTCAGGCATAACGGTTTATTGCGTAATCGGATTGATTTTTACTGGGGAGGGAATAACAGAAATGGAGAACAAAAGCAATAAGGGCCGTCTGCTGTTCCTGCTCCGGTATCTGCAGCAGAATACGGACGATCAGCATCTGGTCACGACACCGGCTTTGCTTTCAGTATTGGAGTCCGCCGGCTATCCGGTTGATCGGAAGACACTCTACGATGATATCAATGTTCTAAAAGAAGATTTTGATATCGATATTATCACGGAGAAGCACCGCGGAAACGAATACTTCATCGGCGGCAGGGAATTCGAGTTGCCGGAGCTGAAGCTCCTGATCGATGCGGTGGCTTCATCCAGATTTATTTCCGCCAAGGAGAGCCGGAAGCTGATCGATAAACTGTCCTCACAGGCGAGTATCTGGCAGAAGGGGGATCTGAAGCCGCGGATTACGATCGGCGAGAGGATCAAGGCGCCGGAGACAAGGATCTATTACACAATTGACAGGCTGAATTCCGCAATCAAGCACAGAAAGCAGGTCCGGTTCCAGTATACGGAATACGATTCCAGGAGAAGGAAAATCCTCCGGAATGGCGGCGAAGTTTACACGAACAGCCCTTATGACTGCCTCTGGAATGATGATAAGTATTACCTGATCGGGTATTCCGAGAAGCATCAGGGCCTTGTGACGTTCCGGATCGACCGGATCGTGAACCTTGAGATTCTGGAAGAGAAGAGCCTGCCGAAGCCGAGGAATTATCGGATCTCGGATTTTGCGAATAAGGTTTTCAGGATGTATGACGGCACGCTGCAGGAAGTGGAGCTTTTCTGCAAAGAGCCCATGATGAAGCAGCTGGTAGATCACTTCGGTACGGATTTCGAGGTCCTGCCTGCAGAAGAAGGATATTTTACTGCAAAAATAAAAGTATCCGTGAGCCGTACATTTTTCAGCTGGCTATTTCAATTCGGCAGTGATGTACGGATCATCGGACCGGAGCAGGTCAGGGAGCAGTACCGCCGGATGCTGGAGGATGCGCTCCGGGATTGAGGATGAGAAACTGAATGATCCAAGATTGTATGAGCTGGGAGTAATATTTCCCAGCTCATTACTTTTCGAACAAATGTTCTTGACACCTGAACCGAATCAAATATAATGAAAATCAGGAAGCGAAGCAGACTGCTTCCTTTAGAAAGGAGCGGCGTTATGAGACATAAATCCGAAATCATCATGCAGTCGATCAAGGATTATGCTGAGAATTTCTATTTAAGCCGCCGCCGTTCTCCGTCCACGACGGAAATCGCTGATGCAGTCGGAATTGCCCGCGGAACTGCTTACAAGTATCTGGTCGCCATGAAGGATAAGGGGCTGATCCGGTATGATGGGAAGCAGATCATCACGGACAGGACTGAAAAGACGAACATGGAGCTGACAAATGTGGCAGTCCTCGGATCTGTTTCCTGCGGCAGACCTCTCCTGGAAGAGGAGCAGATCGAGGAATATGTGCAGCTGCCGGTCTCCCTGTTTGGCAGAGGAAGCTTCTATATCGTAAGAGCAAACGGTACGTCTATGATCGATGCCGGTATCAGTGACGGGGATCTCGTCCTGATCCGGCAGACAAAGGATGCCGAAGATGGGGATATCGTTGTTGCTCTTGTCGATAATGAGAACACGCTGAAGCGGTTTTATCGGGATCAGGAGAACCATTGTATAAGGCTTCACCCGGAGAATAAGAGCATGAAGGACCTGCTCGTCACGGAGTGTGAGATCCAGGGGGTAGCCGTCGATGTGATCAAGGCTTTAGGGTAAGCCGCTGACCATATCTGCCGTTCCGCATTGTGTGGTGTTTGGCAGCACGTCGGAAAAGCCGGTGCGGAAGAATTCAGGAGGGAGTTCTTTCCCTTTCTTCTTTCTGGAAGTAACGTTGGTTTTGGATCGTAAATCGGAGGGAAGATCTTATTATGAGGGAGACGGAATCCAGAATGGGCTACATTGCCAGCTGCTGTTATTGTGGCTCATTTCTGCAGGAAACCAGGGGAGAATGCTGCACGAGGGTAATCTGCCCGAAGTGCGGCCGGCAGATGGTTGTGATCATTAAGAAGGGCAAGGTGACAACGTTTATGGACCGGAGAAACGGGACGAGGGACGAGGCGGATCCGGAGCAGGAGAAGAAACAGTGCCAGCGGCTGATCCATTATGAGCGGATCAGCAGAAGCGGCATCGGCGACCATGCGGTTTCGATGGTGGCTGAGAAGACGCAGGAATATGGAAAGAGGTCCTGAGCTAAGGACCGTAGAATACCTGCATCCTGAGGACAGGAGGTTCCTGGGATAAGGCATTAAGCATTTAGGCAGTTAAGACAATTTCATAGAGTGAGATTTCCTGCGGGCGCTGCTGAACCGGCCGCCGTTCTCTGAGAAAGAGCTGCAGCTTTTTGAAAAGTGCGGTACAGAGGCATCCGGCGTGAAAGGACGATACGGACGAGCAGGGCGCAGGAAATCAGGAGTTTGCCAAGAGCTGAACTATACGGTTGGGCATATCGATGTGCCAGGGCTGAGCGCGTAGAGAAAATGAAGCGCCAGCTGTACGACTTAAAAATGTAAAGAGGAGCCTGCAAAACGGAAGCTGACCTGAAGAGATGTTACGGACATCTTCGGGCTTCATGCAGATGCGTTTTGCAGGTTCCTTTTTTGTACCCATTTTTCGGGGAAAATCTCGCTCTCTGGTATTCCTGCACTCTTTTCCGGAAGGCTTCCGTTCTGGAAGGCACCGGAAAGGTGCAGAGATGAATCAGAAGAATACAGAAATCGATACAAGTACCATGGGCGGGAGAATCCGGGCACTGCGACTGCAGAAGGGATGGTCCCAGGAGGAGCTGGGATTCCGGATCGGGGTGAATAACAAGTCCGTTATTTCCTTTTATGAGAACAACAGCAGGGCGGTAAGTCTGCCTGTTCTGCAGATGCTGTCCAGAGAATTCGGGACAACGCTGGACTATCTTGTGAATGGCACGGAGCCGGCACTGAACGAGATGGATCCGGACATCCTGATGGCAATCAAACTGCTGAAAGACCTGAAGACAGAGAAGGGAAGAAAAGTGGCGATCGAGCATATACGGTTGGTGGGGATGCTGGAATGATATTTCATCGTATTACTGCCTTACTCATCAAGTGGGTTAGCCTGTCATATTTCAGCACAAATGAATCTCTGCTGGCTTCTACCATCTCTTCTTCACCGATGGATGAATAGTTGATTTCGTGGTCGGCGTGAATGGCAAGTTCGCGGAAGAATTCCCGCTGGGTGCGCCCGTTCCCTTCGCGAAAAGGATGGAGCGCATTTATCTCACCGAAATAATATACGACTCGTTGAATGAACTCGTCTTTCGATAGACCTGTCAGTAGAGATTCACGCTTTAATTTTGAAAAAATCATGCTGGCCTGATCTGAGAGAAAGGCAGCTCTACAGAACATGTCTGATTTTGCTATGTCCACGGTCCTTTCTTTCCCTGCCCAGAGATAAAGATCCTGAAACAGGAATTTATGGATGCGTTTCAGGTGATTGTAATCAAACTTACCCTTGATAGGCTCTTGTTCGAGCTGCAATAGTCGCCTGGCTGTCAGATCTCTTTCTGCATCATGAAGAATATCGGGATCGTGTATATCCAGCTTGTTAATCAGAACATCAGTACCTGGATAGCAGTAAATGGAATCAGGCAT
Source organism: Clostridium vitabionis (assembly GCF_015351765.1). GTDB lineage: Bacteria > Bacillota > Clostridia > Lachnospirales > Lachnospiraceae > Clostridium_R > Clostridium_R vitabionis. Next base: position 283,843 of record NZ_JADKQA010000003.1, read on the forward strand.
GCTGCTTCTCCTTTAATCGATACATATTTTTCAGGTCTTCGATTTCCTGTTCCTGTTCGGATGGCGTTTTTCTGGAGAATTTTTCCAGGGACTGAAGTCCTTCCTGATCAAGAGGCATATTTTCCATAGACATGCTGGCGGCTACATCAAGTGTTCTTGTGGATGGAGCAGTCTCTGCCGGCAGTGCGACATCGAAAGGAATCCTTTTCTGCAGAATAATTTGTTTTATGGTCATGTTAAGAACTGCTGAAAGATTGGTGCCAAGGGCTTTCAAGATTTCACTGGCTTCCTTTTTGTCTTCTTCATCGGTTCTGATCTGGATATATGTACTTGCCATGTAATCACCTCCTTCAAAAATTATACCACAATACAGTGACAATACATATACAAAATATGAAATATGGGGATTGAGAAAATGGGAAAATGGGACGCTTTTTAGAAGATGCTTTCAGTTGATAAACATAAAAGTCCCCACATTATTTATTCGTAAATCGGCGAAAACACAAAATGCCGCAATATAACTAAATCTAATTTGAGGCAGGAGATATGTCAGATATAGCAGCACTCCCCAAGGATCAGAAGATTTTTCCATTAAATCTTCTGATCTCGGAAGTTTACAGCTTTGCTAACTCGGTTTACAGATACGGTAACGAGAAAAACGTTCGGATAATCTAAGATAAATCCTGTCAGACAGATACAAAAGCAGCGCTGCTTCAGTATCCACACGCATCACAGAAAGGAGTGACCGGATGGAGACTGAAGTGATTTATCAGAACCAGTTCCAGAAAGAATATTTCCTGGCGGATTCCAGGGGGAAAATTGACATCATTCTTTCTAATTATGTCACATTCCAGCATCAGCTGAGCGGCATCGAGAAAGGAATCAAGCTGGACATCAAGGTGGATCAGGATTTCCGCTTCCGGAAAGAGAGGGGAGATCTTGGTGTCAGGGTCCGGACCTCAGGCTACTCAGATCCGACTGCCAGAGAGGCAATCAGAAATGTAGAGCTTGACCGGGCCTTCGATGAAAACGATCTTGAAGGGGAGCTGGAGAAGACCAGCGAGCCCGATGTTTTCCGAGGGCAGATCCGGATGCTGCATTCCATGGAGGAGGATTTTCTGATCATCCAGGCAGTCATAGAAATGCTGACGCTGCAGGATGGAAATACGCTGAAGGATTATTTCGCCTGTCAGCGGAACCAGATCTGTCTCCAGAATGTGGCAGATGACAAGGATATCAATGTAAAGACGATTTACCAGAAGGTATGGCGGGTCAAGAGCAAGATCCGCATGAATGCGATGGAAAAGTTCGAGCGTAAGTATGGGAGGAGAACAGCATGAGAGCACGGAAGAGAGTGGAGATTACCAGAGCACAGGGAAAGAAGTATGTAAAGTATGATGAGGGTGCAGCCCTCTACAGTATGGGTCTGAATACATTTCAGAGACTGGCGAAGGAAGCCCAGGCAACAGTCCGGGTCGGGAGATCCGTATGGGTAAATCTGGATCTCTTTGAGAAATACTTCCAGACATTTGCCGAATTCTGATCGATGATATCGCATGATATCACGTGAAATAGAAATAGTGCACAAAGATTTAAAAAGCTATTGAGTAATGGATCCAGGTCAGCTACACTGACGATAGTGGTATCTCGAGCTGTCCTGGATTCATCTTTGTTTATTAGGAGGAGATGAATGCATGGCACAATCGAGAAAAGATAATCGAGGCAGAACTCTCCGGAAAGGAGAAGTTCAGCGTTCCTCTGATCTGCGTTACCTGTACACCTACACGGATCCGCTGGGAAAAAGAAGATTTGTCTATGCGAAGGATCTGATGTCGCTTCGGGAGAAGGAGAAGGAACTGTTCCGGGACCAGCTGGACGGGCTTGACCGTTACACGGCAGGACGGGCCAGTGTCAATGATGCCTTTGACCGGTATATGGCGACTAAACGGAACCTCCGCGATTCCACGAAGAGCAATTACTGCTATACGTACAATCATTTTGTGCGGGATAATTTTGGCCAGAAGAAGCTCCTGGAAGTGAGGTATTCAGATGTGATGCAGTATTATCTGTATCTTCTGAATGACAAGGAGCTGTCACTGTCCACGGTGGATACGATTCACTGTCTTCTGCATCCGGCCTTTCAACTGGCTGTGCGGGATGATGTGATCCGGAAGAACCCGACAGACGGAGTGATGAAGGAACTGACCAAACGGACGGGAATGCACAGAGGTATCCGGCATGCCCTTACCGTAGAGCAGCAGAGAGCCTTTATGGAGTATATTGCGGGTCATCCTGTGTATGTACACTGGTGGCCGCTGTTCACAGTGCTTTTGGGGACTGGCTGTCGGATCGGGGAAGCAATCGGACTTAGATGGGAGGATCTGGATTTCGAGAAAGGAACCATCAACATCAATCATACCGTTACCTATTATCCGTCCTCGGATACAAGAGAATGTGTTTACCACTTTCATAAGCCGAAGACAGAATCCGGAATCAGGGTCATCCCGATGCTGGATCTCGTCAGGGATGCATTCGATATTCTGAGGGAAGACGAGAAGGAATACGGACCGAATGAGCAGGTGATCGATGGTCAGTCCGGTTTTATCTTTCAGAACCGGTACGGAAAGATTCCGAATCCCCAGACAATCAATGCTTCCATTAAAAGGATCGTTGCGAGCTATAATGATGAGGAAATGCTGAAGGCCAGCAGAGAGAAGAGAGAACCATTGCTTCTGCCCGATTTCTCCTGCCATCACTTAAGACATACTTTTGCTACAAGGCTGTGTGAGGCGGAGAGCAATCTGAAGGTGATCCAGTCTATCATGGGTCACAAGAACATTGAAACAACGATGGATGTATATGCTGAGGCCACGGACCGGAAAAAGGAGGAGACTTTTGGCCGACTGGCCGGCAAACTGGATAATCTGTTCTAAAGATGACATGATTTTTGTTGTCGTGTAACACGGAATCCGGTTTGCAACAGAGGCACAACAAATGCCCCAGGATAGATAAAGACGGTATCAGACCGGATAAAATCTATTGGAAATCGCGAGATATCGCCAGTCAGGGGCAGTTATCAAGAGATAAGTCCGGAGAGATTTTATGAAAAATCAATCCCGACACTCAAGTCCCTCGGCTCCAAAAACAATGAAGCACATGCGGACGAAAAGGCCGGCGAAGAGAAGGCTTCCGAGGCTGTTTCCGATCAATCCGGGTTCTTCACACCGAACGAGAAGATCGATTTCAGCAATGTAAAGATCGAGCCCCTGTTCGAAGAGCAGGTTGATTTTGATACCTTCTCCAAGTCTGATTTCAGAGCTGTAAAGGTAAAGGATTGCGTGGCAGTACCGAAGTCCAAGAAGCTGCTTCAGTTCACACTGGACGACGGAACAGGCACAGACCGCACGATTTTAAGCGGTATTCACGCATACTACGAGCCTGAAGAGCTGATCGGAAAGACCTTGATTGCAATCGTAAATCTGCCCCCTCGTAAGATGATGGGCATCGATTCCTGTGGTATGCTTCTGTCCGCAGTAAGCAACTACAAGGATTCGGAGGATGAGGAGCTTCACCTTCTGATGGTGGACAACCACATCCCGGCAGGTGCGAAGTTGTATTGAGAATTGGCGCTGAGCCTGACAACAAAGTGAGTTTAAAAAATGTGTTGTAGTGGCCGATTTACAACAATCTGACCACAAAAACCCATCTGAAGTCACTTTGTGACAGGCGGTGTCAACAAGTTGCAGAATTGAATAGTCATTAGACTTCTCAAGGAGTCGCTTTTCTTAAAAGAAATTTTAAGAGGGGCGGCTCCTTTTTGTGTGTTCTACGAGCGGTGCAGATATGGAGCAGAGACGTCGGCGGGAGCTTGCTCACGCAAGACGGCTTCTGCGAACAGATCTATAGCGCGGCGCACGATGTCCAGTGGACATCGGTTCTGCGCGGACCGAAGCGGAGCGTAGACCAGCGCGACATCGAGGAAAGCGAAGCTTTGCGAGATGTACCGCCGTAGAGCACCCATGGTTTCACCAGTTTCACACCTGAATCAGTAAACAGACAGATCACAAAGCATACAAAGCCAGACCACACCCAAAAGCAGTAGCGAAGTTCAAGGCACAGATGAAGAAGCTGACATGCAGGAGCTGGGGAGTGAACAATTCTTTCAAGGTCTTTACACTTAACCAGCTCATTCGAGGTTGGATAAACTATTTCAAAATCGGAAGCATGAAAGGGCTGTGTGAGCGGCTCGACAGAAACATCCGGTACCGTCTGAGAATGTGTATCTGGAAGCACTGGAAGACACCGCAGAACAGAGCAAAGAATCTGATGAAGCTTGGAATCGACCGCAATACTGCATACCGAGTTGCCTACACTGGGAGAAGAATTGCCTTTGTCTGCAATAAGGGGGCGGTTAATGTGGCGATAAACAACAAAAGATTAGCTGAATTTGGGCTAATCTCCATGGCTGACTACTACGCCGAAAGGCGTGTCACTTGTTAAGTTGGTTGAACCGCCGTGTACCGAACGGTACGCACGGTGGTGTGAGAGGACGGGGAAATATCAATTTCCCATCCTACTCGATTTTAGTGCGAATAATGATATTGGGTTAGATAGATGCAAACATGGCTGATTATTTAGAATGCATTGAGTCCGAAAAAACAGAGGTAAATTGCAATAACAAGTTGGACACCCTCCGCTAGGCAGTAGCCTGGTAGATTCGGTCGATTTCCTCCTCGAAGATTTCATCCGGGGTTCTGTAACCCAGGATCTTCCGTGGGAGGCAGTTACACCAGGTCTCCACATCGGAGATCTGCTGACCGGTAAAGTCATCAATCCGCTTACCCTTTGGTATGAACCTTCTGATCAGGCCGTTATGCCGCTCTACGGTTCCCTTATCGCAGGATGTGTAGGGATGGGCATAGTAGACAAGCGTATCAGCCATCTTCTCAAGTTCTGAAAGGTCGGCGAATTCCGAACCGTTATCGGTCGTAATCGTTTTGAACACTTCACCGAAGTGTTCGCTGTAAGTCTCCTGAAGCTGTTTAATTGCCTTCATGACACACGCTGATGTCTTGTTTGCAATAGGAAGCATCAGGAACTCACGGCTTTTGCGTTCAGCAAGAGTGAGCAGGACCTGATCATCCCGGGTTTTGGCACCCAATACGAGGTCACATTCCCAGTGCCCGAATTCCTCACGGGACTCGATCTCTCTGGGACGTTCCTCAATGCTGCGACCCAGCTTTTTCTTGTTGATCCGAACTCTATGTTTCTTGGACTTACGCTTCAGCTTTTCAGGAAGGTTATGGTTCCTGATGCCAAAGAGGCCAAGATCAACATAGCGGTAAAGCGTTTTTGTGCAGACGATCTGCTCTCTGGTAAATTCACCATCGAGAACAGCGCGTCCAGTGCAGGCGTCCAATGACCAGCCATCTTCTGTAAAGTGTTTCAGCACATACTCCAGAAACGCTGATCTGCTCAGGAAGTCATAATGCCGGCAACTGTGCTTTCGGTTGTCCTCATAGGCTTTCTGACCGGCAGACGCCTTATAACGGGTCACATGGCCGTTATACAAGGCAACGGAGCCACGTGCTATTTCGTTCGAGACAGTGTTCGGTGAGCAGCCGATCTCACGGGCAATTGCCCGGATGGAGTAGTGGTCTTTAAGACGAATCTGAATAAGAACCCGTTCCTCATACGAAAGATGTTTGCCTTTTATATGGGAAGATATGGTAGAATGAGAGTAGTCCATGGTGGCGATTCTCCTGTAGAAAGTTTGTTGTGGTGACTTACATTCTACCAAAGATCCTGCCATGGATCTTTATTTTATTCAGATGTCCAACTTCATTTTACAATCGGCGGAAAATATAAATGATGTAAAAAAACATTATAGATTAGCAGATGCAGATTGGCGAATCAAAGGTGTATTTATCGTTAACGAGCCGCAAGTGAGTAAGGACATTTATAAACATGAAATAGATATCATCAGCAAGTCGGAATTGTCATTAGCACGAGTAAAACAGGTAATAGATTCTACAAACTGATTTGCTTTGTGCTTATCATTTCAATGCGATTTGCAAAGGGCAGTGAAGAACTCAGTGAATAGTTCAGCCTCTGGCTATCTTTATAGATAGTCAGGGGCTTTTTTTATATCTTCGAGTCGATAGAGTACAATAATGTTCGCAAAAACTGAATAGGCAATGGAAAAGCCATCGAGGCTCATGTAGAATGATTTGCGACGAAACAAACAACTACAAAGGAGAACTCTCGATGGCTCAGAAACAGAGTAACACAAATCTGATAACGTATAATAAGTTTCGCAAATTCAATTGAATAAAAATAGACATAGTCTATTGCCATCGGTAAAATTAAGTTACCACACAAAATCCACCAAGGAGGCAATGACTATGTCCGATAACATTATACAGTTAAATGAAGACCTAATAAAGCATGATCTTAAAGATCTTGTCCGCAGCAGTGTTGAAGAAACGCTGAATGCCCTGCTCGATCATGAAGCGGATGAACTTGTCAACGCTTCAAAGTATGAACGTACAGAGAATCGTAATGGCTACCGCTCAGGTCATTATGAGAGAAACTTCACCACAACTGCAGGAGACGTGAAATTAAAGGTCCCTAAATTGAAAGGTATCCAGTTTGAGACAGCCATCATCGAACGCTATAAACGCAGGGAGTGCTCCGTCGAAGAAGCTTTGATCGAAATGTATCTGGCCGGGGTATCCGTCCGCCGCGTAGAGGATATCACAGAAGCTCTTTGGGGAACTAAGGTATCTCCAGGAACGATCAGTAATCTCAATCAGAAAGCTTACGAACATATCGAAACCTGGCGCAGCCGAAAATTGACCGGTGAATACGCATACGTTTATGTTGACGGTATTTATCTGAAACGCAGCTGGGGCGGCGAAGTGCAGAACGTGTCCGTCCTTGTTGCTATCGGCGTATCTACAGACGGCTACCGCGAGATCATCGGCGCTGCAGAAGGCATGAAGGAAGATTTTGAGTAAGCGCGAAGTAATTCGTTGGATTGTTTCACTCCAATCCGTTTGAGATAATTACTCCAAACATTGAAGCAGATGTTGGAGTGAATTGCTCCAGCATCGGATTGGAGGACTTCATGCAGCTTAAGCAGGAAACAGACAGGATCTGGCTGGAGCGCATCAACGCTGCCAGAGTCAGCGGGCTTTCCGACTATGCCTGGTGCAAAGAGAATCGCATACCGGTCAGCACGTTTTATTACAATCTCCGCCGGCTGAAAAAGCAGGCTATCGAGATCAGAGAGAAACAGAAGCTCCCATCAGCGGCAAAACAGGAAGTAGTAAAACTTGATTTTGCCGCAGCAGAACAGGACGTGAAAGTTCCGGACCGGACGATCGATATTGTTGAAGCATCCCCGGCGAATCGAACACCGGCAGTGAAGCCTGAACCTGTTATTCGGATTCGTTCCGGAGCACTTACCGCAGACATCATGAGCGGTGCTGACGAGTGGATGATCCAGTCGCTTGTCCGGGCACTGCACCAGGTATGTTAGGCGATCTTTCCGGTGTCCGCAGCATCTACATTGTGACCGGGTACACAGACATGCGCAAGCAGATCGACGGCCTGGCCGCTCTGGTCCAGCATACGTTCTCTCTGGATCCGTATGCAAACAACCTGTATCTTTTCTGCGGACGCCGCTGCGACAGGATCAAAGCGCTTCACTATGAGCCGACCGGATTCGTGCTCTTCTATAAAAGACTGAATGTTGAAAACGGCCGCTTTCAGTGGCCGCGCACGGAGAAGGAGGCAAAGCTGATCACCCGCAAGCAGTTCAGCTATCTCATGGACGGCCTCGATATCGAGCAGCCCAAGGCTATGATCCCGGGGCAGAAAAAAGACTTCTGACTGGATGAAAAAGTGACGAGAAGTGCACAAACCCGAATGCTTAAAATGCCGGAAAACGGCTTAAATTCGGCATTTTTGCGTTCGTCATTCTGCTGAATCATGCCTCGATATATAGTATAATAGAGACATGAAAACGACAGGAAAAGCGGCCGGATCCGCTCCTCAGGACGAGGTTCTCATCAGGACAATTGAACAGCTGAACCAGCGGATCGACCAGCTTCTGAAGATGGTCGACAGTTTTCAGAATACGATTCAGAAGCTTCAGCAGGAGAACGAAAACCTCCGTGAACAGAATGCGTATCTGACAAAGCAGCTTTTCGCCCCGAAGAGCGAGAAGACAAAACAGATTGAAGGCCAGCTCAGCCTCTTTGATGAAGCAGAGAAAGAGGCTGATGTGGAAGCTTCCGCCAAAGGCGATACGATCACCGTTACGTACAAAAGAAAGCGGAAGTCTACACACCAGGAACTGATGGGGAATCTTGAAGAGAAGGAACGTTTTGTCGACCTTCCCGATGCTGAAAAAATCTGCCCGAAATGCGGCACCCCGATGGAATGTATCGGCAAAGAATTCGTCCGTGATGAAATCGAGGTCATTCCGAGGCAGGTCATCCGTTTCAAGGTATACCGCAGAGTTTACGGATGTCCGAAATGCAAAGCAGAATCGGATTCCGGCACGATCATCAAGGCACCTTTTCCGGAGCCCCTGATCCCGAACTCGTATGCCACACCCAGTGTGGTATCACTGGTTATGTATGACAAGTACTTTATGGGCATGCCGCTGTACCGTCAGGAGAAGGACTGGAACCAGCTCGGAGTCCTGGTCAACCGGACAACGCTGGCCAACTGGTGCATCACCTGCGGGATCAAATATATCCTGAAAGTAGTCAACCGCCTGCATGAGGAACTGATGAAGCGGGATATCGTCTACTGCGATGAAACGCCGGTGCAGGTTCTCCATGAGGATGGCCGGACGGCCACACAGAAATCGTATATGTGGCTTACCTGCAGCGGCAGGAAAGAGAAAGATCCGCCAATCGTGATCTACAGCTACCGGCCGACCCGCGCAGGGAAGAATGCGGCTGAACTTCTGGATGGATTCAGCGGACACTATCTCGTATGCGACGGATATCAGGGATACAATTCCCTGAAAGGACTGATCCGCTGCTCCTGTCTGGCGCACATCAGAAGAAAGTTTGTGGATGCGATCCAGAAGAAGGACGGGAAGCCGGTTCCCGGAACACCCGGACTTCAGGGAAAAGAGTTTTGCGATAAGCTCTTCGCGTGGGAACGCAGTTTTGCAGGACATGACCCTGAGACAAGAAAAACTGAACGCCTGGAGCATGAAAAACCTGTGCTCGAGGCTTTCTGGTCATGGCTGGACCAGCAGAATCCGACATCGGGTTCGCGGCTGGACAAAGCCGTGACTTATGCGCAGAATCAGCGCCGGTTCATGGAGAATTATCTCCTGGACGGCAGGATTGAGATCTCAAATCAGACCAGTGAGAACAGTGTCCGCCCGTTTGCGGTCGGCCGCCGGAACTGGCTTTTCTCTGATTCTGTCAACGGCGCTGTCGCCAGCGCTGCGATCTACAGTCTGATCGAGACAGCAAGACTGAACGGTCTGAAAATCAAGCCGTACCTGACAGAGGTACTGTCATATATGCGGGATCACCAGAATGGGTCCGTACGCATAGATGAGATCCTCCCATGGTCGGCAGAGATGCAGTCCAGGTTCAATCCCGATGTTAAGAAAGGACAATGAATAGCGAAAGAGTTGGAGCGAAATACTCCAACTCTCAATTTTGGAGCGTTTTGCTCCAACTGTTAACATAGGGTACGCGGAAATACTTCTCGCTTACAAAATATCTGAAAAGTGCATCTGAAAGAGTCAAAGAAAATATACACACGATCATGCAACTGTGTGTATGTTTACTGAAGCATCAGCCTTTCACAGCTCATGGGAGGCTGTTTTAGTACAGCTAAGCTGCTGGCAATCGCAGGAAATCCGGGAGAAAGCTTGGGCTTTGCCTTACACCAGGTTACACCAAAACTTACACCATTTGAAACACGATGTATGGAAACTTATGAGAAGTTATGGAAAAGGCGAGGGGTGGGGAGCTTTGTAAATGAAGGGTTTTGACAACTTATGACAAGTCTTGTAAATCCCATAAAAGAGCTCCCGACACTCAAGTCCCTCGGCTCCAAAAACAATGAAGCACATGCGGACGAAAAGGCCGGCGAAGAGAGCAGTTCCGAGGCCGTTTCCGAGCAGTCCGAGTTCTTCACCCCGAACAATAAGATCGATTTTACCGGTGTAAAGATCGAGCCGCTGTTCCAGGATTTCGTGGATTTTGACACCTTCAGCAAGTCCGATTTCCGGGCGGTGAAGGTCAAGGAATGCTCGGCTGTTCCGAAGAGTAAGAAGCTCTTAAAGTTCGTTCTGGACGACGGTACGGGCACGGATCGCGTGATTTTAAGCGGTATTCACGCCTATTACGAGCCGGAAGAGCTGGTCGGAAAGACCCTGATTGCCATCACCAATCTCCCGCCGAGAGCCATGATGGGAATCGACTCCTGCGGCATGCTCTTGTCCGCGGTGAATGAGAAAAACGGCGAGGAAGAGCTGCATCTTTTGATGGTCGATAACCATATCCCGTCCGGCGCGAAGCTGTATTGATCCGGGGAAAATCACGGGCGGAAAACCTGACACACATCCTAGTTCCAAAAACCTTCAAGGCACTCCTTTTCAGAATCAATCTGAGAGGGGTGCCTTTTTGCGTGCAGACAGCAGGAAAAGAGACTGAAAAGCCTTTTATCCCTGTTTGAATAGCAGCCAGATGACGCAGATGCTTATTATTCGGGCATCTGCACACAAATCTACAAGGAGCTTGCCACCATGAATGTCTTTAGACCTGAAGATTATCAGGAACTCCTGACCGAAGCCCTGAAGATCGATGAGCTTTGGCGGATCGAGGCAGATGACCTTGGGTATTTCATTGTAAATGGCTGAAACTGATAATCAAAACGCAGCTGCAAAGTATGCATTTCAATTTTTCTTTTCGTCATTTGTGTCAAAATGACGAAAAGACAACTTGACGATGATGCAGAGTGACGGTACATTATAGTTGAGTCGATATCTTTGAAATGGCGAAGCAGATGCTGCGTATGGAGAAGCATGCATGAGAAAATATGACTATAGAGAAAAATGGAAAAAGTTGCTGACGCCGGAAATCATTTCCCTGCTCACCTCAATTCATGAATATAAAGGAGAGCAACGTCTGATTGCCGAACGTTATGCCGATGTACTGACAGATCTGGTGGATATCGCCAGAATCCAGAGTACAGAAAGCTCCAATAAAATCGAAGGCATTTATACCTCGGACGAAAGGCTGAAAAAGATCGTTCTCGACAAGACGATGCCCCGAAATCGAAATGAGCAGGAAATAGCCGGTTACAGGGATGTTCTGAATACTATTCATGAGAATTACGATTTCATTCCGATTCGTGCAACTCTGCTCCTTCAGCTCCACAGAGATCTTTATAAGTTTCAGGGTGCCGGAACCGGTGGAGTCTTCAAAAATGTAGATAATACGATTGAAGAGGTGGATGAAAACGGAAAGGCTAAAATCAGGTTCCAACCGGTTTCCGCCTGGGAGACGCCGGAGGCCGTGGATCAGCTCTGTGCTGCTTATAATCAGGTTCTGAAAGAGCCAGACGTGGATCCGCTTCTGATCATGCCGATGTTCATTCTTGATTTTCTGTGTATTCATCCTTTCCGTGATGGTAATGGAAGGATGAGCCGACTCCTGACGCTTTTGCTCCTCTATCAGGGAGGCTATTATGTCGGTAAGTATATCAGTATTGAAAAGCTGATTGAACGGACAAAGGACTCCTATTACGAGGATCTTCAGGCGAGCTCCACGGGATGGCACGAAGAGCTCAACGACTATGCTCCATTCGTGAAATATCTTCTGGGTGTTGTAGTTGCGTCCTATCGTGAATTCTTTGAACGAACCAAGCTGATCACGTCCGTAAAGATGTCTAAGCCGGAGCGGATTGCAGAGGAGATAAAAAATCATATCGGGACAATCACAAAGGCACAGCTGGTGGAGCAGGTGCCGGATGTCAGTCAGACAACTGTCCAGAGGACACTTACTGAACTGACTAAACAGGGCAAGATCATCAAACTCGGCGCAGGCCGTTATATCAAATACAGATGGAACTGGGATCAGGAGGATGAACAGTAATGATTACAGGTGAACTGAAAAACAAGATCGACAGCATTTGGGAGATCTTCTGGACCGGTGGCCTTACAAATCCGCTGGATGTCATTGAACAGATGACTTATATGATGTTCATTCATGACCTGGATGACTCGGATAATCTCCGGGCAAAGGAAGCAGCTATGCTGGGCCTTCCTTATCAAAGTATCTTTGCAGATGAAGTCCAGATTGGCGATCGGACAATCGCCGGAAATCAGCTGAAATGGAGTATCTTTCATGATTTCCCGGCGGCTAAAATGTATAGCGTGGTTCAGGAATGGGTATTTCCGTTTATCAAAAATCTGCATGGAGATAAGGACAGTGCCTATGCGAAATATATGGGAGATGCGATCTTCAAAATTCCGACGCCGCTGATGCTGGATAAAATCGTCACTTCCATGGATACCCTTTATGCTCAAATGGCACAGGTGAAATCTTCGGATATCCGAGGGGACGTTTACGAATACCTGCTTTCTAAGCTTTCCACGGCCGGCGTGAACGGACAGTTCCGCACACCAAGACACATCATCCGAATGATGGTCGATCTGATGGAACCGGAACCGGATGAAGTAATCTGTGAAAACATCCGACCGAAAATGATACAATTTAACATTTCTAGAATTTGCGCATGAAAAAAGGGTGCAAGGTCAAAAATTAGGGTGCAACAGGATCAACTGGCCATGTAGATGACCAGCTTTTTTTGTGCCTTGAGGAAATATTTGTCAATTTTAATACTACAAATGATATCGTTGTAAATGTAGTAATAAAGTGATAACATAAGGATATAAGGAGGCAGTCAAGTGAAGACATATACTGTGAAGGAAGTTGCAGAAATGCTTGATACCAACCCCGAAACAGTCCGGAGATGGATCCGCTCCGGAAAACTGAAAGCAGAGAAAAGTTCGCGTAAAGATGGAAATGTAATCCAGGAGGATGACCTTTACAAATATTTGCGGGGCACATCTAAATATGCCGGAGTTGCTGCCGGTATGGTATTGGGTAGCCCTTTGCTCGCCGTTACATCGCTAATTGCAACTGCGGGCGTTGGAGTGGTGGCCGCCTTGGCTTCGGCAGGATTAAAGAAAAATAATGAGAATATTGAGATATTTTCGGACGATGTCAAAAAGACCCTCGAGGATAATATTTCCGAAAGCAAGAAAATAATAGAGAGTAAGAAGTCGGCGATATCTGAATTACAGGCCGAAATCAATAGAGAGCAGCAAAAAATTGAGGACTGTAATCTTGCTCTTGAACATCTGTCAGATGCAGTTAATACGGTTGAGCGTAATCCGAACGGAAAAAGGGAGTCAGACTAATGGCGGAAAAGAATGTTGTTGTAAAAAAGGACAGTGACCTTGTGCCGGGTGAAACATTACATGCAAAAGTGTTACATATTACCGCTGAAACGGAAGGCGTGGATTTCAATGGGCTCCTTGCTAGGCTTACGCAATATGTGAATATCGGCGATGCTCTGGCTCACGTTGAACGGCAGATGAAGTATGTGGTACAGATCCCTCTCAAGGATCAGGAAGCATTTAATGCCGGTGAGCTTTTCCTTAATCAGAACACGAAAACTGGTGTTTTGTGGCCGACATTATACAAAACTGCTGAAAACGGAAAAAGACAGTTTGTAGATAATCTTCCTATCAAAGAGGAGGCGCTTGTAAAGGGTAATCCGTTTGATGCGATTGCAATGGGTTACCACAATATCTACATGCAGGAACAGATGAATGAGCTGTCTGAAATGATCAATCGTACTTATAAGGCGGTAGAACGAATTGAGCGTGGTCAGATGGATGATCGTATCGGTGAATTAAAGGCAGGCAGGGATCAGATCCTGTTGGCTTTGAAACTTGATCCCGAACGTCGCAGCATGGAAATTGCTGAAGGGAGAAGTCACATCTTATCTGCTCAGAAAAAGTTACTTCAGACTTTCAAGAGCCGAGTGGAAGGATTTACACCGATACCGAAAGATGAAAGGGATCGATTCTGGCTTGAGTTCAGGCATGGAGGAATTTTGCAAGAAAAGGATAAAGAATTCTCGGATATCCAGGAATACTATGGATTTTATCTGGAGGCAACTCAGCTCCTAGCTGCATCCTATGCAATTTACGGCGATATGGATGAGGCGGAAAAGGTCTTTGAAATAGCAAAAACTGAAATGAGTGAAATCAGATTCGATTCCATAAAGACCATTGATTATATTCACAAGCAGACTCAGGAACTTTTCTATAATTGTCCGGAAGAATATATCGAGGCTGAAAAAGATGTATGTATGGCTGATGCAAAAGATTACGATGTCATTGATGTGGAAGTGACAGGTCAGAAATTATTGGAGGTATTTGGAAATGTCCGAAAAGAAGAGATTCCAGAATCAGACACTGAACAGTGACGATTACAAAGAAACAGAGGACGGAGCGGAAACACTCAAAAACGGTATGAAATTAGCGGCATTCCTTGTTCCGGCTGGTCTAGCGTTAAAGAAATATGGCCCAAAGTTATTAAAGGGGGTTAAGTAAATTTTAAAAGCTTGATGCGGGGAGGACTCATAATATGTTGCTTTATTCAACCACTTTAAAGATCAATGATAGTCTGACCGGGGACAAATTCATTTCACTGGTGATTGAGTGGAATCAGAAAAGTCCACATAAGGAGAATGTGATTCCCAACCTGAACTGGAATGGCGAACACAATGTCCGCTTCGGAAATGAATGGCTTTGGATGGATATCGAGGAATACCGCAATAAAAACATAATCGCCGTACGGTATGAAAAGAAAGAGGCCGACGGTGCTGTGTGGGATACGGATTATGTGATGAATTTCGATGAAATGAAGATGGCCATACGGCTTGACAGGAGCTACACGGAAGATGCTTTGATGGAGAATCCGAGCTTCTCAACACCGCATTTTCTGACACTGTTGATTGAAAACGGTTATGTGGCTGATGATTATGACCTTCCGATTCTCAGAAAGCCAATATTAATAAACAACAGCAATCTGGATCAGCTGACTGACGTAATCAAAGGCAGGAAGAAATACAGACTTCCCATAGTCTATGTATCAAAAACTGTTTACAACAAGGAACCGTTAAACTGTAGTTTACTATGCAGTAAACTGAAGGGTGCTGCGCATGTCCTGCTTCAACAGGACAAATCGGATAATTATGCGATCCGTACACGTTGCAATGACAGTAATGAATATTTCGGTGGGATTGGCATTTATTTCCCGAATGGCAACCACAGACGGTATATATACCGGGAATATGCCAACGAAGCCAGCATATTGATGAATAAAGTCGCTAATGCTGTATTCCGCTATATGAACGTGCAGACCATTCCACCACTTTATACGTGGGCTGGAGTAAATAACTCTTTGCTTCGAGACAAATGGAGCAGTAACCGAGCAGAAAAGATGGCTGCCGAAACCGCACGGCAACACGCTGAAGCAGAGTTCCAGGAATATCAGGAAACATTTGATCAGGAAAACGTTAAACTTCAAAGCGAGAACGATGATTTGCATAACAGGATTGAAGAACTGACTAGGGACATTTATTCGCTTCAGCAGGAAAACCAGGGACTAAGAGCAAAATTAAGCGATACTGAGGATGTTCCTATTATTTTTCTCGGTGACGAAGAGGAATTCTATCAAGGCGAAATTCGCGAGATGGTGTTGGATGCCGTTGATGAAAAACTGAAAAATACAAAAGAAAAGACGCGCAGATACGATGTGTATAGGGATATCCTTAAAAAGAATCATTACCAAGGATTGACTGCTGAGCGGATTGAAACGATTAAAAACCTGTTGAAAGACTATAAAACAATGAGTGGAACTTTACGGCAGCAGCTGATGGATCTTGGCTTTGTGATTACAGAAGAAGGAAAGCATTATAGGCTTACATATTATGGGGACGGAAGGTACAAGACCACATTTGCCAAGACAGGCTCTGATCATCGCGAAGGCAGAAACAATGCGGCTGTAATTGCCAAGAATATGTTTTGATGAACAGCTATGAGCGTATTTCCAGAAACTACGGATGGCGTATAGGAAAACAAAATGCAGAAGATTACAAACAAACAGTACGAAGAATACCGCAGGCTTATCTATGACCGTGAGCATGGCCGTATACTGACTCCGGACGGACTGCGGCTGATCTGCTCTGCCTGCGACTATGATCCCACGGAGATCGGTAAGATCATGCTGGAGAATCTCGCAAAGTTTCAGGCGTCCGGCGCGGTGTATACGTACGACCGCGAAAGCGATCGTGAAGCGGAAGAGGATAAGAACTGAGAAAAAACACTTGCTCCGGCGCTGTTACAGCATTATTCTGTAATTAACTAAAACTTCCCATACCCAAAATGGGATTTGTTCCTTGAAAATTCAATAATTCAGGCAATCAGATAGCATTTAAGCTGCGGAATACGACCTCATCAATGCTGATTGAAGATACGAAGGCAGTCGATTCACAAAAAGTCATGTGATTATCTAAAGGAGGCGTTATGAAAAAACATGTGGGAATTCTCGTACTTTGTCTTATTTTCACTGCTCTTTTCTGCTGTCTGACTGCTTGTTCTGGTAACGAAAAGACTTTGCTTGACGGCACCTATATTAAAGTAACGAAAGGTTCCGGCAATAATAGTCAGGCCAATATCCATACAGAATATAAATCGAATGCAGTCGCAGCCATGAAGAAAGGAGAAAGTCTATGCGAAAGCATTGAAAAACAGGCAGATCATAAAGGCGGCAACCTGACCCTGTCGGACGGCAGTAAGATTGACCTGGATCTCTCCATACAGACTGCATCTTCAAATGGCAGTACATCGAAAAAAAGTGAATCCATGTATGGTATGACTGCGGGCACCCTGAAAGAGCTTGGAAATACACTCCAAATCGATTTTCTGGAACCGAAGAATATAGAAGCTGCCGCGTCAGAAAATCAGTATGCCCTGACAGCAGATCCGGAATTTACTTCTGTCGAGATCACTTCAGTTGCAATTCCCTGGGAAAAATATACGATCTCAACAGAAATCGATATCTATCCGTGTTGACTTCCAATAAAACGTGCAACTAGAGAAAAACTGCGCGCAATACAACGCCCCAAAAGCCTTGAAAACACTGGATAATTCCGCATTTTT
>NZ_JADKQA010000030.1 GCF_015351765.1 Clostridium vitabionis
AAAATGCGGAATTATCCAGTGTTTTCAAGGCTTTTGGGGCGTTGTATTGCGCGCAGTTTTTCTCTAGTTGCACGTTTTATTGGAAGTCAACATGATTTGAATGTCATTTTATTGTCACGAGTGACAATATCATTATGCCGTGAAAGCGAATTTAATGCAAGAGATTAGATAAAAAGCATAAAAATAGACCCCGGCACGAATGCAAGGATCTTACAAAAAGTCTCGAAGGCTTTTTTGATGTTGCCTAAAGTATAACCAACTCAACGGTCAGCGTCAACCACTTTCCGTAAAAAGTCAAACGCCGTGGAAATTGCCGGGCTATCTTTGAAGGCTTCTGGATGCTTATAAAGGCGCCCATGAACAAAAGTCCTCAATTTATCCATCTGGTGCATTCGCACTTCTTCAGTGACATATGTCTGCTCTGCATATAACAAGCAACATATCTCAAATAATGGGCGACATGATAATTTCTTCTGTCTTTCCCTTTTGCCAATGTTCGGTACACTGGCAACAAATTGTGTAACAGCAGCGCCAGGATGCGTTTTTCCGATATGTTCTTGTAAGTCAAACAACATACAACTGTTATGACCACAGGCATTACGTAATGTTCTGACAGGGTTTACTACACCATTATCCAGGATCTTATCCTGTCTACCACAACGATTGTAATAAAAATTATAAAGCCGAGCAAAATCTCCAAAAGTAATACACTCCGTTAGTACCCATACTGGGCAGTCCACACCTGTAGTTTGTGGTCCTCCTACGTTGCGTTCAATCGTGAAATACTTCGTAATCAATCCGCTTGTGAATGAACTCCCCGACGTATGTGCTATGGAATTAGCTACAGAAGGGTTTGCCGCCAGGAAGTCATTGACAATTGAATAACCATCTTCATTTACATCATCTTCAATATCTGCAAGAAAAGGGACCTTCGTAAGCGCGAAGTAATTCGTTGGATTGTTTCACTCCAATCCGTTTGAGATAATTACTCCAAACATTGAAGCAGATGTTGGAGTGAATTGC
>NZ_JADKQA010000004.1 GCF_015351765.1 Clostridium vitabionis
CCCAATCGGAAATTACGTCAGACCAATCACCTTCATCATAAAGAAAGAGCAGAGACTATGAAAGCCTCTACTCATATATTAAGAATCGGAATTTGTAAGGAGGAACTTTTCAATGAAAATGGTACATGTAACAATTTATACAGGATGTTTAGAAGATTCTATTAAGTTTTACAAAGATGTTGTAGGATTAAATGTTCAAAATGATTTTCGTGAGTTCGGCGGAAACATAGTATTTCTGGCAAAAGATAAGGGAGACACGCAGGTTGAACTAATTGATGATCCTCAAAAGGCATATAAGGGTAGTGGTATATCAATGGGATTTCATGTAGATGATGTTGAAGCGAAGCGTGAAGAACTTATTGCAAAAGGATTACATGTAACACCGATTATTGCACCGAATCCACATGCGAAATTCTTTTTTGTTGAAGACCCAAATGGAGTGACAGTGCAGTTTATTTAGAATTCGATAAATCCCAGTTTGTCGAGAAGTTAAGCCGGAGCAAATCCCTTTAGGAACTAAAGGGCGCACTTCTATACTCTCCTGGCGGAAGTATCGTGCGTCCTGCGGAGCTTCATTCCCGGTCAGCAGAAAAAACTGCCCGACCGAGATGTTTCGTCACTTCGTTCCGTCAAGGTGGCTACCCCCCTTGCACCGCTAAAGCGGTTATCCCCTGTGGACTTGCCGTCCGCAGACGGTTTTGAGAACCGTCCGCCGCCAGCAAGTTGCAAAAAAAGTATGATGGAGGTACTCAATTTGAAAAGAGCTGCAAAAATAGTTTTGATAGGAGTCTGCTTCGGCTTGATTTTGTTATTCCTTAAAATTATTTTTAGGATTGATGATGCAGCTTTTATGCATGGTTATTGGATTGCAGCGGTTGCCATTGTATTAGGCGCTGTGTTAATCAATGTATGTTACAATCTAATTTATTTTAACAAAGTCAAGAAAATTGCAAAGTTGCTGAGTGAAGAAAAGCCACAGGAATACATTGACGGTATAGAAAATTTGCTAAAAACCGCAAAAGGGAAAACATTAAGAAATATCTTAGAATTAAATTTGGCTGCTGGATACATCGAGGTAAAACAATTTGATATAGCAATTCCTATGCTGGAAAAATTGTCCCATGAGCGGCTGAGCGGTTCTTCTGTTAATGTAGTTCATAAAATCAACCTTTGCTTGAGCTATTTTGAAACTACCCAGTATGAAAAAGCAATTACAGTATACAACGAAAACCAAGGCCTTTTTCAACAATATAGACATCACAAAATCTACGGCGGAAACATAGCCATACTTGATATAATAGCAGCAATTATAAATGAGCAATATAATCAGGCAGAAGAATTGCTGGATACGGCAAAGAAAATGTATGATGATCTTCGATTGCAAAAATCGTTTCGAGAAATTCTTGATATATTAAATAAAGAAAAGGCGGAAAATCCCTAACATCTTTAACTCAATACGGAAAATTAGAAGTCAAGTCCAAATTTGTGTGTAAAGTGATTTTCTCTTGGGTGCCTGTAACACCGGGGGATGCCTTGCATCCCCTGGCTGTCCACAAGCTCTCTCCGGAGCAACTCGCGGAACGCCTGATCATGATCTTTTGAAAGAAGCTGTAGAATTTCCTCCTGATTCAATGTACTATTGAGTTGAGCCATTTGTTCATCCTCCTCGGTATTATGTTGATTGTGGAGATTTTCATGATACCTAAGAGATGAGCTCTTGGCTCTTTTATTTTTTCAATTTACACCATGATAAGGGCATTACCCTCTTTTCTTTCCCCTTCCAAGCATTTTTCACATTAGAGTATCCTGCTGAATGTCTATCCAGTTCTCACCTTGGTAATTCTCGATCTTGTCGATGGTTTTCTTCAAGAACTCATCGAGCAGCTTGTTTTCTCTTCTGCCATCAGCAAACCAGACATTTGACTGTCCAAAGCCATAAGACGCCCCCGTCTGCCGCCTTGGAACATTCCACTTTGTAATACGCCGTTCATTCTTCGGAAGCAGGACGCAATCTTCCTTTAGCGCTTTCGCATTGTAATACTGATAATCATACGTTCCATCTGACAGTGGCACTTCTGCAATCTGGTATTTGCGGTAGACAATTGCATGTTTATACCAGCCTACAACAGAAGTAAAACCCTGGTGCGGCCTCGCGGCACAATAGATAACCGTTACATCTTCTACGAACTCTTCCTTAGTACAGTGCTCGCATCCCTCTATTTTTTCGATATGAAGATCCTGTATTTTCCCGCTTTTTGAGGTCTTTGTCTCAGTAAATCCATAACAGATGTCCTGCTCTCGTCCGTCGTCCCATTTTGTATGGATCGGCCAAAAGTTACATGCTTCACCAGCAACATTGTTTTCAACGACGTAGGAACCGCCTCCGACGGGCACATCTTTGCCTTGAAGAATTCCTTTATACTGCATAGACCCGATTTTATCTAGACCGTACCGATCTCCCATAGTGGAACCTCCTCCCACAATCGTTATAACTCATTATATTCCCTGGAGGCGCCGTGGAAAATACCAGTAATCGGAGGTCTTCTGGGTAATGCTCTTATCATGGTGTAAATTGAAAAAATAAAAGAGCCAAGAGGGGGTGTGGAGAAAAGGCATCAAATTCGACTACCCCCTCATCGTGGCCGCAGGCTCTGCCGGAGAGATGTGCTGGCACGGCGGTCTCTCCGCCTCCATCGGCCTAACCATTGCCCAGCCCAGTCACTTTCTAGAGGCGGAGATGGGTGTCATTCCCTTCCCAAAGTACTTAATCAATCCCTTGAACGTCACTATGTTGATTGCCTTCGCTATTATTCCGCCCATTATCTGCTACTTCCTTCATCCCAAGCCTGAAAAGTGTGCGGAATTACGGCCTGAGACCATCGCCATCATGCTTTTGAGCGGTCCAATATTCATACTTGCTGTCACGTTCTTGCCGGTATAAAATAAGTACAAAAAATATTCGGCACATTTCTCCCGTAGCGATCTTAGAAAGGTAGGCGAGTTCCCTATGAAAAATCTGTTTGACCTGACCGGCAAAGTTGCGATCGTCGTAGGCGGCAGCCGTGGGCTGGGTCGTGGCATGGCAGTGGGTTTGGCCAATGCCGGCGCCTCTGTCGTCATTGCCAGCCGCGGGCTGGAGACCCTGGAGGTGGCTGCCAAAGAGATCAGCGAGGAGACCGGCGGAATTTGTATCCCTATGCAGCTGGATGTGACCTCGCTTTCCGCCATCCATGAGTTTGTGGCACAGGTTGACCAGAAATTTGGCCACATCGACATTCTGATCAACAGCGCCGGTATCAATATCCGCAAGTCCGCCTTGGACTTCCAGGAGGAAGACTGGGACCGGGTGACTAACGTCCAGTTGAAGTACGTCTTTTTCATGAACCAGGCAGTGGGTAATTACATGATAAAACATAGCATTAAGGGCCGCATCATTAACATCGGTTCCTTGTCCAGCATGATCGGGCTAAAAAATATGGTTGCCTACTGTGCCTCCAAAGGCGGTATCGTACAGATGACCAAGGCCTTAGCTAACGAGTGGGCTTCCTATGGTATCTGCGTCAACGCCATAGGCCCCGGTTACTACTTCACCGAGATGACCAAACCCCTGTTGTCCGATCCGGAGGTTATGCGCAAATATCAGGAGAAAATTCCAATGGGACGGCTGGGACGGCCTGAGGACCTTGCCTCTACTGCAGTATATCTGTCCTGCGACGCCTCCGCCTATGTGACAGGACAAATTGTCTATGTAGACGGCGGCTGGTTAATTAATTGAATCTGTATTACTTACCGGATCAGCCCTGGCAGGTGCGCTTGAATACGCACCCGCCAGGGCTGATTCATTCCAAATAGAAAGGGAAATTTTAATGGAACTGATCCAACGGTCACGCCTTCTACGGCCCCTTCCGGTCGGCGGCGGGCTCTGCCACAGGGAATTTCCTTTTCGTGAGCGCATCCATCATTTTCCAGTTCCGGCGAGCGTATGGTTGAACTTTTTTAGCAGCAGCGGAACCTCGGCAATAAGCATTGCGACCCATCCGGCCAGATACGCCCACGGGAAGGCCTCAATCTCCATGCCAAATTGGTAAACGAGGATAAAGCCGGCTGCCACACGTACCGCCATGTTGACGGTGCTTGAGATGAGCGTCACCTTCATGTCGCCGATACCCCGGAAAAATCCCTGTACGCCGTTCGTCATGGCAGGAAGAAGATACATAAACGCGATGAGCCCAAGATATCGCACACCCGTGCGGATGACGGCATCATCATCGATGAACAGCCTCATCAGAGGATCGGCGAAAAAGAAGCAGGCCAGCGCGATGGCGATGCTGTAGACGGCCTCGATCCGCATTCCCGCGAGGAATCCCTTTCTTACGCGCTCCTCTTTGCCGGCGCCCTTATTCTGTGCCATAAAGCTTGACATCGCATGGCCGATATTTTGCTGCGGCGTATAGGCAAAATCGTCGATCCGGTTGACCGCGGCAAATGTCGCCATGACCGTGACGCTCATTGTGTTGGCTAGCGCCTGCATGGCAATCTTCCCGAGCTGGACCGTAGCCTGCTGCATCGCGCTGGTGAGACCGAAGGCCACCGTTTTTCCGAACAGTTTCCGGTCAAAAACCAGCCATTCCCTCCCCAGCTCCAGAATCGGTATCCGTTTTGAGACATAGACGACGCAGAACAGGGCTGACAATGCCTCCGAGACAACGGTTGCGATGGCGCAGCCGACGCTTCCGAGATGAACTACAATGACAAAGAGGAGATCACCCGCAACGTTAAGTGATGACGAGATCACCAGAAAAAGTAGCGGCGTATTTGCATCGCCCAGAGCCCGCATTGTATTGGCGAAGAAATTGTAGACAAACGTGAAGATAAGCCCGACGAGGACAATCCGCAGATACACAACTGCCTCATCGATAACCGACTCCTGTGTGCGGATCAGACGAAGAAGCTGCGGCGCGAAGAGGATACATAACGCCGCAAAGCAGAAGGAAAATACGAGCCCTCCGATCATCGACGAGGAAATCTGGCGTTTCAGAGTGGCGATATCCTTGCGCCCATAGTACATCCCCATCAGAATGCCCGCGCCGATGCACATTCCCGTGATGAACAGAATAGCCAGCGTCATGATCGGATTGCTGGTTCCCACTGCCGCCAGAGCTTCCTCACCGACAAATTTGCCAACGATCATGCTGTCTGTCGCGTTGTAAAGGAGCTGAAGCACATTGCCCAGTACCAGCGGGATCGTAAACCGGATCAGCATCGGCGTGATCCGCCCTTCCGTCATATCGTGCACCATAATGATCCCCTCCCTATCCGGCTGTGTATACACATCTTACAGCCATCGCGGTGCATTGACAAGATGAACGATAAGCAAGACACGGTGTAAAACATTTCATCTTACGATTTGCCCCAAAATGTGGTATGATGAGCCGGTTGCTGTGTCCGGGTGGAACTTTCCGCGTCATCTGCTATGGGCGGATCGGATACAGGATAATTGCATAACACGGTAGAATTGGAAACGCACACCTCCCTCGGTGATAACGAACAACACGTCATTGATGAAGGGAGTATTTTATGCCGGAAACAAAATTTGAGAGTGTGATTTTTACGGTCATTATGACTTTTCTCATGGTATATGCCATGATCTGCTACAATATAGCCCTCAGCATTGGGGGAATGGAGGATTCGGTGTTTCTTATGGCCTTCGGAGAACTTCGGATCATGTGGCCGGCAGCGATTATCCTGGAAATGCTTGTTGTGGAGCGCCCGGTTATGGCGCTTACCCGCCGCGTTGTCACGAGGGAAATGCCGTTCCTGTTCATTTTGCTTATCCGGAGTGCTCTGACCGTCTGCTTGATGTGCCCGACAATGAGTTTTATTGCGGCACTCCTGTTTAAGGAATATCACGGAGCGGGTCTGGTCAGCACCTGGCTGCAGACGGTGGCACTCAATTTCCTTATGGCAATGTCCTGGCAGATTTTCTTTGCCGGACCGTCTGGAAGATGGGCGTTCAGAACGATATTCAGAAAGAAAAATTTCAATTGATCAGTTTTGACCCTCTGATGGTAAGTCAGAGGGTCTTTTCCGGTGAAGACCTTTTCCACTAACGTGCTTGGTGCTTTTGTGATCGGCCTTGTTGCGGTTGCCGCAGCTTATGCGATGCTCAGCATTATCGCCGGGGTTCTCGCCGTATTCGCGGCGGATGTTCTGGTCCGCCCAGGCCGCGCCGCGGTTATAATCCGGCGCTCATCTCGTCCAGCAGCTCGCCGAGCGCTTTCTTCGCGCCAAGCTCGTATACGCCATTTCCGGAGTCGTCGCGGATATAACCGAGCCATGCGCCGGCATGAGAGATCATCATCGTTTTTTTCAGCGGGGAGCAGTCCTTGAGACGGCGTCCGATCTGGTTGAAGATTTCTCCGTTGGTAATGATGATTGCGGCATCGCCGATTCTCATGAGTCCGATGCGGATGGTCACGGGGCGTTCCGGGCCTGGCATATCAATCTCTGTGCTCTTGATAGAAAAAGTTCTGACGCCTGCCCAGAGACGTGCCGTGGCATTTTTTGCCTCAAGCTTTCTGTTCAGTGTAACTACATCCCGGGCCAGGCGGTTGCTCATAAATTCCAGGATGGTATTGCCCGCCGCGCCGAGATCTTTGGTTGTGATCGAGCCATCCGGTTCAACAATGTTCACCCGGGACATCATGATGGGGTTCAGGTCCCCGGCACATCCGCTTGTGAACATGCAGACAACTTTTTCTCCATAGGATTTTTCGATAATCCGGCAGGCGCCGCCGACGAAGTCACCGGAGATCTCTGTGCCGAGGCCTTCAGGATTGTTGTGAATCATCATACAGGCGTGCACGGCAAAGTTATACATCATGGCGATCGGATTGCCCTCTTCGTCATCGAAGCGGATCAGATAGAGGTCGCGGTCAGTGGGACCGCCGACACGAAAACCATAGGTTCCGGCCTTGGGGCCCAGTTCCTTTTCATTGCGGTTGACGTTCAGGTAGCATTCGCCGCGCTCGATGCCAACCTTTGCAGGCTTCATGGACGCCTCCGCCTCTTTTACCAGAACCGGCAGGATCTGCCGGAGGTAAGCCCGGTACCGGTGCACCTTTGATGCAAAAGGTTCGCCATACCATTTTTCAAAAATCGGGTTGTCAGCGTAGATCATGCTGTGGTTGTGGGTGCAGGTATAGAAGACCTGGGATTCCGGGACATTTGCCGTATCCGCGATCAGCCGGCGGACTTCATCCGCCTCCGGCACGCCGGGCATATCCAGAACAACCCACACCAGGCGTGTCTCACCGCTCTGCAGAATGATGCAGCGGGCATATACGTCCTCGTGGATCTTCCCGCTGAAGATCGACGGTTTTCCGGTCATGTGATTCTTGAAGTGCTCAATCGGAAAGTATTCCGGGCCAGGGGTGATGCATGTCTTTGCCGCGCCGGCAAATAATCTGTTTTCCATGTGAAATTCCTCCGAAGTACCGCCCGTCTCCCTGCAGCGCTGGCTGCGAGGGGAGACGGGATGTATTATTTATGCAGTTGTTTGATTTCTTCCTCCATTTTTGATTCGAGGAAATCTCTCGCAAAGATGTTCAGCTTTTTTGCGGCCGTCTCGTCTGGCAGGCATCTGGTTTCGGCGTCGATATACAGGACACATCGGTTGTCCGGGGTATAGGGCGTCCAGGCAGGAAGGCCATCACCGTTGGGATTGCCAGTCCGGATGAAATTGCACCAGTACTCCTGGAGCAGGTTTGCGATGGCATCGTCAGTCTCGTCGGTGCCTTTCAGTGTAGTGCGCTGATGCCCGAAGAGATACTGGGTTTCGAGGCTGTGGGTCGCAGCTCCCGTCGAGGGATTTTTGCGGCAGAAATCAAAGAGATATACGGGCTGCCGGTGATGCGCCGCACTTACCGCGGCAAATGCCTTTGCTCCGGCAAGCGCGAGATGTGTCTCCCCGGCAATGCGTTTGACAGAAGCCTTGTCGGTAACGGGAGCCAGGGCGAAGTATTGTGCGGATTTATCGCCGAATACGGCTTCCGAACTTCGAATGAAATATTCAGGATCAAAAAACATCATGTGCCCGTGACCCTCATCATTTGCATTTCCTGCCAGACGCGGAATATCTGCTGTCTGCAGGGTCTCGTTTGCAAGGGAATGGAGAACCGGGATAAGATAGCCGTCCTCATTTGTCCCCATGGTTGTTCCGTAATGATACTTTTTTCGGAAAGAGGATTCAGGAAGGGCTGCCAGCTTTTCGTAGGGCATCGCCCGCATTTCGCTGATATTTTTGCAACCGGCAAGCTTCATGAATTCAGTCCCCCTCTGTTCCATTTCCCGAAGGGTGTGAAGGATATCCCTTTCCGGATATTTTGCAGACGCAAGGCTGAGGCCACATTCGTTGATGATTCTGCGGATCATGCCCTTTGCCAACGGAGAGGCTGCCAGTACCTGGGTGCTGCCGGAACCTGCCGAGCAGCCGCCAACGGTGATGTTGTCAGGGTCTCCGCCGAATGCGGAGATATTGTCACGCACCCATCGGAGCAGGGCAAATTGATCATAGTGGCCGTAATTGCCGGATACATGATGCTCATTTTCCTCGGAAAGCTCAGGATGGGCAAAGAAACCGAGGATTCCGACGCGGTAGTTAAAGCTCACGTAAACGATATCCCGACGGAGAAATGTTGTCGGGTCGCCGGCTTTTCCCGCACCGGAGCCGCAGCAGTATGCGCCGCCGTGAATCCAGATGAATACCGGGCGCTTTTTGCTGTCACAGCCGGGAGTCCAGACATTGGCGTAGAGACAGTCTTCACTCTGATTGCTCAAGGTTCCTCGATCCGCGGGATCACCGCCGGGGATACATTGATTTGCGGCCTGCAGGCAGCAGGGGCCGAAGGCCAGGCAGTCGCGGATTCCCGTCCACGGCACGGGCGGCTGGGGGAGCTTCCAGCGGAGTTCACCTACCGGGGGAGCTGCGTAGGGAATTCCCAGGAAGGCATATCCATTCTCGATGGCTTTGCCGCGAATTTTACCGGCGGAAGTTTTTACTATGCACATAAGAGGCTCCTTTCAGAAAGTATACAATATTCCAGCTGTCACAGAAACTGTGCCAGCAGAAATGTCACGGTGACAGCACCGGCCATGATGAAGGGGAGAATGATCGCCTGGTAGAACAGGTTATTTCTGGCTTCTTCCCCGCGGCATCCGACCAGGACCATGGATCCTGTCGTGGACAGGGGGGAGATGCCGGTCATCGTTGCGCCGACGAAGATCGCGCTGTACATCAGCGGGGCAGAAAGCCCGGTATCCGCGGCAATCCCGGGAACCAGAGGATACAGGGTGGGAAGAACAACACTGATGGCGCTGGAAAATATGCTCATCAGCCCGCCGGCAAGTCCCAGGGCCGGGATGACGGCATATCTGGGGAGTGCCCCGGCAATCAGGGGAGACAGCATCTCCGCGAGGCCGGCTTCCCGCCCGACGGCGATCAGCAGGGAGACCCCGCCCAGCATGAGGATCGTCCCCCAGGGAATGCGTTTCCGGATGACGGTTTTTTCGTCAGCGAGGTTGAACAGCGAGGCGAGGGCCGCGCCGGTCAGCATGACCAGGCTGGCATCCATCTGCCTGGCGGCAGCCCTGAGCAGGGACGAGGGAAAGAGTTCTGACGCTATCTTGGGCACGATGACCACGAGGGCGACGGCCAGGATCAGCCCCAGGGTAAGTTTCTGCCTGACGTTTAAGCGCTCGGGCAATTCCCGCATTTGAACGGTGCACCGCCAGGATTTGGTCGCAAGATAGACAGCCAGGAAGAACAGTGTGCAGAGGAGGCTCGAGAGGCGGAAGGAGAGCACAGAGATCCGGAATGCCTGATCCGCGTATTCCGCCGTCCCCTCAATCATCCCGAGGATGACGATGCCTCCAGAGGAGAACATGAAGTTCGATCCGGCGACCGTCCCACACGCAACTGCGGTGTAAGCCAGCAGCGGCGAAAGTGAGAGCTGCGCCGCAAGGGAGAAGGCGATGGGGGCAAGGAATGCGGAAGCGGCAATCCCGGCGCCCGAGAGGGCTACCAGATAGCAGATCAGAAACAGCGCGATTGCCATCAGGTGTGGATGCTTCCTCATGGAGTAGAGAAACCAGTGGGTGATGGCCGTCATGGTGCCATTTTCGATGGCGAAGCCAAAGAAAAATGTCACGGCGAGGATATTGACCATCACCTGCATGGGGAGGGCATCGATAAGTTCCCGGGGATTCATCCCGAGAATTCCGCAGCCAATCAGAAAGGCAAATGACGCTGCTGCCGGACCGATATTTTTTTGTGTTTTGTAACCGTATACGATCGGTAAATTGCAATAACAAGTTGGACACCCTCCGCTAGGCAGTAGCCTGGTAGATTCGGTCGATTTCCTCCTCGAAGATTTCATCCGGGGTTCTGTAACCCAGGATCTTCCGTGGGAGGCAGTTACACCAGGTCTCCACATCGGAGATCTGCTGACCGGTAAAGTCATCAATCCGCTTACCCTTTGGTATGAACCTTCTGATCAGGCCGTTATGCCGCTCTACGGTTCCCTTATCGCAGGATGTGTAGGGATGGGCATAGTAGACAAGCGTATCAGCCATCTTCTCAAGTTCTGAAAGGTCGGCGAATTCCGAACCGTTATCGGTCGTAATCGTTTTGAACACTTCACCGAAGTGTTCGCTGTAAGTCTCCTGAAGCTGTTTAATTGCCTTCATGACACACGCTGATGTCTTGTTTGCAATAGGAAGCATCAGGAACTCACGGCTTTTGCGTTCAGCAAGAGTGAGCAGGACCTGATCATCCCGGGTTTTGGCACCCAATACGAGGTCACATTCCCAGTGCCCGAATTCCTCACGGGACTCGATCTCTCTGGGACGTTCCTCAATGCTGCGACCCAGCTTTTTCTTGTTGATCCGAACTCTATGTTTCTTGGACTTACGCTTCAGCTTTTCAGGAAGGTTATGGTTCCTGATGCCAAAGAGGCCAAGATCAACATAGCGGTAAAGCGTTTTTGTGCAGACGATCTGCTCTCTGGTAAATTCACCATCGAGAACAGCGCGTCCAGTGCAGGCGTCCAATGACCAGCCATCTTCTGTAAAGTGTTTCAGCACATACTCCAGAAACGCTGATCTGCTCAGGAAGTCATAATGCCGGCAACTGTGCTTTCGGTTGTCCTCATAGGCTTTCTGACCGGCAGACGCCTTATAACGGGTCACATGGCCGTTATACAAGGCAACGGAGCCACGTGCTATTTCGTTCGAGACAGTGTTCGGTGAGCAGCCGATCTCACGGGCAATTGCCCGGATGGAGTAGTGGTCTTTAAGACGAATCTGAATAAGAACCCGTTCCTCATACGAAAGATGTTTGCCTTTTATATGGGAAGATATGGTAGAATGAGAGTAGTCCATGGTGGCGATTCTCCTGTAGAAAGTTTGTTGTGGTGACTTACATTCTACCAAAGATCCTGCCATGGATCTTTATTTTATTCAGATGTCCAACTTCATTTTACAATCGGCGAACCGTATACGATCGAGAGAATCACCGTCAAAACGACCAGGCTGGCTGCCATCTGCGTGAATGTCCTTTCCCAGATTGCTACGCCGCTCCCGGCAAAGCCTGCGGGGGGAAAATGCCCGCACAGGGAGATTGCCGGGAGCTGGCTGTGTACAGGTTAATCTTTCTTTGCTGCTTTTGCGGCGGCAAGCTCAGCCTCCCTGGCTTCCATTTTCCCGAAGGTGGACTTGTAGGTTGCCAGAAGGATGATGAGTCCCGCAAGCGGGAACATAGCGATCACGATATACATTCCGGTGTAGCCGAACCGCGCATAGCAGAATGCGGCGAGGTATCCGGCAAATACACCGGCGAGATCCATGATGAAGTAATTGGTGGAAATCGCGGCACCGCGCTTTTCCGGGGGAGCAAGCAGAGCGCAGGCCTTGGTGATGACCGGGGCGGATCCCTTCTGGCCGAGGCAGTACAGGACGGCGGCAATGATGATGAGCGGCAGGTTTGTGGTCACTCCGATCAGCAGGGATGCGATGATACTGAATATACAGCTGACCACCAGAACCTTTTTCACGCCCAGGGTATCAGAGCCGATGCCGCCGGCGAAGGAGGCAATGAACTTGATTGCGGCCTGGATGGAGAAGAAGAGCTCAGCGCCCACGATCCCTCTCTCCGTTGCCATCAGCAGCAGATAGGTATCATTGACCGTCAGCAGCAGGGCAAGGAAGAAGGTCAGAAGGCAGACGGGGACAACCGGCGCATAGAAGACATCGGAGAGACGGAATTTCTTCTGCAGCGGATTTCTTGCCCCGCTGACGGTCCGCTTGAAATCGAGAAACTGAATCAGGGCGATGGCGGCGGCGATCAGGGCAGTGCCGATAATGAATACTGGCCGGGCGCCCATCGTATTGTAGATGAACATGGAGATGCTCGGCATGATCATGGTCACCAGGGACGGAAAGGCGGAGTAAACCGCGATGCCGGTGCCCATTGCCTTTTTATCAATGAGCGTCGTGGTTACCGCGAGGAAGCAGGTCGTGCACAGGCAGAAGGATACGGCGTCAATATAGCGGGCCGCGGTGAACATGCCCGGGGTTCCGGCGAATGCAAACAGCATATAGGACAGAACTCTGACCAGAAGGCAGAAGGACAGGACGGCTTTTTTATTGAATTTATCAATCAGCGGCCCTGTGGTCGGCCGGAAAATCAGGCAGATCAGGTAGTAGGTGCCGGTGATCGCCCCGAGAACCGGTGGTGTCATGCCGAGGCTCTTGCCGAACAGGTTGGTCGGGGTCTTGACAAATACCTGCCCTCCGGTGTTTAACGCGGAAATCAGCATCATCAGGATGAAGTTCTTGTTTTTAAATAGGTTGAGGATGGCCTGTCCTAAAGTCTCTTTTTTCTCAGCAGCCTCCATAGAAAATTTCTCCTTTCTTTTTCGGAAGAATGTGTGTTTTCGGGGCTTCATAAATCAAATCCGTGCGCCTTTATGGATCAAATCCGTGAGCAATGCGCCGGGGCTTTTCATGGCTCAAATCAGTGTGCACTGCCTCGCGTCTTCAAGAATCTTGTCGGCATCCCGCTGAACCAGGATGCGCTCAGCCACGCAGCGCTCACAGCTGGCTTTGACTTTGGCGACATAGTCCGCGTGATCCTTGTAGAGCGAATGCAGGATCTCTTCCTCCAGAGGCTCGGAAGTGGCGTCTGTATACAGATGGTAGGCCGGAACCTCCAGGTAGGGGAGCCTCAGGCCGCCGAGGACGTTCTGATGCTCATCCTTGGCCAGGACGGCATCCGGATATACGCCCTTGATCTCAAAGGGTTTCGTGCTCGGCGGATTGATGCCGTCGCGCGCCCATTTGATCAGATTGTCATAGGCGGCATCCAGGACGTATCTGGTGGGAAATTCAAATCGCTCCAGATCTTCCTTGGTCCAGGCTTTTCCTGTACGGCCGTTCTTGATGGACAGGCCCATTTTTTCCACATCCTCGTGCCGTGGCTCGGAGTAATACGTATATTTTAACATCAGCCCCGTGCCCGCGACCTCATAGCTCCGATAATAGCAGCCTTTTTCATCGGAATCTGTGCGTCGCTGCATCAGCGCCCAGTCGGGATGCCATCCCTCGCCGGTCATATCGCCGCAGGTATAGACGCGCATCAGCGGGACTTTCCCATAGAATTTGCAGCGGGGATCCATCCAGTGCAGCTTCTGCTCATAGTTATTGACGTTGCCCGGCGCGCCGGTCATGAAGATCAGGAAGCCGTCATAGATGGGGGCGCCGTCCGGCTGGCAGGAAATGGGATCGATCGCCGCGCAGTAGGTTGCGAGATCTCCCGCGGTGGCACCGGTGGCGATGATGGTTTTTACCGGATAGCCGGCCATGGGCATGCCCGGAGCCTGGTCGCGGAGCGCGATCCCGACCTGGCTGAAATAATCCCAGAGGAGCCCGTTCTCGCTGTCCGGATCGGTGCTGGTGCTGTGATAGGTATTGGACTGCGGGCGGTCGAGGCGGTGTTCCCTGGGGATCGGATTTTCCAGGGACAGCCCTTCATACCGTACCGGATCGAAGGTTTTCAGGTTGGCCAGAACATCGGCGCGGAAGGTGCAGCCTACCCAGGCGTCCCCGCGCTCGACAATGTATTTCCAGCAGTTCCCCCACAGCGCGATCGGGCGGTCATAGCCTCTTGCCCAGTTGCACATTTCCACAATGACATTGCCGGAAAATTTCGCGGGGTCGGCGGGCTTGCGGACAAGGATCCGGTTGCCGTAAGGCGCGTTTTCGATCTCCGGTGACGCGAAGGGTTCATTTTCCTTCCAGGTATATACTTTTGCCCTGCCCTCGATCAGATATTCTTCCTCCACATAGCCAAACTGTGCCGGATCCTTGGGCTTGACCTGCCATTTCCATCCGCCAAAGGGATGGCTGGTTTCCGTCACAGGAAGCAGCCTGACGGCATCTGCCGGCTGCACAGGAATCGGTCTGTTCTTGCCGCTCATTTGCGTCCTCCTCTGTTTATTTTGTGATTTCTGGTGATTGGGTTTTCTTTACCAGAATTAAAAAGCAAATGCCGTTCCAATCTGTTGACATTTCCACAAAACTTTCTGGAAACTGTGCAAAAAGCCTGTTTTTCAGCCGCAATTGCGCGGATAATCATGATTTGTCTGGAGAAAATCCTTCGCGGGGAAAAGAAATTTGCGAAATATCAAGGGATATTATGTAAGGTTTATTTCGCAAAGAATTACATTTTTGCGCAATGACATGTAATATGTAATACTTTGTGATAAAATGAAACTGTTTGGCACATGCCGGTGGGAAGCACCGCAGCCGGCCGCTTGCAGACAGCTTGCGAGGTCTTCCAACCCGGCATGTGCTAAGGCGCCGCAGGCGCATTTCATCGACGAAGGTGGGAAAAAATGCAGGAAAATATCAATATTCTCTACCTCGGCACAGCGGATCTGGTCGACCGCTATGAGGATGTTTTTGAGGCCAATGGGCTGCATGTCGTGCAGCTTGACCGGTCCGGAATGGAATCTGAAGGGCTGGTCCGCCTGATCCGGCACTATATCGCGGAGAAGGATATCCGCGCGGTGATTGGTTTCGGGCGGATGCTGACAGAGCTGCGCCCCGGGCTGAATATCCCTATTGTGGAATTAAAGCATACTTACTACAGTTATGTTTCTGCCTATCGCAGCGCTCTGGCGATGGACAGCCGGATTGGCATGATTCTCTGGAAGTCCACGGAGGAGATCGGCCTCAGCCAGTTTCTCAAGGACTACCGGGATAAGCTGGAGATCATTGAGGAGGACGATTATATCAAGAACGATATTCACGTCCGCAATGCCCTCTGGGAAAATGGCTTGGGCCGCCTCAAGGCCATGGGCTACCGGATCTGCCTTGGCAGCGCGATGATGGCTGAATTTGCCAAAAAATTCGGCATTATCGTCGTCCCCATCGGCCTCGATATGGAGAGCGTGCTATACGCGATCTCCGACCTGAAAGCACAGATCCACCTGTATTATGACCAGCGCGTGGGCTACGAACAGATGCACACCATGCTGGACCGGATCAACGAGGGCGTGATTGCGGTCAACCTCCGCGGCGATATTCTGGACATCAATGAAAAAGCCCGCAAGATCTGCGGGCTTAAGGCAGCCGAGCCGGGGGATGCTGGCGGCATGAAACAGGGAGACGCCCTGGGGAATCTGGAAAGCCTGATGCCTGATCCCCAGATCCGGCGGCTGCTGCAGGATAAGATCAAGCTGGAAAATTATATCCTGATGCTGAATCACACCAATGTCATTGTCAACTCGATCGCCACATATTATAAAGAAACCGGGGAAAATGGCTATATCCTGACGTTCCAGGAGATCAGTAACCTTCACAACCTGGTTCACGACATTCAGAGCAAAATTTTGAAGAAGAACCTTTACGCCAAGCATACCTTTGCCGATATTTTGGGCGGCAGCGCCGCGGTGACCCAGGCGCTCCGGCAGGCAAAGCGGTTTGCCGCAGCAAGCAGCACGGTTTTGATCGAGGGGGATTCCGGTACCGGGAAGGAGCTTTTCGCCCAGAGTATCCATAACGCCAGTCCCAGGAAGGATATGCCTTTTGTCGCCATCAACTGTGCCGCCCTTCCGGAAAACTTGCTGGAAAGTGAGCTTTTTGGCTACGTCAGGGGAGCGTTTACCGGTGCCCGGGCTGACGGCAAGCCGGGGCTGTTTGAGATGGCCAATCATGGGACAATTTTTCTTGATGAGATCGGGGAGATCAGCCCACAGGTCCAGTCGAGACTTCTTCGCGTCCTCCAGGAGCGGGAGGTCTCCCGGCTCGGCGATGATAAGGTTATCCGCGTTGATGTCCGGGTTCTCGCGGCAACCAACCGGAATCTTTATCAGGAAATGCAGGCCGGGCGATTTCGAGAAGATTTATACTACCGCCTTTGTGTCCTTGAGCTCTGGCTCCCCGCCCTGCGGGATCGAAAGGGTGATATCCCGATCCTGCTTGAGCATTTCCTTGCCGCACATGGGCGCCCCGGAATCCGTTTTACGCCGGGTGCCACCGATGCACTTTTTCGGTATGACTGGCCAGGCAATATCCGGGAGCTGTTGAATTTTACCGACCGGCTCTGTGTCATGGCCGATGAGGATCTGATCGGCCGCGATATGGTCCGCCAGCTGCTGGCGCGGCGCGGCAATTTCCCGGAATGTCAGGGCTGGGATACGTCCAGGGGCGGAGCGGCTCCGGAATCCGGGAAATATCCGGTGGAGCAGACGGGAAAGCCGACGGAAGGCTATGTGGAGAACCCCGCAGGGGAGCTGGCGGAAGGGCAGGCGGAAACGCCCGTAGGGAAGTCGGCGGAAGGTCACGCGGGAAATCTGGCGGAAAAGCACATGGCCGGGAGATGCGGGCGGTATTCGGAGGCGGAGATACAGGAGTGCCTTTTGCGCCACCGCGGAAGCCGCCGGGATACCGCAGCTGAACTCGGTGTGAGCACGGTCACGTTATGGAGATGGATGAAAGCTTTTCGGGAGGATTTGAAATAGACCTTCCGGTCAATCACAGAAGCCTGCTCTCCGGAAACGGCGGCTTTTGAGGATTTGTTCTTTCACCGGAGACTTGACTCTACAACGGCTATAGACTTTATGATCCGAGTGAGCAATAATCATCATTAAGTGAACGCAAAGGAGACCGGTGCCATGGAGAAGAATCTGACCACAGGGAGCGTATTTCACAACATTGTGATCTTCTCACTCCCGTACTTCCTGTCCTATTTTCTGCAGACTCTGTACGGGATGGCGGATCTCTACATCATCGGGCAGTTTGAGGGGGTCGCGAGCACGACCGCCGTCTCCATCGGATCCCAGGTCATGCACATGATCACCGTGATGATTGTCGGCCTCGCGATGGGGACGACCGTATTTGTCGGCCAGTCGGTCGGGGCGGGCAGCCGGAAGAAGGCGGCGCAGGGGATCGGCAATACGGTGGCGCTTTTTCTTGCGGTCTCCGTCATCCTGACGGTTTTCCTTGTGCTTTTGATCAAACCGGTGATCGCTGTTCTGTCAACGCCTGAGGAGGCGGTTCCGGGAACCGCTGCGTATCTCACGATCTGCTTTCTCGGGATTCCCTTTATCACCGCGTATAATGTCATCAGCGCCATTTTCCGGGGGCTCGGGGATTCCAAGAGCCCGATGTGCTTTATCGCCGTCGCGTGCGTGGCAAATATTGGCCTGGATTATCTCTTTATGGGCGCGCTCCATATGGGACCCGCGGGTGCGGCGCTCGGCACCACGCTGTCCCAGGCGGTCAGCGTGGCGGTCTCCCTGGCCGTGATCCGGAAGCAGGAGACCGGCATCCGCCTGACCAAGGAGGATCTTCATCCCGAACATACAGTTATGGGAAAAATTCTCTTCATCGGCATTCCCGTCGCTTTGCAGGACGGGCTGATCCAGGTGGCTTTTATCATCATCACGGTGATCGCCAATCACCGTGGGCTGAATGATGCGGCCGCTGTCGGTATCGTGGAAAAGATCATGTCCTTTATTTTCCTGATTCCCTCTGCCATGCTGTCGACTGTCTCAGCGCTGGGAGCACAGAATATCGGTGCGGGCAAACCGGAACGGGCAGCCGCGACCCTGCGTGACTCAGCCATGATCGGGGTTGGCTTCGGCCTCGCGGTGGCTCTGGGGATGCAGGTTCTCGCGGAGCCCGTCGTTTCGCTGTTTACCGACGCATCTTCTGCTTCCGGCGCGGAGGTGGTTCGCCTCGGCGGCCAGTATCTGCGTGGCTATGTCTGGGACTGCGTGTTCGCGGGGATTTCCTTCAGCTTCAGCGGGTACTTCTGCGCGATCGGGCGGTCGGGCATCTCGTTTCTGCAGAATCTTGCTTCGATCCTGTTCGTCCGGGTGCCGGGGGCTTACCTGGCATCGAAGCTGTTTCCGGATACGCTCCTGCCGATGGGGCTTGCCACGGCATGCGGTTCGCTGTTTTCTGCGGTGATCTGTTCCCTGGTCTTTCTGTATCTTGCGCGCTGCGCGGGAAGGAGGGATGGTTCATGAATCCGGGGGGATTATTGGGCATCGGGGATGTCGCGAGGATGTATCATATCAGCATCAGCAGCCTGCGGTATTATGAAAAGATCGGTATTCTCAAGCCCGAGAGGATCGATCCGGACAGCGGATACCGGTATTATGGCAGCAGGCAGTTTGAAGTGTTGAATTCCATCCGGTATCTCCGCACGCTGGATATGCCCTTGTCGGAGATTGCGGACTTTCTGCGCAACCGGGATATTGACAATATGGTGGAGAAGCTCCGCGAGCAGAAGAAAATTGTCCTTGCCAAGGAGGCGGAGCTCAGGCGGGTCGAGCGGAAGATTGACAACCGGCTGAAAATGATTGAGGATGCCAGGCATTCGATTCTGGATACGATTACCGTGTGCCGGAAACCGCCCTGCCTTATGATCTGGATTCAGAATTCGCTGAGAATTAAGAATTATCTGGATATGGAAAAACCGCTCCGCCAGCTGGATCAGCAGGCGGAGGCGGTGATTTTTCTGGGAAAAGTCGGCGTCAGCATTTCGTCAGAGCATCTGGGGGAAGGGGTTTTTGACCGGTATGACGGGATCTTTCTTCTCCTTGACGAGGTTGACCGCTATGATGGGGAGGTGACCGGGCTTCCCGAAATGCTGTGTGTTTCTGTCCGTTTTCAGGGAACCCACCCGCAGGCTCCGGAGCAGTACAGAAGGTTGATGGCGTATACTAGGGAGCACGGGATGGCGGTCGATGGATTTTCCCGGGAGATCACCATGATCGATTACGGGCTCACCGGGAATACCGACCAGTTTGTGACGGAAATCAGCATCCCGGTCAGGTGCTGAACAGGGATGCAGCGGCTTGAGGAATGCGGGGAAAAATGAAATCTGAGCCTTACGCCTGTTTCATCTGTTTAGCCACCCAGTCCCGCAGGATAACCGCATGATTGCAGGTGCGGCTTTTGGCGGCATAGAGCAGCAGCACGTCCTGCTCCTTGAGCATGGACGCCACGTCGCGGACAAATTCCTGCGCGGCGCTCGAGCAGTCCAGTTCAGCGCGGTAGAGGGAGGAAAATTCCTCGAACCGCTCCTCTGTGTGGCCGAACCATTTGCGGAGCTCCGGGCTGGGGGTGATTTCCTTTGCCCAACGGTCAGGCCGCAGGGTTTCCTTCCGGACGCCTCTCGGCCAGAGCCGGTCCACCAGGATTCGGTAACCCGCTGTTTCTGGGGTGAGGTCATAGACCCGCATTACTCGAAGTTCATGTGTCATGACGGCATGCTCCTTTCCGATCTTTTCTTCCCTGCCCTGTTCAATGCAGGCTGGCGTCATTTTCCTTCCGGGGAGCTTTCTCACCCGGCAGAATTTCCACATATACGCTGTCCGTCTCCGCCTTGATCCCGACGGGGATGTCTGTTGGGGTGATATAGATGTCCCCCGCGCGGAAGGGCAGGCGGCTGTCCGCGAGGATGGTCATTTCCCCCTGGAGCGCCATCCACAGCTTGTGCGCCGGGT
The DNA here is from genome assembly GCF_015351765.1 of Clostridium vitabionis. GTDB lineage: Bacteria > Bacillota > Clostridia > Lachnospirales > Lachnospiraceae > Clostridium_R > Clostridium_R vitabionis. Next base: position 20,079 of record NZ_JADKQA010000004.1, read on the forward strand.
ACTGCTCACGGCTGATATCTGTCCCTGCGCTGAGGGAAAAGACAAAGGCATTCCGCATAACCTCGCCGGAGACCGTGCAGCCCGGGATCGGGGTGTTCTCCGCGGCAAGGGAAAAGGTTTCGTTCTTCATGGCATCCTCCGTTGATGGAACCGATGGGCCCTGGAACCGATGGGGTTCCGGACCGCTGCGGTGATTTCTGCTTTCCGGCCGCATCATAGCAGATCCGGCGGGCTTTGTCTGTTGGCCTGACAACGCCCGTCGGGAATTTACAGATGAAGCAGCTGCGCGGCCAGCACGGCGACACAGCAGGCGATCGATGTCGGGAAGAGGCCGGCGTTTTTCCAGCAGAAGAGGATCCCGACGGCGAAGGCCAGGAATCCCGCGGTGACAGATCCGGAAGCGTGCAGGATCGCCGGGAAGGTCATGACCGCGAGGGTGACGTAGGGGACATAGTACAAAAAGGATTTCAGGAACCGGTTGGTCACCGGCCGCCGGATCAGGGTGAGCGGGAGGACACGGACAGCGTAGGTGACTGCCGCCATGACCAGGATATAACGCCAGGCATTCATGTCAGGAATCCTCCTTTACCGGGAATTTCCAGGCCGCGAACGCGGAGATCGCGACCGTGAGAAGGATGGTGCGCGTGCCCTCGGAGAGCAACTTGAGAACCGGCAGGACACTGAACAGAAAGCTTGCCGCGAAGCTCACGCATACCAGGACGCCGAGAAGCCGGTTTTTCCGGCAGGGCGGGATGATGATCGCGAGGAACATGCCATACAGGGCGACGCTCAGCGCGGCGACGATGGTGGCAGGCAGTGCCGTCCCCGCGGCGACGCCGCACAGGGAGCCGAGCGCCCAGCCGGGCAGCGCCAGCGCCATGGCGCCATAATAATAGGAAGGATTCAGATTTCCCGGCCGGGAAATGGCGATGCCGAATAATTCGTCGGTGACGTCAAATCCGATCAGCATCCGGTCCCGCGTGGGGACAGACGGGCTGAGCTTCTGGCTCAGGGAGCAGCTCATCAGGAGATAGCGGGCATTCGCGATCAGGGTCATCAGCGCTGTCTCCCACAGCGGCGCGCCGGCGGCGACCAGGGTGACACCGGCATATTCCCCGGCGGATGCGTTGTTCAGAAGGCTCATCATCATGCCCTCAAATGGCGTGAGGCCGGCATTTTTCATCGCGATGCCCAGGGCAAAGGATACCGCGAAATATCCGGTCATGATCGGGATGCCGTCCCGTGCGCCCGCGAGCGCCTCCATGCGGGATGCGCTGCCCATGGCTGCTGTTCCTGCTTCCATGAAGATCCTCCTCTTGTGCTCGAATTTCTTACCTTCGTATTATCCTTCAGCTCTAGGAATTATTAAAATGAATGTTTATAATATATTCATAAGGAGGACTTATGGATAGCCGGTATCAGATTTTTTTGCAGGCGGTGCGCGCGCGGTCATTCACGCGGGCGGCGGAGAAGCTGGGGTATACGCAGTCCGCGGTCAGCCAGGCGGTGCGCTCCCTGGAAAATGAGCTCGGCACGGTGCTGATTACCCGGTCACACGACGGGATCGCCCTGACGAGGGACGGTGAGGCCTATCTGCCCTATATCGAGGCCATTGTGGCGGGGGAAAATGCCCTCCGCGCGAAGACGAGGGAGATGCAGGGGTTGACCAAGAGCCTGGTCAGGATCGGGACATTTACCAGTATCAGCCGGAACCTGCTCCCGGCGCTGATCCAGTCGTTTCTTGCGGAGTACCCGGATGTCCGCTTTGAGCTACGCCAGGGGGAATATACGTCCATCAACGCGGATATCCTGAGCGGGCGCCTGGATTTCGGTTTTGTGAGCCCGGAGTTTGTCAGCGGCCTGGAGACGGAGGTGGTCTATACCGATACGATGATGGCGGTGCTCCCGCCCGCCTCGCCGCTCGCCGCGCAGGGGACGGTGTCGCTCCGGCAGCTCGCCGGATTTCCGTATATCCTGCTGGACGAGGGGGAGTACAGCGTCGCGCTGGAGGCATTTTCCAGGATCGGCCTTACGCCGGATGTGCGGTTCAAGGTGACGGATGATTATTCGATTCTGGCGATGGTGCGCCAGAATATGGGATATTCCCTGGTGTACCGCCTCACGCTCGCGGGATTTTCGGAAGGGGTGGCGGTGATCCCGGTCAGGGAGCCGGTTCAGCGCACGATCGCCATGGGATGGCGCAATTATGAGACGCTGCCGCTCGCCGCCAAGCGGTTTATCGGGCACATCCGGGCACATGCGCCGGAGCTTTTGGCGCATCTGGAGACGTGAGCGGTTTTTGGCCTGGAAACTATGCTTCGGAAGAGAAGGGCTGGCTCCCGGTAAGCGGTTTCGTCGAAGATTCCCGCGAAGAGTTGAAGAGATAGGAAAAGAGATTTGCATAGCCCGTATGAAACTTGTGCTTCATCCGAAGGCGTGCGCTCGTTAAGTGCCCTGCGTAAAAGAACAGGCTCCTGCTTCCCATGAAAAATGGAAGCAGGAGCCTGTTTTGCAGGGGTTCCTTTATGCCTTCACCGCCCCGAAGAGCAGCGGGAGCATTTTTCTGGTATAGCTGCCGAGTGCCATATGGCCGTCGCAGATGCAGTAATCGTAAACGATGGCGCGCTCACACATGGAGTACAGGTGGACGATGTCGTGGGTGGGCAGGTCGCCACGGATTTCCCCGCGGCGCTGGCCCTCGTCGACAAGCCTGGTGACCATGTGATAGTAGTAGCGGTTCTGGTCCAGGAGGCCGCGGTCACCGTGGGTAACCACTTGGGAAGAGTAGAGGTTCGCCAGCAGGTTCATCGGGATCTCGCGTTCAATGCGGTCATGAATCTGGATGCTCAGGTCCAGCAGCTTGTCGTAGGCGTTCATCTCTGGGTCGAAGGTGTCTTCCAGCTCCTTGTAGTAGCTGTCGAACATCTCCGGAAGGGTGCCGAGAAGGGAATCCTTTCCGGTGAAATAGTGGTAAAAGCTTCCCCGTGAGGTGTTGGCGGCCTGGATGATGTCATCAATCCGCGTCTCCTCATAGCCCTTTTCGTGAAACAGCTTCCAGGCTGCGTGCGTGATCTTTTCTTTTGTGGCTGACGACCTTGTCATAATGTGTTCTCCCCCTCCGGCCGGACTTGTTCCGCGGGCTGGCCCACGGGATGTTCCTGTTTCCCGCGGCGGAGATGATCCGGCCGGATGAAACAGGAAACAGGGTGTATCGAAATCTCGATACACCCTGTATTTTACCACGGCAGGCTATTGTACTTCAAGTTCAGGTGTACTTTGCCTGAACTGCAATACAAGAGATCAGCCGAAGGACTGTTCGGTTCTCTCGATAATCTCGTTCTGCAGTGCGTTGTCAAGGTTGCGGAAGTAGTCACTGTAGCCGGCAACACGGACGATCAGGTCGCGGTACTCATCCGGATGCTTCTGCGCGTCCTTCAGGGTCTCACGGTCGATGACGTTGAACTGCATGTGGTGCCCGCCCATCGCGAAGTAGGAGCGGATCAGCGCGGCGAGATTGTCGATGCCCTTCTCGCCGGCAAGTGCAGCCGGAGTGAACTTCTGGTTGAGCAGGGTGCCGCCGGTCTTGCAGTGTCCCATCTTGGAGCAGGACTTTACAACAGCAGTCGGGCCGTTGATATCGGCTCCCTTTGCCGGGGAAATACCGTCGGCAAGCGGCTTATGGGCAAGACGGCCGCTTGGTGCCGCGATCATGACATCGCCGAAGTATACATGGCAGGTGGTCGGCAGCATGTCGACATGATAGTCGCCGCCGCGGATATTCTTTCTGCCGGTGATATAATCTCTGTACTCATTGAATACGGTGAGCATGATGTCATCGGCGTAATCGTCATCGTTGCCGTACTTCGGTGTCTTGTGGGCAACCAGGTTGAAGATCTCCTCGTGTCCCTCGAAGTTGTCGTTCAGGGCATCGATCAGCTCCTTCATCGTGAACTTCTTCTTGTCGAAGACGTTGTACTTGATGGCGGAAAGGCTGTCGGAGATATCTGCGATTCCTACGCCCTGGATATAGCTGGTGTTGTATCTTGCGCCACCGGCGTTGTAATCCTTGCCTTTCTTGATGCAGTCGTTGGTGCAGATGGACAGGAACGGAGCCGGCATCATGGTGGCGAAGATCTTTTCGATCACGAGGTTGCCGCGCATCTTGACGTCAATGATGTATTCCAGCTGGGTCTTGAATGCCTTCCAGACATCGTCGTAGGACTTGAAGTCCTCAGCTTTTCCGGTGTGCGGGCCGATCTGCTTCTTGAACATCGGGTCATAGCCGTCGTAGAGCGCGAGCTCAAGGCACTTCGGGATGTTGAGATAGCCGGTAAGGATATAGGCTTCATTTCCCCATGCTCCGGTCTCCACGCAGCCGGAGCAGCCTGCCTGGCGGGCATCCACGAGGGACTTGCCCTGGTTCAGGAGCTCCTGGATCAGCTCGTCGGTATTGTAGAATGCCGGCTGGCCCCAGCCCTGGCGGGCAATCTCACAGGCTCTCTTGAGGAACTTCTGGGGAGTAACCTTGCTGATCTGAACATTGGAGTTCGGCTGGTTCTGGCGCATATCTTCCATGCAGTCGAGGATCAGGTAGGAAACGCGGCTTACACCGTCCGTGCCGTCTTCCTTGACACCGCCGGAGTTGATGTTGGCGAAGTCAACATAGGTTCCGGATTCCTTCAGCGTTACGCCGACCTTAACCGGTGCGGGCGAGTTGAAGAGCTTAACCCACAGGCACTCCAGAAGCTCAAGAGCCTGCGTATCGTTGAGGATGCCTTCCTTGGTGTCTTTCTCATAGAACGGGGTCAGATGCTGGTCAAGACGTCCCGGGGTAAATGCATCCCACGGATTCAGCTCCAGGGTAACACCGAGGTGGGTGAACCAGTACATCTGGATCGCCTGCCAGTAGGTCTCCGGCTTATGGGCGGGAACAACCTCGCAGTTGTGCGCGATCATTTCCAGCTCTTTCTTTCTCTGCGGATCCTTGCACTCTGCTGCCTTCTCCAGGGCGAGGTCGTGATAGCGCTTGCCGAGGATGCAGATGGCATCGCAGTCGATCGACATGGCCTCGAGCTCCTGCTGCTTCTCCAGAGCCTCAGGATCGTTGTAGAAGTCGAGGTTCGCGATTGCGTCCGCGATTTCCTTCTTGTAATCCAGATAGCCTTTAATATAGAAGTTCTTGCCGCCGGCGGTGTGACCCGGGCCTCTCTGCTCCATGAACTCGGTGAACATGCCGACCTCGTAGCAGTCTCTCCATTCCTGGGTCATGTTGGCCAGGATGTGGTCGCGGGTTGCACGGCCCTTCCAGTACGGGATGATGACGTCCTCCTGGGTCTTCAGGTCGTCCTCAGTGACGGTGAAGTTCACCAGCTTGCGGTCATTCATGATGTGCATGTCTTCGATGGTGTGGCAGCAGATCTCCGGGAAGGTCGGGGAGCACTGCGGGTCACGGCCCTTTTCACCGACGATCAGCTCATCCTCACCCAGATACAGGGTCTTTTTGCTGAAGTATTCCTTCAGGACCAGGGCACGAAGAACAGGGGTGGAAACCTTGCCCTCATACTTCTTGTAGACCTCGGTCTCGATGACCGCACGCTCAAGATCAATGTGCGGCTGTGTGCTGTGAGAGATTCTTCTCAGTCTCTTGATCCGGTCAGTGCATCCGCGCTCATTGTCCTTTGCGAGTGCATCCGGTGTGGTGATGTTAAATGATGTATCAACCTTTTCCGCCATACGATCAACCTCCTATTTCTGTATTGGCATAGCCATGTTCTTTGAACATGTTTTTAAAATGTTCCATCTGTTCCTTTGGGGGGACGCTCATCTCGTCCTCCATGTAGGGCCTTCCGAGGTTCTGGTATTTGCTCTTCCCGAAATCGTGATAGGGGAGGAGGCTGACCTCTCTCGGTGAGATCTTTTTCTCCTGGAGAAAACGGATCACATCTTCCATGAACCTGTCATCTGCATTGACCTTCCCGATGACCGGAATCCGGATGAAGAGCCCTGCGCCGTCGCGGGACAGCTTTTCCAGATTTTCTAGGATCAGCCGGTTGTCGACGCCCATGTACTTCCGGTGAACCTCAGGATCCATCGCCTTGATGTCGTAGAGAAAGATATCGACATAGGGGAGTATCCGCTGGAAGTTCTCGTAAGGGGCGTACCCGGACGTATCGATGAAGACCGGGATGCCTTCCTCATGAAGCCGCCTGCAGAGTTCTTCGACAAAATCCATGTTCTGCACCATGACCTCGCCGCCGGAGAGGGTCACCCCGCCGCCGGACTGTTCATAGAAGATTTTGTCTTTCTTTGCCTCGCGGACCAGTTCATCCACGGTGTATTTCTTCCCCGCCAGCTCCCGGGCTTCATTCAGGCAGCTGTCAGTGCAGGCGCCGCAGGTTGTGCATTTTGAACGGTCAAAGATGAGATGGCCATTCTCGATCCGGTTTGCCTTCTGGGGACAGGCGCCCACGCAGCGGCCGCAGGCCGTACATTTGCTCTCGTACCATACCAGCTCCGGTTCCATATGCTGGCTCTCCGGATTGTGGCACCAGAGACAGCGCAGCGGGCATCCCTTGAAGAAAATGGTTGTCCGGATTCCCGGCCCATCGTGAGTCGAGAATTTCTGAATATTAAATATTGTCGGTTCCGTCAACCGTCCTTCCTCCTGTTCTGCCCGGAAACCGCCTCTCGGCGTTGTCCTGCGGGCGTTTTTGCGAACTAGACTACGTTCTAGTTACAAGTCTATATTACGATCATCCGCTGGAAAATGCAAGATGCAAATTAACAAAATTCGTATTCTTATAATAAACAGACTAAAAATTTGTGGAATCTGCACATTTAAATTTGGCTAGTATTGACAAAGATCATTGTCGTATCGTGTATGAGTTCAGAAACCCTGTCGAATAAAACAAAATAATGGCACAATTCATGCTATTCAGATGCACGGGTTTCCTTCCCTTTGCCATTCCGGCGCAGCACAAGGACGGCGATCAGGATGCCCAGCACGCCGTCGAGGAGCTTGTTGGCCATATATGCCGGAATCCATGCCTCCGGGATCAGGGAGGAGACGAAGGCGAACTGACCGCCGATCACATAGGCTGCGGCGACCGAGAAGGCGGCGTTGATGATCTGGCCACGCCGATCCATCCGGGAGTAGAGGGGAAGCATGGCAAGGCTCTGGGTGAGGGTGAGAATCAGGCCGACGACCGCCTCGTTATTGACGCCGAGCAGATTTGCCGCTTTTGAGACAAGGTGCTTTCCCCGGGTCAGCGCAAGGTGGGAGAGGACGAGTCCTCCGGATGCGATGCACATCATGCGGAGAACCATGACCAGGATTTCCCGCACCAGGGCCTGGTCAAGAGGGATGAGCTCCGGGAGAAAAACACTCGCCATGGCGAGGCCGGAGAAGAGGTAGCTGAAAATCCGGATGATGGTTCCCAGGATGATCATTACCCGCTGGGTAGCCCGGGGAGCCGCGAAGAAAGCGAGGATCAGCACCGCGCAGACGATGATGACAGGCAGCATGTTCACCAGGATGGCAGGAAGCGGCATGCCGATCATCATGCCGCCGGCGAGGAGGCCGGCAGGCAGCGGAAGGATGCCGAAGATAAAGCCGAGCATCAAATCCGGAATCTCCTCTTTTTTTACGGAGGCGAGGAAGACCGGGAGCTGGAAGCCGACGGTGGCACCAAGCCCTCCGGCGATCATCGCGCCGGAAAATGCGGCTGTCCGCTCTCCGGAGGCGATTTCCAGAGAGATCGGCAGGGCGCCCATATCGGGGGCGAGCAGGCAGCTGACGAGGACGGACGGATCGAAGGGCATATGTTCCGCCGCGGCGGCTATGGCCGCTGCGTGGCTCTGGATGAAGGAGACGCCGATGACGTAGAGACCGACGGTGCTCATCGTGAGGCTGCCCATCGTGGCTACTCCCTTTTCAAAATCCCCGGCGAGATCAAGCTTTCCACCAAGGATTTCATCCAGGAGGCCGAGGGCGGCGAAGCTGAGCATAACAGCGATAAAGATATTCAAGAGTGCACCTCCGCAATTCCGGAAAGAACTGTGCAAATAGCAGGAATCCCGGGGAGGTGGAAACTTCCCCGGGATGAATTTTCGGATTTCGTATACGGATGTTTTTCGGAAAGAAGGCCGGTTATTTCGCGAGCTTCTTGGCGTTGATTTCCTTCCACAGGTCGTTGTCAACACCCTTGAAGGTCAGCACATCCGGGTTGTAAACCGGATCCACATGAGCGGCCATCTGCTTCTCGTAATCCTGATACATCTTGATTACCCGGCCGGACAGGCAGAGGACAACAAGCATGTTGAACCAGGTGATGGAACCGAGGGCAAGGTCGGCCAGATCCCAGGCGAGACTTGCTTTGACAATGCCGTAGAAGAAGATCAGGATCGGCATAGCGATCTTCAGGAACATGGTTGCTGCCTTGCGGGCTCCAGCTTTCTCAGCGCCCTGGAACAGATAGGTTGCTGCGGACTCAGCCTCATAATAGTAGCTGATCAGGCAGGTGAAGGAGAACAGAGCCAGCATGATGGCGATGAAGGTCGGGGCAATTGCGCCCATGACATGGGTCACGGCGAGCTGTACGAAGATGACGCCGTTGGTGCCGGTTGCGGCAAGCGTTGCCAGAGACGGATCACCGGATCCTACATAACCGGAAGCGGTATGGAAGCAGTCCGTCAGAAGGATCATGAGGCCGGTGCAGTTGCAGACAATAACGGTATCCAGCCATACGCCGGCGGCGTTGGACATACCCTGCTTTACCGGGTGGGTCGTCTCAGCAGCGGCAGCGGTCGGAGTGGATTCGCCCATGCCGGAAGCCGAGGAGAAGGTACCACGCCTTACACCCTGTGTGATGGCGAGGCCGAGGCCGCCGCCGATGACTGCGTTCTTGCCGAAGGCGCAGGTAACAACCTCAACGATGACGGCAGGAATCCGGGTGAAGTTCATCACCAGGACGATGATCGTGCAGGCAATGTAGATGACGGTCATGAACGGAACAACCGCGGAAGCAACCTGGCTGATTCTCTTGATGCCGCCCCAGATAACGACGATCATGATCAGGGCGATCACCAGGGCGGAAACCCACATCGGGATGCCCAGGGCGTTGCGGAAACCGTCGCAGATGGTGTTGGTCGCCGCTGCCGGCATGAACAGGCCGATGCCGATCATGGAGATGGCCGCGAGGAATGTGCCGTAACCTTTCCAGCCAAGGCCGTTCTGTGCGCAGTAATAACCGCCGCCGCGGTATTCGCCGTCGACGCGTCTCTTGAACAGGGAACCCTCAACGCACTCGGTGAAGCAGACTGCGGAGTTGGTCATACCGGCGAGAGTCATCCAGAACATGGCGCCGGGTCCGCCGGTATAGATGGCGACTGCGACACCGGCTACGTTGCCGGTACCGATACGCATGGCCATCGTTGTACAGAAGGATGCGAACGCCGAGATACCGGAATCGGAATCCTGGCGGTCAATAATTCTCTTCCACATGTCCTTGAAGTGGACAAACTGGAAGAAGCCGAGGCGGATGGTCATATAGAGGCCGCCGCCCACGATGATGATGAGCATTCCAATGCCCCAGAACAGGCTGTTGCCCGCAGAAATGAGACTTTCCAATGCTGCCATTAAGTTACCTCCTCTTCTTGTTGAAAACTATTGTTTCTCCTTAGCCAAGCCCTTATTTCGGTGTACTGCTTCCCTTCCGTCCCCCTGAGTTTTTGCCGGCGGGAATGCAAAACCGAATCAAGTTTGTACTATAGTCTAGTATAAATATTGTCGGTTTAATTGTCAATATCGCATGTGTTATTGGCACTATTAACAAGAAATATTTATTTTGGCGAATATTGCTGAAATTATTTGTAGCAAATTGGAGTATTTTCCCTTGACAGGGGAGGCGCGAGATGGAAATTTTGGTGAAAGGGAAAAAATGGTAAATTTTCGGCATTATAATATTCTTGTTATGGTAAGAATAGCAAAAACTTGCGGGAACCCGCCTGTTTTGTGCTGCTTTTGTGATTTTTGCAACAATTTTGCCGGCAGGATGGATTCTCGAGGTTGGTGACGGGCTGATGGTTTGGACAGGGATAGGCGATGCTGGACATTTGTTCCTGTCATCCGCCAATGGAAAATGATGAGGAAAACGCTTGCCATAAACCTATAAAACAGATAAGATTATAGCAAATAAAAACAAGATAGTTTCCGGAACGGGCAATTTCAAAACTGGTGTTGTCAATTATAGAAAGCGGAGGATTTTTAAGATGGATATACGCAGAGAGGCAGAAGAGGGGACGTCGGAGCTGATCCGGCTCAGAAGATATTTCCACCAGCATCCGGAGCGGAGCTGGCATGAGGTTGACACGCAGAAAAAGATTGAGGAATTTCTTGCCGGGGAAGGGATTCCCTTTCATGAGGCCTGCAGGACCGGCGTGATTGCGGATATCGCGGGAAAATCCTCCGGCGATAAGATTCTCGGCATCCGGGCGGATATCGACGCCCTGCCGGTTACGGAAGAGACGGGGCTTCCCTTTGCCTCGGAAAATTCCGGCACCATGCACGCCTGCGGTCATGATGTCCATATTGCGGTTCTCCTGGAGACGGCGAAATTGCTGAACCGGCACCGGGATGAGCTGAAGGTCAGGGTGCGCCTCCTGTTCCAGCCCGCGGAGGAATTTATCGAGGACAGCGGAGCCGCGCACATGCGGGAACTGCCGGAGGTCCGGGAGATCAGCCGACTGATCGGCCTGCACATCGGGAGCGCTATCCCATGCGGGCAGGCGTATCTCGGCGAAGGCCCGATCATGGCGAGCGCAGATACCTTTGACATTGATATTCAGGGGAAAGGCGGCCATGGCGCGCACCCGGAGGAGTGCATTGACCCGATTCCGGCGGGCGTCCGCATCTGCGAGGGGGTGAATCGCTTCCTCGCCCGGGTGAAGAGCCCGATTTCCCCGGCAGTGATCAGCATTACGTCTTTTCAGGCAGGCAATACCTCCAACGTGATCCCGGACAGCGCGCACCTTTCCGGTACCACGAGATCGGGGGATCCGGCGCTGCGGGATCAATTTGAGGATGTCCTGAAAACCATCGGCGCCGCTGCCGCGTTGGAGACAGGAACCACGGTGAGGGTGGATTACCACTATGGCTGCCCGGTGACCATCAACGATCCGGCAGCGGTTGCCACGGGGCGCCGGGCTGCGGAGGAGGTCTTCGGGAAGGAAAATGTTATTAAAATTCCCTTCCTGACGATCGGCGAGGATTTCTCGAAATATCCGAATGAGAAGGCATTTCTCTGGCTCGGTGGCGGATACCGGGATAAGGATAAGGTCTTCCCCCAGCACAGCCCGCACTATCTGGCAGACGAGGCGGCACTGCCGCTGGGCGTCCGGTATTTCCTCACCTATGTCCGGGAATACCAGGATGAGGTGGAAAAGCAGGAATAAGACAAAAATGAAAGATCCGCCCGATTTCTTTTTAAGAAACCGGGCGGACCCGTTTTTATCCGGAGCTCTCCGCTTTGACCTTGTGGCGGACAAGAATCGCCGCCGCCAGGGAGATCGCGGCGAGAACGCAGGCGACCAGGTAGGCTCTCGAGTAGTCGCCGCCATTTTTCATGGAGACGGCGAGGCGGGGGCCGATCAGCCCGGCAATGCCGAACATCAGGTACATGACGCCGTAGTTTTCGGTGATGTATTTCGCACCGAAGAGGTCGGCAGTGATCGGCGTGATGGTACCGCCGAAGCCGCCGTAACTCAGAATGGTCAGCGACATGCAGACGATGGCGGCAGTCATTCCCGGCCTTGTGGCGAGGATTCCCATCGTGACCACGGGGATCGCGCAGATGATGCACAGGGTGACGTATTTATCGGTCTTGTCGGTTACCGTGCCCCAGAGGATTCTGCCCAGCATGCTCATCAGCGACATGAGGGAGGCATACCCCGCGGCAGCGGCGACAGTGACGCCGTAGGACGCCTGCATCATTGGGGAAACCTGGCTGAGGACCATCATCCCCGAGGTAAGCCCGAAGGCAAATGCCACGGCGGCGACATAGAACATGCCGGTTCGCACCATCTCACCGCGGTTTTTGTCCGGAACATGCCGAACCGGCCGTGCCTTCTGCGCGGAAGCCGAAGCGGAGGATTTCCCGGCAATCTGGGATTTTTTAAAGTCCACATAGCCCTCCGGCACCGGGCGGAGGATGAGGCCGCAGGCGATCAGCACAACCAGGCAGATCATGCCGGTCAGGTTAAAGGCAAATGTATAATTCTTCTCCAGAAGGCCGGCGAGAACCGGATTCCAGATCATTGCGGAGCCGCCGTAGATGCCGGCCATGAGGCCTGAGGCAAGTCCCGGGCGCTCCGGCAGGACGGAAGCTGCGTAGCCCATCATCGTTGGGTAGCAGAGCCCGGTTCCGATACCGGTTCCCAGCGCATAGAACAGGAAGAGCATCGGGAGATTCGTGATGAAGCTGCAGCCGATGTAACCGCAGCCGAACAGGATGCCGCCCAGGATGATCATCTGACGTACCGAGAGCTTCCGGGTAAAATGCCCGAGCAGTGTCGGGGACATGGTCGAGCAGAGGACAGTCACGGTATAGCAGAGCGCGACCGTCGCGACCTTATCCTCCGCGTGCAGGCGGGTGATAAAGGGCGTCTGCACCACGGACCAGGTATAGCCCAGGCCGACGATGAAGCAGACCGCCAGGGCAGCAAGGTAATATTTGATTTTGTTTTTCTCGAAAGAGGTAAAAGACTGCTCCATAATAACCCCCTTGGCAGAACAGTTTGACCGGGATCGGCGGGCGCGGAGCACCCGCGGTCCCCGGTCTTTCGACTCAGCTTGCCGGATATTTTTTCATAAAATAGTTCATTCCCCAGCCGCAGATCGCGCAGAGGAGATAGCCGAAGAAGAAGGTGGCAGCCAGCGCGGGGAGATTTCCCCCGTTCTGGGAAAAGGTCAGGCACACGCCTCCGAAGATAGCAGGCATATACTTGAGCGGCGTCCCGGAGAGCGGCCCCAAGTGGATGCACATGGTCACCGTCGTTCCGGCAACGACAGAGAGGAAAGTGGCCGCGACAGCGCCGAGCCCCGCTTTCATGAGCAGGGAGATGATCCAGAAGTCCACCAGCGCCCACAGGATCCCACACCATGAGGAGAGGAGGAGACCCGGGGTTTCCTTTGGCTCAAGCCCCATGCCGAAATAGATGGCAAGGCATACGAACATGATCCAGCCGATTCCGAAGGGCAGAAAGTTGTAGATGATATACAGGAGAGCGGAGAAAAAACTCGTCCAGACGGAAAACCAGAGAATCGCTTTACTGCTCATCCCCACCTCTCAATCTCCGAACAGGTGCTTCGGGTTGTCCAGGAAGAAGCGGTCGATCTGCTCCTCGGGGATGCCCTGCTTCCGCATTTCCGGGATCACCTGCTTGCCGATCTTGCTCCAGTCCGCATCCTTCAGTGTCTCCGCGAGAATACCGGTCATGATATTCGGGCGGCCGAGCTGGTAATCGACGAGGTCGTGGCCGAGGTTGATCTTGCCGCCGTAGCCGGCCTCACAGAGCTTCTTGATCAGGGTGACGCACTTGTCGTTGGTCGGCGTGTGGAACAGTTCTCCCTCGAGGCCGAGGCGGTCGATATTGTCATAGGCGCCCTGGTCGAGCACCCGCTTGTGATAATCGAAATCCAGATTGCCGCTCATGTGGCCGATCGCGATCTTTTTCGGATCCGCGCCGTTCTTGATCAGGAGTTCAGCCTGCTCGGGACCCATGGTTCCCAGCTGGGTATGGGTGATGATCACGCAGCCGGTTTTCTTCTGGGCGCGGGCAGCAGCCTTGAAGAAGCACTGCTCCAGATCGGTGATCTGATTGGCGCTTGAGGCGAGCTTGATCACGCCCGCGCGGATGCCGGTTCCGGCGATACCCTCCGTGAGTTCGGTCACGTACATTTCTTCGATCTCACTGACGATATCCGCGGATGCGGAGCGGAACTTCCAGTAACCGTAGGCGCTCTCCGGCTCAAAATAGTATCCGGTCGAGCAGATGATGTGGAGGCCTGTTTTCTCCGACATTTTCTTCAGGAATAAGGGGTCGCGGCCGCATTCATTGGTGGTTGCGTCGACAATCGTGCGGATGCCGTATGCCTTTGCCATGTCCGCGTTCCGGATGCAGGCTTCCTCCGCGGCAGCTTCGTCGAACGGTCCGAGCGTGGTATCGCCCTGGTATCCGCAGAAGCCGTACAGAAAATGCTCGTGAATCAGTGTCCTTCCCAGCTCTTCAGCGGGAACGGGGCCAAGAACCGTGTTAACTGTTTTCATACCTGAACCTCCTTGAAAAATAGCCTGGGAAACTGTCGGGACAGGCTCAGCAGTTTCTCAGGCGTGATGGGGATTGCCGTTGGAATCCGTTTATGCCTGGGTGCGGTGGCGGTGTGTCATCAGCGCCATCGCCTGAGCCAGGATTTCCTCTGTAATCCCGTTATCAATTTCCACCTTCTTCACCTGGGGAAAAGCCGCACAGATTTCTTTCTGGATCAGATTGGCGGCAGTTTCGTCTGCGCAGATGCAGCCGGCGCATTCGCCCTGCAGGGAGATCCAGAGCGTCCCGGTATCATCAAGGTTCACGATCTCCACATTTCCCCGGTGAGCCCTGAGCGACGGGCGTACTCTTTTCTCCAGCACTTCATCCATTTCATCCAAAAGCTTCTCGTCCATGAGGGTTCTCCCTTCCGTGTGCATAGTCTGAGGTTATTTCTTTGCGGCACCGCCCTGCGTCTTGTCAAAGCGGGCGAGCATCGCGCGCGGTGTCGCCGTGTGGGCGCTGCGCTCATAGCGCGGGCAGGTCTCATAGCCGGGCAGGCCGGCAAGGTATTTGGCGATCTTTTTGAGCTCCTCGAGATCGTAGCGGCTCATCATCGTGATGGTCTCCATGAGCGGGGATCCGCCGCCGTGAACGCCGGCAACGGCCTGTGCGGCCTCGAAGGAGTCGCAGAGCTTATTTTCCATCATGCGCATGACGCGGTGGGTGTCCTCGGCGCTGTAAGCCGGATTCCGGCGGATATACTTGTTGCAGAGGTCTGCCGTCTCGGGATCGAAGAAGCTCTCCTCGGTCGGAAGCGAGGCGCAGACGCCGCCGGTGAGATCCGCCAGGGTCTCATACTCGTGGTAAATGTTGTGGCCCGCGAGGCGGCGGCCGGCGTTGGTCAGAACCTCATCCGGAACCCACTGGCCGGACGGGAACTGGATTCCGTGCCACGCGCTGGCTTCGCCCGCCGCGAAGACGAGCTCGGCGGTCTGGATAATGTCGCAGAGCTTCTCCCTTACATGCGGCTGCTTGGCGATATCATTGACATCAGCGACGAGGGCAGCCTGGGAGGCGATGATTTCCGAAATCGCGGCCTTGCAGCCTGTGTAAGAATGCCTGTGGTAGTTGGCGAACATCAGCGCCAGGTAGCCGGCGTACTTCGGCACACCCTCGTTGTCTCGGCCGCACATGAATACGCGGTCGTAGGGGATGAAGGCGTCGTCGAAGATGGTCATGGACTCGACATCACCAACATGGGCATAGGGCGCGTCGAGATGGGTGCGCTTGTGGTGAAGGCCGGGCAGGACCATCAGCTTCACGCCGTCCCAGTCGCCGGGGATGGCGAAGGACACCGCGTAATCCGCGTCCTCCTGTGCCATGAATTTCGTCGGGGTGACGATAATCTCATCGACGTAGGGGGCGTTGGAATTGCAGATCTTGGCGCCGCGGACGATGATGCCCTTGCAGGGCTTCCCGTCGATGCCGATGCCGTCAACGTCCGTGTCCACAACATGGACAAAGGAGTCTGGATCCGGCTGCATGTAGGCTCTCTTGTATTTCGGGTTCCGGGAACCCTTGACGTCGGTCTGGGCGCAGTTGATGACGAGGTCATATTTCTGGGCGTACTTGATATATTCCAGAAGACGCTCGTGGTAGTGTGTCCCGCAGGCCTGGTCGCAGTCATAGGTGGAGGAGAAGAGGGCGTTCATCGCGTCCGTTCCCATGCAGCGCTGCATGCAGCCGCCCACCCGGTGGCAGATCAGCTTGGTCATGTTCTGCTTGGTGAGAAGATCCTGCTGGGACATGTTGATGTGCGTGCAGCGGTTGATCGGCTCCCCGGTGATGTGGGACTTGGTGACACAGAGATCCGCGTATTCCGGGTCGTTGGCGACGTCATAGCACTGCTTCATGACATAGCAGCCGCCGCGGAGCCAGTCGGCGAGATCCCGCTCGGCGCCCTGTTTCCCGTTGGAGCGGTCAAGCTTCTTTCCGTTCAGATAGACATTTGGCTTCATTTTGAGGAGCCGCTGTTTGTATTGTTCATAAGTACCTACTGCCATTGTGCAAAACCTCCATTTTTTATCGCCGGTATTTGGCGGGCAACGGCTTGATCCGGTTTACTTCTTTGCTTCCTGGGCTTGTGCCTTCGTGGCATCGAAGCGGGCGAGCATCGCCCTCGGGGTCGCGGTGTGCTTGCTGCGCTCATAGCGCGGGCACTTGTCATAGCCCGGAAGGCCGGCGAGATATTTGGCGATCTTCTTGAGTTCCTCGAGGTCGTATCGGCTCATCAGGGTGATGGTCTCCATCAGCGGGGAACCGCCGCCGTGAACGCCGGCAACCGCCTGCGCGGCTTCATAGGAGTCGCAGAGCTTGTTTTCCATCATGCGCATAACCCGGTGCGTCTCCTCGGCCGTGTAAGCCGGATTGCGGCGGATATACTTATTGCAGAGTTCCGCGGTCTCCGGATCGTAGAAGCTCTCCTCGGTCGGAAGCGAAGCGCAGACGCCGCCCGTGAGGTCTGCCAGGGTCTCGTACTCGTGGTACATATTGTGCCCGGCAAGACGTCTTCCGGCATTGGTCAGGACTTCATCCGGAACCCACTGGCCGGACGGGAACTCTACCGCGTGGTGCGCCGCGGCCTCGCCGGCGGCGAAGACGAGCTCGGCGGTCTGGATAATGTCGCAGATCTTCTCTCTCACATGCGGCTGCTTCGCGATGTCGTTGACATCGGCGACGAGGGCTGCCTGGGAAGCGATCACTTCCGATACGGCGGTCTTGCAGCCGGTGTAGGAGTGGCGGTGATAGTGGGCGAACATCAGGGCAAGGTAGCCGGCGTAGCGGGCAACGCCCTCGTTGTCGCGTCCGCACATGAAGACACGGTCATAGGGAACAAAGGTGTCATCGAAGATGGTCAGGGATTCTACGTCGCCGATGTGCGCGTAGGGTGCGTCGATGTGGGAGCGTTTCGGATGCGTGCCCGGAAGAGCCATCAGCTTGATGCCGTCCCAGTCGGCCGGAAGGGCGAAAGCAACCGCGTAGTCGGAGTCTTCCTGGCTCATGAACTTGGTCGGGTTGACGATGATCTCATCCACATAGGGGGCGCAGGAGTTGCAGATCTTGGCGCCGCGGACGATGATGCCCTTGCAGGGCTTGCCGTCCACGCCGATACCGTCGACATCGGTTTCCACAACGTGGACAAAGGAATCCGGATCCGGCTGCATGTGCGCTCTCTTGTACTTCGGGTTGCGGGAGCCCTTGACATCGGTCTGCGCGCAGTTGCAGATCAGGTCATATTTCTGGCAGTAGAGCAGATACTTGTTCAGGCGCTCGTGATAGTTCGTGCCGCATGCCTGGTCGCAGTCGTAGGTGACGGAGAACAGGGCGTTCAGGGCATCGGAGCCCATGCACCGCTGCATACAGCCGCCGACGTGCTGGCAGATCAGCCTGGTCATCAGCTGTTTCTTCAGCAGGTCGTCGATGCTGTGGTGGATGTGGGTAGCGCGGTTGATGGTCTCCCCGTTGATGTGGGATTTGGTCACACAGACATCCGCGTATTCGGGGTCATTGGCCACATCGTAGCACTGCTTCATGACATACACGCCGCCGCGGAGCCAGTCGGCGAAATCTCTTTCCGCGCCCTGCTTGCCGTTAGAGCGATCCACTTTTTTACCGTTGAGATAGATGTTGGGCTTCATCTTAAGAAGCCGTTCTTTATACTGCTCATAGGTTCCAACTGCCATTATTTGTCTTCCTCCTCAAATTTGTTCATGACTTTATACATGGTCAGGATGCGGGAATTTCTCTTCGCCACATAGGCGTCAAAATCTCCGGTGTACTTCTTCAGTACGCCTTCCCCTGCGCGCACGCCGGTATGGCCTGTGCGGAAAATCTCGTCCGCCAGAGGGAATTTATCCGTGGCGTTGCAGAGCGTCGGGATGACATCGCCGGCAACCGCGAGGGTGATCTCGTGGCCGACAAAATCCCAGAGCTCAATCGGGCCCTCAAAGCTCCAGCGGAGACCGTCGGTATATTTCAGCGCGTTTTCCGCGTCCTGGGCGCTCACCCAGCCCTGCTCGATCATGTAGTAGAGCTCGCGGCAGATCGCGGTTGCCAGGCGGTTGACGATAAAGCCGGGGATGTATTTGCGCAGCACGGACGGCTTCTTCCCACAACTCTCCAGAACCTCGCGCATTTTGTCACCGACGGCGTCGGCGGTCTTCGGCCCCTGCACCACCTCGATGATCTTCATGAGATAGGGCGGGTTGAACCAGTGCGTGATCACGAGCCGTGACGGGTTCTTCAGAAAACTGTCGGTGAGCGAGAAGACATCCATGCCGGAGGTGTTGGAGGCGAAGATGCAGTCCTCGCGGCAGCTCTCCGAGAGCATTTCGTAGGTGCTGCGCTTGATGTGCTTGTTCTCCGGGACGACCTCGATGACCAGGTCAAATTCTTTTCCTCTTGCCGGGATCTCCCCGTTCAGGATGCCGGTCAGGTTGGCCTTGACGGCGTTTTCATAGTCATCGCTGGAGAGAAGGTCATTTTCTTTCATCCAGGCGATACTCTTGTCCACCTGGGTAAATGCCCGGTCGATAAATTCCTGCTTGATGTCGGCCATCACCGTCTTGTAGCCGTTTGCCGCGAAGACCATGGCGATGGAGCTGCCCATGGTTCCGGCGCCGACGACGAGAACGTTCTTGATATCAGTCACGAAATTTCCCTCCTTTTGTCTTTATCAGTACAATTTTTCCAATAATTTATGATCATTGAGCTCACGCGGCGGCTCGATGGCGCTGCGGTTGACCTTCCCGCTCCTGAGCCGCTGGAACTCCGCGAGCTGAATCATGCATGTCGGCACCATATAATAGGGAACCAGGGTGCGCATCTTCTTTTTCAGAAGCTTGACGTCCAGCGGTTTGTCCGCGGTGAAATAGGCGCACAGGATATTGGTTCCTCCGTGGTCCGTGAAGATTTTAACCACCGTCTCTCGAACCAGGCCAAGGCTGAGAAGGGCATTTTCGACGGCGGCCGCCTCTACGCGGAATCCGCGGATTTTGTACATGGTATCTTTTCTGCCGACATAATAAAGGTTTCCGTCCGGGAGCCTCTGCACCAGATCCCTGGTCTTGAACAGCCGGTCGTACGGGGGATTTTCCCCAAATGGATTCCGGATGTACTGCCGCGCGGTGAGTTCCGGGTTCTGGAAATACCCGCGGCTGACCTGCGGCCCGGCAAGCCACAGTTCTCCGATTTCTCCGTCAGGGACGGGGGTTCCCTGATCGTCGACGACGTAACTGCGCAGAGTCGGATTCACCCTGCCGATGGGATAATCCCCGGCAGCTCCGCTGATTTCATAGACAGAAATCAGGGCAGCGAGTTCAGTGGACGCATAGAGATTCAGGATCCGGTAAGGCTTTTTCTCAAGATTCCGGACGCGCTCGCTGCCGACAAGCAGCGCACGCAGCGGAATCCGGGAATCCTCGACCTTCATTAGTTTCATCGCCATGTGCGGCGGGAGGAAGCTGACGGTGATCTTCTCCCGGTTCCAGTAGTCCACGATGCTTTCAATCTTTCTCCGGCTCTTTTCGGGGATGATGCAAAGCCGGGCTCCGGACGCTAATCCTGAACAGATGTCGAAAAGGGCAGCAACAAAGCTGAAGGAGGCAAATACGCAGATCCGGTCATCTGAGGTAAGACCTAGCCGGTCAAAGTTGCTGATCGATGCGTTGATATTGTGCTGCTCCAGCATGACCCCTTTCGGCTCCGTAGTGGATCCTGAGGTAAATATAATGACGGCGAGCCCATCCGCGGAGGAGCGGTCGATAAACTCCTCATTTGGGGCAAAGTGGTGGGCCGCGAAGAAATCCCGTCTGATCGCCAGCCGGCAGTGGCATCGCTCTCTTAAGCGGCTGGACTCAGATTCCGGGTAGCAGGTATCAATGTAAAAACATGCTGCGCCGGCTTTCCAGAGAGAAAGCATAGCCAGGATCGAGTAGATACTCCTGCCGGATTCGATGGAGACAATCTCGCCATGTTTCACGCCGTGCCGGATCAGGCAGGCGGCCAGGTCATTGCTGTATTCATCCAGTTCCCGGTAGGTAAGGGAGTACTCAGCGTCCATGACCGCGATCCTGTCAGGATACCTGAGGGCAGTCTCATGGAAGATCCGGCAGAATGTCTGGCGGAAAAAAATCGTCTTGTCTCTGGAAAGCTGCTCAGAGCGGAGAATTCCATCAGTCATTGTCTTAGTCGATAACGCCCTTTCCTTTCAGCGCATCTACCTCCTCTTTCGTATAATCAAGGAGTTTGATCATGATCTTCTCGGTATCCTCGCCGAGGCTCGGGGCGCCTCGCCATACCTCGCCGGGTGTTGCCGACAGCTTCGGGGTGAAGCCATAGACGGTGACGTCATCCTGGAGGGTCTCATCCTTGTAGGTGAGCCAGTCTCCGCGCTCCTGCCAGTGCGGATCCTCCATAACATCCTTGCAGTCCTTGATGACCGCGGCGCCGAGGCCATTTTCCAGGAGGACGTCGATCGCCTCCTTCGCGGTGTGGCTCATGAAGTAGTCGTTGAACTTCTGGTCAAGCTCCTTGCCGGTCTCACTCTGCAGGGCTTCGGCGCTTCCGCCGGCCTTCTCGTAGGAATATTTGTCGAGATCGAAGCCGAAGGCCTTGATGACTTTCTCATAGGGCCCCTTGCCATAGGTGCCGAGGTTGATGAATTTTCCATCCTTGGTCGGGAAAATGCCTGCCGGCTGGTAGGTGGACTGCTTTACGCCCTGGCGCTGCTTCTGGATGCCCATCTTGCTCCAGATGGCGTAGTTGTCGTCCATGACGCGCATGTAAGCTTCGCAGAGGGTCGAATCGATGATCTGACCCTTGCCGCTCCGCTCTACTTCACGGAGTGCCATCAGGCAGCCGGAGAAGGCGAACAGGCCGGAGAGATAATCACCGATATACTGCTGTGCATAGTACGGCGGCTTATCCGGGAAGCCCTGGAGCAGGCACCATCCGGATTCTGCCTGGGCTAACGGGTCGTAGCAGG
Organism: Clostridium vitabionis; assembly: GCF_015351765.1. Classification (GTDB taxonomy): domain Bacteria; phylum Bacillota; class Clostridia; order Lachnospirales; family Lachnospiraceae; genus Clostridium_R; species Clostridium_R vitabionis. The sequence continues at coordinate 41,431 of NZ_JADKQA010000004.1, forward strand.
CTCTCGCGAGGTACTGCGGGGTGCCGCCGAACTTCGGGGTGCCAAATCCGCTGACATGGCAGATCACGAGCTTGGGATTGACCTCGAGCAGCATCTCGTCGGTGATGCCCAGCTTCTCGATCCAGACCATGTTCTCGATCCAGACATCGCACTCCTTGATCAGCGAGAGGAAGATTTCCTTCGCTTCCGGAACCTTCTTCAGATTGGTCTCCAGCGTGAAGGACAGCTTATTGCGGGCGTTTTGTGCCCAGGAGCCGCTGATGTGGCGGTCGCCGGAAACCAGCTGAGGTTTCTGGTGTCTTGCGGAATCGCCCTTAACCTTCGGGCGTTCCAGGGCGATCACCTCGGCGCCGAAATCGCTGAACATGGTCGCGGCAAACGGGGCGGCGACAACGCTGCCGTTCAGCAGCACGCGGATCCCGCTGAGCGGGCCGAAATCTTTGCTGAGAAGTGGAGCCGGCTTTTTGACTAAGTTTTCCCAACGATTCATAGGATTTCCTCCTCACAAGATACATTCTATGGACATTCATCGGGCAGCGGAGAACGGGTCCCCGCCGCCGCGATGGTTAAGCTTTTTTCGGTTTAAGCCTCAGAGGGCTCGTTCATGATCATGCGGCCGACAGTTCCGCCGGTCACCTCGATCACCGCGCCGTTGACGTAGGAGGAGAGGTCGGTGGCGAGGAATTCCACCACGTTCGCGCAGTCCTCCGGTGTGCCGAAGCGCTTCATGGCCACATTGCGGAGGAAGGTTCCCTCGCCGGCCTTCTTGTAATTCTCTACCAGGCGCCCGGTCGCGATAAATCCCGGCGCGATGCAGTTGCAGGTCACGTTATAGCGGCCGCATTCCTGCGCGAGGGACATCGTGTACTGGCGGATCGCTGCCTTGGCGGAGCCGTAGTGCGCGTAGGAGCCGTCCGAATTGGCAATCAGGCCGCCGACGGAGATCACGTTGATTACCTTGCCGTATCCGCGCTTCTTCATTCCCGGAACAACGGCGTTGCAGGTGTAGACTGTGCCGTAGTAGTTGCGCTCGGTAACGCCGTAGAACTGCTCCCAGTTGAGCTCGGCGGCTTTGTTCCCGTCCGGTGCGCCCATGCCGCCGCCGGCGTTGCAGACGAGGATATCGATCGGGCCGAGTTCCTTCTCGATCTTCTCCACCGCGGCGTAAACCTCTTCCCGCTTCGTGATATCGGCTTCCGCGCCGCAGGATTTTCTTCCCAGATTGCGGATTTCGTCCATCGTGGTTCCCGCGGTCATCAGTTTTTTCTCGCCCTCGAAAGCCTCATAGGATTTGAGGTCGATGTCGATCACGCCGACGTCCGCGCCGAGCTGCGCCAGGCGGAGGGCATAAGCACGTCCGAGCCCTCTTGCTGCTCCGGTTACTAAAGCGACTTTTCCATCTAATCTTGCTGGCATAGTGTATTCTCCTTTCCCATTGGAAATCATATTTTCAGGGATGATCGTCCCCTTATTTCTGAATCAGGCTGCGGCCGATGACCATGCGCTGGATCTGGTTGGTTCCCTCGAAGATCTGCTGCAGCTTGGCGTCGCGCATCAGCTTTTCTACCGGGTACTCGCGGCTGTAGCCATATCCGCCGAGAACCTGGACGGCATCTTCGGTGACCTTCATGGCGTTGTCAGAGATAAAGGTCTTCGTGATGGCGCCGAGGCGGGCGTCGTAAATACCCTTATCGCACATCCGCGCGCAGTGGTAGAGAAGATTTCTGGAGGTGGTCACCGCGATCTGCATGTCGGCGAGCAGGAACTGCACTGCCTGGTGCTTGATGATCGGCTTGCCGAAGGTCACACGCTGGTTCGCGTATTTCACCGCCTCGTCGAAGGCGCGCTGCATGATGCCCATCGCGCCGTAGGAGTTGACGCCGCGGCTCCTGTCGAGGCAGGTCATGGCAATCTTGAAGCCCTGGCCCTCCTCTCCGACAAGATGGTCGGCGGGAATCCGGACATCCTGGAAGACGAGCTCGGCGGTGTTGGAGAGAACCATGCCCATCTTGTCCTCCGCCTTTCCGACGGATACGCCCGGGCGGTCCTTCTCGATGATGAAGCAGGAGATTCCCTTGGTGCCGAGGCTCTTATCCACGGTCGCGAATACGGTGAATACGTCGGCGAGGCCGCCGCTGGTGATGAAACATTTGCTGCCGTTGATGATATAGTCATTGCCGTCGCGGACAGCCGTCGTCCTCGTGGCACTTGCGTCGGATCCGGCATTTGCCTCGGTCAGGCAGAAGGCGCCGAGCTTTCCGGAGAGGATGAAATCCGCATAGAGCTGTTTCTGCATGTCATTGCCGAACAGGAGGATGGGTTCCATGCCGAACTCGCCGGTGGTGGCGCTGCAGATGAAGCCGGCGTCAACCGTGGCAAATTCCTCGTTGACGAGCATGACATCCATCGTGCTCAGGCCCTGGCCGCCCAGGCTCTCCGGAAGGAACATGGAGTTAAAGCCGGCATCGCAGAACTTTTTGAAGACGTCCATCGGAAATTCACCGTGATTGTGGTCGATGTCCTTGGAGCGCTCAAGCAGCTCATTTTCGGCAAATTCTTTCGCGAATGCCTTGAGGTCAAGCTGTTCCTCCGTCAAGCCAAATTCATTTTTCATGGTGTGGTTCTCCTTTCCTTGGTTAGGTTTTGCGTTAAGGCAGCTCATTCTTCGTCTGTGTGAGCGCCATATAAACATCACATACAGCGTCGGCGATTCTCGCGGGACGGACCGCGTCGCCGATCAGCTCCACCCTGCCGGGAAATGCCTTCTGGCAGGGATAATAGAGATCCCGGCTGGGCATCCATCCGCCGGCAAGGACGACCAGGTCCGCCGGAATGGAATGTTTTTCCCCGCCGCGGAAAAATTCCACCTGCTGTTTCCCGATCCGGATATCCTCCGCGGACATTTCCAACCGGATGTCCGCGTGCGCGAGAGCCTCGGGAACCATCCAGCGGATGCTCTTCCCAAAGCCGCCGCCCGGCTTCTTTTCCGCGGCGATCATTGTGATCCTCCGCGGTTTGCCGTCAAAAAGCTTTTCCGCGTCCGGAAGCTGGTCCGGAGCCCACTCCTCAAGGAAGCGGAGGGCGTCCGCGTGCGGAGTATCCAGCGACCGGAGATAGAGCGCGGCCTGCACGGCCCGGAATCCCGCGCCGAGAACGGCGATGTTCCGGAACGGCAGGGCGTCCGCCGCCAGGCAGTCGTTCGCGGTGATGACCGCGGCGGACCGGGAGTGGGGATAGGCGATTCCACGGATTGAGCTTCCCGCCGCGATGACAAGCCGGTCAAATTCATGATTTCGAAGGAGCCGGCAGAGCTGGCTTGCGGTTGCGGTCTTTCCAAACCGGAAGTTCACCTGGCTGCGCAGGCAGGTCTTCCAGAGGTAGTCCAGATATTGCCGGACATCGCCCTGCCCGGGAACCTTCGCCAGCAGGCGGCCGGAGCCGCCGTAGGTTTCGGATTTCTCCCAGACCGTCACCTGATTCTCCGTGGCGGCCTTCCCGGCATAGGAGAGGCCGGAGATTCCCGCGCCGATCACGAGGATGTTCTCCCCGCGGACGGTGAGCTCCGGCGAGCGGTGATCGCGGCCGAGCTCCGGATTGATGGCACAGCGGAGCTCCGAGGCGGAGAATATCCGGTCCATGCATTCCTGGTTGCAGGAGATGCATGGGCGGACGGTGTCTGCGTGATCCTTCTCATACTTCAGCACCAGCTCCGGGTCGGCGATCAGCCCCCGGCAGATGCCGGCGAGATCACAGAGGCCGTCGGCGAGGGCGGCTTCCGCACTCCGGAGATCCAGACGGTTGCAGCCGATCACCGGCTTATCCACGGCTTTTTTTACCGCTCCGGCAAGGTAGAGGTAAGCGCCGTGCGGGACGTTCGGTGTGATCTGCGGTACCTGGGTTTCGTGCCAACCTCCGGTGATGTTGAAGACATCCGTCAGGGGGCTGGCCAGCCGGGCGATCTCCACCGTGTCCGCGGCAGTGTTCCCGCCGGGGATGAAATCCGCGCCGGCAAGCCGGACGCTGACCGGAAAATCTGTTCCGGCTCTCCGCCGCACCTCCTGAAGGATTTCCAGGAGAAATTCAGCCCGGTTCCGGAGAGAGCCTCCGTAGCGGTCTGTCCGGACATTGGCTGCGGGAGAGAGAAACTCGGCGATCAGATAGCCGGCGCCGGCGAGAATCTCAATGCCGTCAAAACCGGCTTTTTTCGCCCGGACAGCGGCATCTCCATACCATCCGACGATCTCCTGGATTTCCGGGATTGTCAGTTCCCGGGCTTCCTCGCCGGTAAAGCGGCTGATCCGGGCGGATGGCGCTACAGCCATCTCGCCTCCGTATTCCCGGCGGCGCGCATAGGCGCCGGGGTGCATCAGCTGGACAAAAATCTTTGTGTTTTCCTGGTGAACCGCATCGGTCAGCCTGTGCAGTCCGGGAAGAAATTTGTCATCATAGATTTCCATCATCGAGGCCCGGTTGATCCGGACCGGGTCAATTCCGGCCGCGCCAGCGATGGTAAGTCCGACGTGTCCCCGGGCCCGATCTTGATGGAAGGAAATAAATTTATCTGTAACAAATCCGTCGGTACACCAGGACAGATTCGCCGCAGTCATGACAAAGCGATTTCTCAGTGAACAGGTTCCGATTTCCAGGGGAGTAAGCAGTAATCTCATCAAAGGTGTCTTTAACCTCCCACCCTGAATAGAGCAAGAGGCGTGCCAAAAACGAAAATATTGCAACAGTTCAGAAATCGTGGGAACAAGCCGGAAACAGTGAGGCGGAATACGGAGATTTTTGCAGAAATGGACGAAATGTCTGAAAATAGAACAAAACAGGTGTCCGGAAAACGGACACCTGTCAGGAAGTTTGGATAAAAGAAAGGGATAAGTTCAGTGGATATAATCCGTCAGATTGATCTGATAGAGCTTGATTTTATCATAGAAGGAACTCCGGGAGATGCCCAGCTCGCGGATGGCCGCCGTGCGGGTTTTGTTATTCCGGAGCGCCCGGATAATCATTTCCCGTTCGAGGCTGGTGGACATTTTCCGGAGATTCTGCTCGGGGGAAGATTCCCCGGCGGGCGCAGGCTCGGGATTCGCCCCAGCACCGGGCGAGGTTTTCAAAGCGATCTCCCGCATGTGCTGGGGGAGCGCGCCAAGCTCGATGATGCCCTCATGGCACATGATGCAGGCGTGCTCGAGGACATTCTGGAGTTCCCGGACATTGCCCGGCCAGTCGTAGGAGAGGAAGAGATCCATGACCGGCCTGGTGACAATCAGGTCCTGTCCGGAAAGCTTCTTGATCAGGTAATGCACCAGGATCGGGATGTCCTCCTTCCGCTTCCGGAGCGGGGTGATCGGGATCTCGATGACGTTCAGGCGGTAGTAGAGATCCTGCCGGAATTTGTTCTGCTGGATAAGCTCCTCCAGATTCTGGTTCGTCGCAGCGAGGATGCGCACATTCAGCGGGATCGATTTTCTTCCGCCGATGCGCTCCACCTCTTTTTCCTGGATGACACGGAGCAGCTTGGCCTGCATGTTGAAATCCATGTCGCCGATCTCGTCGAGGAAAATGGTCCCGCCGTTGGCGAGCTCGAATTTTCCCGGATTGCCCTCGCGCTTCGCGCCGGTGAAGGCACCGCCGGCATAGCCGAAGAGCTCGCTCTCGAGGAGGGTGTCCGGGATGGCAGCGCAGTTCACCTTGATGAACGGCCCGTTTTTCCGCGGGCTGTTCTGGTGGATGACCTTTGCCATGATCTCCTTGCCGGTGCCGCTCTCCCCGCGGATGAGGACGGTGGATTCGGTCTGCGCGACCTTGACCGCGAGGCCGAGCAGGGTCTTCATCTCCGGATTGATGGTGACAAAGTTGCTTGCCCGCTTGACGATCGCCGGATCGGAGAGCTGGTCGCGCAGATACTGGTCCATCTCCGTGGTCTGATGAAGCTTGTTGGCGAGCTTCAGATATTTCGTCAGGTTGTTGAAAATGGAGACGCTCCCGACGATTTCTCCCTGGTAACGGAGGGGAAAGGAGATGCCGACGGAGTCCACATTGACGGATTTCAGGTATTCCACCTCGTGATAGGCGGGTTTTCCCGTGTGGATGACCTTGATGGCGGTGGTGCTTACGCTCTCGATTGAGCTGAGTTTCCGGCCAATGACCCAGGAAGGCTTCCGGTGATAGCTGCGCTCATAGGCGGAGTTGACGTAGACGACGGTGGTATCCCGGTCGATGATCATGACGATATCATCGAGGGCGTCCATCAGCTGCTGAAACAGATGATTCTGGAAAATATCGGTGTATTCTTTCGGAAATGTCGGATCGGACAAAGCAATACCTCACAGTCCAGGCAGCAGATTTTGGCACAAGAGACAAAAAGTGAACGATTTCTGAGACCTGTTTTTATATTATACCTTGAGTCGTTCAAAATTTCCATGAACAATTCCCTTACGTCATCGGCATTGCATGGAAAACAGGAATGATTCTCGGAAAAAGGCAGCGGTTTTAACCCTGCATGGGATGAGGATTCACACAAATTGGAAAAACAGCGGAAAATCCCCGCAGTGAAAATTTCCGCTGCGGGGATTTCCAAAAGTGAGTGAAGGGATGAATAAGAAGTGGACGTTATACGTTTCCGCCGAGAGTTGCGCCCATGTCCGCCACGATAAATTCGCCGTCGATCATGTCACAGAGATCGGAGGCGAGGAAGAGGGTCAGGTTGGCAATCTCGTTCACGGTACCGAATCTGCGGAGCGGGATCCCTTTCAGGGTCTTCTCCTTGAATTTCGGATTTTCCAGGACATCCCGGTTCAGGGCGGTTTCCACATAGCCCGGGCAGATCGCGTTGACCTGGATGCCGTAGCGGCCGAGCTCCCAGGCCATGGTTTTGGTGAGGTTGATGGAAGCGGCCTTGGAGGCGCCGTAGGTGGAGAGCTGGTTATTGCCCTTGATTCCGCCGATGGAGCACATGTTAATAATCTTGCCTCCGCCGCCCTGGGCGATCATCTGCTTTGCCGCCGCCTGGGAGCCGAAATAGACACTCTTGAAGTTGGAATTGATGACCCGGTTGTACTCCTCCTCGGTCATCTCGGTAAAGCGCTTGGTCACCGCGACGCCGGCATTGTTGACCATAATGTCCAGCTTCCCGTAGGCGTCAACCGTCTTCTGGATCAGGGCATTCAGCTCATCGACATTCTGCACATCGGTCTTGAAGCCGGTAGCTTCGCCGCCAAGCTCCCTGACTTCCGCAGCGACAGCGTCGATATCATCCTGGTGGCGGCTGGTGATGACCACCTTTGCACCCGCGCCGGCGAGCTTCATGACGATCCCGTAGCCGAGCCCCTTGGTTCCGCCGGTGACGATCGCGACCTTTCCGGACAGGTCGATTTTAGGCTGTGAAAATTCTTCTTTTCCCATGAATAAGTTCCTCCTTTTTGATCGCAGGAAAATGAACGGTGTTTTCTGATTTTCCTTCCGAAATTATTCTGCTTTAGTAGAGAGCATAACCTGTGCCAAAATCCTCCCCGCCTGTGGCAGGGTGCCGCGGGCGTCCGGAACGGGGCAGGGAGGAAAGCGGAGCTTTGCGCGCCGCGGAGTTCCGGGCGGTAGATCATCCTGCAGATCACGCCGGGATATTCGAAGCGGCGGACAAAAACAGCGGAAAATGTCCGAATGACGGACACGGCAAAGACAGAAGCTGTCCGAATATCGGACAGCCCATGGGAATCCGGGCGGTTCCGGCGCGCATTTCCCTCTCCGGGAGGGCTCAGATGCATTGGCACGCCATTTGCTATATAAAGGGTTGAACCGCAGAAGAAGTGCTGCTAGGAACAGTTTTCCGAGAATGAACGTCAAAACTTATGATTAAGGAGGACATAAAACACATGAAAATCCTGGTATGCGTAAAACAGGTCCCTGATACGACGGAAATCAAGATTGATCCGGTCAAACACACGCTGATCCGCGATGGTGTCCCGTCAATTTTGAACCCCTTCGACGGCTACGCCCTGGAGGCGGCAGCCCGTATCAAAGACAAGGCTCCGGATACCGAAATCGTCGCGGTCACCATGGGACCGCCGCAGGCTGTGGCTGTGCTTAAGGAATGCCTTTCGATCGCGGCAGACCGGGCATATCTGGTTTCCGGAAGGAAATTCGGAGGATCGGACACGCTGGCGACGAGCTATATTCTCAGCGAGACGGTGAAGAAGCTTGAGCAGGAGGAAGGAAAGTTTGACATGATCTTCTGCGGCAAGCAGGCGATCGACGGGGATACCGCCCAGGTTGGCCCGGAGATGGCGGAACATCTCGGCCTGCCCCAGGTGACCTACGGGCTGGAGGCCTTTGTCGAGGGAGATGAACTCCAGGTGCATAAGGAAGTGGACGGCGGCGTTGAGGTGATCGGGATCCCGTTCCCCTGCCTCGTCACCTTCACCAAGCCATCCTTTGACCCGCGCTATCCGACGATCAAGAGAAAGCTTGCGGCAAACCGCGCGAAGATCCCGACGATCACCGACGAAGATTTCCCGGAGATGGATTTCACAAAATGCGGCCTTAACGGCTCTCCGACCCATGTGGCGAGAAGCTTTGTCCCGGAAAAGAAGTCAGGCGGCATGAAGATCAAGGAAGAGAGCGACGAGGATTCCGCGAAGAAGCTGTTTGCCGTCCTGAATGGCGCACATATTGTCTGAGGAGGTTCGGAGAGCGATGGAAGCAAAGACAAAAGACTTATGGGTATTTGTTGAGACAAATGAAGACGGAAGCGCCAAGAATGTCGGCCTGGAATTACTGACCCCGGGCAGGATGATCGCGGACAAGCAGGGCGGAAAGCTGGTCGCTGTCGTGATCGGTTCCGCGTGCGACGCGGCGGTCAAGGCTGCCTCCGCCCACGGCGCGGACCAGGTGATCGTGGTGGACGAGCCGGAGTTTAAGCATTACACGACGGATGCTTACCAGATCGCCCTGGTCCAGCTGGTGGAGAAATACGGGCCGACCTCCATGATGATCGGTGCGACCAACAACGGACGCGACCTTGGCCCCAGGGTTTCCTCCCGACTGAAAACCGGACTTACGGCAGACTGCACCGGCCTGGATGTCAATGAGGACGGCCTGGTAGCCTGGACCCGTCCGGCCTTCGGCGGCAACCTGATGGCGACCATTCTCTGCCCAGACCATCGTCCGCAGATCGGCACGGTCCGCCCCGGCGTGTTCAAGAAGGGTGAGCCCGGGGAGGAGAAGGCGGAGATCATCCGCGAGGATATCCACGTAGACCCGAAGGATATCCGCACCCGTGTCATCAAGATGATCATGGATATGGATGCCGACAGCGTGGATCTCGAGGGGGCGGACATCATCGTCTCCGGCGGGCGCGGCTGCGGCGGTCCGGATCCTTACCTCAAGGGCGGCGTGATCTACAATCTCGCTGAGGCGCTCGGCGCAACCATCGGCGCTTCCCGCGCGGCGGTGGATTCCGGGTGGATCAGCCATGCGCACCAGGTAGGCCAGACCGGCAAGACGGTAGCCCCGAAGGTGTATATCGCCTGCGGCATTTCCGGCGCGATCCAGCACCTCGCCGGCATGAGCGGGGCAGACTGCATTGTCGCCATTAACAAGGATCCTGACGCCCCGATCTTCGATGTGGCGGATTACGGGGTTGTGGGCGACCTGTTCCAGGTGCTCCCGGTGCTGACCGAGGAGATCAAAAAGTCGAGAGCCTGAATCCCAGGTAGGCAGGAGGAGTTTGCATGAATTTTCATTATAATGAAGAAGAGCAGGAAATTCTTGATATGCTCAAGGACTTCTGCGAGAAGGAAGTAGGGCCGGTTGCGGCAGAGCTCGATGAAAAGGAAGAATTTCCGGCGGAGAATGTCCGGAAGCTCGCGGAGATGGGCATGATGGGCGTCCCGTTCCCGGAGGAGTACGGCGGCGCGGGGCTCTCCTACGTCACCTACATCGGGGTCTGCGAGATGCTGGCGAAATACTGCGCCTCGACCTCGGTGACCGTGTCGGCGCACACCTCCCTCTGCTCCTGGCCGATCTTTGCCTTCGGCACGGAAGAACAGAAGCAGAAATATCTGGTTCCCTTAGCTTCCGGCGAGAAGATCGGCGGGTTCGGCCTGACTGAGCCGGGCGCGGGGACAGACGCGGCGATGCAGAAGACGACGGCGGAGGACAAGGGCGATTACTGGCTGATCAACGGCAGCAAGTGCTTCATCACCAACGGCGGCGTTGCGGATATTTTCGTCATTTTCGCGATGACAGATAAAACAAAGGGAAATCACGGGATCTCTGCGTTTATCATTGAGAATACCTTTCCGGGATTCTCCGTCGGCACGCACGAGAAGAAGATGGGCATCCGGGCCTCCTCGACCACGGAGCTGATCTTCGACAATATGAAGGTTCCGAAGGAGAACCTCCTCGGCGAGGTCGGCAAGGGCTTCAAGATCGCCATGATGACCCTGGACGGCGGGCGGATCGGCATCGGCGCGCAGGCACTCGGCATCGCGCAGACGGCGATCGACCACACGGTGGAGTACACAAAGCAGAGGATCCAGTTCGGAAAGACGATCTCCAGCTTCCAGAATACGCAGTTTGAGCTCGCGGATATGCAGACCCGCGTTGACGCGGCAAGGCTTCTGGTTTACCGGGCAGCCCAGGCAAAGCAGGATCATGAGCCGTACTCTGCCCTGGCGGCGATGGGGAAGCTCTACGCCTCGGAGGCTGCCAGCGATGTGACCAGGCGGTGCCTGCAGCTGATCGGCGGATACGGCTACACGAGGGAGTATCCGTACGAGAGATTTATGCGGGATGCCAAGATCACCGAGATCTATGAAGGCACCTCGGAGGTTCAGAAGATGGTTATCTCCGGCAAGATGCTGAAAGGGTAAGCCCTTCATCGCGGTTTTATGGAGCTGCGTTCCCGCAGTCCACAGAGCTGCAGTTCTTTGTGAAAAACAGGGCAGGCACGCCATGACGGCGCGCCTGCCCTTTCGTCGGCTATTTCCGGTTCGGCCGCGGCTTTTTTCCGGTTCGGCCGCATGTTGTTCCGGCGCAGCCGCCGATTTTCCGGTTCAGCCGCCGATGCACTCCATGAGGATCGCATAGATTTCGTCACGGCCAAGCTTACGCGCGCAGCCGGGGCGGATGATGCAGGTGTCGGCGACCTGGCGGAGAATGCCAGGATCCGCGGGGTCAGGATTCCCCGCCGGCATGCCGGCCTTCAGCTCGGTCAGCGTTGCCGGAAGGCCGATCTCCCGGATGAAGTCCGCGAGCGCATTGATGCCCGCAAGGGCAAATTCGAGGTCAGTCCGCCCGTCGGGGGCGAGGTGCCACACCTCGCGGGCAAAGCGGACGAATTTTTCGGTGTTGTCCCCGGCGAGATGGCGGTAAACCGCCGGATGAATCACCGCGAGGCCCTGGCCGTGGCTGCAGTCGGTCAGGGCGCCGAGCTGGTGCTCGATCATGTGATTCTGGAAGTCCGTCTCCTTGCCGAGCTTCAGGATGCCGGTCTCGGCGACCGTGGAATCCCACATGAGCTCAGAGCGGACCGAGACATCCCCCGGATTGCGGATCATCTCGCGGATATGGCAGATAATGTTCCGCATGACCGCCTCGTTCAGCTCGTCGGAGAGGTTGGTTTCCGCCGGCTTCCCGAAATAGATCTCCATGCAGTGGGACAGGCTGTCGAATGCCCCGGAGACGGCCTGCGTCATGGGGACGGACAGTGTGTACGCAGGGTTGAGGACGGCGAAGGCGGGCAGGGCGCCGACCATATCGTCCTTGATCTTCAGATCCTCGTTGGTGATGACCGCATCGTCATTGACCTCGGAGCCGGTGCCGGAGGCGGTAAGGACAGCGGCCATGGGGATAAATTCCGTGGGGAGGAGATGCTTGGTAAACTCTGCCTCCCAGATATCCCCCTCCATCTTCGCCTGGGCGGAAATCATCTTCGCGCAGTCGAGGACCGAGCCGCCGCCGGCAGCGAGGATAAAGTCAATCGCATTTTCCCGGGCAAACCGGGCGCCTTCCTGAACCTTCCGGTAGGTCGGGTTGGGCATAATGCCGCCGAAGGGGAAGACCGTCTTCCCGGCGCCTTCCAGAAGCCTTTTGATCTCGTCATAGATGCCGTTTTTCCGGAGGGAACCGCCGCCGTAGGCGAGCATCACGCGGGGGCCGGTTTTCGGCAGCTCCGCGGAGAACGCTTCGGCGAGGGCATTCTCCCCAAAGTAGATTTTTGGCATACCGTTGTACTGAAATGCTTTCATCGATTTACCTCCGATATCAGGCTGGTGCAGTGGCCTGCACGGTGCCATGTCACTATCTCCATGGTATTCGATTCGGAAGAAAATGTACAGGAGAGATTTGGTGATCCGCATGTTACCTGTTCAGCCCCCACATCTCGCGAAGCTGTGCTTCGCTCGATGCAGGGGGTCCGAGCGCCTACGGCGCCTGACCACCCGCGGAGGTAGGGCCCGCAAAGCCGTCCGCAAGCGGCCGGTTTGCGGGCTCTCCCTCCGCGGGTGCTGAACAGGTACCTTATGTGCTGAACAGGTACAAAATATGCCGGAATAGCTGTTGACATCGCGCCGCCGTTTATGCCATACTGTCAGAAGTATTCGAAATAGGATATCAGCTCGCTCCCTTCGGGGAGAAAGCCTCTCGGACGGGCAGGGCGAAAGCCGGGCGGCGTTCAGCCGCATGTTGATTGAGTTAAAAGCTCAAATTTTATAAGTTGATTTCAAGAAACAAAGGAAATTTGTTGTCATCTTGTAAAACGGTCAATAGAAACGGCTGAGTGCAGTGTCCCTGTTCCCGACGGCGGCTGAGCAAAGAGATTGATTGTAAGCGGATGGCAGATGCTGTCCGCTTTTTTTATGCAGAGCACTTAACAAGCGCGAGCCCAGCGGGCGAAGCGCGAGTTTAGTGCGAGCTATGCAAAATTGCTTAGTGAGAACAAGCGTGAGCGCAGTTCGAACTTAGCAAATTTGCTTATGCAGAGCACTTAACAATAACCAGCCACTTAATGAGGACAAGCGAAAGCGCAGTCCGAGTTTAGTGGAGTGGCTATCCGCGAAGCGGAGCGCGAGCCCAGCGGGCGAAGCGCGAGTTTAGTGCGAGCTATGCGAAATTGCTTGTGCGGATCTGCGCAGAATGGCCGGATATGCGCGGATGAAAGGCAAAATTGCCGGCAGCAGGTGAATTGGCCTGGCGCGTCGAGAGGGTCGCACGCGGACCGGCCGGAATGCATGAACAGAAAAGATTCAGGAGGTATCCCGCCATGGGTGAGCTTGACCAGCACCGTGCCCCGATCGTGGAGGCACTTCAGGAATTTAAACGGCACAGGGTTGTCCCCTTCGATGTCCCCGGACACAAGCGGGGCAGGGGAAATCCGGCCCTTGTCAGCCTTCTCGGGCAGCAGTGCGTCAGCCTTGACGTCAATTCCATGAAGCCCCTGGACAACCTGTGCAACCCGGTGTCCGTCATCGCCGAGGCGGAGGAGCTCTGCGCGGAGGCATTTGGCGCGGACCATGCCTTCTTCATCGTCAACGGCACGACGATGGCGGTGCAGACCATGGTACTCTCGGTCTGCCATGCCGGGGATAAGATCATCCTGCCGAGAAATGTCCACAAGAGCGTAATCAATGCCCTGATTCTCTGCGGCGCGGTTCCGGTGTACATCAATCCCAGGATCCACCCGGTGATCGGGGTGGCGCTCGACATGGAGACCGCGGAGCTTGAGCGCTGCATTGAGGAGAATCCGGACGCGGTGGCTGTCCTTGTCAACAATCCGACCTACTACGGCATCTGCTCGGATCTCCGGTCGATCGTGAGGATCGCGCACGCCCACGGCATGAAGGTGCTCTGTGACGAGGCGCACGGCACGCATCTCTACTTCGGGGAGAATCTTCCGGTCTGCGGCATGACGGCAGGCGTGGATATGGCGGCGGTTTCGATGCACAAGTCCGGCGGAAGCCTGACCCAGAGCTCGATCCTGCTGACTGGGAAATCCATGGATTACCGCTACGTCCGGCAGATCATCAACCTGACGCAGACGACCTCGGCGAGCTATCTGCTGCTCGCGAGCCTTGACCTCAGCCGCCGGAATCTTGCCCTCCACGGGAAGGACAGCTTCGCCCGGGTGGTGGACATGGCGGAGTACGCCAGGGGGGAGATCAACCGGATCGGCGGCTATTATGCCTACGGGCGGGAGCTGATCGGGCCGGACGTGTTCGACTATGATGTGACGAAACTGTGCATTTACACGAAATCCATGGGCCTTACCGGGATCGAGGTCTACGATATCCTGCGGGACGAGTACGATATCCAGGCGGAGTTCGGCGACATCGGGAACCTCATGGCGTATCTTTCCATCGGCGACCGGATCCAGGACATCGAGCGCCTGGTCGGCGCCCTGGAGGACATCAAGCGGCGCTATCCGGGTGACGCCGGCTCCACGCCCTATGTGGACGCGGTGGAGGCCACGGTGGCGGAAAGCCCGCAGTTCGCCTTCTACACGGAGAAGGAGAGCATCCCCATCCGGGAGGCGGCAGGCCGGGTTTCCGGCGAGTTTGTCATGTGCTATCCGCCGGGAATCCCGATTCTCGCCCCGGGGGAGCTGGTCACGAAGGACATTATTGACCACATCCTGTACGCGCGGGAGAAGGGGTGCAGCCTGCAGGGCTCGGCGGATCCCACGGTGGAGAATCTCCGGGTGCTGACAAGAACCTCGGCGGGAAAAGGAAAGGAGCACAGGGAAAATGAGTGATTACCCCGATATCTGGTTTAATGACAGGCAGACCAAGGATGTCCAGGTCGGCGTCCGGGTGGACCGGCAGCTCTGCAGCAGGCAGAGCGATTACCAGCGGATCGATGTCTTTGAATCCCCGGCGTACGGCAAATTCCTGACGCTGGACGGCGACATCCTGTTCTCCGAGGCGGACGAGTTCATCTACAACGAGATGGTGGTCCATGTGCCGATGGCCGTCCATCCCCATGTGTCCCGGGTGCTTGTCATCGGCGGCGGAGACGGCGGCGTGGCCAGGGAGCTCACCAACTATCCGGAGATCGAGCAGGTGGATGTCGTGGAGCCGGACGAGCTGTTCGTCGAGATCTGCCAGGAGTATTTTCCGGAGGCGGCAAAGGGGTTCGAGGATCCCAGGGTCCAGATCAGCTATCAGGATGGCCTGCGCTTTATTCGGGGAAGGACAGCGGAGTACGACCTGATCATCAACGATGCCACCGATCCCTTCGGCCATACGGAAGGGCTGTTCACCCGCGAATTTTACGGGAACTGCTACCAGGCGCTCAAGGACGACGGCATCATGGTCTATCAGCACGGCAGCCCGTTCTATGACGAGGACGAGAGCTCGTTCCGCGCTATGCATCGGAAGGCGTACCGGAGCTTTCCGATCAGCCGCGTCTACGGCGCGCACATTCCGACCTGCAGCAGCGGCTACTGGATGTTCGGCTTCGCGAGCAAGAAATACCACCCGCTGAACGATTTTGACCCGGCGCGGTGGAACGCGCGGGGGATCCGGACGGAGTATTACACGACAAACCTGCACCGGGGCGCGTTTATGCTTCCCCGCTATGTGGAGGATATTCTGGAACAGGAAGAAAAGAGAGAGCGTTGAAGGAGGCATACGATGGCCAGACTGTTGATTATCGGCTGCGGCGGCGTGGCGAGGGTTGCAATCGCAAAATGCTGCCAGAACAAGGACATTTTCCAGGAGATCATGATCGCGAGCCGCACGAAGGAAAAGTGCGATGCCCTGGCGGAGGAGCTCCGCCCGACGACATCGACGGTGATCACGACGGCACAGATTGACGCCATGAATGTGGAGGCGCTGACCGCCCTCATCCGGAACTACCGGCCGGACGCGGTGCTGAATGTGGCGCTGCCCTATCAGGATCTTGCGATCATGGACGCCTGTCTCGCCGCGGGGGTGCACTATATTGATACCGCGAACTACGAGCCGGAGGACACGGACGACCCGGCGTGGCGGAAAATTTATGAGGAGCGCTGCCGCCGGGAAGGATTCTCCGCCTATTTTGATTATTCCTGGCAGTGGGCTTATCAGGAAAAATACCGGGCGGCGGGCCTGACGGCGCTCTGCGGCACCGGCTTTGATCCGGGTGTAACCTCGGTTTTTGCCGCATACGCGAAGAAGCACTATTTCGACCGGATTGACACGATCGATATCCTGGACTGCAACGGCGGCGACCACGGCTACCCGTTCGCCACGAACTTCAATCCCGAGATCAACCTCCGGGAGGTCAGCGCCCCCGGCTCCTACTGGGAAAATGGGCACTGGGTGGAGATCCCGGCGATGTCCGTCAAGAGAACCTACGATTTCCCCGAGGTCGGGGAGAAGGATATGTACCTCCTGCACCACGAGGAGATCGAGGCGCTCGGCGCACACATGCCGGAGGTGAAGCGCATCCGCTTCTTCATGACCTTCGGCCAGAGCTATCTCACCCACATGAAGTGCCTGGAGGATGTGGGCATGCTGTCCACAACGCCGGTGAATTTTGAGGGGCATGAGATCGTGCCGATCCAGTTCCTCAAGGCCCTGCTCCCTGATCCCGCGACCCTGGGCAGGAGAACCGTGGGAAAGACGAACATTGGCTGTATCTTCACCGGGGAAAAGGACGGGAAGCCGAAGAAGCTCTACATCTATAATGTCTGCGACCACCAGGCGTGCTACCGGGAGGTGGGCTCCCAGGCGATCTCCTATACGACCGGCGTTCCGGCGATGATCGGCGCCATGATGGTGGTGACGGGAAAATGGCAGAAGCCGGGCGTCTACACCACGGACGAATTTGACCCGGATCCGTACATGGAGGCGCTGAACCGGTGGGGACTTCCCTGGACGGTGGAGGAAGACCCGCAGGTGGTGGAATGAGCGGCGCCGTCCGGGATCCGCGCCCTGCCGGCGGAGCGGCCTCCGAAGGGCCGGGGGCGCTGTGCCCTGCCGGCGGCGGGCTTAAGGCGCCGCGACCGATCAGCGGCCCTTTCGGAGGACTTAAGGATCCGCGTTCCCTCGGCGGCGTTCCCACGCCGGCGTATGTGATCGATGAGGCGGGAATCGAAGAAAACTGCCGGATTCTCCGCGGGGTCATGGAGGAGGCCGGCTGCCGGATCCTCCTTGCGCAGAAGGCATTTTCCGCATTTGCCTGCTACCCGCTGATCGGGCAGTACCTCTCCGGCACGACGGCGAGCGGCCTCTACGAGGCGCGTCTCGGGCGGGAGGAAATGCATAAGGAGAACCATGTCTTCTCCCCGGCTTATCGGGAAGACCAGTTTGACGAGATCGCCGGCCTGTGCGACCATATCGTGTTCAATTCCGTGCGGCAGCTTACGCATTTCGCCCCGCGGTGCGCGGGGGCGTCCATCGGGCTCCGGGTGAACCCGGAGTGCTCGACGCAGGATCATGCGATCTATGACCCCTGCGCGCCGGGAAGCCGGATGGGCGTGACCCGGGATGCGCTGGAGAAGGCGGTGGCGGGCGGATTTTCCCTCGGGCAGGTGGACGGCCTCCATTTTCATACGCTCTGCGAGCAGGGGGCTGACGCCCTGGAGACGACGCTTCAGGCGGTGGAGGAGAAGTTTCAGCCGCTCCTTCGCCGGGTCCGCTGGGTGAACTTCGGCGGCGGTCACCATATCACCCGGGAGGGCTACGATATTCCGCTGCTCATCCGCTGCATCCGGCGGATGCGGGACAGATACGGGGTCACGGTGTATTTAGAGCCCGGGGAGGCGGTCGCGCTGAATGCCGGGTATCTCGTGACGACGGTTATGGATTTTGTGGAAAATGGCGGGGTTACAACCGCGATTCTGGACACTTCGGCAGCCTGCCACATGCCGGATGTGCTGGAGATGCCCTACCGGCCGCCGCTCTTTGGCGCCGGGGAGGCCGGGGAGAAGGCATATACCTACCGGCTCTCCAGCTTGACCTGCCTCGCGGGCGATGTGATTGGGGACTACAGCTTCGATTCGCCGCTCGAGATCGGCAGCCGGCTGATTTTCGGCGATATGGCCATCTACTCTATGGTCAAGAACAACACATTTAACGGGATTCCGCTGCCGTCCATCTGGCTGGCGGAGAAGTCTGGGGCGCTCAGGGAAATCCGCGCCTTCGGCTATGAGGACTTTAAAGGGAGGCTTTCCTGATGGCGGAGAACGGGATGACCCGGCGGATGCCGGGCGAATACGAGCCGCACCTGGGGACGCTGATGATCTGGCCGGTGCGGCCGGGAAGCTGGCCCTACGGCGGGCGGGATGCCAAGCCGGCCTTTGTGGAGATCATGCGGGAAATCCTCCGGGGTGAGCGGCTCTGGCTGCTCGCGGATCGTGAACACCTCGCGGAGGCGGAGCGGATGGCGCCGCCGGGAACGGAGATCCTCCCGATTCCCACCGATGACGCCTGGGCGCGGGATGTCGGCCCGACCTTTGTCCTCGATGATCAGGGGAGGCCGCTCGGCATCGACTGGGCGTTCAACGCCTGGGGAGGAGAGGAGGACGGCCTCTACGCCGACTGGGCGCAGGATGATCTTGCCGCGTCCGCTTTCTGCCGGGCGGCAGGATTCCCCTGCGAGGATGCCCATCCCTTTGTGCTTGAGGGCGGCTCCATCCACAGTGATGGCGAGGGGACGATCCTCACGACAGAAGCCTGCCTTTTGAGCGCCGGGAGAAACCCGGGGCTTTCGAAGCAGGAGATCGAGCGGGAGCTTCTGCGCCGCCTGGGCGCGGACAAGGTGATCTGGCTGCCCCGGGGCATTTACCGGGATGAGACCAATGAGCACGTGGACAATGTCTGTGCCTTCACCGCGCCGGGCGAGGCGGTTCTCGCCTGGACGGATGATCCGGACGATCCGCAGTACGCGCTGAGCCGCGCGGATCTGGAGGTTCTGGAGCGGGAGCGGGACGCCCGGGGAAGGAAGCTCAGGGTGAGGCTTCTCCCGATTCCCTCCCGGCCGGTGACGGTGCGGGAGGAGGATCTGGCCGGCTACGAATTTGCCCCCGGAGAGGATGTCCGGGAGGCCGGGGAGAGGCTCGCGGCGAGCTATGTGAATTTTTACATCGCGAACGGGAGTGTCCTGGTTCCGCAGTTCGGCGATCCGAATGACGCGAAGGCGCTGGAGATCCTCGGTGGGTGCTTTCCGGGGCGGCGGATCTGCCCGATTCCGGCCCGGGCGATTCTTCTCGGCGGCGGCAATATCCACTGCATCACCCAGCAGATTCCCCGGGGAAGGAGAGCAAGATGAGAAAAGTGACGGTTTCGGCAGTTCAGATGGCCTGCGCCCCGTCCGTGGAGGAAAATCTCCGGACGGCGGACCGGCTGGTCCGGCAGGCGGCAGCGGCGGGGGCGGAGGTGATTCTCCTCCCGGAGCTCTTTGAGCGGCCGTATTTCTGCCAAGAGCGGCAGTATGGCTACTATGATTTCGCAAAGCCCGTGCGGGAAAATGACGCCGTGAGGCATTTCCTCCCGGTTTCGGCGGAGCTCCACACGGTTCTCCCGGTCAGCTTCTATGAGCAGGACGGCACAGTGCTCTACAACAGCTGCGCGGTGCTGGACGACGGAAAGCTTCTGGGGGTCTACCGGAAGACGCACATCCCGGACGACCACTGCTATCAGGAGAAGTTTTATTTTACCCCGGGTAATACCGGTTTCCGGGTTTTTGAGACATCGAAGGGGAAGATCGGCGTCGGGATCTGCTGGGACCAGTGGTTCCCGGAGACCGCCAGGGCGCTTGCCCTGAACGGTGCCGAGCTGCTCTTTTATCCGACGGCGATCGGCTCCGAGCCGATCCTCCAGGTGGATTCCATGCCGCACTGGCGGCGGGTGATGCAGGGGCATGCGGCGGCGAACCTGATGCCGGTGATCGCGGCGAACCGCTTCGGGCCGGAGATCGTCAAGCCCTGCCCCGAGAACGGCGGGCAGACGTCCGCGCTGACATTCTACGGGTCGAGCTTTATCACGGACAATACCGGGAAAATTCTTGCCTCTGCCGGGCGCATCGGGGAAGAAGCTCTTACCGCGTCCTTCGATCTGGACGAGCTCCGGGAGGAGCGGCTTTCCTGGGGGCTCTTCCGTGACCGGCGGCCGGAGTGCTATCATGATCTTGTCCGGTAATATCCGGGATAAAAGTGATCTTGTCCGGCAATATCCGGGATAAAAGTGATCATGTCCGGCAAATATCCGGGGTGACGAGGAGAGATCAGGGGGAGTTATGATCGGTTCGGGGATTGGCAGCTTTCGGAAGATATGCGCGGCGGGATTTCTGGCGGCAGCGGGGATTCTTATGGCACTGCCCGGGCTCTGTGCCTGCGCAGGGGCTGGGGATGCCGCGGCGGTGGCGGCATCCGCGGGGGCTGCGGAGACCGCGGGGGCTGCGGAGACTACCGCGGCTGGGGAGACTACCCGGCCGGTGATCCGGATTTCCTCGGAGACCGGCGGAAGTTTTGCGTCCCCTGCCGGCGCCGGCGCGGATACCGCTTCTGAGGGATCCGCTTCCTCCGCTGATGCGCCGGTGGGCAGCGCAGGCGCAGCTGGCGCCGGGTCTGACACTGCTACGCGGGAGGTTCTCCTCACCTTTGTGGGGGACTGCACGCTCGGCGGCGATCCGACGATCGGCTCCGGGGAGCTGTTCTCCTCCTTGTATACCAGGTACGGTCCGGACTATTTCTTCCGGAATGTGCGGGACGTCTTTGCCGCCGATGACCTCACGATGATCAATCTCGAGGGGACGTTTACCAGGGAGGAGACGCGGGCGGACAAAAAATATTGTTTCCGCGCCGATCCTTCGTGCGTGGATGTCCTGACCGGGAGTTCCGTTGAGCTCTGCAATCTGGCGAACAACCACAGCAGGGACTACGGGCCGAAGAGCTACCGGGATACAGTGAATGCCCTGGACGGGGCAAGGATCCGGTGGGTCCGCGATGAGGATGTCTGCCTTGTCGAGGCGGGCGGCGTAAAGGTCGGCATCGCCGGCATTTATGAGCTTCCCCGGCATATGGATGCGGACAGCATTGTCCAGGAGGACATCAAAAAGCTGAGGGAGCAGGGCGCGGAATTGGTCTGTGTGGAATTCCACTGGGGGATCGAAGGGGAAGACGTTCCTGACAGGAACCAGGTCGCCCTCGCCCACAGCGCCATCGAGGGCGGGGCGGATCTCGTGGTCGGCGCGCACCCGCATGTCCTGCAGGGGATGGAGATCTACCGGGGCAAGCCGGTTGTCTACAGTATGGGGAATTTCTGCTTCGGCGGGAACCGAAACCCGAAGGACAAGGACACGATGATTTACCAGCTCCGCGTCCGCTTGGACGGTTCTGGGCAGGTCGTGTCCCAGATGGAAAATGTGATCCCCTGCCGGATCTCCTCGTCGGGGAAAAGCAATGATATGCAGCCGGTGATCCTCACCGGGGACGAGGCGGAGTGGGTGCTCCGGAAGATCCGGGAACGGTCGGACCTGCTGGCGAAGACGTATGGGACGGGCGGTTCCGGACCGGGTTGGGAGTAACAGGAAAATGAGAAATACAAGGGATTCCGGCGGAGGCCGGAGAAAGGACGGAAAAATGAAGATTTCTGCGGTGAAGCTTTTTGCGGATGGGTACATGACCCAGCCATTTGCCTTCGGCGGCGAGGAGGGGCCGGCGGCGTTTGACCCGTCTGTCCGCTACCGCTCGGCGCTCACCAACTACGTGATTGACACCGGGGATGAAGTGATCCTTGTCGATACCGGCATGCCGGATGCTTTCCCGGAGCAGGTGCCGGATGAGAAGACGCCGATCTATATGGGCAGAAAGGCGGATCTCTATGTCGATGCCCTGAAAAAGGCGGGATATACGCCGGAGCAGGTTTCCCGGATCCTGATTACGCACAAGCACGCGGATCATACCGGCGCGCTGGGGGCTTTTCCGAACGCGAAGATTCTCTGCTCGGCGGAGGAAGCAAAGGCGGATGAACTGAAAAATCTGCCCAATGTTGTCCCGGTGGAATTTACCGACGGCCCGTTCGATGTGTTCCCGGCTTCCCAGACGATTGCCCCGGGCATCCACTATATCTTTGCCCCGGGCCATACGAAGGGGAACAGCATCGTCATCGTGGAGGACGGCGGCCTCTTTTACATGATTCATGGAGATATCACCTACACGGATGAAGCACTTTATCAGAACAAGCTCTCCATGGTCTTTGAGGATATCGCGGCGGCGAGGGATACGCTCGACAAGGTCCGCGCATTTATCCGTAAGCATCCGACGGTCTATGTATCGACGCACACGCCGCTCGGCTATGAGAACCTGGAGGCAAAGCGGGTGGTCGACCTGGATCACATGCCGGAGCCGATTCCGCCGAAGGCGGTGGAGGCAAAGCAGGCCACCGGAAAATACGTCTGCCCGGTGTGCGGCTATGTCTATGATCCGGCGGTTGGAGACCCGGAGCACGGCATCCCGGCGGGATGTGCCTTTGCGGATCTTCCGGAGGACTGGAAATGTCCGCGCTGCGGGCAGCCGAAGCAGGCGTTTGTGAAGGCATGAGTTTCCGCTGAAAATATTATCCCGCAGAGGTTGTCACGCCTCTGCGGGATAATTGTCTGTGGGGGCGGCAGTTCCCCTGCGGGAGGACTGCCTGTGGGCGCTTTCCCTCTCCGCGGCGGCCTTACTGCTTGCGGGCAGGGACAATCTCAATCCAGTAGCCGTCCGGGTCTTCGATGAAATAAATGCCCATCGCGGGATTTTCGAAGCAGATGCAGCCCATTTCCTTGTGGCGGGCATGCGCCGCATCCATGTCTTCCACGGCCATGGCAAGGTGAAATTCATCTTCCCCGAGGTCATATGGCTTGGTGCGGTCTTTCAGCCAGGTAAGTTCCAGCTCGAAGCCGGTTTTTCCGTCACCGAGGTAGGCCAGCGTGAAGTCATCCGTCCGTTTATAGCGGACCGGCGTTAAACCGAGGGCATCCCGGTAGAAGGCGATGCTCCGGTCAAGGTCGAGGACATTGAAGTTAAAGTGGGCAAATTGAAAGGACATGGCAGTTCTCCCTCCTGAAGGCTGTGCGTTTGCGGTTGTCTGCTTATTGTACCACAATTCCGGTACCCGGTAGCGGAAATCCAGGTCACGGGTTTTCGCTGTCCGTCACGATCAGAAATTTTTCAAACCGTCCGGCAGCACCGTAGAGTGCCTGGGATTTCAGCGAGGTGAGGAAGATTTTCCGCGCCGGAACCTCGGACGGGAGCGGGCACTGCCGGAGGGTAGCGCTGATCGCCTGGCTTCGGGGAACGATGGCATAGCCGAAGTGGTAATCAACCAGTGTGCGGATGTCGTCATCCCCCGGTGCCCGGTAGCGGAAATCCAGGGTGATCTGCTGTTCTTTGGCAAGATTTTCCAGGGCCCGGTCCATGACCGAGCCCTTTTTGTAGCCGATCAGCGGGAGGTGGCTTAAGCTCTCCCAGGAATCCGGAACTACCGTCTCGGAAATCAGTTTTCTGGAAATGATTTCCCGGGGCTCATCCCCGCTGAACAGCGGGGTCAGGAAGACCAGGGGCTCCGCCTGGATCATTACCTGCCGGAGCTCGGGATCGTCACTCTCCGAGCAGATGAGAAGATCATATAAGCCGGCCTTCAACCCGCGGACAAGCTCCGGCGTGTCGTTGGTCTGAAAGGAAAAGTGCAGATGGAGATTTTCGGATAATTGCATAAACTGCTGCATCTTTTGAGGAAAGTAGTGATGCATCAGCGGGGGAATGCAGCCGATCCGTAGCTCATGTTCGTGATTTTCGGCGAGGCGCCTCATGTGAATCCGCGCCTCATCCACATCTCTGAGGATGATGTTCGCGTGCTCTAGGAAAGCTTCTCCTTCCCTGGTGATCTTCAATTGCTGATGGGCGTGGATAAACAGGGGAACGCCGAGATCCTTCTCCAGGTTTCGGATGGCTGTGCTGAGGCTGGACTGCGCGATAAAGAGCTCCTCCGCCGCCTGCCGGAGATTGCCGGTTCTGGCGATGGCCTGAAAATAGATCACCTGATTTAAAGTCATGGAAAATATCCCTTTCTTCGATAAAAACGAACAAATGATCAGCTGTTAGAGACAGGATCATCTGACCTGACATCATGGCTTGGTGTAAGGGAAAGCCTGGTTATATTGTTAGGAATAGCAGAACAAATTTTATAATTATTGTATTTGAACTATCATAACACAGTTTTTATACTAAAGCTATCAGTGAATTGCTTCTGGATGCTGACTTTTGAGAGGGAAGAAGGGGAAAATGATGATGGAGACAATGAACAGACCGGTTGTGATCGGCACTGTGGGGGCCGGCTATGCGGCGCATCTGCACGGCAACGGATACCGCAGGGTGAGCGGCGTGCCGTTCCGGCTGAAGACAGTCTGCGATGTGAAGACGGATCTGGCGGAGCAGATAAAAGAAGCGTATGGCTACGAAAAGGTGACCGATGATTTTGAGGAAATGCTCGCCGACCCGGAGATTGATGTGATTGACATCGTCACGCCGCCATTTCTCCATATTCCGATGGCGATCCGGGCAATTCAGGCGGGAAAACATGTGATCTGTGAAAAACCGCTGACGGGATATTTCGGCCGCCCCGGGGAGGAGAATGTCGGCAGGACGACAAAGAAATCGGTCATGTACGCGGAGTGTGTAAAACAGATGGATGAACTTCGTGAGGCCCTTACGCACAGCGGCAGGAAGTTCCTCTATGCCGAAAATTTTGTTTATGCCACTCCTGTCCGCAAGGCGGCGGAGATCATCCGCGCGAAAAAATCCAAGATTCTTTTTATGAAGGGCGAGGAGAGCCTCAAGGGATCAAGTTCCCCGGTTGCGGGAAAATGGAATAAGACCGGCGGCGGAATCCTGGTCCGGACAGGGACGCACCCGCTGAGCGGCATGCTCTGGCTCAAGCAGCAGGAAGCCGTGGCGAGAGGGGAGGAGATCTCCGTGCGCAGTGTGACGGCGGATGTCGGCGTGACCACGGCCTGCCTGAATGCGTATGAGCACCGGCACATTGCGGCGAGGCCGGAGGACGTCGAGGACTATGCGGCGGTGACCGTGACATTTTCCGATGGGACAAAGTGCCTGACGATCGCCAGCGATACCGTGCTCGGCGGCTCGAAGAACTATATCGAGGTCTATGCCAACGACAACGCGCTCATCTGCAACATCACGCCGAATGACCTGCTGAACACGTACTTTCTGGATGAGGACGGCCTGGACGATGTCTATATTTCCGAGATGCTTCCCAGAAAACTCGGGTGGAATAAGGCATTTGTCAATGATGAGATCATCCGCGGCTATATGGGGGAAATGCAGGATTTCCTGGAGACCATCGCCTTTGACCGGACACCGTCTTCCGGATTCGATATCGCGTACCAGACGACAAAAATCATGTATGCGGCGTATGTCTCCGCGGAGGAAGGCAGGAGAGTCAATTTTACCGGCTGAAAGTAAATGCCAGAAAGTTCTGTAAAACTCCAAACCTACGCAGACAGGGCTGTAAGGAAACCGGAAAAATGGTTCCTTACAGCCCTGATATTTTTTGCCTTTAGCTCCAGCTTTCCGGCATCTCAGATTATCCCGATCGTCCGCAGGAGGACGATCCAGCAGAAGATGGTTCCGACGGAGAGCACCGTGCTCAGGACAACCAGCTGCCCGGACAGCTCCCCGTCGCCGCCGAGATTCCGGGCCATGGGGTAGGAGGCGGCAGCCACCGGCGTCGCGAAGAGGATCAGCACAATGAAGGTCTCGACCTGGCTGAATCCGAGCGCATGTGCGACGAAGACCGCAATCGGAGGAATGAAGACGAGGCGCGCGAGAAGCACCGGAACCAGATACCGGAGATTCTTGCCGATCGCGTTAAAGTGCAGCGTGCCGCCGAGCGTGATGATGGCGATCGGGGTAGCCAGGGAAGAGAGCTTGCTGACCGGATTCAGGATGCAGGTGGGTACCGGGATGTGAAGCAGCAGGAAAATGGATCCGCAGATGGCGCCGGAGATCAGCGGGGTGGTCAGAACATCGATGATCAGTTTTCCGGGATGAACGTCTCCGCCGTGGAAATATTCCAGGATGATGACGCTCATCACGTTGTAGATCGGGATGACAAATGCCAGGATAACCGCGCCGAGTTTTGAGCCTTCCTGGCCGAAGACAGCCTCGGCCATGGGGACGCCGAACAGCAGATAGTTGCTGCGGAAGACTGCCTGGATGATCGATCCGCATTTCGGCCGGTCGCTGACCAGCCGGGGAACGATGAGGCAGCTGATTCCCATCACGGTGTAGACGGCGGCGACACAGTAGACGGCAAAGCGGGTATCGAAGCCATCTTCCACACGGATATTGTAAAAGTTATAGAACATCATGCAGGGGAAAAACAGCTTGAAGGTGAAGGTGTTCAGTTTATTGAAGAAGTCCTCGGAGGCCAGACGGCGCTCCCGGGAGATGTATCCGATGCCGAGATAGATAATGTATGGGACACAGGCGTTCAGGGCGATAATCAGAGTGGCTAACATGTGGGGGCCTTTCTATGGCGGAGCCTCAGGAAACACCCCCTATTCTAGCATAAAGGGGCGTAATGCGGTAGAATGATATCCAGATGTGCGCCATTTTCCCGCGGACGAGGCGGGCCGCGCGCCGCGCGGAAGATGTGTGGGTCCGAGCGCCTGCGGCGCCTGGCCGCATGCGGGGGAGAATCCGCAAGGCCGTCCGCGGGCGGCCGGTCTGCGGGCTCTCTTGCCCGCATGTTCTGAACAGAAACAGGAAAGGAGCTGTCGCATGAGCTACCGCTTTTGTTTTGGCCCTTCGGGGGCTGGGAAGACCAGGCTGCTGCAGTCCCGGATGCTGGAGCGGGCGGAGGACGCCCTCCGTGCATTTGCCCGGGGCGGGGAAAATGGGGAAGCGGCGGCTTTTCCGCACTTCCTCTACGTGATTCCCGAGCAGTACTCCATGCAGACCCAGATGGATCTGGTCACCCGGAGCGCGTCCCGGGGGATCATGAATGTGGACGTGCTGAGCTTCGCCCGCATGGCGTACCGGATCTTCGGGGAGACCGGCGCGGATGAGCGTTCGGTGCTCTCCGGCGTGGGCAGGGGCCTTCTTGTCCGCCGCGCCGCGGCAAAGCACAAAAAAGACCTTCATGTCCTGGCGGACCGCATTGACCGGGTCGGGTATATCAGCAGCATCCAGGCCATCCTGACGGAGTTTATGCAGTACCAGCTGTCGCCGGAGGATGTCGGGGAAATGGCGGATTTTGCGGCAGCGAATGGCCAGCGCGCGCTGGAAGCCCGCCTCCGGGACCTGATCGTGATCTACCGCGGATTTCTGGAGGAGGAGAAGGATCGCTTCATGACCGGGGAGGAGCGGCTGGGTATCCTCGCGGAGCAGATCCCCAAGTCGGAGACGGTGCGGGACAGCGTTGTGGTGATCGACGGCTTTACCGACTTCACGCCGGTGCAGTACCGCGTGATTGCCTCGCTCCTCCTCAGCGCGAAGGAGGTTGTGATCAGCCTTACCTTCGGGGAGGACGGAGGACCGGAGCCCGCGGAGATCCGTGCGGACAGCCGCCCGGCGGAGCAGGAGCTGTTTTCACTCTCCCGGCTCACCGCGGCGAAGATTATGCGTCTCGCGGAAGAACTCCGGGTTCCCCACTCGGCGGAGCCGGACATTGTCCCCGCGGGGGATGTGCCCGGGCGCTTTCAGGGCAATTCTGCCCTGGCCTTCCTGGAGAAATCCCTGTTTCGCTTCCCGACAGCGGAGTACCGCGGGAAAGCGGCGGGCGCGGTGGCCGTGTGGAGTGCGAAGGATCCGGAGGCGGAGGTCCGCCGGATGTGCGCGCTCATCAGCCGGATGGCGAAGGAGGAAGGCTATGCCTACCGGGATTTCGGCGTCATCGTGGGGGATCTTGACCAATATCAGAACCTGGTCTGGACGGTGGCTGCGGAATACGGCCTTCCGGTTTATATCGACACGACGAGGCAGATCATCCACAATCCGGTGATTGAGGCGGTTCGGAGCGCGCTGTCGATCGCCGCCGGCGATTTCTCCTACGAGATGGTCTTCCGGTATCTCCGGAGCGGCCTTTCTGGGCTTGCCCCCCGGGACGTCGACATTCTGGAAAATTACTGCCTGGAGCACGGGATTTCCTCCCGTTCCCGCTGGGCGGCGCCATTTGCGAACGAGGAGATGGAGGTGTTCCGGAAGCAGTTTCTGGAGGAAATCGAGCCGATCCGGCTTACCGGGAAGCACACCGCCGGGGAGAGGACGGAGGCGCTCTATGCCTTTCTCGTCCACATCGGGGCGGAGGAAAAAATCAGGGCCTTTGCCGAGGCGTTCGAGCAGGCGGGAGATACCGTGCGGGCGCAGGAATTTGACCAGATCTACCGCGCTGTCGTGAATCTCATGGACCAGATCTTCGACCTCACCGGGGCTGAGGAGATCGGGGCAGCGGAGTATCTGGAGCTCATGGAGGCGGGCCTTTCCGAGATCAGCCTAGGCACGGTGCCGCGCCTGGCGGACCGGATTCTGGTCGGCGATGTGCAGCGGACCCGCATGAATGAGGTGAAGGTGCTCTTTTTCCTCGGGGCAAATGACGGGAATGTGCCGAAAAATACCTCCCAGGGCGGGTTTATCTCCGACCTGGAGCGGGAATTCCTTCTGACGTTCCGGGACGAGCTCGCCCCGACGCCGAGACAGAAAATGTACATGCAGCGCCTGCACATTTACCTGAACCTCACCCGCTGCACAGACCGGCTGTACGTGTCCTATGCCGCGTCGGACACCGATGGGTCGGCGCTCCGCCCGTCCTACATGATCGGCCTTCTTCTCCGGATGTTCCCGGATATCCGCGAGGAAAAACCGGAGGAGCTGCCGGTGACAGAGCAGATCGCGGGAAGCGCGGACGCGCACCGGGTGCTGGCGGGACAGATCCGGTCATACGCCGACGGTGCCATGAAGGCGGGCTCGGAGGAAGAGCGGGAGTTCCTCACGCTCTACGGTGTCCTCGCGGCGGACGATCTCGCGAAGGGGCCGGCGGAGGCGCCGAAAATGACCGTCTGGCGGATGCGGAAGGCGGCATTTCTCCGCTACGATCCCAAGCCCATTACAGGGGAAACTGTGGAGAAGCTGTATCACGGGAATCTCTACGGCTCTGTGTCGTCCATGGAGACGGCTGCCCAGTGCTATCTCCGCTATTTCCTCCAGCGCGGGCTCGGGCTCACGGAGCGGAGGCTGTTCACCTTTGAGAGCAGTGACCGGGGAACCGTGATGCACGACAGCGTGAAGAAGTTCGGAGAGCTTCTCCGCGAGCGCCATCTCCGCTGGCAGGACATCAGCGACAGTGAGGGGAAGGCGCTCGTCCGCGAGGCGCTGGCCGGGGCGGTCAATGGCTACCGGGGGGATCTTCTCACCGTGAGCAGCCGGAGACGGGCGCAGACCGTGCGGATGGAGAGGCTTCTGGAGCGGACAGTCCGGACGATCCGCGCCCAGCTGAGAGCGGGGGTCTTCACGCCGGTGCTGTTCGAGTACCTCTTCGGCATATCCGGTGAGTATATTCTCCCCCTGGAAAATGGCGGGACGCTCCGTATGCTTGGCCGGATTGACCGGGTGGATCTCTATGTGGAGCTGCCGGGGGGACAGCCGGAGAGCGCGGAGGAGAGTACGAAGCTTCCGGAAGGCCTGGACGGCGGTTCGGTGGTTCATGTGAAGATCGTGGATTATAAGTCGGGCATGCAGAAGCCGGATTTTGACCGGATGGCCGCCGGCCTGCAGGTGCAGCTCCTGATTTATATGGATGTCATGTGCCGGGAAATTTCCCGGAGAAATCCGAAGGCGCGGGTTGTGCCCTCGGCGGTGCTCTATTCCTGGTTCCACGATCCGGTGCTCAGGGACAAGGACGCGGTGTTCGCCGCCGTTCCTGCGGGGGAGGACGATGCCGGGCGGAATGCCGGCAGACGGGAAAAGGCAGAGCGGGAGGCTGAGGCGCTGGCGCTTCCGGCACTCACCCGGGCGCTCCGGCCGACCGGGCTTGTCTGCGGGGAGGAGATCGGGAATCTCGACCGCACGCTTGCGGCGGATCCGGCAGCCCGTGCCTCGGACTACATCCCGGCGGCGAAGAATAAGTCGGCAGACGGGAAGCCGGTCACCTATCGGAAAAGCGAAAAAGTCCTGACGGGGAGGTCTTTTGAACTCCTGATGAAGACGGTCCGGGATGCCGTCGCGGAGATTGCGCAGAACATCCTTGCCGGCAATATCACTGCCAGCCCGGTCATTCTGGATGCGGGAACCAGCGCCTGCACCTGGTGCCCCTACGCCGGGGCGTGCGGCTTCGACCCGAGGATTCCGGGGTGCAGCCGGCGTATCGTGGAAAAATGGGACCGCGGCGTGCTCGCGCCGTCAGCCGGGGACGCGCCGTCCCCCCGGGGCTCCGGAAAACCGGATGCGGGGAAAGTGGCCGATGGGCGGCCCGGACAGCCGGAACGGGGCTCCGGAAAACCGGATGCGGGGAAAGAGAGGTGAGATCATGGCCATCACATTTACACCGAAGCAGACGAAGGTACTGAATGCGCGGAATCACAATATTCTGGTGTCCGCCGCCGCGGGCAGCGGTAAGACCGCCGTCCTGGTGGAGAGAATCGTGCGCATGATCTCCGACCCGGAAAAGCCGCTGGACATCGACCGGCTGCTGGTGGTGACATTTACCAGGGCGGCCGCCGCCCAGATGCGGGAGAGAATCGGAAAGGCGATCTCGAAAAAGCTGATGGATGACCCGGGAAACCGCCATCTCCAGAAGCAGGAAATCCTGCTGCACCACGCGCAGATCACGACGATCGACAGTTTCTGCAGCACCCTTCTGCGCAATAATTTCAGCGAGATCGGGCTGGATCCCGCCTTCCGGGTCATGGATGAGAATGAGGCGGAGCTGCTGGAAAAGGACGTGATGGAGGCATTCCTGGAGAAGGCCTACGACCGCCACATGGGGGACGGCGGGGAGACCCCGGAGGGGTTCGACGACGGGCTGACCGATGACGAGTTCCGGGAAATGACCGACTATTTCTGTGATCAGATCGACGATGACCGTCTGTCCGGCTTGATGTTTACCCTGTACAGGGCGGCGGCCTCCCATCCGGGCATGGAACGGTGGCTCAGGGACAGGGAGAAGGACTATGCCTGCGGCTCGGAGGAGGAAATGTTCTCCTCGGCATGGATCAGGGAGCTGCTGGAACCGGGTCTTCTCGCCCTGCGGAGTGTCTATGCGGCGTATCTCCGGATGGAGGAAATCTGCCTGTCCCCCCTGGGACCGGGAAAATATTATGCGCCGGAGGATCCGGGAAAGAAGCCGTCCGGGCTGCTGATCCGCGGGGAGAAGGAATATCTGGAACGCCTTTTCGGCGGGGCGGATGTCCCGGCAAAAATTGACGAAATGCTCCGGGAGCTCCGGGATCCGGCGGCGGACTGGCGGAAAATCCGCGCGATGGCGGAGGTGCTCTCCGAGGCGGCGGAGCTTCCATTTGAATCCCTTCCGCGGATGGTATATAAGAAGAAGGAGAAGGAGGCGGCGGACTTTGCCGAGCGGCAGCGGCTCCAGAACCAGGTGAAGGAGCTGCGGGATCAGGCGAAGAAAACCTGCGCGGATTTCGTCCGCTATACCGCGCTGGCCGAGGAAATCCCGCCCGCCGGAGGCTCCGGCGGATCCGGCAGCGGAAACCTGGAAAATCCATCCCGCCAGGCATCCGCCGAGCTTCACCGGATGCGCCGGGCGGCGGGGCCGGCGTCCTCCCTCGCGAAAATCACGCTGGCCTATCTCCGGGAGCTTGATCAGGCGAAGAAGGACAGGAATGTCATCGATTTCGCGGATATGGAGCGGTATGCGCTCCGCGTGCTGATCCGGGAGGAGGACGGCGTTCTCCGCCCGACCCCGGCGGCACTCGCCTGCCGGCGGTATTACGAGGAGGTCCTGATCGACGAGTACCAGGACAGCAACGAGGTGCAGGAACTTCTTCTCGGCGTCATCGGCGGGGATCTGGATATGTGCCGCGGCACCGGAAAGGAGGACCAGCGGCGCTACGCCCGCTTCATGGTGGGCGATGTGAAGCAGAGCATCTACCGCTTCCGCGGGGCCTGCCCGGAGCTCTTTATCGAGAAGTTTTCCAGTTACCGGGAAAATGATCCCGTGACGGAGCGGATCGACCTGGACCAGAACTTCCGGAGCCGTCCGGAGGTGCTGGACGCGGCGAACGCGGTTTTCCGGCACATCATGCGCCGGGAGATCGGCGGGGTGGATTATGACGGGGCGGCGTCCTTAAAGGCGGGCGCCTCCTATCCGCCGGGGGAGGTTCCCGGGGCGTATACCGCGGAGCTGATCGCGGTGGAGACGGAGGAGGATGGCACAGGCGCGGATTCCGCAGAGAGCGACAGCGCGGGCGCGGAGGCGGGCGGAAAGCGCGCGGAGGCCGCAGGCGCTGCGGAAAATGGCGCGGATGCTGCGGAAAATGGCGCGGGCGCGGAGGCGGATAACGCCGAGAGCATTTCCTCGAAGGAGAAAGAGATCCTTGCCATCACCCGCAGGATCCGGCAGCTCACCGGCGCGGATCCCGGCGAGGACGGAAGAAGCGCCCGGCCGCTCATGGTGACGGATGAGGAGACGGGGGAACTCCGCCCGGTGAGATACAGCGACATCGTGATCCTGCTGCGCTCGCAGGTGACCTGGAACGATGAATACCGGAAAATTTTTGAGCAGGAGGGGATCCCGATCCTCATCGAAAACCAGGCGGGGTATTTCGAGACCGCGGAAATCCGGGAGATTCTCTGCCTCCTGGAAACCCTGGACAACCCCAGGCAGGATATTCCGCTGTATGGCGTGATGCGGGGATATTTCGGCGGATTCACCGAGGACGAAATCGGGCAGGTCCGGGCCGCGGCGCCGCGGGGGATGCTGCTCTGCGGCTGTCTCGAGAGCGCGGCGGGAAGAAGCGCCGCGGAGGAATCGTCAGACGGCGAAGGGGAAAGCGCCGCGGAAGAACCATCAGGCGGTGAAGGAAGAAGCACCGCGGAGGAATCCGAAAAAGCGGCGGGAAGCGGGATTTCCCCGGAGCTCAGGGAGAAATGTGCCCGGCTTCTCGACAGGATCGATGCGCTCCGGAAGGAGGCGGAGGCCGTGTCGATCCACGAGCTTCTCGGCCATATCCTCTATGATTCCGGGTTTGCCGCATTTGCGGCGGCTCTTCCCTCGGGAAATCAGCGGAGCGCCAATCTCCGCTTCCTCGTGGAGAAAGCGCAGGATTTTGAAAAAACATCTTATACCGGACTTTTTCAATTTTTGCGCTATATCGACCAGATCAGAAAATACAGCGTCGATTACGGCGAGGTCAGCGTCCGTGACGAGAAGGCAGAGGGCGTCCGCGTCATGACGATCCACAAGAGCAAGGGGCTGGAATTTCCGGTCTGCTTTGTGGCCGGGCTCGCGTCCCGGTTCTCGGCGAAGGACACCGGCGGTCCCCTGCTGTTAGACGGGGAACTGGGCATGGGCATCGACTATTTTGAGGAGGAGACCCGCTCCATCTGCCCGACGCTCAGGAAGGAGGCGATTGCGCAGAAGATCCGCCGGGATTCCCTGGGGGAGGAACTCCGGGTGCTCTATGTGGCGATGACGAGAGCGAAGGAGAAGCTGATCCTGGTGGGGAATGTGAAATCTCTCGGGAAGCGGCTCGGGGAGCTCACCTCCGGCGGGCTTCGCATGAACGCGGGCGGAAAGCTCCCGGCGGAGATGATCGCCGGATCGGGAAGTTTTCCGGCGCCCCGGTCCTATTTTGACCTGCTGCTCATCGCGCTCAGCGCGGAGCTTCTCGCCGCGGGCGGGGTGGATCTGCTCCCCGGCACGGAGGGCGAGGCTGCCCCGGAAGATCTGATATCCGGTATGCGTGAGGGCACGGGAGGCCTTCCTGTCCGGCTCTCCGTGGTTTCCGTGAAGAATCTCGCTTCCTCCCGGGAGGAAGGGCAGAGAAGTATCTCGGACCGGATCAGCCTCCTGATGGAGCTGGAAAATGCCACCGCAGACGCCCTTCCGGATCCCGCCCTCGCAAAGCGGCTCCGCCGGCGGTTCTCCCGCCAGTATTCCCACCAGAATCTGGACGGCCTGTGCCTGGTGACCACGGTCAGCGAGATCAAGCAGGCGGCGATGGCAGGAAGCGAGGAGGAGGGCGGAGAGACCGCAAGGGATTTCTACCGGAAGCACAAGCCGGAGGAGTATATTCCGCGGTTTGCCCGGGAGGCGGAGACCGCAGGCTGCGGGGATGATATTTTCCCGGACGCGGTGAGAGCCGCGGAAGGTTCCCCGCTGCCCGGCGGCGCCGGACAGCAGAACCCCGCCACCGATGCGGGACGGGAGACATCACCCGGCGGCGCCGGACGGCAGAACCCCGCCGCCGATGCGGGACAGGAGACATCGCCCGGCGGCGCCGAGCGGGGGACGGCCGTCCACCGCGTCTGCGAGCTCATGGATTACCGGCGGTTTCCGGAGCCTGCGGCGGTGACGGAGCGGGAATATGAGGACTGGAAGCGTGAGCTTGTCCGGAAGGGAAAACTTACCGGAAGGCAGGCAAAGCTCGTTCCCTTTGCCGCGATGCGGCGGTTTCTGGCATCGGGGATTGCCGCCAGGATGGCGGCGGCGGACAGGGCGGGCCTTCTCCGCCGGGAGCAGGTCTTCGTCCACGGGATCAATGCTGACCGGCTGTATCCGCATTTCCCGAGGGAGGAGACCATCCTCGTCCAGGGAATCATCGACGCCTTTTTTATCGAGGCGGTGGAGAAGGGAAGCCGCAGGCTTGTCCTGATCGATTACAAGACTGACCGCGTGAACTCTGGGGAAGAACTGCTTGACCGCTACCGGATCCAGCTTGAGCTGTATTCTGATGCCCTGGCGGATATGTTTCATCTGCCGGTGTCGGCGGAGATCTTTTCCTTTGCCCTCGGCAGGGAGGTCCCGGTTCCCGCGGAAGGAAAGAGACTGGAGGAATTGACATGAGAATTGCACTAGCGCAGATGGCAATGAGCGGGGATAAACAGGGCAACCTGATGAAAAGCCTGACCATGCTGGAGAAGGCGGCGGAGCGGAAAGCGGATCTCATCCTCTATCCGGAGGTCCAGCTCTCCCCGTTTTTCGCCCAGTTCCCGGGAAATGTCGGCGGCTGCTGCGGCGGGGCGATGGGACCGGAGGCGATCGGGGCGGATGACCCGGTTTTCCGGATGTTCCGGGAATTCTGCCGGAAATACCGCATCATGGCTTCCCCGAACTTCTATTATCGGGAGAATGGGAAGAATTACGATGCGAGCTTTCTGATTGCCCGGAACGGCGACCTGCTGGGCTGCCAGAAGATGGTCCATGTGGCCCAGATGCCGCAGTTTTATGAGCAGGACTACTACACCCCGTCGGATGACGGTTTCCATGTCTTCGACACGGAATTCGGGAAAATCGGCATTGTCGTCTGCTTCGACCGGCATTTCCCGGAGAGTGTCCGGACCGAGGCGGTCCGCGGCGCGGAGCTGGTCCTGATTCCGACGGCCAATACCGCCGCGGAGCCCATGGAGCTCTTTGAACAGGAGGTCCGGGTCGAGGCGTACCAGAACAGCTGCTTTATCGCCATGGCCAACCGGACCGGCGTGGAGGCGGCGATGGAATTTGCCGGGCAGTCGATCGCGGTGAATCCCGAGGGGGATACGATCGCAAAATCGAATCAGGATGAAGACCTTCTGCTGGTGGATATCGATCTCGGCGAGGTGAAAAAAGCGAGAGAGAAGCGGCCATATTTCCCGCTCCGGAGGAAAGAATGGTATGCGTGAGAATTTTTGGCTGAGAAAGGTCAAGCATTTATCCAGTTTCCAGGTGATCCTGTTCGGATTTCTGGGCGTGATCCTGCTGGGCGCCCTGCTGCTCATGCTTCCGGTCTCGTCCTCGGCGGGCACGGTTACCCCGTTTTCCGACGCGGTGTTCACCTCAACCTCGGCGGTCTGCGTGACCGGCCTGGTGGTCCGCGACACGGCCCGCTGCTGGTCCCTGTTTGGGAAATTCGTGATCATCACGCTGATCCAGATCGGCGGCCTGGGGGTGGTGACGATCGCGGTGACACTGACGATGTTTTCGGGGAGGAGGATCTCCCTGATGCAGCGCAGTGTCCTGCAGGAATCGATCTCGGCGAGCCAGGTGGGCGGGATTGTCCGGCTGACCCAGTTTATTTTGAAAGTCACGTTCTCGATCGAGCTCATCGGCGCGGCGGTCATGTGTCCGGTGTTTTGCCGGGATTTCGGGCCGGTTAAGGGAGCCGGCTATGCCCTGTTTCACTCGGTTTCCGCTTTCTGCAACGCCGGGTTCGACCTTATGGGCGTCCGCGAGCCGTTTTCCTCGGTGACGGCGTACCGCGCGAATCCCGTGATCAATCTCACCCTGATGTGCCTCATTATCATCGGCGGGATCGGGTTTCTCGTATGGCAGGATCTTGTGCGGAACGGCTTGCATTTCCACCGATACAGGCTGCAGACCAAAGTGGCGGTCACGGCATCGGCGGTGCTGATCTTCGCGCCTGCCGTGTGGTTCTTTTTCGCGGAATTTGCCGGGCTTCCGGTGGGGGAGAGGTTCTGGGCGTCGCTTTTTCAGTCGGTGACGGCGCGGACGGCCGGATTTAACACGGAGAATCTTGACGCGCTCTCCGACAGCGGGAAAATGCTGATGATCGTCCTCATGCTGATCGGCGGTTCTCCGGGCTCTACAGCCGGCGGTATGAAGACGACGACCGTCGTGCTGCTGCTCGCCTCGGCGGCAGCCGCATTTACCAGCCGGAAGGACACCATCCTGTTCCGGCGGCGGGTGGAGGACGGCATTGTGAGGAGGGCCTCAGCGATCCTGACGATGTATCTCGAGCTGTTTCTCCTGAGTGCCATGATCATCAGCAGGGTTGAGGGGATTCCCCTGCAGACCTGTATGTTTGAGACCGCCTCGGCCCTGGGGACGGTGGGACTTACGCTGGGCATCACGACGAAGCTGGGATGGATTTCCCGCGCGATCCTGATTGTGCTGATGTTTTTCGGGAGAGTTGGCGGGCTCACCATTATCTATGCCGCGCTCGGCATGCACCCGCATCTTGCGGAATATCCTCACGAAGATATGATGGTGGGATGAGCGGAAGGGAGAAATTATGAAGACAATTTTGTTGATCGGGCTCGGCCGCTTCGGCCGCCACGCCGCCATGCGCCTCCATGCGCTCGGGCATCAGATCATGGCCGTGGATAAGAGCGAGGACCGGGTCCAGGCGGTCCTGCCCTATGTGACGAACGCGCTGGTGGGTGATTCCACCAGGAGAGATTTTCTTGAGTCCCTGGGGATCCGGGACTTCGACCTCTGCATCGTGGCGATCGGCGATGATTTCCAGAGCTCCCTGGAGACGACGGCATTTCTCAAGGAGCTCGGGGCAAAGCGGGTGGTCGCCCGCGCCTCGCGTGACGTCCACGCGAAGTTTCTCCTGAGAAATGGTGCGGACGACGTCGTCTACCCGGAAAAGCAGATGGCGGAGTGGACGGCGATGCGCTACAGCTCAGAGCACCTGTTCGACTATTTCTCTATGGGGGACGGCTATGCGGTCATGGAGATCGGGGTGCCCGCGGAATGGGTCGGCAAGTCCATCCGGGAGCTGGATCTGCGCCGGAAGGCCGGCATGAATATTCTCGGGGCGAAGCAGAACGGGCATATCAATATGAAAATTCAGCCGGATATGGTTCTTTCCGACAAGGAGACCCTGCTGGTTCTCGGCCAGGAGGATGATTTTCAGAAGATTATCCGCGGATAACGGAAAGGAGTGGTCATCATGGCACTGGAGGAAATTGAGAAGGAGAGCTATCAGGCGGTCACGGAGATCTGTGAGGCGGCGCATCTTGCCCGGGGAAATGTCTTCGTGGTGGGCTGCTCGACCAGCGAGGTCCTCGGGCAGAAAATCGGGACGAACACGAATATGGATGTGGCGGAGGCTTTGTACCGCGGCATCACCCGCGCGCTGGATGAGCGGGGAATTTTCCTTGCCGCCCAGTGCTGTGAGCACCTGAACCGGGCGCTGGTTGTCGACCGCGCGGTCATGGAGCGCTATGACCTCGAGCAGGTCAACGCGATCCCGCAGCCGAACCACGCCGGGGGCGCATTTGCGACAGCTGCCTATAAAAACGGGGCGGATCCGGTTCTCGTGGAGAGCCTGGATGCCCGGGCGGACGCCGGCATTGACATCGGGGATACCCTGATCGGCATGCATATCCATCCCGTGGCCGTGCCGCTGCGCATTTCCCGAAAGACGATCGGGGAGGCGCATATCACCTGCGCGAGGCGCCGTCCGAAATACACCGGCGGACAGAGGGCAATCTATGACCCGAAACTGATGTGAGACCGGCTGCGCGGAACCCTGTGCCGGGAATATCCTGGGCGGGGATCCTTATCCTGCTGTTTGATTATTGGAGGAAAATTTTATGGGACTGATTCGAGGACTTGTTTCCGGTGCGTCATCTACACTGGCGGACCAGTGGAAGGAATATTTTTACTGTGAGGCGATCCCCGCGGACACGATCGCGGTTCGGGGGCACAAGCGGGTAAGCGCGCATTCCAGCAACCGGGTTGATGATAATATCATCACCACCGGTTCCGTCGTGGCGGTAGCGGACGGGCAGTGCATGCTGATCGTGGACAACGGCAAGGTCGCGGAGGTCTGCGCGGAGCCCGGGGAATACCGCTATGACGCATCGGCGCAGCCGTCGGTTTTCGCCGGAAAGCTGGGGGACAGCATCGGCGAGGTGTTCCGGGAGATCGGGAAGCGCTTTACCTTCGGCGGCCAGCCCGCGACGGACCAGAGGGTCTACTACTTTAACACGAAGGAAATGCCGGGGATCAAGTACGGGACGGCGAACCCGGTGCCGTTCCGGGTGGTGGATCCGCACGCCAATCTGGATGTGGATATCGAGGTCCGCTGCTTCGGGGAGTACAGTATCCGGGTCACGAATCCGGTGCTGTTCTATACCAATGTCTGCGGAAATTTCCGGGACACCTACAAGGTCAGTGAGATCAGCGACCAGCTGCGGTCGGAGCTTCTGACTGCCCTTCAGCCGGCCTTCGCCGAGATCAGCGCCCAGGGCGTGCGCTACAGCGCGGTTCCGGCGCACGCCGCCGAGCTGGCGGATTCCCTGAACCACCAGCTGGACAGCAAGTGGCGGGATCTCCGCGGGATTGAAATTGTTTCCTTCGGCGTCTCCTCCATCAGCGCATCCGAGGAGGATGAGCAGATGATCAAGGATATGCAGCGGACGGCGGCGCTCAAGGATCAGAGCATGGCGGCGGCGACGCTGGTTGCCGCGCAGGCGGAAGCCATGAAGGAGGCGGCGAAGAACCCGAATGGCGCGATGGCGGGATTCATGGGCTTCGGCATGGCGCAGAACGCAGGGGCGAATAACGGCATGAATGTCGGACAGATGTATCAGGCAGGCCAGGCGCAGAACG
The DNA here is from genome assembly GCF_015351765.1 of Clostridium vitabionis. Classification (GTDB taxonomy): domain Bacteria; phylum Bacillota; class Clostridia; order Lachnospirales; family Lachnospiraceae; genus Clostridium_R; species Clostridium_R vitabionis. Next base: position 80,940 of record NZ_JADKQA010000004.1, read on the forward strand.
CGGCGCGGCTTGTGAAGTTCTGCCCGGAGTGCGGCTATAAGATTCCGGATCCGGAGAACCCGCCGAAATTCTGCCCGAACTGCGGAAAGCCGGTGCTGTAAGCGGGGAAATTCCCAAAAAACAGGGAGTGTGCATGTGCGGTGATCGGACATCCGGGCGGAATCCCGCCCGGGAGATACCCGGCGCTCAGCCTGCGGCATGAACGCTGTGCTATTTCTCCGAGGATCCCGGCGCTCAGCCTGCGGCATGAATGCTGTGCTATTTCTCCGCGGATCCCGGCGCTCAGTCTGCGTCCTCTTTCCCGGGATCCCCCGCGTGGATTTCTCCGGCAAGCTCGAAACCCTTCTTTGCCGCAAAAACGGCGATGATCTCATTGATCACGGCGGCAGCGGCGATCGTCCCCTGGATGATCTTTGCGAGATCAGGAAGCGGGGACAGGGTAGCGCAGGCAATGCCTGTGAATACCAGGGAGACGCCGGAATGGGGCAGGAGTGTCAGGCCGAGGTATTTCTGCACGGTGTCTGGCAGATGGGTTACCGTGGCGCCGAAGCGGGCACCAAAATATTTGCCAAATGCGCGGGCGGCGATATAGATGAAGGTGTACAGGCCGGCGCCGAGAATCAGGTGGTAGTCCAGCGGTGCGCCGAGGTTTACGATCGTCGCGAGCAGTGAGACGCCGAGGAACGGCGAGAAGCCATGGGTCAGGATGTCCACCTGTTTCTGGGGGAGCAGGTTGGAAAACACGGCCGCGAAGGAAACTCCCATCAGGGTGTAATTGAGGGAGATGCCGGGGAGGAGCACCGCGTTGAAGACCCAGCCGGTGAGTTCGACCACTGTGATGCCGGCGAGGAGCGTGAGGAGGCCAAGGCGGACATTTTCCAGATGCTTCAGGATCAAGGCAAAGGGAAAGCCAACCGCAACACCGAGCAGGACAGGCAGGAAAATGAGAACGGGGATCAGAAGCGGGCTTCCGCTGCTGCCGGACACTTTTCCGGCGATCACGGCGTTCACGGTGAAGAAGACGGCGATGCCAACCACGTCATCCATGATGGCCATCGGGAGGAGTGTGTCCGTCACCGGGCCTCTGGTATGAAATTCGGTCACGATGGAGACCGCGGGAGCCGGGGCGGTGGCGAGAGCAATGCCGCCGAACACGAAACCTAGCCAGAACGGAACGCCCCGGATGGCGAAAATTACGCAGAATGCCAGGGAGACAACCGCAAAGGTGCCGAGGGACTGGGTCAGCGTCGTGATGATCAGCGCCCGTCCGTAGCTCCTGATATTGTTCCAGACGAGCTCGGCGCCAAGCATGATGCCGAATGCGGTGGCAAACCAGTTGATGAGAACAGAGTAAACGGAATTTTTGAGCAGCGTATCGGGCATCAGGCTGAGCGCATGCGGGCCGAGCAGCATGCCGGCGATCAGCCATCCCAGGATGGCCGGCATTTTGAATTTCCGTATCAGCTGTCCGGCGAGAGCGGCGAGGACAAGTGCCATCATCCAGCGAAGAAAATCTATCGTCATCATAAACCCTCCAGAGTATGACTTTCTGACAGCGATTGTCATTGTTCAGCACAAGCCGGGGAAGCTCTGCGCAATGACCGCGGAAGACGGTACCGCGGCTCCTCCCCCGGCCTGAACAGATACCGGCGTTCTTTATTTTCCGGAAGCCTGGGGATTGTCCGGGGCTTTGGCGATCCCGAACAGGATCCGGTCCAGAATCTCCGGAAGCACCTGCTCGTGCAGGCGCATTTTTTCCGCCAGGTCACGGAACCGCAGTTTCGGACTGCTGAAATAGCCGTTCAGCAGTTCCTGCATCAACGCGAGCCAGTCCACGGCCTTTTCCGGGGTAACGCCCTCGCGGAGGGTCATGCCGGCGATCAGGTTCCCATAGGCTCTCCGGTTCAGCATATCCAGTGGGAGGAGAATCTCCTCGATCCGGCCGGCAAGATTCGGCGCAGGATTCAGCATGCCGTCAAAAAAGATCCGGGCTTCCTCCGGGTACTGTTCAAAAAAAATCAGCCTGGCGTTCAGGCAATCCCGGGAATCCTCCACATGCGGGGTGAGAAATTGGACGAGATGATTTACGCAGATTTCCAGGCAGGCGAGATAGAGCTCGTCTTTTCCTTTGAAGTGATGATAAAAAAGGCCTTTTGTGATGCCATGCCCGCAGATGCGGTTGACTGTTCCGGCGGCATAGCCGTTCTGCCCAAATTCCTGGAAGGCCGCGTCCAGAATCTTCTTCCGGGTAATTTCCGAGCGTTCCTCCTGTGTCATAGCTCTCCTCCCTGAAAAGATAAAATAGACCAACCGGTCAATTTTATAGCACAGATCAGCGGGGGAGTCAAGAAAGAAAGGTAGAGATGAAGTTCCAAAGCATTTTTGATGTGATTGGGCCAAATATGATCGGGCCGTCAAGCTCCCACACCGCCGGGGCGGCCCTGATCGGGCTCATGGCGAGGAAGCTCTTTAATGAGCAGATTGTGCGGGCGGATTTTACCCTCTATGAATCCTTTGCCAGGACAGGCCGGGGGCATGGCACCGACCGCGCGCTGCTCGGCGGCGTGATGGGATTTGCCACCGATGATCTCCGGATCCGGGATGCCTTTGCCTGCGCCGCGCAGCAGGATCTTTCGTACACCTTCACTTTTGACACGGTGATGAGGATGTCCCACCCGAATACGGTGGATATCCTGCTCACCGGTGTGGATAACAGCCGGATGGCCGTCCGTGGAGAGTCTCTGGGCGGAGGAAAGATCATGATTACCCGGATTGACGGGATCGAGGTGGAATTTACCGGCGAGTACCCCACGCTGATTGTCAGGCATACGGACACCCCCGGGGTTGTCGCTTCCATCACACGGGTACTTGCCGAGCGCCGGGTGAATCTGGCGTTCATGCGCCTGTTTCGGGAAAAGCGCGGGGAAAACGCCTGCACGGTCGTGGAATCTGACGACAGGATTTCCCCGGAGGCGGTTGAGGAGATCAGGAAGAATCCGGCGGTTCGAAAGACAATTCTGATTGAGATCTGAGGAGAGAGGGCAGGATGAAGGAGCAGAGGACAGATTTTCAGACCGGGGCGGAGCTTCTTGCGATCTGTTCGGAAGAGCAGATGAAGATCCCGGAGGTGATGATGCGAAGGGAGATTGTTCACGGGGGCAGGACAGAGCAGGATATCCGCGGCAGATTCGGCAGGGTTCTCTCCATCATGCGCAGTGCCGTCCGGGATCCGGTGGATCATCCGAGAAAATCCATGGGCGGGCTGATCGGTGGGGAGGCGGCAAAGGTTGCTGCTTTCGGCGATTCCAAGATGAGCCTGTGCGGCCCGCTGATGAACAGGATGATCACCTATAGTCTTGCTGTGCTCGAGGTCAACGCCTCCATGGGGCTGATTACGGCGGCACCGACCGCGGGTTCCGCAGGCGTCCTCCCGGCAGCCCTCCTCGCGGTCAGCGATGAAAAGGGGCTTCCTGACGAACAGGTTTACCGGGGGATGCTCACGGCATCCGCCATCGGCTATCTGCTGATGGCAAATGCCTCGGTTTCCGGCGCGGAAGCCGGATGCCAGGCGGAAATCGGATCCGCCTCCGCCATGGCCGCGGGCGCCCTTGTCGAGGTGATGGGCGGCTCCCCGGAGCAGGTGCTCAGTGCCGCGGCGGTGGCGCTGGCCAATGTCCTGGGGCTGGTCTGTGATCCGGTTGCCGGGCTGGTGGAGATTCCCTGCCAGTCCCGGAATGTGATGGGGGCGCTGAATGCGGCTGCCTGTGCGCAGATGTCGCTGGCCGGAGCCGGATTTCCCATTCCCTTTGATGAGATGGCGGACGCCATGCTGCGCGTCGGAAAAAGTATCTCGTACGAGCTGAGAGAGACCGCGCTGGGCGGAACGGCGGCCACGAAGACCGGCTGTGCCCTGAAGGAGCGCCTTTTCGCGAAAAAATAAAAGCTGTGCCGAAAACAAAAATCAGACCTGTTTGGAAGGGGCTGTTGCAATTCCACTTTTTGATGGAATCGTGACGGCTCCTTTTTTTGTATCCAATTATGGAAGGTGCGGGGCATAAAAAGTTGTTAAAAGCCATGGAATTGCACATAATATCTGCTAAAATGTAAGTATGCGCATAAAAATCGGATAAAAACAATAAAATGACATCAATTTCACAAAAAGGAGGTGATGGAAGGATGGACAAAAAAACCGTCCTTTACGACACACATGTTGCTCTGGGCGCGAAGATGATCCCTTTCGGGGGCTATATCATGCCCGTGCAGTATACCGACATTCTCAAGGAGCATATGGCGGTCCGGACAGCGGTTGGGCTCTTTGATGTCTCCCATATGGGGGAAGTGACGCTGAAGGGACCCGACGCGCTGAAGAATCTCAATGCAATCCTGACCAATGATTTCACAAACATGAAGGAGGGCAGGTGCCGTTACAGCCCGATGTGCAATGCGGACGGCGGGGTGGTCGATGACCTCATTGTCTATAAGATGGGGGAAAATGATTACTATATTGTGGTCAATGCCGCCAACCGGGAGAAGGATGATAACTGGATCCGTGACCATCTGGCCGGAGACGTTGTTTTTGAGGATATCGGGGATCGCGTCGCGCAGATTGCCGTCCAGGGGCCAAAGTGTGCGGAGCTGCTCACGAAGCTTACGTCGGAGGAAAATCTTCCGCAGAAATACTATACGTTCTATAAGGACCGCGTGGTCGGCGGCGTGAACTGCCTGATCTCCCAGACCGGATATACCGGGGAGTACGGGTTTGAACTGTACTGCGATGCCGGCGACGCAGTGCGTCTCTGGAACGCGCTCATGGATGCCGGGAAGGATCTCGGGGTTCTCCCCTGCGGGCTCGGAGCCAGGGATACCCTGAGGCTGGAAGCGGCAATGCCGCTCTATGGACATGAGATGGATGATACCGTGAGCCCGCTGGAAACCGGGCTCGGATTTGCCGTGAAAATGAACAAGGGGGATTTTATCGGCAGGGAGGCGATTCTCCGGAGGGGAGAGCCGAAGATCATGCGGGTAGGCCTCCGGGTCACGGGGAAAGGAATTGTCCGCGAGAAGGCGGAGCTTCTGGCGGAGGACGGGACAGCCGCCGGGCATACGACATCGGGGACCTATCTGCCGTATCTTCAGGGCGCCTACGCGATGGCGCTTGTCGACAGGGCATACGGCGTGCCGGGGACAAAGCTTACCGCGCTTGTGAGGGGCCGGCAGATTTCCACGGAAGTGGTTCCGCTGCCGTTCTATAAAGCAGCAAAACATTGACGGATATTTTTTAGGGGAAAATGTGATTTCAGGAGGAGGAAAATTTATGAACACACCGGCAGAATTACTGTATTCCAGGACACACGAGTGGGTAAAGGAGGAAGCGGACGGAACGTTAACCGTCGGAATTACGGACTACGCGCAGGATAAGCTGGGAAGCCTCGTCTTTATCAATCTGCCCGCGGAGGGGGATGAGGTGACGGAGGATCAGGCATTCTGCGATGTCGAGAGCGTCAAGGCAGACTCCGATATCATTTCCCCGGTTTCCGGGACCATCAAGGAGGTCAATCTCGACCTCGAATCTGAGCCGGAGAAGCTGAACAGCGATCCCTATGGCGCCTGGATCGCGAAAATTACGCCGTCGGCGAAGCCCTCCGCGCTGATCACAGCGGAGGAATATCAGAAATTCTGCGAGGAGGAAGATGGCTGATGGGGAACTATCTTTCGGTAAATCAGGAAGACCAGGAGAAGATGCTGTCCGCGATCGGCGTGGACAGCCCGATGGGCCTGTACAGGGATATCCCGGAAGACCTTCTTCTTCATCGCGAACTGGATCTCCCTGCGGGAAAAAGTGAGCAGGAGGTTCTGGGGATATTGAAAAAGACGGCCGCGAAAAATAAGGTCTATCCGACGATTTTCCGCGGTGCGGGCGCCTATCGGCATTATATCCCCTCGATTGTGCGGGAGGTCACCGCGAAGGAGACGTTCCTGACCTCCTATACGCCATACCAGGCGGAAATTTCCCAGGGGGTTCTCCAGTCAATTTTTGAGTACCAGACGATGATCTGCGAGCTGACCGGGCTTCCGGTTTCCAATGCCTCGGTTTACGACGGGGCGACAGCGGCGGCGGAAGCGGCGGCCATGTGCCGGGACAAGAAGCGCGTCCGGACATTGGTGAGCGCGGCGGCGCACCCGGATGTCCTCCGGGTCATGGAGACCTATGCGTGGGGGCATGGAACGACGATTGAACAGATCCCGCTGAGGGACGGCGTGACAGATTTCGACGCGCTTGCCGCGATGATGGATGACACCGTAGGTTCGGTTTATCTGGCGCAGCCCAATTTCTACGGACAGATTGAGGATGCCGCGAAGGCTGCGGAGATCGCCCACGCCTCGGGAGCCAAATTTATCCTCGGGATCAATCCGATTGCGGCGGTTCTCCTGAAATCCCCGGCGGAATGCGGGGCGGATATCGCCGTGGGGGAAGGACAGCCGCTCGGCATACCGCTCTCCTGGGGCGGTCCGTATCTTGGCTTTATGGCGGCGTCAAGCGCGATGATGAGAAAGCTCCCGGGCAGGATTGTCGGCGAGACCGTCGACCAGGCGGGAAGGAGGTGCTTTGTCCTCACCCTGCAGGCAAGGGAACAGCATATCCGGCGGGAGAAGGCGAGCAGCAATATCTGCTCCAATGAGGCGCTGTGCGCGATGACGGCCGCCGTCTACCTGGCGGCAATGGGGAAGGACGGTATGCGGGAGGCAGCCGTGCAGTGCACATCCAAAGCCCACTATTTCGCCGGAAGGCTCGCTGAAGCGGGCTTTACGCGCTGCTATCCCGGCGAATTTTTCCATGAATTTGTCACCGAGAGCGACATCCCTTCCTCGGAAGTTGAAAAACTTCTGGACAGGGAGGACATTCTCTCCGGCCTTCCCCTGGATGAGCGGAGAATCCTCTGGTGCACCACGGAAATGAACACGAGGGAAGAGATGGATCGTGTGGCCGAGATCGTCAAAGAGGGGAGGGGGTGCAAGGCATGAAGCTTCTGTTTGAAAAAAGTGTACCTGGGACAAGCGGACAGTACATCGCGCCGATGGACGTCCCGGAATACCGGCTGGATGCCTCCGTCCTGCGGGAAAGTGCGCCGGTTCTTCCGGAGCTCTCCGAGAATGATTTGTCCCGCCATTATACCCAGCTGGAAAAGCGGGCCTTCGGCGTCAATGACGGCTTTTACCCGCTGGGCAGCTGTACCATGAAATATAATCCGAAGGTCAATGAGCAGGCCGCGTCGCTGGAAGGATTCACCGATGTGCACCCGCTGCAGCCGGACAGTACCGTAAAAGGATGTCAGGAGGTCATTGACCAGATTTCGAAGGCGCTGATGGAAATCACGGGCATGGACGCGATGACCCTGACCCCGGCGGCGGGGGCGCACGGGGAATTTACCGGAATCATGCTCATCCGGAAGTATCATGAGATGCGCGGGGATACCGCCCGGACAAAGGTGATCGTCCCGGACAGCTCCCACGGAACGAACCCAGCCACCGGCACGATGAACGGGTTCACGGTTGTCAGCGTGCCATCGGGGGAGGACGGCTGTGTGGATCTCAAGGCACTTCGCGCCGCTGTCGGTCCCGATACCGCCGGGCTCATGCTGACCAACCCAAACACACTCGGGCTTTTTGACAAGAATATCCGGGAGATCACGAAAATCATCCATGAAGCCGGCGGCCTGTGCTACTACGATGGGGCAAATCTCAACCCGGTGATGGGCATTTCCCGGCCGGGGGATATGGGCTTTGACTGCATCCATCTGAACCTGCACAAGACCTTCTCGACGCCGCACGGCGGCGGAGGACCGGGTGCGGCGGCGGTCGGCTGCCGGGCGTTCCTCAGGAATTATCTTCCGGAGGCGTTCTCGGACGCGGAGGAAGATGCGGAAGGGAAGAAGGCGGGCTGCCCGGAGAGCATCGGGAAAGTCCGGGGATTCCACGGCAATTTCCTTGTCGTCGTGCGCGCGCTTGCCTATATCCTGAGCCTTGGTAAGGATGGAATCCGGGATTCCGCGATCCAGGCGGTCATGAACGCGAATTATTTCAAGGTGCTGCTCGCCAAGAAGTATACGATGGCGGAGCCGGGGCTGTGTATGCACGAATTTGTCATGACGATGGAGCGCGAGAAGAAGGAAAATGGCATCACGGCGCTGGATATCGCGAAGGGGCTGCTCGACGAAGGGATCCACCCGCCGACCATCTATTTCCCGCTGATCGTCCATGAGGCGCTGATGGCGGAGCCGACGGAGACGGAGAGCAGGGAGACGATTGAGGACGCGGCGGAGAAATTCCTCCGGGTATACGACCGGGCGATGAAGGATCCGGAGGCGGCGCACGAGTGGCCGGAGACAACGGTGATCGGGCGGCCGGACGAGGTGATGGCGGCCAGGAAACCGCACCTCCGCTGGGAGCCCTGAGCTTTCGGCAGCCTTCTTCGTCCGGATTAGGCATAGGAGACAGGAAAATGAGGGAAGTGCAGTACGATATCATCATCATCGGGGGCGGCCCGGGCGGATATACCGCGGCATTTGCGGCGGCGCGCCGCGGGATGTCCGCGGCGCTGATTGAGCAGGACCGCGTCGGGGGAACCTGCCTGAACCGGGGCTGTATCCCGACCAAGACGCTGCTGCATACGGCAGAGCAGCTCTCGGCGGTTCGGAACTCCGCGGCGCGGGGGATTCTCGCCGGGGCGGAATCACTCCGCGTGGATATGCGGAAATTGTACGAGGAAAAGGCGGAGGTCACGGCAAAACTTTCAGAAAATCTCGAAAAATCGCTGAAATCTGCTAATGTCAGCCTCCTGACAGGGCATGCGGAGATCACCGGGCAGAATACGGTCGCGGTAAAGACGGAGGGAGGGGACATGCTCACCCTCTCCGGGAAAAATATCCTGCTTGCTGCCGGCTCCCGGCCGGTTCGCCTTCCGATCCCCGGGGCGGATCTCCCCGGGGTATATACGAGCGATGAATTTCTTGACCGGCCGCCGGAAAACCTGAGAAAGCTGGTGATCATCGGCGGCGGGGTGATCGGCGCGGAATTTGCCGAGTGTTACCGCGCCCTCGGCGCCGAGGTGACGGTTCTGGAGATGATGCCCCGGATCCTCCCGACGCTTGATCCGGATCTTTCGAAAAATGCCGGGATGATCTTGAAAAAGCGGGGCGTGTCCGTCGTCACCGGCGCGGTGGTGAGGGAAATCCGGCGGGACGGGGAAGCCCTCGTCTGTGACTATGAGGTTAAGGGGAAAGTGCTGTCTGCGGAGGGGGATGCCATCCTTCTCTCGACAGGGCGGAGGCCAGCGGTGGAAAATCTGTTCGCCGACGGGTATGCGCCGGTGCTCTCCCGGGGCATCACCGTCAATGAACATTTTGAGACGTCACTTTCCGGTGTTTTTGCCGTCGGCGATGTGACAGGGCCAGGGACACGCGGCGGCTTGAAGCTTGCCCACGCGGCGGCTGCGCAGGCAAAAAATGCGGTCGCCTTTATGGCAGGCGAGGCGGAGCCGGTGAACCTGTCGGCAGTTCCCTCCTGCGTCTATCTTGACCCGGAGATCGCCTCGGCCGGGATGACCGAGGAGGAGGCAAAGCAGGCGGGTATCGCCGCGGAGAGCGTGCGGGGCGTGATGCACAGCAATGCCCGGACGCTGATCTGCCACGCGGAGAGAAGCTTTGTGAAGCTTGTCTTTGCCCGGGATACCGGGGTGATTCTCGGGGCGCATCTTATGTGTCCGAATGCGAGCGACATCATCAGTGAGTACACGGAGGCGATTGTCCAGAAGAGCCGGGTTTCCGATCTTTTGTCGGTGATCCGGCCGCATCCGACGTTTGAGGAAGCAGGAAATGACGCGCTCGAGGCTGCGCTGGGGAAGATGAAACACTGACTATATCTGTTCAGAGCGGGGTTTTGGACAGATACCTCTGATTCTTTAAAGGAAACTGCGTAACCATGGGTATTGAGAAGTGTCGAGTTTTTCAGACAGATGTGATCGACCCGTACCGAAATCTCGCGGCAGAAGAGCTTCTGCTCCGGGAGGTCCGGCCGGATGAACTTGTCCTGTATCTCTGGCAGAATGACAATACGATTGTCATCGGCCGCAACCAGGATGCCTACCAGGAGAGCGGCGTGGACGAGTTCCGGGCTGCGGGCGGTCACATCGCCCGGCGCCTTTCCGGAGGCGGGGCGGTGTTTCACGATCTGGGAAACCTGAATTTTACTTTCCTGGTCAATTCCGCGGACTATGATCTTCCCCGGCAGATGTCGGTCATTCAGAAAGCCGTCGGGCAGTTCGGTATTCTTGCGGAATTTACCGGGAGAAATGATCTGGTTGCCGGAGGCAGGAAATTTTCCGGAAATGCGTTTTACAGTAATGGAAAACAGCGCTATCATCACGGGACGATTCTGATTGCCGGGGATGTCAGCAGGATGAAGGCGTTTCTTACGCCTTCTAAGGAAAAGCTGGCCTCGAAGGGAGTGCAGAGTGTGGAATCCCGCATCGTCAATCTGCGGGACTTGAACCCGGCGGTAACCCCGGACAGCATGCGGACGGCACTGATCCGGTCGGCTGAGGAGGTTTACGGGGTTTCCGCGGAGAACGGGAGCTGGTCCGATCTTCCCGGGAAAAGCTGGGAGGAGAAAACCGCGGTGTATGGCTCAGATGACTGGGTTCTCGGAAAGAAGAGCCGTTACAACCGTGAGTTCAGAATGAGGGTTCCGGAAGGCGATGTCACACTGAGGCTCTTTATCCGCCAGGGCAGGATCATGGAGGCGGAGGTGCGGACAGACTGCATGGATCCGGACTGGGCATCGGGAATCCGCCGGAAACTGGTGGGAACAAGCTTCCGGCAGACCGATCTGCGGAATGCCGGGGTTCCCGGGGAAATTGTCGCGAAGATGGCGGAGTGAGAAGAAGAGTTGCCTTCGGCACGCCAGTTAGAGAAGAGTACCGGATGCCGAAGACAGTTGATAACACTGAAACCTCAAATTTTACGTTAATAGAAATGCGGCTAAATTAGCCGTTATATCATCCCAAGATGATGTGCGGCAGTGGACGGGAGATGGGCGCCCACCAGCGGATGCTGGCGGCCGGAATGGTACACATAATCCCTAAAAATATTGCTTCATTTCCCCGATTCTTAATAAATACATGACTGAGTATTAGCTAATTTATGTTATAGTTAAATTAGCTAACACGAAAGGAGGCGGTTATCATGGTAGAAGCAATGGCAACCGCTACAGAAATGAAAAATCAGTTTGGTAAATATTTGCAGATGGTCATAAATGGAAATGAAGTTATCGTAACTAAGAACGGACAGGAAGTAGGCAGATTTATTCCAAAAGCTAAAACAGTATCTTATCTTACAGATTCCCTCACAGGACTTTTAAAGGGTAACTATGATTATGAAGATGCTAGAGAGGAAGCTTTAAAGGAAAAATATGAAATTACTGATTGATGCAAATATAATACTCGATGTTCTTCAAAAGAGAGAACCGCACTATTTTTATTTCTGCGGAAAGAAAAATGCACCCGGCGTTTGTACCGAGTGCATTTTCTTATTTTCCAAATAAATCGCTGTGCGTTCCTGTTCGGGATAATGTCAAGACGAGCAAATCATTCTCAATCCGATAGACCAATAGCCAATCCGGTTGAATGTGGCACTCACGATGTCCGACCCAGCTTCCAGTTAAAGCGTGGTCTTTATGCTTTTCTGGAAGCTGTTCGCTGCTTGCCAGTTTGCGAATGATGTCATCCAGAAGGTCAATATCAAGATGACGTTTCATCGCCAGCTTGTAGTCCTTCTTAAATTGATTTGTCCAAACAATGTCTAAATGGTTACTCATTCTTTTAACGCCCTCAATGCTTCCTCTACATCAGAGTAGCGTTTTACAGACGGATCACGGGCAATGCGTTCTGCTTCCAGCATTGCTGCCATCGTTTCCTTGTTCGGCTGCTCCATGCGAACATCAAAAGGAAAACCGCCGACACGGAGCGACTGGCGAAGAAACACATTGATAGCGGTAGTAAGGTTGATACCTAATTCACCATACATTGCTTCGCACTGTTTCTTAATGTCGCTGTCTATACGGACACTGAAATTAGTTGTGGTAGCCATGAATATCAACTCCTTCCCTTGCTTTTGCACTTATATTATATGCGTTTTGCATTGCACAGTCAATCTATTAGACCAGACAGTCATGAACCTTCCCATGAAAGCGATGGAGCGCAAACCAAATGCGCTCCAAACACCACAAGATTTTTAACACGCCGTGAGCAAGAAATCCCCCACCTCTACAGGTGGTGGGATGAATTGCGATAAACACGGCGTTTTATTGACTTTTGCATCTCATAGTATTAGAATCATAGTGTAATCAGTCGTAAGCGCTGTAAATGTTATAAATTATATGAAATTAGATAATAATAATCATTCGGTATTCATGCTACATTATCACCTTATTATGTGCATTAAATATCGTAATAAAGTGATAGATGATAAAATCTCAAACCGTCTCAAAGAAATATTTGAGAAGATAGCCCTTTCCTATAACATCACGTTAGAGGAATGGAATCACGACATAGACCATGTACATATACTATTTCGAGGACAGCCCAATACAGAAATAAGCAAATTTATCAATGCTTATAAATCTGCAAGCAGTAGACTTATCAAAAAAGAATATCCTCAGATACGGAAATCTCTCTGGAAAGAGATGTTCTGGTCGCAGAGCTTTTGTCTGTTAACCACGGGCGGTGCTACGGTAGATATTATTAAGCAATACATCCAATCTCAAGGTAAGAAAGATGGCAAACAGAGCAATCAAATACAGAGTGTATCCCACAACTGAACAGAGTATTATGTTTGCTAAGACCTTTGGCTGTTTGCTTATGTGTGATAAAGAAGCAATAGAAGTGCAAAAAATTTTGCCGTTCCTATCCGACACTTGGCCATTGTGTCGGATAGGTCGGGCGGTTATTCGGGCAAGTCAATCTTGCCGACAAAGCTGTAATAAATCTCAATGTCCTGCCTGCGGGTGCCGTTCTCATCATAGCTGCACTCATGCACCACAATTTTCTCGATCATTTCCCGCAAGAGAGTGGGGGTCAGTTCTTCAAAGGCAAGGTGCTTGCGGACAATGCCCATAAATTTCTCGGCGTTGACGGTAGCTGCCTGTGACTTGTCCAGTTCGGCTTGCAGGGCGGCGGCTCTCTTTTTCAGCTCCGCTTGCTCGGCTTCGTAGTCAGCCGACAGTTCCATGAAACGCTCATCGCTGATTTTGCCGTTTACATTGTCCTCATACAGCCGCTTGATAATGCGGCTGATTTCAGAAATGCGTTCCTGCGCCTGTTCAAGCTGCTTGATGGCTGCGGCGGTCTTTCGCTTGCCGCCGATCTCGTTCTGCTGGACAAGTAGTTTCACAAACCGGCTCTCATGCTTGGCTGCGTATTCGGTCACTTGCCGGAGATTTGCCAGGACACCAGCGGTCAACAGATCGGTGCGGATAAAGTGCGCCGTACAGTTGCGGGTGCGCTTCTTGTAGCTGCCGCAGATGTAGCAGTCCTGTTTGCGGTCTTTGTTCTGATACCGCTGCTGATACAGCACATGGCCGCAGTCGGCGCAGAACAAAATCCCGGAGAACAGCCCCACTTCATCGTAGCGGTTCGGGCGTTTGCGCTGTTTGCGTAACTCCTGCACCCGTTCCCATGTTTCCTTGTCGATGATCGGCTCATGGTGGTTCTCGAAAATGGCCTGCTTCTCGACGGGGTTCTCTATGCTGTGCTTGACCTTATAAGAAGGCTTTTCCGTTTTGAAGTTCACCAGACATCCGGTGTACTCTCGGTTTTCGAGGATATGAACGACGGTGTTGGTCGCCCATTTGCACTCATAGCCTGGGTGATAACGGCGGGTGCTGCCTGTCCGCTGATATTCCAGCGTCCCCGGCGTGGGGATTTGCTGCTCCGTCAGCATACGGGCAATCTTGGTCGGGCCGTTCCCGGCAAGGCAAAGCTGGTAAATCTGCTGCACCACCGGGGCGGCTTCCTCGTCTATAATAAAATTCTCGTCCTCGTCCATCACATAGCCGTAAACCGGCTTGCTGGTAACAGGCTTGCCGCTCATGCCTTTTGACTTTTTCACTGCCTTGATTTTCTTGCTCGTATCTCTCACCAGCCATTCATTGAACAGATTTCGCAGCGGGGTAAAATCGTTGTCCATGCCCTCGCTGGCACTGTCCACATTATCGTTGACAGCGATAAAACGCACACCCTTTTGAGGGAACAGCATTTCCGTGTAAAACCCTACCTGCAAGTAGTTTCGCCCTAACCGGCTCATGTCCTTGACGATGACCGTACCCACTTTCCCGGCTTCAATGTCCGCAAGCATGGCTTGAAATCCGGGCCGCTGGAAGTTCGCGCCGGAAAAACCGTCGTCGGTGTACCAGCGCAGATTGGTAAAGCCGTTCTGTTTTGCGTAGGTTTCGAGTATCCTTTTTTGGTTCGATATGGAATTACTCTCGCCTTGCAATTCATCCTCGTGGGACAATCTCGGATAAAGGGCGGTAATGAGGTTTTGGGTGGCTTGTCTTAACATAAAATCCTCCGTTTCCGACAGCCAGCCCCACTATTCCGTGGTTTCATTGTACCACGGAACGGCGGGGGCTGTACAGCGGCAAAAGCGTTAAATTTGCTTCTTTACAGCTTTTCAATTTTCCGATTTTTATGGTATGGGTTGTCGTCCCATATTTGCAGTAGAAAAGTTCATAACTCCGTGGTATACTCTGATTTAACAAAAAAATCAGAAGTTAAAGGAGAAAACATGAAGTATACAATAGATGAATTAACCGCGGCCAAAAGGCAAATTGATTCAACTCTGCACAAGCTAAGAGAAACAGTAAAAACATTTGAATCAAAGGATAATTCCGAGCGTTATAAATCACAAATCACATTGGCAAAGAGAAGAATAAAAGCCTTTGAAATTGCAAATTATTTTATAGAGAATGAGATTAAGAATTGCTAAAGCACTTCCGATTTTCGTTCCAGCGGTCATGCTCCCTGGCATGGCCGCTTTTCCATGCCCCGGTTCACGCCGGATAAGTCGGCTCCTGTGTAGCAGCGGCTTCCGCTTCCAGTACCCGCGCCATTTTGTCGGCGGCTGTGGTTGTGGTGTCTTTCTTGAAATAGCCGGACACGACAAGGACGGAATTGCCCATGCGGATTTCCGTCACACAGTCAGGGCGGCGGGTGGTGCGGGTGTCGTGCTGCTTGTTATCTGCCATAGGCAATACTCCTTTCAGTCGGTAATCAGTTTCTTCATGCTCTCCATTTTCCGCTTGGCGGTTTCCTGCCGGAAGTTGTCGCCGGTAAAGCGTACCGGGACGCACATGGAAAGCAGGCGGTCATAAATCCGGGAATGGGCGGTGTCCTCCGGGTTGTGCAGGTCGTCCAGCGTAAGGTTGGTCGTGACGATCAGCGGCTTGCCGCTGCGGTAACGGCTGTCAATCACATTGAACACCTGTTCCAGCCCGTATTCCGTCCCGCGTTCCATGCCGAAGTCGTCAAGGATCAGCAGCGGATAACGACAAAGGCGGGAAATGTACTCGTTGCGCCCCTCAAAGCTGGCGGCAAGGTCATTGAGGATAAGAGCAAAGTTCGTCATGCGGACGGGGATTTCTTTCTCCATGAGGGCGTTTGCGATACAGCCTGCAAGGTAGCTTTTGCCGGTGCCTACGCCGCCCCAGAACAGGCAGCCGATATTGTCTGTCCGCATATCTTCCCAATGCTCCACATACCGGCGGGCAAGCCCGGTCTGCGGGTTCCTGCCGTTGTCGTTCTCGAAAGTCCAGTCCCGCATGGTGGGGTCGGTAAAGCCCCGGCGTTTCAGTTCTTCCACGGTGTCAAGGTGTCTGCGCCGCTTTTCGGCGGCTTCCCGTTCCTCGCGGGCGGTTCTCTGGCAGTCGCACTCTGCCGGGTGGCGGTCGCGCCCGAAGATAGCGGCCTTATCCGGCGCAAAATAGGCTTCTTTCGGCTTGCGGCACTTGCCGCAGTACAGTAAACCGTCCTCGCCGGTGTAGTCCTCCGGCTCCGGGATGGTGGTCGTCATATTCTCCAAAACCGCGTTGATTTCATTCTTCATAAACTCTCGCCCTCCTTGCATGAGTAGTCTGGTATGCCCTTTTTAGGGGCTTCCTTTTTGTCGTTCCCCGCCCATATCCGCAGGGCGGCGGCATAGTTCTGGTAGCTTTTCCCGTTGGCGGCAAGGTAGCGGCTCATTTCCTCGATGAACCGTTCCAGCCTGTCAGGGTACTCTGCCTGCAACTCGTCGTATTCGGTCTGTGACAGAAAAATATTTCCATATCGGCCATAGGGCGCGGACGGCCCCCCACTCACTCCCTTTGTTTGGCTCTCTGTAAGGTTGTTTATAGTAGTTTGGTTAGGGGACGGTTTTCCGACCATCATAAGGTCGGTTTTCTGACCATCAGTAGGACGGTTTTCCGGCTCTATGAGGGGCGGACTTCCGGCCATCAGTTGGTCTGAAAACTGTACCTGT
Source organism: Clostridium vitabionis (assembly GCF_015351765.1). Taxonomy (GTDB): domain Bacteria; phylum Bacillota; class Clostridia; order Lachnospirales; family Lachnospiraceae; genus Clostridium_R; species Clostridium_R vitabionis. The sequence goes on from NZ_JADKQA010000004.1 coordinate 97,511, forward strand.
GGCACTGGCGGTACTTTGACATAAAGCCGGTTCGGTGCGGAGAAGCCGCCCCGTTCCCGTTCCAACAGCCCCGCCGTGTCCAGTTCATTAAGCGCCCCCTTGATGGTGGTGCTGCCTTTATCCAGTATTTCTGCTATCTCCGCGATGGGATAGATAATATAAATCCTGCCCTCGTCGTCCAGCCACTTGTTTTTCTGGGAGAGGGTGGAACGGTCTAACAGCAGCGAATACAGCAGCTTGGCGGTCTGTGAAATCTCCATTTTCAGCAGGAAACGGGGATACGGCAGATAGGCGGGCAGCCGCGTGTCTGCCCTGATATAATCAGCGATAGGATCACCTCCCTGTGTTCGGGTTGATTTTGGCGTATTGTCACGCATTAAAACGCCGTTTCCGGGGGAAAAGGATAAATGTATCGCGTACCCTTTGACACCCACGAAAAAAGCCTTGATTTATGCGGGTTTGAAAGGCTCTAAAGCGTGACATCTCTGCCTTTGTTTCCGCTTTCTCTCGGCGGCTTTGATTTTCTTCATGCGCCCGGCGCAGTCGGGGCAGTATTTTCCCCGGTTGGATTTGGGGACAAAGGCCGCCCCGCAGACGGCACACCGTTTCCGGCTTCCCCGGCACAAGAGGGCTGCGGCCAGCTCCCCGTCAAGGGGCAGGACAGCCACACGGAACCAGTGGCACATGAGGGAAAAGGAAATGCTCTGGACGCACACGCAAGGCTCCCCGTCGTCCAATAGCAGGCAGTTCCCCTCATCGTAGTTACAGCACTCATGTACCAGCCGCCGCGCCCGCCGGTGCTGGCGGTAGTCCATGTGGGGCAGGTTATCGCTCATGGCTCTGCTCCTTTCTGCGGTGCGGCTCGTCCCGGCGCAAAATCTGGTCGATGTTCCGCTTGACGGTCTGCAACTCCTTGAACCGCTGTTTCTGTTCGTGATAGGTGTTATACAGGCCGTCTTTCTCGGAGATAAGCTGCTCGATCTCGGCCTGCAACGCTTTCCGGGCGGGCAGCTTGGTAATGCCATGCGCCTTGAAATACCGGGCTGCTGCGTCGGCTATGATAAAATCGCTCTCATGGGCCTGCCGGTATGCGGCGCGGGCTTTCTCGGATTTCTGTGCCCGCAGCCCGTCGCGGGCGGCCTTGGTCTGGGCGTAGGCCAACACCTGCCGCTGCAACTTCTTTTTCCCTTGCAGCTTCGTTTCCAGTGCTTTCAGTTCGCCGCTGGTCTGGCGCATTTTCTGATAGGCGGTGTCAACGGCGGCTTCTAACTGCTCCGGGGAAGTAAAGCCGTATTGCTGGTAGACGGACAGCGTTTTGGCGGCCTGCTTCAGATTGTGTATCTTCGCCCAGCGTTCATAGCCCCGGCCTTTGCCCTCGGCCATTTTCTGCTCAATGTCCACAAGCCGCTGCACTCCGTCCTGTTTCGGGGCGGCTATCTCGGCTCTGGCAACCTGCAAGCGGTCTTTTATGGTGCGTGGGGGATCGGGGGATCTGGCTGGCGCTTCGGCTGCTCTGGCGGCGTTTTGCTCTAAAACGGCAAAGACAGCGGCGCGGTCAAAATCGTCGCCCAGCTTCCGGGCGGTAATTGGCTTTGTCCTGTCCGGCGTGAGGTAGGAAAGCCGCCCCCGGCTCTCCTTGACGGTCACACCCTCCTGCAGCAACAGAGAGGAAAACTCGTCAAAGCTGGCGGCGGTGGCAAGGGCTTTCCGTAGGGTCTGCCGCAGCTTCTCCTTGTTCGTTTCAAACTTGGTCTGCCGGGGCGTGATACTATCGGCAATCATGGGGGCGTTCTGCTTGTCCAGCGCGGCCTGTCCCTTTTTCTGCGCCCAATACTCCCGGTCGGTGACGCGGTTCTTGCTGCCGTTCAAGAGGTCGATTTGATAAAGCCCCTCCCGGTGGCACATCTCCATGACTTCGGATTTGAAGTAGCGCAGGGCAGCGTCGGTACATCGGTGCTTGCAGCCGACTTTCGTATCGGCCGGCCTGTCCATGTAGGGCAGGAACGGCACTTCCTCAATCCGCAGGCTGTTTATGACGATATGCACATGAATGTTGCCGCTGTGGTTATGCCCGTCCGGGTGGGTGCAGACAAGGGCCTGGTGGCCGGGAAAATGCTCTTTACAGAATTGTTCCCCCAACGCCTGCGCCCGGTCTACGGTCAGGCCGTTGTCCGGCCCGTCCCGCGGGTCAAAGCTGATGATGTAGTGGTGGCTTTTCACATCTTCCCGCCGCTGGTTTTTCTGATAGCGGAGATTGGCCCGCATACACGCAACGGCAAAATCCTCCCCGTCGCAGTTCAGCGTGGACAGCCGGTAGTCCTCGCGGGGGATAAGCCTGCCGGTTTCATCAAGGACGGGCTTCATGGTAAACTCGTCATGCTCAAAGAGAAGATATTGCTCGGCGGCTCCGTAGTCGGCGTTTTTAGAGTTGATATGCTTGAGTGTTGCCAACCGCGTCACCTACTTTCTTGAGGACTTCATACTTGAGGACGGCAAGGTCGGATATGGCGGCGCGTACCTCGCCGGAAAGGGTGTTGTAGGGTACGCCGTATTCGTTCAGATACCGGGCAATCTGATTGAGGTTGCCGCCGATCCTGCCGTACTCGGCTGTCAGCTTCCCGACAGCGGAAAGCAACTCGTCATTGACCGACGACACATGGACAACCGGGCGTATGGTCGCCCGCCGTATCGCCTGCCGGAGAAATTCGGACTGGCTGATACCATAGGGCGCAAGCCGCGCTGTGAAGTCGGCATACTCATCTTCGGACAGCCGGGTTTTCACAACGCGGCTGCGGTGGGGCGTGTTGTATTTCTTTCGCATGGTGTGACCTCCTTTCTCGCCCGTAAGGGCGCATGAGCAGGGTTTGGGGAAGGCACTCCCCAACAAGTTTCCCGCGAGGGGCAAAACTGCAGAATTGCGGATTTTGGCACCGTGGTAGAAACTTGCTCTCCGTGACTGCAAACTTTCTCTCACTTCCGTCCGCCACTTTTTTGGAAAACTGCAACCACAAAAGTTTGTTTCTCTTTTTCTGCTACTACTAATCCTGTAAAGGGCATTCCTGCCCGCTTTCGCTAAAATGACACCGGACGCAGTGGTTTCTACCCGGTGTTGGAGAAATCCTTTCTCTTTGCCCTCTACTACGGGTAAATGCTCCAAATGCCAAACACCAGGGCAGAAAAATTCCCTCCTCGCTTACTACTACAACCGGCAGGGGGCAAAATGGCCGGGAGCGGAGCCGGACAACAAAAAAAGCAGTAAATCTTTTTCAAGACTTACTGCTTTCGCTGGCCGCGTCGGTGGCGGCTGGTATTCAGTTTTTATGACTTGTCCGGTGGTTCGTCAAGCCGGAACTTGAATTGACAGTCAATTAACCGCTGCTTTACATAGTCCTCCACCTCGGCGTTGACCTGCCCGTTCACTTTTGAGAAATAGCGGATATATCCGGCGTAGTGGAGCAGGACAGCGTTCACGGCTTCTGGGTCGCCCTCACGGGCTTTGAGGATTGTTTCATAGGGGAGAAGTCTACTCATACCGGCTCACCCCCATTTCTTCGCGTAGCCGCTGCAAGGCAAGCTGGATATGCCGCCCCGCTGTGCTGCGTGACCGGCCAATACACGCGCCGATCACGCGCTGCGGCTGGCGCAGAAAGTAATAGCGCAGGATTTCTTCCCGCGTCTGCTCCGGCAAAACAGAGATCGCGTCGGCAAGGGCGGCGTTGCAGAGCAGGACGGTCTGACCGCAGACGGTAAATGGGTATTCCTCGTCCGGCTCCGACGCGGCAAACTGGACAAACTTCTCGTTCATCAGATAGTCAAGGGAAACTTGCCGTTCCCATTGCCGTTTAAGCTTCAAAATCTTGTCCAAGGCGGCACAGCGGATAACAGTCTTGCAAAAGGCGTTGTACCTGCGCTGGATATATTCTTGATAGGCTATCTGGTCGGTCATGGAAATTCCCCTTTCTGAATAATAGTGCGGGGCGGTGGCACTTCTTGCTGTCGCCCCTTGATTGCCTACCAGCAAAGGCGGGCGGGGCTGTCAACGGCTGCGCATATGCGCCGTTCATCTTGACCGTTGACTGGCTCGGCTGGGTTTGCTATTTACCCGACAAACTTGAATTTATTTTAAGCTATCACGTTTTACCTTCTTAAGCCTTACTATCATTACCATAGGAATTTCTTTGTTGGTTTTAAAACATTCTTCATAAAATCCATCAATGACAAATCCAGCTCTAAAACAAAGGTTAAAAATATCTTGTATGGAACGATGATAATAAATCTGCTCTTTCGGTTGCCCTTCAATCGCTATATCATAGTAACTGTGCGGTGTCATATATTTTTCAGTCAACGTGACAAAACAAGGGTGTTGCGTTGCAAAGACAAAAATTCCGCTTTCCTGCAACAGTTCATAAACAGCCATAAGAAGTGGTTCAATATCCGTAATATCCATAATTGCCATATTAGAAACTGCTTTCGTAAAGGCTCGATTTCTTTTTAATTCTAATATACTTTTTCTATCGGTCGCATCCGCCACACAAAATTCAATTTGTTTTGCATATTGTGATTGCCGTCTTTTAGCCAATTCTATCATTTTTTTGCTGTAATCAAAAGCGACAACCGAAGCGCCTCTTTGTGCAAGATACGAAGAATAATTTCCATTGCCACACGCAATATCCAAAATGTAATCCGCAGGATTAGGAGATAGAAGTTCCGTTACTTTGGGACGCACTACCTCTCTGTGAAATTCATTAGATTCGTCACCCATTGCATTATCCCAAAATTGTGCGTTCTCCTCCCAGATTTTTTTACTTTCCTCTGTTCCCATGTTCTCTCCCACTCCCCAAATTTGCTTTTTTGCTTCCATTAAATCTTCCTTACTATATTCCATTGTTACCCTCCATAACTTCTGATTGTTGCCGTCTTGACGATTATGTATCTTTACATTACCTTCTGAAACATATGGCGCACCTTGTCCAGGCGGCTGTTTGGACGGCGGGGCTGGATGACCGGCTGACCGACAGCGGCCTGATATCCTTTCAGCTCTGTAAGGCATACGCTCCGCCCGTTGGTGTAAAAGGCCAGATCAGTACGGTATGCCTGTATACAGCGGGCGGGAATCTCGCCAGTAAAGACAACTTCATCCTTTTTTACCTGGGCCGTTTCGATGGTGGCACAGTATTTCGGTGCATCATGATAAGCCCTGGAAAGGTATTCCTGGGGCGCATAGAGGATGAAGGAGAGATAAGGTTCCAGCAGCTGCGTCCCCGATTCCTTCAATGCCTGTTCCAATACAATCGGGGCCAATGAGCGGAAGTCCGCCGGCGTGCTGACCGGACTGTAATAAAGCCCGTATTCAAAGCAAATCTTACAGTCCGTTACGTTCCAGCCGAACAAGCCCTGCTCCAGCCCGTAACGGATACCATCCCTGACAGCGTTTTGAAAACTCTGGTTCAAGTATCCCAGCGAAACCCGGCTCTCGTATTGTACACCGGAGCCAAGCGAGAGTGGTGTAACAGACAGTCCTATGGATGCCCAAAACGGGTTGGGCGGCACCTCGATATGGATGGTGTGGCTGGCTGCTTTGAGCGGCCGCTCCATATAAATGACGGAGGGTTCCTTTACCACTGTTTCAAGCTTGTATTTTTCCGACAGCAAAGCGGAAACAACCTCCAACTGCACCCGGCCCAAAAAAGAAAGAATGATCTCATGGGTGATGGAATCCACTTCGCAACGCAAAAGCGGGTCAGTATCCGCAAGTTGCGTAAGAGCGTCCAGCAGCCGTTCTCTTTGCGCTGCCGTTTTCGGCGCAATCGTCGTCCGCAGCATGGGGAGGGGGTCCTCGCGCCACCTTTTACGAGGGAGCCGGGTTTGGTCCCCTAATACATCGTTTAACCTCACGCTGTCGCTGGGAAGGATAACAATTTCACCCTGATAAGCGGTGTCTGTCCGAACAATTTCCCCTTTGGATGGAATACGCATCTCTGTGATTTTCAGCTTTTCTCTCCCGGCCAGGGCCACCGTATCCCGCAGGCGCAGCGTTCCGCTGTATAACCGTAGATAGACACGCCGCTGGCCGCAATCGGTGTACTCAACCTTGAAAACGCTGCCGCATAGGGCGGCGCCCCCCTGTTCCCCAATCGGTTGGAACAGCCCTGTCACCGCATCCATCAACGGTTGAATGCCAAGGCCATTTTTGGCGCTGCCATGATAGACTGGGAACAGGGAGGCGTCTTGAACCCGCTGCTGTTCCTCCCGCGCAAGTTTTTCCCGGCTGATTGGTTCTCCTGCGATATACTTTTCCAATAATTCATCGTTATTTTCGATGACCGCATCCCATGCTTCTATGTCGGTATTTTCCTCCAGGACTATTTCCGGGGACAGCGACACCGTCTGCTTGATGATAATATCGGCGGAGAGCTTATCCCGAACAGACTGAACCACGCTCTGCAAATCAACGCCAGCCTGGTCGATCTTGTTGATAAAGATAACGGTGGGAATGTTCATTTTCCGCAGGGCATGGAACAGAATACGGGTCTGGGCCTGCACGCCATCTTTAGCGGAGATCACCAAGATGGCCCCATCTAAAACAGCCAAAGAGCGGTACACCTCCGCCAAAAAATCCATGTGGCCGGGCGTATCCACAATGTTAACTTTACATCTGTGCCACTGGAAGGAAGTGACTGCCGCTTGAATGGTAATCCCACGCTGCCGCTCCAAAAACATGGTGTCCGTCCTCGTTGTCCCTTTTTCGACGCTCCCCGGTTCTGAAATGGCTCCGCTGGCATATAGCAGGCTCTCCGTCAAGGTCGTCTTTCCAGCGTCTACATGGGCAAGAATTCCAATATTGATTATTTTCATGTGATTGTCCTCCCTTTACAGCCCCAAAGGGCATAAAAACCCCCAGCAGTAAAATACTTTTACCACTGGGGATTATAAGTTGCGGACATACACATATACAGCATACACCTGTTTGTGATTGCTGTTTTTGGGGATATGTCAAAATTGATAAGGCAAAAGTATTTTTAAATTGGGTACAAAAAACTAAGCCCCTACAAAAGGAGCTATCATAATCCTTTGTTCCCACTATTTGATTATAGTTTTATTTAAGAATACCTTGCCGCATATTTTTTACTCCTTTTCTGGATTAAATCATTGTATCACATCAGTTTTAGGAAAGCAAGTACCTAAAAGAAATTTTTCTTCCCCTTATATGTAACAATCATACCGGCTTCCTAGCGTTCAGAATGTTTTCTGCTGTCTGCTGTGGTGTTTGGTTGGAATTGTCCAACCAAAAGCCGATCCGTGGTGTTGTCTGCATTTTACTAAATACAAATTCAATGTATACAGAAAGATATAAGGAGTGGGAGGGATTCCGCCGTAGTTGGCATTGTAGGAAAATCCAAAAGTTTAGATTTTCCCACAATGCTTATCTTTTGGTCTTTGGTTCGGAATAGTGTAGTGCTGGCGGTCTATCTCTTGTTTTCGGTTGCTTGCTTCCTTACCGTACATGAGCATTGTCGTAAGGTCTATAATCTTATGCTTTCCGATAAAATTGACGGCTACAAAGCTACAGGCAAATTTCCTACTGTTACGCCTGCCAAATATAAGAACGATTATCCTTATCTTAGAGAAGTAGACAGCCTTGCTCTTGCCAATAAGCAGATGGACTTACAGGAGGCTTTTCGTAATACATTTAGTAAATCTCGTAAGAAGAAAAACGGTTTTCCTAAATTCAAGTCTGCCAAACATAGTCGTAAGTCCTATACTACGAACAATCAACATGGGACAGTTGCCATTATAGACAACAAATATATCAAGCTTCCTAAGATTGGAAAGGTAAAAGCTGTTATCCATCGTGTGCCTGACGATAGTTGGACAATTAAATTGGCTACCATATCACAGGAATCTGATGGCAAATATTATATCTCCGTACTCTTTGAGTTTGAGAATATCGTAAATCCTTATGTAGCCGATAAAACTAATGCCATCGGGTTAGATTATGCTTCCGACGGCTTATACGTAGATAGTAATGGCAATACAGGTACTAATCATAAGTATTATCGTGAAAGCCATGACAAACTTGCCAAGGCACAACGTAGGCTGTCACGCATGCAAGGCTCTAAGAAACACGAGGTTAAGTCCAATAATTATATAAAGCAACTTCGTAAAGTGAATAAGATACATAGGCATATCGCTAACCAGCGTCTGGATAACCTGCATAAAATATCTACGAAGATAGCCAATTCGTATGATGTTGTTTGCGTGGAATCCTTAAATATGAGGTCTATGGCAAATCATGGCTTCGGTAATGGCAAAGCTACTCTTGATAACGGTTACGGTATGTTCCTGTCTATGCTTGAATACAAGCTATCTGATAGGAATAAGTATCTTATCAAGGTAGATAAGTGGTTCCCGTCATCACAGATATGTCATTGTTGCGGAACAATACATCCAGAAATGAAGGATTTAGACATTCGTAAAATGGTATGCGATTGTGGTCTTACGATGAATCGTGACCAGAATGCCGCTATCAATATCTTACGTGAGGGATTACGACTACTGACTGAAGTAGCCTAAAACTAAATATTACAGTAGGGATGGAATAGCCCAAACTCATACGCCTGTGGACACTGTGTAAGACGAGCCGTTACGTATCATCGTAGCCAGCGCAGTAGTGGTTGAAGCAGGAAGCTCCGACTTCTATAAGTCGGAGTAGTTCACTATCTGGAAAGATGAAAGCTTGAAAGATCCCGTTATCGGAGAGCAGTTTGATCCCGACCGTACTATTGTCACTTTATCGCTTGAAAAAAAAGCAAGCGATAAAAACAAGCGATAATATATCGCCAAGGGCAAAAAGGACAGCCGAAAACCAAAAGAAAATTCTGATTTACGATTATTTGAAACGGGACAAGAAAAAAAGAGCCGTCTGATTAAAGCATCTGTAAACAGACACCGATCAGAAGACCCTTTTAGCATCGAAATCGATACACCTTGTCAAATTAGCATCTGCATGCAGACACCTTTTTGACACAGCGTATTACATTCGATGAACAACCTAAATCTAATTCATTTGGCAAGATTAGTCAAATCCGCTGTTCCGCGTTGTGCAAAAACTGAAAAGATGAGCCGCAGCGCTCCCGGTGAGGGTTCCCCCCGCCGGGGGCTTTTGTTATGCCTTTCCCCGCCATCGCCCATGGAGCTTCCCCGGAAAGCGCCGGAAATGGTGATAGACAGAGAAAAAATCAGCGGTGGGAAAAGACAGCGATCAGGAAGACACCAAAAGACGCAAAGCGGAAGACATAATTAGTGTCTGCTCAACATTGGGTCCAATTTTAGCAAACTGCAAAGGTATCTGGACGGCTGCCAACCGTACAGTGCAGCCCGGAATTCTGGCGAATTGCTCACGTTGCATCGTCCATTTCGATGAACTGCGCTGTTTCCGGCCCGTATCCGCAGTCCGCAAAATAAAGCACAAAAAGATTCCCTGTAGGAATTGCGAAGAGGTTGGTGACATAGACTGATAATGCGATAGATGCCAGTGTTGTTTCAGCCAGTCTGGTCATAATGAGACCAGCGCCGTTACAACGCTTCTCCCTGCTGAAGAAGCGCTCTACCTCGATCCGGTCAGTGTTGTCTTTATACTCCTCCCGGTTAGCCTTATGATCGGCTGCGGGACGCCCCAGTCTCGGGCCGGAGATGCGGATGCCGTGCTCTTTACAGTAAGCACGGTTCGCCCTTGTCCTGTAGATCTGGTCAACAAGAACCCGTACCGGATAATGCCCGGTGCGTTCCTTATAACGTTCTACCGCATCCTGCAGGACAGAGCTCTCATTGTAAGGATCAAACTGGAGCTTCTCCAGGCGGGCGTGGCCCTTTTCGTCAATGCTGACATCATACTTGGCGCCAAACTCCACGGGAGACTTGGCTTTGCCGCGCACGATGGGACGGATATACGGCTGGCTGATGCTCACAATCCGGTCATCCACTCTGTGAGTGTTGTTATCAAACATGTACTTCTGCTGTTCGTACAGCTTCTGGACGGTCAGATAGCAGTCAATATACTTCTGTGGCAGGGCATAGCCTTCTGTCATGTATGCCTCCAGATACCGCAGATCGCGATTCAGGCAGCCAAGCTGCTTACGGATCAGGCTCCGGAGCTTCTTCGTCGGGCGTTTTTTTGGCTTTCGCCATGGCAAGATATTCTTTTCTTGCGCGCCTCCGGTATGTTCTGGGCTTCGTCCATGGATGATACTGGTGATGGAAATAGTCAATCATCTCTTCGAGCTTCTCCCTGGCATCATTGAGAAGCACAAAGTCCTGAGGATACTTGATGTTGGACGGAGAACAGGTGGCATCCAGAATGAAAGTCCCCACGTTCTCCCCGTCGGCGGATTTTTCCGGTTTATCGCCGGCATGTTCCGGCGTGGCAGCGCCTGCAGCAAGGTATTCTTCATTCGCCATCATCAGAAAACGGGAATCCAGCCTGCGGCGAAAATACACGAGAACTGTCGGCTTGAACGGGCAGGTGTCCGAAAACCGGTCCATACCAATGAAGTACTGGTAATACGGGTTTTGGGCGACTTCCTTAACCAGCCTGCGGTCAGAAAGCCCCTCACGTTTCTGAATGATCAGAGCACCGAGAGCAACACGCAGAGGAAAGGCCTGCCGTCCTTCGTGTGAGGGAAAGAGAGAAGCGTACACTTTTTCCAGGCTTGTCCAGTCGATGGCATTTGCAAGCCGGACCCATTCATTGTTTTCATCCAGCGGTGTTCCACAGCTCTGGTTGAAATCAAAAATCGAAATCTGGTGCTCGGACGGTTTTTTGTACATGGCGGACTGCCTCGGATATATCAATAAGTGCAAAGAAATTAGGAGAAATTGCAAAAATCTTTGCACTTATTATACCGCAATCCGCCGTTATTGTCAGTAAATATTGCATTCTACGCTATTGAGCAGACACTAATTAGAAACAGAGAGAACTGGCAGGCACATGTTCTGAGAGGAGAGTGTGTTTTTACACTGAAACCTCAAATTTTACGTTAATAGAAATGCGGCTAAATTAGCCGTTTTACGCATCCACCCATGCTGCGGGTAGTATCGGACACCTGGAAAATCCACATAGAGGAAAACCCGCAAAAGCCGGAACAATCAGCACCGGTATTTTGCGGGTTTTCTCATGCCAGTATTTACAGCTCCTCCGCGTGATCCAGAATCTCTCCACCCGCTGTGCAGGCCGGGCATACGCAGTACTTTCCGCCGGCAGCCTTGGATGCCTTGGCAGCCTTGACAATGCCGGCCGCGGCCTCCTCGCCGAGATACTTCTTCGCGGCATCGCTCCCGCCGAAGGCGATGGCATCGTCCACGCTGCAGACATCATCTTTAAGCTCAGCAAGCAGCGCCTTGGCTGCCTCTGCCTGGCCCGGGGTGCCAGCTGCCTTCAGATAAGCCTCGCCGGCAGCCTTCGCCTCGGCACATACCGAGGAGGCGTTGACAAGTTCTGTAACCTTAGCTTTCATATCCATAATGTTCGATTGCCTCCATTCTTAAAAGAATCCCTTTCCGTTTCACCAGCCGCCGGCGAAAATATTCCCGGCGTGGTTTCCAGACAAGAACAGTGTAGCATTATTCTGCGGGAAAAGGAAGCGTGCCGGGAAATTCACTGGAGAAAAGTCTGTCTTACATGAAATTTGCAGAATCTTTCCATCATTCTTTACATTCGTTTGGTATAGAGAAGACAGGGAAAATCATACAGGCGCCTGTCTGCGCTGGCAAATGGGCGCGGAAAGGGAGCCCATGTCTGAAAAACGCCACACCTATCTTCTCGATACCAACATTCTGATGAATTATCCCACGGCAGTCTATGGCTTCGACGATAATGAGGTCGTCGTCACGGCGACCACCATCGAGGAACTGGACAGCCTGAAACAGGGGAAAACCGAGCGGGCCTGCCAGGCCAGGGAGGTATTCCGCCAGTCACTCACGCCGCTTAGGCAGAAGGCGCTGCGAAGCCATGCGGATCTTGCCGAGGGGGTGAAAATTAACCGCGGCAGGGGAATCTTCCGGGTGGAAAATGACAGCGTCGACGCCGTGGTACTCCCCCAGGGGTGGGAGCTTTCCAAGGCGGACAACCGCATTCTCGCGGCGTGCTGTTCCCTGGGGGCGATCCTGGTCACGGAGGATCAGTCGCTTCTCTTCAAGGCGAGCGAAATCGGTGTTCCGGCGCAGGAGTACCGGAATGCCCAGATTCCCGTGGACGAAAACTGCGCGGATCGGGCAGAGGTGTATGTGAGCGCGGAGGAGATGAATATCCTTGCGAGGGAAGGACAGATGAAGGCAGATGGCCGCAAGACAAGGGATCTTGTGGAAAATGAATACCTGATTCTCCACGACCGCTGCGATCCGAAGCACACTTTTCTTGCCAGGTTTCGCGGCGGGATGTTCCACCGCTTGTATACGCTCTCAGATTCCTGCCGGGTCACGCCGCGGAATGTCAGCCAGCATTTTGCCATCGATGCCCTGATGGCGCCTCCTGAGGAAATCCCTTTGGTCATACTTCAAGGGGAGGCGGGGACAGCCAAGACCTTCCTCACGGTTGCCTGCGGCATGGATCAGATGGAAGACAGGTACGAGCGGATGATCGCCACCCGGAACAATGTCGAATTTGACCGGGATATCGGGGCGCTACCGGGCAGCGAGGTGGAGAAGGTCGGGCCGCTTATGCGTGGTGTCACGGATAATCTCAGAACCTATCTGAAAATCCAGGGCGGAGGAATGCATACGAAACGCCCTTCCAGAATCGATGCCGGCGAGGTCGACCAGATCATGGAGGATTATCTGGAGAGTGGGCGGATTTCCATTGAGAGTATGGGATTTATGCGCGGCAGGTCCATCACCAACAGTTATATCATCATCGATGAATGCCAGAACGCGACGCCGGGACAGATCATGGGAATTGTGACCAGGGCGGCGGAAGGCAGCAAGATCGTGCTCTGCGGCGATCCGAACCAGATCGATAAGCTTTCCCTGACGGCAAATACGGCGGGTTTGACGTTCGCAGCCCGGGCAATGGCGGGGTCGCCGGCCTGCGTCCGCAGCTTTTCCGCGGCTCGATCAGAGATCCCGCGCGGCGGAACCGTTTTTCTTTCCCTCCGGGATATGGTAAGATGAGCAAAAAGGTATACGGAGGGGAAATGATGTTCAGGGCAGTGATCATGGATATGGATGGGACGCTGTTCGACACGGAGAGAATCTCCCAGAATGCCTGGATCCGGGCTGCAGTCGAGACCGGCTGCGGGGTCAGCCGGGAGGATCTGCTGTCCTTCCGGGGGCGGACGAGGGAGGCCAACGCGGAGCGGTTCCGGTCGATGAAGGGCACGGAGGGATTTGACTATTATGCGCTGCGGAAGATCCGCGACGCGTATTTTGCGGCGTATATCCGGGAACACGGCGTCCCGCTGAAAAAGGGACTATTTTCTCTGCTGAACCGGCTGCAGGATCATGGGATCCTGATCGGGATCGCGACCGGGACAGCGCGGGAGACCGCGGAAAAGCTCTGGGCGCAGAGCGGCATCCTGCCCTATATCCGGTTTTCCGTCTGCGGAAAAGAAGCCGGCGCCGGGAAACCGGCGCCGGACTGTTACCAGCATGCGGTCGGGAAAGCGGCCGCGGTCTTACGTCGGCAGGATCCCGCGGCGCCGGAACTCACGACGGGGGAGTGCGCTGTCCTTGAGGACGCGGAGACAGGGGTGCTCTCGGCGTCCGCGGCGGGCTGCTGTCCGATCGTGATCCCGGATCTCACGCCGCCCACAGAGACGATGAACAAGCTGGCCTTTGCGGTCTGCGGGGATCTCGACGAGGCGGCGGGGGTGATCCTGTCCCACGCGGCCTTGCGATGATCCTGTCTCATGCGGCCTTGCGCTGATCCTGTCCCATGCGGATCTCGGGAAATCTCCGGGTGCGCTGTTTTCCCGGCGGGGGCGTAGACGGTTCCCTTTTCTGCGGGAAGCAAGCTGGAAAATAGGAGCAGGCCATCAGAGGATAATCAGGCTCTTGTCAGACTTGTTGAGAATCTCCCGCTGTCCGTCGCCGTTGATCAGGACGACATCCTCGATCCGGATGCCCAGGTCGCCGGCAAGGTAGATACCCGGCTCAATGGAGAAGGCCATGCCGCGCCCGAGCTTCCGCCGGTCAGACTGCTTGATTTCCGGCTGCTCGTGGATCGTGTAGCCGACCCCGTGGCCAAGGCGGTTGATGAGCGTGTGGGCGAGGCCCTTCTCGTCGAGAACTTCCCGTGCCTTGGCGTCGATGTCCGGGATCCAGGCGCCCTCGACGCACAGCTGCTCGGCTTCCTCATTTGCCCGGCGGACAAGCTCGTAGTACTCCCGCTGGCGCTCGGTGGCGCCGCCGACGAAGACGGTTCTCGTCATGTCCGAGTACATGCCGTCCACGGTGCAGCCGTAGTCCATGAGGACGGTGTCCTGCTCCCTCACGATGCCCTGATTTTCATTGTAGTGCGGATAGCTTGCGTTCGCCCCGGCAGCGACGATGCATTCCGGGGATTTTCCACCGAGCTCGGCCATGCGGGCCAGCAGGAATTCCTGCAGCTCCTTTTCCGTGGCGCCGGGATGGATACGGCACTGGATTTCCGTGAAGACCCGGTCAACCAGCGCGGCGGAGTCGCGGAGCGCCTGCATTTCCCCGGGCGTTTTGCTGATGCGGATCTCCTCAAAGAGGAGTTTCGCGTCCCGGAAGCGGATGTCCGCCGCTTCCCCGACGGCAAGCATGGAAAATGCGGGCACGGAGGAATTGACACCGATGGTCTTTCCGGCGAGGCCGTGTTCTTTCAGGATGCCGCTGACGACGGTGACCATGTCATCGTTGTCGAACCAGCTGTATACCGGGATCGTCCCCGGCAGCCCGCCTGCGATCTGCTCCCTGTAGAGGAGGTTGCAGATGTAGAAGATTTCCCCGTCCGCTTTGACAAACATACCCTGAAACCGCTCGCACATCATCGGGGAGATGCCGAACAGAAAGGCGAGCTCCTCGCCGGGCGCGATCAGGACCGCGTCTAGTCCGGCGCCCGGCAGTGCCGCGATCAGTTTTTCCACATAGTCATTTCTCATTTTGAGCCTCCAGATGTTTTTCCTGTTCTCAGGCAAAGGTAAGTTCCTGTGGTCAGCAAAAGAGCATAGTTCGCACGAAACATGCGTTCCGCCCCGGCTTGCGCGTGTTCAGTGCTCTGCATAATAAAGACGCCTGCCTGCCGGAATCAGACATTCACGGCGGGCAGGCGCGGGATTTACAGCTCGATCAGTTCCTTTGTGGCATTGGTCAGGTTTTCACAGCCGTCCTTGGTGATCAGCGTGGTGTCCTCGATGCGGACGCCGCCCCAGCCGGGGATGTAGATTCCGGGCTCGACGGTCATGACCGTGTTCTCCGCGAGAATGTATTCCGACTTCGGGCTCATGAACGGCATCTCGTGCACAAACATGCCGATGCCGTGGCCCATGCTCGGGTAGTGGTAGTCAAGGTATTTTGTGCCCTCGATGGCCTTCCGGGAGACATAGTAGGCGTCGCGGGAGGAGACACCGGCCTTGAGAAATGCCTCGGTGTCGGCGACCATCTGCTGCTCGAGTTCATAGACATGCTTCTGCTCCGGGGTCGCCTTCCCGACCACGAGGGTGCGGGTCATGTCGGAGAGATAGCCGTGGTACTGGCAGCCGTAGTCCATGAGGACGAAATCCCCATATTCGACGGCCTTGGCGGACGGGATACCGTGAAGGAGCGAGGTTCTCGCGCCGGAGATCAGGATGTTGCCGTAGGGCATGGTGTCGGAACCGTTCAGCACCATGTAGCGGGAGAGGTTAGCGGCGAGCTCTTTCTCGGTCACGCCGGGGCGGATGTCCTTCTGAATCTGCTCGTAAGCCCGCGCGGCGATCTCGCAGGAGGCGCGCAGATACTCAAGCTCCTGCGGGTTCTTGTGCATCCGGAACTCCTCGACGACGTTGGTCTCCGGGACAAGCTCGGCCTTGGTCTTTTCCTGGATGTGCTGGTAAATGTCAACGGTCAGGTGGTCAGCCTCGAAGGCAAGATTTTTCAGGTGATCCTGGTTGGCCAGAAAAGCGGCAGTGCCGGGGACCGAACCGATCTCCGCGCGCCAGTCGACGATGGTGTAATCCGGGCATTCGATGGAAACCTGCTCGGTGTAGCGCGGATCCGTGATGAAATATTTCGCCTTCTGCGTGATCAGCAGGTAGGAATCCTCTCCGGTGTAGCTGCTGATGTACTTTACATTGACCGGGCGGCTGATGAAGAAGCCGTCCAGCTTCTGTTCTTCCATGTACTTTCTGAGCTTTTCCTCTGCAATCTGGCTCATGATGTGAAATCCTCCTTTGACGATGTTGGATAGAAACATTCTGCCGTATCATCCGGGAAAAGGCCGGTGGGGAACCGGCTTCCTGCCGGCATCCGTCAGCTGTTGATCAGATGGCAGGCGACGGCGTGTTCTTTCCCGACTTTCCTGATCTGTGGCATCTCCTTGTGGCAGCGCTCGGTTGCGTAAGGACAGCGGTCCGCGAACTGGCAGCAGTCCTTCGGGTTGATTGGGCTCGGGATCTCGCCGGTGATGGGAATCCGCTTTCTCGATCGGGTGAGCTCCGGATCCGCGATCGGGATGGCCGAGAGCAGGGCCTGGGTGTACGGGTGGAGCGGGTGGGAATAGAGCTCATCCGCCTCGGCCTCCTCGACGATGGTTCCCAGGTACATGACGATGACGCGGTCCGAGATATATTTTACCACACTCAGGTCGTGGGCGATAAAGAGATACGTCAGCGAGAACTGTTCCTGGAGATGCTTCAGCATGTTGATGACCTGCGCCTGGATCGAGACATCCAGCGCGGAGATCGGCTCGTCGCAGACGATAAATTCAGGATTGACGGAGAGCGCGCGGGCGATGCCGATTCTCTGCCGCTGGCCGCCGGAAAATTCGTGCGGGAAGCGGGACATGTGGTCCCGGCCGAGGCCGACCAGGTGCAGGAGCTCCTCGACTTTGTCGTCGAGCTCCTTCTGGCTGTAATGGCCGTGGAGCGCCATGCCCTCGCCGACGATTTCCTTGACCGTCATCCTGGGGTTCAGCGAGGAGTACGGGTTCTGGAAGATCATCTGCACGTTGCTGCAGAATTCCTTCTTTTCTGCCCGGTTTAGCTTGCTGACGTCCTTGCCCCTGTACCAGACGGTTCCCCTGGTGGGCTCGTAGAGGCGGACAAGGCAGCGGCCGGTGGTGGATTTTCCGCAGCCGGACTCGCCGACGAGGCCGACGGTCTCGCCCTGGCGGACCTCAAAATTCACATTGTTGACGGCCTTGAGGACCTGTCCGCGGGCGACGTGGAAATACTTGCTGATGTGATCTGCCCATACCAGGGGAGTATTCTTCTCTGTTTCATTCGGATTTGCCATCGGGCGTTCCCTCCCTTCGGGTGCGGAGATCAATTTTCGGCGCATATTCGTGCTGCAGCCAACACCGGGTCGCGTGGCTTGGGGAAAGGCTCGTGAACTCCGGCGGATACTTCGCGCATACCTTCATGCCATAGTCACAGCGCGCGGCGAACGGGCATCCCGCAGGCGGTGCGAAAAGGTCAGGCGGTGTGCCCTCGATCGGCTTTAAGACGGCGTCCTTCGGGGTGCTGAGACCCGCGATGGAGTTCATCAGGCCGTGGGTGTAGGGGTGCGCGGTCTCGTAGAAGATCTCATTGACGGTTCCGTGTTCGAGAACCTCGCCGCCGTACATGACGACAACGCGGTCGCAGATCCGGGCGATGACGCCGAGGTCGTGCGTGATGATGATGATCGAGGTGCCAAGCTTCTTTCGGAGCTCCAGCAGAAGATCCAGGATCTGCGCCTCGATGGTGACATCCAGGGAGGTGGTCGGCTCATCGCAGATGATGAGATCCGGGTGGCTGACCAGGGCAATGGCGATCATGACACGCTGCTTCATGCCGCCGGAGAGCTCGTGGGGATACTGGCGGAAGCGCTTCTCGACATCGGAGATGCCGACCAGGCGCATGATCTCCAGTGCCCGCTCGTGGACTTCCTTCTTCGGGACATCGTTCCGGCCGACGAAGACTTCCTCGATCTGTGCGCCGACCCGCATGGTCGGGTTCAGGGAAGTCATCGGATCCTGGAAAATGAAGCCGATCTCTTTCCCGCGGATCTGGCGCATTTCCTTCTCGGAGAGTTTCAGCAGGTCTCTTCCCTTGAAGAAGATCTGGCCGCCCTCGAAGAAGCCCGGCGGTTCCGGATTCAGGCGCAGGATGCTCTGCGCGGTGACGCTCTTTCCGCAGCCAGACTCACCGACGATGCCCAGGACTTCCCCCTTTTTCACATCGAAGCTGACGCCGCGGACCGCCTTGACGGTGCCGCCGTAGGTGCGGAAGGAATATCGCAAATCTTTGATTTCCAATAGATTCTCTGCCATAGTTTATCCATCCTTGTCTTGTCAATTATTCGGTTCCGCGCAGGTTCGGGTCGAAGGCGTCGCGGAGCCCGTCGCCCAGAAGGTTCAGGGCAAGCATCGTCGTGCAGATGAAGAAGGTGGGCACGGCGATCTCGTGGGGCGCCACCCGCAGCATCTTGATGCCGTCCTTCGCCAGAAGACCCCAGCTGCAGTTCGGCGGGGCGATGCCCAGGCCGATATAGCTCAGGAACGCTTCCTGGAAAATGGCACCCGGGATGGCGAGGCAGAGGTTGGTGATCAGGAGCCCCATGATGTTGGGGATGATGTGCCGGCAGATAATCTTGAAGTTGGACACGCCCAGCAGGCGGGCGGCAAGGACGAAATCCCGCTCACGCAGCCGGAAGGTCTCGCCGCGGACAAAACGGCAGGTGCCGATCCAACCGACGATGCACATGGCGGCGATCAGGGTGCCCACGCCAGTGCCCATGACGACCATCAGGAGGATGGTGACGATCAGGCTGGGGATGCCGTAGAGGATATCCACGATCCGCATCATGATCATGTCCAGCTTGCCGCCGAAATAACCGCAGAGGCCGCCCATGACGGCGCCGACGCACATATTGATGGTCGCGGCGCAGAGACCGATGGTCAGGGATACACGGGCGCCCATCCAGGTACGGACCCAGAGGTCGCGGCCGGTTGAGTCACAGCCAAGCCAGTGTGTGGCGCTCGGGCCGGCGTTGATTGCTGTGGCATCCATGCCGGAGAAGCTGTAGTGGCTGAGCATCGGGGCGAAGATGGCGAAGAGGGCATAAATGATCACAATGACCATTCCAGTGAAGGCGGCGCGGTTTTTCCGCAGCCTTCGCCAGGCGTCCTGCCAGAAGGAGATATTGGGGCGGCTGATCGACTCCATCTTCTCAGCATTTCTGCCCTCGATGACAAAGAGATCTTTTGATAAATCCTGCATATTATTATCACCTGCGATTCCTTTAGATTTAGTGGTCTCAGCGGGACACGCGGATGCGCGGGTCCACAAGTCCGTACAGAATATCCACGATCAGGTTGCAGATGACGAGGAAAATTCCGTAGAAGATCGTCATGCCCAGGATGAGGGAGTAGTCGTTGTTGGTCACGCTCTCAACGTAATATTTGCCCATGCCGGGGATGGCGAAGATCGATTCGATGACAAAAGTGCCGGTCAGGACGGACGCGACGGTGGGGCCGAGCATCGTCAGCACCGGCATGATCGCGTTCCGGATCTGGTGCTTAACGACAATGCGGAGGTTGCTGAGACCCTTCGACCGGGCGGTCTTGATGTAGTCCTGCTGGACCACATCCAGCATGCTCGCGCGCATGATCTTGGAGACGGAGGCCAGGGTGTAGAAGGCGAGGCCGCAGGCCGGGAGAATGGTGTAGGCAAAGCCCTTATATCCGGCGACGGGGAGAAGTCCCCACTTGATGCCGAAGAAAAACTGGAGAAATGCCCCCATGATGAAGTCGGGAATGCTGGTTCCGAGGATGGCGACGATGACACAGAAGAAATCGATCTTCGTGCCGCGGTGGCGGGCTGCAAGGATGCCCAGGACGATGCCAAAGGAAATGGCGAGGACGAGAGCCCTGATGCCGAGGTCAGCGGAGAATGGGAAGCCATCCATGATGATATCGTTGACGGTCCGGTTCGTGTAGAACATCGAGTAGCCGAAGTTCCCGTGAACCAGGTTCTGGAGAAACAGGAGATACTGCGCGATCAGCGGCTTGTTGAAGCCATAGTAGGCTTCCAGGTTGGCCTTGACCTGTGGCGTCAGCTTCGGGTTGGTGAAGGGGTCGCCGGGCATCAGGCGGACGAGGAAGAAGACGACCGTCGCGAGGGTCAGGACGGTCAGCAGGGCTGCGATCAGCCGCTTGACGATGTATTTTGCCATGAGTTGGATCACCTCTGTTCCGAGATTCTGATGTACTTGGAAATGCCGGCAATTGTCCGGAGAGGGATGAAGCTTCTCTCCTCCCGGGACAACGCCGGCAGATGCATTTTGCGTCAGATCAAAAGAGTAATGGATCAGTCTTTTTCCGCAAACGGCCAGTCAAGGTTCAGGCCGCTGAAGTAGAAGGAAACGTTCTTCATCTGCGGGTTCAGCAGGTAGTGCTCCTGCCTGCACTGAAGAGGAACCAGGGCGCCGTCGTCGAGGACGATCTGCTCAGCCTTGTTGAGCATATCCATGCGGGCTTTCTTGTCTGTTTCCGTGTTGGATGCCTTGAGCAGGCTGTCAAACTCATCGTTCTTATACTTGGAGTAGTTGTACGGGTTGTCGCTCTTGAAGAGCTCCAGGTAGGTGTACGGGTCAGGGTAATCCGGACCCCAGCCGGCGTAGGCGAGCTCGTAGTCGCCCTTCGGGAGGACTTCACCGTAGATGTTCTTGTAGGTTACCTGGCGGACTTCCACGTTGATGCCGAGCGCGCTGTTCAGAAGGTTCTGGCAGACCTCAGCGATCTTCTTTGACGATTCCGCATCGGTGGTGGTGATGGTGACGGTGATGTCTGATGCCTTGGCAATGCCCAGATCCTTCATGGCTGCCTCGAGGTACTGCTTAGCCTTGTCAGGGTCGCCGTCCATCGGGTAGGACTTTTCAGACATCGGGTATTCCTCGCCGTAGGTCTTCTCGACACCGTTCACAAGCGGCATTACGAGAGTATTGGTCGGCGTGTAGACATTGTTGGTTGCCAGCTGGATGTAGGCATTCCGGTTGATTCCGTAATTGAGGGCAAGGCGGAAGTTCTTATTGGCGAGCAGTGGGTTCGATCCGCCCTGGTTGATGTAGAGGTAGTCCTCGTTACCGTTCATGTACTCCTGATCCTTGTCGTCGTAGTTCGGCACGGCGTCGGTCGGGATCTTGACGAAGTCCAGGTCGCCGGATTCATACATCGCAAGGGCGGTGTTCTGATCGGCGATTACGCTGACCTCGGCGCCGTCGAGCTTGACATTGTCAGCATTCCAGTAATTCGGGTTCTTCTCGAAGACATATTTCTGCGCGGCAGAGCTGGTCAGCATGAAGGGACCGCTGTAGACATTCTTGCTGGCATCGCCCGCAAAGTCAGTCCCGTACTTCTCCACGATATCCTGGCGGATCGGCGCGTACTCGGCGAGTGAGCCAACGAGGCTCAGGAAGTATGCGGTCGGGTGTTCCAGGGTGATCACCAGGGTGTGGTCATCCGGGGCGGACACGCCGAGCTCGGAGGGCTGCATCTTCCCGCTCTCCACGGCGGCGCCGTTCTTAATATATTCCCCGATGAAGGCATAGACGGAAGCGGTGTTGGGATCCATCAGTCTCTGGAGGCTGTAGACGAAATCGCCCGCCTTGATCGGCTCGCCGTCGCTCCACTTGGCGTCCCGCAGGTGGAAGGTGTAGGTCAGGCCGTCATCGGACAGTTCCCAGGATTCGGCGATACCGGGAGAGATTTCGCCGGCGGTGTTGCGGACAAGCCCCTCCGTCATCGCGTGCTGCAGTTCAGCGTCCGCGATGGAATCCGATTTGTTCGGATCCAGGGTTGTGGCCTCCGAGGTGATCGAGTAGCGGAAAATCTTGTCTCCCGATGTGGAAGAGGCGTTCTCCGAGGCAGCGCTGCCGGCTGCTGCGTCAGTCGCGGCGGCTGTGGTGGTGTCCTTCTCGTAGGCGCCGCCGCAGGCTGCGAGGCTTGCGGTCATGGCACCGCACAGGAGAAGCGACAGGACTTTCGATTTTTTCATAAGCTTTCCCTCCTTGCCCTTATGGGGTGATTTCATTATAACGCCGTACTCCCGGAAAACATAGCTTGGCTGTTATTTTGAATAGTATGAAAAAATTATGATTGAACAAAAACTATTATAACCATACTATAGATAATATGTAAACCCTGTTCTAGGAAAAAAATAGATAAATTTACTTTTTTACGAAATTTGACAGATATTTCACAGAAAAAGAGCACATGCGCCAGAGGACGGGGAGATCAGT
The DNA here is from genome assembly GCF_015351765.1 of Clostridium vitabionis. Classification (GTDB taxonomy): domain Bacteria; phylum Bacillota; class Clostridia; order Lachnospirales; family Lachnospiraceae; genus Clostridium_R; species Clostridium_R vitabionis. The sequence goes on from NZ_JADKQA010000004.1 coordinate 119,948, forward strand.
CCTTTTCCGCATAAGGCCAGTCCAGGTTCAGCCCGCAGAAATAGAAGGAGACATTCTTCATCTGCGGATTCAGCAGGTAGTGTTCCTCCCTGCACTGGAGCGGAACCAGGGCACCGTCGTCGAGGAGGATCTGCTCTGCCTTGTTGAGCATATCCATACGGGTCTTGGCGTCTAATTCTGTGTTGGATGCATCAAGAAGGCTGTCAAACTCGTCGTTTTTATACTTGGAGTAGTTGTACGGGTTTCCGCTCTTGAAGAGCTCCAGGTAAGTGTACGGGTCGGAGTAATCCGGACCCCACCCGGAGTAGGCGATTTCGTACTTGCCTTTCGGGAGGATTTCGCTGAAAACATTTTTGTAGGTCACCTGGTGAACTTCCACGTTGATGCCGAGAGCGGTGCTGAGGAGGTTCTGGCAGACCTCAGCGACCTTCTTGGACGATTCCGCGTCTGTGGTGGTGATGGCGACCGTGATGTCCGCGGCGTTGGCGATCCCAAGATCCTTCATGGCAGCTTCCAGATACTGTTTGGCCTTATCCTCATCCCCGTCCATCGGGTAGGACCTGTCGGTCATCGGATATTCCTCGCCATAGGTCTTCTCGACGCCGCTCACGAGAGGCATGACCAGGGAATTGGTCGGGGTGTAGACGCTGTTGGTCGCCAGCTGGATGTAAGCGTTCCGATTGAGGCCGTAGTTGAGGGCGAGGCGGAAGTTCTTATTGGTGAGCAGCGGGTTCGACCCATCCTGGTTGATGTAGAGGAAGTCCTCGTTGCCGTTCATGAATTCCTGATCCTTGCCGCGGTAGCCCGGTACGGCGTCGGTCGGGATCTTGACAAAATCCAGATCGCCGGATTCATACATCGCGAGGGCGGTGTTCTGATCAGAGATCACACTGACCTCGGCGCCGTCGAGCTTGATGTTCTCCGCATCCCAGAAATTCGGATTCTTCTCCAGAATATACTTCTGCGCGGCGGAGCTGGTCAGCATGAAGGGGCCGCTGTAGACGTTCTTGCCGGCGTCGGCAGCGAAATCCGATCCGTACTTTTCCACAATGTCCCGGCGGATCGGCGAGTACTGCGGCATGGAACCGATCAGGCTCAGGAAGTAGGCGGCCGGGTGGTCAAGCGTGATGACCAGGGTATGGTCATCCGGGGCGGACACGCCGAGATCCTCGGGCTTCATCTGCCCGCTCTCGACAGCGGCGCCGTTCTTGATATATTCCCCGATAAAGGCATAGACAGAGGCAGTGTCGGGATTCATCAGCCGCTGGAGGCTGTAGACAAAATCCCCTGCCTTGATCGGCACACCGTCACTCCACTTGGCATCCCGCAGATGGAAGGTGTAGGTCAGGCCATCGCCGGACACATCCCAGGATTCGGCAATACCGGGTGTGATCTTGCCGGCGGTGTTGCGGACGAGGCCCTCAGTCAGCGCGTGCAGCAGCTCGGCGTCATCGAGGGCAGTCGATTTGGATGGATCCAGTGAGACGGCCTCTGTGGTGATGGAGTAGCGGAAGACCTTGGCTCCAGATGCGGAAGAGGTGTCCTCTGCCTGTGTGCTGCCGGATGCGGTATCCGCTGCTGCCGTGGCGGCAGCTTTCTCGTAGACGCCGCCGCAGCCCGTGAGTCCCGCGGCCATGGCTCCGCACAGGAGAAATGACAGGATTTTTGATGTTTTCATAAGCTTTTCCCCCTCGCCCTTGCCGGGCGCATATTGAACAGAATCTACCGGATGCACAGCTCTGCTGTCATTTGACATAACTATTGTAACTACATAATAGACGATATGTAAACATGATTCTGAAAAATAACAAAAAATCTGCAAATCTATTCATATTGGTAAAATACACCAGAACAAGGGGCAATCGAGAAGGGAATCCTGCCAATGCCTCATGTTCGGGAAAAAAAGCGGGAGCGGAACCAGGTTCCGCTCCCGCAGGGCAGGAGAAGGTCAGACGACAGCCGGCTCCAGAAGGAGCTTGCCGGTCTTGAAGCGCTCTTTGCTGAACATGGCGATATCCATACTGTCGTCCATGCCGGCAATCTTGTTGGCCATCAGGATGCCGATTCTCGGGGCGACCATGAAGCCGTGGCCGGAGAAGCCGCAGACGGTCCAGAAGCCCTTGGCCTCAGCCGCCTCGTCGATGACGGGGTTGCAGTCCGGGCTCATATCATACTGGCCGGCCCACTGGCGGATGACCTTGGTCTTGCGCAGGAAGGGCAGGGCGTCGCACATGACGGCGCAGTTCTCCTCAAGAAACTGCCAGCTGGACTTGAAATTAAAGCTCGGATCCTCGTTCTTCGTGCCGATGCCCATCAGGAAGCTGCCGTTCGGCTCCTGCTGGACATAATAGGACTTGACGAAGGACATGACCATGCAGTCCAGGACAGGCGCGTATTTCTCCGTGATCAGCGCCTGATGCCGCTCGGAGATGACCGGGACATCCTCGCCGACCATTTTCGCCAGCTCAGGGGCGTGGACATTGGCACAGTTGATGACGGTCTTCGCCTCAAAATTGCCCCGCGTGGTCTCCACGCCGGTGATTTTTCCGCCCTCGGTGAGGAGGCCGGTGACCTCGGTATAGGTCAGGAACTTTACACCCATGCGGGCAGCTCCGGTCGCGTAAGCCTGTGTGCACTGGAACGGGTCCGCATGGCCGTCCTTCTGGCAGAAGGTCCCGCCGTACATGCCCTCGGTGTTGATGCCGGGGCAGATCTCCTTGATCTGCGGGATATCGACGGCGTAGGAATCAATGCCGAGCTTATGCTGAACCTCAAGGTTCTTCTGGAACTGATCCCACTCTTTCTCGGTGTAGGCCACCAGGAGGTAGCCGCCCTGGTGAAGGCCGCAGTTCCGGGAATAGCCGGTGTATTCCTCCAGGTGCTCGAAGATATTCGTGCTCTCGAGGGCGATCCGGGCGTTCAGCTCGGAGCCCCACTGCTGGCGGATGCCGGCGCCGCAGCGGCCGGAAGCGCCGGAAGTCAGGAAGCGCTTTTCAATCAGAAGGACATCGGTGATGCCGCGCTTCGCCAGCTCGAAGGCGGTGGCGCAGCCGATGATGCCTCCGCCGATGATGATGACGTCATAACCCTTTTTCATGCTTTTCCGCCTCCTGCGTGCTCCTTATTCCATGCGTCTGCGAGTGTGCCCATGCTGATTGCCTTTGTCGGCGGACGGAAAGTGGACATCAGCACTTCCTCCATCGGAACATGGTAATAGTTGGCGAGCTCTCTGGCAATCAGCAGGCGGCAGGTGCGTCCCTGGCAGGGACCCATGCCGGCGCGGGTTACCCGCTTGATTTCATCGATGGTGCAGTAGCCCTCCCGGATGCAGTCCATGATTTCCGCCCGGGTGATATCCTCACAGCGGCAGATGATCGTATTTTCCTCCGCCTCGCGGGTTTTCGGGTCGATCGGTGCCTCAAGTGCCTTTTTCGACTCCGGGGAGCCGGGATTGATCACATGGTCTTCCATTACGCTTCACCTCCCACTCTGATGGCGCGGACAGTCATCGCGAGATCCGCCGGAACGCGGATGCCGATGACCCAGGTCATGTTCTTCTTCCCGCCGGAGACGACGCTCTCCACCGGGAATGTGCCGACGGCCTTCCCCTCGCGGTCGAGGCCGGTCACCATATCGCCCTTCGCGGGGACCGGAAGAAACTCATAGGGCAGGCGGACCAGCGCGGAATCGCCGGCGGTCATGTCGACGACGAAAATGGCGAGGCCGGGACACTTGGATACGCAGGCGCTGCACCCGTTGCAGATATCATAATCGATTTTCGGGCGCTGGTTGATGTCCGGCTCGACCTTGAGCGCGCCCTTCGCGCAGGCGGTCATGCAGGGGTTGCAGGGGATATTCTGGAAGCATTCGGTGATCGCAAATGCGCCCTTTTTCATTCTCTCCGCGGAGGGCATTACCTTGGCCAGGTCTTCCTCTGTCGGGATTCCATCCTGATACAGCATCAGCAGTTACCTCCCTTCGCGGCAAGCTCGCCGGGCAGTTCGCCCATGCCGTCCGCCGTCATCTCCATGATTCTGTGTTCCGCCATCTTGGCAAGGCCGGAGCGCACCTTGGCGCCGGTGTCGCCGGATCTGAGCTCGGTGAGCTCCGCGATGGCCTCCTTCTTCCGCTTTTCGGCTTCTTCCTTCTGATAGCCCAGGGCCTCAGCGACGGCGTAGCCGGCGATTTTGCCCTCCACCATGGCGGAGGAAGCTTCCTCGATGCCGGTGGAGTCGCCCGCCGCGTAGATCCCCTTGACGGAGGTCTCCAGATTTTCATCCTTGACCGGGACATGGCCGGAAAATTCCGGAATGTAGGCCATATGGCAGCCCGCCTGCCACAGCAGCTCGGTCAGCGGGGAAAGGCCGACGGCGAGGCAGAGCGTGTCACATTTGACATCCTCCTCTGTGCCCGGGATCGGCTGGAAATGTTCATCGACCTTGGCGATGATGACGCCCTCGAGCTCCCCATTGCCGTAGGCTTCCTTAACGGTGTAGCCGGTGCGGATCGGGACGCCCGCGCGGCGGATCTTGGATGCGTGAACCAGGTAGCCGCCGATCTTCGGGGCTGCCTCGACAACGCCGGCGACATCGACACCGGCCTGAAGCAGCTGGTAGGAGACGATCAGCCCGATATTGCCCGCACCGACCATGAGCGCGCGCTTTGCCGGCAGGACGCCGTAGAGGTTCATCAGCGTCTGGACAGCGCCCGCGCCGTAGATGCCCGGAAGGTCATTGCCCGGGAATTCCAGGAATTTCTCGGAGGCGCCGGTGCAGACAATGATTTTTTCTGGCTTGTATTTCCAATGCTTTCCCTCGTGCAGGACGGTGACGACGCCGTCCTCGTAGAAGCCGAGAACCTCCGCGTCTGTCATGATCTCGATATTCGGATTGGCTTTCACCTTCTCCGTCAGGATCTGTCCGATCTGGAAACCGCGCTCGCCGGCATACTGATGCTCAGAACCGAAGAATTTGTGGGTCTGCTTGACCAGCTGCCCGCCCGGGAAATCAAAGCGCTCGCAGACCAGCACATGAGCGCCCATGGAAGCCGCGGCGTCCGCCGCGCAGAGGCCGGCAGGGCCGCCCCCGACGATGAGAACTTCGACCTGTTTAATCAATGGTGATTACCCCCTTTCCATCCTGTTCGCGCACATCCATGCCGCTCCGGACTTTTGTGACGCAGACGCGGACATTGGGCTCGCCGTCGACGGTCATAAAGCAGGAAGAACAGTTGCCGATCGCGCAGAACAGGCCGCGCGGGCGGTGTTTTTCCTGACTGTGGGCGAGGGTGCGGACGCCGGCAGCGTGCAGCGCCGCGGCGATGGTCTCACCGGTGTAGCCTTCGACCGGGTTTCCGTTATAGAAAAAGGTAACTTTTTCTCCCCGGTCAAATTGAAGAATGGGATGTTCCGAGATTCTCATGCTGTTTGCACCTCCTGTGGGTTGCCCGGGATGCCCTGGCATCCGGGATAGTATCCGACGGTTTTTCCTGATCCGGAGCGGCGGTTTCTTCGCTGCCCTTCCCCTGATATAATAGACTGTGCCGGCAGGCATCTGCCGGGCGGTCCCCCGCTTCGCGGCTGCCGTCGGATCCTGCAGCGGCCGCTGCCTTTGGATTTGAAAAACAGAAAGGCGCAGCCTCACTGCCCGGAAATTCCGGAAGGATTGTCTGCGCCTTTGCAAAGAACATTCTGTTTTTCAAATATGTTTCATATTATCATTCACATATTTTTAAAGATCAATGACCAAATCGTTGATCCTGTACATGAGGGCGCGGATGGAGAGAATATACAAAAAAATATCGGATGGCTTGGAAAAACTGTCTGTGTTGACGATTATAACACATCAAATTTTTGAAATACGAAGAAATTAACGGCGATATATGAAAAAATAGTCATCATAATTTGTGCATATTTCAAAAACGAGATATAGAAAACGGCACATTTTGCTCCGCACAGCACGAAAACGGAATGATTTCTGCACATTTTTGCGAGAGGAGTAGAAAAAGTATGAAAATTTTCCATCTTTCGGATCTTCATATCGGATTAAAACTGCTGAATATGGATCTCCTGGAGGATCAGGCCTACATCCTTGACCGGATCACGGACCTCGCGGCGGCGCGGAAGCCGGACGCGGTGGTGGTCGCCGGGGATCTCTACGATAAGCCGGTGCCTTCCGTGGAGGCGGTCGCCCTCTTTGACCATTTTGTCACCGCCCTCCGCGGGGCGGTGCCGGAGGCGGAGATCATGATGATCAGCGGAAACCACGACAGCGCAGCCAGGACGAACCTGTTCCGCGGCCTGCTGTCCCGGGAGAAGGTCCACATGATCGGGCTGCCGCCGGAGAGGCCGGAGGATCATCTCGAGAAGGTGACACTCCGGGATGCGTTCGGCCCGGTGAATTTTTACCTGCTGCCGTTTGTCCGCCCGTCCATGGTCCGGCTGATCACGGGAAACCGGGAAAATGGCACCGCCATGAGCTATGACGAGGCGCTCCGCTGCCTGATTGCCCGCGAGCAGGTGGACACCGCGGAGCGGAATGTCCTGGTCAGCCACCAGTTTTATCTCCCCGCCGGGAAGAACGCGGAGGAGGTTGAGCGGATGAGCTCGGAGGTGCGGACCGTGGGCAACATCGACCAGGTGTCGGCGGAGGTGCTGGCGCCGTTTGACTATGCTGCCCTCGGGCACATCCACAAGCCGATGAAGGTGGGCAGCGAAATCTACCGCTATCCCGGGACGCCCATGGCCTGTTCGGTCGACGAAGCGGGGCAGCAGAAGGGGATTCTTGAGGTGGAGCTCGGGAAGAAGGGGGATACCGCCATCCGCGTGCTCCCCCTGACGCCCCTCCGGGAGATCCGGGTACTCCGGGGGACACTCGCGGAGATCCTGCGGAAGCCCTCGGAGGATTACGTCTCGGTGATCCTCACGGACACCAGCGACCTCGATGTCATGGATATGCAGGACCGGCTCAGGAACGCATTTCCCAATCTTCTGGAGATCCGCCGGGAAAATGTGCTCCGGGCGGATTACGACGCGCCGTATTCTCCGCGGGCGGAGAAGAGCCCGTACGAGCTCTGCCTGGATTTTCTCGGGGAGGTGGATGAGGAGGAGAAGGCACTGCTCAGAGATGTGCTCAATACTGTCGGGGAGGAAAGAGAATGAGACCGCTGAAACTCACGATGCAGGCATTTGTCTCTTATAAGGACAGGACAGAGATCGATTTTACAAAGCCAAACCAGCGCCTGTTCCTCATTACCGGGGATACCGGGGCGGGGAAGACGACGATTTTCGACGCGATCGTCTACGCGCTCTACGGGGAGACCAGCGCCTCCGAGGGGAGAAGCGCCGGCACGGGGCTGAAAAGCCAGTTTGCCGCCGCAGGGGCTGAGCCCATGGTGGAGCTCACCTTCTCCGAGACGGCGGGCGGGGAGGAAAAGATCTACACGGTTGTCCGGTCGCCGCAGCATTTCCGGCCGAAGAAGCGCGGGACAGGAACCAGCCTCACGGCAGAGCGGGTGACCCTTTATCTGCCGGACGGCACCGCGTTTAAGGGCAATGTCCGGGAGACGGACAGCCGGCTCGTCGAGATCCTCGGCCTCACCCGCGCGCAGTTTATGCAGGTCGGCATGATCGCCCAGGGGGAGTTTATGAACCTCCTCCGGGCGGATTCCGACGAGCGCAAGGAGATCTTCCGGCGGCTTTTCGGCACGGGAAAATATCAGGAGATTGTCCATGAGCTGGCCGAGCGGCGGAAGGCGAAGAACCGGGAGCTCGACGCGGTGCGAACCGTCTTTCTCACGGAAGCGGGGCACGCGGAGATTCCGGCGGATGCCGGCGGCGCGGTGAGCCTCATCGCCCTGCAGAAAAAGATGATGGAAGGCGGGGAGATCCCGGTGACGGACATGGAGGAATTTCTGGATGGCCTCCGGAACGTCTCCGCGGAGATGGACGCCCGGAAAGCGCAGGCTGCGGAGGAGGTCCGGAAAGCCCAGGAGGAGCGCGACCGGCAGAGAGACCGGGCTGCCAGCGCGGAGAACCTGCTGAAGTTCTTCGCCCAGAGGGAGCAGGCTGCGCGGGAGCTTCGGGAACTTGGCGCCCGGGAGCCGGCCCTCCGGGAGCGGCTTGCGCTCGGGGAGACGATCAGAAAATCTTATGAGATCCTGGAGGTCTACCGGCGCTTCGCGGATGCGGAAAATGAGGCGCGGGAGATCCGGAAGAAGCTCGCCGCGGAGAGAGGGAAGATGCCGTCCCTGGAGGCGGAGTATGCTGCCGCCGGGGAGGCGGAGAAGGCGGCGAGAAAAGCGCAGAAGGAAGCCGCCACGGAGGCGGCCGGGATTACCGAGCGCGCGGACCGCGCACTCTCCCTGTTTTCCCGGATCGCGGCTGCCGGAAAGGCAGTCCGGGAGTGCGGGGAAAAGAGGGCCGGGGCATTGGCCGCGCTCAGGGAGGCGAGGGAAGCGGAAGCGGCCTTTGAGGCGCGGGCGGAGAAATGGAAAATGCGCTCGGAGGAGCTCGCGGAGGCTGACCGCCGCCTGGATGCCTGGACAGCGGAGAGGGATGCCCGCGACAGCCTGGCAGGGGACGCGGAGGCGGCAAAAAAACTCGCCAATCAGGCATTTCTCCACAAAAAAGCGGCGGAAAAGGCGGCGGAGGCCTTCGTCCGGGCGGAGGACGGCTACCATGCGGCGGATCAGGCCTGGCAGCGCGGGCAGGACAGCTTTCTCCGGGCTCAGGCGGGCTTTCTCGCGAGGGCGCTCCGGGATGGCGAGCCATGCCCGGTCTGCGGGTCGGTCTCGCATCCCCATCCCTGCGCGCTCAATCCGGAGGATCAGAAGCTTACCCGAGAGGCGGTAGACGAACGGAAAAAGAAAGCTGATCAGGCGGCGGAGCTCCGCCAGAAGGCTGCCGAGGCATCCGGGAAGGCGGCGGAGGCTTTCCGGGGGTCTGTCGAGCGCCTCACGGAGAGCGTGGACAGGCTGGCATCGGGGATCCGAGCGCTTCCGGGCGCGGACCAGCTCCCGGCGGGCGGCGGCCCGGGCCGTCTGGCGGTGGCCGGGTTTACGGCGGGCGTGGATCTTCCGGTGACCCGTCAGGCCGGGGCTGAGGAGCTTTCTGTGCTTCTTGAGCAGGCAATTGCCCTGCTGAAATCCCTGGCAGCGCGTCTTTCGGCGGACCGCGCCGTTTTCGACGGGAAAGAGGGAAAACTCCGGAAGGACGCGGAAGAACTTGCCGGGCTTAAGAAACAGCTGCAGGACGCGGACAGCCGCCGAGCAGAGCTCAGGAAAGGGGAAGAGCTGGCGGAGGCGGCGGACCGTGCGGCGGAGGCAGAGCTCGCGGCAGCCAGGGCCGCGCTGGCGTCGATGAACGGCTCCCGGGACTATGCCGATGAACAAGCCGCCATCGCGGCAAAGCGGGAGGCTCTTGCGAAAACGGGGGCAGCGGATCAGGCGGAGAAGGCCGCGGAGGAACGCCTCCGCAGGGCGGGAACCTCGCGGGACAGCTCGGCGGCACTGATTACCCGGTATGCGGGGGAGCTCCCGGGGCGTGATGCGGAGGCCGCACAGCGAAAGGCGGAATATGAACAGGTTCTCGGAGAGAAAGCGCTGGCGGGGGAGGCCTGGCAGAAGATCACGGCAGAGCACAGGAAGGAGGAGGCTGAGGAGATCCGCCGGGAGGCAGAGCAGATGAGAAGCCGGAAAGCGGCGGCGGAGAGCATGAAAATGTCCGCCGATCAGGCGATCGGCGGACGGGAAAAACCAGAGCTCTCCGAAATCCGGAGCGCCCTCGGCAGGGCGGAGGAGGTTCTCTCATCCGCCCAGGATAAGCTGGAGAAGATCTCCGCGGCGTCCCGGGCAAATGCGCGCGCCCTCCGGGCGCTGGAGCCAAATCTCCGGGAACGCAGCCAGCTGCTCAGGGAATTTACCCGGATGGACAGCCTGCTCGGCCGGCTCGGGGGAAAGCGCAGCGGCTCCCGGATGGATATCGAGACCTTCGTACAGCGCTGGTATCTGGAGCGGATCCTGCGCGCGGCGAATCTCCGCTTCCGCCGGATGTCCGGCGGGCAGTTCGAGCTCCGGATGGTCAGCCTGGACCGCGCCGGCGAGGGGAAGAACCATGGCCTGGACCTGACGGTTTATTCCACTGTCACCGGGAAGGAGCGGTCGGTGAACACGCTGTCCGGCGGGGAATCTTTCCTGGCGGCGCTCTCCCTGGCTCTCGGCATGGCCGACCAGATCCAGGAGAACTCCGCGGCGGTTCACCCCGACATCATGTTCATCGATGAGGGCTTCGGCTCCCTGGACGACCACGCCCGCGAGCAGGCGGTGCGCGTCCTGCAGGGGATGGCGGAAAACTCCCGCTTGATCGGGATTATTTCCCATGTGAGCGAACTCAAGATGGAGATCGAGGACCAGCTGATTGTCACCCGAGACCGGGAGGGCAGCCACGTCCGGTGGCAGATTTCGTGACGCCGGATGCGTCCCGGCGATTCGCTGCCTTCCGGAAGCACCCCGGCAGATTCCACGGCTGGCTCAATCCCGCGCGCCGACCATGTTTTTGGTGATCTCCACCAGCATGGCGGCGATCTTCCGCATCGCGTTGATGTTCAGGTACTCATACACCCCGTGGTAATTCTCCCCGCCGGTCGGCAGATTCGGGCAGGGGAGCCCCTTGTAGCTGAGCACCGCGCCGTCGGTGCCTCCGCGGATCGGAACCGCCTCGGGGATGGCGCCGACCGCCCGAGTGGCCTTCTCCGCCGCGTCGATCAGGAACATGTACGGCTTGATTTTCTCTTTCATATTGTAATACTGGTCCCGGAGCGTGACCTCGACCGAGGCATCTGTGCCCGCGTATTTCTCATTCAGGGTGTCGGCGGCCTCCTGGAAAATGCGTTTTTTCTCCTCAAATTTGTCCCGGTCGTGATCGCGGATGATGTACTTCATCTCACAGTCCGAGGCGTCGCCGCGGATGGAGCAGAGATGGAAGAAGCCCTCATAGCCGTCGGTGTTGTCCGGCCGGCACTCCGGGAGGAGGGCATTGAACGCCATGCCGACGAGGCTTGCGTTGACCATTTTCCCCTTGGCGCTCCCGGGGTGGACATTCACGCCGCGGATGCGGACTGTGCCCGCGGCGGCGTTGAAGTTCTCGTATTCCAGATGGCCGAGGGTCCCGCCGTCCACGGTGTAGGCGGCATCGGCTCCGAAGCCGGCAAGGTCGAAATGCTCGGTTCCGCGCCCGACCTCCTCGTCCGGGGTGAAGGCGATCTCAATTTCCCCGTGCTTTACCTCCGGGTGCGTGAGCAGATACTCCGCGAGATCCATGATCTCGGCGACGCCGGCCTTGTCATCGGCGCCGAGCAGGGTCGTCCCGTCGGTGACCGCGAGGTCATCACCGATCGCTGCCCGGAGGGCAGGAAAGGTGACCGGCGAGAGGACGGCGCCGCTGCCGAGGGCAATGTCGCCGCCTGCGTAGGCGTGGATGATGCGCGGCGAAACGCCGTTTCCGGGAGCGTCCGGCGAGGTGTCCATGTGCGCGATGAAGCCGAGCTTCGGCGTCTTCTGTGCTTCCGGGGACGCCGGGTCGAGGTTTGACGGGATCCGTGCATAGACGTAGCAGTATTCGGAGAGCCGCACATCTTGGGCGCCCATGTCCCGGAGCTGCTGCTCCAGCAGGCGGGCGAGATCAAATTCATCGATCGAGGTCGGCTGGGCCTCCGCGTCCTCCGAGGACTGGGTTCCGATTTTTGCATACATCAGAAAACGATCCAGAATATCCATAAAATCATCCTTTCCTTTCTGTATAGCGGTCTCTCAGTCGTGCCCTGAGGGAGAGAAATGGGATCTGCGGCCGGTTAATGTGCCTGCCGGACGCATTTTCCAGAAAATCGCGAAATTCCTGCTCACGGCTGCCGAGAGCCGCTTTCGGGACGACATAGCCGCCGAACCTGTCGCGGAAAATATAATAGTTTTCGCTGTCCTCGCCGATCCCGGCGATGTCCCGGAAGCGGAGGACGGTGACCTCGCTGCTCTTTGCCGGCTGCGGGATGACGCGGAGGCAGGCGGGGGTGAATTCCAGCCGGTCGCGCGGATAGCCGAGGCCGGAGGCCTCGATGGTCTTCTCCACCTGGTTTACCGTGTGATTGGCCTGGTTGTACCGCCCGGTCAGCAGGTAGCCGCCGTAGGCGATCAGGAGAAAGCTCCACCAGGCGGGCATGTACAGGGCGCCGATGCCGATGACGCTTATGGCGACGAGCGTCCGGGAAATCCGGTTTTTCACGCAGAACAGGTCATACTGCATGTGGGCGAGGCCGGTCAGGCGGCTATGGCTGAGTTCGGTCTCGATGATGAAAGCTGGCGCGCTCAAGGCAGATCCCTCCCTCATGGCCGGAGAATGCCGGCGAGTTCCTTCACATCCCGGAGGACATAGTCCGGCTTCCGCTCCGCGGCGTCGATCATCGCCTGGTCAGACTCCCCCGAGAGGACGCAGACGGACACGGCGCCGGCGTTCTGGGCGACAGCGATGTCCGTGTAGAGCCGGTCGCCGACACAGCAGATTTTCCCGTTCGGGATCTTTCTTTCTTCTGAGATGAGATCAACCATATTCCGGTCCGGTTTGCCGATGTAGACGGGCTTTACTCCCGTCGAGGCGGTCAGCAGGGCGCAGATGCTCCCGCAGTCCGGCAGGACTTCGCCGCCGGGCATGGGGCACACCCAGTCCGGATTGGCCGCGATGAAGCGGGCGCCCTTCCGGAGGTAGTGGACCGCAAGCTGGAGATCCCGGTAGACCAGCTCTGTGTCGAAGCCGACGCAGACCGTGTCCACCCGGTCGGGAAGGCTTTTGTCATCCAGGGATGCGGTCAGGAGATTTACCCCGTAGCTTGCCAGCTCCCGCTGGAATGCGCGGGTGCCCACGACAAAGACCGGTTTCCCGGCGGCATGCTCCCGCATCCAGAGGCCGGTGGCCATGCCGGAGGTGAAGACATTTTCCCGCTCGCAGGGGAAGCCCAGGCGCCTGAGGCGGGTGATGTAGTCCTCGCCCGCACGGGATGAGTTGTTGGTCAGGTAGATATAGCTGCGGCCGGTCGCCTCCAGGGTGCGGATAAAGTCCACTGCCCCGTCGAAGACCTCGTCCCCGAGGTAGAGGGTGCCGTCCATGTCAAGAAGATAGAGCGTGCAGGCGCGGAGCCTGCGGTAACGTTCGTCAGCGGTAAGATTTTCGTTCATTGGTCCTCCGATCGTATGGAAACGGGGGCACCCGAAGGTGTCCCCGTTTGTCCGTTCAGCTGTGATAAATGACAATGGTGGTTCCCCGCGGGATGTTGTCGTGGAGCCATTTCGCGTCATCCAGCGGGAGACGGATGCATCCGTGGGAAATTGCCCTGCCGGTCCTGTCGTCGATGGAGTGCAGCGGCGCGCCCTCCGGCTTGTACAGCGTCGAGTGGTACAGGTAATTGCCGGAAATCTGCGTCGCGTACCAGCAGCGGTATGCGTTCGTCCCGAAGTAGAGCTCCTTGATGCCGGAGCTGTAGACGCCGTCCGGGGTTGCGCCGCCCGCGCCGACGGCGCAGGGGAAGCTCTGGATCTGCGTCCAGTTGCCCTTTGATCCGGTGAAGACCGCAGTCGTGTAGGTGGACTGGTCGGTCAGGATCAGGTAGCCGGTCGGGCTGCTGTATTCCCACGCCTTCCGGAGCATGGGGCTTCTCCGGGCAATGACCTGCTGGTGAAGGCTGTCATAGGTTCCCTGATCGTAGTTCTCTTTTCCGGCAAGGCCGGCGTCCATGCCCTTCTCGGCGAAATAGGTGATCAGCGCCGCGTCGGAGCTGCCTACCTCGTTCACGACATCGGGATGGTGATCCCGGAAATAGGTATAGTCATAGACCGCGGAGAAATCGATCCCGGCGGCGATCGTCATCGGGTGCGGATCCTGCGCGCTGCTGTTTGCGGCGTACCAGGCGATGTCCTCCGCGTTCCATCCCGCCGCGGTGAGGTTTGAGATCTCCTCGGCGCTGGTGGTGTAGCTGTGCTGGCCGCTCACGTTGCTGGCGCGATAGACCGGGACTTCCCGCTGATCGTCCGAGTAGAAAGCGACACCCTCGTCACGCCAGTCCCTCTGGGCGGCAATTCCCGCGCGCTCCTCCTCACTGGCGGTGAAGAAGTGGTCGCCGTTCCGGGCATTGTAGAGGCGGTAGACCGGCGTGGAGGAGCTTGACGGCTCGATCCAGCCGATGCCCTCATACGTCCAGCCGGAGAGGGCCAGATTGTTCCTTTCCTCATAGCTTGCGGTGTAGAGATGACCGCCCTTTTTGCTGTTGTACATGCGGTAGATAAAGACAGCGCTGCTGTCGTCCGCGGCCGCCTGGTCATCGGCGTAGGCGTTCACAGAGCCCGCGATGAGAAACAGCGAGAAGACTGCCGGGAAGATCAGAAGCTTCCCCGCGGATTTCCACCTGGTGACCTTTTTCATAAGTACGTTCTCCCCCTTCTGGCCTCCCGTTTCGATAACGCCGGAAGGCTCCGGCTGTTTTTGGCCGGCTCATTCCATTATAGACGAATCGTCCGCGGAAGACTATAGAAATCAGGAAATTCTTTCTCCGGCGCTGGGCAGAAAACGGGGCTTTTTCCGTCACTGTTCAGGCTCCGAATTATGCCGGGCCGTAGATCAGGTCCGGAAGGATGGTCACAAGGATCGGGCAGAAGGTGATCAGCAGCAGAACCGCCAGCAGGCACACGATGAATGGCCACACCTCGCGGATGAAGTCGGAGATGGGGCAGTTCGTGATGCCGCAGGTGGTGAACATCATCGAGCCGAACGGCGGGGTCAGGCCGCCGATCATGATATTGACGATGACCACCAGGCCAAAGTGGTAGACGTTGATGCCGAGCTTTAGGGCTACCGGCAGGAGAAGCGGGGTGATGATCATCATCGCCGCGCCGCCTTCCAGGAACATGCCCATGATCAGCAGGACCACATTGCACAGGAGCAGGAAGATATACTTATTATTCGTCAGCCCCAGGATTGAGGAGGCGACGATCTTCGGCAGATTGATCCAGGTCATATACTGACCGAAGACATTGGCCGCCACCATGATCAGAACGACACTGGAGGTGCCGGAGATGGTGTCCAGGATAATCGGGATCAGGTGTTCCCGGAGGGTGAGACGTTTGTAGACGACCTTGCCGATGATAAAGCAGTAGAGGACGCCGACGGCACCACCCTCAGACGGGGTAAACAGGCCGAAACGCATGCCGAGGATAATGCCAAACGGGAAGAACAGTGCCCAGAAGGACGTCAGTGCCTGTTTTCCCACGACGCTCCACGGCGGGAAATGCTCATGAACTTTCGGATAATTGCGCTTTTTCGCGATGATTGCCACCACGATCATCATGGAGACACTCATCAGGATGCCGGGAATATAGCCTGCGGCGAAGGTGCGGCCGAGGGATGCCTGCGCGATCAGCGTGAAAATGATCAGGTTGACGCCCGGTGGGATGACCGGCGTGGCGGCGGAGGAGGCGGCGGTGATAGCGGCGGAGAATGCCTTGGAGTAGCCCTTTCTCTCCATCGCGGGCACCAGCATCTTGGACTGCATCGCGCAGTCCGCGTTGGCGGATCCGGAGCATCCGCCCATCAGCATGGACAGGAGGACATTGACCTGCGCGAGGCCGCCCCTCATGTGCCCGGTGACACACTCGCAGAAGTCCATCATCTTATCGCTGATTCCGCCGAAGTTCATGACGGAACCAGACATGACGAAGAACGGGATCGCCAGCAGGGAGAAGGACATTGTGGAGTTCATGACCTTCTGCAGGATGGTCCAGGGAGCGGTGGCATTGTCCAGCACGAGGAAGAAGAAAAATGTGGAGCCAAACAGGGCATAGACGATCGGCATTCCGAAGAAATAGAGAAAGAATACCATGATGATCGGGATAATCTGGGTAAAGGTGAGCGTCATGATTTCCGGCCTCCTTTCTTCGTTTTCTTCCTTCCGCCGTCACTGCCCTTTTTCAGGGGAGTTTCCGGGGAAATAGTTTTTTCGGCGGATTTCTCTTCGAGGTTCTTTTTCGCGGTATCGTCCGGGGACGCCACATCCTCGTGGATATGTTCCTCGATCGGGGTGACCTCGGGCTCCTCCTCAAAGATCGGCGCCTGTGGCTTGAAGCCCTTGATCAGGTGCAGCCGGTCTTTCAGGAAAAAGTAGACGGCATAGATGAGTGAGAGGCCAAAGCCGATGGGGACAGCGATACCGGTCCACCATTTCGGAACGCGGAGGGTATCTGTCATCGTCAGCTTGTAGACGCCTCGCACATAGATCAGATGATAAACGTACTGCGCGCTGATGACGGTCAGCATCAGCAGGACGAGAATCTGAAGAATGTCCATGATAAACTGGATCACGCGCTTCCCCTTCGGGGGGAATAGATTGACCAGGATGTCCACTCCCAGGTGGGCGTGGCGGCGGTGGGCATAGGCGGTCCCGATAAAGACGGTCCAGACGAAGAGGCTGGTCACCACCTCATCGCACCACTTGAGCGGGCGATTGATAAAATAACGCATCAGTACGTTGACATTGACCAGGATAACGCAGATCAGCAGCGTGGTGCCGGTGATGATTGTATCGAGGTTACTTAGAATGGTTTTTCCGGTTATTTTTGTTTTCATCGATTCGAGATCCTCTCATGGCAGGATAAGAAAAAAGGGGGAGCAGGGTGGTGTCAGCCTTTCCGGCAGGCACGGAAGAAGAAAAAGGAACGGCGGGAAGGCAGTCCGAGATGGGGACAGGGACTGCCTCCCGCAGTTCCCTCTCTTCCCACTCTGCGAACTGCAGCTGAATATCCGGTTGTGTTGTGCGGACATCCGGCCGGTCATCCCCCCGGGACCGGCTCCGGAACCTCCCGCCAGTGTTTAATTTTGAACCCCTTCTCTGAAGAACTCTTCCTTATTTCGCTGCGGAAGATGATTCCGCTGCCGCGGCTCCGTCGGCCTGCGTGCTCTCCGCCGGCTCTGTCTTACGGAACTCGGTCAGCTCATCGACGATTTTCTGGTGAAGATCCGGATCCGCGCCGTACTCGGAGACAATCCAGTCATAGACCGGTGCGCAGGCTTCCTCAAAGGCTTCGGTGTCCACATCGTTCCAGGTGACGCCGTTCTGCTTCAGCATCTCGATCATGCTGGCCTCATCGTCTTCGCAGGATTTCTGCTCCCACTCGCCGCATTCCTTCGCGCACTCGTCAATGACGGTTCTGTACTTCTCCGGGATGGACTGATAGAGGTCTTCCGGCATGAACAGCCAGCGGGTAGCCATCAGGTGATTGGTCTTCGCAACCTTCTTCACCAATTCATACGGCGCACCGGCACCAGCCAGCGTTGAGGTCGATCCCTCGAAGCCCTCAACTACGCCGGAGGAGATGGCGGAGAGGCATTCGGTGAAGGACATCGGGACGGCGGTGGCACCCATGGCTTCCAGCGTCTTCACGAACAGGGCGGAGGAGGTGGCGCGCATCTTTACGCCCTTCAGGTCGTCCGGCTTCACGATGTCACGGTTGGTGACCACGTTGCGGAAGCCGAAGGAATACTGGGTATCCAGGATGTGGATATTCTGCTCTGCCAGCCTCTGCTTGATGTCGCTGACAATGTCGGAATCCATGATGTAATTGTACTCGGCGTCGTTGCGGTAAAGCATCGGCCCGACGAGCACAGCGGTGTCACCGACATAGTCAGCGAACAG
Source organism: Clostridium vitabionis (assembly GCF_015351765.1). GTDB lineage: Bacteria > Bacillota > Clostridia > Lachnospirales > Lachnospiraceae > Clostridium_R > Clostridium_R vitabionis. The sequence continues at coordinate 137,668 of NZ_JADKQA010000004.1, forward strand.
GGACGGCTCCTCGAGGCCCATCCAGTCTGCGCCGTTGACTGCCTGGGTTACAGAATCGCCGTAGCAGTCCAGCTCGTTCTGGCCGTAGTAGGTTACCGTGATGTGGCCGTCAGTCTTCTCCGTGATTTCCTTTGCCAGCTTCTCGGAAGCCTTGTAGTTCCACTCGGTCGGCTGGAAAACGTTGGAGAATTTGATGTCCAGATGGTAGTCATCATCGTCCGCCGCGGCCTGTGTATCTGCCGCCGCCGTGGTGTCTCCTGATGCCCCGGCGGATCCCGCCGCTGCGGTCGTGGCAGATGAGGAACCGCCTCCGCAGCCGGCGAGCATCGAAGCTGCCATTGCTGCCGCGAGTGTCATAGCGATCACTTTTTTCATAGATTTTTCCTCCTTGGTCATACTCCCCATGTGTTGACCCGTATCTATTCAGCTAAAATTGATTATAAATTGTCTGAATAGACAAATCAATAATATTTGTAAAATATATAAAATAAATCTTGAAAAAACCGGAATAAACTGGCGAAAGCGACAAAAGGTACCGGCAGGCCGGCGGAGGGGCAATGTAAAACTTGTATAAATAAGGGAAGCTTCCCGGGGAATCCATTGTATAATTATTGATCAATGCCGGAATATCGCGCCGCGTACCCGGCTTTGTTCCTGCTTGGCGCATACGCCGGGATATCCCGCAGGCGCCCGATGCGGAGGCGGAATATTACCCAACAATCCTTCCGCTGAAATCCGGGTTAATGATTGACAAGGTAAGGGCATAAGAGATAAAGTTAGGGTTATCAACATTCCCTTAAGGGCTATCGTTTCTGAATAAATACAACTTCATTTTGAATGCGCGGGAGAGGGCAGACATGCGTGAGATGGAAGAGAAGATCCTGACGGAGGGCAAGGTCCTTCCGGGGGGCATCCTGAAGGTCGGAAATTTTCTTAACCAGCAGATTGATTCCGTATTTCTCCGGGAGATCGGCGAGGAGATCGCGAAGCTTTACGCGGGCTCCCGCGTGACAAAGATCCTGACCATCGAATCCAGCGGCATCGCGATCGCCGCGGCTGCCGGCATGATCATGAAGGTTCCCGTGGTCTTCGCGAAAAAGCACCGGACCAGCAATGTGGACGGCGAGGTCTACGCGACCAGCGTCCACTCGTTCACGCACGGCAACGACTATCAGGCCGTGGTGAGCCGCGATTACCTCACCCGCGGTGACCGCGTACTTCTTGTCGATGACTTCCTTGCCAACGGCAATGCGCTCCGCGGGCTGATCGACCTGGTGCGCCAGGCGGACGCGGAGCTTGCCGGCGCCGCGGTGGCGATTGAGAAATGCTTCCAGCAGGGCGGCGACGAGCTGCGGGAGAAGGGCATCCGGGTGGAGAGTCTCGCGATGATCGAGTCGATGTCTGACGGCGTGATCAAGTTCCGCCGGTAAATCTGTGCTCAATGAGCAATCTTACCTATAGATCCACTTCAAGGAGGAAAAAATGAAAAAAGCGGTAAGTTTGATGCTGACAGTATCTATGTGCGCGGCAGCGCTCGCAGCCTGCGGCGGAAGCAGCAGTTCCGCCACAACCGCGGCGGCATCCGGTTCCACGGCTGCGGCAGCGGCGGAGAGCGGCGCGGCGTCGACGGAAGCTGCCGGCGCGAAGTCGGACTTCAAGGCAGGCTTTATTTTCCTGCATGACGAGAACTCTACCTATGACAAGAACTTCATGGAGGGCGCAAAGGCGGCCTGCGATAAGCTCGGCGTGGAGATGGTCCAGAAGACCAATATCCCGGAAGGCCAGGAATGCTATGATGCCGCCGCTAAGCTTGCGGATTCCGGCTGCGGCTTCGTTTTCGCCGATTCCTTCGGCCATGAGGACTATATCCTTCAGGCGGCGCAGGAGTTCCCGGATGTCCAGTTCAGCCACGCGAGCGGTACCCAGGCGCATACCGCCGGCGTGGACAATTTCCACAACGCGTTCGCCTCGATCTATGAGGGCCGTTATCTCGCCGGCATTGCCGCCGGCATGAAGCTGAACGAGATGATCAAGGACGGAAAGATCACCGCGGATCAGGCGAAGATCGGCTATGTCGGCGCCTTCACCTACGCGGAGGTGATCTCCGGTTATACGTCCTTCTTCCTGGGCGCACGCTCTGAGTGCCCGACAGCCACGATGGATGTGACCTTCACCGGTTCCTGGTATGATGAGACCGCTGAGAAGGAAGCCGCCAACAACCTGATCAACGAGGGCTGCGTCCTGATCAGCCAGCACGCAGATTCCATGGGCGCCCCGACCGCCTGCGAGGCAGCCGGCGTTCCGGATGTCTCCTACAACGGCAGCACGGTCGACGCCTGCCCGAACACCTTCATTGTTTCCTCCAGAATCAACTGGGAGCCGTACTTTGAGTATGCGATCACCGCGGCGATGAACGGCGACCCGATCGACACCGACTGGACCGGCGACCTCTCCACCGGCTCCGTGGCCCTGACCGATGTCAACCCGAAGGCTGCCGCCGAGGGTACGCAGGAGGAGATCGACAAGGTGAAGGGTGAGCTGGAAAATGGTTCCCTCCACGTATTTGATACCTCCAAGTTCACGGTTGACGGCAAGGAAGTTACCTCCTGCATGGCGGATGTCGACACGGATCCGAACTACGAGGGCGACACCGAGGCGGTTTCCGACGGCTACTTCCATGAGTCCGAGTACCGCTCTGCCCCGTACTTCGATCTGAAGATCGACGGCATTAACCTCCTGGACACCAAGTCCTGATCAGGCAGAGTTTATAAGGAAAAACAGGCCGGAAGGTTCCGGGGCAGTGATGCCCCGGGGTCTTCCGCGCCGTCATTTATGGGCGGATGCGTTCTGCCATGGGCCGGGGACAGTTCCCCGGCGCCATGGGAAAACATATCCGGAGAGAGATCCCCCGGGACAGAAGGGGCAGCACAGGAAGGAGCGGGAGATGGAGAGCAGGAAACCGGTTGTTTCCATGCGGAACATAACCAAGACATTCGGGCCGGTCAGGGCGAACGACGACGTGTCGCTGGATGTCTACGGCGGGGAGATTCTGGCGCTTCTCGGCGAGAACGGGAGCGGCAAGACAACCCTGATGAACATGCTGTCGGGCATTTACACGCCGGACAGTGGAACGATCCTCATCAACGGGGAGGTGGCGGAGATCCGTTCCCCGAGGGACGCATTTTCCTACGGGATCGGCATGGTCTACCAGCACTTTAAGCTGGTAGACGTACTGACGGCAGCGGAGAATATCGTCCTCGGCCATGAGGAGAAGGGACGCCTGAACCTGAAGGCGGCAGCGGAGAAGATCCGCACGATCTGCCAGGCCTACGGGTTTGATGTGGATCCGGACCAGAAGATCTACACGATGTCCGTCTCCCAGAAGCAGACCGTGGAGATCGTGAAGGTGCTGTACCGGGGGGCCAATATCCTGATCCTGGATGAGCCGACGGCCGTGCTGACGCCGCAGGAGACGGAGAAGCTGTTCCGCGTCCTACGGAATATGCGGGATGCCGGGAAGACGGTGATCATCATCACCCACAAGATGCGCGAGGTCGAGGAGCTGAGCGACCGGGTGGCTGTCCTCCGCGCCGGCCGCTATATCGGGGATATGGAGACAAAGAAGACGAACGCCCAGGAGATGACCAACATGATGGTCGGCCGGCAGGTGACGCTGAATATCGAGCGGCCGGCGCCGGTTAATCCGAAGCCGCGCCTTAAGGTGGACGGGCTGACCGTCCGCACCGGCGACGGTATCCTCCGGCTGGATGATGTCTGCTTCACGGCGAACTCCGGCGAGATTCTCGGTGTTGCCGGAATTTCCGGCAGCGGGCAGAAGGAGCTCCTGGAGGCGATCGCGGGCCTGCAGAAGACCGAGCGGGGCAAGGTCACCTACATCGAGGACAATGGGAAAATGGATGAGCTGATCGGCAGGGATCCGCTGGAGATCGCCTCAATGGGCGTCACACTCGCGTTTGTGCCGGAGGACCGGCTCGGCATGGGCCTTGTCGGGGACATGGACCTCACGGACAACATGATGCTCCGGTCGTACCGGAAGGGCCGGTCCATTTTCACCAACCGGACAGATCCGAGAACGCTGGCGGAGAAGGTGGTCAAGGATCTGGAGGTCAGCGCGGCGTCCATCTCCGAGCCGGTGCGCCGCCTGTCCGGCGGAAATGTGCAGAAAATCCTGGTCGGGCGGGAGATTTCCTCCGCGCCGACGGTGCTTTTGACCGCGTATGCCGTCCGGGGACTGGATATCAACTCGTCCTACACCATTTACCATCTGATCAACGAGCAGAAGAAGCGGGGCGTCGCCGTCGTCTATGTCGGCGAGGACCTGGATGTCATGCTGGAGCTCTGCGACCGCATCCTCGTGCTCTGCGGCGGGCGGGTCAGCGGCATCGTGGACGCGGACAAGACGACGAAAAATGAGATAGGACTCATGATGACCGAGCTCAGGGAGGACGAGGATGACTACGACTAAAAAGAAGCAATCCGGCATCTACATTACCCGCAGGGAGGAAGCGCCGTGGTACAGGAACTGGGCGGTCCGCCTGATTGCGATCGCCCTCGCCCTGGTGCTCTGCGGCCTTCTGACCACGCTCCTTGTCGGGGAGAATCCCATCCAGGTGTACGCTTCGATGATCACCGGCGCGTTCGGGACCGCGCGGAAGACCTGGATCACCCTGCAGGAGACGGCGATGCTGCTCTGCGTCGCCTTAGCGCTCGCGCCTGCGTTCCGGATGCGCTTCTGGAACCTGGGCGGCGAGGGGCAGATCCTTGCCGGCGGCCTGGTCTCAGCGCTCTGCATGATCCTTCTCGGGGGGAAAATGCCGAATGCCCTGCTGATCATCCTGACGGCGGTGGCCTCGATCCTTGCCGGCGCCGTCTGGGGCGTCATCCCCGCCGTCTGCAAGGCGAAGTGGAATACCAACGAGACGCTGTTTACCCTGATGATGAACTATGTGGCAACACAGCTTGTGGCGTTTTTCGTCATCATCTTTGAGTCGCCGCGCGGCTCCGGCAAGATCGGCATCATCAACCAGAAGACCCAGGCCGGCTGGCTGCCCCAGATCGGCTCGAACCGGTATCTGCTGAACATCCTGATTGTCGTCCTTGTGGCGGTGCTGATGCACATTTACCTGAACTACAGCAAGCACGGCTATGAGCTCACGGTCGTCGGCGAATCCCAGTCCACGGCGCGCTATGTCGGCATCAAGGTCGGGAAAACCATCATCCGGACCATGTTCCTCTCCGGCGCGCTCTGCGGCCTCGCGGGGCTGCTGCTCGTGGCAGGCACCAACCACACCATCACGACGACCATCGCGGGCGGCCGCGGCTTCACTGCCGTCCTCGTCGCCTGGCTTGCGAAGTTCAGCCCGGCGGGCATGATCCTCAGCAGCCTCCTCCTGGTCTTTATGGAGCAGGGTGCCGGCGAGATTTCCACCACGTTCGCGCTGAACCAGTCGTTCGGCGATATCCTGACGGGGATTATCCTGTTCTTCATCATCGGGAGTGAATTCTTCATCACTTACCGGGTACATTTCCGCGGAGGCAGAAAGGAGAAGGAAAATGATTGATTTCGTGAGTTTCATTCCCCGGGCGGTCGCCCAGAGTATCCCGCTCATGTATGGCAGCACGGGTGAAACCATCTCCGAGAAGGCTGGCAACCTGAACCTCGGAATCCCCGGTGTCATGTACGTGGGCGCCATCTGCGGGGTGATCGGTTCCTTCTTCTATGAGCAGTCCATGGCCGGGCAGCCGTTAAATGGCTTTCTCGCCATCGCGATCCCGCTCCTCTGCTGCCTTCTGGGGTCGTTCCTCATGGGGCTGCTCTACTGCTTCCTCACGGTGTCGCTCCGCGCGAACCAGAACGTGGTCGGCCTCTCCATGACGACCTTCGGCGTCGGCGTCGGCAACTTCTTCGGCGGTTCCCTGATGAAGCTCGCCGGGAGCGACGTCCCGTCCATCGCCCTCTCGGCGACAAGCCAGTGCTTCAGCCGCCGCCTGCCCTTTGCCGGCTCGACCGGGTGGTTCGGGAAAATCTTCCTGTCCTACGGTTTCCTCGCGTACCTGGCGGTGATCATTTCCCTGATTGCCTCCCATGTGATCGAGCGGACCAGGACCGGCCTCTATCTCCGCGCGGTCGGGGAAAATCCGGCAACCGCGGACGCGGCGGGCATAGGCATTGACAAGTATAAGTATTTTGCCACCTGCATCGGGTGCATGATCGCCGGCCTCGGCGGCCTCTACTATGTCATGGATTACGCGAGCGGCGTCTGGTCCAATGACGCCTTCGGCGACCGCGGCTGGCTGGCCATCGCGCTGGTGATCTTCACCGGCTGGAAGCCGAAGGTGGGAATCCTGGCCTCCATGCTGTTCGGCGGCCTCTACATCCTCTACCTCTTTATCCCGACGGGAACCAATCTGTCCATGAAGGAGATCTACAAGATGCTGCCTTACGTGGTCACGATCATCGTCCTCGTGATCACCAGCATGCGGAACCGGCGGGAGAGCCAGCCGCCGGAAAGCCTCGGGCTCCCGTATTTCCGCGAGGAGCGGTAAGCTGGCCACTGTTCAGCACATGCGGGGAGAGAGATAGCGCTTGACAGCCTTTCCGGCCCTATGGTATGATTGCCCTGTCGATTTTAGCATGGTAAAGTGAAAACGTGCTGAAATCGGCGGGGCTTTTGTTTTTTCGTATTGACCAGCGGAGACCGGGCAGATCCCGGCCGCGGCACCCGGGTTTCAGCAGGCCGGGTGCGGGAGAAAAGAGTACAGAGACAGGGAGAGAAAATTATGAGAAAAAGACTGATCAGCGGGATCCTTGCGGGAATTCTGGCCATGTCCATGGCAGCGTGCGGCGGCTCCGGCTCGTCCGCGAAGACGACGGCAGCAGGGGCGTCCTCCGCCGCGGAGACGACGGAGGCGGCTTCCAAGGAGGCAGCGTCCGGGGCGTCCTCGGAGGCGGCATCCGGCGATAGCGACGTTGCTTATATCAAGGGCAAGGGCACGATGATTGTCGGCATCACGGATTTTGAGCCGATGGATTACAAGGAACAGGGCTCGGACGAGTGGATCGGCTTTGACGCTGACCTTGCGAGAAAGGTAGCTGAGGATCTCGGCGTTGAGGCACAGTTTGTCGAGATCGACTGGGACAACAAGATCCTGGAGATGGAGAACAAGAGCGTGGACGTTGTCTGGAACGGGATGACCCTGACCGACGAGGTGACCAAGTCCCTGTCCTGCACGAAGCCGTACCTGAACAATGCCCAGGTGGTTGTGGTTCCGTCCGACGTGGCGGACAAGTATCAGGATAAGGACAGCCTGAAGGACCTGAACTTTGCGGTTGAGGTCGGCTCCGCCGGCAAGGAGGCTGCTGAGGAGAATGGCCTCAAGACGACCGAGGTTTCGTCCCAGGCGGACGCGCTGATGAATGTCCAGGCGAAGACCGCTGACGCGGCGATCATTGATCTCCTGATGGCGGGCGCGATGATCGGCGACGGCACCTCCTACCCGAACCTCACCCACACGGTTGAGCTGAGCACCGAGGAGTACGGAATCGGCTGCCGCAAGGGTTCTGACCTCACCGATTTCATCGACGAGGAGCTGGACAAGTTCCGCAAGGACGGCTCGCTCAAGGAGCTGGCGGAGAAGTACGGCGTCCAGGACGCGCTTGTTGACTGATCTGTCCATGCCGCGGAGAAGCTGCCCGGCCTGTCCCTGCGGGGGCGGCGGGTCCGCATCAGCGCCGCGGCGATAACATTTTCCGGGGATCGGCAGAGCCGTGAGCGCTCTGTCGATTTCCGCGTATCCCAGGAGAAAACTCATGTTTCTTAACGTTACGCTGGCCCTTTTTGGCGGATTCCTGATGACGATCAAGCTGTTCTGCCTGACCCTTCTTTTTGCCCTGCCCCTCGGGCTGCTGATCTGCTTCGGCTCGATGAGCAGAAACCGGGTCATTTCCGTCCCGGTGAACCTGATCATCTGGATTGTCCGCGGCACCCCGCTGCTTCTGCAGCTCCTGATCATCTACTTCGGCCCGGGCCTGATGTTCGGCGTCAACATCTGGGGCCCCGGCGATCCGGGGCGCTTCACGGCCGCGCTGGTTTCCTTCGTCTTCAACTACTCCTGCTATTTTTCCGTGATCTACCGGGGCGGTATTCAGAGCGTGCCGGTGGGGCAGACGGAGGCAGGCAAGGTTCTCGGTCTGACGAACGGCCAGATTTTCCGGAAAATCATCCTGCTCCAGGTCATCAAGAATATTGTCCCGCCGATCTCCAACGAGATCATCACGTTGGTCAAGGATACTTCCCTCGCCCGCGTGATCGCGGTCTATGAGGTCATCTGGGCCGGGCAGACTTTCATCAAGAGCGCCGGCATCATCTGGCCGCTGTTCTACACCGGCGTGTACTACCTGGTGTTCAGCGCGTTCCTGACCTGGCTGTTCCATGAGGCGGAGAAAAAACTGAGTTATTTCTGAGCGGTTGTGAAAAGATTTCGGAAGAGAGAGGATCAGGCATGGCGTTACTCAAGGTTCAGCATGTAAAAAAGAATTTCGGGCAGACGGAGGTCCTGAAGGATATCTCCTTCACCATGGAGAAGGGCGAGGCGCTCTCCATCATCGGATCCTCGGGGAGCGGCAAGACGACGCTCCTGCGCTGCCTGAACTTTCTGGAGACCCCGGATGAGGGGCAGATCATCGTGAATGGGGAGACCCTGTTCGACGGCTCCGCGCACACGCATTTTTCCGATGAGCAGATTCGGAAAAAGCGGCTGCACTTCGGCCTGGTGTTCCAGCAGTTCAATCTGTTCCCCCAGTACACGGCACTGGAAAATGTCACGCTCGCGCCGAAGCTGCTTTCGGCGGATAAAACGGGCGCGCAGTTCACCAATATCGAGGAGACGGCGCGCCGTCTCCTCGGCATGATGGGGCTGCTCAACCGGGCAAATAATTATCCCCACCAGCTCTCCGGCGGACAGCAGCAGCGCGTGGCCATCGCCCGCGCACTCGCGCTCCATCCGGACATCCTCTGCTTTGATGAGCCTACCTCGGCGCTCGATCCCGAGCTGACCGGCGAGGTTCTCCGGGTCATCCGGTCATTGGCGGAGCAGCACACGACGATGATCATCGTCACCCATGAGATGAAATTCGCCCATGATGTGGCGGACAAGGTGCTCTTCATGGACAATGGGGTGATCCTGGAACAGGGAACGCCGGAGGAGGTCTTCGACAAGCCGCAGCACGAGCGGACCAGGCAGTTTCTCGCCGGATATCGGGATGTCACTTGACGGACGGCATCTCCGGGAGTATGATCAATTTTGTAAGCAGCCGGAAGATTCCGGAAAAACAGAATACAGCGTCTTCAGGGCGGGGTGCGATTCCCCACCGGCGGTAAAGCCCGCGAGCCGAAAGGCATGATCCGGTGAGATTCCGGGGCCGACAGTACAGTCTGGATGAGAGAAGATGAGATAGATACCCGCGCGGAGGTTATGCCGCGCGCCGTTGGAATAGTCTGTGCAGAGCCCTGATCATGAGATCAGGGCTCTATTTTTGTGCGCCCGGCGCGGAAAGGGGGACAAATGGAAGATTCGATGATCGGGCGGCATCTTTCTTCGGATGCCGAGTATATGCGGCGGGCCATTGTGCTGGCGCGCCGCGGTGAGGGCTGGTGCCATCCGAACCCGATGGTCGGCGCTGTCCTCGTGAAGGACGGCGTCATTATCGGCGAGGGATATCATGAGCGGTACGGCGGCCTGCACGCGGAGAGGAACGCCCTCCGGAGCTGCGGCATTTCCCCGGAGGGGGCGGTGCTCTATGTGACGCTGGAGCCCTGCTGCCATCACGGGAAGCAGCCGCCGTGCACGGACGCCATCCTGGAGAGCGGGATCTCCAGGGTCTTCGTGGGATCCCGTGATCCCAATCCGCTGGTGTCCGGGAAGGGTGTCCGGATCCTCCGGGAACATGGTGTGGAGGTCACGGAGGATTTCCTTCGGGAGGAGTGCGACCGGCTGAATCCGGTCTTCTTCCACTTTATCACGACAGGGCTTCCCTATGTCCGCATGAAGTACGCGATGACCGCCGACGGCAAGATTGCCGCGAAGACCGGCGCCTCGCGCTGGATCACCGGGGAGATGGCCAGGCAGCGGGTGCAGGAGATGCGCCACGCCTCCATGGGGATCATGGCGGGCATCGGAACCGTCCTCGCCGACGACCCGATGCTGAACTGCCGCCTGCCGGGCCAAAAGAGCCCGGTCCGGATCCTCTGTGACACGAATCTGCGCCTCCCGCTCAAGAGCCGGATCGCGCAGACCGCGAAGGAATACCGCACGATCGACGTCTGCGGCGCGGATCCGGAGACAGATCCGGTGCTCGCGGACAGGGCGGCGGATCTCCGGGAAATGGGCGTCGAGGTTCTTCCCTGCCCGCTGCCGGGCAATCTCCGCCGGCGGAGCGCCGACCGGGATGTGGTGCTCGGGACATTTTCCGGCAATCCCGACGGGAAAAATACAGATGCCTGCCGTTCCATGGGCGTTGACCTCCCGGTTCTCCTGCGGCTTCTCGGCCGCCGCGGCATCGACAGCATCCTGCTGGAGGGCGGGGGCACGCTGAACGAGAGCGCGCTTACCTCCGGGATCGTGGATGAGATCGATGCTTTTGTGGCGCCGAAGATTTTCGGCGGGACGGCGAAAACCCCGGTCGAGGGCATCGGGGTCTCCGATCCGTCGGAGGCGCTTCTCCTGGAACTCCGGGAGGTCGAGCAGATCGGGGAGGACCTGCTTATCCGTTATCTGGTAAGAAAAGGTGGCGTCCGGAGGGAGGTGCGCGATGTTCACGGGAATCATTGAGGAGGTCGGGATCATCCGCTCCCTGGCGCTCAGGGGGAGTTCCGGGAAGATCACCGTCGGGGCGCGCCGGGTGCTCGAGGGAACCCGGATCGGCGACAGCATCGCCGTGAACGGCGTCTGCCTGACCGTGGTGGCCATGGGGGACGCGGAATTCACCGCGGACATCATGGCGGAGACATGCCGGCGCAGCAGCCTCGGCAGCCTCCGGGCGGGGAGCCGTGTAAACCTGGAGCGGGCGATGGCAGCGGACGGCCGTTTCGGCGGTCATCTCGTCTCCGGCCACATCGACGGGACCGGGGTTATCCGCTCCCTGCGGCGGGAGGAAAATGCGGTCTGGGTGGAGATCGCCGCCCCGCCCCGGATCCTCCGCCTGGTGGTGGAGAAGGGATCCGTCGCGATCGACGGCATCAGCCTCACGGTGGCGGATGTCGGAAGGGACAGCTTCCGGGTGTCTGTCATTCCCCACACCGGGCAGGAGACCACCCTGCTCTCCAAAAAGCCCGGGGATGCGGTCAACCTGGAAAATGATATGGTCGGGCGCTATGTCGAGCGCCTTCTCGGCTGGCCGCCGGGGGCGGAAAAGCCAGCCGGAACCGGAAGGGCATCCGGTGAAGAAAAGCCCGGCGGGACGGGGAGGACATCCTGGGAAGAAAAGCCCGGCATTGCGGGAAATTCCCCGCGGCAGGGGGGACTGACGATGGAGACCTTGCGGAACATGGGATTCTGATCCGCTGGATAAGGAAGGAGCGAACACGATGGCTGAACAGAAGCATGAATATGCGCCGATTGAGAAGGCACTGGAGGATCTCCGGGCAGGCAAAATTATCCTCTGCACAGATGACCCGGACAGGGAGAATGAGGGAGACATGATCTGCGCGGCGGAATTCGCCACACAGGAAAATATCAATTTTATGGCATCCCTTGGGAAGGGGCTGATCTGCACGCCGATGAGCGCGAAAGTCGCCGCCCGGCTCGGCCTTCCGCCGATGGTCAGCGAGAACACCGACAACCATGAGACCGCATTTACCGTCTCCGTGGACCATGTCGACACGACCACGGGAATCTCCGCGAAGGAGAGGGGATACACGATCCGGAAATGCGCGGATCCGGCGACAAAGCCGCAAGACCTGCGCCGGCCGGGGCACACCTTTCCGCTGGTCGCCCGCTACGGCGGGGTTCTCGTCCGCAGCGGCCACACGGAGGCCACCGTTGACCTGCTCCGCCTGGCGGGGCTCACGGAATGCGGGGTGTGCTGTGAGGTGATGGATGAGGACGGCACGATGATGCGGACGCCGAAGCTGTGGGAGATCGCGGACCGCTATGGCCTCACCTTCATCACGATCCGGGAGCTGCAGAATTACTGCCGCATCCATGAAAAACACGTCATCCGGGAGGCGGAGGCCCATCTTCCCACCCGCTACGGCGATTTCCAGATGTACGGATACATCAATGACATTACCGGCGAGCACCATGTGGCTCTCGTCAAGGGGGAGATCGGGGACGGGGAAAATGTCCTCTGCCGTGTCCATTCCGAATGTCTGACCGGCGACACCTTCGGCTCACTCCGCTGTGACTGCGGCCTCCAGCTCAGAACCTCCATGGAGATGATCGAGAAGGAGGGGCGGGGGATCGTCCTCTATATGCGGCAGGAGGGCCGCGGCATCGGACTGATCAACAAGATCAAGGCCTATGCCCTCCAGGAGCAGGGCTATGACACCGTGGAGGCGAATGTCAAGCTCGGTTTTGCTCCGGATCTCCGGGAGTACTGGGTCGGCGCGCAGATCCTCCGGGATCTCGGCGCGAAATCCCTGCGCCTTCTGACCAACAACCCGGACAAGATTTACCAGCTCAGCGGGTTCGGCCTTACGATCACAGACCGGGTGCCGATTGAGATCCCGCCGCAGAAATTCGATTACCGGTATCTCCGGACGAAGAAGACGAAGATGGGACACATCCTGAATGAGATCCGGTGAGCAGCAGAGAGGAGAAGAAGATGAAAGAAATTCATGTGCTGGAAGGAAAAGTGGTTGCCCCGGAGGGGGTGAAGATCGGGATCGTGGTATCCCGGTTCAACGAGATCATCACGAACAAGCTTCTCGGCGGTGCGGTGGACGGCCTGACCCGCCACGGCGTGGACGAGCGGAATATCACGGCGGCGTGGGTGCCCGGCGCGTTCGAGATTCCGACGGCGGCTCTCCGGATGGCGAAGTCCGGGGTCTATGACGCGGTCATCTGTCTCGGCTGCGTCATCCGCGGCGAGACGACCCACTACGATTACGTCTGCAATGAGGTCTCCAAGGGCATTGCCCAGGTCGGCCTGGCGACCGGGGTGCCCACGATGTTCGGGATCGTCACCACGGAGAACATCGAGCAGGCCATCGCCCGGGCAGGCAGCCATGTCGGCAATAAGGGCTATGACTGCGCCCTCAGTGCCATTGAGATGGTGAATTTGCTGCATCAAATGTGAAAAATCGTACAATTCCAGGGCAGCGGGCAGGTATTGACGGAAATTTATGGTTCGGCGGGAAGCTTCCGCCGGACCTTTTGTCGTTTCCGGGCTGGCGGAAAAATGATAAGATGGCAGAAATCTGTGAAAATACAGCGAATTGCGAGGGCGTATATGACAAAATAAATTTAAGTTTGACAATGTTGAGATGAAATTCGTTTATATCAAAAAATTCATACAAATTTTGGAAAGGTTGTGGTATGATATAAATAGTGTCTGCTCAACATTGGGTCCAATTTTAGCAAACTGCAAAGGTATCTGGACGGCTGCCAACCGTACAGTGCAGCCCGGAATTCTGGCGAATTGCTCACGTTGCATCGTCCATTTCGATGAACTGCGCTGTTTCCGGCCCGTATCCGCAGTCCGCAAAATAAAGCACAAAAAGATTCCCTGTAGGAATTGCGAAGAGGTTGGTGACATAGACTGATAATGCGATAGATGCCAGTGTTGTTTCAGCCAGTCTGGTCATAATGAGACCAGCGCCGTTACAACGCTTCTCCCTGCTGAAGAAGCGCTCTACCTCGATCCGGTCAGTGTTGTCTTTATACTCCTCCCGGTTAGCCTTATGATCGGCTGCGGGACGCCCCAGTCTCGGGCCGGAGATGCGGATGCCGTGCTCTTTACAGTAAGCACGGTTCGCCCTTGTCCTGTAGATCTGGTCAACAAGAACCCGTACCGGATAATGCCCGGTGCGTTCCTTATAACGTTCTACCGCATCCTGCAGGACAGAGCTCTCATTGTAAGGATCAAACTGGAGCTTCTCCAGGCGGGCGTGGCCCTTTTCGTCAATGCTGACATCATACTTGGCGCCAAACTCCACGGGAGACTTGGCTTTGCCGCGCACGATGGGACGGATATACGGCTGGCTGATGCTCACAATCCGGTCATCCACTCTGTGAGTGTTGTTATCAAACATGTACTTCTGCTGTTCGTACAGCTTCTGGACGGTCAGATAGCAGTCAATATACTTCTGTGGCAGGGCATAGCCTTCTGTCATGTATGCCTCCAGATACCGCAGATCGCGATTCAGGCAGCCAAGCTGCTTACGGATCAGGCTCCGGAGCTTCTTCGTCGGGCGTTTTTTGGCTTTCGCCATGGCAAGATATTCTTTTCTTGCGCGCCTCCGGTATGTTCTGGGCTTCGTCCATGGATGATACTGGTGATGGAAATAGTCAATCATCTCTTCGAGCTTCTCCCTGGCATCATTGAGAAGCACAAAGTCCTGAGGATACTTGATGTTGGACGGAGAACAGGTGGCATCCAGAATGAAAGTCCCCACGTTCTCCCCGTCGGCGGATTTTTCCGGTTTATCGCCGGCATGTTCCGGCGTGGCAGCGCCTGCAGCAAGGTATTCTTCATTCGCCATCATCAGAAAACGGGAATCCAGCCTGCGGCGAAAATACACGAGAACTGTCGGCTTGAACGGGCAGGTGTCCGAAAACCGGTCCATACCAATGAAGTACTGGTAATACGGGTTTTGGGCGACTTCCTTAACCAGCCTGCGGTCAGAAAGCCCCTCACGTTTCTGAATGATCAGAGCACCGAGAGCAACACGCAGAGGAAAGGCCTGCCGTCCTTCGTGTGAGGGAAAGAGAGAAGCGTACACTTTTTCCAGGCTTGTCCAGTCGATGGCATTTGCAAGCCGGACCCATTCATTGTTTTCATCCAGCGGTGTTCCACAGCTCTGGTTGAAATCAAAAATCGAAATCTGGTGCTCGGACGGTTTTTTGTACATGGCGGACTGCCTCGGATATATCAATAAGTGCAAAGAAATTAGGAGAAATTGCAAAAATCTTTGCACTTATTATACCGCAATCCGCCGTTATTGTCAGTAAATATTGCATTCTACGCTATTGAGCAGACACTAAATACTGATTCAATGTGGTTTTAAAGACTACTTGATTTCCCGGCTTTACATCTTTGATCCGCTTCGTTGGGTGACACCAGGGTTACCGGCGCGTGTTCGCTCAGGAAGTTCTGAAATCGAGACAGAACCTGTCGCAGCAGTATTTTCCCGGAAGGAACAAGAAATATGGATTTTGAGATCCGCGGGGCAGTTTATCGCCCGGCGGTGAGGGGGAAAGGAGATTTCCTTATGCAGAGGATTACAATGTTTTATCTGGAATCCTGCCCGTACTGTGCACAGGCGACACAGGCAATCCGAGAGCTCCGTTCAGAGGATCCGGAGTATGCCAGGGTAGAGCTGTGGTACGTGGAGGAGACCCGCCGCCCGGATGTGGCGGCGAAGTTTGATTACTATTATGTTCCGGCGATGTTCATCGATGGCGAGCGGATTTACGAGGCGAAGCCCGGGGAAAGCTATAAAACCTGCAAGGCGAATGTGAAAAGGGTGTTTGACCGTGCTCTGGGCCGCATTCCAGTGAGCGGGTTTGAGGCAAGGCGGAAGGCCGGAAACATTGGGGACGACGCCGTGGTGGGATTTTAGCCGCGCATGAAGACGGTTTACCGAACCACGGACACAACGGTCTCCATGCTCCGATACCATTTTGTCTTCTGTCCGCGCTACCGCCGCAGAATCTTTGACATCCCGGGCGTCGCGGAGTGCTTCCGCAAGGCGACCGGGGAGGCATGCCGGAAAAACCACATTGAAATTCTGGACATGAAATGCAATTCCGATCACGCACATCTGTATGTCAGCGCGCCGCCGCAGCTGAGCGTTCCCGAAATCATGCGGATCATCAAGGGCGCGACGACGCACCTGCTCCGGGACACCTTCCCCGAGCTCTCGCAGATGCCGTCCCTGTGGACGAGAAGCTATTTCGTCTCTACCGCGCCGGCACTCAGCGAGGCGACGATCCGGCGCTATACCGAGACCCAGCGGACGAGGTACTGAGCGCGGGTGGGAAGCGGACATCCGATGAAGACAAAACCAAGGCATAAGAAAACGACGGCAGGATAGAGAAGGCCCCTTCCGGGAGGAATTTCCCGGAGGGGGCCTTCGATTTCAGCAGAGCACTTACGCTTTGGGAATATGGCCGTCAGGTGGTCGGATAGAATCCCGACGGAGCATCGGTCAGGTCGATGAAAATATTCTTCTTCTGCGTGTAATTGTCCAGAATCATCTTGTGTGTCTCGCGGCCGATGCCGGACTTCTTGTAACCGCCGAACGGGGCCTTCTCCGGAAGCTGGTTGTAGGTGTTGACCCACATGCGGCCGGTCTCCACAGCCCTGGCTACACGGAACGCGCGGTTGATGTCCTGCGTCCAGACCGCGCCGCCGAGGCCGTACTCGGAATCATTGGCCATCGCGATGACCTCGTCCTCATCATGGAACTTGATGACAACGGCAACCGGGCCGAAGATCTCCTCCTGCGCGACGCGCATCCGGTTGTTGCAGTCCACAAGCAGGGTCGGCTTCATGAAGGCGCCCTTCGCGAGATCGCCCTCGGCCGCCCGCTCGCCGCCGCAGGCTACTTTTGCGCCCTCAGCCTTGCCAATCTCGATGTAGCCGAGAATCTTTTTCAGCTGCCCTTCGTTGATCTGGCTGCCCATCTGGGTCGCCGGATCCCACGGCATGCCGACTTTGACTTGATGAAACCGTTTTACTGCCTCCGCGATAAATTTATCGTAGATGGTATCCTGGACGAAGACTCTCGATCCGGCGCAGCATACCTGGCCCTGGTTGAACAGGATGCCGAGCTGCAGGCCATCCATCGCTTTCTCCCAGTTGCAGTCGTCGAAGAAGATATTCGCCGATTTTCCGCCGAGCTCGAGGGTCGCCGGGATCAGCTTCTTCGCGGCCGCCTCGGCTACGCTGTAGCCCACCTCGGTTGAGCCGGTGAAGGCAAGCTTGCGGATGTCCGGATGGTCAAGGAGATACTGGCCTGCCTTGCCGCCGCTGCCGGTGATCACCTGGAATACGCCGGCCGGGATGATCTCCTTCGTCATCCTCGCGAACTCAAGAACCGAGAGCGAGGTCGCGCTCGACGGCTTGAATACGGTGCAGTCGCCGGCAGCCAGCACCGGGGCCAGCTTCCAGGCCGCCATGCAGAACGGGAAGTTCCACGGGACAATCTGTCCGACGACGCCGATGGGCTCCCGGAGGATGATGGAGAGATATTTCTCGTCAATCACGGTCGCGGATCCCTCCTCCGCCTCAATGCAGCTGGCAAACAAAGTAGCGGAAATGGTCGATGGAGAGCGGAATATCGATATTCAGGGTCTCGCGGATCGGTTTGCCGTTGTCCATGGATTCCACCATGGCGAGATAGTCCTTGTTCTTCTCAAGAACATCCGCGACCTCCCGGAGAATCGCCGCCCGCTGTTTCGGCGTGGTCTTCTTCCAGGTCTTGAACGCCGCCCAGGCGCCCTTTACCGCCTCATCCACATCTTCCTTCGTCGCCGCCGCGCAGGTGGCCAGGTATTCGCCGTCCGCCGGGCAATAGCTCTTGAAGGTGCCGCCGTCAGACGCGTCGCGGAATTCTCCGTTGATGTACAGTCCATATTTTTCCTGAAGCTTTACGTGTTCACTCATCGCGTACCTCCTTGCTCTATTCCGTCGAAAAAAGGATCTGCCGTCCCCCGTGCGGCAGGTCATTCCTTCGGGGAAAATCGTTTATCCTGGGCACCTGCGGGGGAGAACGCGAAAAGCCGTCCGCGTGCGGCCGGTTTGCGGGTTCTCCCCCGCAGGGGCTGAACAGTGACGCATATTGTATTTTTATTAGAACATAGCACCCAGAAATTGTCAATAAAAGTTAATAAAATAGCATAAATGATAAAATAATAACGGATGATAAGCTGATATTACCGGATAATATATCGATATAATTTAACAAGCAAAATAATAAAAGGATAATTCTTAACAAGCACAATAACTCGGCGCGGATGATTAACAGCTGGGGAAAGATCAGCAGCGATCGGGGCTGCGCCGGGAAAATCTCCCCGCGGAAGCCGTTTTCATCCTTCCGGAAATATAGTACAATCAAAATATTGCGTTTTTGGCGGGGAAGTGCCCCACCGGCGTCAGGAGGAAAATATGGGTATAGAAAATATTCTGTCACTGATCGGCGGACTTGCTTTATTTCTCTATGGCATGCATGTCCTCGGCGACGGGCTGACCAGGCTTTCCGGAGGGCGGATGGAGTCGATCCTCTCCAGGCTTACGAGCAACAAGTACATGGGTATCCTGCTCGGCCTCGGGGTCACCGCGGTTATCCAGTCCTCGTCGGCGACAACGGTCATGGTGGTCGGCTTCGTCAATTCCGGCCTGATGAAGCTCCAGCAGGCGGTCGGCGTTATCATGGGCGCCAATATCGGAACGACCGTGACCAGCTGGATTCTCAGCCTGGCCGGGATCAGCGGCAGCAATGTGTTCCTCTCGCTCCTGAAACCGCAGTCCTTCTCCCCGGTGCTCGCGATGATCGGCGTGATCCTGATCATGACCGCGAAATCCGACAAAAAGCAGACAGTCGGCACGATCCTGATCGGCTTTGCCGTCCTCATGTTCGGCATGGAGGCGATGAGCGATTCGGTTGCCCCGCTGGAGGACGTACCGGCATTTACCCGGCTGTTTGTCGCATTTTCGAACCCGCTTCTCGGCATGCTGGTTGGTGTCGGGCTAACCGCAATTATCCAGAGCTCATCCGCGTCCGTTGGCATTCTCCAGGCGCTGTGCATGACCGGGGCGGTGCCCTACGCGGCGGCAATCCCGATCATCATGGGACAGAACATCGGTACCTGCGTCACGGCGCTCCTCTCCTCGATCGGGGCGAAGATCAACGCGAAGCGGGCAGCTTTTATCCACCTGTATTTCAATGTGATCGGCACGCTCCTCTTCATGGCAGTCTTTTATCTGATCAACCTGGTTCACCCGTTTTCTTTCCTGAATACGGCGGCGGGGCCGGCGGGGATCGCCATTGTCCACTCGACGTTCAATATCTGCGCGACGCTTGTCCTCCTGCCGTTCTCTGATCTTCTGGTGAAGCTGGCGACGCTCTCCGTGCGGGATCACGAAGCGGGGAAGAGCGCGGAAAAGGGGAGGCCGGAGGAGCTCGGGGATCTCGACCCGCGTTTCCTCGAGCAGCCCGCATTTGCCCTCAGGCAGAGCGCGTCCGCGACCGAGCGCATGGCCACCCTCGCGAGACAGACCTACAGCCAGGCATTTGCCGTTGTGCGCAGCTACAGTGAGGATGAGGTCAACCAGGTCTACACCCTGGAATCGCGGGTGGACAGCTACGAGGACGAGCTGACCGCCTACCTGACGAAGATTATGACGCATGACCTCCCCCGGCGGGATTCCCTCAAGGCCTCAGAGCTTCAGCACTGCATCGGCGATTTCGAGCGGATCACGGACCACGCACTGAATGTCGCCGTCGCCGCCCAGAAGATGCACCGGAAGGGGCAGGCCTTCTCGCAGGATGCCGAGGGGGATCTGGGGATCCTCGACGGCGCCATCCGGGAAATTCTCTCGCTCACGGCGGCCTCCTTCATCGCGGACGACACCGAACAGGCAAGCCGCGTGGAGCCGCTCGCGGAGGTGATCGACCTGCTGAGCGAAAAGATCAACGACCGGCATATGCAGCGCCTCGCGGAAGGCCGCTGCACGGTGGAGATGGGGTTTGTCCTGCAGGATATCACCAGCGATATGAAGCGGATCGCGGACCATTGCAGCAATATCGCGATCACCGTGATGCAGATGAAA
Organism: Clostridium vitabionis; assembly: GCF_015351765.1. GTDB lineage: Bacteria > Bacillota > Clostridia > Lachnospirales > Lachnospiraceae > Clostridium_R > Clostridium_R vitabionis. The sequence continues at coordinate 157,685 of NZ_JADKQA010000004.1, forward strand.
AATGGCAGCATCGGCCAGCATGGGTACAAGGAATTTGCCGACAGGGAAGGAAGTGCTTACCACACGCTCTTCCTCGGATACCAGGCGCAGTTCGCGCTTCCGGAGAGTGCGCATAAGGATGCCTAAGGCGGCGCAAAACTTCGGATGCGGGGATAGAAAAAAGAAAGGGGATCATCATTTATTATGGATAGAAAAGCGGTCAATGAAATCCGCAAGCTGTTTAATAAGAACGACTGCCGCATCGACAAGCTGCGGGGCTGCTTTGTGGATGAGAATAAGCAGCGGGTGTTTGAGATGAAGGAGAACTTCCTTGCCCTGCCGGACGAGGAATTTGTCAAGTACAGCGATCTCTTCAAGAAAGCCATGTCGGGGCGCTTCGGGCGGACGCTCTTCAACCTGGAATTTCCCTCGGAGGAGGAACAGGAGGGCGGAAGGCAGGAATTTCTGTACCGGCTGAACCGGAGCGGCCTCATGGATGAAACGCTGCTGGACGAATTCTACCGGAAGCTGGTCGAGAAGCTGCAGATTCAGGGCAAATACCTCATTCTCGCCGCCCACGGCGTCTATGACGTTCCCGGGCGCACCTCAGACAACCTCGAGATGGAGGACGCTTCCGAGTATATTTATGAATTCACAGCCTGCGCCATCTGTCCCATCACGCTGACCAAGGAAGGCCTCTGCTGCGACGCGGCGGCCAAGACCTTTGTCGCGCGGCCGCAGGATCTCGGGGTGGACAGGCCGCTGCTCGGCTTCCTGTTCCCGGCGTTCAATGACCGGGCCGGGGATATCCATGCGGCCCTCTACTATTCCCGGAAGGCGGATGAGCGCCATGAGGAGCTGGTGCGGGATTTTCTCGGCACGGAGCTGCCGCCGGATGAGGAGGCGCAGAGAAGTGTGTTCCGCCGGGTGATCGAGGAGACGCTCGGGCGTGACTGCGGGTTTGCGCAGGTGAAGGAGATCAATGAGGCGGTCGGGGAAATGGTTGAGGCCGCGAAGGACAGCCCGGAGCCGGCCGTCCTGGACAAGGCGGACATGCGGAAGCTTCTCGAGGACAGCGGGGCGGATGCGGACACAATGAAGAAATTTGAGACAGTCTATGACGAGAATGTGGAGGACGGGACGGCGCTCCTCGCGGAAAATGTGACCGATACCTCCCGCCTTGAGGTGAAGACGAACGGCATGAAGCTCAGCGTGAAGGCGGAGATGGCGCCGATCGTGGAGACGCGGGTCATTGACGGCATCGAGTATTTCCTGATTCCGGTGTCGGACGATGTGGAGGTCAACGGGATCAGGATCCGAAGCAGGCGGCAGCCGGAGCCCGGGCAGGAATAATCAAGCAGAGCGGCGGTTCGCGGCACACGGGAAGCCCCGGGAGCCGGAAATGCCCCGGAGAGTAGAAAAAGGGCTGCTGTCATTCCCTTTTCGTGGGGAGTGGCAGCAGCCTATTTCTGTACTTACGGTCAGCGCAGGCTCTTTCCCTGGGAGATTTCCAGGTCGACGCCGGTCTGGTTCGGCTCATCGTTCTCGAACTTATAATTCTTTCCGGGCAGGATCGCGTTCATCAGAATGCCGACTAGGGATCCGGTGGCGAGGCCGGAGAAGCTGATGGTGACATTGCCGGCGGTGAAGCCGACAGAGCCCTTCGTGGAGTAGGTGATGCCGATGGTCAGTACCAGGATCAGGGCGGCGACGATGACATTGCGGCTTTGGGAGAAATCCACATGTGTCTCCACGACGTTTCGGATGCCGACGGCGGAAATCATGCCGTAGAGAACCAGGGAGATTCCGCCGATGGTTGCCCCGGGCATCACCTCAATGATTGCGGCGAATTTCGGGCAGAAGGAGAGGATGATAGCGAACACCGCGGCGAGGCGGATGACGCGGGGGTCATAGACCCGGGTCAGCGTGAGGACGCCGGTATTTTCCCCATAGGTCGTGTTCGCCGGCGCGCCGAAGAGCGATGCCAGGGTGGTGGCGAGGCCGTCGCCGCAGAGCGTGCGGTGCAGGCCGGGGTCACGGATGAAGTTGATGCCGACCGTCGAGGAGATGGCGGAGATATCGCCGATGTGCTCCATCATCGTCGCGAAGGAGATCGGGACGATCGTGAAGAGCGAGGTGATCAGCAGGGGGACGTTCGTATTTCCGCCGGTGAAGATGGAGAAGACCGTCTGGCTGTAGTGCACCGGCAGGCCGAACAGGGGAGCTTCCATCACCGGGGTAAAATCGATGATCCCGGCGATGGCGGCTGCGACATAGGAGCCGATGACGCCGAGGAGGATCGGGATAATCTTCACCATGCCCCGCCCCCAGATGTTGCAGGCGACCACGATAATGATGGCGACGAGGGCGATCGGCCAGTTCGTCTCACAGTTTTCTACTGCGGATTTCGACAGCGTAAGGCCGATCGCGATGATGATCGGGCCGGTGACGACCGGCGGGAAGAACTGCATCACCCGATTTGCACCGTAGGTTTTGAAAAATGCCGCCAGGACCAGGTAGACGAGGCCGGACGCCGCCACGCCGAAGCAGGCGTAGGGGAGAAGCTCCGGCTCGCCGTGCGGCGCGATCGCCATATAGCCGGCGAGGAAAGCGAAGGAAGAGCCGAGGAACGCAGGCACCTTTTTCTTGGAAATCAGATGAAAGAGCAGCGTGCCGAGGCCGGCGAAGAGAAGCGTGGTGGAGACGCTCAGGCCGGTGAGCAGCGGAACCAGGACGGTGGACCCGAACATCGCGAAGAGATGCTGCAGGCCGAGGATAAACATCCGGGGCGCTCCCAGGACGGTGGCGTCGAAGATGGCTTCTTCGCCGACTTTGATTTTCGGAATTTTTTCCATACGTTTCCCCTTTCTGTCGGTGGCCGCCGGGCGGCCGCAGGTCAAGTCTATATTGCGGGATATTCACGGCCGTCCGGAACAGGTCAGGAATACCCGCAAAAGGCGATGGGGCTTCTTGCGAATCTTCCTGACCTGCGGGTTCCCGGACAGCCAGGGCTATTGTAGCATATCCGTAAAAAATGTTACAGGAGGAAAAGGGAAAATCCATGTTATAATAGAACGATTGCAGTATTTTGCCTAAATCGTCATTGGAAAGGAACTGCCGCATGGAATGGTCTTATCTTTTTGCCCCCAGAATCGAAAAGCAGGGCAGGCTGATGTATCAGAACGGCCAGGTGATCAACCTGGTTCGGGACGGCAATGTCTACAGCGCTGATGTCCTGGACGGTGACAGATACCGGGTAAAGGCGCTGTTCAACCGGAAAGGGCAGCTGACCCAGGTGGGCTGCAGCTGCTGGGATTCGGCAAAGGGGAATTTCTGCAGCCACATGGCAGCCCTGCTCTACAAGCTGGACGGCGGTGACCGGGACGGACAGCCGGAAAGCTCGTCAGGGAATGCCTCACGGGAGCCCGCATCCAGGGAAAACGGGCTGTCCGGAAACGGCGGCGCGTCCGGGATGGACAGCGCCCCGGACGCGGGGGATAGAACTGCCGCGGGGACAGGGCAGAGCATGCGCGCGATGAAGAAAAAAGGCCGGAAGCAGAAGCTCACCGACAGCCAGATGGAGAGCCTGACCGAAGAATTTTCTCATGAATACCACTATTTCGATTTTCCGTCGATCGTGCGGAGCAGTGGCATTTACCAGGATGTCTGGGAGGCGGGGATCCGGCTCGCGGAGTCGGGAGAAGTCACCCTGGGGCAGTTCAGGCTTCTGCGGGACACCGACAGGGATGGCCGGAGGTCCATTGTGGCAAGCGTGGACGCTGAAGGCAGGCCGAGTCAGACAGAGCGCCGGAGATACAACGAGTGGGGATACCACGTCAGCGCGCTCATCGGGCGGAAAGCGGTTATCAGCATGGACTGTTCCCGATACCAATGCCCGTCAATCTGGCGGCCGGGAACCCGCCCCGGCGAAGTCTGCGCGCACATGGCGGCGCTGCTGTGGCTTGTCGGACGGCATATTCTGGAGCATAATCCCGGCGACGCCACCGACCCGGAGGCGTATTCCTTCTTCCATGAAGTTGAGGACGCCGGAGGGCAGGAGGAGGACGAACCGTCGGATCTCCTGCTGGAGCTGACCGGAGGGGCGCGCCAGGAACTCCTGGAACTCGCGCCGGACATTGTGGACATCCAGAGGGGTTCGGTGCCGCAGGCCGCTTTCCGCGTGGGCGGCGCGAAGAAGTTCCGCATCCGCTCGGTGCGGGAATTCGTGGAGAATGTGGAGCAGGACCGGGCGATGAAATTCGGCACAAAGACGGTTCTCTCCCTTGGGGAGAACCGCTTCACGAAACATTCGCTCCCTCTCTGGGAGATCATGCGGGACGAAATCCGTGAGCAGGATCTGCGCGGCCAGCTGATCATGCTTTCCAATCAGAAGGATCGCATCAACCTGATCGGGGAGAACATGGATCGGTTTTTTGACTGGGCGAAAGGAAAATATCTCCCGAGCCGTATTCCGGACGCAGTGTCGGAGACGGTCGGTTTCCGGGATAAGGAGCAGGTGCCGGAAGTGCTGGTGAAGCCGGGGGAGCTGGAGGGCGAGGAACTCGAGAGCCTTGTGGTGGAGAGCGATGTCGTTGCTCTCTGTATGGGCAGAAACTGCGGCTACTGGTTTGACGGCAGATACATCAACCGGATGTCGGCGGCAGGGAGCCGTGCGCTTGCCCCGCTGCTCCATCTCGCCAGGCAGCTGGGTTCCCAGAGGGTGCATTTCTGGATAGGCAGGAAAATGTTTGCCTCCTTCATGTATGATATCCTGCCGAGCCTGGAAAAATGCTGCCGGGTGACGATCGAGGACGAGGACAGGATCCGCTCCTTTCTGCCGCCCGAGACCAGGTTTTCGTTCTATCTGGATACGGACGGGGAGCACGGCAGCCGGACAGCGGCGGTCTGCCTCGCCCAGGCAGTGTCCGGAGAGAACAGGCGCCCGCTTCGTACGGGAAATCCGCGGGAGGAGAGGGTGCAGAGGATGCTCGCCCGGTATTTTCCTGAAAACCTGCCTTCCGAGGAGGGCACACTGGTCTCCACCGGCGGGGATGACGCCCGCCTTTATCTTCTCCTCGAGGAGGGGATCAAAAAGCTGCTCCCGGCAGGGGAGGTGCACTATACCGACAGCTTCCGCCGCCTCACCGTGAGACGGCCGGCGAAATTCGCGGTCGGCGTGAGCCTGGAGAGCGGCCTGCTTCACCTCACGGTCTCCAGCGATGAGTACACGCCGGACGAGCTGGCGGAGATTCTCGGGGCATACCGGAAAAAGAAGAAGTTTTACCGGATGAAGAACGGGGACTTTGTCCGCCTGGACAATGAGAGCCTGGGAAGCCTGGAAGCGATCATGCAGGATCTCCACCTCACACCCCGCGAATTTGTCCGCGGCAAGATGAACATTCCGGCGTACCGCACCCTGTACCTGGACAAGATGCTGGAAAATACGGAGGAAATCTATGCCGAGAGGGACAGCCGCTTCCGCCGCCTGATCAAGGAATTTAAGACGATCAGCGATGCCGATTTCGCGGTTCCGGAGACACTCAGGAACGTGCTCCGGAAATACCAGGGCACCGGTTACCGCTGGCTGAGGACCCTCGCGGCGTACGGCTTTGGCGGTATCCTGGCGGACGAGATGGGGCTCGGAAAGACGGTGCAGGCGATCGCCGTGCTCGAGGCAGAGCGGGAAGAGCGGGGAGAGCAGTCCGCAGCGCAGCGGATTGCGCTGATCGTCTGCCCGGCCTCCCTGGTCTACAACTGGGGCGAGGAGCTTCACCGGTTTGCGCCGGCTCTCCGGACGGTCCTGGTTACCGGGACGCAGGCGGAGCGGAAGGAGATCCTCGCCGCGGCGGCGGATCCGGCCAGCGAGGCGGATGTCCTCGTGACGTCCTACGACCTGCTCCGCCGCGATATTCCGGAGTACGAGGACATTTCCTTCCGGTATCAGATCATCGACGAAGCCCAATATATCAAGAACCACACCACCGCCGCGGCGAAGGCAGTCAAGCTCATCCACAGCGGCACCAGGTTCGCGCTGACCGGGACGCCGATCGAGAACCGGCTCTCCGAGCTGTGGAGTATCTTCGACTATCTGATGCCGGGATTCCTCTACGGCTACGATACTTTTCGGTCGATTTTTGAAAATCCGATTGTGAAAAATGACGACCAGGAGGCCAGGGAGCGGCTCAGCCGCATGCTCGGGCCGTTTATTCTGCGCCGGTGCAAGAAGGATGTGCTGAAGGATCTGCCGGACAAGCTGGAGGAGATCCGCTATTCCAGGATGGGCGGGGAGCAGAAGCGGCTGTATGACGCGCAGATGATCCGCATGAAGCAGATGCTGGAGAAGAGCCGCCGGGAGGGCGGCGAAGGCGGGCAGGACCCCGAAGACGGGACTTCTTCCGCCAAAGACAGGATACGCGTCCTGGCGGAGCTGACAAAAGCCAGGGAAATCTGCTGCGATCCCTCGCTTCTCTATGAGAACTACACGGGCGGCTCTGCGAAGCGCGAGGCTTGCCTCGATCTCATCCGGAGCGCTATCGACGGCGGGCACCGCATCCTGCTGTTCTCCGCATTTACCTCGATGCTGGCGCTGCTCAAGCAGGATCTCGAGGCGGAAGCGATCGAGTACTTCGAGATTACCGGCGTCACGCCGAAGCAGGAGAGGATCCGCCTGGTCGGAGAATTTAACAGCGGAAATGTTCCCGTTTTCCTGATCTCCCTCAAGGCGGGCGGCACCGGCCTCAACCTGACCGGCGCCGACGTTGTGATCCACTATGATCCCTGGTGGAACCTCGCCGCGCAGAACCAGGCGACGGACCGGGCGCACCGCATCGGGCAGACACGGACGGTGACAGTCTACAAGCTGATCGTCAAGGGGAGTATTGAGGAGAAAATCCTGAACCTGCAGGAAGCCAAGCGGAAGCTCGCGGATGACGTGATGAGCGGCGAGGCTGTGGGCAGCGGCAGCATCAGCCAGGAAGAGCTCATGCAACTGCTGGATTAACAACTCAGCCCTGAAAGGATGGCTTTACCGCACTGAATTCTGTGATTATTCCGTATGCACAGGACAGTTCGCAAAAAGGCCGTGTGTTGGCTATCTTACGAACAGAGAATAGAGAATAACCTCCCTCCGGAGGCCTCATGGAATGGATTGATTCCGTGAGATCCCCGGAGGGAGGTTATTTTTTGAAAAATTTGAGTCAATGGAGAAAGCTACGTCAGGGAAAACGGGGATGCTGCAAGCGGACAGCAACTCTCCATTTCAGAACTCAGGCAAGGTTCAGCGATTCGTTCAGGTACTCGGTGACTTCCTCACCGTTCAGTGCATGCACCATGCAGGCGTCCGCCAGGGATTCCATGAGCGACGCGGGGCAGCTGATGCAGCCCATGCCGCACTGCATGAGAAGATCGGCCGCTTCCGGATGAAGTGTGATGATGTCCCCGACGATCATGTCCGAGGTGATGGGCTTTTTGCGGAGCGCGTCCACTTCCTCCGAGGTCATTGTGCCGTCACTGCGGATGGCGTCATCCCCGCCCTGGGCTTCGGCAGCCGCGTCAGCCTGCTGATCCTTTTTGCTGGAATAAAATTTATCAAAGATACTCAAGGGGTTACCTCCTATGGGAAACAAGGTTGACAGTTCGGAGGGAGGCAGATGGTATCCCTCCGGTAAATCCAGTATACAACATTTGTCAAGATAGGATGACTGAATGCTGAGCGGACAAAATTTTCTTCTCCTTCTTCTCGTTTTCCTTGTGTTTCAATGGTATAATAATGCCACAGCAAAAGCTGGTTCAATATAACTTCAGGAAATACCAGAATATACAGGAGGTAGCGCTGTGCGGACAGTCAGACTGGGCAAGGTGGAGGTTGGTGCGGGGAGCCCGAAGGTGATCGTGCCGATCGTGGCGGCGACGCGCGAGGGAATCCTCGCCAAGGGCGAGGAACTCCGGAATTACGCCATGGATGTTGTAGAGTGGCGCGTAGATTTTTATGATGATGTCTTCGATATTCCGGCGGTTGTGGAGACAGGAAAAGCGCTCAGGAGGGTTCTGGGCGAGGTTCCCATTCTGTTTACTTTCCGGACAAAAAAGGAAGGCGGGGAGAAGGCCATTGATCCGGAGGCCTACACCGCCCTGAATAAGGCGATGGCGGAGAGCGGGAGCGTGCAGGCGGTCGATGTGGAGGCATTTTCCGGCGATGAGATAGTCCGGGAAAATATTGCGAACATCCACTCTGCGGGCGCCGCTGTTGTCGGCTCGAACCATGATTTCGGCGGGACGCCGGATCGGGCGGATCTCCTGTACCGGCTGCGGAAGATCCAGGAGCTGGGTGCGGACATCCCGAAGCTTGCCGTGATGGCCAATTCCCGCGCGGATGTGCTGGTTCTCCTGGATGCAACCAGGGAGATGGCGGAGAAATACGCGGACCGGCCGATCATTACCATGAGCATGGGGCCGCTGGGCGTCATCACCCGGATTGCCGGCGAGGAGTTCGGCAGCAGCATGACCTTCGGGGCTGTCGGGCAGGTTTCCGCGCCGGGACAGATTCCGGTGGAGAAGCTCAAGGATGCGATGAAAATACTGCACGACGCGCTCTGAGCGGGCGAGAGATTCCGCCCTGCGGGTGCTTCCCGCTGCGGAAGCCGGAGAGGGGATTGCCCCGGCAGGAGACAGGATGGAAAAGAGGAGGTCTTGAAAAATGACAGAAATTCCGATCAGCGGACATACACAGCTTTACTGTCTTATCGGCGATCCGGTCGCCCACAGCATCAGCCCGGCGATGCACAATGAGGCATTTGCCCAGCTGGGGATCGACAGCCGCTATGTGGCATTCGATGTGAAGCCGGAGGACTTGGAGGATGCGGTCGAGGGGATGCGGAAACTGGGCATCCGCGGCTGGAACATTACGATGCCCCACAAAAACCGGATGAAAGAGCTTTGTGACAAGGTCAGCAAGGCCAGTGAGATCTGCGGAGCATGCAATACTGTGAAAAATGAGGACGGCGTCCTCTACGGGACAACTACCGACGGCGTGGGCTGGATGGAGAGCGCGCGATTTGCCGGCCATGACCCGGTGGGAAAAACTATGGTGCAGCTCGGCGCAGGCGGCGCAGGAACGAGTATCCTCGTCACTGCGGCGATTGATGGGGTGAAGCATATCGATCTCTTCAACGCGAGGGACAAGTTCTGGCCGCGTGTGGAGGAGATGGTGGAGAAGATCAATGCGGAGACCGCCTGCCGGGTGGAGCTGCATGACCTGTCGGATCAGGATCGCCTGCGGGATGCCGTGCAGAAGGCAGATATTCTGCTCAACACAACCCCGGTTGGCATGGCGAAGATCCCGGGCTGCCTGATTCCGGACGCGGGATATTTCCATGAGGGACTCGTGGTTTCCGATGTGATCTACGAGCCCAGGGAAACCGAGCTCCTCCGGATGGCGCGGGAGAGCGGCCTTTCCACGTTCAATGGCATGTATATGCTGCTCTATCAGGGAGCGGCATCCTTCAAGATCTGGACAGGCCGGGAGATGCCGGTAGATATCGTGCGGGAGAAATATTTCTCCGGGTAAATGTTCAAGTCGTCGTTCAGACCCCGCATGTGCTGAACGGTTACATACGCAAAAGCAAAAAGGACTTCCCAGTGTTTTGACGGGAAGTCCTTTTTTCGGTCTGAAACGGAAAGATTTACATTTCCAAGGAGGGATCAGAGCAGTGCCGCTGCCAGCGGATAGCCAACCAGCGCCAGGATGACTGCGGAGAGAATAGCCATCAGCCCGCCGTATTTCAGCATGTCGGTATTATTTACCCATCCAGTGCCGGCGACAACGGCCATCGGCATGGTCGCGGACGGAGTGGCGTACGCGTAGGAGGCAGCAGCTCCAATCATGCAGGCGAGAGCCATCAGGCTGACATTTCCCATCGCCATGGCAATCGGGCAGGAGATGGTGAAGAAGATGGTCGCGCACACGGTGTTTGACGCGAAGTTCGTCAGGATGACGCAGAGCACAGAAACTGTGACGATAAATACCATAGCGCTCATGCCGGTAACGAGAGGGGTGACTTTTTCTGTGAGGAATTGCGACAATCCGACAGATTCCAGGGTCAGGGAGCTGGAGACGACGAGGACAGCGGCGTTGAAGATCAGCGCAGCCCACGGGACACCGTTTTTTGCGGCATCCCTGTAATCCATGATCGGTTTCCCGTCGACATGGATCAGGCAGAGAAGAACGATCGCGAGCATAACCGGGACGGCATTGCCCAGGCCGCTGAGCCAGGCACCGGCCGCCGGAAGGACATTCTTCAGGCTGCCCTGGAGGAACCAAATGATCATGATGACGAGGAACATCGAGGAAGCGATTTTTTCCTGACGGCTCATCGGCTTGAGCTCTGCACGCATTTTCCGGACATCGTAGCCGACAAGGCGGCTCAGGTCGGGGCGGTAGAGGAAACGGAAGATCAGCATGAGAACCAGGAAAATGAGAATGCCGGTCACAAATCCGAAAATCGAGTAGTTGACGATATTGACGGTCTCCCCAGTCTGTTCAGTGAGTAACTGGAGCGGAATCAGGATGATCGCATGGCCGAGCGGTGTGTTTGCCGAGCCGATGCCAACAGCAAATCCCAGGCCGAGAACCATCATCTGAGGGAAGCGGTCACCCTTGTGAAAATTGAGCTCCTGGAAAATTTGTTCCGCGATTGGAAGAAAGATCAGCAAGGCTGCGGTCTGTGACATGAAGGAAGCGACAAACATCGCTCCGAAAAGAAACATGAAAACGAATGCCCATGGGCTTTTCTGCGCGAACTTGTTCGTGAAGAACATGATGGCGAGGCGGCGGGAGAAGCCAACCTGGGAGAGAACATAGCTCATCATGAAGAAGCAGAGAAGGAAGGCAATCGTGGCATTGCCGTAGCCGGCCTTGAAGACATCTCCGGGTTTCATGATCCCGTAGAGGACGAGGACAGCCATAACCAGAAAGCTGGGCCAGTCAATGCCAACACAGTTCCAGAGGAGAAGCGTTCCGGCGAAAATACCGATGACACTCATGCCCAGCTGGCTCATTCCAGCTGGCGCCGGGATGAGGCCGAAAAAGAAGACCAGGCAGAGGGAAATGATGGTGATGACATTTTTTTTGCTCATAATTTTTTGCTCCTTTTCCGTAATCTTGCTGCGGGTCAGCCGGCCGGGGGATCGGATGGCGGGCAGCTATACTTTTTTTTGAGAAAAGCTTGCAGGGTGGCGGCTGGGATGCGGTCGAGATCCAGATGATTCTGGGCGGCGCAGGCGGCGGCATATCCGGCTGATTCTCCGACGTTCATCATGATCGGCATGACGCGGACGGCGCCGTATGCTTTGCGGTCGCAGCAGAGAATCTTGCCGGCGGCGAGAGTCCGGTGCAGGCCAGCGGGGATCAAGCTGCGGTAAGGAATGTGGTAGACGCCCGGAAGAACCTGGAAGGTCACTCCGCCTGTCGCGGGATCGTGAATATCAACAGGATAACAGCCCTGGGCAATGCTATCCTCAAATTCCGTCATGTGCTCAAGATCATCGATGCCGAGGCAGTAACTGCCCCGGATTGTCCGGGAATCACGAACACCGAGGATCGGGGCAATTCCGGCGAGGGCGGCGTGTTCAAGGCCGGGTACGCGGGCACGGATAAATTGAAGGATCGGGAGAATCTGCGCCCTTGCCTCGGTAACCGCCCGGCTCATCCCGATAGGATCTTCAAAATCCTCGTTGATCCGAGTGACGTTTACGCTGACATCTTTTGTCCCGGGGATCGGCGTGAAGGCCAGGATTTTTCCGTAGAGGACACCTTCCCTCATGCCAAGCTGGATGGTCTCGGACAGTGCGGCGCTGTGCACGAAAGCATCCAGCGCGTTCTGCTCAATGCCCGACAGGCGGAACATCAGCGTGTTGATCATGGTTTTCCCCACCTCAGCGCGTGTGGTCTCCCCACCGAGCATACGGATCGCGGCGGCGCTTCCTGTGGCATCAATGAGGTAGCGTGCGGTGAAAACCTCGGACGTTCCGAAATTATCCCGCACCGTAAGACGGACACTGTCGGGAGCCAGCGCCTCCTTTTCCGCATTCTGGATCTCCGCGAAGTAACGGATCTCCACACCGGCATCAGCGGCCATGCGGTCAAGCAGGATTTTCAGGATTTCGGGGTTGTAGCGCAGGCGGTCCACTTTCACGGATGGATTGGAGGAAAACGGAACCTCGGTATACAGAGCAGCATCTCCCGAGCGGATCATGGTATTCATGATCTCCGCCTCGATGCCTCGGTAGATGGGCTGCCCATGGAAAGTCGGTGCATTCATTTCCGTGAGCCCGGAGATAGTCATGTTGCCGCCGAGGCAGCTGCTTCGCTCGATGACGGCGGTGCGGAGGCCGCACCTCGCCGCTGCGATTGCGCTCAGAGCGCCTGCGGTGCCGCCCCCGGCGACAATCAGGTCATAAGGTTTCATCGGCCAGTTCCTTTCTGGAAAATGGTCTGCAGTGCAGGCAGGGATTTGACATTCTCTGCTTCAGTGCATTATCATGGGGTCGCTTGGTTTATTTATAATCTACTAAATAAACGCGAAAATACCGAATGATTTTTGGAATGCTAGAAGACTTCCGAAGAATAGGTTTCCCCAACAGCAGAAAACATGAGACGGTTTCGGAATACTATTCCGAAATTAATAATTATAATGAAAAAATGGAATAATCAGACGGAGTGGGTTGCCGCGGGGGTTTATATGAATTTTTTTCAACTTGAGTGTTTCAGGATGATCGAGAAAAAGAAGAGTTTTACCGCCGCTGCGGATGAGCTCTCACTATCCCAGTCGGCTCTTTCCAAGCAGATCAGCCGCCTGGAGGATGAGCTTGGAGTACGGCTTTTTGACCGCAGCCGCCGGAATGTCAAAATGACGCTCGCCGGCCAGGAATTCTCGGCTCACGCGCAGAAGCTCTGTGAGGATTACGAGAAGATGCAGCAGGCGATCCGCTGGTATCGGGAGAACGGGCGCATCGTGATCGGCGTTGTGGAGAGCATCGGGAGCAGCGATCTCTCAGAAACGATCGGCAGCTTCCTCAATCTCTTCCCGAGAGGCGATGTGGACGTTGAGGTCCGGAAGGCGACAACCTGGCAGCTACTCGATCTTTTAAAAGATGGGCAGATTGACATGGCTTTTGTGGCGAGGATTGAATCCGCGGTGCTGGGAACATCGAATCTCGACCGCTGTGATTTGCGTGGGAATGAGCGCTATACCCTGCGGAAGGATGTCTACCGTGCGGTTGTGAATCCCGATCATCCTTTCGCACGGCAGGAATCGCTCACCTGGGAGCAGCTTGCGGGAGAAAAGCTGGTGATTCTCGATAAGGCGAACAGCCTGAACGCCATGATCCGAAGCATGTTTGCCAGCCGGAACCTGGAACCGGACATCGTCTTCGAGTGCGGGGATGTCAGCACGCTGATGAGCATGGTGAAAGCGGGATTTGGCATCAGCATGTTTTCTACCCAGGTTGCGGCAAGCCGAGGGGATCTGGTCTCTGTGGAGGTGAGGCCGGCGCTCACCCGTGACCTGGTGCTTGTTGTGCCGAAGGAATCGGCAAAGGGAAGAAGCCTTGCGTCAAGATTTGTGCGCCATACCCTGGAGCATTTTGGCAGCGCGGAAACAGAGCGGGAAAAGAAATAGTACGGCGGGAACGAAAAATGCACACATAAAAGCCTGTCAGGGCGGAGCGTCAGCTCCTGTCCTGACAGGCTTTTTCATGGAAAAGTCATTCTGGACGGCTGCCAGAATATTCAGCTTCTCGCATTGAATGCGATCGGCTTGGTGATGATTTCCTCACAGACCTCAAGAATGCTCTTTCCATCGGTATTCACGATGACATCGGCGGCGGCCTTATAGATGGCATCCCGTTTATTCATCAGCTCGGAAATGCCCTCGACGGTCTTTCGGCCGCGGAGCATCGGGCGGGAATCATCGTCCTTTAAGCGTTCCAGGATGGTCTCCGGGCTGGCGGTCAGGAGGACGATCCGGCTGTGTGTCCGGAGAATATCCACATTCTTCTGGCGGAGGACAGTTCCCCCGCCGCAGGCGATGACCGTCTGCTTGAAGGAGGCGAAGCTGGCGAGCGCCTCGGTTTCAAGGTCGCGGAAGTGTTCTTCCCCGTATTTCGCGAAGATATCGTTGATGCTCATTCCGGCGTTCTTGACCACAACATCGTCGCTGTCCACGCTGTCCATCGCCAGCATGTCCTTCAGCAGGCGGCAGACAGAAGATTTTCCGGTGCCCATGAAGCCGATCAGGGCGATATTTCCGTGGATCAGCGCCTTGGCCTGGACGTGCTTGCTCATCTCGGTGATGGCGGAGAAAATATGGAGGATCTCATTTTCATAAGTATTGCCGTCGGCGAGGGTGCGCAGCCGTGCCTGCTGCTTTTCCTCCTGCTTCTGCTGGAGAATCGGGATGCCGTGAATCTTTTTATAGGTAATGATCTCATTGATGCAGTTCATGCGGTGTTCAAGCTGCATCAGGATTTCGTCGTCACAGGCGGCGATGTCGCTGCGGATTTCCTCAAGGTCTCTCATTGGAGGTCACTCACTTTCTAAATAAAAAGCGTTAAAGCTTTAATGCGTGTTGATTTTCTTATTATACGGGGTCTTTGCGCAAAATGCAAACCTTTTCTTGTCTCTGTTCGGCATCTGCCAGGGATAGGGACATAAAACGGCTGCCTGCAGACGATTTTGTGCCCCTATCCCCGACTGATGGCCAGTCACCGGCCTTCACCGCCCCGGCGGCACAAAATTCCCCCGGACACAGTGCCCGCCGGAAGATCCGGCAGGGGTTGTGCCCGGGGGCTTGTGCCAGGAGAATCCCGGAGCTTACCCGAGAAGGCCTAAGGCGGAGTAGCTGAAAATGATCAGGAACAGGGTTCCGATGGAGAGCACCGTGCTGAGCACGATGAACTGGCCTGCGAGTTCCCCGTCACCTTCCATGTTCTGTGCCATGGCGAAGACGGAGGTTGCGACCGGCGTGGACCAGAGGAGGAGGTAGACAAAGCGCTCGATGGGATCCAGGTGAAGCACCGTGAGGAGAAGCACCGAGGCGATGACCGGCTCGATGAGCAGCCGGATGGCTATGCAGGGAACCAGGTAGCGGAGGTTCTTGCCGATGGCGCGGAACTCCAGGGTGCCGCCGAGAACGATGAGCGCCAGGGGCGTTGTCATTGCGGCAACATTGCGGATCGGCACCTGCAGGCCGGTGGGAATCGGGATCCGCAGCAGGAAGAAGACGAACCCGGTCAGGGCACCGGCAATCAGCGGGTTTTTGAAAATATTTACAATCAGCTGGAGCGGCTTGATCTTTCCGCCGCGGAACATTTCCAGAAGAAGGACACCGCTCGCGTTGTAGATCGGCACGATCACGGCGATCAGCATGGATGCGACAGTGCCGCCTTTCTCTCCGAATACACTTTCCGTCAGGGGCAGGCAGTAGAGGACAAAATTGCCCCGGTAGAGCGCCTGGATGATGACGCTCCGCTTCGGATTTTCCGAGATAATCCGGGGGATCAGGATGGTCAGGAAAATGATCACCGCGATCACGCTGCCGGCGCAGATGCCGATAAAACGGAAATCAAAAACCGTACCGCGGTCAATTTTGACCATGTTCCAGAACATCAGCGCGGGAAAAAATACCCGGAAGACCAGCTTGTTCAGCCTGTTCAGGAACGGCGTATCGACGAGGGCAGTGCGGTGGTTCAGCACATAGCCCAGCGTCAGATACGTGAGAAACGGCATGACCGCCGTAAATGCAATCAGAAAGGATTTCAAGGTATCCCCGCCTCGCTTTCCGAGAGAATGTGATCAGGATGCGGACTGCGCCGCCTCTGCGCCGGGACCCTTGGGCTCCGCGGCAGGTGCCGTGTCGGAGGCAGGGCCGGAAGGCGCCTTGGTCTCCGGTGCCTTCGTCTGGGGTTCTGTTTCCGGAGCCTGAGTCGGCGGCGGGGTCTCAGGCACCTGTGCCGGGGCTGTGGACTCCGCGGGCTTTGCCGGCGCGGCTGTCTCCGCGGGCTTTGCCGGCTTTGCGGTATCGTGGGACTTATACCTTGCGGTATGATCCAGCGTCCGCTCCGTCACCTGGCCGTTCCGGGACACAACCTTATAGACATCCCATACCCGGTTTCCCCGGTTTACACATTCCATGTCCTGCGTGACACCGTCTGCCAGTACCGGAACGCCGTAAATCTGTGCGGTCACCGTGCGGTTGGAATAGCTCTCCAGGATGCAGATCGGGTAATCTGAGGAATTGACAAATTTATAATTGGGACCGCCCCAGGATACGGTGGCATCCCGGCCCGGGGTCACATAGCTGGGTTCAAAGGTGTGTGACTGGCGCAGCGTGGTGGTGAGTCCGGCGGAAAATACAGCGTTGTAGAGTGTCGTGGAAACCTGGCAGACACCGCCGCCGGTTTCCTGGACGACCTCGCCGTTCTGGTAGGCAGCCGCTTTGCCGTATCCCTTGGCAGTTGTGCGCTCGCCGACCCGGTCATTGAAGGAAAATTCTTCCCCGGGCTGCAGGATCATGCCGTTGATGGCTGCCGAGGCGAGGGCGACATTCTTGTTTCGCGTCGCATTTGCCGTGGTTTTGGTGGTGTAGGAGCCGATGATCCGGTACTGGGCTTCCATGGTGCCGGAAGCGGCCTCCGCGGAACCTACGGCGTCAACGGCCTGGTTAAAAGCATGGTTCGCATAAGCGCTCATCAGCGCCTTCTGCGTCCCATCCGTGTCCACGGTGAATCCGGGAACCGGATCGCCGAAGGAGAATTTCCCCGTGGCGGCGTCATAGCCGGTCAGTACGCCGGGTTCCGCAGCCTTGTTCCATTTTTCCCCGGCTTCTGCCGCAGCTTTTTTTGCAGCATCAGTGAAATCCGGCAGCTCCAGCACATAGTCCGCCGTGGTTCCGGACGAAGTCTTCCCGCCCTCGCTGGAAATCACCGTGTCCAGAAGCTTTTCCACCGCCGGCTTGATCGGGTCGTCGATGGCGATCGTCTCCTCCCCGTAGGAGAGGCCAAGATTCCAGGTGTAGACCGCGGAGAGCGTGCTTAAGACTTCCTTCCGGGTCTTTCCTTTCAGGGAGAGGCGGGCGCTCTCCGCGCCTTTCTCCGCGCCGGTGAGCGCGGAATAGTCGAGATAAGTGTCTGTCCCGATGGTTCCCTCCTCGACGAGCTGAATCGACTTGGCTGCCCCCGTATTCTCCGTGGCCGGCGTTTTCTGCGAGCATCCGGAGAGAAGGGCAGCTGTCAGCAGGACGGCGGGAACGATAGCTGCTGTGAATTTTTTCATTACTACTTCCTTATCTTATGCTTGGTTTGCCATACTGCCTTCTATCATAACGCATAGATCATAGATAAGGAAGGCGGAAGATGAAAATAGGGGGAAATTCCCGCGATGCTGGGCTGAACAGTTACAATGTTTTTGGAAATATACATTTCACCTGGCTCTTCTTATGTTAAGATTACGTTAAAATTCGCAGCCAAGAAGACTTGGAGGTCAGCATGAAGTATGTGAGGCAGTTTGAAATTATCCTGGCGATATCCTTCGTGGGGGAAATTCTCCACGCGGTAGTTCCGCTGCCGGTTCCGGCGAGCATCTACGGCATTCTCCTGATGCTGCTGTGCCTGCACAGCGGGCTTTTCCGCACGGACCAGATCCGGGAGGTCAGCACTTTTCTGATTGAGACGATGCCGATGATGTTCATCGCGCCGGCGGTCGGGCTGGTCGACTCCTGGGATGTGCTGAGGCCGATTTTTCCGGCATTTCTTGCCGCCCTGGTGGTCTCCACAGCCGCGGTATTCGGTGTTTCGGGCAGTGTTACGCAGTGGCTTGTCCGCAGGGATCGAAAGGAAGAAAAATGATGGATGATTTCCTGAAGAGTTCCTCTTTTTTCGGAATGTTCGCCTCCGTGGCGTTTTATCTGCTCGGCATTGAGCTGAAGCGAAGATTCCGGATGCCGTTGTTTAATCCGCTCCTGGTCGCGATCGCGGGGGCGATCGTCGTGGTGATTCTCTTTCGGATCGATTATGCGGATTATAACCGCGGGATGAGCATTTTCAACTACCTGATGACGCCGGCGACGGTCTGCCTCGCCGTACCGCTCTATGATGAATTTTCCATCCTGAAAAAGAATGGAAGGGCGATTGTCCTCGGCGTCCTTGCGGGCGTTCTCACCTGCATGGTGACGATCCTGATCTTTGCCGCCGCCTTCCATTTCGACCACACGATGTTTGTCACCCTGCTCCCGAAGTCGATCACGACCGCGATTGGCGTCGGCCTGTGCGCGGAGATGGGCGGAAATTCCGCAATCACCGTGGCAGCCATCGTCATCACCGGGGTTCTGGGCGGGATTTTTGCGGAAACCTTTCTCCGGCTGTTTCATATCACGGAGCCGGTAGCAAAGGGCGTGGCGATCGGCACCGCCGCCCACGCGGTAGGCACCGCCGAGGCGATGAAGATCGGGGAAATCGAAGGCGCTATGGCCAGTCTCTCCATTGTGGTGGCGGGTATGCTGACCGTGGCGTCGGCAAATATATTTGCCCGATTCCTGTGAGCAAAAAAGAAAGCCGTTTAACCGAGCTATTTCGATACGGTTAAGCGGCAATTCTAAAGTAGTGGGCGCAACGGGGCTCGAACCCGTGACCTCCCGCGTGTGAGGCGGACGCTCTCCCGGCTGAGCTATACTCCCAACAAAAATGATTCTAACACGATCCGAAGGTGATTGCAACCGAAAAAGAAAGTTACCAGGATCACTGTAGTGGCAGTTAGCATTTTCGCTTACGTCCTTATCCAGTTCTTTCCCATCCGTGCTCGGCATGTAAAAATCAACGAGACTATGCTTCTGACGCGCATTAAAAATTAAATCTGGGGTTTGCCCAAGTGAACATGCCCCAGATTATTCGCTTAATAATAACAACAACGAGAATACCACATACTTAATGAATTAGTTCTCCGCCTAGGTAAACAGAAACCAGATTTTCAGTGAATGCAGTGATTTTTTTATAAGGATTTTCGCTAAGGACATCAAAATCAGCAAGCTTACCTGCCTCAATCGACCCGATCTCATTATCAATACCGAGAACTTCTGCTGCTGTTTCTGTCGCAGACGTAATGATTTCATCCGCCGGCATACCATATTCTTCCATGACAGTCATTTCTTTGAAGGCAACCGGATGTGGTCCAAACAGTGGCGATCCTGCATCTGTTCCTAGTGCGATTCTGACACCTTTTGCTCTGGCTCTTGCGAAAGTACTTCGCTGTTGCTGAGTCACGAGCAAAGATCGATTAACCATGAAATCACTTAGCACCCCTTTTCCCTCGCTAAGGAGCTTATATATTGCAAGAGTTGGAACCAGTGTAAGATTCTTTTCTTTCATCATATCTAGATATTCATCTGGGATGTCTGGTCCATGTTCAATTGTGTCGATCCCAGCTCTAATGCATTCAATAATTCCCTCTTGTGAAACTGCATGTACCGCAACTTTCATGTGTAAACGATGGGCTTCATGCACAATAAATGATAGCTGATCTAGGTCATACATGCTTGGACCGATATCCTCCAGTCCAGCCGCTCCTCCAGTATCCATAATCTTGATCCATTGACACCGAATCCCTTTTTTCACAAACAGTGCCTTCTTAGCGCGGATTGCGTAGAGCAACTCGTCCTTGGTATTTGCGATTGTTCCGATAGACGGTACATGCCCATAGATACTCTGAATTGCAGATCCGCATGGGATGATTCGGCATCCTTTAATATATCCATGTTCCATTGCCCAGGCAGTTTCTACCGAAATATCGTGCGGGCTACCAACTTCGCGGATGGTAGTTACTCCATGCTTTAATGTTGCTTCTACATTCAGCACGCTACGCAGAAATGCCTGATATGATCCATACATTTCATCCAGATCTTCTGAAATGGCACTGCCATCCCATGTACTGTGCACATGCATATCAATAATTCCTGGAGTCAGATATAGGCCGCAACCATCAACCACCGTATCTGCATGATCCAAGATATCTTTCCCGACCGCGGAGATTCGACCATCACGAACAAGGACATCCGTATCTGGCAAAATCTCTCTCCTCTTGACATCTATTACATTAATTTTTTTAAACAATAATTCCATATCACCACGTTTCCTTTCAAGAGATTACTCAACTCATACTCTCTTCATTTCCATTTACGATCACTCTAGTCAATTATTTTTAATAGGGAACTGAGTTTATTGCAGTGTGTTTAATTTTTTAACAATCCAGATTTGTACATTATCCGTGACAAAACCACGGTAACAGCGATGCCTCCGAGCAGAACCCACTGCAGATTAATTTTCAGAACTAAGATGGCAACAAGGCAGACAATCATTGCCACCGCAGAAACCTTAACCTGTTTCAGCATCCACAAGCCAGCTAATGCTCCGAAAATTGCAGGAACGACATTATTAAAAGCTGGTGCTAATACCGCGGAATTTAGAATTGGCGTAAGCGGCGCCATTAGGATAATGCCAAGCGCGATAACAATTGTCGTCGTGATACTGGAAACTGCGACGGCAACAACAGAAACAGCGTTTGCTTTTTCTGATCCTGCCTCAATTCCAGCAATACTCATTGCTGAGAGGGCACAGGGAATTTTCTGATTCTGAAGATTTCCCGTAATATAGGTAAGGTACAGACTTCCTGGACCAAGAATCGGTGGAAATGCTATCATTTCACTCAGAACATAAGATTCCATCATTATAATCATTGTCAGGATACCCGGCCAGATTATTCCCCAATCAGGCCAGATGCCGAATTGGATCGAGGCAAACACCGGGAATGCGCAGATTGCTGCTAAAGTAATCCATCCATAAAGCCTTCCGTCATGATGCATCTTTTTTTCAAAATCCGTCATTTCTGTTTCTCCCTTCCAGCTATGTTATCTGTGAATTTAACTCAACACCGGTGTAATTATCATTGATACGATAAGCCCGAATAGGATCGTCAGCGGAAAAGCATAATCTTTAAACCACTTAAGTTTTGGGTTCTTTGCAAGCACATTGCAGAGATAGGAAAATATAAAGCAAGAAATAATTACTGTAGCAGGAATAACACCACGTTTTCCATTGTTAATTGCAAAAGCTGCAATCACAGTAACCAGTGCAGACAGACTGAAAATGCCAATCCATTTGTTGTCCCTTTTCCGAAATACATCATAGGTTTGGCACACAGGCTTCAATACAATCAGAACAGTAGGCAGCGCGATTGAGCAACCAATCGTCATTGCCCACGCCGCATTTATCCAAGCTTCCAGCGTCATACCGGTAGTTGTGAATTCCACGCCGGTCGCTTCAACTGCCATAGTTGCAGCAATCAATTCATTGTTTGCGGAACCTATGACTGAGGTTCTAAGCCAAGGCAGTGCAACTCCCAATACTGGAACCATCACGATAACACTTAGTACGATTGGGATCGATGGAACAAGGCTAATACCAATGCAGTTTACAACAATTTTCTTGAGTTCTTCTTGGGGTATACCGAGATGTTTCGCCTGCTTCCATCCTGCTTGCAGAAACAGCAGACAGACAATAGTAACTAGAACCAATACGGCAGCAACAAATAAAGTTAGCGAGATACTGGTTACTTCTTGTTGATACATTAAAAATGCCCCCTTTTTTTAAAAAAGTTTTGCTTTCTTATAATAGATATTACTATTCGCTTGTGTTATATACTATGTGTTGCAAATACAAAAAAAAGACGATGTAATTGTTCTAAAATGATCTAGTATTCTTTATAATACATAGTAACTTGACACTTAAGATTAAAATATTTTGTATTTTAAAAATGCAAAATTAATTCGATGTATCACTTATAAATTTTTGCAAAGGGGTGGAATTCTGTGAAAATATCTGCTTTATTAGAAAAATTACCGTCCCCCATGCGTGTCCATTTGAATCCGGACGTCTCGGGAAATGCAACGATTCGGCAGATCTGTAAGCTATCTGCTGCGTCCATTTCATTCTCAGCAGATACTATCTATATCTCTGAATACTCAAATTATCTTAGTCTCAACTGTAGATTGGCTCCGTCTGTTTTTCTGTTGATTCAAGATAACACTGCTATTTCAGAGAAAGACTTGCCGGAAAATTATATTTTGTATTCGCGGAATATGCGAGCCAACAGTTTATTGTGAACTCTGCAAAAAAGTTACACTAAACGCCTTCAGGGATTCAGAAACGTCATGATCTCATCAAGACTCTTGCCGCTCTTGAGGTAAGCATCCATGATGACATCAGCTTCAATCCGCCGTTTCTGTTCCTGAAGTCCCTTAAGTTTGTCTGCGAGTTTATCATATCTGTCCTGCAGCCTGGACATATCGGATTTGACCTTGTTGATTTCAGCATCGATGCTTTCAGTCGATTTCTTCCTCGCCATTGTCAGGTTCCTCCTTACTCTCGAATGCTTGTGCCACGCTTAACAGTCTGCTGTACTCCTCAGCGTTTTTCCGGATATCGGCATCTCCCAGCCCGAAGGAACTGAGGATAATCTTCTGGGTTTTGGTAACTGCATGATCCAGTTTATAGGTGTTGTTATTGCGGCGGACCATCTCGATCTTTTCGAGTTCCCGGATCGCTGCCGGAACTGTCATATACTTCTGTCTGGTTTCCAATCGGATCATCTGCTCCTTAAGAAGGTTGTAAATCCGATTGCGGACGATCAGCGCAATGAACTCAAGAAAGATCTTGGACGACATACTCTCGGATGAGTGGACCCGTTCGCTCTGAGAACCGATAAAAGTCTTGTCGGAGCGGAACAGTTTCTCGGAGATATCTCTTCCTTTGTACTGAACCAATGCCTGAGTGGCTGTCATCTTCTCGGATGTGATGATGCAGAAGTATCCGCAGAGCTGCAGCTGCCGCTCGATCACATCGGTTCTTTCATCTGCACCCTGGAAATGTCCCTTCCGGTCGTAGTGCAGATGAAAGTATTCCTGATAGGTCTTGCCGAATTTTGCTTCTTTTCCGATGTGTTTGTCGAGAAACTGCCGGAACTTTTCAATCCTCTGCTCCAGGTGCTCACGCTCGGCAGCCTGTCTTGATGGATTATAAAAGATATGGAAGTATCTCTCTTTCGTATCATCCTCATAGAGTTTTGCGGCAGTCGTTGTTCCGTAAACTTTGTAAGCACGAATGGCTGATTCCCGCTTTGTTTCAAAAGTGCCCTGTTTTTCAAGGATCAATGACGAAACCAGTGCCTTGCAGCCTTTGCACATGATGATGAAAGTATAATCGTTCTCATCTATATATTGGATGTTTTCCTTACTAAAATAGCCCCGGTCAAGAATGAAACCGATCTTCTTGTAGTTATACTCCATGACCTTGTCGACCATGAAGGTGAGCTGGGAAACATCCGCAACAGAACCAGGATACTCTTCATAGAAGAGCGGCACCCGGTTGGATTTATCCATAGCGATCGAGAGATTGAATACCGGAAGGCCTTTATCGTCCTTGGCTTTTCCGAATTCAACGATGTCGATATCCCCGGCCTCGCAGTTTTTGTTGGTGGAATCATAGGAGATATAGATCCTGCTCCTGTGATCCCGGTTCTGATTCCAGTCATCCAGAAATCCGATGCACTGATCTTTCGTGATTGATTTCAGAAGCCTGCTGACCTTGGAATCGCTGTAGATCGTCATCTTCTCTGAATAGAGGGGATGAGTGAAGGCGAAATCAGGATAATACTGTCCGGCGTTTTCTTCATCGACGATCAGATAGGAAACGAGGTCCAGTATAAGGCCGGTATCATCGCCAAAACGCTTTCTGAGCATCGGCACAAGTTTATATTCATCGAGTACCTTCCGGATGATGACACACGAGCCGATCTTCAGACAGCAGCTTCGGTATGCAAACGGGAGTACATCCGGAATCTCGGCATCCGGAAAATAAACCTGAAACTTTTCGTTTGGAAACATGAGTGACGAATCCGCTGGGGATACCTTCCCGACAATCGTCCGCAGAGGGACAGCGTACTGCTTATCCGGATGGTATTCGCTGCCATACTGGTACAGGATATACGTCGTTTCACCTTTTTTCTTGGAAATGATTTTGCCTTTCATTTCCGGTATTTTGACCGTGGTATTGAGGTACATGGCTCCTCCAATATTTAGTGTAACCGTTACACTAAATATACCACTGCCGATTCATTTCTGCAATGGCTGGAACCCGCATATTTCCTTACTTTTTTAGAGTCCAAAGTTGAAATGGAACTTTTAGTGGAACTCAGTTGAAGAGTTCACATTTATATGTTCGTTTACTTTCTTTGATGGAGACATCTGAGCGTGTAACGGCAGCTAAACTTACGCTGAGTAATGCAATGTTGGACGGGGGAACCATTGCTGATATTTTGGAGATTGCTTCTTCTTTGCTTCAAAATCCGATTCTCTTGCAGGATTTTACGACTAGGGTGCTATTCAGTTCTTCTATATCCTCGTCTGCAATGGAAGATGAAATTCTGCATAGCGTATTTACTTATGGCTATGTCCTTCCAGACCTTTTTGAAAAATATGATTATGATAATGTTCTTGACATGATTGCCCAAGAACCTGAAGCTTTCCTTTTACAGTCAGACAAGAAAAACAATCGATTGATTCGTAGGCTAAATGTCAATAAAAAGTATTTTGGTTGGGTACTGGCAGTGGAAGATACACATCCGTTCCAGTATGGTGATGCTGATATCATGAATTATCTGGCCGAAATTCTGACATTTATGCTGGAAAAAGACAACTATTCTGCCGGCAACACGCAAGTAGAGAACCTCATTACTGAACTGCTCGATGGAATGACCTCATATACCGAAAAAGATTTTCGACAACGTGCATCTCGTTTTGGCTGGAATATAAGAGATTCTTTTGTCTTGACCGTTCTATCTGGCAAAAAATTGACTCATGTTGGCAGAAATACAATGGCGGCTTATCGAAACCACCTGTCTTTGCTATTTCCTGAGGCCAAAATATTTGTTTATCACAATAACCTTAATTTACTCTCAGAATATCGGAATAATAATTTGCAAGAAGATCGCATACTTTCTATTGTCGAGAATTATGGGCTGACTGCATCAATCAGCGATCCGTTTGAACAGATCACTGATCTTCCGGAAGTTTTTCGAGAACAATTAGCTGTTTTGCACATTGGAAGAAAATTAAATAGATCAGACCGAGTTTGGCATTTCCGGGATTTCGTTATTTATGTCGCCGTCTTTTATCTTGCACAGACAGGCAATATTCGTCATTACTGCAGTGATGGTCTGGTTCGAGTTTTTAAGTATGACAAAAATCACGGATCAGATCTTGCAAAATCCAAACGCGTGTATCTGGAAAGCGGAGCGTTGAATACTGCCAGTAAAAAACTAAATATCCATCACAACACGCTCCAGTATAGGCTGGCAAAATTCAATGAGATTTCCGGAATCGGGATTAATAACAGAATGTCTGAACTGGAACTGATATTGTCATACTATATTTTGGATTTATTTCCAGAAATTTTGGATCATGACGGAAAGGAAGCATAAGCAGCAAGCAAGAGCTGTGATAGTGGGGTGCGGGCATTTTCTTGGACTGCCTAAGTAGCAATTCCAAGACTACGTCTGTACTCCAAAGGGCTCATGTTACCGAGTGATACCTTGATCCGTTTTTCATTATACCTAAGAGATGAGCTCTTGGCTCTTTATATTTTTCAATTTACACCATTATAAGGGCATTACCACACTAATATAGTCCGTGAATTTATCCGGCACCAAACTTCCACGAAGCAGATACTGCTGGGCATCAATTAATGCCATCTTTCGGAATCATTTTGACCATACAGTCCTAAGATACTAGCAGAATAATCCCGTTTCGGATTTTCGAAAGAGAGCGTCCAATGAACCGTATTCTCGAAATTCAGAATCGTGATGCCAGGAAGCCTTACCAATACAGCCTTCATCGATACCACATCCTTGTTCTTTACGCTATCATAAAAGCGGAAACATCAATTAATAAAATGCAAAAACGGAACATTATGTATCGTTCATTGAGTTTAATTTAAGACTACGTTCCGCACAGCCCGGAAATATCAAGACGGCGATATGTTCCCACAGAACGGAAGAGGTTTTTCAGTGGAGGGAATAAATTTTCGAAGCCCCGCAAAAGCCGTGCACATTTTGCCCGGATAGATTATAATCAACATGATTATAGTTTCAGGAGGATTGGACTATGGCAGACGCAAGAAGAGACAATTCGCCGGACAGCCGGGAGATGATCCGGTCCGGCGTCCAGGAGATAGAGCATCTGATCGGCAGACAGGAATATCACGAGGCGATGATCCGCGCGGGGGAGACGCTGAAACTCATGGTGGATACCCTCTGTGCGCGGGAGGATATCCCGGACGGCAGCCTGATCGAGCGGATTGACGAGCTGGAAAATCACGGTGTGCTCGATAAAAATGCGTATGAGCGCTATAACCGGATCCGCATGATCGCCAGCAAGGCAAAGCATGAAAATGATAACAGCGCCTACAACGCGAATCAGATTCACCGGTTGCTCGCGGATGAGGTTTCGGTCTTTCCCGGCATGGATGATCTTCAAGCAGCCGGGACAGGGCGTCATGCGCTGAGGGAAAAAGGGTCGGCGCGCCTTGCGGCAGACCGTTCGGAGAGGGATAACCGCTTTGAGCGCGAGGCCAGGCAGCAGGATGCCATCCGCCGGGCAAAGCGGGCGGAGAAGCTTCTGGCGGAAATTTCCGATAAGGATGCCGGGGAAGCTCAGGCGCCCGCGGAAAAGACCGCCCAAAATAGCAAAAATCCAGAAAGTACCGAAAGCGCCGAAAACATCGAAAGCACCGGAAATTCCGAAACTTCCAAGGCGGAAGCGAAGGAGGGCATTTCTGTGGTGGGAAATGCGTCCGCGGGGAGCATGGAAGCCATGCCGGATAAGCCCGCAGTGGAGAGTACAGAAGCTGCGCCGGACGAGACGCCGGCGGGGAGCGCGGAAGCTGCGCCGGAAAAGCCGGCCGAAAGTGCGGAGGCTGCGCCGGAAAAGCCGGCCGAAAGTGCGGAAGCTGTACCGGAGGGCAGAGATGCTGCATCGGAAATGACTGCGGAGGAAGGACAGGAAGAAGAAAGTCGGGATGAAGAACGCCAGGCGGATGAGAGGGAAACACTTCGCGGCCGGCTGGCTGCGAACCGCTCCGCGTCCCGCCGGAGGAGAGCGATGAATGCCGGGCCTTCGATCAGCCCGTCGGCGGTCATTAAGCCGGTTCTCCTGATCGCGATCATCATCGTTCTTCTGGTGATCATCCGGCTGCTGCAGCCCGCGGGGGATATTTCCGGGACGGCAGCGGAGACTGCGGCGGCTGCAAGCAGTGTCGCCGGGGAAAGCACGGAGAGCGGTGCCACAGGCGAGAGCGCGGAGAGCGGTGCCACAGACGGGAGCACGGAGAGCGGCGCTGCGGATGAGAGCGCGGAGGGCAGCAGCGCTGCGGATGCGGAGACTACGGCAGCGGAGAGCGCTGAAACGACAGCCCAGGCTGCTTCGGAGACCGCCGCGCAGACGAAGGCTGCCGCGGCGAGCTATCGGGTTAAGGCGGATGTCGAGATTGTGCGCGTCCGTAAGACGCCGAAGACCGATGACGACACCAATATCGCAGGACTTCTTGCCGCCGGCGACAAGGTCAGCTATGTCGGGGATCAGGATGACCAGTGGGCCATCATCAATTACAACGGGAAAGAGGCCTACGTAGCGAAGCAGTATCTCGAGAAGGTTGAGTAAACCGGAGGGGCAGAGTTCTGAAAGAGGAACCCTGCCTCTTTGTGTCCGGGGGTTCTCCGCGGCAATATCGGTTTACCATAAGGAAAAAGGATGAGAAAACACGGAAAATGGCAGCCGGGTCCTGTCCGGCTTCTTCTTGCGGCAGCACTCGCCGCCGCGCTGCTCTTTGCGGGATTTCCCCGCTGTAACCGGGCGATGGCGGACACGCCCTGGCCGTCAGGCTGTGATATCGCGTCGGATGCCGGCGTCGTCATGGATGCGGCGACCGGGACGGTTCTCTACGAAAAGAATATGCACGGCACCTACCCGCCGGCCAGCATCACCAAGGTGCTGACGGCGCTGATCGTGCTGGAAAAATGCGATCTGGGCGAAGAAGTGACGTTCTCCCGGAATGCCGTCCGGAATGTTGAGGATGACAGCACGTCCGCCGGCTACGAGCCCGGCGACACGGCATCGGTCGAGACGCTGCTCTATGCCCTGCTGCTCAAGTCTGCCAATGAGACGGCAAATGCCCTGGCGGAGCATGTCTCCGGGAGCACGGAGGCATTTGCCGGCCTGATGAACGAGACGGCAAGCGCGCTGGGCTGCCAGGATTCCCATTTTGCCAATCCCAGCGGGCTGAACGATCCGGACCACTATGTCAGCGCGTACGATATGGCGCTGATTCTTCGGGAAGCGATTCAGAATCCGGTCTTTGTGCAGATCATCTCGACACCGTACTATCAGCTTCCCGCGAACAGCAGGTATCCGGACGGCCTGGCGATCTCCCCGGGCAACAAGATGGTCAAGTCCAACTGGCCGCAGTACCGGAGCGACTGTATCGGCGGAAAAACTGGATATACGCAGGCCGCGCGGAATACCCTGGTCAATGCGGCGCGCGAGGGGGATTTTACCGTGGTCACGGCGGTCCTGCACAGCAGCAATACGCAGTACGAGGATACCAGCCGGATGATGGATTTTGCTTTCCAGAATTTTACTTCGGTTCGGGCAGCGGACACGGAGACGGCGGTCAGCCGGCTTGCGGATGACCTGACGATCGGCGGCTATCGGGGAAGCGCCGGCCTCGTGCCGGTGGTGGACAGCGAGAGCCGCCTGGTTCTGCCGAAAAATGCGCCGGCCGACAGCCTCACGGTCTCTGTGGAGATGGCGGCGGGGGCAGCGGATGACACGGCGGGAACATCGGACAGTACGGCAGGAATATCGGACAGTACGGCGGGAACATCGGACAGTACGGCGGGAACATCGGACGGTACGGCGGGAACATCGGACGGCACGGCGGGAACGCCGGACGGCGCGGCAGGAAAACTGACCTACGCCCTGGATGGGCAGACGGTCGGCACCGCCTGGCTGTTCTTTGCCCGGCAGTCTCCATTCGGTGAGGCGGATCCCGGCGGTGACCAGGCGGTGCACTCCGCCCTGTCCGGGGGAACTTCCAAGAAGGAGAGCGCGGAGAGCGCGGAGAGTACCGGAGTGCCCGGAATTTCCGCGCTGCTCTCCGGGATCGGGGCGGAATCCGCCACCGGAACCACCGGAGTTGATGCGAAATCTGCGCTCACCGCTTCCTCCGCGGAGGAGAGCGCGGCGCAGGCAGGGATTCCCTCCGTGCGGGAGCTTGTCGGCCGGATTCCGCGCCGGGTACTATGGATCGCGGCCGGATGCATTTTCCTGGTTCTGGTGCTGAACCTGCTGTTCAGCATCCGGAGGGCGGGAAAAGCCAGGGAGGAGATGGAGGCGGAAATCCGCCGGAGAAAGCGGGAGAAGCGCCTCCGGGAGAGCGGCATGACCCGTGAGGAACTGGAAAGGATGAAAAGACAGATCCGCGAGGGGGCAGCCCGCCGGAAGGAGGGCGGCCCGGCGGAATTCCCGAAGAAAACCGGGAAAACGGCAGGATCCCCGAAGAATGCGGGGAAAGCGGCGGGGAAGCCCCCGGAGGGCGGCCCGGCGGACGGGCAGGAATAGAGTTCAGACTTTACGGCGCGGGACAGGGCGGGATCAGGGCTCCAGCATTTTCCTGCGCCTGTTTCTTCCGATCGCGCTGCCGGAGGCGGGGCGCAGGCCGGTCTTCTGCGGCGCCTTTGCCTCCTCCATTCGGAGGCGGCGGTTCCTGGCGGCGCGCTTTCTGCGCTGATCCTCCTTCTTCCCGATGACCAGCTCCACGCCGGATTCATCGGTCAGGCGGGTGGTTTTTACGGCAAAAAAACGGCCATCGTCGGTCTTTTTCACCCGGATTTTCCCGCAGACGTAACCGTGCTCCGGGCAGACGGCAAGGCAGTAATAGTAGCGCTGGTTGGTGGTGAACCAGCGGACTTTCTTCCTGAGAGCGCGGTGGCATTTTGTGCAGCAGATCCGCGTGAGCTCCCGGTCGGCGAGAATGTCCTCCTTTACCGCGTAGGGGTGGCTGACCAGTTTTTCATAATCCGGAAATTTCAGGAAGAACGGCTCTTCATCCTCGCCGGGAAGCCGGTAGTAGTCTGTCGAGACATAGGCCTTCCGGCTCAGAAAATTCATCTTCTGCATGACCTTCGCCGTGTACCAGGCGTCGTCCGCCGCCCGGTGGAATGGGCGCTCCGCGGCGATTGCCATCTCCGCGGCAGCCTTGTCCAGGGATTCCATGACAGGACTGCCGGTGATCATGCCGTAGATTTTCTGGAGGTCATAGTAAAGAAAGGGGACAGGGAAGGGAAGTTCCATGCCGTAGTAGACCATATTCCGCTGAAGCTCGGTCAGGTCCATGGATCCCCAGGTACAGAACATATAGTCGTCACCGCACCAGGTGAAAAAGTCGTCCATGACCTCCGGGAAGCTGCGCCCCTTCGCCCGGAGTTCTTCCATGGTGAGATGAGTGACTTCTGTGATTTTCCGGTTCATTTTCCGGTAGACCGAAGGGCGGATGAGACCCTGGAATTCGGACACGATCTTGAGATGTTCGTCCAGGCGGACGGCGCCGATCTCGATGATTTCGAAGGGAAGCTCGGCGAGGCCGGGAGAATGAAAGGCTGGCGTCTGGTTCCATTCCAGATCCATCACGACATATTGGCTCATGGTTGTACACTTTCCTGAAAAAGATGATTACTGACAGTTTATTTTATCACATGCCGCGCGTGCCGTCGACAGGCGGAGCAGGTTTTGGCCGGCGGCAGCGGCGCATGCGTTGGCAGGTTTTGGAAAATGCGGTCTTGACAAAAAATTGAACTTATTTTATCATACCCGTATGCCACACTTTAGTTTGCTACCACGATAAAGCGACAGGAGGCCAGAATGTCCCGTTATTTGAATCCTCTATATAAAGACCTGATTCCCTATACGCCCGGGGAACAGCCCCAGAACCGGAAATACATCAAGCTCAATACCAACGAGTCCCCGTATCCGCCGGCGCCGGGCGTGCTGGATGCCGTGAACCGTGAGGAGGCGGAGAACCTCCGCCTGTATTCCGACCCCACGGTGATGCCGCTCAAGGAAGCCCTGGCTGACCGGTACGATGTGCGTCCGGAGAACATTTTTGTGGGAAATGGCTCCGATGACTGCCTGAATTTTGCCTTCATGGCGTTCGGCGCCGACGGCGCGGCGTTCGCGGATATCACCTACGGGTTTTACACGGTATTCGCCAGCCTCCACCACGTCCGGGCGGACATCAAGAAGCTGAAGGAGGACTATACGCTGGATCCCGCGGATTACCGCGGCTGCGGCAAGGCGGTCTTTATCGCCAACCCGAACGCCCCGACCGGCCTCTCCATCCCGGTTTCCAAGATCGAGGAGATCGCCCAGAGCAATGCGGGCCATGTGGTGGTGATTGATGAGGCCTATGTGGACTTCGGCGGCGAATCGGCGGTGCCGTTCGTCAAGAAGCACCCGAACCTCCTGGTGGTTCAGACATTTTCCAAGTCCAGGTCGCTCGCCGGCGCAAGAGTGGGTTACGCGATCGGCAGTGAGCAGGTGATCGCCGACCTTGAGACGATCCGCTACTCGACGAATCCCTACAATATTAACCGGATCAGCATGGCGGCTGCTGCCGCGGCGGTTCGGGACCGGGCATACTACCAGGCAAACTGCCGGAAGATCATGGCGGTGCGCCAGTACACGAAGGATGCCCTGGAGAAGCTGGGCTTCCGCGTGCTGGATTCCCAGGCGAACTTCCTCTTTGCCGAACACCCGGACTATAGCGGGAAGACCATGTACGAGCAGCTCAAGGAGAGAGGAATCCTGGTCAGGCACCTGCCGGGCAAGCGGACAGACAACTTTAACCGGATCACAATCGGGACGAAGGAACAGATGGACGCCCTGCTGAAGACGGTGGAGGAGATCCTGAACAGCTAAGGAGAACAGATGATGAGAAAAGCAGAGATACGGAGAACCACAGCGGAGACGGACATTTCCCTGGTTCTCGATCTTGACGGAGACGGAAAACATTCGGAGATCAGCACAGGAATCGGGTTTCTCGATCATATGCTGGTGCTCTTTTCCCGGCATTCCGGGATTGAGATGAAGCTTTCCTGCAAGGGCGATACCTGGGTGGACGACCACCACAGCACCGAGGATATCGGGATCGCCATGGGCGAAGCCGTGCGGAAGGCGCTGGGCGACAAAAAGGGGATCCGGCGGTACGCCTCGCTGTACCTGCCGATGGACGAGGCGCTGGTGCTCTGCGCCGTGGATATTTCCGGCCGGGGCGGCTGCTATCCGGTGCTGGATTTCCCGTCGGAGAAGATCGGCACCTTCGACACGGAGCTGGTGGAGGAGTTCCTCCGGGCATTTGCGGTCAACGCGGGAATCACGCTTCACGTCCGCCAGGAGGCCGGCGTGAACTCGCACCACATCGCCGAGGGCGTGTTCAAGGCCCTTGGTCATGCGATGCGGGAGGCAGTCTCCATTGACCCGCGGTTTGCCAAGGATATCCCATCGACGAAAGGTGTGCTGGAATGACGACGACAGATTTCAATGAGCTCTATAAATCCTTCGGATATCGGAAGTTCAAGATGTCCAAATTTGAACCCTATGACCTCTACGCGGATTACCGCGATTTCCTGACCAGCCGGGAGCTGATCACCTTCACGGACCTGGACGGGACGCTTCTCGCGATGAAGCCGGATATCACACTCTCCATCATCAAGAACAACACCGGTGAGGAGAAGGTTTATTATAACGAAAATGTCTACCGCGCCCGCAATCATCACTATCGGGAGATCCAGCAGGTTGGCGTCGAGTGCGTCGGGAAGGTGGATTTTTACTGCGAGGCGGAGATCCTCGCCATGGCGGCGAAGTCTCTCGCCCTGATTTCTGACCGCTATGTCCTCCGGGTTTCGGACGTCGGCTTCCTCGACCAGGCGATGGCGGCGCTCGGGCTCTCCCCGAGCACAGAGGCGAAGACCGCGGAGCTCTTCGGGGCGAAGAACACGGCAGGGCTCAAGGCGCTGGAAAATGCGGGGGAGATTACCGCGGAGGCGGAGAAAGCCCTGGCGGCCCTCATGGAGTTCTACGCGCCGTTCGAGCAGGGCATCGGGATGATTGAAGGCATGGACGTTCCGGGAGCTCCGGAGTTCGCCGCAAAGCTCCGCCAGGAGGCGGAGGTGCTCCGGGCCTTCGGTGTGCTGGATTCCATTTTCCTGGACTTCTCCCTCGTCAACAGCATGGATTACTATAACGGGATTGTCTTCCAGGGGGCGGTTCCGCAGATCCCCTATGAGCTCCTGTTCGGCGGGCGCTACGACCGCCTGCCCAGGAAAATGGGCAAGGACATGGATGCCATCGGCTTTGCCATTTACCTGGATGAGATTGACAATTACATCACACCGCCGGTAAAGTATGACGTGGATTATCTCCTGGTCTATGACGGGGAGGATGCCGGGAACGCGGTAAAGGTCGCGGAGGCGGTCCGGGCGCTCACCTCCCGCGGGTACCAGGCCCGGGCGGTGCGCCGGGATATGGCGGAGAGCATGCAGCAGAGGCCGAGAAGCCGTTTTACGGTCGATCTCGCGAAGGATGGCTTTGATCCGGAGAGCCTCAGGGAGAACACCAGGGGAGGTGCCGCAGAATGATTAACGTTGCGCTGCCGAAGGGAAGGCTCGGCGAAAAGGCTTATGCCATGATGGCGGAGGCGGGCTATGAATGCCCGTCCATCCTCGAGAAGAACCGCAAACTGACCTTTGAGAATCCGGAAAAGGGCGTCCGCTATTTCTGGGTGAAGCCCTGGGATGTCGGCGTGTATGTGGAGCACGGCGCCGCGGATGTCGGCATCTGTGGCAAGGATATCCTGTTGGAAAATACTCCCGATGTCTACGAACTTACCGATCTCGGTATCGGGAAATGCCGGATGTGCGTGGCCGGGCCAAAGGATTTCTTCGATGACGGCCGCAGGACGCTCCGCGTTGCGACGAAATTCCCGAATATCGCCTCCGGTTACTATGAGTCGGTCGGCAGGGATATCGAGATCATCAAGCTGAACGGCTCCATCGAGCTTGCCCCGATCCTCGGGCTCTCCGACGTGATTGTCGATATCGTCGAGACCGGCAACACGCTCAGGGAAAATCATCTCGCGCCGCTGGTGGATATCGTGAATATCAGCGCCCGCTTTGTCTGCAACAAGATCAGCTATCAGTTCAAGTATGAAGAGATCCTGCGGATGAACGCACTCCTGGCAGGAAAGGAAGGATGAGCATGATTGCGATTATTGATTACGGGGCGGGAAACCTGTTCTCCCTCAAGAGCTCGCTCGGCATCATCGGCGAGGAGGCGGAGATCACCAGGGACCGGGAGGTGCTCCGGAAGGCAGACCACCTGATCCTGCCTGGCGTGGGCGCCTTCGGTGACGCGGTGAAGAAGCTCCGGGAGACGGGCATGTTCGACGCGGTGAAGGCGGAGGCGGAGGCGGGAAAGCCGCTCATGGGCATCTGCCTCGGCATGCAGCTGCTCTTTGACCGCTCCTTTGAGTACGGCACGCACGACGGCCTCGGCCTCATCCACGGCGAGATCCGGGACATTTCCCCGATGCTGCCGGAGAATTACGATGTCCCGCACATGGGATGGAATTCCCTTCACCTCATCGGGAAGTGCCCGATCCTCAGGGACACCCGGGAGGGGGATTATGTCTACTTCGTCCATTCCTTTGCCGGATTCGGCTGTGACGAGGACCTGCGCGCCACCGCGGACTACGGCTTCCCGGTGACCGCGGTTGTGCAGCATGAAAATGTCTGCGGCTGCCAGTTCCATCCGGAGAAGAGCGGCGCGGCCGGGATGAAGATCCTGAAGGCATTTGCCGATTGGAAGCCCTGAGGAGGATGACATGGTAATTATTCCCGCAATCGATCTGTATGATCAAAAGGTAGTCCGCCTTCTCCAGGGGGACTACAGGAAAATGACCGTCTACTCGGAGGATCCGGCGGAGGAGGCGCGGAAGATCGCCGCCTGTGGAACGACGGATCTCCATGTGGTTGACCTGGAGGGCGCCCGGGACGGGAAGACCAGCAATTTTGACGCGGTTGCCGCGATTGTCCGGGCATCGGGCATGGCCGTTGAGATCGGCGGCGGAATCCGCGACCTGGAGACGATCCGGCGCTACCTCGACGCCGGTGTTGCCAGGGTGATTCTCGGGACAAAGGCGGTGACCGATGAGGCGTTCCTCCGGGAGGCGCTCGCGGAGTTCGGGAGCGCGGTGGAGGTCGGCGTGGACGCGAAGGACGGGAAAGTCGCGGTGAGCGGCTGGACCAAAGTCCTGGATGTGGACATGCTGGATTT
Organism: Clostridium vitabionis; assembly: GCF_015351765.1. Lineage (GTDB taxonomy): Bacteria > Bacillota > Clostridia > Lachnospirales > Lachnospiraceae > Clostridium_R > Clostridium_R vitabionis. Next base: position 193,207 of record NZ_JADKQA010000004.1, read on the forward strand.
TGTCCGCCACCTCGGAGAACTCGGCGTGAAGCATGTGATCTGCACGGATATCTCGCGCGACGGGGCAATGAAGGGCACGAACCTTGCGCTCTACCGCGAGCTTAAGGCGCTCGGCGGCCCGGAAATCACCGCGTCCGGCGGAATTTCCACCTATGAGAATATCCGGGCGCTGAAGGATATGGGCATCTACGGCGCCATCGTCGGGAAGGCGATGTACACCGGGGACATTGACCTCAAAAAGGCCATCGCGATCACCGGGGAGCAGTGAGCCGGACGGGAGGAAGATCATGATAACAAAGAGAATCATCCCCTGCCTCGACGTCAAGGACGGCAGGGTAGTCAAGGGAGTCAATTTTGAGGGGCTCCAGGACGTCAGCGATCCGGTCACGCTCGCGGCGGAGTATTCCGCCGCCGGGGCGGACGAGCTGGTCTTTTACGACATCACGGCTTCAGCTGAGGGGCGGAAGCTTTTCACCGACGTCCTCCGCCGGGTGGCGTCCTCGATCTTTATCCCGCTCACCGTGGGCGGCGGCATCAGCTCGATCGAGGATTTTGACCGCGTCCTCCACAGCGGCGCGGACAAGGTATCCGTCAATTCCGGCGCCATCCGCCGGCCGGAGCTCATCCACGAGGCGGCGGAAAAGTACGGCAACCAGTGCGTTGTCCTCTCGGTCGACGCGAAGCGGGTGGACGGGAAATTCCACGTCTTTCAGAACGGCGGGCGCCTGGACACGGGCATGGACGCCCTAGAGTGGATCCGCTCCGGCGTGGAAGCCGGCGCGGGGGAGGTTGTCCTCAACTCCATCGACACGGACGGCGTGAAGAAAGGCTTTGATCTCGAGATGCTGAAGGCGGTCAACGCGATCGTCAAGGTTCCGGTGATCGCCTCGGGCGGTGCCGGCAGCATGGAAGATTTCGTGGAGCTGTTCCGGGAGATCCCGGACATCTCCGCAGGGCTTGCCGCAAGCATTTTCCACTTCGGGGAGGTCTCGATCGCCGACCTGAAGAAGAGGCTTGCGGAGGAAGGAATACCGGTGCGCCAGGGATGAACGGGAAAATGGATGAGGCCGCGATTCTCCGCGCGGCGGAGCGGGCCGGGAAGCCGGCGGAGCGCTCCGGCAATTTTAACCTGGAGAAGGTTGTTTTTGACGACAGGGGGCTTGTGCCCTGCATCGTCCAGGATTACAATACCGGGCGGGTGCTGACCCTCGCCTACATGAACCGCCGCTCCCTGGAAATCACGCTGGAGCGCGGGGTGACTTGTTTCTGGTCGAGATCCCGCGGCGAGCTCTGGCTGAAGGGCGAGTCCAGCGGCAATTTCCAGCACATCGTGACGCTGGAGACGGACTGTGATGCTGACGCCATTCTGGTCCGGGTGATCAAGGAAGGGCCAGCCTGCCATCAGGGGACGGATTCCTGCTTTGACGGCAAGATGTGGGTGGAGTTTAAGCAGAAATAACGGTTCAGAAACGGGCTTGCACTGAACCAGACAGAATAAGAGAGGACAGGAGTTATTATGGCAGAGGAAAAATTTACCATCGACGCGCTCTATGCGCTGCTTCAGGACAGAAAGGCAAAGATGCCGGAGGGTTCCTACACGACCTACCTGTTTGACAAGGGGCTGGATAAAATCCTGAAAAAGGTGGGCGAGGAGTGCACCGAGGTCATCATCGCCGGAAAGGACAGGGATAAGAAGGAGACCGTCTATGAGATTGCGGATCTCACCTACCATGTGCTTGTCCTGATGGTGGAGGCGGGCATCACGCCGGAGGATATCCGGGCGGAGCTGGATTCCCGCCGCGTGATCGACCACAAGGTAAAGCAGGAGAAGATGGCTTCCGACGCGGATTCCGAGTGACGTCTGCCGCCGTTTTCGGGGATCGTCCGGCTGCTGGGGCGCGGTTCCCGACGGCGGGGATAACTTTGGCGGCGGGAGGATTTCGAGAGGAGTGGGATATGGCCCTGCTGGCAAATTTTCACACGCACTGCACCTTCTGTGACGGGAAGGACACGGCGGAGGATATGGTGAGGGAGGCGGTCCGGAAGGGCTTCCTCCACCTGGGAATGTCCAGCCATGCCGATACCTGGTTTGATCCGGATTACCGGATGGACATGAAGGCTTATCTCACCGAGATCCGCCGCCTGCGGGAGGCTTACCGGGACAGGATCGAGATTCTCGCGGGCGTGGAGATGGATTGCCTTTCCCGTCCGGAGGCGTCGGACGGGGCCGAATATGTCATCGGTTCCACCCACTACCTCGACCTCGGCGATGGCCGGTATCCTTCTGTGGACGATACGGTGGAGATCCAGGACCGGGTCTGCCGGGAGGAATTCGGCGGTGATTATTACCGGTACTGCCGCGCGTATTATGACCTGGAAGCCCAGGTCGTCGCGCGGACGAAATGCACCTTTATCGGGCATTTTGACCTGGTGACGAGATTTAATGAGGAAGAGCCCCGGTTTGACGAGGAAGATCCCCGCTATCTCGGTCCGGCGAAGGAGGCCATGCGCGCCCTCGCGGAATATCGGCTTCCGTTCGAGATCAATACCGGTGCCCTGAACCGCGGGAGACGGTCTGTGCCGTATCCGGCGCCGCCTCTCCTCCGATATCTGCATGAGCTCGGCGGGGAGATCATCATCAATTCCGATGCCCACCAGAAGGAGAAGCTCGACGGGGCATTTCCCGAAGCCATCCGGTGCGCCATCCGGTGCGGATTCACCCACACCAATATCCTGGCCAAGGATGGGGGAAAACCGGTTTTCCGCCAGATTGCCCTGGACCGCCTGCTCTGACCTGCGCAAGGCGGCACGAAAGAAAGTTAATATTGACTAACATTTCACCTCGAGAGTACGTTATACTTCCGAGGTGATTTTATGAATAAGCAGAAAGAAAATGAGAGATACTCCGGCGCTGATGCCAGCGAGATCCGTCTGGGCAATCTTGCCAGCGCCGGCCGGGACGTGCGGTTCCAGAAGGATGCAGCCCGGGTCTCTCTTGTCGGTATTGTCGGCAATGTGATCCTATCCCTGATGAAGCTGGCTGCGGGCGTGATCGCCCACTCGAGCGCCATGGTTTCCGATGCCATCCATTCGGCATCAGATTCTGTCTCCAGCGTCATCGTGATCATCGGCGTCCGCCTGTCCGGAAAGGCGGCGGATGAGTCCCATCCCTACGGCCATGAGCGGTTTGAGTGTGTAACCGCCATTGTCCTCTCGGTGATTCTCTTTATCACCGGCCTCTTTATCGGCCTGAACGCCGTGAAGACGATCCTGGGGTTAAATGGTGAAGTCCAGGTTCCCGGCGCCCTGGCGGCGGCAGCCGCCGTGGTCTCGATCGTCAGCAAGGAGATCATGTATCATTACACCATGCACTATGCGGCACTGTACGATTCCAGCGCGCTCCGCGCGTCCGCCTGGGATCACCGGAGTGACGCATTTTCCTCAATCGGTTCCCTGGCCGGCGTCCTCGGCGCCCGGATGGGCTATCCGGTGCTGGATTCGGTGGCCAGCCTGGTCATCTGCGTCTTCATTGTGAAAGCGGCGTACAGCATTTTCCAGGACGCCATCGACAAGATGGTGGATCATTCCTGCGACGAGGAGACGGAGAAGGCAATCCGCGCGCTCGCGCTCAGCAAGCCCGGGGTGCTCGGCGTTGACCTCCTGCATACCAGGGTATTCGGCAACAAAATCTATGTGGATATGGAGATCGCGGCGGATGGGAATGAATCCCTGAGAAATGCGCACGCGACGGCTGAGGGCGTGCATGATGCCATCGAGAAGGCATTTCCCCAGGTGAAACACATCATGATCCACGTGAATCCGAGGTAAATGCCGCTGCTCCGGAAAGCGCTCCGCGTAAGCAAAGGGGCTGCCGCATCGAAAATGATATGCTACCCCCAAGTAGGACATTGAAATATAAAACCTACTTGGGGGTATTTCTATGTCCAATAGAATCAAGATCGATCCATTAATAAAAGTCAAACTGGTTGAAAGCTATCTAAGGTCAGAGATTGGCTTAAGAGAAGCGGCCAGACAGGCAGGCTTGGCGGGAAGTGGAACAGACTCGTTCATGAAATTGGCTTAAGAGAAGCGGCCAGACAGGCAGGCTTGGCGGGAAGTGGAACAGACTCGTTCATGAAATGGGTAAACATCTATAAAAATGAAGGCCCTGCTGGTCTCCTTCCCCAAAAGCATTCTAAGAGTTATCCATTGACTACAAAGCTGGCGGCTGTGAATGATTACCTTGAGGGTAAAGGTTCTCAGCTGGAGATAGCTGCTCGCTATGGGCTCAGATCAAAACATCCATTAAGCAACTGGCTAAAAGAGTATAATACTCATGGAGAAATCCGTTCCCGTGGAAGCGGAGGAGGTAGCTACATGAGAAAAGCCAGACAGACAACACCAGAAGAGCGTCTTGAGATCGTACGGGCCTGCCTTGCCAATGATAAGAATTATGGCGCAATGGCGTTGAAATATAACTGTTCCTATCAACAGGTACGCAACTGGGTAATGCGCTATGAAAAGATGGGATCTGCAGGCCTGGAGGACCGGCGGGGTAAACGTGCCGGCACACAGCCGGCCAGGACGCCTGAAGAAGAGCAAAGAGACAGGATCGCTGAACTCGAAAGGAAGATCCGTGATCTCCAGATGGAGAACGACCTGTTAAAAAAAGTCAGAGAGTTAGAGATGAAAGATCGCTATCTCTGACTCGACATCTGTATAAATACCAGGCGATCAAAGAGCTTTCAGAAGAAAAGCATTATCCTGTGCAAAGATTGTGTGAGCATCTTCACCTTTCGCGAGGGGCTTACTACCGATGGCTCAGGAATCCTGTAAGCCTCAGCGAGAAACGCAACCAGGAGATCTCAGAGAAGGTCAGTGCCATCCATGAAAGCCATCCTGATATGGGATACCGTCGGATCCGGGATGAACTGGAAAAACATCAAGGGATTGATGTCAATGATAAACGTATCTTACGTATTTGTCGGAAAAAACATATCCAATCTGCAATCAAATGGAAACCGAAGAGCTGCACAAAAAGCAGTGATGATCCGGCGCACATCGCGAAGAATTACCTTAACCGGGATTTCCACGCGGATGCTCCGAATAAGAAATGGCTGACTGATGTAACTGAGTTCAAGTATTACATCGGCACAGATGTTCATAAGGTATACCTGAGCGCCATCCTGGATCTATATGACCGCAGGATCGTAGCTTACAAGATCAGCGATCACAATGACAATCCGCTTGTCATGAACACTTTTGACGAGGCTGTGGCCCTTGAGCCGGACGCGCATCCTCTGTTCCATAGTGACAGAGGTTTCCAGTATACAGGCAAACAGTTCTGCACACGTTTAAAGAAACATCATATGAAGCAGAGTATGTCCAGAGTCGCCTATTGTATCGACAATGGGCCCATGGAAGGTTTTTGGGGTATTTTGAAGCGGGAAATGTACTATGGCAGGAAGTTCACCTCAAAAGGGGATCTGACCACTGCTGTTGAATCCTACATAAGGTATTACAACACAGAGCGGATCCAGCGGAAGCTGCATCTGATGACGCCTACGGAATTCCATGATCATTTTGATGCTGCAGCATAAGAATACCGCCAGCCGATGCTTGACTGGCGGTAAAGAGCTTTTTAATTATTCACTGTCCTCTTGACGGGTAGCACACCAAAATGCGGCAGCCCCTTTGGCATGTGCGGGAAAGTAACCTTAATTTTTGAAGAAATCCGGGTCGGCCGTCCTGTCGATGGTCACGGAGAGCTCTCCGTCATCGGCGGAAGCGAGCTGACCTTCCGGGAAAGTGAAGGTGACGCCGTTCTTGTCTACGTTCCAGACGAGATTGCCGCCGTCCACCTGGGATTTGATCGCTGAGGCGTAATCATTGTTGAAGGTGACATCGGTGTACTCACTCTTCAGGCGGCTTGCCAGTGTATCCGCGAGGGAGGAGGTGTCCTTCACCATGTCGTCCAGGGATACCTGTGCCCCGTCCTTGGAGCGGAAGGTGACGGCGCGTGCCGTGATCTCCGGAGTATCTCCCAGCGTATCGGTGTATTCGGTGATCAGGAGGCTCACATATTCCGGACTTGCGGAGACCACGTCAACCTCCGAGTCCACCTCGTAGGGATCAAAATCTGTCTTATTGCCGGCATTGGCATCCGCGGCATCCTGCAGGCTGTCCAGGCGCGCCTGGATGCGGTCAGATTCGTCATCGTTGAATTTGTTCAGGGCATCGGCCAGGTCTGTGTAGCTGTCCTCGCCGGTGCTGAGGCTTACGGTATCGTAGCTGCTGACGATCACCGCTGCGCCGTCGTCACGGTTCACGGATGAGTCTACGGTGTCCACCTTCACGGCAAGGTCTGCTGCCGGTGCCGCCTCCGTGGTCGTTTCCGCCACTGTCGTCTCCGCGGCTGTTGTGGCGGCCTCCGTTGTCGCAGAAGTCTTGTCCCCGCTGCCGCAGGCAGTGAGAAGCGAGGCAGCCGTCAGTGCGGCTGCAGCAAGAATGCTATACTTTTTTTTCATCGAAAATCCTCCTTTGTTGCTGCCAGGGAGGCACAGGCCTCCGTGTATGGGGTTAGTATAGCGCGCCGGGCATTTACGAAACAAGGCGGAGAATATTTAAGGATTCGTTAAGACCGGTTCCCGGAGCTGATTTCCTGCCAGCGGGCGAGGAGAGCCCGGTGAAATCCGGTGGAAATGTACAGGAAGCCGGCGACAGCGACCGGGAGGGACATCAGGAAAAAGAGCAGGATGGCCAGAATCGCCGGGAGAAAACGGGATCTCGGCAGCATCAGCTTGAAACTCAGCGTCAGCGCGAGAAAACCGAAACACATCAGGTAAAATACGCCGAGAATGCCGGCGCACTGGCTGATATTTTCCAGAATGACATTGTTCATCGGCGCCGCGAAGGAAGAGTAATAGAGAACCAGGCAGGCCATAGCAGCCCAGCCGGTCCAGACCGGCGGCATAAAATAGAAGATGGGCGTTGGCCGCTGTACCGGGAAGCGGAGGCGCCGGAGAATCAGCAGGCTCAGCTCATAGACGACAAAGCCCTGGAGAATGCCGGAGACCGCCATGGAGATCACGAACATCCGGGTAAAAAAGCTGACCGAGAAGGCATTCTCCGGAACCTGGGCACCGGACTTCTGCATCATCTGCTCAAAAACGGATTTCATCTGGACAATGTCCGCGGTGAGGTTATAGCCGGAAAGGGAGGCCAGCACCACGGTGGAGAGCACAGTGGCGGCAGCGGACAGCGCCATGACCAGGAGCAGGGTCGAGGTCATATTCTTGTGGTGATTGAGCCGTGTGCCGAAAATCATGCCGATGAGTGCCTGGGAAACGGCGTAGAAGATGTTGGTAAAGGTTGTGCAGAGGAAGGCGATCATGCACATGCAGACAAAGACAGGCAGGCTGGATCTGCCCCCGTACAGGGCGGCGTAGGCTACCATGGGAATCGGGTAGATAAAAAGAAAAACATCCTGAAACAGGCCGCCGGTCTGGCGGTCCAGAAGAAGGAGCGCGCCGAAGATGGCGATGATCATCGCGCCCTGGGTAATCCTTTTTGTGCTGGAATTCACGGGGAGCCCTCCTCGTTGGAATATCGATATTCTCCTTGTTCAGCCCCCCGCATCTCGCGAAGCTTCGCTCCGCTCGATGCGGGCTGGAATTATCGTGCCCCTTGTTCAGCCCCCCGCATCTCGCGAAGCTTCGCTTCACTCGATGTGGGGGTTCCGAGCGCCTGCGGCGCTTGGCCAGCCCATTTCGAGAGGCACCCGAAAATACCTGCAAGCAGTTTTTCGGGTGCCTCTCGAAATGGGCTGCTGAACAAGGGTAAAATAAAAGCACCAACCCCACAGCTCTTACGTCTGCAAAATCGGTACTTTTTCGTGCGCCTTCAGGGACTCGAACCCTGGACAAATAGATTAAGAGTCTACTGCTCTACCAACTGAGCTAAAAGCGCATCTTTGTTTGATTGTCTGTCGCTCTCTCAACGACATGGCCTATGATAAACTATAGCGGAGGGAAAGTCAAGCAAATTTTTAAAAAAATATAAAAAATATTTTTCTGCCATAAAGTCCGCCATCATCTCCATGTCACCATGCATGATGCCGGACTTTGGACACGGGAATCTTCTTATCTTCTCGCGGCCAGCTTGCAGATCGGGTTCCCCTTGGCGGAGAACTTCGCTTCATATTCCGTCATCACATTTCCGATTCCCATGCTGCTCCGGTGGAGGTCATAGGTAAGTCCCGTGATGGTCCATCCGCACTCCTGCACGGTCTCTACGGAATAATCAAAGAGCCCGCGGTTGTCCGTTTTGAACTCCAGCGTTCCCGACGGCGCCAGGATGCGGTCATAGACAGCGAGAAATTCCGGGGAGGTCAGCCGCCGGTCCGCGTGGCGCTTTTTCGGCCATGGGTCGGAAAAATTCAGGTAAATCCGGTCCACCTCGCCCGGGGCGAAGATTTTGTCCAGCTCCTTCGCGTCCGCGCAGAGAAAGCGGAGGTTTGGGAGGGGATCCGCCGTGAGCTTCGCGATAGCCTTGAGGAGGACGGTAGCGTACCGTTCAACGCCGATAAAACTCACCCCGGGGTATTCCCGGGCCATCTCATGGAGAAAGATGCCCTTGCCCATGCCGATCTCCAGCCGGATCGGGCTCGCGGCTTCGAAAATCCGGGTCCAGCGACCCCTTTCTGCTTCCGGGTTATGGATCACCAGGGGGCTTTCCCCCACCATCTGCTCAGAGCCGGGAATATGGCGCAGTCTCATGATTTTCCTCCGATTCTTTTCGCTGTTTTGTCTGCCGAAATCATAGCATTCCGGTGTGTGGCGGTCAAGAAAGGGTGGAAAGTTTTTCCCTCTGCGGTAAAATACTGGTATCTGTTCGGAAGCCCACATGCCGGGGAAAACCTGCAAAACCGTTTGCGGGCAGCCGTTTTGCGGCTTCTCCCCGGCATGTGTTGGGCCGTTGCCAATTCTGGGATCTGCCCGGAGAGGCGGATGGGAGGGATAAGATGAGAATCATATTGGCATCGCAGTCGCCGCGCAGAAGGGAGCTTCTCACCCTGGCAGGGCTTGACTTTACGGTGATTTCTTCCGGTTTTGAGGAAAATTCCCTGGAAAATGATCCGGCGAAGCGCACGATGGCGCTCGCGGAGGGAAAGGCGCTCTCCGTTTACCGGAAGGTCACGGCGGGGGAAAGTGAGCCCGCGGGAGGTGCGCAGGCCCCTGCCGTCGTGATCGGCGCGGACACGATGGTCGCCTGCGCCGGAAAAATCCTGGGAAAGCCGAAAAGCCGCGAGGAGGCGGAGGCGATGATCCGCCTCCTCCAGGGCAGGGTGCATGAGGTGTATACCGGCGTGAGCCTCGTGTGGGGCGATGGGGATAAGCCGCGGAAGAAGACATTTTTCGAGCGGACGGACGTGGAGGTCTATCCGATGACCGAAGCGCAGATTGCCCGCTACGTGGATACCGGCGAGCCGTTTGACAAGGCCGGCGGCTACGGCATCCAGGGGGCGTTCGCCGTCTGGGTCAGGGGTATCCGCGGGGATTACTGTAATGTCGTCGGCCTTCCGATCGCCCGCCTGACCTGGGAAATGCGGGCCGCCGGCCTGATTGGCTGAGACGAGCGGATTCCAGGCGCCGCAGGCGCTTAATCCCATGCCTGAGGGAACTCGCAAAACCGTCTGCAAGCAGTTGTTCTGCGGGTTCTCCCGGGCATGTGTTGCGTGGATACAAAATTTCGCTGAATTTTCCCGGGAGATTTTCGTGAAAAATTTTCCGCCGGGAGCCCTGTACATTTCCCGGAGTATGTATTATCCTAGACTAGTCACAAGATATTGTGTGTGAGGAAATGCAAACACCACATTTTGTGGATTATGTGGATAAGATGTGGATAGACGGAGGTTCAGTGATATGGAAACGCTGCAGGTCAACACGAATGTCATTAAGCGGAGCGGGGAAGAAGTGCCTTTCCACGAGGAGAAAATCTACAATGCCGTGGCCAAGGCCAATAAGGAAGTAGACCCGATCCACCGCCTGAATGAGTACCAGCTTCAGGCTGTGGCGGACAATGTGTCCAAGTGGGCCGCGCAGTCCACGCATGCCGTCAGCGTTGAGGATATCCAGGACATGGTGGAAAAGAGCATCATGGAGATGCGCGGCTACGAAGTCGCGCAGAAGTATGTCCGCTACCGCTATAAGCGGGAGATCGCCAGAAAGTCCAACACCACAGATGACGGCATTCTTGCGCTGATCGACAACCTGAACGAGGAAGTCAATCAGGAAAATTCCAACAAGAACCCGGTCATCAATTCTACCCAGAGAGATTATATGGCCGGGGAAGTCAGCAAGGATCTGACAAAGCGCGTCCTGCTGCCAGAGGATATCGTCCGCGCGCATGAGGAAGGCATCATTCATTTCCATGATTCCGACTATTTCGCGCAGAGGGAGCACAACTGCGACCTGATCGACCTCGAGGATATGCTCCAGAACGGCACGGTAATCAGCGAGACGATGATCGAGAAGCCGCACAGCTTCTACACCGCCTGCAACGTCACAACCCAGATCGTCGCGCAGGTGGCGTCCAACCAGTATGGCGGCCAGTCGTTCACCCTGTCGCACCTGGCGCCGTTTGTCGATGTCAGCCGGCAGAAAATCCGCCGCCAGGTGATCGCGGAGAGAACCGAGTGCGGCGAGTCCCTGGATCCGGAGATTATCCATAAAGTCGTTGAGAGACGCCTTCATGAGGAGATCAAGAGCGGCATCCAGACCATCCAGTACCAGCTGATCACCCTGATGACCTGCAACGGGCAGGCACCGTTTGTGACGATGTTCATGTATCTGGACGAGGTTCCGGACGGGCAGACCAGGGATGACCTGGCGGCGATCATCCGGGAAGTGCTGGTCCAGAGGATGCAGGGCGTGAAAAATGAGAAGGGCGTGTGGATCACGCCGGCTTTCCCGAAGCTGATCTATGTCCTCGACAAGGATAATATCACCGAGGATTCTAAATACTGGGAGCTGACCAAGCTGGCCGCCGAGTGTACGGCGAAGCGGATGGTGCCGGACTATATTTCCGCGAAGATCATGCGCGAGCTCAAGAACGGCGAGGTTTATCCGTGCATGGGCTGCCGTTCCTTCCTGACGGTGGAGGACAGCCAGAGAAATGCGGACGGTTCTCACAAGTTCTACGGCCGCTTCAATCAGGGCGTGGTTACGATCAATCTCGTGGATGTCGCCTGCTCCTCCTACGGCGATATGGACAAGTTCTGGAAAATCCTGGACGAGCGCCTGGAGCTCTGCCACAGGGCGCTTCGCTGCCGGCACGAGAGGCTTAAGGGCACGCTCTCCGATGCGGCACCGATTCTCTGGCAGAACGGCGCGCTCGCGAGATTAAAGCCGGGCGAGAAGATCGACAAGCTGCTCTATAACGGGTACTCCACCATTTCCCTGGGCTATGCCGGCCTTTCGGAGATGTGCTGGCGGATGCTGGGCAAGTCCCACACCACGCCGGAGGGCGAGGAATTTGCCCTCAAGGTGATGCAGAAGCTGAACGATAAGTGCAAGGAGTGGCGCGAGGCCGAGAACATCAGCTATTCGGTCTACGGGACGCCCATGGAGTCCACGACGTATAAATTTGCCAAGTGCCTCCAGAGACGTTTCGGCATTATCCCGCACGTGACGGACAAGAACTATATCACGAACAGCTATCACGTCCATGTGACCGAGCAGATTGATGCCTTCAGCAAGCTGAAGTTTGAGGCACAGTTCCAGAAGCTGTCCCCGGGCGGCGCGATCAGCTATGTCGAGGTGCCCAACATGCAGAACAACATCCCGGCGGTGCTCTCGATCATGAAGTATATCTATGACAACATCATGTACGCCGAGCTGAATACCAAGAGCGATTACTGCGAGGTCTGCGGCTACGACGGGGAGATCAAGATCGTCGAGGACAAGAACGGCAAGCTGGTATGGGAGTGCCCGAACTGCGGCAACCGTGACCAGCACAAGATGGCCGTCGCCAGAAGAACCTGCGGCTATATCGGCACGCAGTTCTGGAACCAGGGAAGAACCCAGGAGATCAGGGACAGGGTGCTGCACCTGTAAAAGACAGGGGGAGATTCCCGCGCCCGGCCAGGATTCGCACCGGATCATTTAAGATGACAATTGCACATCGGATTGAGATGACAAAAAAAGGGGGTTCCGGCCGCAATGGCAGGAACCCTTTTTCAGTGCGCGCGGAAAGCCCGGCTTTGCGATTTTGTCCCGTAAATACGGGCAATTGTGATATCATGGTAAAGACCAGATGATTCAAGATCACTCCATAGACGGCGGATTCAGGGGAGGCCGGGAAATGGCGGTGAAGAACAGGGGGGAAAATGAAAGTTATCAATTTTTTGAAGATTCCGCTCATTGTTGTAGGGATCGCTGTCCTGGTGTTTTTTGGGGGAAGAAAGCTGATTCGTACCTGGAAACCTTTTCATCACGAGGATGCAAAAGTCGTCACCATCACGGAATCAGAACTGGAAAAGGTAGTTCGGGAGGGCACACTCTATACCGCGGAATATCCCTATAACAGCTATGTGACCGCTTCCGATGACAAGGGAGAGATTAAATATTACGCCGCGTACAATGGCACGGTGAAAGCGGGCTTCGATACCAAGCAGGTTGAGGTGTCTCTAGACGCGGAAAAGAACCTGATTACCGTCCATCTTCCGGAAATCCAGATTGACGCGACCGTGGATCCGGGATCGATGGAATTTATTTTCCAGAATGACAAGTACAATACCGATACCGTTGCGAGTGAGGCATATTCCCTGGCGGAGGCTGATCTTGCCGAAAAAGCAAAACAGGATGACGAAATCCTGCAGGCGGCAACCAACAACGCGAAGGCGGTCGAGAAGGAATTTATCGAACCCTGGGTTAACCAGGTCAGCCCGGACACACAATACCGTGTGGAGGTGCTGGCAGTGGGGGAGGCTTCCCCGGAGGGGTGATATCGGCAGATTTGCCTGATGCAAAGGAGAAAAATGATGGAGAAAAAAATCAGAATGATCCCTGCCGTGTTCCTGAGCATGATGCTTGCGGTGCTTTCCGGGTGTTCCGGAAATGTATCGATTAACGTAAATCCAAAGGAAGCCGCGGCGGAGGAGAATTCAGAACAGGGGCCGGAGATCGGCAGGATTCAGAGTATCTGCAAGCTGGCGACACTGAAATGCCAGTATCACAACATCGCAAAATCGGTCAAATATCCGGGAAACGGAATCATCGATCATTTGATGAGAAAGTCTCGGAAATTCTGGATTGAGTATCAGGGAACGGTGGAAATCAGTTTCGACGTCAACAAATTAAAAATGCAGCAGGACGGGAAAAAGATCACCATCGTGCTGCCTGAGCCGGAATTAACTTGTGATATCGTGCAGGGCTCCTGGAATCAGGACTCGTATATCATCGAACCGAATACATGGATCCTGCAGAACCCGATCACTGCAGATGATCAGAAAAATGCGGTCGCGGCAGCGCAGGCGGACATGGAGAAGCAGGTGCGGGATTCCACACTGATCGCCACGGCGGAAGACCAGGCGAAGGCGCTGATTACGAGTTATATCAACCAGATCGGCGATTTGACGGGAAATACATATCAGGTCACGATCGAGACGACAGAAAGTTCCGGTCCGGTGCCGACGGAGACGGGACAGTCATAAGTAACCTGATGAAAAGTGAATATGAAAAGATATGGATATAGCCCAACAGTGTGGAGCTGTTGGGCTATGTCATAGGATAGGAATCGGAAACCGCACAAAATTTCCATTGTTGGGATGATTACCAAAAAGCAGCTTGAGGACTTTGGGAGATCATCCCCTACATATCCAATGGCAAAAAGAGGAATGCCAAAGACGTCATTTACGCATGTAGCGAGTGTGTTCGGCTGAACAAAGCAGGCATCGGTGAGCACTTCGATCAGTAGAGCCACGGCGTAAATCCCGGGGGCGTCAGGAGGCGCCTGATGGAGGGCGGGCATTTCCCACAGAATCCAGAATGTTGGTGCGCGATGAGTGAAAATGTATTAAGATAGAATTATCTTTAAGTAACCGGGCGAGAATTCTCGGCTATTTATAGCCGAGATAAAAGCCCGTTATTTTATAGTACCGAACATACTATATGTATTACGGAAAAATGCAGTATATTGTTGCGTATTTGCAACTTTTGATATATACTATATGTATGGATAGCAAATACACTCACGCACGAACATGCGTATACAACATCAATTATCATATAGTATGGTGCGTAAAGTACCGCAGGAAAGTCCTTAAACCTGAGATAGCCAACAGGTTATATGAACTCCTAAAGGCTATCGGCAATGAAAAGGGGTTTACTGTCGTAGACTGTAAAGTAGGTGAGAGTGATCATGTGCATTGTTTTGTATCTGCTCCACCTAAGATATCTGTGACACAGATAGTAAAGTATCTCAAAGGCATTTCGGGTAATACATTGTTCAAAGAATATCCCGATTTGCGTAAATATTTATGGAAGGGACAACTTTGGAACGGCTCATACTTCTGCGAAACTATAGGCTCTACATCAGAAGAAAACATTCTAAAGTATATTGAAAGGCAAAAGAACTGTCAGTTATGAATAAAGCAATCAAATACAGAGTGCATCCCACAACTGAACAATCTGTTATGTTTGCTAAGACCTTTGGCTGTTGTCGTAAGGTCTATAATCTTATGCTTTCCGATAAAATTGACGGCTACAAAGCTACGGGCAAATTTCCTACTGTTACGCCTGCCAAATATAAGAACGATTATCCTTATCTTAGGGAAGTGGATAGTCTTGCTCTTGCCAATAAGCAAATGGACTTACAGGAAGCGTTCCGCAATACATTTAGCAAATCCCGCAAAAAGAAAAATGGTTTTCCTAAATTCAAATCCGCAAAGCATAGCCGGAAGTCCTATACTACGAACAATCAACATGGGACAGTTGCCATTATAGACAACAAATATATCAAGCTTCCTAAGATTGGCAAAGTAAAAGCCGTCATCCATCGCATTCCTGATAGCGATTGGATTGTAAAATCAGCTACGGTATCACAGGAATCAGATGGCAAATATTATATTTCTGTTCTCTTTGAGTTTGACAATGCCATAAATCTTTATGTAGCAGATAAGACCAATGCTATCGGATTAGATTATACTTCTAATGGCTTGTATGTGGACAGTAACGGTAACGTAGGAACAAATCACAAATACTATCGTGAAAGCCATGACAAACTTGCCAAGGCACAACGTAGGCTGTCACGTATGCAAGGCTCTAAAAAGCATGAAATCAAATCCAACAATTATATAAAACAACTTCGCAAAGTGAATAAGATACATAGGTATATCGCTAATCAGCGTCTGGATAACCTGCATAAAATATCTACGAAGATAGCCAATTCGTATGATGTTGTTTGCGTGGAATCCTTAAACATGAGGTCTATGGCAAATCATGGCTTCGGTAACGGCAAAGCTACTCTTGATAACGGTTATGGTATGTTCCTGTCTATGCTTGAATACAAGCTATCTGATAGGAATAAGTATCTTATCAAGGTAGATAAGTGGTTTCCGTCATCACAAATATGTCATTGTTGTGGAAAGATACATCCCGAGATGAAAAATCTCACAATTCGCACAATGAAATGTGATTGTGGTCTTACGATGAATCGTGACCAGAATGCCGCTATCAATATCTTACGTGAGGGATTACGACTACTGACTAAAGTAGCCTAAAACTAAATATTACAGTAGGGATGGAATAGCCCAAACTCATACGCCTGTGGACACTGTGTAAGACGAGCCGTTACGTATCATCGTAGCCAGCGCAGTAGTGGTTGAAGCAGGAAGCTCGGTTACTTGTAACCGAGTAGTTCACCACGCGAACATGAAACTCCGCATGCCAGAGGGGGAAAATATGGACATATTGATGAATTTTACGGATCGCCTGGATTCCTTTCTCTACACCTACGTTCTTGTGATTATCCTGATTGCTGCCGGAATTTATTTCACGGTTGTGACGAAGGGCGTCCAGGTACGGCTGTTCCGCGACGCGCTCCGCGTGGTCATGGAAAAACCGGACAAGGAGGGTTCCGTGTCTTCCTTCCAGGCGCTGATGGTGTCTACCGCGTCCCGTGTCGGTACCGGTAATATCATCGGGGTAGCCTCGGCGATCATGGCGGGCGGCTACGGCGCGGTCTTCTGGATGTGGATTATCGCGTTTATCGGCGGTGCCTCCGCGTTTATTGAGAGTACGCTGGCGCAGATTTATAAGAAGCGGGATCCGAATGGCGGAAGCTACGGCGGGCCGGCCTACTATATTGAAGCGGCGCTGCACAGCAGAGGTCTTGGCGCGGCGTTCGCAGCCTTCATGATTCTCACATACGCGGGCGGCTTCAATATGCTCTGTTCCTACAATCTGCAGTCCACGTTCAAGAGCTACAGCTTCTACAACGGAGCCTCTCCGGCCATCATCGGCGCCATCACCGCGCTGCTTGTCGGCTACTGCCTCTTCGGCGGCGGGAAGAGGATCGTGTCCGTGACCTCGATCCTGGTTCCGTTCATGGGCTGCGCCTATGTCCTGGTCGCGCTGATTGTCATTGTTCTCCATATTCAGGTTCTTCCGGGGATCTTCGCGCGGATTTTCCGTGAGGCGTTTGATTTCCGGGCAATTTTCGGCGGATTTGTCGGCTCCTGCATGATGTACGGAATCAAGCGCGGGCTGTATTCTAATGAGGCGGGTGTCGGCTCCGCGCCGAATGCCGCGGCTGCCGCGGATATCAGCCACCCCGTGAAGCAGGGGCTGGTCCAGATGCTCTCTGTTTTTATCGACACGCTGCTTCTCTGCACCTGCACAGCGTTCCTGTGCCTCTGCTCCGGCGTGGATCCTGCAGGGATAGAGGAAAATGCGATTTATGTGCAGGAGTCGCTGCGCGCGGTTCTCGGCGGATTCGGCCCGGTCTTCCTTACGGTTGCCATGGTTCTCTTCGCGTTTACGACGCTGCTCGGAAACCTGTTTTACATGGACAATCTGCTCATTTACCTGCACCGGAAAATTCCCTCGCATCAGTTTATGACCGGTTTCCGGCTCACGGCGGTGGTGCTGATTTTCGCCGGCGCCTGCATGAAGGCTTCGCTGCTCTGGAATCTGGCGGATATCTTTATGGGAGGCATGGCGCTGATCAATATCCCGGTGATCGTCCTCCTGCACCGCACGGCGCTCGGCGCGCTGAAGGACTACTGCGCGCAGCGGAGGCAGGGGAAGAACCCGGTATTTTCCGCACAGAGCGTCGGGCTCGAGGGGAAACTGGATTTCTGGGCGTGAAAACTTCCGGGATGACAGCCGGAGAACAGCCGGGCATTTTCTCCCGAGAAGGCCTGGGGCATTCGGATCCGGAATTCCGGATGGAGCTGATCACGATTATCGTTCGATTATCGTCCTGTTCTGTGCCAGCGGAACGGGAATTTACGGGACGGTCTGTGTTGGAAAAGAGCCTTTGACTGCTTTCCCGCTTTCCTTATTCCCCGGACGGCGTCCGGGATGAGCAGCAGGACATAGAACGCGGTATACTGGGATTTTGCCTCCCAGAAGAGATGAAACAGGAAGCCGCCGATGAAGATGACGGCAGGAATCAGCCTGGCGAAGCTCTCGCCAGGCTGATTTTTGGCCTTGGCATGCACCGACCCGTCAATTTCCGCAGTGGCGTTTGCCGCCGCTTTTCTTGCCGTCCCGCCATACACAGCATTCACCGCTCCGGCATTCCCGGCTGCGGAAGTTTTTGACTGGCTGACGAGCAGGGCGTTCAGGAATGCCCCCTCGTAGATCAGCGAGAGGACCATATTGGTTATTCCGACGTAGAGAGTATGCAGCACGCCGTCCTGGTTCCAGAGGCTGTCCGTCACGGCAGGGATCCTGGAATGTCCGATGATCTGCTGGATCCAGAGGGACTGGAAAGTCGGGTCAGTCCACTGGGAACGGGTCTTCTGCGCGAAAAATTCCAGGGTGTAAGCCGGATCCGATGCGAAGTCGCGGAACGTCTCCCGGAGATCTGCGCGGATGAGGCCGGAGGCTTTCGCGGGATCGGCACCGCTCTCCCGGAAAATGCGCACGTTGTAGCCGTTGTACCAGCCATTTGCCCGGCTCCCCGTCTGGAGACCCATTTCCACCCAGGCGGTCTGCGGGATTCCCCCGGCGGGGCAGCCGGTGATGGCCTCTGTCGCCAGGCGGACCAGGAGGCTTACGCCGAGAGCCATAGCCGCGATCAGGATCGCTGCGGCAGCCGGGCGGAAGTCCCGCCGGATAATGGCTTCGCCGAGAAGGTAAAGGACAAGTGCCACAAGGACGATCAGATAATTGGATTTCAGGAGGACAGCGAGAGCAATAGCAGCTCCGGAGAGGAGCAGCCAGCCGGCGCGGAAGCCATGATCCAAAAAGCGCCGGGCGGCATAGAGCGCCAGCATCGAGAGGCCGAAGCCGGGCAGTGTCCCGTAGACGAACAGGTAGTAGAAGGCAAAAGGCAGGAAAAGAAGAAGCACGGCCTGCATTTTCCAGCGGCCGCCGATGAAGCGGGAGAGACACCAGGTTCCGAGGAGAAGATAGCCCAGGTTGAGCGCGCGGAAGACAGCCGGGGCCGCCGCGCCGCCGAAAATCCGGATCAGCAGGGCCATGTACAGGATGAGTCCGTTCTGGTTCGGATACGCCCAGACGTAGCCGCTGGTGTCGTCGCTGTACTGGAACAGCGCTTTCTCCCACGCCTGGTAATTACCCTCGAGGAACTGCCCGGCGATTTTCATACTGAGGGCGGAGTCTGACCCCGCGTAATCCGGGACAATGGCCATCCAGAGGATGCCGAAGGCGGCGCAAACCGCGCAGAGAACAAGCAAAGGCCTCCGTCCGGCGTTCGCCGGGCGGAGACCTTCGTTCTCTTCGGGAAATTTTTGGGCGCAGAACATCACCGCTGCCGCGAGGAGGGCCAGATGAATTACCGGGATATCCCGGTGATACTGGGTGATTTCCTTCCCGCCGAAAACCAGGCAGGTGCCGTTCATGCTCATCCAGGAAAGGACGGCAAGTATGACGAGAAGGAATGCGCGGATAACTCCGGTCAGGAGGCGTTCCGCCCTGCGATCAGCCTGTTTTTGCGCCATGGTATGTTCCTCTGCTGCCTGCACCGGCATTCGCTGCTGCCTGCCCCGGCATCCTATGCTGTGCGCCGGGGCGGAGTGTTTTGCCCCGGAAATTTACTTTCTGGCCGTCTTTGCCCCTGCTGTGGGCAGATCCGCGCCGCTGGATTTCGCCGGGACGCTCTTCGCGGCGGACGAATGTTCCAGTCCTTCCGGCGCGGTGATGACTGTGGATTCCACCGGAACCTGGGACGGTTTCGTACTGCTGCCGGACGGGCCGCAGGCGCTCAGGGCGAGCGCCAGGAAAAGCCCCGGCAGAAAAAGCCATTTTTTCATGATCTTCCTCCGAACGGTAATTCCCTGATCTCACATCTTTTGACGACGGGATTATAGCACCGCGCGGTGAAAAAAATGTGTCCGCGGGGAAAATGTCAGAGGACTGTCAGAATCCTTACGAAAACCGCAAAATAGACGAAAGCTCAGGCTGCCGTTCACGCCTCATGCCCTGGGAGAACCCGCAAAACGGCTGCTGGCAGGCAGTTTTGCGGCTCTCCCAAGGCGTGTGCCGAACAGCAACAAGCTCAGCCGTCCTTCCAGTCGGGGTCGGCTTTTTTCAGCGCTTCGATCAGGTCGGCAAATTGTTCGTGCCGGAGCCGTGGGAATGCGCGGAGCAGGCGGACGGTGCCGAAGTGCCGGTTGGCCCGGAGAGCCTCCCGGAGTTCGCCCGCGCGCTTCTGGAGGTTCTGCCGCTGCTCCTCGGAGTAGAGATTTAAGCTGCTGCCGAGCTCCCCGGCTTTTCCGTAGAGCTCCCCGGCTTTTCCATAGAGCTCCCCGGCTTTTCCGTAGAGCTCCCCGGCTTTTCCTCGAAGCCGGTTCATCTGCGCGTCCGAGTATTCGCTCAGCGCGCTGCTGAGCTCCTGGCGGCCGAGAGTTGCCTGGACCTGGGCGTGCTGCAGTTTCTGGACGGTCTCCAGGGAGTTTTCTCCCACGAAGGTGCTCAGGCGGTCGGAAGGAATCCGGAGCTTCCGGCGGATGTCATCCAGCTCGCCGAGGCGCCGGTTCATCCGGAGGACGGAGAGCACGGTGACGATAAAGTCAAAGAGATAGCCCGCGTAGAGCACGGCCATCACCGGCCAGCCGATCCGCTGCGGAATCATCTGCGCGGTGTGCTCGGCGAGTTCCCGGTGAAGAACCTTCACCACGAGGACGACGCCGATCCCCCAATAGATGCTGAACTCCAGGCAGATGTAGCCGTGGAAGTTCAGGGGCTTGTCGCTGTAATCCCACCACCGCGCGTGAAAAATCTTGTCGAGGGCCCATCCCGCGACGAGCTCGACGGCGGTGGTCAGCAGCATGCCAAGAAGGAACAGCCAGCCGGTGCCGAGATTCACGGCGCCCGCGGAAGCGTGTCCGGCGAGCAGCCGGTCTACCCCATTTCCGGCGGCGAGGACAGCGAGCATCCCGAAACCGTACACCGGGCAGACAGGGCCGCAGAGAAACCCGCGGTTTACGATCTTGCCCAGGTGTACCGCGTGGAAGATCACTTCAACCACCCAGCCGAGAAAGGAGTAGAGCAGAAAGTAAAGGCAGATTTGATAATACGTCATTCCGGCGATCATGGGCTGAACCTTACTTGGACGCTTTTGTTGTGGAAGCGGCCGCGGAGGCGGAGGCACCGATGTGGCGGTAATCTTTGACGTAGCCGGCATTGTCGATGACCTTTTTCCCCTTCACGGTGAGCGTCAGGGTCTTGCCCTCCAGGTTGTTGAGCAGGGTATTGGTGAGGGCTGTCTGCACCAGCTCGTCGTCGGCCTTGTCCAGGGAAGAGAGGTCGCAGGTAAGGCTGCCGTTGTCATTCTTGAAGCTGTTCACCTTGATCCCGGATTCGATCACGCCGAGCTCGGCCATCTTGTCGATCAGCTTCTGCGCGTCCACGGAATCGCCGTCCACGGCGTCCATGGTCTGCTCGAGGCCGGTCCCGTCGGACTTGATGGTGTAGATGGCGACAGCGGTCTCTGTCACATCATCGGTGTTGCCGGTCATGCTCATCTTCTCCGCCGCGCCGTCAACGGTGGTGTAGGTCTCCCCGTCCGGGGTCGTCTCGCCCTTGCCGGCGGAAGCCGCGCTCTCGGCGGCAGACTGGGCCGGATTGTTCTTGGTCGGTGTGCATGCCGTGAAGCTTCCGGCGAGTGCCGCGGTCAGGAGAAGCGCCCCTGCGAGTGTTCGTATTTTCATGATGATAACCTCCTGGGATAATTCGAAAAATGCCTGCCTTTTGTGCCGGGAGACAGTGTCTCCACAGTGCCCGTATTATACACCAAGGAAATTTGCGCGGCAACCGCAATTCCCGGTGCGGCGGGAGATTCCGTGAGATTTCACAGATTCTTCACGGCTTGCCACTGTTTGGCACATGCAGGCGGAGAACCTGAGAGCGGGCGTCTGCGGACGGCTTTGCGCGTTCTCCACCTGATTTCGTCCCTTGCGCAAAAAACCTCTCTATTATAAAATAAAAGCAGCTGTCCGGAGCCTGCATCCCGCGAAGCCCTGCTTCCCCGCATGTGCTGGACAGGTAAAAATAGAAGAGGTTAAGCTGATGGTTGACTGCCGCTTCCGGCGCGGTTCACGGCAAGCCGTGGCAGCGCCCCGGGGCGGCGTTTTTCCTGTTTGGAAAGAAATAAGGAGGAAGTCCGATGCAGACGATTCTTGTGTGCGACGACGACCATGAGATTGTCGACGCGATTGAGATTTATCTCACCGGCGAGGGCTACCGGGTTCTTAAGGCCTACGATGGTCAGGAAGCCCTTGAGCTGATGAAGAATAATGAAGTGAACCTGCTGATCCTGGATGTGATGATGCCGGGGCTTGACGGCATCCGAACCACGATGAAGGTTCGGGAGACCAGCAGTGTCCCGATCATCATCCTGTCGGCGAAGTCCGAGGACGCGGACAAGATCCTCGGCCTCAATATCGGTGCCGACGATTACATCACGAAGCCGTTCAATCCGCTGGAACTGGTGGCGCGGGTGAAATCCCAGCTCCGCCGCTACACCCAGCTGGGCAATATGGAAGCCAGGGACAGCGCGCACATTTTCACCTGCGGCGGCCTGGAGATCAACGATGAGAATAAGGAGGTCTTTGTGGACGGCAAGCCGGTCAAGCTGACGCCCATCGAGTACAATATCCTTCTCCTCCTCGTGAGGAACGCGGGGAAGGTTTTCTCTATTGACGAAATTTACCGGAAAATCTGGAATGAACAGCCGATTGACGCGGACAATACGGTCGCGGTCCATATCCGCCATATCCGCGAGAAGATCGAGATCAATCCCCGGGAACCCCGCTATCTCAAGGTGGTCTGGGGCGTCGGCTATAAGATTGAGAAGCAGTAAAAGAGGGCTCTTTTGATGAATTTCTCCATGTGGACCCTGCAGACCCGGAAGATCGCCGCCAGCGTGCTGCACCTGGTTTTTCTCGCCATCGCGGTTCTGGGGATCAGCACGATGTACATGAACGACAACTTCGGCGTCGGCATCACCCGGATCAAGAATGTCAGCTACGAGGAGACGGACGAATTCGGCAGCCGCGTGAACAGCGACATCAACAGCATTTTCCAGTACATCCGGTACCGGGATGTCTTCTCCCACGGCGGGAGCATCAGCTCGGACAGTGAGATGCTCCGGATCATGTACGGGCCGACCGAGACGGTCTCCTACACCCTGCAGGACCTGATTGTCTTCCTGGAAGCCAGAGGCTATGTCCTGAGCGAGGATTTTGTGTGCACGAAGGCCGGAAATCCCTCCGCGACGGCGGCGAACCGGGAGGGCTATGTCCTCTGGACCGCAGCGACGCCGGAGGTTGCGCTGGACACCCCGCGCAAGACCAGCCGGGTCAGCCTGGAGGATGCCGCGCTCAAGGTCATGGACTCCCTCAGCGGTTATTACCGGACATACAACCGGTTTTTTGTGAGCGGCAGCAATTTTCTGTTCAAGGTCAGCTATACGAATCCGGATAATCCCGCGGACACCACGGTCTACACGAACGCGGACGGCCTCACGGAGGACAACGTCCGGAATTACGGGAAATATGCCTACCTTCCGGGCAATTCGGTGTTCTATGACACGAACCTCCGGTCGATTGCCCTGAACACGATCCCGGCGCTGGTGTCGTACAATCCCTATTCCGGGAGCAATTTTTACCTGCTCGCCGCGGTGGACACCAGCTACCCGGCGGACGATATCTACGCCCAGGCGAAGGCACGGTACACCGGCATGCAGGATTACTATATCACCGGCTTTGTCCTCATGGTGATCGGGATCCTGGTCGCGGCGATGACGCTCGTTTACCTGGTCCGGATTTCCGGGCACACGGACGGAAGCCGCGAGATCCGCCTCCGGGCGGTGGACAGAAATCACACGGAGACCGGCATTCTGCTGTTTGCCCTTGTCACGGCTGCGGCTTTCGGCCTCTGCCGGATCGTGGTGATCCGGCTGGTGCACCTGTCGATTCCCCGCGCATCCTGGCCGCCGGCGGAGAAGGCCTGCTATCTGTCTGTCCTCTACCTGGGCGCGCTGCTCACCTTTTTCAGCATGCTGCGCCGCTTTAAGGCGGGCGTCCTCTACTCCGGCAGCTGGCTCTATACGCTGGAGGAGCGGATGCAGGTCCCGAAAACCGGGAAGGTCAGCCGGGCGAAGGCATTTGCCCAGTTTGTCGCCTTTATTCTCGTCAATGCGGGGCTGGTGGGACTCTCGTGCCTGCTCTTTACCCGGGTCTTTGCCAGCCGGGCGCTCGGCATTTTTCTCGGTGCCGTGGTGCTGGCCTTCTGGCTGGTGATGAATCTCTGGATTTTTTCCGGGATTTTCCGCCACCGGGCGGAGATGAACGAGCTCGTGGACGCAGTCTCCCGCATCTCCTCGGGCGAGACGGATTTTAAGATGGATACGGAGGGCTTTGACGGCCAGGAGCTGGCGCTGGCGGACGGGCTCAACAGGATCGGGGACGGCCTGGAAAATGCCCTGCGCGAAAAGGTCCGCAGCGAGCGGCTGAAAGCCGACCTGATCACGAATGTGTCCCACGATATCAAGACCCCGCTGACCTCGATCATCAATTATGTCGACCTCATCAAGCGGGAGGAGATCACGGATCCCCGGATCCGGGGCTATCTCGAGATCCTGGACCAGAAATCCCAGCGGCTGAAGACCCTGACCGAGGATCTGGTGGAGGCGTCCAAGGCGAGTTCGGGCAATATCCACATGGAGATGGCAAGAATCGACCTGGTGGAGCTGGTCTGCCAGACCAACGGGGAATTTGAGGACAGGCTGGCCGCCCGGAACCTGCAGCTGATCATGCGCGCCCCGGAAGAGCCGCTGGTGATCTGGGCGGATGGCAGGAGCCTCTGGCGGGTGGTGGAAAACCTGTACACCAACGTCTGCAAGTACGCGCTGGAGGGCAGCCGCGTCTATGTGGATATTGTGCGCAGGAGGGCGGATATGGCGCATGTCCCGGCTGCTGCTGTCCCGGAGGAGGCAAAGCCGGGGGAGGCGGCAAAGCCGGGGGAGGCGGAGGAAGGAGGCAGCCTTCCGGACCGCGTCATTTTCACGATCAAGAATATCTCCTCGCGGCAGCTGAATATTGACCCGGAGGAGCTGACCGAGCGCTTTGTCCGGGGGGATGTCTCGAGAACCACCGAGGGCAGCGGCCTCGGGCTTTCCATCGCGAAGAGCCTGACCGAGCTGATGAAGGGAACCTTCACGATCACGATCGACGGGGACCTGTTCAAGGCGAGTGTGGCTTTTGACCTGGCAGAGCCGGAGAAAAAGCCGGAGACGCCGGGAAATGCTTCTGCGGAAGCCGGGCTGCCGGAGATGCCTCCGGCGGAGAGCGGGAGGACGCCCGGGGATGAGGCTCCGGGGGAAGGAACCGGCAGGGATGCTGATGAACTAAAGTGAGGATCAGGAGAATTAGGAGGAATACAGCGATATGGCAAATCTTATGTTCTGTTATCAGTGCCAGGAGGCAGCGATGGGGGCGGGATGCAGCCTGACCGGCGTCTGCGGGAAGAAGCCGGAGCTGGCAAAGCTTCAGGATCTGCTCATCTATGCGGCGAAGGGTCTTGCGGCGGTGTCCGCCGAGTGGATTGCCGAGGGGAATCCCGTGCCGGGGGAGGCGGCGAAGACGGTCCGCCGGGATCTTGTGATGACGGCGGTGAACGTCAATTACGATGCTTCGGCCATCCGGAAGCAGGTCACTAAGACCCGCCGGGTGAAGCGGGAACTCCTGGAAAAGCTCGCCAACCGGGAAGGTCTTCCGGAAGCGGCGCTCTGGGATGACGGGGAGGCTGCCTACGAGCTGATGGCGTCCTCACCGAAGGTCAGCATCCTGACGGCGGATTCTGAGGATATAATCGGGCTCCGTGAACTCGTCATCTACGGCCTCAAGGGAATCTCCGCCTATCTGGAGGCTGCCGGGGAGAATGCCCCGGAGGATGCCGAGACGGACACCTTCCTCCTCCAGGCGCTTGCTAAGACCGCCGGCACCGGGGAGAATTTTAATGAGCTGGTCAACCTCGTCCTCAAGACAGGCCAGTACGCCTACCGCGCGATGGAACGCCTGGATCAGGCGAACACTGCCCGCTTCGGCGAGCCGGTCATCACGAGGATCAACCGCGTGCACGGCGTAAAGCCGGGCATCCTGATTGCCGGGTCTGACCTGGGCGTCGCGGAGGAGGTGCTCCGCCAGACCGCCGGCACCGGGATCGAGGTCTACGCCCACGGGGAAATGATGACGGCCTTAACTTACCCGCATTTCCGCGAATATCCCCATTTTGTCGGGAGCTACGGCGGCGCCTGGTGGCGGGAGAAAGAGGATTTTGACTGCTTCGGCGGGCCGGTGATTGTCGCCGGCGATGCGATGGTTCCGCCGGGGGCTTCCTACGAGACGCGGCTGTACACGGCCGGCGCGGCGGGATTTCCCGGATGCCGGCACCTGGAGCGCAGAAGCGACGGGAGCCTCGACCTGACGGAGGTCATCGAGCAGGCGAAGAACAGCCCGGCGCCGCGGGATACCGCGCCTTCCGCGGCATCGGCGGTCGGCGGCTTCGGCAGAAAGCGCATGGCGGCTTTGAGTGATATGATTCTCGATGATGTCCGCAGCCAGGCCATCCGCGGTTTCCTCGCGGTGGTTGGCGACGACGGCCGGTCCGCAGTCCGGAAGTATTATACGGAGCTTGCGGAGAAAATGCCCGCGCGCGCGGTGATTCTCGCCGCGGGGAGTGTCAAGTACCGCTTCGAGGATCTCGGCCTCGGGGATATCCTCGGCATCCAGCGGCTCACCGATATGGGACAGAGCGGCGACTGCTATTCCCTGATCCAGACCGCGATGAATTTCAAGGCGGGGCTCAATCTCGAGGACATCAACGACCTGCCGTTCACCTGGCTCGTGTCCTGGAATGACCAGCGGAGCATCGCCAACCTGCTGGCGCTCCTCTATCTCGGGATCAAGGATATCTACCTGGGACCCACGATGCCCGCGTTTATCACCCGGAATGTCATGTCTGTCCTGGAAAATACGTTCGACCTCCACGAGACGACAGAGGCGGAGCGGGATCTCAAGGAATTTTTCCCGGAGGACGGGGAGACCCGCGCGAAGTCGGTGAAGCCGGACATCACGAAGGATATGCTGGTCAGCGATATCGTCCGCCGGTATCCGGATGTCGTTCCCACGCTGCTCGCCTGCGGCCTCAACTGCCTGACCTGCGGCGCCTCCGCCTTCGAGACGCTGGAGGAAGCCTGCCAGGTGCACGGCATTCCGGTGGATGAGGTTCTTGAGGCCATCCAGGATGACCCGATGAGGGACTGAGCCCTGGAGTGGTTGGAGGAAAATGATGAATTACGGAAATATAAAGAACTTTGACATTTCAGACGGGCCGGGCGTCCGCGTCAGCCTTTTTGTCTCCGGATGCCGGAATCGCTGCCCGGGCTGTTTCAACCAGGAAACCTGGGATTTCGGCTTCGGCAGGCCATTCACGGAGGAGACGCTGGGGGAGATTCTGAACCATCTGGCGCCGGATTATATCCAGGGCTTTACGCTCCTCGGCGGCGAGCCCTTTGAGCCGGAGAACCAGGAAGTGCTGGCCGGGGTTCTCACGACGGTCCGGGAAACTTACCCGAAGAAGGATATCTGGTGCTACACTGGCTATACGCTGGAGAAAGACCTGGTGCCGGGCGGGTCGAAGTATACGCCATGGACGGACACGATGCTGAAGGCCATCGACGTCCTCGTCGACGGGAAGTTCATCGAGGCGGAGAAGGATATCTCCCTGCAGTTCCGGGGAAGCCGGAACCAGCGGATCCTGCACCTGCATCAGCAGGAGGAGTGAACCAAGGCGCCGGAAGCGGGCATCAGCCGCGGACAGCCGGCGCTGGTATCCGGCTCTGAGCGTACCAGGGCAGCGAGAATAGGATCAAGAGAGGCGGCCGGTTTCCGGAGAAACCGGCCGCCTCTCTTGGTCAGATGTGCAGCTGGTAAATTCTTTCGGCATTTTTGCGGAAAACCGCCTCCCAGTGCTTTTCCGGGATGATCTGCCGGGTGAGCTCGATATAGTCGCTGTAGTTCGCGAGCGGCCAGTCTGTGCCGAACATGAACTTGCTGTAATCCTCGACGTAGGTGATCCAGGTGCGGAGCGCCTCCAGGTAGTGGCACTGCTCCTGGAAGTACGAAGGGCTGAGCTTTCCCTCGATGAGGCCGGACAGGTCAACGGAGACATTGCCGTTCTTCTCCGCGACCGCCGCGGCATCCATCAGGAAGGGGTTGCCGTAGTGGCACATGACGAAGCGGACGTGGGGATGCAGGACGGCAGCGTCGTCGATCGTGAGCGGGTGGCTGTAGCGGAGCATGGCATTTGACCCGGCGGTCTGTCCCGTGTGGACGGCGACCGGCTTGTCATATTTTTCCGCGAGCTCATAGACCGGCTCGTAGCGCCTGTCGGTGATATAGACCGAACTGTAGCCCGGGTAGAGCTTAATGCCGACGCACTGCGGCCTCCGGAGATTGGCCTCGATCTTGTCGATCGCCGCACTGTTGTCCCGCTTGCCGAGCTCGTAAGCCTCGATGCCGATGCAGTAGCGGAGAAAATCCGGGAACCGGTTGTCCTCGGGATTCAGGCCGGCATTGCCCATGACGATGCCGCAGGCGATATGGTGCGCGTGAAACTCCGCCCGGAGGCCCGCCTCCGAGTTCTCGCTCTCCGCGTTGTCCGCGATGGTGTTGAAATACTTTACTTCAGGCACATAGTGCAGATGGGCGTCAATGATCGTCAAGAAAATCACCTCCATAAGCCAATTTGCTAAGGAAAGACGCCGCGGGCGGGGCAGTCCCCGGCCGCGGCGTCCTGCTGTGCAGAAATCAAAGGGCAGTGTTGATGAAGATATCATAGATCGCCCGGACCGCGGGCTCAAAGTCCTCGTTCTTCATGCCGACGATGATATTCAGCTCACTGGAGCCCTGGTCGATCATCTTCACATTGACTCTCGCGTGGGCGAGGGCGGAGAAAATGCGGCCGGCGGTGCCCCGGGCGCTCTTCATGCCGCGGCCGACGACGGCTACGAGGGCAAGGCCGGACTCCAACTCGATGGCGTCCGGGTGGACGGCGCGGTGGATGCCGGAGATGACAGCCTGCTCATGCTGCATGAATTCATCCTGGTGGATGAAGACGGTCATTGTGTCGATGCCGGACGGCATGTGCTCGATGGAGAGACCCTCGCGCTCGAAGACCTCAAGCACCTTGGCGCAGAACCCGATCTCGGAGTTCATCATGGCCTTCTCGATCGTGATCGAGCAGAAGCCCTTTTTCCCGGCAACGCCGGTGATCGTGTATTTCGGCCGGCGGCAGGTATTTTCCACAATCATGGTGCCGGGATCCTGCGGGCGGTTGGTGTTCAGGATGTGGATCGGGATTCCCTCCTTGCGCACCGGGAAAATGGCATCCTCATGGAGCACGCTGGCACCCATGTAGGACAGCTCGCGGAGCTCCCGGTAGGTGATGAGGTCGATCGGGATCGGGTTCGGGACGATCCGGGGATCGGAAACCAGGAAGCCGGAGACATCAGTCCAATTTTCATAGATGTCCGCGTGTGCCGCCCGGGCGACGATCGAGCCGGTCACGTCGGAGCCGCCTCTCGTGAAGGTGTGGATATTCCCGTCCTCGTCGGCCCCGTAGAAGCCGGGGATCACGGCGCGCTCGACAGTGCCGAGGCGGAGGCCGAGCTCCGCATCGGTCTTATCCTGCTGGAAACGGCCGTCCTTTCCGAAGGAGATCACGTCTGCGGCGTCGATGAATTCATAGCCAAGATAGTGGGACATCACGATGCCGTTCAGATATTCGCCGCGGGAAGCCGCGTACTCACGGCCCTTTTTGGCGAGAAAGTTTTCCTCAATGGTCTTGAACTCGTAATCCAGGCTGAAGTTGAGGCCAAGCCCTTCGATGATCTGGTTGTAGCGGTCCTTGATGGCCTGAAAGATCTTCCCGTAGCTTTTGCCCGCCTCGATGGCGTCGTAGCACTGGTACAGAAGATCGGTAACCTTGGTGTCCTTGCTGTCGCGTTTGCCCGGCGCGGAGGGAATCACATATCGGCGGCTTTTGTCCGCACGGATGATGTCCCCGACTTTTTTGAACTGCTTCGCGCTCGCGAGCGAGCTTCCACCGAATTTTACCACTTTGATCATGACATTTTGTCCTTCCTGTGAGATAGCAGCATGCGGGCTTTCCGGAGAAAGCGCGTGATCAGTTGTCAAGCCATTTGAAGCCCGGGAAATAGCGGAACAGGACCTTGGCGACCAGCTTATCCCGCTTGACATAGGGATGTTCCCAGCGCCGGGAGTCATTGGAATAATTCCGGTTGTCCCCCATCATGAAATAGCAGCCTTCGGGAACCTCAAAGTGCATTGCGGGCTCATTCTCCATCGGCTCGGCGATGTAGGGCTCGTCCAGCGGGGTGTCGGAGCCGTTCAGGTAGACGCCGCCGTCGTGGATATCGACGGTATCCCCGGGCATGCCGATGATCCGCTTGACATAGTAGGTTTTGATGCCCTTGGCTTCGTCATCCGGGTAAATAAAGATGGCGATGTCGCCCCGATCAGGTTCGCCGAATTTATAGCTGAGCCGGGAGCCGATGACACGGCTTCCCGTCATGATGGTATTTTCCATGGAGCCGCTGGGCACCTGGCTGTTCGCGATGATAAAGCGGTCGAGCACGAAGGCGATGACGACGGCGATCACCAGAACCTCGATCCAGCTCAGGACCTCGCGGAAGAGGCTAGGCTTTTCCGGCGGATTGTTCTTCCCGCCGGGCTTTCCGGAAGTTTTCGCCTCCTCCGCTTTCTCCGGCTGCTTGTCCTGCACCTCGGCCACATTGGCGTCCCGCATGTCCCGGCCGCCGTTGATGCCGATCTTTCCGTCCTGGAGATCCTCAAGAATCTGGTTCAGGTCGCCGTAGCGGAAGTCCTCGGAATCGACGTTCGTATTCACCGGGCGGACCCGCAGGGACGGATCCCCGGAGGCGGGCTTTTTGTCCTCCGCTTCTTCCTCCGGCCGGGTTCCCTCTTTCTCTTTTTTGCTTTCTTCGTCGTTATCCATATCCAACCTCAGAAAAAATTCTTGTTCAGTCTTATTCCATGGGTTGCCGTTCAGATCCGGTAAATGCCGAGCAGCCACCGGAATGGGGCAATTTCAGATGTATAGTGTAAAATAATTCGCGGAAATGTGCAAGCGTTTTGCACGGCTTTCGGCGGGGAATGGCGCATTCCTGCCGGTTTTCCGGGGGATCCGGCGTTGTATTTGACGGGGCCAGATGATACAATATGGACAGCCGAAATCCGGGGGAATCTTGACATTCCGCGGCTCGCGGCGATGAACAGGCAGGAGGAGGATTCAATGGAAAAAACACTGTATGATCTGATGGACTGGGCAGGCATTGAGGAAATCACCTATTCGGAATCATCCGATCCGCACCGCATTCTCGGCGCGCATATGACCGACCAGGGAATGCTTGTGCAGGCCTACATCCCGACCGCCCGCGACGTCTCCGTGAAACTCACGGCGACAGGAAAACAGTATAAAATGGAACTGGCGGACGAGAGCGGATTTTTCGCCGCCCTGATCCCGAGAAAAAGCCCTGCGGAGTACACCTTCCAGATTTTCTATGATAACGGGACGCTGGAGGAGAGGCACGATCCCTACAGCTTTGCGCCGCAGATCAGCGAGGCGGAGCTGAAGAAATTCGCCGCCGGCAACAATTTTGAAATCTATCGGCTGCTCGGTGCGCACCCCATGACTGTCCGCGGCGTTTCCGGGGTCTATTTTGCTGTCTGGGCGCCGAATGCCATGCGGGTCAGTGTGGTCGGCGACTTCAATCTCTGGGACGGCCGGCGGAACCAGATGCGCCGCCTCGGCGATTCCGGCGTATTTGAGCTCTTCATCCCGGAGCTTACAGCCGGCAGCATCTATAAATATGAAATCAAGAATTATCACGGGACACCGTTCCTCAAGGCGGATCCCTATGCTTTCGCGGCAGAGTTGCGCCCGCATAACGCCTCCCGGATCGCCGATATCTCGAATTTCCCCTGGACTGACGGAAAATGGCTGGAGGAGCGGGCAAAGACGGATACCGGGGAGCGTCCCATGTCGATCTACGAGGTGCACCTGGGATCCTGGAAGCGGAAGCCGGTCGCGAAGGATAAGCGCGGCAGGGAGATCGCCGGGTCGGAGTTTTACAATTACCGGGAGATCGCGGAGGAGCTTGCGGCTTATGTGAAGAAGATGGGCTACACGCATGTTGAGCTGATGCCTATCATGGAGCATCCGCTGGATGCCTCCTGGGGATATCAGGTCACCGGCTATTATGCGCCGACCAGCCGCTTCGGGACACCGGAGGATTTTGCCTGGTTCATGAACTATATGCACAGCCAGGGGATCGGCGTCATCCTGGACTGGGTGCCGTCGCATTTTCCAAAGGATGCGTGGGCTCTGGCCGGGTTTGACGGGAGCTGCCTTTACGAGCACAGCGACCCGCGCCGCGGCGAGCATCCGGAGTGGGGCACGCTGGTTTTTGACTACGCGCGGCCGGAGGTCTCGAACTTCCTGATCGCGAATGCCCTGTTCTGGATCGAGCAGTATCACGCCGACGGCCTGCGGATGGATGCGGTGGCTTCCATGCTTTACCTGGATTATGGAAAGGGGCCGGGCGAGTGGGTTGCCAACATGTACGGCGGCAACGAGAATCTCGAGGCGGTGGCGTTCCTCCGGGAGCTCACGCAGGCGGTGCACCGGAAGAAGAACGGTGCCTTCCTCGCGGCTGAGGAATCCACGGCCTGGTCGGGGGTGACTGCGCCTGCCACGGGCGACGGCCTGGGCTTCGATTATAAGTGGAACATGGGCTGGATGAACGACTTCCTGGAATATATGAAGTGCGACCCGTATTTCCGCCACGGCAGCTACAATAAGCTGACGTTCAGCATGATCTACAACTACACGGAGAAGTTCATCCTCCCATTCTCCCACGATGAGGTCACCCACGGAAAGAGCTCCCTGGTGGGCAGGATGCCGGGACAGACGCTGGAGGCGAAGTATGACAACCTCCGCGCGGCTTACGGATTTATGATCGGGCATCCGGGCAAGAAGCTGCTGTTCATGGAGCAGGATTTCGGGCAAATGGACGAGTGGAACGAGGACAGGGAAGCCGAGTGGGCGCTTCTCCAGTACCCGATCCATCAAAAGACCCAGGATTACTGTGCGGCGCTTCTGCATTTCTATCGGAAGCAGCCGGCGCTCTGGGCGAAGGATTATGAGCCGGAGGGCTTTGAGTGGATCAACTGCATGGATGCGGACAAGAATATCGTCGTGTTCCTGCGCAAGACGGATCAGCCGGAGGAGACGCTGCTCTTTGTCTGCAGCTTTGCCCCGGTTCCGACCAGCAAGTATACCGTGGGGGTTCCCTTTGCCGGGAAATTTAAGGAGGTTTTCGGCAGCGAGGACGAGAAGTTCGGGGGATCGGGCATCGCCAACCCACGGGTGAAGGCTTCAAAGCCGGAGGAGTGGAACAGCAGGAAGAATTCGATCACCATCGCCATCCCCGGAATTGCCGTGATGGTGTTCAGCTGCACGCCGGAGAAAGCGCCGGCGAAGAAGGCACCGGCGGAAAAGGCCGCGAAGAAGGCGCCGGCGGAAAAGGCCGCGAAGAAGGCACCGGCGGAAAAGGCTGCGAAGAAGGCGCCGGGAAAGGCAAAACCGGTGTCCATGGCGAAAAAGGTGGCGGAAGCCGGAAAAAAGAAGGTGTCCGCGGCAAAGAAAGCGGCGGCGACAGCCGTGAAGAAGGCCGCGGAGGGATGAATTACACCTATCTGCTCCGGTGCGCGGACGGAACCTACTACTGCGGCTGGACGAATGACCTAGAACACCGCCTGAAGTCCCACAACAGCGGAAAGGGTGCCCGCTATACGCGGAGCCGCCGCCCGGTAGCCCTCGTCTGGTACGAGGAACACGAGACGAGGGGCGAGGCCATGAGCCGGGAGGCGGCGGTCAAGAGGCTCTCCCGGGGGGAAAAGGAGAAGCTGGTCAGTTCATTCCGGGAAGAAGGGCAGAGCAGAGAGGGGAAGCACACAGCATGATGTCAGGAGGATGTATGTTCGACGGTAAGGAATATGTTTACGCGGTCTATGAGGAGAAGAGCTTTTCCCGCGCCGCGCAGAAATTGTATATTTCCCAGCCGGCGCTGAGCACAGCGATCAAGAAGGTGGAGAAGAAGATCGGGCGGCCGATCTTCGACCGGAGCACGAACCCGATCAGCCTGACGCCAAGCGGGGAGATCTACATTGAGGCGATCGAGAAGCTGTTCAGCCTCGAGCAGAATACCCTGAACCAGATGAACAACCTGAATGGCCTGCTGGCGGGAAAGCTTGCGGTCGGCGGCACGAATTTCTTCACCTCCTTTGTTCTTCCCGAGCTTCTGGGCAGATTTTCCCGGAAATATCCGCAGATCCAGATTGAGCTCAGCGAGGGGACGACAATCCAGGTCACCAGCCGGCTGCTCAGCGAGGAAATTGACCTGATGATCGACAATTCCGAGCTGGATGACACCAATTACCAGAAATTTTATTTCTGTCCCGAGCGCATTATCCTGGCGGTTCCGGAGAGTTTTCCGATCAACGGCATGCTGACAGGGTACCAGCTCACCCAGCGGGACATCCGGGAGGGGAAACATGAGCTTCCGGAGACGCCGGAGCTTCCGCTCGGCCGCCTGGGGAGCACGCCGCTCATCCTTCTCAAGGAGGAGAACAGCATCAGCAAGAGGGTCCGCAGGATGTGCAGCCTTGCGAATTTTGACCCCCATATCCTGCTGAAACCGGACAGTGCGGTGTCGGCGTTCAACATGGCATGCACGGGCGTCGGGGCAGCATTTGTCCCCGACGGCATGGTGCGGAACCTGACGTATCCGGTGCCGCTGTGCTTTTACCGCCTGAATGAGGCGCTTGCCCTGCGGCGGGTATATTTCTATAAAAAGAGAAATAAATATATGACCAGGGCGATGGAGGAGTTTATCCGCATCGCCGTGGGTGATCAGGCGTATGAGAGGACGGCGGGGGAACCTTCCGGGATGGCGGAAGGCGGAAAAGCAGCAGGAACGCCCGCTGCCCCGGCTGAGGGCGGAAAGGCGGAGTAAGTCTATGGAATATGAAGGAATCATCTACCGGCCGCCCAGCGAGGCGAAGAGCCTGATCCTGCAGGTTACGGTGGGCTGCGCCCACAACACCTGCACGTTCTGCAATATGTACCGGCAGAAGAATTTCCGTATCCGGCCGCTCCCGGACATTCTGGGGGATATCCGGGAACTGGAGGAGGGCGGGTACGGTCCCTATATCCGGCGGGTTTTCCTCGCGGACGGAGACGCGCTCGCGATGGGGACGGAGGAGCTGCTTTCGGTTCTCCGGGAGATCCGCCGGGTCTTCCCCGCGGCCGGGCGGGTTTCCGCCTATGCCAGGGCGGACGATGTCCTGCGGAAGACGCCGGAGGAGCTGCTTTTGCTCCGGGAGGCCGGGCTTACCCTCTTTTATCTTGGGGCAGAGTCCGGAGACGACGGGATCCTTGAGGCGATCCACAAGGGGGTAAGCTCCGCGGATCTGATCGCGGCAGCACAGAGGATGCGCGGGGCGGGCATCGGATCGTCGGTGACGCTGATTTCCGGCCTCGGCGGGCAGGAGAAGATGGAGATTCACGCGAAGGCGTCCGCGAAGCTGATCACCGCCATGCGGCCGGAATATGCCGCATTTCTCACCCTGCGCCTCTACGAGGGGACGCCGATGTATGAGGACGCGGCCAGCGGCCGTTTCCGACGCATCACACCGGACCAGATCATGGACGAGATGGAAATTTTCCTCACCCATGTGGATTCTCCCGGAACCGTCTTCCGGAGCAATCACGCATCCAATTATCTGGCGCTGGCGGGAACCCTGAACGGGGATATCCCGAAGATGCTCGCGCAGGTCCGCCGGGCAAGGGACGGGCATCGGTACCGCCGGTTCCGGGAAACCGGAGATCTGCTATAGAAGTCGAGGTGTTCTGATGTTTTTTATCGGTG
This sequence comes from Clostridium vitabionis, assembly GCF_015351765.1. Taxonomy (GTDB): domain Bacteria; phylum Bacillota; class Clostridia; order Lachnospirales; family Lachnospiraceae; genus Clostridium_R; species Clostridium_R vitabionis. The sequence continues at coordinate 228,997 of NZ_JADKQA010000004.1, forward strand.
GAATTATGCCCGGGACGAAGCAGCTGGATTTCGGGCAGACGGGGATCTGCCCGCGCTGCGGATCCTACGGGCGCTATCAGGTGTATATGACGTATCTCTGCTTTACGTTCTTCTTTATCCCGCTTTTCCGATGGAATCGAAAATTTTATGTGAAAATGTCCTGCTGCGGGGCGGTCTATGCGCTGAGCCGGGAGGCAGGCATGGCGATCCTCCAGGGAAGAGATATCGAGATTGAGGAGTCCGACCTCACGCCGGTGCCGGACGGCAGCGGCTGGGGCGGCGCGGACGGCAGCGGCCAGGGCAGGGACGGCTGGCAGGGTAACGGGTGGAGCGATCCGGGCGGCCGGGGCGGCCGCCCGGTCCGGCGGTGCCCGTCCTGCGGTTATGAGACCAGCGAGGATTTTACCTACTGTCCGAAGTGCGGCACCAGGATGGAGCGGGAGTGAGCCGGCGGCGCTGTGATGGCGCCGGTAAGCCAGAGAGTAGGATGGAACGGGAGTGAGCCGGCTGCGCCGGAAATCCGGAGAGCAGGGAACAGAAGACAGGCCGCCTCATGGCGGGGAAAGAGAGGAACGTACGATGAATACAGGAATCCGAGGCAGACAGGAGACTGTTGTGACACTGGAAAACTGCGCGAAAACCATGGGAAGCGGCGCGCTGGAGGTCTTTGCCACCCCGGCGATGATCGCGCTGATTGAGGAGACCTGCTGGAAGTCCGTCCAGCCGGAGCTCGCCGAGGGCGAGGGCACGGTCGGGACGAAGCTGGATGTGGCGCACATCGCGTCAACTCCGGTCGGCCTCAGGGTGTGGTGTGAGAGCGAGCTTACCGAGATTGACCGCCGCCGGCTGGTCTTCAAGGTAGAAGTCTTTGACGAGAAGACCAAGATCGGCGAGGGCACGCACGAGCGCTTCATCATCAATAACGAGAAATTTTTTGCGAAGGCGGAGGCTAAGAAAAATTGACGGGCCGTCTTCAGGTGACGTATATTCACCACAGTTCGTTTCTTGTGGAGACGGCATCCCACACGATGCTGTTTGACTATTTCCGCGGGGACCTTCCTCCGGTCCGCCGGGAGAAGCCGCTCTGGATATTCGCGAGCCATGCGCACTCGGACCATTATGTTCCGGGCATTTTCCGGCTGAGCGGCCTCGCGGACGAAGTCCACTATGTGCTCAGCGATGATATTCCCTTCTCGGATGTCCCGGAGACGCTCCGGGAGCAGACAGCCTTTCTGGGCGCGGGATACACAGCCGAGGGGGACGGCATCCGGATCCGGACCTTTGATTCGACAGACCAGGGCGTGGCGTTTCTCGTGGAGAGCGGCGGCCAGGTGGTCTATCACGCCGGGGATCTTAACGACTGGTACTGGGACGGCGATGAGGAGGACCGGGCAAACTCCCGGAAATATCTGGCGGAGCTCACGAAGATCCGGAATACGGGGCTCCGGGTGGACTGCGCGTTTGTCCCGCTGGATCCGCGCCTCGGGGCTGACGAGTACCGAGGCATGAAAGAATTTATGGAAAATGTCGGCGCCCGCCATGTTTTCCCGATGCATTTCTGGGGGGATTACACCGTGGCCGACCGGCTGAAAACAAGCACCGCCTCCGACGGATGGCGGGATAAGCTGATCGTTCTTCATCGCGAGGGGGAGAGATTTCTGCTGTGAACAGGATAATCAGGAACATCCGTGCCGTGGATCCGGCGAGCGGATTTGACGGGATCGCGGATATCGTGATCCGTGACGGGTTAATCGCGGAGGTCTGCCCGGCGGGGGGCGGCGCTGAGGCGGATGCGCGGGACATCGACGGGCGCGGACTGACCGCCTTCCCGGGGCTCATCGATGTGCATGTGCATTTCCGTGATCCCGGGCTCACCTATAAGGAGGACATCCTGACCGGGGCCGCGGCGGCGAAGGCCGGCGGGTTTACCACGGTCGTCGCCATGGCGAACACGAAGCCGCCGGTGGATACCGTGGAGACGCTCCGGGATATCCTGGAGAAGGGGAAGGCCACGGGCATCCATGTGCTCTCTGCGGCGAATGTGACCCGCGGCATGAAGGGACAGGAACTCACAGACATGGAAGCCCTGGCACAGGCCGGGGCGGCGGGATTCACTGATGACGGGATTCCGATCAAAAACGGGGCTATCCTGCACGAGGCGCTCCTCCGTGCCGGGAGGCTTGGCCTTCCGGTCAGCCTGCACGAGGAGGATCCGGCATTCATCGCGGATAACGGGGTCAACCGGGGGCACGTTTCCCGGGTGCTCGGGATCGGCGGTTCACCGGCGATCGCAGAGTATTCCATGGTGGCCAGGGACATCGCGATTGCCGCGGACACGGGCTGCGACCTGGATATCCAGCATGTAAGCTCTGCGGTGACGGTGGATCTCATCCGCCGGGCGAAGGCGGCCGGCATCCGCGTGTGGGCGGAGGTGACGCCGCACCATTTCACGCTGACCGAGGACGCGGTGCTCTCCTACGGCACGCTTGCCAAGATGAACCCGCCCCTCCGGACGGCGGAGGACCGGGAAGCGCTGATCGAGGGCCTCAGGGATGGCACGATCGACATGATCGCGACAGATCACGCGCCTCACAGTGCGGAGGAAAAGCAGAGGGCTTTGACGAGTGCCCCGAGCGGCATCATCGGCCTGGAGACCGCGCTGCCGCTCGCGGTGACGGAGCTAGCCGGGAAGGGCCGCCTCACCTATCTGGAGCTTGCGGACAGGATGTCGCTTGCCCCGGCGAGGCTGTACCGCCTTCCGGGAGGCAGAATCCAGCCCGGCGCCCCGGCCGACCTGGTGATTTTTGATGACCGGGAAGAATTTTCCGTGGAGGGCTTCCGCTCAAAGGCATCCAATTCCCCCTTCCTCGGCTGGAAGCTTAAGGGAAGGGTAAAATATACCATTTGCGGCGGAGAGATCGTTTTTTCGGATAGCAGGAAAAGTGAGGACAGCGATGGAAAAGACAGTACTTGACCGCGGCGCGGGCATCCTGATGCCCATCTCTTCCCTGCCGTCGCCCTACGGGATCGGCACCTTCGGCCAGAGTGCCCGGGAATTCGCGGACTGCCTGGCCGCGGCGGGCCAGAAATACTGGCAGGTTCTCCCGATGGGGCCGACAAGCTACGGCGACAGCCCCTATGCCGCCCTGTCGGCATTTGCTGGAAATCCTTATTTTATCGACCTGAACGAGCTCAGGGATGAGGGGCTGCTCACGCAGGAGGAGATCGACGGCATCGACTGGGGGGATCATCCTGACCGGGTGGATTATGAGATGCTCTACCGGACCCGGTTCACGCTTCTCCGGAGTGCCTATATACGGAGCGGGCACAGGGATACCGAGAAGTATACCAGGTTCCTTGCGGACAATGCCTTCTGGCTGGAGGATTATGCCCTCTATATGGCCGTGAAAAACGCTTTCGGCGGCCGCCCTTGGACGGAATGGGAGGAGGATATCCGTGTCCGCGACCCGGACGCGGTGCGGGAATATCAGGAGAAATATGCGGAAGACATTGACTTCTGGAAGTTTCTCCAGTATAAATTCTTTCAGCAGTGGCGCGATCTCAAGACCTATATTTCAGGAAAGGGGATCCGGGTCATCGGCGATATCCCGCTCTATGTCGCGATGGACAGCGCTGATGTCTGGTGTCATCCGGAGCTTTTCCAGCTCGACCGGAAGACCCTCGTGCCCACGGAGGTCGCGGGCGTGCCGCCGGACGCATTTACCAGCGACGGCCAGCTCTGGGGAAATCCGCTCTACAACTGGACGCTGATGGCAAAGGACGGGTTTTCCTGGTGGCAGAACCGGATGCAGGCCAACGCCGCCCTCTATGATTTCATCCGCATTGACCACTTCATCGGCATCGTCCAGTATTACGCGATCCCCTACGGGGAGAAGACCGCGCGGAACGGCCGCTGGAGAAAGGGTCCGGGTGCCCGGCTGATCGCGGCGGTGAAAAGGGCGCTGAACGGCACAGAGACCGGCATTATCGCCGAGGATCTGGGGGTCGCGGTGCCGGAGATGGACGAGCTCCTCGAGAAAAACCATTTCCCGGGGATGAAGATCATCGAGTTCGCCTTCAGCGGCGACCGGAGGAACCCGCACCTGCCGCACAATTATGTGCCCAACTCCGTCGTCTACGGCGGGACGCACGACAATGAGACGCTGGCGGGGTATTTCCGCCAGGAGTGCCGGGAATGGTGGGAGCTGCAGTATATCTGTGATTACCTCGGGGCGTCGCACCAGGAGGAGGTCCCGAACCTGGTATTCCGGGCCGCGTATGAGAGCGTGGCGAGCGCGGCCATTTTCCAGATGCAGGACGTGCTCGGCCTGGACAACCGCGCGCGGATGAACACGCCGGGGAAGCTCGGCGGCAACTGGGAATGGCGCATGCTGCCGGGACAGTTTAATGAAGAAAGAATCGGGTATCTGCGGAGGCTCGCGGATATCTACGGAAGGTAAAAGGAGAAGTCCAGAATGATCAGTACAAGCAACATTTCGCTTCGCGTCGGCAAAAAGGCACTTTTTGAGGACGTCAACATCAAGTTTACGGAGGGCAACTGCTATGGCGTGATCGGCGCAAATGGTGCCGGAAAGTCGACTTTTCTCCGGATTTTGTCCGGACAGCTGGAACCGACCACCGGCGAGGTGATTATCACCCCCGGGCAGCGTCTCTCCTTCCTCCAGCAGGACCAGTTCAAATATGACGCCTACCCGGTCCTGGACACGGTCATCATGGGCAATAAGCGCCTCTATGACATCCGGAACGAGAAGGACGCCATCTATGCCAAGACGGATTTCACCGAGGAGGATGGGGTGAAGGCCGCCGAGCTGGAGGCGGAGTTCGCCCAGATGGACGGCTGGAACGCCGAGGCGGACGCGGAGAACCTGCTGAACGGCCTTGGCGTCGGGGAAGAGTTCCACCAGAAACAGATGAAGGAGCTGACCGGCCCGCTGAAGGTCAAGGTCCTCCTGGCGCAGGCCCTGTTCGGCAACCCGGACATCCTGCTGCTGGACGAGCCGACGAACCACCTGGATCTGGACGCGATTTCCTGGCTGGAGGAGTTCCTGATCAATTTTGAAAATACGGTCATCGTGGTCTCCCATGACCGGTATTTCCTGAACAAGGTCTGCACCCAGATCGCGGATATCGACTACGGGAAGATCCAGCTCTATGCCGGCAACTATGACTTCTGGGTGGAATCCAGCCAGCTGATGATCCGCCAGATGAAGGAAGCCAACAAGAAGAAGGAGGAGAAGATCAAGGAGCTGCAGGAATTTATCCGCCGCTTCTCGGCAAATGCCTCGAAGTCCAAGCAGGCGACCTCCCGAAAGAGGGCGCTGGAGAAGATCCAGCTGGATGAGCTGCGCCCGTCGAGCCGGAAATATCCGTACATCGATTTCCGCCCGGAGCGCGAGATCGGCAACGATGTCCTGACCGTGGAAAATCTGACGAAGACGGTGAACGGCCGCAAGGTTCTCGACCATATCTCGTTTACCCTGACCCGTGACAACAAGGCGGCGCTTGTCGGGCCGGACGAGCTCGCGAAGACGACGCTCTTCAAGATTCTCGCGGGAGAAATGGAGCCGGATGAGGGCAGCTATAAGTGGGGCCTGACGACGTCGCAGGCGTATTTCCCGAAGGATAACTCCGCGGAGTTTGACAGCGATGAGACGATCGCCGAGTGGCTGACGAAATACTCCCCGATCAAGGATGCCACCTATGTCCGCGGCTTCCTCGGCCGCATGCTGTTCGCCGGCGAGGACGGCGTCAAGCAGGTGAAGGTGCTCTCCGGAGGGGAGAGGGTCCGCTGCATGCTGTCGAAGATGATGATCTCCGGCGCCAACGTGCTGATGCTCGACGAGCCGACAGACCATCTGGACATGGAGTCGATCTCCGCCCTGAACACGGGTATGATCCGTTTCCCCGGCGTCATCATTTTCTCCTCGAGAGACCATCAGATCGTCGAGACGACAGCGAACCGCATCATGGAGTTCGTGAATGGAAAACTGATCGACAAGATCACAACCTATGATGATTATCTGGCCAGCGATGAGATGGCGAGAAAGAGACAGGTTTACACTGTCACGGAGGACGAGGAGGAGGACGACTGAGGCTGCCTCCGGCCTGCTTTCCGGAAGAACAGGGAAAACCCCGCCGCAGCATGAGTTCCTGTGCCGCAGCGGGGTTTTCTGCCGATATGTCGCTGGAAAATTTTTAGCGTTTGCGCGGATGCCTGGGCGCCCGGCCGGAACGGGTTCCGCCGTCAGGTAGCCTTCTCCCCGGTTGTCGGGGATTCCGGCTGCTCTGCCTCCTTCCGCCTGCTCCAGCGCATCTGTTCGCTGTACCAGAGATAGCGGGCAAAATCCGCAACTCTCCGCCGGTCCTGCTCGGTCATCTGCTCGATGCGGATGCAGAAATCATAGTAGGTGACCTCGCCGGCGAGCGGTTTGTCCGCCTGCGGGCATTCTGCCGGTCTGCCCCGCAGGGCCGGCGTCCTCCGGTCGGTGAGGCCGAGGAGATAATCTGTGCTCACGCCGTAGAGCGCGGCGAGGCGGATGATCATGTCCGAGGTGAGCGGCGACCGGCCGGTTTCCAGCCGGGAGTAAAACTGCTGGGAGGTGAACACCAGGGCGGCTACCTTTGCCTGATTCCAGCCGCGCTCATGGCGGAGATGCCGGAGCCGATCGCAAATCGCCTGCGTATTTGCCGGGTTCATGGTCACTACCTCCTGCCCTTCGTGCATTTTCTGGAAATGAACCCCGCATCGGGAGAGGCACAGCCTCACGGAATAGGGGGTCTCAACAGATATCTCAGTTTAACATAGGAAAATCGAGGCGCAGAAAAATACAACGATCTGGCGTACAGCCGGCGGCGCTTACAACGAATCAATGTAAAACCTGCCCGCAAACCTGCCTGCGAGCAGTCGTTTTGCGGGGGATCCAGCGCACATGGGTACTGTTCAGCCTCCGCATCTCGCGAAGTAAAGCTTCGCGGGATGTGGAGGGCCGAGCGCCTGCGGCGCTTGGCCACATGCATGGAGATACCCCGCAAACCTGCCTGCAAGCAGTCGTTTTGCGGGGTATCTCCATGCATGTGCTGAACAGAAGCAAAAAATTGTTTCACAAATATTCCGAAAATCGTTTAAGATAAGAGAGTGGAGGGATGTATGAAGAAATTTATTTCATGGAATGTGAATGGGCTGAGGGCCTGCATGCAGAAGGGTTTTGCGGAGACATTTGCCCGGCTGGACGCGGATATTTTCTGCATCCAGGAGAGCAAGCTGCAGGAGGGGCAGATTGATTTTGCTCCGGAAGGGTATCATGCCTACTGGAATTACGCGGAGCGGAAGGGATACTCGGGAGTGGCCCTCTTCACCAGGGAGGAACCGGTCTCGGTCAGATATGGCATGGGTGTGGAGGAACACGACCATGAGGGACGCCTCATCACCGCGGAGTACCCGGATTACTATTTTGTGACCTGCTATACCCCGAATTCCGGGGATGGGCTGAAACGGCTGGATTACCGGATGACCTGGGAGGATGCCTTCCTCCGGTACCTGAAGGAGCTCGAGAAGGAGAAGCCGGTCGTCTTCTGCGGGGATCTCAATGTCGCCCACGAGGAAATCGACCTCAAGAATCCGCGGACGAACCGCAAAAACGCCGGATTCACCGACGAGGAGCGGGCAAAATTCACCGGTCTTCTCTCTGCCGGCTTTATCGATACGTTCCGATACTTCTACCCGGATACGGCGGGCGCCTACTCCTGGTGGTCGTACCGGTTCCATGCGCGGGAAAAGAACGCGGGCTGGCGCATTGACTATTTCTGTGTCTCCGCGGCATTGAAGGACCGGCTCCAGGACGCGAAGATCCTGGCGGAGATCACCGGGTCGGACCACTGCCCGGTGGAGCTGGATTTCCGGGAAGGGGACTGACGGGGGGATGTCGTAACTGTCCGGAACCCCGCTTGTGCGAACAGTAACGGTATTTCCGGCAGGGCAGGAAGATTGCAGATTCTCCAGATTGCGGAGGTGGAGTGAATGACATTGACAGGAAGGGCTTCGGCAGACAGAAATTTCACTCAGGGGGTTACGGCGATTCCCGGCGGCGTGCATATCTGCGTGACGGTTCCGGGCAGGGCGGTCAGCCTCCTGCTCTACCGGAAGGGGGGCCGGGAACCGGAGGAAATCCCGTTTCCGGAGGAAAGCCGCATCGGGGACTGCCGGACCATGGATCTTCTCTGCGGAGATCTCGCGGCGTACACATATACTTTCCTGGTGGACGGAAAAGAAATCACGGATCCGTCCGGGCGCGATTTCGCGGATACCCAGCCATGGGGCGTCTATCGCGGGGAAATGCCCAGGCGGTGCCGCTTCCCCTCGGGGGATGACGGCTGGGGAAATGACCGCCATCCGGGGCATTCCTTCCGCGATACCGTGATCTACCGGCTGCATGTCCGCGGCTTCACCAAATCGGCAACCTCGGGCGCGGGAAAGGCCGCCGGCACTTTCCGCGCCGCGGCAGCCCGAATCCCCTATATCCGGGAACTCGGGGCGACGGCTGTCGAGCTGATGCCGGTTTACGATTTTCAGGAGGTGATGACACGCCGCGAGGAGAGGCCGCGCCATGCGGAAGAACCTGCTTCGGCGGATGGCAGTACTTCGGCGGGCGGAAGCGTCCAGCCGGGCGGCGCCGCTTCCGCGGACGCGCTCCGGGATGTGCCTACCGGGAAGATCAACTACTGGGGCTATACGCCGGACAGCCGGTATTTCGCGCCGAAGGCGGCGTATTCCGCGGGGGATGACCCCTGCCGGGAGTTCCGGGACATGGTCCGGGAATTTCACCGGAACGATATCGAGGTCTATGTGGAGCTGTATTTCCCCGCGGGGACGCCCGCACAGCGGATCCAGGAGGCGGCGAGGTTCTGGGTGTGGGAATATCATGTGGACGGCATCCGCCTGAACGGCAGTGCCAGCCCGGCGATTCTTCTGGACGACCCGATGCTCGCGGAGACAAAGATTTTCGCGGCAAGCTGGTTCGGGATGCTGCCCGCGGCGGAACCATTTGCCCGGAAAGAGAAAAAGAAAGTCCGCCTGGCGGAATATAACGACGGCTTTCTCGAGGATATGCGCTGTGTCCTCCGCGGGGACAGCGGCCGCCTGGGCAGCCTGGTCTTCCGGACAAAAAATAATCCCGCCGGCTGTGCGGAGATCAATTATCTCGCCAACACCAACGGGTTTACGATGATGGACATGGTTTCCTACAACGAGCGCCACAACGAGGCGAACGGCGAGGACAACCGGGACGGTATGCCGGACGACCGCTCTTGGAACTGCGGGGCGGAGGGGCGGACAAGGAGCGTGAAGATCCGGGAGCTCCGGTTCCGGCAGCTGAGAAACGCCTTCCTCCTGCTCCTTTTGAGCCAGGGGACGCCACTCATTCTCGCCGGGGACGAGTTCGGCAATTCCCAGCGGGGCAACAACAACGCGTACTGCCAGGATAACAGCGTCTCGTGGCTGGACTGGCGCGATCTTGAGAAGAATCAGGGCCTGTACAGCTTTGTCCGGAAGATGATCGCCTTCCGGAAGGCGCATCCGGTCTTCCATCTCCCGGAGGAGCCGAAGAACGTGGATTATCTGTCGAAGGGTTTTCCGGATGTCTCCTACCATGGGGAAAATGCCTGGCAGCCGGATTTCGGGGACAGCCGGCGCGCGCTGGGGATCCTCTACAACGGCGCCTACGGCATCCGGGAGGACGGCTCCCGGGATGATACGTTCTATGTGGCCTACAATATGCACTGGGATACCCGGGCGTTCTGGCTTCCCCGGGCGGAGCAGGGCTTTTGCTGGCGTATCGCGGTGACGACAGAGCTCCCGGATGACGAGGGGATCTTCGGGGAGGGCCGGGAAAGGACCCTCGAGGATCCGGCATGTCTCAGGGTGCCGGGCAGATGCATTGTCGTCCTGCGTGCCGTGCCTAGCGGGGAAGATTCCTCATGCCTCCCAGCGTCCGGAGGCGCCGCAGGGGAGGACGAGGCCGCTCGCGGTGACGGGGAGCCCGAGCTCGTCGGAGCGGACGCTGCCGCCGAACCTCGGGAGGACGGCGCTGGAGATCATGTAGGTTAAAACCGAGGGCGCGAGGCCGGTGGTGTAGGAATTGACGAGGAAAAACAGCGGGCGGCTGCTCAGGAGGTTCGCGCAGAGCTGGATGAAGGGGTAAATGTTCTCCTCGATTTTCCAGATTTCCCCCTTGGGTCCCCGGCCGTAGGACGGCGGATCCATGATGATGCCGTCGTAGTGATGGCCGCGGCGGATTTCCCGCTCTACAAATTTGGTACAGTCATCGACGATCCAGCGGACAGGTGCCTGCGCAAGGCCGGAGGAGGCGGCGTTCTCCTTCGCCCAGGTCACCATCCCCTTCGAGGCATCCACGTGGACTACGCTTGCGCCGGCCTTTGCCGCCGCGAGCGTGGCGCCGCCGGTGTAGGCGAAGAGGTTCAGCACCTGGACAGGGCGGCCGGCACGGCGGATTTTCTCGGAAAACCAGTCCCAGTTGGCCGCCTGCTCCGGAAAGAGGCCGGTGTGCTTGAAACTGAAAGGTTTCAGGTTGAAGGTAAGATCCCGGTAGCCGATGGTCCACTGCTCCGGCAGGCTGAAAAATTCCCACTCGCCGCCGCCGCGCGTGCTGCGGTGGTAGTGCGCATTCATTCTGCGCCATCCCCCGGCGCTTTTCGGCGTGCTCCAGATCACCTGGGGGTCAGGGCGGACAAGAAGGTATTTTCCCCAGCGCTCCAGCTTCTCCCCCTCGGAGCAGTCGATGACTTCGTAATCTTTCCACTGATCGGCAATCCACATAGATGATATTCTCCTCGCATGTGATGAACGGATAGGTACTTTTTCCGGAAGCGGGAGAGATCCCGCCGCTTTGGTATCATCATAAGGCCGATTGTAAGCATTTTGCAAGAAAATTGTGCCGCTTTCCGCATTGCGGGAGAAAGGCGGCGCTGATACAATAGCATTGAAATGATAGACTTTCATCGGAGGGAAGCTATGAAGAAGAGAATTCTGATCTGCGCCCTGGCTGCCGCGATTGCCGCGGGAGCTGCCATGACCTCCTTTGCGGGAGGGTGGCAGAAGTCCGGATCCGAGTGGACATATGTGGAAGACAGCGGGAAGACCGCCACGAATGTCTGGAAGAAGGGCGCCGACAATCAGTGGCGCTGGGTGAACAGCAGGGGTGTCATGGCGACAAATTCCTGGGCGGACGGCGAGTACTATGTGGACGGTGACGGAAAGATCATCACCTCCCAGTGGAAGAAGCTGAGCAAAAAGGACGGCAGCAGTTCCACGATGTACTGGTACTACTTCGGGAACAGCGGCAAATGCCTCTCGGACGGCTGGGCCAAGATTAACGGGAAGTATTACTACTTCAACGATGACGGCGAGATGCAGACCGGCTGGGTGGACAGCAGCAATTATTATATCGGGTCGGACGGGGCGATGAAGGTAGGCTGGGCTTACTGTGAGGATCCCGACAGGGACGACGATGACGACGACGGGCCGTATGTCGACAGCCCGAATGACGGTGAGGATTCTCACTGGTTTTACTTTGAATCCAGCGGAAAAAAATATGAGCCGGGAAGTACCTCCAATGGCTATGGCCTGAAGAAAATTGATGGGTACTACTACTGCTTTAACGAAGACGGCGAGATGCAGACCGGCTGGGTATATGTGAAAGACGCCGGAAACAGTTTCAAGAGTTACCGCTATTGCGGGGATGACGGGAAGGTAAAGACCAAATGGGCGATGCTGACCCCGCCGGATGGCGAGGATGACGACCTCGGCCTGGACTATGGAACTGATGAAGAATGGTATTACTTTGACAGCAAGGGTGTCCCGGAGGTTGGACCGGACACGGACAATGCCTCCACAAGCAACCTGAAGAAAATCAACGGCATTACCTATCTCTTTAATGAGAAGGGCAATCCGGTCTATGGGCTCCGGAAGCTCCAGATCGGCAAGACTGGCACCTACACGGCATATTTCTTCGGCGCCGATAAGGCGACCAGCTCGGTCCAGACTGGCACGGGCAATGTGGAAGAAGCCGATGGGTCGACGCATGAGTACTATTTCCAGACGAACAGCAGCACGAAGGGACGCGGCTTTACCGGTGTCCATGAGAACAAGCTCTATTATATGGGCAGGCTCCAGACCGCAGAGAATGACAGCTATCGGATTGTCGCGGTTGGCGGAAATCATTACATTGTCAACCGGTCCGGCAAGGTGCAGAAGAAGGATACGGTGAAGATCGGCGGCGTCAAGTATAAGACCAACAGCACTGGCGCCATCTACCAGGTGGACGGCGCAAGCGGGAACGGCGGCGACGCGGCGGAGGAACCGACGGAGCCGAATTTCTGGGAAGACTGAGACTGGCTGATTTTCCTGCGGATATTCCCGCAGGGGATGGACAGGAAAGAAAGATTCACATCTATATAGAAGGGACCCGGCCGGAAAGCCGGGTCCCTTCTTCACGGAGCGGTGCCCGGGAATGGCGTATTCCCTAGAAAAAATCAAATATCGGGCGAAAAAAGAACTTGCATTTGAAAAAACGCTGTGCTATGATAATCAGGCTGTGACATGATAGCTATGAAGCGTGAAGTTGCGGCCCTTTGCGGCCGGTTCTCCGTGGAGCGAATGTCAAGTTAGAAACTGGCGACAAGTCACTGTACAAAAACAGCAGAACCGGCGGGAGCCGGTAAGTTGGGATGTCTCGATGTCGGGACACGCCCGGGTATGTGTACAGTCACCGCTTGTCGTGCTTATTAGTACGAAAAGGAGGCGACTTTTTTTATGGCAAGTCAGGTTATGAGAATCACGTTAAAGGCTTATGATCATCAGCTGGTAGACCAGTCTGCGGCAAAGATCGTGGCGACCGTAAAGAAGAATGGATCAAGGGTGAGCGGACCGGTTCCGCTGCCGACCAAGAAAGAGGTTGTCACCATCCTCCGCGCGGTTCATAAGTACAAGGATTCCCGCGAGCAGTTCGAGCAGAGAACACACAAGAGACTGATCGACGTTATTGCTCCGAACCAGAAGACCATTGATGCGCTGCAGAGACTGGAAATGCCTGCAGGCGTTGCCATCAATGTCAAGATGAAGAACAACAAGTAAGAAACAGCAGACTCCGGCAGGGCTTGTCCCTGGTCTAGGATGAACACCGGTTTCGGTGCTCCGCTGTAGAAAAAACAGGAGGTCATTTTTCATGAAGAAAGGTATTTTGGCTACCAAAGTCGGAATGACACAGATCTTTAATGAAGACGGTGTGCTCGTTCCGGTAACTGTTCTTCAGGCTGGCCCGTGCGTGGTTACGCAGGTCAAGACTGAGGAGAATGACGGCTACAAGGCTGTCCAGGTCGCTTTCGCCGACAAGAGGGAAAAGCTTGTCAGCAAGCCGATCAAGGGCATCTTCGACAAGGCAGGCGTGAGCTACAAGAGATATATCCGCGAGTTCCGCTTTGAGGATGCCGAGAAGTATTCTGTAAAGGATGAGATCAAGGCTGATGTCTTCGCGGCAGGCGATAAGGTTGACGCGACAGCCATTTCCAAGGGCAAAGGCTTCCAGGGTGCGATCCGCAGATTCGGACAGCACAGAGGCCCCATGGCTCACGGTTCCAAATTCCATCGTCACCAGGGTTCCAATGGTTCCGCTACCACACCCGGACGCGTACCGAAGGGCAAGGGAATGCCGGGACATATGGGCAGCGTGAGAGTAACTGTTCAGAACCTCGAAGTGGTAAAGGTTGACGCAGAAAACAATCTGCTCCTGGTTAAGGGTTCCGTTCCGGGTCCGAGAAAGTCCCTGATCACGATCAGAGAGGCAGTCAAGTCTGCTAACTAAGACGAGGGGAAGGAAAGGAGGAACACTTTAGATGGCTAACGTATCTGTTTATAATATGGAAGGCGCGGAAGTCGGCACGATCGATCTGAACGATGCCGTATTCGGCGTAGAGGCCAATGAGCATCTGCTTCATATGGCTGTTGTTGCCCAGCTGGCAAATCGTCGCCAGGGCACACAGAAGGCAAAGACCCGTTCCGAAGTTTCCGGCGGCGGCAGAAAGCCGTGGAGACAGAAGGGCACCGGCCACGCGAGACAGGGTTCGATCCGTGCTCCGCAGTGGAAGGGCGGCGGCGTTGTATTCGCTCCGGTTCCGCGCGATTACACCATCCGCCTGAACAAGAAGGAGAAGAGAGCGGCTCTTCTGGGCGCGCTCAGCAGCAGGGTCAGCGAGAACAAGCTGGTCGTTGTGGACTCCCTCAAGTTTGATGAGATCAAGACCAAGAAGTTCGCCGAGGTCCTGAAGAACCTCAAGGTTGAGAAGGCGCTGGTCGTTCTCGATGACGAGTGCGATAAGACAGCGGTTTCCGCAAGAAACATTGCGGATGTCAAGACAGCAAAGGTAAATACCATCAATGTTTATGACATCCTCAAGTATGGCACCGTTGTTGCCACCAAGGCAGCGGTTGCTTCCATCGAGGAGGTGTATGCATAATGGCAAACATTCAGTATTATGATGTGATCATTAAGCCGGTTGTGACCGAGAAGAGCATGAGCGGCATGGCCGAGAAGAAGTACTGCTTCCTGGTTCATCCGGATGCTACCAAGCCGATGGTTAAGGCTGCCGTGGAGAAGATGTTCCCGGGCACCAAGGTTCAGAGCGTCAATACCATCAACCAGGACGGCAAGAACAAGAGAAGAGGCATGGTTACCGGCAAGACCGCGAAGACCAAGAAGGCCATCGTAAAGCTTACCGAGGACAGCAAGGAAATCGAGATTTTCCAGAGTCTGTAATTTCCGCCGGAAAGAAAACGTTTGAAAGGCAGCGGGATGAGTTTCCGGCAGAGCCATTTCAAACTCAGCATTATACGGTAGCCAGTCCGTGAGAAACGGGGCGCGGGTCACCGCGTTCACGAAAGGAGTTTGAGTCATGGGAATTAAAACATACAGCCCATATACACCGTCAAGAAGAAACATGACGGGATCGGATTTCTCCGAGATCACCAAGACCACCCCGGAGAAGTCGCTCGTTGTTTCTTTAAAGAAGAATGCAGGCCGCAACAACCAGGGCAAGATCACGGTAAGACACAGAGGCGGCGGCAACAGAAAGAAATACAGACTGATTGACTTCAAGAGAAACGCGAAGGACGGAATCCCGGCAAAGGTTGTTGCTGTGGAGTACGATCCGAACAGAACAGCAAACATTGCGCTGATCTGCTATGCGGATGGTGAGAAGAGCTACATCCTCGCTCCGCAGGGCATCACCGTCGGACAGGAGATTATGAGCGGCGCCCAGGCTGAGGCCAGAACCGGCAACTGCCTTCCGCTCGCGAACATCCCGGTCGGCGCGAATGTTCACAATATTGAGCTCGTTCCGGGCAGAGGCGGCCAGCTTGTCCGCTCCGCAGGAAATTCCGCTCAGCTTATGGCAAAGGAAGGCAAGTACGCCACCCTCAGGCTCCCGTCCGGTGAGATGAGAATGGTTCCGATCGACTGCCGCGCAACCATGGGTATCGTAGGCAACGGCGATCACAACCTGATCAACCTCGGCAAGGCAGGACGCACAAGACATATGGGAATCCGCCCGACGGTCCGCGGTTCTGTCATGAACCCGAATGACCATCCGCACGGCGGCGGCGAAGGCAAGGCTCCGGTAGGACGTCCGGGTCCGTGCACACCTTGGGGCAAGCCGGCTCTGGGTCTCAAGACCAGAAAGGCCAACAAGCACTCCAACAAGATGATTGTCAGAAGAAGAAACGGAAAGCTTTAATCCTGGGAGGTAAAGAATGGGTCGTTCAATTAAAAAAGGACCGTTTGCGGACGCTTCGCTGTTAAAGAAGATCGACGAAATGAACGCCGCCGGACAGAAACAGGTCATCAAGACCTGGTCCCGCCGTTCCACCATCTTCCCGCAGATGGTTGGTCATACAATTGCGGTTTACGATGGCAGAAAGCATGTTCCGGTATATGTTACTGAGGATATGGTTGGCCATAAGCTCGGTGAGTTCGTTGCCACAAGAACTTACCGCGGCCATGGCGCTGATGAGAAGAAGACTCGATAATACAGTTTTGAGAGGAGGTTTTTGAAATGGCTAAGGGACATAGATCTCAGGTCAAGAGAGAGAGAAACGCCCAGAAGGATACCAGACCGTCAGCAAAACTGTCTTACGCGAGAGTATCTGTTCAGAAGGCTTGCTTTGTACTGGATGCAATTCGTGGAAAGAGCGTCGAAGAGGCACTCGGAATTCTGACTTACAATCCCAGATATGCATCTTCCGTGATCAAGAAACTGGTGGAGTCCGCTGCTGCGAACGCTGAGAACAACAATCAGATGAACCGCAGCGGCCTGTATATTGCTGAGTGCTATGCAGGCCAGGGCCCGATCATGAAGCGCGTACATCCGAGAGCGCAGGGAAGGGCATACAGAATCCTGAAGAGAATGAGCAACATCACCGTTGTTCTCGATGAGAAGTAAAGGGAGGATAATATGGGACAGAAAGTTAATCCGCATGGCTTAAGAGTCGGTGTCATCGACGACTGGAGCTCCAGATGGTATGCTGATGACAAGAGATTCTCCGACTATCTTGTCGAGGATCACAAGATCAGAGAGTTCCTGAAGAAGAAGCTCTATGATGCCGGCGTTTCCAAGATTGAGGTTGAGCGTGCGGCAAATAAAGTTAAGATCATCGTTTACACCGCAAAGCCGGGCGTTGTCATCGGCAAGGGCGGTGCAGAGATTGAGAAGACGAAGAAAGAGGTTCAGAAGCTGACCAAGGATAAGGTCTTCATCGACATCAAGGAGATCAAGAGACCGGACAGGGACGCTCAGCTGGTTGCCGAGAATATTGCCCAGCAGCTCGAGAACCGTGTTTCCTTCCGCCGTGCAGTGAAGTCCGCGATGAACCGCACGATGAGAGCGGGAGCCAAGGGAATCAAGGCCTGCGTTGCAGGACGTCTTGGCGGCGCTGATATTGCACGCAAGGAGTTCTACAGCGATGGAACCATCCCGTTGCAGACACTCAGGGCAAACATTGACTATGGCTTCGCTGAGGCCAGCACAACCTATGGCAAGACTGGCGTCAAGGTTTGGATCTACAAGGGCGAAGTTCTTCCGGTCAAGGGAAAAAAGGAAGGGAGCGATAAATAATGTTAATGCCGAAGAGAGTTAAGCATAGAAAACAGTTCCGCGGCTCCATGGCAGGCAAGATTACCCGCGGTACGAAGATCACGAACGGTTCCTGGGGTCTTGTGGCTACCGAGCCGTGCTGGATCAAATCCAATCAGATCGAGGCTGCCCGTGTCGCCCTGACCCGTTATGTAAAGCGTGGCGGACAGATCTGGATCAAGATTTTCCCGGATAAGCCGGTTACCGCAAAGCCGGCCGAGACCCGAATGGGTTCCGGAAAGGGCGCCGTGGATTACTGGGTAGCGGTGGTTAAGCCGGGCCGTGTCCTTTTTGAGATCGCCGGTGTTCCGGATGATACGGCTAAGGAAGCACTTCGTCTGGCTATGTACAAGCTTCCGTGCAAGTGCAGAGTCGTTTCCAAAGAAGAGTTAGAAGGCGGTGATAACAGTGAAAATTAACAAGTACCTTGAAGAGTTAAATAATAAATCCACTGCTGAGCTGAATGACGAGCTGACCGCGGCTAAGAAAGAGCTCTTCAACCTGAGATTCCAGAATGCTACCAACCAGCTGGATAACACAGGCAGAATCAGGGAAGTCCGCAGAAATATTGCCAGAATCCAGACTGTTATTACAGCCAAGAAGGCTGAGGCGTAATAATTTCCAATAAATGGAAAGGAGATAGCTACCGTGGAGAGAAATCTTAGAAAAGTACGTACCGGCAAGGTAGTCAGCAACAAGATGGACAAGACGATTGTTGTTGCTATCGAGCATCACGTAAAGCATCCTCTGATCGGAAAGATCGTGAAGAGAACATATAAATTAAAGGCCCATGACGAGAACAACGAGTGCGGGATCGGGGATACGGTAAAGGTTCAGGAGACCAGGCCGCTGTCCAAGGACAAGAGATGGAGACTTGTTGAGATCGTTGAGAAGGCGAGATAATCTCAGCGCAGAAAGGAGAATTGGTCCATGATTCAGCAGGAATCGAGATTAAAAGTGGCCGACAATACCGGCGCAAGAGAGCTTCTCTGCATCCGTGTAATGGGCGGTTCCACAAGAAGATATGCAGGAATCGGTGACATCATTGTTGCCAGCGTTAAAGATGCAACACCGGGAGGCGTTGTAAAGAAGGGCGACGTTGTCAAGGCAGTCGTTGTCCGCACAGTGAGAAGCACGCGCCGCAAGGACGGCTCCTACATCCGTTTCGACGAGAACGCAGCGGTTATCCTCAAGGAAGATAACACGCCGAGAGGAACCCGTATCTTTGGCCCGGTTGCGAGAGAGCTCCGTGAGAAGCAGTTCATGAAGATCGTTTCTCTGGCTCCGGAAGTTCTGTAAGGAGGTAACGACGGTGCAGAAGATTAAGAAAGACGATACGGTAAAGATTATTGCCGGCAAGGATAAAGATAAGACTGGAAAAGTGCTTTCCGTTGACGTAAAGAACCACAAGGTTAAGGTCGAGGGATGCAACATGGTAACCAAGCACACCAAACCGTCCGCACAGAATCAGCAGGGCGGCATCATCCACGAGGAAGCTCCGCTGGACATTTCCAATGTCATGCTCGTCGTTGATGGGAAGACCACCAGAGTTGGCTTTGGCGAGAAGGACGGAAAGAAAGTCCGTATCGCGAAGGCGACCGGCAAGGCCATCGACTGAACCAGGGAGGAGGAAATCGAATGTCCAGATTAAAAGAAATGTATCAGAACGAGATCATGGACGCCATGACCAAGAAGTTCGGATATAAGAATGTAATGGAGATCCCGAAGCTTGACAAGATCGTTGTCAACATGGGCGTCGGTGAGGCCAAGGAAAATGCGAAGGTTCTCGATTCCGCAGTCAGAGACCTTGAGCTCATCACCGGACAGAAGCCGATCCTCACCAAGGCGAAGAAGTCGGTAGCAAACTTCAAGATCAGAGAGGGCATGGCCATCGGCTGCAAGGTTACCCTTCGCGGCGAGAGAATGTACGAATTCGCTGACCGCCTGATCAACCTGGCACTTCCGCGTGTACGTGACTTCCGCGGTGTCAGCGCGAATTCCTTCGACGGCAGAGGCAACTACGCACTCGGCATCAAGGAACAGCTGATTTTCCCGGAGATCGAGTACGATAAGGTTGACAAAGTCAGAGGCATGGATATCATCTTCGTAACAACTGCCAAGACGGACGAGGAAGCCCGCGAGCTGTTAAGACTGTTCAACATGCCGTTTGTGAAATAATCCAGGAGGAATTTGATCTATGGCTAAACTGTCGATGAAGATTAAACAGCAGCGTCCGGCGAAGTTCTCTACCAGAGAGTACACCCGCTGCAAGATCTGCGGCCGTCCCCATTCCGTGCTGAAGAAGTACGGCATCTGCCGTATCTGCTTCCGTGAGCTTGCCTACAAGGGCGAGATTCCGGGCGTCAAGAAGGCAAGCTGGTAAAGAGAGAGAATAGAGGAGGTAAAACTCAAATGACAATGAGTGATCCGATTGCAGACATGCTTACAAGAATTCGTAATGCAAATGTCTCCAAGCATGATACTGTGGACGTTCCGGCATCGAAGATGAAGATTGCCATCGCGGATATCCTCGTTGATGAGGGATACATCAAGAAGTATGACCTTACCGATGATGAGCACGGCTTCAAGAACATTCACATCACCCTGAAGTACGGCAAGGACAAGAGCGAGAGAATCATCTCCGGCCTGAAGAAGATCTCCAAGCCGGGCCTGAGAATCTACGCCGGTAAGGAGAACCTGCCGAAGGTTCTTGGCGGTCTCGGCATCGCCATCCTTTCCACAAACCAGGGCATTATTACCGACAAGAAGGCGAGAGAGCTCGGCGTCGGCGGCGAAGTACTGGCATTTATCTGGTGACATACGGCACTCGAGAAGCGCAGGTACTGAAAACAGAGAGAACATCGCATTCTCTCCGAGAATCTAAGTAGGAGGAATTAAAGGCATGTCACGTATTGGTAGATTGCCGGTTGCGATTCCGGATGGCGTTACGGTTACAATCGCAGAGAAAAATCAGGTAACAGTTAAGGGACCCAAGGGAACCCTCGAGAAGACATTTTCCCCTGAGTTAACCATCGAGGAGAAGGACGGACATGTGGTAGTTACCCGTCCGAACGACCTTAAGAGAGTAAAGGCTTTACACGGTCTGACCAGATCCCTGATCAACAACATGGTCATCGGCGTAACCAAGGGTTACGAGAAAACCCTGGAGATCAACGGTGTCGGCTACAGAGCTGCCAAGCAGGGACAGAAGCTGGTGCTCACCCTCGGCTTCTCCCATCCGGTAGAGATGCAGGATCCGGAAGGCGTCGAGACAAAGGTTGATGGCAACAAGATCGTCATCAGCGGCATTGACAAGGAGAAAGTCGGCCAGTTTGCGGCGGAGATCCGTGACAAGAAGAAGCCGGAGCCGTATAAGGGCAAGGGCATCAAGTATTCGGATGAGGTTATCAGACGCAAGGTCGGCAAGACCGGTAAGAAATAATTAAGGAGCGTGTGAAGATGGTTAGCAAAAAGTCAAGAAGCGAAATCCGCGTTAAAAAGCATGAGAGATTACGCAATCGTTTTTCCGGCACAGCTGAAAGACCGCGTCTTGCCGTGTTCCGGAGCAACGATCATATGTATGCCCAGATCATAGATGATACCGTCGGCAACACCCTGGCTTCCGCGTCCACGGTTGAGAAGGATGTGAAGGCACAGCTTGCGAACACTGACACGACCGAGGCTGCCGCATTTGTCGGCAAGCTGATCGCCGAGAGAGCGCAGGAAAAGGGAATCAAGAAGGTTGTCTTCGACAGAGGCGGATACATCTACCACGGAAAAGTTCAGGCCCTTGCGGATGCCGCGAGAGAAGCCGGTCTTGAGTTCTAAGGAGAGGAGAACATACATATGAAGCGTGAAAAAATTGATGCCGGCAAGCTTGAGCTTGAAGACAGAGTTGTTTCGATCCGCCGAGTATCCAAGACCGTAAAGGGCGGCCGTACACAGAGATTCGCAGCCCTGGTTGTCGTCGGCGATAGAAACGGTCATGTCGGCGTAGGTATGGGCAAGGCGGCAGAGGTTCCGGAGGCAATCCGGAAGGGCAAGGAAGCTGCTGAGCGCCACGTCGTTGAAGTTTCCCTTGATGCCAATAAGAGTGTTCCGCACGATTACTACGGTGTATACGGCAGTTCCAACGTACTGCTTAAGCGGGCTCCGGAAGGAACCGGTATCATCGCTGGCGGTCCTGCCCGTGCCGTTATCGAGCTTGCAGGATATCAGAATATTCGTACCAAGTCTCTCGGATCGAACAACAAGGTTAACGTCGTTCTCGCGACACTGACCGGCCTCCGTTCTCTGAAAACCCCGGAAGAGGTTGCCAGAAACCGCGGCAAGTCTGTTGAAGAGATTCAGAACTAAGGAGGAGACCACAATGGCAGAGAAATTAAAGATCACACTGGTGAAATCTCCTATCGGTGCGGTTCCGAAGCAGAAAGCTACGGTTGAGGCCCTCGGGCTCAGAAAGATGCACCACACTGTTGAACTTCCGGATAACGGCGCTGTCAGAGGAATGATCCAGAGCGTCAGACATCTGGTGAAGGTTGAGGAGATCTGATTTAGGAGGTGCAAGTCATGGATTTATCCACATTAAAGCCGGCAGCCGGTTCCGTACACAGCGACAACTTCAGAAGAGGCCGCGGACATGGTTCAGGCAATGGCAAGACTTCCGGTAAGGGCCACAAGGGACAGAAAGCACGTTCCGGCGCACCGAGAGTCGGATTTGAGGGCGGCCAGATGCCGCTGTACAGACGTCTCCCCAAGAGAGGCTTCACCTGCATCAATTCCAAGAGGATTGTTGCGATCAACGTGAAGGATCTGGAGCGTTTTGATAACGACACAGTTGTTACGGTAGAAAAACTTGTCGAAGCAGGTGTTGTCAAGAATCCGCGCGACGGCGTTAAGGTTCTGGCCAACGGCGAGCTCACCAAGAAACTCGTTGTCAAGGTCAACGCTGTCAGCGAAGGCGCCAAGGCAAAGATCGAGGCAGCCGGCGGTACCTGCGAGGTGATGTAATATGCTTCAAACGCTCAGGAAGGCGTTTCAGGTGAAGGAAGTCCGCAACAAGCTTCTCTTCACCTTCATGATGCTCGTGGTGATCCGCCTGGGCTCACAGGTTCCTGTTCCGGGCGTAAAGACCAACTTCTTCGCAAATCTGTTCGCCAACCAGTCCAGTGATGCCTTCGGCTTTTTCAACACGATCACGGGCGGTTCCTTCACGAACATGTCCATTTTCGCGCTGAGCATTACCCCGTACATCACATCGTCCATCATCATGCAGCTTCTCACGATCGCGATTCCGAAGCTTGAGGAGATGCAGAAGGAGGGCGAGGACGGGCGCAAAAAGATTGCCGAGTACACCCGCTATGTGACGGTCGGCCTTGCCCTGATGCAGTCCATCGCGATGAGCGTGGGCTTCGGCGGGCAGGGACTCCTGATCAATTACAACGCCATGAACGTGATTGTCGCGGTGGTTACCATGACCGCCGGGTCAGCCATGCTGATGTGGATTGGTGAGCAGATCACCGAGTACGGCGTGGGCAATGGCATCTCCATTGTCCTCCTGTTCAATATCGTGTCCTCAACCCCGAACGATGCCCTCACCCTCTTTGAGCGATTCATCAAGGGAAAAACGGTTGCGGTCGGTGTTGTCTACGCGATCATTATTATCGCGGTGATCGTCGCGATCTGCGTGTTCACGGTTTATCTTCAGGACGCGGAGCGGCGGATTCCCGTGCAGTATTCCAAGAAGCTGCAGGGGCGGAGAATGGTTGGCGGGCAGTCTACCTATATTCCGCTCAAGGTGAACACCGGCGGCGTTATCCCGGTAATTTTCGCGTCATCCCTGATGTCCTTCCCGGTCGTCATCGCGGAATTCTTCCACGTTGATTACTCGACGAAGCTCGGTCAGGTGCTGATGTTCCTGAACTCCGGCAACTGGTTCAGGCCTGAGGCTCCGGTTTATTCCATCGGCCTCGCGGTATACATTCTGCTGATTGTTGTGTTCGCGTATTTCTATACCTCGATCACCTTCAATCCGCTGGAAGTTGCCAACAATATGAAGAAGTCCGGAGGCTTCATCCCCGGCATCCGCCCGGGTAAGCCGACATCGGACTATCTGAACAATATGCTGAATTATATCGTCCTGATCGGTGCGGTCGGACTGATTATCGTCTGCATCATCCCGATCATGGTTTCCGGCGTTTTCAAGGTCAGCCGAATGTCCTTTGGCGGTACATCGCTGATCATCATCGTCGGAGTAGTTCTGGAGACGATCAAGGCCGTGCAGGCACAGCTGCTCGTCCGGAACTATAAGGGATTCCTTAACGAGCTTTAAGGATTCTTTCCTCAGCGGTTAATTTCCGGCAGGCGCTTGCAGACACGTCCGTGACTACAAGTGCCTGCCGGTATTCGCAGGGAGAAAGAGTGAAGGAGGCATTTTATGAGGATTGTAATGCTTGGCGCTCCCGGTGCCGGCAAGGGCACCCAGGCGGATAGGATCAGTGAGAAGTACAGGATTCCGCACATTTCTACCGGGGATATTTTCCGGAGCAACATTAAGGCCGGTACTGACCTCGGAAAGAAGGCAAAGGAATATATGGACCAGGGCCTTCTTGTGCCGGATGAGATCACGATCGGCATGCTTCTTGACCGCATCGGCGGGGAGGACTGCCGCGAGGGCTACATCCTGGATGGTTTCCCGAGGACAATCCCGCAGGCGGAAAGCCTGACGGATGCACTGGCGAAGCGTGGCGAGAAGATCGATTTCGCGATCAACATTGATGTCCCGGATGAGGCTATCATCGGCCGGATGTCCGGAAGACGCGCCTGCCTGAAGTGCGGAGCGACCTACCATATCGTGTCGATGCCGCCGAAGAAGGAAGGTATCTGTGACCGGTGCGGGGAGAAACTGGTGATTCGCGATGATGATAAGCCCGAGACCGTACAGAAGAGACTGAAGGTTTACCATGAGCAGACGCAGCCGCTGATCGAGTACTATGAGAAGCAGGGCGTCCTCAGGACAGTGGACGGGACACAGCCGCTGGAGAGAGTGTTTGCGGATATCACCGCGCTTCTCGGCTGATCCGCCGGGAAAGACGAAGATCCCGGCAGCACAGGCCCGCTGGTGAATGCAGAAGTGTGGGAGGCTGGAAAAAATGGCAGTCATTATTAAATCGCCGACGGAGATCCGCCGGATGCGGGAAGCCGGAAGACTTCTCGAGGAGGTTTACCTGGAGCTTGCAGAGAAGCTTGCGCCGGGGATGACCACCGCCGAGATTGACCGGATCGGCGAGGAGTTGATTCTCAAGAGGGGCTGCATCCCGTCCTGCAAGGGATATGAAGGCTTCCCCGCCGCGTTCTGCATTTCCGTGAACGATGAGGTTGTGCACGGAATCCCGAGCGAGGCGAGAACCATCGAGGATGGCGACATTGTCAGCCTGGATACCTGCCTTGTCTGGAAGGGCTACCAGGCGGACGCGGCGAGGACATTTCCCATCGGGAATGTGGCGGAAGAAGATCTTGACCTCATCCGCACCGCGAGGGAGAGCTTCTTCGCCGGAATCCGCTTTGCGAAACCGGGATATCACATCCGCGACATCTCCCGCGCTATCCAGAACTATGTGGAACGGCGTGGGTACGGAGTCGTCCGTGATCTTGAGGGACACGGCATCGGCGCGGATATGCACGAAGATCCCGAGATCCCGAATTATGTCACAAGGCGGCGGGGCGTTACCCTGAAGCCGGGAATGACGCTCGCGATCGAGCCGATGATCACTGAGGGGGACTGGCTCGTCGGCTGGATGGATGACGGATGGACAGTAGTAACACTGGACGGGTCCAATGCCGCACACTATGAGAATACCGTACTCATCACCGAGGGGGAGCCGGAGATCTTCACCTATTCCGGCGAAGCTCCGGTGATTCAGGAATAAAACGATTATAGAATAGAAAGGGGAGTGGAAATCCTTGTCAAAATCAGATGTCATTGAGCTTGAGGGCGTTGTCGTTGAGAAACTTCCGAACGCGACCTTCCGAGTTGAGCTGGAGAACAAGCACGTTGTGCTCGCGACCATCAGCGGGAAGCTTCGCATGAACTACATCAGGATTCTTCCCGGCGACAAGGTTAAGCTGGAAATGTCTCCGTATGACCTGTCCAAGGCGAGAATCACCTGGAGAGATAAATAAAATTATTCTTGCAATGGAAAGTCCACAGTGCTATAATGCTTAAGCGACTTTGTTGGATGACCGTGAATGGAGGAAAGGAGGATTACTATGAAAGTCAGATCTTCGGTTAAACCGATTTGCGAAAAGTGCAAGATCATCAAGAGAAAAGGCAGCATCAGAGTAATCTGTGAGAACCCGAAACACAAGCAGAGACAGGGCTGATAAGTCCCGCTCGCGGTGCGTCAAAAAGCGCAGGTTACAAAAGCAACGCAAATAGTTAATGGAGGTGCAACACACAATGGCTCGTATTTCAGGTGTCGATTTACCGAGGGAAAAACGCGTCGAGATTGGCCTGACCTACATCTATGGTATCGGCCGCGCCAGCTCGGACCGCATCCTCAAGGATGCCGGCGTTAACCCGGACACGCGAGTGAAGGACCTTACAGATGACGATGTAAAGAAGATTTCCGAAGTCATCGCAGAGACCCAGGTAGTTGAGGGTGATCTGAGAAGAGCGGTCGCTATGGATATCAAGAGACTGCAGGAAATCGGCTGCTACAGAGGCATCCGTCACAGAAAGTCCCTTCCCTGCCGTGGCCAGAAGACCAAGACGAATGCCAGAACGTGCAAGGGTCCGAGAAAGACCGTTGCGAACAAGAAGAAATAATTGATATTTTTTCCTGTTTTGATTCTGACATGGTGACAGTGGATCCCGGGGGATTCAGTACAGTAATTGCGAAAAAGAAAGTAGGTTAGTTTAAAATGGCGAAGAAAGTGTCGACTTCAGCAAAAAAAGCGACAAAAAAGCGCATTAAGAAAAACGTTGAACACGGACAGGCTCACATTCAGTCTTCTTTCAATAACACCATTGTTACGCTGACTGATGCACAGGGCAATGCATTATCCTGGGCAAGCGCGGGCGGTCTCGGATTTAAGGGTTCAAGGAAATCTACTCCATACGCAGCACAGATGGCTGCAGAAACTGCAACGAAGGCAGCTCTTATCCATGGATTAAAGACGGTTGATGTTATGGTTAAAGGTCCGGGTTCCGGCCGTGAGGCTGCGATCCGTGCACTTCAGGCATGCGGCCTTGAAGTAACCAGTATCCGCGACGTGACGCCGGTTCCGCACAATGGATGCCGTCCGCCGAAGCGCAGAAGAGTCTGATTTAGGAGGTAAGAAATCGTGGCAGTTGATAGAGTTCCTGTACTTAAGAGATGCAGATCCCTTGACCTGGATCCGGTGTACCTTGGTATCGGCAAGACATCGAAGAGAGAACCGAGAAGAGCCAACAGAAAGCTCAGCGAGTATGGCTTACAGCTGAGAGAGAAGCAGAAGGCCAAGTTCATCTATGGCGTTCTTGAGAAGCCGTTCAGAAACTATTTTGCGAAAGCGTCCAGACAGAGAGGCCAGATCGGCACGAACCTGATGGTTCTGCTGGAGACCAGACTGGACAATGTCATTTTCCGTATGGGTTTTGCCCGCACGAGAAAAGAAGCTCGCCAGATCGTTGACCACAAGCATGTGCTGGTCAACGGCAAGTGCGTGAATATCCCGTCCTACGAGGTAAAGGCCGGCGATACCATTGAGATCAAGGAGAAGTTCAAGACTGCTCAGAGATACAAGGATGTCGTTGCCGTTACCGGCGGAAGGCTTGTTCCCGCATGGCTTGAGGCTGACAATGAGAACCTTAAGGGCACGGTTAAGCAGCTGCCGACCAGGGACGAGATCGACGTTCCGGTTGACGAGATGCAGATCGTCGAGCTTTATTCCAAATAATCTGCGGGCTGATGCGCTGGCTGGTAATTTATACCCCTCACATAAGATGACCCAGAAGGAGGGATTATCGTGTTGGATTTCGAGAAACCGAAGATCGAAATTGCAGAGATTTCAGATGACAAGAGATACGGCAGATTTGTTGTTGAGCCTCTGGAGAGAGGCTACGGCCTGACCCTGGGAAATTCCCTCAGAAGAATCATGCTTTCCTCTCTTCCGGGTTCCGCAGTAAGCCAGGTGAAGATCGACGGTGTTCTGCATGAATTCAGCTCAATCCCGGGAGTTAAGGAAGATGTCACTGAGATTATCATGAATATCAAGAGCCTTGCGATCAGAAACCTCTGTGAGGATGATGATCCCAAGACCGCCTTCATTGATTTTCAGGGCGATGGCGTGGTAACCGCGAAGGACATCCGTACGGAAACTGATGAGATTGAGATCATGAATCCCGATCAGGTCATCGCGACGCTCAGCGGCGGCCCGGACTGCAAGCTCTATATGGAGCTTACGATTACCAAGGGGCGCGGATATGTGGGCGCCGACCGCAATAAGCGCGATGACGTGCCGATCGGCGTGATCGCCATTGACTCCATCTACACACCGGTAGAGCGTGTCAACATGAACGTTGAGAACACCCGTGTCGGCCAGATGACCGATTACGACAAGCTCACCCTGGAGGTTTACACCAACGGGACCCTGGGCCCGGATGAATCCGTCAGCCTGGCGGCGAAGGTTCTCAGCGAACATCTCAACCTGTTCATTGACCTGTCCAAGAGTGCCAAGGAGGCAGTGGTAATCAAGGACGACAAGGCCAGTGAGTCGGAGAAAGTGCTCGAGATGAATATCGACGAGCTCGAGCTGTCTGTCCGCTCGTACAACTGCCTGAAGCGGGCGGGAATCAATACCGTCGAGGAACTTTGCTCCAAGACGCCCGAGGATATGATGAAGGTCAGAAACCTTGGCCGCAAGTCGATGGACGAAGTTATCGCAAAGCTGAAGGAACTCGGCCTTTCGCTGAAACCCAACGAGGAGGTCTGACTCAGCAGGGCACCTGACAAGCGCGAGCCCGGCGGGCGAAGCGTGAGTTTCGTGCAATACCCAAAATGGATCACCAGCAGCCGGCCAGTAAGTCCGAAAGTGCGTGGCCGGTTGTTCCACGAATGGAGGAAATTTTATCATGGCAAAGTACAGAAAGCTTGGAAGAACTTCTAACCAGAGAAAGGCTATGCTCAGAGGCCTCACCACCGCGCTGATCAACAACGGCAAGATCGTGACCACCGAGATGAGAGCGAAGGAAGTTCGCAAGATTGCCGAGGGCCTGATTGCCCTTGCCGTCAAGGAGAAGGACAATTTTGAGACCGTTACCGTGAAAGCCAAGGTAGCCAAGAAGGATGCCGACGGCAAGCGGGTTAAGGAAGAGAAGGACGGCAAGAAGGTTACCGTTTATGAGGAAGTGGAGAAGCAGATCAAGAAGGATAAGCCCTCCAGACTTCATGCCAGAAAGCAGATGCTCCGCGTGCTCTACGATGTGACCGAGGTTCCGGCTGCAGGTAAGGGCAGAAAGAAGAATACCAAGAAGGTAGATCTTCCGGCGAAGCTGTTCGATGAGATCGCTCCGAAGTATGCGGGCCGCAACGGCGGTTATACCAGAATCGTCAAGATTGGCCAGCGCAAGGGCGATGCAGCGATGGAAGTTCTTCTTGAGCTTGTCTGAAATGTAAGATGATCTGTCCGGAAGCCTGCATCAGGGAAAGTTCCGTTTTTCCTGATGAGCTCCGGGACGGAGGAAATATCGGCGGCTGCCGCACGGGGGAGAGGATTCCTTGTGCCGCGGCCGCTTTTTTTGGCAGAGCACTTCATGTGCGCGAGCCTGATGGCGACGCGAGAGTTTTGTGCGAGCTATGCAAATTTGCTTGGCAGGGACGAGCCGGAATTACCGGACTGGATACTGCAGGAGGAAAATATGATCGAAGTCCGTCATCTGACGAGGCAGTTTGGCAAACACGTGGCACTGAATGATGTCTCATTTACCGCGGAGAAGGGGAAAATCTACGGCTTTCTCGGGCCGAACGGCGCGGGAAAAACTACGGCGATGAATATCATGACCGGGTGCCTGGCGGCAACCTCCGGCGAGGTACTGGTTGACGGTGAGGATATCCTGAAAAGGCCGCGGACGGTAAAGCGGAAGATCGGCTATCTACCCGAGATCCCCCCGCTCTACCCGGAGATGACGGTGCGGGAATTTCTTCGATTTGCCGCCGGGCTGCGGGGCGTCCCCGCCCGGGACAGAAAGGACGCAGCAGAAGGGCTGATGGAGAAGATGGGAATCGCGGAGATGGCTGACCGGCTGATCCGCAGCCTGTCAAAGGGATATCGGCAGAGAACCGGGCTTGCGATGGCCATGATAGGCGATCCGGAAATCCTGGTTCTGGACGAGCCGTCGTCCGGGCTCGACCCTGAGCAGCAGAAGCAGATGTTCCGGGTCATCCGAGAGCTTCGGGGCAGCCACACCGTGATCCTGAGTTCTCATATCCTTCCGGAAGTCAGCGCGCTCTGCGATGAGATCTGGATTCTCGACCGCGGTGTCCTCAAGGCGGGCGGAAGCCCGGCGATGCTGCAGAACCTGGTCCGCGGTCCGCGGGCTTACCGACTTACCGCGGATGGCGATCCGTCGGACATCACCGCGAAGCTTGAGGCACTGCCCCATGTCACGCGGGCAGCTGTGGGCGAAAAGACGGAAAATGGCGGATGGTCATACGTGATCAGCACGGATACGGCGGAGGATATCAGCGCGGAAATCTCCCGCGCGGTGTTCCGGGCCGGGTACAGCGTCCTCGCCCTCGGGCGTGAGGAGGCCTCCCTGGAGGAGGTATTCCTCAAGCTGACCGGGGACGGAGAGGAGAGAGCATGAGAGCGATATTTTCCCGGGAGTTTTTCTCCTATTTCCGAACCTATACCGGATGGCTGTTTACCGCCGTTCTCTGGCTGTTTGTCTCCATCTACGTGGTGCTCAATAACTTTTTCGGGCTCTCCGGCAGCATCGTGAATAGCCTTTCGATCGCGATCGTCGTCCTGCTGGTCCTGGTGCCCGTTCTGACGATGCGGACGATCGCCGGGGAGCGCAGAAGCCGGACAGACCGGCTTCTCCTCTCGGCTCCTGTCGGGACAGGGCAGGTCATTCTTGGCAAATTTTGCGCGGCGGCAGGGGTGTTCTCCCTCCCCATCGCGGGAATCTGCCTCTATCCGCTGCTCTTCTCCCGGTTCGGGGAGGCGGCGCTTCCGGAGAGCTATCTGGGAATTTTCGGGCTGTGGCTCTTCGGGCTCGCGGCGATCGCCGTGGGGATTTTCGTCTCCTCCCTGGCGGAAAATCCGCTGACTGCGGCAGTGCTCTCCTTCGCGGTCCTGTTTGTCAGCTTCACGATGACTGCCGTCCGGGCGATGGCCGGCGGCATCCCGGGCGCGATCGCCTACGCCCTGGATCTGCCGTCGCGCTTTGACGATTTTCTGGGCGGGACGCTGAATCTCGGATCTGCCGCCTACCTGGTGACGGTAACGGCTCTCTTCCTCTTCCTGGCGGATCGGTCGGTCGAGAGGCGCCGTTTCCCATTTTCCGGGAAAATGCGGAAGCGTACTGCCATACGGGCAGTCTCCGTGCTCATCGCAGTCGCCGCGGCGGCCGGCGGGAATGCCGCCATCGCGCATCTTCCGGAAAGCCGGCGGGTGATCGACCTTACCGCGAACCGGATTTACGGCCTGAGCGATGAGACGAAGAAGCTGGTCAGGGGGCTCGGCGAGGACATCACGATCTACATCCTCGCGCCCGAGGAGTCCCAGGATAACAGTGTGGCATCCACCCTTCGCCGTTATGCGGAGCTCAGCCCGCACATCCACCTGGAAAATGTCGACATGGCGAAAAATCCGGGATTTGCCGACAAGTACGCGGACGGGAAGGAAGTCTACACCAACAGCCTGGTGGTCGAGAGCCCGGAGAGATACCGGCTGATCCCGTATATGGATCTTTACGGCACCGAGGGCAGTGTGGACAGCGGGGATTTCCAGATGACCTCCTACGATGCCGAGGGACAGATCACCTCCGCGCTTTCCTATGTGACAACGGACAGCATGCCGAAGGCCTATGTGCTCACGGGGCACGGGGAAATGGCGCTGGATGGCACGTTTTCGAACGCCCTCGCGAAGCTCAATGTGGAGACGGCGGAGCTTGACCTCCTCCAGAACGACAAGGTGCCGGATGACGCGGCGGCGGTGATCGTGAACGGCCCGACCTCCGACCTCTCAGCGGACGATCTCGCGAAGCTTGAGGACTACGCGGGGCGCGGCGGGAATTTCTTCCTGGTGACGAACTTTACGGCGCAGTCCGACATGCCGGAATACGCCTCGCTGCTCTCCTGGTACGGGGTGGCCGCGAAGCCGGGTGTTGTGATTGAGCAGGATGCGGCGCACTACTACCAGAACGGCACCTACCTCCTTCCCGATCTCCGTCAGGATGCGCAGATCACGCATGATGCGGCGGTGGGAAATGGCTATGTCTTCACGCCGTACGCGCAGGCGCTCACGCATCCGGCGGACGGTGACGGCCTCACTTACACGGATCTTCTGACGACCACGGCGGATTCCTACAACCACACGGATATCACCAGCCAGAGCATGGCGAAGGCGGACGGTGACGAGGACGGCCCGTTCACCGTGGGGCTGTCCGTCCGGAAGGACATTTCGGGCGGCGCGGGAAGCGAGGCGGTGATCATTTCCTCCCCGAATATCCTGACCGCGAATGCGGATCAGGTGGTCTCCGGCTCAAACCGGAAACTTTTTGCGGGCGCGATGACGGAGCTGACCGGGACAGAGACTTCGATTTCCATACCGGCGAAAAGCTTTTCCGGATCTGGCCTTACCATGAGCGCGAGGACCGCGCTGGTTCTCGGCCTCATTGCGGTTGTGCTGATTCCCGGGTTCCTGCTTCTCTTCGGCGGGGCTTATGTACTGCTCCGGCGCCGCCGGTGAGCCGCGGGCGGGGCGGTGAAACGGCAGCGGAATCGACGCGTTCCGGGGCGATAACGGCAGCGGGAATGCTGCCGCCGGAAAGCGCCCACGCACGCCCCATGCCGTGATAGTGCTTGTAAACGGCCATCGGATACGATAAAATATAAGCAGATCGTATTAACTCCGGATCGGAGAAAGCGGAGGCAGTATTTATGAAAAATATCCTTTTTGTGGCATCCGAAGCCGTGCCGTTCATCAAAACCGGCGGGCTCGCTGACGTTGTCGGTGCGCTTCCCCGCTATTTCGATAAGCGGTATTACGACGTGCGGATTATGATCCCGAAGTATCTCTGCATCAGCGAGGAATTTCGGAACAAGATGGAATACGTAGACCATTTTTATATGGACTATCTCGGCCAGAACCGGTATGTCGGCATCCTGAAATATGAATGGATGGGCGTTACCTACTATTTCATCGACAATGAGAGCTATTTCTGGGGCAGCAAGCCCTACGGCGACTGGTATTATGACCTGGAAAAGTTCAGCTTCTTCTGCAAGGCAGCCCTGTCCGCCCTGCCGGTCATCGGGTTTAAGCCGGATATCATCCACTGCAACGACTGGCAGACCGGCCTGATCCCGGTTCATCTGAAGGACAAATTCCACGGTGGCGAGTTCTTCCGGGATATCAAGAGTGTCATGACCATCCACAACATCAAGTTCCAGGGCGTCTGGGATCTGAAGACCATCCAGCGCTTCTCGGAGCTTCCGGATTACTATTTCACCCCGGACAAGCTGGAGGCGTACAAGGACGGCAACCTGCTGAAGGGCGGCCTGGTCTATGCGGACGCGATCACCACGGTGAGCCCGTCCTACGCGGATGAGATCAAGATGCCCTTCTACGGCGAAGGGCTGGACGGCCTGATGCGCGCCAGGGCGAACAGCCTGCGCGGCATCCTGAACGGCATCGACTATGAGTCCTACAACCCGGAGACGGATATCCAGATCGAGCACCATTATAACCTCAAAAACTGGCGCAAGGAGCGGGTGAAGAACAAGCTGGCGCTCCAGGAACGCCTGGGGCTCCCCCAGGACGAGGACACCCTGATGATCGGCATCGTCTCGCGCCTGACGGATCAGAAAGGTTTCGATCTGATCCAGTGCGTCATGGATGACATCTGCTCGGATGCGGTGCAGTTCGTTGTCCTCGGCACCGGCGACGAGAAGTACGAGAACATGTTCCGCCATTATGACTGGAAGTACAATGACCGGGTTCGCGCGAACATTTATTACTCGGAGGAGCTGGCGAGGAAGATTTACGCATCCTGCGATGCGTTCCTGATGCCGTCCCTCTTTGAGCCCTGCGGCCTCGGGCAGCTGATTGCCCTGCGTTATGGGTCGCTCCCGATCGTCCGGGAGACCGGCGGCCTCCGGGATACCGTGTGGCCGTACAATGAGTATGAGGACACCGGCACGGGATTTTCCTTCTCCAACTACAATGCCCACGAGATGCTTGCCTGCATCCGCTATGCTGAGCATATCTACTACGACTGTCGGAGAGACTGGAACCGCATTGTGGACCGCGCGATGAGCGCGGACTTCTCCTGGAAGGTATCCGCGAAGAAATACCAGGAGATGTATGACTGGCTGATCGGATACTGATCGATGAAACATTTTGGAAAACTGATGGGGGCAGCCTTTCTTGCGGGCTGCCTCCTTCTCACCCCAGGCTGCGCCGTGCCCGGAAGCGGCGGGGGAAAGTTGGAAAAATACAGCAGCGCGCAGAGGGCAGTGATCGCCTCGACGGAGAGGAACCGCTGGGAGGCGGCCTTCGGCATCGGGATCCTGGAGATGAAAACCGGGGAGGGGACTACGTTCGCGGACGAGCTCTCCAGCGAGGTGGACGGGTTTATGCGGGATCTCCGGGTGGTCCGTGCGGCATGCGGCGACCAAGGCGTCACGCTGAACCGGCAGGAGGCGAAGGCGGCAAAATCAGCGGCTGCGGAGTATGACGGCAGCCTGACGGATGCCGGCCGGGAGAACCTCGGCGGGGTCAGTAGGGAGGAGATCCAGGAGCTTTACCACGACTATCTGCTCGCGGTGAAATACGCTGGAGAGCTCTCCGGAAGCGGGCCGCTGGAAGTGAGCGACAGCGAGGCCAAGGTCATCCGGGTGCTTCGGGCGGCGGCGGACGATCAGGAGACGGCGGAGAAACTCCGGGAGGCGGCCGCCGCGGGAAAGGACTTTACAGCGGAAGCGAGAGCGCTTGGCCTTTCCCCGGAGGAATGCGCGGTCGGGCGCGGCGAGTGCGGCACCGACGACGTGGAGGCGAAAGCCCTGGAGGACGCGGAGTTTGCGCTTGCCCGGGGAGATGTGACCGGCGTCATGCCCTCCGGCGGGAAGTACTATGTGGCGAAGTGCATTGACGACTATGACGAGGAGGCCACCGAAGAGCGGCGGGAGCGCATCGGCAGGCAGCGCGTTGGCGCGGCGATGAAAAAAATCTGCTCGTCATACGGCGAGCCGGAGGAGCCCGAGGGTACCCCGGCATCGCTCGCGCCGGCGGAGAGCCTGCCGGACTGCCCGCCGGAGGCGGACTTTTTTGCGATTTTTGAAAAATACCGCGCCGATCTGTCCTGAGGCTTTTCTTGACGAAAGCAGGGGCGTGCAATAGAATGATGCCAGGGTCGAAAGGCTATCGCCCCGATCATGCCTTCATGAATCGGGGCGATAGCCTTTCGAACCGCCCGGTTGCACCCAACATTACAGCATCACAGGGCAGAACAGTGACAGAAGCCGGATCCGGGAAAGCTGCCGGAACCGGCCGGATTGCCGGCACACCGCCAAAGGCGGGCGCCAGGGAAAGAATGAATTCATGGACAGTATGATAAAAGCAGAGGAACTGGTGTACGATTATGTCCGCCGCGACGAGGAGACGGGGGAGGAGTCGGTGATCCGTGCTGTCGATCACCTGGATCTCTCGATCGCGCCGGGGAGCTTCGTAGCCGTTCTCGGGCACAACGGTTCCGGGAAATCCACATTTGCCAAGGAAGTCAACGGCATCCTGATGCCGACGGAAGGCGTCCTCTATGTGGACGGCATAGACACCTCAAATGAGGAACAGATCTGGGAGGTCCGGAAGACCGCCGGGATGGTATTCCAGAATCCCGACAACCAGATCATCGGGAATATTGTGGAGGAGGATGTCGGTTTCGGGCCGGAGAATCTCGGCGTGCCCACGGAGGAGATCTGGGAGCGGGTAAACCAGGCGCTGGATGCCGTGGAGATGACTGCTTACCGTAAAAAGTCCCCCAACCATCTGTCCGGCGGGCAGAAGCAGAGAGTGGCGATCGCCGGCGTCCTCGCGATGAAGCCGAGGTGCATTGTCCTGGACGAGCCCACGGCCATGCTTGACCCGGTCGGGCGTCGGGAGGTCATCCGTACGGTCCATGAGCTGAATGAAAAGGAAAAGATCACCATCCTGCTGATCACCCACTATATGGAGGAGGCCATTGACGCGGACCGTGTCGTCGTGATGGACGACGGGAAGCTGGTCATGGACGGAACGCCGCGGGAAATTTTCTCCCAGGTGGAGAAACTCAAGAGCTACGCGCTGGACGTCCCCCAGGTGACAGAGCTTGCCTGGGAGCTCAGGAAGGCAGGGATCGGGCTTCCGGGCGGGATTCTCCGGAGAGACGAGCTGATCCAGGCGCTGATGCCGCTGCTTAAGGGGGATCGGGAAAATGGCGATTGATGTACAGAATCTGACCTTTACGTATAACGCCGGCACAGCCATGGAGCAGAGGGCGCTGGATGATGTCAGCTTCTCTATCCGCGATGGGGAATTTGTCGGCCTGATCGGCCACACGGGTTCCGGAAAATCCACGCTGATCCAGCATTTAAACGGCCTGATCCGGGCGTCCTCCGGCCGCATCCTCTACAATGGCGAGGATATCTATGCAAAGAATTATCCGATGAAAGACCTCCGGAGCAAGGTAGGCCTGGTCTTCCAGTATCCGGAACACCAGCTCTTCGAGACGGACGTCTTCTCGGATGTCTGTTTCGGGCCGAAGAACCTGGGGCTTAGCCGGGAGGAGGTGGAGAAGCGGGCACGCCATGCCTTGGATCTGGTGGGCATGGATGAGAGCTTTTACGAGAAGTCGCCGTTTGAGCTCTCCGGCGGACAGAAGCGCCGGGTGGCGATTGCCGGCGTCCTCGCGATGCGCCCGCAGATGATGATCCTCGACGAGCCCACCGCAGGCCTTGACCCGCGGGGGAGAGATGAGATCCTCGACCAGATCGGCCGCCTGAACAGGGAACACGGCATGACGATCCTGCTGGTTTCCCACAGCATGGAGGATGTCGCGCGCTACGCGGACCGCCTGCTCGTCATGTACGGCGGGAAGCTCATGTACAACGGGACGCCGAAGGAGGTCTTCCGCCACTATAAGGAGCTGGAGAAGATGGGCCTTGCGGCGCCGCAGATCACTTATGCGGTTCACGAGCTCCGTGATATGGGCGTGCCCATCGACCCGGATATTACAACTGTCGAGGAAGCGCGGGACGCGATCCTTGCGCTTCTGGAACACCGGGGCGGGCACCCGCGGGAAAATGTGAAAGGAGGGAAAGCCTGATGCTGCGCGAAATTACCATCGGCCAGTACTATCCGGTTGATTCGGCGCTGCACCGGCTGGATCCCAGGACGAAGCTGGCGGGAACGCTGGTTTTTATCATATCCCTGTTTCTCTGCAACAATATCCTCAGCTATCTCGCGGCCACCATTTTCCTGCTCGCCGTGATCAGGATCTCCAAGGTGCCATTTTCCTACATTGTGCGCGGGCTCAAGGCGATCGTGATCCTGCTCATGATCAGCGTTGTATTCAACCTGTTCCTGACCCCCGGCACGGTGCTCTGGCAGCTCGGTCCGCTGAAGCTGACCCGCGAGGGACTGCGGATCGCGGCGATGATGGCGGTCAGGCTGATCTACCTCGTCATCGGCTCCTCGCTCATGACGCTGACGACGACGCCGAACCAGCTCACGGACGGCATGGAGAAGGGGCTTGGATTCCTCACGGTCTTCCATGTCCCGGTGCATGAGATTGCCATGATGATGTCCATCGCGCTCCGTTTTATCCCGATCCTCGTCGAGGAGACCGACAAGATCATGAAGGCGCAGATGGCGCGCGGCGCGGACTTTGAGTCCGGGAACCTGTTCCAGCGGATCAAAAACATGGTGCCGCTCCTGGTTCCCCTCTTTGTCTCAGCGTTCCGCCGGGCAACCGACCTGGCGATGGCTATGGAGGCGCGCTGCTACCGCGGCGGCGCCGGGCGGACGAAAATGAAACCCCTGCACTACCGGACGGCGGACCGGCTGGCGTATCTGCTGCTGCTCGGCTATTTTGCGGTGATCCTGGCCGGCAGGTTCCTTGGCGGGCGCCTTGTGGGGATGTTCTGATGATGAGGAAAATCCTGCTTCGCGTGGCCTACGACGGCACGGCGTATTCCGGCTGGCAGCTCCAGCCAAATGGCGTGACCATCGAGGAGAAGCTGAACCAGGCGCTTCTTGGCCTCTTTCATGAGGAGATCCAGGTCGTCGGGGCGAGCCGGACCGATTCCGGTGTCCACTCCCGGGGCAGCGTGGCGGTCTTTACGACATCTGCCCGCATGCCCGCGGATAAAATGACAATCGCATTAAACCAGAGGCTGCCGGAGGATATCCGCGTGCAGAGCTCGGAGGAGGTGCCGATGGCCTTCCACCCGAGAAAGCTGAACGGGGTCAAGACCTATGAATACCATATCCTGAACCGGAAGGTGGAGGATCCGCTCCGCCGGCTGGACAGCACATTCTGCTACTACCCCCTGGATCTCGGGAAAATGCGCGCCGCCTCCGCCTGCCTGGTCGGAGAGCACGATTTCGCGAGCTTCTGCACCGTGAAGAGCAGCGCGGAGACGACGGTCCGGACCGTCTACAGCCTCACGGTTGACCGGGACGCGGAGGACATGATCACGATCCGGGTGAGCGGAAGCGGGTTCCTCTATAACATGGTGCGGATCATCGCGGGTACGCTGATGCGGATCGGCACCGGATTCTGGCCGCCGGAGAAGATGCGGGAGATCCTGGAAGCCCGGGACCGCCGGGCAGCCGGGCCGACCGCCCCGGCGCGCGGGCTCACGATGGTGGGCCTCACGTACGAGAAGATGCCGCCGGAACAGTTTTCCGGGGAAAATGCGCACTACAGCTACACCGTTGACCAGAGGGAGCTGTGCGCGGCCGCGGAAAAGGTGATGGACGGGCAGGAATTTCCCGTTTTCCTCCCCGCGATGCTGTCGGAGACCTCCCGGGGGCAGCTTGTCTCCCGGGTCACGATCCATCGGTGTGAGCAGGAGGAGCTTCTTCCCCTGGCCGGGCGGACCGTGCACCAGGCCTACCGGAACGGCGCCGGCAGAGTGCTCGTTCGGTGCGGATTCCCGGCTTCCGGGCAATCCCTGTCCGGCGGCTCCGCCGAAGCCGCCGGCGCGTTTGCTCCGGGCAGCTGCGCCGGGCTTTACCGCCTCGAGGTGCCGGAAGACCCGGAGGAGGCATCGGCGGGCTGGCTTTACGCGCGTTTCACCGGAAATGACAGGACATCATCCGCCGGGAGGCTGTGATGCCCCGCTGGAAGTGCCGGAAAACCGCGATGTTTCGCCGGAAATTCTGTTGACACGCGGAAATCGTTATAATATAATTACTAATCGTGACGAAATGCGAAATTGCCTGAGCCAGGCCCCGGAACAGGCTTATTTCATACAGAAATCAACATTATCCGTTTGACGACGCAAGTTTTGGGAGGTCAATTCATGAAGACTTTTATGGCCAGTCCGGCAACAGTTGAGAGAAAATGGTACGTCATTGACGCCGAGGGCGCTACCCTTGGCCGTCTTTGCTCCGAAGTAGCGGCTATCCTCAGAGGAAAGAACAAGCCGATCTTCACTCCGCACATTGACTGCGGCGACAACGTTATCGTGATCAACGCATCCAAGATCAAAGTAACCGGCAGAAAGATGGACAGGAAGATTTACTACAGCCACTCCGATTATATCGGCGGCTTCAAGTCCGCAACGCTCCGCGAGATGGAGCAGAAGAAGCCGGAAGAGGTTATCCGCCTTGCTGTCAAGGGCATGCTTCCGAAGGGTCCCCTGGGCAGACAGATGATTACCAAGCTTCACGTATACGCTGGACCGGATTATGAGCAGAAGGCTCAGAAGCCGGAAGTTCTGGAATTAAAGTTCTGATAAGAGGATCCGAAGGGAGAAAGAAAAATGGCGAATAAATATTATGGAACTGGAAGAAGAAAAAAGTCCGTTGCCAGAGTTTATCTTGTACCGGGAACCGGCAAGGTAACCATCAACAAGAGAGATATCGATGAGTACTTCGGCCTGGAGACCCTCAAGACCACGGTTCGCCAGCCGCTGGCTGCTACCGATACCGCTGACAAGTTTGACGTCCTGGTCAATGTTCACGGCGGCGGCTATACCGGCCAGGCAGGTGCCATCCGTCACGGCATCGCCAGAGCGCTGTGCGAGGTTGACGCGGATTACAGGCCGGCGCTGAAGAAGGAAGGCTTCCTCACCAGAGATCCGAGAATGAAGGAGAGAAAGAAGTACGGTCTCAAGGCCGCACGTCGCGCTCCGCAGTTCTCCAAGAGATAATCAGACAAAATTTTACAGTACGAAAGCTGCAACCCCCGGGAAGGCAATATCTTCCCGGGGGTTTTGTTTGAATAGTATCCAGCTCTCTTCAAGTCCCGTGATCTGTTTTGCCATGCAGGCCATCGCCTCGTTCCGGCAACTCGCAGACCATGCAACTCGGAACCTCCATAGGCATGACCGTGATGGACGAGGATGACCGTGTCCGGTTCCGCAGGAACGTGCTGCTGTCCGAGCCTGCTACGGGATAACTGCGGCATATTCTGAAAAGGAAAATTCCCTGCTTTGAGGCTGGCATATCTGCGCAAGCCTCAGAGCAGGGAATTTTCCTGATCCAGGGCAGGTCATATAAAAGTACGGAAAAGTGCGGTATAATGAAACCATCCTATCGATGACAGGAGGGTTGTCCATGAACGCTGCAATGCGGAACTATTTTGGGATCTGGAAATCCCAGGGCAGCTATTTTGCCGCCGCTTTCGCTGTGGCTGCCGCATTTGCGCTCCGGCAGATCGCAATGCATGCGGGTTTATGGCTTGACCGGTGCTGCGTCGTCCTCCGCACGGCTATCCATCTCGGGCTCTTTGCGGCATGGGGCATTTCCGTCCGCGACCGGATTATCCATCCCCAGGTGCGCCGGTATCTTGTCGCCATTGCCGTGCTGATCGAATTCTGGATTACGGTCAAGGGCATCCGGTATTCCCTGGACAACTGCGCATGGCTTTTGCGCGGCCTCTGGTATCTATACTATCTTCCCTTGCTGTTCATCCCGCTTTTCACGCTGCTTATTGCCATGTCTCTGGGAAAGCCGGCGGATTTCCGCCTTCCGCGATGGACGGCGCTTCTTTTTCTCCCCACGGCGGCGCTGCTGCTGATGATCCTGTCAAACTACCTGCACCAGCTCGCCTTCCGATACCCGGAGAATGCGTCCGTATGGGGGGATGACTACCGGTATGGCATCGTGTATTTTCTGGCAGCCGGCTGGATATTTGCCTGCGGGCTGGCGGCAATGGCGGTCATGTTCTTCAAATGCCGCGTGCCTGGCAGCCGCCGGGTGATTGCCCTGCCTTTTGTCCCTATCCTTCTGCTCCTTTTTTACAGCGTGTGCTATATTGTTCGCGCACCGTGGCTGAAACTCCTGGCAGGCGATATGACGGTTGCCTTCTGCCTGCTATTTTCCGCAACGCTGGAAAGCTGCATCCAGTGCGGGCTGATCCGGGCGAACACCGGCTATGCGGAACTGTTTATGGCCAACAGCCTGGGCACGCAGATTACCGACCGGGAAAATGTCGTCCGCCTCACCAGCGCCAATGCCAGGAATCTTACGGGCGAGCAGCGGATGCTTGCCCGGATGCATCCGGTTTTCGCGGATGGGGCGACACAGGTCAAAAGCAAGCCGATTCATTTCGGCTATGTCGTGTGGCAGGAGGATGTCGCCGGACTTTCTCAGGCTATTGCGCAGACGGAGGAAAATTGCCGGGTGCTTTCCCGGCGCAACCGGATCCGGCAGAAAAACCTCGAAACGCGGAGAAATATTCTTGCCCTTAAGGAAAAGAACCGGGTGATTGACCTGCTGAACCGGGAAACTGCCGGGCAGATCAGAAGGATCGAAAGCCTGCTCTCCCAATGTGAACTGGAAAGTGATCCGTTAGAGCGGAAAAAGCTTCTTGCCAGCG
Source organism: Clostridium vitabionis (assembly GCF_015351765.1). GTDB lineage: Bacteria > Bacillota > Clostridia > Lachnospirales > Lachnospiraceae > Clostridium_R > Clostridium_R vitabionis. Next base: position 270,503 of record NZ_JADKQA010000004.1, read on the forward strand.
CGGCGGTTCTCGGCGCCTATGTCAAACGCTTTGGCAATCTCCTGCTGATGAGTGAGCAGGAAGGGACGGCGGATATCCGCGACCTGGCAAGGTGCTTTGAGGATTCCTTTGCCAACCTGGAGCTGCTGGGAGCGGAATGCCTCTGTACATTTCCGCGGGATGTCACTCTTGAATCAAAAGATATGCTCCGCGTATACCGGGCTTTTGAGGCCGTGCTGGAGGACTGCCTGTTCGACCTTGGCAGTGTGTGGGTCAATGCGCGGGAAAGAAAGGGGGAGTTTCTCCTCTCCATCGATTTCGCCTGCGATACGGATTTGTCCGCGCATCAGCACGAAGCGGATGCTTATTCCGCAGAGGACGGAACCAGCCGCTTCACCTTTCGGATCCGGAAAGGCGGTGAGCGCCTGTGGAAGCACTGAAGGCAGTCAGGCAGTTCAAAGTGCGGCACGAACTTCGAACCGCGGTAAAAGAGGCGTTCGACACCCTGCCCTCCGCTGTCTGCTATTTTGCGCCCAATGGCACCGTCAAACTCTGCAATGCGGCAATGGATGCCCTTTTCCACAAAATCGCGCAGAGCGACCTGCAGAGCCTGGATGAGCTGAGAGGCGCGCTTTCGACCTGCGGCAATACCGGCGGCATTCTCCGTGAGGGCAGTGTATTCATTTTCCCGGACGGGAAGGCGTGGAAGTACTCCGAGAGGGAAGTCACAACCGCGCAGGGCATGGTCTTTACCGAGGCGGTATTTGATGATGTGACCGCTCTACATGAAAAACAGCGGGAACTGCAGCGGCAGTCCCGGGAACTGCAAAAGATGTACCGGGAGCTCGATGCCCTGTCGGAAAATCTGCGGGAAATGGCCAGGGAACAGGAACTTCTGCACCTGAAAACCCGGCTGCATGACCAGATGAATATGGGTATTGCCGCCATCCGGCAGGTTTTGTGCCAGGACACGCCTTCCGGGGGAAATGCCGACGCTATCCGGCAATTTCGCCGCGCCATGCGGAACCTGCGTGAGGAAAATCCCTGCCCCAGGGACGGGGTGCCAGAATTTATCCGGGACGCGGAAGTTTCCGGAGTCCGTGTGGAAATTCGCGGTGAGCTGCCGGCGGGGGATAAGCTGCGCCGCCTGATCCTGGCGGTCATGCGGGAAGCCTGTATCAACGCCATCCGCCATGCGGATGCGTCGGCCCTGGCCGTAGTATTGGATTGGGCGGCAGATACGGTCACGCTGCGGATCACCAACGATGGCAGGCGGCCGGATAGGGAGATTGTGCTCCGGGGAGGTCTTCTGAATCTCGAAAAAGTGATCGTGCGGGCTGGCGGCAGGATGGAGATCCGGTCAAAGCCGGAATTTATGCTGACGGTCACCTTGCCTGCCGGCGAGGAAAATGGACAGGGGGTGCGGTATGACAAAAGTCCTTGTGGTTGACGATCAGCGCATCGCGCGGGAATATATGGAAAACGTTGTGCGTGGAAGTGAAGGTTACCGGCTGATGGGCAGTCTCACCAGAGCGGACATGGCTGCCGCCGTCTGCCGGCGGAGCGCAGTGGAATTGGTGATTATGGATGTCTGTACCCACGGAAGAAAAGACGGCATCGACGCCGCCGCGGAGCTGCGGGAGCAATTTCCGAAGCTCAAAATCATCGTTGTCACGTCCATGCCGGAGGAGAGCTATGTCAAGCGGGCGAAGGCGGCGGGAGTGGACAGCTTCTGGAACAAGGAGACAAGCCCAGAGGAGCTGGTCACCGTAATGGACGCCACCATGCAGGGCAGGCGGATCTGGCCCGGCGAAACGCCTGCGGTAAAGCTCGGCATCGCGACGAGCACAGAATTGACGGAGACGGAGATCAGGGTCCTGCGGATGGTCTGCGAGGGGCTGGAATACAGCGAGATCGCCGAAGAGCTGCACTATACCAGGGACAATGTGAAGTATCACATCCGCAATATCCTGCAGAAGACAGGTTACGCGAACAAAACCCAGCTGGCGATTGCCGTGACCGGTAAGCGCTTCATCATCCCCAGGCTCTTCGACGAGCAGGAAGATTCGGGGGAAAACCCCATCACTTTGTGAAGTTTCTTTGCCTTTATGTCCGGTTTTGATGGTAAACCGGATATTTTTTTGCAAAAAGCGCAATAATTTACCTACATGGGTAGGGAAAAGGAGAGACTGTTCCGGTACAATCCAGATAATCATGGGGGACTGGCATTTGGTGCAGAATCACAAGCCAAAGGATCCCATCGGTCCAGTTTCGCCTTTTCTTGTATCTATTGGGGGTGCTTATGCGCTTTTTTATGCAGTTTCAAAAACAGATTCAAGATGTGTTGAAGTCCGGCGCCTGGAATCGGGAAAGTCAGAAGGAGACCTTTGCCTTCACCGCATTGCCGGAGAATGTCGGACAGATGAAAAGCCTGCCGGAGGCTGCGCTGGACACACCATTCCAGACGGCGGCACTGACGGTATGCGCCCTGTGCGCCTTTGCCGCTTCCCCAGAGGCCGGCGCCGGGATGCTGGACTTCCTTCGGGGTTCCCGCCCGCTCACCTGGCTGGACATTTCCTGTCTCGAGGAGGATTTTCGGGACGGGCGGGCATGGATCCCCTTTTCCTATTTTGCCGGGGCATTGCCGGAGAATCACTATTCCCCCGATCAACCGTACTCGCTGGCTGTCTTCTCGGATGAGTACTCCTTTGATGGCCAGGGAAATGCGCGGCTCTATCTCACGAGCGGTGGCGCGGAAAAACCGCGGCATGTCAGGCTGAAACAAACGGGAGACGGGAAATGGCATCTCTGGGAGCAGTATCTTCTGGCCGATATCCGCAAGCCGGAGATATCAGGCTGAGTCTGCCGCTGTCATAGCGCACATATCATCCGCTGTGGAGGTATGAGCGCTATTTTTTTCATTTGTATGGCGATGCTTCCATTCGTCCGGGATTGCCATCCGGGCTGCTTCTCCGCTATAATGGGGTCAGTAAAAAATCTGCAGAAGGACAGGAGGAGCCGATGGCTGATCAGTATCCCGCGCTTCCCGAGGAAGCAAAGAAAAATCTCTGGGGAAATGCTGCCCTGCATATGCTCTGGGCATGTGCCGCAGACCCGCGTTTCAGTTACCGGGTGCACATCCCGGACGAATATCTGGAAAAAGACCGCCAGGAGCTCGGGCTTCTTGTTTTCATTCACGCTACAGGCTGTTCCGTGGAGTATTTTCTGCGTGCGGCGTCCGGCTGGGCGGCGGAACACCATCTTGCACTGATGGCGCCGGTATTTCCCAGCGGAATCCTCGACCGCGGCGACTTCAACGCTTACAAGGACCTGGTCGGCGGAGGCATCCGCTATGACCTTGTGCTGTCCGCCATGCTGGAGGAGATGGGGAAACGCTATCCGGGCATTCAGACAAGAAAATTCCTCCTTTTCGGGCACTCCGGCGGCGGGATGTTCGCCAACCGCTTCCTGTTTGTTCATCCGGATAGGGTCCGTGCCGCGGTGATCAGTGCGCCGGGAAGGCCGACCTTGATCAGCGAGGAGGAAGACTACGGCTGGGGGATCCGCAATTTCCGCGAGGTCTTTGACAAGCCGTTCGATCTCCCCGCCGTGCGGCAGGTGCCGGTACATGTCCTTGTCGGAGAAAACGACAATAAATTTATCGGGGAGAACCGGTACGGCAATAACCGGCTCGACCGGATGAAAAACTTTGCCGCAAACCTCAAAGCCGCGGGTGTCGCCGCCGATCTTGAGATCATCCCGGGCATCGGCCACATCGACGGCGCGGAGGAGAGAATTGCCGCCGCAGAGCGGTTTTTTGAGCAATTTCTTTGAGTAAAAGAGCCGGAAAACGCGGTATAATGAAGCCATCCTATCGATTGCAGGAGGTTTGCGTATGGGAGATTTTCCTGCGTATCAAGTCATTGACCTGGCAAAATGGCCCAGGCGGGAACATTTTGCCTATTACCGGGACCAGATCCGGTGCGGCTATTCCCTGACCTCGCGGATGGATGTGTCCGAAATGCTGGCATATTCCCGGAGAAGCGGCAGGCGCTTTTACGGCTGCTTTCTCTATGCGGTTTCGCGGACCGTGAACAGCATGGCATCCATGCGAATGATGATCCCGCCGGAGGGAGGTGCCGGCGTCTGGGAGAACGTGCACCCGAGCTTCACGATCTTCCATGAGGATGATCACACGTTCAGCGATCTCTGGATGGAATACTCGGAGGATTTTGACGCCTTCTACCGGGAATTTGTCCGGGTGGTAGAAGTATACGGGAAAAATCACGGCATCAAGGCCAGAACAGGCCAGCCGGCGAACTTTTTCTGCGCAAGCTGCGCGCCCTGGATTGATTTCGACGGCTATTCCACCTGGGTTGCCGGGAGCGACGAACCGGCACTTTTCCCGATCATCACCTGCGGGAAATATGTGGAGGAGCCCGGGGGTGCCACACGCATGCCGGTGAACCTCACGATCTCCCACGCGGCGGCGGACGGCTGGCATGTGGGAGTATTCTTTTCGAGGCTTGAGGGAAATTTCGCGGCTTTCCGGGAGAGATAGCCGCTATGCCGGGCACCCGCGAGGCAGATTTCGCTTGCCGCTATGCCGGTGCGGGGTCAAAAGCCAGTTCGCGGAAAGGCAGAAAGAAGGAAAAATCAAATCATGGAACGAAGCAGTCAGATTATCCGCACGAGCCTGATCGGCATCGGGGCGAATCTTTTTCTTGCCGCCTTTAAGGCGGCGATCGGCGTTTTGTCGAATTCCATCGCCATCACGATGGACGCCGTCAACAACCTGAGCGACGCGATGTCCTCGCTGATCACCATCCTGGGGACAAAACTGGCGGCGAAGCAGCCGGACCGCAAACACCCGCTGGGCTATGGGCGGGTGGAGGATCTGAGCGCGACGGTGATTTCCGTCATCGTCCTCTACGCGGGCGTCACCTCGCTCATCGAGTCTGTCAAGAAGATCATCCATCCGGAGACAGCGGACTATGCCGCGGTCTCTCTGGTGATCATCGCCGTTGCCGTCCTGGTCAAAATTGGTCTCGGCCTCTATGTGCAGAAGATGGGGAAGAAGACCGATTCGGACGCCCTGATCGCTTCCGGCAAGGACGCCATGTTCGATGCGGTCATAAGCGCGTCAACCCTTGCCGCGGCGCTCATTTACCTGTGCTCCGAGATCAGCCTGGAAGCATGGCTCGGCGCGGCGATTTCCCTGCTGATCGTGAAATCCGGCGTGGAGATGCTCCGGGATACGATCAGCAAAATTCTCGGCGAGCGGGTGGATAAGGATCTGGCGCTCGGCATCAAATCGGCGATCAGCGCGTTTCCGGAGGTTCTCGGGACGTACGACCTGATCATTCACAATTATGGGCCGAACCTGCAGGTCGGTTCGGTGCACATCGAGCTCCCGACCGACATGACCGTCGCGCAGCTCGCGGCTCTGGAGTACCGGATTGAGGCGGAGGTATTTGACAAATACCGGGTTGTCCTGACCGGAATCTCCGTCTACGCGGTGGATCCGGACAATCCCGAGGGACAGAAAATACACCGGGATATCCGGGATATCGTGGAGAGCTATCCGGAGATTGCCAGTATGCACGGATTTTACATTGACCTGAAGGAGAAGGAGCTCCGGTTCGACATCGTCCTCCGTCTGGGAGCCGGCTCCCGGGAGAGGCAGAAGGAGATTTATGCGGACATCCGGCGCCGTGTTGAGGAGCGCTGTCCGGGGTATCATATCCAGATCAACGTGGATTACGATATCTCCGACTGATCCCTTGGGAAAATGCCCATATCCGGGATCCCTGCCGCCGGCTTTGCCGCAGCGTAAAGGTATCGGCATTCCGGGTTCCGGCAGGTTCCCGGAGCACATTCGGGGCGCCTGCCCCGGGGAGGAAGTTTTGAGGAAGAGAATGCGTTCCCCGCTCCTGGCGGGGATTCTGGCAGCAGGAGCTCTGGCTGTGGGGGTTCTTGCGGCGGCCGGGTGCGGAAACAGCGCGCCGGTGGGAAAAACCGAGAGCAGCGCGGCGGAGAGCCCGGCGGAGATGTGCGGAAGCGGCGCGGGTGAGGCAAATGCCGCCGGCGCGGAGCTTGCCGGATCGGACACGCGGAAGATCATCGCCGAGGCGCAGGGGATGGAACTCCAGGAGATCGCAGAAAAGGCGATCCGGGAATCCGGCGGCAGCACATTCCGGGGGATCGGCACCGACAGCCGGGCGGCCCTCGCGATGCGGAATTTTGTGAAATACCTGCAGACGCTGGATCCGGCGTACAGCGCGGAGACGGAGTGGTACACGATGTCTGTGCCGTCGGCGGTGAGCGCGCTGGGCGGCGATCTCGCGGATGGCGCGGGCGCGAAGTATTCCGTGGCCATTCTCCAGGATATGAACCGGGTGAACCGGGAACTCGCCGACCCGTCACTGCTGGACACCTTCATCCCGAAAACCTGGGCGGAGGATCTGGGCACGGAGCCGGAGAGCTACCGGGGGTATCTCACGCTCATGACCTCGGTCAAGCCTTTTCTTTTGAACAGCGCCGGCGGTGCCGTATCCGCCAACTGCTGGGATTTTGCGGCGGATTCTGTGCATCTGATGATGGCTGATGCGGATCATGAGACAGTCAACCGGAATTTCCTCCTTCTCCTCACCAGGGACAGCTATGCGGCGAAGCTCCGCGAGGCGTTTGCCGCGTTGGATGACGGGACGAAGGCGGTTCTCCAGCCGGAGATCGACAGCGCGGCGGCGGAGGCCTCGAAGCTCGGCCTCGGCGAGGACGGGCGGTATGCGCTCGCCTATATCCGCCGGCTTCTCGGTTCGGCGGATGTCCGGGACGCCGACGGCCCCATCTGTGATACCCTGGCGGGAAATGACGCTGCCGGCGCTTCTGCCCTGATCGCCTATGATACGCTCCGGGCAGTGGAGGAATCCTCGTCAAAGTCGGTGAAAAATATTTCCGTCGCCGCCTATGGGGACGGCTACCAGGGGATCGGCGGCTTCACGTACACGAAGAACCTGTTTGTCAGCGACAGAGCGCCGCTTCCGTGGACAGCGTGCGCATTTGCCGCCTGGGTCAGCGCGACGCCGGACGGCTTCTCCGCCTTCGGGCGCGATATCGGGGCTTACGCCGCGGACACCGCGGTTGCGCACGAAAACGAGAATACTTACACGCTCCGCACCGGCGGCGTCAATGAGAGCGGGGAGGATGAATTCCCGGCCAAGGACGACCGCGGCCTCTCCTTCTGGGAGACCGGGGGAAATGCCGTGGCGGAGGATCTCCAGGAGATCCGCGCCGCGGAGGAGAGCTGCGGGGCATGGCTTGACGGCGTCCTGGGGAAATAACCAGGAAGATCAGTGCTCTGCATAAGCAAATTTGCTAAGTTCGAACTGCGCTCACGCTTGTCCTCGTTAAGTGGCTGGTTATTGTTAAGTGCTCTGCTAAAAAGAGAACCGGCGGCAACGGCGCTTTCGCGTCACTGCGGCCGGTTCTTTAAGAATACGCCGATGCTGGCGAGGAACGGGAAGAAATAGGTGGCGATCCGGAAGAGGAACATCACCGATGCCGCCGTCCCGGCTCCCAGGATCGGGGAAAAGATATACAGGTAAGACACCTCGGTGGAACCCAGGCCGGAGACGCTCGGAAGCACGCCGGTGAGGAGCTGCATGATCGCGGTAAGCCCGACACTCCGGAAAAAGGAGAGCGTCCCGATGCCGATGCCCCGCAGGCAGAACCAGGTGATCGCGTACATCGCGGAGAGCTTCAGCAGGTGAAGGAGGATGGCTTCAAGGATCACCAGGGGTCGGCGGAATACCCGGTCGGAGGCCATGTAGAGATCGTTCAGCCGGAGAATCCAGGCGCTTTTCCGCTCCTTCCAGACACCCCTTGCCGGGATCAGGCCTAGGAGCCTGGCGACAAGATGCCGGAAGCCCAATTTCCCTGTGAGCAGGAGAACCAGGCCGGCGATGATCACCGCGGTGAGGAGAAAGCCTGCCCAGAGGACGGCAGCCTCTACGGTGTCGCCGGTGAGGCTGCTCCGCGTAAGAAAACAGGCGAACAGGACAAGCGCCGCGTAGATCAGGATCGAGGCCTTCTGGAAAATGTAATGGATGGTTAAAAGGCCGAGACCGACTGCCCAGTCCGCCCCGTAACGGGCGAGATAGCTCAGCTGCAGCGGAAAACTCCCGGCGGAGGCCGTGGCTACCCTGCCGAAGATCTCAAGCCAGCTTAAAGGAAGGCATGCAGGCAGCGTAAGATCCGGCCACTCCGGCTTCAGCAGCGCGTAGTACGCGCAGCCGTCAAAAAACTGATAAACCAGTTCCAGGGAAAGGATCATCAAAAGAAACAGCGGGGAGACCGCTCTGAGGGAGTCTGCGATTGCCCCGCTGTTTTTTCTGAAAACCAGGAAAAGCGCCCCGATCACCAGAAGATAGGCGCCGATCCTGAGGATCAGCGATAATCTCTTATTGCTCAAGATGCATCACTTCTTTGTTTTCATGCTGTTTTCCTGCTGCCCTGTGTTTCATCCACGCCGCCAGTTTTCCCGGCAGCTTCCTCTGCGTTGGCCTTTTCGGCAGCTTCCTTCGCCTTCTCCTCATTGAGGGCTTTTTTGCCGTTTTTGGAATTCTCCCACAGCTCCTTGGCTGCCGGCGCCCAGGTCTTTGCGTACTCGTCGCATTTTGCGCACAGATGGTCCGCGGATTCCGGCGACTGCAGGTCGGTAGACTTTGCGCCGGTCTCCTTCACCATCTTCCGGAGCATATCCGGATTTTCCAGCATCGGGCAAGGCCGCAGCATGTTCTTGTTGAACGGCTGGTTGTCGTGATAAGCCATGAAGATCGGGGAGCGGAGCGCGTCCAGGAGCGACATCTCGCGGATGTTCGCGTTGGAGTAGTGGATAAATACGCACGGGTCGACATCGCCGTTCGCGTTGATGTGCAGGTAGCGGCGTCCTCCGGCGACACAGCCGCCGATGTACTCGCCATCGTTCTGGAAGTCGATCGCGAACAGTGGCTTCTCGGCGCGGTACTTGCGGATCCTGCGGTAAGCCTCGATTCTCTGATCCTTCGTCGGGAGAAGGTCCGGGGTGGCGTCATTTCCCACCGGCATATAGTGGAAATACCAGATGAAGTACACGCCCTGCTCCACCAGCATGTCAAAGTATTCCTCCGAGGTGATGGAGTCGAAATTTGCCTTCGTGTAGCAGGAGGAAATACCGTAAACCAGCCCTCTCTCCCGGAGGAGCTTCATGGCGTGCAGCACGCGCTCAAAAGCGCCGGTGCCGCGGCGGCCGTCGGTGGCCTTCTCGAAGCCCTCGAGGGAGATCGCCGGGATAAAGTTCTTCACGCGCAGCATATCGTCCGCAAACTTCTCATCGATCAGCGAGCCGTTCGTGAAGGACAGGAAAATGCAGTCCGGGTGCATTTCGCACAGGCGGATCAGGTCGGCCTTGCGGACGAGCGGCTCGCCGCCGGTGTAGATGTAGAAATACACGCCCAGCTCCTTGCCCTGCCGGATGATGCTGTCGATCTCCTCCAGGGAGAGGTTCAGGCGGTTGCCGTACTCGGCAGCCCAGCAGCCGGTACAGTGGTAATTGCAGGCGCTTGTCGGGTCCAGAAGGATCGCCCACGGGATATTGCAGCCGTATTTCGCCCGAGCGGCCTCCTGCTTCTGCCAGCCGGAGAGGCCGGCGTTGATGAAGAAGTTGACGGCGATGGTCTTGGTGACGTCCTTGTTCGTCTCCTGGAGGATATGCTTTGTGATGAAGGTGTGGTATGGGCTGTCCTTATCCTCGATGACCTTGCGGACCATAGCTCTCGCCGGGCCGAGTTTTCCTCCGGAGAAGCGGTCCGCCCAGTCCATGATTTTCGGCAGGTTCTTCTCCGGGTCAGCGTAGATATAGTCGACCATTTTTTCCAGGCCGAGCTTTTCAAGTTCTTCCTTTGCGTTCATGTTCCAATCCCCCTATGCAATGCTGCGGGCGCATCGGCTTCACAGCGGTGACCATGATAAAGTGATTCATAATGCCGTCGATGACGAGCGCGGCGATAAACAGGATATGCCGCACGTTCTCGGAAAACCCGAGGGAAATGATCATCAGACAGCCGAAGAAGGATGCCGCGATGGCCAGCACCAGAATGATTTTCCAGGTTTCCAGGCCGAACGCTTTCCCATCCCGCGCCAGCTGGATCCGGAGAAGCCCGTCAATCAGGACGAGCAGGCCAAAGGTGAGATAGAGGCTTTCGGTCTGATGGCGCTGGACGATTGTGATGACCCCGAGAGCCATCAGCAGGATGCCCAGGGCGAGGTCGTACTGAAAAGCGAGACAGTAGAAATCCTTGGAGAAATATCCGATGATCCGGACCAGGCCGTACGCGAGCATGATGGCTCCACAGCAGGTCTGAAATCTGGGATCCAGAAAACTCGGATCCAGCAGGTAAACCAAACCAGCGGCGACATACAGCGCGATGCACACGCCGATATACCCGTACTTCGCGATTTGGTTGGCATTCACATGACACCACTTCCTTTGCAATATTCCTTATAGGGATAAAATATTGCATAAAAAAGCCGGATTCAACGGGCATTCCCGGGGGAAATGTCTGAATTCGGACAACAAGGGTTCAAATGCCCAAATTTCTGTGTTACAATCTTTAACATCGATACTTAAATATCCTGAATGATTTGCCGCGCGGGCTGTCTGAGGGGAGATGAGCCGGCGCCTGGGGTTGAGGGAATGACAGGAACGGAAGAGAGAATCGAACAGGCTTTTCGGGAGCTGTTGAATGAAAAACCTTTCAGCAGCATCACGGTGAAAAATATCATCGAGCGCTGCGGTGTCAACCGCAATACCTTCTATTATCATTATGAGAGCATTCCCTACCTGATGGGGATGATCATCAAGAAGGATCTGGACCGCCTGGTCAGTGAACATTATGATTTTGAGAATCCGCTCCGCTGCATTGAGCCGATCGTAGAGTATGCGGCAGATAAGAAGAGATCCATCCTGCACATCTACCATTCGGTGGAGAGGGAACGGTTTATCGATGCGCTGCAGAAGGCCGCAGGGTATATGGCCGGCCAGTACGTGGACGTGGCATTTGTGGGAAAAGAGCTGGGGGACAGTGACCGCGGCCTCCTGACCGCCTTCTACGCATCGCTGACGGTCGGCGTCCTTCTCGGCTGGCTGGATAAGAACATGGAGGACGACCTGGTGGCAAGCATCCACAGGGTCAACGACCTCCTGCTTGCATCCGAACGGAAAATCTGACCATGCGCTTCATGGCCGGTTGCTAACCGGACGGAAAATCTGCGCTTTGGCAGGTGTATTTTCCCCCGGGAGTGTGTTATAATTTCTTCAAGAATCAAGCGGCGATGCCGCGGAAAAGGAGAGAGTAATCATGGATGATATCAGTTTATTAAAGTATAAGGTATGGCTGGTCAGCGATGCCGGCGTGAAGGCAGGTCTGATGACCGAGGAGACAAAGTACCTCAAGGCCGCGTTCCGCGAGAAGGCAGAGGTTTACGCCTATGTCAACTGGCTGAAGGAGACCGATACGCTGCACACCTATGAGGTTGAGGAGCCGCCGAAACCGGTTAAAAAATAATGGAAAAACCTCTTGACACGGTATTCCGGGCATGCTAAAGTATCTAAGTTAGCTGCCGAAGACAGCAGGTGCCGCAAGGCATAAGTTCGGGAGAACACCTGCCGAGGAAGACGTGGAAGAATACGAATTTCCGCCTCTCTGTCTTGATGGCAGAGAGGCTTTTTCTTTTCTGAAGGTTGTCTCTTGGGCGGTTAAAAACTAAAACAGGAGGAAAAGATTCATGGCAAAAGTTGAATTAAAGCAGCCGGTTGTTCAGGAAATTGCCGAATTATTCAACGGTGCGCAGTCCGCAGTTGCTGTCGATTATCGCGGCCTCACTGTGGCTGAGGATACAGAGCTTCGCAAGAAGCTGCGTGAAGCCGGTGTTTCTTACAAGGTTTACAAGAACACCCTGATCCGTCTCGCTGCCAAGGATACGGCATTTGCAGGCCTTGACCCGATTCTGGAAGGCCCGACCGCAATCGCTGTCTCCAAGGAAGACGCGACCGCTCCGGCAAGAATCATCGCGGATTTCGCGAAGAACGCCAAGGCGCTCGAAATCAAGGGCGGCATCGTGGAAGGCCAGTATTATGACGCCAAGGCGATGCAGACCATTGCTTCCATCCCGTCCAGAGAGGTTCTTCTTGGAAAACTTCTTGGAAGCATCCAGTCCCCGATCACGAACTTCGCAAGAGTTCTCAAGCAGATCGCCGACAAGGAAGGCGCGGGCGAAGCTGCTCCGGCAGCAGAGGCTGCACCGGAGGCGTAATCCAGTTCCGCAGGTTCCGATCCGTTCGGACAGGTGCGGCGGCCTGCTGAATGCAGCTGACGCCGCAGAGAGAAAGAAAGAAGTATTTTAAGGAGGAAAATTATCATGGCTAAGTTAACTACCGAAGAGTTCATTGCCGCTATCAAAGAGTTATCCGTACTTGAGCTGAACGACCTCGTAAAGGCTTGCGAGGAGGAGTTCGGTGTATCCGCAGCTGCAGGCGTTGTTGTTGCCGCTGGCGGTGCTGCTCCGGCTGAGGAAGAGAAGACCGAGTTCAACGTAGAGCTGACAGAGATCGGCCCGAACAAGGTTAAGGTCATCAAGGTTGTTCGTGAGATCACCGGTCTCGGCCTGAAGGAGGCTAAGGATCTGGTTGACGGCGCTCCGAAGAACATCAAGGAAGGTGTTTCCAAGGACGAGGCTGAGCAGATCAAGGCTAAGGTTGAGGAGCAGGGTGCGAAGGTTACCCTGAAGTAATCGGACATCTGCAGAGATTGAGGGGGCTGTCCCCGGAACCGCGGTAACATCGCGGGGCCGGGACAGCCCCCTTTCTTTACGCAGAGCAAAGTTTCGCTCGATGTGAAGGCCCGAGCGCCTGCGGCGCTTGGATGCGCGCTGGGAGAAGTCAGGTATTCGCAATTTGCTTTGGGATGTGATATAAATAGGACATACCCGAAAGTTCAATTTATTGAAACTGTTCAGAGCATACCGGAGGGGAAAATCCGCAAAACGGCCTCTTATAGACGGGATGCGGGGGTCTGGGCAGTTCCCGTTTATGGGAGGCATCATCAATGGAACAGAAGAAAGTGAGCGGTCCCACGATCGGCATTCCGCGAGCCCTGCTCTATCATCGTTACGGCGTCCTGTGGACAGAGTTCTGGCGGCAGCTGGGCGCCCGGGTCGTGGTCAGCAAGCCGACCGACCGGGTAACCCTGGACGAGGGGAGCGCCCTGGCAGAAGCGGAAATGTGCCTTTCCGTCAAGACTTACATGGGACACGTAAAGGCGCTCATCGGACATTGCGATTACATTATGGTTCCGGCGTACACCGGTTTCGGCGTCCGGCGGACGATGTGCATGACATTTCAGGCGCTTCCGGATATCACGAGGGCGGTCTTCCGGAACAGCGGGCAGAAATTCCTCACCTGCAGCATCGGTCCGGGACGGGGGATGTCGGAGGAGGACGGGCTTTCTTCCATGGCAGAGAGCATCGGTTACGGAAAAAAGGACGCTGTGCGGGCTTACCGGGCGGCGTCGAAAAAAGCGGCAGCAGCCTATGACGCCCGCGTGAAACAGAATGAGGCGCTCTACAAAAAGGACGGCATCAAGGTCATCGCCGCCGCGCACAGCTATGTGGCGGAGGACGCATTTTCCGGCGGGTACATCCTGGAAATGCTTCGGAAGATGGGGGTCACGGTGATCCGCGCCGACCTTACCGACCGGAAGAAAGCCCTTGCCCGGAGCACCCATTTCTCCCCGACGATGAAGTGGGAGATGAACCGGGAGATTACGGGCGGCATGCTGAACCACTGGAAGGAGGCGGACGGCCTGCTTCTGCTCAGCGTCTACCCCTGCGCGTCGGATTCCATGGTCAATGAGATGATTACCCGGAAGATGGAGGACTGCGGCCTCCCGATTCTGACCCTGACGCTTGACGCCCAGAACGGCGTCGCTGGCGCGGAAACCCGGCTGGAGAGCTTTATCGATATTATCCGGATGAAAAAGGGAATGAGGCTATGATTGACGAACAGTTTACCGCGGACACCAGGCGGAGAAAAAAGAAAGTGGCGTTTCCGATGTTCGGCCACTATAATATTCCGATCGCTTATTTTGTGGAACATGCCCTCCATGCGGATTATGTCCGCCAGCCGCCGCTGACCCGGCGGACGATGGAGATCGGCGCGAAGTACAGCCCGGACATGGTCTGCACACCGTTCAAGACTGTCCTCGGCAGCTCGATCGAGGCTCTGGAAGCCGGCGCGGATACCCTGATTCTGCCGATGGGGCTCTGCCGCCTCGGCTATTACGGGGAGCTCGCCGAGCAGATTCTCCGCGACCTGGGATATCATTTTGAGATGATCAATATGGCGGAGTACACCACCGGCAGGCCGCTGGACTACCTGAAGGCATTCCGCGGATTCCGGGACAGGGTGCGGCCGGTCCGCTTTGGCCAGCTCTCGTTAAATACCCTGAAGATGGCCGAGCATCTGGACGAGATGGAGGACGAGTATTACAAAAATGTCGGCTTTGAGACGCAGAAGGGCGCCTATGAGAAGGCGTTCAAGACGATGCTCGCGGAGATGAAGAATGCGGGGGATCTCGCGGCGATTGACGCGGCATACGCCCGGTGCAAGTCCGCATTTTCCGAGATTCCGGTGGAAAAGGGCGAATTTCCGCTCCGGGTCGGCATAATCGGGGAATACTTCACGGTGATGGATGCATTTTCCAACTGCGACCTGGAAAAAATGCTGGCGGACATGGGCGTTGAGGTACACCGCTGGATGAATGTCACCCACCGGAATATCCATTATCCGGGGGAGAGGAATCTCCATGTGCGGATCAGCGACCTCTGCAGTTATGAGATGGGGCCGACCTCGACCGCGAATATCTGGTGCGCGAGAGATTACGCGGAGCGGGGCTTCGACGGCCTGATTCACGTGAAGAGCGCCGGCTGCACGCCGGAGATCGACATCATGCCGGTACTCCGGGAAATCTCGGAGCAGTACGACATTCCGGTGCTCTACCTGACCTACGACACGGAGACCGGAACGGCCGGGCTTCTGACCAGGCTGGAAGCATTCTATGACATGATCCGCATGAGGAAGAAGGTTGTATAAAATGCAGGACGTAACCATGGGAATTGATGTGGGATCTATTTCCACGAAGGGCGTTATCATGACGGAGGATAACCGGATCCTCTGCAGCGGCTACATCTGGACCGAGGGCGATCCCATCACGGCGGTAAAAAAGCTGGTGGGCATCATGGAGGGCCAGTTTGACAAGGAAAAATACCGGATTGTGGCGACCGGCACCACCGGGAGCGCGCGGAAGCTGACCGGCGCCATCGTTGACGCTACCGTCGTCAAGAATGAGATCACGGCACACGCGGTCGGCACAACGACGTTCCACCCGGATGTCCGGACCATCCTGGAGATCGGCGGGCAGGATTCCAAGATCATCCTGATTGATCACGGCGTGGCTTCCGATTACGCGATGAATACGCTGTGCGCGGCGGGAACCGGAGCATTTCTGTCCAGCCAGTCCCGGCGGCTCGGCATCGAGGTGGAGGACATGGGCGCCATCGCGGTGAAATCCAAGCACCCGACGCCGATCGCGGCGCGCTGCACGGTATTTGCCGAATCTGACCTGGTTCACAAGATCCAGGTCGGGCATTCCAAGGAGGACATCATCGCCGGCCTCTGCCAGGCGGTGGTGAACAACTATCTGAACAACGTCGGCAAGGGCAAGCGCATCAAGTCCCCGGTGGTCTTTCAGGGCGGTGTGAGCCGGAATATCGGCGTGGTCAAGGCCTTCGAGCAGGCACTCGGCTGCCCGGTGATTGTCGATGAGAACGGCCATCTGATGGGCGCGATCGGCGTGGCGATCCTGGCGCGCAGGAATCCGGTGCGCCGGGTCTTTGACTTTGCAATGAGAAATGTGGAATTTACCACCCGCGAGGTGGTCTGCGGCCACTGCCCGAACCACTGTGAGATCATCGTGGTCAGCCGGGACGGAAAGCAGATCGACAGCTGGGGCAACCGCTGCGAGCGGGGCGCGATCCATCCGGCGAAGTGACGCCGGGGACTGTACAATTCCCTACACCCCGGAAAGTGAGGTGCCTATGGAACTTAACGAGAAGATCACAAGAAAGAGAACAAACGGCGATATACAGGAATTTCTCCTGCGCTGCTGCCGGCCGGAGGATCTCGAGGCGATTCTGACCCTGCAGACGCTGGTCAAAACGAGTCTCGGCGGCTACGGCGAAATCTTCGTTGAGGATACCCGGGAGGAGTTGGCGGAGTCTCTCGAACTGGACTGCTGCATCGGCGCCTGGGCAGACGGGAAGCTTGCCGCGTTCACCCTCTCGATCGCGAACCGGATTTCTGACCGGAATCTTGCCCGGAAGCTCGGCGTCGCCGATGAGGGACTTGCCGACTACGTCACCTACGATACCACATTTGTCCACCCGGATTTCCGCGGATTCGGCCTCCAGCAGTATTTCATGCCGCTCAAGGATCGGGATGCCCGGGAACGGGGCGCGTCCTACGCGCTCTGCACAGTCTCTCCGGATAACCCGCACAGCCTCTATAACACACAGGCCACCGGATTCCAGGTGGTCAGGCGCTGCACGATGTACGGCGGCGTCGACCGCTTTATTCTGGAAAAATCCGTCGGCCAGGGCGGGTGATCCTTATGGAAGGCACATATCTGGAGGTCAGGCTCCGGAAAATCGCGGAAAATGCCTCCCGCATCCGGGAGGCATGCGGCCGCCGCGGCGTCGATGTCCTGGCGGTCACCAAGGGATTCGCGGCAATCCCGGAGATTGTCCGGGCGATCGAGGAAGGCGGGATCCGCCGTTTTGCCGATTCCCGGCTGATGAATATCAAAGCGCTCCGGGATCAGGGATTTTCCAATGAAATCACCCTGCTGCGGATCCCGATGATCAGCCTGGCCGCGCAGACGGTCAGGTATGCGGATGTCAGCCTCAACTCCGAGTACGCGGCCATGGAAGCCCTGTCGGAGGCGGCGCGCGCGGCAGGCAAGGTTCACCAGGTCGTGATGATGGTGGAGCTTGGCGACCTCCGGGAGGGGATGCTTCCCCTGGAGGCTGTCTATACCTGCAAAAAGGCGGCAAAGCTGCCCGGCATCCGGGTTGTGGGCGTCGGAACCAACATGGGCTGCTACGGCGGCATCCTTCCGACCCAGGACAATCTTTCCGTGCTCCGGCTGGTTGCGCAGGCGGTTCGCGAGGAGACCGGGCTTGCCCTGCCGGTGGTCTCCGGGGGAGGAACATCGTCACTGAAATTGGTGTATGACGGCACGATGCCGGAGGGGATCAACCAGCTCCGGATCGGCGAGGGGCTTCTTCTCGGGACGGACACGACGAGGGGGGATGTCATCCCCTGGCTCGAGCAGAATGCCTTCACCCTCCGGGCGGAAATTGTCGAGATTAAGGACAAGCCGTCCAGGCCGATTGGCGAGATCGGCAGGGACGCCTTCGGCAACATCCCGGAATTTGCGGACGAGGGCATCATGCGCCGCGCGATCGTGGCGGTGGGGAAGCAGGACGTCCAGCCGGCGGAGATCACGCCGGTCGATCCCGGCATCCGGGTCCTCGGTGCGAGCAGTGACCACACGATCCTGAATATCGGCAATTCCGAGCAGCACTACCGGGTTGGCGACCGGATCAGCTTCCGCCTCTCCTACGCGGCGATGCTGACGCTCTGCACTTCCGGCTACATCGCCAAGAAGATGGTGCGGGAGTGAGCTGCGGCTCCCCGGCTGTGCCGGTTCAGTCCTTGCAAGCTGTTCCTGGGAAATACCCCTGCCGCCTGTCTGAGCGGCGGGGGTAGACTTAACGAGAGAAATTCAACAAGTATAACAATAGTTATTGACATAATTCTGTAATTATAGTAATATAATCCAGAAGCCAATTTCACCCAGTATTCCTTCCCTGAATGTGGGGAACCGGGCGGCTGTTCGGGCTGCTGTTTCCTGACGGTGGGTTTCAGGGAGACAACGGAAAGGAGTTCATGATCATGAGCAAGGTGGCGGTTGTTTACTGGACAGGTTCCGGCAATACACAGGCGATGGCTGACCAGGTCAGGGCAGGTGCCGAGGGTGCTGGCGCGGCGGTGGATGAAATCTTTGCGGATCAGTTTACCGCTGCAGATGTGGCAAAATATGATGCATTTGCTTTTGGCTGCCCGGCAATGGGGGATGAGGTGCTTGAGGAGGGAACATTTCAGCCGATGTGGGATGAAGTGAAATCCTCCCTCAGCGGCAAGAGCGTCGGACTGTTTGGCTCCTATGGATGGGGGAGCGGCCAGTGGATGGAGGATTGGAAGAGCGATGCGCAGAGCGCCGGCGCTCAGGTTGTGGGAACGGTCATTGCGAACAATGCCCCGGATGACGCCGGCTGCGAGGAATGCAGATCCCTCGGTGCAAGGCTGGCCTGATTTCTGCTGCGAAAGTGATTTCGACAGGAGCTGACGCGATGAGTGACCGATATTTAGTGGATTTCTGCGCCCCGACTTTGGCCAAGCTGAAAGCGGCAAGCCTTTTCAGCTGCCGCCCGGAGGGTGCGGGTGACCTTGACCGCTGGCTCGCGGGACACGAGCGGGAGTTTATCCGTTCAGGATTGCGGTTTTTTGTGCTGCGGCGAAGCCGGGAAAATGCGCTGGTTCTTCTGTACCGTGAGTCACAGCTCCGGAGGGCGCTGTCCGCTCCCGACGTGCGCGAATTCCTGGCAGGGTTTGGCTACCCGGGTGAATTGCCCGGGACAGAGGCCTGCCTGCTTCATTTGAAGGAGCGGGTCGTTTCCTGCGCGGACGGCGGATTTCCTCACGAGATCGGCATTTTTCTCGGATATCCGCTTTGCGATGTCCGCGGGTTTATAGAGCAGAGGGGCAAACACTGCCTTGTCCAGGGATTCTGGAAGGTCTATGGAAATGAAAAAGAGACCTGTGCGGCCTTTGCCCGCTTCCGCAAGTGCCGGGAAATCTACCGGGAATTGTGGCAAAGCGGGAGGAGGACGCTGGTGGAGCTGACTGTGGCGGGGTAAAATGAGCGGCGGAAGGGAAATGCGATCCCTCCTCCGCTCGTTTTGTTATGCAGAGCACTTAACAATAACCAGCCACTTAACGAGGACAAGCGAAAGCGCAGTCCGAACTTAGCAAATTTGCTTATGCTTTTACTGCAGTGGCGGGAAAGATACGCAGAAAACGACAAAACCGGCCAGCGAAAAATCGCTGGCCGGTTTTGGGCAATGTACTTATGGAGCGTATGGGATTCGAACCCACGACCTCCTGAATGCCATTCAGACGCGCTCCCAACTGCGCTAACGCCCCGTACCCTGCAATTAAACCATGTTTATCGCGTTTCGTCAACCGGTTCCTGAAGAAAAAATAATAAAAATCGAAATAATAAACTTGCGGCTGAATCCGGGAGGCGGCGCGATGAGGTTGGCTGACTTGAGATCAGCAGAAAGCAGTAAGGGGAAGAAAATTTAGAGCGGCAGGGGAATCTTGGCACTCCCATATTTGGAAAATTGATTGAATATTATATATAAAATATACATTTCAACGCGAAAGACCGAATTTTCACGAAACACATTTCGCCGGCGTGCCCACAAAATGCTGATATTTCCTTGCTTTTTTCACTAGATCTTGCGGACGGAAAATTGTTTTAGAAAAGTTGAAAATTCCGCTTGACTTCCTATGGGTGTAGTGTTAAGATACATCATGTCGTGAGCGAGTGCGGCAAACGAGTGGCCGGTCACTTATGGGCCACTTAAAAATTTCAAAAAGCTGTTGACAAGCGGGCAAGAAAGTAGTAACCTATAAAAGTTACAGCTCAAATGTAACAGCAACGGACATTGAAAACTGAACAGTATATAGAACCCTGAAAATTCCAAGAACAGCAGGCGATAAGGTAGAGCCTGCGGCCCTCATC
>NZ_JADKQA010000005.1:0-150101 GCF_015351765.1 Clostridium vitabionis
CCAGAATTCCGGGCTGCACTGTACGGTTGGCAGCCGTCCAGATACCTTTGCAGTTTGCTAAAATTGGACCCAATGTTGAGCAGACACTAAGTAAATCCGTATGGGTCATTCAATATTTCCGTAGGTGTACTTTTAGGTAAGTGTTTCATTTAATATCCTTCCTTTTCAAAATTAAAAAGTTTGTTTTTCAGAGTTTTTGATTATGATTTCTAATTTTTCAACATCAACGATATGTGTTAATTTACATTTAGGGCAGAAAAGAGGAAAATTTCTTAATACCGTATTATAAAATACTTGAACCCTCGTCTTTCCGTCAATTCTCAACATGAGCATTGACCTGCATTTATACATATAACACTACAACAAAATTAAGGCATAGTTTTTATACTATGTCTATACATCGTTAGTTTTGTTGTATAGCATACGCAAAATAAGCATGACAAAAAAGCCCATATTGAAAATGGGAAAAATCTTTTTTGATTTCAATGCTTATCGAATACGCATGCTATGTCAATTTAAAGTATAGCACAAAACTATGAACATTTCAACTCTATTTCAGCCTGTCGGCGACGTTGCTCTCTCTGGCATACCGCCGCGCCGCTTCCCGCCGTTCCTCGCTGTATGGGGCGGTCAGACGGAAAGAGAAGCGGCCTTTCTCAATGTCAAACTCCATGCAGCCCGTTTCCGGGTCTGCGTCAGTCTGCTGGCAGATCGCCGGATAACGGCGGCTGTATGCAAGCAGACGCTTTTTCAAGGCGGTGTTGTGGGTGCGGATATGGATAAGGGGGTCTTTCTCGTCAAACCAAATATCGGTGGTCTTTTCCTGCTTGGTAAGCCCTGTTCTCATGCAAACTCCTTTCTGTGCCCCTGTTACGCAATAGGGGCATTTTTCGGGTGTTTTCTCCGGCTCTTGACTTGGAGAAAACGGCGTTTTTGACGATAAAAACCGCCCGGACGTGGAATGTATCGTCGGGGCGGCTGTTATCGCAAGATTTCCGATTTTTCCGGCTCTTGACCGTCAGACGCAGATAAACACGAACTGTCGGCAAGTATCGTCTTGAGCAGCTTGTCGCGGAATGTTTCTGTGCTGCTGTGATTGAAAAATAACTCCGCAACAATAGTCTGCCCGTTTCTCTGCGTCGTGATGATACTGTCGGGGGTCTGTTCTGCCATAGGCAGCTCCTTTCTCCGGGCACAAAAGAGGGACTTCCCGTAGCCGGAAAATCCCTCTTGGTTGTCGGTTATTCTGTTTTACTGTGCGGGCTGTGCGGCGGCGGTCTGCGCCTTTCTCCTTGCCCGGTATTCCCGCGCCTTGATACGCTCATACTCCCGCTGCTTTTCAAGGTTTCGCGCCCGGTACTCCCTTGAATACTTCCGGTGGTAGGCGCGGCTCTTTTCCTTTTTGGCTTCTTCGATTTCTTCCCGCATTTGCCGGATTTCCTGCTCTGTCGGCTCTGCAAGCTGCGTTACTTCGTTCTCAAATCTGCCGATATAGTTGAAATATATGCTGATGTGCTGGATTGCGTATCTCGCCCTTTTCTGGTCGCGCTCATGCACTTCAATCCTGCTGATAAACTCGTTGAGAATGGCGGGGGTGAGGTCAGTAAAGGCGGCATGGCGTTCCGTCAGCTTCAAAAACTTCTGCGCCCGTCCTCCCGCGTTCTCATAAGCGGATAGCTGCTCTTGGAGTATGGAAAGCTCCGTTTTCAATGCGTAGTATTCTTCTGAATACTTCTGCGACATTTGCTCGTAGCGGTCTTGCGGGATAGTGCCGAGGGCGTTGTCCTCATAGAGCTTGTTCAGCACCTTGTCGATCTGTTCAAGGCGCGTCGTGATTTGTGGGATACGCTTCTGCTGCTTTTTGGTCTGGTCGGTCTGCTGCATGGCAAGGTTCTTTTTCACTAAGGCTTCAAACTCCGCCCGGTTGCTGATAGAATAGTCCTCGATTTTCTTCAGCACTTCCGCGACGGTCTGCATGAGCAAGTCCGCGTCAATGATGTGCGGGGAATGGCATTTGGGGTTTTTGGCTTTTCCCTTGTGGTACTCGCTGCAATAGGCAACGTGCCGCTTGCCGCCGTTTCTGTAATCTATGCGGATGTGCATTTTTGCGCCGCAATCCTTACAGAAAAGCAAGCCCGACAAAGGGTGGATTTCCCCGTCCCCGTTGGGGCGTCTGACGGGCGCGTTTTCCAAAATCCGCTGTGCGGTTTCAAAGTCGGCGCGGTCAATAATCGGCTCATGCACATTTTCGGTTATCTGCCATTGGCTCCGGTCTACATAGTGGTTCCGCTTGTCCCGGAAATGCTTTGTAGTCTTGAAGTTGACTACATCGCCGCAATACTCCTGCCGTGTAAGGATATGGGTCAAAGTGGCTTTGTTCCACTTGTAACGGTTATCCTCATTGAGCGCCCTGTTTTTGCACGTTCCCCGCCCGCGCTCTTTCATGTAGAATGTGGGCGTTGGGATTTGCGCCTGCGTCAGATATACGGCGATTTGGTTGCGGTTTTTCCCGTCCAGAAACAGGCGAAAAATCAAACGGACAACTCCGGCGGCTTCCTCGTCGATTATCCAAAAATCCTTGTTGTCCGGGGATTTGACATAGCCATAGAGAGCTTCGGTGGCAATCGGCTTTCCACTCATGCCCTTCGTCTTAATGCCGGTCTTTACTTTCTTGCTGATGTCCTTTGCGTACCACTCCGACATGATGTTGATAAAGGGCGCAAACTCCAATGTGTCGGGCTTCTCGCTGTCTATCCCGTTGTTGACCGCGATAAAGCGCACATTGTTCCGTCTGAATATCTCCATAGCGTTGCCGACTTGGAGATAGTCGCGCCCCCAGCGGGTCATGTCTTTCATAATACACACGCCGATTTTACCGTTTTCTACGTCCTCTATCATGCGGGAGTAGGCGGAGCGGTCGAAAAATCTGCCGCTTTCATCGTCGTCAATGTAGTGCCGGATATTCGTCAATTTTAGCTGTCTGGCGTAGCTTTCCAAAAACTTCTTCTGGTTCTGTATGGAGTTGCTTTCGCCGCCGTCCCTGTCCTCGTCGCCTACGGAAAGGCGGGAGTAAAGGGCTGTGATTTTGTTGTAATCATTCATGTGCATATCCTCCTGTGCGTCCATGTAGAGTTCTTTACACTTAAGATTATGCACTCCACCGGGCAGAGCCGTACTCCTCGCCCTGCCGGTACTTCTTTGCGTTCTTTCCCTTCAGATACACGGCAAGCCGGAGCGCTGCGCCGCAGACAATGCCGACGATCAGATCCGTCGGATAGAGGCTCGGAAGCAGATTTTGAAATGCCAGCTGCAGCGTCCCGCTCTGAAAGATATCCTGCAGTTTCTCCGATGCATTGACTCCCTCTGCGAGTCTCCACGCCTCGCCGAAGTTGGTGAAGATCAGGCCGACGCTGATGTACGGGAGGCAGAGGATCAGCTTTTTCTTCCACTTACTGCCATTCAATCAGCCGCCTCCCTTCCTGCATCGCCGGGAGCCTCTAGGCAGAGGTGTTCCGGTAATGTTCATCGCACCTCCTCCTTCCTTTTCTCGACTTCTTTCCGCGGGATCGATGCGACAGCAGCCTTCAGCTTCTTCAGCGCCGCGAGGAGACTTGGCTTCTTCCTTCCGGCCTCTTTCTCCTTCTTCATGCACTTGGCTGAATACTCGTTCATTACTTTTTCGATCGTGTCCGCATCCTTCGCCTTGAAGAAGACCGTATACTTCGGCGGATCCTGGTACCTGCTCTTCACCACGGCAAAATCCATCCCGTAGCGCCGGGCAATCGGTTTGAAGTCTCCGATTCCAAGCTCGGAAATATCAATGTTCTTTGCTCCCTCGTCCTTTTTCAGAATTTCCTTTACGGACATCTCTTTTCCCGTACCGTTCAACTTCTCCATCACTTTCTCCGGTGCTGTTTTCATCTGCTGTATGAATTTTGCTAGTTCCTTTTCATTCAGCTGCACTGCCTTCCGTACGAAATAATACGCTACCTGTTTCGCCGGTCCCGCAACTGCATTAATCGTTTCTCTTGCAACCTCTTCATTCAGCAATATGATCACCTCCCTCCAGACAATGTCTTCTTCCGCACAGAGATGGCTGAATACGCAAGGTACAACCGACATCCTTCACCGATGTCCGTGGCAAATGATTAAGCACAGCCGACCACACCTTTCAGCGTCGTGACAATCACCTTTGCCTTCCTCGCAATGGCGATGTCATCTTCAACTTCTTCATTTCGTACATATCCGCAGATCACCAGAAAACGGGACCTTCGGAGCATATCTTCCGACATCTCACGCCTTCTCTTGTGGGCATCCTCCACATCCGGCGGGATAATCCCGTCAAAGGCAAGCACCGGGCAAAGAGGAAGGTATCCCTCCCTGACCAGCGCTGTGCAGTACCTCACTGCCTCATCCCTGGCAACGACCGGATTCTCATTCCACGCTGCCGTCACATAGGCTCTTGGAATCGTTCTGCTCATCTCTTCTGCCTCCTTCAGTCAATCTCCAATGCGGAAAATGTCAGTTCTCCCGCACGCAGCACTGCCATATGGTTCTCCAAAATATCCTGTACATGGCAGATTTCTTCGTCAGTCAGTGGTGTCAGCTTCTGATGCTCATTTTTCATGACGACAAAACTTCCTACGAAATACTTACTTCCCTCAACAAGGAATGACTTCGTCGCATTGTACAAAACGAGATATTTGCCGCCGCCGATGCTCAGACTTCCGAAATCACCGTTCAACTTGCAGAGAATATCTACTGATTCTCTGGGTTTCAAAAGACGCATCTGTCCATCCGTTCCGATGATTGGATAATGGAGATCCCTTTCCAGCAGTACCTTTTTGCCATGATCCTGCATTACCAGCCCGTCCTTCAAAGGATCGAGCGTTATATTAATCTTTACATCATTCATTTCTTTCCTTTCTGCCCGGAAACGATTCTCCTGGCCCCTTCAGATATATTCGATTTGGCTTTCCCTGCCCTTGCCGTTCCTTCTCAAGAAAACCCTTCTCCTGCAACTCTGTTATAAGCTTTCCTGCCGTTCTGACCGAGCACCCCAGTTCTTCCGAGATCTGCCGGATTGTGCAATAAATGTATCTCCTGCCCTTTTCGTCTTCCCACCCATACTTTTCAGCGAGGCAGGTCCGATAACGGAGAAGTCCATATAGCTGTCTCGACAATGGCGTTATCTCCCGGTATGGCTGCGCTTCGTACAATGACAAAGGAATTTGCGTAAAGCTGTTCTGTTCCGGCTCTTCCGTTCGGACACTGTCATTTGCCAGTTGCTTTTTCATTTTTACCTTTCAGTTTTTTATAGCAGGGAAAGCAATAATCGCGTCCCCTTCCATAGCAGCATGGATGCAGGCAGTTTCGAGGCATTGCAGTCTTGGTGGGAAATGCCGGCGGTATGGAATCCATCTTGCCGGTCCCGATCTTCTGTGAGTTATAAACTCTGCACATCAGATTTCATTGCCTCCCTTCACTTTTGATGTTGAAGCACGCTCTATCCTGTTTGCTTTTTCCTCGGAAACGCGCTGTGATTTCTCCGCGAGATTTTCAAGAAGTGACCCTTTTCTTCTGTCCCTTCTCTTCCTTGCCGCAAATTGTTCTGCCTTCTCAAAGATGTGTTCCCGTGAATCAAAGTGATAGGCATTATCACTGAGCCTCTCCTCCGGGGCTACTTCAGTTTGATTGACAGCCTGTACAAGATCAGTGAGCTCCTCCGCGTGAAGAAATCCATTGTCTTTTGCAAGAATCACCTCGTGTATGCTCGACGGAAGAATAAAAAAGTCTCCTTCAAGCTGCTGTGCTGCCTGATCAAGGAAGCCTGGATACGCAATTACTCCAGCTCCGTGAATTGCATCCGGAGAGGAAGCGACAAACAGGAACTCATCATCACCCAGAGGTTCCCGGTGCAGAACTTCCGACATTGGCGCAATGGATGCTGGTCGTATTCTGGCTGCATTTTCCAGAGCATCCCTCTGCAGCTGTTCTGGTGTTATGCCATACTGCTGTAGCAGGGAATTGTTGATCAGGATCGTCCCTTTCGAAATGTCATCCGGATCTGCCATCACCTTGCACACAAGCGCCATGTCGGCGATATTCCCGTGCGGGACATCACGAAGACAGTTTCTGCTCTGATTTCCAGAGACAAGATCTACAATCAGCCTGTCCTTTACATTTTCATAATCAGTAATGAAACTCGCATCCAGCCTTGACATCTGAGCAAGCGTGTGACTGATCTGATGTGTCAGATTTTCCGCGATCTCCTCCATCGGCATTCCTGAAAGATATGTCTCATACGCCTTTGAAAGATTCGCACTGACCGCCATTTCAGTGCCGTTCAGCTTCACGTTAACCGCCTCATAACTACCGCCAGCCGTTTCTACGCTTCTCACACCGACTGTAATGTGACCATACCCGTCCTCCTGCAGGCGATCGATCAGCTCATCCGTCACTCGGTCTGCAAAATTTTCAAATTCTTTTGTCATAGGCTCCTCTCTTTAATGCCTGCCAGATACTTCCGTTTTTCAGGCATAAGAAAAGCGCCAGACCCGTAACACATCTGTCACGAGCTGACGCTCAGGTAATGAATATGCTGTTTTCTTCTGCAAAAGAAAGACTCCGGTTTGGGATCTTCGGTTCCCTCTCCGATTGTCCAGTATAAGAATATCACCCGGAAAATCGCCTGGAAATACTCAGGCGGTACTCATCCGGTACTCAGTTGGTACTCACCGTCCGTCCGCTTAATTCAATTCCTGTTCGATTTCCTCAATGGTCGGCATGGACTGCTTGAAATTCTCCGGGATGAGTTTGGATAATTCATATTCTGAAACCCCAATGGGGACATTTACGCTGTTCAGTGCATATCTGGCAAGCACCGCATCTTTGGTCTTGCAGATCAGGAGCCCGATCGTCGGTGTATCGCCGTCCCTTTTCAGAATGCCGTCCACAGCGGCAACATACGTGCCGAGCTGTCCCATGTCTCCCGGTTCAAAAGCCCTGGTCTTGACTTCTATGACAACATAGCAATGCAGCGCAATGTTATAAAACAGTTCATCGATGAACTGTTCCGTCTTGCCGACATTCAGTCTGTACTCCCTCCCGACGAATGCGAAACCAGTCCCCAATTCGAGAAGGAAGCGCTGGATATTGTCCATCAGGGCATCTTTCAGCTCTTTCTCATCGTATCGTTCCCGTAACGTCAGGAAGTCAAAATTGTAGGGATCCTTTGTCATCTGCTGTGCGAGGTCGCTCTCCGCATCCGGCAGCCGCTTATCAAAATTCGTGATCGCCTTTCCCTGCCGCTCATAAAGATCCGTATCAAGGAAGTTCAGGAGGACAGCCCGGGACCAGTTGTTTTCCATGGTCTTCTCTGCGTAAAACAAGGCTTTTTTCGGATCATCTCCGCATTTGTCCAAAATATTCACGATATGTCCCCACGGGATACAGAATATCGGGGATAATTGTGCAACAGCTTGTTGCAGAATTTCAGTTCCTTCAGAAACTGCAACAGCTTGTTGCGAAATTTCAGGGGAAGAAAACAGTCGATAATAGTGGTTCATGTACCGCAGGTTCCGTGGTGAGAAGGAATGCATGCCTGGCAAAGCTGCCTTTAAGTCCTTGCTGATCTGCTCATACAACTTTGATCCCCAACTGTATTTCTGTTTTTCCTGCTCAATACCTTCTCCAAGTCTCCAATAAAACTTCAGCATCTCAGAGTTTACTGTTGACGCAGCCTTTATCTGGCTTTTCCTAAAGTCACTGCTGATCTGCTGTATCCAGCGTTTATATTCATCATCTATTCTGATCTGATCACTCATGAATTATTCTCCCCTAACGGAACCACTGACAGCTTCAGGCTGCCAGACTTTATGAATACAACATATCCTGCTCGTTTTCACTATTTCGCCCAAATATGACGACAGCCAATAAAATCAGAACTGCTCCGGCCACACACATCGTATTGATGATCATTTCGATTCTGTTGGCACTGCGTCCAAGTCCGACAAAATACGGTTTCCAGATACCTTCCGCCAGGAATCCGAAGAGACTTACTGCAGACAGGCCGTACAGCGCACCAGAGAGAATGCCCGCAAGGATTCCTCTGCTTCCATGTTCTTTCGGAAGATTTCGCAGATTGACCCGTACCGCGAATACCGAAAGTAAAAGGTAAACGACCGAGACAAAAAGGCAATACCCCATGGAATCCGGAGTCAGTTCTTCAAAGACAACCGCTCCGATCGCACCCATAAAAACACAGCAGAAAAACGTAATCACTGCACGGGAAACATGCTTTATGTGCATCAGGACAGCAATTCCCGCCTCGACGAGTGCAAGAAGCACAATAAAACACATCCACGGATGTCCGGGAATCCACGTCTGAATTCCCGGATTCTGGCTGTAAATAATCAGGCTGGCGATGCCGCCAAGCACATACGGCATATACGCCAGCGTTAGTCCCATGACTGCCAACGCTATACAGACAGCCAGATAGATCAGGTAGAGTATGACTCCGAACACGGCCATCATGGTAGAACCTCCTTGCAAGACTATTTTTTGATCAGTTTTTCCATCTCCACTTTATAGGCGATCAGCCGGAGAAGATACCCCGGCATTTTGCGGTGTCCCAGCTCCCAATCCGTGATCGTCGGATAAGGTATGCCGAAATATTCCGCGAATTCCTTTCGATTCATCCCTGTACTCTCGCGAATGGGCGTGTGAAAAAACGAAAGTTTTTTCATGCGTCCTTTTCCTTTCGTAGATAAAATCAGCTTTTTCCCTTAAAAAGGGTATAATTCCCCTTTCCCCATAAATCGGATGCTTATCAGGCAAATGCAACAGTGCTTTTTCTCATCTGCTTGTTGTAAAATTTATAGAGATTCTGTCCGATAGAAACCAGAAAGACTTCAAGCACTACGGATTTGAGGCCTCTTCGGACAATTCTTTTATACCATCTGTCATTCTTCATGATACCAAATGTTCCTTCGGCCTGTATTGATCGGTTCATTCTGAGAAGCGCTCCGTGGATACTTTCCAGATTGCTGATCACTTCCTTGTGCATAGCTGTGAGTTCCCGGTTGATCCTTACCGTTCGGTTCTTATCTGTCTTTTTGCATCTCGCCGCATAGGGACAGCCGCGGCAGTCTTCGCATTGATAGATTTCTTCCTGCCTTCCGTACTGATTTCCTCGCACATTCCTGCGGTACTGCAGATGAAACGCCTTTCCATTTGGACAGCGCATGATTCCGTCTTTACCGATTGGAAAATTCACTGCACGGAATGGATCGTCATGGTAGTTCCGGTCTTTCGTCTCTTTCTTGAACATGGGAAATTTCATGTATTTTTCCATTCCGGATTGTTCGCAGAAAATATAGTTGTTGTAGGAGCCATAGCCTGCATCCGCAACCGGATATTTCGGATAGAAACCATAGACTTTCTTGAATTTATTCATTAACGGGACAAAACAGTCCATGTCTGAGCGGTAGTGATTTACATCAACGACTGCGATATATTCGTCGGCGACGCCAACCTGAACATTATAGGCAGGAAGAAGCTGATCATTCCTCATGTAGTCCGTTTTGATCCGCATAAAAGTGGCGGAGTGATCTGTCTTGGAATAGCTGTTTCTTTCATCACCGCAGATAGAGATCTTTTCAACATACTCTTCAAGCTTGCCGGCATATTCTACAAGTTTCTCATAATGGCGCTGCTGAATCGTTTTGCGGTGGCCTCTTCCGTGAACGAACTCGGTTTCCTTCAGCTGATACAGTTCAGCATACTTTTCTGCCGCTTCCCTGATGTACTCGGGAGCGTATTCTGTATTGATACTGAATCGGACATTTGTGTACTGTAATTCGTCGTTGATCGCATTGAACAGCGCTGTTATCTTGTTAAAGAGCCGGTATCTTGACTTTTCTGTGGCCTTCTTCCAAACCCAGGAGTATTTGTTTGCGTTCGCTTCAAACTTGGAACCATCTATGTAGAGATGCTGAAGATCCACGTGTTCTTTCTCGAATATCGTTTTATTTATGTCGTTGAATATTTCTTCGATGGAATCCCCTAGAACCTCATTGATAAAGTATCCAAAAGTGCGATAAGACGGAGTTTCGTGCTCCATAAGATACATGAAACGGAGATTGATCCGGCACTGGTCCTCCAGTTCACGCAATGAAATATAGCCATTCATCATGAATCCGAATAATACTGTTTTCAACATGCTGACCGGGTTATATCTCAGCCTGCCCGTATAATGTTTCGGTAAGCATTTGAGATATTTCTCCAGCTTGATTTCTCCCATGAATCTGTCAAAAGTCAGCACCGGATCACAAATATCCAGATAATCAGAAATAAGCATTGGCAAAACTGCCTGTTTGGGATTAGAATAAATGTTGTTAATATTAAACATCACAATTTAATTTTAACACAAAAAGAAGAACCTCGGGCTCTCACGAGTCCTTGGTTCTTCTTTTTATGGGCTGTGTTTTTTCACAGCCCCATTCCTATTCTCCAGATTGTTTTTTTCATCCTCGTCCATGATGATCACCCCTATGTATTTATGCATTGCATATTTTTCTAATTTCATTATATTTATGCTCTGCATAAATGACAAGCACTTTTCACGTAATCCTCAAATATTCCAGCAATAATGCAGAATTGACGTGCCGGATTACTTACGGCTCTCACTTTTTCTTCAGCGCCTTGCCAGCTCCGGCATGTCATGATTCACTTCTGCCTGATAGTAACCGTCTATCGTCGCCGGTGCATTGAATAAGGCCGCAAGCATGTATTTACGGATGTTGCGGACTTTGGTTGTATTAGCCAGGATGCAGTCAATCACGTACTGGATGTGATCATATCGCAGTTTTCGAAAACGCTCCCGGACAAGTTCAACCGGCAGGCGACTGCTGGCAATCACGATGCTCTCTGACTGCGATGCTTCAATCTCAAGCATCAGCTCACAGATTCCATCAATCATTTCGTCCTGAAACGGGTATTTTTGTAGAAGGGCTTCATAATCGATTCTATTTCGGATCTCCCTCATCGGATTCGCCGCTCCTGTAACCGCTCCGCTCTGATTGCCATGATTCTCCAAAGATGCCGTCCGGATATTATCTGCCTTCCCCTCCGCCAGAGATACGATAAGATCAGATGAGATAAGCTCCCTCTCCGTCTGATTCATTTCAGTATTACTCTTATTATTCTTATTAGGGTTGGTTTTTCCAACCTCTAGAGGTTTATTTTTCAAACTTTCAGAAGTTTGTTTTTCGGACTTCTTGAAGTTTGTTTTTCCAACTTCTGAGGCAGGTTCCGGCAACTCCTCCGACGACTTTTTCTGCGCTTTTCCGGCATCCGTCGGGATAAAGAAGTTCTTTACATAAATCACGGTAGGTTTTCCCTGACCTTGCCGCCGCTTCTCAATCAGGCCAATCCCCTTCTCACTGTCCAGCTCGGAGAGCAACTGCACCGCCTTGTTCTTCCTGCAGTTCAGATATTCCATCGTATCTTCAACGGAAAAATAGATATAAACCCGGTTCTGCGCATCTATCCAGTGATTTTTGACAGACAGACTGATACGGTCCAGCATCAGACCATACAATACCTTGGCATCCGTGGACAGATTCCGGAAATAACTGTTCGTAAACAGCTGCTTGGGAATACGGTAGAACGTGAACTGATCCGCTTCGCCTCCAGTGAAATATTTCAGGATCGGTTTCTCATCCATAGCGCCCCCCCTCTCCAGAAGTGCACAATTTACACTTCATGATTACTCGCCGGAAGGAAATTCCGGACATAAATCCGATTCGGAAATCCACGGCCCTGCTTTCTCCGCTCAATCAATCCGACCTTCTCCAGCTCCAGAAGGCAACTCTTAACCTTCCTCTCGGACAAATGAAGCTCCTCTGTGAGTTCCGGCACCGGGTAAATGACATACACATGACCATCTGCGTCCAGCCAGCGGTTTTTTGGAGAGGAGCTCATCCGATCGAATAACAGCCCGTACAGTATTCTCGACGGATTAGACAGATCTGAGAAATAATCATTGCTGATCAAAGTCTTTGGGATTCGGACAAACTCATACTGCTCCGCTTCACTGCCCGCGATATAAGAAAACTGCATGCCGCCCTCCTTCTTAATCCTGATGATTTTCTGCACTCCATTCCTGCAGGAGCTTTAGAATGACCTCTTTCCTCTGCTGCCCAGAGAAGTGCGGAGGAAAAAATTGATTGAGCTTCGCACCGGAGAATGTCACACGCCCTGTATCCTTTGGCTTCGGGAGCGCATCATTCATCAGCTGAATCAGTGTGAACTGTGTCAGTTGCTCCGGGTGATCCACCGCGCGGACTGCCAAGATCTGCTCCTTCTTCAGGAACCCGTTATCCTTCACATACTCATAGATCCACCCCTGAATCTGCCTGTCGAGATACGAGATCTCCACAGCAAGAGCGATGGCAATCCGCTTCTGATCGACAAATTCCAGGAGACGGGGATCCAACTCGGTGAGGCGGATATACCTAAGTACCTGCCTTCCACCCATACCAGCATCTTTTCCTACTTCTTCACTGCTCCAGGCGTCTCGTGACTTCTCGACTTTATGTCGAGAAGTGATAGGCTGCTTTTCATTCTCACCCGTTCTAAACTTCTCGCCACCAGGTCGAGAAGTGATATCCTTTCTAGCTCCCTGCCACCTCATGGCGTCCATCTTCATCTTCAGCGAGAAAGCTCTCTCACTCGGCAGGATTTCCTCGCGCTGCATGTTCGCGTCCACCATTGCGATAGTCGCTTCATCGTCGGTCATCGGTTTGATGATCGCCGGGATCGTCGTAAGGCCTGCAAGTTTCGCCGCGTGCATTCTCCGATGTCCGGAGATCATCTCATAGGTTCCCTCATCATCCGGTCGAACCAGTACCGGCACGAGTACGCCGTGCTGACGTATGCTCTCCACCAGTTCCTGCATCCTGTCATCATCCAAAACCTTAAATGGATGATTCTCAAACGGAAAAATCTGATCAATGCGGATTTCTGAAGTCGCGTCCTTTGCAACCGGCGCTCCCAGCAGTTCCTCAACCGACTCAAAATGCACCTTTTCTCTCTTCGCTGTCATTCTCCAGGACCTCCTCTGTCAATTCTCTGTATGCCTTTGCCGCCTTGCCCTGCGGATCGTAATCATAGATATTTTTCGCTGCCTGACTGGTTTCCGACGCCTTAACAGACATCGGAATCACCATCTGGAAAATCGGGATTGTGCCCCCGTAGGCCTGATTCACCTCTTCCACTATTTCCTTTGCATACAGCGTTCTTCTGTCCACCATCGTAAACAGAATCCCTTCAATCGTAAGCGCACTGTTGAGGCGCCGCTTCACCGTATAGATCGTCCGGATCAGCTGCTGCAGGCCGCGAACCGGCAGATATGCCGGCTGTACCGGGATCAGAACACTTCCGGCACAGGCCAGTGCATTTACCGTGAGCATTCCAAGCGACGGCATGCAGTCGATCAGGATATAGTCGTAATTACTTGAGATCCGCTCCATATAGGAGCGCAGCACCAGCTCGCGGCTCATCGCATTGACCAGAGAAACCTCCGCCGCAGAAAGATCGATACTGGAGGGAATCAGATCCATCCGCTCCGCGACAGAATGAATAGCATATCCTTCCGGAATCACTTCGTCATTTACGACTTTCATAAAAATGTCTGTGATTGTCCCATCCAGTTTGTCCGGCTCACGGAATCCCATGCTGATGGTCAGGGATGCCTGCGGATCGAGATCGATCATAAGAACTTTCTTCCCTGCCTCGGCAAGACCGGCGCCAAGGTTTACGACTGTAGTCGTCTTGCCGACGCCGCCTTTCTGATTTGCAATGGCCATAATCTTACTCATACTGCCTCTTCCTTTCTGCCATAAGCCTTTCCAGTTTTTGCAGGTGCATCATCTTGCTGTATTGCGTCTCCTGCATTACCGGCTGTTTTCCTTGCTTCTTCGGCTTCTCCTGAAATGCCTGCAGGATTTCCAGCATAGTCCGGACCGGCGTCATCAGCTCCTCATCCATTTCCGAGACGGAGTTCAGCCTTTTTAGCTCAGTCAGGATTTCCCTGAGATCCTTCCGGAACTGTACCAGCATCAACGCATTTCCAACGGCATTTACCTCATTATGAAGAACTGCATAGATCAGATAATCCTGCTTTGTCCGATATCCCAGCAGTTTCACTCTGTCATTCAGCTCCGCTTCTTCCTCCGGCGACATGCGAAAGGCGATAGTTCTGGACCGGAGGCGGTTGTGATCATCTTTGTTCTTTTGCGACATTCAGGATTGCCTCTCTTTCCTTGTTCAGCTCGGATGCCATTTCCGTCTGAATCGACGGGAACAGATGCGCATACCGGTAAGTAATATCCACTGCCTCATGACCTACCCGGTTACCGATGGCGAGAGCAGAGAATCCCATATTGATCAGTAGCGATACATGACTGTGCCGGAGATCATGAATCCGAATCCGTTTCACGCCGCTGAGCTTCACTCCACGATCCATCTCATGATGCAGAAAGCTCTTGCTGATGCAGAAGATCCGGTCCGTCGGACCGACCTTATACAGATGGCTCAGATACTCCTTCACTTCGAGTGTCAGAAATTCAGGCATAATGATGACACGTCTGCTTTTCGGCGTCTTTGGATCTGTGATGACATCCTCGCCGTGAATCCGCTGAAGAGATTTATTGATGCGGAGCGAATTTTTCTCCAGGTCGAAATCCTCCGGCGTAAGAGCCAGCAGTTCACCGAGACGGACGCCGCACCAGTACAGAATTTCAAACGCCATATACGTTTCTTCCTTGTCCGCCACCTTCTCAACAAAGGTTTCATATTCTTCCTGTGTCCAGAAACGCATTTCCCCGGTTTCTTCCTTTCCCATGTTGCCAGCTCTGCGGGCTGCATTAGACCGCAGCCCGTACAGATTCACGGCATGATTCAGAATGGCACTCAGCTGATTGTGAATCGTCTTCAGATACGTCTTGGAATACCCTTCGCCAAAAGAGTTCCGGTAGTTCAGCAGTTCATTCTGCCAGTTCACAATATCCGACGGTGTTATCTCCGACATTTTCTTATTTTTGAAATAAGGAAGGATCTTTGTCCGGATGATGTGCTCCTTGCTGTTCCACGTATTGAGACGGAGGCGCGGTTTCATGTCATTGCTGTAAACCTCAACGAAAGAGGAGAATGTCATGGACATGTCATAATGCTTTTGAAGCTTGAATGCCCGCTCCCATTCCACCGCGTCCTGCTTCTTCTCAAAGCCCCGCTTTGTCTTCTGTTTACGCTCGCCGGTCCAGTCCTCGTAATAAGTTCGGACTTCCCATTTTCCTGTCTTTTCATTCTTGATCACTGCCATGGATCAGTCCTCTTTTGCGGAGCTTCCGTAAAATACTTCCTCAAAATACTTACGGCTGATTCTACCTCTTACCGTGTGATACCCCTTGGCAATCATCTCGTCATTCAACTGGCGGATGATCTTGTATGCCATGCTGTCCGAAACACCAAGAATCTCCTGAATATCTGCTGCTTTCATAAATCTGCTGTCGTTCATTTCGTATCCTCCTGTACGCATGTTTTCGTTGTTTACAGTTCATTTATGAACTGTTTTCATGCTCTTATCCTAACAGTTCGTTTTTGAACTGTCAATACATCCTGGCAAAAAACATTACATTTCTGCACTGTTTTTGATATACTTACTGTAGTTCCGAAGCTCCGGAAGGCTGCTGACGAACAAAGGACCAGACAATCATGTACGAAAGAAGGAAGATATGCCTGACAAGGATTCCCTGTTCATCCACTCCATCGGCAGTAAGATCCGTCTCTACCGGAAGTATCGCGGACTGACGCAGAAGGAGCTCGGTGATGCATGTGGCTTAAATGAATCAACCATCCGAAACTATGAGCTTGGCAACCGGTATCCGGACAAGCAGACCCTGACACAGATTGCTGATACTCTTCACATTGATGTCTTCAGTCTCCTAGACCCGGATCCCAACGATCCGACCGGAGCCATTCATGTCCTGTTTGACATCGAGCGCTGCTACGGCCTCATTCCAAAGGAAATAGACGGCCGGCTGTGCCTTGTGCTCGATCAGGACGCAGATGCTGGTGTAAAGAAAACTCTCACCCCCTCTGAAAAGTTAAAACGTCTGCAGTTTCAGGAGAGCCTCGCCTTATGGGAGCATGTCCGCAAGGTTTACGACGAAGGCAATCTCCTGGACGAGGAATATGACGACTGGAAGAGCGCTTGGCCTGACTTTATCGACAAAGACCAGATGTACGGTTATACTCCGAATCCCGAAATCGCAAACAAACTCCAGAAACTGCAGGGTGAGAATAAAACGACTGCCGCACCGGATTCCGGGGCTAAAGCGAAAAGAAAACGCAAGCCGGAGAAGCAGGATACGGACTGAACGTGGCTGTGAAGTTAAAAAAAGCCGGGTTTCTCACCCGGTAAATTCATGGAAAACTGTCCCGAACGGGACAAGATAAAAAGACAGAAGAAAAATTTTACATCATTCATTCAGTGACGACTCATTTTTTTATATTGTCATTGTATTGTCACTGAACAGAAAGAGAGGCTGTAAACCCGCTAAATATAAGGGTCTACAGCCTCTCACTTATCATTCCAGCTCGAGTCTCCATAAAGAAATCTGCGTAATTTGTGTAGCGTCTATGCTACTTTTCTTCGGTTTTATCACTCCTTTTGATCACGCTAATTTATATCGCACTCAAAGTGTACTCAAAATGTACTCACAGCTTCAAACTGCTTCGCAGCTGGTGTCCCCAATTTGTACCCACTGGCTTCTTTGCCTGAATCAGTCGCCCTATCGTCACCTTGCGCGAAGTCAATATTAATCATGCCTGATCTCCTAATGTCCGTGATTTCCGCTTCCAACGTAATGTAATTCATCCATCGCATTAATAATCCTTTGAAGAGAACGGAGACTGATTGATAAATTTTCCGCCATTTCTTTCCGGATAATTCTGTTATTTGACTTTACCATTGCGAGAATGCCAGATTCATAGGATTCTCTTATTTTTTCTTCATCGTGAGTGCCACCGTGAGGGACATTGGCACTCACGCCTGTCCCCCAGCCTTCTCCGCAGTGCCGGTGGAATCTTACCGTAAATCCGTAATCGTCGGGACACCTCTTCTTGACCGCAGTCTCTTCATCCAGAGACAGGTGCACATACAGCCTCGACTTCGGGATCAATCCCTGTTTATCAATGGATGCCGTAAACTTTTCGCGGTTCCGTGATACAGGAATTCCGGCGGTTCCATTTCCTCCAGTTCCACATCTACTGGAATAGAATGTCCCTGATTTGCACGAATCAGCGTATGATCTTCGTTATAAGAATACCGTTGTTTCTCATCTGTTCTGACAATTTCGTCCAGCATATCTCTGTCAATCTTATATTCCCCAGATTGATCCCGGCAATCATATCATCAACATCCGCCTAGCCATGCTCATCCAGCGTGATGCCGATCGCCTCCGGCTTATGGCGAAGGATAAGACTGATAAAGCGGCTGGTACCGGTAAGTGAATCTGACATATCCAAAACTCATTCCTTTCCATAGACAGACGCATCTTCCGCGACCATTACTGTACGGTCTTCATACCCGTATGTGTAACATCTTTTCGGCGGCTCTTTGGGGATGTTTCCCGTGGCCGGATTGTTCGAGATATTTCTCAAGCTTTCAGTCTATTCATCCAATGATGAATTGAAAAGACATAGAAGGCGATACACACTATAAATATCGACGTATAGCTGCACCATAGAATCGGGAACGAATTGATCTGGCTGATGATCACCTGATAGATAAACAAAAATCCAATGCCGTATAAAAACACAGAAGACACGGACTTTTTCATAATGGCAACCGCAGAGATAAAAAGCACTGCTGCCTCCGCGACAAGCAGATCAACCATCACATATTGCCAGAATTCGTTGCAGGCACTTTTCGTAAGGACACCATTTACCAGAGAAAACCGGTTATCTGCGATAATAACAAAAGCAAAGCAGATAACCTGCGATAGAAATTGACAAGTAAGGCTAATCATAGAAGCCAGCAGTATTTTTGCCAGAAAAATACGTGTCCTTTTAATCGAATATGTAAACATGATCATTACTGTATGGTTGACATATTCTTCCACAATAATTTTGCTGATCAGATAAGCTGTATAAAACAAATAGAAATCCCATACGGTAGATGTCATCATTTTAAAGATCACCGCAAAACTGCTGGCGTGGTCCTGATTGACTCCGAATATGGAAACAAAGGTTGAGAAAAGCAAAATTGCCGTAATCGGAACATCTAACAGAATCAGATTTCTGATCCGGATTTTTCGAGCCTCAAGGCGCACTAGTGACCATATTTTCATTGCTGGCCTCTATTCTGCAGAACTGCAAAGAAATAGTCCTCTAATGTTTTATTGGCCTGCGACAGTTCATAAAGGGAAACCCCGCCATTTATCAGTTCCTTAGCAATCATGGATGAATCCGTATTCTGATAAATATGAATTCTGTTATTTTCCTGCACTGCAAAATCTTTGATTCCAAGACGTTCGAGAATGATACAGCTTTTCCTGACATCATCAATGCAGATAGTCAAATGGCTCCGGTTGTTGTTCTTTATTTCGACCATTGTCTTTTCCTGAACCATTTTATGCTGATCGATTATCCCAATCCAATCCGCCAAATGCTCCATTTCAGACAAAATGTGGCTGGAAATCAAAATTGTAGTGCCATAATCCCTGTTGATATCCTTCATCAGGGTTCGCATATTCTTGATCCCTTCCGGATCAAGCGCGTTCGTTGGTTCGTCCAGTATCAACAACTTAGGATAGGCTAATATGGCACGCGCGATAGCAAGGCGTTGACGCATCCCCAGCGAATAAGTCAAAACCTTTCGCCCGGCCGCCGCCGTCAGATCAACCTGCTCTAAGACCTCAGCTGCCCGTTTCTTGTCATGAAATCCCATATAGGAAGCATGGAGCTGTAAATTTTCAAGTCCCGTCAAGTGCTCGTAAAAATATGGATACTCAATGATGGACCCGGTTGAATCCAATCCTTCTGATGTAACTCCTGTATGATCAAAAATTCGCAGGCTGCCCTTGTCCATCGTCTCAAGTCCAACCAGTATTTTCATGAGAGTGCTTTTCCCGGCACCGTTCAGACCAATCAGTCCATAGATCGAACCTTCCGGAACATGAATATTGAAATTGTTTAAGGCTATGGTGGAATCGAACCTTTTTGAAATGTATTCCCCTTCTATGATGTATGTGTATGCATTCAATTCAATAAGCCCCCTTTCTGTAAATGGATGTCTTATTGAATGATATGATATCAGCCGATGTTGTCATTTTCTGTTCGCATTTCTAACGTTTTTCTAACAATAATTGAAAAACAAGTAGCTCCGGGCTGGCTCTCCAACTGAATTGACATGTGACAACGTGCGGCAATCTTTTCCACGATGGATAGTCCCAATCCGGCATGTCCTTGTAAAGCATAGTCTGATTTATTGATCTGATAGTTTCTGTCAAAGATCTTTTTCTGCTCCGCAGGCGGAATGCCGGGTCCATGATCTGATATCTGTATGACAATTTCCTGATCATTTTGCGAAATGGCAATTCCCAAAAACCTGCCGGATTCGCCATACTTAATAGAATTGTCGATCAAATTTTGCATGATGCAGCGAATCGCGTCAGGACTCGTCGCAGCATAAATTGGAGGATCACTTAAATCCAAACTTACCTGAAAATGATTATCATTCAGGCAATCATAGTATGAAAGCGCGATCTCCCGGCACAATTCTGTAAGGTTTATGCGTTTCAATGGAAATTCCGCATCCCCCGAACAGATTCTGGCAAAATCCAGCTGTTGGAGTATGATATGCTGCATCATCTGCGCTTTTTGTTTTGTTTTCTGCAGGGCAAGATTTACTTCAGGGGAATTGTTTCCAAACTCCCGGTATTTCAATACTAATAAGTCGATATACCCAGACAGGGTAGTGATCGGCGTCTTCAGATCATGGGAAATGTCGGCAATATTTGTCCGATACTCTTCCTGAACATCACGGTATTGCCGGGAAAGACGATATCTTTGAAGCAGCAAAGTATTGAGCGAAGTGATCATCCTCTGCAGTTCCTGATTATCTGTATGATATAAGAGAGGTTTGAAATCATCCTGCTCCCTTGTAATATATTTCGTGATTACGGAAATACTCCTCTGTAAGTCTCTTCTCATGTTATATTGATAAATGGAAATGGTAAAATAAAACTGTAAATGCCTATGCCGTTATGCTATGAGCATAGTACATAGCATAACGGCTTCTCTTTCGTTGAGCTAGC
Organism: Clostridium vitabionis; assembly: GCF_015351765.1. Classification (GTDB taxonomy): domain Bacteria; phylum Bacillota; class Clostridia; order Lachnospirales; family Lachnospiraceae; genus Clostridium_R; species Clostridium_R vitabionis. The sequence goes on from NZ_JADKQA010000005.1 coordinate 20,385, forward strand.
AAGGAGGGTGAATATGTCTTTATCCATACAAGAGCGATTAAAAGACCTACGTGTGGAGCGTGGCTTGACGCTGGGGCAGCTTGCGGAGCAGACCGGGCTTTCCAAGTCTGCGCTGGGCAGTTACGAAACGGAAGACTTCAAGGACATCAGCCACTATGCCCTTATCCGGCTGGCGAAGTTTTACGGTGTGACCGCTGATTATCTGCTGGGGCTGTCTGAAATGAAAAATCACCCAAACGCCGATCTTGCAGACCTGCGTTTGAGTGATGAAATGATTGACCTGCTGAAAAGCGGGAGGATAGACAATACCCTGCTGTGTGAGCTGGCGGCGCACCCGGATTTCCCCCGGCTGATGGCTGACCTTGAAATCTATGTGAACGGAACGGCACTGAAACAGGCGCAGGGTGCAAACGCCATAGTGGACACGATGAGCGCAACTGTTATAAAAAAGCATAATCCTGGCATGAGTGATACGCAGTTAAGACAGCTTATCACCGCCCATATTGATGAGGACGAGTTTTGCCGCTATGTGATACAACGGGACATAAACGGGATTGCCCTTGCTCTGCGGGAAACACACAAGGACGATTTTTTCAGCGTCCCAGAGGATAACCCGCTAAAAGAAATGCTGGAAACTGCTGGTGAAATCGTCAGCCAGGACAGCGACACGGAACAAGCGTACTTGGCGTTTATCTGCAAACGGCTCAAGCTGAATTTTAGGAAGCTGTCAGTAGAAGAACGGAAGTGGCTGAAAAAGATTGCGGAAAAATCCGACTTGCTGAAGAATCCAAAACCGCAGAGAGGACGAAGATAAAAAATGCCTGAACGGCGGTTCTGGTTTTTCAGAACCACCATCCAGGCATTTTGTTTAGTAATAGAAAAAGGTGCAGTTGATTATTGCGTATTGTCAATCTCTCTCAAACCGGGTAGTAAAAATACGGCAAGCGCAACGATGATAATGCCAATTCCGCAAATGACAAACCATTTCTCAACTCCCAGCCGCTCCGCCAGAGGCCCGGAAATGACAAGGCCAAACGGCATGGCGAGGGAAGCGGCGCTTGTCAGTAGAGAAAAAACTCTCCCCAGATATTCTGGTTTGACCGTTTCTTGAAAAATCGCATTTTGCACACCGTAAAATGGAGCGGAAATTCCCATAACAGTACAGCACACAACAAAGACAAGAAATGCGTCTGGCGGCAAAAGCCCGGAGAGCATATTGCTAACGCCCATCAGGAGAACGGAAAGACCGATGGTGTACCGCCGTTTCTTAAAACCGCCCCAAATGCTCAGAATGACTCCGCCAAGCAGCATACCAACCGCAAAAGCAATTTCAGCGGCAGAGGCATGGGCCGGTGTTCCTTTGAAGTATGACATACAGATGAGAGGAAAAAGCGTACTGATTGGCATATAAAAGAACATATAAATTACACCAATCCAGAGCAGAGCAAAGAGGCCCCTGTTTTGCTTTAATACCACATACCCCTCTTTCATATCCTGTAAAAACTGTTGTCTTTTCGTTTCTGGACATAGTTCAGGCGTTGGTATGGACGAAATCGCAACAGTCACACAGGCAAGGATTGCACCCACAATATCTAACAATATAATTGCATTAAGAGGCCAAACAGCATATAAAAACGCTGCGGCAGCTGGACTGATAATCGCACTTACTGCTTGCATGGTCTGCGTGTAACCAGCGCATTTTGTAAGTTCCTCTTTTGGCACAATCATAGGTGTTGCTGCGCTGAATGCTGGAGAATGAAAAGCAGTTCCCGCACTTCGGATTAACAGGACAACCATAATAGACCATACGGGCAATTCCATGTAAAACGCCACCAGCGCCAGAATACCGCCAGCGGCGGCAATTATCAAATCCGCACCAATCATTACGCTTTTACGGCTGTGCCGGTCAACAAAAGCACCTGCAAACGGGCCTAAACAGGCTTGCGGCAAAAATCCAATCAGTGTTGCCGCCGTCAATATGATTGCAGAATTAGTTTTCGCAACCAAATAAAAGATAATGGCCATTTGCAAAATACCGCTGCTAATAAAGGATATTGCTTGTCCGGCAAGAAGTGTAAAATAAGTTTTTCTCCATGAATTGTTGTTTTGGGTCATAATGCGAACCTCCTTTTTTATTGCATTGTTCCTTTGTTTCTGCAATAAAAAGCAGGCGTTGTCCCACAGAGAGGGCAGACGCCTGCATAACAACAAAGCACGAAAAAACACCACGATACAGTTCAAAGACTGCTCGTGTCAAACCTACGTGTTCCTTTGCATACGCACGCAAAAAAAGCCCACCATCATGTGGAAAGGTACTTCTACTTTTTATTGCTTATTAGCGTACACAAATTAACACACGTAAGCCTCCTTCCAATCTCAAACTGTCGCACAGTATAACACACATCCGATAGACTTGTCAACCATTTTTAACCTTGTTTTCCATCTTGTTTTTCCATCTCTTACGGGCAGTAGCAAAGCCAGGCGAGCCAGTCAACGGTCAAGATGAACGGCGCTTTCAGCGCCGCCGTTGACAGTCTCGCCCGTCTTTGCTAATGGGTAATCAAGGCGGGAAAGCCATTTTAGGGCTTTCCCGCCCATTTCAATTTTGGGAGAAGAAAGGCCCCAAAATGAACGAGTGCGGCCAAACACTTTTAGGGATTGGCCACCTTGTCCACCCATCCAGCGGGGCGGCGGGGAACGGTCAAGGCCGGGCGTCAGCCCATTCATTTCAGCCTTGACGGTTTCCTGCCGTCCTGCTACTTTTCCCGGAGTGTGGCCACACATCTGGTCACGGTGTCCAGAGCTTTGGGACTTTTTGTCCCATAGGCCGGGGGCGGAGGACGAGGGACGGGGGCTTTCATAATACGCCCTGTCTGCTGCTGAAATCAGCCCTTTGTTTCCGGCTTACCAGCCCCAAACAAAGCCCTGCTTTCCTGCCGCGTCAAATGCCCTTGCCCTCCCCGGCGGCAACGGTATTTTCAGGGCAACGCCGACAGAGCGTATAACACACTACACTTTGCTCCGCAAAGTCGTGTGCCAAATGGGGCGCTGCCCCCTTTGGAAACCCCCGCAACAAACAGGTGCTATGCACCCAGCCGGGAGCATAGCGCCGTTTGTTGTCAGCAGCCCGTTTCACGGTCTGCGTGTAGTTCCTTGTAAACTGACCTAAAACCCGATTAAAATAGCAATTAAAATTATAGCAGCTGTCAAGATCATGCAAATTTGTCTCCAATATAAATTCCATCACAGTTGGATTTTTATTAATCTGAGTTCTTCATGCGGTAGCCGATTCCCCATAAAGTTTCAATGCAGTCTCTTGATGGGCCAAGCTTTTTACGAAGGCGGTTGATATGCGTATTGACGACATCTTCATTATCTGCATATGAATCTTCCCATACGTGCTGATAAATCTGTCCTTTGGAGAAAACCTGATTTTGATGAGATGCCAGGAAGTACAAGATATCGAATTCTGTTCGTGTCAGGTCAATCTTCCGATTGCCTATATAAACTTCTCTCGTATCAGGGTTGATAAGCAAATCATAGATTTGAATGGATCTCTGCGGCATTTTTCCGTCGTAAATCTCAACTCTGCGCAAATTTGCCTTAATCCGTGATTCGAGCTCCGTAATGGAAAAAGGCTTTACTACGTAATCATCTGCACCATACGTGAAGCAGATAGATTTTGCATTGTCACTGTTTTCTCCTGTGATCACAATGATCGGCAATGTGCATACGTTACGTATGTTTTTAATTGCAGTGATTCCACTGCCATCCGGCAGCCCAAGATCAATTAATATGAGGCAGTAGGCAGACATAGATGAAATGTCCACTAAAGAATCCAATCTATGGACAGCGGTAATATGGTAGCCTTTACAATTCATATAGTCAGTGAGCAGTTCACACATGTGAAGATCATCTTCTATAAGCAAAATCTTTTTCATGATTAATACCAATATTCAAAAGCAGGTTTCTCTAAGCATCTCCAGTTAAAGTGTCTGTACGGTTTTCCCATACATTCATTATGCGCAGACAACATGGATAATCAACCAAAAAGGGGGAACTCGTTCTGCAAATCGGATAATGTTTCTGTATAGAATAATTCAAATGCAAAAGCTTGCTGCACACTTACAGACTTGCCTCTTTACCGAATAATTTCTTATCTGCATGGTTCATGTTGCGTCTAGGGGCTTCTGTTGTCATTGCCGCAAGTTGCTTCAGTACACTTGTTTTCTGCTCCTTCATCCGCTGCTTTTGCAGCTCATGAATATCCTTATCCAGCAGGGTAGTTCCATCCCATTCTTCCTGTGCCCTGCGGACCTGTTCCAGTGCCCTCTTTGCCAGCCGGTATTCCTGCTCCGCTTCCTTTATGCTTCCGTACCCGTTGGCATCCACAATCAGAAACAACTGATTCCTACATAACCTGATCTGGCGCTCCAGTCCGTCAACCCGCTCCTGCAGTTCCTTCCGCTCTTTGTGATGGAAGATGGATTTCGGTGTATGATCCAGCGCCAGCCGGACCGTTTCTCTTTGTTTCTGCAGTGCATAGAGCTTGCGGTTGGTCTTATTGAGCTGCCGGTGAACCGATTCGATCCGCATGAACCGAAACTCCGCTTCACGGGAATCCGGGCGCTCAGCCTTCTGCTTCCCCGGCAATACAGATTCCGGCCTGTCAGAGCTTTCCCTTATACCGCCAGCGTCTGTTTCTTCCTTTACGGGCTGCATCAGAAGATCCAGAAATTCCTTAAGTATTGTGATGGCTCTCCTTAAAATCTCCGCCAGAAGCCCCGGCTGCACACCATGCGTCTTTATAGATTCCGATACCCTCTGGACGACTTCCTCCTGCTTGAACTCCGTCACTTCCTCCTGGCTGCCGCCAGCAATCAGAACCTGATCTACAGTCTGATTCCATTCCTGACGGAGCTGATTGTCGCTGCGGATTTCTTCCTCTTTCGGATTATTTTTCCCGATCTTCTTTGTGGCAAGATAGGGGCCGGATGCATCAAAGATCTGCAGTTTGTCTTCCTCCCGGTCCACGACCTTGTTGATCAGATCCGTGTACATCACCTTTACATCATCGAGAAAGTTCCGGTTCTTGAACACGTCCTTTCTTCCGGAGAACCACTTGATGTCATAGATCTCGCCTTTCGCCAGGATCCGGCATCCCGGTCTGACATTGCCGTCCGCATCTAAAATTTCCTTTTTCGTCCGAACATGACGTCCTGCTTCATCGAAAAACATGTTCCGGCCTGCCCGCTTCACGTCTGTCTTCTCCAGCATTTCCCGGTCCGCAAAGACTAAGTGGATGTGATAGTTGGTCATTGCCTTATTGTGGTGAAGCGCTGCTGTACACTGCACGCCGTATTTCTGCCGGAACGTCTCTGTAAACAACTGGAGCAGAAGCTCCGGATCTTTTTCTCGCAGGCTTTCCGGGAGGGCGATGATCAGCTCCCGCCCTTCAATACACTTGCCCGTTTTTTGATTGCTCTTCCAGAAATCGTGCTGCGCCTGTTCCGACAGATACTGCCAGAACTCCGACTTTACTGTGGTGTAGACGGCATACAGATGTTCCTGTCTTTTCGGATTGCTGATATAGTCCACACGCCCCTTCACGTCGGTCAGCTTTGTCATCCTGATGAAGGAATGTCTTGGCATGGATTTCTCTCCTCTCGCTATTGCGAGCCCCCGGAGGGCCTCCGGAGGACGAAACCCTTTGTATAAACCGCAGGTTTGTGCAAAGGGAGTATTTCGCTCTCAGTCGCCGAGGGCTCTTCTGATTTGTTTCCTGTATGAGTTTTGAAATGTTTCTGATCTGAGTTTGCATGATTTTTTCTTTCGGCTGTTGCCGGGTTATCGCCATATCCGGCGTGGATTTTGATTTCTGATTGCAGTTTCCGGCACGGCTTTTTTCTTTGCACCTGTTCGTCTACTTCTTCAATCAGATTTGTAAACGTAAACTGTAAACGAGATAAAAAACATCTTTTTTATCTCGTTTACGTTTGCCCGTTTACAATTTCATCGTCTCTCAGAAAGGAATGTCTGCATTATCCGGCACCTGCATGAATCCTTCTTCCTCTGTCAGTCTGATCCATGCTCTCTGTGTCCCATAATTCACAAATCTGTGGGATTTTGTTTTCGTGCTCCAGCCCGTCATACCTGCATTCATCGTATTGGAAATTGGCTGCAGAACGCTGCGGTTTCTCGGATCATAGGTCTGGCCAAATGCCTCTTCATAGATCTGAATGGCACACACTTCGTTTCCGCTGAATGTGTCAAGAAAATGTTGAATCACACCGAATGTGGAATCGTCCGGCATATATTCCATCTGCATAGCCCTGACGGTTTCCTCCATCTCCTTCGGAAATGTCAGCTTGAAATCTCCGCTTCGATAAATGGTCATTGCCTCTGCCCAGCAGTCGATAATATACTGACGGCATTCCTGTTCATTTTCGAGCGGATGATGTTCTGCACGACTCGCATCAATCTGCACTGGGGCAAATCTCCGGTTCCCTGTCTTGTCGTACGGTAGGAAATTCACGTTGTTGGATGTCCCTAGAAAGACACACTGCCGCGGCCGGTCTTCCGGATGAACCTCGTACGGAATCTTATATGTTTCTTTTGTCCTGCTCAGAAATGATTTGATGAGTTCAATGCTCTTGGCGCTGGTGGTCGCCAGCATTTCCGCCATCTCGATGAACCAGTGACCCTGCATTTTCCGATAGACATTGTCATCATCCAGTCTCCGAAGATCATCGGTGAACCATTCGTCACGAATCGCCAGGAATCTAAGAAGCGTTGACTTTCCAGCTCCCTGCCCGCCGACGAGACACAACATGATTTCAAATTTACAGCCGGGACGAAATGCTCTGCTGATTGCTCCGAGCATCATCAGCTTTGTCATTTCATAGACGTAATCACTTTCCTCTGCACCAAGGTATTTCGGAAGCAGATGACGGATCCGTTCCACGCCATCCCATTCCAATGTGTTCAGATAGTCCCGGATCGGATGAAAGGAATTCTCACTGCTGACAATGTCCAGTGCTGCACGGATCTGCTTTTCCCTCGTCAGTCCGTAATGGTTTTCCAGATAAAGCCGGATCTGATTGACATCTGTATCTGTGATTGCCTCGCCCCGGCGTTTCCATCCGACATCCTTAACGATTTCCGTTTTGTCGGTCAGCTCGTTCCGGCGGATACTGCCAGCAAGAATCGGATCCTTCTGAAGCACAGTCACACAGTTCTGAATAGATTGCCTTGGCAGTCCCTTTTCGGTCTGTTCCAGTTCTTTTGTGACATCTTCCACAGATAGCCTCCCCGCATTCCGCAGTTCCTGATCAAGCAGGTCTTCCATCTGCAGATTCTCTGTTCCATTTTTGTTCTCGTCTTTCAAGATTTCTGATGACCTCCTTCATTTCAAGAAAGAATCCTCTCTGTTCCGCATCTGATCCGTAATAGAGAACGTCCAGAAAATAGTTATATGCGTCGAGATTGCTGAGGGATTCCACGAACAGCGGATTCCACTCCTCCGATTCGGATTTCGGGGCAAATCGTTCTTTCCAACCCTGCATACTGTTCACATACATCGTCAAGACACTGATCGCCCAGGACCGCCACCTTTTGAATTTCTCATTGACTCTGCAATCTGTCTGTCTTTGCTTTGCCGCCGGGAATCGTATTGGCCGAAATGTTTTTTCTGATATGTGAATTTCAAAATCTCCTGCCAGTTTTCTGGCTGCCTCAATATTGGTCAGATGAAACAGCTTTGCCGCGTAGTCAATCACATCGCCATCTGCTCCGCATCCGAAACAGTGAAACCGTTCATCCACCTTCAAACTTGGATTACGATCCGGATGAAACGGGCAGCACGCCATCCCGTTTCTTCCAACCTTCAGCCCGTAAAATTCTGCCGCCTCTCTTGTGGTTATTTTGTTTTTTATTGTCTGAAAAATATTGTCGCTGCTTCTTTGGTTCGCTATACTATGACTGTCATTTTTTGATCGGAACCGCCCCTCAGCTGTGCCACCAGCTGATTTCGGGGCAGTTCTTTTTACTTTTTCAGGATTTCCCATGCGAATTATCCTTGTCCGGTGTTTTGGTACTGATGCGGATCATTTCTTCCACAAGAGCACTGCACCTTTCAACTGCGTCACGTATTTCTTCCAGATCCGATACCTTCTCCAGTGCTGTCCGGAGTTTTTTCAGTTCCACGGCCAAACGGTCGCTCTGATATTTGCCTGCGCGGATCACAACCGTCTCTCCATAGAGCATCCTGATGAAGTAATCACCCTTGGCCAGTCCGCTGACTGCGACTTTTGCATCAATCAGGCGAAGTTCCTCTTCCGAAACCCGAAAATTCAGAATCCGGTTTCTTTTTCTGTCCTTGTTTTCACAGCTCATTTTTATTCCTCCTCCCTGCCGAAACGATCGAGCCGTTCTGCAATTTTCGCCTGCTTGTTGGGATACAGATGGGAATACGTATTCAGAGTCGTTTCGATCTTTTCATGTCCGAGCCGGTCCGCTATCTCCTTCGGTGAGAAACCAAGTTCAATCAGAAGGCTTGCGTGACTGTGCCTTAAATCATGAAGCCGAATCTTCTTGACTCCGCTGGCCTTAATCCCGCGCTGCAGCTCCTTTTCCAGAAAAGTCTTGGTAACGGGGATCAGAGGTTCATCCGGATCCGGATCATAACGGTCTTCCAGATAATCGCGGATATCCTCTACCAGGAATTCAGGGATTGTGATGTCACGGATGCTCTTCGGTGTCTTAGGCGGTGTAATAATGTCTTTTCCTCTTAGCCGTTGATAGGATTTGGTAACAGAGATCACTCTGGTCTGCAGATTTACATCATTGATTTCCAGCGCCAGCAGTTCCCCGATCCGCATCCCGGTCCAGAACAGAATCTGAAATGCTAGCCATGACTCTCGCTTATCGATAATGCAGTCGGCAAATGCATTGAATTCCTCTTTGGTCCAGAAGCTCATCTCACCAGCCTTACTTTTCCCCATACTGCCCGCGGTCCTGCACGGATTATTCTTCAGTCCGTAATAGCGGACCGCGAAATTGAAGATTGCGCTGAGCTGGTTATTGATGGTCTTCAGATACGTCTTGGAATATCCCTTGTTGATGAGTTCCGTCTGCCATTTGCGAATATCAGCCGGAGTTATCTCATTCATTTTCTTTTCTCCGAAATACGGAAGCACCTTGTCATCCATAATGTAGTGCTTATTGATCATGGTGTGCTCCCTGAGCCGCGCTTCCATATCCTTGAAGTACAGATCCGCGAAGTCCTTAAACCTCATGTCGAAATTGCTCTGCTGCTTCAGCAGGAAATTCCGAAGCCATTCCTCGGCTTCCCTTCTCGTGTTAAATCCCCTCTTCATGCTCTTTCTGAGCTTTCCCGTCCAGTCACGATAGCGATATTGAATCAGCCATTTTCCTGTCTTCTTATCTTTTTCAGGTTTCATCAGGTGGTCACCTCCTCGATTCCATAGCATCGTTTTTCCAGATACTTGCGGGGCACTCTTCCGGATACTGTCAGGAATCCTTTGGTCTGCAGTTCTTCATTCAGCACGTGAATAATCTTGTAGGCGTGCCCTTTGGAAATTCCCATTATCTCTGCGAGCTGTTCCGCTGTCACAAAATTCATTTCCGATCTCATGTGTTTCCTCCTCCTGTTGTTTTGTAGCTTACTAGCTACATTCATTATATTGTAGCGTTATCGCTACGTCAATGTCTTAACGGAAATTTTGTAGCCAAGTCGCTATGTTTGTGATATGTTTTATGTAGTGACAGATATCTCCCGATCCTATATGGACCAAGCATATGTACGGAATACGAAGAGAAGAGGGGAATTACATACGATGACAATCGGCGAAAAAATAAAATATTTCCGCAAACAGCGGGGTATTACACAGGGAGAACTTGCAGAATTGACAGGAATCCATCCTGTTTCCATCCGAAAATACGAGACAAATAAAATGCAGCCGCTCCCTCCTCAGGTCGAGAAGATTGCAGCTGCATTGAACGTAAACTTCAGTGCGATCTATGGAATGGATCAGAGCGCTTTCCGTCTGGAAACACGCGGAGATCTGATGGGATTATTGATGACTGCTTATAAAGCCGGACTGATTCAGGTTGATGGTCCGAAAGACAGATATGGTGCCTTCAAAGAAGAGCAATGCTGCATCCGCCTGCTCCCGGTACTCTCGCAGTATTTTGCTGTGGCTGGTCAGGAAGATGAGAATAGGAATATGCTGCCAGCACTAAAAGTGACAGATTCATCTGTCCTGTCTGATTTTATTCGTTGGGAAGGTTTATACCGTGAAGGATATCTGAAGGATCAGGAGCTGCTGACAAAAGGAAATTCTTCTGAAGATGAGAAATATGTCGCTGATGATTTTCGGGAGATGCTGGAGCAGATCGAGCTGGACCTGCAGGCGTCTCAGAAGAAACTGGATAAGACCTGTGATCACGGCGATGATGCCGACTCTGAAACGGAATAATTTTGAAAAGTGTACTCAAAATGTACTCACGAGACATAGAAAAAGTCCGGAAGCCCAGTGTTTATGCTGGTTTCCGGACTTTCAATATTTATTCAAACTCGATTGTCCCCGGCGGCTTGCTCGTTAGATCATAGAATACTCTGTTGATCCCCTTGACCTCATCGACGATCCGGTTCATCACCTTCTCAAGGACGGCGAACGGAATATCGCTTGCCTCCGCGGTCATGAAGTCATCCGTCTCGACAGCGCGGAGAACGCAGGCATAATCGTAGGTGCGGAAATCGCCCATGACACCGACGGTGCGCATGTTCGTGAGGGCGGCAAAGTACTGGTTGATCTTGCGGTCAAGCCCTGCCTTCGCGATCTCCTCACGATAGATTGCGTCCGCGTCCTGAAGGATGCGAACCTTCTCCGGGGTGACCTCGCCGACGATACGGACACCGAGGCCGGGTCCCGGGAACGGCTGGCGGAACACCAGGTAATCCGGGAGGCCGAGCTTCAGGCCGACCTGGCGGACCTCATCCTTGAACAGCATCCGCAGCGGCTCGATGATCTCCTTGAATTCCACATTTTTCGGAAGGCCGCCGACATTATGGTGGGACTTTATGGTCGCGCCCTTGCCGAGGCCGGACTCCACAACATCCGGGTAGATCGTTCCCTGGCAGAGGAAGTCCACCGCGCCGATCTTCTTTGCCTCGCGCTCGAACACGCGGATAAACTTCTCGCCGATGATCTTGCGCTTCTGCTCAGGATCTGTGACGCCCTCAAGCTCCGCAAAATACTCCGGTCCCGCATTGACGCGGATAAAGTTCAGGTCATACTGCCCCTTCGGCCCGAAAACAGCCTCAACCTCATCGCCCTCATTTTTCCGCATCAGGCCGTGATCGACAAATACACAGGTCAGCTGTCTGCCGATCGCCTTGGACATCAGCGTAGCGGCGACGGAGGAATCCACGCCGCCGGACAGGGCAAGGAGCACACGGCCATTTCCGACCTTTTCCCGGATCGAGCGGATCTGATCCTCGACGAAGGTATCCATTTTCCAGTCGCCGGCACACTTGCAGACATCATAGAGGAAATGGCGGAACATCTTGGAGCCTTCCGCGGTATGGGATACCTCCGGATGGAACTGGACGGCGTAGATGCCGCGGGATACATCCTCCATGCCGGCAACCGGGCAGTTCTCCGTGTGCGCGGTAACCCGGAAGCCCTCCGGCACCTTGGCGATATAGTCCGTGTGGGACATCCAGGTGACCGTGGTCTCCTGCACATCGCTGAAAATGACGGAGCTGTTGTCCACCCTGACCGGGGTCTTGCCATACTCGCTGACCGGTGCGGTCTTCACCTCGCCGCCGAGCTCGTAGGCGATCAGCTGTGCACCGTAGCAGAAACCGAAAATCGGGATACCGAGACTGAACACCGACGGGTCAATGTGCTGGCTCTCCTCCTTGTATACCGACTGGGGGCCGCCCGTGAAGATAATGCCCTTCGGGCCGATCTCCCGGATTTTCTCCACGCCGATCGATGAGGGGTAGACCTCGGCGTACACGCCCAGATCCCGGACACGCCGGGCAATCAGCTGATTGTACTGCCCGCCGAAGTCCAGAACCATGATCATTTCTTTACTCACAGTTGTCCTCCTTGATGGCCGCCCGTGCGGGCGGAATAATGTGTTTTGACATGGCTGGAACTGCTGGTTTTCTTATGTAAAGTCTGTTCAGAACAAATTCATTATAAATTTATCCTGCGGCTTCCGCAAGGCCTGCGCGGGGAAATGCGTATGCCGGCAGCAGAGCCGCCAGCAGGGAATTGCCTTTGCCCGCGCGAAACCCGCAAAGCCCGCGGCCGGGAATTCCGTATACCGGCAGCGGCTCAGGCATTTTCCAGATACTTCTTCACATACTGGCCGGTGTAGGAGTTCGGCACCTTCGCGATCTCCTCCGGTGTGCCCTTCGCGATGACCGTGCCGCCGCGGTCGCCGCCGTCCTGCCCGATGTCGATGATGTAGTCCGCCGTCTTGATGACGTCCAGGTTGTGCTCGATGCAAATCACCGTATTGCCGGTATCCGACAGGCGGCGCAGGATTTCCACGAGCTTGTGGACATCGGCAAAATGAAGCCCTGTGGTCGGCTCGTCCAGGATATAGACGGTCTTCCCGGTTCCCCGGCGCGACAGCTCGGTCGCGAGCTTGATCCGCTGCGCCTCACCGCCGGAAAGCTCCGTGGACGGCTGGCCGAGGCGGATGTAGCCGAGGCCGACATCGTACAGGGTCTTGATTTTCGTGTAGATGCGCTGGACATTCCGGAAATAGTCCAGTGCCTCCTCCACGGTCATGTTCAGAACCTCGTAGATATTTTTCCCTTTATAGCGGACCTCCAGGGTCTCCCGGTTATAGCGCATGCCATGGCAGACATCACAGGGAACGTAGACGTCCGGCAGGAAATGCATCTCGATCTTGACAATGCCGTCCCCGGAGCAGGCCTCGCACCGGCCGCCCTTTTTGTTGAAGCTGAAACGCCCCTTATCGTAGCCGTGCATTTTGGCGTCACTGGTCGCGGCGAAGAGCTCGCGGATAAGGTCAAATGCACCGGTGTAGGTCGCCGGGTTGGATCTCGGCGTCCTGCCGATCGGCGACTGGTCGATCGCGATCACCTTGTCCAGCTGCCCGATGCCCTCGATGCGGTCAAACTCCCCGGGGATCACCCGCGCGTGGTTCAGCTCCCGCGCGAGAGCCTTGTAGAGAATCTCATTGACCAGGGAACTCTTCCCGGATCCGGAGACCCCGGTCACCACGGTCATCACCCCGAGGGGGAAATCGACGTCAATATTTTTCAGGTTGTGCTCCCTCGCCCCGCGGACAGTAATCCAGCCCTTCGGCTGCCTGCGCTCCTTTGGCACGGGGATTTTCCTGCGCCCGCTGAGATAAGCTCCGGTGATGGAATGCGGGTTCGCCATAATCTCCTCGGCTGTGCCGGTGGCCACAATCTCCCCGCCGTGCTCACCGGCGCCCGGGCCGACATCCACGATGAAGTCCGCCGCCCGCATGGTGTCCTCATCGTGCTCGACGACGATCACCGAGTTGCCGAGATCGCGCAGATTTTTCAGGGTAGCCAGAAGCTTGTCGTTGTCCTTCTGGTGGAGGCCGATGCTGGGCTCGTCCAGGATATAGGCGACCCCGACGAGGCCGGAGCCGATCTGGGTCGCCAGGCGGATCCGCTGCGCCTCGCCGCCGGAGAGTGTTCCGGTCGCCCGGGAGAGAGACAGGTAGTCCAGGCCGACGTTGATCAGGAAGTCGATGCGGGAGCGGATCTCCTTGAGGATCGGCGCGCCGATGGATTCCTGCATCGGGGTGAGGGAAAGCGTATCCAGATATTCCCGGAACTTGACAATGCCCATCTCCGTGGCTTCGTAGATATTCTTGCCGCCGACCGTGACCGCCAGGGAGCCCTTCTTCAGGCGCTGTCCGCCGCAGGTCTTGCAGGGCGTGATCCGCATGAACTGCTCGTATTCCGCCTTTCCGGAATCCGAGTACGTTTCCCGGTAGCGGCGGTTCATGGACTCGAGAAGTCCCTCAAAGGCCACATCGTAGACGCCTTCCCCGCGCTGACCCTTATAGTGGACCTTGACCGGATGGCCATTTGTCCCGTAGATCAGAAGGTCATGAATTTCCTTCGGGTATTCCCCGAACGGCGTGTCGAGGCTGAAATGGTATTCCGCGGCCAGCGCTTCCAGCAGGGAGCCGGCAAAGCTCTTCCCGTCGGAGGCGGACTGCCAGCCGAGCGCCTGGATACAGCCCTGGTGAATGGACAGCGTCTTGTCCGGAATCATCAGGTCTTCATCGAACTCCATCTTGTAGCCGAGGCCGAGGCAGTCCGGACAGGCACCGAAGGGGTTGTTGAAGGAGAAGCTGCGGGGCTCGATCTCGTCGATGCTGATCCCGCAGTCCGGGCAGGAGAAATTCTGGCTCATGAGCAGGGGCTCCCGGCCGAAAATATCGACGATCAGAAGTCCCTCCGAGAGCTTGAGGGCAGTCTCGATGGAATCGGTCAGCCGCGTGCGGATATCCGGCTTGACGATCAGCCGGTCCACAACGATCTCGATGTTGTGCTTGATGTTCTTGTCCAGGGTGATCGTCTCGGAGAGGTCATAGAGGTTTCCGTCCACGCGGACGCGGACATAGCCGCTCTTTCTCGCCTGGTCCAGCACCTTCTCATGGCGCCCCTTCCTCCCGCGGACAATGGGGGCAAGGATCTGGATCCTGCTCCTCTCCGGCAGGCCGAGAATCTGGTCCGCCATCTCATCCACCGTCTGGCGGCGGATTTCCCGGCCGCACTTCGGGCAGTGGGGGATGCCGATCCGCGCCCAGAGAAGGCGCATATAATCGTAAATCTCGGTCACCGTGCCCACGGTGGAGCGGGGATTGTGGTTTGTCGATTTCTGGTCGATGGAAATCGCCGGCGGGAGACCCTCGATGCTCTCCACATCCGGTTTTTCCATTTGCCCGAGGAACTGGCGGGCGTAAGAGGACAGCGACTGCATATAGCGCCGCTGTCCTTCCGCGTAGATCGTATCGAAAGCCAGGGATGACTTACCGGACCCGGAAAGGCCGGTCATCACCACCAGCTTGTCGCGGGGAATGTCCAGGGAGACATTTTTCAGGTTATGCTCCCTGGCCCCGCGGATTTTGATGTATTTGCTGGGCATATTGCTCCTCATGGTAAAAAGGCGGCTCAATCCGCCGGAAACGGATTTTCCGGATTCCGGAATGTAAGTGTTCAGCGGATATCGTCGATAATGTACGGCGTCGCCTGGTAAACATAGTAGTTCAGCCAGTTGGAATAGAGGGTGTTCGCCATGTTCCGCCACTTGAGAATCGGCCTGCTGTCCGGGTCGTCATTCTCGAAGTAGTTGACGGGAATCGCGGGGTTCATGCCCTTGCCGAGGTCGCGGTGGTACTCATTCGCCAGCGTCATCCGGTCGTACTCCGGATGCCCCTGGACGAAGATCTGGCGGCCGTCATTGCGCATCACGATGCCGACGCCGGCTTCCGGTGACTTGGCGAGGATCGTCAGCTCCGGGTGCTTCAGGATGTCCTCCTCGTGCACCTCCGTGTTGCGGGAATGGGGCATATAGAAATAGTCGTCGAAGCTTCTCATGAGCGGCACCCTGTGGTGCAGGCACTCATGGCGGTAGACGCCGGAGAGCTTCACCGGCCTCTGGTATTTCGGGATCCCATAGTGATAGTAGAGGCCGGCCTGCGCACCCCAGCAGATATGGAAGGTGGACTGCACATGGGATTTCGTCCACTCCATAATCTCAGTGAGCTCCGGCCAGTAATTGATCTCCTCAAACTCCATATTTTCCACCGGGGCGCCGGTGATGATCATGCCGTCGAACTTTCTGTGCTTCACCGCGGAGAACGGCACGTAAAATTTGTTCAGATGGGACTGGGAGGTATGCTTCGAGATATGGGTGCTCAGCATCAGGAATTCGCAGTCCACCTGCAGCGGGGTGTTGGACAGTGCCCGGAGCAGCTGCGTCTCCGTATCCTCCTTGAACGGCATGAGGTTCAGGATCAGAATCTCCAGCGGGCGGATCTCCTGGTTCATCGCGCGCGTCTCGTCCATGATGAAGATATTTTCCTCTTCCAGAATCTGCTTCGCCGGAAGATCATTTTGTACTCGAATTGGCATTGCTTATCCTCCCCTTTCTCTATCGTGCCGGCTTTTTCCCCGCCGGCCCGGTCAGGCCGGAATGCCGGTTTTTCCCTGCCGCGCCGGTCAGACCGGGATGCCGGCTTTTTCCAGAAATTCCTCCTCCGTGAGAATCGGGATGCCGAGTTTTCCGGCCGCCTTATTCTTCGCCGATGAGGACGTTGCATCATTGTTGATCAGCATCGTGGTCTTCGAGGTCACACTCCCGGTCACCTTGCCGCCTCTGGCCTCGATCTCGGCCTGCAGGGCTTTCCGGTTGGAAAAATGGTTCAGCGAGCCGGTGATCACGATGGTTTCCCCGAGAAGGTTCTGGGGCGTGCCCGCGGCGGCGGGATCCTCTTCCTCCCGGATCGTCAGCTCGGCGAGGAGGTCGTCCACGACGCGGTTATTTTCCTCGTCAGCGAAATACCGGATCCACGCTTCCGCCAGAACGTCGCCGATACCCTCAACCCGGGTCAGTTCGTCCCGGTGCGCATGGCGCATCGCCGCAAAATCCCCGTGGAAATGGCGGCAGAGCAGCTTCGCGTTGGCGAGGCCGATGCCGGCAACGCCCAAGCCGTAGACCACCCGGTAGAGGTCCGTCGTGCGCGCTGTCCGGATGGCCGCCTCAAGGTTCCCGAAGGATTTCTCCCCGAAGCCTTCCATCTGCACGATGGTATCCCGGTACCTCTCCAGATGGAAAATATCCGCGTACTCGTGGATGCAGCCGGCACCAATCAGCTTCTCCAGGGTCATCTCCGAGAGCCCGGCGATATTCAGGGCGTCGCGGCTCGTCAGGAGGACGAAGCTCTTGATCTTCTTTGCCGGACATTCCGGGTTCGTACAGTAAAGCACCTTCGCGTCCCCGTCGCTGCGGATCTCCGTCTTCCCGCCGCAGACCGGGCATTTCTCCGGGATGTCCCGGACACCGCTCCTGGTCAGGTTCTCGGCGATCTGCGGGATGATCATGTTCGCCTTATAGACGGTGATCTTATCTCCGGCGCCCAGCTTCATGTCCTCCATGATGCTGATGTTGTGGACGCTCGCCCGGCTGACTGTCGTGCCCTCCAGCTCAACCGGGTCAAAAACCGCCACCGGGTTGATGAGGCCGGTGCGGGAAGCGCTCCACTCGATCTCGCGGAGTGTCGTCTCCGCGGTCTCATCCCGCCATTTGAACGCGATCGAATCCCGGGGAAATTTTGCCGTGCGCCCAAGCGATTCGCCGTAGGCGATATCGTCGTAAAGCAGGACCAGCCCGTCGGAGGGGATGTTATTCTCCGGGATGGCCGCAGCGTATGCCTTGACCGTATCCGGCAGCGTCCCCGCGGTGACCTCCTCATAGTGGACCACGGAAAATCCCTGCGCCTTCAGCCATTCGAACTGGCGCTCCCGGGAGTTGCCGAAATCCACCCCATCCGCCTTCACCAGGCGGAAGGCATAGAAATGCACATTCCGCGTCGCGGTGATTTCGCTGTTCAGCTGGCGAACCGACCCCGAGCAGAGATTCCGCGGATTTTTATAGCGGGCGTCCGCGTCGCCGATCTCCTCGTTGATCCGCTGGAAATCCGAGTAGAGGATCACCGCCTCGCCGCGGAGAATCAGCTCCCCGGGGTAGGCGATCCGGAGCGGTACATTGGCAAATACTTTCGCGTTGGGGGTGATCAGCTCGCCGATCTCCCCGTTTCCCCGGGTGACTGCCCTGGTGAGCTCGCCGCCCGTGTAGGTGAGAACAATCGTGAGCCCGTCCATTTTCCAGGAGAGAAGGCCCTTCTGGGTGCCCAGCCAGCTCACCAGCTCGCCGACATCCTTGGTCTTCGAGAGGGAAAGCATCGGTTTCTCATGGCGGACCTTCGGGAGCTCGCTCTGGATCTCGTAGCCGACGTGCTGGGTCGGGCTCCCGGCAAAGATAATCCCGGTCTCCTTCTCCAGCGCCTGGAGTTCATCATAGAGGCGGTCATACGCATAGTTGCTCATGATTTCCCGGGCTTCCTGATAGTAGGCCTTTCCGGCTTCATTCAGCGTCCGGATGAGTTCCCGGATTCTCTCCGCCTGATCTCCGCGCGCAGGGGAGGACTTACTTGTCTCTTCTCCCATCATGATCTCCCTCCGTTCTTCTCGCGATCGTGATTTTGTGGGACTTGTCAAAAGCCTTTCCGCTGCGCTTCACCGGGACGGCGCGCCCGCCATCTTCCCCGTGAGTTTTTCTTCCGTCTCCCGGGCGGATGACACCGGTTCTCCCCGCATTTCCGGGCTTTTGGCCGCTGACGCCATACGGGTGGCCCTGGCCGGCTTCGCGCTGCCCTGCCCCGTAAGACCCCCTCCGCCTTTGGGTCCCGTCAAAGTAACCGTGGCCTGAGCCGTGTTCCTTCCGCGCGGCGCTCTCCCCGGCCGCGGCATCCGGGTGATCCAGAAGGCGCAGGAGCTCGCTCAGCTCCTCCCCCTGGATCTCTCGGTACTGCCCCTTTTCCAGGCCGTCCAGGCGGATATTCATGATCCGGATGCGTTTCAGCGTCCGCACATGATAGCCGAGTTCCTCGCACATCCGGCGGATCTGCCGGTTGATGCCCTGGGTGAGGATAATCCGGAAGGAGCGCTGCCCCATACGGATGACACGGCAGGGCCTGGTTTTCACCTTGAGCTCGGTGAGGTATACGCCCCCGCTCATCTGGCGCAGGAAGTCGTCGGTCACCGGCTTGTCCACCGCGACGACATATTCCTTCTCATGAAAATAGCGCGCCCGGAGAATCCTGTTGACCAGGCTGCCCTCGTTGGTCATGAGCACGAGCCCGTCACTTTCCTTATCCAGCCTCCCGACCGGGTAAATGCGCACCGGATAGTTCAGAAATTCCACGATGTTCTGCGCGCGGTCATTGTCCGTCGTCGTGCAGACAATCCCTCTCGGCTTGTTCACCGCGAGGAGAACCTGCTTTGGCCGCTCCACGCTGAGATCGCCGATCTCCCGGCCGTCGCAGACCACCTTCTGGCCCGGGTGAACCCGGGATCCGAGGGTGGCGGGAACGCCGTCGATCGTCACCTTGCCCTCGCTGACCAGCTGGTCCGCTTCCCGGCGGGAGCAGACGCCCGCCGCACTGAGGTATTTATTCAGACGAATGCCTTCGCTGTCCGCAGCGTTTGTATTTCCCATATAACCTCTTTCTCCGTACTTTAGCGCCGCTGTCCGCGGGCAGCAGCGGATGATCCGGCCTCTGCGCCAAGCCGCTCTCCGGGCTTTCTTAACCAAATGGCATCCTTTATCGGATAAACATAGCATCACCGAAGGAGAAGAAGCGGTACCTCTCCTTCACCGCCTCCTGATAGGCATGCAGGATGTTCTCCCGGCCGGCGAGCGCGGAAACCAGCATGATCAGCGTGGATTCCGGCAGGTGGAAGTTGGTGATCAGGCAGTCGAGAATCTTGAACCGGTATCCCGGGTAAATGAAGATGTTCGTCCATCCGCTCTTCGCCTGGAGGATGCCGTCGTCCGTCGCCGCGGACTCCAGGGTACGGCAGCTGGTCGTGCCGACGCAGATCACCCGTCCGCCGTTTTTCTTCGTCTCATTGACCTCACGGGCCGCCTCCTCCGTCACGATATAGAATTCGGAGTGCATCTTGTGATCTTCGACCTCATCCACCTTCACCGGCCGGAAGGTGCCAAGCCCGACATGCAGGGTGATATGGACAATCTTCACGCCCTTGTCCCGGATTTCCCTGAGGAGCTCCTTGGTAAAATGCAGCCCGGCGGTAGGCGCCGCAGCCGATCCCTCATGCTCGGCGTAGACCGTCTGGTAGCGGTTCTTGTCCTTCAGCTGGTGCGTGATGTAGGGCGGCAGGGGCATTTCCCCGAGCTTATCCAGGATCTCCTCGAAAATGCCCTCGTAGTGGAACTGGATGAGGCGGTTGCCTTCCTCAAGAATGTCCACGACGGTTCCGCGGAGCAGGCCGTCGCCGAAGATGATCTCCGTCCCGACTTTGCACTTCTTTCCCGGCTTGACGAGGGTCTCCCAGCAGTCGTTGGCCTTCCGGGTCAGGAGCAGCACCTCGATCTTCGCTTTTGTGTCGGATTTTGCCCCGATCAGCCTCGCCGGAATCACCTTGGTGTCATTGATCACCAGGCAGTCGCCCGGATTCAGATAGTCGATAATGTTGCGAAATACCGTGTGGCCGACCTCTCCCGTCTTTTTGTCCAGGAGCATCAGGCGGGAGGACGCCCGGTCCTCGAGCGGATCCTGGGCGATCAGTTCCTTCGGCAGATCATAATAAAAATCTTTAACATCCATTTTGTTCAGCCTTTCCGCGCCGAATGCAGGAGACGGCGGAATCTGTTCTTTCTGTCACCGTTGCTGTCCGGGTCCTGCATCTCGCAAAGCCTTGCTTCTCGAGATGTGGGGAGCCGAGCGCCTGCGGCGCTTGGCCACATACGGGAGAGAGCCCGCAAGACGGCCGCCTGCGGGCGGTTTCGCGAGCGCTCTCCCGCATGTGCCGAACAGCTACAGAGTATCATTATAACGCCTTTTCAAAATGCGGTAAACAAAAAATCCCTCTTGAATTTGTCTCCGTTTTCGTGTATTATACCAGAGTAATGCGTCTGTAGCTCAGTGGATAGAGCAGCGGCCTCCGGAGCCGCGTGCGTAGGTTCGATTCCTATCAGACGCATATTTTTTGTACCTGTTCATCCCCTGCCGGGGAGCAAAGCTTCGCCGGAGGCAGGTCTGAACAGGTATTTTTTCGTCCCTGTTCAACCCCGCAGCACGAGAAGCTTTGCCTGGCGGGCAGGCCGCTGCATATTGACGGTGTTTCTCCCGCGGGGCAGAACCTTCCCTGTAAAAATGTCGAAATTGCATGCTCAAATCACGTTATTTTTCTCTGCGAACATCCGTTAAACTTTTCTAAACTCCCTTGAATCCCAGCATACCCTGTGCTAAGATACTCCCGTCAGATGTTAAGAAATGTTAAGATTGTGTAAATGTCCGGCACATGTCGGGAATACTCACAAAGGCCGCCTATGGGCGGCTTTGCGGATATTTCCGACATTTGGGGTTCCGAACAGGACAAAATTGACAGGAGTTTTGAAAAGAGGGATTGTGATGAAAGACCTGCTTCATAAGTATGGACACGTCTGGATCCTCGCTTATTTCTTTATTTATATGAAATGGTTCTTCTGGCTGGAGCACCGGAAGGTAGCCCATCTGACGATCATGCACACCAGGCTGGATGACCTGATCCCGTTCAACGAGTACTTTATCATCCCCTACCTGCTGTGGTTCGTCTATATCTTCGCCACCGTCGGGTACCTGTTCTTGAAGAACCGCGAGGAATTTTACCGGATCTGTGTCTACCTGTTCACCGGCATGACGGTCTGCCTGCTGATCTGCACGCTGCTTCCAAACGGCACGGATCTCCGGACCGTTGTCGACCCGCACAAGAATCTCTGCAGTGCCCTGGTCGCGATGATTCACCGGGTAGATACGGCAACCAATGTGTTCCCGAGCATCCATGTGTACAACTCCATCGTGGCGTGCATCTGCATTTTCAAGAGTGAGACGTTCCGGAAGTTCCGCGGAATCCGCCCGGCGGCACTGGTTTTGACGATCCTGATCTGCTTGTCCACGGTATTCCTGAAACAGCATTCGGTGACCGATGTCACAGCGGGTTCTCTCCTCGCCTTTGCCATCTATCCGATGGTCTTCAGCGGACAGCACCAGAAGGCAGAGGCAGGAAAGCCCGAGACCGTACATTGACTTTTCCTCCGGAAAACCGAATCCGAGAGTTGACAAAACCGGGAAATGGTTCGCGCCATTTCCCGGTTTTTTTTGTCCATGTCCAATCCATGTGGGCATGAACAGGTAAGCTTATCTTTTCGGCCTGCCGCGTCAGTTGAACCCGTAGAACTTCTGCGCGATGCGGTAGCCGCCGCTCGCGATCTTTCTCCCCTGCTTTCCCGGCAGGTTGACCGCCTGGCCGAGGAAACCGCAGCGCAGCCGCAGATAGAGCGGCAGGTTTTTCTGCCGTAGGGACTGCCAGAGTTCCTTCTTCTTCTGAAGGTTCTCCTCCGTGCCGGAACGGATCGACAGGATGGAACAGATGGTCATCATGATATCCAGATAGTTGACCATATAGCGGCGGAGCTTTGCCGGCTGGATCTTTGCCGGATCATAGCAGGAAAGCATGATCCTGGTCACCAGATACTGCTGGTCGATGCGGCCGATCATGATCTGCTCATTGACGGACTGGTCCGAGCGTCCGATGAAGTAGCGGTAGAAATTGACATCCAGATAATAGATGGTGTGTACAAATGGAAGCGGCTGATACACAAAGATATTGTCCACGTAGAAGGTATGCTTCGGAAGCTCCAGGCCGGAATTGCGGAGCATCTGCGTGCGGTAGACCACGGAATGCATCAGGATGTACTGCCCGACATGGAAATGGCGGACGTCATTCCAGCCGCAGAGCTGTCTCGCCGGGAAGGCGGTGTGATAGTTCATCACTTTCTTCCGGCGCGCCCCCTGCTTTTCGTAGACAAAGTTGGTGAGCAGCATATCCAGGGTCTCATTATTCTGGACAAACCTCCGGAGTGTGGCCAGCACCTCGCGGTAAGCCTCCGGATCCACCCAGTCATCACTGTCCACTACCTTGAAGAAAATGCCGGCAGCGTTCCGGAGCCCGGTGTTCACCGCCTCGCCGTGTCCGCCATTTTCCTGGTGGATGGCGCGGCAGATCCCCGGATACTTTGTCTCATACTCCCGCGCGATCTCGAGCGTGTTATCCTTCTGTGAACCGTCATCCACGATCAGGATTTCCACCTCGTCCCCTCCGGGAAGGAGGGACTCGATGCACTTTCTCATGTATTCTGCCGAATTGTAGCATGGCACAGCAAATGTCAGAAGTTTCATTTTTCCTCCGTCTTTTCCCCGCTGAGGTCCTGCAGCGGCTCGTTTAATTCCTCGGTTCCCGGAAGAACAAAGCGCCCTCCGCGGATCAGCGCGGTCTTCTCCCCGTCAGCACGCACCGCCAGGACGGTGTCCAGCTCTGCGTAGGGAATGGTGATATCCGTGTGGCAGCCAAAATAAGCTTTTCCGGGATCAGTGGTTCTCAGGCGGGAGATTTCATTCTCCTTCGCGACCATCTCCCGGCCATCGGGATTGAAGACCGCGACATCCTCCGACCAGCTGTAGCAGGTGTCCCCGACCGCAAAATGGGGGCCGGTCTTCTCCGCGATCAGGATCGGCAGCTGGGCCTGGATCCCGTAACGGATGCCCATCGCGTAGGCAGAGGTGTTGGTTCCGATGGCAAATTCGCCCATCGGGAGCGTCTCGTGATCACGGAGGATCACCTGGCGAACCAGCTTCCGGTTCTCCTCCTCCCGGTCAAAGTTGCGGCAGGTCGCCGAGACGGTCCGCCCGTTGGCAAACCGGATCTCCAGATCCCGGAAGTGGTACCCATCGATAAAGACGTTCTGCACGTGCAGAAGTCCCTCCGTCCCCTCAAGCTTCGGGGAGGTAAAAATTTCGCCGAGCGGGATATTGACATCCGCGACGCAGTTCTCAAACCGGCTCTCCCGCGACCTGTCCATGAGCGGGCAGAGGGCAATCCGGAGATTTGTCCGGTTTCCGTCCTTCCCATGGATCTCCGCATATTCCGCAGTGTCCAGGACATCGATCATCTTCTGCTGGATCTTCCGATAGCGGTCATTGTCCAGCGTGTTAACCCGGATGGTCTCCCGGAAGATTTCCTCATACTTTTCCCCGATATCCGGGAGCGGAAATGCGATGATCGTGAACGTCGTCTCATCCCCGGGGATGTACCGGTTCACGAGCTGCATGGTCTCCGATGTGTAAGCCAGAATCAGCTTCTCCTGCTTCTCCGTGAGGGAAAATGCCTCTTTCCGGTTCTCCGGATGGAACGCGGGCTCCCCGAAGACCTCGAGCACCGCCGGCCCGGCGTAGCCCGCCGCGAGCTCCTCCAGGTCGGCATAGCTGGTTCTCAGGACTTCCAGCTTCCGCTCCTTCATCGCCTTGTCATACCAGGCCGCCATGTCATAACGGTGGTCGTAATCATACTGGCGGTTAGGCGAGGTGGCATAATACCCGGTCTCCCGGGATCTCGCCTGGTTCATCGCGCCGTGAATCCGGCGCGGAAGGACAGCCTCAAGGCCCTCCCGGCGGAAATTCTCCACCGCGATCCGCATCATCCGCTCAAAGCCCAGATGCCAGCGAAACTGTACGGTCTTTTTCTTCTCCCAGGTTCTCCCGGACACGCGGAAGCCGTCGAGATAACCGCCTGTGAAGGTATCCGCCATCTTCCGGACCGTCTCCTCCGGGAGCCCGGCCATGTACTCCGCCGTCCGGAGCTCGGTCGGGGAGATATACTCGCCAAAGCGGTAAAGGTAGCGCGGATCCGCAAGGTCGCTCTCCATGACCAGCTTCTTCCCGAAATCCGCCTCGGGATCGAGGGATTCCCGGTTCCTGTCCGGGATCATCCTGTCCGCGTAGTCAAACATGTGATAGTAGAGGATGTCCCGGACACCCTTCTGAATATCCGTCTCCCCGGATTCCTTCCCCGCTGTCTCAAAGAAGCTGTATAATTCCAGAAAGAGCTCCTCCAGAATGGCGAGATCCAGCGTCCTTCCCTCGAATGCCGCGTAGACTGCCGTGCGGATCTCAGCATAGACCGCGGAAAGATACCGCCCGGCCTCCCCGGCCTTTCCTGCCGCATATACGGGATTTCCCCAGCTCTCCGGATAGTTCTCCGGAAGAATGTCGGCATAGAGCGCATGATTCAGCGCCGATAGCTCCTCAAGCGGCGCGCTGTCAAGCTCCCCGGACAGCGTCCGGTCCGCCGCATCCGCGCACATCAGGAGAAAATCCGCCGTGCGGCGGAAGAATTCCCGGTAGGGCTCCCGCACCGAATGCTCATCCGCAATCTGAAAAATTCTCTCCTCCGCAAGTTTCCGGCGCTCTGCTGCCGCCCTGCGGTCTTCCTCCAACTGTTTCTGATCCGTCATCGTCTGCAGTTTTTCCTTTCCCAAACTCCACATCGGGCAGGTCATGTTCCCACGGATGCCCAACCGCAATCCTGCCGTTCTCAGCTCTCCGCCCCTGCCGGGGCAGACCGGCGCCATTTTACGAAAATGCTCACGCCCTTCCGCCGACCAGGATGACCATCAGCCAGACGATCAGCAGAAGGCCGCCCACGGAAAGCCCGATCTTCGCCAGAATATAATTCTTATCCTTTTCCCGGAAAGAGCGGATCCCGAAATAGACGGCGGCAGCGGAAAAGAGCAGGCTCGCAAAGCAGAGGGAGACCGCCCCCGGCGGCGTACTGCCATGAAAGCGGACGCCGAATGCCATCCCGGCAATTCCCGCCAGAAGGGAGGCGATTGCCGTCCCCAGGCAGTAACCGCCGTTGTCCGCCAGCGGCTTGCGGATATACGATATCTTATTATCCCTTGTTCTCTTCATTTTCCTGTCTCCGGATTCTCCTTCTCCGCCGGCGGTGCACAAGTTCCCCGAGGATCCGCGCCGCGATGAACCCCAGGGCACCGCCGAGCGTATTCAGGAACATGTCATCCACATCGAAGCTGCCGATACGAAAAACCAGCTGCAGCGTCTCGATCAGAAGGCTCATGAGAAAGCTGGCAAATACCGTGCGGTACCACCGTTCCCCGAATCTCGTGACAACCGGCAGGAAAAAGCCGAAAGGCAGAAAGCAGACGACATTGCCCGCCGTGTTCAGGAGAAATGCCTTCATGCCCAGTGTCTTCCGGTACTCGTAGAACCGGCGGATTTCCCGGAAGAACACCAGGTTGTAGGAGTATCCCGTATGCCCGGTCCTTCCGAAATCTTCTGACAGAAACATCACATACACGAGAAGGACCAGGTAGCAGCCAAAGAGCACCAGCCCGATCTTCTCGTGCGTCCGCCGGTATTTCATCAGAATGTGATCTTATCCTTGTGCTTCAGCAGCGCGGCGCCGCTGATGATCATCATGATCCCGGTGGCAAGGCCCGCCGCGATAATCACACAGCCCGCAACGATACCCATAATGCCGGATGTTGACATGGTCTTATAAACCTTTTCCATTTTCTCCATCTTGCTGATCTCCCTGTCTTCCTGATCTTCCATGTTTCCGCCTCCGCGCCTTCCGCCGGTGACAGGCTTTTCGCGCATATCCAGTACGCCTGCTCCGGGTTACTGCCTGGCCCCATATCGGGCATAATAGGCATCAATCGCCTGCTTCAAGCTGTCGTCGATCACCGTACGGCCCTGGCATTCCCTGTTCCAGAGGCGGTCCACTACGTCCTTCATCGTGACGATCGCCGCTGTGGGGAAGCCATACTTCTCCCGGATCTCCTCGAGGGCGCTCATCTCCGTCTTTCCGCGCTCCATGCGGTTCAGGGAGACGATCAAGCCCTTGATCTCCACCTTCGCCTGGGACATCAGGATCGGATAGGTCTCCTCGATGGATTTTCCGGAGGTGGTCACATCCTCGATGATGACCACCCGGTCGCCGTCCCTGAGGCTCGAGCCGAGAAGGATCCCCTTATCGCCGTGATCCTTGATTTCCTTGCGGTTGGAGCAGTAGCGGACATCGACGCCGTAGAGGCGGCTGATCGCCATGGCCGTCGCCACGCTCAGCGGGATCCCCTTGTACGCCGGGCCGAAGAGGACGTCAAAGTCCAGGCCATAGTTGTCGTGGATCGCCCGCGCGTAAAATTCGCCGAGCCGGTTCAGCTGGTTGCCGGTCACATAAGCGCCCGCGTTCATGAAAAATGGGGACTTTCTCCCGCTCTTCAGCGTGAAGTCCCCGAATTTCAGGACCTCGCTCTCCACCATAAACTCGATAAACTGTTCCTTGTAGTTTTCCATGATTTTCCTTTCCGAGGCTTGCTTCGCGCGGCTCAGCGCACCGCGCCGACCAGGTCGGTGATCCGCTCCACCCCGTATTTTTCCATATATTCCCGGATCCCATCGATGACGTCAAGCGTCGCCCGCGGATTGCGGAAATTCGCCGTCCCCACGGCAACCGCCGACGCGCCGGCAAGAAGGAATTCCAGCGCGCTCTCCGCGTCGGTGACCCCGCCCATGCCGATCACCGGAATCTCCACTGCCCGGGCCGCCTGATACACCATGCGGACCGCGATAGGGTGGATCGCCGGCCCAGACATGCCGCCGGTCTTATTGGCCAGGACAAATGTCCTGCGGTTCACGTCGATCTTCATGCCGGTCAGGGTATTGATCAGGGAAATGGCATCCGCGCCGCCGGCTTCGGCTGCCTTCGCAATCTCCGCAATGTCCGTCACATTCGGCGTGAGCTTCATGATTACCGGCTGGCGGGCAGCGGCCTTGACCGCCTTCGTGATTCTCTCCACCCCGGACGGGCTTGTCCCGAAGGAAATGCCGCCCGCACGGACATTCGGGCAGGAAATGTTGATTTCCAGCATGTCCACCGGCTCATCCGCGAGCTTCCGCACGCATTCCACGTACTCCTCCTCGGTGTGCCCGCAGACATTCACGATGATCCTCGTGTCATACTGCCTGAGGAACGGGATATCCCGCCGCGCGAAGAGGTCGAATCCGGGATTCTGCAGGCCGATGGCATTCAGCATGCCGCCGCAGACCTCCGCCACCCGGGGCGTCGGGTTTCCCTCCCAGGGTGTCACCGCGACCCCTTTCGTGACAACAGCCCCGAGCCGGTTCAGGTCGACAAAATCGCTGTACTCCGCGCCGGAGCCGAAGGTTCCCGAGGCGGTCATCACCGGATTTTTGAGTGTAACGCCGGCGATGGTCACGGAGAGATCCGGCATCGCGCCGGCATTTTCCCCCGCGGCTGACTGTTTCTTCTTCCCATCAGCACTCACAGTTCCACCTCCCCCGCCTCAAAGACCGGCCCGTCCTTGCAGACGCGCTTATTGTTCACATTGCTGTGGGCATCCTTCTCTGTGGACTTCGTCACGCAGGCCAGGCAGGCGCCGATCCCGCAGGCCATCCTCTCCTCCAGGGAGAGGTAGCAGGGAATCCCCTGTTCCCGGGCAAATGCCTTCACTGCCCGGAGCATTGGCGTCGGGCCGCATGCAAAGATCACCCCTGCCCCGTCCGCGAGGTTCTCCGAACGGATGGCGTCGAGGACATTGCCCCGGACGCCGAAGCTTCCGTCCTCCGTGGCGACGACTGTCCTCCCTGCCGCCGCAAAATCCTCCCGGAGGAACATCGCGCTGTCCCGGTAACCGAGGACCGCCGTCTTTTCCCCCGCATAATGCTTCATCAGATTGTAGACCGGCGGGAGGCCGCTGCCGCCGCCGATGAGAAGCGCCCTGTCGCTTAGCGCGGGGAAACCATTGCCCAGAGGCCCCAGGATCTCCACCGGTTCCCCCGGCCGGTACCGGGAGAATTCTTCCGTCCCGGCGCCTGCCACGCGGAAAACCAGCCGGAGCTTCCCCGGCTCCGTATCGCAGATTCCGAACGGCCGCGGGAGAATCCGCGACCGGTCATGGCTGTAGAGCGCGACAAACTGGCCGGGCAGGGAAGAATCCCCGCACCCGGTCCCGATCCACATGCTGAACATTCCCGGCGTCAGCTCATCGACGCTGATCACCGTGCCTAATTCTCTCCTTGCGGGCATTTTCCCGTTCCTTCCTTCTCTCAGAGAACGCTGCTGATATCCTTCACCATGTCGATAACCGCCTGCCGGGCCGCGTCGGCATAGTGCTCCGGCCCAAACTTCGCGTAGGCTTCCTTCTTGTACGCCGTGATGATTCCCCGCGAGGAATTGATGATCGCCCCGAGGCCGTCGCTGTTGAAGCAGAACCGGAGATCCTCCGCCGTCGCCCCCTGCGCGCCGTAGCCGGGCACCAGGAAATAGGTGTGCGGCATCAGCTTCCGGAGAACTCTGCTCATCTCCGGGTAGGTCGCGCCGACAACCGCGCCGACATTGCTGTAGCTGCCGTCCATGGAATCCTGCCCCCACTCCACGACCTTCTCCGCGACAAGCTCATAGAGCGGGCGGCCGTCAACCTCCTTGTCCTGGAACTCCCCGCTGGACGGGTTGGAGGTCTTCACCAGGACGAAAATGCCCTTGTCAGACCGGTTGCACTCATCCACAAACGGTTTTACCCCATCCGTGCCGAGATAGGGATTCACGGTGATCATATCGGTGCCGAAGCCCTCGTACACCTGGCTCCCGATAGTTACCTTCCCGAGATGTCCTGTCGCATAAGCTGCGGAGGTGGATCCGATATCCCCACGCTTCACATCGCCGATGACCACCAGCCCCTTCTCCTGGCAGTACCGGACGGTCCGCAGGTAACACTTAAGCCCCTCAATCCCGAACTGCTCATACATGGCGATCTGGGGCTTCACGGCCGGGATCAGGTCGCAGGTGGCGTCAATGATGCCCTTATTGTACTGCCAGACCGCCTCCGCCGCCCCCTCCGGGGTCTCGCCGCAGCGCTCCAGCGCGTTCTTCAGGATGAACTGTGGAATGTAACTCAGCATCGGGTCAAGGCCGACGCAGACCGGCGCCCCGGTAGCAGCAATTTTGTCAATCAGCTTTTGAATCATCGGATTATCCTTTCCATGGTTTATGGTGTAAATGTGATCGTCATGACAAGATTTGGCGTGTTTCCGCCCTTTCCGGAAGCCGCGCCGGCGAACACAATATTTTCATGCAGCCAGAGCTCATCGGCGGCAAGGGAAATATTCGCCAGCATGCAGCCGAAGCTGACCTCGCGGTATTTTCTCCCGGCCAGTTTTCCGGCGAGCGTGATCTTCTCGAAAACCCGGAGCTTCATCCCGGACGGCTCAAACCGCCACGGCTGGCAGTTGAGCGCCGACGGGGCGAGCCGGGCTGCCCGGAGGATGGTCCGCATCGCTTCCTCCGGCTCCTCCGAGGGAAAACACAGTTTTCTCAGCGGGAGCCGTTTGGCCAGCGGGCTCTCCCGGAAGAGCGGCTCATCCGGATAGCCGAATTCCATAGAGGCCACGGCCCGTTTGCCATTTCTTGCCCGCCCGGCGCC
This sequence comes from Clostridium vitabionis, assembly GCF_015351765.1. Lineage (GTDB taxonomy): Bacteria > Bacillota > Clostridia > Lachnospirales > Lachnospiraceae > Clostridium_R > Clostridium_R vitabionis. Next base: position 50,588 of record NZ_JADKQA010000005.1, read on the forward strand.
AGCCTCACCGCCGAGAATCCGGCTCCCGATCCCCTTGCAGACAAGGTAGAGCGCGACCTGTTCCAGAATATAGCCCGCATTTTTCTCCGCCAGGCTGCCGGCAGCCGAGTAGACCGTCAGCAGCTGCGGCGCCCCGGAATCCCGCCTGCGGAATCCTCTTTTTCCCCTGCCCTTCTTCTCCTCCCGGTCAGAGATCACAGCCTCCGCCGCGAGATGATCATCCAGTCTCTCCGTGCTGTCAAAAAAGCGGAGAATCTGGCGTCTCAGTTCTTCCGGCACTTTTTTCTCCAGATATCTCCGCACCGTGTGGCGACAGCTTATCGCCTCATATAAATACATCCTGATACTCCTCGCTCGGACGGCCGGAAGGCATGCCCGCCCTCCGCCGCCGTCCTCACGGCTATTTTATCACGGGGGCATAGGGTTAACAACGAAAAATCCGTCGATTTTTCGCCCTTCCCCGGGGCTTTCTCTGGCCGTTCTGCCCCCGCCGCGGTATAGTGGGAGGAGAAAATCCGTCTCGCAAAGGAGTATCCCTATGAAGATTTCGTCCACAGTCCGTCCGGAAGAAGCCGTCCTACGGGAAATTTCCGGCCTCGTCCGGCTCGCCCGCGCCTCCCATCCCGCCTGTCCCGGCTTTCCCGGAAACGAGGAAACTGAGCGCACCTGGCTCGCCCGGGATGACAGCGGAAAGCTGCTCGCTTTTCTCGCGGTCTGCCGCCCGGACGGGGATAATCTCTCGGAATGTGCCGGCATCACCCGCCCGGAGGCCCGGCGGAAGGGCGTCATGCGCGCCCTCCTCGACGCCGCCTCCCCGCTCCTGGATTCCCGTGATGTGCTGTTTTCTTGTGACGGTGAGGATCCGGAGACAAAAAGCGCCCTTCTCGCGATCGGGGCAGAGCCTGCAGGCCCTGACCAGTGGCTCATGGGCGTGGAGCTCGCTGCTGATGCCGCCAGGGATACGCGCGAGGAACGCCTCCCCCGCAATGCGTGCCGGCCTTCTTCCGGCAGCGCATCCCTGCCGGCTCCCGCAGGCCCAAGGCCTGCTGAATCCAAGCCCGCGCTGTGGATGCGGCGGGCAGCGGAGAGCCATCCGGACGGCAGCCGTACGCTCCGGTACCGCTTCACCGCCGACGGGCTTCCCGCCGGGGAGGCGGCTTCCTGCCGGGCGGACCTTCTCCCCGGCGGTACTGCCTCCTTCGGGGAATTCCTGGTGGCGGAGGAGCTTCGGGGGCGGGGAATCGGGGCGGAAGCATTTGCCCGGGTTCTACTCGACCTCCGGGATGCCGGCGCCCGCCGGGTCATCCTGCATGTGGACAGCGGCAATATCCCGGCGGTCCGCCTGTACAAAAAGGCAGGGTTCCGAGTGCTCGAAACCCTGTCCGTCTACTTCTGGTAAATTCCCGTCAGACCTCGAAGTTCTCGCCGGGCAGTATGCCCTTCTCCTCAATCTTCTGGCGGATGTCCATCATTCTCCAGTCGGTGTGCGCGATCGTCTCGGCGCATTCCCGGAGCTCTCCCTCCAGTTCCAGGGCGTCCTCCTTGTCATAGTGGCGCTTATAGCGGAGCTGGTGCTCGAGGCTTGCCCAGAAATCCATCGCGATGGTCCTGATCTGCACCTCCACGCGGATCGGGCGCATCCGGTCCGCGAAAAAGACCGGGATCTCGATAATCATGTGGTAGCTGCGGTATCCGTTCTCCTTCGGGGACCGGATATAATCCTTGACCGCAAGAACCTTCACATCGTTCTGGAGCGCCAGCATCCGGCTGATCTCATAGATATCGTCAATAAAGGTGCAGATGACCCGCACACCGGCGATATCGTCCAGATTCTTCTCCATCGACGCGATCGTCACCGGGAGGCCGCGCCGCTCCAGCTTCTCCACGATGCTCTCCGGGCGTTTTACCCTGGTTTTCAGCATCTCGATGGGATTGCGGGATTTCCGCACGGAGAGGTCATCGTTCAGCACCTCAAGCTTCGTGCGGACCTCGCGGATGGCGCAGGCATAGCGCATCATGCTCTCCCGGAACTGCTGGGCATGCTCCTTGAAATTCTCCGGAACGCCATACTCAGCCGGCGCGTTGACCGCAACCTGGCTCAGCTCGCCGTTCGGATTCGGGGTAATATTCATCGGTCACATCTCCATTGCAAATGATCCGGCCATCAGGCCTTCTCCACGGCCTGCGCTGCCTGATCCAGGAACGGCGCGGACACCTCCTCCACGCGGCCGGCGTCCACCATCCCGGCAACCTCGGCGTTGATCGGGATCTTCGCCAGCACAGGAAGATGGTAGCGGGAGGCAATCTCCTCGATGTGGCTCTCCCCGAAGACGGAAATCTTCTCCCCGCAGTTCGGGCAGACGAGATAGCTCATATTTTCCACCAGGCCGAGAATCGGAATATTCATCTTTTCCGCCATGCGGACGGCTTTCTCGACGATCATCGTCACAAGATCCTGCGGGGAGGTCACAATGATGATCCCGTTCACCGGCAGGGACTGGAAGACGGTCAGCGGGACGTCACCGGTGCCCGGCGGCATATCCACGAACATGTAGTCGATATCCTGCCAGAGGGTCTCCGACCAGAACTGCTTGATCACGCCGGCCAGGATCGGCCCGCGCCAGATGACCGGCTCCGCCGGGTCATCCAGGACAAGGTTAGAGGAAATGATATGGATGCCGGTCTTTGTCTCCCGGGGCACCATGATATTGCCGTTAACCGCCTGAAGATAGCCGGTGATGCCGAAGCTCTTCGGGATGGACGGGCCGGTGATATCCGCGTCCAGAATACCGACGTTGTAATTCTTCCTCCGCATGACGCAGGCCATAAGGGAAGTAACCAGGGACTTTCCGACACCGCCCTTGCCGCTGACGATGCCGATCACCTTTTTCACCGAACTCCCTTCATTCAGCGGGGCGATCATGTTCGCCGGGTTCGGCTGCGGGATCCGCCGCCCGTTCTTGTCCACTTTTTCTGCCATGAATATACTCCTTTTTCATCGGCCGGCAATCCTGCGGATATCCCGGAGGATGCCGGAATTTTCCAGCTTTTTCACAATCAGGGTAAAAATCAACGAGTTCACCGGGCACTGGACCGCGTTCTTGAGCAGCCGCATCGGGAGAATGACAAAGAACCCCTTCCCATAGAGCAGGGAAATCCAGAGCGTATTCAGCCCGCAGTTGATCAGCAGGGCCACCAGGGATTCCGCGAGGAGCACCCTCCGGAAGGACAGCGGCCGGTTGTACAACACCGTCCCGTAGATCATGCCGGCGAGCACCGCATTCAGCGTGAATCCGGGGAAAAATGGTCCCGTGGGCTTGATGACAAACTTGATGATGTCCAGCACCCCTTCATAGAAGGCGCCGAGCACCGGCCCGAAGAGGAAGCAGACAAAGGCATTGACGAGGCTGCTCAGCCCGATCTTGAGAAATGGCCCGGCCTCGATCGTGAAATAGCCGAGAATCACCGACAAAGCGAGCAGCATGGCCGACAGGGTCACTGCCCGGAGATTTTTTATCTGTCCAAAAGACGCCCGGTAAAGTTCAACAGTTTTCCGCATAAAAAGTTCTCCTTTCGCAGACAACTGCCGCATCAGGAGAAATTCTCTTTGCGTGATGCAGCGGGATGCGGAATATCGACCGCGAGCCCCGGGGCGGAGATTCTTCCTCCCTGGCTCTTCGTCTGGGCGGCAACTCCCTGTCCGCCCGGCACTTGGCGCCGGTATTCCTACTCTGCTTTCTATTCACTTGTCCGTCTTCCGGCCTCCCGCCGGAAGCCCTGCTTCGCCCTTGAGTATAACACGTTCCCCCGGGAAACTCAACGCTCCCGGGAGGGCGGCGGAAGCTCCGCGGCATTGGCGGCTGCGCCACACGGCACAGCCAGGAATCTGCCGGGAGCCACGAACTCGTGAGGGCGGCTCAGCCCAGGATCTTCTTCGCGTACTCTACGGACGACATGGCATCCCGGCAGTAGGCGTCGGCACCGATCTCCTCCGCGTAATCCGCGGTCATCACCGCGCCGCCGACCCAGACCTTCACCCCCGGCGCCTTCTCCCGGAGCTCGCGGATGGTCTCCTCCATGCTGGGCACCGTGGTCGTCATCAGAGCGGAGAGCCCGACCAGGCGGACATTTTCCCGGAGGGCGGTCTCCACGATCTTCTCCGGCGGGACATCCCGCCCGAGGTCGATGACATCGAAGCTGTAATTCTCCAGCAGGACCTTCACGATATTCTTGCCGATATCGTGGATATCCCCCCGGACCGTCGCAATGATGATTTTCCCCTTCTTCTCCCTGGACGCCCCCGAGCCGGCCATGCGGCTCTTGATGATCTCAAAGGCCGCCTTCGCTGCGTCCGCGCTCATCAGAAGCTGCGGGAGGTACAGAGTCCCTTTCTCAAACTTCTTGCCGACCAGGTCAAGGGCCGGAATCATGCACTGGTTGACCACATCCAGCGGCTGCGCCGTCTCCAGCGCAAGTTCCGCGGCGCGGCCCGCCTGCTCCTTGAGCCCCTTCTCCACCGCGAGGGCGAGATCCGCCATCGCGCCGGGGAGGCTTAGGCCGTCCGGCTGCCCGTTTTCGTCTGACGAAGCGCCGGCTGCGCCCGCGCCTCCCCGGCCGGGATCTCCAGGATTTCCGGCACTCCCCGCCGCGCGGAGGGCTTCCTGGCTTCCGGCCTTCACGTAACCCTTCGGCACCGGCGGCTCATAATTGCTGTACGCCGCGATATAGTCCCCGCAGTGCGGGTCGCGGGCGGTCAGCGCACGGAACGCGCGGTAGGAGCGCATCATGGCGTCATTGTTGGGATTGATGATCCCGGCGGAGAGCCCGCTCTGCATCGCCATCGTGAAAAACGCGGCGTTGATGATCTCCCGCTGGGGAAGCCCGAAGGAAATGTTCGAGACGCCGAGAACCGTCCCGCAGCCCAGTTCCTCCCGGACACGGCGCACTGTTTCCAGGGTAACCAGCGCCCCCCGTTCCTCCGAACTCACGGTCAGGCAGAGGGCGTCGATCAGGATGTCCTTCCGGTCGATCCCGTAGGTCTCCGCCTCGGCGATGATCTTCCGCGCCACCCGGATTCTCCCGTCAGCGTCTGCCGGAATGCCGTCCTCATCCAGCGCCAGCGCGACGACCACGCCGCCGTAGCGGGCAACCAGCGGGAAGACCGCGTCCATGCTCTCCTTCTTCCCGTTGACCGAATTGATGAGCGGCTTTCCATTATAAATGCGCATCGCCTGTTCCATCGCCCGGCGGTCGGAGGTGTCGATCTGGAGCGGCAGCTCCGTGACCCCCTGCAGCTCCCGGATGACGTCCGTCATCATCGCTGCCTCGTCCATGCCCGGAAGGCCGACATTGACGTCAAGGATCTGTGCCCCCGCATCCTGCTGGGCAATCCCCTGCTGAAGAATATACTCGGTGTCATGTTCCCGGAGCGCCTGCTTGAACCGCTTCTTCCCGGTCGGGTTGATGCGCTCGCCGATGATCACCGGGTCATCCCCGATCCGCACCGCGCCGGCGAAGGAGGTGACCACGGTGTCATGCTTTTTTGTAATCTCCGGCGCCTTCCTGCCGGCGGCAAGGTCATGAAGGCGGCGGATATATTCCGGCGTCGTCCCGCAGCAGCCGCCGGCCAGGGAAACGCCGTCCTCGAGGATCTTCGCCATCTCGCCGGCGAATTCCTCCGGCCCGATGTCGTAGACCGTGCGGCCATTTTCCGTGTGCGGGAGGCCGGCGTTCGGATTGATCACCACCGGTGTGGAGGAAGCCGCGATCATCCGCCGGATGAACGGCCGCATCTGCTTCGGTCCGAGACCGCAGTTCATCCCGAGGGCGTCCACCCGGAGCCCCTCCAGGACGGCGACGGCGGATTCCGGCGTACCCCCGGTGAGCAGCTTTCCCGTCGCGTCGAAGATCACTGTCGCCACCACCGGGAGATCCGAATTCTCCTTTGCGGCGAGAACCGCCGCCTTGAGTTCATAGAGGTCGCTCATCGTCTCAATCAGGATGAGGTCTGCCCCGTGGGCCTTCCCGATCCGGACAACCTCCGCGTAGAGCTTCACACAGTCCTCAAATTCCAGATCGCCCATCGGCGCAAGAAGCCGCCCGGTCGGCCCGAGATCCAGGGCAATCATCCCATGGCCGGCTGCCTTAACCGCGGCACGCGCATTTTCCATCGCCGCCGTCACAACCGCCTCCAGGGAAAATTCCCCGTCCGCGGCATATTTGAGGCCGTTCGCGCCGAAGGTGTTGGTCTTGATGATCTCCGCGCCGGCGCGCAGGTAATCCTCATGGATCCGCCGGATGACCTCCGGATGCCGGAGATTCCAGGTCTCCGGAAGCTCGCCGGCCTTTAAGCCTTCCGCCTGCAGGAGGCTTCCCATGCCCCCGTCAAAGATCAGGACATTTTTCTTCAGTTCCTCTCTAAAATTCATCTGAACCTCCCAATTTACCGGCGGAACGCGCAGTCCTTCTTCCCGCACGCCTCGCAGCCTTCCATAATACATGGCTCCTCATGCCGGCTCATGCCGATCACCGCCGTCACCGACTTTGAGGGCATCATGAGCAGGCTTCCGGTCAGCTTGATTCCCACCGTCTTCTCCGTCTTCAGCACATCGCAGAGGATCCGCTGCTTCTCCAGGGGGAAATCCCCATATCCCGGGCTGAACCGGGGCCGGAGGAAATATCCTCGCGCCCGCGCGTCTTCCTTATATCTCTGATTCTGCTCATTGCAGTAAGCCTCGATCATTGCCGCCGAGGACGCCTGCATGGCGAGCGCCCGGCTGACGTTCACGCGCGAATAACGGCGGATCAGGAGGTCTGCCCCCTCGCCGATGGTCGCCGCGAACAGGATCACCTTCTCACAGCCGCGGAGATTCCTCCCGAGGTTGTGACTCTGCACCCGGAAACAGGTCATGTCGATCGTATCGTCCGGCGCGACGGTCACCGGATATTCCATGGAAAATGACCGCGGGCTGATTTTCATCTCCAGCTCCCGCAGGCAGTCCTCCACCAGCTCCCTGGTCCGCTCGTCGGCCTCGCCGCGGACGCCCATATACCGGTAGATCTCATACCGATTTACCTTCATTCGATCACCTCCGCACCTGCGGGGATCTTCCTTCGTCCCCGCAGCCGGTTTTCAGTGTAGCATACATTTTTCAAATTTCCTATTGACATTCCCGACGGAATTCGCTACCATAAAAGCACAGTATTTCAGTATGTTTTATATGAATTTTCAGGAAAACGATAACAAAACTGTTCAGCACATGCGGCTTCTGAACAGTTGCGCAATCTTCACGAACCACAAAGGAGGCTCATTATGGCGATATACAGACATCTCACCGAACTCATCGGCAACACCCCGCTCCTGGAGCTGACCAACTATGAGGCGGAGCACAAGCTTGACGCCACCATCCTGGCGAAGCTCGAGTACTTTAACCCGGCGGGCAGCGTCAAGGACAGGATCGGCCTCGCCATGATCGAGGACGCGGAGAAGAGCGGCAAGTTAAAGCCCGGCTCGGTCATCATCGAGCCCACGAGCGGCAATACAGGCATCGGCCTCGCCTCGGTGGCGGCGGCAAAGGGCTACCGGATCATCATCACGATGCCGGAAACGATGAGTGTTGAGCGCAGGAAGATCCTGAAAGCTTACGGCGCGGAGCTCGTCCTGACCGACGGCAGCAAGGGCATGAAGGGCGCAATTGCCAAGGCGGAAGAGCTGGCAAAGGAGACCCCGGACAGCTTCATCCCGGGACAGTTCGTAAACCCGGCCAACCCCAAGGCGCACTATGAGACCACCGGCCCGGAGATCTGGAAGGATACCGAGGGCAAGGTCGACTTCTTCGTTGCCGGCGTCGGCACCGGCGGTACGCTCTCCGGCACGGGCAAATATCTGAAGGAGCAGAATCCGAACGTCAAGGTTGTCGCTGTTGAGCCCGAGGGCTCCCCGGTACTGTCCGAGGGTCACGCGGGACCGCACAAGATCCAGGGTATCGGTGCGGGCTTCGTCCCGGATACGCTGGACACCAAGATTTATGATGAGGTCATCCGGATCACCGACGAGGAGGCCTTCGAAACCGGCCGCGAGCTGGCGAAGAAGACCGGCCTTCTGACCGGCATTTCCTCCGGCGCTGCGGTAGCCGCGGCGAGAAAGCTCGCCGAGAGGCCGGAAAATAAGGGCAAGGTCATTGTTGCCCTGCTCCCGGATACCGGCGACCGCTATCTCTCCACCGCGATGTTCTCGGAATAATCCTTCAGCATAAGAAAGACAATGCCTCCAGTCTCCTGCCTCCGGGCGGGTGGCCGGGGGCATTTTTTCGTTCCGGGAAGGCGGCATCTCCGGTACGCGCAGCCCCCGTGGGCAGCAAGCAAATTTGCTAAGTTCGAACTGCGCTCACGCTTGTTCTCACTAAGCAAATTCGCATAGCTCGCACTAAACTCGCACTTCGCCCGCTGGGCTCGCGCTTGTTAAGTGCTCTGCTAAAAAGGGAGCGCGCTCCCGCCGCAACAAACCGGCGGGAAGACGCACTCCCCTGCTGTTCAGAACCCAAGTCCCACGGAATCAAATCACATAATTATCCACTTCGTTCGCCTCGGCCTGGTCGATGACATCCTGGAGTGTGATGCTGTCCAGATAATCATTGACCACCCGGTAAAGCCCCTTCCAGACCGGCAGGGTCTCACAGAAGGCAGAGCGGCTGCATTCCTGCCCCTTTTCCAGGCAGACCACCGGAGCCAGGCTTCCCTCGGTCAGGCGGAGCACCTGCCCGACCGTGATCTTGGACGGATCCTCCGCAAGCTGGTACCCGCCCTGGAAACCGCGGTTGGAAATCAGGAGACCGGACTGGTTGAGGGTCGGCACAATCTGCTCCAGATATTTTTTGGAAATCTCCTGGCGCTTTGCCGTGTCCTTGAGGGCGATAAACCCCTCATTTCTGTGTTCTCCCAGGTCTACCAGCATCCGGAGCGCGTATCTTCCCTTTGTTGAAATCTTCATCTATCCATCACCTCTAATATCCTTATGCACAATTTAATTCCTACCAATCAGATATGCATATCATACATATTCAGAGGATGTTTGTCAAGTCAGGGAGCCGGGAATCGCCCGGGAAAGGCGCTTCACCGCCATCCCGCCCAAAAGCCCGATGCACGCGCCGGAGACCGTGCCCGCGAAGAGAAGCACCGGAAGGTAGTAGAACAGGTTCGCGGATTCGAGCACAAGCGCCGCCACGATCAGCTGTCCGATATTGTGGAAGACGCCCCCCGCGATACTGATCCCGGTGATGCCAAAGAGATCCGCCTTCCGGCAGAAAATCATGGCAATGAGGCTCAGAACCGCCCCCGCCATGCTGTACATCATCACAGACAGGCTGCCGAAGGTAAATCCGGTGAGAATCACCCGGACCAGGGAGATCAGCACGGTGCGCCGTGTGCCGAGGAGATAGAGACTCACGATGGAGACCAGATTGGCCAGGCCGAGTTTCACGCCGGGAACGCCGAGGCTTACGGGAACCAGCATTTCCACATAACCAAAAAGGAAGGCCAGGGCGCACATCAGGCCGCAGAGCGCGGCGTCACCCGCCGGCGTCCTCCCCGAGCGGCGTTTTCCCGGCTTTCCCGGTTGATCTCTCCTCTCCATAGCACTCCCCTTTCTTGACCCGGACATTTCCCAATGTTATGATTAACCGTATTCGCCGGGCTTTCCGCGCGGCGTTGTTTCCCGGCATGCGGCCGGACGCCGCAGCCGCCCCAGACCCCGGTCAGGGTTCTGAACAGTGACCATGATTTCTATAGTATACCCCAGGCGGTTTTCCCTGTCCACGGAGCCGCCGAAGGCCTCAGGGAAGGCAGATTGCCATGACAAATTATTTTTCCGGGAAGCCCCGGCTCTCCTATCGCACAAAATCCGTCCTCGCCGTCATCCTCGGCCTTGTCCTCGTGTTCGGCATGATCGTCCGCGACCGGAACGCCGAACCTCTGACCCAGACCGGATTTGCCCTGGACACCTCGGTGACCGTCACCCTCTATGACCACCAGAAACAGGACATTCTCGACCACTGCTTTTCGATGATCCGGGACTATGAGAACGAATTCAGCAAGACCATTGAGGGAAGCGAGGTCTACAAGCTGAACCACCGGGAAAATGGCACCGGGACATTTTCCATCTCGGACGACCTCGCGGATGTCCTCTCCGAGGCGCTCCACTTCTCGGAGATCTCGGACGGCGCCTACGACGTGACCATCGAGCCGGCCAGCACGCTCTGGAACTTTTCCGGAAACCCGGGCAAAGTTCCGGACAAAGCGGACATCGCTGCCGCCGCCGCGAAAATCGATTACCGGAACCTGAAGCTTGAGGGCGATCAGCTGACCTTCCTCTCCCCGGACACGACCATCGACCTCGGCTCCATCGCCAAGGGCTACATCGCTGACCGGCTGAAGGCGTATCTGGAGAGCACGGGCGTCAGGAGCGCCATCATCAACCTCGGGGGAAATGTCCTCTGCGTCGGCGAAAACGGCCGCAAGCCCTTCGTCGTCGGCATCCAGAAGCCGTTCGCCGACCACAGCACCGTCTACGCGACACTGAACATCGACGGGCAGTCCGTGGTCTCCTCCGGCGTCTACGAACGGCACTTTGTCGTGGACGGGGTGAACTATCACCACATTCTTGACCCGAAGACCGGCTGGCCTGTCGAGAACGGGCTGGTCCAGGTAACCATCGTCTCCGACCGCTCCGTGGACGGCGATGCCTTGAGCACGACCTGCTTTGCGCTGGGCACGGAGAAGGGAAAAGCGCTGATCGAATCCATGGACGGGGTCTACGGATTCTTTATGGATGACCAGTACCAGGTGACCTATACCAAGGGGGCGGACGCCTTAATTAAGGAAATTCAGGAACAGGAAAAATAATATGTTCAAATCGGAAAATATAAAAGATACAAGGCATCAGAAGAACACGTTTGTCTTCCTCGCTGTCCTCCTCGCCCTCTGCCTCGCCTCCTGGCTTGGCTTCGGCCTCTATACCGGGCGGCTGCTCGGCCGGAAGGCCCTGACCGTCGAGGTGCAGGTGGACACGAAGGTTTACGGGGACTACCCGCTGGACCGGGACGCGGATCTCATCATCGAGGGCGCAAACGGCGGGACAAATCACCTCGTCATCAAAGACGGGCAGGCGGCCATCACAGAGGCCACCTGCCCGGACAAAATCTGTGTGCACACCGGCTGGATCTCCGAGACCGGCCAGACCATCGTCTGCATGCCGAACCGGGTGTCCGTCACCATCAAGTAGGCAAAAGGAGCGGCCGGAGCAAGTGTCCGTCACGATCAGACAAGCCGAAGGAACGGCCGGACCGCGCGGATCAGCGCAAGATCCGCCTGCTCCCGCATTTTCCCGATCTCGTCCTCCGAAATTCCCCGGAACAGGCCGCCAGGTGCCTGATCCCCCATCTCGGACGGCGCCACGCCGCCAAGGGATTCAGCCCCTATATCGGACGGCGCCATGCCGCCGCAGATATCCGCGCCGATGAGGGCTGTGCCGGGAAGAAACCCGCCGAGAAACGCGGTAAGCTCCCAAAACGCCAGATCCCCCTGGTCCCAGTTGGTGACCAGGTCTTCCTTCCGCAGAATATCCTCGTCCACCGAGAGATAGAGCGGAAGGTTATTTTTTTGTGCCCGAAAGGCCCGGCGGCGCTCCGGGCAGCGGAATTGCTCCATCGGGAGAAAATGCACCCGGGTGAGATCCAGGTCCCCCGCGCTCTCCGCGAGCATGCGCTCCGGCGGCCCGGCGAGATAAACCTCCCGCACCATCGGATCCCGGCAGAGCACCTGGCGCAGCCAGCTGCCGCAGGTCAGGAGGTCATCGCCGAATGCCGGACGCTGGAGGTCGGTGTGGTGATCCAGCATCAGCAGGTCATACGGCTCCGAGATCATGGAGGTGAACAGGCGGCTCAGGTAATGATAATTGCCGTCCCCGATCAGGTGAATCCCGGAAGGACCGCGCGGGGAGAGACTTTCCCGGAGAACCTCCTCCGCCTCCGGATCAAGGAAGCCGCGGACCCCCGTGAGATCCTCAAAATCCAGCACCTCGGCACCGGAAAACCGCTCCGGGCGGTACATATGTTGAAAATCCAGAACCAGCACATCGCCCATGGCCGGTCAAAACGGCTGGAGCAGCCAGGAGGCGTAGGGCGGCATGACCAGTCCGCCGCCGAAGTCCACGACGGTGCCGGTGATGAGATCCCTCGCCCGCCCTGCCTGGGCGTCAAAGTGGGCATGGTATTCCTCCCCGCACGCATTGACCGCGACAAGCACACGATCCCCGTCCTCGGTGCGGCGGTCAAAAATCAGCTGGCGGTTCGTGAGAAGCCGCTGCTCGATCGAGCCGTACTGCAGGGCTCTCGAGCCGGAAAATGCCTTCGCGCAGCCGGCGATGTGATCTGTGAGGTCATTCCACTCCGGCCTCTCGAAGTGCGGGCGGAGCGCCGGATCCCCCTGCGACTTGTCCGCCTTCACTCCCCACTCACTTCCGTAATATATGATCGGAATCCCCGGCATGCCGAACAGGAGCGTGTACGCCGGCTTTAATTGCTCCGGATTGGTGAGGATGCTCGCGAACCGGGATACATCGTGATTGTCCGCGAAATTCAGCAGATGCCTTCCCCGGTAAAGGCACCAGGGTTCACTGCCGTACTGCCGGAGGAGGGAGTGCATGATCTCAAACATATTCATGCTGTTGAAGGAGGAATAAAGCCCCTTGTAGCACTCATAATTGGTCGCTGAGTGGCAGAGATCATCCCCCATAATCTGGCGGTAATCCCCGCCGATCATCTCTCCGACGAGGAAGAAATCTTCCTTCCAGGCGGAAGTCTCCCGGCGGAGGCGGCGAATAAACTCCGGATCCAGAAGATAAGCCACATCCAGCCTCAGCCCGTCGATGTCAAATTCCTCGATCCACTGCTTCACACAGCCCAGCAGGTAATCCGTGACCGCCGGGTTCCGGAGATTGAGCCGGACGAGGTCATAATTTCCCTCCCAGCCCTCGTACCAGAGGCCGTCGCCGCAGGGCGAATCGCCGCCGAAATTGATGTTGAACCAATCCTTATAGGGGGAATTCTCGCGGTTCCGGAGAACATCCTGAAAACCGAAAAAGCCGCGGCCGACATGGTTAAAGACGCCGTCGATCACCACGCGGATGCCGGCGGCATGGAGCTGGTCCACCACCTGCCGGAAATCGGCGTTATTTCCCAGCCGGACATCGATCTTCCGATAATCCCTTGTATTATAGCCGTGGGTATCCGACTCAAAAACCGGGCCGAAATAGACCGCGCCGACACCGAGCTTGATGAGATGCGGGATCCAGTCAGTCACCTGCAGAATCCGATGCGCCTCCACTCCGTCATTTTCAAACGGCGCACCGCAGAAACCCAGCGGGTAAATCTGATAAAACACTCGCTCATAAGCCCACATAAAGCATCCCTTCCTTTCTGTCTGTCCGGATAGATACTCAATTATAACACATCGAGGCTATTTTTAGACATCATCTTACGATCTGTCAAGTTTTATTTTCCCCGGTTTCATTTTTTTTCCACCGTGCTATCATTATACCACAGAGACATCCTTGAAAGCTTTGCATGACAGGAAGGAATCCAATGAACGGGAAATACCTGAATGATATCTGCGTTTTTGACTCCGGCGCCGGCGGGATCAGCGTCCTCCGGGAGATCACCCGGCTGCTGCCCCATGAGGATATCGTCTATTTCGGCGACTCCGCAAATGCCCCCTACGGCAGCCGGACGAAGGAGGAGGTCCGGGAACTGACCCTCAACGCCATCCGGCATTTTGTGGATGAGGGCGTGAAGGCCTGTGTCATCGCCTGCAACACGGCGACCAGCGCTGCCGCGCCGCTGCTCCGGTCGACATTTTCCATCCCGATCATCGGGGTGGAGCCGGCGGTCAAGCCTGCCGTCCTCGCCGGACACCGGCGGATTCTGGTCATGGCGACCGAGATGACCCTCCGCCTGGAAAAATTCCACCGTCTCGCGGAAAAGTACGGAAAGGGCGCCGAGATCATCCCCGTGCCGGGGATCGGCGTCGTCGAGGAGATCGAGGCGGGGCGGACGGACACTCCGGAATTTCACGAGCTCCTGGAAAATCTCCTCGGCCGCTACCGCGGCAGGGTAGATGCCGTTGTCCTCGGCTGCACCCATTACCCCTTCATCCGGCGGCAGATTGCGGAGGTTCTCGGCAACATCCCTTTCTACGACGGCGGGGAGGGAACCGCACGCGAACTCAAACGCCGGCTTGATGAGAACGGCATCCTGTCGGCCAGGGACAGGGATGGCCGGGTCATCTTCCTCTCCAGCCGGAACACGCCGGAGGAAATCGCCCTCTACCGGAAATTTTACGGCATGCCGTGAGCCTTTCTGAAATTTCTATGAACTTGTAGCATTCGCCCGGCAGATGCTTTATAGTGAAGATGGAACAATTTGTCTGTATTTTCGTTCATGAATAAAGAGAGGGATGATGACGTTGCGCTTATCTGATGAGACAGTCCTTTTTGCCAGGGAGCACAGCGAGATTACGGAGAATCCGGCTTACCGGAGGCTCGCGCAGATTCCGCGCCACGGCTGCACCAATACCTACGACCACAGCATCCGCGTTGCCTATCTCGCGGAAAAGATGGCACCGAAGCTCGGCGTAGATCCTGAGAGTGCTGCCCGGGTCGGCTTTCTGCACGATTTCTGCTTCGTCAATTACCACGAGGCAGGACATGAGGATCACGAAGGCCTGTACTGCTTCTACCACCCGGTGGAAGCGGTGGAGAACTCCGAGCTCTACCATTATGAGCTGACCGAAGTGGAGAAGAAGGCTATCCGCTGCCACATGTTCCCGCTGGCGACTTCCGTCCCGACCAGCCGTCTGGCCTGTGTCCTGACGCTGTCCGACAAGATCGTCGCCACCTACGAATCCGCCTGCAACCTGGCATCCGCAGCAAACCGCGTGAAACTATTATTTCATCACCTCGTTGCCGAGGGATAAAGCAAACGGCATCCGGCATCTGTCCGGGTGCCGTTCCTTATGCCTGTCCGGTGTATGCTGGGGGCTGAACAGCAGGCATTCCTTTTCTGCTTACTTCTTAAGAATTATTCTTGACAATATTTTAGCAATGATAGATGATAGTCATGTGAATTTTCAATCCGAGTTATTATTCACAGGGGCAGTTATGCCCAGATTTCAGGAGGGAAACCTATGACTTATTCGAGTGAAGTAACCAATATGTGCCCTGTTACCCAGGGTGTACATCATGGTGCCGCTCCGATTCCGGAGGAGGCAAAATGGGTACAGTCCAGGGAAATCAAGGATATCTCCGGATATACCCACGGTGTCGGCTGGTGCGCTCCCCAGCAGGGTGCCTGCAAGCTCTCGCTGAACGTTAAGAACGGTATCATCCAGGAAGCCCTGATTGAGACCATCGGATGTTCCGGCATGACCCACTCCGCCGCCATGGCCGCGGAGATTCTCCCGGGTCTTACCGTTCTCGAAGCCCTGAACACGGACCTTGTCTGTGATGCGATCAACACCGCCATGCGCGAGCTGTTCCTGCAGATCGCCTACGGACGCTCCCAGAGCGCATTTTCCGAGGACGGCCTTCAGATCGGCGCAGGCCTTGAGGATCTCGGCAAGGGCAACCGTTCCATGATCGGCACCACCTACGGGACGCTCTCCAAGGGTCCCCGCTACCTGGAGCTTACTGACGGCTACATCACGGATCTCGCCCTCGATGAGAATGACGAAATCATCGGATACAAGTTCGTAAACTTCGGCAAGATGATGGACTTCATCAAGGCCGGCGACGACGCCAACGCGGCACTGAAGAAGGCCTCCGGCCAGTACGGACGCTGCGACGACGCTGTCCGCTTCATTGATCCGCGCAAACAGTGATAGAGGGAGGACGAAGAGATGGCATTATTTGAATCATACGAGAGAAGAGAAAAGCAGATTCTTGCCAAGCTCAATGAGTACGGCATCAGCTCTATCGAGGAGGCGAAGAAGATCACCGAGGACGCCGGCCTTGATGTCTATCACATGGTTGAGCACATTCAGCCGATCTGCTTTGAGAACGCAAAATGGGCATACACCGTAGGCGCGGCAATCGCCATCAAGAAGGGATGCCGCCGCGCGGCTGATGCCGCGGCAGCCATCGGTGAAGGCCTCCAGTCCTTCTGCATTCCGGGTTCCGTCGCTGACCGCAGAAATGTCGGCCTTGGCCACGGCAACCTCGGCAAGATGCTCCTCGAGGAGGACACCGAGTGCTTCTGCTTCCTGGCCGGACATGAATCCTTCGCCGCCGCTGAGGGCGCGATCGGCATCGCCGAGAAGGCCAACAAGGTCCGCAAAAAGCCGCTCCGCGTTATCCTGAACGGCCTCGGCAAGGACGCCGCACAGATCATTTCCCGTGTCAACGGCTTCACCTACGTGGAGACCAAGTATGACTACGCTACCGGCGAGCTCAAGGAAGTGTTCCGCAAGTGCTATTCCAAGAACCCGGACAGCCCGCGCGCGAAGGTAAACTGCTACGGCGCGAACGATGTCCAGGAAGGCGTTGCCATCATGTGGCATGAGAACGTGGATATCTCGATCACCGGCAACTCCACGAACCCGACCCGCTTCCAGCACCCGGTTGCCGGCACCTACAAGAAGGAACGCCTTGAGGCAGGCAAGAAGTACTTCTCTGTTGCCTCCGGCGGCGGCACAGGCCGTACCCTTCACCCGGACAACATGGCAGCAGGCCCTGCTTCCTACGGCATGACGGACACCATGGGCCGTATGCACTCCGACGCCCAGTTCGCAGGTTCCTCCTCCGTTCCGGCGCACGTGGAGATGATGGGTCTCATCGGCATGGGCAACAACCCGATGGTCGGCGCAACCGTGTCTGTTGCGGTTTCTGTTGAGGAAGCGGCAAGAGCCGGGAAGTTCTGATTTCCCGGGGCGGGATCCGCGAAACCGGCGGCTCCCGCCCCGCACAGCCGCATCATGGACGAGCAGATTTGCTAAGCTCGAACTGCGCTTTCGCTTGTCCTCGTTAAGCGGCTGGTTATATCGTTAAGTGCTCTGCGTAAAAAAACAGACAGCTCAGAACCTGTCCTCTCCTGAGGGCCGCTCCGGGCTGTCTGTTTTGTTCTCTATGCCTGTTTTCTTCTCTGCCGACGACGGGCGCAGTTCATGACCTTCCATCTGCTTACCCATTCAGCGGTTCATCTCATAGAGCTTCAACAGGCCTTTCAGCATCAGGTCGTCATCATAGATCACCTTGCGCCGGCAGTACGGGGTGACAAATTTCGCCAGCCCGCCGGTGACAATGACCGATGCCTTCTGGCCAAGTTCTTCCTCGATCCGGTCAGCGCACCCGTCGATCATCGCCGCGTTGCTGTAAATGATGCCGGCGTGCATACACTCGACCGTATTTTTCCCGATCAGGCGCTCGGGCTCGGTGATATCCAGGGCCGGAAGCTGTGCTGCCCTCGCCGAGAGGGCGTCCAGGGAAGTCCTCATGCCCGGGATAATCATGCCGCCGATATAGTTGCGGTCGCGGTCCACACAGGTCACCGTGGTCGCCGTGCCCAGGTCAACAATGATCACCGGAGGTTCGGCCTCCGTCAGCGCCCCAACGGCGCCGACAATCAGATCCGCCCCCACCGTCTCCGGCCGGTCCATTTTTACCCGGATTCCGGTCTTTAGGCTGATGCCGGCGACCATCACCGGCACATGAAGGAGCTCCTCCACCGCCTGCTTCAGGTAGCCAGTCACCTGCGGCACAACGGAGCACAGGATCGCGCCGTCGATCTGTTTTCCGGGAATCCGGTTCAGGTCGAGGATATTTTTCAGAAGAATCGCATACTCCATATCCGTCTTTGACCGGTCTGTGGTCACACGGCGGATCCAGTAGGTTCTCTCCATGTCGATACAGCCGATGACAATATTCGAATTGCCAATATCCATCGCAAGCAGCATGGCGATACCTCTCTTTGAAAAATCAGGTCAGACCGTGACAGCCTTATGCGCGCCGCGAATCTCCGCAGGATGCATGAGCCTTGCCTTGACGAGCGCAGTCGCGACCAGGGCGGTAATCACAGTCGCCGAGAACATCTCAACGACGGCATTGATGCCGACAAAGGCGCAGATGAAGGCAATGATATTCCTGCCGCCGATCAGGTTCTGCATGTACTCCGTGTTGCCGAAAAGCAGCACCAGCATCGACATAAAGAACAGCGTATTCAGGAATGCCGCAAAGAAGCCGGTCACCGCGCTGGCAAGATGCAGGGATCCCCGTCTTGCGCGGATCAGCTGGAAAATATACCCGAGAAGCAGGCCGTCAAGGGCTCTCGGGACAAAGCGCTGGATAAAGGCAAGGAAGGGATTGATCTGGAAAAGGATGGCGCCCATCGCGCTGACGCCGCCGACCCCGATACACTGCAGGAAGCTGGTGAGGCCGAAGACCGATCCGGTGATCAGGCCGCCGACAGGGCCGAGCGCGATCGCGGTGATCGCCACGGGGATCATATTGAAGCTGATCGCCAGCGGACCGATATTCAGGTAGCCCAGCGGTGTGTAGGCCATGAGCAGCAGAACGCCGGTCATCATGCCCAGAAGGACGAGATTTGTGGTTGTGATGGTTTTTTGCTTTTCTGTTTTCATTTTTTCTCCTTTGTTATCGCTCCTCCATCAGAAGGATGCCATACGGGATGAGAGCCTCATGCGGGCGGCACAAAACGCCTCTCCGCACATCTCTCCGGAAAGGGTCTCCCTTTCCCATGATCGGGATCTTGCCCCGATGCCGCCGGCTTTCTGCCGTGCGGCTCGGATACTCCCTTATCTTAACGCAAATTTGACAAAATTCAATTGTTAATTTCTGAATTTCTGTTGATTTTGCGGGCAACCCGGCTGAGAATCTCGAAAGCCACCTCGTCCTTGCTCATGAGCGGCAGCTCCGTCTCCCCGTCCGCGGTGATCAGGGTGACCACGTTGGTATCTGTGCCAAATCCCGCCCCGGCCGTCTTGAGGTTATTGGCCACAATCATGTCCAGATGTTTCCGGGCAAGCTTTCTCCGGGAATTCTCCAGGACATTCTCGGTCTCCATGGAAAATCCGCAGAGAAACTGGTCCGCCCTCCGGTGATCCCCGAGATACTGGAGGATGTCATCGGTTCTCTCCAGCGGGATGGCGAGGCCGCCGTCCTTCTTGTGGATCTTCTCCGAGGCAACCTCCGCCGGCCGGTAATCCGCAACGGCGGCAGCCTTGATGATGGCGTCCATCTCCCCAGCGCGCGAGGTAACCTCGCGGAACATCTCCTTCGCGGAGACGATCTCAACCGTATGGACGAACCTGGGCTTCGGAAGATCCGTCTTTCCGGTCACCAGCGTCACCTCCGCCCCCCGCCCCGCGGCTGCGCGGGCAATGGCATAGCCCATTTTCCCCGTGGAATGGTTGGTGATATAACGGACGGGGTCAATGGCCTCCCGCGTGGGGCCGGCGGTGACCAGGACCTTCATGCCGGCCATATCCTTCGGATAAGCGATCTCCTGCTCAAGATACTCCAGAAGCTCGGCGGGCTCGGGCATTTTCCCCTCACCGGTGTCGCCGCAGGCAAGATACCCCGAATTGGGGCGGATAACCTTCATCCCGTAGTGCTCCAGCCGGCGCAGGTTGTCCTGGACGATGGGATTGTGGAACATTCTGGTGTTCATCGCCGGGGAGACAAGGATCGGGCAGGTGCAGGCGAGGATCGTTGTGGTCAGCATATCATCGGCGATCCCGGCGGCCATCTTGCCGATCACATCCGCCGAGGCCGGGGCGACCAGGACAATGTCCGCCTTCTTGGCGAGTGAAACATGCTCCACGCTGAATTCAAAGTTCCGGTCGAAGGTATCAATCAGGCACTTATTGCCGGTCAGCGTCTCAAACGTGATCGGTGTAATAAAGTTCACGGCATTTTTTGTCATCAGCACGTGAATGTCGGCGCCCTGCTTTTTGAGCGCGCTCGCGAGATACGGGATTTTGTATGCGGCAATACTGCCGGTCACACCGAGAAGAACAGTCTTTCCACGAAGCATAAGGTATCCTTTCCTCTGTCCGGGATCAGAATGATCCGGGCATCATCATATGTCTTTTCGCATTCATTATACTTTCTTTTCGATCCTATGCCAAGGCAGGCATATTCGCCAGGTTCGAACCGGGTCCGCGCTTGTTCAGTGCCAGGCACAGCAAAAGGGCTGCCTCCCATCTCCCCGGAGGGAAATGTGAGACAGCCCCATATCAGGAGTTATCTATATATCAACCAGTATCTGCTCGGAGCAGATACGTGAATGGAGGTCGCTTAAGGCTTCCGTCGCCGTTATCCGGCGATGGCAATCAGCTTATGCTCGGGTGTCTTCTTCTCCTCGTCCTTCTTCGGGACGGTAATCCGAAGCACGCCGTCCTCAAATTTTGCCTTCACCTCATCCTCAGTGACGTCCTCACCGACGTAGAAGCTTCTCTCGACAGCCCCGCTGTAACGCTCATTGCGGATCATGCGCCCCTTCTTATCCTTGTCGTCCTTCTCGACGCCCTTGGCCGCGCTGATCACCAGGCAGCCATCCTTGAGCTCCAGCTTGATTTCGTCTTTCTTGAAGCCAGGCAGGTCAACTGCCAGCTCATAGGCATTGTCCAGCTCACGGACATCCGTCTTCATCAGATTCTTTGCACTTCTGCCGAACAACGGATTCTTTCTCGAGAATGCCCTGTCCATATCATCCATCCAGTCATCCATCAGATCTTCACCAAATAAAGCAGGCATGTACATCATAAAAATTCCTCCTTTGAACATTCGGTTCCGGATGCTGTTCAGAACTGAAAAACTTTTCTATATAAACCGGGGCTGTAACCGCCCGGGGGTTGTCATTGTCCTTTAAACATTCCTTCCGTGCCTCAGGTGCCGGGCGCCCGTCCGGCTGCCGAGGCGGAAAAATTATTCAATCGCGATCGTCTTCTTCTCCGGAATCTGCTTCGCATCCTTCTTCGGCAGTTCCAGTCTCAGGATACCGTTCTCGAACTTCGCCTTCACATCTTCCTCGGTCAGGTTATCCCCGACATAGAAGCTTCTCTGCATCGATCCGGCATATCTTTCCTGACGGATCAGCCTGCCGTTCTGATCCTTCTCCTCCTTGTTCTGGTGCTTCTCGGCGGTAATGTTCAGATAGCCGTCATTCAGCTCCAGCTTGATGTCCTCCTTCTTGTAGCCCGGCAGCTCGACATCCAGCTGATACCCGTTCTCGTTTTCCCGGATATCAGTTTTCATCAGGGCACTCGCCTGTCTCCCGCTCGCCGGCTGGCTGAAAAAGCTGTGATCAAAATCATCAAAGAAATCATCAACAAGATTCTCACCGAAAATACTGGGCATATACATCATCATCATTACCTCCACTGATTGATCTCATTTATTCTGATCGGGAACGCATCCTGCCGATCTCCTGATCCCTTCCGGATTTCTGTTCCCTCTTTCTTCTTACATTATGCATTATAGCACAGTTGTTAGCACTGTCAAGATGTGAGTGCTAATCTTTTTACAAAAATTTCTCATCGCCCGGAAGATGCCCTTCAAACCGCCGCGGGCGGACTTCCCCGTGGAAATCCGCCCGCAGCACGATTTGTTCACAATCAAGGCAGCCGCGAAGCTCAAAGCCCCAGCCGCAAAATCTCATCCAGCTCGCCAAAGCCGGTCTTGACCAGTACACACCTGCCGACATCCCTGGGCTCAATCAGCGTGATCTGATCCCCCCGGCGCTTCTTGTCGGCACGTGCCGCCTTAAGTAAATCTTCCCTCGGGATATCACAGGTCTTCGGCAGATGGTATTTCTCCAGCAATTTCTCCAGAATCCTCCCGCACGCCTTCGGGCAGCAGCCTTTCGCGATGCAGCCCCTGGTCATCACTGCCATGCCCATAGCGACGCCCTCCCCGTGGTAATAGCGGTAGCCGGCGCACCGCTCGATGGCATGCCCGATCGTGTGCCCGAAGTTCAGGATCTGCCGCCCGCCGGTATCACGTTCATCCGACGCGACGACGTCCCGCTTCATGGTCACACAGTCCGCAATCACCTTCTCGATGTCGGTTCCCACCGGATTGTCCAGAAGAAACTCCAGGAGGCCGCGGCTCAGGATCATCCCGTACTTGATGATCTCCGCCCACCCCTCGGCGTATACCGCCGGTTCCAGGGTTTTCAGCGTGTCGGGGTCGCAGACGACGAGAACTGGCTGGGTAAATGTCCCGACCAGGTTTTTCCCCTCCGGGAGATCCACCGCGGTCTTCCCGCCGACCGAGGAATCCACCATCGCAAGAAGGGAGGTCGGGATCTGGACATAGGGAATCCCGCGGAGAAACAGGGATGAGGCCAGGCCGCCCATATCGCCAGTGACCCCGCCGCCCAGCGCGAAGACCGCGTCCTGGCGGGTGAACTCTTTCCTGGCGAGGAATGTCAGGATCTCTCCGAGTGTTCCCAGATTTTTCGAGGTCTCCCCGGCGGGGAAGACGAAGGAATCAACCGTGAAGCCAGCATCCCTGAGGCTTTCCTCCACCGCCGGGCCGTAGAGCGGCCACACATTGCTGTCCGAGATGATGGCCGCGTGCCGGCCGCGGATGAGCGGCGCGGACAATTCCCCCACGCGGGCGAGAAGCCCCCGCTCAATGAGGACCTTGTACGTAATCGATGCGCTGACGATGATTTCTTCCATGATGCCTCTCCCCTCATTTCCAAGCCGCGCTCTTCGCGGCTGCCGCCTCGACAATGCAGCCCTTCTCATCCTGCGTGATCTTGGTGAGATACCTGTACCCGCTGTCTTTTCATTGGTCTCCTTCAGAAATTTCTCCCAATTCTGTCTTTCCTATTCTACCGCCGGGCGGCAGAGGCCGCAACTGCTTTTCCGCTTTTTAACTTTTACTCAAAAAAGGACTCCTGCCGCAGCCAGGCAGAAGCCCCACATCTCAGATCAGAAGACCGCCGACAAGGCGGACAAGCACCGCCGCAATCCAGGCAATCACACACTGGCTGACCACAACACCGACCGCAAAGCCATTTCCCTGCTCCCTGCGGATCGAGGAAATTGCCGCGACGCAGGGCGTATAGAGGAGGCAGAACACCAGCATGGAGGCCGCCTGAAGGCTCGTGAGAGCCGCCTGGACTTCGGCCATCCCGCCGTAGAGGACGTTCAGGGTCGCCACAACGCTCTCCTTCGCCATAAAGCCGGAGATCAGCGCTGTGGAGATCCTCCAGTCGTCAAGCCCGGCGGGCGCGAGGATCGGTGCGATCTTTCCGGCAATAACCGCGAGGATGCTGGACTGCGAATCCGCGGTCATCTGGAGCCTCAGGTTAAAGTTCTGGAGGAACCAGATCACGATGGTCGCCATGAAGATCACGGTAAATGCCCGCTCCAGGAAGTCCTTCGCCTTGTCCCAGAGCAGCTGGAGCACATTTTTCGCTCCCGGCAGCCGGTAGTTCGGAAGTTCCATGACAAAGGGAACCGCCTCGCCCTTGAACATCGTATTCTTGGTCACCAGGGCGGCCAGGATGCCGATGCATATTCCGGTAAAGTAGAGCAGGATCATGACAAGCACCGCGTGACGCGGGAAAAATGCCGCCGTGAAGAACGCATAGATCGGCAGCTTCGCGGAGCAGCTCATGAACGGCGTCAGCATGATCGTCATCTTCCGGTCGCGGTCGGACGGCAGCGTCCGGCTGGCCATAACACCGGGAACCGTGCACCCGAAGCCGATCAGCATCGGGACGATACTCCGCCCGGAGAGGCCGATTTTCCTGAGCTGCTTGTCCATGACAAAAGCCACGCGGGCCATATAACCCGTATCCTCCAGAAGGGACAGGAAGAAGAACAGGGTGACAATGATCGGGAGGAAACTCAGCACCGTGCCGACACCGTTGAACACGCCGTCGATCACGAGGGAGTGCACCGGGGCCGCGATATCTGCCGCGGTCATGGCCCTGTCCGTGACCTCCGTGAGCCAGCCGACCAGATCAGCCATGACCTTCTGGAGAAATGCGCCGATCAGGCCGAAGGTCATCCAGAAGACCAGCGCCATGATGCCGATGAAGGCCGGAATCGCGGTGTAGCGCCCCGTCAGAACCTTATCGATGGCGACACTGCGCTGGTTCTCCCGGCTCTCCTTCGGGCGGATGAGGGTCTGGCCAACCAGCTTCCGGATGAAGGCAAATCGCATGTCCGCGATCGCCGCCGCCCTGTCCAGGCCGCGCTCCGCCTCCATCTGCACAATGATGTGCTCAATCATCTCCTTCTCATTTTCCGTCAGGTTCAGCGCTTCCATCACCCGCGGGTCGCCCTCGGCGAGCTTCGTCGCCGCAAAGCGGACAGGAATCCCCGCCGCCTTCGCGTGATCCTCGATCAGGTGCATGATGCCGTGCAGACAGCGGTGTACAGCCCCGCCGTGGTCATTCGCGTCGCAGAAATCGGTGATTCCCGGCGTCTCCTGATAATGCGCCACATGAACCGCGTGACGGACAAGCTCATCGATGCCCTCATTCTTCGCCGCCGAGATCGGGACGACCGGGATGCCCAGCATTTCCTCCATCTTATTGACGCGGACAGACCCGCCGTTTCCGGTCAGCTCGTCCATCATGTTCAGGGCGAGCACCATCGGGATATCCAGCTCCATCAGCTGCATGGTCAGGTAGAGATTTCTCTCCAGGTTGGTGGCATCCACAATATTGATGATCCCCTTCGGGTGCTCACCGATAATATACTGCCGGGTGACGATCTCCTCGCTCGTGTAGGGAGACAGGGAGTAAATGCCGGGAAGGTCGGTGATCTCCGTGTCCGGATACCCCCGGATCACACCGGCCTTGCGGTCCACCGTGACGCCGGGGAAATTGCCCACATGCTGATTCGACCCGGTCAGCTGGTTGAACAGCGTAGTCTTGCCGCAGTTCTGATTGCCCGCCAGGGCAAAGGTCAGGACGGTGCCATCCGGCAGCGGGTGCTCGCCGGCGCGGACGTGATACTTCCCGCCCTCGCCGAGCCCCGGATGGACGGTCTGGTTAATCAGCCCCCTGCCATCCGTGTCCGCCGCATCCGCCGCGGCTGATGGTTCCGCCGCATCCGCCGCCGGATTGATCTCGATCTTTCCTGCGTCGTCAAGCCGCAGCGTCAGCTCATAACCATGAATCTGCAGCTCCATCGGATCGCCCATGGGCGCGTACTTAACCAAGGTCACGCGCACGCCGGGGATCAGTCCCATATCCAGAAAATGCTGGCGGAGCGCCCCTTCCCCGCCAACCGCGGTGACCACAGCACTTTTTCCCACACGAAGTTCCTTTAATGTCATTCTTCCTATCCTCTCTCATTTTAGTTAGAAGGACTTAACAATCTTCATTATACCGGCTCGTCCGGTTTTTACAAGAGCTGCCCGCGAAAATCCGGCACCGCGGAGCGCGGGGGGTAACCAGCAGCGATAACATCGCCGGGATCAGCCCGTGGTTTTCGTCAGAACAGCAAATTTGCTAAGTTCGAACTGCGCTTACGCTTGTTCTCACTAAGCAAATTCGCATAGCTCGCACTAAACTCGCACTTCGCCCGCTGGGCTCGCGCCCCGCTCCGCGGATAGCCACTCCACTAAACTCGGACTGCGCTTTCGCTTGTCCTCGTTAAGCGGCTGGTTATTGTTAAGTGCTCTGCATAAGCAAAAGCCTCCGGAATTCCGCCAAAGCGGAATCCCGGAGGCCAGGATTTTCCCTCGATTTTTGTAACTCATCTGCAGCGGGCAGATCAGGCGTCAAGCGCTGCCTTCTCCGCGTGCTGCTTATGCAGTGTGCGGAAGCTGTCCACGGCCAGGTCGATCGCGAGAACGACAAGGACGATGGCGATAGCTGCCTGAATGTAGCTCCACATCCCGCCGGCGGTGAGCTTCGCCTTGATGGTCTGGCAGAGGGAGGTGATCGTCACCAGCAGCATGAAGACCATCGGGAAGTAGAACATCTTGTTATTTCTGCCGACGGAGCCGAGCCACGCGCATACCGCGAGAAGGCCCAGAGCCGCAAGCAGCTGGTTGGCGGCGCCGAACAGCGGCCAGATCTTGGTATATCCGGTAAGGCCGAGGCCGATACCGAGAATCACCGTGATGATCGTGGACACATACGGGTCAGCGAAAAATCTCTTTGCCCCGGTCAGATCCCTGTAGGTCTGATCTTTTTCGGTGAAGAATTCCTGGAACATATAGCGGGCAAGACGGGTCGCCGTATCCAGGGAGGTCAGGCAGAATACCGATACCGCGAGGATCAGTGTGCTGTACGCAACGCTGACCAGCGGGCTGTCCTGGCCGACGAAGGTGCCGATCATCTCGGACACGCCCTTGGCAAATACCGCTGTCGGGGAGGTCAGTCCGGCTTCCGCGGGCGACGCGGAGGACGCGCCGGCCCAGACAAAACCGACCGCGCAGAGGGAAATCACGCCGACCACGCACTCAATCAGCATGGAACCATAGGCCACCGGGCGTGCGCTCTTCTCATTGTCGAGCTGCTTGGACGTTGTTCCGGAGGATACCAGGGAGTGGAATCCGGAAATCGCGCCGCAGGCGATGGTGACGAACAGGGCCGGGAACATCGTACCGGTCGTGAAGAGGCCATTGCTCTTCGGTGCCGTGAAGCTGGTAAATGCCGGCATCGCGAGATTGCCGTTTCCACCGAACGCGCATCCGAGGATGCCGACAATGGAGACAAGGATCATGAAGTACAGCAGGAAGGAGCTCAGGTAATCGCGCGGCTGGAGAAGAATCCATACCGGGGTTACGGAAGCCACGGCGATGTACAAGCCGATCAGCCACATCCAGGCGTTGTAAGACAGGGAAAGCGGATGCCAGTTGAGGCCCAGGGCAACGATGCCGCAGATGCCGATGATGCCGAGGACGCTGGCCGCGACAATGTTCATGTTCATCCGGTATACGAGGATGCCGAAGATAATGGCCAGGACGATGAACAGCAGGGAAATGCTCGCGGTAGAAAGGTTCGCGCTGAGCGCCTGCCCCTCAACCGCCTTGCCCGCTGCCGTCGTGTTGCCGAACGTGGAGGCAACGATGGAGCCGAACGCGGCGACAACGAGAAGAAGGGTCACATAGCAGAACACAAGGAAGATCCGCTTTGCCTTCGTTCCCATCGTGTCGGCGATAACCTCGCCGATCGACTTGCCGTCATTTCTCAGGGAAGCAAAAAGCGCACCGAAATCATGAACGCCGCCGAAGAAGATGCCTCCGATCAGGATCCAGAGCAGGACCGGAACCCAGCCGAATACCGCGGCCTGGATCGGGCCGTTGATCGGGCCGGCGCCGGCGATCGACGAAAAGTGGTGTCCCATAAGGACGGGGGTCTTTGCGGGCACATAATCCATACCATCCTGGAAGGTGTGTGCCGGTGTGGTGCGGTCGGGATCAACACCCCACTGCTTTGCAAGCCATCCGCCGTAGCATACATAGCCGACAGCGAGGATGATGATGCTTGCGATGAGAACTACTGCAGCGTTCATAACATTTCCTCCTCTGTAAAATTACTGCTGCTTCGCGAGAAGATCCAAGTACCCCGGAAGGCCCTGATGAACCTCCCGAAAAATATCCTCGTAGATTTTCCGATGTCTCGCCGCGTCCCGGTTGGTAAAAATCTGTTCCTTCCCGAGATCAGCGAGAATCAGGTGGGTCTCCGCCCGCCCCCGGAGGGTAAAAAGGTAACTCCGCGTGAAGCGGAACCGCCGGACCGCCTGAACCGTATCCGGATCCGGTGTCTCCCGAAGGAGCACGATCACCGTCAGATAGGAAATCATGTGATCCTTCTCGGGAAGCTTCTCTCCCCCGCGGACCATCTCCGGTTCCATGTGCTGTTCAACCAGTCTCTTCACTTCCTCTGTGATCTCCGCCCCGCAACGCTCCCTCTCCAGAAAGAGGACATGCTCATGCGAATCGGTCGTCCAGAGGTTTGCCTGCCGGACGAGAACGTACTTCTCGCTCTTGGAAGAAAAGCACGCATACGCCGGGTAAATGGTTCCGCCTACGCTGTATGGCACCTCGATGTCAAAAGTCGGCATGTATTTTGCCAGCAGGCGTTCCCTGTACTCCTTCGGTGTGATCATGTTTCTCTCCCGTTTCTGAAAACCTTGTTTAGAAAATTTTCATTTTTAGTTTATAGCACGTTAACAATCCGCTGGCAAGCAAAATTTACAAAGTTGAATATTATTCATCATCATGTTGCTTGTCTGTACACTAATTGTTCATTTTTTGACAATTTATGTCATTCCCTCTATGAGAAATATAGCTATATATATAAGAAGAAACCCGGCATGCCGCCGGGCTTCTCCCTATCCTTGCTCCTCCCGCCTGGTCTCAGGCGATGTCCACTACCTTATAGTCGTGATCCTCCACGGCCTTTTTGAGCACCGCGTCGTCGACATCCTTCGTCAGCTCCACAACAGCCTGCCCCTTCTCATGGCTGACTTCCGCGCCGGCTACGCCGTCCAGCCCCTCCAGGGCTTTCTTCACCGTGGCCTCGCAGTGGCCGCACATCATTCCCTCGATCTTCAACGTCTTCTTCATTGCTTCCTCCTTATTCTCTCCCTTTTCCTCAAGGATTTCCTCAGGGAGCTCAACCGGTTTCTGAGATCTATCTCCTGAAGCGTCGTGCAGCCGGAAAAGGTTCAGCCGCAGCGCGTTCATGCATACCGTAAAGCTGGAAATGCTCATGGCCGCCGCGCCGTACATGGGCTTCATCGCAAAGCCGTAGAGGCCCATCGCCAGCGGAATGCAGATGATATTGTAAAAGAATGCCCAGAACAGGTTCTCATGAATGTTCCGGATCGTCGCCCGGCTCATGCGGATCGCCGCGGACACATCGGTCAGCCGGCTCTTCATCAGGACGACATCCGCCGCGTCCACCGCGACATCCGCCCCGGCGCCGATCGCGATGCCGATATCCGCACGGGTGAGCGCGGGCGCGTCGTTGATGCCGTCGCCGACCATCGCGACCTTTCCGCTCTTCTGGAGAGCGCGGATGACGCTCTCCTTGCCGTCCGGCAGGACGCCGGCAATCACCCGGTCTACGCCGGCCTGCTTGCCGATCGCCTTCGCGGTGCGCGCATTGTCCCCGGTCAGCATCACCACCCGGATGCCCATTTTCCGGAGTTCCTCCACCGCCTGCGGGCTGTCTTCCTTGATAACATCCGCGACGGCGATCATCCCGAGAAGGCGGCCGTCCTCCGCGAAGAAGAGCGGCGTCTTGCCCTGCCCGGAGAGCTCATCTGCCTGCCGGTTCATCTCCGCACTGATCGCGGCTTTTTCGCCGATAAATGCCCGGCTGCCGCCGAGGACCGTCTTCCCGCCGATTACTCCCCGGAGGCCGTTGCCGGGAAGTGCCTGAAATCCTTCCGCCTCCTCCGCGGGAACCTGCATTTCCTTACCATACTCGACAACCGCCTTCGCGAGCGGGTGCTCACTCTTCTGCTCCAGGGCATAAGCCCGCTTGAGGAGCAATTCCTCATCAATCCCCTCCGCGGGAACGATATCGGTCACCTTCGGAACTCCCGCGGTGATGGTTCCGGTCTTGTCCAGGGCAACGATCTGCACCCGCCCGGTCTCCTCGAGGGACTGGGCAGTCTTATAGAGGATACCGTTCTTCGCGCCCATGCCGCTGCCGACCATGATCGCCACCGGGGTCGCGAGGCCGAGCGCGCAGGGGCAGCTGATGACGAGCACCGTGATCGCCCGCGCGATCGCGAAGCCGACATCCCGGCCGGCGAGGAGCCAGCCCGCAAAGGTCAGCAGGGCGATGCCCATAACCGCGGGCACGAAAATCGCGGATACCCGATCGGCGATCCTCGCGAGAGGCGCTTTAGTCGCCGCCGCGTCACTGACCATCTGGATGATCTGGGAGAGTGTCGTGTCCTCCCCGACCCTCGTCGCCCGGCAACGGATAAAGCCGGACTGGTTGATCGTCGCCGCGGAAACCCTGTCCCCGGCAGCCTTGTCCACCGGGATGCTCTCGCCGGTCAGGGCGGACTCATTGACCGCCGTGCTGCCGTCAAGGATCACGCCGTCCACCGGGATATTTTCCCCCGGGCGCACGACAAAGATGTCATCGCGGTGCACTTCCTCAATGGGGACCTCGGTTTCCGCGCCGTCCCGCTCGATCACCGCCGTCTTCGGGGCAAGCTTCATCAGGCTCTTCAGCGCGTCGGTCGTCCGCCCCTTGGACATCGCCTCGAGAAGCTTCCCGACCGTGATCAGCGTCGGGATCATCGCGGCGGACTCAAAGTAGAGGTTCATCGAATACCGCGCCACCGCAGCCGCGTCCCCGCGGCCCATCGCGTCGATCATGAGAAACAGCTCAGCCAGGCTGTAGCCGAAGGAAGCTGTGGAGCCGAGGGCAACCAGGGTGTCCATGTTCGGGGCGCCGTGGAAAAGCCCCCGAAACCCGCTCGTGAAGAACTTCCGGTTGATGACAAGAACCACGATCGCGATCAGCATCTCCAGAACCGCCTGGGAAGCGGCGTTCTCGAAAATGGGCGGCACCGGCCAGCCCAGCATCATGTGCCCCATGGAGAAATACATCAGGATGAGCAGGAAGACCACCGAGGAGAACAGCCGTTTTTTCAAAACCGGCGTCTCCTTGTCTTTCAGCGCCTCTTCCTCCTCGGCGAGCTTAGTGCCCGCAGATTCCCGCGCGGCGCCCTTTACCGATGCCCCATAGCCCGCATTTTCCACCGCCTTGATGATCTCGGACGGCTTCGCTGTCCCCTCGACCGCCATTGAGTTCGTCAGAAGGCTCACACTGCAGGAGGTCACGCCGGGCACCTTCTTCACCGCCTTCTCGACATGCGCGCTGCACGAGGCGCAGCTCATGCCGGTAACATTATACTGTTTCATGCCTTATTCTCCTTCCCGCCGCATTCTCCGAAATCTGCCGGATGATTCCCATCATTTCAGCAGTTCATTTCATCAGTTTCTGGAGGACATTCAGCAACTCATCGATCGTCTGGTCATCGCCCTCGCGGATCTGCTGCACAACACAGGTGCGGATGTGATTTGCGAGCAGCACCTTGTTGAAGCTGTTCAGCGCGCTGCTGACCGCCGAACATTGAATCAGGATATCCGGGCAGTAGGCGTTATGCTCAAGCATGCCCTCAATCCCGCGGATCTGCCCCTCGATCCGCTTGAGCCGGTTCATCAGTTCCTTATATTCCTTTTCCGGCCGCATCTTCTCGCGGTGCGAGCAGTTCTCGCACTTTTCGCACGTTTTCTCCGTCTTTTCCTTCGCCGCCATATCGCATTCCTCCTGGTAAGCTCGATCATCTCCGCCGGAAACAGGAGGAGGAAAAATCCCCAGGCACCTCTCCCCGGCATGTCGATATAGTATACCCCAGTAAGGTATATGTCAAGGCTTTTTTCCGCCATCTGTCGGGACAGATAGACTGTCCTGATATATTTTCTTATTTTTGTCTATTAAAATCAGGACAGATTGCCTCTAGAATGGGAGAATGAACAGAAAAAGCGAGGTATCTGCTGATGAAAAAAATTGTGACAATCCAGGATATTTCCTGCTATGGCAAATGCTCAATCACGATCGCCCTCCCGGTGCTCTCCGCGATGGGCATCGAGACCGCCATCCTGCCCACCGCGGTTCTCTCCACCCACACAATGTTCCCGGCACCCACATGCCGTGACCTGCAGGATCAGATTGCGCCCATTTCCGCCCACTGGCAGAAGCTCGGCCTATCCTTCGATGCCATCTACACCGGATACCTGGCATCCGCCGGGCAGATTGCCCTTGTCCGGAAGTTCTTCGACACGTTCGGCGGGGAAGGCACGCTCCGCTTCGTGGACCCGGCCATGGCGGACGGTGGAAAGCTTTACCCGGCGTTTGATCGGGATTTTCCCAAAGCCATGGCTTCCCTCTGCGCATGCGCGGACATCATCGTCCCGAACCTGACGGAGGCCTGCCTGATGACCGGAACGCCCTATCTCCCTGACGGGGATGAGAAGTATCTCCGGAGCCTTCTCGAGAAGCTCGCCGCCCTCGGCACGCGGAAGGCCGTCGTCATCACCGGCGTAACTCCCGAGAAGGGGAAAACCGGCGTCATGGGTATGGAGGCTGCGTCCGGGAAGTTTTTCGGTTTCTCCCACGAGAAGCTCTCCCGCAGCTACCACGGAACCGGCGACCTCTTCTCCAGCACCGCCGTGGGCGCGATGATGAACGGATTTTCCATGGAAGACTCCCTGCGGATCGCCGCGGACTACACGGTGGCGTCCATCCGGGAGACGATGGAGCACGATCCGGAAAAGGAATACAGTGTTGATTTTGAGGCCGTCATTCCCTATCTTTTAAAGAGAATCGGCAAATAATTCAGAAGGGGGTATGTTCACCATGGAACTTTCTGCGGAAACCATTGAGCAAAATCTCCGGGAGGTCCGCGAAAAAGTCGCAGAGGCCTGCCGGAAATCCGGGCGAAACCCGGAGGACGTGAAGGTGCTTGCGGTCAGCAAGACAAAGCCCGTCGAGGACATCCGGGCAGCCATGTCCATCGGACAGCACGCCTTCGGCGAAAACTATGTCCAGGAAATCCAGAAAAAGTACGAGGTTCTCGGTGACCAGGTGGAATGGCACATGATCGGCCACCTGCAGAGAAATAAGGTAAAATACATCATCGACAAGGTGAAGCTGATCCACTCCGTAGACACCGTCGAGCTGGCGGAGCAGATTGAGAAGGAAGCCGCGAAGCACGGGGTAAACATGGATGTCCTCCTGGAGGTCAATATCGCGCGGGAGGAGACCAAGTGGGGCTTCACCGCCGAGGCTGCCCCGGAGGCAGCGAAGGTGATCGGGGCGATGCCGCACATCCAGGTCCGCGGCCTCATGACCTCCGCACCGATCACGGAGGATGCCGAAACCAACCGGGTGCACTTCCGGAACCTGCGGCTGCTCAGCGAGCAGATCGGCGCAATGGGGTATCCCGGCGTCAGGATGGATACCCTGTCCATGGGCATGACCGCCGACTATCCGGTCGCCGTGGAGGAAGGCGCGACCATCGTCCGGGTCGGCACCGCCATCTTCGGTGAGAGAAACTATCAGAAGTGACCGGATTTTCCGGCTGGAAACCGGATTTCGCCTCGGTATCCGGTTCTCCCGCAATGCTCAGAAAGGCCCGCCCCGGCATCCCGGAGCGGGCCTTTCTGACCATATCATCCGATTATCCAAGAGAACACGGGAATCTCCCCGGCCATCCGCCGGAGGATCCGTTCAAGATTACAGCTTCCGGAAATCGGATGCCGGATGTTTGCAGATCGGGCAAATGAAATCCGGCGGGAGAACCTCGCCCTCATAGATATAGCCGCAGATCGTGCAGATCCAGCCGGTCTTCTTCGGCGCCGGCTCCGGCTTCGGCTTAATGTTGGAGAAGTAGTAGGCGTAGGTCGCGGACGGGGTATCCGCAAGCACCTCACCATCCGTCACATCCGCGATAAACAGGGTATGGCTGCCGACGTCGATGGACTGGATCACCTTTGCGGAGATATAGGCGTTCGTCTCGCCGGTGTTCAGGTACACAATCCCGTTCGCCGAGCGGCTGATCTCGATGCCTGCCATCTTATCCACATCGCGCCCGCTCTGGAAGCCGAAATGGCGGAAAGTGTCAAATTTGGCCTTCTCGCTGAGAATAGAGACATTGAACTCCCCTGTCTTCAGGATCATATCGTGCGTGTAATTCTTCTTGTTGACCGAGATGGAAATCCGGTTCGGCTCACTGGCCACCTGCGTCACCGTGTTGATGATGCAGCCGTTATCCTTCTCGCCGTCCTTCGCGGTGAGGACAAACAGCCCATAGGACAGCTTGTGCATAACCTGGTCGTTCATTGTGTACCCTCCTTTGCTGATTCCTGAATTGGTGCCGGGCAGCTGCCCGTCCGGCAATGCTTGTCCTGCCTCTGTCCGGCATCATGGATATGCCGGACAGAGGCAGTTTTCTATGCTCTTCCGCCCTCGGAAATCTCGCGGAGCATGTCCCGGTCCCGCAGGCGGATTTTGCCCTTTCCCATTCTCTCGATAATCCCGCTCTTCTCAAATCCGCGGAGAACCCGGCTGACCGTCTCCTCCCTGAGGCCGATGCTCGCGGCGATCTCCTCCAGCTTCAGATTGATCTCCGGCCCCGGCCAGCGGCGGTCCCGGTCAAGCAGGAATCCCGCCATGCGGACCCTGGGATCGCGGATCGTCAAGAGCAGCGCCTTCTCCTGGGCTTCCGCCAGGCGGATGCTGAGCAGGCCGATCAGGTAGGACGCCACCTCCGGCTTTCCGGCAATCTCCGCCAGGAACACCGGCCGCCTGACCTCGCAGAGCTCGACATCCGTCAGGCAGACCCCGTCATAGACAAATTCCGCGCCGGGGCGGAAGATTCCCTCCCAGATCGAATTGCCCGCGGACAGCACATCCAGGATATATTCCCTGCCGTCGGTGTCAAACCGGCAGAGCTTCACCTGGCCGCGGCGGATAATCCGGATCTCATCGATCGGATCTCCCTGCTGGAATAGCCGGCTTCCCCGGACATGATGGGTGGAGACCGCCTGGGCGGTCAGCCGTTCCTGGACGGCCATCGGGAGTTCCCGAAACAGCGAGAGATTCTCTGTACAGAGCTTTGCGCAGCCGCACACCTCGCACCTTTGCGGCAATTGTGTCTCCGGCATCATCGCCCTCCTTCCTCCCTTCCGGCATCCCTCCGGCATCGCGGATTCCTGCCGTTCTCCAGCATTTTCCGGACCACATACCAGAATGCCCAAACGATGGACATCCCGATGGCGATCGCGAGCGCGTAGATCACGGTAATCTCAAAATCCACCTGCGCCGCGGAGATATCGCCGCTGACCGCGTTGCTCAGCGCGTAGTAGAGCGCGCGCCCGGGGATCAGCGGGATCACCGACGGGATAAAAAGTACGGTCGCCGGCACCCTGCAGAGCCTCGCCAGCGTCTCCGCGCAGACAGCGCAGAAAGCGGAGGCGGCAAGCGTCGCCGGAAAAATATTCTGCCACCAATGCATGCCGGCCAGGTACACGCCCCAGCCCGCCATGCCGATCAGGCAGGCGGCAGGACGCCATTTTTTCCGCAAGCGGAAAATCAGGCAGAAGCCGTAAGTCCCGAAAAAGCTGGCCGCAAGCTGCAGGAGAATCCGGTTCATGCCACCACCTCCTGCAGAAACCAGAAAGCCACCATGAAGCCCGCGGCAATGGCGCCGGCCCATAGCAGGCTCTCAATCAACCGCATCAGGCCGGCAATCGTGTCTCCGACCAGGACGTCCCGGAACGCGTTGGTCATCGCGAGGCCGGGAATCAGGAGCATGATATCGCCGATAGCCACCCAGTCCTGGTGGAGGAAGGAAAACAGGCGGGTGATGCTCCAGATGAACGCCCCCATGAATACGGAGATCACCAGGTTGGAGGTCACCGTGTTCGGCATGTATTTTACAATCCGCTTCTGCAGAAGGCAGATCAGGAGCGCGATTCCCGCCGACGTCAGCCCGTCCGCGATGGTTCCGCCGAAAAATACGGCGAAGCTGAACGAGCCGATCAGGCTTCCGGCGATCAGGTCGCGGTCGGACAGCTGCTCCTCCCGGATCCTGCACACCTTTTCCCGGAGCTTCCCGGGGGAAAATGGCGCCTTGCAGCATTCCCGGCTGAGGGCGTTCAGCTCCTCGATTTTGGTAAAATCCGTCGGCCCCGGGGAGGTGATCCTCCTCGTCAGCGTGACCTCCCGATAGCCGGGAAATACCGCCGTCACGATGATGCTGGACATGATCGCGAAAATATCCATGTGCTCGGCGCCGTAGGAATATCCGATTCTTGCGAGGGTGTCCTCGACGCGGTTAATCTCCGCGCCCGAGCACACCAGCATTTCCCCGATATCGAGGAGCGAGTGAAGCACCGCGATCTGCCCGTCCCTGTCGAGTGTCCTATCCGGTTTCCGTTGTTCCATTCCGTGTCAGCTGCCCTCTGTCTCGATTTTTTCATGCCATTCCTGCAGCGGCAGAATCCCGCTGTCCCCGGAGCGGAGCATCTGGTGGATTCCCTCCGCAGCGGCACGCGCCGCCGTCACCGTGGTGATGTACGGGACACCCGCGCGGATGGCGCCCTTTCTCAGGTAACTGTCGTCGTGGTGGCCGGTCTCCCCCTCCGGGGTATTGACAATCAGGTCAATCCTGCCGTTGATGATCAGGTCCAGGATGTTCGGCCGTCCGCCCTCGTAGATCTTCAGCACTTTCTCTGCCGAGACGCCTGCGCTTGTGATTACCTGGTATGTGCGCCCCGTGGCCAGGATGCGGAAACCGTCCTCGGCGAACATTCTCGCCAGAACCGCGGCCTCCGGCTTGTCCTGCTCATTTAACGAGATCAGCACCGTCCCTGAGAGCGGCAGGGTGGATCCCGCGGCCTCCTCGGCCTTGTAGAATGCCTCACCGGAGGCAGCGGCAATGCCCATCACCTCGCCGGTGGAACGCATCTCCGACCCGAGCAGCGGATCTACCTCCGGGAACATGGCGAAGGGGAAGACCGCCTCCTTCACGCCATAGTACGGAATAAACCGCGGAAGAAGCTTCGATACCGGCGACGGACGGAAGGTCATCGCTGAGGTGATGACATCCACAGCCACCGCCGCCAGGTCGATCCCGCAGACCTTTGAGGTCAGCGGAACCGTGCGGGATGCGCCCGGGTTCACCTCAAGGACATACACCCTGCCGTCCTCGATGGCGAACCGCACATTGAGGAGGCCGATGATCCCCATCGCCCCGGCAATCTTCTTCGTATATTCCCGGATTGTCCGGAGATTCCCCTCCGGAATATGCTTGGACGGAATCAGGCAGGCAGAATCGCCGGCATGGATCCCGGCAAGCTCGATGTGTTCATTTACCGCAGGAATATACACATTTTCGCCGTCGCTGACCGCGTCCGCCTCGCATTCCATCGCGCTGTCCATCAGCTTATCCGGAACCGGGATGCCGAGCTTCTCCATCAGGCCCCGGAAACCCGCCGGATCCGCTGCCTGGTCATTTTCCTCAGGCCTTGTGCCGAGGACGGGAACGCCCTCCTTCTCCAGCTCCTCTGCGAGCCGGACGGCGGTGGTGCCGCCGAACTGCGCAATCACCCCGGCCGGCTTCTCTTTCCGGCAGATGCCCAGCACATCCTCAAGGGTCAGCGGTTCAAAATACAGCCGGTCCGCCGTGTCAAAGTCCGTGGACACGGTTTCCGGATTGCAGTTCACCAGGATGGTCAAAAATCCCAGCTTCTTCAGCGCCTTTGCCGCATGGACCGAGGCGTAATCATATTCGCTTCCCTCACCGATCCGGTTCGGCCCGCCGCCGAGGATCAGGATCTTCTGCCTGCTGTCCGCAGCGACAGCCACCTCATCCGTGCCAATATAGCTGGAATAATAATAAGTGCCGTCCTCTGTCCCGCTCACCCGTACCTGCGCGTACTTTTCCACGAGATCCAGCTCCTCGCGGCGCTTCCGGATCTCGCCCTCGGGAACGTTCAGGATCTCCGCCAGATATTGATCCGAGAATCCGTCCTTCTTCGCCTGGATCAGGTCGGCGTCGGCGTAGACCGAGTTTGCCGGAACTGTCCCGTAATAGCGGGAAACCAGCGTCTCCTCCTCCAGGGCAAGCTCCCGGATCTCCGCAAGGAAATATTCGTTCACGCGGGTGACCGCCTGAACCTCCTCCACGGAAGCACCCTTCCGGAATGCCTCATAGATCTGGAAATACCGCTCGGAAGAAGGCTGTACCAGGAGACGCAGGAGTTCCTCCTTCGTCTTCGCGGCAAAATTCTTCGCGTGGCCAAGGCCGCTGCGGCCATTATCCAGCGAGCGGACCGCCTTCTGGAAAGCTTCCCGGAAATTTCTCCCGAGCGCCATCACCTCGCCGACCGCGCGCATCTGCGTCCCGAGCTTGTCCTCGACATCCTGATACGTCTCAAATGCCCAGCGGGCAAATTTGACGGCAACGTGATCATGTTCCGGCACATACTTGTCCAGCGTGCCGCACTTCCCGCAGGGAATCTCGGAAAGCAGCACCCCGCAGGCAAGCTGGGCGGAAATATACGTGATCGGGAAGCCGGTCGCCTTGGACGCCAGCGCGGACGAGCGGGAAGCCCTCGGATTGATCTCGATGACGATCACCCGGCCGGTCTCCGGATCCCGCGCGAACTGGACATTTGTCCCGCCCACAACGCCGATCTTCCGGACAATCCGGAACGCCTGCCTCTCCAGCTCCGCCTGGACTTCAGCAGGCACGGTGAGCATCGGCGCGGTACAGAACGAATCCCCGGTATGGATCCCGCAGGGGTCGACATTTTCAATAAAGCAGGCCGTGACCATATTGTCGGCGGAATCGCGCAGCACCTCGAGCTCCAGCTCCTCCCAGCCGAGCACCGATTCCTCCACGAGAATCTGGTGGATCAGGGACGCCCCGATCCCCCGGTCGGCGACCGTCCGGAGCTCGTCGCGGTTATAGACAAGCCCGCCGCCGGTGCCGCCCATCGTGTACGCGGGCCGGACAACCACCGGGTATCCCAGGGAATCGGCAATTTTCAGCGCCTCATCGACGGAATAGGCGACCTCGCTCTTCGCCATTCCGATGCCCAGCTCCTCCATCGTCTTTTTGAACGCGATCCGGTTTTCCCCGCGCTCGATTGCCTCGGCATCCGCGCCGATAACCTGGATGCCGTATTTTTCCAGGATGCCGTTCTTCGCGAGCTCCGCGCAGAGGTTAAGCCCCGTCTGGCCGCCCAGGTTCGGCAGGAGCGCGTCCGGGCGCTCCTTCTCGATCACCTGCTCCAGACGCTTCGCGTCGAGCGGTTCAAGATAAGTGCGGTCAGCCATCTCCGGATCCGTCATCACCGTCGCCGGATTAGAATTGATCAGAATAATTTCATAGCCGAGACTTTTCAGCGCGCGGCACGCCTGCGTCCCGGAATAATCGAACTCACACGCCTGGCCGATGACAATCGGGCCGGAACCGATGATAAGAATCTTGTGGATGTCTGTTCTCTTGGGCATAATAACCTCCTGATTCTCTGGCAGTACAACAGCTGCCGGTCTTTCGTAATTTTACCATAAATCAGGCGGTTACTCCATAATATCTGAAACTCTTCTGCCCAAGCCGGGAAAATTCGTTACGGTTCTTGGCCGAAATTTTTAATTCGTTGCAACATTTGTCAATTTTTCAAGCAGGGACTATAATCAGGGAAGGAGAAGTCTTTTTGTATAGACAAATACAAATGATGGAGGTGTTTTCCATGCTCTATGAAGACGAATTTTTAAGCTACAATGGCAGAGACCGGGTGCAGTACTGGATCTTCGTCCCCGCGGCCAAGCCGAAGGGGGTAATCCAGCTCATCCACGGCTTCGGCGAACACGCGCGGCGCTACCTGCACATGATTG
This sequence comes from Clostridium vitabionis, assembly GCF_015351765.1. GTDB lineage: Bacteria > Bacillota > Clostridia > Lachnospirales > Lachnospiraceae > Clostridium_R > Clostridium_R vitabionis. Next base: position 90,079 of record NZ_JADKQA010000005.1, read on the forward strand.
CCCGCTACGTCGAGGCGGATTACATCGTCGCCTGTGACGACCACGTCGGCCACGGCAAGACAGCGATCGTGAACAATGCCACCTGGGGCGACTGGGGGGACAAGGGGTTTGAGACGATGGTTGAGGACGAACACCGCCTGAAAAAATGTGTCCAGGAGAAGTTCCCGCATCTGCCGTATTTCCTGTTCGGTCACAGCATGGGCTCGGTGATCGCGCGGGAGTTCATGGCCCGCTGGGGAAATGAGCTCGCAGCGGCAACCATCTGCGGCACCTGCGGCAGTTTCCCGACCAAAAAAGTGGAAGCCATGCTGAGAGACCTGGTAGAGAGCGGCCAGGCCACCGGCTCCGACCCGAAAGCCGCCGGCGAGGCCATGGGCTGGATGGGCGAGCGCTGCGGCGAAATCAAGCTCGGCAACGAGTGGATCTGCCACGACCCCTATGTCCAGGCCGACCACGCGAACGATCCCTTCGACGCCTTCACAAAGCCGACCCAGAACCGGTCGCTCCTCTACTTTATGGAAATGATCGATGATGTCACCGGCCCGGCGTGGGCGGAAAAAGTCCCCAAAGCACTCCCGATCTACAGCATCGCCGGCGACCAGGATCCCTTCGGCGGCTACGCGTCCGGTGTCTATGAGGTCAGCAACTGGCTGTACGATACCGGCCACCAGATTGAGACAAAGGTCTATCCGGGCTACCGCCATGAGATCCACAACTACAAGGCCATCAAGAATGAGGTCGTGGACGGCATACTGAGCTTCTTCGACCGGTACGCGAAGTAAAGGTTCCTGTTCATCGCGAAGCAAAGCCTCGGACAGGAAGGAGCCGCCCCTGCGGGCGGCTCCTTCTCCTGATCCTTATTCTTCCACTTCCTCCGGAACAGGTGCCGGCTCCTCAGCCGGAACTGCCATCTGCTCCTGCTGGGACTTCTTCACCTCTTTGCGGATTTTATGCATTTCCAGGCTGTCGTAGGCCCGGTTCCTGAGCGTGAGCACCAGGTCAATGATCACCATCACCATGTCCAGGAGATAAAACCAGGTTGGATAGGGAATCGCCCCGGTTTTCTTAAAGGTAACATATTTCCCGTAAATCCCGACCAGATAGCCGAAAATCACCACACACTCAAACATCAGGCTCTTGCCCTTCGCGGTCTTGGACTTCCAGGACTTCACGATATTGAACGGCCAGGAGAACCCGAACGCCAGCATCATCCCGATCTCACAGATCTGCGCAACATCAATCATCTGTCTTCCTCCCTCACTCTCTGTCGATAAACATTAAAAGAAAACTTACCGCGAGGAGTGCGCTGGAAATCCAGATCATGCGGATCCCCCGCACAGCCAGGCATGAACCGGCCCCCGCGCCGAGCGCGAAGAGCAGAATCACCAGAAAATAATGGCCGGCCTTCCGGAGAAGGTCACGGTCACCGGTCCTGAGATATGCGCTGAACGACTCCACGCCGCTGCGCATATTGCCGATACACATCGTACTCGCGTACGCATAGCCGTTGACCCGGCGGAAGGTCTGCACCTGCATGGCGCAGGAGAACGACACGAGGGCATTGGCCAGGGAATCCAGGGAATGCGGGAGAAAACCCACCAAAAAAAGCATGCCCATCTCCATGAGGACAATGAGCTGGCGCCAGTGCAGCCGGCGCGCGCCCCGGAGCTTCGCGCGGATCTGCTCCGCGGCGAGGACGCCCAGGGCAAATGCCGTGAGCGGGATCAGATAGCGGACCGCCCCGGACCGGTCTCCGGAAAACAGGCGGGCGCTCATGAGGACGATATTGCCCGTCTGGGCATTGGCGAATACCTGGCCGCGGACAAAGTAGGAATAGGCATCCTGAAAACCGCCGGATACCGTGAGAAATGCCATCACGGACAAGGCATCCGACATCTGTACATTCTTTTTCTTCTCAGACATAAGGACTTCTTTTGCTGCCGCGGCGGAAATGCCGCGGAATGATCAACTTGGCAACTGTCCGGATCCTCACATGCCGGAATGCACGCAGAATCGCCCGTGATCGGCCTTTTGCGGACATGCCCGGCTTATGCAGGACAGGGGAAAATCAGTGCTGCACGGCCTGATGAAGCAGCATGGACAGAAGCGCCGCCGCGGGGAGAAAACCCTGCCCCAGCGCAATCGCTGCCCTGCCACTGGAAAGCGCGCCGTAGATCGCGCAGGCCGTCATATAGGCGAGGAAAATCGCGCAGACCTTGGTCCCGTTTCGGGAAATCCAGGCTCCGTACAGCAGAAATACTCCGATAAGCCCATTATAAACTCCCTGATTTCGAAAGAGAAGCCCGAGATTTTTGCGCCGAAGCTCAGCTGTGCTGATTTTAAAAACCCGGGAAGTCAGCGCCGAGCTGGTCGCAAAGGTTTCCAGAAACATGATCAGCAGGCACTCGATCGCCGCCGCGGTCGACAGGATCCGGGTAATTTCATTCATCTTACTTCCCTCCAGATGAAGATGATACGCCTCCTTAACGAGGATCGCATAATACATATTGCCATAGGCATAGCGCCAGCCGCCGGAGCTCACGGCCACAGGATTGAGGTAGGCGGCCTTTTTTCCTCCGGATTTTTCCCTGGCGAAAGCCTTGGCCAGGTCAAAGGTATGTTTTCCGCCATTTTCCGCCACATAATCGATGTAGCCCGGGCCGTAATTGTACGCCTGGAGCACAGTGTCAAAATCCACATGTTTCTCACCGGCACGCTTCAGGAGGCCGGCAAAATACGCGCACCCCTGGCGGACAGATTCCGCCGAATCCAGGGAATTGGACTTAAGGCCTGCGGATTCACTGCTCTGCATGACGTCCTCCGCCTCGCCGCCGCTCTCCACCTGGATGATCGCAAGCAGCCAGCCCTCATAGCTGTCGATCTGCTCCTCCACGGCTGCCTGATGAATAGCGCTCCGGTACCGGAGCACCGATTCCGGAAGCCCGGACCGCTGCCGCACGGCGGCAGAAAAGGCGAAAGCCGCCGCGATCGCGGCGGCAAAAATCAGAAGGACGGCCGCGGCATGCCGCCGCGCGTCATCCATAATTCCCGTTGTTCTCTGCATGGAAACATCTGCCCTCAACTTTCCATGTTCCCGGAGAGCAGGCTCTCCAGGCGTTCCAGATAGAGCGCCGCCGCCATCATGTCCGCGGCGCCTCCCGGGCTCAGGTTCCGGCGGATGCACTCCTGATTGAACTCCCGGAGGCGGGGAAGCCCGTCCGGCGCCTCCGCCCCGCCGAGATCCAGGATCTCCGCCGCCCTGCCCTGAAGCCATCGGAGCGCCTCCGGAGACCCCCGGTGGACTACATTCGTGTCGTGAAGGCAGGTCATCACCGCGAGAAGAATATCAAGATTGGCACAGTTTTCAGACACTTCATCCTTCCTGCAGCGGCGCAGCATCGGCAGCGCCTTCTCCCGGAGAACCGGAAAGCCCTCCTTGGCCTCCCCGCGGATCCCCTGTTCGCCGTAGCGGCTGTAGAGAAGTTCCCCGTGCGTCGCCGGCGCGATCATCCCGCCATCCGGCGCAGCTGCCCGCCTGTCCGGTACCGCCATCCGGGCAAAATCCCGGTTCATCGCCTTCCGGGCGATCTCCCCGGAGAGCCGGAGCAGCTCCTCCGCGGAACAGGAGCGCCGCAAGGCCGGCGCGGCAGAACTTCCGCAACCTGCCGGATCTCCGCGCGCCGCGCCCTTCCCCATCCGGAAGCAGAGCCCGGCGGCGGCCGAGATCAGGCCGATCGAGAAAATCATGCCCTTGTGCGTGTTGACGCCGCCGGTCGCCGCATACATCGCCTTCTCCGCCATCTTTCCGATCTCGCGGACCGCCGGGAAGATGGCCTCCGGGTCATCGCCCAAAGTGTACGCGGCCTCCGCCATCTCCCGGAAATACGGGCTGACTGCCCCGGTGCTGCGGATAAACGTGGTGAGATTCATATCCCGGTGCGCGCCGTTATCCTCCTGATCCACCAGCCCCGGCTTCGGCGTCGTCAGGATCTCCGCGAGGAGCGACGCGGCGGCGGCATTTTCCAGGCGGAGGAAAAAGCGTTCTTCCGCCTCCTCCGGCATCCGGTTCACCCGTCCCGCCATCAGTAGCCGAGGTCCTCATCGATGAGGATCACCTCATAGCTGCAGCCCTTCGGCGCCATCCAGAGCACCGAGAGCGCCCGGCAGATGCGCTCCGGGCTTGAGCAGTCGTAGCAGCGGTCGCCGCCGTTCGCCGCACAGGGGGTCTTCACATGGAAGCGGACCGCGATCTTCGGCGCGGCGATATTGCGCGCCCTCCAGTACGCTTTCTCGTAATCCGGGGCGATCTTGTTCCTTCCGGCCACGAAGATCACCCGGCTGTGCCCGTAGATCGTCGCGGCAACCCGGTTGCCCGTGCCGTCGATATTGATGATCTCCCCGGTCTCCGCCAGACCGTTCACACCGGAGATATAGACATCCGCGCCGATTGCCTCGCGGCGGAGGTCGTCCGCCGTCTTTCCTTCCGGCAGCCGCCAGTGCCAGAGCACGCGGTTATGCGCCCCGAGCCGGTCATAGAGGCCCATGGCCTCCACCGTCTTGCTGCCGCCGAAAGCGACGGAGGTGCCGTCGATCTGCCCGTCCACAAATTCCGCCGCCTCCGCCGCCGTGGCGAAGGTATGGACTTCATAGCCTTTTTTTCGCAGAGCTTCCGAAACTTTATCAAAATTCATGTTTTCACCTTCTATTGTTCGTCTCCCCCGGCATATTCCAGGCATGGTGATCCGTATGAAGCAGGTGCTCCGCCTTCTCGGAGAGAGGCTCGCCAAGGTAATCGCGGTAGACCGCCTTGATGGACGGATTCTCATGCGAGAAGCGCAGGTTGCTTCCCTGGTCCTGCATGTAGAGGATCGGGGCGCGCAGCGGGGCAAGCTCGAAGCCCTCGCGGATCGGCTGGCCGCCGCCGCCGACGCAGCCGCCGGGGCAGGCCATGACCTCGACGAAATCGTAGCTCGCCCTCCCCTTCCGGAGATCCTCGAGAAGCGCGCTCGCGTTGCCGAGGCCGTTGACCACGCAGACCCTGAGCTTCTGGCCGTTCCCGAGGTCAAATTCCGATTCCTTCCGCCCTTTCATGCCGCGGACTGCCTTGAACGCATCCGGGTTGGGGTTCTTTCCGTTGACAAAATAGTAGGCGCTCCGGAGAGCTGCCTCCATGACGCCGCCGGTCGCGCCGAAGATATTGCCGGCGCCGGAGCCGACCCCGAGCGGAAGATCCGGATCGGACTCGTTGAGCGCGGTGATATCGATGGAATCCGAGCGGATCAGGCGGGCAATCTCCCGCGTGGTCAGAACAACATCCACCTCAGGATCCCCTTCATCGTCCACCATATTCGGATAAGCTGCCTCCGCCTTCTTCGCGACGCAGGGCATGATGGAGACGCAGAAAATCTTCTTCGGCGACACGCCGAGGGTATCCGCGTAATAGCTCTTCGCGATCGCGCCGAACATCTGCTGCGGGGACTTTGATGTGGAGAGATTGTCCACAAAGTCCGGGTAATGCGCCTTGGCGAAGCGCACCCACCCCGGGCAGCAGGAGGTGAACATCGGGAATTTCGCCTTCTCCGGGTTCTTCAGCTTCTCCAGGAGCTCATTGGCCTCCTCCATGATCGTGAGGTCAGCCGAGAAATCGGTGTCAAAGACATAGTCGAAGCCCATTTTCCGGAGGGCGGCCACCAGGCGGCGCAGCGTGGCGAATTCCGGGTTCACCTTGAACGCCTCTCCCCAGGAGGTGCGGATCGACGGCGCGACCTGCGCAACCGTGATCACCTCCGGATCTTCCAGCGCGTCCAGCACGCGGTCTGTGTCATCCCGCTCGCGGAGTGCACCGACCGGACAGTGCGTGATACACTGACCGCAGAGGACGCAGTCCGCGTCCTCCAGGCGGTAAAGTCCGGAGACATCCACCGTGGTCCGGGAGCCGGTATTCACCAGGTCCCAGATATGGGTATTCTGTACATGGTCGCAGACCTGGATGCAGCGCATGCACTTGATGCACTTTTCATATTCGCGGATCAGCGGAAACTTCACACTCCCCCGCTTCTCCGGGATCGTCCGCTCATAGGGGACGCCGATGATATTCAGGTTGTTGGCCACCTTCTGCAGGCCGCAGGTGCCGCCGCGGTTGCAGATGGCACAGTTGGTATCGTGCTCGGAAAGAATCAGCTCCACATTGATTTTCCGGGTGTTGCGGACCTTCTTCGTGTTGGTGCGGATCACCATGCCCTCGGCCACCGGATTATTGCAGGCAGTAAAGAGGCGGGCATAGCCCTCCACCTCGACAACGCAGACCCTGCAGGCACCGATCTCGTTCAGATCCTTCATGAAGCAGAGCGTGGGGATGTGAATGCCGGCAAGCTTCGCGGCATCCAGGATCGTCGTGCCCTCCGGCACTTGAAGCTCCCTGCCGTCAATCGTTACATTTACCATTTTTCCTCTCTGCCTCCCTTAAATACACCGTAGCCGAAGTGATCGCAGTGGAGGCACCGGCCGGATTCCTGGCAGGCTTCCTCCCTCGTCATCGACAGTTCCATCAGGTCATAATCGTGGCGGCGCTCATCAGCCGGACGCTCCCGGAGGTTGATCCTGCCGCACGGCTTGTTGTCCGAGAATCTCACCGGCGGAACCTGGACGTCGGTCCGGATCTCATGGTTGAACCCGAGATAGTCGTCGATATTGGCAGCCGCTACCTTGCCCGCCGCGATGGCGCGGATGCAGGTTGCCGGGCCGGTCACGCAGTCGCCGCCCGCGAAGATGCCCTCCGCATCCCGGATACTGCTGGTGTCAAAGGCATCAATGCGCCCGCGCTGGAGCGGAAGGCCGAACTCGCCGAATTTCTGGGAATCGATGCCCTGGCCGACCGCGACGAGGACGCGGTCCACCGGCATGCGGATATCCTCCCTCTCGCTGGAAGGGATCGCCGACGGACGCCCGTCCTTCACATAGCTGGTCATCTGCTGGCGGTACCAGATCGCCGAGACATTTCCCTCCTCATCCTTCTCGATGCGGAGCGGGGAATCCAGCTCCATGACCTCGCAGCCGTCCGCGATGGCGCCCTCAACCTCCTCCGGAAGGGCTGTCATATCCAGGATTCTCCGCCGGTACAGGATGCGGACTGTCCGCGCGCCGCAGCGCACCGCCGTCCGCGCGACATCCATGGCGACGTTGCCGCCGCCGACCACCGCGATATTGAGGCCGGTGAAATCCGGGTAAATGTTATCGCCGATATCTCTCAGCATCTCCACCGCCGAGATAACGCCCGCCGCGTCCTCGCCGTCGATGCCGATCTTCCGGTCTGTGTGTGCGCCGATGGCAACATAGAGCGCGTCGTACTGCTCCCGGATCTCCTCGATCGAGATATCCTTGCCGATGCTGACATTGGTCACTGCCTTGAATCCGGAGAGCTTCAAGCCCTCGATCTCATGATCCAGAACCTCGCGCGGAAGGCGATATGCCGGGATGCCGTAGCGGAGCATGCCGCCGAGCTGTTTTCTCTGCTCATAGACCGTCACGTCGTGGCCCATGATCGACAGGTAGTACGCGGCGGAAAGGCCGGACGGGCCGCCGCCGATGACCGCGACCTTCTTGCCCGTCGCCTCGTAGCGGCGCGGGGTCTTGATCTCGCCCTCGTTCTCCACGGCAAAGCGCTTGAGGCCGCGGATATTGATCGGCGCGTCGATCATGGTCCTGCGGCAGCGGACCTCGCACGGATGCTCGCAGATCAGCGCGCAGGACGCCGGGAACGGATTGTCCTTGCGGATCAGGTTGACCGCATCCGCGTATCTCCCCTCGTGGACAAGGGCGACATAGCCGGGCACATCCACGTGCGCCGGACACTGGGACACGCAGGGAACCGGCTGGTTCTGGAGACCCTTGCAGCGGTGCTTGGTGATGTGCTCGATATAATCGTCGCGGAACCCCTGGACGCCGCGCAGCACCATGTGGGCTGCCTCCGCGCCGATTGCACAGTCTGATGAGTAATAGACACTCTCTGCCGTACGCTCGATCAGGGTCAGGGTATCCATCGTCGCCGTCCCCTCGAGAACCGAATTGATCAGCCGCTCAAGCTGGCCGAGGCCGATCCGGCAGGGAACGCATTTCCCACAGGACTGCGCATGACAGAGGTGGAGAAATGCCCACGCGAGATCCACAGGGCAGAGTCCCGGCTGGCTTGCCGTGATCCTGCGCTCCAGATCCTTATAGAGCTCCTCGACTGTCTTCTGCGCATTGTTCTGTGTCACAATGCTCAATCTGCTCATAACACTCTCCTTGTCTGCAGTCTATTTTTTCACGATATTGCTGAATTGAATAGAACGTTGCTACAATTATAGGCGAAAATGCCCAATTTTTCCACCGACAATTCTATAGATTTTTCTTTGCCGTGATAAAAATATCCTATTCAGGGTTCCGCCTCCCGCGAAGCTTTGCCGCAGACAAGGAGAGGTTTGATGCCTGCAGCCTGCCTGAAATGACGGGAAGCCCCCGCAAAACCGCCTTAAGGCAGCGGCTTCGCGGGGGCTTCCCCGGGATATACTTTTACTAAAATCACATTCTCTCGTGCGCGTTTCTCGCGATGACGTCGAGCTGCTGCTCACGGGTGAGGTCAATGAACTTCACCGCGTAACCGGAAACCCGGATCGTGAAGTTCGCGTACTCCGGCTTCTCCGGATGCGCCATGGCATCCTTCAACCGGTCAACGCCGAAGACATTGACATTCAGATGATGCGCGCCCTGGTCGAAATAGCCGTCCATGACGTGAACCAGGTTCTCCGTGCGCTCCTCCTCGGTGTGGCCGAGCGCCGACGGGCTGATGGTCTGCGTGTTGGAAATGCCGTCCAGCGCGTACTCGTAGGGAAGCTTCGCCACCGAGTTCAGGGAGGCGAGAAGGCCGTTCTTCTCCGCACCGTAAGCCGGGTTTGCTCCGGGCGAAAATGGCGTGTATGCTGCCCTGCCGTCCGGAAGGGCGCCGGTAGCCTTACCGTAAACGACATTGGAGGTGATCGTCAGGATCGATGTCGTCGCCTCGGAATTGCGGTAGGTGTGGTTCTTCTTCACCTTCGTGAGGAAGGTCTTGAGCAGCCAGACCGCGATCTCATCCGCACGCGCATCGTCATTGCCGTAGCGCGGGAAGTCGCCCTCGATCCGGAAGTCCACGGCAACGCCTTCCTCATCGCGGATAGGGGTTACCTTGGCATACTTGATCGCGGAGAGGGAATCCACCACATGGGAGAAGCCGGCAATTCCCGTCGCGAAGGTCCGGCGGACATCCGTGTCGATGAGCGCCATTTCCGCCGCCTCATAGTAATACTTATCGTGCATGTACTGGATCAGGTTCAGGATATTCACATAGAGGGAAGCCAGCCAGTCCAGCATCAGGTCGTACTTGTGCATCACCTCATCGTAGGAGAGCACATCAGCGGTGATCGGCGCAAGCTCCGGGCCGACCTGCATGTGGCGGCCGCTCTTGTCGCGGAACTTCTCATCCTTCCCGCCGTTGATCGCGTAGAGCAGGCACTTCGCCAGGTTCGCGCGCGCACCGAAGAACTGCATCTCCTTCCCCGTCTGCGTCGCGGAGACGCAGCAGCAGATGCTGTAATCGTCTCCCCAGACCGGCTTCATCACGTCATCATTTTCATACTGGATCGCGGACGTATCCACGGAAATCTTCGCCGCGTACTTCTTGAAGCTCTCCGGGAGCTGCGAGGAATAGAGCACCGTCAGGTTCGGCTCCGGAGACGGTCCCATATTTTCCAGCGTGTGCAGGAAGCGGAAGTCGTTCTTCGTCACCATCGACCTGCCGTCCATGCCGATGCCGGCAACCTCCAGCGTCGCCCACACCGGGTCGCCGGAGAACAGCTCATTGTAGGACGGGATCCGGGCAAATTTAACCATGCGGAACTTCATGACCATGTGGTCGATCAGCTCCTGGGCCTCGCTCTCCGTGATGGCGCCCTCCTTGAGGTCGCGGTCGATATAGATGTCCAGGAAGGTGGAAATCCTGCCGACGCTCATCGCCGCGCCGTTCTGCGTCTTCACCGCGGCAAGATAGCCGAAGTAAACCCACTGCACGGCCTCCCTGGCATTCTTCGCCGGGGCGGAAATGTCATAGCCGTAGATCTCCGCCATCTTCTTCATGCCGCGCAGCGCCCGGATCTGCTCCGCGATCTCCTCGCGCTGGCGGATGATATCGTCGGTCATCACGCCGCAGCCGCAATTCTCCAGGTCTTCCTGCTTCTTCTCAATCAGAAAATCAATGCCGTAGAGGGCAACCCGGCGGTAATCGCCGACGATGCGGCCGCGGCCGTAGGTATCCGGAAGGCCGGTCACGATGTGGCTGTGGCGGGCGCGGCGCATCTCCGGGGTGTAGGCGTCAAACACCGCCTGGTTGTGGGTCTTGTGATAATCGGTGAAAATCTTGTGGAACTTGGGATTGACCGCATAGCCGTAGTTGGCGGCAGCTTCCTCCGCCATCTTGATGCCGCCGTAGGGCATGAAGGCACGCTTTAACGGCTTGTCGGTCTGGAGGCCGACGATCTTCTCGAGATCTTTCATCGATTCATCGATATATCCCGGCCCATACGACGTGAGCCCGGAGACGATCTCCGTCTCGCACTCGAGGACGCCGCCCTTCGCGCGCTCCTCCTTCTGCAGCTCCTGGAGCTTTCCCCAGAGCTTATCCGTCGCCTCGGTCGGCCCGGCCAGGAAGGAAGCATCGCCGTCGTACGGCGTGTAATTCTTCTGGATAAATTCGCGGACGTTGACGTCATCTCTCCACTTTGTGCCCTGGAAGCCTCTCCAGGCATTTTCCCTGTTCCCGGTAAGCGTCTGCATATATTCTCTCCTCCGTCTCCAGGCCGTGCGGCCTGCTCTCCCATAAAACCTGTTATCCTGTCTCAGCCTTCCCTGTGCGGGCGTGCTTCACCTTCTCGGTTCCCCGCACGGAAATCGCGGTATCTTCTCAGCCTTCCCCGCGCAGGATCCGCTGTGCTTTCTCCGCTTCCTCCGCGGTGGGCACCCTGACATCCCGAAGGGTGTACGGGATTCCGGCTTTTTCCCATTTGGGGACTGCCATGTTGTGGTACGGCAGAACCTCAATCTTCCTGACATTCTTCAGGGAGCGGAGAAACTCCGCCGTCTTCCTGAGGTCTTCTTCCCCGTCGGTGATCCCCGGGACGAGAACCTGGCGGATCCAAACCGGCTTTCCTCTGCCAGAAAGGTATCTCAGCATCGCGAGGATATTCCCGTTCGGCTTTCCGGTCAGCCACCGGTGCCTACCGGGATCGATGTGCTTGATATCCACAAGCAGGAGATCCGTGACGGCAAGCAGCCGGTCAAATTTCTCAAGGAAAACCGGATCTTCGGAAAATGGTTCCCCCGCCGTATCGATGCAGGTGCCAATCCCCCGGGCTTTCGCCTTCTCAAAAAGCTCTGTGAGAAAATCGATCTGCAGGAGAGGTTCCCCACCGCTGACCGTGATGCCGCCATCCTTTCCCCAGTAGCTCCGGTAGCGCTCCGCCTTGTCCAGGAGTTCATCCGCCGTCATCGCTGTGCCGCCGTCCGCTGACCAGGTGTCCACATTGTGGCAGTACCGGCACCGCAGATGACAGCCCATGAGGAAAATCACAAACCTCACGCCGGGACCGTCGACGGAACCGAACGTCTCGATTGAGTGAACTCTGCCCATTCCCGCTGTATCGGCCATTCCGTCCTCCTTTCCCAAAAGGCTTTCCCGTTACACCTGCATCATAAGGGACGGGAGGGGGGTATTTCCTTGATTGGAATCAAGTTTTCAGGGGATTTGTTCCGGGGAGGCGGACCCCCTCGCGCAGCAATATTGTCTGAATTATATGTATTTATTGCTCAATAATGTATTATTTTTTATTTACCTTTTTTCTTTATCGCTATTGACAGACTGCACTTTTTCCTGTACAATAAAGACAGTTAAGGAAGACGAAGAAAGTTGAAGGGAGTAAAGAAGGCGGCGAGTGCTTCACCGGAATGAAAGCCTTCAAAGTTCAGAAAAGTTCCAAGACGAAAAACTGAATAGGAGGTAAGTTGTTATGGAGGAACCGTACAACTAAATGGCCCATCAATCAGAAGAGAAATGATTGATGGGCCTTATTTTTTTCTCCTATTCTTTAGCCCTTGTCAGCGCATGCCGGGGAGAGCCCGCAAAACCGTTTGCAAACAACAGTTTTGCGGGCTCTCCCCGGCTTTTTCCCAGGAAATCACCATCTCCTCCCCGACGCCGCCTTCTTCCCTGCCGGCTCGCGGTCCGCCCGGATACAGAAGCAACAGAATATGCATATATGCATATTTTTGACCGGCAAAAAGATGCATACTTGCATATTTTTGACCGGCAAAAAGATGCATACTTGCATATTTTTGACCGGTAAAAAGATGCGTGCTTGCGTATTTTCTGCTATACTTCCCTTAAGGATCAAATACATTATCTCTCAGAAGGAGGAAGATCGATGCTGCAACGAACTGTCGATGCCGAACTTCTCCGCTTTGCCGACTCCAAAGAAAAGAAATGCCTTGTCGTGCGCGGCGCGCGGCAGGTCGGTAAGACGTGGTCTGTCCGCAACCTGGGCAACTGTGGGAAATTTCCATCGTTCATCGAAATCAATTTTCTGAAATCCCCGGATTTGAAGAAAATCTTTTCCGGCAATCTGGATGTCGATACCCTTTTGCTGAACTTTTCCCTCTATCTGCCAAATAGAGCATTTATCCCGGGGAAAACTCTCCTCTTTCTGGATGAGATCCAGGAATGCCCGGAAGCCATCACCTCACTAAAATTCTGGGCGGAAGACGGCCGCTTCCGCGTAATTGCCAGCGGATCCATGCTCGGCATTGATTATAAGCGTCCCTCCTCCTATCCGGTTGGGTCTGTCCGCTATCTCGACATGAGTTCCCTGAGCTTTTCGGAATTTCTCCAGGCAATCGGTGTGAATTCCCAACTGATTGATATACTGCGGGATTGTTTCCATCAGGGAAACCCAGTGCCGGATGCCATTCATCAGCAGATGATGAAATATCTGAAGCTCTACATCGCCATCGGCGGCATGCCGGAAGTGGTACAGCTTTACACGGATACAAACAGCTTTTCGGAAACCGACGTCCGCCAGCGGGAGATCCTGCAGGACTACCGCTATGACATCGCCCACTATGCGCCGCCGTCTGAAAAAATCAAAGCAGAAAAATGCTACTTTTCTCTACCGGAACAGTTGGACAAGGAAAATCATAAGTTTCAGTATTCCATTGTCGAACCGCGAGGCACGAAACGAAAATTCGGATCAAGCATTGACTGGCTGGAAAATGCGGACCTGGTCACCATCTGTCCGGCCGTAACCAAAATAGAAGCCCCTCTGAAGGATTTTTCCGATTCCGATAATTTCCGCCTCTATCCGCGAGACATCGGCCTGTTTCTGTCCATGTATGATTTTTCTATCAAGCAGAAACTCTTAACCGGAGGATCCGAGATCGGGCAGGCAAAAGGCGGCATCTATGAGGCACTGATTGCTTGTATGCTTGCCCAAAACCGTCACAAACTCTATTTTTACAAGAATGATACCACAAAGCTGGAATTGGAATTCCTGATGGATTCCCCGGACGGGGTAATCCCAATCGAAGTCAAGGCAGGAAACAACCGGTCACGCTCGCTGGATCGGATCCTCCAGTCGGAAACGATTCCATACGGTTATAAACTGATCTCCGGTAATGCCGGTATGACCGGCAAAAAGAGAAGTATCCCGCTGTATATGGCTATGTTCCTGTGACGAAAAATCTCAGGCGGGAGCCTCGGCCTCAACCTTCTCCAGGGCGAAGAGTGCCGCCCCGAGGGCGCCGCAGATCTGCGCCTCCTCGCAGATGTAGATCGGATGCCCGATCTTCTCCTCGAGTGCCTTCACAATCCCCTGGTTCCTGGCGACGCCGCCGGTCATCATGTACTCCTCCATCTCCCCGAGGCGCGAGGCAAGGCCGCCCACCTTGGAGGCCACCGACACGTTGAGGCCGTGGATAATGTCCGGAAGCGCCTTATTCTGCGCGACCAGGGACACCACCTCGCTCTCCGCGAACACGGTGCACATGCTGGAGATCGTCACATTCTCCTTCCAGTCAAGGCCGAGCGTGGACATTTCCGTCAGGGAGATGCCGAGCGTCTTCGCCATCGTCTCGAGGAAGCGGCCGGTACCCGCCGCGCACTTGTCATTCATGAGGAAGTTCTGGACAGCGCCGGCCTCATCCACCCGGATCGCCTTGCTGTCCTGCCCGCCGATATCGATGATCGTGCGGACGAGCGGGTTCAGGAAGTGCGCCCCCTTCGCGTGGCAGGTGATCTCCGTGATGCTCGCGTCGCCCTCGTCGATGTAGGCGCGCCCGTAGCCTGTCGTGACGATGCGGACGATCTGCTCCCTGGACAGCCCCGCCTTCTCCAGGGCCTTCGCGAGGCTCGTCTCCGCGCTCATGGACGCGCCGCCGCCCGTCGGGATGATGATGGAGCTCACCATCTTCCTGTCCTGGTCGAGGATCACCACGTCTGTGCTGGTGGAACCGCTGTCAATGCCCGCCGTATAATATTTTCCTTCCCGGATCATTTCTCTCTGCCTTTCTGTCAGCTGATTCTCCGCCGCGCCGCTGCGGGCGCCGATCGTCTCGGCGAACGCCTCGATCCTGGTTTTCAGCTGTCCCATGCTCTGCGCCGTGTAGTCCGTCTCAATCTTGAGGAGCGGCACCTTCGCCTCCCGGGCCATCCGGGCATACTCGAAGCCGTAAAAATCGCAGAATTTGATGGTATGGTAAATAATCCCCTGGAGCCTCTCATCCAGGAACATTTTCTCCCGCTTGTGGGACGTCGTCATGCGGCAGCAGGGCATCTGCCGGAGAATCGCCTCCGCGTACAGGCGGAACAGCTCCTCATCCGTCCCGGCCGCCCGCATCGCCGGGAGGTCAAAGTCGAGGCTCCGGTTCCCGAGGCAGGTCTCGTTCTCCACCCGCACCGACAGCGCGTCGGCGATGACCTTCTCGAGCGCGGGGCTCACCTTGACGCCGAGAATCCCGACGTAGGGCGTATTTTCCTCTTTCTTCCGGGAAAATGCGCGAAGGAAGCGCTCGCGGTCGAAGGTTTTCCCGGAAAATTTCTCATACGCCCGTTTCAGGCGGAGAATGGACGCCGCGAAAGCGTCAATCTCGCACTCGGTGTCCTCATGAGGCAGATCGAGGATGTAAAGAAAGTCCAGATCCGCCCTGGCCGCCAGGATATCGTAGGTCCGGCGCATCGTGTCGCAGCAGTTGACAAGGATCAGGCTGCGCACATGGCCGCGGAGGACAGCCTCCGTCAGCGCGCGCCCGAAGCCGCAGAGATTGACCGGCGCCACCTTGTCCGCCAGGTCAAAATCCTCCGCCATCTCATGAAAGGGCGCGGTCTCCTCGCCGAAACCGGCAAAAAGCTCGACCGGCGTCCATTTGCAGATATAGTGAATCATCGCATTTTCCCTCCCTGGCGCCGCTTCTCCTCAAGCATCTCCATAAATGCCTCAACCCGCGTCATCAGCTGGCCGTCCGGGCTGTTCGCCGGGTTGCAGCCGTCCGCCTCGAGAATCAGGGTCGGTATCCCCCGCGCCTCCAGCGCGTCACGGATCAGGCCGCTCGCCCCGATCGTCGTCCGGCAGCCCCAGTGGGCGAACAGGATCACGCCCTCGGCGTTGGTGTCCCGGACCATCTGCTCGGCGCAGTCAATGCGGGCCTCCGTCTTCCCGTTGAACGCCGAGTAGACCATCCTTGCCGCCATCGCCTCATAGGGATCCTTCGAGCGGAACGGGCGGAACGCATCGTAGACAATATCGTTCGCGGTCAGATAGATGCGGTCAGAGAAGCTGAACAGCTTCCGGAGCGACGGCTGCATGAACGGCATCAGGTGGATCCAGGCCACCCGGAGGGCGTCCGTCGCCGGCTCCCTGCTGATATCCTGGAGAAGCCCTGCCGTGTAGGAAGCCGTGTCGCGGGTTCCCGCGAGGATCCGGGACAGGAAAACTCCGTACATATCGCTGGTCATTGTCCCGGGGAGGCAGCGCTCCCGCTGGTAGCGCAGGTGCTCCCGGTAATCCGCCGCCGCCTGCGCCTCGCGCGACACCGCCGCCTGGAGCGCCTCCTCCGTGATTTTCCGGTGGGCACTGTCACTGACAAATTCCACCATGCGGTGAAGCTGGTCCGCGACATAGGCGACCGCGTCCTCATTCCGGTCCCAGGGCACATCAATATAGAAGGCGGGAACCTTGTACAATTCCTTTAAATAGGGAAACGTCATCATGTTGCCGTCGCAGGCGAGATTCGTGTACACCATGAACGGCGGTTTCGGCATGAGTCCGCTGGCTGCCGCCCCGTCGAAAATCCGGTGGAAGGAGCACATCGTCTCCGGCACCCCATCCTCGCTGGTCCGGTCAAGAAACAATTTCTCAATATGCGTCCCCGCAAGGTAGCTGGAAAATGCCTCCACCGAGTACGGCAGGATCCCCGCCGCGGCGAGCGGCTCGCCGGGGACAAAGAGGCTCGCCATGCAGGTCTCCTCCGGCTTCGTGAGAACCTTGATCATGAGCCGCATGACCACATCCGCCGCGAACCGCTTCGATTCCGGGAGCCGGCGGTCCGGAAATATCCTCCCGAGCCTCCGGTACGCGCGGTACCCGAACGCGAGAAAACGCCGGGCTTCCGCCGGATCCCTCTCCAGCTTTTTCTGCAGAATCCTGTCAAATACTGAAATATAGTCCATATTTACCTCTCAATCCCAAAACAAGCGGTATTATACCATCGATTCCACAGAAAGGTAAAGACTGTCCTTTGCGCGCGCCGGATTCTGCGGTATAATGATGCGGTATTTCCGTATGCTATAGAAAGGTATTGCGATATGACCCCGCGTGATATAGAAAGGTTTTCCGATATGGCTCCGCATGATAAAAATGAAGTCGCTTCCGGCGGCAGGAAGCAGCTCTCCCGCCCCGGAACCGCGCTCCGCGCCTGCTTTCCCTCCACGATCCCGGTCGCTGCCGGCTACATCTTCCTCGGCGCCACCTACGGCATCCTGATGCGCACCAGCGGATTTCCCTGGTGGCTCCCGATGCTGACCGCGCTGGTCATCTATACCGGCTCGATGGAATTCCTGATGGTGGAAATTCTCCTCTCCTCCTTCCACCCGCTCTCCGCGGCAGCCACGGCCCTGATGATCGGCGCGCGCCACCTCTTCTACGGGCTCTCGATGCTGGAAAAATACCGCGGTACCGGATGGAAGAAATTCTACTTAATTTATACGACGAGCGATGAGACCTTCGCCCTGAACTATGCGGCGGACATCCCGGAGAATATCGACCGGTCCTAGTACTATTTCTGGGTTTCCCTGCTCGACCAGGGCTACTGGGTCACCGGGGCAATGATCGGCGGCATCGGCGGCGGCCTCATCCGTTTTAACACGGACGGCCTGAGCTTCGTCATGACCGCGATGTTCATCGTCATTTTCATCGGCCAGTGGACGAAGGACGCCACCACGCTCCGGAATTTCTTCCCGGATCATGCCGCCCAGCTGATCGGCATCTGTGGTTCCGTCCTCGCCCTCATCCTCTTCGGGCCGGATAACTTCATCATCCCGGCCATGATCATCATCCTGGCCTCCCTGGCGGCAGTCCGCCGCCCGCTGGAGCGCCATCTTGACAGGAAAAAGGAGGCGGAGTAATGCAGACTTCCATGACCATCCCTCAGATGGCCGTCACCGTGGGCGTTGTCGTCCTCGCGACGGTATCCACCCGTTTCCTGCCCTACCTGCTGTTCCCGGAGGGCCGGAAAGTGCCGAAATTCATCCTCTACCTCGGCAAAGTCCTCGGCCCCGCGGTGTTCGGCCTCCTGGTCGTCTACTGCCTCCGGAACGTCTCCTTCGTCTCCGGAAACCACGGCGTGCCGGAAATTCTCGCGTCCGCCACGGTCATCGCCCTGTACCTCTGGAAGAGGAACATGATCCTGCCGATGGCCGGCGGGACTGCGGTCTACATGCTTCTCGTCCAGGCGGTCTTCCGGTAAACTCCGGATTTGCGGGCGGGACAGTTTTGCGCAATTATGACGGTATTGTCGAGCTTGCGAGCATTCTTCACTTCTATCTTCCAAAGCATATCCCACTTCTCTTAACGAAATAGACGGAGCACCCTGCGGTGCTCCGTTACTTGTCTTTATCCAAATTCACATCTATTCAGCGCTTTTCAAAAATATTCGCCCAAAACGCTTGCGGTCGCTTTTTCGAACAGTTCTATCCTATACCTCAGAGTTAAAGGTTGGACATTCTATGATTTCTTCAATCATTTAGGCTGATTCACTTTTACTCAGAAACCGGATCAAGGGTTGTACAAGATGCCCAACGAATGGCATCAGCCCACCAACAGCACATGCCGTTGCCACCGTCCCTTCCCTGACACCGGCGATATGATGTAAAAACAAAAACGAAAATAGCATACTCAATGATACGATTGTGACATCATTAATCAGTTTTACCCGGTGAAATGCACATCCTGTTTTCTGTGAAATCGCGCCTATCATTCCTTCTGTTGGAAGCGGAACCAGATCCGCTTTTAGATAGAAATTCATTCCACCCGCAATCATAAAAATACCGATCACCAGCATTAAAATTCTTCCTAAATAACCACCGGGAATCATAAAATCTCCCAAAAGCCATTTCGTAAAATCCACAAAATAACCGAATATTGTTGAAAACAGAATCTGCGTCAGACTGATCAATTGAAAATCCTTCCGCAAAATCAGAAACTGAATCAGAATAAACAAGCAAAACATCGTGGTAACGCAAATACCCAGCCGAATTGATGTAATAAGAGAAATGACATAAGGAAGACTATTGACAGGAGATATGCCCAGATTAGAGTTGATGGAAAATGGAACCGCGAATGCCATAAAAAACAGTCCAATAATATACTGAATAATTCTTCCCGCCAGATGGTCTGTCCTCATTGAAACCTCCTGTTTCATAACCGATATACGCTACTGCCCTGCCCTCAATACTCATATTTCTTTGTTGAATATGGCAGAGCCTCTTCAGCTGCACATGCATAATTTGTTGGGTAGCATTGTAAAAGCCGCCGCACAGCCCCGCGACGGCTTTTTGATATGGTTAGGTTAACTTCTATGCTTCAAGCAATCTAACATGTATTTTCCATCTATGCCCCTTACATCTGCCCTGCTGCTTTCAGATAGGCATCAGCAAGATCATCTCCAATGGCGCTACGAACCTGATCCCATACCGGCTTTGCTGCCTCTTGCATAGCATCATAGATCTCCGGTGTCTGTTCAAGGAATGTGACTTTGCCTTGCATTTCAGTGGTCACTTTTTCATCATCACTGAACTGAATCCGATACTCATCATAGTTGTCCTGATGGGCAAAATCAATCAGTGCCTGCTGGGCTTCCGGCTCCAAAGCATTGAACTGATCCAGATTCATCAGGCGCATATTAACAAGAGGAAATACAGTAACCGGCATGAAGTATTTCTGAACCTCTGCAAACTTGGAAGATTCCAGCGTTGCTAACGGATTATCTTGCGCTTCTACCAATCCCTGCTGAAGAGACAGATACAACTCACTGAAAGCCAACGGGGTTGGTGCTGCGCCCATATTCTGCCAAAATGCCATGTGATAGGAATTCTCCATCGTCCGAATCTTTAATCCCTTGAAGTCATCCGGAGTTTTCAACTCTCTGTTCGACGACAAACCACGAAACTGCGAGAATCCGAGTCCAAGCAGCTTTAACCCTGACTGCTCCATAATTGATCCCATAGCATCCTCAAACTGGGAAATACCTTCAAATGCCTCCTGACGGCTGGTGTACACAGCTGGCATATCGAAAACTGCGACCTGCGGAACATAATTCAACAGCGGAGAAGAAGCAAGAGAAATCATCGGGATTGATCCCGCAATGCAGTTTTCAATCAGCTCTGAATCCGATCCGAGAGTTCCATCCCAGACGGTCTGAATATTGATCTTGCCCCCACTCGCCTCATTTACCGCCTTCGCGGCATCAACCTGCATCTGATATCCGGCATTTGTAGAAGATGCACTTGATGCGATCGTCAGATTTAGATCTGAAGCAACCTTGTAGGAATCCTGCACGAACTGTCTTTCCTCTGGTTCACCCTCAGCGGATTTGTTGTCGGTATCGGTCGTTTTCGTTGCAGTATCCGCTGCCGTAGTTGCAGATGCCGCCGTTGTCTCTGTGGTCGCTGCTCCAGAAGTTGTTGTAGAGGATGAAGATGAACCGCCGCAAGCAGCAAGCGATGCTGTCATAACTGCCGCCATCATCAATGATACTGTTTTTTTCATAAATCCTCCTTATACTGTTCAAAAATTTGTATTATCTGTTCGTTCGCAAATTATACTAGTAAGCTTGTTTTTTATCCGCTTACAAATACAAGTGAGATCTGAGGAATGTATGTAATTAACATCAGCGCTACCACGTAAAAAGCAATAAATGGAAATGCTTTCCGACCAACATCCATCGGTTTGGCATGAATCATTGGAGCAGCTACAAATAGGTTCATCCCAAACGGCGGGGTAACCATTCCAACTGCGAGGTTGCAGGTCATAACAATTCCCAGATGCACCGGGCTGATACCAAGAGACTGTGCAAAAGGAAGCAGCATCGGTGCAAGGATCATGATTGCCGGGCCTACATCCAGTACCATACCAAGCAGGAACAGAACGACATTCAGAACCAAAAGGAAAATAATCTTGTTTCCAAACGCAGCGGACATCGCAACCGCAAGTGTTTGAGGTGCCTGGAGAAGAACCAGCACTTTTGTAAGAGCCTGCGCCAAAGCAAGCATCATACCAAGCGGTGCATAAGACTGTACAGCTTCCTGAAGAAAAACGATCAGATCTTTAGGTTTGACTGTCTTATAGATAAACAGACAAACAATAATAGCGTAAAATACGGATACACATGCTGCCTCGGTTGGAGTAACAATTCCGGAGTAAATTCCACCGAGAATGATAATCGGAGTGAGAAGAGCCCAGAAGCCGTCCTTAATAACCCCTAAAACACCGCGATTACGGAGCTTCTGATAATTTGCCTCAATTTTTTCTCGATCTTCTCCCTTGCGGAGACAGGTGAACACCGCACAAATCATTAATGCAATGGCAATCAAAATGCCCGGAAAAATACCAGCGGTAAACATCGCGCCGACAGAAGTATCAGTTACCAACCCATACGAAATATATGGGATCGATGGAGGAATTATTACTCCAAGGCCTCCAGCTGTAGCCACCATAGCAGCGGACCATATCGGGTCATAACCAAGTCCTGTCAAAATTGGGATGCACATCGCACCAACCGCCGCACAGGTTGCCGGACCTGATCCCGAAATAGCACCATAAAACAAACAGGTGACAATAACCGCGCACGGCATACCGCCGCGGATCTTCCCGATAAACACAGCAAAGACATCGAATAGTCTTTTTGAAAGACCTCCCGTAGCCATAATCGAACCAGACAGCATAAAAAGCGGAATGGCAAGAATCGAGGTTGTATCAACTCCCTTCAGCATTGCTCTGACAACAAATTCCAAATTTCCGGAAAACGTTGGATTTATTAATGCCGGAACAATTGTGGCGTAGCCGATGCACATGGAGAGAGGGATAGCTGCAACAATACAAACAAAAAATACAATAAATACAGTCGCTGTCATGCTTGCTTTCCCTCCCTTCTCTGTGAATTACCTGCTTCTTTGTTATGATGCTGAATTGTCAGTATAATGCTTTGAATCCCACGGAACGTGCCGAGAATAAATCCAGCAGGCGCACAACTATAGAGAATAACCATTGGAAGATGCATGGCAGGGCTTGTCTGCCATAGTGCGCCTATCTTTGTTCCCATCATGACATGCCAGGAAGGCAAAATTAAAATGGCGCAAAAAATAGTTGCCATTACTTTTGATATAATATCCATTACGTACTGCACCTTCTTAGAGAACAGCACAATCACCGCGTCTACCTTTAGCATTCGATTTGTTCGAATACAATATCCGGTTGCCAACATTACTGAGTAAACAAAGCAGTATCTGCAGAATTCTTCCGCCCATGTGAGCGGAGAATTCAGGAAATAACGCATCAAAACCTGGATCATCATAACGCAAGCAAGAAGCGCCAACAAAATACACAAGATCGCTTCTTCCAAATGCAAATCCAGCCACTTGAGTATCTTCACATTCTCTTCTCCTTAAATATCCCGTACTTTTTAGAATTCTTTAATTCTCATGCCGAATTCACGTCGAAATGAAGCTGCTACTCCCCGATGTACCCATCTCGTCAATGGCTGATCAACCACGCAGAATCCATGTGTTACTCGTGGTGCACAGAGAATTTCCGTTGGTACCCCAGCGGAAAGAAGCCGACTAGCATACTGCAAACCTTCATCACGAAGCGGATCATATTCTGCGACCACTATCATATGCGGATTCAAGTCCTTTAAATCCCTGCAATAAGCAGGCATTGCATAATAGCTGACCGGATTTCCATCTGGTGCAGTATAAATACTCTCTATTTCATCATAATAGCTTTCTGCCGGCATCCCAAGCTTCCCAAACATCAATTTTGATTCTGTCTGATCCAAAGTTAATCCCGGGCACATCAAAACCGTCAGCGCCGGAAGTGGCTCCCCTTGATCCCGTAAATAAAGAGAGAGTCCCGCACTAAGGCTTCCGCCAGCACTTGTCCCATGTATTCCGATTTTCTCCGGATCCCCTCCAATTTCAGACGCATGATCGTGGAGCCACAAATAAGCTGTCCTGCAATCCATCAATTGAGCCGGAAACGGTGTTTCTCTTGTGGCCAGCCGATATTCTACAGAAACTACAATGGCAGGCGTCATCTCCGCCAAACTGATATTGCGATAATTATCAATGTCCAAATTACCGCTTACATATCCACCGCCGTGAATATCCATAATCATGGGAGCTTTCTCAGGAAGACCTGCAGGCCTGATGATTCTAATTTTTAACTGAGAGCCCGGTTCCGTACCAGGAATCATCTCATCATGCATCGTCGTTCCAGCACCCAGCCGGTAAGATTTAATTGTCTCTTGCAATTCACGCATAGAAACATTTCCTCCGGCATCAGTCTCCAAGTTCATTGCCACATGAGCCTCATATCCGGGATATGGATGTAGATTGGTATTTTTCACTCGCATTTGTTCTGATTCTCCCTCCATTTTTGAATTATTATGGTTTTAATGCATATTTTTATGGCATTTTATTTTTATATTTTGTTCACTTTTCACATATCATCATAAGAAAAACAATGGATAATTTCCAATACATTTAGCCTTTGTTGATTCATAATTTTTGTGTTATGGTTTTATATGGAAATTCGTCATACTCGAATTTGAAAGAAAGGATACTTTTATGGAATTGCTTCAGCTTCAATATTTTATAGAAGTAGTACAACAACAAAGTGTCACAAAAGCTGCTGAGAAACTCCATATTTCTCAGCCTTCCCTCAGTCAATCGCTTCATCGGCTTCAACAAGAAGTTGGGATCTCAATTTTTCAAAAGGACGGGCGAAAGCTCCGTCTCACAGAATCTGGTAGAACCTTCTATCTCCGTATTGCCAATGCATTGCAGGCGATCACAAATGCATGTGAAGAAGCAAATGGAACCATTCTTCAAGGGAACATTTTGATTGGTACTTAGTGTCTGCTCAACATTGGGTCCAATTTTAGCAAACTGCAAAGGTATCTGGACGGCTGCCAACCGTACAGTGCAGCCCGGAATTCTGGCGAATTGCTCACGTTGCATCGTCCATTTCGATGAACTGCGCTGTTTCCGGCCCGTATCCGCAGTCCGCAAAATAAAGCACAAAAAGATTCCCTGTAGGAATTGCGAAGAGGTTGGTGACATAGACTGATAATGCGATAGATGCCAGTGTTGTTTCAGCCAGTCTGGTCATAATGAGACCAGCGCCGTTACAACGCTTCTCCCTGCTGAAGAAGCGCTCTACCTCGATCCGGTCAGTGTTGTCTTTATACTCCTCCCGGTTAGCCTTATGATCGGCTGCGGGACGCCCCAGTCTCGGGCCGGAGATGCGGATGCCGTGCTCTTTACAGTAAGCACGGTTCGCCCTTGTCCTGTAGATCTGGTCAACAAGAACCCGTACCGGATAATGCCCGGTGCGTTCCTTATAACGTTCTACCGCATCCTGCAGGACAGAGCTCTCATTGTAAGGATCAAACTGGAGCTTCTCCAGGCGGGCGTGGCCCTTTTCGTCAATGCTGACATCATACTTGGCGCCAAACTCCACGGGAGACTTGGCTTTGCCGCGCACGATGGGACGGATATACGGCTGGCTGATGCTCACAATCCGGTCATCCACTCTGTGAGTGTTGTTATCAAACATGTACTTCTGCTGTTCGTACAGCTTCTGGACGGTCAGATAGCAGTCAATATACTTCTGTGGCAGGGCATAGCCTTCTGTCATGTATGCCTCCAGATACCGCAGATCGCGATTCAGGCAGCCAAGCTGCTTACGGATCAGGCTCCGGAGCTTCTTCGTCGGGCGTTTTTTGGCTTTCGCCATGGCAAGATATTCTTTTCTTGCGCGCCTCCGGTATGTTCTGGGCTTCGTCCATGGATGATACTGGTGATGGAAATAGTCAATCATCTCTTCGAGCTTCTCCCTGGCATCATTGAGAAGCACAAAGTCCTGAGGATACTTGATGTTGGACGGAGAACAGGTGGCATCCAGAATGAAAGTCCCCACGTTCTCCCCGTCGGCGGATTTTTCCGGTTTATCGCCGGCATGTTCCGGCGTGGCAGCGCCTGCAGCAAGGTATTCTTCATTCGCCATCATCAGAAAACGGGAATCCAGCCTGCGGCGAAAATACACGAGAACTGTCGGCTTGAACGGGCAGGTGTCCGAAAACCGGTCCATACCAATGAAGTACTGGTAATACGGGTTTTGGGCGACTTCCTTAACCAGCCTGCGGTCAGAAAGCCCCTCACGTTTCTGAATGATCAGAGCACCGAGAGCAACACGCAGAGGAAAGGCCTGCCGTCCTTCGTGTGAGGGAAAGAGAGAAGCGTACACTTTTTCCAGGCTTGTCCAGTCGATGGCATTTGCAAGCCGGACCCATTCATTGTTTTCATCCAGCGGTGTTCCACAGCTCTGGTTGAAATCAAAAATCGAAATCTGGTGCTCGGACGGTTTTTTGTACATGGCGGACTGCCTCGGATATATCAATAAGTGCAAAGAAATTAGGAGAAATTGCAAAAATCTTTGCACTTATTATACCGCAATCCGCCGTTATTGTCAGTAAATATTGCATTCTACGCTATTGAGCAGACACTACTTATATGCCAATCAGGCCTTTGATCCCCTGTCTGGAAGCCTTCACGTCGCAAAATCCAGATATTACCTTTTCCATCTTCGATATTGTCAACATGAAACAAATTCAACCAGAACAATTTGACGCTTTACTCTATTATGCCCAATCCAATACGTTAAACATGGGAGAAGGCGAACTAATAGGAACCACTCAAGGTGTCTATGTTCTTCCGGCGTCCACGCCACTTAAAAGCAAAAACGAGCTCACACTAAAAGATCTCATCTCCGAACCACAGGTATCTTTACTCTGGGGTGATAGCAAGGTGGAGGAAATTTTTGATGACTACCGACACATGGGCATGGTGCCTAATATCCGTTACCGCACCAACAGTTCTGCCATAAAAAAGGAAATTATGGCTGCTGGTCTGGCGGTTGGTTCCTCCAATCTGATGGTTATTGCCGATTTAAAAAACACGCTTTCTTCAGCTATGATCCCTAAAGCTACTGTATACATTCAAACCAGCAACTGGATATCCTGTTACATTGGCTGGCGAAAATCAGAATTTCTCTCTCCTGCCGCACTTGCTTTTAAAAAATTCACTCACCAATGGCTTAGGGATCATCCGGATCAAAAGTATTAATCCAGACACCTTGTTATGTTATGCAATTTTCAATCTGAAAGCTAGAGACCGCCGTGTCTTTGGAGTACTGATAAGATCAGTATAAACAGTAAAACATCTCTAAACCCGCGGAAATCCCCCGGATCATTGATTCCCCTCCCGGCTTAGAGTAAAATAGCGTTGAATAAGCATCTGCAATATCCAGAACAAATCAGGAGGATAAGGGACATGATTAACTGGAAAAATCTCGATGAGCTGACATCCTACGGCGAACTTCGGAAGACGAAGCCCGTGGATCTTGCCCGGGTAATGACGGGAGACCAGGGAGCTGCCCGTGTGGCAAATTACCAGATTCCCATGGGTGCCGGCCTCGTGTACAATTTCGCGGCAAAAGCCGTGGACGATGATATTCTTGCCGCCCTGGAGAAGCTGGCGGGGGAAGCCCAGCTCTCCGAGAAGTTTGAAGACCTCTATAATGGCGATGTGGTCAACACCGGGGAGAAGCGCCTTGTCCTCCACCACCTGACCCGCGGCCAGCTCGGGAAGGACGTCATCGCCGACGGCGTCAACAAGCGCGCCTTCTATGAAGAACAGCAGAAGCGGATCGCCGATTTCGCCGGCCAGGTACACGCCGGGAAGATCGCGAACGGCGCCGGGGAGAAATTTACCACTGTCGTCCAGATCGGCATCGGCGGCAGTGACCTCGGCCCCCGGGCAATGTATATCGCGCTCGAGAACTGGGCGAAAAAGACCGGAAACTTCAAGATGGAGGCGAAGTTCATCAGCAACGTCGATCCGGACGACGCCTCCGCGGTTCTTGACGCCATCGATGTGGCGCACGCCCTGTTCATCCTGGTATCCAAGTCCGGAACCACCCTGGAGACGCTGACCAACCAGTCCTTCGTCATGGATGCCCTGAAGAAGAGAGGGCTTGATCCCGCGAAGCACATGATCGCAGTCACCTCTGAAACCTCCCCGCTCGCGAAGAGCAGCGACTATCTTGCCGCCTTCTTCATGGACGACTATATCGGCGGCCGCTATTCTTCCACCTCCGCGGTCGGCGGAGCGGTCCTTTCCCTCGCCTTCGGCCCGGACGTATTCGCCCGCTTCCTTGCAGGCGCGCACGAGGAGGATGTTCTTGCCGCCGGAACCGATGTCCGGAAGAACCCGGCCATGATGGATGCCCTGATCGGATTCTACGAGCGCAGCGTCCTCGGCTATCCGGCCACCGCCGTTCTCCCGTACTCCCAGGCGCTGAGCCGCTTCCCGGCGCATCTCCAGCAGCTGGACATGGAATCTAACGGAAAGTCGGTCAACCGCTTCGGCGAGCCGCTCAGCTATGTGACCGGCCCTGTGATCTTCGGCGAGCCGGGCACCAATGGCCAGCACTCTTTCTACCAGCTCCTCCACCAGGGCACGGACATCGTCCCGCTCCAGTTCGTCGGCTTCCGCAAGAGCCAGCTGGAAAATGATGTCGTGATCCAGGGTTCCACAAGCCAGCAGAAACTCTGCGCCAATGTCGCCGCCCAGATCGTCGCCTTCGCCTGCGGGAAGCAGAATGAGAACCTGAACAAGAATTTCAAGGGCGGCCGCCCGTCCAGCATCATCATCGGCGACCAGCTGACCCCGGAGTCCCTCGGCGCCCTTCTCGCCCACTTCGAGAATAAGGTCATGTTCCAGGGCTTCCTGTGGAACGTCAACAGCTTCGACCAGGAGGGCGTGCAGCTCGGCAAGGTTCTCGCCAAGGCTGTGCTCGCCCACGAGACCGACGGAGCCCTGACCGCGTACAGCAAGCTGCTCGGCATCTGAACGGCATAGATTTCCTGCACAGGCAACAACTGCCGGAAGGCTCAGCCTCCGCCCGAAAGGGCGGGGGCTTTTTTCCTTCTGTGTCTTCACGACCTATCTGATCATGACCTTTGACGCGGCTTCTGACACAGGATTTTTAGGATCTGTGACAACAATCCCCACATTTTGAACAATTTTTACTGATTTTCCAGACACGGATTCTGACACAGAAACGCTGGAAAATCCCCTATCTCCTGTCCATCTCTATGCCACTTATCCTGCCTTCCCCAAGACTGCGAATCCATTTTCTACACAAAGCATTTCAAAAAAGGAAAAAGGAGTGTGCAATCATTATGAAAAAGCAGACGAAAGTCGTAGCAGTTCTTTCTGCCGCTGCTCTGCTCGCAATGGGCGCTTCCATGACTTCCTTCGCCGCTGGTTGGGAGAAGGATGACGAGGGAATCTGGCACTATTACGATGCTGACGGCGACATGGTAACCAGCGATTGGGCTAAGGATGGTTCCAATTGGTACTATCTGGATGAGGACGGCAACATGCTGACCGATGCCTGGGTAGATGACGACTACTATGTTGGTTCCGACGGCGCTATGCTGAAGAACCAGTGGGTAAAGACCTTTGCTGATGATGAGGATCAGTCTGAGCCCGACGAAGCAGGTGAGCACTGGTATTACTTCGGCGCGAAGGGCAAGAAAGTTTCCGGCAGCCCGGAGGATAAGAAGATCAACGGCAGAACTTACTACTTCGATGAAGACGGTAAGATGTACTATGGTTGGCATGAGTTCAACGGCGAAGTTTACTACCTCGGCGGCGAGGATGAAGGCTGGAGAGCTGAATCCCAGTGGCTGTGGCTGGAGAAGTCCAGTTTAGCGGTTGATAACGACGACGATGATGATGTCGACAGCGACGTTGTTCTTAATTGCGACGAAGATGATAAGTGCGACGATGAAGGCTGGTATTGGTTCCAGTCTTCCGGCAAGATGTACCACAAGGCCGATAAGAAGAAGATCAATGGCCATTTCTTCATGTTCAACGATCACGGCCAGATGCTGTATGAGTGGATCGATAAGGATACCAAGCTGACGCTTTCTTCTAATGCAGCTCTTGACGGCAAAGCTACCGCGGGCACCGCTACGATCGGCCAGATGCTCTGGTATAAGGAAAACGGAAATGCTTCTGATGACGGCTCCCGTTACACCGGCTGGATGCAGATCGACGGCTCCGAGGATGTAGGCACGGATACCGATACCGATTGGTATTACTTCAAGGATTCCAAGGCCAAGCACGCTGACGTTGCTAATGACGCGAATGGTCTCTATGACGGTCAGGATCCGGTTTACGTAATGCGTGAGAAGATCGACGGCAAGTATTTCGCCTTCAACGAAGATGGGCAGATGCAGGATGGCCTTCAGTACATCGGCGGTAATATGTACTACTTCGATGACAACGGTTATCAGCAGACCGGCAAGATCTCGAACGTAGAAGAGGATGACGACGATACTTACTATTACTATTTCCAGACCAAGAACAATGGTAACGGTAAGGGCTTTGACGGAACCAAGGATGATGTCCTTTACTTCCTGGGCAAGAGACTTGAGGCTGAGGATAGCTACAGAATCTACAACGTAAATGGCAAGTGCTATCTGGTTAATACTAAGGGCAAGATCCAGAAGACCAAGGGCACCAATGTAACGAAGAAAGTAGATCTTGAGAAGCTGGATGGCACCTCCGAGGACGATGTAACAGTAACCATCTCCAGCGGCAAGGTTGTCAGTGTTGACAAGGGCAATCTGGAGGATTATGCAGAGGTTCCGCACATCGAGCTTAAGGATGACTGGATCTATCCGGTACCGACCGCTGATGGTGGTAAGGCTATTGTCAACAAGCAGTATCTTGAGGATGTAGGCGATGAGCTTTCTGTAAAGGAAGCAACTGGTAACCAGAACAAGCCGGCATATCCTTCTAATAAGTAATAACTTAATCTAGGAAGGGAGCTGCTCTAAAAGGGGCAGCTCCTTTTTTCCTGATTCTCCAGTAATCGAACGAATCACATCGTCACAAAAAATATTTCGCTTTAAACACTCTAATACAGCTTGAACTTAGTTGACAAAAATGATTAGACAGAGACTTGTGCTTTCACTTTCGGGTGGAGGCGCAGGCCTTCTTTTTATACTCCACTGCTTTCCTATGATTCCATCCGATGTCCACGCATCAATTTCACTACTCTCACCTCTCGGAGCATCGACATTCTTGACAATTTCCTGTTACCGCTCAATCTTATATAGCGGGCATGATATGCACTATTCTATTGGAGAAGGAGTATTTTTCAGATGAAGGCAACGAGGGGAATCTGTCATCGCAAGGATGGCCGCTATATGTGGCGTTTTCAGCATAAAAACAGGATCTATCTGGGCTACGCCCTGCGGCTTCGTGATGCTGAGCGGGACATGATTCTGAAAAAGGCAGAGATCTATCAGGCGGAAATGCCCGGTGAATTGTCAGGATCGGATACTGCGCAGCGCGGAGACAGTGCCGGATATGGGACAGCCGAAAAAACACAGGAAACCCTGGACAGCATTTTCCCACGGTGGATCGAAGAAAAGCGGAAGCGCTGCAAGGAGCTGACCTGCTATACCTATCGGCACAATTATAAGAACTGCCTGAGACAGGCGCTCGGCACAGTGCCGGTCACAGAGATCAGCGCGGAAATGATCACTGACACTATGGACAATCTTGCCCGGCGCTACTCTCGTACGATCATCAATACCAACATCACGATCCTGAACGGACTCCTTACCTATGCTGTCAGGCAGAAAATTCTCCGGGAAAATCCGATGAAATCTGCGGTCATGCCGGCCACCGCGCCGTGGAGCCGGAAACCTGTCCTTGACCGGCAGGAAGAGCGCGATCTGCTCACTGCCGTCAAAGGCAGCCGTTTCGCGTCGCTATATCGCCTTGCCGCCTATACCGGCATGCGGATTGGCGAAATCTGCGGCCTCTGCTGGGAGGATATCGACTGGGATCATCATTGGATTCACGTTACCCACACGCTGGATTATACTTCTGAACATGGCCTTTACCTGGAATCCCCCAAAACGAAAACCTCACGGAGGATCATTCCCATGCTCCCGCGGACGGAAGAACTGCTGCACCGCTGTCGGGATCAGCAGCAAAGATGGAAGGAAGCGGCTGGCGACTGCTGGAAAGGCGCGGGGAAGACAGAATCTCTGGTCTTTACAACACCTCTTGGCAGGCCCATCTATCAAGGAAGCATCAACTACGACCTCCGCCAGATCCGTGAAACGATGAAATCTGCCGGAAAATCCGCCAAGCACTTCACTTTCCACACGTTCCGCCACAGCTTCGCCACAAGGTGCATCGAGGAGGGGATGAATTACAAGACTTTGCAGACCATCCTCGGCCACAGCAGCATGAAGACAACCATGGATATTTACACGCACTGCCTCCCCGACACAATGATGAACGAGCTCCGGGAAGTGGACAGGAAAGCATTTGCCGAAAATTAAGGTTTTTCCGAAGAAGAGCTTGCGGCCGACGGAAACCGGCACAAGGGGTAAACATCTTTATGAGTGAAAGAAATAAGGCTTGCACCAAAACGGTACAAGCCAATTTTTCGTTACGCGCCCATCGCGTGGTGTTGATGGAACACTTGACTCCCATTACTTTGTTCTTGCCAATTTTTCTTCTATTGCTTCTTCTACAAATCTATTCAAACTCTCGCCGTGATTGATGGAATAGATTGCTGCTTTCTGATGGATTTCAGGGCGAACCCTTACATTAAAACTCCCCTTGTAGGCTTTTTCAGGACGCACTCCTTCCTCCTCGCAATCCGCAAGATAATCATCAACAACGCTTTCAAAAGTAAAAAAAGAAGGCCTGCGCCTTCGCCCAAAAGCGAAGACACAGGCCAGCTGACCATGATTCGTGCTGGACCAAAAAGCAAATTTGCTAAGTTCGGACAGCGCTTTTGCTTGTCCTCACTAAGCAAATTTGCATAGCTCGCACTAGACTCGCGCTTCGCCCGCGGGCCCGCGCTTGTTAAGTGCTCTGCTAATAAAAAGAGGGGCTGCCCTCCAGGAGCAGTCCCCCTTTGATCCTCAGTCAGACCTCACTGCAATCAGCAGAAAGATCAGTCAGCGGAAGTTAACGTACCGGTCTTGTAATCAGTACCAGCATCAACGATAGCAGCTGCACCATTCTCATCCGGAACGATCCAGTTATCGCAAAGCTCGATGTGCGGAACTTCGATCTCTTCAGCGGACAGACCCTTGCCTGCAAGATCAGAAGCAGTCAGGACACCGGTCTTCTTGTTCGGAGCAAGCTGAACATCCTCAACTACACCGCCGCCCAGAGTCTCGATGTCATACTTCTTGTCGGTCTTCTGAACACGACCCTTGGAGTTTACAACGTAATACTTGGAGCCGATCTGGAAGATTCTGTAATCATCCTCAGCCTCGCATCTCTTGCCCATGAAGTAAAGGATGTTGTCCTTAACACCGTTGTAGCCCTTGCCGTTGCCGTTGTTCTTGGTCTGGAAGTAGTAGTAGTAGGTGTCGTCGTCATCCTCTTCTACGTTCGAGATCTTGCCGGTCTGCTGATAGCCGTTATCATCGAAGTAGTAGGTGTTGCCCTCAATAAACTGAAGACCGGTCTGCATCTGGCCCTTTTCGTTGAAGGCGAAATACTTGCCGTCGATCTTCTCACGCATTACGTAAACCGGATCGCCGTCATCCCTAAGGCCGTTCACGTCGCTGGCGTCAGCATGCTTAGCCTCGCCCTTCTTGAAGTAGTACCAGTCGGTATCAGTATCTGTGCCGACATCTTCAGCACCGTCGATCTGCATCCAGCCGGTGTAGCGGGAACCTTCGTCAGCGTCGTTACCGTTCTCCTTGTACCAGAGCATCTGGCCAATGGTAGCGCTGCTCGGGGTAGCAATACCGTCAAGCTGGGCGTTGGAAGCGCTCAGCTTGGTGCCGTTGATCCACTCATACAGCATCTGGCCGTGCTCGTTGAACAGGAAGTAATAGCCGTTGATCTTCTTCTTCTTGGCTTCCTTGTACATCTTGCCGGAAGACTGGAAGTAGTACCAGCCCTCATCGTCGCAGTCATCATCCTCGGTGCAGCCAAGAACAGCCTGATCATCGGTATCATCATCACTGTCATCGTCAGCTGCTAAGGAAGACTTCTCCAGCCACAGCCACTGGGACTCGGCTCTCCAGCCTTCATCCTCATCGCCGAGATAGTAAACGTCGCCGTTCTTCTCCTGCCAGCCGTGAAGCATCTTGCCGTCAGCATCGAAGTAGTAGGTCTTGCCGTTGATCTTCTTGTCGTCATCGGTAACCTTCTTGCCCTTCGAGCCGAAGTAGTACCAGTGCTCGCCGGAATCTTCCGGATCACTGTTGTCCTCGTCGTCAGCAAGCGTCTTCACCCACTGGTTCTTCAGCATAGCGCCGTCAGAGCCAACATAGTAATCATCGTCTACCCAGGCATCGGTCAGCATGTTGCCGTCGTCGTCCAGATAGTAGAAATTGGAACCATCCTTAGCCCAATCGCTGGTTACCATGTCACCGTCAGCATCGTAATAGTGCCAGATTCCCTCGTCATCCTTCTCCCAACCAGCGGCGAAGGAAGTCATGGAAGCGCCCATTGCGAGCAGAGCAGCGGCAGAAAGAACTGCTACAACTTTAGTCTGCTTTTTCATAATGATTGCACACTCCTTTTTCCTTTTTTGAAATGCTTTTTCTCGAAACTCCTGAATCGCATCACGGTTGCATTATACCCTTGGCCTCAGAAATAATCAAGTCAAAATTAAGACTTTCTTAATCTGGTGCCCATGCGAATGCCCCGCTCCGATTACATGATGAATTATAGTCCAGGTATACAAGAATTGCTATAAATATTCTCTGAGCGATTTCTTACGGAAATGTTACATTTTCAGCGTCAAAGTCGTAAGAAATCCATGCGATAAATTCCGCGTCATCTGCGTTATGCATTCTCCGCGGCCGCATTTTTCTTGAACCGGCACGGATCCGGTGCTATAATGTTCACATATAGAAAAATTATTATTTTTTTGAACTTTAAACAGGCAGGCGTACCGCCTGCCCTTTTCCGAAAGTTGGAGGTCCTATGGATAAGATTGCTCTGGTGCTTCGAAGCTACCTCGAGGATGATCACCTTTCCCAGCGCAGGCTTGCGGAAATTCTTCACGTCTCCCTCGGGACAGCGAACAAGCTGGTCGCCGAATGTATCCAGCGCGGCTTTCTTGAACCTGTTTCTACTATTTATAATAAGACCCGCCGTTACGCCCATGAGGATTACCGCCTCTCGGACACCGGGAAGAGCTATCTCGCGCCCTCCCGCGTGGATGGCGCCGTAATCTTTGCCGCCGGCTTCGGCTCCCGCTTCGTCCCCCTGACATTCGAGACGCCGAAGGGACTGGTCGAGGTCTTTGGCGAGCGTATGATCGAGCGCCAGATCCGGCAGCTCCACGAGGCAGGAATCACCGATATTACGATTGTGGTCGGCTATCTCAAGGAGAAGTTCGAGTACCTCATCGACAAATTTGGGGTGAAGCTTCTTTACAATCCGGAATACCGCGACAAGAATACCCTGGCCACCTTCTACCACGCCCGGGAGCTGTTCCGCGGGAAAAATATGTATCTTCTAGTCTCCGACAACTGGCTCCGCGGCAATATGTACCACGCCTATGAACCGGGTTCCTGGTATTCCGCTGTCTATATGAAGGGGGAGACCTCCGAATGGTGCCTGGACATCAATAAGAAAGGCCGTATCACCGGCGTGCAGATCGGCGGCAGGGATTCCTGGGTGATGTACGGGCCGATCTACATGGACAGGGCATTTTCCGAAAAGTTCATCCCTCTGCTCGAGGAGGAATATCAAATGCCGGGTACCGAGCAGAATTACTGGGAATACACGCTGATGCACCACATCGGCGAACTGGAGATGGACGCGAACTTCCAGCCGGAGAACCAGGTCTATGAGTTTGAGAACCTGGAGGAGCTCCGCGCCTTCGACCCCCGCTACCAGAATCATTCGGACAATAAGGCCCTGGAGCTTGTCTCCGAGGTCTTCAAGATCCCCGAGGCGAAGATCATCAATATCCGCTGCCTGAAAAGCGGGATGACCAACCGCTCCTTCCTCTTTGAGGTCGAGGGAAGCCATTACATCTGCCGGATTCCCGGGGAGGGCACGGACAAGCTGATCAACCGCGCTGAGGAGGCCGCCGTCTACCGGGCGGTCGCGCCGCTGAAGATCACCGAGACCATCCTCTATTTCGATGAGCACACCGGATATAAGATTTCCCGGTACTATGAGGGCGCGCAGAATGCCGATTTCCACGATCCCTGCTCAGAGACGGTGGAGAAATGCATGGCGCTCCTCCGCACCCTGCACGGTTCCGGCATCACGGTCGGGCATAAGTTTGATATCGGTGAGCGGATTGATTTCTATGAGGAGCTCTGCCGGGGCATGGAAATGCAGCTTTTTGAGGATTATCGCGAGGTGCGCGCCCACGCGGACCAGCTTCTCCGCGCGCTGGCAAGGCTGGAAGCGCCCGGCTGGACCTCCTCCCGTGCAGTCCCGGAGACACCGGAAGGCCCGCATCACCGGAAAATGGTGCTCTCCCACATTGACCCCGTGAAGGACAATTTCCTTCTCCTCCCGGACGGGCGGGTGAAGCTGATCGACTGGGAGTATGCCGGCATGCAGGATCCGCTGATCGACATCGGCATGAGCAGCATTTACACCTACTACTCCGCCGCAGAGACTGACCAGCTGCTGAAAACTTACCTCAAACGGGAGCCCACTGACGAGGAACGGTTTGTCACTTTCGCCTTTGCCGCCCTCGGCGCGTTCCTCTGGGCGCTCTGGGCCGTCTATAAGAGCATGGCCGGCATCGAATTCGGCGATTACACGATCATCATGTACCGGTATATGAAGGAATATTACCGGAAGCTTGAGCGGGAACTTCCGGGATTCCTGGCCTAAAAGGAGGCGGCACGGATGGTATCACTGAAAATCGAGGATCTGCCTGCCTTCACCCGGCAGTTATTCACCGGAGACACCTTCGACCGGTTTCTTGTCCAGGAAGCCCGGATCGTCACCTTTAACGCATTCACCATCGACGGGCGGATCCGAGCGGAATACTTCCCCGATGGCGATTACACCGAAGAATATTCCAGCTGGAAAATGCTCCGGCCCTTCTGTTTTTCCCTGATCCGCGGGAAGCGCCTTCCGGAGAGCTTCTCTATCGTCCTTGCGCTCCCGCCTGCCGGCGCGGAAAGTTTCACCCGGCGGATCATGCCGGATGCCCCCGAGGGGCTCGTGCGCGGCCTCTACCTGAATATCCGGTACGAGGACAAGGTGTGCCGGCTGGTCACCGGGACCAGCCTCACCCAGTTCACCGTCGATAAGCGGATCGAGCATGAATGGGACAGCGCAGCGGGTGGATTTCTAAAAAAAGCGGAGATTGGTTATCTTGAGGAATGAACGGCGCCATTTTGCCGCCGGATCGGCAAGACCCCCACATCGGGCGAAGGTTTACTCCGCCCGATGTGGGGGTCTACTGAAAAAAGCAGATTGGCTGAATTCATGCCGACCGCTTGGTATCCAATTCTTCGATTTCCTTTACCGTCAACCCAGTAACTTTAGCAATGTCGTCATAAGACAATTTGTTAAGCGCGAGCATATTCCTGGCTATTTCTCTGGCAGTTTCATTTCTCAGCTCATCCATCACCTTACTCATAATTGCCACCCCTTTCTCATCTTCTTTAAAATACCTAACCCGATCAGTCAAGCGTGGATCTCAGTGGCTCAGCACATATCCCGCGATCAGCCCCGGAACTACCCCGGGGATTCCACTTGAGGCAATGAAGCCAAACCGAAAGGAGCGAAAGGTTGATTGGCTTGATTCACGCGGACTGCTTGGTATCCAGCGTTTTGACTTCATTTACCGTCAGCCCGGTTGCCTCTGCAATATCTTCATAGGAGAATTTTTTCATACCGAGCATATTCCTGGCTATTTCTCTGGCAGTTTCATTTCTCAGCTCCTCCATCACTTTACTCATAATTGCCACCCCTTTCTCATCTTCTTTATCATACCTAACCCGATCCGCCTGGCACGGATCTCAGTGGCTCAGCACATAGCCCGCGATCAGTCCCGGAACTACACGGTTCTCCTTCCAGAGCGTATCAAACTCGCTGAAATTCACCGGCGCTGTGCTCTTTCCGATCTCGATGGTGATTCCCGGAACCGGATTGTCGCTCCGGCTCTGCATCCAGTCCTTGAAGCCGCCATACCCCCGGGAGTTCATCAGCGCATAGTGGGTGGACGCATTGATAAGGTCGGCCATCTCCTTCGACGCTGTCCGCACGCGGTTAATCTCCGTATCCCAGTAAATGACATCGCCCATGTTGTGGTAGCTGATGGCGGCGCTGAAATTCACCTGGCGGGTCAGCTCCGCAAGTGCCTTGCTCTCCGGCTCCGAGAGGGGTGCCGTACCCCGGTAGCCCATGGCTCTCGGGTAGCCGTTATTGCCGACCCAGTTTCCGCTGTCCCAGTTGTTGTTGAGATCCACCCCGCGGGCATTGGCCTTCCAGGTCTTCAGGTAATTCTCATAGGACGCGCTCGTCTTGCCATTGGCCTTATCCTGCTGATAGGCTGTCCGGAGGATCTGCTTCACCTCATCGGTTGCGCCCTCTTCCCCGGACTGGCTGATCGTAACCCCATCCGGGTTGATCATCGGAATAAAGTAAAAGCATACCTGGTTCAGCAGGACGGAAACCTTCGTCCCGTTGTAAGCGGCGCCGGCTTTTGCGCCCTGGAGCAGGCTCTCCGCCTGCTTCATCATGATCGGGACGGACATATATTCCCGCGCATGCATCGCGCCCTGGAACAGAATCTTCTTTGGGGCATTCGGATTGCCGATCACCGCGCACCAGAGGCTCCGCCCCTCGTATGATTTCCCGATTTCTTTGAGCTGCATCGTCTTCGGGTACGCCGCCGCGAGTGCCTTCAGCTCCTTCTCCATCTGGGAATAGCTGTACTTATCCACCGGATGGACGATCCCACCGCTGTAATCGATCTCATCATAATTGGTTCCGGCTCCCGCGGAAGTATTTCCGGAAGCGGATGCTCCCGGCCCGTTAGCTGTGCCCTGGCCATTGATCAGCGACGGGTCGCTGGACGGCCCGGAAATTGCTGTCTCCTGCCTTGTCTCATCCGCAAACGCGGTGAGCGTTCCCGCCGGCGCTGACAAGGTCAAGGCCAGGGCGACTGCCCCGGCAAATATCCGAACAGAATGTATTTTTCTCATCGATTCTCTGATCCCTTTCTCTCTTTCTCACCGCTCACCAGTATATCGGGAGGAGAAAACCAATGCAAGGATACGCCGGAATTTGAAATCATTTTGTAATATTTATCTGTTCAGCACATGCCGAAGAGGGGCACGCAAAACGGCCGCTTGCAGACGGTTTTGCGTGCCCTCCCCAGCATGTGGCCAAGCGCCGGGGACATCACTTCCATTTTCCCAAAAGGGCAACGACGGCCGCGATCAGGGCGACAACAACAAAAATCCCGAGCATGCCCTGTCCCATAATCTCCAGCGAAATCAAAAAATTCGGATTCATGAACCGCTCCTCCTCACAGATACTTGGTCACCAGGCTGATCACCAGGCCGCCGGCGATTACCGAGGCGATCTGGCCGGACACATTGACGCCGAGCGCCTGCATCAGGATGATATTGCCGCGCTCTTCCTCATTTGCCATCTTCTGGACAACCCGCGAGGACATCGGGAACGCCGAGATGCCGGCGGCACCGATCATCGGATTGATCTTCACCGGCAGAAACAGGTTGATCAGCTTCGCAAAGAGGACGCCGCCGATCGTATCGAAAATGAACGCGACAAGGCCGATCAGGAGGATCATCAGTGTATTGACCTGGACGAACTGCTCCGCCTTCATGCTGTACGAGATGGTGATGCCGAGCAGGATCGTGATCAGGTTCGCCAGCTCATTCTGTGCGGTCTCGGACAGGCTGTTCAGGACGCCGCACTCCCGGATCAGGTTGCCGAACATCAGGAAGCCGACCAGGGCAACGGACTGCGGCGCGATAAAGCCGACGATGATCGTCACGACGATCGGGAAAATGATCTTGGTCCGCTTGCTGACCTTGAGCGGGTTATAGACCATGTGGATGCGGCGCTCCTTCTTCGTGGTGACAAGCCGGATCGCCATCGGCTGGATGATCGGCACCAGCGCCATATAGGAATACGCCGCCACCGCGATCGCGCCGATGTACTTTGACCCCAGAACCTGGGAGACCAGGATCGAGGTCGGGCCGTCCGCCGCGCCGATGATGCCGATGGAGGCCGCGTCCTTAAGGTCGAAGCCCATCAGCGCTGCCAGGCTGATCGCGAAGAAGATCCCGAACTGTGCCGCCGCGCCAAAGAGGAACATATACGGCTGGGACAGCAGCGGCCCGAAATCGATCATCGCGCCGATACCGATAAAGAGCAGGATCGGCAAGGCTTCCGAGACACCGATTGTGGTCTCATAAAGCCACTGGATGATCCCGCTGGTCTCGCCGACGCCCGCGAGGGTCTGGTTGATGACGCCGGACGCGGGAAGATTGACCAGGATAGCGCCGAACCCCATCGGGAGCAAAAGCGACGGCTCATACTCCTTCTTGACCGCGAGGTAAATCAGCAGCCCGCCGACGACGTACATGACCAGCTCCCTCCAGGTAACGGCAGTGATTCCTTCCAACAGAAAACTCATAATTCCTCCTTCTTCTCCGGTCCCGCTCCGTCTCTTCGCCCGCTGGGCTCGCGCCCCGCTCCGCGGATAGCCACTCCACTAAACTCGGACTGCGCTTTCGCTTGTCCTCGTTAAGTGGCTGGTTATTGTTAAGTGCTCTGCATAAAGAAAGAGGAACAGGACCTTCAACATGCTCCTGCATGTTAAAAGTCTTGTTCCTCTGAAAGTTGCCTTTTCATCGGGCGAAGGCTCTCTGCCCTCCCGCAGCGTCTGTTCAAAGGGCGCACAACCATGGGGCTGTTCATTTCTCCCCAGGGGATGTTGATTGTACGCGGTAACTACTCCCTTTTAACGTCTTTTCAGATGATAGCACAACGGAATTTTCCCGTCAACGAAAACTCTGCCGGGCTCGCCTCCGAAATGCCGCCGGAGGCTTGTTTCCCTCGGATCCGGGCTTACGCCTCCGCCGGAGCCTCGACGCCGGCGATCTTAATGTTCACCTCATCGACAATGAGCCCGGTCATGTTCTCGATGGCATCGCGCACCTTGTCCTGGACAGTCGCGGAAATCTTCGGAATGCTGTAGCCGTACTTCATATTCAGGGAGAGATCCACGGTGACATGATCGTCAATGACGCTGATCTTCACGCCCTTGCTGCTGTTCTTATATCCGAGCTTTCCGACCAGCTCATTGGTCATATTGCCGGCCATGGACGCTACGCCCTCAACCTCCGTCGCGGCAAGGCCCGCGATCGTGGCAACAACATCGTCGGCGATCTTCACCTCGCTGACAAATCCGTCCTTGTTCTCTGTGGTAATGGTCGTCTCCTTCGGTTCCTTAGCCATTTCGCGTTCCTCCCTTACTGCCGCTTTGGGCATCTGATTTTCTCTGTCTGATTATAGCAGACCTTCGCCGGATTGTCATCCGCGTCCCGGGAGCTTACTTGTGGTACGGCTCCCCGGCCATGATCTTGAATCCCCGGTAGACCTGCTCCAAAAGAATCACCCGCATCAGCTGGTGGGGAAATGTCATCCGAGAGAAGCTCAGCCGGAAATCCGCCTTTCTGAGCACTTCCTCCGAGAGGCCGAGCGACCCGCCGATCAAAAACTCCAGGTGGCTCACGCCGCGGACCATCCGCTCGGAGAGGAACCCGGAAAGCTCCTCGGAGGAGAGCATTTTCCCGTCAATCGCGAGCGCCACGCGGTAAGCGTCCGGGGACATTTTCCCGATCAGGCGCGCGCCCTCCGTCTCCCGGATTTTCTGCTCCACCGCCGGCGGCGCATTCTCCGGGGTTTTCTCATCCGGAACCTCGATGATTTCCGGGCGGCAGTAGCGGGTCAGCCGCTTCATATATTCGCTGATCGCGCCGGCGAAATATTTCTCCTTCACCCTGCCGACGCAGAGAATCGTGATCCTCATACCGCGCGGAAATAATAGCCGACGCCCCAGCGGGTGTGGACATACTTCGGCTGGCTGGGGCTCGGTTCGATCTTCTCACGGAGACGGCGGACATGGACATCCACCGTCCGGACGTCGCCGCCCGCAGCTGCCTTATTGCCCCAGACGTACTTGAGCAGATTTTCCCGGCTGTAGACCTTTCCCGGATTGGTGACCAGAAGCTCAAGCAGGTCGAATTCCCGCGCCGTCAGGTTGATCTCCCGGTCGCCGATGAGGACGCGGCGGCTCTCCGAATCCAGCGTCAGATCTCCGGCGTGGATCGTCGTATCCGCCTTCTTCGGCGCTTCTTCCTTCGCCTTTTTCATGCTTCGGCGC
Organism: Clostridium vitabionis; assembly: GCF_015351765.1. Taxonomy (GTDB): domain Bacteria; phylum Bacillota; class Clostridia; order Lachnospirales; family Lachnospiraceae; genus Clostridium_R; species Clostridium_R vitabionis. The sequence continues at coordinate 131,448 of NZ_JADKQA010000005.1, forward strand.
ATGATTGCCTTGATCCTGGCCTTGAGCTCAAGGATATTGAACGGCTTGGTGACATAATCATCCGCCCCGTACTCGAGCCCCATGATTTTGTCCATATCCTCGCTTCTGGCGGTAAGCATAATGATCGGGACGTCGGAAAACTCCCGGATGGCCTGGCAGACTTCCAGCCCGGAGAGCTTCGGGAGCATCACATCGAGAAGGATCATGTCGTATTTGGTATTTTTCGCCTTCTCCAGCGCTTCCTCACCGTCATAGGCCGTGTCTGTCTCATACCCATCCTGCATGAGGCTGAATCTCAGCCCCTTCACAATGAGCTTTTCGTCATCCACAATCAGTATCTTCGCCATCCCGTTCACCTCAAACCGTAATCCTGTCCCTCAGCTTTTTGAAAGCGCCCTCCTTAATGCCCGGCACCTTCATAATATCCTCAATTCTCCCGAATTTATGCTTCCCGCGATAGCTGATGATATCCTGCGCCCGGGATGCTCCGATTCCCGGGAGGGTCATGAGCTCCTCGGCACCCGCCGTGTTGATGTTGACGAGGGCTGTCTTCCCGGCGGCACCTCCCCCGGGATTTAGGGCATCCGCCTGCCCCGCCGCACCGGGCAATCCGCCCGCCGCGCCTGCCTTTCCAGACAATCCGCCCGCGTAAGCCGCGGCGCCCTGGCTTCCGGCAGAGTTTCCCCCTGCGGCTCTCTCCGCCCTGAGCGATTCGGCTTCCTCCCTCGACGGGATCCGGATCTGCTGCCCGTCCGCGACGGCTGCCGCCATGTTCAGAAAGTCGCCCGCCGCATTTTCCGTCAGCCCGCCGGCGGCATCCACCGCCGCAAAGACCCGGCTTCCCGCGGAGAGCGCGTAGACGCCGGGACGGACAACCTCGCCGCACACATGCACATAGAGCCTGTCCTTCGCCTCGTCCTCCACGGCGGCCAGCGCCTCGGCCTCCGCTGGGGAGAGTGTCTCCGCCGAAGAGAGCGTATCCGCCGAAGCTGCACCTTCGGCCTCCGCCGAAGAGAGCGTCTCCACCGAGGCTGCACCTTCGGCCTCCGCCCCGGACGCGGAAGGCACACCGGATCCTTCCATCCCGGCCCCGGACATGGTCTCTGCGAGAAGAATCTCTTCCTCCGCATGCTGCCTGCCCGGCCCAAGAACATAGACAGCCGCCAGCAGCAACAGCACTGCGGCGGCGATCATCAGCTTTATTCTCTGTGTTTTCTGAAATTTCATAAAATCTTCCCTTCCGGGGAGATTTCTGTTCCGCCTGTACACCCATTTTAACTGCCGAAGGCAGGAAAAACAAGGGATGGGCGGAAATGTTGTAAAACCTCCGGCGGCCTCCGCGGGTCTTCCGCAAGAAGATTACCTCCCGGCCCCCGCCATACCCCCGCGGTTCTCCCATGGGAATGTCACTTTCCGGCTCCCGCCATATCGTCATGCATCTCGTTGATCCAGGCGATACCTGCCTCGATGCCAGCCTCATCGAAGGAGAAATCCTTCCCGGTCTTTTTCTCCTCCGGCGTGAAATCATAGGCAAATGGTTCCGGCCACACAGTGACGTGAAGAGCCGGATCTCCCTCCTCCGGCTTCTGCATCTCCATCCGGAAACGGATCCCGGACGACGAGCCGGTGAATTTTTCCAGCTTTAAAAAGCTGATCGGCATGACATCTTTTCTCTCGAGCATCCTTCTCTCCTCTCTCCGCACGCATTTTTCCGGAGGCCGCGCCGCAAAACCGGTATCCGCGTGGCAAAGCCGCCAGCCGGAGCGGCCTGCTCCCCTCTCTCCGGCGCCCCGCGGCTCACTCCTCCCGGAAGCGGTACTTCCGGATAACCGCCTGCACCTTTTTCCTGCCGTTCCACTCGTCAAGCTCCGGCCAGTAAGCAATGTCGATCCCGCACCGGCCGGCGCGCTCCTCCTCAAAGGCATCCCCGTCGCCGAACCAGACCGCGTCGGCGGCAAAGCCAGTATCATCCTGCAGGACCATTTTTACCACGTTCCTGTTCCTTCCGAGGACGCGGCAGCTCCGGATCCGCAGCCGGAGCTCCCCGAACAGCGGCTTCTCGTTGCCCTGGCCGAACGGCTCCAGGACCGCCAGCTCATCGATCAGCTTCTCCGTCACATACCGGACGGGAACCGGCACATCGATCCAGACGGTGGAGACAAAATCCTCCTCCGTGAGCCCCGATTTCTCATTGAGCACCTGCCGAAGCTTTCCGATATTTTCCTTTTTCAGCGAAAGCCCCGCGGCCATCGGATGGCCGCCGAATTTCAGCATCAGGCTCTCCGCCTCCGAGAGCTTCGCGAACATATTGTAGGCCTCGATCGAGCGGCCGGAGCCCTTGACCGCGCTCTGCCCGTCGGTCAGCACCAGCGTGGGTTTCCCGTAAAGTTCGCGGATCCTGCCGGCGATGATCCCGGCAAGCGACTCGTGGCACTCCGGAAGGTAGATCACAAGAACCGAATCGTTCCCATAGTTTTCCTCCACCAGGGAACAAGCCCGCTCCGTCTCCTGTTCCGTCATGGCCTTCCTTGTCCCGTTGAGCTCAACCAGATGCGCAGCCAGCGCTTCCGCCTCCGCGTCATCTTCTGAGAGGAAGAGCTTCATGGCTGTCTTCGCCGTCTCGAGCCTTCCGCCGGCATTGATGCAGGGGCCGATCACAAACCCGACATGATAGGCGGTGATGTGCTCCGGATCCACGCCGGCCATCTGCACAAGCTTCCGGAGGCCGGGATTCCCGGTATGGCCGATAGCCCTGAGCCCGTCCTTCACAATCTGGCGGTTCTCCCCGGTGAGAGGCATCACATCCCCGACAGTCGCGAGGGCGGCGAAATCCAGATCCGCCTTCCACGCCTCCTCAGGGCAGCCGGCGCGGGTGAGCAGCACCCGGACGAGCTTCCAGGCAACGACCGCGCCGCAGATATCCGGAAAGGGAAATCCGCTGCCTGCGCAGTGCGGGTCTATGACCACATCCGCCGGCGGGAGAACATCTCTCCCATCCGCGTCTTTCTTCACCTCATGGTGGTCCGTGACAATGACCGTCATGCCGAGCTCCTTCGCCAGGGCAATCTGGTCACGGGCGGCAATGCCGTTGTCGCAGGTGATGATCGTATTCACCTGATCTTCTGACGCCCTGCGGATGATGTTCTCGTTGATGCCGTACCCGTCGAGGATCCGATCGGGGATGTCGTAATCCACTTCCGCCCCGGCGAGCCGGAGCGCGGTCACCAGGATATAGGTGGAGCAGACCCCGTCGATATCGTAATCGCCGACCACGCGGATCCTCGCCTGCTGTTCAATCTTCCGGAGAAGGAGATCCGCCGCCTCGGCCATGCCCGGAATTTCCGACGGATCCGGCAGGCAGGCGGCGCCCGCGTGGAGGAAGGATGCAATCGCGTCATCCCCGGTCACCCCACGATTCGTCAAAATCCGCGCGGTAATTGGAGAAATTCCGAATTTCTCAGCGATTCTGTCAAAATCCGCCCGCTTCGTGTATACCATCCATCGTTCTTCCGCTTTTCGCGCCAGCATCCGTCCTGTCCTTCCTGTCTGTCCCGTTCTTCCGTGCCCGCCGCCTGGCCTGTCCGTTCCTCAGTTCCCGCTGCACTGCCCGCAAGTTCCGGAGGGCACGCCTGTCTGTCCCGTTCGTTCTCGTTTTTCCGCTCCCCTCACGGAAGCACATACCGGGAGAGCCGCTCCCGTCTTTCCCGGTAATCCGGCAGCACGCTCTCCACGATATCCCAGAACGCCGGCGAGTGGTTCATCTCCCGCCGGTGCGCGAGCTCGTGCACCACCACATAGTCGAGAAGATCCGGATCCACCTGGGCGAGACGGACGTTAAAATTAAGATTGCCCGCTGAGGAACAGCTTCCCCAGCGGGTCTTCTGATTGCGGATGGTGACACGCCGGTAGGTGACGCCCATCCGCCCCGCGTAATACCGCAGCCGGTCCGTCAGGACCGGGATCAGCCGGTTCGCAAGCCCGCGAAGCTCATCCGCGGACATTTCCGGCAGCACATTTCCCCCACGCGCCCGCTCCCTGTGGTTCAGAATCCAGCGGGCGTGCTCCCGGGCAAATGCCTCCGCCGCCTCCGTGCTCATCGCCTCAGGCCCCCGGAAAACCAGGTGCCCGTCCGGGGCGATGCTCATCGAGAGCGTCTTCCGCCTGGACCGGATGATCTCATAGGGAATCCGGAGTTCCCCCTCCGAGGTCGTCCCGGAACCAGTTCCAGGGGTCTGCCTTCGGGGATTTATCTGTAAATACCGCATACACCGCACCGTCCTGCTCGCAAAATGTCTCCGCGTCGTCCTCGAGAACCTTCAGGAAACGCTTTTGAAAATCGGCCAGCGGGGCATCCTCCCCGCCGGGGATCACGCGCAGGCCGTAATTCTCCGTCAGCCCTTCGGCAAGCTCTTTGTCCAGGGCATCCAGATTATTGGTAAAGGATTCGGGAAAATGCATCTGTCCCGCAAGCAGGCTGTACACTTCCTCCTCCGTCTTCAGCTCATTGAAATCAAGATCGATCCGTTCCATCCTCACACCTCTCCCCGCCCCTCAGGGCTGTTCCATACAGGAGAATATTGTACATGCCGCCCGGCCTTTTGGCAAGGCAGGGCGGCATGGGGAAATCCGGATCACCGCAGTGATCCTCCTGTTCAGTTTTCTATAGCCGGCGTTTTACCGGGTCATCCGGGCCGGAGGCCGCCGCCAAATCCGGGGCACAGGCGATCTGCGGCTTCCATCCGACATTCATCTGAGGATCCCGTCCGCCGTATCGCAGCGCACATCCTTCCGGCAGCCCCAGGATGCCATCTTCTTCTCGAGGGCATTGACCCCATACCCGTCATTTTCCGCGTTCCACATCCAGGTGGGCGTCGGCCAGAGGCAGACGCTCGGGCGGATCAGCGAGTAGAGCTCATCCCCGGCGCCGTCGATCCCGCTGCCGTGATGGGCCATCTGCAGGATATCCGCCTTGAGCACGCTCTTGTCCGGTGTGGCGGCAAGAAGCGCTGCCGCCCCCTCACGGCTCAGGTCGCCGAGGAACAGCATCGTCCGTCCGCCGGTCTCCACCTTATAGGCCACCGAGCTGTTGTTGAAGGTCGCCCTGTCCGCGTAGAACGGCACATTCATGACCGTCGCCTTCACATCGGCGCCGACCGTGAAGACCGTTCCGGCAGCCGGGCTGCTGACCAGCTCTGTCCCGCCGGCATTTTTGAGTGCCTTCTGAAAATCTGTAAGATTCGCCATTCTCCCCTGGTTCTCCCCGCGCTGGTAATCCCCGTTCGCGAGGAAGGAGTAGACGATCTTGTCAATCTGCACCGGGCGCGGGTTCGTATCCAGGATCTTCGTCAGCGCTCCCAGATGGTCATCGTGCGGGTGCGTGATCAGCCAGAGCGATACGCGCCCGCCGTGGGCGTTGATCGTGTCCACAAGATGCTGCTCGTCCTCCGCGCGTCCGCCGTCCACGACGATCACGCCGCCGGACGGGCTGATAATGACGCTGCTGCTCATCTGGCCGTCAGACTGGCTCTTTAAGAGATCCAGCTCGGCGCCGTTCAGGTACCCGTCCCTGATCTCCGCCGCCGGCCCGCTCGCCGCGTCTTTCTTCGAATGATACACCGAGGCTTCCGCCACATTCCCCGTGCCGAGAATCGCACAGGCCAATGCGACGGCAAAAAGCATCCATAACCCGTGTTTCCGCAAAATCCATTTTTCTTTATCCAGCAGTGTTTTCACCATTTAACCTCCCTGTTCTGATCCAGAGAAGTATAGCACAAACCGGAGCGGAAAACTTTATCAAAATCTTACTAATTCTTGACTGTTCCGAAAACCTGCAGAAAGGCCGACTGCTAACGGTTCAATCCTCCACTGCCCGCAGCGCCGGGTACAGCTTCCGGAATCTCGCAAATCCCTCCCGCATGACCGGAACCGCCTCCGGATCCGGGCGATAGACATCACAGTCCCGCGAGGCGCGGACCTCGCGGATAAATTCATCGAGCGAGGACATTTTCCCGCCGCCCACGCGGGCGATCGCCGCGACAGCCAGGGTCGGCATATACCCGGAATTCCGGAATACCATGACCTCGTGGTCAAGAACGTCGGCGAAGATCTGGCACCATACCTTCTCCCTCGCGCCGCCGCCGATGAGGGAGATCGTCCGGATAGCCCCCGGGTCGGCAAAGCCGCTGCGGATGGAATAGGCGACGCCCTCGAGCGCCGCGCGGACGAGATCCGCCTTCGTCGTCTCCGGCGATATCCCGACATACCCGCCGCGGATGTCCGCGTCCGAGACCGGATAGCGCTCCCCCTGGAGGTACGGCAGGAACAGGACGCCATGGCTTCCCGGCCGGCTCTCCGCGAGAAGGCGTGATGCGACGGCATATCGGTTCTCCTCATCGGACGCCGCAATCCCGCTGACCCACTTGTGGACGATGCCGGCGTTGTAGAATGGCACCGTATTGATGTATCTGCCCGGCGCCGGGAAGGCGAGGTTGAAATACCCCCGGTTTTCCGGCGCGCCGCCGGATACCGCGGCGACCCAGCCCGAGGTTCCCAGGTTGATGTTGTACTCCCCGGGAGCGGAGATCCCGCTGGCGAGCGTCGCCGCGCCCGCGTCGCCGATCCCGGCATAGACCGTGGTGCCTTCCGGGATGCCGGAAGCGCCCTCCCCGGCCGCGGTCACCCTGCCGGCGGCTTCCGTGGGATACGCGAGGCGCGGGAGAAGGCCCGGGTCAAGCCCCATCTTCTCCATCCAGTCTGCGCGCCAACCCCTTTTCCGGATATCCATCAGCCCGGAGGTCGACGCGGTCACCACGTCCGTCACCCTCTGCCCGGTGAGGCGCCAGATAATATAGTCCTTGGCGCTGAAGACGACCGCTCCGGCCTTTGCCAGCCGGTCCGGCTCCTCCTCCTTAAGCCACAGGAGCTTGGCAAAGGGAATCGCCCCGTCGCAGAGATTTCCGGTCACGCCCGTGACTTCCCCGTCCCCGATCGCGGCGCGGATGTCCCCTGCCTGCTTACCGGCACGAGCGTCCGAGTAGAGAATCGCCCGCCCGCAGGAATCCGGGGAAGCAGCATTCCCGGAGGCATCCCCCGCCGCGGCCATCCCGGCGTCGCTCCCTTCCGGTGCATTCCCGGTTCCCGGAAGCAGGATCAGATCCTGCATCTGCCCGCTGAAGGCGATGCCCTCCGGCTTCTCCCCGGACTTCCGGAGCACCTCCCGCGCCGCCTGGCAGAACGCGTCATACCATTCCCGGGGTTCCTGCTCAATATGCCCATTTTCCTGGTAAAGCGTGACGTCCCGGCTGGCCTCCGCGAGAATCCGGCTGCCCGTGTCCACCATGGCCACTTTGACTGCCGTCGTCCCCACATCCGCCGCGAGAACCGCCCCCGCTGTGCTGTGCGCGTCTGCGGTCTTCCTGAGGCTCTCGATGAACCTGCCCATTTCCTCCCGGGACTGGTTCAGATGCCGGATAATCGCGGTCCCGATGATCACGCCGTCAAACCCGCTGTCCAGAAGTTCCCCCACCCGTTCCGGCGTACTGATGCCGAAGCCGGCAAACAGGTGTGTGTCGCTCTCCTTCTTCGCAAGCGCCATGATATCCCGGAAATCCTCATTGCCCGCCGTCTGCCCGGTCTTCCCGCTGTAGAGCATCTGGTAAATGATCGGAAAGCGGGCAATGCAGTTGGCGCTGTCGATCAGGAGGCTGTGCGGGCCGATAAAGCCGATCACATCCACCCCGTACGCCTTCATCTCATCCTGGAGCGCGCGCCCTTCGGTCTCCTCGATATCCGGCACCACCAGGCCGTCATAGCAGCCCGCCGCCGCGAAGGTGCGGTAGCGCCCGCCCGCGACGAGGTCTTCCCGGTATCCCATGAGCCATACCGGCCCGTGGACCGTCTCCCGGATCTTCTTCCAGAACTCGAGGTCATCCTCAATGCCCGGGGCAGCTTTCTTCATGGCGTCCCGGATCACCGGGCCGTCCGCTGTCGGATTTTTCGCCGGGAAGCCGATCTCGAAGATATCAATGCCCTTTTCCTCCGCCTCCCGGAGGATCTTAAAAAATGTGTCCCGGTCCGGATAGCCGGCGACAAAGTAACCGGCCACCAGTTTCCGGGACGAATGCACCGCTTCCCTGTCGCGGCGCGAGACAATCTCTTTCATTCCTTCTCCCCCGAAGTCACCTTCTGAACAATTACCGCGAGAATGATGATAAATCCTGTCAGGATATCCTGCAGATACGACGGCACCTGCATGATCGTGAGGCCATTGGCCAGGATCCCGAGGATTGCCGCCCCGACAAAGGTGCCGCCGATATTGGGGATTCCTTCCCGGGACACGGTCCTGCCGAGAAATACCGCCGCGTAGGCATTCATAAAGTAGCCGTCGCCGGCCGTCGGGTGGGCGGAACCCAGGCGGGACGCCAGCATGACGCCCATGAGGGCCGCCAGGGCGCCGCACAGGGCAAACGCCATGTTCTTATTGACCGGGACATTGATCCCGGAAATCCGGGACGCCTGGACATTTCCCCCGATCGCGTAGAGCCTGCGGCCGAAGGTCGTGTGCCGCATCACAAACCAGAACAGCAGGAGCAGCAGGATCATAACCCACGTCAGCAGCGGGATCCGCGCAAAGGCGTGGGAACCCAGATAGGTGAAGCCCGCCGGAATGTTCTGAAAGATCGTCGCCCCGCCGGAAAGCCAGAAGACGACGCCGCTCAGCGCCGTGCTCATGCCGAGCGTCGTGATGAAGGACAGGACGCCGAATTTTGTCACGATCCAGCCGTTCAGCGCCCCGATCACAAAGCCCAGCGCAATCGCCGCCGCAAAGCAGAGAACAGCCGGGCAGCCGGCAACGGCGAGCTTTGCCGCCGCGATGCCGCCCAGGCTTGCCATGGTGCCCACCGACAGGTCGAATTCGTCAACACTCATCACCAGGGTCGCCCCGATGGCGATGACCACCAGCAGCGAAATCTGGCGGGTCACATTGATCAGGTTCGTCAGGGTAAAAAATGCGTGCGGCCGGAGTATGCTGAAAATCAGGATAATCACGATTCCGGCCAGGATCGTGCCGTAGGATTTGATGATATTTCCGGCTGTCATGCCGTTTTTCCTGTCCATGTCATGCCTCCTCGTAACAGCACCGGAGAACCTCCTCCGACGTCAGATGGTCATTGGTTAAGAGCTTCCCCGACTTCCCGTGCGCGATGATCTGGATCTCATCCGCCACCTCCAGCACCTCCTTGAGATCCGAGGAGACAAAGACCACCGCGCAGCCGGCCTCCGCCCGCTGCCTGAGAAGCCGGTGGATCTCGTTCCGCGTCATGACGTCCACCGCCTGGGTTGGCTCATCGCAGAGAAAAATCTCCGGGTCCGACTGCATCGCCTTCGCAAAAACCACCTTCTGCTGGTTGCCGCCGGAGAGCTCGCTCACCGGCTGGCTGTCCCCGCTGCATTTGACCGACATTTCCCGGATTCCCGCTTCCGCCGCCTGCTTCTCCTGCTTCTCCCGGAGAATGCCCCGCGAAGCGTAGCGGGAAAGCACCGGGAGCGTGATATTATTCCGGATGCTGAACGGCATGATCAGGGCCATTTTCCTGCGGTCCTCGCAGATGAGCACCATCCGCCTTTTGAGCGAAGCTGCCGGCGACGGCTTTTCATAGCGTTTCCCATCGACCGTGATGGTTCCGCCCCGCATCGGCCGGTAGCCGTAGAGCGTCTCCAGGAATTCTGTCCGGCCGCTCCCGCCAAGGCCGAAGACGCCGAGAATCTCGCCCTTCCTCGCCCGCAGGCTGACATCAGCGGCTTTCCCGTCCCGCGAGGAGAGGTGCTCCACCCGGAGCACCTCATCGCCCAGGCGCACTGCCGTGCTCCCCGCCTTCTCGCTGACCACATTGTCGGTCATTTTCGCGATCAGCTTATTCTCGTCCATCTCCGCTGTCGCAAATGTCCCGGCAGCCTGCCCGTTTTTCATGACAGTCACCCGGTCGGTCAGGCGGAAGATCTCCTCCATGCGGTGCGTGACATAGAGGATGGACGTCCCTTTTTCCTTCAGCTGCCCGATGATCCGGAAGAGCACCGACGTCTCCTTGTCCGTGAGCGAGGCTGTCGGCTCGTCCAGGATCAGCAGGCGGCAGTCATTCATCAGCGCCCGCATGAGGTTCAGCATCGTCTGCTCCGGCGGGGTGAGGCGCGCCGCCGGGACAGTAAAGTTCATCTCGATCCCGAGCTCGGAAGCCAGGGTAAGAACTCGCGAGCGCATTTTCCCCCAGTCGATCCTGCCGTGCCGGACCTCATACGGGAGGCCGAGATAACAATTTTCCACGCCGGAAAATGCGGGAACGAGCTGGCGGTCCTGGTGAATGACATGGATCCCCAGCGCCGCGCTCTCCCGCGGGTTCCGGATGACGGCTGGCCGCCCCTCCCAGAGAATCTCTCCGGAATCCAGCGAATAGACGCCGGTTAAAATCTTAATCAGCGTCGATTTCCCGGCGCCGTTTTCGCCGACCAGGCCATGTACCTCGCCGGCCCGGATATCGACGGAAACGTCCCGGAGCGCATACACGCCGCCGAATTGCTTGCAAATCTTCTTCGTCTGCAACAGCATGAGGAACTCCCTCCCTATGTCCCTGCATCTGGCGGTCTTTCCTGACCGGAGTATTATGCCGTTACCGCCAGGATTATTTTGCCGTTACCATCTGGCCGGGCGCATACTTTTCGCCGGTCTCGATCGTGCCGCCGGAGAGCAGCGTGCCGACATCGTTCGCCACGATATTGCACATGCCGTCAAAGTTCTGGGACATCGTCGCCTTGAGGTTTGTCCCCTGCTTGATCAGGTCGACCGCCTGACTGTTGCCGTCCACACCGGTGACCATGACCTCATCGCGGCCGGCATCCTGCAGGGCCTGGGTCGCGCCGATTGCCGGCTCATCCCACGCGCAGAACACCGCGGTGATGGAATCCTTCTCCGCGTTCGCGGTCAGCAGGTTCTCCATGATCTCTCGCCCGCTCTCGATCGGTCCCTTCGGGACGTCGATTTCCTGCTTGGTGATCAGCTTGATGTCGGGGTAGCTCGGGAGCAGGTCGTCAAAGGCGTTGCTCCGCTTCACCACGCCCGGATGCGGGCTGTAGGTCAGCTCGATGACTGTGCCCTTCTTGCCCATCAGGTCTTCAAACAGGTATTTGGACATATCCTCGCCCATCTTGTAGTTGTCGGAGGTGGCGTTGACCTGCATCCCGTCGATGAATCCGCTGTCGACGCCGAATACCGGGATCCCTGCGGAAAATGCGTCCGCCAGCTGGTTTTTCACCTGGTTCGGATCCGCGCTGACCAGGATAATCGCATCCGTCTTCGCGGTAACCACGTTCTCGATATCGCTCGCAAGCTGTCCGAAGTCGTTCTTGGAATCTACGACATCCACCTTCGCGCCGTTGCCCTCAAGCCCTGCCTGCAGGGTATCCGCCATCTGCTTCGTGGTGACGGAGCTGAGGTACGGGGTGAGGATGGAAACATTCTTCCCGGAGATATCCACCTTAGCGATCTCCTTGACCTGCGCTTCCGGAGCTTCCTTCCCGGAAGCTGCCGCCGCACTCTCCGCTGCCTTCGTCTCCGCCGCTGTCCCGGCCGCGGAACCTGCAGCCTTCGTCTCCGCCGCCGCGGACGCTGCCGCCGCTGCGGTTGTGGTCGCCGGGGCGTCGGAGCTGCACGCCGCGAGGGAGAATGCCATTGCCCCTGCTGTGAGCAACGCGATCATTTTTTTCATAAGCTGCCTCCATTTCTTTGATTTACAACTGTAAAGTGTTAATGACTGTTAAATTCAGTATAGACGGAAATTCAGACTTTGAAAAGAGGATGGGGAAGCTTTTTGAAGATTTGTTGATCGTCGGGCCAGAGCGCCTCCGGCGCTTGCCCACATGCCAGGGAGGGGCAGCCCGACCTTTCCGCAAGCGGTCGTCGGGCTGCCCCCTCTGTTTGTGCTCTTTTTGTTTATGGTCAGCCGCGCACCTCGCGAAGCTCCGCTTCGCAAGGTGTGCGGGCCAGAGCGCCTCCGGCGCTTGCTCTCATGCCAGGGAGGGGCAGCCCGACGTTTCCGCAAGCGGCTGTCGGGCTGCCCCTCTGTTTGTGCTTCTTTTGTTTATGGTCAGCCGCGCACCTCGCGAAGCTCCGCTTCGCAAGGTGTGCGGGCCAGAGCGCCTCCGGCGCTTGGCCACATACCAGGGAGGGGCAGCCCGACGTTTCCGCAAGCGGCTGTCGGACTGCCCCTCCCTGGTATGTGCTGACCATAAACAAAAAGAGCTTCCCGAAGGAAGCTCATCAATGCGCGTGCGAAAGGATTCGAACCCTCGACACCCTGGTCCGTAGCCAGGTGCTCTATCCAGCTGAGCTACGCACGCATCCGTTACGGAACTCATCCGCAACAATGATCATTATAGCTAATCCTGGAGATTTGTCAACAGAATTTTTTCACTGATTCACTTCGAATCTGAGCGGGAAAGCACGAAAAAAGACAGGCTTCACAGCCTGCCTTCACTCTTCGTGGACCTTCAGGGACTCGAACCCGGGACCTATCGGTTATGAGCCGACTGCTCTAACCAGCTGAGCTAAAGGTCCTCATCAGATAACAAAAAAGCTCCCCGAGTAGGACTCGAACCTACGACAGCGCGGTTAACAGCCGCGTGCTCTACCGACTGAGCTATCGAGGAAGACTGCCGAATTCACCGGCAACAAAAGATATTATACAGATATTGGAAAATCGTGTCAAGAACTTTTTGCTGCCCGGCACGATTTTCCCGGATTTTTCCCCAAGATTTCCCAGGATTCCCCAGATACCTCTCCCGGGAAGTCCCCCAATCAGCGTTTCTCCTGATTTCTCAGCGGTTCCCCCGCAAAATAATGGCGCAGATTTTCCGCGGCGATCTCTACAATCCGGTCGACCGTCTCCGGAATACGAAGACCGCCCGCCGTATGCGGGGTAATCAGGCAGCCCGGCATCTCCCACAGGCGGCTGTCCGCCGGGAGCGGTTCCGGATCAGTGACATCCAGGGCGGCAGCGGCGATGACATGCGCCTCGAGCGCGTCCGCCAGCGCCTCCCCGTCAACGGCGCTGCCGCGCCCGCAGTTGATGAGGACAGCGGACGGCTTCATTTTCCACAGCCGTTCACGGTTCATGATGTGGCGGGTCTCCGGAGTGCCCGGAAGGCACATCGCGACGACATCCGCCTTCGGCAGCCAGTCATCCAGTTCTTCCATCGTGCAGACCTTCTCCGCGCCCGGCGTGGGCACGGCGCGGCGGCGGAACCCGGTCACATGCGCGCCCATCATCCCGCAGTATTCCGCGTAGACCTGCCCGATGCTGCCGATTCCGAGGACAAGCACCAGCGCGCCGCGCAGGGTTCCATTGGACGGAACCTTCACCCATTCCCGCCTCTGCTGGGCGTCCCGCAGCTCTGGAAAATGCCTGAGGCATGCCAGTGTCTGCGCCAGCATGTGCTCGGCGACACAGTAATTATAAGCGCCTACAGCGGAGCAGATCCGTGTTTCTCCCGGAAGAACACCCGGCTTTACCAAGGGATCAACGCCCGCGGTTCCCGCCTGATAAAGGCGAACGTTTTTCGCTGCCGGAAGAATGGCCGGGTCAAAATTTCCGACCATCACCTCCGCGTCCCGGATATCCTCCTCTACCGTTTTCCCGATCTCACGCCAGACAAATTCCGCGTCTGGTGCTGCCTCCCTGAGGCGCATTTTCCTCTCCTCTGTCATCGGCAGGGAGACGACAATTCGGCACTTCTGATTCATCCTCTGATTTTTACCTCGCTTCTCTGTGGATTCCTACGATGAACAGCCTCCAGAATACCACAAACAGCGGACAATCTCCAGCCGTCGCAGGCGCGCCTGCCCGGCCTCTCTCCTCCCCGCGAAACTCTCCTGAAGATTCTCGCGGCACAGCCCTCACGGCACATACCCCATGCGCCGGGAAATCTGCATCGCCGTATCCCTGACTTCCCCGACAACCGCCATCAGCTTCTCATCCGTGATCTCCCTGATACTGCCGCTGACACTGACGCAGGCGACGGGTGCTCCAGAATGATCGAAAACCGGCGCCCCCACGCACCGCCGGTCTGGCAGGTACTCCCCGTTATCCATCGCCCAGCCCTGCCGGCGGATCTGCCGGAGATGCTCCTTATAAAGCGCGGGATCCGTGATGGTATTCTCCGTATACTTTTTCAGATGGTGGCACTCGAGCAGCTCATCCACCTTGTTCCCCGATTCGCAGGCGAGAAGGCATTTTCCAATGGAAGATGTAAATGCGTCCACCTTGATCCCCTCGTTGCCGCTTTTCATCGGCAGGTTCTGATTCAACAGTTCCAGATAGACAACCTTGGTGTCGACAAGCTTTCCCAGATGCACCGTCAGGTGAAGATCCGCGTAGAGGTCGCTGAGAAATGGCTGGGCAGCCGTCTGCAGTTCCAGCGCATTCAGGTGATAGCCGGCAAGCTCAAGTACTTTCGGCCCCAGGATATATTTTGCGTCCTGTGTTTTTTCCGCATAACCGCGCAGGCACATCATCTGAACCAGCCGGAAGGCCGTCGTTTTGCTGAGCCCTGCCCGCGCCGAAAGCTCCGTAATACTGATTTCCCGGTCCGACTGCCCCAGAATTTCCAGCAGGTCAAAGATCCGGTCAACACTCCTTACATTCTCTCCCAAGTTAATCCCCCTGTCCGCAGGAACAAAAAGCAACAAATCCCGCTTTGAACCCCCCAAGTTTTCTCTGTTTTATCACAAGAAAACCTACACACATTATACACTTGTTCCGTCAGGTGTAACAACAGTTTTGTGTTGTGGAACGGTATTATTGTGCAATATATGCGTTTTGTTAGAATAGAATCAACAATAAAGGAACGGACGAGTGGCATTCAGACAAATCCTCCGACAAGGTCCAGCGCCTGCCGGACGATTTCTTCTGTATGCGGCCAAAAGCACAAAAGATCAGAAAAGCAATAGAAAGGAGAGCAATCATGTTGAAAGCAATCGTAGCAGTGAGTACCAGCGCGGACGCTGCGGCAGCGGCAAAGGAAATCGCCGGCCAGCTGGAGCGGAAAGACCTGAAGGCGGTATTTGCCTACTGCAGCTGTGACTATGATGTCCATGCCCTGATCAGCAGCCTCGGCAAGCTGGTCAATGCCCCGGTATTCGGCAACACGAGCTTCACGGGAATCATCACACAGGACGGATTCATCGGCGGCAGCCAGCCGTTCGTCGGGGCGATGGCGCTGGCCGACCCGGATCTCACCGTCGGGGTTGCCGCCCTGCCGAAAGACGGCTGCTCCATTGCCAGAGGCAAAGAGCTTGCCATTTTGGCCAAAAAAGCGGCAGGCCGTAAGGACGCCCCGGATTACTTTTATATGGCCGCTTCCCCCGCTGAGGAGGAATTTTACGCCGAGGGCATTGCCGAGGAGATCGGCAGGGTTCCCTTCTTCGGCGGCTCCGCCGCGGACAATACGATCGAGGGCAAATGGCTGCTCTATGCCGGCGATCAGTGCTTTGCGGATGGCTGTGTCACCGCTTTCTTCTACGGCGGCCCCAAGACGAAGAATCTCTTCACCGGAGCTTACCGGGAAACCGATGACTTCGGCGTCATCACCAAAATCCAGGGGAACCGGACCATCTGCGCGATCGATGGTGTGCCTGCCCTGAAAAAATATCAGGAGTGGCGCGGCCTGCCTGATGACGCTGTGCTCGGGGGAAATCTTCTAGGCACTTCCGTTGTTTCTCCTCTCGGCGTCAAGGACCGCCTGGGCAAGCTCGTCGCCATCCGGCACCCGATGTTCGGAAATGAGGACTGGACAATCAATGTAGGCAATAATCTGGCGGAAAAGACTACCGTCATCCGCATGGAGGCAAGCGTCGATGAGCTGATCGCATCCGCTGGGGAGACCCTGAAAGCACTGATGGAGAAGACCCCAGGCAAGATCACCGCCTTCCACCTGGTACACTGCGGCGGGCGCCGCGCGGCAATCGGTGACCGGATCGGCGAGGTAGCCGCCGGTCTCAAGGAGGCAGCCGGGAACATCCCGTTCCTCGCGGAATTTACCTTTGGGGAATACGGCGTGGAGAGAGACGACGTCAATGCCTGCGGCGGGCTGATGCTCAGCTTTACCGCATTTTACGAATAAAGAAGAACCACGGAAAATCACAGCAGAAAGAGAGGAATGCGTATGAAAATGCTGATCAATGGCAAGGCCATGGATGCCGCCGACGGCGCTGTCCTTAAAGTGACGAACCCCGCGACAGGGGCAATCATTGACACCGTTCCGAAAGCCGGCCCGGCGGATGTAGAGAAAGCGGTTCAGGCAGCAAAAGCCGCCCAGCAGGAATGGGTAAAGGTTCCCATTTACCAGCGTGTGGAAATCCTGATGAAATTCCTCACCCTGGTTGAACGGGACAAGGAAGATCTCGCGCAGACGCTGTCGCAGGAGACCGGGAAGCCGATCTTTGAGGCGAGATGCGAAATCGCCAATATCCCGATCGCCTTCCGGGCATTCTGCGAAAAGGCAAAGCACTACTACGGGGAAACCATTCCCGGCGGAATGGAGCCAGGCCAGGACAAGCACCTCCTGATCGTGAAAAAAGAACCCCTGGGCGTTGTGGCCGCCGTCATCCCCTTCAACTTCCCCTGCGACCTGTTTGACCAGAAAGTAGCTCCCGCCCTGCTCATGGGCAATGCCTGCATCGTGAAGCCCTCGTCGGACAATCCGCTGACGCTCGTAAAGCTCAGCTTCCTGCTCAATGAGGCCGGTGCTACCCCGGGTGCGATCGAGATCATCACCGGCCCGGGCTCCAGCGCCGGCAACGCGCTGACCTCCGATCCGGATGTCAACCTGGTCACCCTGACGGGTTCTACGGAGGTCGGCATTGACACCGCCATCAACTGCGCGAAAAATCTGACCCATGTTGCCCTCGAGCTCGGGGGAAATGACGCCTTTATCGTTCTGGAAGACGCGGATGTCGATCTCGCCGCCGAGGAACTGATCTGGGGGCGTATGTACAACACCGGACAGGTTTGCTGCGCCTCGAAGCGCTTCCTTGTCCATCGCTCAAGGGTGGAAGAATTCACCCGGAAGGCCATCGAAAAAATCAATGCCATCCCCAAGGGCATGCCCTCTGATGAAAATGCACGGTTCGGCTGCCTGATCAGCGAGAAGGCCGCCATCGGCGTTGAGCAGCAGGTAAAGCTCACCGTGGAACAGGGCGGAAAAATCCTGCTCGGCGGCAAGCGCAATGGTGCCTTCTACGAGCCGACCGTCATCGGCGATGTGCCGGAAACCGCTGATGTCGCCAAGGATATGGAAATATTTGGCCCGGTAGTTCCGATTATCCCCTTCGATACCGAGGAGGACGCTATCCGGATCGCAAATGCGTCCAAATTCGGGCTCTGCGGCTGCGTATTCACCCGCGACATGAAGACAGCGGCACGGATATCCGGGGAACTCGAGTGCGGAGGTGTCGTCATTAACGGTGCCAGCTTCTTCCGGAGCTTTGAGATGCCCTTCGGCGGCTACAAGTTCTCAGGAATCGGAACCGAGGGCGTTATGAGCACCTTCGACGAGATGACACACACCAAGACAGTTGTCCTGAAAAACATTCTCTAAGGCATCGGGTGCCTCCGGCACCCGGCCGCAGATGTGCCGGATACCTGTGACGGATAAAGCAAATTTGCATAGCTTGCGCTAAACTCGTGCTTCGCCCACTGGGCTTGCGCTCTTTCAGTGCTCCGCATAAGAAAAAGGCGGATCTGCCCTGCCGCAGATCCGCCGAAATTTTTCTTATTTTTGAGCATGTACCTTCAAAACCGCATACTGATTACATCCGCTTGATTCTCCGAACCGTCTGGATAAGCCCTCGACCGATTAGTGACAGTCAGCTCCGTGCATTGCTGCACTTCCACCTCTGCCCTATCAACCTCGTACTCTTCAAGGGGTCTTACTTCTTTCGAATGGGATATCTCATCTTGAGGGGGGCTTCACGCTTAGATGCCTTCAGCGTTTATCCCCTCCCGGCTTGGCTACTCTGCCATGGATGCGATCATCCAACAGATCCACCAGCGGCCAGTCCATCCCGGTCCTCTCGTACTAGGGACGGCTCCTCTCAAATATCCTGCGCCCGCGCCGGATAGGGACCGAACTGTCTCACGACGTTCTGAACCCAGCTCGCGTACCGCTTTAATGGGCGAACAGCCCAACCCTTGGGACCTGCTACAGCCCCAGGATGCGATGAGCCGACATCGAGGTGCCAAACCACTCCGTCGATGTGAACTCTTGGGAGTGATCAGCCTGTTATCCCCAGGGTAGCTTTTATCCGTTGAGCGATGGCAATCCCACTTTCATACCACCGGATCACTAAGTCCTACTTTCGTATCTGCTCGACCCGTCGGTCTCGCAGTCAGGCTCCCTTATGCCTTTGCACTCTCTGAATGGTTTCCAACCATCCTGAGGGAACCTTTGAGCGCCTCCGATACCCTTTCGGAGGCGACCGCCCCAGTCAAACTCCCTGCCTGACATTGTCCCGCCACCAGCTTATGGTGTCCGGTTAGAAATTCAGCAACACAGGGGCGGTATCCCAACAGCGGCTCCGTGAAAACTGGCGTCCTCACTTCATAG
>NZ_JADKQA010000005.1:152195-277509 GCF_015351765.1 Clostridium vitabionis
AATCCATCCGAAAACTTCATCAAGCAAACTCCGTTCGACTTGCATGTGTTAGGCACGCCGCCAGCGTTCATCCTGAGCCAGGATCGAACTCTCTCGTTAAAAGTTTGATCCGGTTGAAGATCAACATCTGTCGTTCTTAACCGTAATTACTGTTTTAGGTTTGTTCTTGAAAACTCTTGAACTTTGGCCTTTCGATGAAGGCCGCAGGCTCTACCTTATCGCCTGCTGTTCTTGGAATTTTCAGGGTTCTATATACTGTTCAGTTTTCAATGTCCTGTCGGCCACCCATTAAGGATGAGCCAGCGCAGAAGGAGGGATTTGAACCCTCGCACCGTTACTAGCGACCTACTCCCTTTCCAGGGGAGCCCCTTCAACCACTTGGGTACTTCTGCCTGTGACTGAATTTCTCTCTCGAGTTTTTCTTGCCTCGCCGTCCGATGCTCGGTTGCCCCTTGCAAGTGACGCTCGACTATATTATCAAATCGGGAAGCTCTTGTCAAGAACTTTTTTTGATTCCCGTGTCCCTGCGTATGTGTCCGCCGCAAGGTGCCTTAATAATATAGCGCACTGCGGCGGAAATTGCAAGGGGAATTTTATCGTTTTTATTCATATCCGTCTTTTTCACACGATGCGAATCCTTATATGGGGAGGACAAAATCTTTGCCACCCGCAATGATAACCCGATGCCGTTCCCCCTCTATCTGCCAAGCTCCTCCTCTGTGACAGGGATCTTCCCCCTCCCGGGATCGTAGACTGTCATCCCCGAAATCCGGATCCGGAACGGATATTTCCGGTCGCAGAGAAATCCCATCCTCCGGTAGACGTCCAGCCGGTTCATCGGTTTCCGGCCTTCCATCGGATATTCCCGCATCAGCTGGCGGTAAGCATGGGTTCCCAGCCGGTGATAGGGGAGGAATTCAAGCTCACTGCAGTTTTTCAGCATTCCGCAGAAATCCGCGCTGGCTTCCAGATTCGCGCGGCTGTCATTTACCCCCGCGATCACCGGGATCCGGATATGGATCGCGCCCGGCCTGCAGACCTCATCTGCCAGGCGGATATTTTCCAGAATGATCCGGTTATCCACACCCGTCCAGTGCTGATGCCCGAGCGGATCCATGCACTTGAGATCAATATAGGCCAGGCGCAGCCGGGGAAGGATCCGCCGCACATGCTCCGGCGAAGTGCAGAGATCCATCTCCGCCGCGGTGTCAATGCAGCACTCGTCGCAGGCATCCAGCAGCGCCTCGGCAAAATCCGTCTGACAGAAGATATCCCCGCCGGACAGCGTTACTCCGCCACCCGAATAATAATAGAAAATTTCATCCTTATGGATTTCCTCCATGACCTGGGGAACCGTCATCTGCCGGCCATACACCTGCTGGGCGCGGAAATTGCAGGCATCCACGCATTTCCCGCAGTTTTTGCAGGCGCGGACATCCCGGACCACCGCATTTCCCTCCGGGGAGAATCCGAGTGCTCCTCCCGGACAGGCGGCAATACAGGCACCGCAGAGCCGGCATCTCTCTCTCAGATAGTACACCTCCGGCTCACGCTTCTGGGATTCCGGCGTGGAACACCAGGCGCAGCGCAATGGACAGCCCTTGAGGAAAACGACGGTCCGCATGCCCTCGCCGTCGTTCAGGGAAATTCTCTCGATCCGAAGCACCGTCCCCGCCTTTTCCATAATCTCCTCCCTTCCGGAGCGCCGGCATACACCGCGCGGCAGACATTTCGCATAATGCGGGTCACCTGCCGCGGCCGCTGTCTTGCCTATTCTTCCCGGCAGCCCGGAAGATCCGGCAGAATCCCCCACCAGGTCATGCGATCGCCGAATGATTTGTCCGGGAAATAATATCGTCCTGTACCTCTTTCCCGAGCTCGGTGAAGTACGCGGTGTAGCCGGCGACGCGGACAAGCAGGCCGGTATACTGCTCCGGGTGCCTCTGCGCGTCCAGCAGTGTCTCGGTGTCCACGACATTGAACTGCGCGTGGAAGACGCCCAGGGAGCAGAGACCGCGGAGATAATTCATCATCTGTTTTGTCGAGTCCGGATTATCCCGGAAGGTCGTATCCATTTTCACATTGAGCAGCGTGCCCTGGTTGAATCTCCCGTGCGGGATATGGGAAATGGAATGCAGTACCGCGCTCATGCCCTCGGTGTCCGTCCCCTGGTTCGGGGAGAGGCCGTCAGCCAGCGGCTTCCAGGCATTCCGCCCCGACGGCAGCGCCCCGACCTCGAGGCCGAATGGCGTATTGCCGGAAACCGGGAGAATGCCGGGCGTCATTTTCCCGAACTTGCTGTGGAAGGATTCGATGTAATCCGCGATAAACGTGAAGAGATCCCCAGCCAGCTCGTTGGTCTCCCTGTCGTCGTTGCCATACTTCGGCGCCTCGTCACACATCTTTTTCACATCCTCAAATCCCCGGAAATCCGCATCCAGGGCATCCAGAAGCCGCTGCATGGTGACCTTCTTCTCATCATAGACGAGCCTCTTCACCGCAATCAGGCTGTTCACGAGGTCAGCAACACCGATCGCGTCAATGCCGTTCCCGAGATTGTACTTCGCACCGCCCCAGGCGTAATCCTTCGCCCTGTCCACGCACTCGTCAAAGGACATCGAAAGACACGGGACCACATTCTGGAAGCCGATATCGTCATTGACATTGCTTGACGCGACGGTCGCGCGGATCTCATACCTGATCTGCTCTTTGCAGGCATCCAGAAATTCGTCAAATGTCCGGAAGGTTCTCGGGTCGCCGGTCTTGATGGAAGCCTGTTTATGATATTTGCGGCTCATCCCGTCAAGAAGTGTATATTCCACGGCAGCGCCCAGGTTAAAGTCCGCATAGGCAGTATAGCAGCGCTGTTTTCCCGCGAGATTCGTCTCCACACAACCGCAGGGGTTCCAGTTGTAGGCCTCCTTCAGTGGAATCCCCTTATTGAGCACCATCTGGATGCCGATCTCGTCATTGTGAAATGCCGGGAAGCCGGTGCCGAGCTTGATGACCTCGACGATTTTCTTGAGGAAGCCGGCCGGATTCTGTGCCATATTGTAGCGGACGGAGAGGGACGGCTGATACAGCCGGACCTCCGCGGTTGCCTGCAGGATCATATAGGAGAGGTCATTAACCGCATCCATACCCCGCTCATCGACACCGCCGCAGCAGACATTCTGGAACATCGGATACCCGGCGGAAAATTCCGCAGTCACCCTGTCCTGAAACAGGCACTGCTCGGAGAATTTCACCCAGAGACAGTCCAGAAGCTCCTGTGCCTCATCCGGGGTGATCCTCCCGGCCTCCAGATCCGCCTTGTAATAAGGATACAGGTACTGGTCCATCCGTCCCGGATTGTAGCTGGCGGCATTCTGCTCCATGATCAGGCAGTTCTGGTAAATGTACATGCTCTGGATGGCTTCCCGGAAGGTTCTTGCCGGATACTCCGGAACCCGGTCGCAGGTGGCCGCGATCTCACCCAGCTCCGCGCGGCGCGCCGGATCCTGCTCCAGCGCCGCCTGGCGGCGCGCCTCGGCAGCGTAGCGGTGGCCAAGCTCAGCAACGCCCTGCGCCGCCATATCCAGGGCTTTCAGATACTCCATTTTCTCATAGTCCCCGGCCCTGCAGATATCGAGCGTGGCATAAACCTTCCGAATATGCCCGCGGATTCCCTTCATGCCTTCACGGATCACGGTCTCATATCCGGCAGTGGTCTCACCCCAGCCCCGAACCGCCTTCCGGTTGATATAGACCGCACCGCAGTCGCGGAGCACCGCCGCGAAATCCGGGCACTGCTTAAGCCACTGCTCATAGGTAGAGCGTCCCCTCCAGTACGGGCGGATAATCTCGTTAAATAGCTTTTTGTCCTCATCGGACAGGTCAAAAGGATCATATGGGCGGGTGCTGATGGTATCCAGCTCATCCTCCAGGACACTCCAGCACTTGTCCACGCTGAGCAGCGCGCCTCTCTGCCTGCTGCCCGCATTCCCGACAATCAGCTCATCCGGCCAGATGGGAACTGTCTTCTCCCGGCACTGCTTCCGGAAGGCATACGCCTTCTTCACGCAGAGCGGCTCCCCCTCCGCCTCCTGGAAGCCCCTGGTCAGAATCACCGCATCCTCAAGATCGATGGACGGCCTTGTATCCAGTACCCGCTTTTTCAGGCGGTTCACCCTGGCCATATAGGGCTTTTCCGCCGGTGCCGCCTGCCCCGCCTTCTTCATCGTCATGTTCATCTCTGCCTCCTGTCCGGATACGACCACTTGATCCCGTCTTTCCTATACCTTACCATCTCCTTCGGCGGCATGGTATAGGATACCGGAAAAATTAACAGATCCAGGCCGGCGTGGAAATGTTGCAGTCTGTCCGCTCCATTTCAGTAATCGCGCGGATGGTCGGCTGCAGCCAGGTGAGCAATTCTATCTCGACCTTCTGGAACACCATCGGCTGCGCCCGGCCGCATACCGGAAGCAACTTGTCGAGGCGAAAAATGGCGGCGATACAGAATGGCTTTTTTCATAAAAATGCTTTCCAAAGTCCAAAAAAACAAACGCCAAGTATAAAAACTTCCGCTGCCAAATTTTTCTCCGGCAGCGGATCATTACCAGTCTATGAGAGTTAAATATTCCTCCCGAAAGCAAGCTATGGTAAAAGATTTTCCCTCACAAAAACCACCCCCCAGTGATATTCATCACATCGCCTGTGACATATCCCGCATCCGGGGACGCATAATACAGAAAAGCCATAGCCACCTCCCGTGTCGTCCCAAAACGTTTCATTGGGATCAGTTTGCTGTGAAGCTCATTATAATAGCTGTTATTGGCAGCTGACATCGCCGTGGTGATCCGCCCGCCAGCCACAGCATTCACCGTAATATTATACGGCGCAAGCTCAAACGCAGTTGCCTTTGTCAGCCCGATCGCGCCTCTCTTGGATACAGAATAACAGGCAGAAGCCGGCCCATGCTCACTGTTCGTCAAACCGACAACTGAGCTCATATTGATAATTCTCCCATACTTCTGCCGGATCATTCCAGGAGCGACAGCTTTTTCAAAATAGAACATGGAGTTCAAATTTACGTCTATGACCTGTTGCCACTGGCTGTCTGAAATTTCCCAAAAAGGCAATTTCATCCCGCCTTCTTTTTTCGGGGAAATCCCCGCGACGTTTGCCAGGATATCCACACCGCCGAGAAACTCTTCTGCTTTTCGAACGACTTGCTGGCATTGCTCTGGATATTCGACGTCACATTGTAGTGCCTTAACACGAACGCCTTTTTCAAGCAAGGCTTGCTCTGAATTTGCTAACTTTTCCGCATTTCTGGCACAGATTACCAGATCAGCACCTGCATCCGCATAAACCTCGGCCACCGCGTAACCTATTCCGCTGTCGCCACCAGTGATCAGGGCACGTTTTCCTTTCAAAATTTGTTCCATAAAGCCTCCGTTTGTCGCCGCTATTGTTTGGCACATCTTGCTGCATCTTTCAAATCAACTGCTGAAGACCCCACTATTTTTCGCTTGCAACACTTTCCATCTATAGATAACCGAGAATATGTGGAATCCACGTTGTGAACGGCTCCCAGAGACAGCACAGCAACAGTGACGCAACATTGCACATAAGAAATGGTATGGATGCCTTAAACAGGTCAAAAATATCTTCTTTGGCAATTCCTGCAACAATAAACAGACAGTTACCCACCGGAGGGGTACAAAGCCCGATGCCTAAATTAATCGTCATCATGCATCCGAATTGAATTGGGCTCATCCCATACGCTTCAACAACTGGGAGAAAAATCGGAGCAAACAAGAGCATCGCCGGAACAAGATCCATGACACAGCCGACCATAAAGAGAATCAGATTGATCAGGATAAGAATAACCGCCAGGCTGTTAATATTTTTAGAAAAGAACTCCACGATCAGCATCGGGATCTGTTCCATATTGATAATATACGCAACGACCGTTGCCACGGCAACCGTGAGCAACGCAATTGCTGTTGTCACTGCCGACCGGATCATCAGATCCGGAAGATCTCTCCAACAAAATTCCTTGTAAACGAAAACGCCCAGAAAAAGTGCATACAATACCGCAATACAACCGACTTCCGTCGCCGTCGCCACGCCAAGCCCGCAACCGCCAAGAATAATCAATGGCAGAATCAGGGACATCCAGCTTTCTTTAAAAGCCGACCAGACTTCCCGACGGCTTGCCTTGGGATGCACTGGATATTGTTTTTTTCTGGCAATCCGGTTGACGACAAACATCATGGCAAAACCAACAAATAATCCGGGGAGAAGCCCAGCCATAAACATCGCCCCGATCGAAACCCCCGCCGTCAGAGCATAGAGGCACTGAGGAATAGATGGAGGAATCAGAATCCCGATTGTTGAAGCTGCCGTGGTGATTCCACCGGAATACTTGGTATCATATCCTTCTTCCGACATTGCAGGGATCACCATACCGCCAATCGCCGCAGCATCTGCAACCGCAGATCCACTTATTCCGCCGAAGAACATGCTGGCCATAACATCAACCAATCCGGTTCCACCCGGGATATGTCCGACGAGTGCTGAACAAAATCGGACAAGTCTTTTGGCAAGCCCTGTTTCTCCGCAAAGATTACCAGCAATAATATACAAGGGGACAGCAATCATGCTGAAGGAATTAATGCCACCAAGCATTTTCTGAGGCAGAGTGATCAAATCCAGATATTCCCCTCGCATGATTCCACACACTGCGCCCAATCCAAGAGCAAAAGCAATCGGTGTGCCAACAAACAGGAGCAGAAAAAATACAATCAAAGTTATCGCAGTCATCTGTTCTTCTCCTTTCTTTCCGACCGCTCCAGAAGAACCGAGGTCTGCCCCCAGAGCATCAGGATCCCGGAAATAGGAAGAATACCGTACAATGCGATGTATGGCCACTTCATGACTTCTGACAATGTGCTGCCATTTCTCACTGCAAACTGATAGCCATAAACCAAATAGATCAGTAAAAAAATATATACGGCGACATCAGAAATAAGATGAAACAAGGTCATTACTGGCTTCGGCAGATTCATTTTCTCTATTTCCAGCCGGACATGTCCGGCTTCACGCAATCCCAGTGCAGCCCCGAGAAAAACATCATATACTAGCATAAAGCAGCAAAATTCATTTCCCCACTTAATTGGCATACTGAGAATATACCTCATCAATACCTGCATGGTGGAGACAACCACCATCAGGACAGTGCAGAGAAAAACGATGCTTTTTACGATCCTGAAGATCAGACGGTCTGCCGCGAACCAGCCTCTTTTCCACGCAGCCAAGTTCTTAACCCCCCTTCGATTTCAGTATGTCAAGAATCACTGTCAAATAAGTTCAAATAAACTTATTTTGCAAGAGCCTGAATCTGTCCCACAATTTTTGCTGACAGTTCATCCTTGGTAAATGATGGATATACTTTCTCCTCGACAATCGACTTCATCTTTGCAAGATCTTCTGCTGGCATTTCCGTCACTTCCTCTTTAGTTTTAAGTGTCTCCAGAAGTTCGGCATTCCGTTTATTATTTTCCTCACCAGCCTGATCCGCAGCGTATTTTGCTGCTTCCCGAATGGCATCCTGGACATCCTGAGGGTATTTGTCAAAAACCACTTTTGAAAACTGAATCTCATCTGGAATGGTCGAGTGGTTGGTCACGCAGAGATATGGGCAAACCTCATAATATCCATTCGTCCAGATCAGCTGATACGGGTTTTCCTGAGCATCCACAACCTTTGTCTGCAATGCCGTATACAGATCGTTGATATCCATAGGTGTAGGGCTTGCTCCCCAAGCCTCGAACGAGTCCATCAGTACATCCGTATTTGGAGTGCGGATCACTAATCCGTTGAGATCCTTGAGCCCGGAGATCTTCTTTGTTGAAGTAATCTCCCGATTGCCAGCTTCAAACATTCCCAGCATGTAGATTCCCTGATCTTCGAAGCACTGTGCAATTTCCTCACGGATCTCTTTTCCCTCATCGCCTCGAAGAACTTTCGTCTGCTGCTCATCTGATGTAAAAAGAAACGGCAGGTTCAAGACTTCAAGGCGGGGATCAATCTGGGAATGGCGGCCAAAAGTAACCGCATCAAGCGTCCCCATCTTCAACATGTCGATCATCTCCGTCTGGCTCCCCAGGGTTCCATTTGGAAAGATCTTTACTTCAACACGATCAGTCCCAAGCAGTTCTGTCAGTTTACTCTTGAAAGCTTCCGCGCAATATTGGTAAATGTTCTCCTCCGAACCATTATGACCGAGTCGAATGGTAATCTTTTCTCCAGTAGAACCTCCGCCAGAAGCCGATGCTGCCTCAGCAGAAGAACTTGTGGAGGAGCCTGAAGCAGACGCTGCAGGTTTTACACCGGATCCGCAGCCAACTGTCATTGTTACGATTCCCATAGTGAGCAACAAACTAGTGATTTGCTTTTCAATTCGCTTCATAAATACCCCCTTGATCTTTCCGATCTCCTGTTTTAGTTTTCACATCTTATCAATGCCCATACATTAATCCGCCATTTACATCAAGAACCACGCCAGTTGTCCATCCGGCATCATCGCTCGCCAGATAGGCAATTGCCCCTGCGATATCGTCCATCTCCCCAAGTCTCTGAATCCGAGTTCCCGATTCCAGCCGTTTCACGTCTTCCGGTTTCATCGAGTAAAACATTTTCCCCTTCAGCGGCCCCGGTGCCACGGAATTAACAGTAATATTCCATGGTCCCAATTCGTATGCCATATTCATTGTCATGCCGACAATCCCTGCTTTGGCTGCCGCATAATTAGCGCCAACCCCAGGTCTTCCTGTTCGGCCACCGATTGAGGAAATAAAAATAATCCTCCCGTAATTCTGCTCCCGCATAATATGGGCAACACATTTTGCTGAATGATACACACCCGTAAGATTGATATCAATCACATCCTGCCAATCCTTCTCAGACAACTCTTCCAGTGGATGATGACGCAGAATGCCTGCCGTTGCAACCATGATATCTACCCTTCCATAAGTTTTTCTGGTGAACTCTGCCACGCGGAAGCAGTCATCCATGCTTCGGACATCCCCCGGAATTGTTTTTACCTGATCCTCATAACCAAGCTCATCAAATTCCTGTTTCACTACCTTCAGCCCTTCCTCAGAAAAATCCGTCAGGACAACATTGGCGCCCTCTTTTAAAAAGCGGCTTGTTGTTGCATGAGCGATATCTCCCGCCCCGCCGGTGATGATTGCTGTCTTGTTTTCAAATCGTTTCATGGACTTATTCCTCCCCGAAATATTCTTTTGCTGCGATCAGTGCCCGTCTTGCGTGTTCTGCGACACCATACTCATTTACCCGGACAAGATGGGGAACCTCAATTCCGCGGATCACTCCATCAGGGAGATACTGGAGCACCGACTTCATATCAATCGCCCCTTCTCCGGGATAAAGCCGTTCTTCACGCCCCGTGTGAATCAACGATTCCTTGTCCTCCGGGATTTCTCTTGGAGCATCACACAAATGAACAAAATTAAACCAGCCAATCGGGCATTTCTTCACCTCCTCAATCGTATCTTTTGATCGATAATAGTGTAGAAAATCAATCACAATTCCCGCGTTCGCACAATCCACTGCGTGCAGCAATTCTGCTGCCTCGCGAAGGTTTTTCACACTTGCCCAGGTGACAAATTCCAAATTAACCGTCAACCCATACTTGGCAGCAAGAGTGCATAACTCCCCAAATTTTTCTGTGTAGTATGCCTTGTCATCCGTCCAGATATTACTAAGAATATGATGCAGCCCCAGTTCCGCTGCAGCGGCAAGCGCTGGCTCATAATTTCGGATATCTACCCCGTCAAAAATTCTGGCATTTTCTGTGTCGTTAATCGTAATGCCCGTCTCTTTCGCTGCCCGCACCGTTTCTGAAAACAACTGGTGATCACGAGCGATATCATGAGGAATTTCTCCTGGAAGACCCATCGGAATAGTGCGCAGGCTGACACAATCATAGCCCGCTTTCGCTGCGGCACGAATAAAGTCGGGCGGCGGGCAATCAATCGCGGTCAAATGAACCAGTGAATACTTGTGTTCCATATTTGCCTCCGGATTCGTAAAATGAGTAATATATTTCGTTGTTCAAAGTTGTCTCCGTGAAATATCAAAAGAGAGAAGATGTTTTGTGTGATTTTTATGTATTTTGTCTTTTCTATTTCTATAAATTATTATATTTTGTGGCGTAAAAAATCTAAAGTTCTTTATAAACATACTATTATGTTGAAAAATACTGGCGTTTTCTCCTTATTTTGTAGCAAAAAAGCCATTTTACCCACACAATCTAGCATCATGTGAATAAAATGGCATCATTGTATCTATCCTGTCTTCTATTGTATATATTTCAGCAAAAATTTTGTGGTTCAATCTGGCCAGTTACAAATTTTCGAAATGCCTTTACCGCCGGATCCTGATGGCCACTTCGAAGCCAAACCATATACATCGGACGAAGCAGTTTTCCTCCCTCAAGACTTACCGGCACGACATGGTACATTGCGAGTTCTTCCAGGGCTGGAATAATAGCCACCCCTGCACCCGCCTCAACCTGGCTGATAATCAGTCTCTCCGTTGCTGCCTCAGAGAGTTTCTTCGGATTGATCCCATGGGTACGAAACAGTTCGTCAAGATAGTATCTTGTCCCACAAGTATATGGATAAACAACAATATTTTCCCGTTCTAATTCTCGATAAGAAACCTGTTTCTTTCTTGCCAAGGGGCTATGCTCTGGAACAATAAGTATCATGCTATCTGCCAAAACTTGAACGTACTCCAATGCTTCGTCTTCAATTTTGGCGCAAAACCCCAGATCAATTAATTTATCCTTTAATGCATCATTAACATATTTCGCCGTGAGTTCCTGAAGTTGAAATCGGATATTACCATTGGATGGGGTCGTAGCAAATTTTTTTATCAGCCCTGGTATATAGCTTAGGCTCATTGTACAGGAAAGTCCCAACCTTACCATACCCGTCCCCGGGTTTCGAGCTGCAACGAATTCTTGCTTTGCTTCCTCTAATTCCTCTAAAATTGCAATTACGTGTTTTTCAAAACGGTCTGCATAAGCGGTAGGGCACAGATTTCTATTATCCCACTCAAATAAAGGAAGCCCCAGCTCATTTTCCAAATTAGCGATAGAATGGCTCAGGCTCGATTGTGTAATCATGAGTTTTTTCGCCGCATGAGTATAATTGCAGACTCGATACATCATGTCAAAATAGTACAGTTGCTGTAAATTCATGCTCTGCTCCGTTCCTTTCAGCAGAAAAGGATCAGTTTCATTATTACTGTACATTATTTTTTGCAATACAGCAACTTCACCATATGCAAATTGTATACTATTCGCCCGTATATAGTATGATATTTCAGCAGTTTACCCCAGCGTCACATCAAGAATCATCATAATACTGAACCCGGCAGCGAAAGCGAGCACCCCGATATTGGAATGTTCCCCGTGGGACATCTCCGGGATCAGTTCCTCCACCACGACATACAGCATCGCGCCCGCCGCAAAGCTCAGAAGGTACGGCATCAACGGGATAACCAGCCCGGAAAAGAGGATCGTCAGCACCGCGCCGACAGGCTCGACGGCGCCGGACAGGACGCCGGACCAGAAAGCGCTCTTCTTGCTGCCTCCCTCCGCATGCAGCGGCATCGAGATGATCGCCCCCTCGGGAAAGTTCTGGATAGCGATCCCCAGGGAAAGCGCCAGCGCCGCGGAAGCGGTGAGTCCGGACATTCCGTAAAGATATCCCGCATACACCGCACCGACAGCCATCCCCTCCGGAATATTGTGAATTGTCACCGCCAGCATCATCAGCGTATGATTTTTCAAATGGCTCGCCGGCCCTTCCGGCTCATCAGAAAATTGATGGAGGTGCGGGGTGATGCGGTCCAGAAGCAGCAGGAACAGGATACCGGCCCAGAACCCCACCGCCGCGGGAATAAAGCTCAGCTTTCCCATCGCCCCGGCGCTCTCCAGTGCCGGAATCAGGAGGCTCCAGATGGAAGCCGCTACCATAACGCCTGCGGCAAACCCGGTCAAAAAGCGCTGTACCCGGTCAGAAAGATCGTTTCTCATAAAGAAAACACAGGCGGCGCCCAGGGAAGTCCCGAGAAACGGGATCGCAAGGCCAATTATGGTTTCTCTCATCTCATCAAGCGCTCCTTTCTGTTCCCGCCGGGCCGGTTCCTCTCTCCGACCCGCCCGGTTCTTCTCTCCAGCCGGCCTGGCCGCTCTCCCGCCAGTTTTTTCCGGCCTTCTGGCGTTTTTCCGGTTCTGCGGCTCCCGCGCACCCGTTGTTCAAAATCTCATACAGGATGCGGTAAAGGCTTTGGGCGTCCTCACCGGAGAGGGAAATGCACCCGCCAATCTTGCGGGGAATCTCCTCCGCCTTCTTTTTCAGTTCTTTCCCCTGATCTGTCAGAAATACAGTGACCCGGCGTTCGTCATCCTCGCTGCGCTGCCTCGTGACATAGCCCTCGTGCTCCATCTTCTTGAGCATCGGGGTGACGGTGCCGCTGTCCAGGTAGAGCCTCCGGCAGATTTCCCCGACGGTGATCCCGTCTTTCTCCCAGAGCAGCAGGAACGTAATGTACTGGGTATAGGTAATCCCGAGCGGCCTGAGAAACGGGGTGTAGCTCCCGACAATCCTGCGTGCCGCAGCATAGAGAGGAAAACAGAGCTGGTTATCCAGCTTCAGCGCCTCCCCCGGATCATACGGCTTCTCCATTGCTCAGAGCAGCTCGCGCACGGCTTCGCAGACTTCCTGCATATCCGCGGTCGGCTCAAAGCGGCGGACAACATTGCCCTCCCGGTCAATAAGGAACTTGGTGAAATTCCACTTGATCTCCGCATTATTCTGGTAATCCGGGTCAATCTTCTTCAGCATCACGCCCATGGCGAATGCCTTCGGCCCCTTGCCGAAGCTCTCAAAGGTCTTCTGGCTCTTGAGGTAGCGGTACAGATCCAGCGCATTTTCCCCGTTGACATCGCTCTTCTTCATCTGGTCGAACTTCGTATGATACTTTAATGTGCAGAACTCGTGGACCTCGTCATCAGTCCCCGGGGTCTGGCCGGCGAACTGGTTGCACGGGATGTCCAGGATATCAAAGCCCTGGTCATGGAATTCCTCATAGATACTTTCCAGATCCTTATACTGCGGGGTAAATCCGCAGCCGGTCGCGGTATTGACCACCAGGACTACGCGCCCAGCGAATTCCTTCATGGAAAGCTCAGAACCATCACGCTTTGTCACAGAATAATCATAAAAATTGCTCATCGCAGCCTCCTGCCTCAGTGAAAAAATCCGGCGGCCGATGTGTGCCGGCCGTTGCGGGTTATTTTTATTTGATTCAATTTTATTTTATCAAATATATTCGGGCTTGTCAAGCCATTCCCGCAAATATCATGGAAACAAATGCGAGAGCCGCCCGCTGTTCCGCCGGATCAGGAAAACCAGGCATCACCGCCCTGCCGGATCGCGAAAACCAATGCGGGTACCGCCGGGCGCACGCGCAGAAAACCGGGCTGACGTTTCCGCCGGCCCGGTTTCCCTGTCTGACTATTCGATTTTCCGCTTACGCTCAAAGCAGCTTATTCAGCTTCTCCTCGAGGACTGTCGCCGGCACCGCGCCGATCACGCGGTCCACCACCTCGCCGTTCTTGAAGAAAACCAGGTTGGGGATGCTCGATACGCCGTAGCGGACCGCAATCTCCCCATCGTCATCGGCGTTCACCTTGCCGATCTTCGCCCTGCCGTCATACTGCCCGGCAAGCTTCGAGACAACCGGCCCCATCATCTTGCAGGGACCGCACCAGTCCGCGTAGAAATCCACAAGTACCGGCTTGTCACTCTTTAATACTTCGCTGTCAAAATTTTCCTTCGTAAATTTGTATTCCATCCTTAACCTCCCAGAGATGAACCTCTGAACTTCTTGCTTTCGTGTTCTGATGAGTTTATTATATCTGATAAGGAAAATAGATCAAGTACGCAGATTAAACTTATGTGGTCAGAAAAATCTGAGCGCCGCCTATGGGAGACCACCTGGCGGGACAGTGAAGAGATTTTCCGGCAGGAAGGACAGGCTATGGCGAAGGATATCATCTGTGAGACGGTCGGCGGCGAGGGCTGCGGCCTCCGAAAGGTTCTGGAGATTATCGGCGGAAAATGGAAGATCCTCATCCTCTGCGCGATCAGCAGCCGTACCTCCATGCGCTACGGGGAAATCCGCCGGACCATCGTCGGGATTACCAACACGATGCTGGCGCAGTCTCTCCGGGAGATGGAGGAGGACGGCCTGGTGCTCCGCGAGCAGTACGACGAGATGCCGGTCCGTGTCGTCTACTCTCTGACCGGCAAGGCAAGGAGCCTGCTCCCGATCCTCTTCGAGCTGCGGGATTGGGGCTTAAAGAATATGTGATTTCGGAGGCAGAGATGAGCATAACCATTTGCAAAGTCACCCCCGGGGACGCGGAGAGGCTTCTGGACATTTATTCCTACTATGTAAAAAATACGGCGATCACCTTCGAATGGGAAGTCCCGTCCGTAGAGGAATTCCGGCCGCGCCATCGCACGGCCGGAGCTTTCTGTTTGCAATAAAGCCCTGCTTGCATTACAATATCTCCGGGGAGGGAATCGCTATGGGTGCAATCGCGAATGACTGGCTCGCTCCGCTGAGCCCGGAATTTAAAAAACCTTACTACCGGAAGCTCTACTATACGGTAAAACATGCTTATGAGACCTCGGTGGTCTATCCGCCGCCGGAGGATATTTTCAATGCCTTTGCGTTTACCCCCCTCGCCAAGGTCAAGGTGGTTATTCTCGGGCAGGATCCCTACCATGAGCCTGGTCAGGCGCATGGCCTCTGCTTCTCTGTACAACCGCAGGTGGACATCCCGCCCTCGCTCGTGAATATTTTCCAGGAGCTGCACGACGACCTTGGCTGTGCGATTCCCAATAACGGTTATCTGAAAAAATGGGCCGACCAGGGCGTCCTTCTCCTGAACACAGTGCTGACTGTACAGGCTCACCGGGCGAATTCCCACAAAAATATCGGCTGGGAAGAGTTCACTGACGCAGCGATCCGGATTCTCAACCAGGTGGACCGCCCGATTGTCTTTATCCTCTGGGGACGGCCGGCGCAGATGAAGAAGGCGATGCTCGACAACCCGAAGCATCTGATTCTCGAGTCGCCGCATCCGAGCCCCCTGTCCGCCTACCGCGGTTTCTTCGGGAGCCGCCCGTTCAGCAAGACCAACGAATTCCTCGCGAGGAACGGCCTTGCTCCCATCGACTGGCAGATTGAAAACATCTGAACACGAAGGAGAACTGCATGCTGCTCGAAATATTCAAAGTCATCATCCTCGGTATTGTTGAGGGCTTCACCGAATGGCTGCCCATCAGCTCAACAGGCCACATGATCCTCGTCGACGAGCTGATTCGCCTGAAGGTGAGCGATGCCTTCCGGGAGCTCTTCCTGGTTGTCATCCAGCTCGGAGCCATCCTCGCCGTCTGTGTCCTCTACCGGAACCGGCTGAACCCATTTTCCCCGCGGAAAACTATGCGCCAGAAGCGAAACACGCTGATCCTCTGGGCAAAAATCCTTGTCGCCTGTGTCCCGCCGGCGCTCATCGGCTTTTTCCTCGACGACTATCTGGATAAGCTGATGAACCCCTACGTGGTCGCCGCCATGCTGATCCTCTACGGTATCTTCTTCATCCTGATTGAGCGGAGAAATATCGGGCGGGTCTTCCCCATTACCAAGGTCAGCCAGATGGATTACCGGACCGCCGCCATCATCGGCGCGAGCCAGATTCTCGCGATGATCCCCGGCACCTCCCGCTCCGGCGCAACGATTCTCTGCGCCATGCTGGTCGGCTGCTCCCGCGGCGTCGCAGCAGAATTTTCCTTCTTCCTGGGCATCCCGATCATGTTCGGTGCAAGCTTCCTGAAAATCGTGAAATTTTTTGTTCACGGCAACATGTTCAGCGGCGCGGAGTTTATTTACCTCCTTCTGGGCATGCTGGTCGCGTTCTTCGTCTCCATCCTGTCTATCCGCTTCCTGATGCAGTACGTGAAGAACCACGACTTCACCTTCTTCGGCTACTACCGGATCGTGCTTGGCGTCATCGTGCTCTGCTATTTTGTCATCTCCGCACTTGCCGCCTGAGATGCCGCGCTTTCGTGGAGCAGAAAACCGGGACGCCCGTCCCGCCGGCAATCCCGCGCCGGGGCTGCCCGATTTTGCCGGCAATCCCGCGCTGATGCCGCCCCGGTTCTTAAGCCAATCTCGAACAATCATCTGCCCGGCGCTGGAGCCGGGCTTTTTTTCTTTCGGAGGGACATGCGATGGAGATGGATCTTTTTGACTATATGCGAAAGAATACGATGAAGGATGAGGCACCCCTGGCTTCCCGGATGCGCCCGAGGACGCTCGACGAGGTTGTCGGCCAGGAGCATATCATCGGGAAAGGCTGCCTGCTCTACCGGGCAATCAAGGCCGATCAGCTGGGATCCCTGATTTTCTACGGCCCGCCGGGCACCGGAAAGACCACGCTTGCGAAGGTCATCGCCCACACGACAAAGTCGGAATTTGAACAGATTAACGCCACCACTGCCGGGAAGAAGGACATGGAGGCGGTCATCACCCGGGCGAAGGACCGCCTGGGCATGTATCAGAAGAAAACCATCCTCTTCATCGATGAGATCCACCGCTTCAACAAGGGGCAGCAGGACTATCTCCTCCCCTTCGTCGAGGACGGGACGGTGACGCTCATCGGCGCTACCACGGAAAATCCCTATTTCGAAGTAAACAGCGCGCTGATCTCCCGCTCCCGGGTCTTTGAACTGAAACCCCTCTCCCGGGAAAATGTGGAAACCCTTCTCCGCCGGGCTGTCTCCGACAGGGAGAGGGGTATGGCAAGCTACAACCCCATCCTGGACGATGACGCCGCGTCTTTCCTCGCCGACGCAGCCGGCGGGGACGCAAGAGCCGCGCTGAACGCCCTGGAGCTCGGCATCCTGACGACCGACCCGTCGCCGGATGGGAAGATTCATATCACGCTCCCGGTCGCCGAGCAGTGCATCCAGAAGCGCGCCGTCCGCTATGACAAGGACGGGGACAACCACTACGATACGATCTCCGCTTTCATCAAAAGCATGCGCGGCTCAGACCCCGACGCCGCGGTCTACTACCTGGCAAGAATGCTGTACGCCGGCGAGGATATCAAATTTATCGCGCGCCGCATCATGATCTGTGCGGCTGAGGATGTCGGGCTTGCCGACCCGCAGGCCCTTGTGGTCGCGACGAGCGCTTCCCTTGCCGCCGAGCGCATCGGCCTGCCGGAATCCAACCTGATTCTCGCCGAGGCTGCCGCCTATGTTGCCTGTGCCCCGAAGAGCAACGCCTCGGCAAACGCGATCTGGTCCGCGGAAAGCTCGGTAAAATCCACACCGGCCGGCGATATTCCGCCGTATCTCCGGGATGCCCACTATAAGGCCGCCGGAAAGCTCGGCCATGGGACAGGCTATCTCTACGCCCACGATTTCCCCCACCATTATGTCCGGCAGCAGTATCTTCCGGATAACCTCGCCGGCACGCATTTCTACACGCCCAGTGACAACGGTTACGAGAAAACCATCCGGGAATGGCTGGATTTTCTTCACAGGGAAGCAGAAAAATAAACCGGCTGTCTTCTTCCTCATGCGCCTGTCCACCCGCGCTGGTCACCCCGGTGGCAGGCGCATTCCCCGGAGGTATCGGCTAAGCCGCAAGTCTCCCCTCTTTCGAGGGTTCTCCCCTGAGGTCCAAAAAAGCCTCCTTCCCGGCAGAAATGCCGTCGAAGGAGGTTTTTTGTTTGCCGCGCTCTCAGAGCACATCGGAAAAATGAGGTTTCAGCTTTTGGAAAACGTGCAGCCCGAGAACCAGCAGAATCAGGGTGACTGCCCAGTAATACAGTGTCATCGTCGGCCTGTTCCAGAACCCGGCTCCGGTCAGCATCGAATCGCGGTATCCCGCGGCAATATAGTAGAACGGATTGACCTTAAAGACATATTCAATCCAGGCATGACGGCTGGTGAACATCGACTCATCATACATGATCGGGGTCAGCCACATGCCAAACTGCAGGCAGATGCCGACAATCTGCTGCATATCCTTGAAAAATACCTGGATCGCCGAGGTAAAGTATACAATCGCAAGGCTCAGGACAGACAATGCAAAGGAATAGTACAAAATCTGCAGCCAGGAAATCATCGGTGCCCTGCCGTCCAGCAGGAAGAGGCCGAACATGATCACCAGGAAACAGGCGTGAACCAGGAAACAGGACAGGAGCTTGATCACCGGGAGAAGCTCGATCTTAAAAACGACCTTTTTTACCAGGAAACTGTATTCCTGCAGCGTCCCGGTCCCCATGTTCAATGCCTCGCTGAAATAGAACCAGGGAATAATGCCCGGGGCAAGCCAGATCACATAGGAGGCATTCGGTACCGGCGGCGAGTTCTTCATGCCGTGTTCGCCGAAGATGAAGGCGTAGATCGCGATCGTCACCATCGGCTGGACAAACATCCAGATCACGCCGAAGTACGAACCCACAAAACGCTTCCGGAAGTCTGAGGCGGAAAGCTCCGCCACCATCTTCCGGTTCCGGATGATCTCACGGATCAGGGAAATGAGTGCGCGCATGCTTGTCTCCCTCGATCAGAGCTGAAAATGGAAGGTTTCGGAGAGCCCGCCCCAATTTCTGTCCCTCTCATTGATATTGAGTTCCATCCCCTCCGGGATCGGCCATTTGACTCCAATCTCCGGGTCGTTCCAGCGGAGGCCGCCCTCATCACCCGGATGATAGAAGTCCGTCACCTTATAGGCGAATTCCGCCTCATCCGAAAGAACCAGGAAACCGTGGGCGAATCCCGGGGAAATGTAGAACTGCTTTTTATTCTCTGCAGTCAGTTCTACGCCAAACCATTTTCCATAGGTCTCCGAATTCACCCGGAGGTCAACCGCGACATCAAAGACAGAGCCTCGGATCGCGCGGACAAGCTTGCCCTGCGGGTACTGCTTCTGATAGTGCAGGCCGCGGAGAACTCCCCGGGTGGACATCGACTGATTGTCCTGCACGAAAACCATATCCAGGCCGGCTTCATGGAAATCTCTCTGATTGTAGGTCTCCATGAAGTAGCCCCTCTCATCATAGAACACTTTCGGCTCGATCACATAGAGGCCTTTGATGTCACAGGGTGTCACGGTAATCTTTCCCATAATTCTCCTCGTTTTCTTATCTGCATCGCATTTGTTCTCAAATTTTCTCATTTTCCGGGCAGCTGATCGGAAGGCTGTTTCCGGGCAGCTGATCGGAAGGCTGTTCCCGGGCAGCTGATCGGAAGGCTGTTCCCGAGCAGCTGCCCGAAAAGCCGAAGGCTATTCTAGCATTAACCCTGCCGCGGGTAAAGCCTTTTTCATCCCCTCTCCCAATAGCTCCGATTCATCGTAAGCCTGAGGATAAGCCATCGGGGAAGCTTCCGATAGTCCCGTCCCAGACGGAAGCCCAGATATTTGCACCCGCTCTGCCAGACCAGCTTCGGCAGAAGCAGAATGTCCCCATTTCGGAGGAGCCAGAACGCCGTCTTTCGGACCAGGCGGATTCCCTCCCCCTCGGAGCGGATCCCGCCGAACACCTCCGGGTGATCCACCTGGGAGACCGCAAG
The DNA here is from genome assembly GCF_015351765.1 of Clostridium vitabionis. Lineage (GTDB taxonomy): Bacteria > Bacillota > Clostridia > Lachnospirales > Lachnospiraceae > Clostridium_R > Clostridium_R vitabionis. The sequence continues at coordinate 171,944 of NZ_JADKQA010000005.1, forward strand.
GTCAAAATTCCGGTGCAGCTGGGTGATCCCGCTGTAGTTATGAGAGTGGATCACCTCCGCGTCAGCCGCATAGCCAATCCGGAAGCCTGCCTTCACCGCATGCCCGGCATAGATCATATCTTCATTAAATATCGTCCTGGCAGTGAAGCCGCCGAGTTTTTCCCAGATATCCCGCCGGTACATAGCGCAGACATTAGAGCAAAAGTACGTCTTAATGCCAAGCTCCGGGAGATCGGCCTCCGACTTCACCCGGCTTTTCTCCGGGTAATTGAACTGCCTCGTATAGCGCTCGATCGTCCCGCAGCCGCGGCACGGCAGCTGCCGCCCGTAGACCGCCGCGATGTCCTCCGAGGAATCCAAAAGCCTCAGCAGATGCGCCGTCAGGCTCCTGTCCCGCGGGATTGCGTCCATCGTCATGCAGAGGAAAATATCTGCATCTGACAGCCGCACCCCAAGATTCCGCGACCCGCCATGGTCAAACTCGATCTTCCGGATGTGGTGTACACGCAGCCAATCCGGATTCTTTCCCACTTCGGCGATGAGCCTGGAAAAATGTTCCCCGTCCCAGTACTTCTCCTCGGTATTGACGACAACCACCCGGCGCACCGGAACCCTCTGCGCCGCCAGCCGCCGGAGAAGTTCGTCGAACGTCCCGTCCGGCTTGTAGACCGGGATCACCGCATCGATGACATGCCGCATAGCTGCATTTCCTCCTGTACGGACACTTCCGCCCGCAAATTGATCTGTTCCGTGCGCCTCAGCGCTTTTCCGCAGATCAGGGCAACTCAAAAACCGTGCGCAGGCGGTCTTTTGAGAATCACCCAGACACGTGCTGAACAGCTACCATTCTAGCACATATTGCTGCCGGATTCATCCCGAAAGTGCCTTTTCTCTTGCACCTCCAAGGTTTTCTGTTATATTATGGTATCGTTGCTGATCATATCGGCTGGAAAAGAGGTACCTATGGAATATTTAAAAAGAGCGGCTGAACGCCCCGCGGAGGAAACCAGTGCCCGCGACCGGAGCGTTGCCGAGATCATCCGCGCTGTCCGTGAGCGCGGCGATAATGCTGTCCTTGACTACAACACAAAATTTGACGGGAACACAAGAAAGCTTTTCCGCGTGACCCGCGAGGAGATCGACGCTGCCCGCGCGCAGCTGACTGCCGGAGAGCTCTCCGATCTCGAGGAAGCGCACCGCAATATCCGCGCATTTGCCGAGAAGCAGAGAGAATGCCTGAAATCCCTGGAAAATGTCTCCGTGATTCCCGGTGCCTATCTCGGCCACCGGGTGATCCCGCTCGCCGCTGTAGGCTGCTATGTTCCGGGCGGATCTTACCCGCTCTTCTCCACCGCCCTCATGCTAATCACCCCCGCCAAGGTCGCCGGGGTGAAGCGTGTGGTCGCCTGCGCCCCCACGGAAAAGGGGACGCAGCAGATCAATGCAAAGACGCTGGCCGCCATGGATGTCGCCGGCGCCGATGAAATCTACGCCGTCGGCGGCGTTCAGGCCATCGCCGCGATGGCCTGGGGAACGGAACAGATCTCTCCGGTCGATAAGATTGTCGGCCCCGGCAACCAGTACGTCGCCGAGGCCAAGCGCCAGTGCTATGGCCAGGTGGGCATCGACTTCGTCGCCGGCCCGAGCGAGGTGCTCGCCATTTGCGATGACTCCGCGGATCCGGAAATCGTCGCGGCGGACATGCTTGCACAGTCCGAGCATGATAAGCTCGCCAAGGGCATTGTCGTGACGACCAGCCGGAAGCTCGGGGAAGCCGTCATGGCCGCGGTAAAACGGCAGCTGGAAGTCCTCCCGACCCGTGCCATCGCCGAGGCATCCTGGAACACCTACGGCACCGTGATCCTGGCGGATGATCTCGATGAGGCAGCAAAAATCGCGAACGAGATTGCCCCGGAACACCTTGAGGTTGTCACCCGGGATACCTCCGTGGCGGACAAGCTCGTGAACTTCGGTTCGCTCTTTATCGGGGAGGAGACCGGCGAGGTTTTCGGCGATTACGCCTCCGGCACCAACCACTCCCTGCCGACACTCCGCGCTTCCCGGTATACCGGCGGTGTCTGGGTCGGCACCTTCCTTAAAGTCTGCACCTATCAGCACTATACCCGGGAAGCCATGATGGCTACCGCTCCCCTGGTTTCCCGAATGGCCGAGGGCGAGGGACTGATGGCGCATAAGAACGCCGCGGACATCCGGATGAAACGGCTGGGATAATCGTGGTGAGCCCTACCGGACAACCTAACATTTTATCTAAGTGGCGGCGAGGAAAGCGGTATGTCCTACCGTAGGAGATTGGTCTCGCTGACGTGTAAGCCAATGAGCTGTTCTTCGGAGCAGCTCATTTTTGCTTGGAGGAATAAACCTATGCCAGGACTTGGAACGATATTTAATGTGGCGGCGATTATTGCCGGCGGGGTACTCGGCTGCGCTTTCGGGAACCGCGTACCGGAACGTGTCCGCGGGACACTGCTGAACACCAACGCGGTTGCCGTGATCTTTCTGGGCATCAGCGGCGCTCTCGCCAAAATGCTGACGTTCTCCGATGGGCAGTTTGGCACAACAGGCACGATGATGATGATCGGCAGCCTGGCAATCGGCGGCCTGATTGGAGAGATCTTGAATCTGGAGGACAGATTCGAACAGCTCGGGGAATGGCTGAAAAAGAAAACCGGCAACGCGAAGGATCCCCGTTTCGTGGATGCCTTTGTCACGGCATCGCTGACCGTGTGCATCGGCGCGATGGCGATTGTCGGTTCCATTGAGGACGGGCTGTTCGCCAACCACGCCATCTTATTTGCCAAAGCCGTGCTGGATTTTGTCATCATTCTGGTGATGACCGCCTCCATGGGCAAGGGATGCGGCTTCTCGGCGATCCCGGTCGGCATCCTCCAGGGCTCGATGACACTGCTCAGCTCCCTGATGCGGCCAGTGATGACAGCTGCGGTGATCAATAACATCTCCTATGTCGGTTCCATCCTGATTTTCTGCGTCGGGATCAACCTGCTTTTCGGGAAGAAGATCCGGGTGGCCAACCTGCTGCCTGCCCTTGTCATCGCCGGGCTGTGGACACTTCTTCCCGCATAATCGTCTGAGGTTCAGATCTTTATCCCTCTCGCTGCAAGCATCTCCTCCACTGCTTCCACCGCCTCATAGACCATGCCATCGCAGTGCGGCTTTTTCTCCTGGGGGCTTCCAACTTCCGCTGCAAGAAGATCCCGGCAAAGTGTCCTGCCCTCATGGCTGCCTGCCATTCGCCGGATAAACTCAACCGCATCCGCGGGTTCGCCCACACCGCAAAGCCCCAGCGCCATAAGTCCGCCGGTGATTGCACCGCAGGTTCCGCCTGTCCGCATACCGCTGCCGAAATGCTCGGCAATCGCATTTGCCTGGTCAGCTGCCAGGCCTTTCTTTTCCGCAAACGGGGTGAACACCGCCTGGGCACAATTATAATGCCTGCTCTTGTCCTCCCGCATCTCGTGGCTTCTCTTTAACATTTCCCCCATCTTGCATTTCCTCCATGGTTATCCCGCCGCACACCGCCGGGGATTGTGTCATCCCCGACATTCCAGGCTGCTCAACTATCCTCCCCATTATACAGAAAAAAGAGTTCCTGTGCTATGATAGCCTTATCCCCCGTCATCACAAAAACCCAGACCGGCCTCCCCGCCATCGGCCGGCTCTTTACCAATCCATGTCACTGTCCAGAACCCACATGCGGAGGCGGAAATGTGCACCAGATTTTTCCTTGACACAGAACATTCACCAGAAATCCAGCCCTATATCGAAGCGGCGGCAGCTTCCCCGAGGAAAGCTGCCATGACCCGCACACTTGGAAAAGAAATGAAAACCTCCGGAGAAATCCGCCCGACCGACATGGTCGCGGCAATCGCCCCTTCCCCGTCAGGGAAGAAATCTGTTTATCCCATGGTCTGGGGATACCATATCGGAGGGCTGAACCGCCCGGTCGTGAATGCCAGGGCGGAAAGCGCCAGAGATAAGAAATCCTTTTCGAACGACTGGAAGAAGCATCGCTGCGTCATCCCTGCCTCGTACTACTTTGAGTGGGAACACCGGAAAACTGCCGAGGGGAAAACCATTCTCGGCAGCAAGTATGCCTTATGGCCGGAGAACGCAACGGCTACCTGGCTCGGCGGACTGTACCGGCTGGAAGCCCGGGACGGTTTTCTCTATCCCGTGTTCACCATCCTGACCCGGGCTCCGGGCCCCGCAGCGGCAAAAATCCACGACCGCATGCCGCTCATCCTGCCGGAGAATATGGTCGACGCCTGGATTCATCCGGGCAGCAATCCGGAAGAAATCCTCCGCGAAGCACTGACCGACACGGCCGTCCGTCCCCTGGTGCGTCCGCTCAATCTGCCAGCAGATTCCTGACCAGCGCCGGAATCTGGGCAAAATCCGCTTCCTCCGGATTCCACTGGGAGCGGACATTTTCTTCAATCACGGCAAATCCCGCTTCCTTCAGCTTTTCCTGCAGGATTCTGACGGATTCCCCGCTCCAGCCATAGCAGCCGAAAGCCGCCGCTTTCTTATTCTTGAACTTCAGCTGCCGTAAGAATTCCATCCACCCGGCGACACTGGAAAGGACGCTGTTGCTCACTGTCGGAGAGCCAACGGCAATAGCCTTAGATTTAAATACCTCGGTCATGACTTCATTCTTATCGCTCTTCGCGATATTAAACACTTTAACCACCGTATCCGGGCTCTGCAGGTGAACCTCGTCCGCGATCTTATGCGCGATCTTGGCTGTCCCCTCCCACATGGTATCATAAGCAATCGTCACCTGGTTCTCCTGATAAGCATCCGCCCAGGCCGCATATTTTTCCACAATCTGCAGCGGATTCTCCCGCCAGATCGCGCCGTGCGCCGGAGCGATCATCTCGATCGGAAGGTTCAGTCCGGACAGCTCCTCCAGTTTTTTCCGCAGGATGGGGGCAAACGGATTCAGGATATTGGCAAAGTACTTCATCGCCTCCCTGTTCAGCACACACTGATTAGCCTTGTCGTTAAACAGCTCTTCCACCGCGTAATGCTGGCCAAAGGCGTCCATGGAAAAGAGGATATTGTCGCCGGTCAGGAATGTTGCCATAGAATCCGGCCAATGAAGCATGCGCATCTCCACAAAGATGAGCTTTTTGCCATTGCCGATATCCACAGAATCCCCGGTTTTCACAACACGGAAATTCCACCCCCGCTTCCCATACTGGCCTTCAATACTTTTCACCGCATTTGCCGTGCAGTAGATCGGTGTTCCCGGAATCTCCTCCATCAGCGCTGTGAGCGACCCTGAATGGTCACATTCCCCGTGATTTGCCACAATAAAGTCAATTTTCTTCAAATCTGTTTCTTTCTTCAGATTTTCCACAAAATCGAACCGATGCGGCGTCCACACCGTATCCACCAGCACCGTTTTTTCTTCCTCAATCAGATAGGCATTCTGGCTCGAACCGTTCAGAATGGAATAATCATCCCCGTGGAAACGATTCAGTTCCCAGTCCATATAGCCAATCCAGCTCACGTCGCCCTTTACCGATTTTCTCATGTTCCTTCCTCCTCGTCTTTTGCTTACCATCGCTAGCTCAGACTATAGCAGAACACCGGGCAAAAGTATGTTGTCAGCACCACGAGAACGGATTTTTCCCTGAGAATGCGGCGCACCCTCTCCGCGGCGGAAGGCAGCATAAAAAAGCTCCGGCTGTACGACGCGCGAGTATCCGCCGGAACCGGAGATTTTCTGGATTCTGATGATTACACAACAATTGAGATCCCCGGAACAGACGCTGGGGGGCTGATTTCGCCGTCACCGTCAGCGGGGACAGCAGGGAACCGGTCTTTCACAATCACGACATGGTCTATGTGCACCGGCAGGAATCGCTGGAGGACGGGGAGATCGGCATCTTCTCCCTCAACGACAATGCCTACATTAAAAAGCTGAAAAATGACGCCGGCGGGACATTCCTGGTTTCCCTGAATCCCAAGTATCCGCCGATCCCGGTAGACCCGGAACGCGACTCCTTCCGCATCTTTGGAAAAATCTGCCGCACGAAAGCATAGAGAATTTTTCGTTCAAGTATTTGGCCATATTTTACTCGAGTATTTTCGAAATACATCTCTTTATGCAGAGAGCATTACTCGCCGAAAAACAAGTGCCGGACCTGCCTGTCGAAATCAGCTGCACTTTCACACTGCTTGACCACTCTGAACCAGTTATTTTCTAAAACCGGAGCGAATTCTTTATATATTTTCGAACTTTTTTTGTTTCCTCTGATTCTTATGCCATGGTATTCCTTACTTCGAGAAATAATGGTATTCCATGGATCCTTGATCTCTTCAGGATGTTCCGAATCGTTAAAGGCCGATACAACCCAGGCTTCCGTGCTATCGCAAGGGATCATAGTCATAATTCGAGTTCTTTCATTCTCTGTTTCTGATAATTGCCGAATCATTCCATCAAGATGAATGCGGTTCCCATTTGGTGTGTCTGGATGCGCAGGGCACGGAAGCTCAACAGGACACTCTCCCTTACTGATTTTGATGCAATCAATTGGAGAGGATGTATTTCTAAATTCACATGGAACCTTATCACACCAGCAGTGAGCTTCCTTTTCCTTTCTCGACACATCTCCATCTATGTGAATAACCAATGCATCCATACGGGGTACAATATCATTCAACAGTTGCGGAATCAGTTTCCGGCTTTTTTCACACCACTTCCAGACACCCTTCCACCCGTTGCCATACCTCCCAAGGCAGTCCTGTTCCGGCTGAATGAATCGAAAGTTGTTTTCTTCCTGCGATATATGATTGATCACAGCGCGAAGAACAATACGGTCTGTAGGTCCCTCACATATTAGCCCAATGCACTTTTTCATAACAGATCTGGAACGCCTCCGATGTAGCCATCAATCCACAGCCTCGATAAAGGCATTCCTGTTTCGGTCATCTCCTTACTGATCTGAATGCGTTCAAGAATCGTATATCCTTTACTATTTCGATTTACTGTAAATAAGCGGATACGGTCATCCAATAAATCAAGACCGTCCAGGACAAGTGGATTATGTGTTGTGAGAAATACCGTCTTTTTCCGCTTCAGTATCTCACCGCAGAATATCTGCGTTAACCGCTTAACCAGTCGTGGATTCAATGCATGATCAAAGTTATCAATGGAAAATACTTCCGGTGCCTCGGGATGCATGGCCAATGTCAGCATAAAGAGCACATATAAAGCACCCTCACTGGCATCATATCCCGTAAAATAAGCATTCTTCTTGAGATACCGATCCTCAAACTCAATGACCTGGCGCGTGGATGAAACACCAGCATTTAAGGTTGTCTTTTTGGGTGCAGTGATTCGAAATCCATCTGCCCAGTCAATTAATGACATGATATCGTCTTCATCCAGATTGCCGAATTTAATTTCCCCATCTTCCTCTGTCAAGATATCCTGAACTGCTTCTGCCAGGCGCCCTCCAGACAATCCAACAGGCACTGCGGGAACAGGATCTGAAGCATTGCCTCTAAGGATAGGTGTTTCTGGCTGGTAAATTCCATAGTCTGCCAGATGTTCTCCCATTTTCCTGCAGACAGTATCCTTCAGATTGTTGCTAAGCATAAAATATCCTATGTCATTTGCAATAGGCGCTTTTGTGCGATTGCTTCGCCCCATAACCTTCTGCCCATCTTCTGTCGCGACCTCCGACAGATATTTCCAGGCATCTCCAGATGCGGGTGGGGTCATATCCGCATTATAGGTACACTTGACGCCATCCTCGGTCCAGTCGACGTCAAATTCTGCATATTGTTTTGCCCGGGTGATTGTTTTAAACCGCGACTTATACATAGCGGAAGGACTAAGCCTTACTCCCTTCCGCTGCAGACTATTATCATTGACCCTGTCTGTCATTGCTGCACTCAGAATGCCTATGGATTCCAGTACAGTAGATTTTCCCGATCCATTTGCGCCTATAAGAACATTAACATTACCGGGTTCAAATTCTGTATCATACATTGATTTAAAGTATTTAATATGTATTTTATCTATTTTCATAATATTGAACCCCTTTCAAGGCCTCTTTGTGTTAATTGTATTACGAATTTGATATCTGATCAATAAACATCTTATTTATAGAGATTAGCATTAGTCAAGTAAGAAAAAAGCACCACCCTTTCTCCTATAAAGAAGATTGGATAGTGCTTATTTTTGTACCATGATTGCTTAACTTAATAGCATTGAGCTTTCTCCGGGCAGCTCTTTGCTTAAAACATTAAGCTTCTGAAAGATCATATCCCGCCAGCGCGGACCTTGACCTGAAATCAGCCTCATCCTTGATGCCAAATTCGGATGCCTTTTTGACTGCATACCGGATTGGGAACTGCTTGTCACGCATAAGCTCAAACAGCATCAGAAGCCGCCCTTCCAGTTTGCCTTCAGCAAAACCTTGTTTCAGCCCGTTTTCGTAGATTCCTTCGCTGAGATTACACATTGTATCCACCCCTTTCGAGATATTGCCAAAAACAGGAATCTTATCGAGGATTTCCTTATCCGCAAGCAGTTCCTTGACATAGGCATCATACTTCGCTTTAGCCTCTGCCACGGAAAATGTGTGCTGCAAATGAGTTTCCATTTTTGGGTGTTCTCCCTTCTTAAGCGGTACTTGGGAAGCTATATCGCTCAAACATGTCTTTCGCCCAGTCTCCCTGTTCGGCGTCGCCATAGTCCCGTGGCTCGGCGTCCTGTTTTCCCAAAAGGCTTTTAAACCATGATTTCTTCTCTGCCAAAGCCTGTTCCCCCTTCTGTTGATCTGGCGATCTGTATGATTACTATTCTAATTATGTGTCCCTATGTGTTCCGGGACCAAAAAGATTTTGTGATGACTGCTTCCTGCAGATGCACTTACTGTGGCAAATGATCGTAGCCTTCAAACGATTCCACAGGGTCAACGATGACATTTTTAAGCGCTGACAATGGCTGCCACGAAGCAATTCAGCCCGCTTAAGTTTGAACAAATTCCTTTATGTTCGATAAATGTGTTTAGCACGTTCTTGGCTGCATCCGTATGTGTCTTTTTATACGTATAATCGTATGTAAAATTCTTCGGTAAATTGCAATAACAAGTTGGACACCCTCCGCTAGGCAGTAGCCTGGTAGATTCGGTCGATTTCCTCCTCGAAGATTTCATCCGGGGTTCTGTAACCCAGGATCTTCCGTGGGAGGCAGTTACACCAGGTCTCCACATCGGAGATCTGCTGACCGGTAAAGTCATCAATCCGCTTACCCTTTGGTATGAACCTTCTGATCAGGCCGTTATGCCGCTCTACGGTTCCCTTATCGCAGGATGTGTAGGGATGGGCATAGTAGACAAGCGTATCAGCCATCTTCTCAAGTTCTGAAAGGTCGGCGAATTCCGAACCGTTATCGGTCGTAATCGTTTTGAACACTTCACCGAAGTGTTCGCTGTAAGTCTCCTGAAGCTGTTTAATTGCCTTCATGACACACGCTGATGTCTTGTTTGCAATAGGAAGCATCAGGAACTCACGGCTTTTGCGTTCAGCAAGAGTGAGCAGGACCTGATCATCCCGGGTTTTGGCACCCAATACGAGGTCACATTCCCAGTGCCCGAATTCCTCACGGGACTCGATCTCTCTGGGACGTTCCTCAATGCTGCGACCCAGCTTTTTCTTGTTGATCCGAACTCTATGTTTCTTGGACTTACGCTTCAGCTTTTCAGGAAGGTTATGGTTCCTGATGCCAAAGAGGCCAAGATCAACATAGCGGTAAAGCGTTTTTGTGCAGACGATCTGCTCTCTGGTAAATTCACCATCGAGAACAGCGCGTCCAGTGCAGGCGTCCAATGACCAGCCATCTTCTGTAAAGTGTTTCAGCACATACTCCAGAAACGCTGATCTGCTCAGGAAGTCATAATGCCGGCAACTGTGCTTTCGGTTGTCCTCATAGGCTTTCTGACCGGCAGACGCCTTATAACGGGTCACATGGCCGTTATACAAGGCAACGGAGCCACGTGCTATTTCGTTCGAGACAGTGTTCGGTGAGCAGCCGATCTCACGGGCAATTGCCCGGATGGAGTAGTGGTCTTTAAGACGAATCTGAATAAGAACCCGTTCCTCATACGAAAGATGTTTGCCTTTTATATGGGAAGATATGGTAGAATGAGAGTAGTCCATGGTGGCGATTCTCCTGTAGAAAGTTTGTTGTGGTGACTTACATTCTACCAAAGATCCTGCCATGGATCTTTATTTTATTCAGATGTCCAACTTCATTTTACAATCGGCGTGTAAAATTCTTCCCCATCCATGTCGAAATATAATCGGCCTTATCACGATCGGACATCCCCACGGTATCAGCCTTTGCTTTCTGAATAAACGTATACAGTGCTTTTAATTTCGCTGTCCTTTCCGCAATCAGCTCATCATTAGCGATACCATCTCCATCTTCTATCGGTCCGGCGAAAATTTTGCACGTTTTTGTATCATGACCTGCAACGTAACAGTATCTGAAAAAAAGATCATTTGAACAGTTTAATTTCCGGAAATCATCATAGCTGATTGTGCCGAGCACATAATACGTCTTTCCTCCTGCGTGATACTCTTCGGGCTTCCATGTGCCAAGGGCAACTCCCGCAGCATTTTTGATGATGTTTCGTATTGCCTCGCTGTCAACATACTGATAGATGCTGTTTGCCATATCTTCTGCTGACATATCCATGGATGAATCAGCCTGCGTCTCTTCTACCTGCGCGCCTGCCACCACTGGTGCATCCATACTTGCCGGCTCAATCGGAACGGTCACATATTCTGCCTCTGACTCCAATGTAGTATCTGGATAAGAAGCCGTAGCACTTTCACTTTCAGCCCATAAATCGTTAATCGTGTAAGGGGCGCCAATTTCTAAAGGTTCCCTGCGGAGGACGGTCAATCGCCTTTCCCACCCTGGATCATCTCAGGAAAATATTTAGACAGATCGATTTCCATTGTCTGCTGCAGCATACTTCCTTCATATTCCCCGAAGATTTCGAGTTTTCTTTTTCGAGCCTGATTCGTTCCGCCTTTAATCTCAGCATCCGCATTATTGTTGCTTCATCCATTTCTTCAAACTGTCTGTTCAGCCTCTTCTGATCCAGTTCTGATACTCCCTTCCCGTTTTCGAACATGCAGGAGAAGGCTTTCAAGCTTGGGCTTCCATCCTGCTCTAGGATCCCGTTTTCTTTTTCCCATGGAGTGATCATCTCATCGATTTCCTGCATTCTTTCCTCAATTTTTCTGATTCTCTCATCGCTTATGCTTTTTATCTCCGGCATCTGAGTCTCCTTTCGAGATTTTCCCTTTGTTTTCTCCATTACAATAGCAGGTTTCTCGTGTTTTATGATTTCCGCTGGCGGGACAAAAACAGGCCTCGCCGATGGCCCGTATATATATCCGCAGCCCTCTCACAAGCCGTCCCGGCACATCTTTACTGCCCGGATAAGTGAAAGACCAGCAGATTTTTCCGATGCCGCAGATAATACCCCAGGCCTGTCACATCCGCGAGAAACCATCCGATAGGGATGGACACCCATATTCCCGCCTCCCCCCAGGCCGGGGAAAATGCATACGCCAAGGTGACCCTGAGCCCCAGAGATACGATTGTCAAGATGACGGAGATTCCCGGCCGGTTCACCGCGCGGTAGAAACCATACCACAGAAAGAGACAGCCGATCCCGAGATAAAAAGCGCCTTCGATCCGGAGATAGCGCACGCCGGACGCGATCACCGCGGTGTCGTCCGCCCGGATAAAGATGCGCATCAGGTCTTCCGCCGCGAACACCACAAGAATGGAGAGCACCAGGGAGAAGGCCGAGCTGAACAGAACCGCTGTCCTCATCCCCCTGCGGATGCGTTCTTTCTCTCCGGCGCCGTAATTCGTCGCCACAAAGGTGGAAAAGGCATTGCCAAAATCCTGCACCGGGAGATAGGCGAAGGTATCGATCTTGACCGCGGCGGCAAAGGCTGCCATGGTCACCGCGCCAAAGCTGTCCACCAGCCGCTGTACCAGGAGGATCCCAAAATTCATGCAGGACTGCTGCGCGCAGGTGAGCACGGACAGGTCAAGAATCTCCTTCAGGATCTTCCTGTCAAGGCGCATATCCGCCCTCTCCGGGAGAAATTCCCGGTATTTTCGGAGAAACCAGGCAAGGATGCCCACCCCGGAGACATACTGCGCGAAGACCGTCGCTGCTGCCGCGCCGCCGATCCCGAAGGGGAAGACCATCACCAGCAGAACGTCCAGCGCGATATTGAGTACCGCGGAAATCCCAAGGAAGACCAGGGGTACCACGGAATTTCCCGCCGCCCTGAGCAGGCAGGAAAAATAGTTGGCCATGGATGTCGCGGGAATCCCGGAAAAAATGATGCACAGATAGAGCCGCATGAAGCCGCGGATTTCCCGGGGAATCTGCAGAAAGCCGAGAAGCGGGTCAAGAGCCGCGTAAGAAATCAGGTTTAAGAGCAGGGTAATGCCCATGATCAGGGCAAAGGACTGAAAAACCACCGAACGCAGGGATTTCCGGTCGCCTCTTCCGAGATAAATGGAGAACAGCGCTCCCGTCCCCATAGAAAGGCCGAGAAAAATCGAGACAAGGAAGGTCATCAGGGAATAGGCTGATCCCACCGCCGCCAGTGCCCCTCTGCCCAGCGCCTGGCCCACGATCAGCGTATCCGTAAGATTGTAGACCTGCTGAAGCAGATCCCCGGCGATCATCGGAAGCGCGAAGGCCACCAGCCCTCCGGCAATATTCCCTCTGGTGAGATCCTGATTCATGTGTTGATATCCTCCCGGAAACGGTGATCGGCCGAGGCAGAAACAGCCAGCGATGTCACATCAGTGAAACGACGGCAGATTCCAGCGGTAATGGATCGCCAGGATACGGATCGCCACCGTGACCGCCATGCTGAGGAACGCTGCCGTCACAACGGATCCCCTGCCGGCAGAAAACGTGGTGTATACGGCCGCCCCGGCAATCGCCGCGATCCCGTACACCCGCCGCCGGAAAATCAGCGGCATCTGTCCTGCCATCATGTCGCGCAGAATACCGCCGCCGATCCCCGTCACCGTTCCGACAAAGACCGTGAGAAACTGGTTTCCGCCGAAGCCGGCGTTCACCGCTGTCCGGCATCCGACGACAACAAAAGCGGCGAGCCCTACCGAATCCGCCGCGTTCAGCAGAAATTCCGTCCGGAGGAAGGTTTTTTCTCCCGGTTTCCTCCGCTCTGCCCGTTTTTCCAATAAAAACTGAACCAAGCAGGCGGCAACTGCCACCTCGGAATAAATGGGCCGGATAAACATCACCGGTGGGGTAATCCCCAAAAGCAGGTCGCGGAACACACCGCCGCCGACCGCTGTGGCGCAGCCGAGGAGAATCGCGCCAAAGAGATCCATCTTCCGCTCGCGCGCCACCATCACCCCGGAGACAGCAAAGGCTGCCGTCCCGATGATTTCCAGTGCAAAAATAAGGGAATCGAACGTCACCATGCGCCACCTCCAATCTTGCCGCCGTGTAACAGGCTCGATTTATCGTTCTCTATTGTGCCTTTAAGCATGATTTTAACAGATTGTCAGGCTTCTTACTATCATGAACCGGACATTAAGCAGGATTCTCCATCAATCGCGGCAAGGTAAAAGCACCGGTGTTGCCGAATCATTAAATACTTGAAAAATGATGGACTTTCTGCTATTATGCGATACGTTATTTTGTATACAGATTCAGAAGGGGATATGCATGTCTAAACCATGTGTATGTTCATGCCTATATCTTTCCTCATAACAAACGGAGATGCCAATGAGAAGGAAAAAAGCAAAAAAGATGGGGGCTTTAGCGCTCTCTGTGCTTCTAGCGTCAAGTTTATCCGCCCCAACAACTGCCATGGCGGCAGAGACAACCACTCTGGAAACAAATCAAACCGAAGCCCAGGCTGAAACAGGAACTGCATCTGCGGAACCGGCTTCCAATGAACAGCCTGCGGCACCCGCTTCCAGCGAACAGACTGCGATTTCAGTAGATGCATCCGCTTCTGAGCATCAGCAAACGGATGTATCCGTGGAAAATGCAGGCGCAGACGATACGCAGCCAAATGCCGGTGTGGATAGCAAAAGTGAAATCAGCAGCAATCCCGAAACCGTTGGGGAAAATGCAATTTCCAGTGAACCATCTCAAGAGCCAGTGGCAAATCCTCTTGATGTTCAGCAGGCGCCACAGCAGGATGAGAAAACCGGGATTGAAGAACCTCCCGTTGATCTGAAAACGACCGTAACGAACAATGTCGACACAGCAGCCCCGGACGAGGACAAGCAGGGTTCGAATATCTCGTATAATTAGTGTCTGCTCAACATTGGGTCCAATTTTAGCAAACTGCAAAGGTATCTGGACGGCTGCCAACCGTACAGTGCAGCCCGGAATTCTGGCGAATTGCTCACGTTGCATCGTCCATTTCGATGAACTGCGCTGTTTCCGGCCCGTATCCGCAGTCCGCAAAATAAAGCACAAAAAGATTCCCTGTAGGAATTGCGAAGAGGTTGGTGACATAGACTGATAATGCGATAGATGCCAGTGTTGTTTCAGCCAGTCTGGTCATAATGAGACCAGCGCCGTTACAACGCTTCTCCCTGCTGAAGAAGCGCTCTACCTCGATCCGGTCAGTGTTGTCTTTATACTCCTCCCGGTTAGCCTTATGATCGGCTGCGGGACGCCCCAGTCTCGGGCCGGAGATGCGGATGCCGTGCTCTTTACAGTAAGCACGGTTCGCCCTTGTCCTGTAGATCTGGTCAACAAGAACCCGTACCGGATAATGCCCGGTGCGTTCCTTATAACGTTCTACCGCATCCTGCAGGACAGAGCTCTCATTGTAAGGATCAAACTGGAGCTTCTCCAGGCGGGCGTGGCCCTTTTCGTCAATGCTGACATCATACTTGGCGCCAAACTCCACGGGAGACTTGGCTTTGCCGCGCACGATGGGACGGATATACGGCTGGCTGATGCTCACAATCCGGTCATCCACTCTGTGAGTGTTGTTATCAAACATGTACTTCTGCTGTTCGTACAGCTTCTGGACGGTCAGATAGCAGTCAATATACTTCTGTGGCAGGGCATAGCCTTCTGTCATGTATGCCTCCAGATACCGCAGATCGCGATTCAGGCAGCCAAGCTGCTTACGGATCAGGCTCCGGAGCTTCTTCGTCGGGCGTTTTTTGGCTTTCGCCATGGCAAGATATTCTTTTCTTGCGCGCCTCCGGTATGTTCTGGGCTTCGTCCATGGATGATACTGGTGATGGAAATAGTCAATCATCTCTTCGAGCTTCTCCCTGGCATCATTGAGAAGCACAAAGTCCTGAGGATACTTGATGTTGGACGGAGAACAGGTGGCATCCAGAATGAAAGTCCCCACGTTCTCCCCGTCGGCGGATTTTTCCGGTTTATCGCCGGCATGTTCCGGCGTGGCAGCGCCTGCAGCAAGGTATTCTTCATTCGCCATCATCAGAAAACGGGAATCCAGCCTGCGGCGAAAATACACGAGAACTGTCGGCTTGAACGGGCAGGTGTCCGAAAACCGGTCCATACCAATGAAGTACTGGTAATACGGGTTTTGGGCGACTTCCTTAACCAGCCTGCGGTCAGAAAGCCCCTCACGTTTCTGAATGATCAGAGCACCGAGAGCAACACGCAGAGGAAAGGCCTGCCGTCCTTCGTGTGAGGGAAAGAGAGAAGCGTACAC
Organism: Clostridium vitabionis; assembly: GCF_015351765.1. Taxonomy (GTDB): domain Bacteria; phylum Bacillota; class Clostridia; order Lachnospirales; family Lachnospiraceae; genus Clostridium_R; species Clostridium_R vitabionis. The sequence continues at coordinate 187,742 of NZ_JADKQA010000005.1, forward strand.
TTTTTCCAGGCTTGTCCAGTCGATGGCATTTGCAAGCCGGACCCATTCATTGTTTTCATCCAGCGGTGTTCCACAGCTCTGGTTGAAATCAAAAATCGAAATCTGGTGCTCGGACGGTTTTTTGTACATGGCGGACTGCCTCGGATATATCAATAAGTGCAAAGAAATTAGGAGAAATTGCAAAAATCTTTGCACTTATTATACCGCAATCCGCCGTTATTGTCAGTAAATATTGCATTCTACGCTATTGAGCAGACACTAATTATGAAGGACACATATCCATTTTTGGACATGATTATTCCTTCACTGGCAAAAATAACGCCACAATCACGCCGGAAGATGCCAATATCGATGAGAAGCTTAAGGATGTGTCTGAGGACTTCAATGGCACCGATTTTGGAGAAGAAAAAGCCGGCAATCTTGTTGTGAAGGGTGATATGTCCATTGAGGGAGACACCACCAAAGATGCCGCGCATGATGTCGAGAAAGATTCTACGCACGATATCAAGGCTGATCTGGACGTATCGGCAATCCACACGTCTATCGAAAAGTCTCAGAGTATACTATTGAGCAGCAATGTAACGGCCGCGTATGTGAATCACTTGGAGACAGGCCTCCGCTCGACGTTTACCTTTGAGAACGGCCTGAACGGTGAGTTCTACGTTCCTACCTCACTGAAGGATGCCCAGGCGCACTACATCTTATCTTCCGCCGATAATGCCCCGCTGATCTACCGCATCAACTACGCCAAATCCTCATTTGCCAGAGACAAGGTCAGTATCCGCATGGATCTTGACCTGACACACGTAGACGAAAAAAATACTACCTATAAAAATTCCGACAAAAAGCTTTACGGTGAGAATGGTGTCATGGAGAACTTTAACCACGATGACACTGAAACTGAACATGGCAGCACATACGACACCAGCACCTTCGGAAATCTTAAGCAGCTCATCACGTCCTCTGCCAAGAAAATCAGCCTCATGCTTAAGGGTGTCCTGTTCCACTCGGCGACGGGAAACAGCACTACGACGGAAACTGATACAGAAACGAAAACCACTACGCAGGGCTCCATCAAAGGAACGTTGGTCGGCTACATGAAGGCTGATGTTGGCTATAGCACGGTCAAGGGCAATGTTTCTTACGTGTGGGGAGCCATGCAGGATGCAGACGGCAAGGATGTCAATGCTGCTGATGATCGGGTGATGCTGACCACACAATTTACAGAAGTAACCCCAAAGAATAATCCGAGCGCACCGGAGACACCAAGTACGCCGGAAACCCCGAGCACGCCGAACACAGCAGGCACAGAGAGAAGCTCAGGCAAATCGGGGAATTCAGGCAGCTCGAGAAGCTCAGGCAGATCAAACACGTCGAATATGTCAAGCGTGCCGGACAGCCTGGATACCTCGAACAGCCCGGACACACCAAACACGCTGAACATATCGAATGTGCCGGGCAGCCTGGATACCTCCAGCGATCCAAATGTCCATGCAAGTTCAGTCACTCATGGAAAAGATAATCAGGCCATGAGCGCCGTGACAACAAGTAAGACGGTGAAAAGTCCCCAGACTGGTGATGCAAGCCATCCTTATGTGTGGTTTCTTTCCATGATCGTCTCCGCCGGGATGTGTGGGGGAAGCATTCTTCATTTGAAGAAGAAAAACAATCGATGATCATTGGACAGAGAGTGCGACGTAACATCGCACTCTCTTTTTTGTATAAGCACTTCCCGCTGTTCCTCACGGCAGCATCCACTTGACATTGCCCCCGAATCTGGTAGAATGTGCCTTGTCTTATCAAGATCTTGTGAGATGCTCATTTAAGGTGGATGAGATCCGGAAACGGATTTTATCCGCCTTTTTTCTCTGTTCAGCCCAACCCGTGTGATGACAGCTATCTTTTTCATACACCAATTTCCGCAGGAGGCAACCACTTATGGAACAGGCCGATCTCACCACGGGAAATGTCCGGCAGAGGCTGCTGGAATTTGCCCTTCCGTTCTTTCTCGCCAACCTCATGCAGGCGACTTATGGCGCGATGGATCTTTTTACCGTCGGGCGGTTCACCTCCACCAGCGCCGTGAGCTCGGTCAATATCGGATCGCAGGCCATGCAGCTGGTCACCGTATTTGTGACCGGCATTTTCCTGGGGACGACCGTCTCGATCGGCGGCGCCATCGGCATGGACGACCGAAAGCGGGAAAAATCCGCCATCCTCAGTTCCCGGCGGATCCTGGCCGCAGCCGCGACAGCACTGACCGCGCTTCTCCTGCTCCTCATCCGCCCCCTCATCGGGTGGATGCAGACACCTGAGGAGGCGGTAAATGAAACAGCCACGTATCTGCACATCTGCGTCTTCGGCATCCCGTTCATTGCCATTTTCAACTGCTACGCGGCCATCCTGCGGGGTCACGGGGATTCCCGGCGTCCCATGCAGGCCGTGTTCATGGCCTGTGTGACCAATATCGCCGGCGACCTGATTCTGACCGGGGCGATGGGGCTTGGCGTCACCGGCGTCGCCATCGCGACGGTATCCGCCCAGGGGATGAGCGCCCTCGGGGCATGGATTTTCGCAAGGCAGGCAGTTCACGAAAGCAGCACAGCCCCCGATGCGGAAAATCAGCCGGGACTTTGCCGCCAGATCCTGAAAATCGGGATTCCGATCGCCATGCAGGACACGCTGATCAACATTTCCTTTATGATTCTGACGCTGGTAGCCAACCGCCGGGGTCTCGCGGCCTCTTCCGCTGTTGGTGTCGTCGAAAAACTGATCTCCTTTATGTTCCTGGTTCCGTCTGCCATGCTGTCTGCGGTGACTACATTTACCGCACAGAATCTCGGTGCCGGAAAACGAGATCGCGTGCGGGAGGCTGTCCGCACCGGAATTCTGGTGACTGCGCTGTTTGGTGCCCTCATGTGCCTCTCCAGCTGGTTATTCCCGTCCGCGCTGACCTCCGTATTCACCCGTGACCCTGTGGTCATCCGGGATGCGGATGAATACCTGAAATCCTACTCCGTCGACTGTATCCTTGTCTCGGTGACCTTCGCGCTGAACGGCTGCCTCTGCGGCTCCGGGCATTCTTTCGTCGCGTTCCTGCACAACACGCTGGCGATCTTCCTGGTCCGGATCCCGGCGGCTTTCATCCTGAGCTCCGCTTTCCCGGACAGCATGTTCCCGATGGGATTTGCCAGCCCGCTCGGATCCATCTTCTCCATCCTGTTCCTCTGCTGCTGGTTTCGATTTTGGAAAAACAGCAGCAAGAATACTCTCAGCGGACATTTACCAGCTTGAGCCCGATGTACAGGATAACAGCGTCACGAAATTTCCACGGATTGTACCCGGTGAGCTCATGGATTTTGTCCAGCTGATACTGTAGGATGTTTTTATGGATAAACAGGGCTCCTGCCGTCTCCTTGAGAGACATTTCCCAGGAAAAATATTCCTCGAGAATCTGCTTCTCCCTTTCAGACAGCCCGGCGCAGAACTGGGCAAGCCGCTGATAGGCGAGCAAGATAGCCATATTTGCGTACCTCGTCAGGATCCCCTGTGATCCCGATGACCGCCGCAGTCTCACCATGATAGGAAAATGGCATATTGATGCCCCTCCTGCTCCCATAGAAGGTATCATCCTTTGAAACTTCGAGCGTCTGTCCGGTTCGGGCCGCCTCAGCACCGATCTCGTGAAATAAGTCACATATTTCTTCTTAATAACGTATCTTTTTTCTTTCTGAACCGATAGGATAGATGTATCAGAAACACAGTCGGAGGCCGAAAATCCGGGACACCGCACAAATCCCGGACACATACACCGTTTCTATAAGGAGGAGTTCATGAAAGCAGTCATTGCTATTGATTCGCTGAAAGGCAGCCTTACCTCGCGCGAAGCCGGAGATGCCATCCGCGAAGGCATCCTTTCCGCATGCCCTGATGCGTCCGTTACGGTTCTGCCGCTCGCCGATGGCGGTGAGGGGACAGTTGAGGCGCTTACTCTTGGCATGGGCGGGACGATCCAGGACGTCCGCGTGACCGGCCCTCTCGGAGAGAAAATTAACACCCGGTACGGCATCCTCGGTGACGGGAAGACGGCGGTCGTCGAGATGTCCGCAGCCGCCGGAATTACGCTGGTTCCGGTGGAAAAGCGGAATCCGCTGGAGGCAACCACCTACGGCGTAGGGGAGATCCTCAGGGATGCCATCAAAAAAGACTGCCGGAACTTTATCATCGGGATCGGCGGAAGTGCAACCAACGACGGTGGCATCGGCATGCTGCAGGCTCTCGGCTACGGCATTCTTGATGAGAAAGGCAGGCAGGTTCCTTTTGGCGCAAAAGGCCTGCGGAACATCGCGGCGATCACCGATGATGACGTAATCCCGGAGCTTTCCGCCTGCCACTTCCGCATCGCCTGTGATGTGACCAACCCGCTGTGCGGAGAGCAGGGAAGCTCCGCGATCTTCGGCCCGCAGAAGGGCGCGGATCCCGCGATGATCGAGCAGATGGATCAGTGGCTCGCCAGATTTGCCCGGATCTGCCGGGAAAACCATCCGAAAGCTGACGCGGAACAACCGGGCACCGGCGCCGCCGGCGGCCTTGGTTTCGCCTTCCTGGCCTTCACGAACGCCGTGCTGGAATCCGGAGTCAAAATTGTTCTCGAGGAGACCCATCTGGAGGACTACGTCCGGGACGCGGATATCGTTGTCACCGGGGAAGGACGTCTGGACGGACAGACCGTGATGGGGAAAGCGCCGATCGGCGTTGCCAGGATTGCCAAAAAATATGGAAAGCCTGTCATCGCCTTCGCCGGAAGCGTCACCGCGGACGCAAAAGCCTGCAACACGCATGGCATCGACGCCTATTTCCCGATTCTCCGGAGGATCTTGACACTCCCGGAAGCAATGGACAGCCGGAACGCGAAAACGAATATGGCAGAGACGGTGGAGCAGGTTTTCCGGCTGTACCGCATAGCTGCGAAAATTTCATGATTTACGTTCTTCCGGCGCGGCAAGCCCGGCAGAATCGCCTCCCAAGTGGAGAAGCGGTTCCTGCCTTACTGGCGGCAGAATCGGCTATCTGCCCGCGCCGTTCTTTTCCCTGAGATACCGGATATACTGATTTCCCCAGACTTCAATACTTTTCAGCACCGGCGCAAATTCCCGGCCAATCTCTGTCAGCGAGTACTCTACCCGGAGGGGAACCTCGGGGTAGACGAGCCGGGTCAGAAGCCCCTCGCTCTCCAGGTTTTTCAGATGTGTGGTCAGCGTCGCCTGGGTGATATCGATCTCTTTCTGAATCTGATTGAACCGCTTCGGGCCATCCGCCAGGACATGAAGGATCAGGATCGCCCATTTTCCCGATAGAAGCTGCTGCGCCGTCACATAGGGGCACATCCCGAACTGGCCAGCCTTCTCGCACTTATCTTTTTTCATCATTCCTCCATACTAAAACCAAAGATACTTGGTTTCTCTCATACTCAAGCCAAAGATATTTGTTTTCTCTCATACTCAAGCGAAAGATACCTGCACAAGCAAAAAATCCTTCTTGACGACAGTATAGCATAGTCGTATTCTTTTTGTTAGTTGGAATTTTAAACTAACAAAGATTTTCAATGGAGGTCGGAAAATGCGTGATCAGAAAATGCCGGTCATCTTCTCCGGGCACGGAAGCCCGATGCTCGCACTGGAGGATACCGAGGTGACCCGGGGGCTCAGGACTCTCGGGAAAAATATCATCGAACAATTCGGAAAGCCCAGGGCGATCCTCGCGCTCTCGGCGCACTGGTACACCAGGGGGACCTATGTGCAGGGCACCGCAAATCCCCGTCAGGTTTATGATATGTACGGCTTTCCGCAGGAACTCTACGACTTCAAATATCCGGCCAAGGGCTCTCCGGAACTCTCCTCCCGCATCTTAACCCTGCTCGGGGATCAAGTGTCCGTGAACGATACCTGGGGAATCGACCACGGCACCTGGACTGTCCTATGCCATGTATTTCCGGACGCGGATATCCCCGTGGTCCAGCTGTCCATCGACGCGACCCTGTCCGCGGGGGACATTTACCAGCTCGGCAGGGCACTATCCCCGCTCCGCGAGGAAGGATATCTGATCTTCGCCAGCGGAAATGTGGTTCACAATCTCCGCCGCGTGGAGTGGGATAACCCGGGCGGGTCGCCGGAATGCGCAGCTTTCAATCAGGCGATCACAGCGTATGTCACCCGGCGCGAGGACGGAAAGGTGCTCGACTATCCCGCGGTTCCGCATGCCGTCTACGCCGTTCCGACGCCGGAGCATTTCCTGCCGCTCCTCTACGTGCTGGGCGCCGCCCAGGGAGAAAAGCCTCTGGTGTTCAACAATCACTGCGAGCTCGGTGCAATCGCCATGACCGGGTACGCGTTCGGGATGAACTGACCGGTTCCGGTCAAAGAAATTTTCCTGTGGCAGAATAGAGAAGTGACAGCGGGGCAATGCCGAATGCGCTCATTGCCAGCGCAGAAGGGGGCGGCTGCGGATTCCGAAGAATCCGCAGCCGCCCCTTACCCAGTTATATTTCAGGAAGATTGAATGGCTGTCAAAATTATTTGCTCTTGTGCGAATGAGAGTGATCCGGGGCAATCCAGTTGCCTTCCTTATCCTTCTCAATCAGCTTACCGTCGGAGACGAACTCGTTCGGGCTGTAGATATCGTTGATGTTCCAGCATCCCGGCGTCGGAACGACGATGTTCTCCATCGGCGCCTCAACCAGGAACGGCTTGCCGGCCTTGTTCATCTCCACAGCCTTCTTCATGGCCGGAAGGAACTCCTCGGCGCTGCTCACGCGGACAGCGTCAACACCGTAAGCCTTGGCGACATCTGCCCAGCAAGGAGAATAGGTTTCCCCGGCAGCGGTCTTGAACTTGGTGCCGAAGGTTGTGCCGTAGTTCGCATTTTCCAGTCCGGCGATCGTGCCGAACGCGGAGTTATTCATCACCACCCAGGTGCAGGCGATGCCCTGCTCAACCGCGGTAGCCAGGCAGGTCGGGTTAACACCGAAGCCACCGTCACCGGTCAGCGTAAGAACCATCTTGTCCGGGCAGGCGAGCTTGCCGCCGAGAACTGCGGAAGCGCCGAAGCCCATGGTTGCAAGGCCGGAGGAGTGGTGGATTGTTCCCGGAATCGTGATATCAAACTGCTGGGCGACACCGTTCTTGTTCCAGCCGACATCGGTGAAGATGACGGAATCTTCCGGAATAGCTTCCTTGACATCCTTCAGGATTCTCTGCGGGGTCATCGGGAAGCGGTTGTCGTTCGAAATCGCCTCATTGGACTTCTTGAAGTCTGCCTTCGCCTTCGCGATCTCGGCGCGGAGCTCCGGCCTGTCAATGCCGTTCGGGCAGATCTGCTTCACCTCGTCGAGAATCTGCTTCAGCGCAATCTTGAGGTCGCCGACAGCGCCGATCTCTACCGGATAGTTCTTGCCGATCTGATACGGGTCGATGTCGATCTGGAGGAAGGTGGTCTTGTCCGGATCAAAGGTTACGCCCTGATACCAGGAAGAGCTGTCCGCCTCGGCAAAACGGGTGCCGAGACCGAGGATGACGTCCGCATTTTTCGTCAGAGAGTGGGTGAATTCCAGGCCCCAGAAACCGGTCTGCCCGATCATCAGCGGATGTGTGTCGGAGATGCAGCCCTGGCCCATCAGGGTTCTGGATACCGGGATATCAAGGAACTCGGCAAGAGCCGCGAGCTCATCGGATGCCTGGGCGAGCAGGATACCGCCGCCGGCATGGAGCACCGGATTCTTTGCCTCGACCAGCTTCTTCGCGATCGCCTTCGCCGCCTCCGGGTCAATGCCCGGCTTCCAGGTGACATGGCTGTCCTTGTAGGTGCGTGCCCAGAGGTCTTCCTCAATCTTATAGGAGAACATATCCATCGGCATATCGATCAGGACCGGACCCGGACGGCCGGATTCCGCGAGACGGAATGCCTTGTCCATGATGTAGGGCAGGGACTCCGGATCGTCGATTCTCCACGCGCGCTTCACGACCGGCTCAAGCAGGCGGTACTGCGTGCCGTCGCCGTGCATATTGACTTCCTGGTGGGGATCACGGCCGAAATAGTAGCTCGGGACATCGCCGGCGATCACGACCATCGGGATGGAGTCAAACGAAGCGTTCGCAACGCCGGTCAGGACGTTCGTGATGCCGGGGCCGAGGTGGCACATCACCACCGAAGCCTTGTGTGTCAGGCGGGCATAACCGTCCGCCGCGGTGGAAGCTACCGACTCGTGGCGGTTGGAAATGTACTTTACCTTCTTGCTGCGGGACAGGGCGTCAAGCATCCCGATGACGGTATGCCCGCAGAGGCCGAAGACATACTTGACATCACGGCGCTCAAGATAATCCACCATGAGGTCGGAAACCAGTTTCTTGCTCATAATTTTTCCTCCGTTTCTCTATCTGCTCATAAAAACGATCAAAATTATGGACCCGCAGTCATCCCGGCGTTTCCGCCCTGCGGGGGTGGGTGGATAATGCGGTCTCTTTTGTGAAGTTTGCCGGATTTCTTGCAGTTATTTCTCTCCGCTTTATCCAATATTGACAATTTCATAGTACAAGAAAAGGAGGGAGAAGTCTAATAGTGAGTTTTCATCAATCAATCGTTATTTTTCATATTTTCACTCTTCACCGGAGCCTGGAAAATGCACGGTATCCCCGTATTTTCCCGCGCCGCGCGCCTCCAGAAATTCATCGAAAATCTTGCCGTTATCGATGATGAAATCCCGGAAATAGGCGGCAGCCGGCGGCATGTAGCGCTCACGGTTCCAGGAGAGGTAGATCTGCCGCTTCGGGATGTCATTTTTGATTTTCAGCACCTTCAGGCGGTCGGAGATCGGTTCCAGCGGATACGGCATAATCGCCGTGGCATGGGCGGCAGCGATCATGCCGTGCATCGTGGCATCCTGCGCTGTCTCCATGGAGATCTGCGGATGAATATCCAATTTGCCAAACAGCCGGTCGGTGAAGCTGCGGAGCTCACAGTTATTGTCAAATGCGATGAAGGGCTCTCCCTCAAGGTCGCGGAGATCCACCTCATCATGCTCCGCGAGCGGATTTTCCCTGGAGACGATCAGCGCCAGCGGATGCACGCCGATCAGCGCCTTCTCAATCTCCGGATCCTCAACGACGGTGGACAGCGCGAGGTCGACATCGCCGTTTAACAGCTGCTCGCGGAGCGCCGTGTAGTTGGCGGACTGGTTGAACTGGAAGCGGACGCCGACCCGGTTGGTCTCCGACATATAGGTCACGATCAGGTTGGTGATAAAGGAGGCCAGGGACGGAAAGCCGGAGAGCACAACGGTGCCGGTGTCCGGATTGACATAATCATTCAGGCAGGCCACGCCGTTGTCCAGGATTTTCAGCGCCTTCGTGGCATAGGGGAGAAACAGCTCGCCGTACTTGGTCAGCTTGATATTGCGCCCCTGCCGCATGAACAGCCGGACATTCAGCTCCTCCTCCAGCTCCTTGATGGAATGGCTGAGATTGGACTGGCTGACATAGAGCTTTTCCGACGCCTTGGTATAATGCTCCAGCCTGGCGATGGTGATAAAGTACTGAAGCTGACGAAGATTCATGTGCACTTCCTTTCTTTCCGGAAAGCGGAGAGGTCAAGCTGGCTGAGAAGAATATCCAGCGAAATCAGGATGAGCCCGATGAAGAAGAACGGCGTAAGTTTCTCGTTCAGGATAAAATAGCCGAGCAGCGCCGAGAAAATCGCCTGCAGCGGATAGAACAGGGAGCAGGTGCTCGCGGGGAGCATGGACAGTGTGCGGGTCCAGGTGAACTGGGCAATGCCCGAGCCGACAACCCCGAGGTAGATCACCGCCGCGATGGTTCCCAGCCCGACGTGGATCTCCAAGGCGTGCCGCACCGCGGCGATGAGCCCCACCGGAATGTGGCACACCAAACTGAACAGCATGCCAACCGTCGTCACCATGATCGCCGGATATTTTGCCGTCAGCTTCCGCATGAACACGGACGCCACGCCCCAGGTAGCCACCGAGATGGCGGCAATCACGATACCGCCCACTTCCGCCTGACCGCCGGCGCCGAAGGTCACGATCACCGTGCCGGCGATCGCGAGAGCAAGGCAGAGAATGGTCTTCGGGGTGATCTTCTCCCCCAAAAGCAGCGCGGCAAAGACCGTCACACTCACCGGGGAGGCGGAGTTGACCAGGGACGCCGTGGAGGCACCGGTCAGGCTGATCGCGGTCTGGATCAGGAAAATTGTCCCGAAGTAGCCCAGGAGCCCGACCCCCGCGAAATAGGGAAGATCTTCCCGGCTAATCCGGATCCCGCGGCATTTCCGTGCCATGAACCCCAAGGGAAATACCGCCACCACGCAGCGGAGCGCCGCGACCAGTGCGGCCGGCATGTCGCCGGCAACCATTTTCCCCACAACATAGACACTGCCCCAGAGAAAGAAGGTGATGAGCAGATATCCCCACGCTGAACCGCTGATTTTTTCCTGCATGATAATTTCCATTCCTCCCGCGGCTTTCCGCCGCATGTTGCCAAGCGCCGCAGGCGCCCGGGCCCCCACACCGGCGAAGCAATGCTCTGCGAGATGTGGAATCTGACCAGCAACCATATTTTACCTCGATTATAAATCCTTTTGCCGGCACTTACCAGTATGAATGATTATGCGGTTATCGCACGAACTTATGAAATTTATCCCTGTTCAGCACATCCGAGGAATGCGCGCAAAAGGCCGCTTGCGGACAATCTTGCGCGCATTCCTCGGATGTGACCAAGCGCCGCAGGCGCTCGGAACCCCATATCTCGCGAAGCGGGGCTTCGCGAGATATGGGGTCTGAACAGGGATGCCCTGGGATCCGAACAGAGCCGCCTGCGGCAAAAAGCCGCCTGCAGGCTGTCCTTTTGCCGAAATTTCCCTTATAATTAAGGCATAAACCTGTGTTTTGACGGAAAGGAGCCGGTTATGTGGCTTTACGATTACCAATCCCCCGAGGACAATCCCTGCAAAGGTTCTTCCTATGCCAAGATTAAGCATATGAGCTATATCGACAATCTGCCGCACTGGTCCTATCCCTGGCACACCCATGAATACTGCGAGATCGCTTTGATCACGGACGGCACCGGTTCTGTCTCCCTGGCCAACACGCCGGCGGCGCCCGTCCGCGCCGGAAGCATCATCGTGATCCCTGAAGGGATTCTTCACAAGTTCACCACCGGGGAGCAGGAGCATCTGGGCTACTATACGCTCCGCTTCGCCCCTGCCGAAGAAGCCTGCCCTCTGGTCGATTTTTTCCACAGCCTGGGATGCACCGTGGCAGACGGGGTGAGCTATCTTCGCTGGATACGGGAAACCCTGAAGCTTTTGATCAATATCCACAACACCAACGGGGGACACGCGGATGCTGCCTTCCAGTCCATCGCCAATGGGCTGCTCCGCCTTGTCCAGTCCCTCTGTATGAACGATGCCCTGCTGGTGCGCCTGGATGAGCATTACTCCGCGAGCGATATTCTAGAATATCTGGATACGCACCAGGCGGACCATATTACCCTGGATTCCCTGGCCAAGCGCTTCAACGTCAGCGCTTCCCACCTGAACCGGACATTCAACCGGGCGTTCCATACCTCGCCCATCAATTACCTGATCGACGCCCGGGTGACTTTCGCGACAGAGTATCTCCTGAAATCGAATTATTCTGTCGCGAAAATTGCCGAACTGTGCGGATATGACAATCCCGCGCATTTTACCAATATGTTCACCAAAAGAATCGGCTGCACACCGGCGGAATACCGGGAGCGGAACCAGAAGCCACCCGAAGACCCGGACTCGGGCAGCAGCCGGCAGGATCCCCCGGATCAGGACGGTTAAATCCGGAAAAAGAAAGGACCATCATGACTCTTCTCCAGCTGGAATATTTCCAGGCGCTTGCCGAAAACCTCCACTACACAAAAACCGCGGAGCAGCTCCATATCTCCCAGCCGGCACTCAGCTACACGATCCGGGAGCTGGAAAATGAGCTCGGCGTCAAACTCTTTACCACCAAGAACCGGAGGGTATTCCTCACCGATTACGCCCGCTGCTTCCTCCCTTATGTCGACCAGATCCTCTCCCTCGTCCGGGAGGGAAGCCAGGCGGTAAAAAACATGGCGGAAAATGCGCCTGAGACCGTGCGGATCGGATATTTTCACAGTATCTCCACCTCGCTGATCCCGACGCTCGTCGGCAGTTTTTCCTCCTCCGGGAAGGACGGGGATAAGATCAGCTTCCAATTTACCGAAACCTCCTCCTTCGATGTCCTGGCCAGGCTGAAAAGCGGCCAGCTCGACCTGGGTTTCAGCCTGCACCGCGCCGACTGGGCCGAGGCGGTGCCGATCATGCGCCAGCCGCTCTACCTCTGTGTGCCGTCGGGTCACCCCCTCGCGAAGAAGGGCGAGGTCTCCTTCCCCGAATTTGCCCGGGAGCCCCAGATCATGATGGAAACCGGGAGCAATGTCCGGGAAAATATGGACGCCCTCTATGCCGCGAACGGCATCACCCCGAATATCGTCTTTGAAGTGCAGGAGTGCAGCACTGCCCTCAAATATGTCGGCCTCGGCTTCGGCGTCTCGGTTCTTGCCGGGATTGACGACATTGACCGGAACCGGGTGGCTGTCCTCCCCATCGCTGACCGCGACCGGCGCTTCGTCCGCACCGTCTACCTGTCCTACCCGAAAAAGCGGCCGCTCAGCCGCGCTGCCAGGGCTGTCCTCGACTACATCCGGGAGCAGCACAGCCCGGAGAAGTTCACGGAAAGCCGCGGCGACTGATTCTCCGGAAAGCCGCGACGCCTGATTTTCCGGAAAGCCGCGGCGCCTGATTCTCCGGAAAGCCGCGGCGCGGATTTTCCAAACTTCTCGAGGCATCAGGCAAAATATATAAGGAATTCCTTATCTATCCAGTACAAGTCTTGTATTGGATATTTTTTATTATCCGGGATAGAATCAGGGCAGAAAGAACGAAACAGACCTGGCAGCACAAGGGGGTTTGCACATGAGTACAACAATCAGTCCTTACTATTTTACCGAAGACGATGTGAAGCGGCTGGAAAAACAGGCCATCCAGACGCGCACCGATGTCATCCATATGATCGCGAAGGCGGGAGCCGGGCATCCAGGCGGGTCGCTCTCCGCTTCCGATATCGTGACCGCCCTGTATTTCCACATTCTGCGGATTGACCCGAAGAATCCGCAGTGGCCGGACCGCGACCGTTTCATCCTGTCCAAGGGCCACTCCTGCCCGGCACTCTACTCGTGCCTCGCAAGGCGCGGCTTCTTTGACCCGGAGGAGCTTGAACATCTCCGCGAGTACGGCGCTGTCCTGCAGGGACACCCGGATATGCACAAGACGCCGGGAATCGACATCAGCACCGGTTCCCTGGGCAACGGCCTCGCCGTCGGTGTCGGGATGGCGCTCTCCGCCCGCCTGCACCACCAGGATTATATGACCTACGTCCTCATGGGCGACGGTGAGCTGCAGGAAGGCCTCGTCTGGGAGGCCGCCATGGCAGGCGCGCATCACGACCTGAAAAATCTGACCGCCATCGTGGACTGCAACGGCGTCCAGATCAACGGCTGGGTCAACGACATCATGACCGTGGAGCCGATCGGGGATAAATGGCGTTCCTTCGGCTGGAAGGTTGTCGAGGCGGACGGCCATGACATGAAGGATATTCTCACCGCCTTCCATGTGGCAAAGACGATGCGCCATCCGACCGTGATCCTGATGCGGACGGTCAAGGGACGCGGCGTCTCCTACATGGAGGATGAGTCCGGCTGGCACGGCAAGGCGCCGGATGCGGCCCAGGCAGAGGAAGCGCTCACAGAAATCAGCAAAGGAGGGATCATCTAATGGCAAAGGCAATGGCAGACCGGCATATCTTCGGTCAGGAACTCTGTGAAATCGGAAAGACCAATCCCAACTTCGTTGTCTGCAACGCGGATACCAAAGCCTGCAACCTGGAACATTTTGCCGATCTTTTCCCGGACAGGGCATTTTCCATCGGCATCGCCGAGCAGGATATGACCGATATCGCGGCAGGCCTCGCCGCCTGCGGCAATAAGGTCTTCATCTCCACCTTTGCGGTATTTGCCACGATGAGGGCCTGTGAGCAGGTGCGCACCTTCATCTGCCACCCGAACCTGAATGTGACCATCCTGGCGACGCACACCGGCCTCCAGGTCGGCGGCGACGGCGCGACCCACGCGGCGGTCGAGGATGTCGGCATCATGAGCTCCATGCCCAACATGACCATCGTCCAGCCGGCGGACGGCGTGTCGGCGCGCGCCATCGCACACTGGGCCGTGGACTTCAACGGCCCGCTCTATGTCCGGCTGCACCGGAATCCTGTTCCGGATTTCTATAAGCCGGGTGAGTTTACCTTCACCTTCGGGAAGGCCATCACCGCGGCGGATTACGGCAAAGATCTCACCATCATCTCCTCCGGAATCCTGCTTGCCAAGGCCTATGAGGCGGCCGGCATCCTGAACTCCCGCGGTATCGGCGCCCGGGTTCTCGATATGCAGACGATCAAGCCGCTGGACACCGAGGCGGTGATCCGTGCGGCAAAAGAGACCGGTGCCATCCTGACCGTGGAGGATCACAGCATCCTGAACGGCCTCGGCGCCGCCTGCGCGGAGACTGTTGTAGAAAACTGTCCGGTTCCCATGAAGCGGATCGGCATCCCGGACTGCTTCGGGGAATCCGGCGATCCGGAGCTCCTCTATAAGGCGCATGGCATGGATACGGATTCGATTGTAGAAAAAGCGATGGAACTGGTCAGGAGAAAGGAAGGCTGAGTGCGATGAAAGAGCATCCTCATGTAACAATTTTACAGACAAGCTTCGCCAAGAGGGACGATACTGTCCGTTTCCTCACGGAAAAGGTTCCCGGCGTTGATGTGGAATTTATCACGGACAGCACCATTCTCAAGGATGTGCGGAAGAACGGCGGCCCGACCCAGGCAGTCATCGACCGGATGCGCCTCTACGCGAAGGCGGCGGAGATCTCCGGCGCTGACCTGATCATCAATTCCTGCTCGACGGTCGGCGAGGTCGCGGACATTTACCGTAAGGATGTCAAGATCCCGGTCATGAAGGTTGAGGACCCGATGTGCCGTGAAGCCGCCTCCCTGGGCACAAAATTCGCGATCATCGGCACGGTGGAAACGTCCATGCATCCCGTTGGCCGCATCATCGAGCGTCTCGGGAAAGAGCAGGGAAAGACCATGGACTGCAGCTATTTTGTGCAGACAGAGGCATGGAATGCCTTAACCGCCGGCCACCCGGAGGAGCACAACCGGATCCTTCTCGCCAACATTAAGCAGCTCGACACGGAAGGCTATGATGCCATCGTCATGTCCCAGGTATCGATGCGCGCCCTGCTCCCAGAGCTCGGCGGGACGAAGACGCCGGTGCTCTGCAGCTTCTATTCGGGCTACGGTGCCGCCGCGGACTATCTGAACAAGCTGCGGACGTAGGGCTGAACGCCACCGGTTTACACGCCCTGTAAGACCTGTCTGGAAAAATGAACAACAGGCAAGATTCCGGATCTCCCCCGGAATCCGCGGAAACGAATAAGGACTGCTCCCCAATTTCACTCGAAATCATGAAATGGGGAACAGTCCCTCTTTTATTGGATTTATCCCGCAACCCGCCTTACAGCTAAATCACCCTTGAGAGCGGTCTCTCGGATGTCAGACCGCATCATCAGAAATCCTTCTGATTTTTCTTACCCGGCTGCGCCGATGATTCAGTCATAATCCACTTTCTTCTCCCGCGGCCTTTGCAGTTCCCTCTTGCCCCTCTTGACCAGGAAGACCGCCACCAGCCCAAAGAACACGGCAAGCGCTGTCATCAGGAGCAGGTAGGAGAACGCCCCACCGAAGATCCCTGCGGCGCGCACAAATGGCCGCGAGATCAGTGCGGCGAGAATGGCGGAAGCAACATAACCGGCAAATATCGCTGCCTTCCCCTCCATGACAATAATCGCATAGTAGAACAGGTTGATCAGCGCGTTCATGGCGCCGCCCAGGATGATCAGCAGGAGGGCCGGCCGGCTTGCCGCCAGCATGCCCCGGAGATTCGGATAGAGCATGGCAAGCACCGGAATCCCCAGAAAATAAGCCGCCCCCATCGCCAACACCGTCAGGGCGAGGATAATCACAAAGATTTTCCGGACAACCCGGGCAACCCCCTCCGGATCCCCGGTATCCCAGGCATCCGACATAGCCGTCACATACGGGCGGATGACAAAGCCGGCAACCAGGTTGATCACATTGGTGGGCATAAAAATCGCGGTAAAGAGCGCCTGGTAGCGGTCTGCCATGCAGGCGTTGATCGCATACTTTGCCGCAGAAAAAACATAAAAATCCAAAACCACAGAAAGGAAGAGGACGATATTTTCCCGGAAAAGCTGCACACAGCGGCCATCGCCGACCGTCATCACCGCCTGCGGGAGATACCGGATCACCGGACAGTCAAAGAGAACAATCCCCGCAATCTGGGCGAAAACCGCCGCAAGGCAGGCGACCGTCAGGCGGCCTGTCACGGCCAGCGTGCCGAGAAACACCGCGACGCTGAGTACCGTCCGGAAGGTGTTGGACTTCCCAGTGAGATAAAGCCTGCCGTCCCGCTGAAATTCAGACTCATAGACATCGGCAAAGCCGTCCAGAACCTTGTAGAGCACCATGAGCAGGATAACCGCCGCCTTGTGGGCGGAATAGCCACTTGCCGCAAGGTACAGGAGGGAAAATATCACTGCCCCGAGGCAGGTGATGATCCTCAGCCGCAGGTACTCACCGAAGGTGAACCGCATCCGGACATCCGTGATCTGGAACGGGCGCATCCCGAAATATGCCACCATGAACATATGCTGGCCAAAGGTGGAGAAGGCAAACGCAAAGATCCCGCCCTCATCTGCGCCAGCCATCTGCACGACGGCGATCGTGAGCAGCATGGAGGCCATCGCATAGCAGAAGCTGCCCAGGGTGTTCCACTCTACATTGCGCCGACCGATCTTCTCATCATTTCCGAGCAGCAGCTTTGCGAGAACTTGCATCGCGGACCATCACCTCCAGACTTTACTCAGGGTTAAAATAGCGGTTGTCTCCGCCGCACAGGATGCCCGGCAGCCAGCCGGAATGTTCCGGAATTTCCCGTATTCCGCTGTCATCCCGCGATCATCATGAACGCACCGAGATTTCCCCGCCTTCCATGGCTTGCGCGGTGGGAGAACATCAGCTCCGGGTTGCAGCAGGTGCAGATATCGGTGACCTCGATATGCTCCGGGCGTACACCTGCGTGAAGAAGGATATAGCGGTTGGCCTCCTGGAGATCAAGCTGATATTTTCCCGGATTTTTGCCCGGAACCATCATGCGTTCCGCGTCCGCGCCAAACTCCTTCCGGAAGGCGCCGGCGACATCCTCGCTGACCTCGTAGCAGTCCCGGCAGATCGACGGCCCGATGGCGCAGAGGAGATCCTCCGGCCGGCTTCCGAATTCCGCCGCGAACCGCTCGACGGTCACCTGTCCCATCCGGCGGACAGTCCCGCGCCAGCCGGAATGGGAGATTCCGACCGCACGCCGGACCGGATCCGCAAAGAGCAGCGGTACACAGTCCGCAAAAAACGCGCCCAGGATGAGTCCCGGCTCATCGGTCATCACCCCGTCAATGTCCGTGTAATCTCTCGGGCGGACAACGCCCTTCCCGGCATCCGCCGCCGTCACCCGCCGGAGGTTCACCGTGTGCGTCTGCTGGGTGGAGACCATGTGATCCGGCGTGGTGCCGAAAACTGCCGCGACCCGGCGGTAATTCTCCAGCACATGCTCCGGGTCATCCCCCCGGTCAAAGCTGAGGTTCATCGAACGGAAAATGCCCTCGCTCGTGCCGCCTTTCCGCGTTGTGACCAGGTGCCGCACAAAGGGAAGCTTCGAGAGCCCCGGAAAAGTGAGATAGAGCAGATCGCTGCCGTCTGTATTTGCCCAATGGTTCTCCTGAAGAACCGGAACTGCCGTCTTTCTCCTGAATCCTGCCAATCGTCCACACCTCGTTTTTCTGTCCGCCATCTGCCGGTGCCCTTCCGCCTGCCCCGCCAGTCCGGCGGCAAACGGGGTATTCCCGCGAATCCCGGATATCCATATGCCTGCTATTCTACCATGTTTTTCCTGCGGGGAACAGCCCCGCCTGCCGGGGAGAACACTCGATCCCCCGGCGGACATCGTGGGATTTGGCGGGAACAGCCATGCCGGCCGGGAACCCGCGGGAGCCGCGCGGGCCGAGGCCGGATGCCGGCGCAGCGCACAAAAAGGAACGGGCCGCGGCCCGGAAAACCCCTGGAGCCGCAGCCCGACTGCTGTCCTGATTTACTGTTCGTCCCTGTAGAAAAGGCGGTTCACCGCGCTGAAGATCCCGCGGAACGAAGCCCTCGTGATGTTGGAACTGATGCCGACGCCGTAGGTCGCCTCACCGGTATCCTGGTTCAGCAGGTGGATGTAGGAGGCCGCCTGCGCCTCGGAACCGGTGGTCAGCGCGTGCTCGCTGTAGTCGAGAACGCGGATGTTGATATGCAGCGCCTTCTCCAGCGCGCGCTGCACGGCATCGATCGGTCCGTTTCCGGTGCCTTCAACCACCCGCTCAACACCGTGGTCGGTGAAGGTCAGGGTCGCCGCAGTGGCGAAACCGCCGCCCTCATACTCGCGGTCGGTAATCTGGCACTTGCGGAAATGCATCGGCTCCTTGCGGTCGATGTAGTTCTTCTTGAACTCCTCCATAATCTGCGGCGGTGCTACCTCGCCCTGGCGCTCGGCGATGCTCTGGATGATGTCCGCAAATTCCTTGTGCATCCCCTTCGGCAGACGGAAGCCATAATAGGTATCCATGACGAACGCTACGCCGCCCTTGCCGGACTGGCTGTTGATGCGGACAACCGGCTCGTACTTGCGGCCGATATCGCTCGGGTCGATCGGAAGATACGGAACCTCCCAGATCCCGTCCGTGCGCTGCTTGAGCGCCGCCACGCCCTTGCTGATGGCGTCCTGGTGGGAGCCGGAAAATGCCGTGAAGACCAGCTTGCCGGCATACGGCTTTCTCGGGTCGGTCGGCATCTTCGTCACGCGCTCGCAGACCTCGACGATGTGCTTGATATCGCTGATCTCCAGCTGGGGGTCAATGCCCTGGGAGAACATGTTGTAGGCAAGGTTCAGGATATCCACATTGCCCGTGCGCTCGCCGTTGCCGAGCAGCGTCCCCTCGACGCGCTCCGCGCCGGCAAGCATCGCCAGCTCGGTCGCCGCGGTCGCGGTGCCGCGGTCATTGTGCGGATGAATGCTGAGGATGATGCTCTCCCGGTTCTTGAAGTGCTTTCCGCACCACTCGATCTGGTCCGCGTAGACATTCGGCGTCGTCATCTCGACCGTTGCCGGAAGGTTGATGATCACCTTGTTGTCCGGCGTCGCGCCCCAGCGCTCCACGACAGCATCGCAGACCTCAACGGCATAGTCCATCTCCGTCCCGGTGAAACTCTCCGGCGAATATTCCAGGATCACCTTCCCGTCATAATCGCTCATGTATTTCTTCACCATATCCACGCCGTCCAGGGCGATCTGCTTGACCTCCTCCTTGCTCGCGTGGAAGACAACCTCGCGCTGGAGGGTGGAGGTGGAGTTGTAAATATGGACAATCGCCTTTGGGATCCCCTGGATCGCCTCGAAGGTCCTCTTGATCAGCTGATCCCGGCACTGGGTCAGTACCTGGACGGTCACATCGTCCGGAATCATTTTCCTGTCCACCAGCTGGCGGAGGAAATCATACTCAATCTGGGAAGCTGCCGGGAAGCCGACCTCGATCTCCTTAAAGCCCATCTTCACCAGCATATTGAACAGCTCGATCTTCTCCTCAACCACCATGGGCTCCACCAGCGCCTGGTTGCCGTCCCGGAGGTCAACGCTGACCCAGATCGGTGCATGCTGGATTTCCTTGTCCGGCCACTCGCGTTCCGGATAGTGAAGAACCGGTACACGCTTATACTTGCTGCAATTCATCATTTGATTTTCCTCCATGCCGTCATGGCTTCAACCTTCGTAACCATTCAGAACCCCACACGCGGAGGAATACCCGCATGTGCTGGACAGTTACCGAACTTCCGCCGCGCCCCGCGCGGTCCCGACTCTCTGATACCTCACAACACGGAAAACCTGAGCCATCGCCTGCTGTAAAAACGCAGGCTGTACACCACCGACCGGATCATCCAGTCGATAAACATCCCGATCCAGACCGCAATCGGGCCGAAGCCCAGAGCCCTGGCCAGGTAAATGGCAACCGTCACTCTCGCCGTCCACATGATGATCGTGCTGGTGATCATGGAAAAACGGACATCCCCGGCCGCCCGCATCCCGTACGGGATGATGAAGGCGGGTACCCAGAAGATCGGCTTAAACACGGATATCCAGTCCACCAAGTTCCGGCAGATCGCCGCGCTCTCCGGCGTCATCCCGGCAAGCCGGGTGATCGGTCCCGCTGCCAGCCAGATGAGGGCGACCGAAATTCCGAGAAATCCATAGCCCCAGACGACAATCTTCTTGACGTAGTAGACTGCCTCATCCTTCCGGCCCGCGCCCAGGCACTCGCCGACGATCGTCATCAGCCCGATGCCGCAGGCGACGCCGGCAACACCGTTCAGATTCTCCAGGATCGCGGCCATCGCGTGCGCGGCGATTGCCGCTGTCCCCATCATGGAGACCGTGGACTGGATCACCAGCTTGCCGAACTGGAACATCGAATTTTCAATGCCGTTCGGAATGCCCATCGCCAGGATCCTCCGGATCTTATATCCGTCCGGGCGGATCGCGCGGTAGCCGGTCACATAGAGCTTCCGTCTCCTGTCCCGGAGCACCGCGAGGATTACCACCATGGAGAAGACCCGTGAAGCCAGCGTCGCGATCGCGGCGCCGGCGACCCCCATCCCGAGGCCCCAGATCAACACCGCGTTGCCCGCAATGTTCAGGGCGTTGGAGACGGTGGCGACGGCGAGCGGAATCCGCGTATTTTCCTGTGCCCGGAAGACCGCCGATCCGGCGTTGTAGAGCGAGATCGCCGGAAAGGATAATGCCGTCCAGAAGAAATAAACCGTTGCCGCATCCATGACCCCCTGGTCGACGCTCCCGAAAATCAGCCGCAGGAGCGGTCGGAGCGCGCAGAGGCAGAAAATCATGATCCCCAGGGAGAGCGCCATTACCACGAGAAGCAGCTGTTTTGCCGACGCTCTCGCGTCCTCCAGCCTTTTCATCCCGACATAGTGGGAGCAGACAATCGTCCCTCCGGCCGCCAGCGCCGCAAATGCCTGGATCACCAGGATGTTGATGGAATCCACCAGGGAGACCGCTGACAGTGCCTCCGGCCCGACGTTGCTGACCATCATACTGTCCGCGGTTCCCATCAGGCTGTTCAGCAGCTGCTCCGCGATCAGCGGAATCAGCAGGGCGAGAAGCTGGCGGTTGTCAAACATGTGTTTTGTTTCAGTTTTCATCGTGTCTCCTGCAGGGGCTTATGCATAAAGCAAATTTGCTAAGTTCGAACTGCGCTCACGCTTGTTCTCACTAAGCAAATTCGCATAGCTCGCACTAAACTCGCGCTTCGCCCGCTGGGCTCGCGCTTGTTAAGTGCTCTGCATAAAAAAACCCCTGCAGCTTATAAGCTGCAGAGGCGAATAAACGAAATCCGTGGTACCACTCTGCTTGCCGTTGATGCGGCCACTCATCTCCGTCAGGAAACCCGCTGATCCGATTGCTGCCGATTCCGTAACGGTTTCATCTGTAACGGGATTTCCCGTCCTCTCTTATGCACTCAGCCGGATCTGCTGAGGGTTCGGAGGGGAAGCTCAGGGGGGAGATCGCCGCATTTCCTCCTGCCGTCTCGCACCAGCCGACGGCTCTCTGAAAGGATTCCGCTGCGGGAGTTGTCCCCATCAACGCTTATAGCAAGAGTTCTACCATGAAATCCGAAAACTGTCAAGCGAATCTCAAATGGCAAATCGATTTACTCTCAGCCGGCAAATCCGGATTACTCCATGTGCGGCATGAGAATCTTGGTCTCGGGAACCAGGACTTCCTTCACTGCTCTCTGGGTTACCCAGCGGGCCATGTTGGTGGATGTTCCGGCCTTATCGTTGGTTCCGGAAGCTCTGGAGCCGCCGAACGGCTGCTGGCCGACTACGGCACCGGTCGGCTTCTCGTTGATGTAGAAGTTGCCTGCCGCCTGGCTGAGCTTGTGGGAAATATCGTTGATGGCCTTTCTGTCCTCCGCGTAGAGCGCGCCGGTCAGGCCGTAAGCGGTGCTGGTGTCGCAGAGCTCGATGGCTTCCTCTTCCTTCTCGTCCTCATAGACATAGACGGTGAGCACCGGACCAAAGATCTCCTCGATCATCGTCTTGTAGGTCGGAGTCTTCGCAAGGATAACCGTCGGCTGGATGAAGTAGCCGACGCTGTCGTCGCACTGGCCTCCCTCAACGACCTCAGCATCCGGAGAGTTCTTGGCCTCTTCGATGTAGCCGGAAATCTTCTTGAATGCGGCAGCGTCGATCACCGCGTTGCAGAAGCACTTCGGATCGCGGATGTCGCCGGCGTAGATGTTCTTCATTACCTCGTGCATCTTCTCCTTGAGCTCCGGCCAGATGGATGCCGGAACATAAGCTCTGGACGCTGCGGAGCACTTCTGTCCTGCGTAGGAGAAGGCTGCGCGCATCATGCCGGAAAGAAGGGCATCAACATTTGCCGACGGATCAGCGAAGATGAAGTCCTTGCCGCCGGTCTCGCCGACCAGGCGCGGATAGGAGTGATAGCGCTCAATGTGGCTGCCGACCTCACGCCATACACTGTTGAATACGCCGGTGGAGCCGGTGAAGTGGAATCCGGACATTCTCGGGTCGGTGATGACATACTTGGAATAGTCGGTTCCCTTGGACGGAACGAAGTTGATCACGCCGTCCGGAAGTCCGGCTGCCTGCAGGACCTTGAAGAAGTAGTAGTTCGCAAGGCTCGAGGTTGTGGACGGCTTCCATACGGACACGCCGCCTGCGATCGCCGGTGCGGACGGAAGGTTTCCGCCGATGGAAGTGAAGTTGAACGGGGTCAGAGCCGCAACGAAGCCCTCAAGAGGACGATACTCGAGGCGGTTCAGCGCGCCCGGGGTCGGTCCCGGCTGGCCCTTGTAGATCTCCTGGAGCCCCCAGGAATCGAAGCGCATGAAATCGAACAGCTCGGCGATATCGATCTCGGCTTCCCACATGTTCTTGGACTGTCCGAGCATGGTCGCCGCAAGCAGCTTATTCCGGCACGGGCCGTTCACGGACATCAGCTCGGCTGCTCTCAGGAAAATGGCCGCGCGGTTCTCCCACGGCATATCCGCCCATTCCTTGGCAACCTTCTGGGTGCCGTCGATGGCGTCCTTCAGCTCTTTCTCGCCGCCGCGGTGAAGATGGGCGATCACGTGGCTGTGATTGTGCGGTTCAACGATATCGATCACATCATCGGTAAAAATCTCCTTGCCGTTGATGATGACCGGGATCTCGACAACTTCCTGGGACTGTTTCTCAACCTCAGCCATGAGAGCGATCTGCTCCGGACTGCCGGCCTTGTACAGTTTGCAGGGCTCGTTCTCGGGTCTTTCCATCTTGAAAAATCCTTCGTTCATCTGCTCTTACCTCCTGTAATCATTTCTGACTGGATTTTGTACAGCAAATCTTTTATAGTTTCTTATAGCAGTATTGTATTTTTCTTTTCTTCTAATGTAAAATATTCGTCTTCAATAAACTATAAATTTATTTTATGATTGCAGGATCCAAAGCCCGCGCCTTGCATGTCCGCATGCCGATGCTGATGGCGCAGGGCTTACGGACACCCCTATCGATGGACAAGGAGGCACACATGGAACTTCGCCAGCTCAAATATTTCGCGGCCGTCAGCCGCTGCCGCAACTTCACCAAGGCGGCAAACGAACTGCACGTGACCCAGCCTACGGTCACGACGGCGATCCGCAACCTGGAAAATGAGCTCGGCGTCGCCCTGATCGACCGGGCGACCTGCTCTCCGACCACTGCCGGCGACGAGCTTCTCCGGCGGAGCGCCCTCATCTTCCGCAACCTGGACATCATCAAGGAGGAAATCCACCAGGGAAGTTTCGGCAAGGAGAAGCTGTCCGTTGCCATCCCGCCGATCTCCTGCTCGGCCATGTACCCGATCGTGCTGGGCAGCTTCGTCTCCGCCCATCCCGAGATCGATGTCACCGTCCAGGACATCTGCAACGGCGAGGTTCTCCATCACCTTCTGGGCGGCGACGGGGAACTGGACGGCGGGTTCGTGGTGGGATCCTCCGTCACCAGCCCGAACGTGGATTATGTAGATCTCGCGAAAGGCACGCTGAAAGTCCTGGTCTCCACCCGCCATCCCATCGCTGCCAAGCCCGCGGCGGAACTCCGCGACCTGGTCGGGGAGAAGATCCTGATGTACGAAAAGGGGACGTCCTACACCGAGCTCAGGATCGCCGAGGAGATGAGCCAGCAGGGGCTGCCATTTCAGATTAACCAGTACTTTCACAACATCTCCACCATCTTCGACCTCGTCTCCCAGAACTACGGGATCTCCTTCACGATGGACACAACCTCCCCTTCCCTGACCCACGTCACGGGGGTTGCCGCCATCCCGTTCCGCGAGCCGCTGGATTACCGGGTGAGCTTCATGTGGAACCGTGCCAGCGGCAAGCGGCAGGGCATGAAAAAGCTGATCCGCTTTATCTGCGATTACTACAAGGCAGGCGGAGCCGGCGCGTGACTATGACGGCGATACCTCACAGCCTGCCCGATGAGCAATCTGTGCTGCTGGACGGCCGCAAAAAGCTGTGCCTGTTCGGAGCCCTGCGCCCGCCGGGCGCACCCAAAAAGACACCCGCGGAGAACATGTCCCCGCGGGTGTCTTTCTCTATCTATGCTATTTTGCCTGATGGTTCACAGCCTGCCGGGGCCATTAAGGTCAGCCGGCGATCTTGGCAACGGCGAGCTTCACGCCCGGACCCATGGTTGTGGTCAGAGTCGCGCTCTTAATATAAGCACCCTTGAGGGAGCTCGGCTTTGCCCTGAGAACTGCGTTCATCAGCGCCTGGAAGTTGTCCGCTAACTGCTCCTCTGTGAAAGAAGCCTTACCAACCGGAACATGAATGATGTTGGACTTGTCAAGTCTGTACTCTACTTTACCGGCTTTAATATCCTTGATGGCCTTAGCCACGTCCATGGTAACGGTTCCTGCCTTCGGGTTCGGCATTAAGCCCTTCGGGCCGAGGATACGGCCCAGACGTCCTACAACGCCCATCATGTTCGGTGTTGCAACAACAACGTCGAAATCAAGCCATCCCTCGTTCTGGATTCTCGGGATCAGCTCCTCAGCGCCGACATAATCCGCGCCTGCGGCCTGCGCCTCATCTGCCTGCGGTCCCTTGGCAAATACAAGAATCCGGACACTCTTGCCGGTTCCGTGAGGAAGAACAACGGCACCACGAACCTGCTGATCCGCATGACGGGAATCGCAGCCGGTTCTGATGTGAAGCTCGACGGTCTCGTCGAACTTTGCGGAAGCGGTCTTCTTTACCAGGGAGATCGCCTCTGCTGCGTCATACTGAATGGAGCGGTCTACTAATTTAGCAGCCTCTTTATATCTCTTTCCTCTTTTCATTGAAAAAACCTCCTGTGGTCTTGTCGGGATTGCCCTCCCACTCGTGGAAAATTACTCTTCGGTCGATCACTCGGCAACAGTGATGCCCATGCTTCTTGCTGTGCCCGCGATCATGCTCATGGCAGCTTCGATGGAAGCGGCGTTGAGGTCAGGCATCTTGGTCTCCGCGATCTTCCGAAGGTCTTCCTTGGAAATCTCGGCAACCTTGGTCTTGTTCGGAACACCGGAGCCGGACTTGATCTTGCATGCCTTCTTCAGGAGAACAGCTGCCGGCGGAGTCTTGGTGATGAAGCTGAAGCTCTTGTCCGCATAAACCGTGATGATTACCGGGATGATCACATCACCCTTATCCGCAGTCTTTGCGTTGAACTCCTTGGTGAACTGTACGATGTTGACGCCGTGCTGGCCCAGGGCCGGACCGACCGGGGGAGCCGGGGTTGCCTTGCCGGCAGGAATCTGTAACTTGATGTATCCAGTAACTTTCTTAGCCATTTTCGTAGACCTCCATTAAATTCTGATCTTCGGCCGGCACATCACTG
Source organism: Clostridium vitabionis (assembly GCF_015351765.1). Classification (GTDB taxonomy): domain Bacteria; phylum Bacillota; class Clostridia; order Lachnospirales; family Lachnospiraceae; genus Clostridium_R; species Clostridium_R vitabionis. Next base: position 214,041 of record NZ_JADKQA010000005.1, read on the forward strand.
TACCGCCCTGACGTCATCGACGCTGAGCTCGACCGGGGTCTCCCGGCTGAACATGCCCATGGTAATGGTCAGCGTCCGGCCATCCTTGCTGATGGACTTGACAACACCTGTGTTGCCCTGGTAAATTCCCGCGATAATCTCGACAGCGTCGCCGACCTCGATTCCGGAAACCAGGACTTCCTCATCATCTTCCTTCTGGCAGAGACTTGCGTACTCCGCATCGGAAAGCGGCACAGGCTCGGAGCCCGGTCCGACGAAGCCGGTGACTCCGCGCGTATTCCGGACCACATACCAGGTGTCCTCGTTCTTGATCATGCGGACAAGGACATAGCCGGGAAACATCTTCCTCAGGCCTTCCTTCTTCGCACCATTCTTCAGCTCGGTCACCTTCTGCAGCGGAACAACGACCTCGACGATCTTGTCCTCCAGATGACGGTTCGCTACCGTCTTCTCCAGATCCATCTTGACCTTGTTCTCATAGCCCGAATAGGTGTGGACAACATACCATTCCGGCTTGCCCTGCGGTTCAGGTCTTCCCTGCATTTCATCATCCGGCATAATCTCACTCCTGACTATTCTCCGCGTCCGTCTCCAGCTGCAACCCGCCTGTCTCAGATCACATAATGCAGAAGGAACACAAGCAATGTGTCCAGTCCGGCGATAATGAGTCCAAGCGCGATGGATGCCGCGACGACAGAACCAGTTTCCTTTGCCACAGTTTCCTGGTCGGGCCAGACAATCTTGTTGAATTCAGACTTGAGCCCCTTCCAGTAGCTGGTCTTCTTGGCAGATTTTTGGTTTTTCTCCGTGTCAGCCATCCTTTTCCTCCAGAGCTGTGAGGCAAGACCGATGTCTAAACGACATTATCTCGTCTCTTTGTGCAGCGTGTGCTTTCTGCAGAATCTGCAGTACTTCTTGACTTCCATTCTGTCCGGATGAGTCTTCTTATCCTTGGTCAGATTGTAATTGCGCTGCTTGCATTCTGTGCATGCGAGTGTAATCTTTGTGCGCACGACTTCCACCTCCATTTGATCGATGTTGGCGTCCTTCTTTTCTGTGAAAGTTCCCTGCCCCACAGGTGGGTGCGGCCGTCGCCGCAAAACTATGGTGAAGCGGGGAGACAGCGGCGGCAGCCGCCAAGGGTTGGGGTAAACAGCTTGCCGCACCGCACACCGGACTTCACAGATCCGGGGTGCCATATCCGCCCGGAGGCAGATATCATTTCTCCACACAAAAAAGAAGAACCTTGGTTCTTCCATAGCTTATTAAGAATAGCACGGGGAAATGCCCGCGTCAATAGGCTTTTCCGCTATTTCTGCCTGTCCAGTTGTAGGATCACGATCCTGAGAAGCACAACGGCGATCCCCGCCGTTTGGAGTCATTCCAGACAGCCCGCGGGTATACCGTCTGCCGGATATGACGAAAGCCGGCCGGCAAGACGAACTTGCCGACCGGCGATCAATTCATTTATCAGGCAGAATTACTCAAGAATCTTTACAACTCTGCCGGAACCAACGGTTCTGCCGCCCTCACGGATGGCGAAACGAAGGCCCTCTTCCATAGCTACCGGGTGGATCAGGTCAACTTCCATCTCAACGTTGTCGCCCGGCATGCACATCTCAACGCCCTGCGGCAGCTCGCAAACGCCGGTAACGTCGGTTGTACGGAAATAGAACTGCGGACGATAGTTGTTGAAGAACGGAGTATGACGGCCGCCTTCATCCTTGGTCAGGACGTAAACCTGGCAGGTGAACTTCTTATGGCACTTTACAGAACCCGGCTTGCAGACAACCTGGCCTCTCTCGATCTGGTCACGGTTGATACCACGGAGAAGGGCACCGATGTTATCACCGGCACGAGCCTCATCCAGGGTCTTACGGAACATCTCGATACCAGTAACAACGGACTTCTCTGTCTCCTCGCTGATACCAACGATCTCAACTTCATCGGAAACGTGAAGCGTACCACGCTCTACACGGCCGGTAGCAACGGTACCACGGCCAGTGATGGTGAAGACATCCTCAACCGGCATAAGGAACGGCTTATCCGTATCGCGAACCGGCTCCGGAATGTAGGTGTCGACAGCATCCATGAGCTCCATGATCGCGTCAGTCCACTTGTTCTTCTCGCCCGGATTCTCCAGAGCCTTGAGAGCGGAACCGCGGATAACCGGAACATCATCGCCCGGGAAGTCGTACTCGTTGAGAAGGTCTCTAACCTCCATCTCAACCAGGTCGAGCAACTCTTCATCGTCAACCATATCGCACTTGTTCAGGAAGACAACGATAGCCGGAACACCTACCTGGCGGGCAAGCAGGATGTGCTCACGAGTCTGGGCCATAACACCGTCGGTAGCGGCAACAACGAGGATTGCGCCGTCCATCTGGGCAGCACCGGTGATCATGTTCTTTACATAGTCGGCGTGTCCTGGGCAGTCAACATGCGCGTAGTGTCTTTTGGCAGTCTCATACTCCACGTGTGCGGAGTTGATTGTTATACCTCTTGCCTTCTCTTCCGGTGCCTTATCAATCTGATCGAACGGAACAGCCGGATCAATACCAAGTCTAGCCGCCAGAACAGCGGTGATGGCAGCTGTCAGAGTGGTTTTGCCGTGATCGACATGGCCGATAGTACCAATGTTGCAATGCGGTTTTGTTCTTTCAAACTTCTGCTTAGCCATTTTGCAATTCCTCCTAAGGTTTATCAGGTTTACTTATGCGCTTTATGTCGGGACTGCTTCTGCCCCTGCGGACGCAGCAGTCCCGATAAGCTTTATTTTAGCATCGACTCGCTTAATTAGCAAGTCATTTCCTTACTTCATTACTTGTTCTTGTCGTTCAGGACCTTCTCCTGGACATTCTTCGGAACCTGCTCATAGCGCTCGAAGAACATCGAGAAGTTTCCGCGGCCCTGGGTTCTGGAACGAAGGTCGGTCGCATAGCCGGCCATCTCCGCCAGCGGAACAAGGGCTTTTACCATCTTGCCGCCGCCGATGTCTTCCATACCCTCGACACGGCCTCTTCTGGAATTCAGGTCGCCGATCACATCGCCCATGTACTCCTCCGGCATCGTGACATCGACCTTCATGATCGGCTCAAGGAGAACCGGTGCAGCCTTTGCCATTGCCTGCTTGAACGCCATGGAACCCGCGATGTGGAAGGCCATCTCCGAGGAATCGACCTCGTGATAAGAGCCGTCGTAGAGGTTCGCGTGAACGCCGAGTACCGGGAATCCGCCCAGAATGCCCGCGCCTGCTGCTTCACGGACACCGTCCTCAACAGCGGGGATGAATTCCTTCGGGATCGCGCCGCCGACTACGGTAGACTCGAAGGAGAAGGTCTCCTCCGCGTTCGGATCGGTCGGCTCGAACTTCATCTTAACGTGACCGTACTGGCCCTTACCACCGGACTGCTTCGCGTACTTGACCTCGACCTCCGCCGGCTTCGTGAAGGTCTCCTTGTAAGCAACCTGCGGGTTGCCGACATTTGCCTCTACGTTGAATTCGCGGAGAAGTCTGTCCACAATGATCTCCAGATGGAGCTCGCCCATGCCGGAAATGATCGTCTGGCCGGTCTCCTCGTCTGTTCTCACGCGGAAGGTCGGATCTTCCTCAGCCAGCTTCGCGAGGGCATCGGTCATCTTGCCCTGGGATGCCTTGGTCTTCGGCTCGATCGCAATGCTGATAACCGGCTCCGGGAACTCCATGGACTCCAGGATAACCGGGTGCTGCTCGTCGCAGATCGTGTCACCGGTGGTGGAGTTCTTGAAGCCTACAGCCGCCGCGATATCGCCGGAGTATACTTCCTCAAGTTCGTGTCTCTTGTTGGCGTGCATCTGGAGCAGACGGCCGACACGCTCCTTCTTGTCCTTGGTCGCGTTCAGCACGTAGGAGCCGGACTTGCAGATACCGGAGTACACGCGGAAGTAAGCAAGCTTTCCTACGAACGGGTCTGTCATGATCTTGAAGACCAGGGCAGAGAACGGCTCGTCATCGGAGGACTTTCTGGTCACCGGGTTGCCGTCCAGGTCGGTTCCCTCAACATCCGGGATATCCGTCGGTGCCGGCATGAAGTCGATAACCGCATCCAGAAGCTTCTGAACGCCCTTATTTCTGTACGCGGTACCGCAAAGGCACGGGATCGCGCGGTTTTCGATGGTTCCCTTGCGGAGAGCCGCCTTGAGCTCTTCCTCGGTCGGCTCCTCGCCGTCCAGGTACTTCATCATCAGATCGTCATCCAGCTCGCAGATCTTCTCGACCATCTCGGTCCGATAAAGCTCAGCGTCATCCTTCATATCATCCGGGATGTCTGTGATCTCAATCTGATCGCCCTTGTCATCCTTATAGTAGTAGGCTTTCATCTCGAACAGGTCGATGAGGCCCTGGTAGGTGTCCTCAGCGCCGATCGGGATCTCAATCATAATCGTATTCTTGCCGAGACGGTCGTGGATCGTCTGTACAGAGTGGAAATAATCCGCCCCGACAACATCCATCTTATTGATGAAAGCAAGTCTCGGTACATGGTAGGTATCGGCCTGGCGCCATACATTCTCAGACTGAGGCTCAACACCGCTCTTGGCATCGAATACGCCGACAGCTCCGTCAAGGACACGGAGAGAGCGCTCAACCTCTACGGTGAAGTCTACGTGTCCGGGGGTATCGATGATGTTGATTCGATATTCCGGAGCTCCCTCAATCTTCTTGTGGAACTTCTCGTGAGTCCAGTGGCAGGTGGTCGCGGCGGAGGTGATGGTGATACCTCTCTCCTTCTCCTCTTCCATCCAGTCCATGGTAGCGGTACCCTCGTGGGTATCGCCGATCTTGTAGTTGATGCCGGTGTAATAAAGGATACGCTCTGTCAGTGTCGTCTTGCCCGCATCGATGTGGGCCATAATCCCGATATTTCTGGTTCTTTCCAGCGGATACTGTCTGTCAGCCAAAGCTATTCCTCCTGATTAGAATCTGTAATGCGCAAATGCCTTGTTTGCCTCGGCCATCTTGTGCATGTCTTCTTTTCTCTTCACCGACGCGCCGGTGTTGTTGGAGGCATCGATGATCTCTCTGGCCAGTCTCTCCTCCTGGGTCTTCTCCCCTCTCTTGCGGGAGAACATGGTGAGCCAGCGGAGAGCAAGCGCCTGGCGTCTGTCCGGCTTAACCTCGATCGGCACCTGATAGGTGGCACCGCCGATTCTCTTGGCCTTAACCTCGAGCACCGGCATGATATTGTTCATGGCGGCCTCGAACACCTCTACGGCATCCTTGCCGGTCTCGTCAGCGACGCGGCCGAATGCGCCGTAAACAATCTTCTGTGCAACTCCCCGCTTGCCATCCAGCATGATGTTGTTGATCAGCTTGGTGACAACCTTGTTCTGGTAGATCGGGTCTGCTAATACGTCTCTCTTGACATTACGTCTCTTGCGTGGCACGTTACTTCCCTCCTTAATCACTGCTTCAGCAGCTTGACGCCGAACCGAAGCTTCTCATTAGATCTCAGGTACTCATCTGCCGGGATCTCTCTGCGGGGTCCCGCAAATGTTCGTGTCCGGTTCTATGATCCCTGCAACCCACAGGTCAATATCAAAGTCCGGTACATGTTACCCGTATGGATGATCTTTAAATTACTTCTTTGCCTTCGGTCTCTTGGCGCCGTACTTGGAACGGGCCTGCTTGCGGTCAGCAACACCGGCCGTATCCAGCGTGCCGCGGATGATGTGGTATCTGGTACCCGGAAGGTCCTTTACACGGCCGCCGCGGATCAGCACCACGCTGTGCTCCTGTAAGTTGTGGCCCTCGCCCGGAATATAGGACGTAACCTCAACTCCGTTGGACAGACGAACTCTCGCGATCTTGCGGAGTGCCGAGTTCGGCTTCTTCGGCGTAGCGGTCTTTACGGCTGTGCATACGCCTCTCTTCTGCGGTGAAGAAACCTCAATCGCTTTCTTCTGCAGGGAGTTGTACCCTCTGTGCAGAGCCGGAGCGGTCGGTTTTTTCACAGATGTCTGTCTTCCCTTTCTTACCAGCTGGTTAAATGTAGGCATCTTTTTCACCTCCTGTGATATTGTCTGTGGTTGCTTACATACAGATTTTGCGCGCAAAATGCCCTCAGCGCGCACCATAAAATTATAATGATGCGCCCGGGGGCTGTCAAGCAATTTTCTGAATTTCTGCAGTTTTCGATCCGGTTATCGCCGCTGTTTAGCCCCCGCATCCCGTGAAGCAAAGCCTCGCTCGATGTGAGCTTCCGGGCGTCTTTAAGTTCCGTCCGGGTCAGTCACCGAAATACAGGCTGACACCACGGCAGAGCCCGTCGGCAATTTTTTCCAGGGAGGCGTCAGCATGGCTGCTGGCCTTGTCCCCGACCTCAATGTCGACACTCGGGATGGTCGAGTACGACGTCTGGGTAAGATCCATATCCATCGACCCGCCGGAGAAGATCTTCACCCCCGCATCCTTAAGTCCCGAAATCAGGGACTCGCCGAGCTTCTCATGCTGCTTCCAGTGCGACGCCACCGGCTCCATGGATTTGTAGGAGCCGTCGGGAACGCTCATGAAGAATGCGCCCTTATCGCTGGACGTGGAATCGTAATGGATGGCGATGTGACAGTCCGCGCGATTATTCGCAATCACCGTCCGGGCAATATTGTCGAGCTGGACATCATCGCCGTCCCTGATCATCAGCACATCGTAGCCCGCGGCGAGGAGCTTGTCCCGTAGCTTTCGCGCAACCGCGAGATTCACCTTCGCCTCCGGAGTGCCGTCATCAAACTGCATTCCCCCGGAAATCGCCATGGATTTCACCGCGCCGGCGCTGTTCGTGCCTCCGGTGACCTTCGGGCTTCCGTCCGGATGGGAGAGCGTCTTTTTGCTCTCGCCGCCGGAGCAGCCGTGGCCCGCGTTCACGCAGACCGTGATTCCCCTCCGGTTTGCGGAAGCTTTGCAGAGCACAGCCTCACCGGTGTGGATCGCGGAATTGCCGGCGTACGTCCAGGAAGGATCGAGGGAAATCCTCGTGCCGTCCGGAATCTCTGCACTTTTCCCGCCGGCAGCGGAGCCTGCTCCATTGGCCGCGCCATCGGCGGTTTTTGCGCTCTCCTCAGCGGCATCCCCGGAGCCCCCAGCGGAATTGCCCGCCGCAACAGCCTCCGGCTTTGTCTCAGAGATATACTCTTTCGCGATATACGCTTTCTTTCCCTTGCGGAGAACCTGCACCCAGCGGTTGTCAATGATGGTTCCGGTCGCATTGACCGCATCCCCCGTATTCAGCGTGCCGATGACATTTTCCCCGTCTTCAGCAGAAGACCGCAGATTCACGCCATCCCGGAGGACATACCGTACCGCCGCCCCCGCGGATTCTGCGACCGCAGAGTTCCCCGAGATCCCCGCTGATGCGGAACCCTCCGGCTGCGCGGTTCCCGCAGCGGAGCTGTCCCCTTCCGCCAGGGTCGCTGCCTCTGCTGACGGCACGGTCTGCTCAGAAGCTTCCGACACCGAGGGCGCGCAGGCGGATACACTGAGTGCCGCAAAAGCCGCCAGAAGCCATATCATTTGACTTCTCATCTTGTCACCTCCCTGCAGATACAGCAATCCTGCAGGAAATTGCTTTCCTGCAGGACACTGATTATTCCTGTTCAGCACATTCAGGGTTCTGAACAGTTCTCACAAATTGTCTTGTTCCCTTCCCTGTTCAGAAGCGTAGCTCACGGAAATCAGGATCAGTCTTCCTGGCCGCCGTCCTCCGGCGCGTCCGTGCTGTCCTCAAAACTGTTCACGGCCTGCGGTGCCGGCGCGGGCTGCGGATCGAACTCCGCGTCATCCTGTTCCGGAACTTCCCGCTCCGGCATCTTGGTATTCAGAGCCAGCGAACGGTAGCGCTTCATCCCGGTACCTGCCGGAATGAGTTTACCGATGATGACGTTCTCCTTCAGGCCGACCAGCTTGTCGGTCTTGCCGTAGATCGCCGCCTCGGTCAGGATCTTTGTGGTCTCCTGGAAGGAAGCCGCGGACATGAAGGACTCTGTCGCCAGAGAGGCCTTAGTGATTCCGAGAATCGTGCGCTCGCCGGTGGCCGGTTTCTTTCCCTGTGCCTCCAGCTCCTCATTCATCTCCTCGAACCGCAGGTACTCCATATTGCTGCCCGGAAGTGCATCGGAATCGCCCGGATCGTCGATGCGGACTTTCTTCAGCATCTGGTGGATGATCATCTCAATATGCTTATCGTTGATTTCCACACCCTGTAGGCGGTATACACGCTGGACTTCCTTCAGGATATAATCCTGGACGTCACGGACACCGCGGATCCTCATGATGTCGTGCGGGTTAAGGCTTCCTTCGGTGAGCGGAGTGCCCGCCTCGATGGTCTCGCCGTCCTGCACCAGAAGTTTGGCATTGAACGGGATGACATACGTCTTGGTCTCGCCGGCCTCATTATCTGTCACCAGAACCTCGCGCTTCTTCTTGGAGTCCTTGAGGGTAACCACGCCGCCCTTCTCCGCGATGGTGGCAAGGCCCTTCGGCTTGCGCGCCTCGAAAAGCTCCTCGACACGGGGAAGACCCTGTGTGATATCGCTTCCGGCAACACCACCGGCATGGAAGGTTCTCATGGTCAGCTGTGTGCCCGGCTCGCCGATCGACTGCGCGGCGATGATACCGACCGCCTCACCAACATGAACCGGCTGGCCGGAAGCCATGTTGGCCCCGTAACATTTCGCGCAGACGCCGCTGTGCGAACGGCAGGTAAGCACCGTGCGGATCTTCACGGAATCGCGCCCCTGCTTCTTCAGCACAGCCATGATCCTCTCGGCTCTGGACGGCGTCACCATGTGGTTGGCGGTGATGATTGTCTCGCCCGTGTCCGGATCCACAATATCCTCCGCGATGAAGCGGCCGGTCATTCTCTCCTGAAGGCTCTCGGTTACCTCGTTGCCGTGCATGAACGCCCGGATCTCCATATACGGGATCTTATCCTTCCCGGCGCAGCAGTCATCCTCACGGATCACCAGGTCATGGGAGACGTCAACCAGACGCCTGGTCAGGTAACCGGAGTCCGCGGTACGCAGCGCCGTATCGGACAGGCCCTTGCGGGCGCCGTGGGCGGAAATGAAGTACTCCAGTACGTCAAGGCCCTCGCGGAAATTCGAGCGGATCGGCAGCTCGATCGTGTGGCCCTGGGTATCAGCCATCAGTCCGCGCATCGCGGCCAGCTGCTTGATCTGCTTATCCGAACCACGGGCACCGGACTTCGCCATCATGGAAATATTGTTGTACTGATCCAGGCCATCGAGCAGGACCTTAGTCAGCTTCTCGTCCGCGCTCTTCCAGGTCTCGATAACTTCCTTGTACCGCTCATTGTCGGTAATCATACCGTGGCGGTAGTTCTTCGCGATCTTATCCACAACAGCCTGGGCATCGTCCAGGATCTGCTTCTTCTCCGCCGGAACCGTGATGTCGGCCATGGAGACCGTGATTCCGGAGCGGGTGGAATAGTGATAACCCATCGCCTTGATGTCATCCAGGGTGATTGCTGTCTGGATCGGGCCGTGAACATTGATGACCTTCTCCAGAATCTTCTTCAGCATCTTCTTGTCAACCAGCTGGTCTACCTCGAGGGCAAGCTCATTGCCCGGAACCGTGCGGTCAACAAAGCCGAGATCCTGCGGGATGATCTCATTGAAGAGGAAACGCCCGACCGTGGACTCCACCGTCTGCTGGAGAACCGTGCCGTCCGGCCTCTTCTTCTGCAGTCTCACCTTGACCTTCGACTGGAGCTTCACATAGCCATTTTCAAAAGCAAGAGCGGCCTCGTTGATGCTCTTGAAGATCATGCCTTCCCCCTTGGAGCCCGGCCTCTCCTGGGTCAGGTAGTAGATACCCAGAACCATATCCTGGGACGGCACCGCAACCGGGCCGCCGTCAGAAGGCTTCAACAGGTTGTTCGGGGAGAGCAGCATAAAGCGGCACTCTGCCTGGGCTTCCACAGAGAGCGGCAGATGGACAGCCATCTGGTCGCCGTCGAAGTCCGCGTTGAAGGCCGTGCAGACAAGCGGATGCAGGCGGATCGCGTGGCCCTCAACGAGCACGGGCTCAAATGCCTGGATGCCCAGCCTGTGCAGTGTAGGCGCGCGGTTCAGCATAACCGGGTGCTCCTTGATGACATCGTCGAGGACATCCCACACCGGGGCTTCCAGGCGCTCAACCATCTTCTTGGCATTCTTGATGTTGTGTGCGGACCCGTTGGCCACCAGCTCCTTCATGACGAACGGCTTGAACAGCTCGACCGCCATTTCCTTCGGAAGGCCGCACTGGTAAATCTTCATCTCGGGGCCGACAACAATTACGGAACGGCCGGAATAGTCGACACGCTTGCCCAGAAGGTTCTGGCGGAAGCGGCCCTGCTTGCCCTTCAGCATATCCGAGAGCGACTTGAGCGCGCGGTTGCCCGGGCCGGTCACCGGCCTGCCGCGGCGGCCATTATCGATCAGGGCATCGACAGCCTCCTGCAGCATCCGCTTCTCGTTTCTCACGATGATATCCGGGGCGCCCAGCTCAAGCAGGCGCGCCAGACGGTTATTTCTGTTGATAATCCTGCGATACAGGTCGTTCAGGTCGGAGGTGGCGAAACGGCCGCCGTCCAGCTGGACCATTGGGCGGATATCCGGCGGGATGACCGGGACAACCGTCAGGATCATCCACTCCGGCTTATTTCCGGACTTCCGGAACGCCTCCACAACCTCGAGGCGCTTGATGATCTTCGCCCGCTTCTGCCCGGTTGCGGTCTCCAGCTCTGCCTTAAGCTCTTTGGAGTCCTTCTCAAGGTCGATCGCCTGCAGAAGCTCCAGAACCGCCTCGGCGCCCATGCCGACACGGAAGGTGCCCGGATCGTCCATCTCGGCGATCTTCGTGCGGTACTCCGCCTCGGAAAGCACCTGCTTGTATTCCAGGCCGCTGTTGCCCGGATCGAGGACGATGTAGGAGGCAAAGTAGAGAACCTTCTCCAGGATCCTCGGGGAAATGTCCAGGATCGTTCCCATACGGCTCGGGATTCCCTTGAAATACCAGATATGGGATACCGGTGCCGCGAGCTTGATGTGCCCCATGCGCTCACGGCGGACGCTGGATTTGGTTACCTCAACGCCGCAGCGGTCGCAGATGACGCCCTTATAGCGGATCTTCTTATATTTGCCGCAGTGGCACTCCCAGTCCTTTGTCGGGCCGAAAATTCTCTCACAGAACAGGCCGTCCTTCTCCGGCTTGAGCGTCCGGTAATTGATGGTCTCCGGCTTCTTCACCTCGCCGTGGGACCACTCCAGGATACGCTCGGGAGACGCCAGTTTGATCTGGATGGAATCAAATGTGAGCGGCTTGTAAGATGTGCTTGTTGTCTCTGCCATGAAACGTACTCCCTTCTATCACTCATTATCCGGATTGCTGTCGTCGGAACCGCCGACGTACCCGTCCATACCGCCCAGATCATCCGAATCCAGGCTGGAATCGTCATCGGCATAGCCGTCATCCTCGCTGTAGGTGTCCGCCTCGGCGAGATCGCTATCCGTCGGCTCCCGGTCAGCGTCAGCGTCATCGACATTTTCCAGCTGGCCGTTCTTCCACTCCTGTTCCTGGTAGCCGTAGCTGCCGAAGGCCTCGTCGCTCTGCCTGTAGCGCTTCTGGTCGCTCTCCAGGACAGAGCGGAAGCTGGTCTCAGGCTCGTCGATATTCTCGGACATATCGACCTCGTTGCCATCCTCGTCCAGAACCTTCACATCAAGCGCAAGCGCCTGCATTTCCTTGAGAAGTACCTTGAAGGACTCCGGAACGCCGGCCTCCGGGATGTTCTCGCCCTTGATGATGGCCTCGTAGGTCTTCACACGGCCGACCACATCGTCCGACTTGACGGTGATGATCTCCTGCAGGGTGTAGGCGGCACCGTAAGCCTCAAGGGCCCAGACCTCCATCTCTCCGAAACGCTGGCCGCCGAACTGGGCCTTGCCGCCCAGAGGCTGCTGCGTAACAAGGGAGTATGGGCCGGTGGAGCGCGCGTGGATCTTATCGTCGACCAGGTGGTGCAGCTTCAGGTAGTTCATGTGCCCGATGGTTACCGGCGCGTCAAAATACTCGCCGGAGCGGCCGTCGCGGAGCAGTACCTTTCCGTCACGGCTGATCGGGACGCCCTTCCAGAGCTTTCTGTGCTCCAGATGGCTGCCGAGGTAATCCATCACCTCAGGAAGCACACGGTCCTTATATTTTTCCTGGAAATCTTCCCAGCTTGTATTCACGTAATCATTGGCCATCTCGAGGAGATCGCCGATCTCGGTATCGGAGGCACCGTCGAAAATCGGGGTGGCCACATCAATCCCCAGAACCTTTGCCGCCAGGGAAAGGTGGATCTCCAGGATCTGCCCGATGTTCATTCGTGACGGCACGCCCAGAGGATTCAGCACGATATCCAGCGGACGGCCGTTGGGCAGGAATGGCATATCCTCAACCGGCAGGATGCGGGAAACGCAACCCTTGTTGCCGTGGCGTCCAGCCATCTTATCGCCGACGGAAATCTTTCTCTTCTGGGCAATATAGATGCGGACAGATTCATTTACCCCCGGCGGAAGCTCATCGCCGTTCGACCGGAGAAATACCTTGGCGGAAACGACAATTCCGTACGCGCCGTGCGGAACCTTGAGGGAGGTATCGCGGACCTCGCGGGCCTTCTCGCCGAAGATCGCCCGGAGCAGCCGTTCCTCGGCGGTCAGCTCGGTCTCCCCCTTCGGGGTGACCTTGCCGACAAGGATATCTCCTGCGCGGACCTCGGCACCGATGCGGATGATGCCGCGCTCGTCCAGATCCTTCAGGGCATCATCGCCGACGCCCGGAACATCCCTGGTAATCTCCTCCGGTCCCAGCTTGGTATCGCGGGACTCTGCCTCGTATTCCTCGATATGGACAGAGGTGTAGACATCATCCCTGACCAGGCGCTCGCTGATCAGGACGGCATCCTCGTAGTTGTACCCCTCCCAGGTGGAGAACCCGATCAGCGGGTTCTTGCCCAGGGCAATCTCGCCGTTGCAGGTGGACGGGCCGTCGGCAATCACATCGCCGGCCTCCACGTGCTCGCCCTTATCGACGATCGGCTTCTGATTGTAGCAGTTCGACTGGTTGCTGCGCATGAACTTGGTCAGGTGATAATCATCGATCGCACCGTCAGAGTCCCTGCGGACGCGGATTTCGTTGGACGCGGACATTTCCACGACACCGGCGTTCTTCGCCACGACGCAGACGCCGGAGTCCACCGCCGCCTTGGCGTCGATTCCCGTGCTGACCGCGCACCGCTCGGTGGTCAGCAGCGGAACCGCCTGTCTCTGCATGTTGGATCCCATCAGGGCGCGGTTCGCGTCATCGTTCTGCAGGAACGGGATCATGGCCGTCGCGACAGAGAAGACCATCTTCGGGGATACGTCCATGAGGTCAACCCGGGAGCGGTCGTAGGAGGACGTCTCCTCGCGGAAACGCCCGGATACCGTGCGGTTCTCGAAATACCCCTCGTCGGTCAGCGGCTCATTTGCCTGAGCAACGACAAACTCATCCTCCTCATCGGCGGTGAGATAAACCACCTCGTCCGTGACGCGCGGATTCTTCCGGTCTGTCTTGTCCACCTTGCGGTACGGTGCCTCGATAAAGCCGTATTCATTCACCTTGGCAAATGTCGCCAGGGAGTTGATCAGTCCGATGTTCGGGCCTTCGGGGGTCTCGATCGGGCACATGCGGCCATAGTGCGTATAGTGGACATCGCGAACCTCGAATCCGGCACGGTCTCTGGAAAGGCCGCCGGGGCCGAGGGCGGAGAGACGCCTCTTGTGGGTCAGCTCGGACAGCGGGTTGTTCTGGTCCATGAACTGGGACAGCTGGGAGCTTCCGAAGAACTCCTTCACCGCCGCGGTGACCGGCTTGATATTGATCAGACTCTGCGCCGTCACCTTGTCTTTATCCTGGGTGGTCATTCTCTCCCGGACAGTTCTCTCCATACGGGTCAGGCCGATCCGGTACTGGTTCTGCAGAAGCTCGCCGACAGAGCGGATGCGGCGGTTGCCCAGGTGGTCGATATCATCGGTAAAGCCGATACCGCCCTCAAGGTGCATATTATAGTTGATGGAGGCGAAAATATCCTCCTTCGTGATGTACTTCGGAATCAGGTCGTGAATCCTGTCCCGGATCAGCTTTTTCAGATCCTTGGAATCGTCAGCCTCAGCCTCGGCAAGGATCTCCCGGAGAACCGGATAGTAAACCTTCTCCCGGATGCCCAGCTCCGCGGGGTCAAAATCCACATATTTCGCAAGGTTGACCATCATATTGGAGAGAACTTTGTAGTTCTTCCTCTCGCCCTGGATCCAGACATACTCGACGCCGGAATCCTGGAGCATCTCCGCGGTGTCACGGTCAAGCACCGTGCCGGCGGCAGCGAGGATCTCCCCCGTCTCCTTATCCACAGCGTCCTCCGCCAGGGTATGGCCGGCGATGCGGGTGCGGAAATTCAGCTTCTTGTTGAATTTATAGCGGCCGACCTTCGCCAGGTCATAATGCTGCGCGTTGAAGAACATCGTGTTCAGCAGTGATTCGGCATTCTCCTGGGAAACCGGCTCGCCGGGACGAATCTTGGTGTACAGGGCTTTCAGGCCGCCGAGATAGGTGTGCTCGGAGTCCTTCTCCTTCTCGAAGCTCTTCTCCAGCTTGATCTCGTCGCCGAAGAGGTCAATGATCTCCTGGTCGGTGCCGACACCGAGGGCACGGATGAGCACCGTCACCGGAACCTTTCTCGTGCGGTCCACGCGGACATAGAAGACCTCATTGGCGTCCGTCTCATACTCGAGCCACGCGCCGCGGATCGGGATGACCTGGCAGCTGTAGAGCTCCACCCCGCTCTTATCCTTCTGAATATCGTAATAGATACCGGGGGAACGCACCAGCTGGCTGACGATAACACGCTCCGCGCCGTTGATGACGAAGGAACCGGTATCGGTCATCAGCGGGAGATCCCCCATAAAGATCTCGTCCTCCCTGACCTCGGCATCTTCTCCCTTGCCGCTGGCCAGGCTGACCTTGACCTTCAGGGGCGCAGCGTATGTCGCGTCACGTGCCTTGCACTCCTCGATGCTGTACTTGATATCATCGGTGCAGAGTCTGAAACTTTCAAAGCGAAGGCTGAAATTCTGCTGATAGTCCGTGATCGGAGAGATATCGTCAAAGGCTTCCTTCAGGCCCTCTTTGAGGAACCAGTTGTAGGAATCCTTCTGAATATCAATCAGATTCGGAATATTCAGAACTTCTTCGTGTCTTGCAAAGGTCATCCTTGTTCCCTTACCAGATTTCACCGGATGCATTCTGCATTTTTCCATTAGACGTTTCACCCCTGTATCTTTCGTCTGCTTGATTTTTGGGCATACTTCACCTATTAAGCCCAAGTTTCCACAATAGAGCATCTTTCATAATATCAAAGGCATTTCAAGATGTCAACAACATTTTCAAAGAAGTTCTTGCCTTTCATTTTGCCGAATGGTATAATTTATCTCCGTATGATTTATCCAAGAAATCCGGTCCGCCCGGCGGGAAATTCCGGAAAACTGCACAGCGCGGAGGTAACGATGAGCACACTTCAAATTGTCCTTCTGGTCATTCTTGTCATCCTGATCATCGCACTGGTTCTCCTCTACCGTTACGGCAACAAGATGCAGAAACTGCAGGCCGAACAGCAGGAGATGCTGGATGCCACAAAACAGCTGGCGACCATCCTGGTCATCGATAAAAAGATGATGAAGCTGAAGGATGCCGGCCTTCCGAAGGAAGTCTGGGAGCAGACCCCCTGGTACGGCAGGCGCTCCAAGGTTCCGATCGTCAAGGCGAAGATCGGGCCGCGAATCATCAATTTTGTGGCAGACGCCAGAGTTTACCAGCAGCTGCCGGTCAAGGCGGAGGCCAAGGTCATGGTCAGCGGCATTTACATCTCCGAGGTGCGCAGCGCGCGCGGCGGCTTGAACCCGGTGGAACAGCCGAAGGGCATCCGGGCACGGATCGCCAGAAGGCTCGGACGGGCGGCATCGAGGGCGGAAGCCAATATCGAGGCCAATGACGCGAAAGCGAAGAAAACCAAAAAGTGAACCAACTCCTGCAGAAAAAGGCCAGGCGCGATTTCCTAAAAATGGAGATCGCGCCTGGCCTTTTTTCTGTATTGTATGCCTGCCGTATGCACTATCGCGGTTAGCTCATCTTTTTCCGCGGTCCAGATGATACCGTTTGATCCTGCGGTAGACGGTTGCGCGAGTGATTCCCAGCATCTCGCTCGCGAGCGTAATGTTCCACCGGCTCTGCCGAAGTACCCGGAGAAGATCGGCCTTCTCCATCTCCTCCCGGGATAAGGGTGTGTCCATTTCTTCCCGTTCACTCCGCTCGCGGGATTCCCGTCTGCCATAATCCTCCGCTTTCCCGGAGCCGGCACTTCGCTTTCCCCCGGGAAGCACAATCTCCCGCCGTTCATCTCCCCGAAGGTTCGGCGGAAGAAGCTCCTCCGTGATCGTCCTCCCTTCGGAGAGGGCAACGCAGCGCTCAACACAGTTCTGGAGCTCCCGAACATTGCCCGGCCAGGAATAAGACAGCAGGAATTCCATGGCTCCGCTTGAAAAACCGGCGACCATCTTCCCATACTTTTCGTTCATCTGCCTGAGAAAACTCTTCACCAGCATTGGAATATCCTGACTTCGCTCCCTGAGCGGCGGAATCCGGAGTGAGAACACATCCAGGCGGTAATAAAGGTCCTGTCTGAACCTCCCCTCCTGCACCTCCTGGTACAGGTCACGGTTGGTCGCCGCGATAATCCGCACATTGAGCGGAATAAAGGTTTTTCCGCCGATCCTCGTGATCATCCGCTGTTCAATCGCCCTGAGGAGCAAAGGTTGAAGATCCAGCGGCATCTCGCCAATCTCGTCAAGAAAAATCGTTCCTCCGTTGGCAGCCTCCAGCTTGCCGATAGAACCGCCCTTCCTGGCTCCGGTAAATGCCCCTTCCTCATAGCCAAACAGCTCGCTGGCGATCAGTTCCTTCTGAATTGCCCCGCAGTTGATCGGAACAAATGGACCGTTCCGCCGGGAGCTCGCATTGTGAATCGCCTGCGCAAATACATCCTTGCCGGTTCCGCTCTCGCCAAGCAGGAGAACATTGGAATCTGTCTCAGCGATCTTCTGCGCGCTCTCAAATATCTTTCTCGACGCATCCGCCCTTGCCACGATATTATCGAACGTAAATTTAGCCTGCGGATTGCGGATCTTATCCGCCAGCTTCCGCACGCGTGCCATAGGACTCAGGATCAGGATCGAATCATACTCATTCCCCAAAATCACCGGGCTGTGCGTGACCGTACAGGAAGCCATCCCCGTCGGCGCGAGAAAACCGGTCATCTCATCAGTGAACCGCTTCTTGTCCAGAATTTGCCGGACTACCTCCGGATCTTTCAAAAATTTCCGGATATCCCTGTGAATCAGTTCCTCCTCCTTCATGTGGAACTGTTCCAGAAATGCCCTGTTCACCATCGAAATCTCGCCAGTGTGATCAAGCACCAGGAGACACTCTGACATAAAATCAAGCACACCGCTCAGATGCTCGTTCACAGCAGCCAGCTTTCTGGCATACAGTCTCTCCTTTAATTCCAATTCAATGGAATAAGCCGTCATAACGATCATCGCCAAAGTATGAGGATGCGGATTTTTCGTGACATGCGTAATGGAAATCGCCCCGATGATCTTCCCATCAGGGTCATGAATCGGCGTGCCTGCCCCGCTGAAATGATGCGGGAACCGGCAGTAATGCTCATAGCCGGAAACCTGGAGCGGCTTCCCGCTGTAGAGCGTCGTGCCGATCGGGTTGTTGCCCATCTTCTGCTCACTCCAGCAGGTATAGAGGATCTCGTTCTCCGGATCAATCGCCGTTGTATCCCCCTGCACATTGAGAAGATAGCCGTCCACATCGCTGATCGAGACAAACAGGCTTGCATCCCGAAGGAATTGGTACAGATACTCCACCGCGGGGACGGCAACTTCAAGCATCTCCTCGTTCCTCTCCATTCTTCGGTGGATCTCCTCTGTGTCGATAAGCCTCTCCGGCACAACCAGCAGCGGATCCACCCCAAGATTACGGCAGCGCTTCCAGGAAGCAAGGACTTCCGTACGAACCTTCCCGTTAACCGGTCTTCCACAGATAAAATCCTTCCATCCCTGTTTGATTTCCTCCTGCTGTAGATTTCTTTCTGTCATAAGGATACTGCCTTTCTTAAAACCGTGAAAAATATAAAAATACTTGCATTTTCAACGAAGTATTTTTATTTTATCATACTATATATACAATTTGTGTTTAATTTTGTATCATTCTGTCAAAAGAAGTCATTCATTGCTACAACATTATACACCGTATTTTTTCGGAATGTTTTGTCAATATTTTCGATTTTTCTTCTTAATAAAATTTTGTTGTTGTCATAATGGCTGATTTTCCGTGCTTTTATTCTCCTGTTCTGTCTATTTTTTCTTTATCTTGGATAGTTTGGCACGGTTCTTGTTTTTTATATGGGCAGAACAAAGAAAGGAGATACCCCTATGAATCCAACCGAAGCTGTCACCCTGTCCGTCGAGGGACGTGTTGCCATCATCACCATTCAGAATCCCCCCGTAAATGTTCTGACCGATGCGGTGCGGGACGGATTATATGCGTGCGCCCGGAAAGCCAATGAGGATCCGACGATCGCCGCAGTGATCTTCACCGGTTCCGGAGAGAAAGCCTTCATGGCCGGAGCAAATATCAAGGGATTTCCCGACATGATCGGGAAACCCGGCGCCGCCTACGGCTACGCAAGAACCATCTATGAGGTCTGGGATTACATCCGGACGATGAATAAGCCGACAATCGCCGCAATCCGCGGGTACTGCCTCGGCGCCGGCATGGAACTTTCTCTGGTCTGCGACCTGCGGGTGGCTGATACGGACAGCCGGTTCGGATTCCCCGAAATCGCCCTCGGGCTGTTCCCCGGAGGCGGAGGAACCCAGCGAATGACGAAAATCGCAGGACCGGCTCTTACCAAGGAGATGATCTTCACCGGGAAGCCCATTTCCTCGGAGCGGGCGTATGAGGCCGGATACCTCAACTATGTGACGCCGAAGGGGGAAGCACTTAAGAAGGCGAAGGAAATCGCCGGACAGATCGCAAGCTTCTCCGTCCCGATCCTCGCCCTGGCCAAGACGGCAATCACCGAGGGGATCGGAACCACGGACAGGGAGGGCATCAGTCTGGAGGCTGAGTACTGGCAGGATGCCTTCATGACGGAGGACATCCAGGAAGGTGTTTCCGCCTTTCTTGAGAAGCGCAAGCCTGACTTTCATGACTGCTGACCTATTTTCCAGCGGCCGCAAAGCAGCCATTAAATCCAACCAGCAAGGAGGAAATCATTCATGAGAAAATGCGTTATTACATCTGCCGCAAGAACTGCCGTCGGCGCCTATCTTGGAAGCTTGAAGACCGTGGAAGCGCAGACGCTTGGCGCCGATGTCATCAAAGAAGCCGCGAAGCGCTCCGGCATCAGGCTGGACCAGCTGGAACAGGTCGTCATGGGCGATGTGTACGGCTATACGCCGAACGTATCCCGCTGCGCCGCCCTGATCGCCGGTGTCCCGGAGGAAGTCCCCGCCTACACGGTTGATCGCCAATGTGCGTCATCCTTGCAGGCGGTCGTCAGCGCCATGTACGAGATACAGGCGGAGGAAGCCGACATCATCGCCGCGGGCGGTGTCGAGACCATGTCCCGCCTCACCTATTACCTGCCGCCGTCTGCCCGGTATGAGGGATTCCGGATCGGCGACTCGATTCTCTACGATACCTTCAACCACGGCGTGACCATGGTTCAGCCGCCGGAACTCTACCCGCACCTCAATATGGGACTCACCGCAGAGAATGTTGCCGCCAAGTACGACATCAGCCGCGAAGCACAGGACGAATTCGCCCTGGACAGCCAGCACAAAGCCAAGACCGCCATGGATGCCGGAAAGTTCAAGGATGAGATCGTTCCGGTCGAGGTCAAGCTCAAGAAGAGCAGCTTTATCTTCGATACCGACGAGCATCCGCGTCCGGAGACAACCCTGGAAAAGCTGGCGAAACTCAAGCCGTGTTTCAAATTTGACGGAACCGGAACGGTAACCGCCGGCAATTCCTCCGGCATGAACGACGGCGCATCCGCGGTCATTGTCATGAGCGAGGACAAGGCAAACGAACTAGGGGTGAAACCGCTCGTCCGCATCGTCAGCAGCTCAAGTGTCGGCGTTGATCCGCGGATCATGGGCATCGGACCGGCTTACGCAATCCCGAAAGCACTCAAAAAAGCCGGGCTTTCCCTCCAGGATATCGGCCTCATCGAGCTGAACGAGGCATTTGCCGCACAGAGTGTCGCCTGCCTCCGCCTTCTCGGCATGGCTCCCGGAACAGAAATGTATGAGCGGGTCAACGTCAACGGTGGCGCGATCGCCCTCGGCCACGCCCTCGCCAACAGCGGCACCCGCCTCCTCACCACGCTGATCTACGAAATGAAGCGCAGACATGTCCAGTACGGCCTTGCCTCCCTCTGCATCGGCGGCGGACAGGGCATGGCTATGGTTGTCGAAAATATCGAATAAGCAGGCTGCAGGACAGCCGGGAAGGATAAACTATGGAAATCAAAAAAGTCATGGTCGTCGGTGCCGGTACGATGGGAAGCGGAATCGCCCAGGTCTGCCTCACCGCCGGTCTCAACGTGGTGATCTGCGATACCTTTGCCCCACAGCTCGACCGGGCAAAGGCAGGTATTGAAAAAGGTCTGGGAAAGCTCGTCGCAAAGGAAAAGATGACCGAAGCCGAAAAAGCCGCCTGCCTCACGCGCACCAGCTATACCACGGATATGGCGGACGGCGCAGACGCGGATCTCGTGATCGAGGCGGTTCTCGAAAAGCTGGAAGCCAAGCAGGATGTCTTCCGCAAACTCTCCGATCTCGTCCGCGAGGACGCCATCCTGGCGAGCAACACTTCAACCATCTCGATTTCCTCGATCGGTTCAGTCATCAAGAATCCGGAGAGATTCCTGGGAACCCACTTCTTCAACCCGGTTCCGGTCATGAAACTCCTGGAAATTATCCGGGGACTCAGGACCTCAGGAGAAACCATCGAGACAATCAAAGCCTTCGGTAAAAAGCTTGGGAAGGTCTGCATCGTCTCCAAGGACAGCGCGGGATTCATCGCGAACCGGATCGGCAGCCCGATGCTGAATGCCGCGGCTAACGCCTACGACCTGGGGATCGGCAGCAGGGAAGATATCGACGCGGCGATGCAGTTCGGATGGTCCCATCCGATGGGGCCGCTCGCCCTGATTGACCTGGTTGGTGTCGATGTACAGGTCGCCGTCATGGAAGTCCTCTATGCAGAATATGGGGATCCTTACTATAAGCCCGCACCGATCCTGAAACGGATGATGGCCGCCGGAATGCTCGGAAGAAAATCCGGCAAAGGTTTTTATGACTATACCAAATAATCCCTTTGTAAAGGAGGCACAACTATGCTGATGACGCCAAAAGAATATATCGAAAGTCTCCGCAAGCTGAAAACCCGGGTATATATGTTCGGGGAAAAGATCGACAACTGGGTGGACAATCCGATCATCCGCCCGTCCATCAACAGTGTCGCCATGACTTACGCGCTCGCGCTGGATCCGAAATATGAGGACACTATGACGGCAACGTCCATGTTCACCGGGGATAAAATCAACCGATTCACTCACATCCATCAGTCTGCAGAGGATCTTGTCAAAAAAGTCAAAATGCAGCGCCTGCTCGGCCAGAAGACTGCAGCCTGCTTCCAGCGTTGTGTCGGCATGGATGCGTTCAACGCAGTTTACTCCACCACCTACGAAATTGATGCGAAATACAAGACCCACTACCACGAAAATTTCCGCAAATTCCTGATCATGGTCCAGCAGCACGATCTCACGGTTGACGGTGCCATGACTGACCCGAAGGGTGACCGAAGCAAGGCACCCCATGAGCAAAAAGATCCGGACATGTTCGTGCATGTGGTGGAGAGACGCCCGGATGGCATCGTTGTCTGCGGTGCGAAAGCCCATCAGACCGGCTCAATCAACTCCCACTGGCACATCTTCATGCCGACCATCGCCATGAAGAAGGAGGACGCGGATTGGGCGCTCTCCTTCGCCTGCCCGACCGACGCGGAAGGCCTGTACATGATCTACGGCAGACAGAGCTGTGACACAAGGAAGCTCGAGGACTGCCCAATCGACCTCGGCAACGCAAAGTTCGGCGGACAGGAAGCGTTGGTTGTTCTCGACCACGTCTTCATCCCGAACGAGTACATCTTTATGAACGGTGAGTATGAATTTGCCGGGATGCTGGTTGAACGTTTCGCAGGTTATCACCGCCAGAGCTACGGCGGATGCAAGGTCGGCGTCGGCGACGTCCTGATCGGTGCCGCAGCTCTCGCCGCCGAATACAACGGTGTCGAGAAGGCAAGCCACATCAAGGACAAGCTGATTGAAATGACCCATTTAAATGAAACCCTATACTCCTGCGGCATTGCCTGCTCCTGCGAGGGCTGCCCCACAAAGGCAGGGAATTATCAGATTGACCTGCTCCTGGCGAACGTATGCAAACAGAATGTCACCCGCTTCCCCTATGAGATTGTCCGTCTGGCGGAGGACATCGCGGGCGGCCTGATGGTTACCATGCCTTCCGAGAAGGATTTCCACTCGGATCTGCCCGTCGCGAAGGACGGATCCACAATCGGGGAAATCTGCAATAAGTACTTCGCTGCGAGGGACGATATCCCCACAGAAGACCGCGAACGCATTCTCCGCTTCCTGGAAAATATGTGCCTCGGCGCGGCAGCTGTCGGCTACCGGACAGAATCCCTGCACGGTGCAGGCTCTCCACAAGCGCAGAGAATCATGATCGCGCGGCAGGGCAATATTGAGGCCAAGAAAGAGATGGCAAAGGAAATTGCCGGAATTACACACATCTCCGATACGGAAAAGAAGTCCTGAGGACAGAAAGGAACTTTATGGAATCCAAGGTTAAAAAGGTCGGTTTCGCAACCATATTTTCCATCGTATCTCTCTGGTTCAGCACTCACGCCGGGGGCGGATTCGCATCCGGCAACCAGGCCACCCACTATTTCGTCCAGTACGGCTGGACCTGCGCCATCGCGCCGATCGCGACGTTTGCTTTCCTCGCCTTCTGCTACCGGCAGGTTATCGTCATGTGCAACAATCACAACTTCAACAACTACAAGGAACTCTTCCAGGAACTCTGGAATCCTTTTCCAAAGCTGGAAATCCTCTTTGAAATCTATTTCTTCGTAATGCTGATCTGTGCCGTAGGTGCCGCAATTGCCGGCGCAGCACAGCTGCTGACGGACATGATCGGTGTTCCTTATGTCCTGGCCATCCTTGTCGTTTCTATCATCCTGCTTTTGCTCACCATCTTCGGTCCCACTCTGCTCGCCAGGGCAGCAACGCTGATGACGATCGTTATCTTGTTCTGCTGCTTCATTATTTACTTTATTGGCATTGCTGCAAAGGGTGATGTCATCATGGATGTCCTGAGTAACTTTAAAAACTCGCCGGCAGACGGTTTCACTGCCCACAGCGGAATGACAATCTTCAAGAACATTGTTACCTACGCCGGTTTCCAGTGCGGTGTCGTTCCCGCCCTTGCAAGCTGCGGAACAGCGCTGAAAACCAGGAAAAACGCGACGCTTGCCATGATCGGCGGCGGCTTCATCAACGCCCTTGCGCTCATTCTCTCCTGCCTGATGCTGCTTGGCTGGTACAGCGAGACCAAAGGGAATCCCCTTCCGCTCCTTGCTGCCTGCAATGCGATGGGCGGCGGCATTCTCACCTGGCTGTACGCGATCGCCCTGTTCATGTGCTTCATCTCCACCGGCGTCTCCCTGATCTACGGCCTGGTTCCCCGCTTTGAGAACACTGGTGTTCTCAAGAAAATCGATAACCTTTATGTTCGCCGCTCGGTCATTTCCATCCTGGGCATGGTAATTCCCGCCCTCTTCTCTCTGGTTGGCCTGACCAACGTGGTCAAATACGGCTATCAGTTCGCAGGGCTTCTCGGATTCTTCGTTCTTCTGCTCCCGCTGCTCTTCATCGGAACCTACAAGAACTGGAAATATTCAAAAGATCATCCGAACGGCAGCCCGATGGAAGAGGAATACCTGAACGCGATCTGAGACTCGTAAATCTTCCCGGAAAGGAGACAACGAATTATGGAAGAATTAACGCTGGAACAGCAGAAAACCATGAGCTCCCGCGACCTTCTGAATTACTATCTGGGCAAATCCTATGATGATGCCCGCCACGCCCACGAGAACGGTAAGCTGGTCTGCTGGTCAACTTCAATCGCCCCGTCGGAGTTCTGTGAGACCATGGATGTCTGCCTGGTCTATCCGGAAAATCACGCGGCGGCGATCGGTGCCAAGAAAGGCGCTCTGGACATGATCGATGCCGCGGAAAAGCTGGGATATAACCCTGATATCTGCTCTTACGCACGGGTCAATCTTGCCTATATGGAACTTCTCGCCGAGGAAGCGAGAACCGGCGTCACCCCGAAGGAGCTGGCGGACTGTCCCGCCGAGCGGATCCCGCTCCCGGACTTCATCCTCGTCTGCAACAACATCTGCAACACCCTGCTCAAGTGGTATGAGAACATTGCGGCGGAGCTCGGCGTCCCCTACATCATCATCGACGTCCCCTACAACCACACCATGCCGGTGCCTCAGTACTACAAAGACTACATCCGCAGCCAGTTCGGCTACGCGATCCACCAGCTCGAGGAGATCTGCGGAAAGCCGTTTGACTATGACCGCTTCCAGAAGGTAATGGAGCAGACACAGCGATCCGTTGCGGCTTGGGACAAGGCGATGTCCATGGCCGACGTCAAGCCGTCTCCGATGAAGGGCTTCGACATTTTCAATTATATGGCCTTGATTGTATGCGCACGCAGCAAGAAGGATTCCGAGATTGTCTTCAACCGGTTCACCGAGGAGATGGAGGCCAAGATTGCCGCCGGCGAGGATGCTTTCAAAGGAAATGAAAAACACCGACTGACCTGGGAGGGAATCGCCTGCTGGCCTTACCTCGGCCACACCTTCAAGGCGCTCAAGAATCTCGGCATCAACATGACCGGGTCTACCTACCCGGGCTCCTGGTCGATGCATTACCATCCGGGAAATCTCGATGAAATGGCGACGGCCTACGCGACCGTCTATGGCAATACCTGCCTGGAGAACAAGGTGAAGGTCATCAGCGATGTGGTCAAAGCCGGAAAATGTGACGGTGTCGCCTATCACCTGAACCGCAGCTGCAAGCTGATGAGCTTCCTGAATGTGGAGATCGCCGATCTCGTCAAGAAGGAAACCGGGACACCGTTCGTGAACTTCGACGGCGACCAGACTGACCCGCGGAATTTCTCTGAGGCACAGTTCGACCTGCGCATGCAGGCGCTGTCCGAAGTCATGGACTCCAGGAAGGAGGAAGACAAATGAGCGACATCAACCAGCTTCTTGACGAATTTCACCAGATCGCGGCAGACCCAGCCGGCGCGGTAGCCCGATGGAAGAAGGAGACCGGCAAGGGCGCGGTCGGCATCCTCCCCGTCTACGCCCCGGAGGAAATGGTTCACGCAACCGGATTTCTTCCCGTCGGCATCTGGGGCGGACATGTGGAAATCTCCGAAGCCCGCGCTTTCCTTCCGGCCTTCGCCTGCTCGATCATGCAGTCCATCATGGAATTTGCGATCAAGGGCGTCTACGACGACCTCACTGCCGTCCTGATCTCCTCCCCCTGCGACACGCTGAAGTGCTTCGGCCAGAAGTGGAAGGGGAAATGCCCGGCCATCCAGTTCGTCCAGCCCCAGAACCGCGTCCTCGACGCCGCAAATGTATTCCTCGCCGAGGAATACCGCGTTGTCCGCGCAAAGCTGGAGTCTGTGACCGGTGTAGTAATCACCGATGAAGCGCTGGAGAACAGTATCCACATCTACAATGCTAACCGCGCGGAGATGCGCCGATTCACCATCCTTGCCCGGAAGCATCCGGAGCTGATCTCCCCGGCTGCACGCCATGATGTCATCAAATCCCGCTACTTTATGGAAAAGAGTGCCCACACAAAGAAAGTCCGCGAGCTGAACGATCTTCTCTCCCAGCAGCCGGACAAAGTATGGCCGGGAAAGAAAGTTGTCCTCACCGGGATCACGGCAGAGCCCACAGAAATGCTGAATATGTTCGCCAAAGCCGGATTTGCGGTTGTCGCTGATGACCTCGCCCACGAATCCCGCCAGTTCAGCCACGATGTTCCCGAGGGCGGATCACCGCTTTACCGCCTGGCGAAATGGTGGACAACACTGGAGAGCTGTTCCCTGGCGACCGACCGGCATAAGCGCCGCATTGACACCCTGATGGACACCATCTACTCCACCGCTGCGGACGGCGTAATCGTCTGCATGATGAAGTTCTGTGACCCGGAGGAATTTGATTACCCGATCATTTTCAAGCGCCTCCAGGCTGCGCACATTCCGGTCCTCTATCTGGAAATTGACCAGGCTGCGGACAGTTTTGAGCAGATCCGCACCAAGATCCAGAGCTTTACCGAGATGCTGTGACTTTTCTTCGGCATCCGGAGCCTGTCCGGATGCCGAAACCCCCGGGAGATTGAAATCCCACACACACATATCCCGGATTTTCCAACTTGCTCTGTTTCCCGTTTCAGGGAAAGAAAGGAGATTTTTATGAGCTTTACCTCTTTTGAAGAAGAATACAAGCAGAAACTCACCACACCGGCAGAGGCTGTCAAGGTTGTCAAGGATGGCGACTGGGTTGTCTACGGAGAATTTGTCACCACGACGCCCGCCCTGGACAAGGCTCTCGCCGCCCGCAAGGATGAGCTCCATGACGTACACATTGAGGCATGCACGCTTCGCTTTAATACTGCTGTTTATCAGGTGGATCCGGAGCACAAGGTATTCGACATCAACGACCGCTCGCTCACCCCGTACTCCCGCAAGCAGGGCGCCTACTACATGGTCGGCAGCTACGAGGAGAACATCAAGTCCATGACCATGGGGCATCACCGGAATGTCGCCTTCATCTCCGTCTGCCCGATGGACAAGCACGGCTTCTTCAACCTCTCCCTGACCTGCTCCGACTCCCAGGCTCTGATCGACACCTGCGATTACATCATCGTGGAGGTAAACAAATCCCTCCCGTACTGCTGTGGCGGCGGTGAGGCTTCTTTCCACATTTCCCAGGTGGACGCGATTGTCGAGGGCGACAACCAGCCGCCGGAATCCCTGCCCGCCGTGCCCTCCGCGGACGAGGACACCCAGATCGCAAAGCTGATCATGAACGAGCTCGAGGACGGCTGCTGCCTCCAGCTGGGCATCGGCGGCATCCCGAACAAGGTTGGCGAATTTATCGCAGACTCCGATATCAAGGATCTCGGCGTGCACACCGAGATGATGATGGACGCCTTCATGAAGCTGTACAAGACAGGGAAGATCACCAACCGCAACAAGGCAATCAACAAGGGGAAAATGGTCTACACTTTCGCGATGGGCTCGTCGGAGCTGTACGACTTCCTGGATCACAATGAGGCTGCGCTGAAATTCCCGTCCAACTATACCAATGATCCGTATGTCATCGCCAAGAACCCGAAAGTATTCGCCATCAACAACTGCCTCCACGTTGACCTCTTTACGCAGGTCTCCTCAGAATCCGTCGGCTTCAAGCAGATTTCCGGCGTCGGCGGCCAGTGGGACTTCCTCTACGGCGCATTTCTTTCCGAAGGCGGCAAAGGATTCGTGTGCATGCACTCGACCAGCCGGCGTAAAGACAAGGATGGCAACTGGAAAGTAGAATCCCGCATTGTCCCGACATTCGCTCCCGGCACCTGCGTATCTGTTCCGCGCCATCACACCTTCTACGTTGTAACCGAATATGGCTGCAAGAATATGAAGGGGCTCTCCACATGGGAGCGTGCCGAAGCGATTATCTCTCTCGCCCATCCGGACTTCCGCGATGAGCTGATCAAAAAAGCTGAAGAAATGAAGATTTGGCGCCGCTCGAATAAGACTGACTGGTTCTGATCCCTCACACCCCTTGTGATCAGGAATCATCAAAATGAGCTGATGTCATCCCGCCCGGATGGCACCAGCTCATTCTTTTGTTTCTTTCAGTCTTCCTTTCAAGAATATAGATGATTTACGCCACCGCCGCTTTCGGCTTCGCCTCGACCGACGCGTGTACCTCCGACGCCGCCCCCTCATTCATCTCCACCGTATAATCAATTTCCAGGCGGTATTTCTCCTCCGTCAGGGTGAAAGAAACCCCGAACGTGTTGATCGTGAGATACAGCGGTCCGTAGGGCGTGGAATAGCAGCACATCGTGGTCTTCCCTGCCTCAAACTCGAGGCGGCCGCTGCTGCCGCGGATGATCTCCGCGCGCCGGCCGTCCCCGGACACCAGGACCGTGCAGCGGACAGGATCATTTTCCCCCTCCACCAGCTCATCGTAGATGAGGAAATATTTCCCGTTCTTCTCAAAATAGCTGCCCGGCGCAACGAGGGAGATCTGATTGCTATCCCCGTCGATGCTGTGAAATCCGGTCACGCTGACCACCACGTCCCTCTTCATCAGTACCTCCCGGCGCCAAGCTCGATGAGTTTCGTCATCAGGGCTTTCTTATCGATGCCCGCGCCCTCCGCGATCATCGGGTACATGCTGATCGCCGTGAAGCCGGGCATGGTGTTGAGCTCATTGAAAATAACCGTTCCGTCCTCCCGGACAAAAAAGTCGATGCGGGCAAGGCCGTAGCCGTCCACCGCGCGGAAGATGTCGACGGCGTCCTTCATGACTTTCTCCTTTGCTCCCGCCGGAAGCTCTGGATCGACAACCGTCCGGGATTCCGGATTGTTGTACTTGGCGTCATAATCGTAGAAGTCCGCGGCTGCCTGCACCTCGCCGACGCCGAAGGCACGGATCTCCTCGCTTCCGCCGCCGAAGACCGCACACTCGACCTCACGGCCGACGATCATCTCCTCGACAAGGATTTTTCGGTCATGCTGCGCCGCGAGACGAAGGCCGGAGACAAGCATTTCCCGATTTTCCGCCTTTGTCACCCCGCAGGATGAACCCGCGCGGGACGGCTTGATGAAGACCGGGTAAGCAAAACGGCTTTCCACCCGGGAGACCACCGCGTCCATATCGACGAGCTGCTCCGCGAGAACCGGGACATAGGCCGCCTGGCGCACGGTGCCAAGGCTGTCCACAATAATCTTCGTATAGAATTTATCCATAGAGACTGCCGAGGCCAGGACGCCGCACCCGACATAGGGGAGCTTTGCCAGCTCAAAAATCCCCTGAACTGTGCCGTCCTCGCCGTAGAGGCCGTGGAGGACCGGGAACGCGACGTCCACCGGGATGCGGCGGAATGTACCGCCGTCCTCACAGAGAACCGCCTTCTCCTCCGCGTCCGGAAGAAGCCATGCCGATTTTCCGGTCTCCCGCCAGGTATCCTGCTCAATCTCCCCGACAGAATCCACGAGCAGCCAGCGGCCGGACTTGGTGATCCCGACGAGAACGGTGTCATAGCGCTCCGGATCGATGTTCCGGATCACATTGACCGCGGATTTGCAGGAAACCTCATGCTCCGAGGACTGTCCCCCGAACAGAACCAGTACTTTCTTTTTCATCTCTATCCTTTCCGCGGCGCGAAGAAACCGCCGCCCGGCAATCTTCCGATCATCGACTTTTTGATTCGGCCTATTATAGCACAGAACTGTGGCTTCTGCACGGGAAGAAGGAAAATACCTTCCGGGGGCAGGTCAAAGTCCTCCGCAGGAATAATGGCTCCGCCGCCCCCAGGGACAAAAAGAGCCCCGGAGGCGGAGGCTGACCTCCGGAACCGGGGTTCCTGAACGGAGAACAGAGCTATTATACCGCGATTTGCGGTGGAAGGAAACCGGGAAACCCGCCGCGGCGGATGACACGCACTCCCGCCTCGGACGGCCACGGCAGGCTTGCGCGGTTACCCGTGGCGGATTCCCTTCTCAGGACACAGTCACCCCGGAGATGTACCCGCGCATCGCGAAATGGTAATTCTCGATCGCCTGCTGCAGGTTCATGTCCGCTGTCGCCGCGCTCACCTGTGCGGAGAGCAGGGAAACCTGCTGGCCGAGGTAAGCCAGGTCGGTGACCATGCCCAGCCGGCGCTGATTTTCCACCGCGGACATCTTCTTCTGCTCGGTGGCGAGAGCCGCGTTCGCCGCCTCGAGTGCCGTCCTGTCGGTCACACAGGTATTATACAGGGTGCGGACCGTGGAGCGGACGGTCGCCTCCTGGTTGGCGATCGTGCGCTGCCTGTTCTTATACTCCGTGGAGCCGGCTGTCATATTGGCAAGGCAGGCGCGGCTGTACTTGAGCGCGAGGTTCTGATCAAGCGCCGTCGCGGTGTCCGCGTCCGGATTCATCGCGTCCACCTGCGACGGGTCAGACGCCGGAAGTTCCCGGATCTCCGGCTGGTCATTGTATTTCCAGCCTGTGGCGATGCAGAGCGACTGGCGGAGCTGTTCCACATTTGCCTTTGTCGACGTCAGGGAAGATTCAACGGACTGTACCTGGTTCTGCGCCTTGAGCACGTCCGTCGCCGTGGCGAGTCCCTGGGCCGCGCGGCTCTGCGCCCCCGCGAGGGAACGCTTCGCGACCTCGAGGTTCTCCTCGAGCACCGAAATATTTTTCTTTGCCAGGTTGTAGGAGGCAAACAGGGACTTCGTCTGTGCCTTCAATCCGAGCTGGGTGTTCTGGTGCTCATAATTTCTCGTCTTCTGATCCTGATAGGATGCGTCCGCCGACTGCTGCGTACGCAGGGCGTTCTGCTCGAGCATCGCGGCTGCAGAGCTCAGGGACGCATAGCTGGATGCCAGGTTCATGTAATTTTTCGACATCGCGTTCGTCCCCGCCGGCATATAAGCTGCCGCCTGGCTGATCCCGTCGATCGTGTCCTTCAGCGTATCCGCCGTATCCCGGAGGCTATCCGCCTGGTCGAGCATATCCTGGGCATTGTCGTAGGACTGCTGCCTGAGCTCTTTGTTGTTCTTGCCGTCCAGGTCCTGCGCAAAGCTGCTCTGATTGTTCAGGTAGGTCGGATTATAGGTCTCGACAAGCATTTCCAGCTCGTCATATTCCATCGTATTGTCCCGGAGCCTTGCCCAGGTCGCGTCATCGTAGGCAAACTTCGGTGTGTCCGCCATCGCCGGCACAGCCGCTGCCGCAGCCATAGCGAGGGCAAGAAAAAGCGCCGCGGAGCGTTTCCCGCCCGCAATTCCAAGATGTTTTCTCATAACTTCCTCCTCAGTTTCCTGTGGATATCAGTCCGCCGACAGCCCACTCGTAATCGTTGACCGCCTTGGTGAGGGAAAGTGCCGCGCTCTCCCTGGATGCCTTCGCCGACAGATAGCTGGCCTTCATGCCGAGATACGCGCTGCTGCTCAGCATCCCCAGCGATTTTTTGCGGTCGGCGGAAGCCATGTCCTTCTGCGCCGCCTGCCAGTTTGTCTCCGCCGCCCGGTAAGCCTCGCGGGCGGAAAGGACATCCTGATACATCTTCTCCATCTCCGCGGAGATCGTCTGCTCCCCGGAGGAAATATTCCTCTGCTTCTGCCTGCGACTCGCCGCGCCCTTCGCCCCCGTCTGCTTTGTGGTATTCAGTGTAAAATTCGCCTGGACCGCGGTTTTTGTATCCTCCGCCAGGTTCATGGCATCAATTTTGCTAAGATCCGGATCGCCGAGCGGGGCGATCGTGACATCCGACCCGGGATCATAGCCGCAGAGGATCAGGATGTTGGATTTTAATGTGGAAAGGCCGGCGCTCAGCTGCTGTTGGTTTTCCTCGGCGCCGAGGAGCTGCTGCTGCGCGGACAGGACATCGGCTTCAGACGCCATTCCCTGCGCGAGCCGGTTCTGTGCGGACCTGAGGTTCTGCGCGGAGAGCTCGACACTCTGGTTTACCGTGTCGAGATTGGCCCTGGTGCTGTCATACCGGATCACCAGATCCTCAACTGCCTTCTGGAGATTCTTCCGCACATGGGCCAGCGTCGTCTTCTGCGGGGTCTTGAGTTCCTTGGCCGAAAGCTTCCCCGCTTCCTTCCGGAGAGCCCGGGACATCGCCTTATACTGCTCAAACAGAACCCTGTCCCCGTCATCCTTGATGTCGTAGGCCTCGTCCATCAGGTCCGCGGCTTCCTCCGCCATCGTCCGTGCTGCCGGCAGGTTCAGGTAAGCATTCAGCATCGTGGACTTGGTATTGTTATAGGTGACATTATAATTCTCAATCCGGGCCGCGATCTCGTCGAATTCCAGCGTCCCGTCCGTGAGGCGCGCCTTCTGCTCCTCCGACAGCGCATTTTCCTCCGCCGTCGAGCCGGGTCCCGCCCAGGCGGTCAGGGCTCCCGCGGGAGCGGCGAGCGCCAGGGACAGGGAGAGAAGCACGGACACGGGCATTTTCCAGGATCTCATCAGAAAAAGCCTCCCTTCTCCAGGATCAGTCAATATCTTCAAATTTCGGATTTCTCTTATTGCTCATCAGTTTGTAGTAAACCGGCAGCATGAGCAGGGAGAGGATCGTTGACGCGGTGAGGCCGCCGACATTGACGACCGCCAGGCCCTGCATGATCTCCCCATTATCCCCGAAAGCCAGCGCCATCGGGATCATGGAGACCACGGTGGTCAGGGTGGTCATGAGGATCGGCCGAAGCCGGGTCGCGCCGGCCTCGACCAGCGCATCATCCTCATTCATGTGCACCTGGTACTGGTTCGCCGTGTCGACATACAGGATCCCGTTGTTGACAACGGTGCCGACCAGCATCAGGAATCCCAGGATGGAGGTCATGCTGACCGAGACATCCATCAGGAACAGCAGGCCGAAGACACCGATCAGGCTGAATGGGATGGTCGTCATGACCATGAGGGAAAATTTCGGCGACTCAAACTGTGCCGCCATGACGACGAAAACCAGGAAGACGGCAATCAGGATCGCCCTGCCGAGGGCGGCAAATTCCTCGTTCATCATCTGGTCGTTCATGTTCTCCCCGCGGGTTACGCCGGACTCCAGCATAGGCTGCACGGTATCCATGAAAATGGTGTCCTTGAGCTTGCTCTTTTCTTTCTTGGTGACGCCGTCCGCGTAGGAGGCACTGACCGTCACCTGGTACTGCTTGTCATTTCTCGCGATGCTCTGCGGGCTGTCCTTGAAATAGACATCCGCCACATCGGTCAGGGCAACGCTCGAGCCCTTCTGGGTCGGCAGCATGATGCCCCGGATTTTCTCAATGTTATCGTACTGTCCGTCCGGGTATTCCACCCTGACCTCGATATCGCTGCCGTTCACATCCAGCGTTGCAGCCTTGTCCACACCGCTGAGCATGGCATTCACCGACGCGCCGATCCCCGCGGGGGTTAACCCCTCCGCCTCGGCCTTCGTCGGGTCAACCTCGATCTGCAGCACGGGCGCCGAATTTTCCAGCGTGGAATGCACCTTCGTCAGCCGGGAATCCTGCTTCAGCCTTTTCACGATCGCGTCCGAGTTCGATTTCAGCTTGTCATAGGTTGCCGACTGAAGGATATACTGCACATCGCCGTTAGATGTGGAGCTCATCGCCGTTGCCGAACTCATCGCCACCGTGATATTGGTGTCCGGAAGCTTCGTCAGCTCCGGGCGCCAGGCATTGGCCACCTCCCGCGTTGTGCGGCTCCGCTTGTCCTTGAGGTAAGCCGTCAGCGTGGCACTCGATCCGGTCGAATAGGAGAGGCCGGTAGACCCGTAGGAGAGCAGGTAGTGGTCCACATCAGGATCCGCCTTCACATAGTCCTCGACCTGAGAGAGAACCTCGCTGGCGTGGTCGGTATCGATGCCCGGGCGCATCTCCACGGTGACCGCAATCTGTCCCTCGTCGGTATCCGGCATCAGCTCGACCCGCAGCTGCGTAGCCAGGAGGATGGAAACCGCCAGCAGGGCAGCACTCGCGATCATAACCAATGCCTTATGCCGGAGCAGCCTGCGCATGACGCCGCGGTAAAAATCCTGCATGGCGCGGACCGGTCCGGAGAGCGGCGCCGTTGTGCGCTCCTTCGGCCGGTAAAGCACATAGCAGAGCGGAACTACGGTCATGGCAGAGATCAGGGACGCCGTCATACAGAAGACGATCGTAAAGCCGAGGGGACCGAACATCTGGCCGGAGAGGCCGGAGAGGAGCCCAAGCGGAAGGAAGACTACGCAGGTCGTCAGCGTCGAACCGATGATCGAGTTGAGCACCGTGCCAGAGCCCTCGAGCGCCGCCTTATGGAACTCGTCAAATCCCTTGCCCTTTGTGGCGCGGAAGCAGCTCTCCAGGACGACGATCGAGTTGTCCACCATCATCCCGACGCCGAGAACCAGGGAGCCCATTGTGATCATGTTCAGGGAATAGCCGACGGCGCGCATCAGGATCAGGGCAGTCATGATCGAGAGCGGGATCGAAGTCCCGACGATCAGCGACGCCTTGACATCGCCGAAGAACAGCCAGAGGATCACCATGGAAATGATGACCGCCATGATCATGGTCTGCTGCACGCTCTGGAGGGAAGACTGGATCTGCTCGCTATTGTCGTTCACCACAACCATCTGCAGGCTGCTGTTCTGGGAGGTCAGCTCATCGATTACCTTGTGAAGTTGCCTGGAAA
This sequence comes from Clostridium vitabionis, assembly GCF_015351765.1. Taxonomy (GTDB): domain Bacteria; phylum Bacillota; class Clostridia; order Lachnospirales; family Lachnospiraceae; genus Clostridium_R; species Clostridium_R vitabionis. The sequence continues at coordinate 248,866 of NZ_JADKQA010000005.1, forward strand.
CCTCGCCGGCAGAGCTGCTCTCCTGCATGTGGATGCCCAGCGCGATCGTGTCCTTGCCGTCATAGCGGCCGATGCCGGAGGCATCCGCGTACGTCGAGTAGATCTTCGCGACATCCTGCAGGTAAATGGTACTGCCGCTCGGCAGGGTGATCGGGATATTTTTCAGGCTCTCGAGCGTATCGAAGGTTTCCCCGGTCGTCACCGAGAGGGACTGGCTCCCGAGCGTCGTCTTGCCCGCCGGGTAGGAGAAATCCGCGCCGGAGACCGCCTGCGCGAGCGACTGCAGGCTCAGCTTGTACTGGGCAAGCTTCTCCGGGATCGCTTCAACCTTGATGTAATTCTCGCGTCCTCCGCTGACATCCACGCTGGCCACAGAGGAAAGCTTCTCAATCTCGGGGACGATATTATTGTTCACATAGTTATAGAGATTTTCCTGGGCGTCATTATTGACCGCGATCGTCATCGTTGCCGCGTCGTTGATGTTAAACTCCATGATGTTCGGCGTATCCACATCGTCCGGGAGACTGCCCTTCACGCTGTCCAGGGACTTCTTGAGGTCCGTGTATGCCTTGTCCATGTTGGTGCCATACTCATACTGGAGCAGGACAAAAGCCATATTCTCATTTGAGTAGGAGGTGACCTGCTTGACGCTGCTCAGTGTCTCAACCTTGTCCTCGATGGGCTTTGTAACCAGGTCATTCACATCCTTAGGGCTTGCGCCGGGATATACCGCCGTGACAACCATCATGGGCATTTCCATATTCGGGATCAGTTCCAGCTTGGAACCGAAGAGGGAGGAAATGCCGAAAACGATCAGGCACAGGATCACCAGGAAGGTTGTGACCGGGCGCCTGAGGACAAATTTGGTTATTCCCATGAATCACGCCTCCTCACTGTGCGGCAGCCGTGCTGCCTGCCGCCGCGGCATCCCCGGCAGCGCTACCAGCCCCGCTCCCCGCGTCCGTGCTGTCCGCTGCATCCGTGCTGCTCTCCGCGCCTGTGCTGTCCGCATTGCCGCTGCCATCGCCGCTCTCCGCCACGGAGGTCTCGGCATTCTCCGACTTCTGCACCTTTGCCCCCTCATAGAGCTCGGAGCTCCAGCTGGTAATGATCTCGTCGTCCGCCGTGATCCCATCTGTGATCTGCGTCTTCTCTGCGGTGTAAATGCCCGTGGTGACCGGTTTCACATGAACGGTATCGCCATCCAGCACATAGACCTCCGGCTGGCCTCCTTCATAGTACACCGCGTCCGAGGGCACGAGGAGGGCATGATCCGCCTTCTCGGAAGTCACATAGACCTCCACCGTCACCCCGGTGGGAAGCGCCTCCACATTGCCCACGGAGGCCTTGACCTTGAACAGCGCTGTCGTGGAATCCACCATGGAATTCTTCTCCGTGATGGTTCCCGGATAGTCCGTGCCGTTCTTCGTGACGGTCACCGCATCGCCGGAATTGATATTCTGGATGATGCGGTCCGGCACATAGAAGGTGACTTCCTTGCCGCCCTGCCCGGAAATGACGCAGATTACGCTGCCCTGCGCCACATTGTCATGGAGGGCTGCGCTGACACTCTCCACCGTGCCGGAAATCGGCGCGGTCACATCCGCATATCCGATCTGGTTGTTATAGTTGATCTTCGCCGAATCATACTGGAGCTGTGCCTGACGTGCCTGCGACTGCGCATTCTCGAGCTCCTGCTGGGAGACATCCCCGGTCGCGGCGAGCGCCTGCATCCGGGCGAGATTGCGGTTTGCGTCCTGCACGCTCACCTGCGCGGTATCCATGGCGATCTTTGCGCTGTCCACCATCTTCGTGTCGATGTGCACAAGCTTCTGCCCGGCACTCACCTGGTCACCGGGCTTCACCAGGAGCTCGGTGATCTCCCCGCCTGCCTTCGGGATGACGTATGCCATATCCGCCGGTTCCACGGTACCGGTCAGCTCGGTATCCACCGAGATGCTCCCGGTCTCCGCATGACCGGCCACCACAGTGGGAAGGGAGGCCGGCGTGTCCTTTGCCTCCGGCTGCACCAGCCGGAAGATCACCAGAGCGGCAATCGCGGCAGCGACAACAATCCCAATCACTCTCTTTTTCATGTAGTATCCCCTTTCTTTCTCTCCACACTCCTGCGCAGAAAATTCATCCGGACGGCAAAATCCCTCTTGATCTCGCCTTCCTCTGTCCCCTTGATCGCGTCCGTCACGGCTTTCCCCAAAGAAAACTTACAGAACTCCTTGAAGGTATCCATTTCCCGGCAGGTCAGGGAGATCAGCCCGCCATCCCGGGCACTCCGCTGATAGGCTTTGTCAAATTCCTCGTCAAATTCCCTTTCTTTCCCATTGAAATACTTCGGGGAAAAATGCCCGTCCTTCAGGATGACATCCGCGGTCCCTACGGAACTGCAGAAATTCCGGATAAATTCCAGATTCTCCGGAACGCGGAAAAATTCGAGAATTCCCTCGAACAAACCGTCCAGCCACTCCCAGATATCGGCATGCTTGATCACCCGCTTAACTGCCGCGCTATTCTGGATGCTCATCTGCATCGTGCCGAGTAGATAATCCAGCAGGTCCCATTTGTCCTCAAAGTACGTGTAAAAGCTTCCGCGGGAAATCTCCGCCTCCTGGATGATCCGGTTGATCGAGACCTTATCCATCTTCGTCCGTGAAAATTCATCGAACGCGGCTTTCCAGATCGCCCGCTTCTTTGCCTCGGGAAGGCGCATAAACCTCTCGGTCGGCATAGTTTTCCTCTCCTCTCTGTCCAAAGCGAATTTGCTAAGTTCGAACTGCGCTTACGCTTGTTCTCACTAAGCAAATTCGCATAGCTCGCACTAAACTCGCACTTCGCCCGGTGGGCTCGCGCCCCGCTCCGCGGATAGCCACTCCACTAAACTCGGACTGCGCTTTCGCTTGTCCTCGTTAAGTGGCTGGTTATTGTTCAGTGCCCTGCGTAAAAAAAGCGCCGGCACCGCCCTTTTCCTGCTGTTTAGGGACAGTACCGGCGCAAATGTCAAGTATTGCACCGTCAGGTGACGACATGTCACATTATAGTGACAGTCTGTCACATCGTCAAGTTCTCGCGCATTCAGTTTTTCCTGACTTTTTCATATCTTTTTTGTGAACCCTTTTCGCCGCGGCGCCCTCCGCCTCCTGCGCTTCGCGCTCGCGGATGATCGCGAGGATGGTCTTCTCCTGATTGCCGATATGCTCACGGATAATTTTCCTCGCCGCCGGGATATCCCGCTTCTCCATCGCCTCGATGATCATCCGGTGCTCATTCTTGAGGCGCTCCCAGCTCCCGGAATCCCGGATATATTCCAGCCGGTACCGGTACATCTGCTCACGGAGATTATTCAAAATCTGCACCAGCTTTTCGTTTCCGGTGGCATTATAGAGGACATCGTGGAAAGCCTCGTCGCTCTCAGCGATCTTCAGGGTGTCGCCGCCGGAAACCGCTATCGTGAAGGCTGCCTCGGCATCCTTAAGCTTCTGCAGGTCATCGTCTGTCATTCTCCGGCAGGCGAGCCCGCTCGCCAGCTCTTCGAGCGAGGTGCGGACCTCCAGCACGTCCTGCATATTTTTTGCCGAAATTCTGGCTACCTCCGCGCCCTTCCGCGGGATCATGAGCACGAGTCCCTCCAGCTCAAGCATCCGGATCGCCTCGCGGATCGGTGTCCGGCTCACGCCAAGCTTGTTCGCCAGCTGGATCTCCATGAGGCGCTCTCCCGGCTCGAGCTCCCCCTTGAGGATTGCCTGACGCAGCGTGCGGAAAACCACATCCCTCAGCGGAAGATACTCATTGTTGTAATTGGACTCGATGTTCTCAAGCATTGTGCTTCCTCCTGCGTGCAGGCCGGTAGGGCCTTGTGACATAGATCTGCGCGGCCATCCGGCCTGCACGGAGCCTTGCCGCGGTATCGGCGGCAGCCTCCTCCTCCCGGAACAGCCCGAACACCGTCGGGCCGCTCCCGCTCATCATGGCGGCGTCCGCTCCGCCTTCCCGCATCGCACCGCGGATCGCGGCGATCTCCGGATGAAGCGGGACAGTGACATTTTCCAGGATATTCCCCATACAAGGGAGCATGGCCTCATAGTTCCCGGCGCGGATAGCGCCAAGAAGCCCGTCGATATCCGGCAGTTTTTCCGTAAAATATCTGCCCCGCTCCTCACCCGACGGCGGCATGATGCCGTCAAGCCGAGTATAGACGTCCCTGGTGGAGACAGAGAAGGACGGCTTGGCAATCAGAATAAAACAGTCCGGCATGGCAGGCAGCGGAGCCAGGATCTCCCCGATCCCCTCGGCGAGGGCAGTCCCGCGGAGCAGGCAGAACGGGACATCCGCTCCGAGCTTAAGACCCCGCTCCATCAGTTCTTTCCTCGTGAGGTTGAAGCCGAACAGGCGGTTGACCCCGAACAGAACAGCCGCCGCGTCGCTGCTTCCGCCCGCCATGCCGCCGGCCACCGGGATATGCTTGTCGATAGCGACATGCACGCCTTTTGGGACGGCAAATTCCCGCATCAGCAGGTCTGCCGCCCGCCAGGCCAGGTTTTTCGGCCCAGCCGGCAGAAACCGCAGGCTGTTCTCCAGGGTGATGCCGGGCTCCTCCGTCATCGTGATCGTCACACGGTCATAGATGCCCACCGACTGCATGACCATCCGGACCAGGTGATAGCCATCCTCCCGGGTTCCGGTGACGTCAAGCCCGAGATTGATTTTTCCGTATGCCCTGAGGCTGATGGATTCCATTGGATCAACTCCTTCGGCTGTGTGATTCCGAGCGTCTGCGGCGCTTGGCTCGTGCCCCGCTCCGCGGATAGCCACTCCACTAAACTCGGACTGCGCTTTCGCTTGTCCTCGTTAAGTGGCTGGTTATCATTGGATAGCCACTCCACTAAACTCGGACTGCGCTTTCGCTTGTCCTCGTTAAGTGGCTGGTTATTGTTAAGTGCTCTGCATAAAAATATTGTAGAACTGTATACTTGTATACAGTTCTACAATATTATAAGAGAATCCTGTAGGAAATGCAATTGGCATTTTCCGTTTTTTTGTCCCCGGAACCGCCGCTCAACGTCCGGTTCTCCGGCTTCCCCGGCGGGCAGATTCCCGGCCTCGGGGATAATTCCGGCTCCTCGCCCGGACGCATTTCCGGCCTCGGACATAAGGCGGTTCCCGGCTCCGGGCAGGGCCGCATCCCCAGCTTTTCGGCGAGGCGGCGGGACGCAAGGTTATCCGCCCGGATCCATCCCCTGAGCTCCGTCATCCCGAGCTCCCGCTTCGCATAGGAGAAAACCGCCCGGGATGCCTCCTCCGCATAGCCCTGCCGTCGGAACCCCGGGAAAATATGGTAGCCGAACTGCCGGTCAATCCCGCATTTCCCCACCATCCTGCCATCCGCCTTACGGACGACAGCCCAGATCCCGTACTCGGCAAACCGGTACTGGTTCCGGATGTAGCTGTGCCGCTTTTCCCAGTTACTGAAGACGCCGTCCCCGTCATGCTCTGACGGCTCCTCCAGGGGATCGCTGTCCTGAAATTCCCGGATGATGAGCCGCGGGGTCCCGGCGATGATCCAGGGAAGGACCGCGGTGCGGCGGACCGCCCGCTCGAGAAGCCTCGGCGTCACCGCCTCGGGTGAATCCACGAGATAGAGGCAGCGGGAAAATCCCGGCCCGCCGGCGCCCTCCCGGAAAATGCCGATCACGGTCTTTCCCGCCTCCGCCGCCGTAAGCAGCGCCTCCCCGTCGTCGGAAATGACCGCGGGGAGAAGGCGTCCCTCGGCCGGGACAAGGACCTCCCGGATCAGCACTTCTCCGGTTCCGGATAGTCCACGCCGAAGGTCTCCACCGTCATTTTCCGGATCTTCTGATCCTTGAGCGGCCGGTCTCCCCAGTCGGTGCGGACTGCGGCGATCCGGTCCAGCACGTCCAGCCCTTCCGTCAGCATGCCAAACGCCGCGTACTCGCCGTCCAGATGGGGCGCGTCGTCGTGCATGATGAAGAACTGCGAGCCCGCGGAATCCGGAACCATGGTTCTCGCCATCGACAGGACGCCCTTCGTGTGCTTCAGGTCATTCTGAAAGCCGTTGTGCGTGAACTCGCCCCGGATGCTGTAGCCCGGGCCGCCGGCACCGGTGCCCTCCGGGTCTCCGCCCTGGATCATGAAGCCCTTGATGACACGGTGGAAAATGAGCCCGTCGTAGAAGCCCTTCTTCACCAGGCTGACAAAGTTGTTCACCGTGTTCGGCGCGACATCCGGATAGAGTTCCGCCTTCATGATGCCGCCGTCCTCCATCTCAATCGTGACCATCGGATTTTTGTTCATCGCTGTTTCCTCCTCAATCATTGTCCGGTCTGGCGGGCGCAAACTGCCCACGCTGCCAGCATCCGGAATCTGCTCTTCGCGTTTTCTTTTATTCTACATCACGGCGGCGTCCCTGTCACCGGAAAGCGCAGGAACCCTAACCGCGCCGGGAAATCCGCCTCAGCTGCCCGGGGATGCGCCCAGCCGCGCAATAATCCGGCGGACTGAATCCGGGATGCGCCGCCTCAGCGCCCGGCGCGGCTGCAGGTAAAATAGATCACCTGGCGGCCGGCGGAGATATTTTTCAGAAACTGCGCTGCCCGGATCTTCTTCTCATCGTCCAGGCTGACGAAAGGGTCGTCAAAAACCACAAAGGGCTTCTCATTCGGGTACATGGCCTCCACCAGCGCCATGCGCATGCAGAGCCCGGTGAGATCCCGCAGCCCGGCGCTCAGCGCGGCGCTGTCCCGGAGAGTGCCGGCGCTCACGACCTTGAGGCCGAGATCCACATCCACCCGGAAGCTGTCCGGCTCCTCGCCGGTCATCATCCGGTAATACCGGGCAAATGCGTCCGTCACCGGCCGGACATACCGGGCGGAAAATCCCTGCATCGCCTTTTCCAGGTAGAAGGAGGTATCCTCAAGGACACCGAGCCGGTGGGAAAGCTTCTCCCTCTCCTCCCGCTTTTCGGCTGCCTCCGCCTTCGCCCGGGCAATCTCCGCGAGGCTGTCCCGGGCTTCCCCGAGCGCCGCCTCCGTCTCCCGGATATGGGCGAGAAGCTCATCCCGCCGCCCGGCCAGGCTGTCCCTGTCCCGGCTTGCCCGGATGAGTTCCCGGGAGAGGCTCCCGGGCGTTTCCCCGTGATGCCCCCCTGCCTCCGGCTCCGCTGACTGCTCCCGCTTTCCGCCCCGAAGCCAGCGGACGGCGCCGAGAAGCGCCGCGCCCCCGCATACGGCCAGGGTGGCAGAGAACAGGATTCTCGCTGCTGCCGGGTCTTTGACAAACCAGAGGATCAGCGCGGTGGCGGCACAGGCCGCGAGGAGCGCCCCGGCGAGGAGCCCCGCTCCTGATGCGCCTGAGGGTCTGGCAGCACCTTCCCTGCCGCCCGCGGAACCTCCGCCGGCGCCTTTCCTGCCGCCCGCAGAACCTCTGCCGGCGCCTTTCCTACCGTCCGCAGAGGTTCCGCTCCCTGCGTCTGAAGCCCCGCCGCCGGCATCCAGCCGGGCGGCCAGGTCCGCAGCCATGCTGTCGAGCCCACGGATCTTCCCGTTAACCTGATCTAACTCCTCCCGCTCCGCGGAAAGGCTCCGGGACAGCTCATCCGCCTCCCGGAGCAGCTTCTCCTCCCCGGGAAGAAGTGCCTCAAGCTCATCGATCTCCCGGCTCAGGATGCTGATCCTCCCGGTCTTCCGGTCAGGCGTTATGCGGTTGACCTCCTGGCGGATCCGCGCCTTCGCATCCGTATAATTTCCCGCGTCTCCGGCGGGCATGAGCCTTCCCCCGAGCTTCGCGTGAATCCCGTCAGTCGCCCCGGTGGGGGCGTCCATCTGGCCGGTGAACACCGTCCGCGCAAAGGATTCCGCGTCGATGCGGAACAGTTCTTCCCCAAGATTGGACGAGTAATCCCGGCTCTCGAGGCCGGTCCGCTCATCATAGAGGGCGAAAGTGTCCTCCTTCGGGCGGGCGCCGAAGCTCCGGACCGCCCGATAAATGTTCCCGCCGGCCTCAAAGATCAGATACCCGCCGTAGATCCCGCCGCCGTTCCACGGGCGGTAGCGGCGGCGCTCATTTTCCCGCTCCCCGCGGCGGCCTTCCCCGAGAAATCCGTAAAACATCACCCGGATCAGGGCGGCAGCCGTGCTCTTGCCCCAGCCGTTGCCGCGGCAGAGGATGTTCAACCCGTCCCGGAAATCCAGCGTGAGGTCGTGGAGACAGCCGAAGCTCTCCACATGCAGGCGAATCAGTCTCATGTCTCCCCTTTCAGCATCTCCATAGCGCAGCGGATAATCTCCGCCTTTCTCTCCTCCGGAAGGCTGTCCTCCGCGCTGAGAAGGCGGACCAGCTCTCCCCGGAGCGTCGGCTCATAGCGGAAAGCGGCGTAGTCCACGGTGAATTTTGTCTCATCCCGGAGCGTGAAGCTTCTGTACTTATCGGCAAATGCTTTCCGCAGATAGACCGGATTTTTCTCCGCCTCCACGTCCAGGTTCCCGGCAAGGACGACCCGGAGGAAATCCCCCTCCCGGTACGGCCCCGATGCCAGCCGGCTCGCGATCCGCTCCTCCATCTCCGCGGAATCCGTGCAGCCGGTGACATCCGCCCGCACCTCATAAAACCGGCTTCCCGGCGCCGGGATGAAGCTGCGGTGCATTTTCCCGGTCTCCGTGTCGATATCGATCAGGACGAAGCCGTGCTCCCCCTGCTCATCAAAGCCGCGGCCGAGGAGGCAGCCCGGGCAGCACCAGATTCCCCGGCCGTCGATCCTCCCCTGCTCAAGCTGATGCACATGTCCCAGGGCAAGATAATCAATCCCCTTTCCCCTGAACAGGTTCAGCGGGATCGTGCCGGAGCCCCCGTGCTCTGCCTGCTGCCCGTGGAGCATCACGAGATTCAGGCGGTCCTCCCGGAGGTCCAGCGTCCGCGCCGCCTCGGCGCCGCCATCCTCCGGGATCTCCCGTGCGGTCAGGATCACCGGTATCCTGCGATGTCCGTCCTCCTCATCCGGGAGGCGGAAGGAGGACCAGCGGTCCGTAAAGGTGAGGACATTGTCCGGAAGATCCCCTCCGAAGATCACGTCCTCCGCCGGGCGGATGCCCGCCCCCTCGTGGTTTCCGCGGAGATAGGCGAAAATGATCTCCGGATGACGGCGGACCGCCCTCCGGACCGCCGCGGCTGTCGTCGCGGAAATCTTCGGGGAGTCAAAAATGTCGCCGGCGAGGAGAATGACCGACACGCCCTCGCCGCCGGCATAGTCAATCATATCCAGAAACGCTCGGAGAAGCTCCGCCCGGCGCTCCGCGGCCAGCTTCTCCGGGAGATTTGCCCTCATGGGGGAATCCAGATGAATATCGGCACAGTGAAGAATTTTCAAGACACACTCCTGTTCTTCGGGGTTCCGGAATCATGCACACCGCCGGCACACGCCTGAGAAGCAGATTTGCCAAGTTCGGACAGCGCTTTCGCTTCTCCTCGTTAAGCGGCCGGTTATTGTTAAGTGTTCTGCGAATAACAAAAGACCCCTCCAGCAGTGAGGGGTCTTTTAATAAGGGAGGAGAGCCAAACCTTTCGGTCAGGCATTATGAAAAAAATGAAAGCAAATCCTTGCTACGATTATGAGTATAGGAAAGACCGATGAAGATTCAATGTTCTTTTTGTAAATGAGTTTTGAAAGAATTATGAACGTAATATGAACACATTCCGGTCAAAACCAGCGCACTCAGCCTGCCGTGCCCGCCTCCGCAGCTGCCCCTGACGATGAAGATGACGCGTTCGGGAGCTGGAAATCCTGCCCCGCCGGGATATAGGCGTTCAGGAACCAGTCGTCGGTGTTGTCACCGGATGTCCCCTCCGGGATAATCCCGAGAGAGACGCTGTAGGTCTTCCAGAGGCCGCCGTAGGAGGTATCTGAGGATTTTTCAATGCTGAAATCCTGGGTTGCCACCACATCGTTGAACTTCTTCAGGAGATCCTCCGCATAGGATTCAACCTGGTCGCCGGGCATATCCTTGGAAACGATCCAGAGCAGCTGGAGCTCCTTGTTCTCCGGCTCCAGATAGAGCATGAAGTCCTTCGCGTAGGGGTATTCCGACGTGTCCTTGAAGATTTCCGAGGCATCGTCCTTCACCTGGTCCCAGTCGATCTCCACATTTTCCACAGTTCCCTGATAGGGGGTGCCGGTCACTGTCTCCCCGTCCATATTGTTGACAATGGTGCTTTTCGTGCATCCGGCAAGAAGCACCATCATGGCACAGCCCAGCATCAGCAGAAATTTCTTCATAAAAACCTCCGAAGGCCGGCCGCCGTCCCGGCGGTCAGCCTGTGTTCTTCGTTTCAGCGCAATGCACGTATTATATCCTATCGTCCTGGCGATTTACAGTACATTTCGAAAATGTTAAATAATTTTTAACTGTTCAGTCTTTCTCCGCCGGTGCTTCCTTTGCCTCGGGCTCGGCGGCCTTCTCCGCCGGCGTTTCCTGCGCCTCGGGCTCGGCGGCCTTCTCCGCCGGTGCTTCCTGCGCCTCGGGCTCTGCGGCCTTCTCCGCCGGCTTTTCCTGCGCCTCAGGCTCGGCGGCCTTCTCCGCCGGCTTTTCCAAACCTCCGCGGTTCCGCACCCGGTTCACCATCCTGGCAAATTCTTCCTCGCTGACCCCGCTCTCCTTGAGGCGCTGCTTTCTGCGCTCCTTCGACGCGGTGAGATACCGCTGTTCCGCGTTTTTCCGCCTTGCCCGGAGGATGGCGAAAATCACGGCAGCGAGAACCGCCGCTGCCGCCCCCAGGATACCGGCAAGCTGCGCACGGCTAAGGTTCAGGGAGCGATACCAGGCTCCGGCGGCTGAGGCCGCATCGGTCACCGCCCCGTAGACCGCGCCGAACGCCTCGCCCAGCCGGCTCCAGAGGCCGCTGAACCCCCCCGAGGAACCGGACACCTGGGAGCCTGTGGCCGTCTCCCCGTCCTTTTTCCCGCGGATCCGGACCACCGTGTTCTTCGCCTTCTCCGCAGCCTCCGCACTGACGATCGCCGCCCTGCCGACCTCCCGGTCATCGTAGGTATAGACCAGCATAGCCACTGTCCCCGCCGGGGCGTCCGCCGGAAAGTCCTTCGTGACCAGCTTCTCCTCGGCGTCGGAAAATTTCGCGTCATTCGGCAGGGTCACAGCGGCATCCTGATCCAGCGTGAGGTCGCTCCGGGCGTACTTTTTCTTCCCGAGCTTCACCGGATCGCCGTCCGGGAGGCTGGCATTTTCCGAAATATTGATATTTTTGAAATTATTGAAACCGAAATCAAGCATCGTGACCGTGTCGGCGTAGTGGGTCCTCTGCGTGCTTTTCAGGGTGACCGCAATCTCCTGCCTGCCGTCCTTCGCGGCGTAGGTCACGAGCGTCTGCCCGGCGATCGAGGTATAGCCGGTCTTTCCGGCCACCGCGTAGGGATAATAGTTCGGATCCGAGGGATTGGCAGTCACGAGGAGCTTGTGCTCCATGGTCACGGTGGCGCCGTTCGGATTGTTCTTTGTCGCCGGGATGTCATGGCTTGTCGTGGAATCGATCTTCAAAAGCTCCGCATCGTCCATAGCCGCCCTGGCGATGAGCGCCATATCCCAAGCGCTGGTCAGCTGCGTGCTGTCGTTCAGCCCCGAGGGGTTGGCAAAATGGCTCTCCTGGCAGCCAAGCTCGTCGCACTTCCGGTTCATCAGGTCGACAAACTGATCAATACTCCCCGCGGTGTGCTCGGCAAGCGCATTTGCCGTCTGGTTCGATGAGGCAAGGAGCAGGAGGTAGAGCGCGTCCTCCACCGTCAGCTCGTCGCCCTCGGCCATATTGTACTTGTTGCCGCAGCCCGGTTCCAGCCTGGTCATCGCCTCGTGGGAGTATGTCACCTTCTCGTCCAGCGAGCAATTCTCCAGCACAATCAGCGCGGTCAGGAGCTTGGTGATGCTGGCGGGCGCCTGCTGCTGGTGGACATTCTGCCCGTAGAGCATGGCGCCGGAATCCTCGTCGATGACGATGCCGGACTCCGACGCGATGACCGGGCAGGACGGCCAAGTCGGCTTCGCCAGCACGGTCTGCGGAATCATGGCGAGGATCAGCACCGCGCCGAGAAGGGCGGCCGCCCCCCGCCGGAAAATCTGCTTTGCGCTCATGATTTCTCCTTCAGCGGTTTTTTCTCACAGTTCACCGTATCGCGGACGATATAGACAGGACGGTCCTTCAGCTCCGCGAAGAGAACCGCGATATACTCACCGATAATGCCCAGGAGGAAAAAGAGAACCGCGAACATAAAACAGAGGACCACCACGATCGTGGCATAGCCGTTGGGCGTCCCGGTGACGATATGGCTCCAGATGGTGTAAATCATCAGGATGATCCCGAGAAGGCCGACGAAAAAGCCGGTGTAGATGCCGAGCCTGAGCGGCATATCCGAAAAGCACAGGATCGTGTTGACCGCAAGCCTCGCGAGCCGCCGGATGCTGTACTTGCTGTGCCCGGCGACGCGCGGCCTCGCCTCGTAGGTGATCGCCGTCCGCCGGAAGCCGATGTTCTGCACATACCCGCGGAGGAACCGGACCTTCTCCCGGTAATCCACCCGGAGCACTTCCGCCGCCTCCGCCGAGAGGGCAAAGAAATCCGACGCATTTTCCAGCATCTTGACATCCGAGATGCGGTTGATCAAATGGTAAAATGCGGACGAGGTCACATTTTTGAGCCAGCCCGCCGAGGTGTTGCTGGTGCGGACCATATTGACGACCTCGTACCCCTCGCCGAGCTTCGCGATGATGTCCCGGAGAAGCTCCGGCGGATGCTGCAGGTCCGCGTCCATGCAGACCACGCCGTCGCCGGTGCTGTAATCGATACCGGCGATCATCGCCGCCTCATGCCCGAAGTTCCGGGAAAATTCCACCAGGCGGATTTTGGTGTTCTCTGCCGCGAAGCCGCGGAGAATCTCCCCGGACTTGTCAGAACTCCCGTCGTTCACGAAAATCAGCTCGTAGTCCCAGGAAAGGCTCTCGAAAATCGGCCGCGACACGCGATAAAATTCCCGAAGCGCGGCCTCCTCGTTGTAGACGGAGACCACGATCGAGAGTTTTCTGTCTTTTTCTTCCATCCTTCTGTCCTGTGACCGGTCAGAAAATTCCCGATGGGGAACCCCAGGCTTTCCTGTTGGCTCCTCACCGCTAACCTGTCTCTCCTGACCCGGTCATTTGGTCTGCCCGAAATGAAATCCCACATGCCCCGGAACCCGCTTTTCCGCGGGCGGAAGCTTCCGGTAATCTCCGTAGAGCTGCCTGAGCATGGGATCATAGGCGCGGGGAACCAGCAGCCTCGTGTCCTCAAAGGGCACGGCGACCGTGTCCTCCGGCCACCGGCTGTCCAACGTCACATACATCCAGTCCGGCGCATAATTGGTGTAGTACAGGTGCTTCGTCTTCCGGTTCCGGTACGCGGACGCCGCACGCTCCTGGAGCCGGTAGATCGCCGGCATAGGAATCCGCCTGCCGATCCCGGCGAGAATCCGAATGGCGGCGCGCTGCACCGCCGGGTAATGGGAATAGTCCAGCGTCCGGCGGTGCCCCATGGCAAGGCCGTACACGGCCTTCTGCACCCCCCGGGCGAGACGGTCCGCGAGAGCCCCGTCCGGCACCCGGTCGAGCAGGAAAATGTCGATCCACAGATGATTCAGCTCACCGCCGTAATAGCGCATTTCCTCATCATCCGGCCCCCGCCGGCTATCCCGGTAGAGAATCCGCGGGGTGAAATCATAGAACACCTTCCCGTCCCGGATGTCCTCCGGGCAGAGCAGGGAGATATCCTCCGGAAATTCCGCCGGGGCGGCTTTCCGGAACCTTTCCCAGTTCTCCCTGGTCATCGCGATATCCACGTCGTCATCCCAGGGAATAAAGCCATGATGGCGCACCGCCCCGAGAAGCGTGCCGGAATCCAGCATATAGCGGATCCCGTGCTTCCGGCAGATGCGGTCGATCTCCTTCAGCATGCGGAGATTCGCCGCATGCACCTCCGTGAGGTCGTATGTCCTGCTTTCCCCCATGATCTCCTCCTCGACGGTTCAGGCCTTCTCCGGCGCCTCCCGGAGAACCTTGGCCATATAATCGATCTTCTCATCAGTCATGCCCGGATAAACGCCGACCCAGAAGGTGTCCCGCATGATCCGGTCCGTATTCTCCAGGGAACCGGCAACGCGATAGCCCTCACCGGAGGCGCGCATCTCATCGAAGCACGGGTGGCGGGTCAGATTGCCCGCGAACAGCATCCTCGTCTGGATGCCCTTGCTCTCCACATACGGGACAATTTTGCTCCGGTCCGCGTCACCCCGGCAGGTGATCAGGAAGCCGAACCAGTCCGGATCAGACCCCGGGCACGGCTCCGGGAGCAGGTAGGATTTCTCCATGCCGCGGAGCGCCGCAAGGAGGCGGGCATGATTATGACGGCGCCTCTCCGCGAAATGCGGCATTTTCTCCAGCTGCGCGCAGCCGATGGCTGCCTGCATGTCGGTCGCCTTGAGGTTATAGCCGAAATGGGAATAGACATACTTGTGATCATAGCCCCGCGGGAGGTCGCCGTACTTTCCGTCAAACCGGTGGCCGCAGGTATTGTCCTTTCCGGGCGGGCAGACACAGTCACGCCCCCAGTCCCGGAAGGAGCGGATGATCCGGGCAAGCAGCGGGTCATTCGTGTAGACCGCGCCGCCCTCGCCCATCGTCATATGGTGCGGCGGATAGAAGCTGGACGTGCCAATATCGCCGATCGTGCCCGTATAGCGCATTTTCCCGTCGATGTCATAGCGGCTGCCGAGGGCGTCGCAGTTGTCCTCAACCAGCCACAGGTTATACCTGCGGCAGAAGTCGCGGACCGCCCGGAGGTCGAAGGGATTGCCGAGCGTATGGGCGATCATGACCGCCTTGGTCTTCGGGGATCTGGCCTCCTCCAGCTTCGTCACATCAATGTTGTACTGCGGGATCGTGACATCCACAAACACCGGAACCGCGCCGTACTGGATCATCGGGGTCACCGTGGTGGGAAATCCGGCGGCCACGGTGATGACCTCATCTCCTCGCTTAACCCGCCGCTCCCCGAGCAGCGGGGAGGTCAGCGCCATGAACGCGGTGAGATTCGCCGAGGAACCGGAATTGACCAGCGCCGCGAAGCGGACGCCGAGATAGTCCGCGAGCCCCCGCTCGAATTTCTCCGTCCAGCGGCCCGCGGTCAGCCAGAATTCCAGGGCGCTGTCCACGAGATTGACCATCTCCGCGCTGTCATAGACCCGGGAAGCGTAGGGAATCCGCTGTCCCGGCGTAAACTCCGGGTTCTGATTATGATAGGTCTCGCAGTAGTTCTTCACAAGGTCAAGAATCTCCTGTCTCGCCGCCTCCTGCGCCTTGTGCATCGCCTCATCCTGATTTGTCATCCGCTTGTCTCCTCCATTGATTTTTCGATCCATCCGCGGATCTGCCGGTCGGTAACCTCACGCATATCCTCCCCGCGAAGCCATGCCTTCGACCAGAGGACCGTCGCCTCGACCGCCTCCCCGGCGTGCATTTTCGGTGCCCATCCGAAGACCCGCTTTGCGTGCGAGCAGTCGAGCTTCAGGAAATTTGCCTCGTGCGGCCCGTCCGGGTTGCCCGTGACCCAGGTCTCGCCGCCGCCCCACGCCCGGCAGAACATGTCCGCCAGGACGCCGGTGGCCACGCAGTCCCGGTCATCCGGCCCGATATTGTAGCTCCCGGCAAATGCGGGATCCTCGGCCTGCTCCTTCGCCACCCGGAGATAGAAAAACAGCGGCTCCAGGACATGCTGGTACGGCCTCGTCGAATGGGGATTTCTCACCTCGACCGGCTTTCCTGCCGCCGCCGCCCGGATGCAGTCCGGGATGATGCGGTCCGGGGCAAAATCCCCGCCGCCGATCACATTTCCGGCCCGGCAGGTGGAAATCGCGCATTTCCTTCCGCCCTCACCGAAAAAGCTTCTCCGGTAAGAGGCGGTCACAAGCTCCGAGCAGGACTTGCTGTTCGAATAGGGGTCAAAGCCGTCCAGGCGGTCATTTTCCCGATAACCGTACTCCCACTCCCGGTTGAGATAAACCTTGTCCGTCGTCACATTGACAAAGGAACGGACGCTCTCCGTCTCACGCACACATTCCAGCACATGGACCGTGCCCATGACGTTGGTGCCGAAGGTCCCGACCGGATCCCGGTAGGACGCCCGGACGATCGGCTGCGCGGCCAGGTGGAGGACGACCTCCGGCTTAACCCGGGCAAATGTCTCCCGCAGGCGCCCCAGGTCGCGGATATCCCCGGTCACCGAATCCATCGTGTGCGCGAGGTCCAGAATCCCGAACAGGGACGGGTCCGTCGGCGGCTCCAGGGCATAGCCGGTGACCTCCGCCCCCAGAAGCTCCAGAATCCGCACGAGCCAGGATCCCTTAAAGCCGGTATGCCCGGTGACAAGAACCCGCTTTCCCCGATAAAACTCCATCCATCCGCTCATTTTGCCCTCCGTCACCAGATCTTCCACGGTGCCTCATTCTTCGCCCACATGGCCTCGAGCTGCCGGTGATCCCGCTGCGTGTCCATGCACTTCCAGAACCCGCTGTGCTGGTACACCATCAGCTCGCCGTCCTTCGCCAGATTTTCCAGGGGTTCCTTCTCAAACACCGTGTCATCGCCAGCGATATAGTTCATGACCTCCGGGTTCATGACCATGAATCCGCCGTTGATGATCTTGCCGTCGTCGTCATTCTTCTCCCGGAACTCCTTGATCTGCCCTTTCTCATCGGCCACCATGACGCCGAAGCGCTGGCCGATGTTGACCCCGGTGATCGTCGCGATCTTTCCGTGACTCTTGTGAAACTTCACCAGGGCGTCCAGATCCACCGTTGACACCCCGTCGCCGTAGGTCAGAAGGAACGGCTCATTCCCGATATACGGGGCAATTCTCTTGACCCTGCCCCCGGTCATCGTATTGAGGCCGGTGTCGATCAGCGTCACCTTCCAGGGCTCCGCGTGGCGGGTATGAACCTCCATCGAATTGTTTGCCAGGTCGAAGGTCACATCCGATGTGTGCAGGAAATATTCGGCAAAATACTCCTTGATGACATACTGCTTGTAGCCCAGGCAGATGATGAAATCATGGTAGCCGAACTGGGAATAATATTTCATGATATGCCAGAGGATCGGCTGGCCGCCGATCTCCACCATGGGCTTCGGCTTAAAATCGCTCTCCTCGCTGATCCTCGTGCCGAAACCGCCCGCCAGAATAACAACCTTCACGGAATACCTCCTTTGGCGCCGTGCCCCGTCCCCGGCGCACGTCCTGTATACATAACGAAACCATCTTAGCCGCAATGCCGGCCGCCTTCAAGTAAAACTTTTCTTAACAAACCGCGCCGCCCGCCGGCGGCACCAGGGCATTTACACGGAAAAGCGGAAAATGGTCTCCGCCGCGTAGATCTGCCCGGCCGGCAGGATGCTGCTCTGGAACCTCGGTTCATTGCAGGCATTCGGGAAATACTGCGTCTCAAAGCAGATCCCCTCGCGGGACGTGTACGGCCGGCCGCATTTCCCCGGCATCTTCGTTCGGAGCCCGTTGGCCGTGTAAATCTGGATACCCGGGAGGTTCGTCAGCACCTCCATGCGGATGCCGGTGCGCGGGCTCACGAGAGACGCCGCCGGGATCACCTTCCCCGGCGCGGCATTCAGCGCGTAATTGACATCGTAGCCGCGGCCCTGGCGGATCGCCGGGAAATCCGCGTCGATATCCTGGCCGACCCGCTTCGGGGTACGGAAATCCATCGGCGTCCCCGCAACATCCGCGAGCTCACCGGTCGGGATCAGGTCGTCCCCGGTCGGCGTGTAGGCGTCCGCAAAGACCGTCAGCACCTCATCGGTGATCTCCCCGCTCCCCTCGCCGGAGAGATTAAAATAGGAGTGATTGGTCATGTTGCAGACCGTGTCCTCCGGGCAGGCCGCCTCATAGTCGATCGCCAGCTCCCCCGCCTCGTTCAGCGAGTAGGTGACCGTCGTGTCCAGATTTCCCGGGAAACCCTGCTCCATATCCCGGAGCACCCGGGAAAATGCAACCGCCGCGATGTCTTTCCCGGCCTTGTCCGCCGCTTCGAAAACCATGTGCGCGGTGCGGACACTCCCGCTGTGCAGGTTGTTCTCCCCGTCATTTTTCTCCAACGCGTAGGTTTTCCCGCCGATCACCACCTTTGCGCCACCAATCCGGTTTGCGTTCCTGCCAATAAAACAGCCGATGCTTCCGGTATTGTTCACATAACCGTCCACATCCCGATAGCCGAGAACGCAGTCCACCGGCTTCCCGTCCCTGTCCGGAACGACGACGCTGACGAGCGCCGCGCCGTAATCCGTGACCGACACCTTCATGCCGCGGGAATTTTCCATCGTATAGAGGCGGCTCATGCGGCCGTCCGCCATGCCGAAATCACTGACTGAAATCTTCATTTTTTCTCCTATCCCCGGTCATCCCGGGGGCCCACCCGCCCCGCCGTGCCGGAAACATCATCTTTTCTCCCCGCAGGAGCCGGGAGCTTTCTCACATAGACCAGATACATCACGACCGCGAGGCCCAGCGAAAGTGTCTCGGCGAACGGCGTCGCGAGAACGACGCCGAGGGCGCCGAATGCCCCGCGGAAGAAAAACATCGCCGGAATGTCCAGCAGCCCCTTCCGGCAGACCGAGAGCACCAGCGAACAGCGCTTCCATCCCGAAGCCTGGAATACGGCGTTCATCAGGTAGGAAAATGTACACAGCGGCGCCGCGAAGGCGATGATCCGGAGAAAGGTGCTGCCGAAGGCGACCGATTTTTCCTCCGCGATGAAGAAACGGACCATCGGCACCGCGAATCCGCGGAACACCAGCAGGCAGGATGTCGTGAATACCAGGCCGATGACGGCGGTAAAGCGGATCGTCTTCCGCATCCGCCGGTAATTGCCCGCCCCGTAATTGTAGCCGAGGAGCGGGAGGATGCCCTGCGTGAGCCCCATGGTGGTGTTGAAGGCGATCATGTTGATCTTCTTGGCTACCCCCATGCCGGCAACCGCCTCGCTCCCGTAGCCACGGACCAGGGCATTGGCGAAAATATTCGAGGTCATCGCCAGCATGGTCTGGAGCGCCGCGGGGATCCCGACCAACAGGACATCCCCGGGGATCCCCGCTGAGAAAGAAATCTCTGCCGGATTTACCGTGAACACCGGATTTTCGCGGTGGCGCACAAGGAACACCAGGAAGTACATAAGGGACGCCGTGTTGGAGATCAGGGTCGCTGCCGCCGCGCCGGCAACCTCGTGGCCCGGCGGCAGGATCACAAACATAAAGAGCGGATCCAGGACAATATTCAGGATAGCTCCCATGGACATCCCGAACCCGGCCTGTTTCGCGGCGCCGATCGAGCGGACGAGATGGCCGCAGAGGACATTGCCCACCGTCGGAATTGCCCCCAGGATCATGGTCCAGAAAATATAATCCCTGACGTAGGGTGACGAACGGTCATCCCCGCCGATGAGGGGAATGATCCGGCCGCCGAAGACCAGCATGATGAGGGCGTAGAGCAGCGCCGCCACGAGCCCGCCGAACAGGCAGAAGGCGAAGATGTGCCTCGCCCTCTCCGGCTGTTTTCTCCCGAGGCTCCGGGAGATCGCGCTGGAGCCGCCGATGCCGAACAGGTTGGCGATGGCTGCCATGTAGACGTAGATCGGCATGCAGACCGAGAGGGCTGCCACCATGGCGGCGTTCCCTGTTCTTCCGACATACCAGGTATCCGCGAAATTATAGACAATATTGATCAGCTGGGTAATCACGGTCGGAACCGCCATCTCCGCGACCGCCCGCGGGATCGGCGCATCCTCGAAAATCCATTTCCCGCCGGGTACCTCTCTCTGCCGTTTTGCCGTCTCCCTCATACTTTCACTGCTTTTCGATCCTTTCTCCCCTGTCTCCCGCTCCCTTGCCCTGTTTTGGATCTCTTCTGTCTCGATGGCAATTCCCCTCTGCCGCTATCTCCGTTCCTTCCCTGATTCCCGCAGGATCACCAGGGCAGCCTCTTCCAGATTTTCCGCATAGATATCGTATTCGCCACCGCGAGGGCGCCCGTCTGGAAGCAGCTCCCCGCGCTCCGCCTCGTCACGGCGGATGCCGGCGCCATAGCCGGTTCCCACGAGGATGGAGCGCACGCCGTAATTGTGCCCGGCTATAGTGTCGATAAGCTTATCCCCGATCATGAAGGAATGGGCTTTGTCAATCCGCCCGCCTGTCCGCTCAAGGAGGTCTCCCTCCGCCCGGAGGAACATCCCGGTCTTCGGCTTCCGGCAGTCACAGTCTGTCCGGTAGCTGCCGATCCCCGCCTCGGGATGGTGCGGGCAGTAATAAAAGGCGTCCACCGCCGCGCCCTCCGCCCGGAGCTTCTCATTAAAATATTCGTGAAAGCGGGCGACATCCTCCTCCGAGTAATACCCGCGTGCCACGCCGGCCTGGTTCGTCACGACAATCAGGAGAAATCCCGCCTCCCGCAGCATCCGTAAGGCTTTTGCCGTGTCCGGGAAGAAGACGAGCTTCTCCGGCTCATGAAGATAGTGCGTCTCCACGTTCAGCGTGCCGTCCCGGTCAAGAAATACCACCTTCGCCATGCCGTCACCCGGCCTTTCCGTCCGCGGCGTCACGGCAAAACCTGCGGTAATCCTCCGGAACCCCGATGTCGATAAAATAGCCGTCATTCACCATCCCGGCAATCTTTTTTCCCTCGCCAAGCCAATGGGGAATCATCGCATTTTCCAGGGAGACCTTCCCCGCCGGAATCTCCTCGATGAGGCGCCGGCGCATCAGATAGACGCCGCCGTTGATCGTTCCCGGCCGCTCCTCCCCGGTCTTCTCGTTGAAGGAGGTCAAGCGTCCCCCGATGAGCTTCGCCTCCCCATAGCGCCGGATATCCGGCACCCGGCGGAGGACGAGAGCCATGTCACTCTGCTCCCGGGCCGCGAGATCGCGGAGCTTCTGATAATCCATGCGGTAGTAGGTGTCCGCGTTGAGAATCAGGAACTCCTCGCCCTCTCCCTTTGCCGCCGCGTTCCGGATCGCTCCCGCGGTGCCCAGGAGCTCTTTTTCCACCGCGTAGGCGGCATGAATGCCGAAGGCGCTCCCGTCGCCGAAATAATCCTCAATCTGCTCCGCCATATAGCCCACGGCGAAGATCATATCGGTAATTCCCTGTTCCCGGAGGCTTTTCACCAGATACCAGAGAAACGGCTTCCCGTTCACATCCGCCAGCGGCTTCGGCCTGTCGCTCACCACGCTCCGGAGCCTGGTTCCCAGGCCGCCGGCAAGTAAAATTGCTTCCATGCTGTCTCCCTTTCCGGTGGCCGGCTTATCCTTGCCGTTCCTTCGGATTGTCTTCCCTCGTAAAATCTTCCCGGATCACGTTCCAGGCCGCCTCGGTGCTGAAATGGCTCCGGATGTACGCCTGAGTCGCCCTGCTGAGCCGGACAAGCTCCGCCGGATCCTGATAAAGGCGGACAACCTCCGCCGCGAAATCTTCCGGCTCATCCTCCACCCGGAGGACAGATTCCACCTCCGGAATGCCCTCGCTCCCCACCGAAGTGGTCACAATCGCCGCGCCGTTGTAGATTGCCTCCACCACCTTGCCCTTGACACCGGCGCCGTACCGGAGCGGCACGACGACCATCCTGGTATTCTGGTAGAGGGCGGCGAGCTCCTCCTCACTGACAAAGCCCTTCACGACGACGCCATTTTCCGGATCATTCAGCGCCTCGATCTCCTCCGTCGCGTGGGATCCCACGATATAGAAATTGATTTTGAGCTTTTCGCGGATCATCGGCCAGACATTCTTCACAAACCACAGGACACCGTCCGCGTTCGGCGGGTGCGCGAATCCGCCGACAAACAGCAGCCCTTCCCGCTTCCCGTAATCCTCATTGATCTGATCCAGGAATTTCTCATAGACGTAGGCGGTGATCGCCTTTGCCCGGATGGTCGGATCCACGGCGTGGATCGCGTCAATCTCCACCTGGGACGGATAATAGGAGATCGAAACCCGCCGCATCAGCGAGAATTCCACCGATTTCCAGTAGGCGGACTCCCGCCGGATCCTGGTATCCCCGCTCAGCTCGTACTCCCGGTAGAGCCGCAGGAAATGCAGATCATGCCCGTAATAGATCATCTTGATATCCGTGTGCTCTGAGAGATAGTCCACATACTTCGTGGCAATGTGCGGGCGGTTCAGGTAGGCGAACGAAATGTATTTTCCATTTTTGTCCAGCCAGTCCCAGAAACCGGCCTGATACCAGCTCCCGTAGAGCACCTCGATGCCCATCTGCGTCAGCGTCGTGGTGTACGGCTCCTCATGCGCGAAATTGTCGCCGAGGAACTTCACCCGGAACCCCTCATGCAGGAACATTTTCAGATACTGGAAAGTCGTCTTCGAGCCGGCATCCCGGTCAAAGGTCGGCACATAGTGGTCGATCACCAGGATGACCTGCCTGCCCTGGCTGCGCTCCCTGGCGAGGAACGGGTTGGGATTGCCGTCATTGTGGCACTGCTTCTTCAGCTCCTCCGCCCATTTTTCCCTGAGCTTCCGGCTGTTCTCCACCTGATAGCGCTTGAGGCCGGTGCCCTGGACATCTGTGCCGTTGGAAATCCCCTCAAAGTGAATGACCTTGGAGAGCGGCTGATAGACCACCCGCTTCCCGTGGCGGCGCACCTCGAAGGCGAGGTCGGAATCCTCGCAGTAGGCCGGCGCAAACCGCTCGTCAAAGCCGCCGATCTCCTTCCAGAGAGACCGGGAGAGCAGGATCGCCGCCCCGGAGATGTAGTCCACATCCTTCACATAGTTGTATTCCGGCTTCTCCGGGTCATCCATCCTGCCGTAATTCCAGCCGGAGCCGTCGTCCCAGATAATGCCGCCGGCCTCCTGCAGGCGCCCGTCCGGGTACACCAGCTTGGAACCGACCATGCCGATCGAGGAATCTGACCGGATGAGGCTGACAAGGCTCTCGAGCCACCCGTCCGTCACCTGGGTGTCGTTGTTGAGGAACATGATGAACTCGCCGCGTGCCCGCTTCGCCGCGTTGTTGCAGTTCCGGAGGAAGCCTTGGTTCACCTTGTTCCTGCAGATCACGAGATTCTCCGCAAAATCCCCAAGATGCGATGTGGCATCCGTAGACACGTCGTCGGCGATGATGACCTCGTAGCTTACGTTCTTCGTGTGCTCCAGGATCGAACGGAGGCAGAGGTAGGTGTAATGCACCTGGTTATAGCAGGGAATAACGATGGAGACCTCCGGATGCTCCACCGCCGGGAAATGCAGCTTCCCGTACGTGCGGTATTCTTCCCCGATCTCGTGGACGCCGGCGAGGAGATTTCTCCCCTCCTCCGTGCTCCGAAGGCGCGCCTCCCGCAGGGGGTGGAAAACCAGCTCCTTCGTCTCATGGAGCTTCGCCCGCTCCGCGCTTCCCTTCGGATACTTCCGGTTGAAGACGTCACCCGCCTTCCTGCGCGCGCGGAACGCCAGGGTCAGATGATGGTGGTAGTAGTCCACCGCCTTCGCCAGCTCCTCGTTGCTGTGCCTGAGATCCGCAATCATGGCGGTCAGATTCGCCACATGGTTCTGCGTCAGCCGCTGGACCTCCCGGATCTTCCTGAGTTCCTCATTCTTGTCCTCGATCTGGGCAGCGAGCTGGTCGTTGCGCTCCCTGGTCTCATGGAGATCCTCATCAACATGGGCGAGGCTGATGGCGGTTTTTGTCTCCACCATATAGTCTTCCTGGTAAATCCGCTGGTTCTCCCCGTGGACGTACTCCTGGAAATTGCCCTCCATCTTCTCATAGACCGCCCAAAGCTCCCGGTTACTGGTCACCAGTTCCGGGAAAAGGTCAAGAAATTCCTCCCTGCTCAGGCCGCCGAACTGGCTGGACAGGTGGAGATAGGCGTAGACGAGCGTCCGGTAGCGGACGAAATCCGCCGGCACCGGAAAGAGAATCACCCACTCATAGTCGATCGCGTAGAGGCCGTCCTCCGCCACGATCATGTTCGCGAAAAGGCTGTCGATGTTCGAGGCGGAAAAGCTCTCCCCGTCAAGCATTCCGAGTTCCTCCGGGGTGAGATCCCCGCGGCAGTTGAAAACCTTGGAAAATTCCGGGGTGAGGGCAAATTTTCCCTTCTCCTCAGCCCGGACAGCGAAGATCCTGCCCATCGCGGCGCGGACTTCCCGGATCAGTGCCGCCTTCGGGTTCTCCGCCGCGCGGACAGCCGCGAGGATCCGATTTTCCAGGGTATCCCCCTCGATAAAATCAAACCGCGCGGTCATCCCATCGCGGGAAAATGACGGCTCCGCAAAATGGAGGGCTTCACATTCCCGGCAGAGCGCCTCATACTTGTCCCGGAACGACTGGATATGCCCGCGCCCCTCCGGGCAGAGGGCCGTCTTCCTGGTATATTTCTTTCCCTTTTTCCGGACAATCTCCGTGCGGATCTGGAACCGCTCCGCCCGGGTCCGGTTATATTTCACATAGAGAATCTCAGCCATGACGTGACTCCTTCTTCCAGATGGCGAGGTAGGAATCCGCGAAATCGCGGAACTTCCCATCCCGGCAGGCTGCCGCGAACACAGCGCCCACATTGACCGACGGATACCGCGGGAAGTCATAGAGCGGCAGCATGCCGGCCACATCCGCTCCGGTGGGCTGCCAGCTGTCAGACCAGATCTCCGAGGCGGTCCGGTAGTCCGGCATCGGATAGCGGATCTCCGCCTCCGGCAGGAGACGCAGAAGCTCCTCCCGGCATGCCGTCACCGGATCCCCGGCGACGCCGGCGAGGTATTTGAGGCCATACCGGTTCTGCACAGCGAGAAGGAGCGTTCCCCCCTCGCGAAGGTACGAGACTGCCCGCCGGATCTGCCCCTCCAGGCCCTCCCCGGGAAGGAAGGTGCCGATCACCGTCACATAGTCAAAGCTGCCCGGGCGAAGCTCCCCGGAATCTGCGCCACCTTTCCCGGCCTTCCCGGTCTCCTTGTCCGCAACGGCACCCCCGGCCTTCCCGGTCTCCTTGTCCGCAACGGCATCCCCGGCCTTCCCGGTTTGAACCGTGGCCAGGTTTTTCGCCCCGGAGTACCTCGCCTGGACCAGCTCCAGGGCCTCGGGATCCGGATCCGCCACCGTGACCCCGGCGGTTTTCCGGAGAAAGAGGCCGGTCAGGGCGCCAAAATCCGCCCCGATCTGCAGAAGCCGCGCCTCCGGGTCAAAATCATACCATTCGAGGACATTTTCCCGGAGAGGCGCCAGCGCATAGAGAATATCCAGCTGCTTATTTTCCCGGAGCGCCTCCCGGGCGTCCCCCTTAAAGCGCCGGAGAAGCGCCATGATCTTCTTATCTTCCGCACTCATGCATTTTCCTCCGTCCTGGCCGCGGGATTTTTCAGCGCCTTCACCTGGGATTCCATATCATAGATGCCGACGGTATTCTTATTGGAGATGACCGTGAGGCTCACCACGTCATAGAGGCGGTGATAAACCACATGCTCGCCGTGCTCAAATCCCGTACAGCTCATCGACAGCAGGTACTCGCCGCCCTGCAGTGTCATCTTCTGCCGGAACTCCACCTGGTAAATGTCCCCGCTCTTCACCGGCTTGATGTCTGTCCCCTCGTACATGGTATTGGTCCCGGTGAGGTCCGTCCCCTTCTTATCCTTGATGGTATAGGTAAAAATCGGCGCCTCGATGGGGGCATTAAACTGCACGATCTCCCGAATCGTGAACATTTCCCCCTTGAGGAGCATGTTCGTCACATTGCCCCGTTCGTCCAGGAGGCCGAGGTCAATGAACTTCGCGCGGCCGTCGCCATACTCCTCACGGTTGGCGTTGATGGACATCTGGTCCAGCATACGGCTGCCGTCCGCGGAGGATTTCAGATGCTCCTCCTCCACCTCCTTGTCCCCGGAGAAATCACTCATTTCCAGCTCCTCCTGGAGCTGGTCCATACGGCCTGCCAGGATCTTCTTGTAGAGGTCCACCATCTTGCCCGCCGAGCCCTGGGCGACGAAATCGCCCTGGTTCAGCAGGATCACCTTGTCGCAGTATTTGATGATGCTTCCCATGTCGTGGGAAACCATGACGATCGTCGTCCCGCTCTTGCGGATCTCCTCCATGCGCTTGTAGCACTTTGCCTGGAAAAATACGTCGCCGACGGAGAGCGCCTCGTCGACAATCAGGATCTCGGGATCCACATTGATCGCGAGGGCAAAGGCAAGACGGACAAACATACCGCTGGAATAGGTCTTCACCGGCTGGTAGACAAAATCTCCGATCTCCGCGAAATCCAGGATGTCCTGCAGCTTGGCATCCATCTCCCTGCGGGTATAGCCCATCATCGTGCCGTTCATGTAGATATTCTCGATGCCCGTATAGTCCTGGTTGAAGCCGGCGCCGAGCTCCAGGAGGGCAGAAATCTTGCCGTCCACCTCCACCGTGCCCGAAGTCGGTGTCAGGACGCCGGTGATGATCTTCAGGATCGTGGATTTGCCTGAGCCGTTTGTACCGATGATACCGACCGTCTCCCCGCGCTTCACCTCGAAGGAAATCCCGTTCAGCGCATAGAAATCCCGATGGTAGGACTTATGTGCGGGGTTCATCGACTCCTTCAGGCGGTCAATGGGCTTATTATATAATTTATAAATCTTGGTGACCTGTTTGACTTCGATTGCATTTTCCGGTGACATAATTCCTCCAAAATTCGCTGAAAACGCTTTGTCCGCGGCCTTTTCGGACAATCAGACATGCCTAGTATAGCATAGAGAGAATTCAAATGACAGAAAAAAGTCCCCGGAGCCGTGCCCCGGGGACGAAAACGGCATCCCGCGAAGCAGATCTCCGCGGGATGCCCGGTTCCAGCCAGTCAAGGGATCATGATGCGATGAACGCGCCGTCCGCGCCGACCGGATAACCGTCGGGGGTGATCGTATTCTCCAGCATCTCCCCACTCCCGTTAAAGTAGTACCATTTGCCGCCGATCAGCCGCCAGCCGGTCACCATATAGCCCTGATCATCAAACCAGAACCAGTGCTGGTTGTCCCGGATCCAGTCATTCTTCGGATAGCCGCCGGGCGTGAGATAGCGCCAGCCGGAGCTGTCCTTCTTCCAACCGTAACCGTCCCGGGAGACATACCCGTACTGGGTCCGGCTTGCCGCAGCAGACGCCTCGTCCACATTGTACTTATTCTCGACGTCGAACCAGGGGCCGCGGGAATGCGTGGCCTGGTTATACTGCCGCACAGAGAAGGTATAGCTGCCCGCGTTCATGATATAGGGGCGCATATCGATCACCTGGTTGCCGCCTCCCCTGCTTGCGATATCGATGATCGAGCTGTACTTCTTCCCGTCTTTGTACAGCTGGATCTGATAATCATTCCCGCCATAAGCCATCACTTCCAGCGTTCCGTCCCGCTTGACATCCCAATCCGCGTACTCGATGCTCCCTGCCTTGCCCTTGAGGGCATCCAGCGTCACCGTAACCTCGAGCCTCGTGCTGTCCTCCTTTTTCAGGGCACTCTGGTAGGCCGGCTTGGCATCGCCAGTAAGTTTCACCTGTGACGCCTTCGTCAGGGTAAAGGTATAATCCTCAGCCGCCTCCAGGGCGATCGTCAGCGTTGGTGCCTGATCTGCGGAAAAATAGGCCTTGGAGGAATTGTTGAAGGAATATTCAGCGATGGTGTATTTATTGCTGTCGCCGCCGGGGGTGGTGACCTCCACGGCACTGTCATCCATATACGCGCCGACCTGGAAGGCGTCATCCCCGCCGGCATCCACCCGGATGCTGACCGTCGAGATCGAACCGGCAAATGCAGGCAGCGCCGGAATCATTGAAAGAAACAGGGCAGCAGCCGCTGTCAGCGCGCCCCATTTAAGAACAGAACGAAAACTTCTCATACCGTCCATACCTCCCTTGCACCCGTTCTGGTTCCCTGTCTAAGTTCAATTATCTCATGATTATCTTTATTATACGTTTTTTTTGATTTTCTGTCCACTTGGCAAGCCCCAGCCGGTCAACACTTTTCTTTCAGAAAGATTAAGCTTCTGTGATCATTCAGCCAGTCGGGGATGCACCGGATCTACGCCGAAAAACCCCTGCCGCCCGAAATTTCCGGACGCGCAGGGGTTGGTAGCAAAATTGATCGGTACAGCACTCCGGCATGAAGCTGCCGGATAAATAAAAAATGGGGCCTACAGGGCTCGAACCTGTGACCCTCTGCTTGTAAGGCAGATGCTCTCCCAGCTGAGCTAAGACCCCACTTTTGTTAACGACCCGGATGGGACTCGGACCCATGACCTCCGCCGTGACAGGGCGGCGCTCTAACCAACTGAGCCACCGGGCCATTCTGATCATTTCTCGTTCATTTCTTAGGGAATGTACCCTCAAAACCGCATACTGATTACATCCGCTTGATTATCCGAACCGTCTGGATAAGCCCTCGACCGATTAGTGACAGTCAGCTCCATGCATTGCTGCACTTCCACCTCTGCCCTATCAACCTCGTACTCTTCAAGGGGTCTTACTTCTTTCGAATGGGATATCTCATCTTGAGGGGGGC
>NZ_JADKQA010000006.1:0-49418 GCF_015351765.1 Clostridium vitabionis
TTCAGAGAGAAGATCGAGAAGCGGATCGATCATGAGCTGGATATCGGGGATGAATAGTCCGGCTGGATGATCAGTCTTTACCGGCTGCACGCGGATATGGACGCAGGTGGCAGAAGGCATCAAAAGCGTTCCTTGCTTCACAACCTCTCTGCGAGGAGTGCTTAAAGCGCGGGAGATATGCGAAAGCGACGGTTGTGGATCATATCGTTCCGCACCGTGGTGATCCGAAACTGTTCTGGGACAGAAACAACTGGCAGGCGTTGTGCAAGCGGTGCCACGATAAAAAAACCGGACGGGAGGATTCCCATCCGGGGTACAGGTACTGAAATTTGTTATTTTGCAATTGATGACATTCTTCTGTGCGGATCAGTCTGGACAGTGAGTGTAAGACCGAGCGTATCAAATATTTTAAGCAGCGTTGTCAGGTTTGGCGAAGATTTTCCTGATTCAATCCTGGCAACGGATGAGTGTGGAAGACCACACATCTCTGCAAGGTCACGCTGAGAAAGGTTTAGATTATGTCGCTGGTCAATCATGGTGCTGATAATCTTAGCTCTTTCTTCGACTTCATCAAAATCCCTGCCAATTTCAGGATTTGATTCACGTACGTGGTTTTTATAATCGTTCCATGTTGCCATAGCATTCACCTCTTTTCGTGCCGTGATTTCCAGTCGCCTCTTTCGGCAAGGGTCTGATTTATCTCACATTGGGGAGTTTTCTGGGATTTCTTACGGAACTGGAGTAGCAGAACATTAGAACAGATCCGAATGGCTTCCTGTCCTGGAAGCAGTAAGAATCAGTTCTTCTTTATTAATTGCATATACAAGGAGCCAGTCCGGCTGTATGTGGCATTCCCTGAATCCGATATAGTTACCGGTCAGGGCGTGGTCACGGTACTTTTCTTCCAGTGCTTGTTCTTCCCGGAGAGTCTGAAGGACATCTTTAAGCAGGGACAGATCTTTGCCCCGCTTATTGATATGCTTCAGATCTTTTCTGAATTGGGTGGTCATTACAAGATCAAGCATGCACAGGATCCTCCGCAAGAGCATCGTTAAACATGTCATCGACGGAAGTATAGCGTTTGGCTGGTATTGAACCGTCCATAATCTTGCGGGTCTCCTCAATGGCAGCTTCTGTTTCCGCATTGTATCTGGGTTGACGGACTTCAAATGGAAGGCCGCCCTCCATCAGGGAAACATGCAGAAAGATATTGATGGCATCAGTTACGGAAAGTCCGAAACTTCCATAAAGCTTCTCGACACGGGCCTTGAGATCGGGATCAATGCGAACATTTATATTTGCGGTCTTAGGCATAAGATCACCTCCTGAACAGATTGTATTGCAAATGTTAAACAAATGCAAACGTTTTTAGACAAAGGAGAAAAATATGATGTAAGACAGGGATCTTCAAAGAGTGAAATGGAATTCAGCGGCCCGGGGGCGGGTATGAATCCTTGTGGGCAACGGCCCGGAGACCGCCGCCCCCTCTCGCGTACAAAACCGCGACCGGAGCTTGTGCCCACGGGACAGAAGTATTGTGAGAAACATAAGAAGATGCATCCTGAGGAAGCGCGGTCGGCTTCAGCACGTGGATATGGGACGCAGGTGGCAGAAGGCATCAAAAGCGTTCCTTGCTTCACAATCTCTCTGCGAGGAGTGCTTAAAGCGCGGGAGATATGCGAAAGCGACGGTTGTGGATCATATCGTTCCGCACCGTGGTGATCCGAAGCTATTCTGGGACAGGAGCAACTGGCAGGCGTTGTGCAAGCGGTGCCACGATCAGAAGACAGGAAGAGAGGATCGCAATCCGACGTATCGGTACGGAAGGGAAAGTTAAGTCAATGCACTCATTATACGAGGTGTGCAAGAACCCAAGTTCGAAGGACGCGATCGTCTGCTTTTCCTGATGCAATTTTCAGGATTAGCTGGATCAGATCTTCGTCCTGATATTGGAGCTCAATACCATTGATATCCAACGTCACCAGCATGGCATGTGTTCCGATACGCTTGTTGCCATCAACAAATGGGTGATTTGTAATCAGTCCGTACCCAAGGCGGACGGCTTTGTCAACAATACCAGGATAAAGCTCCATATTGTCAAAGGTCTGGAAAGGTTGGCTGATTGCGGAATCCAGCATTTTTTTATCACGAACGCCATCAGATCCTCCCGATTGTCTGATCAGTTGTGAGTGCAACAGAAGAATCTGCTGTTTTGTCAGTATATTCATTTCGCAAGTTCCTCATAAACGTGTTTGTTTCGTTTTAATAGCTTTGCTGAGGAAGCAAGCACATCTGCATCAGATGCTGCTTTTACAGAATCATCTTGTGGAGCATAGTGGACAGTCAGAAAAACTTTGTTGTTTTTCAGAATAGTAACGTCACCATATTCCATTGCCATACGGGCAACCTTGGAGAAGTTCTGATTAGCTTCCGTCATCGAAACAGTTTTATCAGTGTCAATAATCATAATGAGTACCTCCTTGATGTTTTGATTATAGATAAATTCTAGGATAAATTCAATAGATTGTTTAAAAGCTTAAAAGAAAAACGAGGCGAATAACGAGGCGGGGGAGGTCATGATCCTGAAAGACGTTTCTACAGGAGACCGCCGCCCCCTCTCGCGTGCAAAACCGCAAAATTCAAAGGAAGGGGTCTGTAGGGCAACTGTACATAAGAAAAATATGAAATTTACCGCAGAAATGCCGTGTTTTGGCACTTCCTGCGGTATTTTATGCGCCGGCTGTCCTGCGGAATGACATCGGAAACGGTATGTTTAAAGCGGCTTCGGATGACCACGCAAGTTCTGCTCAAATCGCTGCAGATGGTCGTTTGATAAGTACAGGCAGAATCATAAGGAGATGTTTGATGAAGACAGCAGAATTGAAGGTGCTTCCGGTATCGGTTCTGAAGCCTGCCGCACACTGCCGCCTGAGGCATTACTACCGGAATTTCCGGCGCATGGTGTATATTTGAAAGAGAAGAAACCCCGCAAAGGAGCGCAGAATACGGCACTTTCCTAACGGACGCCTTTGGTGTGCGGCATCTGAGAAAGGATATTTTCTATGATAAGAATTCTTTTTGTTTGCCACGGCAATATCTGCCGAAGTGTATCGGCGCAGTACATTTTCCAGGAGCTTGTGCGGAAAGAGGGACTGCAACAGAGGTTTTTCGCCGATTCCGCGGCGACGTCCACCGAGGAGATCGGCAATCCCATCTATCCGCCGATGGAGCAGGCGCTGCGGCGCATTGCCGTGCCGATCGGGACGCACCGCGCGAGGCAGCTGCGGCAGGCGGACTACGACCGGTTTGACCTGATCATCGGCATGGATGAGGAAAATGCGTATTACATGCGCCGGATCCTTGGCGATGACCCGGGGAGGAAAATACATTTTCTCATGGAGTACACGGATCAGCCGAAGGCAGTGATTGAGGATCCCTGGTACACCCGCAGATTTGACCTCTGCGCTTCGGAGATCCTGGCAGGATGCCGGGGGCTGCTCCGAACGGTGACGGAGATGCCCGGCAGTTGAAATCCCGGACGGCGGCGATCAACATGATCCACGCCTGTTCCCTCAGCGCATTCCCCGGACGGCGGCGATCAACATGATTCACGCCTGTTCCCTCAGCTCATTTTTCCTTCTCCCCGCCGAGCGCCATATACACCGAAGAGTGGAATACCTTATCCTCAGCCTCGAACAGGGCGTCGCCGCCGTGCATCCGGGCGGTGGCCTGGATGGAGGAGATGCCAATCCCGTGGGGCGAGGGGAGTCTGCCACCGAGGGACGTATCCTTGCTTGAGCGGAAGATGTCGCCGGAGCGGACAACATTTCCGTCAAAGCTGTTGTCCATGGCGATCGTCAGCGTGCCCAGGTGGATCCGGCTGCGGAGATGGATATAGCGCGAGCCGTCTAAGCCCATCCGCATGCAAGCCTCGTGGGCATTTTCCAGGAGGTTGCCGAAAACCGAGCAGAGCTCCATCGCGGAGATCCCCGGGAGGTCGGCAGGAAGGTCAAGAATCGCGTTGAAGGTAATCCCGTCCTGCGCGCAGGCGCCGGCGTAGTAGGAGACGATCGCGTTGACCGGGGGGTTCTCACAGAAAGACTGCACTGCGGAGGGAATGCTCTCGATCAGGGTGTCGATATAGTCCATGAGCCGGGTGTCACGATTTTCCGACGCCATCGACCGGATGACGAGCAGCTGGTGCCGGATATCGTGGCGCTGCTGCCGCGTCACCCGGCTGTTCTCCATCATCATCATGGTACGCTTCTCCTGCTCGCGGGATTCGATCGTCAGCAAGCGGATTTCCGTTTCCATTTTCCGCTGGGACAGCATCAGGTGGTAGACATAGCGGACATAGAGGAAGGCGCTGTAAAGGATAAAGAGCGTGATGCCGATTTCAAAAAACAGGCTGTTCTGCGAAAAAAAATGAAAGTAATAGTTGGCCACCTCGACGAGCGCGGCGGCGAGGAGGATCACAACCTGGGACAGGAGTTTCAGCATTCGGGAGGTATGGTATTTCCGAAATTCCAGCAGGGACAGGAACACCAGGACAGAGAAGAACGCCGGCAGCGTGATGTGAAAGTACTGGATGCTGACGTAGAGCGGAACCTTGCCGAGGAGCTGCAGGAGGAGGGAAACCAGAGGGGCGGTCTCCGTGGCAATGCCCAGCACGGTCAGGGTTGTCTGATACTTTTTCTGCGCGAAGTTCCGGAACAGCCGGATAAATGGGATAATCAGGCATTCCAGGGCCATGAAGCTCAGGATATACAGGATGCACGGATAATCGATGAACCACTGGGTCATGTTGTTCTCGCAGATACTCCAGACGCCGGTGATGAAGGAGAACATGCCCAGGTGGAAGAACGTCCGGATTTCCCGCCGGCGCAGCGAAGACATCGTGCTGACCAGGATGAGCAGGAGGCCGATGAAAAGCATGAACAGCGCGAGGAGGAAAGGCGGCAGGAGTCTCCGGGAGAGCGCCGCGGTGATTGCGCCGACTTTCCCCACCAGGGGCGCGCTGACGGTGACCGAATTGCGCCCGTGCGGCGAATAGTAGGTGAGAGAGATGGTCTTTCCCGCCGAGGCAGCCGGCAGGGGGACAAAGCGGACCTCCGTCGCGGGATCCTTCATAAAGGAAGGGTAATGGACGAGCATGCCGATGGAGGCGAGGGTATTCCGGTCGATGGAGATCGTCAGCGGGCAGTAGACCGTCTTGACATAGAGGAAATCCGCAGAGCTGTCCTCAAGCCGGAAGGACACGCGAACCGGCGTTCTCGCCTCCGGGGTGGGAACGCGGCAGGGAAGCTTGGCGGTAAATGTTCTGCCGTTTACGGTGATGTCCGCCTCTTGGATTTCCGCCGCGGCATCCCTGGGGTAGGAGGAGTAATTTTTCTGCGGGATGGCGGTTACAACAAGGCTCACCAGGAGGATAAACGCGAAGATCGCCAGCGGGATATTCAGGAGAAGAAGCTTTTTGTTCTGCATAGATCACAGTTCCCTTACCTTGCGGAAAATGTACTGTTCGTAGGTGCGCTTGATCCGGGCGAAATCCTCGCGCCGGATCGGGATCGCCGTGCCGTTCTGCATGATAAAGCTGCGGAGGTCGCGGTTGATGGAGCAGACGTACTCCAGGTTCACGCAGAAGCTTTTCAGGGGCTGGCAGAACATCCTGGCGTCCAGCTTCGGCAGGAGGTCGGCGATCTTCCCGTAGAGGATGACCGTCCGCCCGTCGCGGCAGACGATCATCACCTGGTGGAGCTTCTGCTCCAGATACTCGATATCGTCGATCGGGATCCGGAGGATCTCATTCCTCTTCTGAATCACCAGGGCGGGGCGGTTTGCCCGGATCTTCTCGACGATCTTCAGGATCTTTGCGATGTCGTCCGGCTTGCAGGGCTTCTCGATGTAGCCGATCGCGGAGAGGCGGTAGCCGTCCAGGGCATGATCCCGGCTGGTCGTGATGAAAGCGACAGGGACATCCGGATCCCGCTCGCGGATCTTTTCGCAGGTTGCCACGCCGGTCATTCCGGCCATATAGATATCCAAAAAAATCAGGTCATAGCCACGCGGGGTAAAGCTTCGGAGCAGGTCCTCACCGCGTGAGAAGAACGAGAGCGCGAGATTCTCCCTCTGCAGCTCCCGGAGGATCTCCCCGAGCTTTTTCTGGTCGTCCGCGCAGTCCTCGCAGACGGCAATCCGCAGGTTTTCCATGCCTCCCGCCTCCTCTCTCTGCCTCAACTTTTTCACAGGAGCGGGGATTTGTCAAGGGCACCGCGGCGGCAGAGGGGGAAATCGTATTTCTGTCCGGAACCCCACATCCCGTGAAGCTTTGTTTCGCGGGATGTGGGGTTCCGCGCACCTGAGACGCTTGTCCCCCATGCGGGGGAGAGCCGGTGAAGACATCCGCAGGCGCCCGTTCTGCGAACCCCCTCGCATGTGCGGAACAGCAGCAGAATTGTCAGTCAATAATTAAAATTACGAAAAAATAAACAAAATAGTTGCACAGATTTTAAAAATGTTAAAATTAAAATTACAAAATCTCTTCTAAAACACGACAAGATATCTAAATATAGCAGAGAAAACACAATAAATTCTGCTATTATGCCGCAGCGGATCCCCAGCTGTGCGTGGCCGTCGGAAATCGCGGGAATAATTTACCGTTTTCTACAAAATACACAAAACGATAGAAAAGTCAAGTACGAATTATGCAATAATTGGAGACATTTTTCGTGATAGAAGGAACCCACGCCTTATGATTTAATAAATGTAAGCAATCGCTATGGTAGAAATTTTGAGCCATATTGCCAAATGGGAAGTTTTTCTCAGGGAAATGCGCTCCGCCGGCAGGCGATCGGCAGGCGGGGGGAGATAAAGACAGAGGGGATAGCTATGAAGAAATTTTTTAATGGAAAGAGAACGAAACGGTTTGCGTCGCTCGCTTTATCCGGTGCCCTGATTTTGTGCCAGGGCATGTCTCTTCTGGCGGATACCAGCATGCCCGCATCGTCTGCGCAGCTGATGAGGGAAGAGACAGCCGGAGAGGAATCGGCAGATGCGGAAAATGCCGCAGCGGAGAGTGCTTCCCTTGAGGGAAGCATCGAGGCGGCGGGAGATGAGGCAGCCCTGAGCGCCGCGGACGGTGAAACGGCAGATGGCGTCGCAGCGGAGAAGAAGGCTTCCGACGCGGACCTTACGAAGGAAGAAACCGCGGGGACGCCTGCCGGGGAGGAATCTGCCCAGGCAGAGGAGGAATCTGCTCAGGCCGCAGAGGAATCCGGGGAGAAGGCGACCGATGCCGACATTCCGCTTGTTGATGATCTTACCGTTGCGGAAACCCAGGCAGGGCCGATCGGGGTCGCGAATACGCTCTCCTATGAGGACGGCGATGCGATCTTCACGATCAGCTACGGCGAGGATGCCGGGCTTCCGGCGGACACGGAGCTCACGGTGGAGACCTGCGGGCATGATTCCCCGTCCTATAAGGACTATTACGCCCTCGCGGACAGCACGGCGAAAAAACTCGAGGAGAACAGCGCGATCAACTTCGCGGAGTTCTACGCGGTCTACCTGTCCTACACCGATGAAAATGGTGAGGAAGTCACGGTGAAGCCGGAGGATTTTGACTACACGGTCACGGTAGAATATCCGGACAATTCCGCGGCGGTCGCGGACACAGACACGGTCCGCGGATTCTCTTTCCGGGATAAGAAAGCCACCGTTCTCGAAGCGGCCGTGGAGAGAAGTGATGGCAGCCTGCACGCGGTGACGGCTGTGGTGCACGGCAGCGATACCTTCGGCGTGGTCTCCACGGAGACCCTCGACCTCCACACGCTCCAGTTTGAAAATGACGACCTCCGGATTTCCTTGGATTACACGGAGCGGACGGGCATTCCGGACGGCGCGGAGCTTCTGGTTGAGCCCATCGTGAGCGGTGATGAGCGGTACAGCGATACCAGGGAGCGGATCACCGGGGAGCTTCTCGGCGGCATCGAGTATTTCCAGCTTTATGACATTTCGATAAGAAAAGACGGCGAAGAGATCGAGCCCGCGGATAAGGTTACCGTGAAGATTGTCCACAAGGACGACCAGACGGTATCCGCCGGTGCCGAGATGCAGATTCTCCATCTCGGGGACGACGGCACGATCGACAAGCTGAATGCTGAGACCAATGAGCGCGCGGTGCTCTCCCCCGTGAGACGGCTGATGAGCGCACTCCGGAGGCCGGCAGCCACCTCCGCCAGTCTTGACAGCGGCAGGGCGGACACCGCTTCCGGGGTAAGTGGGAAGAAGAAATTCTCGACGATCTCCTTCCGGACGGACAGTTTCTCCCTCTACGCGGAGGTCGGCGTCCTCACGACGACCCTCGAGACCAGCGGCGGCAGTTACACGATCACGGCGACCTTCGGGCCGGAGGCGGAGATCCCTGCCGGGACGCAGCTCGTGGCGAAGGAGATCCTCTCCGGAACCGAGGATTACACGTCCTACCTCAGCCGCTCGGAAGAGCAGATGGCGGACGCGGGCATTTCCGCCGCGCGGTTCTTCGATATCAGCTTTGTCCGGAACGGGAAAGAGATTGAGCCGAAGAGCAGAGTTGGCATAACGATCACCATGAAGGACGGCCTCGCCGTTCCCGACGGCGCCGAGGTGAAGGCGGTTCATTTCGCCAAGGGAAATGCGTCAGCCGGCGAGGAGGAGGCCGAGCCGGAGACGATCGCGGAGACGATCTCCGGGCTGCTTTCCGAGGCAGCGGGCACGGTCACCGAGTTCCTGACGGGAACCGGGGAAGCCGGGGCGGACGGGAGTTCCGCGGACGGCACGGGGACGGCAGACGCCGAGACACCGGAACTGCTGGACGTCGACGCGGAAGCGGACGGCGGAACCGTCTCGGAGGTCAGCTTCATCCAGGACAGCTTCTCGGTCACCGGTGTTGTCGTGACGAAGAAGACAGAGAAGGGATGGCCGGCGGAAAAAGGGGAGTATGTCGTCCTGCTTTCCTATAATAATAAGTCTTACGCGATGAAGAATGATGGCAGCCTTCTGCAGGTTTCTGTCAATGATAACACGGTGGATTTTGGCAGCACCATTACACAAGTGGACGCCCTGAAAGATTATCTGTGGACATGGACGGCAGAGGATGTCACTCTGAGTAATGGAACAGGTGGCGATAAGGTATATATCGATCCATTTGCATATGCTGACCATAGATGCATCTCCCTGAACGCTCCAAAGGCAGGAAGTGGCCGGGGGTGGAGTGCGTCGGGGCTTGAGCTGTACGGAGGAGCGCTGTACAGAACATGGCAGCAATATTATTATTATTATCTTACTGTTGACGAAAATAGCAGATCCGTGACAGCCAGTGACAGTTATTATGAGGCAGCTTCACTATCCTTTGTGAACCAGTTGAGATCAGGTGCTGATCAGCCTTCACCAAATCCGGATCCGGGCGATCAGCCGAGTCTGGACGCGCCGGTAGCGGCGAAGGAACTGGTGGACAAGGGGAATGGAACTTATGACCTCTCCCTGAACATCACAGGAAAGTCTAAGAGTTCTTCGGAATCGTCCAAGGCGGATGTGGTCGTGATCCTGGATCGGTCGGGGAGTATGACCGAGAATCGCACAGGCGGAAAAACCCGTCTGAAGGCTGCCAAGGAGGCGATTGAAAAATTAACGGACAGCCTGATGGCTAATAATACTGAGCAGAATCCGGATGCTGTCCGGATGGCGCTGATTACGTTTGGAAATGATGCGAATATAACGCAGAACTGGACGAACAAAGCGAAGACCTTTAACGATACTGTGGACAGCCTGCGAGAACAGACAAATGTCGGCACTAACTGGGAGGCGGCGCTGAGGAAAGCCAATACCATTAAAACAAGGGATGGCGCGGAAAAGTACGTTATCTTCGTCTCGGATGGTAATCCAACCTTCTATGTGGGCGGAGGCACCGGCGAGGAAAATACGAATAATGTGAATTGGAGTTATCGGTTTGCCAGAGACGATGCCTACACGCTGGTTAAAAACGGTTTTAATTTCTACACCATTGGGGTCTTCGGCGATGTATCCCGGATGCAGAGCTTGACCGCTTACGCGTATTCGGGAACTGATAATGGATCCTATCCGTCCGGGCATTACCAGACGGCGTCGGATCAGACGGCTCTGGTTGAAGCGTTTAAGAACATTATCGACCAGATCACCCACAACCTCGGTTATCAGGCGGTGACTTTCACGGACGGCCTGACGGCAATGACTTCGTCCACCCTGGTGAATGGCAAAGCGGCTGGATTCACTTATACCGTGACGGACGCGGGTGGAAAAACCGTGGCCGTGAAAGACAACAAAAACGAAACCTTTAGTTATAAGAACAGCGCAGGGGCGACAAAGACCTTCCGCGGTGCAACATATACAAACGGAACGGTCACCTGGAGCATGGATGTTAACAGCAGCACACCTTTCGTTCTGGACGGCGGATACACTTACAAAGTAACCTTTACCGTCTGGCCGAAGCAGGAAGCGTATGACCTTGCGGCAGGGCTGATGAACGGTACGATCTTGTATGACAACTTGAAAGATGATCAGAAGGCGCAGATCAGCAAAAACACGGATGAGAACGGCCAGACGACATATTCTCTCAAGACGAATACGGATGGGACAAATGTGAAGTACCGGCCGGTCACCGAAACGACGAGCAGCAGCGGAACAGTGGACAAGA
Organism: Clostridium vitabionis; assembly: GCF_015351765.1. Classification (GTDB taxonomy): domain Bacteria; phylum Bacillota; class Clostridia; order Lachnospirales; family Lachnospiraceae; genus Clostridium_R; species Clostridium_R vitabionis. The sequence continues at coordinate 10,709 of NZ_JADKQA010000006.1, forward strand.
TCGTGGGAGATGAGGGAACCGCTGAAATTAAGAATCCATCCGGGATCAGCCTTGCGGCGACGAAGTTCAAGGTGGAGAAGCAGTGGAAGGACCACGTCGATCCGGATTCTCGTCCGGGGAGCATCAAGTTTGACCTGGTGCAGGATAAAGGAACGGATAAACCGCAGACGGTAGTTTCCGACTGCGAGCTGAGTAAGGATAACGGCTGGACGACGACGGTGTATATCGCCCCGGGGCTGAAAGTGGGGGATGCTGTGAAGGAACCCGGTCACACCTACGACATTGTTGAGAAGGACACGGATTCCCGTTACGAGCTGGTCACGAAGACCTACCATCCGATGCTGATTAATTCCAGCACAGAGATTTACGATTGGGAGAGCAAGACAGATTCCTCTGATGTGAGCACGAAGATTACGCAGTTCGTCGCCGAGAACGAATTAAAGGGTTCCCTGTCGCTGGAGAAGCGGGTGCTCGACACAGCGGGAACCGACATCACCACGGTTGGCGAAGGAACTTCCCAGACGGTTAATACGGCGATTGCGGGCGAAGCTTTCACCTTTAATGTGACCCTGGTTTCTCCGAAGGAACGCAGTAACGATGATTATCAATATGCCTTCTATGACCAGTCACAGATTGGTGCGGAGAACCCTGAGGCGAGCGCGAGAGGGCAACTGAATAACCCGGACAAGATCGTCGCGGACAAGATCTCGGACTATAGACGCACAGTTAACGCGGAAAAGAACACGACGGTTACCTTCACGGTGACCCTGAAGCCTGGCGAAAAATTTGATCTTCCCTTTGTCCCGCTGAACACGACGTACACGATCACCGAGAAGGCAACAAATAGCAATTTCACGTATGATTCCGCTGAGCGCAACGACACCGAGGCAGTCGTTACCAGAGATAGCCATGGAAATCCGACCATCACGGCAACAGTGGCTGCGGATACCAAGGACAGCGTTGTATTCAAGAATAAGAGAGCAGTCGTTGAACTTACGATTTCCAAGGTAGTCACCGGCAATGTGGCTGATAAAAACAAGAACTTTACCTTCAAACTGGCGATCGATGGAGGCGAAAAAGCAGCATCTCTGCCAGAAGAGAAGACGCTGAAGAAGGCAGAAACTGCTGGCGAGTATACGTTTACGCTTAAGCACAACGAGAGCATTAAGATTCGGGTGCCGAAGGGCGTGAATTACACCGTGAACGAGGAGAAGGGGGATTATCAACTGACGGTAACCCCAACGGGGAACACTGCCGCTGGAAAGGCAACAGAGACCGGTTACAGCGATACCCCGGCGGGCAACACAAAACTTAAATTCACGAATAAGCTCGATGCCCCGCTCACCGGTGTCCGTGAGCATGTAAACCTCGCATTTATCCCGGTCGTGCTGTTCGCGCTGGCAGGCCTGTTCTACTTTTCGCGGAGCAGATACTGATCGGCGGAAGCTTATTGGACAGCGGATGCCCCTTTTGCGGATCGCCGAAGGGGCGCGTGAAAAATCGTGGAGGGTTTATGAAAAAGTTCTTTCATGAGGCTGACCGGGACAGTGCCCAATCCCGCGGGAGGGAGAGCGGCGAAGTTCCGCGAGGCATGGTGGGAAGCGGGCCGCATCAAAGTCAACGGAAAGCCGGCTGCCCCCGGGAGCGACCCTGAGCTTCCCGGGACGAAAACCGGGAGCGGCCGGAGTTTCTCGGGCGTAAAGCGAAAGCGAAACAGGCTTCCCGGGACATAAAACGGGAACGGTCATAAGCTTCCCGTGACGCAGAAGGGAGAGAGAAGGAGGGAGGAAATATAGCTGAGAATTTTGGGGATATTCCATCGGCCGGCAGGAAGCTGACGCGGAGATCAGTTCTGGCGGATCTCGTTCTCCTGCTGGTCAAAATCGCCCTGATTTTCCTTTTCTTTGCCCTGGTTTTCACCTTCCTTTTCGGGATCGTGCAGGTGCGGGATGAGCAGATGGTGCCTGCGGTGAAGGAGGGCGACCTCGCGATCTACTACCGGCTGGACAAGAATTACCGGAAAGGCGATGTGATCGTCCTTGACGATAATGGGGAAAAGCAGGTACGGCGGGTGATCGCGGTCGCGGGCGACACCGTGGACATCACCGCAGACGGCCTGGTGATCAACGGGTACATCCAGCAGGAATCGGACATTTACACGGATACGGAGCCCTATGTCAGCGGAATTACCTTTCCGCTGACCGTAGATGAGGGACAGGTCTTCGTCCTTGCGGACAGCCGTCCGAATGCTGAGGATTCCCGGCTCTACGGAGCGGTTGCCGTGGACGGGACACACGGAAAAGTCATTACCCTGATCCGCCGGAGAGGAATGTGATGGGAGGCCGGAAAGCGCCCGCGCCTCCGGGGACAGCAGGGGAAAATACTTACCGCACGCCATGGCAGCGGCATTTGCTCGCGTTCCTGGCAGTGGTCGCGCAGAAGCTGCTCGCGTTCGCGGTATTCCTACTCATCTTCTTTAAGGTGATGTTCGGCGTGGTGACTGTCCCGGATGGCGCCATGTCGCCGTCATTCCGGGAAGGGGATATCGCCTTCTGCTATAAGTTCGCCAAGGACTATGAGAAGGACGACGTGATCGTTGTGCGGGTATCGTACACCGACCCGGCCACCGGGGAAGAAAAGCGGGAGACCGAGGTCCGGCGGGTGCTCGCCGTAGAAGGCGATGTCGTCGATATCACTGCCGATCAGGGGCTTCGGATCAACGGCTTCCGGCAGGAAGAAAAAGAAGTACACACAGAGACATTTCCCGTCAGGGGAAGCGGAGTACAGTTCCCGGTGCGCGTCGGCAAGGGGGAGGTATTCGTCCTCGGCGATGACCGGACGAGCGCGTCGGACAGCCGGATCTACGGACCGGTGAAGATCAGGAAAACGGACGGGCGCGTGGTGACGATGATCCGGAGGCTGGTTGGCTTCGGAGAGATCGCCAGCGTTCTGAAGGAACATTTTTGAGTTTTATCTGCCTGTCTCCTGGCGGGGCAGCGCAGGGAAAATAAAGAAATTCACTACACTTATCCTTCGAGGAGGGGAACAGATGAAGAAGCGAAATATCAAGACTTTGGTTACCGGATTTGTGCTGGCAGCGGCAATGGCAGTTACTCCGATCATGGCGATGGCGGCGACAGAGGATCCGACTGGGGTTACGGAGGCACCAAGCACCACGCCAGAGAATACAGCAGGTATTCCGATCAAAAAGACCGTGCATATTGCGGATCATACGACTATCTCTAATGAGGCTGATACGTACACGTTTACCTTTACACAGGTTGAGAACGTGGATGGAATAACGAGTCCGACAACAGGTATCACTTTTACGAAGACAATCGATTCGGTGGTTCTTGATCCTGAAAATCTTGATGATAAGAGCTACAAGACGGATGGAAAGAGCGTTTATGATAATGTAGATAATGTAGGTAATGTAGATACATTTTCCCTTTCGGTTGATCTTGCGAATGCTATAGCTGGTGAGTACACCTTTGCAATCACGGAGACAGCTCCAGCTGCTTCCACGGGAGAATTTGGGTGGACATCAGTTGATTCGAAAACATTTTACGCCCATGTCATCAAGAACACATCCGGAACGCTGTATTATTACCTGACAGCAGAAAATAAAGCGGTTTCCGCTTCGAATCCGAAGCTCGAAGTAGCTGATTTCGAGAATACCTATACCGATAAGGGCAATAAGAACGGCGGTAGCTCCCTTGTCATTGGTAAGGATGTTATAGACGAAGCTCAAATTACTGACTTGAATGATACGTTCACCCTAAAGATTGATTTCACATTCCCTGATACGGCAACAGAAGATCAGAAGTCATTTTTGGGAACAGTAACCGATGGCGGACCTAATCAGCTTGAGAGTGTTAGCATAGATGCGAACACTAAATCCGTGACGGTCGAGCTCAAGAGAAACGGACGCGTAACCTTTACCGATGTTCCTTCTGGTACGACCTATAAAGTATCCGAGACAGCGATGAGCCGTGCGAACAACTATAAGTATAAGAATACGGCGGTAAAGGTTGGCGGAAGTGATCCTACTCAATTTGAGGAAGAAACTGGCAGTACATCTCACGCCGTTGACACGGATGGTGTGAACGAAGCGATCGTCAACAATACCGCGAAATCTGTCAGCCAGACCGGCGTTTTCCTGAGCAATATGCCCTTCATCGTGATGATGGCTGCTGCGGCTGCTGCGATCTTTGGCTATGTTGCCCTGAAGAGAAAGATTTCGAAGTAATTTTACGGATCTGCGCTTTTGCCGGGGAGTTCCGCGGTGGCTGGGGTAATGACCGGCACCGATGCGGATAAGATGCGGATAATGTGACGCACCTGCGGGAAAGACCTGCGGAACGAAATCCCCGGAAGTAATGCCATTCGGAAGAAGGCCGGGAGCATAGGAGATTCTCTTATGCTCCTGGCAGTCCGGATGGCTGGTTAGGAATGAATGGATTTTGCAGGCAATTCTGTTGAGAATTCAGGCTGATTTTCAGACGAAGGAGCAATAGGGCATTGGCATCGGGAAGAGACAAAAAGCAGGACAGAGGATCGGTGGGGCTGCGCGCGGCGGATTTCCTGATCCGCACGGCGGATTCCTTCCTGGATCTCTGCATCATCAGCTTTTTCCTCGGGCTGTTTGTGTTCGCGACCTACACGATCTGGGATAACCAGCAGATTTATGGAAATGCCGACGCGACGGTTTATGAGAGCTACAAGCCGGAGGCTGAGGCGGACGATTCGCCGACATTCGCGGAGCTGCAGGAGATCAATCCGGATGTGCTCGGGTGGATGACCATCTACGGCACCGGGATCGATTATCCGCTGGTTCAGGGCAGGACAAATGACGACTACATCAACACGACGGTTGACAAAAAGTTTGCGCTGAGCGGGTCGATCTTTCTCGAATCGCAGAACGCGCGGGATTTTTCGGATTTCAATACGATCATCTACGGGCACCACATGGAGCAGAGCGAGATGTTCGGGGATCTGGACAAGTTCCGGGATCAGGCCTTTTTTGACACGCACAAATACGGAAATCTCTACTATGGCGGGAAAAACCGCGGGCTTCTGATCTTCTGCGTGATGGACGCGGATGCCTATGATTCCACGCTCTACAATTACTCGCTCTCCACACCGGAGGATGAGGCGGCGTATCTGAACTACATCAGCGGTATCAGTTCCTATATCCGGAATGCGGATGGGGTGTCGGGGGCGTCCAATGTCTCGGAATCGGGAGTGAATCCCGGAGACCATATCCTGATGCTCAGCACCTGCGCAACGGATGCGACGAACGGGCGGTATGTGGTATTTGCCAAGGTCATGGAGGAGACGTACGCGAATCCGTTCCCGAAGGAAGAAAAGCCGGTGGTGAAGCGGCTTGTCCAGGGGATCAATCTTCCCTTCATGGATACGCTTCCGTCCTGGTGGCTGTACGGAGTGTTCCTGTTTGTGGCGCTGGTGCTTTTCCTGCTTATATATGGGATCATCAGGACAGTGCAGGCGCGGCGGGCCGGAAAACGGGAGAAATCTGATCTCCCGGAGGACGGGGATTCCCGCTGAACCGGGTGCGGCAGGGCGTACGGCATTCGTGGAAGAAACTTAACTTGGATCATGGCTGTCCGGCATTTCCCCGGACAATAGGGTACGCCGGGCAGATGAACATAAATCATGCGCAGCAGCGAGGACGTTCCGTTTTTAGGGCTGGCGGGGAGGATAATAATGATGAGAAGGATTGCAGCAATAGGGAAGGCGATCGCGATGGCGGTCATTCTGACGGCGGCGTCGCTGATCCCCGGGACGGCGTTCGCTGCGGAAAATACAGCGGCGGGAGTGACGACGGCCGGGATCGAAGAGAGCTATGGGAATGGGAAGCTTGAGGTGACGCTTCCGGTCAAACAGAGCTTTATCACGGAGACAGGCGCGGAGGCGATCCCGGAGCAGGCGTGGGACTACGCTGTGGAGCTGTCCAGGGATTCCGGGGACGCGGGAATATCCCAGCCGTCCTTCCGCATGACGAAGAACGGGGAAATGACGCATCTCGTCTTTTCCTTCCCGCATGCCGGCGTATATGAGGCGGCGCTTACCCAGGCCGGGCCTGGCGATCTCGCGGCGGCATGGTCGCAGCAGACGAAGCGGTTCACGCTCCGCTTCTATGTGCGGAATACGGAAAATGGCGGGCTCACCGCCACGATGACCGGGGAGAAGGACAACGGGCAGAAGACGGAGGCGGTGGAATTCATCGATGCGTACAACCCCGCGGTGTTCACGCTCCCGGTGCGCAAGGATGTGAAGAATTCGAGCGGCGGGAACTATTCGACGGATGAACGGTTCTACTTTACCGCGGAGTCGGCGGACGGCCCGCTTCCGGGCAATGTCTCGGGACCCGTACAGGCTTATCGGAACGGCGCAGGAACTGTGACCTTTGAACCGGTAGTATTAGAAAAAGAAGGAACCTATCATTACAACATCCGGGAGACCGCCGGGACAAACGATGAGATGAAGTATGACAGCACTGTCTATACGGTTGCGGTTACCGTGGCCAGGAAGGATGGGAAGCTGGCCGTGGAGAAGTCGAATTACACGGCGAATAACCCGGTGGTGATCACCAATACGTATCAAAAGAGCAGCGGCGGCCACTCCGGCGGCGGTGGCGGAGGCGGCGGCCGGAGCGACCGGAGCACGAAGCCGAAGCCGATGACCGCGCCGCCTGCGCTGGATGTTCCGCCGGCATCACCGGTATCGGTTGATCCGCCGGTGACGAAGATCGTGAACGGCGACACGCCGAAGACGGCGCAGGAATTCCGGTTTGCCCTCAAGGCGGATGACCCGTCGTATCCGATGCCGGAAGGTTCTTCCAATGGAATCAAGTACGGCTCCATCGTGGGCGCCGGCTCCTTCGAGTTCGGGACAATCACGTACACGGTTCCGGGGACGTACAGCTACACGGCCAGCGAGGTGAATACCGGGAACTGGGCGTACCGCTATGACAAGAGCATTTACCACATGACGGTGACCGTGACGGAGAATAATGGCGCGCTGGCGGCCAGTGTGCAGATCACGAAGGACGGGGCACCGCAGGAATCGATGACCTTCGTCAATACCTATTCGCGGAACATTGTCCGGCGGATCGTCCGGACAGGAGATTCCAGCCATGTGCTTGCGTACGGCATGATCGCCGCGGCGGCGCTCCTGCTGCTTATTGTGTACATCCGGAGGAAAAAGAGCGAAAAGGCGGAATAAGGGGGCTGTTTCTTCCCGGCCTGTGGGCAGACGCCGCAGGCGCTCGATGCGGAGGGAACTTTGAACCGATATGATTGAAAAATTTCAGGGGTGCGGCTTAGGCTGCATCCCTGAATTTACGCAGAGCACTTAACGAGTGCGAGCCCGTCAGGCGAAGCACAAGTTTAGTGCGAGCTATGCAAATTTGCTTAGTGAGGACAAGCGAAAGCGCAGTTCGAACTTAGCAAATTTGTTTGGTTTACAATTTTGCCCCGCCGGGTAAAATGGAGGAAGAGCCCCTGAGGGGCAGAGGAAAGGAGACAACAATGAAAGATAAGGACTGTATCTTCTGCAAGATCGCAAATGGGGAGATTCCCTCCACGACACTCTATGAGGATGAGGACTTCCGCGTGATTCTGGATCTCGGGCCTGGCTCGAAGGGGCATGCCCTGATTCTCCCGAAGGAGCACTTCCGGGATCTGAATGCGTTGGATCCGGCGGTTGCGGCGAAGGTGCTTCCGCTTGCGGCGAAGATCGGCGCGGCGCAGATGAAGGCGCTCGGGGCGGCCGGCTACAACGTGGTGCAGAATAATGGCACGGAGGCCGGGCAGACGGTGTTCCACTTCCATGTGCACATCATTCCGCGGTATGCCGGGGCGCCGAAGATCGTGACCTGGACGCCGGGAAGCCCGTCTAAGGAGGAGCTTGCGGAGACCGGGAGCCGGATCCGGGAGGCGCTTTGAGCGGACGCCGGATCCGGGAGGCGCTTTGAGCGGACGCCGGATCCGGGAAGCGCTTTGAGCGGACGCCGGGAAAAGGCAGAAGAAGGTAAGACAGAGCAAAGGGAACGGAATCTCCGCGGAAGATGCGGGGATTCCGTTCCCTTTTCCAGCTGTGCCTCAGTCTTTCCGCGCGTACTCCTCGACCAGCCCGGTGATCGCATCCACGGCGTTGGCCTGGTGGCTCTTCGCCATCGCGTCAATGTACTTCTGCCGGTTTTCCCAGGTATCGTTCACGGCGTCGAGGAAGGCCTCGTCGGTCAGGTTCTCCTCCTCGATGACCCTGGAGTAGCCCTGTGCGGCGAAGGAGTTCGCGTTGAGGATCTGATCCCCGCGGCTCGCGGCGGCGGAGAGCGGGATCAGGATGTTCGGCTTCCGGAGAGCCAGGATCTCGCAGATCGAATTCGCGCCGGCGCGGGAGATGATGAGGTCCGCCGCGGCGAAGAGGTGCCGGAGGGGCTTATCCACGTACTCGTATTCCGCGTAGCCGGGGGTGCCGATCAGGGATTCGTCGAGGTTCCCCTTGCCGCAGATATGGATGATCTGATATTTTTCGAGAAGCTTCGGAAGCACCTTCCGGACCTCGCTGTTCACGGTGACGGAGCCGAGGCTCCCGCCGATCACCAGGATGACGGGCTTATCCTCCGTCATGTGGGCGTAGGCGAGGCCGGTTTTCCGGTCGCCGGTGAGGAGTTCCTCCCGGATGGGGGAGCCGGTCAGCACCGCCTTCCCTTCCGGGAGGTATTTCATGGTCTCCGGGAAGTTGCAGCAGACCTTGGTCGCCGAGGGGATGCAGATTTTATTCGCGAGGCCGGGCGTCATGTCCGATTCGTGGATGATGACCGGGATGCCCAGGCGGTGGGCTTCCAGGACCACCGGGACAGCGACGAAGCCGCCCTTCGAGAAGACGATGTTCGGCTGATATTTTTTCAGCAGGTGCCTGGCCTCCGCGCAGCCCTTGAGGACGCGGAAGGGGTCAGTGAAGTTCTTGACGGAGAAGTAGCGGCGCAGCTTCCCGGAGGAAATGCCGTCGTAGGGGATGCCGGCCTGGGTGACCAGCCGCTTTTCCATGCCGTTATAGGAGCCGATGTAGCGGATGTCGTAGCCATGCGCCCGGAGAGAGGGGATGAGGGCCAGGTTCGGCGTCACGTGGCCTGCCGTGCCGCCGCCGGTGAGAATGATCGTTTTCACGGGTGAAACCTCCTGAAAGATGGATTTGTCCGGCAGTAGTGCCTGAAAATGAGCAGAGAAAAAGCCTTTCCAGGCTGAGTATAGTGTCGGTTTTCAGATATTGTCAAGTTCCGCAAAATCCTCTATAATTTCCCTGAGGATGCGGCCTTGAAATTCTTGATTCCGGCCGCGGGGATGCGGTTTTGAAATCCTTGATTCCGGCCGCACGGAGGAGATATTATGCTGGGAATTATCGGTGCGATGGATGAGGAAGTTGAGGGCATCCGTCAGCAGATGACCGGCGCCCTGGTGACCAGGACGGCCGGGATGGACTTTTATAAAGGAAAGCTTTCGGGCCGGGATGCCGTGGTTGTGCGTTCCGGCATCGGGAAGGTGAACGCGGGCATGTGCACGCAGATCCTCGCGGACAAGTTCGCGGTGGACGCGGTGGTGAATTCCGGCATCGCCGGCTCGCTCAGCGCGGAGATTGATATCGGGGATATCGTCCTCGCGACGGACGCGGTGCAGCACGATATGGACGCCACCGGTTTCGGGTATAAGAGGGGGCAGATCCCGAGGGTGAATACCTTTTCCTTCGCCGCGGACCCGGAGCTCCGGGATCTCGCGGAGGCGTGCTGCCGGCGGGTGAACCCGGATATCCAGGTATTCCGCGGCCGGGTGGTCAGCGGTGACCAGTTTATCTCCGACCGGAGGACGAAGGAGATGCTGATCCGGGAGTTCGGCGGCATCTGCTGCGAGATGGAGGGCGCGGCGATCGCCCAGGCGGCCTACCTCAACGGGCTCCCGTACCTGATCATCCGCGCGATCTCGGACAAGGCGGACGACAGCGCCGGGATGGACTACGCCACCTTTGAGAAGAAGGCGATCGAGCACTCGGTTCGCCTGATCACCGCCCTGGCCGGCGAATACGGGACAGGGAGCTGACGATGTTCAGACTGTGGGGAAAGATCGTGAAGGATCATCATATCCTGGACGATATGACGGTGGAAAATGGCAATTATGCGCTGTCCGATGAGGAGCTGGTGCGGGATGCGATCGACCGGATGTGCGTCCGGTTTGACCTCTCCCACCCGATCTGGCTCGCGAAGAACCGGAAGGAATTCGCGGCGCGGCACAGGACGAGGTTCGCGGCGGACAGCTTTATCGATCCGATTTCCTTTGATTATCTGGAGATCCAGATGCTCGAAGACATCAATATGCCCTGACGGCTGCCGCCGGCAGCCGGGAGGAGGGGATCATGGCACAGGGGACTGAGAATTACGAGAAGCTTCTTGCGGACGCCCAGACGGCGATCGCCCGGCGGGACGAGCTGGCTGCCCGGGAGAAGGAGCTTGCGGAGGCGGTCGCGGAGAAAGAGAAGAAGATCGCGGCGGAGCGGGAGCTTCTCCGGAAGACGGTGGACAGCACGCTGAAAAAGCGGCGCTCGGAGCTGGAATCGAGCTATGACGGCGAGATCGGCAAGGCGGAGAAGCGCCTTAGGGACGCGAGGGGACGCCGTGAGAAGGCGAAGAACCAGGGCGTCCGGGACCGGATCCACGAGGAGACCGCGGAGCTCCGCGAGGAGAACACGGAACTTCGGGAAAAATTCCGCTCGATCCTCAAGGAGGATCATGCCCCGGTCATCTGCCGCGCGAATCTCTACTACGCATTGTATTTTCCGAGGTGCTTTTCCGAATTTCTCACACTTCTGGCCTTTTTTGCGGTATGCTTTGCGGTGGTGCCGATCGGGATCTATCTCCTGCTCCCGCAGCAGCGGACGCTCTGGCTGATCCTGATCTATCTCGCGGATATCTTCGTCTTCGGCGGGCTCTATGTCCTCATCGGCAACGCGACGAGAAGTAAGCACGCGGAAGCGCTTAAGGACGCGGTCCGCTGCCGCGGCCTGATCCGTTCCAACAGGAAGAAGATCCGGGTGATTATCACGTCGATCCGCCGCGAGGGGGACGACGACGCCTACGATCTCGGGATGTACGACGACGAGATCGCGAAGCTCGAGCAGGAGCTTGCGGACATCAACGCGAAGAAGCGCGACGCGGTGAGCACATTTGACAGCGTCACGAGCACAATCCTGACCGACGAGATCAGCGCGCCGGGGAAGAAGCGCATCCAGGAACTGACCGCTGCCTGCGCCGGCTTCCGGAACGAGCTGGAGGACATCGAGCAGAAGCGGAAAGAGAATAAGATACAGATTGCGGACCAGTATGAGAGCTATATCGGCAGGGACTTTCTCGACCCGGAGAAGCTCCGGGCGCTCCAGGATATCCTTAGCCAGGGCGCCGCGGCGAATATCTCCGAGGCGAGGGAGGTCTACCGCTCCCGGCTGGAAAAGCAGTGATTGGCAGGGAGATCGTCTCCCTGCATCATTTTCCTGGAGAGTACAATGAGCGATACGATGATTTACGGGCGTGAGGAGACGAAGCAGCGCCTCCGGAGAAATGTGATAACGCCCGGGGAGGACGCCGGGGCGGCAAGTCCGGCGCCCGCGGGGGCGCCGGGGGTTCCGGAGGGCGGCAAGGACGAGCTCCGGGAGAGGAAGCGCCGGAAGTGGAAAAGGCGCCTTGGCCTTTTTGCCGTGGTGTTTCTGCTCCTCTTGCTGGGCGTCCTGGCCGTCCGGTACTATCGGAGAAGCCATTTTTACTCCTCCTATACCACGGCCTGGGAGAAGGAAATCCCGTCAACCGAGGGTGGCTATGCCGGCTACGAGAAGTTCGGGAGCAATGTCCTCAAGTACACCCGCGACGGCGCGTCCTACATCGACGGGCACGGGAAGATCGTCTGGTCCACGAGCTACGAGATGAAGAACCCGGTGGTGAGCGTGAACGGCGATTACGCCGCGATCGGCGACCGGCAGGGGACAGGGATCTATATCTTTAACCTGTCCGGGAGCCTGGGGCAGGCGACGGCGGATCTGCCGATCGTGAATGTCAGCGTGTCGGCCTACGGCGTGGTGGCGGCCCAGGAGGAGGACAGCACCGCCTCCTATATTCTCTTCTACAATAAGGACGGCACGGCGCTGGATGTCAAGATCAAGCTGGTGATGTCCCAGAGCGGCTATATCCTGGATTCCTCGCTGTCGCCGGACGGCACGCAGCTGATGCTCTCCGACGTCTATGTGAGCGAGGGCACGCTGGGGAATCGGATCAGCTTCTACAATTTTTCCGATTACGGCATGAGCTACCCGGACCGGCTGGTCGCCGGCTTTGAAGAGTTCGGCACGAGCCTCGCCCCGCGGGTGAAGTTTTTGTCCGACCGGCGGGCGGTCGCGTTCGCGGCCGGCAAGGTGGCATTCTACTCGCTGGAAAATGTGACCAGCCCCGAGATGCTGCAGATGGTCTCGCTGGATGAGGAGATGAAGGCGGTCGCGTATTCTGAGAATGCTGTCGCGGTGGTCACCGACGACAGCTCCGGCGAGGCGCCGTTCCGCCTCCACATCTACAACACGGACGGGAAGGAGACCGCGAATACCGGGGTGGATTATTCCTGGCAGGACATCAGCATCGACGACGATTTCGTGATCTTCCGGAACGACGATTCCTGCCGGATCTACGGGACAGACGGAAAAGAGCGGTTCGACGGCCGGTTTGATTTCCCGGCCTCGAAGATCGTCAAGAAGAATTATCATACGCTGCTGGTCAGCGGCGGGGGCACAATCCGGGAAATCCGGCTGAAATAAAACAGAAGATGAAAAAAAAACACCCACAGGAGGACAAAATGAAGGAAATTGATAAGCTGACGGTCAACGCAATCCGTGTGATTTCCGCGGACGCCATTCAGAAGGCCAAATCCGGCCACCCGGGGTTCCCCCTGGGTACCGCGGCGATCGGCTATGAGCTCTTTGCCCGTCACATGAACCATAATCCGGCGGATCCGTCGTGGCCGAACCGGGACCGCTTCGTCCTTTCCGGCGGACACGGCTCCATGCTGCTCTATTCGCTGCTCCATTTCTTCGGCTACGGCCTCACCATGGACGACATCAAGCAGTTCCGCCAGTGGGGCTCCCTGACCCCGGGCCATCCGGAGTACGGGCACACCGTGGGCGTTGAGGCGACGACAGGGCCGCTGGGCACCGGCATGGCGGACGCGGTCGGCATGGCGCTCGCCGAGGAGCACCTCGCGAGCGTGTTCAACAAGGAGAATTTCCCGGTCGTTGACCACTATACCTATGTTCTGGGCGGCGACGGCTGCATGATGGAGGGCATCAGCTCGGAGGCATTTTCCTTCGCTGGCAGCATGGGCCTCTCCAAGCTGATCGTCCTCTATGATTCAAATAAGATTTCCATTGAGGGCAATACGGATATCACCTTCACGGAAAATGTTGAGGAGCGCATGCGCGCGTTCGGTTTCCAGACGCTGACCGTCGAGGACGGCAATGACTGCGACGCTATCGGGCGTGCGATCGAGGAGGCGAAGGCCGACACGGAGCACCCGTCCTTCATCACGGTGAAGACGGTCATCGGCTACGGCTGCCCGGCAAAGCAGGGCAAGGCCAGCGCGCACGGCGAGCCGCTCGGCGAGGAGAATGTGAAGGCGCTGCGCGAGAACCTCGGCTGGCCGGTGGACGAGCCGTTTACGGTGCCGCAGGAGGTTTACGATAACTGCGCGGAGCTGGCGAAGGCCGGCGAGGAGACGGAGGCAGCCTGGAATGTGATGTTCGCCGCCTACTGCGAGCAGTACCCGGAGATGGCAAAGCTCTGGGATACGTATTTCTCCGGCAGGACGGACGGGAAGATCTTCGAGGACCCGGAGTACTGGACGGTTCCGGAGAAGGCGGAGGCGACCCGCGCGAGCAGCGGCCGGACGCTCAATTATCTCGCGGCAAAGGTTCCGAACATGATCGGCGGTTCCGCGGACCTCGGCCCGTCGAACAAGACCGAGATCAAGGGCGTGCCCTTCTTCTCGAAAGAGGCGAGAAATGGCCGGAATATCCACTTCGGTGTCCGTGAGCAGGCCATGAGCGCGATCACGAACGGCATCGCCCTGCACGGCGGTCTCCGCCCGTATGAGGCGACCTTCTTCGTGTTCAGCGACTACTGCAAGCCGCTGGTCCGCCTGGCGGCGCTGATGAAGCTTCCGGTGACCTATGTATTCACGCACGACAGCATCGGCGTCGGCGAGGACGGTCCGACCCACGAGCCGATCGAGCAGCTGGCCATGCTGCGGGCGGTTCCGAATCTCCATGTCTTCCGGCCGTGTGACGCGACGGAGACAGAGGCGGCGTGGATGAGCGCCATGACGTCGGAGAAGACGCCGACCGCGCTCGTGCTCTCCCGCCAGGGGCTTCCGCAGCTGCCGGGAAGCAGCCGGGATGCCCTGAAGGGCGGCTATGTCATCGACGACTGCGAGGGCACGCCGGACGCGATCCTGATTGCTACCGGTTCTGAGGTACACACCGCGGTGGAGGCGAAGAAGCTTCTCACGGCGGAGGGGAAGAAGATCCGCGTGGTTTCCCTGCCCTGCCAGGAGCTCTTCGACCGGCAGCCGGTGGAGTACCGGGAGAAGGTGCTTCCGTCCGCTGTCCGCCGCAGGGTGGCGGTTGAGGCGCTGTCCGGCTTCGGCTGGGAAAAATATGTGGGCCTTGACGGCAAATGCGTCTGCATGACCGGCTTCGGCGCGAGCGCCCCGGGCGGGGAGCTGTTCGAGCGGTTCGGCTTCACCGCGGAGCATGTGGCGGAGACCGTGAAGTCGCTGTTCTGAGGCTGATCGGGGAGCCAGTTGGGTTTCCGAGCGGAACTGCCGTCCGGGCGCCTGCCGGGTTCCGGCATGGGGGAAGCCCCAGATGGATTCCGGCAGTCGCCTGCCGGGGGGCTGGGTGATGAGGCGCAGCCGGAACCCTGCGGGAGATAGAGGAGAAGGATATGAATGAGCGGATTTTTGGCGTGGATGTCGGCGGGACGACCGTGAAGATCGGCCTTTTTGACCGGGAGGGCACGCTTCTTCGCAAGTGGGAGATCCCGACGAGGCGGGAGGATGAGGGGAAGAACATCCTTCCGGATACGGCGGCGTCCATCCTTCAGGAGATGAAGGAACAAAACATCCTCCCGGAAAATGTCCTCGGCGTTGGCCTCGGGGTTCCGGGACCGGTGCTGCCGGACGGCACGGTGGAGCGGTGCGTGAACCTCGGCTGGAAGGAGACGGTGGATCTGGATGACACGCTGGGGAAGCTCCTCGGCGGGATCCCGGTCACGGCGGGCAACGACGCCAATGTGGCGGCGCTCGGCGAGGTCTGGAAGGGCGCCGGGGTCGGCAGGAGCAGCGCGGTCATGGTGACGCTCGGAACCGGCGTTGGCGGCGGCATCGTCATTAACGGCGAGATCATCTGCGGCGCCCACGGCATGGGCGGCGAGATCGGCCACATGCATATCCGGGATGATGACCTGGATGTCTGCAACTGCGGCGGCCAGGGCTGTGTCGAGCAGTCCGCGTCGGCGACCGGCCTGGTCCGGGAGGCGAAGCGGGTTCTTGCGGCGAATCCGGACACGGAATCTTCCATGCGCAAGTCCGGCGACGCGCTGGACAGCCGCCGGATCATCGACTGCGCGAAGGACGGCGATGCGCTCGCAAGCCAGGCGGTGGATACGATGGCGAACTACCTCGGCCGGGCGCTCGCGAACATCGCGATGGTCGTCGACCCCGAGGCATTTATCATCGGCGGCGGGGTATCGCGGGCAGGGGCATTTCTCACCGATATCGTGACCCGGTACTACCACCGGTACTCTCCGCTCTCGAAGAAGAAATCTTACATTGTCCTGGCGTCCCTCGGCAATGATGCCGGGATGTACGGCGCGGCGAAGCTGGTGCTGAACCGGTTCGGAAAGAGCTGAGCACCCCCGCAGGGAGGAAATGCATGGAAAAAGTGAAGAAGACGACCGTCATCGGCCACCGGAACCCGGATACGGATTCCATCTGCTCGGCGATCGCCTATGCGGAGTTTAAGACGAAGACCGTGCCCGGCGAGCGGTTCATCGCGGCGCGGGCAGGCAACCTGAACCCGGAGACCCGGTTTGTGCTCGACCATTTCCAGGTGAAGCCGCCGGAGCTTGTCACCAACGTGAAGACCCAGATCCGGGATATCGAATACCGGGAGACCAGGGGCGTCGACCGGAACATTTCCCTGAAGAAGGCATGGACGATCATGCAGGAGGATAACGTGGTCACGCTGCCGGCGGTGACGGCGGATAATGAGCTCGAGGGCCTGATCACGGTCGGCGACATCACCAGGTCCTACATGAACGTATACGACAGCGCGATCATGTCCAAGGCGAAGACCCAGTATTCCAACATCATCGAGACGCTCGAGGGATCGATGCTTGTCGGCAGCCCGGAGGCGTACTTTGACCACGGCAAGGTGCTGGTCGCCGCGGCGAATCCGGACATCATGGAGTATTATATCGAGAAGGGCGATCTCGTCATTCTCGGCAACCGCTATGAGTCGCAGATCTGCGCGATTGAGATGGAGGCCGCCTGCATCATCGTCTGCGAGGGCGCCGGCGTGTCGCTGACCATCAAGAAGCTGGCGCAGGAGCACGGGACGAGCGTCATCACGACGCCGTACGACACCTACACGGCAGCCCGCCTGATCAACCAGAGTATGCCGATCAGCTATTTCATGCGGACGGAGAACCTGATCACCTTCGATATCGACGACTATATCGACGACATCCGGGATGTCATGGCCAGCCGCCGGTTCCGGGATTTCCCGGTGCTGGACAAGGACGGCCGCTACGTCGGCATGCTTTCCCGCCGGAACCTCCTGGGCGCCCGCGGGAAAAATGTCATTCTCGTGGACCACAACGAGCGGACGCAGGCGGTCGAAGGCATAGAGAACGCGAATATCCTGGAGATCATCGACCACCACCGCCTGGGTACGATCGAGACACTGGCGCCGGTGATGTTCCGGAACCAGCCGGTCGGCTGCACGGCGACGATCCTCTACCAGATCTATACCGAGCGCGGCGTCGAGATCAGCAGGAAGACGGCAGGCCTCCTGCTCTCCGCGATCCTCTCGGATACGCTGCTCTTCCGCTCGCCGACCTGCACGCCGGCGGACACGGCGGCGGCGAAGGCGCTGTCGGAGATCTGCGGCGAGGACCCGAAGGAGCTCGCGATGGCGATGTTCTCCGCGGGGAGCGAGCTCAAGGGCAAGACCGACGAGCAGATCATGCACCAGGATTACAAGCGCTTCACCGCGGGCAAGGTCAATTTCAGCGTCGGCCAGATCACTTCCCTCAACGCGAAGGAGCTGGGCGAGCTCAAAAAGCGGATGCCCGCCTATATGGAGGGCGCGATGGCCGGCGAGCAGGTGGACATGATGTTCCTCATGCTGACCAACATCCTGACGCAGTCCACGACCCTGCTCTATGTGGGGAAGGACGCCGGGAACATTGTGTCCATGGCGTTCCACACACAGTCGGAAAATGGCGTCGCCGAGCTTCCGGGCGTGGTGTCCCGGAAAAAGCAGATGGTGCCGCTGCTTATCTCGGCGATGAGCCAGTAACTTTTGAAAAATGTCACTGTTCAGCACATGCGGGGGCTGAACGGTTACTGGAAATTGGGAAAGGAGCCTGATTTTATGACTTTTGTATATCCGGCAGTATTTACCCCGGCCACCAAGGACGGGAAGGAAGGATTCGAGGGATATTTCCCGGATCTGGAGATTGCCTCCCTCTGGGGGCAGGATCTTGAGGACGCGGTGGACAATGCCCGCTTTGCCGCGGAGGGCTGGATTGAGGATGAACTCCGCGTCCACAACGGTGTTCCGGACGTGACCCACGAGGAAGACATTGAAGTTCCGGAAAATGGCGTTGTGCGCAAGGTCATGGTGCACGTCCACATGCTTCCGGACAGCGACTGACGGCTGGGCACTTTATGGCAAAGGTAAGTTGGAAACCCGGCAATATGCTTTATCCCGTCCCGGCGGTCCTCGTCAGCACGGCGGACCGTGGCGGCCGCGACAACCTGTTTACCGTGGCGTGGACCGGGACGGTCTGCACGAACCCGCCGATGCTCTCGATCTCCGTCCGCCCGGAGCGCTTCTCCTACCGGATGCTTGAGGACAGCGGCGAGTTTGTCGTGAACCTCACGACGGAGGCGATGGCGCGGGCAGTGGATTTCTGCGGCGTCCGCTCCGGCAGGGACATGGACAAGTGGAAGGCGTCGGGCTTAACCCGGGAGAAATCCGCGAAGGTCATCGCCCCGCGCGTCCTGGAGAGCCCGGTCAATATCGAGTGCCGGGTGGTTCGGAAGGAGGCGCTCGGTTCCCACGACCTGTTTCTCGCGGAAGTCCTCGCCGTGGATGTGGAGGAGAAGCTCCTCGACGATAAGGGCAGGTTATGCCTCGACCGGGCAAAACCGGTCGTCTATTCCCACGGGGAATATTACGGGCTGGGAGAGCTGCTGGGAACCTTCGGATACAGCGTGAGGAAGCCGGGCGGCGCCGGGAAGCAGGCCGGGACAGGGAAAACGGCTGCCGGCGCCGGGAAAAGAGCCGGTGCCGGAAAAGCGGCGGCCGCCGGGCAGACGGCCGGCGGAATAAGGAAGGACAGCGGAAAGAGGACAGGCTATGCGGGACATCAAGCGGAAAAATGTGACCCTGATCGGCATGCCGTCGGCAGGCAAGAGCACCGTCGGGGTGCTTCTGGCGAAGCGGCTCGGGTATCAGTTCATCGACGTCGATCTGGTGATCCAGGAAAAGACCGGAAAGCTCCTCAAGGAGATCATCGAGGAAAAGGGGCTGGACGGGTTTCTCGCCGTCGAAAATGAGATCAATGCCGGGATCCGGGCGGACAACGCCGTGATCTGCCCCGGCGGGAGCGTCATCTACGGCAGGGAAGCCATGGAGAACCTGCAGGAGCTCGGCATCGTCATTTTCCTGAAGATCAGCCTTCCGGAGCTGGAGAGGCGGATCGGCGATGTGAAGGATCGGGGGGTGGCCCTGAAAAATGGCATGACGCTCGCGGATCTCATGGAGGAGAGGCGGCCCTACTTTGAGAAATACGCGGACTACACGATCGACGAGGAGGGGAAAAGCCTCGGGCAGGTCGTGGATGAGCTGAGGAACTACCTGGAGAGCCGGGGGTACTCACTCAGGAAGAAGAAAGACGGCCACCGGCCGGCTGGGGTGTAAACCAGGGGGAACAGGGCTATGGCTTATGGCGGAAAATTTACCCGAACACAGCGATATCTGCTTCTGGGCGCAATTCCGCTATATTTTATTGCCATCGCCTTTATCCTGCAGCGCCCGGCCGCCATCGCGTGGGGCTTAAAGGAGATCGTCGTCGAGCCGGACTTCCTGATCACGGACTACATGGCGGTCGGCGGCATCGGCGCGGCTTTTGCCAACGCGGCGATCCTGATGGCGGCGAGCATTTTCTTCTGCTACCGTCTGGGGCTGACGGAGGACGGGCATACGATCGCGGCGTCCTGCCTGATGTTCGGATTTTCCCTTTTTGGCAAGAATATCGTGAATATTTGGTCAATTATCCTGGGCGTCTGGCTCTACTCCCGCTACCATAAGACGCACTTTTCGCGCTATGTGTACATTGCCCTCTACGCGACCAGCCTCTCGCCGATCATCACCCAGCTGCTCTACATTATCCACCTTCCGGCGCTTGTCCGGATCCCGCTGTCGCTGGCGGTGGGCGTGATCATCGGCTTCATGATGCCGCCGATGGCGACGCACGTCCACTACGCCCATCAGGGCTATTCCCTCTATAACGTGGGATTTGCGGCGGGCATCGTCGCGACGGTCATCGTGTCGGTGATGAAGTCCTTCGGCTACGAGACAAAATCCCGGCTGATCTGGTCAACGGGCAATAACCGGGTGATGCTGGTCATCCTGATGACGCTCTTTTTCGGGATGATCGTCATTGCCCTCGGGGTCGGCGGCCGGCAAGCCTTCGAGAAGTACCGGGAGATCCTCAAAACCTCCGGCGGGGGCGGGATCGACTACCTGAAAACCCAGGGCGGCTGTCCCGTGATGCTGAATATGGGGGTAAATGGCATATTTTCCACCCTGTTTATTCTGGCGATCGGCGGCGACCTGAACGGCCCAACGATCGGCGGGATCTTCACGGTGGTCGGCTTTTCGGCGACGGGCAAGCATATCCGCAACATCTGGCCGATCATGCTCGGGGTCTGCCTCGCTTCGGTCACCGGCTTCTGGAAAATCAATTCGCCGAGCGCCTGCCTGGCGCTCCTGTTCTCCACGACGCTGGCGCCGATCGCCGGGGATTTCGGTATTCTCCCGGGCATCCTCGCGGGCTTTCTCCATGCCTGCACGGTGATGCAGATCGGCGCCCTGTACGACGGCATGAACCTCTACAACAACGGTTTTGCCGGCGGTATCGTCGCGATCTTTCTCGTCCCGGTCATCCAGTCGATCCGGGACCGCAGGGCGAGGGCAAAGGGGAGCATCTCGCTGTGATTTATGGGGGTATCTCACGGTGATCCGGGGGAACATCTCGCGGGGATCCGGGGATAAATTTGCGGCGCCGGCAGCTCCGGCGCCGCATCATGTTTGATACTTATTGGAAAAGGAATGGTAAGGTTTTATGGAAAAGTTTTTTAAACTCAAGGAAAATGGCACGGATACCCGCACGGAGCTCCTGGCGGGCCTGACCACGTTCATGACGATGGCTTATATCCTGGCGGTTAATCCGAATATCCTCGGCGCCGCCGGCATGGACAAGGGTGCGGTCTTTACCGCGACAGCCCTGGCGTCCGCGCTCGCGAGCTTCTGCATGGCCTTCTTTGCCAACCTGCCCTTCGTGCTCTCGGCGGGTATGGGCCTCAACGCCTACTTCGCCTACACGGTGGTGCTCGGCATGGGCTACAGCTGGCAGGTCGCCCTGGCGGCGGTCTTCACCGAGGGGCTGATTTTCATCATCCTCTCCCTGACCAGTGTCCGCGAGGCGATCTTTAACGCGATCCCGGCGACGCTGAAAACCGCGGTTTCCGTCGGCATCGGCCTCTTTATCTGCATCGTCGGCCTGAAAAATGCGCACATTGTCGTCGGCGAGGCGTCCACGCTGGTGACCGTATTTTCCTTCAGCGGCTCTGTGGCAGATGGCACGTTCCGCTCCGAGGGCATCACGGTCCTCCTCGCCCTGATCGGCATCCTGGTGACCGGCTACCTGCTGATCCGCGGCGTCCGGGGGAATATCATCCTCGGGATTTTCATCACCTGGGGCCTCGGGATCCTCTGCCAGCTTCTCGGGCTCTATGTCCCGGATCCGGATGCCGGTTTCTACAGCCTGATCCCCACGGCGGTCTTCTCCGCGCCGCAGTCCATGGCGCCAACCTTTATGAAAATGAGCCTCTCCGGCGTCCGCGTTATGGATTTCGTGGTGGTGATCTGCGCGTTCCTCTTCGTGGATATGTTTGACACGATTGGCACCCTGATCGGCTGCGCTTCCCGCGCGGACATGCTGGATAAGGACGGAAAGCTCCGGGGCATCCGGGGCGCGCTGCTCGCGGACGCTGTCGGTACCGTCGTCGGCGCGATTTTCGGCACGTCCACGATCACGACATTTGTGGAGTCTTCCTCGGGCATTGCTCAGGGTGGCCGTACGGGGCTTACCTCGGTCACCTCGGGAATCCTGTTTCTCCTTGCCCTGTTCTTCTCCCCGGTTTTTCTCGCCATCCCGTCCTTCGCGACGGCGCCGGCCCTGGTGCTTGTCGGCTTCATGATGATGCAGCAGGTGAGCAAGATCGAGTGGAACAGCATGCTGGACGCCATCCCGGCATTTATCTGCATCTGCGCGATGCCGTTCATGTCCTCGATCTCTGAGGGCATTTCCTTCGGTATCATCTCCTGGGTGGTTCTCCACGCGGCCTGCGGCAAGGCGAAGGAAGTCACCCCGCTCATGGCGGTGCTTGCGGTGCTGTTCGTGCTGAAGTACCTGCTGATCTGAGCATACAGAATCGTGCGCCGGGCAAATGGCCGTTCCGGGGCGGGAATATCCGCCCGGACGCGGCCGGGGTCCGGCGTTTTTTGTCCGCCTAGAGTAAAAAACGTAACTGTTCAGCCCCCGCATCTCACGAAGCTTTGCTTCGCTCGATGTGGGGTGGCCGAGCGCCTGCGGCGCTTGGCTGCATGCTGGGGGATAGTCCGCAAAACCGTCCGCAAGCGGCCAGTTTGCGGGTTATCCCCCAGCATGCACTGAAAAGTAACAAAAAAACAGGTTCCTGGAGCAGAAAAACGGATTTGTCGTATCAGAATTTGAAAAAAGAGAAAAATCTGATACGACAAACGGACATTATGATATGATGTGTTGTGTGGACAACGATCTTTCGACAGGGAGAGGAGGCAATCATGGACCTGTTTATTCGGGAAAAATACTTGAAAAAGATCAGGGGCTTCTACAAAAGTAATGATCTCATTAAGGTGATCACAGGTGTGCGCAGATGCGGCAAATCGACACTCATGCGGATGATCGTCAATGAACTGGAAGAACAGGGAGTGCATGAAGAGAGGATCCTTTATCTGGATTTGGACCTGAGAAAATATAGAAAAATCAAAACTGCGGATCAGCTGGAAGATCTTATTGCGTCCGGAATTCATGAGGGGGAGCAGAATTACATCTTTATCGATGAGGTTCAGAATGTCGATGGATTTGAAGAAGTCGTGAATGGTTTTCGGGAGGAAGGCAACTGCTCTATTTTTATTACGGGTTCCAATTCCTATCTCCTGAGTGGTGAGCTGGCGACAAAACTGACTGGCAGATATATTGAATTTGAAATGTATACGCTGACATTCGAGGAATATGAGCTGATGAAGGCGTTCTATCATTTGCGGATCGACAATAATCCCTTGGCTGAACTTCAGAATTACATTCTGGAGGGAGGATTCCCGAGGACAGTTTTGATAGAGAACATCGAGGATAAGAGACGGTACGCCGAAAGCGTTGTACAGGAAATTTTTGAAAAGGATATACGCCGCCGGGTAATCATCAAAAACCGGGAGAGCTTCGAAACTATTCGTCAGTATCTTGTCAATAATTTCGGCTCGACGACAAGTGTCACCAATCTGCAGAGAGATCTTGAAAAAAATGGGCAGAAGATCAGCCGCCAGACGCTGACAAAGTACATCCGGGCACTGGTCGATGCAAAGGTTTTGTATGCGTGTGATCGTTTTGACATGAAGTCCCGCAAATCTATTGCGGGCGAGAAAAAGTATTATCTGAGTGATCTGAGTTTCTATTTTGCGTTAAATACAGATAATCGGATCAATTATGAACCTGTATTGGAAAATATCGTGTATTTGTACGCGAGAAGTATGGACAGCAAAGTCAGTGTAGGCAGAATCGGCAAGCTGGAATGCGACTTTATCATGCGCGATACAGCAATGAATTATGCCTATGTGCAAGTTGCATACACGATTGCGATGAGCAAAGAAACAGAAGACAGGGAATATAAACCCCTGGAGATGATCCGGGATAATTATCCGAAATATGTTGTAACAACAGATTATCTGCTTCAGAAGAGAAATGGCATTCAGCACGTGAATCTGATAGACTTCAT
Organism: Clostridium vitabionis; assembly: GCF_015351765.1. Taxonomy (GTDB): domain Bacteria; phylum Bacillota; class Clostridia; order Lachnospirales; family Lachnospiraceae; genus Clostridium_R; species Clostridium_R vitabionis. Next base: position 34,426 of record NZ_JADKQA010000006.1, read on the forward strand.
GAAGGCAGAAAAAATATTCTGACCGTGGACTGGCGCGAGGCAAATCGAATGCCCCGGCGAGCCTGATAGATTAACGGGGACGCGGCGCGGCTTCAGCCTGCGCCCTGGTTCGAAAAGGAGAATGATGATGAAAAAAACGGTAATTGACCCGACAGCCTATGTGGCGGACGGCGCCCGGATTCTCGGAGATGTTGTGATCGGCGCCCATTCCGGGATATGGTATTACGCGGTCATCCGCGGCGATCTCTGCCCGATTACGATTGGGGAAAATACGAATATCCAGGATCTCGCCGTGATCCACGGCGATCCGGACTATCCGGTGGAGATCGGGAGCAATGTCTCGGTCGGCCACTCGGCGGTGCTTCACGGCTGCAGGATCGGGGACGGCTCGATGGTCGGCATGGGGTCGGTAGTCCTGAACGGCGCGCAGATCGGGAAAAACTGCCTGATCGGCGCCGGCTCGCTGGTGACCCAGGGGACAAAAATCCCGGACAACTCGCTGGCCTTCGGAAGGCCGGCAAAGGTTGTCCGGGTGATGACGGAGAAAGACCTGGCGTATCTGAAGGATAACGGGGAGACCTACCGGAAGCTCGCCGAGGAGGCGAAGCTCAGTACTCCGCTTCCGTGATCTCCGGAACCTCCCGGAGCAGGCGGACGATATCCCCGGCGGTGTAATCCGGGGGATATTTGACGGTGATTACGGCATCGATCGGGGGAGTTTCCGCGGGTTCCGGCGCGCTGGCGCTGGAACCTTTCTGTGTCGGGCCGGCCGTGGCCTTCGGCGCGCTGCCGGCCGTCCCGGCGCTGCATCCGGCCTTCGCCGCCCGGATGCCCACCACCTTGATGTCCCGCGCCTTCAGCTCCCGGACGAGATGATCCAGGTTGCCGCCCGCAATGTGGACGGTGATCTTCCGGATTTCCCGCTGCTCCCTGGTCAGATAGCGCGGATGGCAGAGCAGCTTCTCGATGATGACGACCAGCACCGCGGAAAATATGCCGACGGCATACATCCCGCAGCCGATGGCAAGCCCAACCGCGACGGTCGCGAGAAGGCCGGCGGCGGTGGACATGCCGATGACTTCCCGGCGCTGGACGAAGATGATGCCGGTGCCGAGAAAGCCGATGGAGCTGATCACTCCTGCCGCCAGGCGGCCGGGATCCGAGCGGATATAGTCTCCGACGACATCCGCGAAGCCGTACTTGGAAATGCACATGATCAGGCAGCTGGTTACGGCAACCAGGATATGCGTCCGGAGGCCGGCGGTGCGCCCGAGCTTTTCGCGCTCGGTTCCGATGATGGCGCCGCAGGCGGCAGCACCCAGGATCCGGCAGCAGAAGATGAGCTGCAGGGATACCGGAAAATGGGAAACCGGAGACAGAAAAGCCGGAGTAAGGAAAGCCGGAGAGAGTAAAGCCGGAGTGAGGAAAACCGGAGAGGGAGAAGCTGAAAAAAGAAAAGCCGGGGAAAGGGAAGCTGCTGGTAACATTGTCGAAAATCCTCCTGAAAATATCGCATTTCTCTGTTCAATTATACCATGAATTGCTGAACAACCGGCTCGGAAAACTATGCACAGCCGCCCAAAATCTGCCGAAGTTCAGCTCGCCATTCGACAAATTATTCACAAAAATGGAGAACTTAGGCATAAAGGTACAGGAGAGCGGATAATGGATTGCTTTTTTGAGGCAATGTGTTATAAAGGAGATTGTGCTCAAAAAAATGCAATAATCACGAAACATTTCTGGAGGTTACTGAATGACTATACCGGGCTGGCTATGTATCCCCTTCGTGGGGCTTTTACTTTCTGTGGCGCTCTTCCCGATCCTGAAACCGGACTGGTGGGACAAGCACGAACCGCACGCGGTGATCTTCTGGTCGCTGCTTGTGATCGTCCTCTTTACCGCGAAGTTCGGCGTGGGCAAGTCGGCGGAGATGGTTCTGGACTGCATCTTCAATGATTATCTGACGTTCATCGTGCTGCTGTTCGGCCTTTACTGTGTGTCCGGCAACATCACCTTCGCGGGTGATCTCGCCGGTTCTCCGGGAGTCAATGTCTTCCTCCTCGCGGTCGGAACGCTTCTTTCCAGCTGCATCGGCACCACCGGCTCCAGTATGCTGATGGTTCGCCCGGTGATCAGCATGAACTCCTGGCGGAAAAGAAAAGCGCACATCATGATCTTCTTCATTTTCCTGGTGTCCAACATCGGCGGCTGCCTGACCCCGGTCGGCGACCCGCCGCTGCTCATGGGCTTCATGCGGGGCGTGAACTTCTTCTGGAGCCTGCACCTGTTCCCGGTGCTTCTCCTCAACATGGTGGTGCTTCTCGTGCTTTTCTACCATATTGATAAGCGCGCGTACCGGGCGGACATCGCCGAGGGGCGCGAGCCGAACATCCGGGTGCCGCACACGACCCTGGAGGTCGGCGGGAAGCACAACGTGATCTTCCTCGTGATGATCGTCGCGGGCGTGATCCTGAGCGGAACGCTGCCGAAACTGTCCATTTTCCAGGACGCACAGGGAAATGCGCTCGGCATCCCGCTTCCGGCGGGTGTCGTCTTCCCCTGGCCGTCGCTGATCGAGTGCGTGATCATCCTTCTCGCGGCATTCCTCTCCTTCAAGACCACGCCGCAGGAAGTCCGCCGGAAGAACCACTTTACCTGGGGCGCGATCAAGGAAGTCGCGATGCTGTTCGTCGGCATTTTCCTGACCATGCAGCCGGCGCTCCGCCTGCTCAAGCAGCTGGGGCCGGAGATGGGCATCAACACCCCGGCGCAGATGTTCTGGGCCGCCGGCGCCCTGTCCAGCTTCCTGGACAACACGCCGACCTACCTGGTGTTCCTGACGACCGCGGGCACGCTCGGCTTCACCAGCGGGATTGTCACCAGCCTCGGCACGGTGCCTGTCCAGATGCTGATGGCGATCTCCTGCGGCGCCGTGTTCATGGGGGCGAATTCCTACATCGGCAACGCGCCGAACTTTATGGTCAAGGCGCTGTCGGATGAGAACGGTATCCGCATGCCTTCCTTCTTCGGGTACATGAAGTGGTCGATCGGCATCCTGATCCCGGTATTTCTGCTGGACACGCTGATCTTTTTCCGCTGAGGAGGGGTAAGTCATGGATAAGGATAAGAAGATAATGGAAAATGCCGCCCCGGAGGCGGAGAAAGCCCCGGCCGGACAGGCAGCGGAGGGCGGGATCCCTTCGGCGAAGAAATGTGGGAAAACCCCGGCGGAGCGGCTCAAGGAATGCCAGCAGCTCGCCGAGGAGATCTATGCGCTGGATGAGAAGGCCTACAAGCTCCTGGGATCCTCGCTCGGCCGCGTGTTCACGGATGACCGGCAGCGCTGCATTGACCGGATGGTCTACTCCATGGTGACCATGCCGGAGGAACACCATGTGCGCAGCGAGGTTGCCCTGATCGGCAACATGGCCCGCACCATCCCGGAGCATGACAAGCGCAGCCAGATCATGACCGAGTACAACGACATCATGCAGAAGCTCCAGTCGCTGCCCCAGTTCTGGGGGGCGGGAATCCTGGACCGCGGCAGGGCGCGGCTGAACACCCTGACGATGGGAGACCGCTTCGGCGAGAACAGCCACCTGATCATCTGCATCAGCCGTTCCTACGGCTCCGCGGGCAACCATATCGGCTTCGGGCTTGCGGACCGGCTGAAAATCAATTATTATGACGCTGAGATCTTCCGCCAGGTACTCCGCCGGATGGAGGCCGACCGGGACGGAATCGCCGATTCGGGCGCATTTCCCGGGTTCTCCGATCCTGCGCTGACGGATCTGCCGGATCTTCCGAGAAATCCGGAGAAAGCCTCGAAGGGAAATCCCGGCATGGAATCCTACCGGGAGAAGATCAGCCTCCGGGAGAGGCTGCACCGCTTAAACCGCTACCACGGGCTGCCGGCGAGGGACGCGGTCTACTTCAACCAGAGCGATTATATCTGCCAGATGGCGAAGGAGCGGGATTTCGTCGTCATGGGGCGCTGCGCCGACGTCGTGCTCAAGAACAACAACATCCCGCATATCAGTATCTTCATCACCGCTTCCCCGGAGCGGAGGATCGCCCGCATGATGGCATTTAACCATGTGGACTACCGGACCGCGAAGAAGCAGCTGAAAGAGGTAGATCACGAGCACGCCGCGTATTATCATTACTATACCGGGAACAAGTGGGGCGACGCGCGCCACTATGATCTCTGCATCAACAGCTCGAGCTACGGCATCCAGGGGTCGATCGACTTCATCATCAATATGCTGGTGGCCAACGGCGTGAAGCTGCCACACAAGCTGGACAATTAACAACGGTTCAGCATAACGGATTCTGAACCGTGATGATCTGGATTGCGGATATCCTCAGGAGGAATTATGGAAGGGACGGCACGAAAAAGGGCAAAATGGATCACGGTTCTGATCTTCCTGGCCTTTTTCGCCGCCCTTCTTTTTGAACACCGGGCGCTCTACCTCGGCCACGACGATTACGGCTACGCCTCGCTGAGCTATATCGGCTACGGCGGCCCCTGGGGGATGAGCAATACCAGCTTCCGGAACGTTCTCCAGTTCCTGACAGCGCATTACTGCAAATGGGGCGGCCGGGTCCTGTATTTCTTCTTTGAGATTGTGCTTCTCCGGGCGGGGATCAGGGCGTACCGGATTGCCCAGTGCGTGGTGATCCTGCTGATCTTCTGGTCCATGTACGAGCTTGCGCTTCGGGTGCCGGCTTTGGGAAAATCCCCGCGCGGGGATGCCCCCGGCGGGTCCGCCAGGGCTTCCGCGGGCAGGCGTGACCTTCCCGGCGGGTCCGCCAGGGCTTCCGCGGGCAGGCGTGACCTTCCCGGCGCGGCGTGGCAGTCCCGCACAGAGGGCGATAATCCCTGGCTCGCGGCGCTCATCTGCCTCTCTTATGGCATGATCGGTCTCAGGGTCACGCGGGATTCGGTCTTCTGGATCACCGCTTCGGTGCTCTACCTCTGGCCGCTTCTGCCGCTTTTTCTCTTTTTTGTGCTCTACGCCGGGGAGGAAAGGCGCACCGCGCCGGGCCTTCTTGCCTGCGGCCTCCTCGCTTTTCTTGCGGCGTGGTCCCAGGAGCAGCTCAGCGTCATGACCGTGGCGGCGGTCGGGCTCTACGCCCTGATCCGTGCGGTGCGGAACCGGCGGCTTGCCCTGACCGACGTGCTGATGGTCATCTCGGCATTTGTTGGCTTCCTGGTGCTGGTGCTTGCGCCGGGCCAGAGCGCCCGGATGGCGATGAACGCCGATTTCTATTCGCTGAGCCTCGGGGAGAAGCTTGCGCAGAATGTGCCTCGGATTTTCCTCGGCATGTTCGTGCCCGGGGACGGGGACATGATCCCGTTTCTCTTTTTCCTCTCGGTCATCTTCCTGACCGCGCGGAATCTCGGGCGTTCCGGCCGCCTTTCCGGGAAAATCTTCCACGGGGCGGCTCTCGCGCTGGCGCTTTTCGTCCTCATGCTCACCGCATCGGTGGGAAATGCCGGGGGCGGCTATTTCTATCAGAAGGCGCAGGGTACGGCCCTCGCGGTTCCGGTGCTGGCGCTGTCGGTCCTTGGCGCCGCATGGATGATTTTCGAGGCGCTCTGGGCGCTTCTCCTGGAAAATGACTTTGCCGGCTTCTGTATCTTCGCGGGCGGTATCCTGTCCGAGGCCTGCATGGTGGTTTCGCCCGTATTTCCCGACAGGTCCCTGACCCCGTGGGATTTTTCGGTATTTTTCCTGATTGCGGCCTGCTTCCGGGATGTGTATGATCAGAGAAGGAGATTTTACGTGCCGGCGCTTGCCGCCTTCGCTGCCATGAGCCTCTGGAACTTCGGCTGGATCACGGCGGGCTATTATCGGAACCGCGTGGCCAATGCCTATAATGACACGGTGCTCCGGGAGGTTTCCGCCCGGGTGAAGGCCGGCGAAAATGTGGGCGGCGCGGTCCTGCTCCGGCTTCCGGACAGGGCATTCGCGACGGCGCAGCCCTATGAGGACGGACACAAGTATATTCAGGATTATATCCGCTGGTACTATGAACTTCCGGATGATTTCCTGCTGGATTACCGGGACACGCTGGAGTGACCGGATGCCGGAAGATTTCGGGGCGTGCGCCGTCAGCCGGGTGCCGGAGTTTCGGTGCGTGCGCCGGCACGCGGCAGGAAGGATCGGGCGGTGCGGAGCGGGGATGTTGATTCGATGATGAGAGATAGGGATAATCGGCAGAATCGAAGATCGAGGGCAGCCGGGGGACGGGGATTTTCCGCCCTCCTGGCTGTCCTCGTCCTTTTTTCGGTGATTCTTCCCTGTCTCGTGCTGTTCACCGGTTCCGGGCCGCTCGCTGATCGCTTCGCCTACGGGCGGAATCCCGCGATGTTCGCCGAGATCGGCGTCTGGGTCATCCTCCTTGCCGGGATCATCTTCCTGGGAAAATGCCCCGGCCGCCAGCTTCTGGCTTTTCTGTTTTTTGCGCTTGCCGTGCTCTGGCTGCACGTCGTCTTTCTCCCGGCGGCGGTTTCCGCGCTTTATCTCGCGGGAATCCTGCTGATCGGGCGCATGGTTCGTAAAATCTTCCGCTGCACGGCCGAGGCGGGCACAGCTGTCCGAGAACATGCTCCGTCGGATACGGACGCCCCGGAACCGGTCTCGTCAGGGACGGATGCCCCAGAACCGGTCTCGTCAGGGACGGATGCCCCGGAGCTGGCCGCGTCAGGGACGGATGCCCCGGAGCTGGCCGCGGCGGATTTTCTCCTCGGCTCCTGCCTTTTTGTGATCGTGGTCTGTGTGATGTCCCTGCTTCATCTCGGGACGATCCGCAAGGTGCAGGCGGCGGCCGCGGTGCTGATGGGGATTTCCGGCGTATGGTGGCTGTGGGTGGCCGCGGCCGGAGGAACGCTCCGGAGAACCTGGCGGAGAATCCGGGAAGCGCTGGAGGTGCCGGTACGGACAGGCCGGCGCAGAGCTGCCTCTGTCTCGCCGGCGCAGGAGGTTTCTGCTGGCGCGCCGCGCCGCGGGCGCGCAGACGGCAGCAGCCGCCGCGCCCTCGCCGGGATCGCGTTTTGCCTGGTGATCTTCCTCATCCAGGCGGCGCGGATGAACCGGGGGCAGGATTACGATTCCCTCTGGTACGGCCTGCGCTCTGCCTACATCCTGACGGTCGGCGGCGGAATCTATGACGACCCCGGCATGATCGGGATGGTCTATGTCTATTCCAAGGGATTCGAGGTGCTGACCCTGCCGCTCGCGGGGCTGTCTTCCTATGCGTATCTCTTTTTCTTCAATCTGTGGCTGACGGTTTTCGGGATTCTGATGGCGGTCCGGCTTGCTGCCCGCTTCATGGGCAGGACAGCCGCCTGCTTCGCGGGGATTCTCTGCGCCTCCGTGCCGGCGATCGTCAACATGGGCATCACGGCGAAGGCGGACACCATCACCTGGCTGGTGGAGCTGATGATGGCGGACTTCTTCTTTGCGGGGCTTGAAGCGTCCGAGGCGGAAGCCTGCGGGCACCGGCCGGCCGCGCCCGTGGCTTTAAGGCGTCCCGCGAATCCCGACGCCCGCAGGGCCTGCGGGCACCGGCAGCGCTTCTTCTATCTCATGGCCATCGGCGCCTACCTCTTCTCCCTGACGCTCAAGCCGACAGCGCTCGTCTTCTCCACGGCGGTTTTCGGCATGATGGGGCTCTGGCTGATCTTCACCAGGCGTCTTCCGCTCCGCGCGCTGCTCAGCCGCCTGGATATGCTGGCGCTCCCCCTGCTCGCCCTGGCCGGCATCTGGGGGAGAACCTGGAAGCTCACGGGCATGCCGGTAATGTCGGTATTTACCACAATATTTGAAAAGCTCGGATTCCAGACAAAATATCCGTTTATCTCCACCGCGGTGCCGACGAATTACCGGGAGGAAAATCCGGTGCTGATGCTGCTCAGGCGGCTTTTCGGCATCCTTCTTGCGCCGCTCGGGAAGGACATGGCTCATGTGCGCATCGCCTGGGGAACCTCGCTCATGTTTCTCGCGATCGTCTTTCTCGCGGTGTATTTTCCCGCGCGGTCCGCGCTGCGGGGAAGCGCCGGGAATGCCCGGCGGCAGGCCGGAACTGCCGGCCAAAGCGCTGGCACCTCCCGGCGGCAGGCCGGAACTGCCGGCCAAAGCGCTGGCACCTCCCGGCGGCAGGCCGTTCGGCGGGACGCAAAATTCTCCGCCGCGGCGGCGATCCTGCTTCCCTTCGCCCTGGTGAACCTGGTGAGCCTCGCGCTGCTGTACCAGGTGGACGGCAACTATTTTCTTCTGTTCATCACGGCGGTGATCCTCGTCTTCTGCGGGGCGCTGGACCGGCTGGGCGGGAGCATTTTCCGGCAGGCAAGGCTCACCATGATCCCGCTCATCCTGCTGAACGTGCTTTTCGTCACCGTCACCAGCTGGTCGGGCAGCGACGGATTTTCCCGGATCCACCCGGCCAACAAGGGCAGGATCAATGACCGCGCGCTGGTCAGGGAACGGTTTACCCACTATGGCTGCGAGGCGGTCTACAACACGCTGGCGTCGGACCGGAACAACCGGGTGCTCGCCTTCGCCTATCACCCGCACTGCCTGGAGATTCCGTGCATCATCCAGTCCTACAAGGAGCTCTACTATCCCTGGGGCGACGACGCCATCACGGAGACGCCGGAATCCCTGACGAGATACATGCGTTACGCGAAGATCCGCTATGTCTGGGCGGAGGCGACCTTTATGGGCAATACCCAGTATCCCTGGGGCTATGGCCTGTTCCGCGATCTCATCCGGAACGGCACGCTCAAGCTGGAATTCCTGGAAAATGGCAACGCGCTATTTTCCCTCACCCCCGAGGGGGAGCCGGTTCCGGCGGCGGAGGCGGGGGAAAATCTCCGGAAATTCGACGAGGTTTATGCCCGCACGGACACGACGGACTGGCTCGAGAAGACCTGGGTCGCGGTTATGGAGAATTATGAGGGGGAGTTCCGCTGACAGGAGTGGAATGGCATTTCCCCGTGTGCTTGCAGAAAGGAGTGTCAAATGACAGAAAAAGGACATCACTACATTCAAATGCTGGGCGAGCGGTATCTGAAGCTCGCGCCGGTCCTCCCGGATGTGGAGAAGGTGTACACGGTGCTGGAGGAGACCTACGCGAAGGGCGGGAAGCTGATGATCGCCGGCAACGGCGGGAGCTGCGCGGATTCGGAGCACATCGTCGGCGAGCTGATGAAGAGCTTTATCCTTCCGAGGAAGATCGCCCCGGAGCTTCGGGATAAGCTGTGCCGTATCAGCCCAAAGCTCGGTGAGGCGCTGGGAAATGCGCTCCAGCAGGGCCTCCCGGCGATCGCCCTGACGGGGCATAACGGGCTGACGACCGCCTACGCCAACGACTGCAACCCGGAATTTGTCTACGCCCAGCAGCTGCTGGGGTTCGGGAAGCGGGGGGACTGCTTCCTCGGCATCACGACCTCGGGCAATTCCCAAAATGTGCTTGCCGCGGCGGTCACGGCGAAGGCGATGGGCATCCGCGTCATCGGGCTCCTCGGCCGGGACGGCGGTGCCATGCTCCCGCTCTGCGATGCCGCTGTGGTGGTGCCGGAGACGGAGACCTTCAAGATCCAGGAGCTGCACCTGCCGGTGTACCATGCGCTCTGCCTTGAACTGGAAGACCACTTCTTCGGGAATCCGCGATGATGACGGGGAGAAAGAAGCTCTGGTTTCTGCCGGTCCTTCTGGGCTTCCTGTTCTGCCTGCGATATGTCAGTCTCGCCACGCTCAACGTGGCGACGTCAGACTATATCCGGCTGATCATCGCCTACCTTCCGGATGTGGATAACCCGGCGAAATTTTTCGTGCCGGACATCCTGACCAGGGCGCCGCTGACCTACATTTTCCGGCTGGTCAATGTAAAATGGTTCGGCTACAACACACAGTTCGATGTCTTCCTCTGTGTTGCGAGCCTCGCGCTCGGCGGCCTGGCGTTTGCCTGGTGGGCGTGGCGAAGAGACCTGCCGGCGCACTGGTACCTGGCGGTCCTGCTCGTCTGGTTTGGCCTGAACAAGTGGGAAATGCTGGACAATGGGACAGGCTGGGTCTGCATCCTGTCCCTGTCCGGATTTCTCTTCAGCTATGCCCTGCTCGATATGACTGGCCGGGCGCCCGCGGGGGAGGCCGGCCGCACGCTTTCCGGGGAGACGCAGAAGACTCCCGGGACGCCCGGCCGGACCGCCCGGCAGGCGCTCGCAGGAGTGGTGGAAACGCAGAAGCCTCCGGGGGCGCCCGGCAGGCGGCTCCGCCGCCTCGCGGCGTGGTTCCCGCTGATCCTCACCTGCACGGTCACCGGTGTCTACTGTGCGGCTTACATCGCGGTCTACGTGCTGATCTGTCTGATCCTGATCGCGGAGGAGCTCCGGAAGGGGCGCGGGGCGGCCGCGTCCCGGCGCTCGGCCGCATCCCGGCGGGGAATGTCCGGGGATTCCCGGGAGCTTCTTCCCGCAAGCAGGGCCCGGATCCGCACCTGGCGGAACGGGTCGGTGATCGCGGTCATTTCCCTGGGGCTCTTCGTCCTCTGCAACCACTTTGCCGTCTGGGAATATTCCGATGCCTATGAGGGGAGCGTGACCAGCCTTTTCGTCCGGGATCCACTGTTCTTTGTGCGGTTCCTGGTGAAGGCATTTGCCTCCGATGTGGTCGACCGGGAGCGGCTGGAGGCCTTCGTCTCCCGCCATGCGGTTCATGGCGGGCAGGCGGTGATGGCGCTGGGCGTTCTGGTGATCTTCCTTTATCTCTGGGCACTTTGGATGAATCTTTCTCATGCCCTGTGGCGGCAGAGTGTTCTGCCGCTCGCCCTGATCCTCTACAGCGGGCTGAGCCACCTGCTGATCCTGGTCTCCCGGACACGTTTCCTGGATGACCATTACGGCATGTCCTCACGCTATGCGATCCAGTACGAAATGGGCATCATCGGCATCCTCCTGACCTTTGCCTTCCTGCTCGCGGGCAGACGGACGGAGCGGGGAAAATCCCGGAAGAGGAAGCCCGAGCCGCGCCCGGCGAGGATGACCCTGCTCCGGCTGTTCTGCGCGGCGGCCTGCCTCCTGATCCTGGCGGGAAGCCTTTACACGACGGTGCAGGAGTACCAGTTCGGGCATTACCGGAAGGAATTCCTGGAAAAATCCCGGGAAGTGGCGCTGAATTACCGGTCTGCGCCGGATGCGGAGATCAAGGAATACCTGCAGAAGGACGCCGCGCACTCGCGGCAGGCGATGGAGATTCTGGAGGAAAATCATCTGAATGTGTTCCGCGGGCGCTGAACGCGGCATCAGGGAAATTCCGGCAGGGGCGGGATCCCCGCGGGCGCCGGGGAACATGATGAGAGCGGCCATGCGGCAGGCGCAGCCCACCTTGCGGCGGAAGAAATTGCGCGGTGCGGTGGACAGTGCCCCGGGCGCTGTGATAAAATCGGCAGGAAATGTTTCAACGGATAACATCACCATTTGTGCAGAACTAATGCGGGAGGAACTGACCCATGTATGTGACCTGTCTTGATATGGAAGGCGTGCTGGTTCCGGAGATCTGGATTGCATTCTCCAAAGCCAGCGGGATCCCGGAGCTCCGGAGAACCACACGGGATGAGCCGGATTACAATAAGCTGATGCACTGGCGGCTGGACATTCTCCGGGAACACGGCCTCGGCCTTAAGGAAATCCAGGATACCATCGCCACCATCGATCCGATGCCGGGGGCGCGGGAATTCCTTGACGAGCTCCGGACATTCACGCAGGTCATCATCATCTCGGACACGTTCACGGAATTCGCGAAGCCGCTGATGAAGAAGCTGGGCTGGCCGACGCTGTTCTGCAATTCCCTGGTTGTGGGCGATGACGGCATGATCAAGGATTTCAAGATGCGTGTGGACCACTCCAAGCTCTCCACCGTGAAGGCGCTCCAGTCGATCGGCTTCGACACGATCGCCGCCGGTGACAGCTACAACGATCTGGAAATGATCCGCGCGAGCAGATATGGCTTCCTGTTCAAGAGCACGGAGCAGATCAAGAAGGACAATCCGGATATCCCGGCATTCGAGGATTTTCCGGAATTCCTGGAGGCGATCCGGAACGCCACGGAACACTGAGCCGGGGTGGAGTGGGGAGATACCGACAGTGACGAAACACCATGGGCGAGGCAGAGAGCGCGGAGGAGGTTCCGGGTTTTCTGCCTCGCTTTTTTATGCAGAGCACTTAACAAGCGCGAGCCCAGCGGGCGAAGCGCGAGTTTAGTGCGAGCTATGCGAATTTGCTTAGTGAGAACAAGCGTGAGCGCAGTTCGAACTTAGCAAATTTGCTTATGCAGAGCACTTAACAATAACCAGCCACTTAACGAGGACAAGCGAAAGCGCAGTCCGAGTTTAGTGGAGTGGCTATCCGCGAAGCGGGGCGCGAGCTATGCGAATTTGCTGCTTTTGGAAAAGTGGAAAGCATCTTGCCATTATAACGCTATACTGCTATAAACTTCAGTAAGGAAGCACGCATGAATCATCAGGCATTCATCGAAAAACTTAAAAAGGACGGAAAGTCTATGCCGACCCACATGGCGTTTTCTAAAGAGCTTATCGTTTTGCACAGCGATCCGGAGAAAACAATGCGTGTACACATATCCCAGAAATACGCTGCATTCGCTGGGGTGCTTCATGATGATCTTCCGAAAAAGACGGAAGAGCTGGCCGATGCTGAACTCCATTGTTCTTTTACAGGTTCCCGCAAACCATGCGGGTTTGCGGGATATAATCTAATCAATAAACTTCTGAAGTCAGGAGGTGGTGTTTCTGGAAGAATTCCAAAATGGTAAGAAATGTAAAATTCAACAAAAAGCTATATGAAATCCGTGAAAAATTATGTGATGATTTGTGCAATTTGTTTATTTACAGTGGGATATTAGGAATGTAATATTATGTAAGTGAAAATATCCATAATTTTGATTCACAACACCGAGATAATAATATTTCGAACAGAATGAGTTATTTTGTAAACTTTCGGGAATAATAGCGATTACTGTTCAAATTATGACTGAAAAGTGGGGAAGAAAAAGGCTGTTTTTATGCCATGAGAGGTCGTTAATTGGGGCTTTGGATCGTGGAAGCCAACGTTTTTGAACGATTTGCAGAGGGGGAAATGTCATGAACAAACATTTTGCGCGGAGAATGAAAAAGGGTTTTGTGGCACTGCTATTAGCCACATTGCTGGTATCGTCTGATGGGATATCGTGGATACTGGGATGTTCTCTGCCGGATGGCCTGGCCATCAGATCTTTTGGGGACGCTTATGAAAATGGTGAAATTGCGACTCCGGCTTCGCTCTCAGAATTGGAGAATCGCGAGGGGCAGAGCTGGCAGGCCAAGTCTTCGGAATACCGGTACGAAGATAACGAAGTATCGATTTGGGTTACTGCGGAGAAAAATGCCCTTCCGGATGACGCGAAGTTTGTTGTGACTCCGGTGACCAAAAACTCTAAGGATTTTAATTACGATGCGTATCTTACCGCTTACCAGGAGAGCTTCGGAGATGGTACAGATATAGATGACGCGGCGAATACGGATGAAGACAAAGCGTTTTTCTATGATATGCGGTTCCTCACAAAAGAGATTGGTGCGGACGGTAAGCCGACCGGAAAGGAAATCGAAGTTGAACCGGCGGAGGGAACGGTAACGGTAACGGTCACCCTCGCAAAGAAGGCAGAGAAACAGGAAGGCGTAGAACTGGAAGATGATATCCATCCTGGCAATAGTTCTGCGCAGGCTGCAGAAGCACTGAGTGTTACTCACCTTCCGCTGAAATCTGAGGTCAAAAGTAAGAACGGCGGGATGACCGCTGGCGCGGAGATCACGGCTCAGGATATTCTTGTTCAGCCGATGGAAGATAAAATCATCTCGCAGACCGAGACGAGCGTACAATTTAAAGCAGATGAGTTTTCAGTGTATGCTCTTCGTGTGATGCCCGCAGAAAATAATGCATCGCAGGCAACATCTGGTTCAAGCAGCAAAATGTTAACACCGCAGAGCGTCCTCGGAACAGCGATGAATTATGGGATTGTCGCCAATAAATTTTACCTTCTTGGGGGGAGAGATGCGGAAACGAATGTTGCTGCGAAAGTAGGAACATGTGGAACTCAGACGGGAAATACCGAGAAAACAAACGGCCAAGCACAGACGTTTATGATTGGCTGCGTGGAAAATACATTTTTAATCAAAGGAAAGAAAAATACTATAATAAAATGTCCGAAAGATCAAAAGGATAATTTTCAGGCAAAGGAAAGTGTAGAGTTCACTTTTCAGTATGAAGACCAAAATACAATCAATGGTATGATTGACCAGATGATTACGTCTGCGTCAGAACAAATTTCTACCGATAATGTGCAGTATGAGAAACTCGAATACGGGCCTTATGATCAAAAATATCACTTGGATTTGAGGAGTAAGCCAGCCGGCACATATTATGTCAATCTTATTATCGAAAACCCGGCACCTTATCAAGTTCAACCAATGGGGGAAGACGAGAAGCTGATTATCTCGAAAAATGATGATCAGGCGGTGGTACTGGTAGATTCTTCAGAAACAGTGACACTTCATAAGTTCAAGGTGATGGATAAGGGATCGGATAGCCTAACTGACAAAGATGGATATTCAGTAGCTAAAGGAATCTTCTTCTGTCTTCCGAATTCGACAACCGTCAATATTGATGGAGGCATTGTCGGAACTGTTCTTGCACCGAAAGCAACGGTAAACGTTAATCGCACTAGTGCTGGCCATTTGGTCGCCAACATTGTGAATATTATGGATGGCGAATGGCATAACATTGACCAGGAGAAGCCTAACGCTCCTGAAGAAAAGCCAACGCCGGGAGCGCCGACAGATGCAACGCCGGGAGCGCCGACAGATGCAACGCCGGGAGCGCCGACAGATGCAACGCCGGGAGCGCCGACAGATGCAACGCCGGGAGCGCCGACAGA
>NZ_JADKQA010000006.1:49448-88884 GCF_015351765.1 Clostridium vitabionis
CAACGCCGGGAGCGCCGACAGATGCAACGCCGGGAGCGCCGACAGATGCAACGCCGGGAGCGCCGACAGAGACATCGACAGGAGCGCAGACAGAGCCATCGACGGAAACGTCCTCTGATCCCACGACTGCGACACCCATGACAGGTTCTTTTCATAACAGTCACGGCGGACATGACCACTCGCGTACAAGTAATTTCGGAGGGGCTAAGACGGTGTCCCAGGCGTACGATGAAGGTGTTGCCGTAGAGAGTAGTGGGGGTGTTGAGAATGTTGAGAGCGGCGCAGGTAATATAATTGAAAGACCTTTTTTGCCTAATAGTAATCCTCAGGGGAGTAAAACGTCTGCCCGCCGCAGGGTATTTACCGGAGATGATTCGCAGGTATGGCTGTATGCTTCAATCTGCGCGGTTTCCGCGGGGCTTCTAGTAGTGCTTGCTTTCCTAAGAAAAAAATATCAGAAAGAATAAAATGAGATTATCCACATATACCAGGCTGGACGCAAAGGGGCGTTTGCGGAAGAGATAACATGAAATAAGGCAATCTGAGAAGATAAAGCCTTCACCCGATCCTGAAATCCCGGATCGGGTGAAGGCTTTTGGCATTTTTTGTTCGCCGGCAGCGCTCTCCTGCCTGCCGGCTTATTCCTTTGGCATTTGCCGGGCGATTCGTCATTTCTTACATGCCCAGTAATTTACTTCGCCGCGGCGGCATTTCCCGCGGTCACCTTTTTGATCACCAGCAGCACAACAACCATCAGCAGGACGCTGAGCGGCAGGCAGAGGATCCAGCTGCGGATAAATCCGGTGAAGAGGTAGCAGACGAGCGACACAGCGGCGGCGGTCATCGCGTACGGCAGCTGGGTGGACACATGGAGGATGTGATCGCACTGGGCGCCGGCGGAGGCCATGATGGTGGTGTCGGAGATCGGTGAGCAGTGGTCGCCGCAGACGGCGCCGGCCATGCAGGCGGAGATGGAGATGATCATCAGCTCACTGGAGAGGTCTGCGTTGAACACGTTGACCACGATCGGGATCAGGATGCCGAAGGTTCCCCAGGAGGTTCCGGTCGCGAAGGACAGGAAGCAGCCGATCAGGAAGACAAATGCCGGGAGCAGGCTCATGAAAGCGTTGTTGTTCGCGACATTGGCCACCAGGTCGGCAACGTACTCGGCGGCGCCGAGGGAGTCGGTCATGGACTTTAAAGTCCAGGCGAAGGTCAGGATCAGGATAGCCGGAACCATGCTCTTGAAGCCCTCCGGGATGGAGTTCATGCAGTCCTTGAAGGAGAGCACGCCGGTCGCCAGGTAGAAGACGATCGTCGCGATCAGGGCGACGGAGGAGCCGTAGACGAGGCCGACGGAAGCGTCGGAGTTGGAAAATGCGTCCACGAAGTTTGCCCCGTCGAAGAAGCCGCCGGTATAGATCATGCCGATGACGCAGCAGAAGATCAGGATCAGGATCGGCAGGACCAGGTGGATGACGCGGCCCTTGCCGGAGACGGGCGGTGTCGGCTGGTCTTCCGCGCCGGTAAGGCTCGGGTCCGCGGCATGACTGCCCTGGGCGGGTGCCGGGTTCAGGCGGTTGTTCATTTCCGCCAGCTTCATCGGGCCATAGTCGAAGTTGGCGAAGGTCAGCGTCAGCATCATGGTGATGGTGAGCATCGCGTAGAAATTGTAAGGGATTGCGCGGATAAAGAGCGAGAGGCCATTTGCCCCCTCGACAAAACCGGTGACGGCCGCGGCCCACGAGGAGATCGGGGCGATGATGCAGACCGGGGCGGCTGTTGCGTCGATCAGGTAGGCAAGCTTCGCGCGGGAGATGCCGTGCTTGTCGGTCAGCGGCTTCATCACGGAGCCGACGGTCAGACAGTTGAAATAGTCGTCGATGAAGATCAGGCAGCCGAGGATGATGGTGGCGATCTGGGCGCCCATCTTCGTCTTCACATGCTCGACGGACCAGCGCCCGAACGCGGCGCTCCCGCCGGCGCGGTTCATCAGCATGACCATGCTTCCGAGGATGACCAGGAAGACCAGGATGCCGACGTTCCAGGAATCGGACAGCTGGGCGATCATGCCGTCCGTGAAGACGTGCTGGATGGTGCCGACCGGGTTAAAGCCGGCGTAGAGCAGTCCGCCGGCGACGATGCCGATGAACAGCGAGGAGTAGACCTCCTTGGTGATCAGTGCCAGCCCGATCGCGATGACCGGCGGGAGCAGAGACCAGATGGTATTGACAAACATAAACTCCCCCTTCCTGCCCGCCGGAGCCGGCAGGCAAACGCCGCAAAGTATACGGAATTGCGGCAAAATCAGATGATTTTAAGTATAATAAAAATACAATGTGTGTCAAGACAATTTGCGGAAACCCGGATTTGCATGATTTTTTGGAACTACACTTTTATCAGTGTCTGCTGTTATGGGTATAGTTTAAAAACAATGAGAAAGGAGTTCGGCATATGTGTCAGATTATGGAAAATATCGTCGCAGATAAGGTGCGCCAGATTGTATTGAGTTTAAATGCAAACCACGTGAGTATAGATATAATTGCAGAAAGTACAAAGCTTACAGAAGACCAGGTAAAGCAGATCATTGCAGATAGTAAAAAAGAGATGGCAGGAGTATAAGCTGCTCAATCACTGGTAAGTATTAAACACTAATTAAGGTAGGGTGCAGTTAATGCTGCACTCGTTATCATCATTCCAATCATCGTCGGCATCGCTTTTACGGGTATCTCTCCCGCCGGCTGGGACAGATGCCCGCAAATATGGTAAACTGAGTTCAGCCCGGCGCGCGTGGGAACAGGGAAGGCTTGGCGCGGGGGCAGCGGCAGCAGAGAATATGACCGGCGCAGTGCGCGGCACATAACGGAAAATTGTCTGGATTGAGGAGAACAGGATGGCAGACAGGGAGAGAAGGCCGGGGATTCCTTCGGAGGAATTTGCCCGGGCGCAGGATGTGATCCGAAAAATGGGAGAGTATTACAGCGCGAAGGTCGTGGGCCAGGCGGGGCTTAAGCGGTCGCTGATCGCGGCGGTGCTGGCGGACGGCCACATTCTGCTGGAATCGGTGCCGGGACTCGCCAAGACAACGGCGGCGAAGGCGGTCGCGGACGCGGTGGCGGGGAGATTTTCCAGGATCCAGTGTACGCCGGACCTTCTGCCGGGGGACATCATCGGCACGCAGATTTACCGGCAGGACACGGGGAAGTTCGAGACGATCTTCGGCCCGGTGTTCGCCAATTTCGTCCTTCTCGACGAGGTGAACCGGTCCAGCGCGAAGACCCAGAGTGCGATGCTGGAGGCGATGCAGGAGCGGCAGGTGACCATCGGCGGCCTGACCTACCGGATGCCGAAGGATGTCTTCATCGTCATCGCCACACAGAACCCGATCGAGCAGGAGGGAACCTATCCCCTTTCCGAGGCGCAGACGGATCGCTTTATGATTAAGGAAAAGATCGATTACCCGGCGCCGGAGGAGGAAGTGGAGATCCTGAACCGGATTGAGGCCGGGGCATTTACCCGGACGCCGCCGGTGCTCACGGTCGAGGACCTCGACCGGGCACAGGGGACCTGCGGGAAGGTGTACGCGGATGCCGCGGTGAAGCGCTACATCGCGATGCTGGTGGACGCGACGAGGCACACGGGGAGCATCCTCAAGCCGGCAAGTGCCGCCTACGTCCGCATGGGCGCGAGCCCGCGCGCGACGATCGCCTTCCTCAAGATGGCGAAGGCGGTCGCGCTCATGGCGGGGCGGGACTATGTGACGCCGGACGATGTGAAGGCGGTCCGGTATCCGGTTCTCCGCCATCGGATTGCCTTGAATTATGCCGCCGCGGCGGATGAGGTGCCGGTGGAGGCGATCATTGACGAGATCGCCGCGAAGGTGCCGACGCCGTGACCCGGTGGCGGAAAGCCGCGGCATGGCGGACAAAATATCGTGGCATGGCGGACGGAGGGAACATGAGGGAACAGATCCACTATGACTATCTTGCCCGGATCCGCGGGGCGGTGGCGATCTACACGGAGCGGAGGACCTCCAATATCCTGGACGGCGGCTTCCGTGCCATTTTCCGCGGCAAGAGCATGGAATTTGACGATCTCAAGGAGTACGTCCCCGGCGACGATATCCGCGACATCGACTGGCGGTCGTCCTCGCGTTCCGGGAAGGTGCTGATCCGCCGCTACGTGGCGGAACGGCGGCACAATCTGCTTTTTGTCTGCGGAACCGGCCCGGGGATGACCGGCGATACGGATGCCGGGGAGCGGAAAGCGCACCTGCTCCTGCAGGCCTTCGGCACGGTGGCGTACCTGGCGGACCGCCAGGGCGCGGATTTCGCCGCTGCCTGCTCGGATGCCCTGGGCACCCGCCTCGGGATGTTCCGCTCCGGTACGGCCGCGCTGGAGGAGGAGCTGCGGAAGCTCGAAAACCGGGTGGAGGAGAAGCCGAAGGAGACCATCGACCATGTGCTCCGGCGGGCGGTGGATCTCATCCAGCGCCGGATGGTCATTGTCCTGATCACGGACCTGGACGGCATAGCGCGCCTTGACGAGGCGCTGGTCCGCCGGGTGACGGTCCGGAACGACCTTCTGGTCTTCATCCTGACGGACGCCTGGTTCTACGGGGCGGATGTGTACGATGTGGACGGGGGCTGCTATGAGAATGACTTTATTCTCGGGAGCCGGAAGCTGCTTGCGGCGGAGAAGGCGGAGAGAAAGAAGATCCGGGACAAGGCGGAGCAGATCTTCCGGAAGTACGGTGTCGTCTCCGTCGAGGTCAGCCGGGAGAGCGAGATCATCGACCGGACGGTGGAACTCTTTGCCCGCGGGCGCGGGAGAAAGGCCGGGTTTTCATGACATTTACCGTGACGGCGGAGCCGTCTCTCCAGTATCTGCACCGCTTTCTCATTCCCGGGATTCTCGCGCTCCTTCTCGCGATCCTCTGCTTCCGGGCCTGGCGGCGCCTCCTTGGCCGCTATCCGGAGCTCCGGCTTAAGCGCGGGCCGGCGAAGCCCGCGGGCATCCCGGCGCTCCGCCGGAAGTACCTGGCGATGACCGATGATGCCGAGCGGCGGCTCGCCTCCGGGGAAATGAATGTGCGGGACGCTTACCGGCGGATGAGCTATATCGCCCGGGCATTTGTCTACGAGGGAACCGGCATCCATGTGCGGGAGCTCACGCTCTCGGAGATTGAGAAGCTCGGGCTTCCCGAGCTGGAATATCTGGTGCGGGCCTGCTATCCCCCGGAATTTTCGCCCAGGACGCCGGAAAATGCGGCCCGGGGGTTTGCGCTGACAAGAAAGGTGATTCGTACATGGAATTTCAATACCCGTCCGTCGCGAAGATCGGGATCCCGGCGGCGTTAGCCGTCATCGGCCTGCTTCTTTTGATCTCGTGGCGCCGAGGGAGGAGCAGCCCCTACCGGGGCGGTGTCCGCGCCGCGGGTGCTGGCCGGATCCGGAATCTCCCGGTTTACCGGAACCTCCGCCTTGGCGCGCGAATCCTGTGGGCGGTGCGTCTTCTTTCCCTCACGGCGGCGATTCTCACGGCGGTATTTCTCGCGGCGCGACCGTCGAAAAATGTCACGACGAGGACAGGGGTTAAGAAGCGGGACATTTTCCTCTGCCTCGATGCCTCCCGGTCGATCTGTGAGCAGAATTACGAGCTGGTGGACCGGCTCGAGGACATTGTCCGCGGGCTTGACGGCGACCGCATCGGCGTCTCCATCTTCAACACCTCGACGGTCCTCTATGTGCCGATGACGGACGACTATGATTTTGCCATTGAGAAGCTGGAGGAATTAAAGGTGCTATTTGGCCTGCAGAAGGAATATGAGGAAAAATTCGGACAGTATGAATATTATTCCCAGATTCCGGATGAGGAGATGGAGGAGTTTACATCCCTGGATGCGCAGATCGGGTACTATGAGGCCGGCATCCTGGTGGATAATGCGGAGAAGGGAAGCTCGCTGATCGGCGAGGGCCTCGCTACCTGCCTCTACAGCTTCCCCCGCTACGACCGGGAGCAGCGCACCCGCATGATCCTGCTCTCAACGGACAATGACGAGCAGGCGCTCGAGACGCCGGCGGTGGAGCTGCCGGAGGCGGCAAATTACTGCAGGAAAGGCGGCGTCACGGTCTTCGGCCTCTTCCCGGGGGAGAGCCGCTTTGACTACGGGGCGGCAAATCGGAGCTACGAGGAGGACAGGCAGGAGATGCAGAAGGCGGTGGAGGAGACCGGCGGCGCGTTCTACGTGGCGGACGAGAATCTCCCGATCGGGGAGATCCTTGGCCAGATCGAGAAGCATGAGGCGATGGCGGTGCGGATGATTTCCACGAGCCGCATGGTGGACCAGCCGGAGGTTCCGGTGATCGCGCTCACCATCTCGCTCCTTGTGACCTTCGGAACAGGACTGGTGTTGAAACGATGATAAGACAGCCGATCATTCCCATGGGCGTGATGATTCTGCTCATTCTGGCCATCCTGGTCCCTCTCTGGGCCGGGATGGCGGCAAAACCCGGCCTCCGGCGGCATTTTCCCCACGCAGCGTTGGTGACGGCCATTCTTGCCTGCCTTTTTCTCGTCAATTCCCGCCCGATGACGGAGGAGAAGAAGGCGAATGTGGAAGCGAAAAATGTGGACGTCCTCTTTGTCCTCGACGATACGATGAGCATGTATGCGGAGGACTATACCGGCGGGAAGCCGCGGATGGCCGGCGCGCGGGCAGCCTGCGGGAAGATCATGCAGGATCTGGACGGGGCAAATTTCGCCGTGATCAAGTTCAATAACATTTCCCAGGTCATGGCGCCGTTCACCCAGGATGTGGATTCGGTCACGGACGCCCTGGATGCCATCGAGTCCCCGTCCAGCAGCTACGCCAGGGGGACTTCGCTGAATACGCCCCACGACGACATGAAGAAGCTGCTGGAATCCTCGGCGAAGAAGCCGGGGCGGATGCAGGTCGTATTCTACCTGAGCGACGGGGAGATCACGGACGGGTCAGGGCTCGCGGATTTCCGTGACCTTTCGGGGCTCACGGACGGCGGCGCGGTGCTCGGCTTCGGGAGTGCGGATGGCGCCGAGGTGCCGGAGGCGGATGGCGGCTATGTCTGGGACTATGAGGGCGGCGGCTATGCTGTCTCGAAGCTCGATGAGGCGACGCTCAGGAAGCTCGCCGCGGAGCTCGGCGTGGACTATATCCATGCGGAAAATGCGGACGCTGCCGGTTATGTGGACCAGGAGGTGCTCCGGACCGCGGAGACGACGGTGGAGAACTCGGACAAGGTGGTGGTCTACAATGACCGTTACTATATTTACCTCCGGCCGATGCTGGGCCTTATGGCAGCGGAACTGTTTCTCGTGATTTTTGGAGATCGTTTTCTATGGCGAAAAAGAAGATGAAGAAGAACGCCCGCTTCGGCGACGGCCTGCTGGCTGCGTTCTACCCGGCGTTCGCCGTGGTCTGCCTGATCCTTGCGGCCGGGATTCTCGGAAAATTCGGGATCAACCGCCTGTTCATCCTGTCCGGCGGGAGAAGCGCCGTGTCACGGGCGGCGGAGCGCCTGATTACCGTGCCCGCGGAGCCGGAGGGCTATATTCCCTGGTATAACCTGGGCAATGCCGCTGCCGCGCGGGGGGATCTCGCCTCCGCGGAGCAGGATTACGCGAAAGCCCTGGAGTATGGCCCGGCGGACGGCCGGGAGTGCCCGATCCGGATCAATTATGCCCTCGCGGTGCTCGGCGAGGTGTCCGATGAGGATTATGAGGCGGCGCTTGAGGGGGACGCGGAGAAGAAAGCCTCGGCCGTCCAGCATCTCAGGAATGCCCGCGGGATCCTGACGGAGCAGGGCTGTGCCGGCGCTTCCGATGATTCGGGGCATAACGCGAAGGCGGAGCAGCTGAAAAAGGAGATCGACGAGTATCTGAAAAAGCTTGGGGAAGAC
Source organism: Clostridium vitabionis (assembly GCF_015351765.1). Taxonomy (GTDB): domain Bacteria; phylum Bacillota; class Clostridia; order Lachnospirales; family Lachnospiraceae; genus Clostridium_R; species Clostridium_R vitabionis. The sequence goes on from NZ_JADKQA010000006.1 coordinate 57,386, forward strand.
CCGGGGCAGGATCAGGACAAGGAGAGCGCCGGGGAGAACCAGGATCAGCAGCAGGGCGCTTCCGGGGACGGGAGCGAGCCGTCTTCCTCTGGGAATGACCGGAAGTCCGGCCGGGAGCAGCGGCTCCAGGAGCAGCTGAACCGGCAGAAGAGCGATGCCCGCCGCGAGCGCGAGGACGCGCAGGAGCAGTACCGTTCCTGGGGGCAGGCGCCGACGGAGAGCGGCGGCGCGGATGACCGCGGGGACGGCGGCGGAGGGAGCGGCAATTACACCGGAAGGCAGTGGTAGCGGCTGCCGGCGCCTTCGGCGGGGCAGGCGCAAACCATCTGCTGCGGAGCGAAGGCGCCCCGCCCTGCGCCTTCGGCGGGGCGTTGCCGCGCCCCGCGGCAAGTGCTATAATCACGGCGGAAATAAAGTCCGGAAATACTGGTTTTCCGCGGGGCTCTTTTCTGCCCCCGCGGATGGAAGACGGGAGATCGATGATGGAATATAAAATTGACTTTTCTAAGCCCTGTACGGTTTACTTTATCGGGATCGGCGGCATCAGCATGAGCGGCCTCGCCGAGATTCTGCTGGATGAGGGATTCCGCGTGCTGGGATCTGATGCCCGCAAATCGCCGCTGACCGTGCATCTGGAGGATCACGGCGCGGCGATCCACTACGGGCAGAGGGCGGAAAATATCACGGACGGCATCGACGCGGTGATCTATACGGCGGCGATTCATCCGGACAATCCGGAGTTTGCGGCGGCAAAGAGCCGGGGGATCCCGATGCTGACGCGCGCCGAGCTTCTCGGGCAGATCATGTCCCACTATGCGTACTCGATTGCGGTCGCCGGGACGCACGGCAAGACGACGACGACTTCCATGATCACGGAGGTCTTCCTCCGCGCGAAGACGGATCCGACGGTATCGGTCGGCGGCATGCTGGATTCGATCGGCGGCAACATCCGCGTCGGCGGGCCGAAGTACTTTATCCTGGAGGCCTGTGAGTACACGAACAGCTTCCTGTCCTTCTATCCGACCCTGGCGGTGATCCTGAACGTGCAGGCGGATCATCTGGATTTCTTCAAGGATCTCGACGATATCCGCCATTCCTTCCACCGCTTTGCGGGAAATGTCCCCGCGGGCGGCACGGTGGTGATCAACAGCGGGATCGACCGCTGGCAGGAGATCGTCGAGGGCATTCCGGCGGATGTCGTGACCTTCGGATTTGACCGGGGCGCGGACTACTCCGCGGACGGCATTTCCTATGATGAGTTCGGCCGCCCGTCCTTCGACCTCATTGTCCGCGGGGAGAAGCGGGAGCGGATAAAGCTCGGCATCCCGGGCGAGCACAATGTGCTGAACGCCCTGGCGGCCATTGCGGCCTGTGATCACTATCACCTGCCCGCCGAGGCGATTCTCGGCGGCCTGGAGAGCTTCACCGGGACGCACCGCCGCTTCGAGAAGAAGGGCCAGGTGAACGGCGTCACGATCATCGACGATTACGCGCACCATCCGCAGGAGATCACGGCGACGCTCAAGGCGGCCGCGCATTATCCGCACCGGAAGATCTGGTGCATTTTCCAGCCGCACACCTACTCCCGGACGAAGGCGTTTCTGGACGATTTCGCTGAGGCGCTCTCACTGGCAGACAGCGTCATCCTCGCGGATATCTTCGCGGCCCGGGAGACGAACACCTACGGCGTCAGCTCGCAGGATATTGTGGACAGGCTGAAGAAAAAGGGCACGGAGGCGATCTTCCTGCCCACATTCCCGGAGATCGAGAATTACGTCCGTGAACACTGCGTCCCCGGGGATCTGTTGATAACTATGGGCGCCGGAGACGTTGTAAAAGTTGGGGAAGACCTGCTGAAACAGTAATTATCCACATTATCCACAGGGTTATGAACATTTTCCGCGAAATGACCCTGTGGATTTATTTTGCGTTTATCCACAGTTATCCACACAAAATGTGGATAACTGTTTCTTTTTCGTGGATAACTGTTCGGTTTCCATTTCCCCGGGCGTGTGCTAAAATGAATCGCAGACGCGGGCGGCAGAGCGGAGCTGCCCGGCTGCCTGCGGGGAAGCGCCCGCATGAGCGGGCGGCCTGCAAGCCCGGAAGATACAGAACAGGGGGATTTCCATGGAGATTTCCAATCAGCTGACTGCGGAAGTGACGGTTCTCTCGAACCGTTTTATTGATGAATACATGAGGGACGCCAACGGCGAGTACGTCAAGGTGTACCTCTATTTTGTGCGCCATGAGGGCGAGGTCGTGACGATCGCCCAGGCGGCGCTGGCGCTCGACAGCACGGAAACGGATGTCCGCCGCGCCGTGGAGTACTGGCGGAAGGCCGGCGTCTTCGGGAGCAGCCGGCCGGGTGAGGAGACGCGCGGGGAGGCCGCGGCGGCGGGCGCCCGCGGGGATGTCGTAACGGCGGATGCCCGCGGGGCGGAAGCCGCAGAGCGGAAACCGGGCTGGAGGTCTCCGGCAGGCGCGGAAGTTCGCGGGGAAGCACGCACGGCGGCGGTGAATGCTCGCGGAACGGAAGCGCCGGCCGGAGCGCAGGATGCGCCGGCAGGGGCAATTTCCGGTGGGGCAGACGCATTTGCCGGCAGGGAAGCGCCGAAGGGCATCTCGAGCGGCGTTACGGTGGATATGGACGCCCTGTCGCGGGACGACAGCTTCCGCCAGCTCCTCTACATTGCCGAGCAGTACATGGGGAAGCTGTTCAGCGAGCGGGATACCGAGGTGCTGGGCAATCTCTACCAGAATCTGGGCATGCCGGAGGAGCTTCTGGAGTTTTTGATGGAGTACTGCGCCCAGAACGGGCACAGGAGCCTCCGCTACGCGGAGAAGGTGGCGCTCAGCTGGGTGTCCGGCGGCATCCGCACGGTGGAGCAGGCGAAGGCGGCATCCGGCAATTATGTCCGCCGGACGTACCTGGTGATGAAATCGATGGGCCTCTCCTCGCGGAACCCGGCGCCGGTCGAGCAGACGGCGATCAGCCGGTGGTTCGAGGAGTACGGATTTTCCGAGGAGATTGTCGCCGCGGCCTGCAACCGGACGATCGAGCGCATCCACAAGCCGAGCTTCCAGTACGCGGAGGGGATCCTCAAGGGCTGGAAGGAGGCCGGCGTCCGCTCGATGAAGGATGTCGAGGCGGACGACCGGAGGCGGGCGGCTTCGGAGAAGCGGACGGGAGGTTCGCGCACAGCCGGCCGTGCCGGCGGCCGCCCGGCGACCCGGTTCAGCAATTTCGAGGGCCACGGCTATGATTATGACCGGATGATGTGGGAAATGGTGAATTCCGGCGAGGCAGGCCGGGGCGGCGGAAAGGCGGGAGGTGCCGATGGGGCTGAGTAACGCGCAGTATGAGGCGATCCGCAGGGTCTATACCCAGAGACAGCTGGATGAGGAGAATGCCCTCCGGGCCCGCACCGCGGAGGTGTATGAGAAAATCCCGGAGATCCGGGAAATCAGTGACACGATCAGCCGCACGGCGGTGGCGTCCGCGAAGCGCCTGATTGCCGGCGATCCCGGCCCGGCGGCCGGCCTTGGCGGGCGGATCGCGGAGCTCCGGGAGAAAAAACGCAGCCTCCTGGCCGCGCACGGCTATCCGGAGGACTATCTGGAGCCGCGGTATATCTGCCCGGACTGCCGGGATACGGGCTATGTGAACGGGGAAAAATGCCACTGTTTCCGGGAGAAGGAGATTTCGCTCCTCTACGACCAGTCCAATCTCCGGGAAATGCTGAAGGTCCAGAATTTCGACAATTTTGACCTCTCGCTCTTTGATGACACGGCGCCGGATCCGCGGACGGGCAGGACGGTCCGCCAGTATATGCGGGATGTGGAAAAAATGTGCCGTGTCTATGTGGCCGGTTTCCCGAAGGAGCACGGAAGCCTGCTTTTTACCGGCAAGACCGGGCTCGGCAAGACGTACCTGTCCTGCTGCATTGCCCGGGAGCTGCTTGACCAGTGCTTCAGCGTCATTTATCTGCCGGCTGCGCAGATGTTTGACATTTTCTCCCGGGAGAAGTTCGGCAGCCAGGACGGCGAGGATCCGGCGCTCGCCCGGAGCCGGTCGGAATTTCTCCGGGAATGTGACCTTCTGATCATCGACGACCTGGGAACCGAGCTGGTCAATACCTTTACCGTGACCCAGCTTTTTGCCGTGATCAACGGGCGGCTGGTGAACCGGAAGGGCACGATCATTTCCACAAATCTCAGCACCAACGAGATGCGGGATGAGTTCACGGACCGCATCATGTCCCGGATCATCAGCGGCTACCGCATGATCCCGCTCTACGGTGATGATGTGCGGATCCGGAGGAAGATGCGGGCGCTGCGGTAAATGGGGTGAACATACCCGCCGAAGGTGTTGACGCCGGGATTTTCCTATGCTACGCTTGTGGCACAAATGCAGAGAAAAGGGCAGTTCAAGCCAAGTTCCTGATGGGTTTCGCGCAGAACCGGGAGCGGCTGCCCTGAGATAACCGGAATCCGGAGGACAATATGGCAGAAGCAATGGAACAGGACATGAGAGACAAGAAGATCGAGAAGATCCCGGTGGGGCCGCTGGGGCTGATTCCGCTCGTGGGATGCACGGAGCTCGGAAGCCGGGTCAATGACTGGCTGGTGCAGTGGAGAAAAGAGCGCGAGAGCGAACATAAATCCACGATCGCATTTGCCGGCTACCAGAAGGATTCCTTCATTATTCAGGCGGATACGCCGCGCTTCGGCTCCGGTGAGGGCAAGGGCGAGCTGAAGGAATCGGTCCGTGGCGATGACCTCTATCTTATGGTTGATGTCTGCAATTACAGCGTGACCTACCGTGTCGCCGGAAATGTCAATCACATGTCGCCCGACGACCATTTCCAGAATCTCAAGAGAATCATTGCTGCTGCCAACGGCAAGGCCCGCCGTCTGAATGTCATCATGCCGTTCCTCTATGAGGGCCGCCAGCACAAGAGATCCGGGCGTGAGTCCCTGGACTGCGCCATGGCTCTCCAGGAGCTTGTGGATATGGGCGTGGAAAATATCATCACCTTTGATGCCCATGACCCGAGAGTGCAGAATGCCATCCCGCTCAAGGGATTCGAGACCGTACAGCCGATTTACCAGTTTATCAAGCATCTGCTGCTGCATGAGAAGGGACTGCAGATTGATTCCGATCATATGATGGTGATCAGCCCGGACGAGGGCGGAATGAAGCGCGCGGTGTTCTTCGCCAATGTTCTCGGCCTGGATCTGGGGATGTTCTACAAGCGCCGCGATTACACGCAGGTCGTCGACGGCAGAAATCCCATCGTTGCGCATGAGTTCCTGGGCGCCAGCGTCGAGGGCAAGGATGTCGTGATCATCGACGATATGATTTCCTCCGGGGAGAGCATGCTGGATGTGGCGAAGGAGCTGAAACGGCGTAAGGCGAGAAAGGTCTTCTGCTGTGCCACCTTCGGCCTCTTTACCGCCGGTATGAACAAGTTTGACGAGTATTATCAGAACGGGTTCATCGACCGGGTCCTGACCACGAACCTGATTTACCAGAAGCCGGAGCTCCTGACGAAGCCGTATTATATCAATGTGGATATGAGCAAATACATCGCGCTCATCATCGACAACCTGAACCATGATGATTCCCTGAGCGGCCTTCTGAGCCCGACGGAGAGAATCAACCGGATCCTGACGCGCTACCGCGCCGGAGAGCTGGACAATCAATAATCTGTGCGCCGGTGCAGCTTCGCCTGTACCGGCGATTTTCTGTGCATGAGGATGATTTGCTCTGCATAAGCAAATTTGCTAAGTTCGAACTGCGTTTACGCTTGTTCTCACTAAGCAAATTCGCATAGCTCGCACTAAACTCGGACTGCGCTTTCGCTTGTCCTCGTTAAGTGCTCTGCATAATAAAAAGAAGCACACGCCGAAACGTGTGCTTCTTTGGGAAGATCAAGTCTCCGCTTACGACAGCGCGATGTTGTGACAGCGTGTTCCGCTCTGCTCCAAGGAGTCGAGCTCATCGGTCCGGCAGGTGAAAATCAGCACCTGCCGCCCGTCATTGTCCGGCCCGGCAAGCCAGGTGAGGGCGCTCTGGAGGCGCCGTCGGTCGTAAAGGACAAAGCTCTCGTCGAAAATGAGAGGGAGAACCGTCCCTTCAGCCGGGATGATTTTCGCCGCCGCAATACGGAGGGCAAACCAGATCTGCTCGGCAGTGCCGCCGCTGGTCTGCTCGATCGGGACAAATCTCCCCCGTCGGTTCAGGGTGATCGTCATCGCATTGTCCACATCCAGGCTTTCGTAGGCACCGCCCGTCAGGACGCGGATGATCTTCGAGGCAGTCTGGTTGAGGTAATAGCCGAAGGAGGACTTCATGGATGAGGCAAGCTCCCGCATGGTATCCATGGCGAGATCGAGTGCCTCCATGTCTTCACGGACACGGCGGTTGCTGTCCACAAGAGCGCGGAGCTCACCCGCACGGTCCCGGAGGTCTTCCAGCTCCCGGATTTTCCGTTCCGCCGCCCAGCGGAGATTCCATTCTTCCTCCTGCGCAGGTGCATTCTTTTCCGCTGCGCTTTCTGCGCCTTCTCCTTCCTTCACTTTAAGAAGTTCCAGTTCCTCCAGCCTTCCGCAGAGCACAAGGTACTTGTCCATCCGCTCGTCGAAGGCTGTGATCGCTCTGCCGCTGACTTCCTCCGCGCCGAGATGCTTCGCGAAGATCTTTCGGAGCTCCTGCTCCTTCTCCTTTGCCGCCCGGGTCTCCCGGTTTCCGGAAATCAGGTAATAGATGGCCAGGATCAGGAAGAATCCGGCGAAGACCATGAACACCCCTGTCCGGATGAAAGCGCCTGCCGCGGCGCTCACAGCCGCGAGCATCAGGAAAATGGCAGCGAGCTTCGGGTTCCGTCCGGCCTTGCCGCTTTCGTTCAGGTCTTTCCAGCTCTGATAGAGGGTATCTGTCTCCGAACGGGCTTTTTCTACGGAGGCGCGGCCGGTAAAGCCCTCTTTTTCGAGCGCTTCACGCGAGCGGGCGATGTAGCTGTCCATGATCTCCCGGCTGTGTGCCTCCGGGGCGGCCGCGTTCCCGGCGGCCGCGCTGCCCGAAGCCTGCCGGACGGCGGCCGCGTTCCCGGCGGCCGCACTGCCCGAAGCCTGCCGGACGGCGGCTGCGTCCCCGGCGGCCGCACTGCCCGCAGCACCAGACCCGGTGGCCTCGGCTGTACCAGCCGGCTGCCCGCCGGCGCCGGCTGGGCTTCGGAGCTCCTGCTCCAGCTTCCGGATCCGCGAAATGACGGAGGTGTATTCCTTCGATGCCTCCGGGTAGAGGCGCGCCTCCAGCAGCGACTTCTGCCGCTCGAGGTGTTCCAGGGCTTCCTTCACGTCCAGGGAAATGTCGCCGCTCGTGTTCATGTTGCGGATATAGCGGGAGAGCTCCTCGTGCATCCCCTCGCTGTCCCTGCTTTTCAGCTGGCCGACGCTGACGGTGCTGCAAAAGGCGGCCTCCGAGACACCGCCGAGCAGGCTGTGGAGCTTTTCCTCCGGATCCCGCTCCGCCCGCTCCTCCGTCTCATTGTAGAGGAGAAAATCATTTTTCGGCTTGTAGAAGGACCGCTCGATCCGGTAAATGCATTTTCCGTCAGTCAGGCGGAGCTTCCCTCCGTAAACCTCCGGGTGCACCCAGGGGGTGCAGCGCGCCATCAGGTCGTGCTCAGCCTCGACGCCGCGCGCGCGGGTGAAGCCGTAGAGCATCGCCCGGATGAAGGTGTGGATCGTGGATTTCCCGGCTTCATTGGTGCCGTAGATGACGTTGATGCCCTCCGCGAGGGAGAGGTCAAAGTTATGAAATTTTCCAAAACCGTCAATATGGAGATCGAGAAAATGCATCAGGGCTGCCTCCTCTCACCGGCTGTCAGGAGCAGGGCGCGGACGCCTGCGTAGAGCGCTTTCTTCTGCACGGGGCTCATGCCGGGCCTGCGCATTTTCCGGATATAGAAGCCGATCATGTCCGAGGGGTGCTCGGCGAGAAGGCTGCCGAAGTCATACTGCGGCTCGGAGAGATCCTGCACGTCCAGGATGTGGCAGCGCAGCTCCAGGGATTCAAAGGAAAATGTCTCATCCGGGTGCCGTCCGCCCTGAATCCGGATGCGGTAGATGTTGTTCCCGCCGTGGGCGCGGATGCTCGCGCTGATGGTCCGGAGGAGCTCCGCCGCCGTGGTGTCCGGCGTGACCGTGAAGGAGAGCTCAAGGTAGGACGCCCTAGCGGTCGGGAGGAAGGACAGGGAGACCCTGCCGTTCGCGGCGATCTCCCCCGCCAGGATGCCGTGCTCGCCGGGATCATCCGCGGACAGGGGTTCCGGGGAGCCGGCGATCCCCGCCCGGTTTCCCGGGAAAATGCGGTGGCTGTGGCATCCGCCGAGCGCCGCATAGGTTACGGAGGCGGGAACCGGTGTATCTGCCGGCAGCTGCCCGACGAAAAGGTGGAGGTTGCCGTCCTCCGGCATATCCGGGATCCCCGGCACATTCCCCGGTGCCGTGTCCCCGGTCCAGGAAAATCCGGCGACGGTCACGCCGAGGTCACGAAAGGTGACGGCCGTCGAGGTTTTTTCGGAGAGCAGGGTCACGTTCGGCGCGAAGGAAAAGGAGAGGGCTGTGCTGCTCGGCATCAGCCGGTCGTGGTCCCCGGCGGTCAGGATGATCCGGGTATCCGGCGCCGTGAGGAAGAGGCGGTTGACCTCCCGGAGATCCGCGGCGCTCGGCTGGCCCTGGAAGAGATTGCCGGCGACAAGGAGGAGGTCGGCATGTTCCTCCCGCGCTTTTTCGAGAATCCCGGCAAAGGCGGTGCGGATATCGGCCGCGCGCTCGCGGCTCCAGGATTTCCCAGCTTCCGGCCGGGCGCCCCAGAAGATATCGCCGGTCTGCAAAAATTTCATTGAGAGGCTCCTTTCCGTGAGAAAGCAGGAAAAAGGCGGTTCCGCTGCCCCTTCTCAGGGACGCGGGACCGCCGCAATGGTTTCTTTTCGATCACCCGTCGCAGCTGTTGACCGTTCTCGGGAACGGGATGACGTCGCGGATGTTGCCGATGCCGGTCAGGTACATGACGCAGCGCTCAAATCCGAGGCCGAAGCCGGAGTGGCGCACGGTGCCGTACTTTCTGAGGTCGAGGTACTGGGTGTAGGAATCCATGTTCATGTGGAGTTCCTCCATCCGGGCTTTCAGCTTCCCGAAATCTTCCTCTCTCTGGCTGCCGCCGATGATCTCGCCGATGCCCGGAACAAGGCAGTCGACCGCGGCGACGGTCTTGCCGTCAGGATTGAGCTTCATGTAGAAGGCCTTGATCTCCTTCGGATAGTCGGTGACGAAGACCGGTTTCTGGAAAATCTTCTCGGTCAGGTAGCGCTCGTGCTCGGTCTGCAGGTCGCAGCCCCAGTATACCTTGTAGTCGAACTCATCATTGTGAGGGGTCAGCAGCTCGATCGCCCGGGTGTAGGTGCAGCGGGCAAATTCGGAACTGGCCACATGGTTCAGGCGGTCCAGAAGCCCCTTGTCGACGAAGCTGTTGAAGAAATTCATCTCCTCGGGCGCATTTTCCAGGACGTAATTGATGACGTACTTGAGCATCGCCTCGGCGATCTCCATGTCGCCTTCGAGGTCGCAGAAGGCCATCTCCGGCTCGATCATCCAGAATTCCGCGGCATGGCGGGTGGTGTTGGAGTTCTCGGCGCGGAAGGTCGGCCCGAAGGTGTAAATATTCCGGAAGGCGGTGGCGTACATCTCGCCGTTCAGCTGCCCGCTGACGGTGAGGTTCGTCTTCTTATTAAAGAAATCCTTCTCGTAATCGATGCTGCCGTCCGGATTCTTCGGGACATCGGCGAGATCCAGCGTGGTGACCTGGAACATTTCCCCGGCGCCCTCAGCGTCCGAAGCCGTGATCAGCGGCGTGTGGACGTACACGAAGCCATTTTCCTGGAAGAAGCGGTGGATGGCGTAGGCAGCCAGCGAGCGCACACGGAATACGGCCTGGAAGGTGTTGGTTCTCGGGCGCAGGTGCGGAATGGTCCGGAGATACTCGAGGCTGTGGCGCTTCTTCTGCAGCGGGTAGTCCGGCGCGGACGGGCCTTCGATCTCCACGGTGTCCGCCTGGATCTCGAAGGGCTGCTTGGCCTCCGGGGTAGCGACGAGCGTGCCGCAGACGATGATGGCGGCGCCGACGTTCAGGTGGGAAATGTCCGCGAAGTTGGCCATGCTGTCATGGTAGACAACCTGGATCGTCTCGAAGAAGGAGCCGTCGGCGACCACGATGAAGCCGAAAGCCTTCGAGGCGCGGACGCTGCGCACCCAGCCGCCGATGCTGACTTTCTGATTGAGATATTTTTCACGATTTTTGAAGATTTCTCTGACCGTAACCAAATTCATAATGCCATCCTCTGTCTTTTGCTGAGTTTCATGATTTTATGCGCTCTACGATTATATCACATTATTCCGCCGGGTGGTATGAATCTTTGCGCGGATATTGTCCTGCGGCGGCGGACCTGCGTACCGGCGGGGAGGAATCTTTGCGCGGGAGATTGCCCCGCGGCGGCGGACCGGCGCGCCGGCGGGGATGTTTCCTGGAAAAATATACACATGCCCGCCGGCCTGTGCCGGAATCCTGGCCCATTGTCGGGATTAACGGAAAAGAACCGTCAGAATAGTCAATAGATTTGCCTGGAGTGCTATACAAAATTGGCATATTATACATAAATACCGTTAAACTGGGGGAAAAAGCCGGAAATGCTGATAATTTTTTATGGGATATTCAGGAAAGGTATGATATAATGAAGTCACATCAAGGCACTCTGTTCAGAGGGAGCAAACGGGGCGGAAAACGTTCCGCACAGAGGCGCCACAATGAAACAGAAGGGGTGATTTTGTGATTAAGAAGGAAATGATTGCCATGCTTCTGGCTGGCGGTCAGGGCAGCCGTCTGGGCGTACTGACCCAGAAGGTCGCAAAGCCCGCGGTATCATTCGGCGGAAAATACCGGATCATCGATTTCCCGCTGAGCAACTGCATCAATTCAGGTGTGGATACAGTTGGTGTTCTTACGCAGTATCAGCCGCTGCGCCTCAACTCTCACATCGGGATCGGGATTCCGTGGGATCTGGACCGCAATGTTGGCGGTGTCACGGTTCTCCCTCCGTATGAGCGGAGCAAGGGAAGCGACTGGTATTCCGGGACGGCCAATGCCATTTACCAGAACCTGGAGTACATGGAGTCCTATAATCCCGAGTACGTGCTGATTCTTTCCGGCGATCATATCTATAAGATGGATTACGAGATTATGCTCGAATACCATAAGGCCAATAATGCCGATGTGACGATCGCGGTCATGCAGGTTCCCTGGGAGGAGGCCAGCCGGTTCGGGATCATGGTTGCCGACGAGAACAACCGGATCACCGAGTTTGAGGAGAAACCGGAGCACCCGAAGAGCAACCTGGCATCGATGGGAATCTATATCTTCAGCTGGAAGGCTCTCAAGGAGGCGCTGATCCAGCTGGCGGATGTGCCGGGATGCGATTTCGGCAAACATGTGATCCCGTACTGCCATGACAAGGGGGAGAGAATTTTCGCCTATGAGTTCAGCGGCTACTGGAAGGATGTCGGCACCCTGGAGTCCTACTGGCAGGCGAATATGGAGCTGATCGACATTATCCCGGAGTTCAATCTCTATGAGGAATACTGGAAGATCTATACCAAGAGCGATATCATCCCGCCGCAGTATGTGTCTGACCAGGCGAAGATCGAGAAGAGCATTATCGGCGATGGCTGCGAGATCTGCGGCGACGTGGAAGGCTCTGTCATCGGATCCGGCGTCACGATCGGAGCCGGTGCGGTGGTCAAGGACTCCATTATTATGAAGGGGTCGGTGATCGCTCCGGGAGCAGTGATCGACAAGGCCATCATTGCGGAGGACGTCACGGTCGGCGAGAACACGCATATCGGCGTCGGTGAGTACGCGGAGAGCACATTTGACAAGAGAGTTTATCATGCGGATCTTGCCGTCATCGGAGAGAAGTCCGTGGTTCCGGCAAATGTCCGTGTCGGGCGCAACACAGCGATCTCGGGAGTAACTGAGGAAGCAGATTATCCGGACGGGCAGTTGGAGAGCGGCGGTTCGATCATAAAGGCAGGTGAGGCACGATGAGAGCGATTGGTATCATTCTTGCCGGCGGCAACAGCAAGCGCATGAAGGAGCTTTCCCAGAAGCGCGCCATCGCTGCCATGCCTATGGCCGGCAGTTACAGAAGCATTGATTTTGCGCTCAGCAATATGAGCAACTCCCATATTCAGAGCGTTGCGGTCCTGATCCAGTATAATTCCCGTTCCCTGCATGAACATCTCAGCTCCTCGAAGTGGTGGGATTTCGGCAGAAAACAGGGCGGCATGTTTGTCTTCACCCCGACGATCACCGCGGAGAGCAATGACTGGTATCGCGGCACCGCCGATGCCCTCTATCAGAACCTGGACTTCCTGAAAAGAAGCCATGAGCCCTATGTAGTCATCGCCAGCGGCGATTGTGTCTACAAGATGGACTACAACAAGATTCTGGAGTATCACATTGAGAAAAAGGCAGATATCACGATCGTCTGCAAGGATATGGGGCCGGAGGAGGATGTTACCCGCTACGGCCTTGTGAAAGTCAACGAGAACGGCAGGATCATCGACTTCGAGGAGAAGCCGATGGTCGCCTCCTCGCATACGATCTCCTGCGGCATCTATGTTATTCGAAGACGTCAGTTGATTGAACTGATCGAGCGCTGCGCCGCGGAGGACAGATATGACTTTGTCACAGATATTCTGGTGCGCTACAAGAACCTGAAGAGGATCTACGCTTACAAGCTCGACACTTACTGGAGCAACATCGCGTCGGTGGAGGATTATTACCGGACCAATATGGATTTCCTGAAGCCGGAGGTACGGCAGTATTTCTTCCGGGACTATCCGGAGATCTATACCAAGGTTGAAGATCTTCCGCCCGCAAAGTATAACCCGGGTGCCGCCGTCAAGAACAGCCTGGTTTCCAGCGGCTGCATCATCAACGGCGTTGTCGAGAATTCGGTATTGTTCCGGAAAGTTTATATCGGCAATAACTGTGTGATCCGCAATTCCATTATCCTGAATGATGTCTACATCGGGGATAATACGGTGATTGAGAATTGCATTGTGGAAAGCCGGGATACAATCCGCGCCAATACGTCCCACATCGGTAAGCCGGATGATCTCAAGATCGTTATCGAGAAGAACGAGAGATTCACTCTTTAAGGCTCTCACGAGATTTAGAAAAGAGGGACGATTATGCAGATAACAGATGTTCGCGTTCGGAAAGTAGATAAAGAAGGAAAGATGCGAGCAATTGTTTCCGTGACCTTCGACAACGAGTTTGTGGTTCATGACATCAAGGTAATCGAGGGGGAGAAAGGGTTATTCATCGCGATGCCCAGCCGCAAGGCGGCAGACGGTGAGTACCGGGACATTGCTCACCCGATTAACTCGGAAACGCGGGAGATGATTCAGAGAGTTATCCTTGCCAAGTACGAGGCCACGCTTCTCGAGGAGAGCAGCGGGGAAATGTGAGAGGATAAAGAAGTGAAGGCAGGACCCGGTGGATGACGCCGGGTCCTGCCTTATCCACAAAAAATGGGTGGATATATTTAGAAAATAGTATAGTAATACTAAAATATTCAAGATAAAACAAGAAATATGCCCAAATAATTCGCGCATATCCGAAGAGTGTGTGACGAATCCGTTAAAAACCTTGACAAACCCAGGCGCAGTAGATATAAATAAATGGAAGCAGAACGCGGAAGTGTTGAAAGAATAAGCTTTTCAGGGTTTTGCGGATCATCATAATCACGTTTGAGCAGGAGGATTTCGAAGATGAATAAAGCTGATTTTGTTGCAGCTGTTGCGGAGAAGGCTGACCTTACCAAGAAGGACGCCGAGAAGGCCGTCAAGGCATTTACCGATACCGTTTCTGAGGAGCTCGCAAAGGGCGGTAAGATCCAGCTCGTCGGCTTCGGTACCTTCGAGGTTGCGGAGAGAGCTGCCAGAGAGGGAAGAAACCCGAGAACCGGGGAGACGATGCCGATCGCGGCTTCCAAGACCCCGAAGTTCAAGCCGGGCAAGGCCCTCAAGGATATGATCAACGAGTAATCCATGAGACTGGATAAATATTTAAAGGTTTCGAGGCTGATCCGCCGGAGAACGGTGGCGAATGAAGCCTGCGACGCCGGAAGAGTGCTGGTGAACGACAAGCCGGCGCGGGCGTCCCTCGCCGTGAAAGCCGGCGATGTGATCGAGATCCAGTTTGGCACAAAATCGGTAAAAGTGGAGGTGCTGGATGTCTCCGAGACGGTCCGGAAGGACGATGCGAAGGAGATGTACCGTTACCTCTGAAAAGATTCCCCGCGGCAGTTTCGCGGGGAATTTCCCGTTTCCGGGCGGCGGGATACTTGCATTGCCCGGCGTTATCCCGTATCATGGGAGGTAAGGAACCGGCGGGACGCGCAGGACCGGAAGGAGATGAGGCACATGCGGAACAGGAAGATGAAGGGCAGGAAGCAAGTCGGCCTGAACAACAGGATGCCGCTTGTGAGCATCACTCTGGTGGTCATCAGCCTTGCCGTCGCGGTAAACGTGAAGAGCGCCGCGCTCCGGGATAAGGAGAGGCAGCTGAGTGCCCAGGAAGCGTCCCTGCAGCAGCAGCTCTCCGAGGAGGAGCAGAGGAATTCACAGCTCCAGGAGCAGAGCGTGTATGTACAGACCAAGGAATACATTGAGAAGATCGCGAAGGAGAAGCTCGGCCTGGTCAACAAGGGCGAGGTGATTCTCAAGCCTTCCGAGAAGAAATGACGGTTGATCTCCGGTGCTGCTGAGGCATCGGAGAATTTTTTGTCCGCGCGGAAAGGAGGACATATGGATCCGCTCGAGAGCCGGGTGCTTCACACCATCCGGGAATACAAGATGATTACCCCCGGCGATACCGTGATCGCCGGGTTTTCCGGCGGGCCGGATTCGGCGGCGCTGCTCACGATCCTGGAAGGGTTCAGGGGAACCCTGGATTTTCGCCTTCGGGCAGTGCATATTAACCATGGCCTCCGCGGGGAGGAGGCGGAGCGGGACGCGGCATTTGCCGAAGCATTCTGCCGGGAGAGGGGGATCCCCTTTGCCCGGCATGATGCGGAGGTCCGGGAGGCGGCGCGAAGGGACGGCCTGTCGGTGGAGGAGGCCGGAAGAAGAGAGCGCTACCGGATTTTCCGGGAGGAAGCGGCGGGGGAAGGGCACGCCCGCATTGCGGTGGCCCACCACGCGGACGACTGCGCGGAGACGATCCTGATGAATCTCTTCCGGGGCACCGGACTTGCCGGCCTCGCCGGGATTCCGCCGGTGCGGGGGCGGGTCATCCGGCCGCTGATTGCGGTCACGAGAAAGGAGATCCTGGACTATCTCGCGGCGGGGAAGATCCCGTACGTTGTCGATTCCACCAATCGGGACACGGCATTCACGAGAAACTATGTGCGCCATGTGCTCCTGCCGGGGGCGGCGGAGCACGTTAATGCCGGCGCGGCGAGGCATACCGTGGGCGCGGGGGAAAAGATCCGGGAGGCGGACCGGTATTTCCGGAATCTTGCGGAAGCCTGGTGCCGGGAGCACGCGGAGGGCGGAGAGGGAGAGATCCGGGCGGATGCCGGGGCTTATGCCGGAGCCGAGCGGATTGTCCGGGAATACATTCTCCGGGCGCTGCTCGCCCGCGCGGGCTGTCCGGCAAAGGATATCACCGCGGCGCATATTGCCGCGGCGGATGATATCGCCCTCGGCCATGCCGGCCGGTCGGCGGACCTGCCCTACGGGTTTCGCATCGTCCGGGAGTACGGGGCGATGGTGATCCGGGGCGCGGGAGCCGGGTTTGCTCCGGCCGCCTGGCCAGAGGAGGACATCCGGCAGGGGATTCTGCGCGCGGCGGAGGTAGAAGCAGGCCCGGCTTCGAAAACCGCGGCCCAGCCGTGCGCGGGGAAGGTGCGCATGCGCGTATTCCCCCGCAAAGATTGCGTGAATTTTCCGGAGGGGCAGTGTACGAAATGGTTCGATTATGATAAAATATTACACAATCTTTCCGTGAGATTCCGGCAGCCGGGAGATTATCTCATGATACGGAACGGAAAAAAGACCCTGCACCGCTTTATGATCGACGAACATATCCCGGCGGCGAGGCGCGGCAAGATTCCCGTCGTCGCGGACGGGAGCCACATCCTCTGGATTGTGGGATACAGAATCAGCGAGTATTATAAGGTGTCCGGGAGCACGCGGCGGATCCTGGAGATCAGCTTCGAGGGAGGTACGGGAAATGGCGGACAGGATTAAGGTCCTTCTTACCGAGGAGGAAGTCGATAAAAGGATCTGTGAGATCGCGGATGAGGTGAATAAGGATTACGGCATGAAGCCGTTACATCTGATCTGCATTCTGAAGGGCGGCGTGTTCTTCACCTGCGAGCTGGCCAAACACCTGAAAATGCCGGTGACGATGGATTTTATGGCTGTCTCCAGCTATGGTGCCGGCACCGTCTCCAGCGGTGTTGTCCGGATCATCAAGGATCTGGATGAGCCGATCGATGGGAAGGACGTGCTGATCGTTGAGGACATTATCGATACCGGGCGCACGCTTGCCTACCTGATCGAGGTGCTCAAGGGCCGCCATCCGAAGAGCATCCATCTCTGCACGCTGCTCAACAAGCCGGAGCGCCGCGTGAAAAAGCAGGTTCATGTCGATTATACCTGCTTCGAGATTCCCGACCAGTTTGTGGTCGGCTTCGGCCTGGATTATGACCAGAAGTACCGGAATCTGCCCTACATCGGCGTGGTTGAAGTCTAATATTGGAAAGGACGCAGGGAGAATAACGTGAATAAACGTCAGTCGGTGGGAAATGGCATCGGCATTGTTGTACTGCTGGTGCTCATTTTCCTGGTTTTCAGTTTCAGCAGGCAGAATTTCACCCAGAGTGAGGAAATCAACTACCCGGAATTTGAACAGCAGGTGGATGACGGCAATGTGGCGCAGGTGGTGATCCGCCCGAACCGGGAGATCCCGACGGGGGAAATCGAGTACACGACGAAGGGCGGAGAGCATCTGGGCTTCAGCACCCTGGATGTCAATGAGGTGGAGAAGCTTCTCCGCGAGAAGAACATTTCCTATTATACCGAGGCAATCCGGCAGGATAACTATTTCACGACAGTGATCCTGCCGATCGGGCTGACCGCCGGTATCCTGATCTTCCTGTTCACCTTCATGAACGCGCGGGCGGGAGCCGGGGGCGCCAACGCGAAAATGATGAATTTCGGGCGCAGCCGCGCCCGGGTGACCCGGAACAGCAATGTGAAATTTGCCGATGTCGCCGGCCTCGAGGAGGAAAAGGAGGAGCTCCAGGAGATCGTGGATTTCCTGAAGGATCCGACGAAGTATACCGAGCTCGGTGCCCGGATCCCTAAGGGCGTGATCCTGGTCGGGCCTCCGGGCACCGGCAAGACGCTGCTCGCCAGGGCAGTGGCCGGCGAGGCGGGCGTGCCGTTTTTCTCGATTTCCGGATCGGACTTTGTGGAGATGTTTGTCGGAGTCGGCGCTTCCCGTGTCCGTGACCTTTTTGAGGAC
Organism: Clostridium vitabionis; assembly: GCF_015351765.1. Classification (GTDB taxonomy): domain Bacteria; phylum Bacillota; class Clostridia; order Lachnospirales; family Lachnospiraceae; genus Clostridium_R; species Clostridium_R vitabionis. The sequence goes on from NZ_JADKQA010000006.1 coordinate 75,054, forward strand.
GCGAAGAAAAATGCCCCCTGTATCGTATTTATCGATGAGATCGACGCGGTTGCCCGCCAGAGAGGAACCGGCCTCGGCGGCGGCCACGATGAGCGGGAGCAGACGCTGAACCAGCTCCTGGTTGAGATGGATGGTTTTGGCGTTAATGAGGGCATCATCGTCATGGCGGCGACGAACCGTGTGGATATCCTGGATCCGGCGATCCTGCGCCCGGGGCGCTTTGACCGGAAGGTGGCCGTTGGACGGCCGGATATCCGCGGCAGGGAGGCAATTCTCCATGTGCACTCCCGGAATAAGCCGCTTGCGGACGATGTCGACCTGCACCGGGTGGCGCAGACCTCCGTCGGGCTCACCGGCGCGGATCTCGAGAACCTGATGAATGAGGCGGCGATCAACGCGGCGAAGGATAAGCGCAAGTATATCTCTCAGCGGGATATTGAGCAGGCATTTATCAAGGTCAATATCGGCGAGGAGAAGAAGAGCAAGGTGATCTCCGAGAAGGACAAGAGGATCACCGCCTATCACGAGACGGGCCACGCGATCCTGTTCCACCTGCTCCCGGATGTGGGGCCGGTGCACACGATCTCGATCATTCCGACCGGCGTCGGCGCGGCGGGGTATACGATGCCGCTCCCGGAGCAGGATGAGCTGTTCATCACAAAGAATTACATGCTGGAGGAAATCATGGTCTCCCTCGGCGGCAGGATTGCCGAGGAGATTGTGTTCGGCGATGTGACGACCGGTGCCTCCCAGGATATCCGCCAGGCGACGAAGATTGCCCGGGCGATGGTGACCGAGTACGGGATGTCCGACAAGGTCGGCACGATCAGCTACGAGAACGACACCAACGAGGTCTTTATTGGCAGGGAGCTCGGACATGCCAGGAATTACGGCGAGGATGTCGCCGCGGAGATCGACCAGGAGGTCAAGCGGATTATCGAGACCTGCTACGCGAAGGCGAAGAAGATTATCCTGGATCACCGCGACGTGCTGGATCGCTGCTCCGCCCTGCTCCTTGAGAAGGAAAAAATCGGGCAGGCGGAATTTGAGGCACTCTTTAGCACTGATGCACAGGACAAAAATGCGGGGGGAAATCAGGCACCAGAGGATTGCACAAAAAGCTGATAAAGATTTGGCAATGTTTGTGCAGACAGTTTTGCGGGGCTATGCTACTATAATTCACGTACCACCCCCTTGGTACAAATGGTTTAACACCCCATAAATCATGGCCGGCGAAAGCTGGCCACGTGAATACCTTCTCCTGAAGAACCGGCTGCGAAGCCGGTTCTTTTCATATCTATTTGACACAGTTCGAACTTAGCAAATTTGCTTTTCGCGGGACGCTTGTGAAAAACGGGAAAACCCACTAAAATAATAGCCAGAGACAGAGGAGACTTGAATATATGGACAGTATCGATATAGAGGCTTTATTTTGCGATGAGACGGGCGCCTACCGGTGGCCGGAAGAGGCAGACCCGGACGAGACCGTGACGTTTTATTTCCGCACGGCGAGAGAAGGCGCGGATGCGGTATATTTTGTGGCGCACGACCAGCAAGGGCTGACCCGGCGCTACCCGATGAAGCTGCTGAGCCGCGATGAGCAGTTTGATTATTATTCCGTGAGCTATATTGTGGGGGAGGAAACGCTCTTCTATAATTTTCATATCGAGAAGGGCGGCGAGAGCTGCGAGTACGACCGCGCGGGGGTCGGCGGGCTGCCGTACCGCATGATGTTCCGCCTGACGCCGGGGTTTCATGTCCCGGAATGGAGCAAGGGCGCGGTCATGTACCAGATTTTTACGGACCGGTTCTGCAACGGCGACCCGGCCAATGATGTCGTGAACGGAGAATACTATTATCTCGGCCGCCCGGTCTGTCAGGTGAACTGGGATGAGCCGACAGCGGAGCTGGATGTTGGCCGGTTTTACGGCGGTGACCTGGCAGGGGTTCTCAAAAAACTCGACTATCTGAAGGATCTCGGGGTCGAGGCGATCTACCTGAATCCGGTTTTTGTCTCCCCGTCAAACCACAAATATGACTGCCAGGATTATTCCCACATTGACCCGCATTACACCGTGATTCCCGAGGATGCGGACAACCCGCAGCACGCCGGGAGCAACCGGGAGCGGGAAAAATATGTCACGAGGACGACGGATCTCAGGAATCTCCGGGCGAGCGACCGCTATTTTGCCGATTTTGTGAAGCAGTGCCATGAGCACGGTATCCGCGTGATTATCGACGGCGTATTTAACCACTGCGGCTCCTTCAACCGCTGGATGGACAGGGAGAGGATCTACGAGAAGCACGGCGGCTATCCGATCGGCGCGTTTATCTCCGGGAACAGCCCCTACCGGAACTTTTTCCAGTTCAATGACCCGAATGGCTGGCCGTACAACACTTCCTACGACGGCTGGTGGGGGAATGACACGCTGCCGAAGCTCAACTACGAGGCGTCGCCGGAGCTGGAACAGTATATTCTGGATATCGCGAAGAAATGGGTGTCCCCGCCGTACAGCTGTGACGGCTGGCGGCTGGATGTCGCGGCCGATGTCGGCCACTCGGCGGAATTCAACCATCATTTCTGGAAAAAATTCCGGAAAGCGGTGAAGTCCGCCAACCCGGACGCGGTGATCATCGCCGAGCATTACGGCGATCCCAGCGACTGGCTCGGGGGCGATGAGTGGGATTCCGTGATGAACTATGACGCCTTCATGGAGCCGGTCTCCTGGTTCCTGACAGGGATGGAAAAGCACAGCGACAGCGAAAACCCGTCGCTTAAGGGCGACGGCCAGGCCTTTTTCCACGCGATGCGCACGAATATGTTCCACATGCAGTCGCTCTCTGTGGCGTGCGCCATGAACCAGCTTTCCAACCATGACCATTCCCGCTTTATGACGAGAACCAACTGCCGTGTCGGAAGGCTCTCAAACGCGGGATTTGAGGCGGCAGGCCAGGGCGTCAACATAGGCATTTTCCGGCAGGGCGTGGTCATGCAGATGACCTGGCCGGGCGCGCCGACCTATTACTACGGCGACGAAGCCGGGCTCTGCGGGTGGACTGATCCGGACAGCCGCAGGACTTACCCCTGGGGCCATGAAAATCTGGAGCTGATCGAGTTCTGCCATATCGTCACCTTTCTCCGCCGCGAGATCAAGGCGCTGCGCCGCGGATCGATTCTTTGCCTTGCCGCGGAACAGGGGCTCGTGGTCTACGGGCGGTTCCTGCGCGGGAAGAATGCCAGCCGGTGCGTTGTCGCGGTCAACACCGACGATTGCTGGAAAAAGGTGCAGATTCCGGTCTGGAGAATCGGCGTCCGCGGCTCGGATGTCCTCAGGCGCCGTATGCTGACCTATGAGAGCGGTTACAATGTCGGCATCATCGAGTTCCCGGTGGCGGACGGCATGGTTTCCATCGACCTTCCTCCGGTGTCCTCCATGATTCTCGAGGCGAAGCCGACGGAGGAGCAGTTTGCCCCGACCGTGCTGAGCGGCGAGTGGGTATCGGATTACGCGGGGAAAATACCGCCGCAGGGAGGTTCCGCGCGGTGAATCGTGGGGAAGAGTGTGAAATAACGCGGAAGAACGCCATTTTCCCGACCTTTTTTTCAACACTGTCTTGAATGTTATTCAATAACTCTTTATAATTGTGATCGTAAAAATATCCTCAGACGTCCGATTGTTCAGAGGTTCGGGGAAGATAGGAGTGAAGATCATGGAAAAGAAAAATATCGACTGGGCCAATCTGGGATTTGGCTACCGCACAACGGATTACCGCTATGTCTCCTATTTCAAGGATGGCAAGTGGGATGACGGTGCCCTGATCACGGACCCGAACATCACGATGAACGAGTGCGCGGGCGTTCTGCAGTATTCGCAGAGCTGCTTTGAGGGCCTCAAGGCGTATACCACCGAGCAGGGGCACATTGTCATTTTCCGCCCGGATCTCAATGCCGAGCGTATGGAGAGCAGCGCTAAGCGGCTGGAGATCCCGGTATTTCCGAAGGACCGCTTCGTGAAGGCAGTCGAGGAGACCGTAAAGGCCAATGATGCCTGGGTTCCGCCGTATGGTACCGGCGCTACCCTGTATATCCGCCCGTATATGTTCGGCTGGTCCCCGGTCATCGGCGTAAAGCCGGCGGATGAGTATCAGTTCCGCATCCTGGTGACGCCGGTTGGCCCGTATTTCAAGGGCGGGGCGAAGCCGATCACCATCCGCGTCAGCGATTACGACCGTGCGGCGCCGAGAGGAACCGGCAATGTCAAGGCCGGCCTGAACTACGCCATGAGCCTCTATGCCATCGTCGATGCGCATCAGAAGGGCTTTGACGAGAATATTTACCTGGATCCGGCGACCAGGACCTACATCGAGGAGACCGGCGGCGCCAACGTGATCTTCATCACGAAGGATGGCACTCTGGTTACCCCGAAGTCGGACAGCATTCTTCCGTCCATCACCCGCCGCTCAATTGTCTATGTTGCTGAGCATTATCTCGGCATGAAGGTTGAGGAGCGCCCGGTAGCCCTCTCTGAGGTCAAGGACTTCGCGGAGTGCGGCCTCTGCGGCACGGCGGCGGTCATCAGCCCGGTCGGCAAGATCAATGACCACGGCAAGGAGATCTGCTTCCCGGCAGGCATGGAGAAGATGGGCCCGTACACCCAGAAGCTGTATGATACCCTGACCGGCATCCAGATGGGTCGTATCGAGGCACCGGAAGGCTGGATCCACGTGATCGAGTAATTCCGTATTCCCGGTACCGGCAATAGAGCATGAAACAACATGAACCGTCCTGTTTTTCCCGCGGGAGACAGGGCGGTTTTTCGGCTGCCCGGAGGTAAACTGATGAGAAAATACACGGCGGAGGAGAAGTATATGGCGATGGCGGTCCGCCAGGCCAGGCAGGCGGCAAGGATCGGCGAGGTGCCGATCGGCTGCGTGATTGTCCGGGACGGGGAGGTGATCGGCCGCGGCTACAACCGGAGGACGGTCGATCACAATGTACTTGCCCACGCGGAGATCACGGCAATCCGGAAAGCCTGCCGGGCGGTCGGCGACTGGCGGCTTGAGGGGTGCGACCTCTATGTAACGCTGGAACCTTGCCCGATGTGCGCCGGGGCGATTATCCAGGCGAGGATCCCTCGGGTGTATGTCGGCGCGATGAACCCCAAGGCAGGCTGTGCCGGCTCGGTGATGAATATCCTGGGGGAGAAGGGATTTAACCATCAGGCGGAGGTGCACACGGGGATTCTCGGGGACACCTGCTCGGCGATGCTGAAGACGTTCTTCCGGGAACTCCGGGAGAAGCGGAAAGAGGGGAAAACATAAGAAAGGGCTCATCCGAAATCGGATGAGCCCTGAAATTCGTCATTATGCCGGCAACCGGAATCGAACCGGTACGAAGTTTTATCCTCGCGGGATTTTAAGTCCCGTGCGTCTGCCAGTTCCGCCATGCCGGCTGATGAAAAAAAGATGGGTGGTGGTGGATTCGAACCACCGAAGCAATCTGCAGCAGATTTACAGTCTGTCCCCTTTGGCCACTCGGGAAACCACCCGTGTCTGACAGTTATTCATGTTAACACAGGAGCGCCAGAAAAGCAAGCGGTTCCTTGACAAAAATCCCGCGCTCCGCTATACTGTTTCCAGTTCAGCACATGCAAAATGCCTTTTCTTACAATGCCATAATTCTTCCGCACAGCCGGGGAGTCAGCGGTGCCCTGTACCTGCAATCCGCTACAGCAGGGGTGATGTCCCGCCTCGGGCGTCATGCGGCGGAGCTGCCCTTCACACGCGGCGTTGAAGTCTGGGTCTTGCGCAACGGAAATCCGTGAACCGTGTCAGGGCAGGAATGCAGCAGCACTAAGCGGAAGCTTTCGTGTGCCGCGAGACAGCCTGGGCCGAGCAGGCGATGGAGGTAACGTCCGAAACATGCGTCCAAAGCGGGGCGTGCGGATTTTATCTGTTCAGGATATGTCGGGGAGAGCCCGCAAACGGGCTGCCTGCAGGCGGAGCTCCGAACAGGTTCTGTTTGAAGAAAGATATGGGGTGCCATGGGGAGAGATTTCCATGGCACCTTGTTTGTTATCCCCCGGCATGCAGCCAAGTGCCGCAGGTGCCCGGCCCCGCATCGAGCAAAGCTTTGCGGGATCCAGGCAGGATTGTTTTTTGCCGCAGGCTTGCCCGCAGAATTGACGTCCGCCTCCGGAGGGAACTATAATTAAGACAACTGTTAGGATGTGCCGGGAAGTGCAGTCCGGCAGGAAAAGCCGAAAGGGGATAAGACAATGAGATTTGGCATGTTAACCAGCGGCGGAGATTGTCAGAGCTTAAACGCGACGATGCGCGGCATCGGCAAGGCACTGTACCGGATGTATGACGACGTACAGATTTACGGCTTCAATGAAGGATATCGCGGCCTGATGTATGAAGATTACCGGATCATGGAGCAGGAGGATTTCTCCGGCCTTCTCGTCCGCGGCGGCACAATCCTCGGCACTTCCCGGACACCGTTCAAGCTGATCAATGAGCCGGATGCCTACGGCAACGATAAGGTGGAAATGATGAAGCAGACCTACCGGAAGCTGCGCCTGGACGGGCTGATCGTCCTCGGCGGCAACGGGAGCCTGAAAACCGCGAACCTGCTGAGCCAGCAGGGTCTCAAGGTTGTCGCGGCGCCGAAGACCATCGATAACGATCTCTGGGGTACGGATACGACGTTCGGTTTCCAGAGCGCACTCTCGATCGCGACCAATGCCATCGACTGCATCCACACGACGGCAGCCTCGCACCGCCGGGTGTTTATCGTGGAGATCATGGGGCACAAGGTCGGCTGGCTGACCCTGTACGCGGGGATCGCCGGCGGCGCGGATATCATCCTGCTCCCGGAGATTCCCTACGACATCGACTGCATTGTCAAGGCAATCCAGGCAAGGACGAAGAGCGGCCAGCACTTTGCCATCCTGGCTGTCGCCGAGGGGGCGATCTCCAAGGAAAAGGCGGCCATGACCAAGAAAGAGCTGAAGGAGTTCACGAAAAAGGCTCCGGCTTATCCGTCAGTCGCCTACGAGGTTGGCGCCGCGATTGCCGAGAAAACCGGGCAGGAGATCCGCGTCACGGTTCCGGGCCACATGCAGCGCGGCGGTATCCCGACGGCATACGACCGCCTGATTGCGACGCGCCTCGGCGCTGAGACCGCCAAGCTGGTCAGGGATAACAATTTCGGTTACATGGCGGCGTTCCGGAACGGGAAGATCACGAAGGTTTCTCTCGAGGAGATTGCCGGGAAGCTCAAGACGGTTGACCCGGACAGCCAGGAAATCCGGGAGGCGAGGGCTGTCGGCATCAGCTTCGGCGACTGTTGAAAGCAAATTTGCTAAGTTCGAACTGCGCTCGCGCTTGTTCTCACTAAGCAAATTCGCATAGCTCGCACTAAACTCGCGCTTCGCCCGTTGGGCTCGCGCTCCGCTTCGCGGATAGCCACTCCACTAAACTCGGACTGCGCTTTCGCTTGTCCTCGTTAAGTGGCTGGTTATCGTTAAGTGCTCTGCATAATAAGGGCGGAAAGTGCCCGGGGGATCCCGGGCACTTTCCGGGTATTCCGGATCCGGGGATATCGGTCCGGAACATAGAAGGAACATGACGGGGGAAACAGCACATGGCTTACACCGCACTTTACAGGAAATGGCGCCCGCAGACATTTGACGATGTCAGCGGCCAGGATCACATCGTCCGGACGCTGAGAAATCAGATCCTGACCGATCATGTGGGGCACGCCTATCTGTTCTGCGGCACCCGCGGCACCGGCAAGACCAGCGTCGCGAAGATCTTTGCCCGGGCGGTGAATTGCGAGCACCCGAACAACGGGAGCCCCTGCGGGGAGTGCCCGTCCTGCAGGAAGATCGCCGCGGGCAATTCCCTGAATGTCATGGAGATCGACGCCGCGTCCAATAACGGTGTCGATGATGTCCGGGAGATCCGGAACCAGGTGCAGTATCCGCCCTCGGAGGGCAGGTACCGGGTGTATATCATCGACGAGGTGCATATGCTCTCGGCGGGGGCGTTCAATGCCCTCCTAAAGACCCTGGAGGAGCCGCCGTCCTACGTGATCTTTATCCTGGCGACCACGGAGGTGAACCGGATCCCGGTGACCATCCTCTCGCGGTGCCAGCGGTATGACTTCCACCGGATTTCCGTGCAGACAATCACAAACCGGCTGACGGAGCTCTGCGCCGCCGAGAAGATCGACGCCGAGGAAGCCGCGCTGCGCTATATTGCGCGGGTCGCGGACGGCTCTATGCGTGATGCCTTAAGCCTTCTTGACCAGTGCGCGGCCTTCCATTTTGATGAAAAGCTGACCTATGACAATGTGCTGGACGAGCTCGGGGCGGTGGACAACAGCGTATTTACCCGTCTCCTGGATGAGCTCGCGGCGGGGGATGTCCGGGCGTGCCTCGGGGAGCTCGACCGGGCGATTGTCCAGGGGCGGGAGCTGACCCAGATGATCACGGACTTTATCTGGTATCTCCGGAGCGTCCTGCTCATGAAGGCAGGCGGGCCGGAGATGGCCGACATGATCGGCATTTCCACGGAGAATGCCCGGATCGTGAAAAAGCAGGCGGACGCCCTGCCGGAAAATGTCCTGATGCGCTATATCCGCGTGCTCTCGGAGCTTCTCGGCACGATGCGGCTGAGCTCGCAGAAGCGCGTGCTCGCGGAGATTGCCATGATCCGGCTGACCCGGCCGGAGATGGAGACGAATCCGGATGCGGTGCTGGAGCGGCTGGAGAAGCTGGAGAAGCAGATGCGGGAGCTTCCGCAGAACCTGTCCGCGCTGGCCGGTGGCCTTGCAGCCGGGGGCGTGCCTTCCCCCGCGGCATCGGGAAATGCCTCTGCCGATACCCCGGGACCAGCCGGCGGGGGTGCCGCGGCGAACCGGCCGAAAAAGGTCCTGCTTCCGCGGGCGGAGTACGAGGATCTCATGGAGGTTCGGAATAACTGGAGGACGATCCAGGGCACCGTCCGGCAGCCCGGAAGGGCGGCTCTCGCGGGAACCCGGGTGGATCCGGCGGGAAATGGACGGCTGAATATTGTATTTCGCGACAAAACACATTATGATATCGTCAGCCGGAGCCGCGGATCCGAGGAGGGCGATGTCCTCAGGGAACTGTCGGCATCGGTGGCTGAGCTCTATCAGAAGAAGATGGAATTTACCGCGGAATACCAGAGCGATGGCAGCGACCAGGAGATCGAATACGGAATCAGCGACGAGGAGCTTCGGGAGAAAATCCACATGGATGTCGAGGTGGAGGATGCGCCCGAGGACCGGCAGAAGTGAAGGAGGAGAAAAACATGGCAAAGCGCGGCGGTTTCCCGGGCGGAATGCCCGGCAATATGGCCAATATCATGAAGCAGGCGCAGAGAATGCAGCGCCAGATGGAGGAAAAGCAGAAGGAACTCCAGGATAAGGAGTATACGGCGACGGCCGGCGGCAGCGCGGTGACCGTGAAAGTGAACGGGAAGCGCGAGGTGATTTCCGTCACGATCGCCCCGGAGGCTGTGGATCCGGACGATGTGGAGATGCTCCAGGACCTGATCGTCGCCGCGGTGAACCAGGCGCTGCAGCAGGCGGAGGATGACACCACGTCGGAGATGCAGAAGCTGACCGGCGGCATCGGAGGAGGCCTGCCCTTCTAAATTATGGATTATTACAGCACGCAGATCAATGAACTGATTGCGCAGCTCGCCAAGCTCCCCGGCATCGGCAGCAAGTCTGCCCAGCGGCTGGCATTTTACATCATCAATATGCCGGTGGAGCAGGCGGAGAAGCTGTCCGGAGCGATCCTGGACGCAAGGCACAATGTCCACTACTGCAGGGAATGCCAGACGCTCACGGACAGGGACATTTGCCCGATCTGCGCCAATCCCGAGAGAGATCACGGCACGATCATGGTGGTGGAAAATACCCGCGATCTTGCCGCCTATGAGCGCACCGGGAAGTATGACGGCGTTTACCATGTACTCCATGGGGCGATTTCCCCGATGCTGGGCATCGGTCCGAATGACATCCGCCTGAAGGAGCTGATGCAGAGGCTCTCCCGGGATCCGGTGAAGGAGGTCATTATCGCCACCAACTCCAACCTGGAGGGGGAAACCACGGCGATGTACATCAGCAAGCTGATCAAGCCGTCGGGCATCAAGGTGACAAGGATTGCCAGCGGCGTGCCGGTCGGCGGTGATCTGGAATATACGGATGAGGTAACGCTGTTGCGCGCCCTGGAGGGACGCACGGAACTGTGAGATGAGGTACAGGTGAAAATGGATAAGACAGAACTGAATTATAAGGTCAGTCAGATCAAAAAGCTGGTGAACAAGAGCGATTACGCGACGGCGATGAAGATTGCCGACACCATTGACTGGCGGCAGATCCGCAACCAGGCGACGCTCGCCATGGCGTCCCGCGTCTATGAGAAGAACGGGGAGTACCAGGACGCGCGGGATATTCTTCTGATTGCCTATGAACGGTCTTCCATCGGCCGCGGCATTCTCCGCAAGCTGTGTGACCTGGCTCTCCGCGCCGGCGACGTGAAGGAGGCGGAAGCCTACTATCGTGAGTACTGCGACCAGGTGGATGACGACGATGCAACCCAGTACCTTCTCCGCTACCTGATCCTGGAGGCGAAGAAGGCCCCCATCGAGCAGCAGGTGAATGCCCTGGAGATGTACTGCAATATGGAACTGGATGATAAGTGGATGTATCATCTGGCGGAACTCTATCAGAAGGCCGGGCGCGAGGAAGACTGTGTCCGGATGTGCGATAAGATCATGCTGATGTTCGGTCTGGGCAAATACGTGGATCGGGCGATGGAGCTGAAGATCCAGTACGCCCCGCTCAGCAAGTATCAGATGGATCTCGTGGAGAACCGGGAGAAGTATGAGCAGAGGCTCCGCGAGGTGCAGGAGAAGTACAGTTCCGCGGATGATGCGGACGACGAGGACGCGGTGGATGATTCCGAGGCGGCGGGGGAGGATTCCGGCGCGGGTTCGGAGGATTCCGGCGCGGGTTCGGACGATTCCGGCGCGGCTTTGGACGATTCCGACACGGCTTCCGGCGATCCTGACACGGCTCCGGACGATGCCGAAGATGGCGGGGAGATTTCCGGCGCCGCTGCGGACGATGCTTCCGGGGACGGCCTTGTGGCAAATGCCGCCGCCGCGGAGCCTTCCGGGGCAGAGGCCGGCGGGGATTCCCCGGCTGCCGAAGATGCGGACGCGGATATGGCACTTGCCGCGAGCCTGCACGAGGCCAAGGCGGAGGAGGAGCTCGCGCGCGAGGTCTCCAGAATGCAGTCCGAGACTGTCTCCGCGGCGGAGGAACCGGATGTCAGCAGTGAGGAGACGAAGATTTTCCATTCGGTGCGGGATACCGGAGCGTCTTCCGGGGCGGCTGCCCACAAGGCAGAGACGGGAAAAACGTCTTCCGCGAAGATTCCGGCACTTTGCTTTACCCTTGCCGTGGACACGGACGCGGATGCCGGCACGCTGAAAACCAGGGTGGGTGATACCCTGCGCGCTATCCAGGCTGAGCTCGGGGTCTCGCGAAAGGTGAAGGGTATCCAGAGCGCCAGCCTCAATAACCGCGGCGTTGCGGCATTTCTCCGCCAGCTCGAGGGAGCCGATGTGGCGGTTCTCGGCGCCGGGGACCTGGGGAAGAATACGCTGGCAGACCTCAACAGCCGGCTCAGCCATCTGGCCGAGCCGGTGACGGTTGTCCTGGTGGATTCTCCGGCAAAGCTTGAGAAGCTCCGCAATAAATACGCGGATCTGATGGCAGGATATGACGAATACACCGATTCGGAGGAAACGCGGAAGAAGATCCGCGATGTCCGGGATGCGGCAAAGGCGGAGCAGGAGGCTGCACGGGCGGCGGAAAAGGCCGCCGAGGAGCGCGCAGCGGCAAGACGCGCCGAGGCGGAAGCGGAAGCCCGAAAAGCGGCGGAGGTGAAAAAGGCTGAGGAGGCTGGCAGAGCGGCGGAAGCGGCTAAGGCTGAGGAAGCTGACAGGGCGGAGGCTGAGGCCAAGGTTCTGAAGGAGCAGAAGGCAGCGGACGCGCGGAAGGCGGAAGAACAGGAACACAACGGCGCAGAGCCCGGAGATTCTGCCGCGGCAGCACGGGCGCTGGCGGAGCAGAAGGCCGCTGCCGCCCGCAAGGCAATCGCTGAGGCTGAGGCTGCCCGCAAGGCTGCTGAGGAGGCCCTGAGAGCCGCTGAGGAGGCGGAGAGGGAGCTGGACGAGGACGAGCCAGACGATGAGGATGCCGAGCCGGAGGAGGAAGAGCAGGACGCGCCGGAAACTGAGGAAAATGAGGAGAGAACCTCCCCAATTCCGCAGGATGGCGAGCTGGATATCGATGCTTTCGTCCAGTATGCCTGTGAGTATGCGGTTGACTGCGACTGCAGCATCGACGGCAAAGCGAAGCTGGCCCTCTACGAGCGCGCGGAGATGATGGAGGACGACGGAATCCCGCTGACCCGCGAAAACGCGGTTGACCTGATTGAGCGCGCCGCGGACAAGGCAGAAAAGAAAAAGCTGTTCTCCCGCCGCTATGATAAGAACGGTTATCTGATTTTGAAGGAGAAGAATTTCTTTGATTGATCTCACGGACAAATGGCTTGCCCTTGCGGCAGCCGTCTATCTGCTGGTGATGATCCTGTATGGACACTGGCGCGGCTTCTTCCGGATGGCCGTGACAGCAGTCTCCCTGGTGCTGACGATGACTGCCGCCCATTACGGCGGGCCTGCGCTCGGCACCTACCTCAGGGAGAACACGGGCATTTACCAGACGGTGGGGGAGAATATCGCTTCGGCGGCGGGGCTTGACGCGGCATTTGCCGGTACACCTGCCTCAGGCACCACACCCCTGGAAAATGCAGACACCACAGGGAATCCCTCTCTGCAGAGGGAGGTGATCGAGGCACTGAATCTTCCGTCCCAGATGAAGGATGCCCTGGTGGAAAATAATAATTCGGAGATCTATCATCTCCTGGGTGTGGACAGCTTTGCCGATTATCTTGTCAGCTACCTGGCGAACAGTGTGATGAACATTGTATGCTTCCTGGCTGTGTTTGCGGCGGTCTATGCCCTGATCCGGGTGCTGATGACTGCCCTGGACATTATCTCGCATATCCCGGTCATCCATGGTCTGAACCAGATTCTCGGGGGCGTGGTCGGGGCGGCGGTCGGGCTTTTTGTGATCTGGATCCTGATGCTCTTTATCACGGCATTCCAGACGACACCGGCGGGCGGCATGCTGATGGACCAGATTGCGGGAAGCGCATTCCTGAGCTGCCTTTACCGGAATAATATGCTGAGCATGATCGCACTGGAGACCGTGAAACATATTTTGTGAAGCCCGGTCTTTCCCGGCATGGTTTCATAAGAAAACAGGATAATGCTGCGGCGTGAAGCCGCGTACAGGGGCGGGCCTTCTGGCCTGCCCTTTTTGTGGGATTTTCCGCGGATGCCTGACGTGATTTTTATCGGGAGCGCCATGACGCAGGAAAACTCCGCGCAATTGCCTGAGGGGCGGGTGCCTTGGCACAGGGCAGCGATCCTGCCAGGGCAGATCAGGGGGTTACAGGTAAGAGAACCCTGCGGGATAATTGTGAGAATTGCATGAAATGTTAATGCAAAATACACATTATGACGCGAAAGACCGAATTTTCACGAAACACATTCCGCTGGCGTACCCACAAAATGCTGATATTTCCTTGCTTTTTTCACTAGATCTTGCGGACGGAAAATTGTTTTAGAAAAGTTGAAAATTCCGCTTGACTTCCTA
>NZ_JADKQA010000007.1 GCF_015351765.1 Clostridium vitabionis
AATGCTGCACTTGGCTGAATCACACAGGCATCATACAGAGAAGTGGCCTTAGTTTAATCAATTTTGCGACTCGGATGCCGGATCCTGATGAAAATGCTACTCCCCAGGAGAAGTTAAGGTATTATCGAATGGTCAGTGGTCTTAGTTATGAAGAGCTGGGATCACGTCTTGGAATGACATCTTTCGGAATTATTAATTTGGAATCCGGTTTTAATGACATCCAGTATGAGGATGCTCATAAGCTTGGAGAAGCTTTAAGCGTCGATCCAAAGGAGTTCCTGGATGAGTATTCGAATTTCTGCGGACCGGGATATGGAAAGCGTATAGCATCTATACGACATGCCATGGGACTTACGCAAGAGCAGTTAGCAGATAAGATGGGAGTTCTGCGATCTACAGTGAGTATCTGGGAATCTGAATTTGATAATCATCATCCTGCAAGGGAAATGTATGAACTGCTCAAGCAATATGCATCAGAGCATGGAATCGATATTATACAGCAGGTTGAGAACCAGGAAAAATATGTAGACGAGTACGAGAGATTCGTCGCACAGGATTGGGGAAAGAAGCTTCGACGGATCCGCCTGTGTTATGGTATGATTCCGTCAGATTTTGCTACGATTCTTGGATGTGAGGAACAGACCCTTACACATTGGGAACTTGAATGCTCAAAGCCGCTGAGAAGATACTTCGGGACAATCAAAAAACTGGCAGCAGATAAAAAAATCAATCTGGATAGCCTGAATAAAAATCCTGATCGATATACAAGTGACTTTGAGAATTTCATCGCCAGAGATTGCGGAAGAAAGATGAAGAGTATCCGCATGGCGTATGATATGACGCAGAGAGAATTCAGCCGGTTGATCGGATGCTGTGATGTGGCTGTATCTAAATGGGAGAATGGCTTGTGTACACCGGAACTTAAGTATTTCCGAACAATAGAGATGCTGGCAAGAAGGAAAAAGCTTACTATCCGTAAGTTAAATGAGAATCCGGATCTATGCGAAGATAACTTTGAAATCTTCTGCAGCTCAGCATATTGGAATATAATAATGATGCTCAGAAAAGAACTTGGACTCAGCCAAAAGGCTCTGGCCGAAGCTCTGTCAGTAAGTGTCAGTATCATAGGTTATTGGGAACACAAAAAAGTCATACCCGGAAGGGCATCTTACATAGCCTTAAAGACTTATGCTCTTCAGAAAGGAGTGGATATAGATGACGCAGCAAGAAAAAATCAAATATCTGATACAAGTACTTCAGAATGAAATGCCGGAGTATGCCAAGTACAGTATCCCGGAGGATGCGGCATCAAGATGGGAATTACTGAGAGCATTATTTAATGTAAGACCACCATACCCGGCATCTGAGGAGTTCCTTAAGATTCAGGATGAAGTTCTTACACAGATTGCGAAGGATAAAGGAATCACAAGGATTGAGACCCTACAACCTTCAAGAATAGATTCCAGGCTCTACGTATGGCAGGGAGACATTACAACTATTGAGGTAGATGCGGCGGTTAACGCTGCCAATAACCAAATGGAAGGCTGTTGGAAAATTGGACACACCTGCGTGGATAACAACTTTCACAGCTTCGCGGGTGTTCAAATGCGCTGTGAGTGTCATCGCCAGATGGAGGAACTGCGTAAACTACATGGACCGGACTATGTACAGCCGACAGCTGTTCCGATGATTACACCGGGATATAATCTGCCTGCTAAGAACGTCATTCACATTGTAGGACCAATTGTATATCCATTCCTGACACAGGAGCATCAAGATCAGTTGGCCGAGTGTTACAGAGCAAGTCTTCAGATGGCATCAGATAATCAATGTGAGTCGATTGCCTTTTGCTGCATCTCCACCGGTGTATTCATGTTCCCTCAGGACAAGGCCTGCGAGATAGCTGTTAAGACGGTAAGAGGGTGGCTGGATCAGCACCCGGATACGACAGTAAAGAAGGTCGTTTTTAATGTTTATAAAGACGAGGATCTGCGGCTGTATGATGCTCGACTGAATAAGAAAATCAGAATCTGATAACGTGCAATAGGACAGAGGATATAAGCTGATCCCTGCCCTATTTTTTGTCTTTGAAGTCGGAAATGCTGACATTGCTATTTTGCTGTGATATACTAAGATTGAAGTCAGAAATACTGCCATGGAGGAGATTATGGATCAGTTGATCGGATCAAGATTGCGGGAAGCGCGAAAAAATGCAGGGATGTTCCAGGCTGATGCAGCAGAAAAGATGGAGATGTCAAGACCAACTCTCAGCGCCATTGAGTCCGGGAAACGAACGGTGACCGCAGAGGAAATCATTCGTTTTGCGGAACTGTATCATGTGACATCCGAATATCTGTTGTATGGGATGGAAGAATCGAATCCACAGGTGCAGCGTCTCATGTCTTATTCCAGAATGTTTGCAGAACTTACTACAGACGAGCAGAAGCAGATAGTAAGCATGATGAAAAATATGAAAGACCAGAGATCATCGGATGACTGAATCTGAGTGAACGAAAGGAGGCAAGCGAATGTTTCTGTTAAAGATAATTGGGAAGCTTCTCCTGATCCCAGTACTGATTGTACTTTTTATTCTGAGTATTGCGGTTGCTGTTATCGGCGGAATCTACGGAGTGATCCATGGATTGTTCTGGGCGCTGATGATCTTTGCCGTGATTTTAGCTGCACTCTTCGGAATGTGGCCGCAGGCTATTGCGTTTGCCATCTTCATGGGACTGAGCCTGGTCGTGGTCCTAGCGCTTAAAGGTCTGACGGCTCTTCTTGGAGGAGCAATTGGAACGGTGGCCGCACTATTAACTGCATGAAAAGCTGGCTTCTTTGTTCTGCATCCGGCTATCAGTTGTTCCCCGGAATAATGACAAATATAATTGACAAAAAGTAACATGCGTGCTATCTTGTAAGTGTAAGGTATATTTTACAATATGTAATTGATATCAAACTTAAGCTTTTTACAGGAGGCAACATATTATGGACAGTTATTCTATAGGAATGATAATCGGCTTTTTGGCTGCACTTCTCATTGTTTTCCTTATTGCGACTCGTGACAGAAAGAAGAAACAAAGCCCTAGGTATGATGAGCGTCAGGAATCAATCCGTGGTTACGGGTATAAATATGCTTATCTGACGTTCGGACTTCTGTCAATCCTTTACATCATTTTATCAGCAGGAACAGAGATTAATATCAGCCCTCAGCTTGTGATGACGACGGTGTTATTAATTTCAGGGCTTGTGCTGGCAGGTTACACAATATTTCATGATTCTTACTGGGGTACGAAGCAGAAGAAATCAGCGGTGTCTATAATATGCTGGATCATCCTTCTCGTTGTTTTTCTTCTGCAGTCGATTGATAAAATATCGCACGGCCAGGTCATCTCAAACGGCTATGTCACATTTGTTGGCGGCCTGCCGATTGTGATAGCAGGTTTCTTTATAGTCTTTTTCATCATGCTCATTGCAAAACAGTTTATCGATAGTAAATGCAGAGAATGAGCAGGATAAGGGGTGCTGTTATGAAAAACCTGAGACTAAAATCGGCGAGAGCGGCTAAGGATTTGTCACAGCAGGAGCTGGCAGATATCTGCGGTGTTTCCCGTCAGACAATAAATGCAATCGAAAAAGGTGATTACAATCCGACAATAAAGCTCTGTATTGCTATATGTCATGCACTGGATAAGACCCTTGATGACCTCTTCTGGGAGTAAAAGAATTGAATACCGTCGTATATATGCTCCGAGCCAAGCAGCTGGGGTTGTCTGTCCATGCGAAGCCTGACCAGAAGGAGGGCTTTGTGATTGACATGATATTTGAAACGACTTCACACAACGTAAAGCCGGTCACATAAGTGGCCGGTTATTTTTTTACCATTCTTTCCCCGGATCCGGGGCATTTTCCATAGAAAGATCTTTTAAAAAATAAAAAAAGTTTCCGCGACCTGAGCGCCACCCGTCCACATCAAGTTAGTGAGAAGCGATACTGCTTCCCGCTGATCTTTGATAACTGAACAGTTCAGCACTCAGAAGTTCCGCACAGGAAGAGCGACATGCATTCCGCCGCCATGATCCGGATTGTTCCGGGGAGCGATAAACGGAGATGTGAAACGGATCAGCGGATCCGATCGCGATGATGGTCTCGTGATGAGAGGAGATTAACCTGTGCAGCATAATGATACTTCCGTAATTCGCGGCCCGGTCGGAAAGAAGGCGGGGAGGGGTAACGCCCTATGTTCTGAGTGTTCCCGATCCGTCCGGGGTGCGAGCGGCAAATAGGACAGAACAACGCATGAAGTTTACACATTAACAGTGAAAACTATGTGGCGGAATCATCAAAAGGTTCCGCCATATCCTTTTGCTGTTAAAGCAAAAATCCGGATGGCCTTTGTCCACACCACTGGCCGGAAGGAAATAACTGCAGACAAGGAATTTAGAAAGCGGGTATGGGAAATGAAATACATCGTTGGAATTTTAGCGGCTGTCTTTGTCTTCAACGCATTTATCCTGTGGGCGATGTGCGCTGCCGGGAAAAAAGAAGACATCTGGATGGAAGAAAAACTGAGGGAGATGGAGAAAAAGGATGGAAAAGAAGCAGAATAATCCTTCCGTGAGATATGCGGAGGACAAGCCGAAAGACTGCCGCTACTGTTACTGGTGGGGCAGCCTGAGTGGCGGATGTGAGCTGGGAGAGAAGAACTGTTATTACATTCTTCCCCCTGAGAAACACAAAAAGAAGAGCAGGTGCGACGGATGTTCCTATGGACGTGTGAACCCCTGCATTGGCTATTGCATGAAAGAGATCATGCACGGCAATAAGGAGGCCGGTAAATGAGCAGGGAGGATGATTGCCTTGCCGTTTACCGGTTTTTGATGTGCCAGACGCCTGGCGGCAGGGAGCTGAAGGACGATGCATTCTGCTACGGATGCCAGAATCACAGGCCTGACTGGAAGTACAGGTACTGTGTTCAGATAGAATGCCCTCACATGAAGGGCATGACAACATTCCGGGATAAATATTTGGAGTAAGGAGGGCTGAGGTAATGAAGACACAGTACAGAGCAATAATAGCGGCAGGCGGTGAAAGGAGGTGATGCATATTGGCTGTATTCCGCGTTGAGAAGAACAGAAATTATACGGTCATGTCGAATGTTCACCTGAGAGATCAGAACTTATCGCTGAAGGCAAAGGGACTCCTGTCATTGCTGCTGAGCCTTCCGGATGACTGGCATTACAGCATCCGGGGCCTGGCGAAGATATCAAAGGAAAGTCCGGACGGCATCAGTTCCGGATTAAAAGAGCTGGAAGCGGCAGGATATCTGACCAGAAGGCAGCTTCGTGGCGAGCGGGGGCGCATGGGCGAGACCGAATATACCATTTACGAGGAACCGAGAGCTCCGTGTCAGGATTCACCGTGTACGGAAAATCCGGTCACGGTAAAACCGTATACGGCTTCTCCGTGTACGGACGGACCGTGTTCGGAAAGTCCTGTACAAATAAATACTGAGAAAGCAAATACAGACAGATCAAATACGAATAAGAATAAGTATCCATTCCATTCTTATCAGGAAGCGGCGCAAGAAACCGCCGATGAGATGGGAAAGGAAAGAAAGGCATACAGAGATCTGATCAGGGAGAATATCTCCTACGACGCTCTGATCACGGATGGACTCCGCAAGGAGGACATTGATGAGATCGTGGAGATCCTGGTCGACACCGTATGTTCAACGAAGCCCTTCCTCGTGGTGGGCGGTGATAAGAAACCGGCGCAGGTGGTGAAATCACAGCTTTTGAAGCTGGACTGCGAGCATATCCGCTTTGTCATGGCCTGCATGAAGGAGAATACGACAAAGATCCGGAACATCCGGCAGTACCTTCTGACCACGCTCTACAATGCACCGGTGACAATCAGCAATTACTACGGGGCTCTCGTCAACCATGATCTGTATGGAGGCAATTAACCAAAGCAGGGAAAACGGCATCAGCTGCGCTCCCTGCTTTCTTTGGCTTAGGGAAGGAGGGATGCGATGCAGGACGAGGTCAATGAAAAAACGGTTGTTCTGGTCATCAATACCGGCAAGAAAGGACTTCATCTGACGGCGTCCATGCTGAGAGCTGCCATACGGAAGTATCTGCAGCATCTGGAAAAACAGAAGCAGATCGCAGAGAAAAATGCGGAGCGTCTGCCGGAAGGCCGACAGACCATGAAAGATCTGATGCGGCATAACGCCAGACTCACCAATATCGAGGTGACGGACCGCAATATCAGGGATTTTGAGAAGACGGCCAGAAAGTACAACATCGATTTTGCGCTGAAAAAGGATAAGGCCGCAGAGAAACCGAGGTATCTGGTCTTCTTTAAAGCCAGGGATGTGGATGTCATGACGGCTGCCTTTAAGGAATATTCCGCAAGGACAGTCCTGAAGCAGAAGAAACCTTCGGTGATGAAGAAATTGTATCTGTACCGGCAGAAGGTCAATCAGAGACAGAGAGAAAAGACCAGGGAACGGGATCGGGGGCAGGAACGATGAAAGGAGACAAAAAGAAACACCTGATTATGTGCCTGCCCTACATCTTTGTCTGGTATCTGGCCGATAAGATCGGCTGGCTCTTCCGGATTGCAGAGGGTGACAGGGCCGGGGAAAAGATGGTTTATGCATTTCTGCACTTCGGCGAGGCGTTCGTCGGGAAGCTTCCGAGCTTTCATCCGCTGGATGTGCTGGCAGGCATTACAGGGGCGCTGATTGTGCGGGGGATTGTCTGTTACCGCAGCAAAAATGCAAAGAAGTACCGGCAGGGTATGGAATACGGTTCTGCCCGATGGGGAAATGCGGCGGATATTAAGCCGTTTATGGATCCGGATCCGGAAAACAACATCATCCTGACCCAGACGGAGAGCCTGACCATGAGCAGTCGGCCGAAGAACCCTAAGTACGCGAGAAACAAGAATATTGTAGTGATCGGCGGCTCGGGATCGGGCAAGACGAGGTTCTTCGTCAAGCCCAACCTCATGCAGTGTTACAGCAGGGATTACCCGGTCAGCTTTGTGGTCACGGATCCCAAGGGAACGCTTCTGGTTGAGACGGGAAGGATGCTGGAGCATGCCGGCTACGAGATCCGTTCGCTGAATACGATTAATTTCAAAAAGTCCAGTCATTATAACCCGTTCATGTACATCCGCTCCGAGAAGGACATCCTGAAGCTGGTAAACACCATCATCGCCAATACCAAAGGCGAGGGAGACAAGTCCGGCGAAGATTTCTGGGTGAGTGCGACTCGTTCGCAGGCGGTAAAAAGTCTGCGCACGGGCAACGGTTTTCCGTTGTTCGGAGAACTGATAGTTTGATAGGTGGAATGACGGGGTAACGCCCTGAAACGCCTACCCTTGATGGGCGTGCATTAGCTGTAATGGCTTTTGTACGAAGCCCCATGACAAAGGCTGAGAGTAACCGTAACCACTGCCAAAAGTGGTCGAAATCGGTCTGGCGGCAGACTGTGTTACCTATAGGCCGAGGGTCTATAAGATACCTATGGTTAGAATGTTCGCTTTGGCGGGCGGACTGACGAACCTGCGAATGTACAGGTCTAAAAGAAGACCACGCAGAAATGCGTGGGTGCGTTAAAGCGCAGTCGGTGTGGTTCAGTAGAAATTTGCCCTACGAACGACCATGCTGTGTTATAGGCACAGGCAAGCCGACAGGTCTATAGCAGGAACCTAAGGGTATGTATGTACAGATAGAACTATCGGAACGAGGAAAGGCAGCAGATTCCGCAAGGAATAGTCTGACGAAGAACAATAAGCAGACGAACTGCTGCTGAAAAGCAGTGGTCGAACCTATGATGTGCTTGCGTTATGTGAGCTACGGAGGAATGGCCACAAGTCGGTTGAGATAAACAGGCATTATTCAATCCAACATAAGGATTCGAGTAAGACCAAAAGGGTCACTTTCGTAAAAGGAGGTGATGCCTTATGCCAAAGAAAAGCAAAAATCTATGTGTAGACGATTTACGGCACGCCGAGTATTACGGTATGCAGCCAGTTTTTGATGAACTCTATCGCCGAAGTCTGGACGGAGACAACTTTACCGACCTTATGGATATAATCCTAAGCCGGGATAACATTCTACTGGCATATCGGAACATCAAAGCAAACGGAGGAAGCTACACAGCAGGAACAGACAACAGAAACATCAGTGACATCGGGTGTTTACCGCCCGAAACAGTTGTGGAGAAAGTGAGGTTTATTGTCACAGGAAGTCAGCATGGATACCGACCCAAACCGGTCAGGCGTAAAGACATTCCGAAGCCAAACGGCAAGACCCGCCCGTTGGGTATTCCCTGTATCTGGGACAGGCTGGTACAGCAATGTATCAAGCAGGTCATGGAGCCTATCTGCGAAGCGAAATTCAGCGACAACAGCTACGGCTTTCGCCCTAACCGCTCCGTAGAACACGCCATGCAGAGAACCTATACCATGCTCCAGCGAATGAATCTGCATTATGTGATTGAGTTTGATATAAAGGGCTTTTTCGATAATGTAAATCACAGTAAGCTGGTGCGGCAGATATGGGCTTTGGGAATACACGACAAACAGTTGATTTTTATTATCAAGCGGATTCTGAAAGCACCGATTAGAATGCCAGACGGCACTACCCTCATTCCAGACAAAGGCACACCGCAAGGTGGTATCATTTCACCGCTACTTGCGAATATCGTGCTGAATGAACTGGATAACTGGGTAGAGAGCCAATGGCAGAACCACCCTCTTGTAAAGGAATACGGGTATGAGAGGAAAATCAGAAACTCGATTACTTTTGACCGGAGCAAGGCATTTCTCAAAATGAGGAAAACGGGACTGAAAGAAATGTACATCGTGAGATATGCAGATGACTTCAGAATCTTCTGTCGGAATAAAGAGGACGCTTTGAGAACAAAAGAAGCTGTAACAGCGTGGATAACTGAGAGGCTAAGGCTTGAAGTATCGCCAGAGAAAACAAGGATAGTCAATGTCAGAAAGCGCTATTCAGAGTTTCTCGGATTCAAGATACGGGTCAGACCAAAAAGCGGTAGGTACGCTGTGCAATCTCATATCTGTGACAAAAAGTTGGAACTGGAAAGGCAGAAGCTGGTGGAACAAGCGAAGCGGATTGCCAGACCGTCCAAAGGAAAAAGACCTTTAGACGAGATAAGGCTGTTCAATTCAATGGTTCTGGGAATACAGAATTATTTTCAGCTCGCTACCTGTATCAGTATTGATTGCAGAAAAATCCACAGGCAGGTCATGACAGTTTTAACCAACCGGCTCAATACAGAAACCGGGTGCAAACTTGTTCGAGAAGGCGGTGCAATGACCGAGAGCGAAAAGGAGCGGTTCGGTAAGTCGGCAATGGTGCGATATGTATCAGGAATCGACCAACCTATCTACCCTATCGCATATATCAAGAACAAGATACCGATGGCAAAGAAAACAGCGGTATGCAGTTACACGGCCGACGGACGGACATTGATACACACAAACCTAAGCCTGAACTCATTTGTTCTGGCAGGTTTGAGAAATCAATCGTCTATGGGTCGAAGCACAGAACTCACAGACAGCAGGATTTCATTATTCTCTGCTCAACGTGGAAAATGTGCACTAAGTGGAGAACTCTTTGAAAATGCGGCTGACATCGTATGCTGGCTGAAAACTCCGGCAGAATTTGGCGGCAAGGAACGCTATCAAAACATGATTTTGTTCCACCGGAGATTCCTTCCGCTTCTGCAAAGACGCCCGATGAATGAGCTGAAAGCGATAGCTAATACTCTCAAAACAACAAAGGAACTGATGTTAAAAGTGAACAGTCTGCGTGAGCGGGCTGGTTTGTCCGCAATAGAATAATAGTATTTCATTTGGAGATTGATTAAATGCTTGTGAAAACAATCGATGGAACGCCGGATGCGGTGAAAGTCGCACGTCCGGTGTGAAGTGGGGGAAAATCCGGCGATAACCTCAAAGGATTACCTATCACTATAGGCGGAGAAACTCTATTACCAGGCTCTGATCGGCTATATCTGGTATGAAGCGCCTGACGAGGAAAAGAATTTTTCCACGCTTCTGGAGATGATCAATGCTTCCGAAGCCAGAGAGGACGATGAAACTTTTAAAAATGCGGTGGACCTGATGTTTGAGGAACTGGAGGAGAGAGAGCCGGGTCATTTCGCGGTCAGGCAGTACAAGAAATACAAGCTTGCGGCGGGAAAAACGGCCAAATCGATCCTTATTTCCTGCGGTGCCAGACTGGCGCCTTTTGACATCAAAGAGCTGCGGGAACTGATGCGTTATGACGAGCTGGAGCTGGATCTTTTGGGAGACCGAAAGACGGCTCTTTTTGTCATTATCAGCGACACGGATGACACGTTCAATTTTGTGGTCAGCATCATGTACACCCAGCTGTTCAATCTGCTCTGCGACAGGGCGGATGACCGCTACGGCGGCAGGCTGCCGGTGCATGTGCGATGTCTTTTGGACGAATTTGCCAATATCGGGCAGATTCCTAAGTTTGACAAGCTGATTGCCACGATCCGAAGCCGGGAGATTTCGGCGGCGATCATTCTCCAGTCCCAGTCTCAGCTGAAGGCGATCTACAAGGACAGTGCGGATACCATTCTCGGCAACTGCGACAGCACTATTTTTCTGGGAGGAAAAGAGACGACCACGCTCAAAGAAATGTCGGAGATGCTGGGCAAAGAAACCATCGATATGTACAACACCTCAGATACCAGAGGCACCAGCAGAAGCTACGGAATCAATTACCAGAAGACCGGAAAGGACCTGATGAGCAGGGACGAACTGGCGGTCATGGATGGCGGCAAATGCATCCTGCAGCTGAGGGGCGTCCGTCCTTTCTTGAGCGACAAGTATGACATCACAAAACACAGGAGGTACAAGCAGCTCTCGGATAGTGACAAGCGTCTGGCTTTTGATATCGAGCGGTACATGAAGCACCGGCTCGTGGTGAAAGAATCGGACCGGGTGGAACCCTTTGAGGTGGAGCTGACAGAGGAAGAACTAAAAGACGAGTAAAAAGAAGGAGGAAAACATTATGGCATTTTTCAGCAGCGCAGTAAATGTACTGCAGACTCTCGTTGTCGCACTCGGTGCCGGTCTCGGCATCTGGGGTGTTATCAACCTGATGGAGGGGTATGGCAACGATAATCGTGCGACACGTTCGTAAGTGAAAAGCTTGCGCACAAAGTCGAAGGGCACTGACCCGAAAACTTTGGAGAACTGATATTCCGATTGGTGAAATGAGGGAGTAACGCCCTGAAGCGCCTACCTAATACTCCGAATGGCAGGAAACCATGCAACAGGTTTCCCCAAAAGATGTTATAGAGCTCGGTGAAGTCGGCAGAGAGCAGTCGTAAGTATGGTTTTCAGACGATACACGAAAGCTGTCCAGCGGTGGATGGTGCTGCCTATATGCCGGGGTTCGGTTACCCATGGTCAGGATGATAGAGATATCTGACGAATTTCTGAATGTACGAGTCTAAACGTTGATACTGTCGAAAGGCAGTACACCTTTTACGGTGGTATCCGTGGATAAGTAAGACTGGTTGTTATGAAAGTCCATGCATCGTTACAGGCGGTGCGGTTATGCATGACCGGATACAGGCTTAGAGGAAAGACCTAAAGGTATCCAATGATAGGAATATCGGAACGTGGAAAGCTGGGAACATGGAGGCTGTTGCAGACCGATGAAGTGGTGGATGGGAATACCTTCGCGAGAGGGCAATAACCATTCTTTATTCCAGTGAGAGCAGTGGCATGGTACCTATGAAGCCGTGAACAAGTAAGCGGTGGAGGGACGGCCACAAGTCGAATTCAGTAAAAATCATAAAATACACAACAAACACAGCTTCGAGTATGACAAAGAAAATCCAAACCGGAAGGAGAGGATGCCTGTGCCCACTTCGGAGCAGCAAGAAAGGAAAAGTAAACAGAGAAAAATCCGCAATTCAGAGTATTACGACATGGAGTCAACCTTTGACCGTCTGTATGCCGAAAGCAAAAATGGAAAAACCTTCAATCATCTGATGGAAATCATTGAGAGCGAGGAAAACATCAAGCTGGCTTATCGGACGATCAAAAAGAATACAGGAAGTAATACGGCTGGTGTGGATAAGCGGACGATAAAAAGCCTCATGAAATTAAGTGAGGAAGAATACGTCCGCCGGATACGAAATCAATTCAGCAACTATCACCCGCGCCCCGTAAGGCGTGTGGAGATACCAAAGCCCAATGGAAAGATGAGACCGCTGGGAATCCCCACGATCATAGACCGCATTGTCCAACAGTGCGTTCTACAGGTCATGGAGCCGATCTGTGAAGCAAAATTCAGTGAGAATTCAAACGGGTTCCGCCCGAATCGCTCAGCTGAAACAGCGATTGCACAGTGTATGCGGCTGGTGCAGGTACAGCACCTGTATCATGTCGTTGATCTTGACATCAAAGGATTCTTCGACAACATCAACCATACAAAACTGATTCGTCAGATTTGGGCATTGGGAATCCGTGACAAAAAGCTGATATGCATCATTAAGGAAATGCTGAAAGCGCCGGTCATTATGCCAAACGGTGAAAAGGTCTATCCGACCAAGGGAACACCACAGGGCGGAATCCTGTCACCGCTACTTGCAAATATCGTATTGAATGAACTGGACTGGTGGGTTGCTTCCCAATGGGAAGAAATGCCGACCAAAACAGAATTCAAGATAAGAGAAAATGCGAGTGGCACAAAGATCAAGAGCCATTCTTACAGAGCTTTGCGCAGAAGCAGACTGAAAGAAATGCACGCGGTCAGATACGCAGATGATTTCAAAATCTTCTGTTCCTCTCACGAGGATGCCGTCAGAGCCTATAAAGCTACAGAATTATGGCTGAAGGACAGACTGGGGCTGGATATCAGTCCTGATAAGTCCAAGGTCGTGAACCTGAAACGGCAGTATTCTGAATTTCTCGGATTCAAGCTGAAAGTTCGTAAAAAGGGCAGGAAATATGTCATTCGGTCTCATATGAGCGATAAGGCGTACAAAAAGGCGCATGAAAAGTTATCCGAAGAAGTGAAGAAGCTGGCTCATTCGTCAGAAGAAGCACAGTTCATGCAGTTACAGAAATACAATTCTGTCGTTGCAGGACTTCACGAATACTACTGTATTGCTACAGAAGTATCTCATGACTTCGGAAAGCTTGCCTTCAGTATTAACAAACAGCTCAGAAACAGGCTGAAAGGCGATCTGTCCAAAACAGGATATCTCAAGGATGGGTTTATCAAGCGGAAATATGGAGAAAGCAGACAGCTGAGATTTCTTCACAAGCGGCCTGTGGTTCCGGTGGGATTTGCACAGCCCAAGAACGCCCAGCACAAACGCAAGGCGGTCAAAAAGTATACGGTGGAAGGTCGTGAGTTGATTCATAAGAATCTTCAAATTGACACAGAAACAATGCTTTGGGTGATGCGTAATCCTGTCCGGGGTCGATCTATAGAGTATGCGGATAACAGGATTTCACTGTATGCGGCGCAGTACGGCAAATGTGCTGTCACTGGGGAGCCAATGGCTCCTCATGACATCCACTGTCACCATAAACTTCCTGTCAGCAAAGGTGGAACCGATGAATATGCCAACCTGATTTTGATTAAGAAGGATGTGCATACCATAATCCATGCAACACAAGACCCAACAGTCGAGAGACTCCTGAAATTCCTTAATCTTGAACAAAAGCAACTTGTAAAACTTAATAAGCTTCGTGCATTGGCAGAAATGCCACCCATTATTCTTTGAATGAAATGCTGTAACGAAGTGTGTAAGTTGTGTGCTTCAGGTCCCAAAACTACTGAATTCGATGGAACGCCGTGTGCGGCGAAAGCCGCACGCACGGTGTGGAGCGGGGGAAAATCCTGTGATAATTTCAAGGGATTACCTATCGCTATCCGGCGCGAAGAGCCAGGGAATGAAACAACTGATGGCAGGAGGCGGCGTCGCCCTGATCGGAACGACTCTGGTTCCTCTGCTTTCCGGACTGTTCAGTTGAAGGAAGGGGAAGCCGTCACCTTACGGACTGCCGGTACGAAAGAGAACAGGAGGAGCAGTGATTGTTTGATTTATTCGACAAGATCGAGGAGGCCATCCGCGATCTTCTGATGAACTTTGTATCGAGCAATCTGACTACCATGTTCACCGATGTCAATGAAAAGACCGGATCGATCGCATCACAGGTCGGCCAGACGCCGCAGAGCTGGAACGGGAGCATTTTCGACATGATCCATTCCCTCTCCGATACCGTGATGGTTCCGATCGCCGGTCTCATTATTACGTTTGTGCTCTGTTACGAGCTGATTACGATGATCACGGACCGCAACAATCTCCACGATGTAGACACCTGGATGTTTTTCAAGTGGTTTTTCAAGGCCTTTGTTGCGGTCTATCTTGTGACCCACACCTTCGATATTGTCATGGCGGTCTTTGACGTCGGGCAGCACCTGGTCAATGCGGCCGCGGGGGTGATCGGAGCGGAAACGGCGATCGATATCACAACAACCATCGCGGAATTTCAGACGCAGATGGAGACGATGGAACTCGGGGAACTGCTGGCATTGGCCCTGGAGACGGGGCTTATCTCGCTGTGTATGAAGATTATATCGGTACTCATCACCGTCGTCCTATACGGACGAATGATTGAAATTTATTTGTACTCATCTGTCGCACCTGTCCCGTTCGCGACCATGACGAACCGGGAGTGGGGACAGATCGGAAACAACTATGCAAGAGGGCTGATCGCTCTGGGGTTCCAGGGATTTTTTATCATGGTGATCGTGGGCATTTACTGCGTGCTGGTGCAGGCAATGACGGTTGCAGCTGATATTCATTCGGCGCTGTTTTCCATTGCCGCCTATACGGTCATCCTGTGTTTTGCCCTCTTTAAAACAGGATCCATCAGCAAGTTGATTTTTAACGCGCACTGATGGGAGAAAGGAAGTGAAAACCATGGCATACGTACAGGTCCCGAAGGATCTGACAAAAGTCAAAAACAAGGTCATGTTCAACCTGACAAAGCGGCAGCTGATCTGCTTTGCTCTGGCAGGAGCAGTGGGGGCGCCCTTTTACCTGCTGACCAGGCGGATGCTGGGCTCCACCATGGCAGCATCGCTGATGGTTGTCCTGGTCCTTCCGTTCTTTCTGTTTGCCATGTATGAGAAGGACGGAAGACCCTTGGAGAAGATCCTGATGATGATGTTCCGCCAGAGCGTGCAGCGTCCGGGCATCCGGACATATCAGACGGACAACTTCTACAAAAAGGTCCAGGAGGAAATTTACGAGAAGGAGGTACTGGGGATTGGCGAAAAAGAAAGCCGCAAAGCCGGCAGGAAAGCGTCCGGCAGGAGCAGACGCGAAAACACACGTAAGAAATAAACAGGAGACGGGGTCTATCCTGTCCGGCGAACAGAAAAAAAGACTGGTAAAGCAGAAGCTGAAGGAAAAGAAGGCGCGGAAGGTGCCGCACAGCGCGCAGGATTCTATTGCCTATCAGGAAATGTTCCGTGATGGGATCTGCCGTGTGGATGACAGGCATTACACCAAGTCCATTGCCTTTGGAGACATCAACTATCAGCTGGCGCAGAACGAGGACAAGACAGCTGCCTTTGAGTACTGGTGTGATTTTTATAACTACTTTGATTCCAGCATCTCTCTGCAGATCACCTGCATGAGCCAGTATGCCAACGTGGCGGAGATGACAGAGGCCATCGATATTCCGCTGGCGGGAGATGCCTTTGATCCGGTCAGAAAGGAATATGCCGGAATCTTAAAGACGCAGCTGGCCAGGGGCAATAACGGTCTCATTCGAAGGAAATATGTGACCTTCGGCATCGAGGCGGACAGTGTCAGAAGTGCCAAGCCGAAGCTGGAGCGGATCGAGACGGACATCATGAATAATCTGAAGGCCATGGGTGTGGCGGCCAGA
The DNA here is from genome assembly GCF_015351765.1 of Clostridium vitabionis. Lineage (GTDB taxonomy): Bacteria > Bacillota > Clostridia > Lachnospirales > Lachnospiraceae > Clostridium_R > Clostridium_R vitabionis. The sequence goes on from NZ_JADKQA010000007.1 coordinate 16,003, forward strand.
CCGCTTTCCGGGTATGAGAGACTGAAAGTCCTCTATCAGGCCATGAATGAGGAAAGCCATGATCCCTTTCTTTTTAACTATGACATGGTGGCAGAGACCGGCCTTGGCACGAAGGATTTCATTGCGCCGACGAGCTTTGACTTTCGGGATGCCCGCTATTTTCGTATGGGCAGAACCATCGGAGCGGTATCCTTCCTGCAGATTCTGGCGCCGGAGCTCTCGGACAAGATGCTGGCGGACTTTCTTGATATGGATAATTCCCTGATCGTCAACCTGCATGTACAGAGTATCAACCAGGCGAAGGCCATCCGCCAGATCAAGGGAAAAATCACCGATCTGGACAAAATGAAGATCGAGGAGCAGAAGAAGGCAGTCCGTTCCGGTTACGACATGGATGTGCTGCCGTCGGATCTGGTTACTTACGGGGAAGAGGCCAAGAGGCTTCTGGAAGATCTGCAGAGCAGAAATGAGCGGCTATTCCTTGTGACGGTACTGATCCTGAACACAGAGAAAACGAAGCAGAAGCTGGATAACATTATTTTTCAGACTGCCGGCATTGCGCAGAAATACAATTGCGCGCTGAAACGTCTTGATTACCAGCAGGAACAGGGACTCATGAGCAGCCTGCCCATCGGCGTCAACCAGATCGATATCCAGAGAGGCCTGACAACCTCCGCGACTGCGATCTTTGTACCTTTTACTACAGAAGAACTCTTTCAGGGAGGAGAAGCCCTGTATTACGGCATTAACGCCATCAGCAACAACATGATCATGGCGGACAGAAAGCAGCTGAAAAACCCCAACGGCCTGATTCTCGGGACGCCGGGCTCCGGCAAGTCCTTTTCCGCCAAGCGGGAGATGACCAATGCCTTCCTGATCACCAATGATGACATCGTGATCTGTGATCCGGAGGGGGAGTACTCGCCGCTCGTCCATATGCTGCAGGGACAGGTCATCCATATCTCGCCCAACAGTAAGCAGTATGTGAATCCTATGGACATCAACCTCAATTATTCCGAGGATGAAAACCCGATCAGCCTGAAAGCGGATTTTATTCTGTCGCTCTGTGAGCTGATCGTGGGCAGCAAGACCGGCCTTGAGCCGGTGGAGAAGACCATCATTGACCGCTGTGTCCGTCTGGTCTACCGGGATTATCTGGAGCATCCGGATCCGGCCAACATGCCGGTCATGGAGGACCTGTATACGTGCATCCTGGATCAGGCGGAAAAGGAGGCGAGGCGGATTGCTACTGCCCTTGAGATCTACGTCAAAGGATCCTTGAACGTTTTTAACCACCGGACCAATGTGGACATCAGCAACCGTCTGGTCTGCTTTGATATCAGGAAGCTTGGCAAGCAGCTGAAGAAAATCGGCATGCTGGTTGTGCAGGACCAGGTCTGGAACCGCGTCACCATCAACCGCGCGGAACATAAGGCCACCCGGTACTATATGGACGAGTTTCATCTGCTCTTAAAGGATGAGCAGACAGCAGCCTATTCCGTAGAGATCTGGAAGCGGTTCCGCAAGTGGGGAGGCATTCCGACGGGTATCACCCAGAACGTCAAGGACCTTCTGGCCTCCCGGGAGATCGAGAACATTTTTGAGAACTCCGATTTTATTTATATGCTGAACCAGGCAGGCGGCGACCGCCAGATCCTGGCTAAACAGCTCAACATCAGTCCTCACCAGCTTTCGTTCGTGACAAACAGCAACGAAGGGGAAGGACTTCTTTTTTACGGGAATACGATCATTCCGTTCAAGGATCATTTCCCGAAAGATACCACACTGTACCGCATCATGACAACAAAACCGAACGAGACGGAAGGAGGACAGGGAATTGAATAAGGAAAGGAACAGAGAAGCTGCGAAGATGCCGGCCATGATTATGGTGCCGGAACCCAGGCTGAAACAGCTCGTGGTCAGCATGACCAGACTGGCAGAAATGCATCTGGGACTGATCGAACTGTATGAGGAGGAGAGCCGCCTAAAGAAACAGCACAAGCCGTACCTCTACTTACGAGAACATGCGGATCAGGTCTGCGAGAATGATAAAAAGGCAGTGGAATCCATTTTACATACGGTGCTGGATTTTGATGATATGGCAGAAGAAAAGACGAATCAGGAACCCGATCCGGAAGAATGTCATGACGGTGGCCGCCATGGCAACAGCGAAACATATTTCATGGATAACTTCAATCTTCCCGGAGAACTGGTCCTGATGACAACCGGCACGCTGGGGACCATGCAGGATGATATGCTGCAGCTGACAGACGCACTTGACTACATGGTCGCGCTCTTACGCTCCGGCGTTGCAGGAATTCCGATCCGGAAGGCAGATGCGGAAGAAGCCGTAAAGAGAGGCGAGGTCCTTTCGGAAGAGGTCTTCAAACGCTGGGATGACGCAGAAATCATTGCGCTGGGATAAGCACTGCACATCAGAAGGGAGGTGATGAGCCATGCATGATGATCAGAAGCTGGCGGCAAGGGAAAAGGTTGTTCAGAAGATGACCAGAGATGGCATGGTAGAGCAGAACCTTGCCGATAGGAGCACCCGCAGAGTATCCGGACGCATCGAGGACGCGGTCCTGAAAAAGGAAACGGAAAGAGAAGAAATCATCGAAGCTGCTTCCGTGGACCGTGCGAGGAAGAAACGAAGAGCACAGAGGATCCGTGACGCGGATACAGTGAAGGAGCCGGCATCAAAGGGAGCAGAGAAAGATCCGGCAGAAGCTTCTGCTCAGCTGGAAGAAAATGCCGATGCGCATTCCGCGCAGGAAGCCGGAAATAGCGGCCCGATTCAGGAGCAGTCCGTCAGAAGCCGGAGTTTGGAAGATGAGGATCCGGTAAGGCATGCTGCTGCAAAACGAAAGAAGCGGAATAAGAAACGCCTGTATGAGGAGGCAGGAAAAAGAAAGAAATCCAGGCTGGCTTTTGGTGATGAACAGAAGCTGAAGATGCCAGTCGGAACGGGAAGTGTATCTGCCGGAGCGGCTGCAGTATCCGGTCAGATCCGCCAGCGCATGGAAAGCAATGAGGATGACAACACAGCACTTCAGGCTGCCGCCTCCGCTGAGAAGGTTACGGAAAAAACGGCGGGCAGATTTAATGGAGCAGCCGGTCACGGCTACAAAAACAGCAGACAGAGCGCATACCGGCTGGAAAAATCAGAAGTACAAAAGACACATCGTCTCCTGTTTGACCGCATGCCGGAGGATGCAAAAGCAGAGACAAAAAACTTTGTGAAGAGCCAGCAGAAGAAACGCCGGAAGAGAGGTTATGCTGCCGGTTGGTGGGCGGCAAGGGCAGAAGGGGCGGCTTCGGTTAAGGCTGCTTCTGGATCCACTTCCTCAGTCGGATCCTCACTGACAGCCAGGTTAAAAAACAGCGTAAAGAGTTTTGGCAAACGCCACAAAGGGGTCCTGGCCGTATTGATCTGCCTGGGATTGGGAGCGGTGCTTATCGCATCCACCGTTGCCACTATGGGATCCATGATTTCTGTGGCCGGAGATGCCATCGTGGAGACGACCTATCTGGCGGCCGATGATGAAATGCTGGCGGTGGAAGCGCACTACAAGGAGCTGGAAGCTGCTCTGCAGAGGCAGATTGATGGCATTGAGACAGCCTATCCCGGTTATGACGAGTACCGGTATCAGATCGATGAAATCTATCACAATCCATACCAGCTGATCTCGTATTTTACAACGAAGTATGGCGCCTTTACCTATGACCAGGTAAAGGACGAGGTGGAAGAAATCTTCCGGGAACAGTACGGACTCAATATTACCGGTGAGAAGGCGACGGTAACGGAGACAAAGGAAGTCGGTGTCGGTGAATCCCTGGGTTCTGTGGTGACAAGCGGTTACTGCAACTGCCCGATCTGCTGCGGCGTATGGTCCGGCGGACCGACCGCCAGCGGGGTATATCCGACGGCAAACCATACAATCGCGGTGGACGCATCCAACCCGTTTGTACCCATGGGGACGAAGGTCATCATGAACGGTGTGGAATACACGGTAGAGGATACCGGCGCGTTTGCCAGATATGGCGTGCAGTTTGATGTTTATTATGACAGCCATGCCGCCGCATCAGCCCATGGGCATCAGACCTGGGAAGCGTATCTGGCCGATGATAATTCATCCAAAACCGTGGAAGTGACCACGACCCGGAAGATCCGGCGCTTAAGTACCGTGATGACAGGAAACAGCCTGGATCAGATCTTACGGGCAAGAATGAACGAGGATCAGATTCAGCAGTATGAGCTCTACAATGCCACCTACGGCAACCGTCAGGACCTGTTTGATGTGGCAGCACTTCAGATTCCGGATGGCATGTCCTATGAGATTCCGCCGGAGGCACTGAGCGATGAGCGCTTTAAAAGGATGATCACCGAGGCTGAAAAGTACCTTGGATATCCTTATGTCTGGGGCGGCGCAAGCCCGTCCACCAGTTTTGACTGCTCGGGATTTGTATCTTGGGTCATCAATCACAGCGGAAACGGATGGAATTACGGAAGGCTGACTGCTGAGGGGCTGCGGAATGCCTGCACCTATGTACCGCCATCTGAGGCAAAACCAGGTGATCTGATCTTTTTCCAGGGAACCTACGATACGGCCGGAGCCAGCCATGTGGGCATTTATGTCGGAAACGGTATGATGATCCACTGCGGAAATCCTATCCAATACGCATCCATTGAAACCAGTTACTGGCAGCAGCATTTCTACTGCTTTGGACGTCTTCCCTGATACAGGGAGGGCGTTTTTTAGCAGAGATGCGGCTGCTTTTTTGAAGGAGGAAGAAAGTTGAATCGGAAAATTGCAAAGGTCCGTGAGGACATCCGCAAGGCGGAGGCCAGGGCCAGAGAAGCGGAGGAGTATGTAAAAACGCTCCGGGCAAAGGAACGTCAGCTGGAGGATGAAGAAATCATCGCCCGGATCCGCGCCATGCAGGGGAAAGGCACAGACATTATGGATGTGCTCCGTGATGTACAGAACAGAAACCGGTCCGGCAGCGAGCCGGAAACAGAAGGGACAAGAGGAGGGACGCAGCATGATCTCTAAGAAACTGAAACTGGGAGGAGCAGCACTTGCTCTTTCTGTGGCGCTGCTTGCGGGAAGCAGTATGAGCGCCTATGCGAATGTGCCGGATGACGTGAATACGGCAGGCACGAATGAGACCGCGCAGAGTGTATCTTCTGAAAGTGCAGATAAAAATACAACTGAAAGCACGACGGAAAGCGCAGCTAAATCAGATGCGGAAAGCACCGCAGCATCCGTCGAATCGGATCAAAACAAAGCGGAAGGAAGGGTTACCGGAACTGCGTCCCAGACTTCGGACAGTGAATCCGATGACGGCGTACTGACTCCTTCCGGCAATATGAGCCTTGTCGATAACGTGAAGGAAGAGGACAAGGAAAATCTGGATTTCATGACCGTGACCAGTAAGGACGGCCACGTCTTCTATATCGTCATCGACCACAGCAGCAATGCGGAGAACGTCTATTTCCTGAACCAGGTGGATGAGTCTGATCTGATGGCGCTTATGACGGATGATGAAAAGAAGGCCATCGAGGAAACGGCTGACACAGAGAAAGAAACCGGGGAGGCTGTGACACCTTCGGTAAAGACGGATTCTGCAGAGACGGATACGGATCAGGCGGAAACAGAGAATAAAAAGAACGAAGTCCGCAGCGCCATGGATAATAACCTGATTATGGGCGCAGTCTTTGGTGTGATCGGCCTTGTGCTGATCGGGGCCTATTACTTCCTGAAGATCCGGCCTAAAAAGAAGGGAGCTTCCATCGAAGACGATCTGGAGTTCTACGATGATGAGGAGTATGAGAACGAAGATGAGGCGGATGCGGAGCCTGCGTTCGAAGAGGAAGAAGAGGAAACCAGACAGAAACCGGATCAGGAGGATGTGTCTTCAGAGGAGGATCCGGAGAAGGGAGCGCGTGAATGAGCGTAAAACTGAAACGAAGCATGAGTTTTGTACTGGCGCTGCTGCTTTGTGCGGCAGCGTTTTTTACGGTCCTGCCGGCGAAGGCATTCGCTGCAGGGAACACCGTGGAATTTGAGCCAGGATACAGTATTCCTTACGGCAATTATTCGACAACAAAGATGTCGATCGACGGAGGAACAGGAATTGCCTATTGTGCGGAGCCCTATAAGAAGACACCGATGGCAGGAACGCACAGCTTTGAATACCTGGGAACGGATTCGCCGCTCAGGAAGGCCCTCTATTATCTGCAGGGCGGTCCCGGTTATGAGCAGATCCACGGCGCTTACCTCTCGGACTGGAGTGAGGACAATGCCTACGTCATCGGGCATCTGGTCGTATCCTTTATCAATGACGGGTATTCCACAGCCGGAGATGCTTTTTACGGCGCACCCGAGAACTATAAGAACAAAGCGATCGAGGTGGCCAATGCCATCCGGGGCCTGGCGGATCCGTCTGATGATTTCAAGGCCTTTATCGTAGCGGGAAACGGCGGCGCGCAGGCCATGGTCGGCACATGGTTCCAGCGCTATGGATGGATTGAACTGAACAAGAAATCCGCAGATCCCTCCGTCACGGATGGAAACGGCAGCTATTCTCTCAGGGGTGCAAAGTACGGCATCTATTCCGGGGATACGCTGGTGGAGACGCTTGTGACAGATGACAACGGGTATGCCAAATCCGGCCAGCTGAAAACCGGAAACTACACAGTCAGGGAGATCAGTCCTTCCGCCGGTTACCAGATCGACACGGCGGGCTACGATGTTGAAGTAAGTGCGGACGTGGGAACCAAAGTGACATCTGCGGAGCAGCCGTCTCTTGGCTGGCTGGAAATGACGAAGTCCACGGCGGACGCGAAGATCACGGACCAGAATGAGAATTATTCCCTGGAAGGCGCTGAGTATCAACTGTTTCGGGGAGATGTTCTTGTCGCAACCCTTGTAACGGACGCGAACGGTTACGCAAAAGCTGAGAATCTTCCGCTGGGCGAATACATGCTGAAGGAGTCGAAGAAATCGAAAGGCTACAAGCTGGATCTGGAAGCGCACGGCGTAACGGTCACCGCAGATGCCGGAGCGAAGGCGGACGTGACCGAAGTACCCCAGAGCGGATGGATCGAGCTGAAGAAGTCCACTGCCAATCCGAATGTCAGTGAAGGAAACGGAAATTATTCCCTGAAAGGTGCCGAGTACGGTGTCTTTATGGGAGAGCGACAGGTGGCAACCCTTGTAACCGATGAAAACGGTTATGCGAAGTCTGAAGCAATTGGAATCGGTGATTACACGGTTAAGGAGCTGAACGCTTCCGCAGGGTATGCCATTGATATGGAAGGCCATAACGTGACCGTGACGAATGATCAGACATCCACCGTAGAGGTGCAGGAAGTTCCGCAGAATTATCTGACGGACATCCTTGTGCAGAAGACCGATAAGGAGACCGGAAAGGCAGAGCCGCAGGGCGCTGCAAGTCTTGCGGATGCCGAGTTCACCGTAAAGTACTACGAAGAAGTCAGTGACACAGATCCGGCAGCAGATGGAAAAGAAGCCGTCCGGACCTGGATCCTGAAGACCGATGACAAGGCGCAGGCAAAGCTTGACGCAGAGCATCTGGTATCCGGAGACGCATTTTATACTGATACAAAGGGAAATAACTGCCTGCCGATCGGCACCATTACCATTCAGGAGACCAAGGCACCGGAAGGCTATTTTGCTGATGAGGAGACCTTTGTGATGAAGCTGGCAGAAGACGGCGGAAATGAGACTATTGCAACAGTTAACACCAGCACGGCTCCCGAGCAGGTCTATCGCGGCGATCTGGAATTTGTGAAGGTATCCGACGGAGACCTGGCAAGACTGGCAGGCGTTCCCTTCACCATCACCTCAAAGGCCACAGGCGAAAGTCACACCATCGTCACGGATGAGAACGGCTATGTAAACACAGCATCTTCCTGGGTAAAACATACGGCCAATACGAACGCCGGGAAGACTTCTGCAGACGGCATCTGGTTCGGTACATCTGATCCCGATGACTCCAAAGGGGCTCTGCCCTACGACACCTACGTGATTGAGGAGCAGAGATGCGAGGCCAACAAGGGCATGGATCTTCTGAAGATCGAAGTCAGCATCCACAGAGACAGCGTGACCGTTCAGATGGGTACGCTGACGGATGACCGCATCGAGATCGGAACGACTGCACTTGACGAGGCTTCCGGCACACACTACGCGAAGCCGGAGAAGGAAGTGACCATTGTGGATACCGTATCCTACGAGGGGCTGAAGAAGGGGCAGGAGTACAGGCTTGCAGGCAAGCTCATGGATCAGGCAACCGGTGAAGTCCTGAAGGATGCAGATGGCAGGGAGGTTACGGCCGAGACCACCTTTAAGGCAAAGAAGAGCAAAGGCACGGCAGAGGTGAAATTCACTTTTGACGCTTCCTCTATGGCCGGAAAATCCACCGTTGTGTTCGAGGATCTCTATTATGGCGATCTGCTTCTGACCACGCACGCGGATCTGGAGGATCAGGATCAGACGGTCCACTTCCCAGAGATCGGGACAACCGCGGCCAATGACAAGACCGGGGATCACACGGCTCTTGCGGAAAAGAAAGTTACCCTGACGGACCTTGTTTCCTACAAGGGACTGGTTCCGGGAGAGACTTACACCGTCACCGGCACGCTGATGGACAAGGAGACCGGCAGGGCGGTAACTGTCGATGGCGATACGGTCATGGCCAGGACAGAATTTACCCCTGAGAAATCCGAGGGGACGGTAGAACTGCATTTTACTTTTGATGGAAGCAGCCTTGCAGGAAAGACTGTCGTTGCCTTTGAATCTGTCAAGACAGAGGATAAGGAGATCGCAGTCCATGCAGATCTGGAAGATAAAGAACAGACTATTTATTTCCCAGGCATCCACACCACGGCTAAGGACAAAGCGGACAATGATCAGGAAGTTGAAGCGGACAGCGATGTCACGATCATCGATACCGTCTCCTACAGCAATCTGACCGCTGGTGAGACCTATCATGTAACCGGGACCCTGATGGATCAGGAAACCGGCAAGGCAATTCAGAAGGACGGCAAAGACGTCACTGCAGAATCCGAGTTCACCGCGGAGAAGGCGGAAGGAACTGTCGATGTGGAATTCACCTTTAACACAAAGGATCTTGGAGGCCACAGCGTCGTCGTTTTTGAGGAAATGACGGATGCGAAGACCGGAGCGGTCATTGCCGAGCACAAGGATTTGAAGGATAAGGATCAGACCATCACCGTCAGGGAAAAGCCGGAGACACCGGAGCAGCCGACATCTCCTTCCGGCGATACGCCAAAGAGCGATTCCCCGAAGGGAACAACGGTGACATCCGACAGTCCGAAGACCGGAGATGACTCGCATATGATCCTGTGGGCAGTCATTGCGGGAGGCACGCTTCTTGCAGGCGCTGGCCTTGCAGGCAGCCAGATCCGCAGACGAAAGAAGAAAAACGGATGAAACATCTGAAAACCACGGCCATTGTGCTTCTGACAGTCATCTGCCTGGGCACGGCGGCATTTTTTATCTGGAAGATCGCGGATCAGGCCATGGAATATAAGAGAGGAGATGATGTCTATGAGCGGATGATCGAACAGGCAGAAGACAAGGGGGATCCGGGTGAAAGTCCGGACTCCTCCGGCCCTGTTGGATCAGAGAGACCTGCAGACCCTGTAAAATCAGAACAGTCAGACGAAACTTCCGGAGACCTGCCATCTGAAGGAGAGGACAGTATGCCGGATATTAACTTTGATTCTTTGGGAGAGATCAGCGGAAATATCAGAGCCTGGCTTTATCTGCCGGATACGGTCATCAATTATCCGGTCGCCCAGGCGGAGAATAACAGCTATTACCTCTATCATCTGGCAGACGGAAGCCGAAATGCCAACGGCTGTCTTTTCATCGACTGCAAAAATAGAGATGATTTTTCTGATCCCAATACCATTATCTATGGTCATCACATGAACAGCGGGAAGATGTTCGCCTCCCTGGTAAAGTACGCGGATCAGTCCTATTACGAAAAACATCCGGTCTTCTGCCTGGCAACGAAACAGGGAAAATACAGGCTGGAAATCTTCTCCGCATATACCACGACGTATGACTCTCCCGCTTATACCCTGAAATTTGCGACAGAGAAGGAGCACGCGGACTGGCTGCAGGAGATTCGGGAAAAATCAGCTATTCATACACCGGTTGCCGTGACAGAAAACGACAGAATCGTGACCCTGTCCACCTGTGCCTACAGCTTTCATAATGCCAGGTTTGTGGTTCATGCGAAGCTCGTGCCGATTGATGAATGATACATAATACAGCAAAATGAGGGGAGGTGATGCCCTTGGGCACCGGCAATTGAATATAAGAAATACAGAAACTGCAGGGAATCACTCTATGCAGTTTTTTAATGCAGAGAGGAGCATAAGAAACATGAAGTTAGTAATTGCTGAAAAGCCGTCCGTGGCCAAATCCATCGCCAAAGTGATCGGCGCCTACAAGAGAGAAAAGGGATATATGGAGGGAAGCGGATACCTCGTATCCTGGTGCATCGGCCATCTGGTCGGGCTGGTTCCGCCGGATTCCTATGATGAGAAATACAGAAGGTGGCGTCTGGAGGACCTTCCGATCATTCCGGAGAACTGGATGTATGAGGTGAGCCGCGATAAGACAGAACAGTTTGCCATTTTAAAGGAGCTGATGCATCGGGAGGATGTGGACTGCGTGGTAAATGCCTGTGATGCCGGACGCGAGGGAGAACTGATCTTCCGGCTGGTCTATCAGGAAGCAGAATGCAGGAAGCCCATGAAACGCCTCTGGATTAACTCCATGGAGGACGAAGCGATCCGTCAGGGATTTGAGCAGTTAAAGGATGGAAGAGACTACGACAGGCTTTATGATGCGGCAGCGTGCCGGTCGAAAGCGGACTGGCTGGTCGGCATGAATGCCACCAGACTTTTTACGTCACTGTACAATCATCGCCTGACCGTGGGACGCGTGCAGACGCCGACGCTTGCACTGGTTGTTGATCGTAATGACAGGATCAGAAACTTTGAAAAGCAGAAGTACTTCACCATCGACCTGCACTTGGGAGAATTTACCGTAAGCAGTGAGCGAATTGATAATCCAGATGAGGCGGAGCAGATCCGCAGTGACTGCGAAGGAAAGACGGTAAGGATTACGGAAGTTGAGAGCATGGAGAAGTCGGTTAATCCGCCGAAACTGTTTGATCTGACGGCACTGCAGAGAGAAGCAAACCGTATTTATGGCTATACGGCCGCGGAAACCCTCAGTTACACCCAGAGCCTGTATGAGAAGAAGCTGGTGACTTATCCGAGAACGGACAGCCGGTATCTGACGGAAGATATGGCGGATACCGCGCTGGCTATGACAGAGCTTGCCATGGAAAAGTTCGGTTACAGCGCATCAGATGCGGAAGAGAGGAATATTTCCAGAGTATTAGATAGCTCCAGGGTTTCGGATCACACCGCCATTATTCCGACGGCGATGCTTTCTGAGATTGATTTGAAGAGTCTCCCTAAGGCTGAGCAGGACATTCTGGCGCTGATTGCCAGGCAGCTGCTGTGTGCGACCGGAAGAAAAGAGGTTCTGCTGGAGAAAGAGATCAGGGCAGAGTGCGCCGGACGTCTCTTTTCGGCAAAAGGGAAAACCGTGCTGGATCCCGGCTGGAAGGCGTATGAAAACCAGTTCAGAGACAGGCAGAGAAGCGGCCGGAGTGAAGAAGAGGGAGATGAGAAGGATCTTCCGAATGCGGCGAAAGGGCAGACATTTCCAGATGCAGCAGCAAAGACAGTGGAGCATTTCACTTCGCCTCCGAAGGCGTTTACCGAAGACACACTCCTTGCAGCTATGGAGACCGCCGGATCGGATCTGGTTGATCCGGATGCGGAGCGCAAAGGCCTGGGAACTCCTGCGACCCGGGCATCTATGATCGAGAAGCTGGTGGCATCCGGCTATATGAAGCGCAAAAACAAGCAGCTGCTTCCGACGGATGATGGCATCGCTCTAATTGAAATCATGCCGGAAGAGATCCGGTCGCCGCAGATGACGGCAGAGTGGGAGAACCATCTGAAGGAAATTGAGTGCGGCAATAGAGATGCCGGAGCTTTTATGAATGAGATTTCGTCGATGGTCACGGAGCTTGTCCATTCGCATCAGAGTATCCCGGAAGAAGAGCAGACGCGATTTGGAAGTGCAGATGAAAAGAGAGAAGTCATCGGCACCTGCCCGCGATGCGGATCACCGGTCTACGAAGGCAGAAAGAATTATTACTGCGCTAACCGTTCCTGTTCGTTTTGCCTCTGGAAGGAGAGCAGATGGCTGGAGGCGCATCACGCGAGAGTGACAAAGAAGATGGCCAGAGAGTTCCTGAAGACAGGAAGGGCCAGGAACATCACCCTTTACTCAGAGAAGAAGGGGAGAAATTTCGAGGCAGACCTTACCATGGAGGACACGGGCAAATATATCAATTACCGGATGGAATTTCCGAAGAGAGAGGAGAAAAGTTGTGAGTGAGATTATTTTGCATTCGATGGAGGAGCTGAATCAGTTCCTTCGAAGTGTTCCGGACCTGACGAATGTCAGGATCCGGGTTGATTACGGAAAGGAAGGTGATGCGGATGCCGGGGAAAAGACAACGGGAAGTGCCGGGACAGCAGAGCATCGATGACTACCAGCTGGCGCAGGTGGATGTCCGTCTGGTTCTGAAGGAAAGCGCATCGCTGTACAGCACGGAGTCCCTGTCAGGGCCTGAGCAGGCGGCAAGGATCATGGCGGAGGCAATGAAGGATCTGGATCGGGAAATGGTCTGCGTCGTCAACATGGACAACCATCTCAGGCCGATCAACTATAACGTGGTTTCGATCGGAAGCCTTAACGCATCTGTTGTACCGGTTCAGAACGTGTTCAAGAGTTCCATCCTTTCCAACGCCGGATCCATCATGCTGATCCACAATCATCCGAGCGGCGAGATCACGCCGAGCAGTGAAGATTATGAGATCACCAGACGCCTGGTGGAGGCGGGAAAGCTGATGGATATTCCCGTCATCGACCACGTGATTATCGGCGCGGGAGCAGGAAGAAGATACAGCTTCAGAGAAGATCAGCCGGATCTGTTCAACGGGTCCCCTGATTTTTCTTTTATTTCCAGAATGACAGCAGATAGAAAAGGAGTAAGCGAAATGGCAAATGCATACCCATCAGAAATGAGTGTTCTCCATGACTATAGTCAGGTAAAGAAGAATCTCTTCATCCGCCTTTGCAATGCGGAGAAGAATTCGACAGCGCTTAAAGCGGTGCCCCATAGGCAGGAGGCGGATCTGGCCATGACCTATCACGTTCGTATTGATCTCCCTGGAGAAGGTATGGGAAGCGCGATGGTGACGAATGAAATGCTGAAGAACTTCGGCGTATCCGAAGCACAGCTCCATGAGGATGCCATGCAGAACAGTAAGGAGATGCTTCCTGCAAAATTTGCGCCGATGGCAACCATCCTGTTCGGCGTTCCGGAGGAGCAGGCCATGGCAGAGGGAGAGATCCCGATGATGGTTCTGACCAATGAAAAGCAGGTTTATGGCGCGTCCGCCCTGTTCTATCCGGAGCAGTTTGAAAACATGGAAGAAAAGCTGGGCGGCAGTTACTTCGTTCTCCCCTCTTCCGTGCATGAGATCATTGCCGTTCCGGATGACGGAAGCCTGGAAGCAAAGGATCTGGAAGAGATGGTGACGGAAATCAATGCGTCGCAGGTGGAACCCAGGGATCAGCTGTCGGACCATGTCTATCACTTTGATGCCCGGGAGAGAAAGTTCGAGCTTGCAGCCGATTATGAGACACGTATGAATCAGAAAGAACAGGCAAAGGGCAAGGATTCCATCCTCCGCAAGCTGGATGAAAAGAAGCATGAGGCCGGAAAACATGCGCCTGACAGGCATCATCAGAAAGCAAAAACGGCGGAAGCAGCTCGTTAAGGAGGAAGCGGACATGAAGAATACAGAAGAAATGAAGGATATGAACAGCAGACGCCTGATGGCCTATGAGACGCTTCTTGCAGAAAAAGGGATCTGCACACAGGCCGCCGAATCAAAGGACGGCAAGGTTCCAAAAACGGAGAAGAAATGAGGTGACGCCTTGTGAAGCTGAGCAAAGTGGAACAAGAGACCATCATCAGCTACAACGAAGCAAAGCTGACGGCTGATATTTATACGCACAATGCCAGGCTGAAGCAGAGACTTCAGGAAATTGCAGAGCAGTTCCCGGAAGAATGCTGCTTCGTTCGGGATAACGATTATGGAGGGGTGACATACCGGATCAGCAAGGCGCTGATCCAGGTGCGGAAATTATACTCCAAAGAGAGACGGGAAATGCTCCGCCGGCAGGCGCTGGCATCCGGCAGAATGCCTCCAAACCGTCAGAATAAGGAGCCGTAACTCCTCGGGGAAACAACAGGTGGGAACACGCGGATAGGTCATAGGGCCTGTCTCCGTGTTCTCTCTAACTGGATTCAATCAAGTGAAAAAGGAGGAAACATTTGGCGGAAAACAAACGATATGACAGGGTAAAAGAGATTACCGATCAGCTGGAGCAGGGAATCCAGGAACTGTTTGATTCTGAGCGGTATAAGACATGGCTGACAACCATGAGCAGGTTTCATGACTACAGCCTGAATAACACCCTGCTGATTGCTTTACAGAAACCGGATGCGACGCTGGTTGCCGGTTACAGCACCTGGAAAAATCAGTTTGGCAGGCAGGTGCAGAAGGGTGAAAAGGCGATCCGTATTCTGGCTCCCACTCCTTACAAGCAGAGGATTGATAAGGAAAAGCTGGATCCGGATACGCGTATGCCGCTGAGGGACAAGGACGGAAAGCCGGTTACGGAGACGCAGGAGATCCTGCACACGGCATTTAAGGTGGTAAATGTCTTTGATGTGAGCCAGACCGAAGGACGGGATCTGCCGACTCTGGGTGTGGATGAACTGTCGGGTGAAGTAAGAGATTTTGATCTCTTTTTTGAAGCCTTGAAGCGTGTCTGCCCGGTGCCTATCAAACTGACAAAGATCGAAGGCGGGGCCAAGGGGTATTTCCATCTGCAGGAGAACCGGATTGCCATCAAGAAAGGCATGAGTCAGCTGCAGACAGCAAAGACCGCCGTACATGAAATGGCCCACCAGAAGCTTCATTCCCTGAAACAACAGGGAGAAAAGAAAGAAGGAAGCCGGCTGACCAGAAATGCGAAGGAAGTGGAAGCTGAATCGGTTGCGTTTACGGTGTGTCAGAGATTCGGACTGGACACCTCGGATTACAGTTTCGCCTATATCGCCGGCTGGTCTCAGGGAAAAGATACACCGGAACTGAAAGCATCCTTAAGGACGATCCGACAGGCATCCGCAGAGCTGATCGATGCCATTGAGGAACAGATGCAGCTTCTGCAAAAAGAGCAGGAATTTCAGCCGGTCCATCCTGAGTATGAGAAGGAACAGGAACTTTCCGCAGACGCAAAGATCACCTTCTATGTCGCCGAATGCATGGAATTCCCGGAACTTGGAGAATTTCATAAAAATCTGACTCTGCCGGAAGCGTTCGCAATTTATAACAGCATTCCGGCGGAACGGATGCATGGTGTGAAGGGCATCGGGTTCGATCTGAGGGACGGCAGTATTTACGACGGGGAGTTTCCTCTTATGGAAGCCGGAAAGCTGGCGACGGATTCGATTGATCTTGTAGAAGATTACCGCGAAAGTCCTCTGGTGCAGCAGGCCGTAGCCGATTGCAGAAGTCTGCTGGAGGAAAAGAAACAGCAGGCTGTTTTGGACGTGGCAGACGGAGCCCGGACTCCTGCGGCGAAGAGCGATGGAAAGAGATCCGTACTGACGGACCTTCGCAATAAGAAGAGCCGTGTCAATGGAGTAAATGCTCCAAAAGAGCAGAACAGATCCAAAAGAGAGGAGATGGAGCAGGCATGAAATTTAATGAGGAACAGAGGAATCTCTTATGTGCACTTGATCATGCAAGCAGAAAGGCGGCTGTCCGGGATCTGCTTCATGTTCTTCCACATGTGGATGACGAGGACATGAAAGAGATCTGTGCGGAAACGGTCAGACGACTGGAGCAGATGTCAGACGAAGAATTCCTTGCTCTTGATCTGACGATTCCGGAGGAGGGAGAAGATGAGTGATGAGAAAAGGATCCGGTATTATCTCTTTCAGCTGAAAGATAATGTGGAAAATGCCAGTGATCTCCTATTTATGGATTCTGCGTATTTAAGGAAGAAGCACCTGGCAGTCGATGGAAGTAACTACGAACCGGTCTATCAGGGAGAAGTAGATGAATCCGGTCAGAACACGGCAGAGATTCTGGATAGTATCTATGAGCGGTTTAATCTGCATCATCCGGATGACTTCCGGGGACATTCCCTCAGCGTCAGTGATATTGTGGTTCTCAGAGAAGACGGAAGGGACCAGGCTTACTACGTGGATTCCTTTGGGTTTATGGAAGTGCCGGAGTTCTTTGCGGCCAATCCTCTGGAGAAAGTGGAGGAACTGTTAGAGGACGATTACGGCATGATTGACGGACTGATCAACAATGGAGCCCGTGACAGGGAAGACAAAACGGAGAAATCATCTCTGCTGGAGAAGCTCCAGACCAAGAAGGAGGAAGCGGAGCAGATGCAGAGGCAGACAGCAAGAGAGACGGGAGATAAGGTTCCGGCAGTCACGCCGGATGAAAGAACACGCGGATAAAAAGATGCCCGGAGAGGTATCTGATCCACATAGGGATCGGGTGCTTTTCCGGGCCGTTTTTTATATGGAGTTCAGGTCGCTGAGGTGCAAACATAATTCATTTCAGATATTGTTCTGCCAGCCGTTTCACTTCATTCTGCATTTGCTGAACGACTTTATCCGGACCTGTGATCTTTATTCCGGCGCCAAGAGACATGATCCAGCCCAGAAACTGGCTGCTGGGGATCACATCCACATGTACGCAGAAGGTATTTTCATCGATGGGAATCAGAGTAACATCCTTGCCAAAGCGGTCAATGATGATTCCGGCCTTGTCGTTGCTGCATTCCAGTGTCACGCAGGTTTCCTCACCGCCGAACATGCCGAAGACCGCCTTGGAATACTTCGCCATATTGAAGCCTTTGAAGGCTTCCTGCCCCTCGCGCCTTGTCTCGACAACGCGCAGATCCTTCATCTTATCCACACGGTAATGCTTGATCTTGTCCGCCTCTGTGTCATAAGCAACGAGGTAGTAGTATTCGTCGTCCCACATCAGGCACCAGGGGCTGACCTGATACAGCGCGCCATTGTGCCGCAGAACCGGATTGCCCTTGAGATCCCACTGGAAATAGTGGAAAGAGATCTGTTTGCTGTCCGCAATGGCAGAGTAGATGGTATCCACGTTGTTGTAGATCAGTTTGTTCGGAGTCTTGACTCTCCCGGAGATGACGACCTGTCTCTGCAGCTGCCTTGTCTCATATATGCTGACGAGGTTTTCCAGCTTTTTGATCAGAGCCTTCGATTTCTTATCCGTGATGAATTTGGCGGCCTGTACAGAGTCCACCAGGAGCTTCAGCTCCGGCAGTTCAAACTGCCTTTTGCCAAGATGATAGTACGTATTGCGGCCGATCTTTTCCTTGATGATATCCAACCCGAAATGCTCCAGCTCTTCAAAATCCAGATACAGGGTTTTCCTGTCCGCAGAAACATCATAAGACGACAGCTTTTTGATGATTTCCTGCATCGTCAGAGAATGCTGGTCATCGGTATATTCCGTAAAAATCTTTACCAGATAAAGCATTTTCAGCTTCTGGTTTTCTCCCTTTGCCATAGCATCAGATCCTTTCCCCTATTTCTCCTATGATACCATGAAGAGAGATGGAAGGAAATGATCGAGTCTTAAAAACAGGACGCAAAAATCAGCTTCCGCAGTCTGACTTTCGTAGAGGATTA
Organism: Clostridium vitabionis; assembly: GCF_015351765.1. Taxonomy (GTDB): domain Bacteria; phylum Bacillota; class Clostridia; order Lachnospirales; family Lachnospiraceae; genus Clostridium_R; species Clostridium_R vitabionis. The sequence goes on from NZ_JADKQA010000007.1 coordinate 33,985, forward strand.
TTTTTTGTACTGCGTATTTTATTGGGGGCACATTCTTCTACAGGCCACAACTTATTTATGACAATTGAGAAAGCAGAGCACACCCTTTGGAAGGATATAGAGGACCGTTCCTTCTGCCGTGTCACCGATTTTGTCATAGAGACGGCCTGCACTGTAACTCTCACCTGCTACGGTGTATGGGCTGTTTGCTACGTAGCCGACTTGTCCAAGACCTTCAAGTTCAACCCGGATCGCTTCTCGATCCGCTTCATTGTCCGGTTCCTTGATGAGCTTAACGGCCATGTCCGGTTTGAAAAATTCCTGGCCGTAATAATGATTTGTTCCAGTGATTGTAAAGAAAATCCGTTTCATGATACAGCCTCCTCATCTATTTGATAATCTAAGTATAGAGGAGCATGTGTACCAAAAAACGGACTTATAGAATGATTTTATGCCTTCCGCAAAATTTTTTTGTATCTCTCCACGGGCAGTCCCAGCTCAGATTCCCGCTTGACCGCCACACTGATCACTTCGACTTCGGTCTCGCCGTCATAGCCTTCCACGACGACGGTATCGCCAGCCTGTACGGCCTTGTCTTCGCAGATATAATCATAGGTTCTGCCACTGGGCCCGAAGCGGACGCTGACGAGGCGGTATTCCGGACCATGGGGTTCTTCAACGGGATTGCCATAGAAGCGGTACTCGTCGGACTTTGACCATGCAACGACCGTATCATCATAGAAGAATTCATAACGGCATTCGACGTCATTCCAATCACAGAAATCAAAACGGACATGGCTTTCATTGCCGGTGAACCAGACTTCTGCGGTATCATTGATTGTAAAGGAAACTTCCCTTGTCCGGACACAGAAGGAGAGCTGCGGAATCGTGACTAAAATAGAGTCAGGTTCAGGGACGGAGCGGGTAGGAATCCTTTTGGCAATCAGTTCCGTATGGCCGTCTGCATTTGTGACTTTGCGGATTTCACAGCGGTTGTTTTCTTCTGTCAGCTGCCTGAAAAGCCATGGTATATCATAGACCGTATAATCTCTGAGAAAACCCTCGGGCAGTTGTTTGCGGGTCTCTTCTAATGCTTTTTGGGCATTGATCACGACGGTCGTATTCCCGAAGAATTCATTTTCCTGCGCGCGGAGCTTCGCCGCATAGTCAGCCTGCAGATAATAGTAATAGGCTTCAGCTGCATCCGCTTCTGCATCGATCCCTTTTTCATAGACATTGCCCATACGCAGGGCTGCATCGGCGAAGCTTGCCTCATGCCCATCCAGAAAGTTTTTGATACTGTCGTCGTAGACCATTTTGTAAAGGGATCGGGCAGTACGTTTGCTCTGCGTGCAGGCATATCCGTGGCAGTACATATCGGCCAGCTTATACATCCCTTCGTACAGACCGTTTGCTGCAGCAATGCCGAAATAATGGAAGGCCTTGTCATATTCCGGCACGCCGCCATTGCAGCGCCCGTAGTAGTAGATGTACCCAAGGGTATTAGCATACTGCGGATCATCTTTCTTTTCAAAGAGACGGATCATGCAGTCCCTGGAAGTGTTCCAGTCGCAGGGATACAGGCGGTTTCCACCATAGCAGGCATATCCTTTGATAGAAAGAGCAGGCTCGCTGTCCTCATCGCAAAGCTGGTCAACAAACTTTCTGGCGAGGGCAAGCTTTCTTTCATCGGCTTCCTTTACGAACTGATCGTCATCGAAAAACCGGATGTAATCCTCCATTTCTCTTTTGGAGAATGACCATTCCTCCAGTGGTTTGCCTTTATTGGAATGATAGCGGTCAAGACCTGATAGGATCGAATCATAGTCCAGAAATTCAGAGAGCCGGGTCTCGTCTTCACAGTCTACCCAGCAGTTTTCGAGTTCCTGCCAGAGCGTATAAAACCAGGCGCTGTCCGTGAGATTCAGCCCGGGATATCCCTTCATGGAATCAGGAATGCGCTCAATTTGATCCTCGTCATCGCTAAAGCCCTGCGCACGGTCGAGATTAAAGGCGTCCGACAGCTGTGTGATCGGATAGAACCAGAATTCGCCGAATTCGTTGACACTCGGGTCGGCAGCTTTCATGTTTTGGATGGCATGATACAGATCGTCGAGCGTGAAGGTGTAGACTTCCGGGCAGGTGATGCTGCCATCCTCAAAGTCCGCTCCATCCAGTACATCCTTAAACGTGATCTCATATCTGGCGATCTGCTTCATTTTTGCAGTCGTCAGTGTAATCGTGTGATCCGCCATATCACTCATCCTCGCTTTCGTCAACATCATCCTCATTTTCATCGGTAAAGACCGTCTGGCCATCCAGGAGTGGAAGAATCAGAGCCATAGCATCGTCGTTTACTTCTTTGTCCCGAAGATCCTCTACAAGCTTATACAATTCAGGAGAAAGAGAAGCGAGTGGCAGCTGTTTTTCCTGCACCCAGTTTTTCAGGTTTGTAAGAGCACGGTTTCGGTTGCGTGTGAGCGGACTTTGCAGACCGGCAGTCATAAAATCCATTCCCGTGAGCGGATAAGGAGCAAGCTCCTGCAAAATGAACTGGAGCTGGTCATAGGATTTGTATTCTTCACCAAGGCCTATATTGTCCTTCGGTTCGCCCGCCATTTCAGAAAGAGGCAGTTTTTCACGGAAGAGCTGCAGCGTGGGCTCAATATAATCCCTGTTCTTCATCAGATAGCCGCAGTTGTAGAAATTCTTATCAAAATCTTTCCGCATGAATTCGAGCAGTTCCCTGCGGAACGGAAGTCCAAGCTCATCCGCCAGCCGAAGCGCCTGTCCTTTTTTGACCGCGTTCAGAACGGCTTCCGTACAGCACTTTGAATGCAGGATCTGATCGCAGGCAGAGGAAACGGACGGCAGATCCTCATCATCCGCCCACTGCCTGATGGACAGAATTACATCATATTCATCTGTGCCGAGCGTGTAGTCTGATGAAAGCTCCAGATAACGAAGCAGGACGGATTCTGCATTTTCAATTTCAGAAATACCGGGTACCGGACCCTCATCGATCAGCCCGTCGATCAGCGTCGTAATGGCCGCGTATTCCTCCGGTGTCGGCTTTCCGGACAGGAGTTCTTCAGCACCTGATTTCTGCCAGCAGGTCAGGGAGGAATAGGCATTTTCGACTGTGTTGATGGTTCCTTCTGTCAGAATCCAATGGCGGATCTCATCCGTATCCGGATTCAGACGTTCTACGGCATGAATCCGTCCCCAGCTGTACACTTTTTTTGCAAGAGCGAAGATTTCATCGTTGCCTTTTTCCCATTTCAGCATGTTCCAGACAGCAAAGATTGTGAATTCATCGTACAGGCCGATCCTGCGGATAATCTCTTTCAGCTTCTCCTGTGGATCTCCGAAGAGCTCCAGAAGTTCGAGCCCGATCTTGACGCATTCTATGTGTGTGGAGTACAGAACCAGGAACAGAGCGGTGTGAAATATATTTCCGGCATCGAGAGATCTTTCATGATCAATGACGTACTTTTGCAGTTCATCAATGCAGCTGACGGCACGGACATCTTTCGTCCATTCGAAGAACATGGCGTCCGCTTTTGGAAAGTCCCCGCCAGCGGCACATTTGAGCGCTCTGGCCATTCTTTTTGTCTGTGCGGCATCCAGATCTGCATGGGGCATATGATAAATGTAGACACCATCCAATGCGCCGGGTGCCCATTTGATTTCAGAGGCATCGGAATCCTGCTCGTAAAGAGCAAAGTCGGAATCAAGAATTCCATCGGTTATGTTGTCGCAAATCTGCTGATAAATCGATTTTTCCATCATGCACCTCCGCGGACTAATTGCTTTCACTGTTTATAAGAAGAGATTATCAGATGTTCTGTACAAAAAAACGGACTCTGAACGCCCCTGCGAAAAGATTTACGAGATTTCATTACATCTCTCTTATGATACCATGAAGAAAGATGTAAAGAAATGATCGAGTCTTAAAAACAGGACACAAAAATCAGCTCTTGCGCTCCTGATTCTGTATAATTTCCTGCTCTTTGTCGGTCTCAAGAATGGAGCGGACATTCTGCTCTACGGTTTGCAGTTCCCGAAGTTTGGACCGGGCAAAGGAGTAACTTTCATACTGTGCATTTTTCTTTGCGGCAAGCGCGTCTTTATCCTTTTTCAACTGCTTCAACATGGGGATCTTTTTCCCTTCCGACAGCTCACGCAATTCTTTTCTTGCGGCCTCATAGAGCAGGATGGAAGACTCATGTTCTCTGCGGAATTTCTGCTTGTCCGGGGCATCAAGGTATTCCCTGTAAACGGCTTTGTTTGCCAGATACTGCCCAGTGTTGCGGATCAGAAGATTGGTCTTGCGGAGCTGTGCTTCCGTTTCTTTCAGCGCAGAGCGTTCTCTGCTTACGTCCTCCTTTGTGGAGGCAAGCAAGGCAGTAAGTTCTACTTCGGATCCGATGCCGTTATCCTGCAGGAAAGACAGCGTTTTTGCCATCTGCTGAAGATTGCCGATCTTGACCTTCTCGGCATAATAGCGGTTCTGCTGCGCCTTCACCAATGTTGCCACATCGATAATCAGCCGGATGGATTTCCCGGAAAGAGCAGGAGCAGTGTGTGGCTGCATCGTCCCGGAAACGTAGGTGTGTTTCCCGGATGTCTCAGCAGGAAAATGCATCTGTGTATCACGACTGTAGGCTCTGAAAATTTCCTTCAGATGTTCCTTTTCAAAATCGGTTCCCAGCATTCTTGCGCGAATAGGCCTGCTGCGGTCTGGGGGAAGATAGGAGAGGCGGCCTTTGGATTCATGCACGGAGATCCCATATTGCTCCAGCAGCTTTTTACGGAACTCATCAAGGCTATGGCAGTCACCGGCAACCGCCAGGATCTTTGCACGCAACACCTCCTTTTCTGTCCGGTAGGTAGTCTGCTCCGGCTTCATTCCGGCAGCCATCTTTTTTTCATTTTTTCGATCCAGATCCGCCTGTCCGCGGCGTTTCGCCCAGTATTCCCGATCCGTGATTTTTACCCTGGCAGGAGAGAGCAGATCGACCTGATAGAAGTCTTCACGCTGACAGATATCCATGACGGACTGCTTCAGATAATTCAGATATTTTTTGGTCACGTGATGCTTGTGTCCGGCCAGCGCATCACCGGGCCGTTCCATGAAATCCCGCTGTTCCACATTCAGCTTTCTGACACTGTTGATCACAATATGCACATGGATATTGCCGGCGCTGTTATGACCGTCCCTGTGGGTGCAGACAATGGTCTGGTGGCCGGGAAAATTACTGCAGGCAAACTCCATGCCGATCTCCTGGGCATGCTCCGGAGTCAGACCGTTTTCATCACGATCCCTCGGGTCAAAACTGATAATGTAATGATGAGCTTTGATCTCGGATGGATTGCGGTTTTTGCCGTATTTTGCATTCACTGCCTGACATTCCGCATGGAAGCTGAAGGGATCACAGTTGATGCCATCCAGCAGATAGAAGTCGCGAGGAATCTCATTGCCGGAATCGTCCAGAATGGGCTTATTCGTGAATTCATCATGCTGCATAGTCAGATAATCGATCGCGGCATCATAGTTGGCGTTCTTGATGGAAATATGCTTAACAATCGCCACGATATTCACCTGCCATTTCTTTGACCGTATCCCTCATCTGGTGGAGCTGTGTGATGCACTCTGAGATTTCTATAGCCATTTCTTTTGTGAATGTACCGCCTTCGTTCAGGTGTCTGGCAATCTGATTGAGGTTGCCTCCGATCTTGCCCAGGTTGCGGAAGACATCGAGCAGTTCTGCGCTGTCAAACACAAGCTCGGGCTTTAAGACAATCTTCTGGTTCAGAATCAGACGCCGGATATATTCCGATGGAGAGATGCCGGCCAGCACAGCATTTTTCTCCAGTACGTTCCACATCTCGTCTGTTATACGGACACCGACAAAATGTTCCTTTGTCGGCGGAATCTCTTTCTTCTTTCTGCTCATGGGAATCCCTCCTTTTGAACCACGCAGGTGGTCAAAAACTGTGACTGCCGCAGGCTGGAACCGGAGCATCCGTGCGACAGTAAATGAATGCACTCTTGTAGATTAGATGTGGACGGATAATGACAAGAGTGCTGAAAAAGCCGGCGCTTTTTCACGAGGGCTTGGGGAGCGGAATTCCCAACAAGTTGCCGGTTAACAGAGGTCCGGAATCGGATAACTGTTAAACAAGGCGAAACTTGCTCTGATTATCCCGAATTCAGCATAACTCTGTTCGTATGGTCAAATTCGTTTTCAAACGAGATCCTTTAAGAGCTTGACGGCCACGCCTTGGATAATGCATTTTTTAACGTAGATTTCCTGATAGTCTGGATTCTCCGGATGCAGCCTTATCCTGTGGTATCGGGGCTCCGGGTAATAACGTTTGAGCGTCGCTTCGTCTTCCATTAGGGCTACTACAATCTGTCCTGGATCGGCATAGTTCTGTTGGCGGATAAGAACCAGGTCACCATCATCGATTCCTGCTCCTGTCATGGAGTCTCCATACGCACGTAAAAGAAAGAAATCACCCCTACCGAACAGAGCTACGGGGAGTCTCACATACTCCTTAACGTTGTCCTCTGCATACTTAGGAACGCCGCGTGTTACACTCTCAAGCACGGGGACAAGATTCGAGGTTTCCTTTGTCTGATTTTGCTGTCTTGTTGTAATACTGCGAACACCATCATAGTTGATAATTCCATTCTGCTTCATCCGTTTCAAATACCGCTGCACGGTTGTCAGTGGGAGTCCTGTACCTACGGCAATTTCCCTGTTGGATGGAGAACAACCATGGCTCTCAATGAATCCTTGAATGTAATTCTGTATTCGTTTTTCCCTCTCTGGCTGCAAGGCTCTCAACCTGTACGCGCCTCCCTTCCCGTATCGCCATTAAACGGTTCATATGATCCATTATAAAATATAATAGTCATGAGTGAAACATAGGTCAACAGGCACAACACAGTACAATTCATCCTGAAATTTGGTCGTTATGCTTTCTGCACTTAAGTATGAAAATCCAGCCTTAAAACACGTATTCATTTTTGACTTTAAACGATTAAGACAGCATTTTATCGAATAAAGTAATTTTGTTGAACAAGTCATATTTCTGCGACTCGTGTTCGTTGACTCTAGCAGTATACTATAGTATGATAAATAAGTATTTTTATGTCTGCGTTCCAGGGAGATGAGACCATGCCCAGAGAGAACTACCAGAAAGTGAAGCTTCTGTATTTGCATGAGCTTTTACTGCAGGAAACCGATGAACAGCACCCACTCACCACACAGGAGATATGTGCACGGCTTGGTAAAGACGACATCATCTGCGACCGTCGAACGCTGACGAAAGATGTGAATCTTCTCAACCAGTACGGATTTGAGATTATGTCCATGAACATCGGTCATGAGAAGGCCTACTATGTGAAGGATCGTTCCTTCTCCTTGCCGGAGATAAAGATCCTGATGGACTCCGTGCAGGCTGCTGCATTCATCACGGATAAGAAGACAGCGGAGCTTGTTGATAAGCTTGCTAGTCTCGGCGGTGTGCATAAAGCGGATCTCCTGAAGAAGAATATCGTTTGCTTCAATACGAGAAAGCATACGAACGAGCAGATTTTCTACAGTGTCGATGTGATAGAGGATGCTCTTGAAAATAAAAAAAAGTTGTCCTTCTACTACTTTGACCTCAATGAGAAAGGCGAGCGGGTTTACCGCAAAAATAAGAAAAGGTATGTCGCTGATCCGACTGCCCTTATATATAACGAAGATAATTACTATCTTATGTGCTACTCAGGCAAGTACGAAGGCATCTGCAATTACCGTGTGGATCGGATGGATGAAGTTCAGGTGGAGGATGAAAACGTAATGAAGGAAGCCGTCATTCATATTGCTGATGCAGGCGAATACACGAAGCAGGTATTCAAGATGTATGGCGGCCAGGTCTGCGACTGCGCAATAGAGTTTGACGATACTCTTATTGGCGTGGTCTACGACAAGTTTGGCGAGGACACGGAGATGATCCGTCTTTCCAGAAATAAGTGCATCGCCACTGTCAAGATTCAGGTCAGCCCCACCTTCTGGGGATGGATCTTTCAATTCGTCGGGAGAATGAGGATACTTTCACCGAATACACTGGCGCAGGAATATAAGGACAGATGCCAGGAAGTCTTGACTGGGGAAAAACCGGAGGTCAATGATGACAGACCTGTGGTTCAAGAGGATAAGGCATAAACTTCAATGAATTATCGGGAAGGAATGACATTGTGGCGAACAGAATACCGTGGGATTTGCGCGAGGCTGCTATCCTGCTGCAAGGTCTTTTAGATATTAGAGCAAATAAGGCGCCGAGAGCTGAGACTATTGAAATCATATCGTCTCGCCTTCGTTCTCTGGCAGTTCAGAACGGACATAAGGTTGACGAAAAGTTCCGGAATATAAACGGGATAAGTCTTCAAATGTCGCACCTTGAGTACGCCCTAACCAATGGAAAAACTGGGCTTGGTCCTGCGCATAAATGGCAATACAACATTATTGAAATTTTTAGGAATGATCCTGAGAGATATAAAGAAATGTTGGAGGAGGTGAATATCGTGTCAGAATCAATTATTGATACAAGGTCTGATTTCATAGCATGGCTTGACAGGAATATGTCAGCGGAAAAATCGGAACAAATAACAAATTCTATATCGACTGCTGACCTCCTCCTTCGCAAAAGTGGTGAAATAAAAAGATCTGTATTAGACATTAATGCTCTTAGCACTATTGATAAGCTTGTCGCACGGATAAAAACAAAAAAAATCATTCACTCCAGACAACTCTCTACACGAGTATTAGCATATGTTTTGGCGGTTAGGGATTACAAGGGAAAGTCTGTTCAAAATTACTCTTCTAGCCATAATCAAAAGAATGAAGATAACAAGAAGGTTGTGTATAAAAAGTCTGATGGCAATGTAGATGACTTTTTTCAGTGGATGCTTCATGAAAAAAAGCTTGCTGAGTCAACTTGCCGTTCTTATGTTTCGAACATTTATTCGGCTGAAAAATATGCGCAGACGCATAATCTCGCTTCTACAAAGTTGTTTTTTGCGAGTCTGGAAGAAGCAAGCAATACTACAGATGCCCTGTACTCTGATAGCGATTTTGCCGCCTATGATCTTGACCAACATAATCGATTTCGAGCTGCCATAACCAAACTTCTTGAGTTCCTTGGGGGTAAATTAGAAAAGGCGCCTTCAGAGATTGTGAACACAAGGGGAAATGAGCGCTCGGAAGTTGATACGGATCCTTTCAAATTCGTTCTGAAGAAACATTTTAATAATGGGTTTCGTATAGGATCAGCCATCGATATTCGTAAGTTCAGACGATACTACGAGGAAGACAATGAAAAATCGCTTTCTCTTGACAACGATCAATTAGATCGCATTATCAGGAGCTGTGGAATTGAACATGAAGGTAGGATATACCTTCCAGATGTGCTGCTAAGTGAAAATCTCCGTACAAGACTTTTTGATTACATTAAGCATTGCTTTTCTGGTGGAGCAACAGCAGTATACTACGAAGCTTTGTTTCAGCATTTCCATGATGATTTCCTCGACTATGGGATTTATGATGCCGAAATGCTGAAATCTTACATTGCATATTATGCTGGAGATAACTATGCCCTAGAAAGAAGTTATCTTTCAAAGGATCACTTGGGAGAAACCGACCCTACGACCGAGATACGAGAACTGCTCAAAAATCACGTTCTCCCAATGAAGATTACAGATATAGCCAAAACTTTGCCTCATATACCAGAAGAAAATATCCGGAGTATCTTGGGCACCAATCTGGAATTTGTCCGTGCAAGTAAGGGTGTGTATTTTCATGCAGACTGTTTTGAAGTATCCGATGAAGAATTAGATGATATTGCTGATTTTATTCAGGATGAACTCAATAGAAATGGTTATTTAAGCGGCAACGAACTTTATAGCAATATAAAGAGACTTTTTCCATATGTCTACGAGAAGAACGAAGCTTTTCCTATGATTGGATTTCGCGACACTCTAAAATACAAACTTCGTGATCGCTTTTCATTCAATGGGAACATTATCAGCAGCAGAGAAAATGCCCTTTCGATGAGCGATGTTTTTTCTCTGTATGGGAAAAACAGACAAAGTTTTACGTTAGCAGATGTTTTAGCCCTTGTATCTGACATCGGATCAAAGGTAATCTATTTTGACTCTTTATACGAATATGCGACGCGTATCAGTGAAACCAATTTTGTCAGGAAAGACTATGTGTCATATCAGACAAAAGAAACTGATAGGGTTTTGAACCGTTTTTGCCCAGGTGCATATGTGCCAATTTCGGAAATCGATAATTTCGGGCTTTTTCCGGATGCTTCTTATCCGTGGAACCAGTATCTGCTTGAGAATTATCTTGCGTTCCACAGCGAGCTATTTGAGCTTATGCACACTGGCTATAACAATAATTGCGTTGTTGGAGCCATGGTCAGGAAATCTAGTGGGATTCAGAATTATGACGATCTTATAACTAGGGTAATAGCTGACGCTGATGTGCCGTTGAAAAAATCCGATGCACTTTCCTTCCTTTATGAGCAAGGGTATATAGGTCGTCGTACATATAAGGGAATTGAGGCTCTATTAATCAAAGCGCGCGAGATACGAAACAGAAAGGAACAATAACAACATGTACTCATATAACTGGGATCCTGAAACAGGAGGGCTTCTATTAAATAGCTCGCCGCTGAAGTTCAGTAAGGAGCCAAGACCAGTATATTATAAAGAGCTAGATATTCTTGGATTTGACAGATACTGGAATTACGAAAAAGACGACTCTTACCCATATATGTGGGCTGAGGCGAATAATTATATATATAGAGGCAGGCTTGTGGCCAAAACAAAAGGTGGCTCGGTCTATACTGCGCCGGAACTCATTTTGCTTGAAAACCCTGAACCAGATGGTATGCCCCTGCGTTTTGTTGATATTCCGGCTATGGTTTCAAAAAATCAGGAAATTATCGACACTCTCGCACAGGATACGATTAAGAAAATTTACAACACCTATATAGAATACAGTAATAAGGTTGATGTATTTTATGTGGCGTTCAGTGGTGGAAAAGACAGCGTAGTGACACTTGATCTTACGCAGAGGGCTTTACCGCATAATAAATTCAAGGTGCTTTTTGGCGATACTGGGATGGAATTTCCAGATACGTATGAGGAAATGCGATCGATTGAAAATGATTGCAGGGAAGAAAAAATAGAATTTTTAAAAGCAAAATCTCGTTTATCACCTGCTCAAAGCTGGAATGTTTTCGGTCCCCCAGCAGTAACGATACGGTGGTGCTGCAGTGTCCATAAATCTGCTCCTCAGATATTATTGCTCAGAGAATATACAAAGAACCCGAATGTGAGAGGCATGGCTTTTACCGGTATTCGAGGTGATGAAAGCCTATCTAGAAGCGAATACGAAGAAGTAAACGACGGGAAAAAAATAAGAGGCCAGTTTAGTTTTCACCCAATTCTGGAGTGGAATTCTGCTGAGCTTTTTTCCTATATTTATCAGCGTAAACTTCGCCTTAATGCAGCTTATAAAAAAGGAAATTCACGAGTTGGATGCCTTGTTTGTCCGATGTCCTCTGGGAAACATGAATATATGAAGGCAGTATGTTACCCAACAGAAGTTAATTCACTGCTGGACAAAATAAAAGCCACCAGTGGTAAAATAAATTTGACTGAAAGTCAGATGGATGAATTTGTTGATGATGGTCTATGGAAAACAAGAAAAACAGGGCGTGAACTCAATTTCGGTGCCGATAGCCATTTAATTGACATAAAAAACGGAAAAACAACAATTATGGTTCGGCACTTAAATGATCGGTGGAAAGTATGGGCTAAAACAATCGGTGATTTTGTTGAACTTACCCCAACCGATTTTACCATAAATTTTAAGCAAAAGAACTATTCTGTTCATTTACAGACAGAAAAAGAGGGAATACGAATTACATTTCCTCAATGTGGCACTGGAAAGGATGATATTAAATTTATATCGCTTTTTAGAAGCGTAATTGTCAAAAGCGTATATTGCGTTCGCTGCGGCGTCTGCGAAGCAAACTGTACAGCAAATTGTATCGATATGACGAATGGCTTAAAGATATCTGATAGCTGTATCCATTGTTACCAATGCCATGACATATATGAACATTGTTTAAGATATAACTCAATCCGTAATAAAGCTGGAGGGGATCGACAAATGAAAAGTTTAGATAGGTATTTCAGTTTTGGCGTAAGAAAAAGGTGGATTGAGCTCTATTTTCAAGACCGTGGAACAACAGAATTCTGGAATTCGGATGGGCATGGAGAAGTTGCAAACAAGAAGAAAGATGCATTCCTAAATTTTGTGAAGGATGCCGGTCTCGTCACATTTAATAGGCTTTATGGAGACGATAAATACACGAGAAATGAGCCAAATGAATTCGCAGATATTCTTTTTGATTTAGGAAGTGAATCCGACTCTGCTTGGGCTCTTATGCTTTGCAATTTAGCCTATACACCTGAATTTAACTGGTTTATTAAAAGCGTTCCATTTAATGAGAATATAACTCAAGATAGGCTTAAATATATGTTAAATGAAGTCATGACGAACGATACAAAAGGACTTGGGAAAAGAAATATCTCTGATGCTCTTAAAATAATCCTAGTTAAAACACCACTGGGCGAGCCCATTGGTCTTGGTGACTGCGATTATACAGAAAAGGTAAACGCTTCAGGAAACGAGACTGTAACTCTTAATTCATTTCACAGAGGAAGTTGGCATTCTCCTGATCCGAAAGTAATCCTTTACTCTCTTTATAAATTTGCGGAGAATTGCGGTGATTACTATCAGTTTACTCTCGCTCGTCTGCTTGATTTCAGTGTGGACAGCAACGGGGTCAGTCCGGCAGAAATTTTCGGCCTCGATCGAGATATAATGGAGAAAATTATAACCAGCCTTTCGATCAACCATCCAGATTTCCTCACAACGCAGTTTAACTTGAACCTGGATACTATAACATTAAATGCCGAGAAGAGATCCGGCGATGTGCTTGAACTGTTTTAAGGAGGAATCTACAAATGGAAACCTATCGCCATTACTTTGATATAGACCCGGATTATTTTCCGGCAGTAAATGAGAAGGTTATAAATGACAACCCAGATATGTGGAAGAAGTTTTATCCACATAAGACTTTTATTAGCCTACTTAAAACAACTATTAATGTTATTAACCGGAAACAGAAACTTTCCATCTGGGTTGAGGGCGCGTATGGAACAGGAAAGTCTCATGCGGTCCTCACGCTGAAAAAACTGCTAGATGCTGGTAATGATGAAGCAGAAGAATACTTTAACAAATATGGGCTGGACAATGATCTGAAAAACAACTTCAAGCAGATTAAGAGCAGTGGACGAATCCTTACCGTGCATCGGTATGGATCCTCCAATATCCACGGCGACAACGATCTTGTTTTTGCCATTCAGGAAAGCATTGAAAAAGCTTTTGAAAAGGCGGGATTAGAAAATAAGGGCCAGGACTCCTTAAAGGAAGCAATCATCAGGTATCTTTCAGACGACCTTAATAAACAGAGTTTTAACATTCTTGTGACTAAGGGATATGCAAATCTTTTTGGTGGCGATGACGTTGACTCGATTGTAACGAAACTAAGAGAATATTCGGGTGAGTCGCTTCATGCCCTAATGGAAAAGATTTTCAAAGTTGCACATGACCGTCAGATTCGTGCCTTTTCCATGACTCCCGAAGATCTTACTAATTGGATCAAGGAGGTTATTCGGGCTAACAATCTCAAGGCTATTGTTTTTATATGGGATGAGTTTACAGAATATTTTTTGAATAATTCTAGAAACCTCACTGGATTTCAGCAAATTCTCGAACTAAGTGAAACAGAGCCTTTCTATTTTGTCTTGGTGACGCACGTAAGTGCCGGTCTCTTTCCAGAAGGAGACAAGGATTATATCAAGCTGAATGGTCGTTTCGTCGCACCTCACAGCCAGATTTCTCTTCCTGAGAATATCGCATTCCAGCTCATGGGAGCAGCTATGGAGAAAACAAACGATCCTGCCGTTCTTCAGGAATGGGATGATATGCTGGGGGATCTGATTGATCGCACCAAAAATTCCAGAAAAGTTATCGGTAACGCTGCCAGAATTAAAGATGAGGAGATGACTGACATTCTGCCAATCCACCCTTACACCGCCATGCTTCTGAAACACATTTCTCAAGTGTTTGACTCGAACCAGCGAAGCATGTTCGACTTCATTAAAAATGATCGTGGGGATGAAATCAAAGGGTTTCAGTGGTTTATAGATAACTATGGCCCTGATGGTGGAAAAGACAGTGATAACCCTCTGCTAACTGTCGATATGCTTTGGGAATTTTTCTATGACAAGGGCAGAGACAGTCTCGCTCACGATGTACGTACAGTCCTCGATTATTATGAGCGAACTGCGAACCGTGGTCTTGACTCAGAAGAAAAACGCATTCTTAAAGCAGTCTTACTCCTGCAGGCTATTTCTCAACATGCAGCAGATGCTGTTGAAATGTTTATTCCTAACGACAAGAATCTTGAATTATCGTTTGAAGGATCAGATCTGGAAAACAAAGCTGTGCATATTGCTGATAAGCTTGTCCGTGACAAGATTTTATATAAAAAATCTCTTGGAAATGGAAAATTTCAATATAACGCTTATATCAATGAAATAAGCGGCGCTGAACTGGATAAGTTCAAAAAAGAAATAGATAAAAAATCCACATCAGCACTGATCACAGAGCAGTTAAATGACAATTCCACGGTATCAGATGCCCTCACCCTGGATGATGCCGCTCTGAAATTGCGTTACAAAATACAGCCTGTATCCGCAACTGATTTTGATTCGACAATCCGTCGCATGCGGAACTTAGAAGAAGAATCTGTAAGTAAGATCCCAGCTGTTATTTGCTATGCCAAAGACGATAATGAATCCATTCTTCTGGGGAAGAAGATTCAAAGTGCTATTCAAGACGGCTCTTATCATCTGATATTCATAGATGCTACTCTAACGCCCTTCGGTCAGGATGGATACAATCAGTATCGTGATGAAATGGCGCAGTCTATGTACCAGACTGGTAAAGATAACGGTCTCGCCAGTCAGTATGCAAGAAATGCAAAAGAAGCATTAAAAAAATGGAAAGAACGTATCAGTGCGGGGGAATTTATCGTATTTACTGAGAAGAAACCTGCAGGAGAAAGAGCTACATCAAAAAAGTTGCTTGAAAATATTCTTCAGGAGATAGATCACAAAAAATTTCCGGATTGTTTGGAAGCTGAGTACAATGTCCTTCCAACCATGTATACACCGACTAGTTTGAAGCTCGGTGTTGAATGTGGTGTTAACAGAAAAACAAGACAGACATTTTCTTCAGGAAATGTTCACACTAAGTTGGAAACAGCTCTGAAGGATGCGTGGGATGATTCTGTATACTGGGAAACACATCCTAACATCTTAATTTCAAAAATTAAAATTGCTGTGGATAATGAAATTAAGTCAAGATTTCAGAGCGCAGGACGTATTTCTATCCGTGAAATTTATGACTTTCTAAAAGGGTATCCATATGGATTTATGCCTTGTAATCTCTCTGCATTTATTATTGGTTTTGTGCTGAAAGAGTACACGGATGGTACATATTCATGGAGTGATGGCCTCTCGAATGATGCTCTTACACTGGACAGACTTAAAGAAATGATTGATGAGGTGATTAAGTTACAGATCACCCCGAACAATAAATATAAGGATAAATATATTGTTGCGCTGACCGCAGAAGAAAAAGCATTCAATGAGTCCAGCGCGACCGCTTTTAATGTCTCAAAATCTCTCTGTACATCTGCAGAACAGACAAGAGGGGTAATCCGGAACAAGATGAAAGAATATGGATTCCCCATCTGGACTCTGAAAGAGTTAATACCGGAGACTTCTTTCAAAACACAAGCAAGCGTTATTTCATCATTGATTGATGAATATACGGGAATTGCAAATAACGGTAATCTTAGCAGTACAAAAACCGATAGTGATATTGCAAATGAAATCGGGAAACTTTATATTGACAATCCTGATGCTGCAGCAGAATTGCAAGTTTTTCTCACAAAAGATAACTGCACAAGAGGTATGGAAAAATACTTGCAGCGATACGATGCAGGAAAGCTCCCATCTCTCGCCAATGAAATAAGAGACGGTGGCCAGTACATTAATGCAGTGCGCCGTAAATTTGATGCGGATGCATCTACCTGGGTATGGAGTATCGACACGGCAAATCAGAAGATCGAAGAAGTGATTCTCGAATACCAGATTGTGGGTGAAAGCAATAAAATTCTCCCGAGAAACTCTTCTTACGCCGGAACATTGGACGCCTGGATCAGCCGCTGTAATAATATTAAAATAGCCTTTTCTGCTGCAAGGGATTCGCTTGGAGGAATCGAACCGTTTGTTGAGATGCTCTATAACTTGAAGAGAAGTGGTCGACTATCGGATGAACAGCAGAAACAGCAGTTCCTTGATCTGTTGAAGGCAGAAGGTGAAGCCTTTGAGCGCTTTTATAGGAACCAGACAGATTTATTCCAAAAAGTATGCGAATACTATTTGAACGCTTTTGACAATGAAGAGATTCAGGAACTCTTCAATAAGATCCCAAGTTCTGGAACCTTCGTAATGGACAAGTCCGCCTATTTTACTATGGTGGACAATACTGTCAAAGATTATCGCGATTCTCTCGGATATGCACAGCTCAAGAAGTTTTGGAGGGATAAAACCCATTCTGCAACACCAAGAGAATGGTCATTGAAGCATCAAATGCCAATCCTTGCTGTTGTGCCAGCAGATGAAATTACAAAAGCCAGAGATGCTTTCGGAACGCTTAATCGAAATCATCCGGATGCCGCATCTGTAGCAAGAGCTAAAGAATATCTTGAAACAACTGATATCTTTGCCAAATTGAGCGATAATGATGCACTAGATCAGATATTTGTTACAGAAGTCATTGATAATTACGCAGTTTTGCTTACTGATATCAATGAAGTAAAGCAATATCTCACCCAGCGGGTTCCTGATGAGCCTTACGACTGGTTCCAGTCTCCTGTAGTAAATGAAAAGCTGAGGCAAATGGCAGAAGCTAAGTATAATCAGAGCGGTTCAGCAAGGGCATTGAAAAAGATTGATGAAATGGATGTCGATGCTGTAAAGAGGTATCTGAAGGAACTGATTCGAGACAATATGATTGTTGGAATGGAAATCATAAAAGGAAACTGATCTTATGAATTACGAGGAATGTATCAAAAAAGCAAAACGATTCCTTATGAAGGACGACTATCAGCCTTTAATCGTCGATGTTCAGAATGGAGATGATCTTTCCAGACTTCTGACCGAGTTATGCCCTATAACCTCAACAACTTCAGAAGTCATCCCTGCCTCGAACTATTGTTCCAGAGACGGGTTCCCCAAAATCGAAGATCTTCTTCATGATCTACAGACAAAAGATCACAACTGTTTTGTGACCGGACTTTCTTCGTATCTGAGGTTGATTGGAGAGGAGAACTTAACAAGTCGGTTATCTGAAATAATTAACATGTCGACAAATGGGCATGTTGTGATCTTCACTTATCAATGCAGACAGTTTTTGAATATTCGGGATCCGCGTCTGGAACGCCGAATTGCCTTACTTGAAGGAAATGTGACTCAAATTCCGGACATTTTTTTCTGCTCTTCAAACCTGCCACTTCCCGAAAAATTAAAAGTTGCAAGCGGGCTCGAGAATTTTGCTGTTGCCGTAGAGCAGGCAGTTGAACCGAAGGTTTATCTGGTTACAAACAAGACTAAGGAGCAGTTTCCATATGCACTATACAATATTACTAATCTGAATAAGGCCTATGATGTTCTCGCCTTGAAGGATCCTCTTACCAAAAATCTTTCCGAGAGCATGGGCACAGAAATGGAATGGAATTATGCCCTCACTTTAGTCAATGAAAATTCCAACTGGGCGAATGCCATAGATAGCACATTTGGAGATCACAGACGACTCGACATTTTTGTCTCCAGCATCCAAGATATGCAGCTCAATTATAATCGCCTGTGGTTGTACTATATTGCATTGAAACTTTACAGCGTAAAAAACAATTGGTGCCTTAACTATGCAGCCGCGCATGCTTCTACAATAAAGGAAATGGCTTCTAATATTTATCGCGGAATACTCAGCAAGTCTCCCTCCGATAATGACTTCTGGGAATGTTACTCAAGCAGAAAAATCCTGCTCAACCAGATAGGAAATCCATCGGCTGAGCTTGTCAGTTATTGCAAGATCGCGCATGCTAAAGAAGCAGAAGAAATTTACTATTTGACGGACAATACAGAAAAGGAAAAGGAGGAAATATTCGCGTATCTGAATCGTTATGGCACAAAAGAAAATCGAGAAGAGCTGACTAATATCCTTGAAAAAATATATCCTGAATTAGCTGCTTATTTGAAACCATATGATTTCCAAGTCGACCTGCTTAATCATTATTTCTCTGAGTACAAATATCAGAAGGTGGTCAACAAAATCTTCCCTGATTTTTACGATCTTGTGCTTGAACAAGCAAAAAAACGCGATTATATATCCATCCTTCAGCCGAGATCTGCTGTGGTGGAGAATCTTTCAAAGCCAAATGCTTTGCTCTATTTTATGGACGCAATGGGAGTTGAATATCTTGGATATATCCAGAGTGTTTGCAATGATCTCAAGTTAAAAATCAAGATTAAAGTCTGTCGTTCCGAACTTCCGTCTATTACAGAATGCAATAGGGAATTTGTGGAAGGGTGGCCTGAAGACCATATTGTAAACATTAAGGATATTGATGAGGTCAAGCACCAGGGTAAAAACAACTACGACTATTACAAGCATTCAAAACTGCCGATCCATCTGATAAAAGAATTGGAGATCATCCGAGATGTATTAGGAAAGATCAAGGCAAAGCTTCTGAATGGGGATATTGCTGAAGCAGTAATGATTGCTGATCATGGAGCAAGTCGTTTGGTCATTCTCCATGATAGGGAAAACGTTTACGAAATGGCTGAAAAAGGGATTCATTCGGGAAGATGCTGTAAAAAGAGTGAACTAGATGAAAAGCCCGAATATGCTGTTGATGCCGGAGATTACTGGGTCCTTGCAAATTATGACCGTTTCAAAGGAAGCAGAAAGATAGGAGTTGAAACACATGGAGGCGCTACACTTGAAGAGATATGTGTTCCTCTTATTACCCTCACATATTCGGACAAGAGCATTGAAGTTTACATTATGCCGGTTGACTCCCACTTGGATGATATAAATACAATTCCTCAAATTGAAGTCAGTTTCCGTAAGAAGGCAGCAATAAAAATATTCCTCACAGAAGAGCAACAAGATGTCTCTGTCAGAATCAATCAGAAGAAGTATTCGGCTGACCCTATGGGAAATGGATACTATCGGGTAGATATGCCTGATATAAAGAAAAAGGGCACATATTATGTAGATGTGTATTCCGGAGATAACCGAATTGCTGAAAAACTTCCGCTGATCGTGGAACGTGAAGGTCAGAAAGTAAATGATTTGCTATAGGGAGGTTTTATATAAATGGATGACAAGCTGAGAGAATGCTTTGAGGATATGGTAGTATATAAAGATCTTACGAAGAGCAACTTCTTTTCTTCGCTTGGTCTGCCCTCTTTTCTAAGAGATTGGGTACTAAAAAGATTTGAGGATGAAGAAGGAAATTATGATATTGAAGATGTCACCGAATTTGTAAGTACTTATCTCCCCAAAAAGGATGAGTGGTTAAGCATAAAGAATCGGATTACTTATGAGAATGAACGTGTCAAAATTCTCACAAAAATAAGTGTCGATATCGATATTCGAACTGGAGATATTACATTTTCTCTTCCGAATTTTGATCTTACTCATAAAGAAACCATCATAGAACCGGCAGTCTGGGAAAGATATAAGGATGAACTTACCCAAAGCCAGGAAACATGGGGAATTATTGAACTGGGCTACAGGCTTCCGGATGACACGGCAAAACCTAAGATTCCTGGAAAAATCAAGCTAACAGGGTTCACAAGTTTTCGCCCCTACATTGCTGACCTTGAATACTTCAAGGACGCTCGGTCCGAATTCTCGATTTCAGAATGGATCGATGTTTTACTTGGAGCAATTGACTACAATGCGAATGGTTACAAAAATACCGATGAAAAGCTGGCTATGCTAACTCGTCTGCTTCCATTCCTGGAAAAAAGGCTGAATCTGCTTGAACTAGCGCCAAAGGGAACCGGAAAGTCCTATGTATTCGGAAACATAAGTAAATATGGTCTTCTGACTGATGGTGGCAAAATTACCCGTGCAAAAATGTTTTATGATACAGCACGGCACACCCCAGGATTTGTTGTTGGAACAGATTATGTAGCCATTGATGAGGTCAAGCTCGTGACTTTTAATGACATCAACGAAATGCGCTCTATCATGCAGGGTTATATGGAAAGAGGTCGCTTTAATATCGGCGGGTATGAGGGCGAGTCGTCCGCTGGAATTGTCCTTCTAGGAAATATTTCCATCGACAACATGGATGAATATAAGAGTATGTTTACGGAACTTCCTTCTTTATTCCAGGAAAGTGCTCTTGTTGACCGGATCCATGGTTTTATTAAAGGATGGGAGATTCCGAAGATGAGCGACAGCCTAAAGGTTTGTGGCTGGGCATTAAATACGGAATATTTCTGTACTGTGATGCATATGCTTCGTGATGATGCCAGCTACAGGGCCGTTGTTGATGAGCTTGTTGAGACTTCTGAAAACGCTTACGTAAGACACACAGAGGCTGTAAAGAGGATAGCAACCGCGTATCTCAAGCTTTTGTTTCCAAACGTAAAGTCTGTAGATGATATAAATCCACGAGATTTTAATCGCTACTGCCTCCGTCCAGCCATCAATATGCGTAAAATTATATGGCGACAACTATCTATCCTCGATCCAGAATATAAGAACGACGATAAACAGATGCCGACTTTTACAATAAAGGAATTCTCATGAGTTACGAATGCGTTATTTGTGGCAAAAAAAATTTAGATAAAAACACAGTTGGCCTTAACAAGAAGCTGTTAGGCAAGAACATAAAAAATTTCTATTGCATGGATTGTCTTGCTGATTATTTAGAATGCACGGTAGATGATCTAAATGACAAAATAGAAGAATTCAAGGATGAGGGCTGCACCCTCTTTGATTAAGGAGATAAAGCTTAATGATCTATGCAGACAATGCAGCCACAACTAAATTATGCAAGCAGGCGTTTGATGCCATGAAGCCCTACCTCCTTGAACAGTACGGGAATGCTTCACAGCCATATTCATTTTCAAGAACAGTAAAAAAAGCTTTGCAATTGGCTCGTAAAACGATTGCGGATTGCATTGGCGCATCACCTGAAGAAATCTATTTCACATCCGGCGGTACAGAAAGTGATAACTGGGCGTTGAAGTCTGCGATTTTTCTAAAAAAAGAGAAAAACGAAGTCATTACTTCCGAAATTGAACATCATGCTATTTTAAATTCCTGCAGAACCATCCAAAGACTTGGTATCCCTGTACATTACCTATCGGTAAGCAGGAAAGGAATAGTCAGCCAAGAGGATCTCGATAAGGCCACCTCAGATAAGACCGCCATTGTTTCTATCATGTATGGAAACAATGAGATTGGAACAATAGAACCTATTGCTGAGCTTGCTAAAATCGTTCATGCCCATGGTGCTCTCTTTCATACTGACGCAGTTCAGGCAGTTGGCCATATTCCAATAAATGTTCACAAGGAAAATATTGACCTATTATCTTCTTCTGCGCATAAATTTAATGGACCAAAAGGCATTGGATTTTTATATATCCGTAACGGGGTTCATATCCATCCTTATGAAGACGGCGGTTCTCAAGAGAATGGTCTCCGTGCTGGAACAGAGAATATTGCGTCTATTGTTGGAATGTCGGAAGCGTTAAGGTTTAATACTGCCAGAATGAAAGACGTGGCAAATAAACTTCAATCTCTAGAAGACGTTCTTCTCAACAAGTTGCGAGAGAGTAATATTGATTTTATTCGCAATGGTTCAGAATACCATCTGCCAGGAAATGTATGTCTTTCTTTCCGCGGAGCAGATGGAGAAATGCTTCTTCACCGCCTTGATCTGATGGGAATTTGCATTTCTACAGGTTCAGCATGTGACTCTGTACACACACAGGTTTCCCACGTTATTAAGGCAATTGGCGTTCCCGCTGACTATGCCCAAGGGACGATCCGGATTACTTTCGGCGCGGAAAACACGATATCAGAAGCTGTAGAAATTGCTAATGCTTTGAGAAAAATCTTGATATAAAGATAAACGTAAAAGCGAGTGCTTATGGGACGCTATTTGGAAATAAGAAAAAGGAACATTACCGCCTGTTACCATTAAGACGGTGTTAATGACAACAGGTAGCAATAATTTGGAATAAAGCGGGGAAAGCAACTATGAATGGATCGAAAATTACTCCGATGCTGACGCTTGAATATATGCAAACGGAGCATGAGAACAAATATTTTGACCGGAAATCTGCGGCGATCCGTCCATCGGATCTCGCACCGCATATTTCCGGGTTTGCTAATGCCGATGGCGGCACACTGGTTATCGGCATTAGCGATAAGAAACTGACGCTGGAAGGCATTAACAGTATTGGTGAGGACAAGATCAATGAGCTTCTGAATGTCCCGAGAGACTGCTGCCGTCCTATGCCGCAGTACAAGGAAGAGTTTATTGATATCACGAATGAGAAGGGACAACCCGACCGGCTTCTCCTTCTCCACATTGAGAGCAGTCTTGATCAGATCATACGGACGTCCAATGACAAGACGTATCTCAGAATCGGCGATAAAACGCGGGAGATGCTAGGGGATAATCTCCGAAATCTGGAATATGCAAAGGGATCCCGGCATTATGAAGAGGAGATTTGCCCGTATGCCAGGGTGGAAGATCTGGATGAAGAGCTTTTGAAGGCTTATGAGAGGCGTATCGGCGCGGAGGGACTTCCCTTCCGGCAGGTTCTCAGGGCAAGAGGCTTTCTTACAGAGCAGAACGGGGGAGAACGTCTGACCAATGCTGCTGTCCTTCTTTTTGCCAAGAATGTGATGCAGTTCTCGGTTAGCTGCCGTGTCCGCATAATCCAGATTGACGGCAGACAGATGCAGGTGGGGGAGAAGTACAACGTCGTAAAGGATAAGAATATTGATGAGCCGATCCTTCGTCTGGTGGATGATGCGAAGGCGTATATCTCCGGACAATTGAGGGATTTTACGCATCAGAACCGCAAGAGCGGAAGATTCGAGAGCAGTCCGGAATATCCCCGGTTTCCGTGGGAGGAAGGCTTGATTAATGCCATCGCCCATAGAGATTACGCGGCGACAGGGCAGTATATCAAGGTCAGCCTGTATGATGACCGGATGGAGATCGAGACTCCGGGACGGCTTCCGAACATTGTGACCGTGGACAATATCACCTACACACGTTTTTCCAGAAATAAGAAGATCTCCAGAGTTATGACGGAGTTCGAGTGGGTCCGGGAGCTGAATGAGGGTGTAAAGAAGATCTATTCCGATATGGAGGAGGCAGGACTTCCTAAACCGGAATATGTCGAAGGTCCGAACACGGTGACGCTGATTCTCCGGAACAATATCGATGAACGGATGCCAAGCCGGAATAAGGTGTCAGACACAGCCTCCAATAACGCATCCGGGAAGGCATCTGGTGAAATTCTATATCTGGGCTTGGATGAACTGGAAAGAAACATTGTACAGTACCTACTGGAATGTGGACGTCCGGCAAGCCGTTCTGAGATTGCGGAAAATGTCGGAAAGAAGGAGCGATCTGTTACAAACCGGTTGAATCATCTGCTGGACATGAAGCTTATACAGGCAAATGGAAATAAACACTCTCCGTCTCGGACATATAAGTTAAAGGACAACTCCGCATCTGATGCGGAGTAGATGCGAAGTGGATGCGAAGTAAATGCGAAGTGTTGGCAAAGCACAAGTGGTTCGGGAGAGTGAATTTGATGAATAACAACAATCAAATTTTGCTTGAAGAGATCAGGCAAAATTATGCTAGCGTCGTTTGGACACACAAGATTCAGGAAAAGCAGGCTGATATTTATGCCAAAAGATACCGAGTACTGGAAACAATAAATATCCTAATGGCTGCAGCCACTTCCTGTGGAATTATTACGACGATTTTTTTAGACAGTATGACTACAAAGGTTATCACCGCTATTCTCTCATTTGGTACACTTGCTATCACTGCTTATTTTAAAAGTTTTGATGTAAAAAGTATGGAGCAGCAGCACAGAATAGCTGCGAACAGTTTTATCGTCATTAGAGAACGTCTCCTTCACGTGATTGCAAGTCTTCATATGAATGATGAAATTGATGGAATTAGAAGGGACTACAATGACATAATGAAAGATCTGAATAAACTTTATATAAGTGCTCCATCGACTACGGATGCAGCTGTAAAATTAGCAGATAAGGCTTTGAAAGTAAAAGGTGAGTATACATATACGCAGGAAGAGATAGATCGCTTTCTTCCACCTGCATTAAGAGGAGGAATATCTTAGTAAATGTCCTTGGCAAATGATTTTGAGACATTTTGCAATAATATCAAGCAGGATAATCTTTCCGACATGGAAAGAACAGCTGGTGACATTGCTAAGAAGCTCAATAAGCATTATTACGATCTGGACGGCGATGCCGATTCCCATATGTATATTGTTGGATCTGTCGGCAGAAGGACAGCAATTGCTGGAAGCAGTGACCTTGATATTTTATTTGATCTTCCAGACAGTACGTATAAGCAATATGATGCATACGAAAGCAATGGGCAGTCCGCACTTATTCAGGATGTAAAAAATGTCCTTAAAGAAAAATATCCTAACACGGATATACGTGGTGACGGGCAGGTTGTTGTAATAGAATTTAACAAATACACTGTCGAACTGGTTCCTGGATTTAAACAGTCAGATGAAAAATTCAAGTATCCGGATACTCATGACGGAGGAAGCTGGAAATATACAGACCCATTAAGCGAACAGGTTGAATGCGATAAATGTAATTCAGAATCCAATGGAATTTACAATGATTTTTGTCATGCCATCAGGAGCTGGAAGAATACCGTGGGATTGGAGATGGGTGGGCTTCTTATCGATACCTTGGTCTATGACTTCTTTAAGGATAAAGACTACTTCTCAGAAAGCAGTTCAAGTGATTATTTGAGGATTCTGACAGATCTGTATAAATATCTCAAAGATCAGGATCCTGACAGAAGTTTCTGGTATGCAGTAGGAAGCAACCAACAAGTTAACAATTCTGATGATGGAGCCTTTGTTGCCAAGGCGGAAAAGGCTCATAAAAAATTGGATGGCACTGAAAATGATTCGGATGAAATAAATGATATCCTTCGAGAACTTCTAGGAAATGATTTTCCAAAAGCGGAAAGTGAATCTGATGAAAAAGCATCATATGAATCATCTTCCGTAAGAAAAACCTTCAGCAGAGGTGCTTCCACAGAGAAGTTTATTGAAGAACTGGTACCCGTGGATATCAGATATTCACTCCAAATTGATTGCAAAGTAACTCAGAATGGGTGGAGACCGTTTTTGCTACGTACACTTCTGCGGACACCCGGTAGCTTCCTGCGGCATAATAAGCATTTGGATTTTTATATCACGAAAACAAACTGCCCTCGGCCTTATGAGATATGGTGGAAGGTTAGAAATGTTGGAGAGGAAGCCGTAAAGAGAAATATGATTCGTGGGCAGATACTCCAGACTAATAATAGCCATCAGGGTGAGAGTACGAATTTCTATGGCCCGCATTTTGTGGAATGTTACCTTGTCAAAAACGGGGTCTGTGTTGCCAGAGATAAAATCGAGGTCCCAATCGGAATAAACTAATCAGGAATGTGGAAGTGGAATTTGCTTTTGCTGCTTCCGGAGATAGAAAGGGCTTAAGCAGGGAAAGTTTTGAGCCCCCTATCCACTGATCATTATTTTAGAAAATTATTCTCGTGCTCCGGCACCCGGAACGAATACCCTCTGCGGCATAAGTCGCTGACTTTGATTGCCACCAGATTGATGTCGGATTCCATCTCTCCGGCGATCTGATCCACGCTGTAGCCCTGGTAGATGTAGTCCAGGATCATATCATCTGGCAGGGCGACCTGTGCGGCGAAGAGATTGGCTTCAAATTCCATGGTGTTGTTAGTCATGTCGAAGAGCCGGAATTCCTGGAACTGTTTTGCCTGGCGGCGGTGCAGACGGTCGTGGCCAATTTCGTGCAGCAGAACAATCCTGCGCATGCGTTCATCCAGATCTTCCTTGATGAAGATGAAGGGGTTACGCTCAATGATCTTGTAGACGCCCTTCTGCGTTTTGAAAGGTACGTCCATAATTGTAATACCGAGATCCAGAGCGATCAGTTCCGGTTCCCGGCTTCCGGTCCGCCTGACCAGTTTATCTGCACAGCGGATGATCTCATCAGTTGTGTTCAGGATCAAGGTTTTCACCTCCTGTCTGCAATGAACAAATCAAGTGTAGCATATGATCTGTCCGAAAATTAGGACTTGAACAGCGGACTCAACCGGACTCATTTTTCATCGGATGCATCCTGACGATATTTCTTCGGGGTGTATTTTTTATTCCTCTTTTTTGCCTCTACGTAGGCCTCCTGGACTGCGAAAGCCAGGGCATCCATATCTTCTTCCGCCAGTTCACCGCCGGCAAACAGGCCGGTCAGTTCCTGAACGAGCTTTTCCGCTCCCTTTTTTCCTCTGTAACCGAACTGCTCAGAAGCATCCATGACAAAGGCGTCGTCTTCACTGAGCAGATAATTAAGAGGCACGTCAAGTGTCTCTGCCAGCTTCTCATATACTTTTCTTGTTCTGGGAAAAGATTTGTCTGTTTCCCACGAGGTAACCGTTCTTCTGGATACCCCAATTTTGTTGGACAGATCATCCTGGGAAATGTTCAGCTTCTTTCGTGCTTCTCTTACTTTTTCACCGAACGTCATAATTTTGTCACTCCTTTGGTTTGAGCTTGTGAGAAGTTAATATTCTCGTAATTTGGAAGGTGAAATTCTCAAAAGACTTGACACTGAAAAATTGTCTGCGTATAATAACAATCAAGAAGTTCAACTGCTCATATCATAAAGCAAACTTCTCATCCTGTCAAGCCGTTGCAGGTGTGGAATGCAGCGAAAGCTTGAAAATGCAGACGTATGGAATGAACAGCAATCGGCAGCGAGCGGACTTCTCACTGGGAGGTCTGCTGCGGGTCGGAACTGCCGGTCTGATCCCGAAGGTCAGGTGCTTTTCATATATGTATTCCAAAGGTTTCTTTCCCTTTACCGAGGAATACAGCTTTACATTTTGATTCACTGCTTGTAGTGAGAAGGGAGCCAACATTGATTAGAAAGGATTATAAAAGCGGCATAACCACGGCTGTCATCAGAACAGAGGAAGGCGGTGGTGAGAATGAGTAAAGCAAGTGCAGATCATGATTCTGTTACGGTATATTGTTCCTGCGGCCAGAGACTCTTTGATATGGAGAAAACAAATGTAGGTACAATTTCCATCAAGTGTCCGCGCTGCAGAGCGGTAATGGCGGTAACCATGAAATACCAAAGGTACAGCTGCCAGGAAAAGCGCCTGAAGGCCTATACGGATGCCCTTAAGCGAACGAGAACAGAATAGCACGATAGTAATCACGTAACTACCGAGCCACGGATCCGAACGAGATACCAAATTGCCGGAGTTGCCATAGATACACCCTGAGTGGGTGCGTTTGTGGTGACTCCGGCTTTTTTTGCGCGTTTCTACAAGCGGTGCTCATATGTGGCGGACAGATCAGGCGGCATGCCCGCATGGCGAATGGTCTGATCCAGCGCATATGTATAGCGCGACATGAGCAGACGCAGTCTGCGAATGACCGCTTGTATTCATTCGTTGTTTGTCGCCGCAGCGCGTGTCTCCCGGCCAGGGACACAACCCACGTTCTGCGGCGATCCAGGTAAATAAGAAGTCAGCTGATGGGTTTCGGCTGACCACACAAAGAGCGAAACGGAAGATTCCGTGTCGTGTGGTCAGCTGCGCCCGTTTTTTATGCGTCTGCACAGGCATTTTCAGGTCCTCCGTTTTGCGGAAAACGGAGGATTTCATGATTTACAAGTACGAAATGGCATGCAGAGAAGCAGGATTACCGGAGGAGCAGATCGCGGAGATCAGAAGGATGTTCGATGCGGAGTATAAGCGCCTTGGCAGAAGGAAAAAGGCAAAGGAGAAGAGTAACATCTCCTGGATCTCAACGACGGATATGAGCGGATCTGAGTCAGAGACGGATTATGAGCTTGTCGATGAGAATGCGGATGTTGAGGGAACGGTTCTTCATCAGTTGGAGCTGGAGGAGCTGCAGGGATATCTGGAGGAGCTGACGGAAGATGACAGGAAGTTTCTGCTGGCCATGTTTGAGGATGTTGAGAATGCCAACCAACGCATGGCTGAAAAGCTGGGACTGACGATCGGACAGGTCCGCTATCGCAAGGAGAAACTGCTGAAGATGCTTCGAGCAAGATTTGAAGAAGAGTGACAGAAAAAAGTTTCAGCAACCATGATAAAATGCGTCCACATCAAGTAAGTGGAAGGGTATCAAGACTTCCATAACAGCATAGGGGAATCGGCATTGGTGTGGACTTTGCCGGAACCACTTCTATATTTCTGACTACGAGATTATTTGATGGAGGACGAATGATATGGCAGATAAAACGGAACCAGAGATTATCTGTGTAATCCATCCCGGCCCTGATTATGATAAGGCGATGGAGGATATGGTGAGAGCATGGGCACAAATTGTGATCGACCAGATTGATGCGATGCATCTGAGTGTAAGTGAAGTGAAACAGCTTAGAAAGAGCTTCGGATTTGATGATTGATCTTGTTTGATAACTGGTACGAATTATTGGAGGCAGAGGCAGAAAATAGCTGCCTCTGTTCTGCTATCATGATATAATATTGTGTGTATGTACGAATGAAAATAGGAGATTATTATGAAAAAACGCACGCCAGAAGGGGAGGATAACCGAAAAGTTGTGATCTATGCGAGAAAATCGGTTATTACTCATAAAGGCGATTCCATCGCCAACCAGGAAGAATATTGTAAGGAATATGCCAAGCTGCATCTGAATCTTCCGGCTGATTACGACTACGAGATTTACGAAGATGAAGGAAAGAGCGGTTTCTATTCAGATCGTCCGGATTTTCAGAGAATGATTCATGATGTAGAGAAAAAGAAAATCCGGGCTATTGTGTGCTATAAGCTGGATCGAATCAGCCGGCGTATGTCCGATCTGACGGCTATGATCAATTTCCTCAACAAATACGACTGCGCTCTTCTGATCAGTTCCAACAATCTGAATACCCAGGATGCCAATTCCAAAATGATGATTCAGATGCTGGGCATGATCGCAGAATTCGAGCGGGATATCTTAAGAGAAAGGATCACGGATAACCTGTCAGAACTTGCCAAGGATGGCCGCTGGATGGGCGGCACGCCACCCACAGGATTCAGAGCTGAGAGAGCAAAGGTCGGCGTGGGTAAGCGGAAAACCTCTTTCTCTTATCTTGTTGCAGTCCCGGAGGAACGCAAGCTGATCGAATATATTTTTAAGCTGTTTCTTCAGACACGAGCGTTTAATCGGGTCGCCGGCAAGTTAAATGAGGAAGGGTATAAGACGAAGAAGGGCGCTAGGTTCACTCTTCTTGCGGTAAAAGATATTATTCAGAACCCTGTCTATTGTATCGCAGATGAAAAGTCTTATGACTACTTTCTGGATCAGGGAAGTAATATCTGTGGGGAGAAGAGTGACTGGGACGGTGTTCATGGGATCGCTGCTTCCAACCGGAGACTGCAGACCAAGGAAGAAGCGGATGATTCGACCTTCTTCAACCCGAAGTTCGCAAGAAATCTGGAATGGCGTGACATGAGTGAGTGGGTGATTGCCGTCGGACGGCATGATGGCTTTATTCCGTCTTCCGAATGGATCGAAGCACAAAAACTGCGAGAGAGCATCAAGGAACAGTATGACAGACCGCACCGGGCAACGCAGGCGATGTTTGCCGGCCTGATGTATTGCCCGCACTGCAACAGAAGATTGCGTATTGTAACGGAGAGTGGACGATACACCCATGGAAAACCAAGGTTTAAATACGCGTGTCCGAATGCGGTCAGAAATGGAAAATGCACTTTTCAGGCTGTCAGAGGTGTGGAGTTCGATGAATATGTCATTGACTTACTCTGCAACATGACGCAGGATAATCTTAACCTATTCAGGGATATGATCAATCAGCATACCAATGAAATGGTTAAGAATGATGAGAATCTTGAAAATGCAAAGCGGCTGCAGAAGGAACTGGATCAGTTAGATATTGCGATCAAACAGCAGGTTGTATCCCTTCGATCCGCAACGGATGTGACACGAAAATATATCCAACAGGATATGGATGCAATTGCCAGGGAAATTGCCAAGAAGGAAAAGGAACTGAAAAAGATCCAGACATTGCTCTCTGACAGGGAAGAACAGCAGAGGCAATTCGATGAGGTGGCCTATCTCTTTGAACACTTTGGGGAACAGGCAAAGGGCCGCAGTCCGGAAGAAGTGCAGACTCTTGTGCGGAAGATTGTAGAGCGAATCTATATCACTCAGGCCAACAACAAGATGTTCATGCACATGATGATCAAAGGCTGTCTCGATGACAATTATGATGAGTTTTTTGACTCAGATGAGCTCGATAACGACCCGGATGCCTTTCACTATGCCATAATGAGTGATTCGGACAAGTGCAGGAAACATGATTCACACTATGGCAGGTGTAGAACTGCGGGAAACGTGTTATCAGATCATGAAAGCGCAGGGCTATGAGGAAGAGACCGGCGCGGCAAAGATCACGCCGGGATATAACCTTCCCGCGCGCTATGTGATTCATACGGTTGGACCGATTGTGTCCGGGTGGCTCACCGGGAAGGATAAGGAGATGCTGGCTTCCTGTTATCGGTCGGTTCTTTCCACAGCCTCCGGTAATCAGCTGGAATCGGTTGCGTTTTGCTGCATTTCCACCGGCGTTTTTCATTTCCCGCAGGACAAGGCGGCGGAAATCGCTGTGAGTACGGTAAGAGGCTGGCTTGATTCACATCCTGAGACCTCTGTGCGCCGCGTTATTTTCAATGTATTCAGGGACAGTGACCGGGATATTTACCGGGAGATTTTATATCATCGTGAATAAAGACTCAGATATGGAACATCTGATGGTGCCATAGAAGGAGAGCGCATGGACACAAAGGCATATCTGAAGATTCCTGTGGAGGATATTCACTCTACAGTCGTGGCAACGATTGACCTGCCGCGGACGCCGGTGGTTATTGATCAGAACCAGTGCCTTCATTGCGGAAACTGCGTACCGGTCTGTCCTGCCGGGGCAATATCAAAAGTACTGTAATGCACAATAGAAGGAAAATTTTTTATGCAGATATCAACCAAATTTACGATAGCAATACACATTTTGGCGGCTGTGGAGTATTTTGGAAAAAAGGAGAAAGTGACCAGTGATTTTCTTGCGGCCAGCATCGGAAGCAATCCGGTGATCATCCGGAATCTCATGTCTGACCTCAGGAATGCCGGGCTGATTGAAATCAAGAGGGGGCCGGGCGGCATCGCCATCACAAGACCGCTTGAGCAGATCACATTTTATGACGTTTATGAAGCTGTAGAGAAGAATAAGGAAGATCTCTTTCATTTCCATGAGAATCCGAATCCTCTCTGTCCGGTCGGGCGGAATATCCACGCTACACTGTATGACAAATTGCAGGGTGTCCAGCAAGAATTTGAGGAGAGCCTAAAAAAGCACAAGGTCAGTGATGTGATCTCTGATCTTTACAAAGAGATAGAGAAAGCAGGATGTCATTGATTTTCTCGGATTATGGGCCAGTCTTCAGCAGCAAAAATAAGCTGAAGATAGCTCCGCCAGAACCATCAATGTGACCAACAGGTCACTGAAAAAACATCCATCTGAGGCTTTGTCATTGTCGATGTAGTCTCACTGGTGGGAAATTACTATTTGAAAATACAAAATACGGGAAGAAAACACCTGAAAACAGAAGCTGAAGATATACAGAACAGAGGACCTGAGGACAGCATAAACAGCTTGTAATACATGTATTTTCAAGGCATCATGATGT
This sequence comes from Clostridium vitabionis, assembly GCF_015351765.1. Taxonomy (GTDB): domain Bacteria; phylum Bacillota; class Clostridia; order Lachnospirales; family Lachnospiraceae; genus Clostridium_R; species Clostridium_R vitabionis. Next base: position 66,332 of record NZ_JADKQA010000007.1, read on the forward strand.
TGTCACCCGTGCCAATAAAATGACAACCAATTTCCAGGTAAATTCATGGGACGGAAGACAACAGTTCGGGAGTGAACTGTTCAGCACGCAAATATAACGTCTATAGACCCCATATCCCTTTTTAATCGAAGAGCTGGAATGATAGTCCGAGCACGAAAAAAACTTATAACCCATGTGGGCGAGAAAACCCACGGTTTCAACCGTGAGGATGATAGCCCACCTCTTTACTTTTTGTAGATAATATATTGAATAATATCTACAAATGTGCTACTATATATTCATGAAGAATGAATATAAACATACAAAAACAACTGTATCATTGATTAACTACCATTTTGTAT
>NZ_JADKQA010000008.1 GCF_015351765.1 Clostridium vitabionis
ATTCTGATAAGATTCTTTGCTGAAGATTGCCTTTCTGGCCTGACTGATGCTGTTCTGTTCCATCAGGACTGACCCCATCAGCCGGATCAGCGAGGCTTCATTTTCACTGAGTCTTCCCAAAAATGTATGAAGTCTATGTTTATCAATCGTATCAATCTGTTCACCCAGAACCATGGATACCCTCTTCAGAAAAAAAGCATCCTGCAGCACATAGTGTGATGCCAGATGCACTTTCTTCAGATTTGAGGTTAACGGTACCATGGTAACCGTTGGAAAATATACACATCCCCAATCGTTTTGCATGATCACGACAGGTCTGAGTCCTCCCTGTTCTGATCCAAACGGATTGCCAGGATAGGCCAGAAACACATCACCCCGGTGGTATATTCTTTCGTTGCCACCGCAGGATGGGAAACCCCTCCTACAGTTCCAATTTCAGAGTCAGTGAAAGCTGAATTTTAGCGCCTGAATCGACCGGTCACCGTCCTTTATAAGACCGGTACGATCTCCGATTCACGCCAGCTGTATTTTGATTATTTTCTGCTATTAATTTTATTTGCCGAATTTAGTTGAAATAATTCCCGGAATGATGTACACTCCGGGACAAGGAGGTGATGATTGTGATCGCGCTTGAAGCAGATCAGAAATACTACACGACCAGTGAACTGAAAAACATGGGCTATTCTTACTACAAGATCGGCCAGATGGAAGAAAACGGTCAGCTGCACCGCATCAACCGGACCACATACGAGAATCTCTCCTATAAAGGTGATGAGAATGATTTCATCAACGCTGCTGCGTATGTTCCGGACGGTGTGATCTGCCTGATGAGTGCCGCCCGATATTATGAACTTACGAATTTCCTGCCAGACGTTGTCGATGTTGCGATCGACCGGAAGAAAAAAGTCAGTACTCTTCCCGACTGGCCGGAAATCAGGATATTCTATTTTGATCCTTCCCGTATGGAAACCGGTGTTGCACAGATCGCGGAAGGCGGCGATTCATTCCGTATCTTTGACATTGAAAAGACCGTCGTTGATATCATCTACTACCGCAATAAGATCGGCATTGAAGAAACATCAGAGGTGCTGCGCAACTATCTGAAAAGGAAGGATCGTCAGATCGACCGGCTTTATAACTATGCCAAAATGCTGCGGTGCGAAGCTATTGTAAGAACTTATCTGGAGGTGCTTGTTTCATGAACGCAGATTCCGTAAAGGCAAGACTGAAGAATTTCGCTGTCAGCTCCGGCTGCACGTTTCAGGATGCTCTCGTCTATTACGGGCTTGAACGGACGATCTACCGGATCTCGGTATCTCCGTATGCCGGCCACTTTGTTCTGAAAGGCGGCATCTTTCTGTACGCAATCTTCGACAGGAAGTACGAGCGGGCCACGACAGATGTTGACCTGCTGGCCAGACGTATCTCAAACAGCGCTGAGGAAATGAAAACTGTCTTCCGTGATATCTTTGCCCAGGACACCGATGATGCTCTTGTTTTCGCTCTTGATTCCATTACAGCGGAAGATATCACAGAATTCAAAGAATATCATGGACTGCATATCTCAGCGGTCGCATATCTTGACCGGACCAGATGGAACTCGTTCTTGAAAAAGAAAAGAGCTCTGATTCCGGTCTCAATGAATGATGCTATATCCCGGATCAGAACATTTGTAACGCCCCTTCTTACTCAGCCCAGTGTGCCAGTCACTGAATGGGATCCGAACGAGGGATGCTGGAAATAAACCATTATCAGTGAATCCCTCTGTGCCTTGCGGTTGGATTCTGTTTCTTCCAGCAGCAGATATTCTGATTCCGTAATCTTTCCTGCTTTATGCAGCTGATTCAAATACGACAGCTGCAATGCATACCGCAGCATCCGTTCCATCCCTTCCAGTAAAATTTTCTCCTTCAAATAGCTTATGAACAACCTGTGCCGTCGATATTACAGGCAACGGGCGTATTGTCTCCATCATTGAAGATCCCGCCCTTTTCCTTAATGATATTCAGATTTTCCTCTAAATCATTGAGGGTAATCGCACTTCCTTTTAAGTCATAATGCTTCCCATTGATTTCAAGAAGCAGCGTCGGGAAGGATGTGACTCCTATTTTTCTTGCCTCATAAAAGTCCGGATGGTACTTGCCCTCTTCAGAAATACGGATGAACTCATCTGCGATCTTGTCTGCAGGAAGGTCATAGGATTTGGCGATTGATCTGATCGTCTCCACGTCAGAAAGTGATTTACCATCCAAATAGAATGCTTCATGCATCTTTGACGCAAGATTAACATGTTCTCCTTTAGGTAAGAAGCTCCTGAGAACTCCAAATCCTATTGCGGCATCATTCGAGTCAGGAACCATACTTCCCGTCTCTAACAGGTTCAGATATGGCTTGCCGAATTCCACGCCAAACATATCCGCAATTCTTTTATTCGTATCACTCATATACGGAAATGCCGAAAGCGGATGACCGTCCATAAATAATCCACCTGATAACGCCGTTACTTCCAATTCCGGATGTGCTTCAATAAACGGTTTAAGAATTGTTTCAAACCCATAGCACCATCCACAATAGCTGTCAAAAATATAATACACTTTCATCTAAATACCGCCTTTCTGATTTTTATCCTGGTCACAGGCTTCTCATGCTGTCTCTTCGCATCCGCAATCGCTCTTCTCCCTGTTCGTCTGCACCCTGTTTGAGCATCGCCAGTATCTTCTCTTTGTCCTCCGGAAGATGTCCATATACCGGCATCATGTTGGAGACATTCGTCGCATCCAGCAGAGTGTGGATATCAAGCGTCTTCACAAAGGTATACAGTTCCTGTATCTTCTCTGTCTCTGTAGACTCTACGAACTCACCTCTTCTTACTTCCTCCATAAGCGGTGTGTCAGGGAAGATCGAGAGCCCGGAAGCCAGTACTCTGACGGGCGACAGGTGGTTTAACACTTCTGCTGTTTTGACGGCATGCCCCATACCATACGCATGACCTCCCAGCCCGTATAAGAAGATGACAGAATAATGCATTCCCGCCTCATCCATCTTGGAGAGCTGTTCCACTATATCACTGGCATGATAGCCCTTGTTCATCTTATCGAGGACAGCATCATCGCCCGACTCGATCCCGAATACGATCATGTCGTATCCCATCTCTTTCAACGACTTCAGCTCACCTACAGACTTGTTCCTTACACTATCCACTCGGCCATATCCGCCGACGGAAACACCCCAGGGCAGGTATTCTTTTATCAGGTCCATGATTCTTTTAAGCCTGTCGTAGCTCAGCAGGAACGGATCTGCCCCCTGCAGAAAAATCCGCTTTACCTTCCATCCGGAATCCCGGATCTCCTGAAGATCCTCCCGTATCTCACTCTCCGGAGATACGGAAAAAGGTGCTTCCTTGTAAAAGGTGCAAAAGCGGCACTTATTATGCGAACAACCCGACGTTACTTGTAAAAAACAGGAACCAGCCTCATAAGGCGGTCTGACGATTCCACATGAAAAATGCATACGAATTCCTCCTCGTTTCTATATATCCTTATATCTCGCTTTGTCGATATGTAATGATTTAAATTAAACGGGATCTTCATCCCGCCTAATCTATGCACAACTTAAATTTCATGACCGAAGTAGTCTGCCAGTGCAGCGAGGGTCTCTTCATTCCGTCTGTAATATGTCCATTTTCCGTGCCTTTCGGAAATAAGCAAGCCTGCTTTTTGCAGCATATCTAGGTAATGAGATACGGTTGACTGTGATATCCCGGCTTTGTCGCGGATGCTTCCAACACACACACCGCCTTTCAGATCCACCACATCATCAAAATGTCCTCCCTGCGGCGGAAAGTTTTTCTCCGGTTCCTTCAACCACTCAATAATACTGAGCCGTGTTTCATTTGATAGTGCTTTAAAAATTTCAATCTTATCCATGCCTTTATTATATCTATCTTTCGCGATATGTCAATGCTTATCAGCAAAAAAACGGCTCCTCGCCACTGAACCCAATCAGTAGTGAGGAGCCTTATCCTTTTTTGCTTACAATAGTTTCTCTACATCCTTTGCCTTCAGCACTTTTCCTGCAGAAACAATTTTGTCATCAATCATAAGGGCGGGCATGCTCATCACCCCATATCCCATGATTTTTTCCATATCGGTGATGTACTCAACCTCAGCATGAACTCCCTTGTTTGCTACCGCCTCTTTTACGGACTTCAAAAGTGCCTCACATCTTTTGCAGCCACTGCCTAAAACCTTAATATTCATCTTTCTTATCCTCCTTCAGCGAAAAAGTTATTGAAACTGTTTTAGCTATATACGTAATTTATTGTGCCAGATGCTGTGCAAGCTCTACAATTTTCGTATGGATTTCCCGGATTGTCCCGATAAAAGCTTCATCACCAGCTCCCGTTGGATCCTCAAGCCCCCAATCAAATCTCTCTGTGCAGGGAAGAAACGGGCAATGAACATTGCAGCCCATCGTGACAACCACATCTACGGGCGGGATATCGGACAGAAGCTTACTGTATTGCGTCTTTTCCATATCAATGTCATAGATTTGCTTCATCAGCCTCACCGCATCCTGATTGATCTGCGGCTCTGGTTCTGTTCCGGCAGAATAGCTCTCAAAGACATCGGGCGCAAGATGTCTGCCTAATGCTTCGGCAATCTGGCTGCGACATGAGTTGTGAACACAGATAAATGCCACTTTTGGTTTGTTCATTGAAATTTTCCCCTACACCAGTAAGTACGCTATGGCATTGAAGCCGTATCCGACAATGATGATGCCCACTGTGCAGATGGCTATAAATGTCGCTAAGAGTTTTGGCTTAATAGCCTTTTTCAGCATGATGAGGGACGGAAGGCTGAGCGTGGTAACCGCCATCATAAAGCTGAGAATCGTACCGAGCAATGCTCCCTTTGCCAAAAGTGCCTCGGCAATCGGAATCGTGCCGAAAATGTCTGCGTACATGGGTATGCCGACAAGCGTGGCGAGTATCACACCGAACGGATTATTGTCGCCGAGAACGGTTTCCACCCAGCCTTCGGGAATCCAGTTATGGATCACCGCGCCGATAGCCACGCCGACAAGGATATAAGGGAACACTTTCTTAAAGGTGGATGCAACCTGATCTCTGGAATAGAACAGCCGATCCTTTACGGTAAGATTTGGAGACTCGATATCCACCTTGCTGTTGTTATTGCGGATAAAATCAGCAATCTGGTCTTCCATGTGCAGGTGTTCTATCAACGTCCCGCCAAGGACGGCGATGACAAGTCCCAGCACTACATACGCCACGGCAATCTTCACGCCAAAGATACTGACGAGAAGCACAAGACTTCCCAAGTCCACCATCGGTGATGAAATCAGGAAGGAAAATGTCACCCCAAGCGTAAGCCTTGCGCTCGTAAAGCCCATGAAGATCGGAATGGAGGAGCAAGAGCAGAAAGGTGTCACCGTCCCAAGCAGAGCGCCTACAGCATTTGCTCCTATTCCATGAAATCTTCCCATGATCTTCCTGCTCCGCTCCGGAGGAAAGAAACTCTGAATGTAAGAAATCAGAAAGATCAATACACAGAGCAATACCGTGATTTTCATTGTGTCATAAATGAAGAACTGTATACTGCCGCCAATCCGACTATCTACATTAAGTCCGACCATGAGCAGCAACTGCTCAATCAGGGCATTCAACCACTTCATCCCAAGGATCTGATCCTGAATAAAAGTCCACATTACGCAAAACTCGCTTTCGTTTTGTTTGCTATTCGCACTAACAGGAGCATGACGGGTACCTCCGTCAGAACGCCTACAGTGGTAGCGAGCGCTGCAGGGCTTGTCGTACCAAATAGTGCAATTGCCACTGCTACAGCAAGCTCAAAGAAATTCGATGCGCCGATCAACCCGGCAGGAGCCGCAATATCATGCGGTAATTTCAGCAGCTTGCTTGCTCCATAAGCGATAAAGAAGATCAAAAATGTCTGAATGGTCAGCGGCACCGCGATCAGCACAATATGAAGTGGATTAGACAGAATCACCTCTGCCTGTGAACTGAAAATAATAACCAGCGTCAGCAGCAGACCTATTGTTGTGGCATTGTCGAACTTGTGGACAAACGTGCTCTCAAAGTAATCCACACCTCTTTGCTTCGTGATTGTTATCCTCGTGAGGATGCCGCCCACAAGCGGAATCACAACGAACAGAAAAATGCTGACGAACAGAGTACTGTAGGGAACAGCCACATTGGAAACACCCAAAAGGAATTTTACAATCGGAACAAATGCCACCAGAATAATAAGGTCATTGGTGGCCACCTGCACAACCGTATAAGCAGGGTTTCCATTTGTAAGCGTACTCCACACAAACACCATCGCTGTACAAGGAGCAGCTCCTAAAAGCACTGCCCCCGCAAGATACTGTGTGGCCAATTCCGAAGGTATGAACGCTTTGAATACGACAAACAAAAACAGGTAAGCAATTCCATACATAGTGAAAGGCTTGATCAGCCAGTTCGTCACCCATGTGACCAGAAGTCCCTTTGGATTCTTCCCAATCTGTTTTACGCTCTGAAAATCTACTTTCATCATCATAGGGTAGATCATGACCCAGATGAGAACAGCGATAGGAATCGAAATGCCGGAAATCTGAAATTTGCCGAGTGTGGCAGGAATGGCCGGGACAAAATGCCCAATCAGTACTCCTATAGCCATGCAGAGCAGTACCCATACCGAAAGATATCGCTGAAACGTATTGATTGCCTTGTTTTGATTGTTCATGACCTCAGCTCCATTAGTTTGATACATTGAAATATCTCTATGTTTACGGCCTTTATAGAGGCACTCCCAAAGGACTGCCTATGAATAACAAATATCGATTACTTCTTTCCTTTACATTCGCAGGATACGCTGCTGTCTGTTTCACAGTCGCATCTTGCGTAGGAAGCTATCATTTCCCGGAAATCTTTGACGCCGTCTGCGGAGATGGAGTAATGCATCCATTTTCCCTCTTTGTAGTAATCAACAAGGCCGCTGTCTGCAAGAATTTTCATGTGATGCGAAAGAGTCGGCTGCGTGATATTCAGTTCCCTCAGCAGATCACATCCACACTTCTCTCCATGCTGGAGCGCAAGCATGATCGCAAGACGGTTCTCATCTGTGAGTGCCTTGATTTTTTTGACGTCTTCTCTGAATCCCATGATTTTCACCTCCGGGAGATGTACATATTATATCGAATACATTCATAGTTGTCAATGTACGAATGTGGTATTGTTTCAAAAAGCTTTTCGCCTATGATGGTAGTGTGGAAGCCTTTTTCCAACATCTATCTCACAGCCACAACTACCCAACATCTAACCTGGCAACGGGGCATAGTGACATCTATCGTGGCAACTCAACTCTCACACTTTTTGAGCCGGATTGCCCGTGAATAAGTTACCGAGAAGCGTTTGCTATGCTCGATGCCACATTTGCCTGATTGCCCGAAAACCGTAGTATTACTGGGCTTTCGCGGCTATTTTCCTTCGACTCTTGACATCAATACTACCGTCTCAACATGCCCCGAGACAGTGAGAAACATAATCACGTCGGTTCTTGCTGTCTGGGAATTGGTCAAGGTAGGAACATGCTATTCGGAAATTGATCGAAAATATGATGTTGCTCCATTACCTTCAATGATATCAGCGACATTGCAAAACACATTGAACTGGAAGTTAGCGATTTCTTTTTCCGGTATTCTCTGTCCCACGGATTTCCTCATGATAGAAATAATCTACGATCACCGGATGCCCCTGCGGGACTCTGCCATAAGGCATTTCATTATCTACAAAAGCACAATCATACTTCTTAGCCATTTTCTCAGCTTTTACTTCAAGTGCTTCAAAGTAGCTGCGGTTATGCTTGTTATAGATCTCGTCGTAAAGTGGTGCCAGATCAGGATATTTTCCGGCGATATAATCCATAATTGTCTTTTTGAAACCGCCTCGAAGATTGAGATTTTCGAGCCAGAACAGATCGCACTGATCCTTTACCCGATCAAAGATTGCTTCAAAATCCGTGATACCGGGGAATACCGGGGATACGAAACAGACTGTACGGATACCTGCTTCATATACCTGCTTCATAGCAGAGATACGGCGCTCAATGCTCGAAGCAGAGTCCATATCGTTCTTGAAATTTTCATCTAGTGTGTTGATCGACCATGAAACGGTTACACGTCCAAGCTTCTTCAGCAGATCAATATCCCGTACCACAAGATCCGACTTTGTGCAGATCAGAATATCTGCGTCACTGCCGATCAGCTGCTTCAGAAGTTTTCTGGTATTCCCGAATTGCTCCTCCTGTGGATTGTAGCCATCTGTCACAGAACCGATGACTACCCGCTGTCCGGCATATTTCTTCGGATTTTTAATTTCCGGCCAATGCTTCACATCAAGGAAAGTGCCCCATTCCTCCTTGTGCCCGGTAAAGCGCTTCATAAAAGAAGCATAGCAATACTTGCAGGCATGTGTACAGCCCACATAGGGATTGACCGAGTAACCGCCTACCGGCAGACTAGACTTAGTCATGATGTTCTTTGTTTCCACCTCACGAATGAGGATTCCATTTATTACTTCTGCCATGATTTCTGTACCTCTAACACTTTATTAAATTCTTCCGGCATTTCCTGAATCATATTTTCATCCCCTATGATAGGGACAAGGTCTTCCTTCATAAACACCGGAATGCCGAGCTTATGTGCCTGGTCCGCCAGAGACCATGCCCATTCCGGCTCCGTTTGAATCTTCCTGCTCTGAGCTCCGGTCATGGTGCCCACAACGATCCAATTGATTCTGGAAAGGTCAACTGTGCCGGGATCGTCGAATAACGGCTCAAAGGTAACATGGTAATGTTTTGCTCTGACATTTTTCCGAATGGCGTCGATACGCCACAGTTCTGCTTTCCTCGTCACCGTAACGCCAAACCATGCGTTTTCCAGATCGGTATCAAAATCCAGCAAATCAGGTCTCTTGGTAAGGAACAGGAACTGATGTTGTGGATTTTCACGGATCTTTGCAAACACCTCGTCTCTCCATTCCGGCTTCCATCCAGAGAGATCGCTCATGCCGGTGAGAAGAAAGTTCTGCGGACGTTTCTTTTCCATCATCCTGAGTTTGCCTGGAAAGAACTCAGGATCAGAGAAGTCATCAATCATATGCCAGCGTTTCACATTGTTGCGGGCATAGCAATATGTACATCCCACTTTGCAGCCAATGACGATATTCATGTTCTGAATCTGATCTTTGATACAAATACTCATGACTTCTGCCACTCCTCAAGATTCTTTCTGATGCGGTCGAGGTATTCCTCAAACTGGGTAATTTCTTCCTCTGAAAATCCTTTGTAGTAAATACTGCCCATCTCATCAGATACAGAATCGTACTCGCCCTTTAAGGCATGTGCTTTCTCAGTCAGAAACAGGAGTGTTTTTCTTTTGTCCGTTTCAGATTGAACACGGCTTATCAGCCCTTGATTTTCCATTCTTTCCAGCATCGTAGTAAGAGATGTTATCGCTAATCCGCATTTAGTCGAGAGTGCCCTGATAGAGATACCATCCTCCTGCCACAGAACATAAAGAATACGTCCCTGGGCTCCATTAAACGCATCAATATTCTTTTCACTGAGAATCTTCTCGAAAATCCGGTCTCCAAGCTGTTTTATTTTGGTGACAAGAAATCCTCCATTCATGTCCATATAAAAGCTCCTATATAGTAGTTTATTAAAAACCTACTATATAGGAGCTTTATTGTCAACAATTTATATGTCTTAATAGGTAAATTCCGATTTCACGGCCAGTTCGACCGCGCTGTTTTCTTCCTCGGCAGACTCTCCTCCGCCTCCCTTTTCACATAGGTCAATTCTGATTTATATCTTGGAATACCTATCTTGTCTTCTTCCAAGTGGCTTTGAAATCCTTACCATTTCATCTGTATATTATATCCGAATATCCTGCAGGTCCTCCGGGACAAAAGAAGAAAATGCCAATTGCCCCGAAAGATTCTCCCTGATTTTTCCGGATCGTCCATTTGATTTCATAGTCTGTAACCTCATGTTCAGGCTCTCATTCATTCAAAAGATTCCTTAAGTTTTCTCCGATATCACCTGTCAGGGCTACTGTCCTGTCTGCCAGCGCATCCGGAATGTTGATTTCTCCCGGCATATTCATCGTAATGAACTTCCAGGAAGGATATTCCGCTGCCATTCCCATCGTCGGGGCTTTGATCAGCTGGTTCCGGCTCCCAATGCCAAGCTCAAAGAGCAGAGCATTCTGCCCGGAATACTCCTGAAGAAATGCGTAAAATCTCTGCCGCTGGCCGTTCCACTCCTCAGACCCCTCCGTAAGGCCTTCGAAGTTACCTTCCACTTCGAAGATTCTGTCCCGGTCAAAACCATTCATCTGAAAATGCGCGTCGCCGTTACTGGTCACGATAAAATATGGTTTATTCCTGACAATTGAAAGCAGGTTTTTCATTACCTCACTGCCATGGTAGTCGTCAATTAAATACTGATGAACCGTCTGCATATATTCCTCATGATCGGCCGCCGTCATCGGCGTGAACACACCGCGGATCAGGGAGTCCAGGCCGTACTTCTGACGGAACTTCCCAAAGTACCTTCTGAACGACCCATCATCCGCAAAAATATGATACCCCTCCGCAATGGAAAGCCCGTTGCTCGCCGTAATCAGAATGGCGTCCGTGTTTTTCAGCCAGTCTTTTGCCTCTTTATAATCGTTTACTTTATATTCCATCATCTTTCACCCTCTACGATCATACAGCTGTGACTTTCTTCTCCATTTCACTTCTTACATCCTCCAGCACTTTCCCAATATCGGCCTGGATAGCCAGTCCCCTGTCTTCAATTGCCTCCGGCAGGAACGCATAATCCTTGTTCACAGAAATATACGTCGTCTGTGGCAAACTGTTCACCAGTTCCCAGAACGGCTCCTGGATGAACATCGGTGTGAGTCTTCCGACGCCGAGTTCCAGGAAAAGAATCTTCTCGTCCTTATGTGCGAGGATATAATCCGAAATCTTCTGATATTCCTCTTCGTACTTCTTTCCGGTCAGGAAATTCCCGTAACCCCGGACCCACGGAAACGCCTCAGCGCCGCAGTGCGGGCAGTGCGGGATCAGTTCCTTCGGCACTGCCGTGCCGTCACCCATGGCATCGATCATCTCCTGCACCGGTTTCACGGCATCCCATACCTCATCCGTGCAGCACCTGGAGCACTGGAAGAAGCGATGGTCGCCCTGAATCTGGGCGACTGTAGACTCCGGATACAGCTTTACGAACTGGGTGTCCTGATTTGTGGTCAGTACAAAGAATTCTTTATCCGCGAGGACCGCATCCAAATCCAGGTACGGCTTCCGAACCTCCGCATGCTGGGTGGTATGCAGGAATGTTGCCATATATCCCCAGAACTCCTCACGGGAATCCCAGTGGGCAAACGCACCGGCAAAAGCACCTTTGAATCCGTATTTCTCCGCATACTTTCCGAAATATTTCCGGTAGGAGGCGTTGTCTTCATAATAGAAATCCCCGCCGCCTGCCGCGGAAAGGCCGGATGCTCCTCCGATGATCACGCAGTCCGCGTCCTTCACTTTCTGAACAAAATCCTGAATCTGCTCTTCATAAGGGAGCGGCTCTTTCTTTGTCAGCGGAACCACAGTCCTGCCGGATGCATATACGTTGTAATATCTGGAATAATTGCTCATCTGTACTTCATTTACAATCTGCTCATAAAAGGTCATGATTTTCATTCCTCTCTCATTTTTGATTCTGCGATACAAGGCTAGCGACAGTTTATTGACACCCTGTCTATAAACTAATATACTTAAATTTGGAAAAATGAGAAGAACACATTCTCTCAAAAAGAATAACTCCCGTACAGAATTGCAAAACTGTACAGGAGTTTCTCATGATCTGGAATATTCGATTGCAGATATCAGAGAAAGACGGTGAATAAAATGAAGTCACCAAATCAGAAAAAGACTGACCGAAGAACGTTATACACAAAGATGGTCATCAAAGACGCGCTTCTGGAACTGAATAAAGAAACCGCCTATGACAAGATCAATGTCACTATGGTCTGCAGGCAGGCTGAGATTGCCCGTGCTACCTTTTACCTGCATTTTGACAGCCTGGATGAAGTACTGGACAGTGTCATCGATGACGCCCTCCTCTTTTCAGAGAGCGGCTCCGGAACGGTTGTTGATGTACTCGATATTATCCGCAGCGGCAGGTCAGATGTGCTCCGTGAGAACGAAACCGTCCTGCCCGCCTGCCAGCGGATCGCTGATTCTGATAAATATCATCACTTGTTTATGGACGTATCTGTCAGCGACCATATCATCCAGAGGATTGCCGCTCATGAGCATGACAAAGTTGTCCCGGATCTTATGGCGCATACCGGCCTCGCCACAGATGAAGCCGAGATGCTTTTTAAGTTCATCCTTAACGGATCTTTCGCTGTAAACAGGAGCCTTGGCTGGGAGAAAAATGAACGATGGTACCGGTACCAGCAGATCCTTGGCAGATTTATTAATGCCGGGATAGAGAGATAATCACATCGCCACTTCTGTTACCATCCCCGCCTTCATGGTAAAGCGCATTCTGTCCGGGAAGACTTCGATCTTTTCAACGAAGTCTCGGACAGAAAACGTGGCATCCGCCTCTCTTCTCAGAAAGACGGATGCCGCAGAAATGGCTTAAACACGGGCTTTTTCGGCCCTCTTTCAATTTGTTCTTGTTAGCAGAGCCACCGTTTCCACATGCCCCGAGACAGTAAGGAACATAATCACGTAGGTTCTTGCTGTCTGGGAATTGGTCAAGGTAGAGACATGCTGTTCGGGAATTTGTCAGAAATATGATGTTGCTCCATTCGTCTTAAAATCCGATGCGCCGTTCACAAAATAGACCATCATAGGTACCAGGAGAAACTCCCAAACTTCAATAACCTTACTTCCCGGATGATGCGGTTCGATTCCTCAAGGAAAGCCGTGTCACCGGGATTAAATTTCTTAGCCATAGACACCTCATATCTACTTTCTGGCTTTCACGATCTCTCTGAACTCATCCCGCACAATGGAATATGAGATAAGATTTACCACCAAGTCGATAACATCCGGCTCATCCAGTCGGAGCAGATGGTCAGCTGTGATACTGCCCAGGTAGTATTTGCCCTCTGTTAATATCTTCGGATACCGTCTGCTGACCATTTCCCGCAGTTCTGATTTCTTTCCGCTGCCGATACGGCCTATTGCGATCCTGCCGTTGTGATAGAATTTGACCGTTTTGCCCGCTGCCACAGCATCCTCATCTACTGACATCTGAAGGGCATGGTGGGAAGTCTTTTCATCATCGTGCGCCACGCAGATAATGGTCCGCGGATAATTGGTGGTGATTCCGATTGAAAAAATCTCCGTGTTGCCGTCTATGCTGACGAGGAATGAACGATAAGGACCATAGTACTGTCCTCCTGAGGCATTGCCATAAGTCAGCATCCTAACACCGTAGTCCTCCAGCAGTTCAAACATGCCATATTTCCCAGTCGGCATTTTTACCCTTACATCAAGCAGCCCTTCCCAGAGGTTAAAAACCGGAAGTGCCAGTTCCATCGGTGTATACTTGCTGATACCCGTATAATAACCGTCCTCATCTTCAGCGAAGGCACTGCGCAGTTCTTCTTCAAGTTTCTCAAATGGAATCCGCTCCGGCACTACCTCCTGCTCGACAGGAGCACAATCGCCAGTCAGCATATCGGCATATTTCGGCAATTTCTCTATCTGAACATATTGCTTTTTAGTCTCATCGTATTTATAGCAGAACTCACGGTCACCATTGATCAGCAAGGTATAGATACTGCCCCAGGCGTCACTGTAATCAAGTACCTGGTTCATCGCCTTCTCATCCAGCGGAACCTTCTCCGCTTTACATTCAATGACCGTCAGAGGGAAAGCGTCATTGTCCTTGTTTTTTCCAAGCACTACGATATCTGCTCTGTCCCTGGATTTCAGTCCATAATGGGAAAGATGCTCCTCAACCTGCACCATCCCCGCAGGTACTTCCAAAACATCAAGAAGATATGAAATCACCTTCTGTCGAACTGTTTCTTCCGGGGTAATGTATATGAGCCGCTTTCTTATCGGATCGAAATAGCAATCCCGTCCATTCCTTTTATATATTTTCGGCAGCTTTGCCTTTGATAGATCCAACTACTCCGCCTCCCTTTTCACATAAGTCAATCCTGATTTATATCTTGGAATACCTATCTTGCCTTCTTCCAAGTGGCTTTGAAATCAGTAGCAATCATATCCATTTTTCATTAGCACAATTTTGTTACTTAGTATATCATGCTTGGAATTCGTGAAAAACAGAAAAGCCGTCCCGATAGTCCGAGACGGCAAAAAAGCGATAACAACCGCCGACACGATGAACCCGGACGGTATCCAGGCACGGCTCGACGAGCTACAGAAGGAACTCATCCGAAAGGCCAACAGTAAGCAGGACTACGATGCCATCGCCGATGAAATCTTTACGCTGCACGAGCAGAAATGACAGTGTGCTTGTTTTTCTCAGCTATTCATCTTTTCGGCATATTTTCTTGCTACGGATCTTGGAACAATCCTGCATAGAAGGCTCATGCACTTTGTGTATCTACCATAATAGCTAAGGACTTTGCCTTTTGTCATAGCACGTATGCCACCCTTTGCAACCTCGTCTGCCTTAGCTGCCTTCCGAAACATCGCGGAGCCTTTGCCCATTGCTGCCGCCTGATCAAACCCAGTAGCTGTAGGTCCAGGGCAAAACGCCGTCACTGTAACTCCTGTACCTTTGACCTCCTCTGCAATTGCTTCGGAGAAGCTTCTGACAAATTCCTTAGTTGCATAGTAAATGCTCATATACGGTCCAGCACTAAACGCTGCTACTGACGACATGTTAAGAATCTTTCCGTGCCCCTGCTCTATCATTGGATTAAGGAAACAATGAGTCAGCTGCATCATCGCCACAACATTCAATTGCACCATCTCATACTGTTTTTTCCAGTCACTGTCTGCAAAATTCCCTGAATCACCAAAGCCGGCGTTGTTTATAAGAACATCGATCTCAATGTCATTCTCCAATGTATAATTAAATACATTTAAAGCAGCGTCTACAACCGACAAGTCTGTCGCATATGGATAAACTGATATACCATATTCCGTTTCAAGCTCATTTTTGAGAGCGTATAATTTTCCTTCGTTTCTTGCTACAAGGACAAGATCATATTTCTTTTGGGCAAGAATCCTGGCGAATTCCAAGCCCAGGCCTCCGGATGCCCCTGTGATAAGAGCTGTCTTATATTTTCTCAAGATCCACCTCACAGTTCTATGACATGCGGAATAATATCCGGGTCATGGTTTGCCAGTGATTCAATACAATCCGGGTCAAGGCTCTGTTCCCTGATCCACTGGAGAGACTTCTTCTGAAGCTGCTTGTCTGCAGCGATACCTGAGGTGATCATTTCCTCCCAGCTTTTTCTCGCATAACCGCCATCAGAAAAAGGCAATACAAATTTTCCTTCTTCATTCCTGATCTTTACCGCAAACAGTCCATCGGAATGTCCCGGGATGTTGATCAGTTCAATGGATCCGTCCCCAAGAAGGTCATATGACTTGCTTACAGGTCCCTGATTGTCATTCCAGTCAAACTCAGTCAGTTTGATTTCATCCCACCACCCTTTGTAATAACGCACCTTGTTGGTGAGCTTATTTGCAAACCTGACTTCATCTGCTGCAACCATAAACTTCTTTGCACCTTTTACCTGTTTCAGGCCGTTGGCATGATCACAGTCGAGATGAGTAAGGAGGACTGTGTCAATGTCAGAGTCCTTTATGCCCATTTCTGCAAGCTGTTCATCAATGCACTGTCCTAATCCGATGCGGCCCTGATTCACTTCATATAGAAGAACAGAGCCAAGAGATTTGATCTGCGCATTCTTATCGAATTCACCGTTCGGACTGATATCACGGGCCCAGCCCGTATCAACAAGGAATTTTCCCTGCGGATGCTCGATCAGATATGAAGATACCGGAAGCCATATACGTTCTGATCTGTCTCCAAAAATACCTGATGCCTTGATTGCATTGCTGTTGTCTCTGCCAAAAGGAAGATCCGGCGCGACGCATACCTCTCCGGTGTGGAATACATGAATTTTGATATTTGCCATAATAAAAAGCCCTCCTATTCAATGGTTTCTCGGCTTTTATCACCGTTGCATCCATTTTAGGAGAGCCTTATTTCAGATAACACTACACAAGTGCTGAAAGTGTTCGGACTTACAATTCAGCCACAAGTGAATTCAGCACCTTGTGCAACAGCGGCTTGATCTCCTTCGTGTCGCAGGTATCCGGATGTTCCATCCAGTAAGTATAGGCGCTGATAACCGATGAAGCCAGGATTTCAGCAATAGCGTCATAATTGCCAAAACATCGCTTCTGCGGATATCGTTTTCGAAAATTCATTATGATCGCATCTTTCCATTTCCGTATAAATCTGAGATTGGGTTGCCGCACAAGGAACGCATAAATAGTGTCTGCTCAACATTGGGTCCAATTTTAGCAAACTGCAAAGGTATCTGGACGGCTGCCAACCGTACAGTGCAGCCCGGAATTCTGGCGAATTGCTCACGTTGCATCGTCCATTTCGATGAACTGCGCTGTTTCCGGCCCGTATCCGCAGTCCGCAAAATAAAGCACAAAAAGATTCCCTGTAGGAATTGCGAAGAGGTTGGTGACATAGACTGATAATGCGATAGATGCCAGTGTTGTTTCAGCCAGTCTGGTCATAATGAGACCAGCGCCGTTACAACGCTTCTCCCTGCTGAAGAAGCGCTCTACCTCGATCCGGTCAGTGTTGTCTTTATACTCCTCCCGGTTAGCCTTATGATCGGCTGCGGGACGCCCCAGTCTCGGGCCGGAGATGCGGATGCCGTGCTCTTTACAGTAAGCACGGTTCGCCCTTGTCCTGTAGATCTGGTCAACAAGAACCCGTACCGGATAATGCCCGGTGCGTTCCTTATAACGTTCTACCGCATCCTGCAGGACAGAGCTCTCATTGTAAGGATCAAACTGGAGCTTCTCCAGGCGGGCGTGGCCCTTTTCGTCAATGCTGACATCATACTTGGCGCCAAACTCCACGGGAGACTTGGCTTTGCCGCGCACGATGGGACGGATATACGGCTGGCTGATGCTCACAATCCGGTCATCCACTCTGTGAGTGTTGTTATCAAACATGTACTTCTGCTGTTCGTACAGCTTCTGGACGGTCAGATAGCAGTCAATATACTTCTGTGGCAGGGCATAGCCTTCTGTCATGTATGCCTCCAGATACCGCAGATCGCGATTCAGGCAGCCAAGCTGCTTACGGATCAGGCTCCGGAGCTTCTTCGTCGGGCGTTTTTTGGCTTTCGCCATGGCAAGATATTCTTTTCTTGCGCGCCTCCGGTATGTTCTGGGCTTCGTCCATGGATGATACTGGTGATGGAAATAGTCAATCATCTCTTCGAGCTTCTCCCTGGCATCATTGAGAAGCACAAAGTCCTGAGGATACTTGATGTTGGACGGAGAACAGGTGGCATCCAGAATGAAAGTCCCCACGTTCTCCCCGTCGGCGGATTTTTCCGGTTTATCGCCGGCATGTTCCGGCGTGGCAGCGCCTGCAGCAAGGTATTCTTCATTCGCCATCATCAGAAAACGGGAATCCAGCCTGCGGCGAAAATACACGAGAACTGTCGGCTTGAACGGGCAGGTGTCCGAAAACCGGTCCATACCAATGAAGTACTGGTAATACGGGTTTTGGGCGACTTCCTTAACCAGCCTGCGGTCAGAAAGCCCCTCACGTTTCTGAATGATCAGAGCACCGAGAGCAACACGCAGAGGAAAGGCCTGCCGTCCTTCGTGTGAGGGAAAGAGAGAAGCGTACACTTTTTCCAGGCTTGTCCAGTCGATGGCATTTGCAAGCCGGACCCATTCATTGTTTTCATCCAGCGGTGTTCCACAGCTCTGGTTGAAATCAAAAATCGAAATCTGGTGCTCGGACGGTTTTTTGTACATGGCGGACTGCCTCGGATATATCAATAAGTGCAAAGAAATTAGGAGAAATTGCAAAAATCTTTGCACTTATTATACCGCAATCCGCCGTTATTGTCAGTAAATATTGCATTCTACGCTATTGAGCAGACACTAAATATATGTCCAGTTATCCTTTATATATCCTTCTATCTCATCCATAAACCGGCTGAAATCCATATCTGGCAGATTTCCGGAAGAGACATCTTGAGATACCTTCAGCAGTCCTTTGATCAGATCATTCTCTACCTCACAGCGCACATCATCTGTGTTGTCAAAATAAGAATAAAAAGTAGTCCGAGCAACCGGTGTTGCTGCGCATAGCGCTTTTACTGTAATGACTTGAAAATCTTTTTGGGCATACATTTTCATGAATTGGGCTTTGATTGCTTCTTTTGTATCCATCTCCTAATCTCCGATCTGTCGCCATGATATCTTAATAGCCGCCGATAATTGTAATCCATGATTTTATTTCTCTCGCCAAGGGAGGATCAGATGACGAGTCTAACCTCATGAGTTTTTGTCGTTCGTGTCACGAGAAGATACACCGCGAGCGCGGCGACAGATAAAAAGCAGTCCTCGATAATTTTTGATCTCATAAAGGTCTGCTTCCGCATCCAATGTTCTTGGCTCTGACGGAACAGTCAGTGAGAACGGAATGCCATGACGATAAATGATCTGGCGGTACAGGGAATTGATGACAACAGAGACAGGAATTCCAAGCTTATGTGCGAGGAAATGACGACCAGGCTCGGCAACCTCAGCAAGCATCCGACGACCGGCAAGCCGATCCCGTCGCCGTTCATCAATATCAGAATCAACTACATGAATCAGGAGAACCGCCTGTGGGACGAGATCTTCCAGATCGTAAAGGAGAACTGCTCCGCTCCTCCCTCAGGGAGTTCGGGTTCGTATCGCCCGCGGTTATGCAAGTGCTCCGATCATGGAGTATCTGCCCAATTTAACATATGTTCATTACATATTTATTTTGCGGTCTTTATTACACCTTCCGGGATGAATTCGATCTTCAATCTCATGCCAAGGCCATGTGCCAGCCGTTTTACCATTCCAAGAGAGGGATTTCTGGTTCCATTTTCAATGCGGCTGATATCCGCCTGTGTGATTCCTGTCCTTTCAGACAATTCTTTCTGTGTTAACCCTTCTTTATTCCGCGCATCAATCATCGCCTGGATAATATCGTATTCCGGCTGGAGGGCCTCATATTCTGCTTTCACATCTGGGTTCTCCAGCGCTTTTCGCTTGTAATCATTATAGCTGCTCATCGTCCGAATCTCCTTTCGTAATCCGCTTTGTATTTCCTTGCCAGCTCGATAGCTGCGGGAGGCGTCTTCTGCGTCTTTTTTACGAAACCGTTTGTCAGAATCGCTCTCTTTCCTATAAAGAAAAAATATAGAACCCGCGTAATGTCAGAACCTTGTTTCGTTCTTAACTCAAATATTCCATCTCCAAGCGGCCCTGAATATGGCAGTCTGAGTGCCGGCCCATTTTGCTCCAAGAGGTCAATTGTTCTGAACACTTTTGCTTTCATTTTGGGTTCTAAGGAATCCAGAAACTCTTGCACCGGCGTGCTCCCGTCTTCCGTATCATAAAACTCAATCTCAACCATTTCCTTCTATCCTTGTTTTTCTTCATTATATGTCGTATAAGACATATTGTCAATGGACCATTGCATACGAATAAAAGCAGGCGCCCACCCGAACTGCCTGCTCTTATTTATCCTTTCTGACATCCAATCATGAGTCACAACCTATCAAATATCTAATCACGAGTCTCGACCCTATAAAACAGCTCGTTCGATAAGTTCCCCCAGAGAGTTTTTTCTTGGTTGAACCATCCTTTTGTAAAAAGGTCAGGTGTGCAGGAAAGGCTTAAAATAAGGCTTTTCTCACCCCTTAGTCCCTGACCCTTGACATCAATACTACCGTCTCAACGTGCATCCCCATCGGGAACATGTCGCAGCAGCGCACCTTTTTCAGCCGGTATCCGCCCTCCCCGGCCAGAATCCGGATATCCCTTGCCAGAGTTGAAGGATTGCAGCTGACATAGACAATCCTTTTGGGCGCCATCCGGATCATCGTGTCCAGAAGCGCCCGGTCACAGCCCTTCCGGGGCGGATCGACAACAATGACATCCGCCTTCTCCCCATGTTCCCGATACTCGCGCGGCAGCACCTCCTCCGCCTTGCCGGCGAAGAATTCCACATTTTCCATGTGATTGAGTTCCGCATTGGCCCGGGCATCGCGCACGGCGTCGGGCACAATCTCCACCCCGCGGACCTTCCCCGCTTTCCGTGCGAGGAAGAGAGAAATCGTCCCAATCCCGCAGTAGAGATCCCACACCGTCTCGCCGCCCTTGAGATCCGCGTAGCTGAGCGCGGTGCCATACAATTTCTCCGTCTGCACCGGATTCACCTGGTAGAACGACAATGGGGAAATGCGATAGCGCACGCCGGCAATGCTGTCCTCGATATATGGCTCGCCCGCGAGCGGTAGGATTTCCTTCCCCATGACGACATTGGTTCTGGCAGTGTTGACACTCAGGGAAATGCTCTTCATCCCCGGAATCAGCATCAGCCGGCTTACGAGATCCCCGCTGTGCGGGAAGCTTCTGCCGTTGATGACAAGGCATGCCAGGAGTTCCCCGCTCGAAAAGCCCTTCCGGATCAGCACATGGCGGACAAGCCCTTTTCCGGTCTCTTCGTCGTAGGGTTCTATGCCATACTCCTCCAGGAAATCCAGAATCACGCGGAGTATCTTCTGGTTCTCGCGCACGCCGAGCAGGCAGTCGCCACACTCGACAATCCGGTGGCTCCTTGCCGCATAGAAACCGGCAATGATCCGCCCGTCGCGGCTCTTCCCGATCGGGAATAAGGCCTTGTTGCGATACCGCCAGGGATTGTCCATGCCGAAAATCGGCTTCATCTTGATCTCATCCGCCGGAATGCCGCCGATACGCGTGAGGGCATTCAGAACTTTCTCCTGCTTCATCCGGAGTTGCTCCCGGTAGTCGAGCATCTGCAGCGTACAGCCACCGCACTCGTGGGCGGCGGGACACGGTTCCGAAACACGGTGCCGGGATGGAGTGATAATCTTCATGAGCCGGGCATAGCCGTAACTTTTCAGCACCTTCGTCACCCGGACACGGACGACATCGCCGACAACGGTATCCTTCACAAACCAGACGAAGCCGGTGCGGCGCCCGATCCCGGAACCGTCGTCCGACATATCCTCAATGGTCAGGTTAAATTCCTCATTCTTCTGTGCGGCTGGCTTCCCGCCACGGCGGGAAGCCGCTGTTTCCCGGGAATCTGCCGCCACCCCGGAAAGCGCTCTCCCCGCGGCGGCGTTCCCGCTCTCAGTCTTTGCCATAAAAACTCCTGACTCTGTCGATTCTTGCACTCATCCCGGACAGAAGCATATCTGCAGCAGCGAAAGCCGCCATCATCTCAACGACCACAACAGCCCTGGGCACGATCACCGGGTCATGACGGCCGTGGATAGAGAGTTTGGTCTCCTCTCCCTCCCTGGTCACGGTGTCCTGCTCACGGGAAATGGACGGTGTCGGCTTTACCGCAACCCGGAAGATCACATCGCTCCCGTCCGTCATGCCGCCGAGCACCCCGCCGGCATGATTGGTCTTCTTCACAATCTTCCCCTCCGGGCTGATGCCGAAGGCATCGTTATTCTCCGAACCGAGCACCCCGGCGGCCGCGAAACCGTCGCCGATCTCAAAGCCCTTCACGGCGCCGATGGAGCAGACCGCCTTGGCCAGGTTGGCGTTAAACTTCTCAAAAACCGGCTCGCCGATCCCCGCCGGCATGCCGGAAATGACGCACTCGATGACGCCGCCGGCGGAATCCCGCGCGGAGACGATCTGGGAAAGCCATTTTTCCGCCTCAACGGCGGTCTCCGCATCCGGCATCCACAGGCTGTTGCACTCGCAGGCTTTGAGATCCCTTTTTTCTGGTTTTACCCGGTAAGGGCCGATCTGGATGGTATAGGCGCGGACGCTGATTCCCAGCGCTGCCAGAATTTTCGCGGCAACGGCGCCGGCAGCTACCCGGCAGAGGGTCTCCCTGCCGGAGGAGCGGCCGCCGCCCCGATAATCCCGAAAGCCGTAGCGCATGTCGAAGGTATAGTCCGCATGCCCCGGACGGTAGACATCGGCGAGCGCCCCATAATCCTTCGAGTGCTGATCCGCGTTCCGCACCATCATGGAGATCGGCGTTCCGGTCGTCCGCCCTTCAAAGACACCGGAGAGGATCTCCACCTGATCCGCCTCGTTCCGCTTGGTGGTAAAGCGGCTCTGCCCCGGCTTCCTGCGGTCCATGTATTTCTGGATGTCCTCCTCCGCAAGCGGGATCCCCGCCGGACATCCGTCCACGACAACGCCAAGGGCGGGTCCGTGCGACTCGCCCCAGGTGGTCATGGTCAGTATTCTGCCATATTCTGATCCTGCCATGTTCTCTGCCTTTCTAACCAGCCAGCCTCCGCGATTTCCGCCGTTTTCCCAGCCGGCCCCATGATTTTCCGCCGTTTTCCCAACCGGCCTCCGTGATTCTCCGCCGTTTTTACCGGATAACCTTCGTGATGACGCAACAGTTCGGCTCATTGACCGGAAGGCTGCGGTGGCACATGACGAGCAGCCCCTTCTCGTAATTCACCGTAAAGAAGGAAAGGCTGTTGGATGCGTGATTCACGCAGACGATGTGCTTTCCGTCCGGGAAAATGCCCAGATCCTTCGGATAATCGCCGGCGATGGGCAGACAGCAGAGCTGGGTGAGCAGGCCGGTATCCGGATCACGGTTATAGACGCTGACGGAATTGTCGCCGGCGTTGCTACAGAACAGGTGCAGGTCGTCCGGGCTCATCCGGATCGAGCAGGACGCCGTCATAGAGCTGGAATTCTTCGGGTCAGTGGCAGGCACAGTCTGGATTTTCTCAAAAACCGGCTTATTCCCATCCAGATGGTAGGAATACACATCAATAATATGCTTGACCTCATACATCAGATAGAAGAAACGGCCGTCCCGGCTGAACAGGAATTTGCTGGGGCCGGATTCCAGGTCGCAGCGGATCGCGTCCACCAGCTGCATGGTTCCCGAGGTGGGATTGAAGGAGTAGATCTTCACCTGGTCGAGGCCGATGTCGGCCACCAGGGCGAACCTGCCGTCCGGCGTCCGCCCGCCGCAGCTCACATGCGGGCGGAATGTCCGCTCAGCCACGGTGCCCAGGCCGTGGTGATAGATTCCGGCGGTGATCTCGCCGACCGTGCCGTCCGGATTCAGCCGGAGGACGGTCTCCTTGCCGTCGTGATAGCCGGAGACAAAGATATATTTATCTTCCCTGCCCGTCGTCACATGGCAGCCGCGCATGCCCTTGATCTTGACACTGTTCATGCGGTAGAGGCCGCCGTTCGGGAGAATACGGAAAGATACCAGGCCCTCGTCCGCGATCGAATAGAGATATTTCCCACTGTGCGACACGCAGAGATAGGAGGAATCCTCAACTTCTTCCTCGTTGCGATAGCGGAAGCTCCCGTCCGCGACGTTCACATCATATATGGTAATTCCCTTCGCCTTTCCGCTGTAGGAATAGGATCCCACATAGGCCATATACATATCTTCCATTGCCCGTTCCTCCTGTCAACTTCTGGACAAATTTTTTTCTCTATCCAGGGGGATCTGTCCGGAGCCCTCCATGCGCCAAACAGTCCCGCCTGCTATTGATTATAACGAACCGGGGCACCTGCCGCAAGGCGGATTTTCCCGCATTTACTTGACACCCGATCCAGATATCCTATAATGAATCCGGTGCTCTGTTTAGTGAGAGTAAACTTTAATCTTAGAGATGGATAATCTTCGGAAGGGGGATGGTTTTCCGTTGAATATCGGGGAAAAGATCAGGGAACAGCGGATTCTCCGTGGACTTACCCAGGAAGAGCTGGCCAGCCGGACGGAACTCTCGAAGGGCTTCATTTCCCAGCTGGAGCGGAACCTGACCTCGCCGTCCATCGCCACCTTGACCGATATTCTCCAGTGCCTTGGCATGACGCTGGGGGAATTTTTTCAGGATGAGCCGGAGGAACAGGTCGTCTTCCGCGGCACGGACTATTTCGAGAAAAATGACGCGGAGCTTGGCAGTAAGGTCACCTGGATTATCCCCAATGCCCAGAAGCATGGGATGGAACCGATCCTCCTGCGCCTTGCCCCCGGAGGCTCAACCTGCCCGGATCATCCCCATGAGGGGGAGGAATTCGGCTATGTTTTCCGGGGGAGTGTCGATATCCATCTGGGCAGCCGGGTATACCGCGCAAAGAAGGGGGAATCCTTCTATTTTGTCAGCGACAGGCGGCACTATCTCACCAGCCGGCAGGGAGCCGAGATCCTGTGGATCAGCTCTCCGCCAAGCTTCTGAGACCGCCCAGTTTTACAGGAGGAAAATGCATGAGCAGCAGCCTGATCGAACTTGACCACATTTCCAAAAGCTTTGACGGGGACCTGATTCTCGATGATCTCTGCCTCTCGGTGAAACCGAATACTTTCGTCACCCTCCTCGGCCCCTCCGGCTGCGGCAAAACCACCACGCTCCGGATCATTGGCGGCTTTGAGCGGCCGGACAGCGGGCGGGTGATCTTCGAGGGACAGGACATCACCTCGCTTCCGGCGAACAAGCGCCGCCTGAACACCGTATTCCAGAAATACTCGCTCTTCCCGCACATGACCATCGCCGAGAATATCGCATTCGGCCTGACCATCCGGAAGATGCCGAGGAGCTATATCGAGGATAAGATCAAGTACGCCCTGAAGCTGGTCAACCTCCAGGGCTTTGAGAACCGCTCAATCGATTCCCTCTCCGGCGGCCAGCAGCAGCGAATTGCCATTGCCCGCGCCATCGTGAACGAGCCGAAGCTCCTGCTTCTGGACGAGCCGCTGGGCGCCCTGGATCGGAAGCTCCGCGAGGATATGCAGTACGAGCTGATCCGCCTGAAAAATGAGCTCGGCATCACCTTCATCTACGTCACGCACGACCAGGAGGAGGCGATGACCATGTCGGACACGGTCGTGGTCATGAACCAGGGCTACATCCAGCAGATGGGCTCGCCGGAGCAGATCTACAATGAGCCGGAAAATGCCTTCGTGGCGGACTTTATCGGCGAGAGCAATATTGTCCCGGGGCTCATGATCCGCGATGAGCTCGTCGAAATCTTCGGCGCGAAATTTGCCTGCGTGGACCGCGGCTTCGGGAGCAATAAACCGGTCGATGTCGTGATCCGCCCGGAGGATGTGGAGCTTGTCCGCCCGGAGGACGGAACCCTGCGGGGGATCGTGACCCACCGCATTTTCAAGGGGGACAACTACGAGATGGAGGTCACCACCCCGGACGGCTTCGAGTGGCTGGTGCACAGCACGAAGAAGTATGAGCTGGACGACCGCGTCGGCATCCGGGTTGACCCCTACAATATCCAGATCATGAACAAGCCGGAATCCGAGGATGAGCAGGCCGCCAGCCTCCTCAAGGAGGAAGCGGAAAAGCTGGTGTAACTGTCTAAAAGGAGCTTCTGTCATGAAAAAAACAAGGTCTCTTCTCGCCTTTCCCTATATTGTGTGGATGATCGGCTTCACCGTCATCCCCCTGCTCATGGTCTTCTACTATGGCCTGACCGACCGGTCCGGCGCGTTTACCCTGGAAAATCTGATCGCCATGGGGAGCCGGGAGCACATGAAGGCGCTTCTGCTCTCCCTCGGCCTCTCCCTGCTCAGCACGGCGATCTGCCTCCTTCTTGCCTACCCGATCGCCCTGATCCTCCGGAAAAAGGGCATCGGGAGCGGGAGCTTCATGGTCTTTATCTTCATCCTGCCCATGTGGATGAACTTCCTGCTCCGGACCCTGGCCTGGCAGACGCTCCTGGAAAAGAACGGCGTCATCAACGGCATCCTCAGCCTCCTCCGCCTCCCCGGGATCAGCATCATCAACACCTCGGGAGCGATCGTGCTCGGCATGGTCTACAACTTTCTCCCCTTCATGGTCCTGCCGATCTACAATGTCATGGAGAAGATCGACGACAACACCATCAATGCCGCCTATGATCTCGGCGCCAGCAATTTTCAGACGCTACGCTACGTGTGGATCCCCTTGAGCAAGCCCGGGATCGTCAGCGGGATCACGATGGTCTTCGTCCCTGCCCTGACGACCTTCGTCATCTCGGATATCCTCGGCGGCGGCAAGATCATGCTGATCGGAAATGTCATTGACCAGGCATTTACCAAGGGGAGCAACTGGAACCTGGGCGCCGGCCTCTCGCTGGTTCTCATGGTGTTCATCCTGCTCAGCATGGCCTGGCTGCAGAAATACGATAAGGATGTGGAAGGAGGCGGGCTGCTCTGATGAAACGACATAAATCGGCGAAACAGTTTTTTCAGGATTTCTATCTTGTCCTGATTCTCCTGTTTCTCTACACCCCGATCCTGACGATGATCGTGCTCTCCTTCAACAACACGAAATCCCGGACCCTCTGGGGCGGCTTCACCACGCAGTGGTACCGGAAGATGTTCGACGACCCGACGATCATGGCTGCCCTCAACAACACGCTGCTGATCGCGTTTTTCAGCGCGCTCATCGCCACCATCCTGGGGACGGCAGCCGCCATCGGCATCCGCGCCATGAAGGGCTGGCCGAAGACGTTGACCATGATGGTCAACAACATCCCGATGCTGAACTCCGACATTGTCACCGGGATTTCCCTGATGCTCGCCTTCATCGCCTACGGCATTTCCCTGGGGTTTAAGACTGTGCTGATCGCCCACATCACGTTCAATGTGCCCTATGTGATCCTGAGCGTCATGCCGAAATTAAAGCAGACGAACCGCAGCACCTATGAGGCCGCCCTGGATCTCGGCGCCACGCCGTCGCAGGCTTTCCGGAAGATCGTATTCCCGGACATCCTTCCCGGCGTCCTCTCGGGCTTCCTGATGGCCTTCACCATGTCCCTGGACGATTTCATCATCACGCATTTCACCCGGGGTGCCGGCATCGATACCCTGTCCACCCTGATTTACAGTGAAGTGCGCCGGGGAATCCAGCCCACCATGTACGCGCTCTCCAGTGTGATCTTTATCGCGGTGCTCGTCCTCCTCATCATCACCAATTTCTCCCCGCAGGAGCCGCGCGGCAGAAAACCGCTGACCGGCGCGGAGGCCGCGGCGCTCGCCCAGAAGAAACGGAAGAGCAGCTCCCTCCGGAAGGGGATTCTCGCCCTGGCCGCGATGGCGATTCTCCTGATCAGCGCCCTCGGAACCTGGCGCCGCTACACCGCGGTGAAGTCCAATGAGCTCTATGTCTACAACTGGGGCGAGTACATCGACCCGTCGGTGATTGACGAGTTCGAGAAGGAAACCGGCATCAACGTGACCTATGACCTTTTTGAGACGAACGAGGAGATGTACCCGGTTATCGAGGCGGGCGCGGTGAACTACGACGCGGTCTGCCCGTCGGACTATATGATCCAGAAGATGCAGGAAAATGGCCTCCTCGCGGAGATCAACTGGGACAAGGTGCCGAATATTCACAATATCGACCCGAAGTATATGGAGATGTCCAGGGCGTTCGACCCGGAAAACAAGTACTCTGTGCCCTACACCTGGGGGACGGTCGGCATCCTCTACAACACCAAGCTGATCCGGGAGAAGAACCTCCCTGTGCCCGCGAAGTGGGAGGATCTCTGGAATCCCGCCTACAAGGGGGAAATCCTGATGCAGGATTCTGTGCGTGATGCCTTCATGGTCGCCCTGAAATCCCTCGGCTATTCCTGCAACTCCACCGACATCAACCAGCTCCAGGAGGCGAAGCGCAAGCTGATCGCCCAGAAGCCTCTCGTCCAGGCCTACGTCATCGACCAGGTCCGGGACAAGATGATCGGCGGCGAGGCGGCGCTCGGCGTCATTTACTCCGGAGAGATCCTCTACATCCAGGATGAGGTGAAAAATCAGGGGCTGGACTATGACCTGAATTATGTCATCCCGGAGGAGGGAACGAACCTCTGGCTAGATTCCTGGGTCATCCCGAAAAACGCGAGAAACAGGGAAAATGCCGAGAAATGGCTCGATTTCCTCTGCCGCCCGGATATCGCCATGAAGAACTTTGAATACATCACCTACTCAACCCCCAACAAGGCTGTCTACGATATGCTGGACGACGACATGAAGAACAACAAGGCCGTCTTCCCGGATGACAGCCGGCTGGCGAACAGCGAGGTATACCAGTACCTCGGCGAGGACGCGGACGCGACCTATGACGAGCTGTGGAAAGAGGTAAAATCCGAGTAAGAAAAACGGAGAAAGGAATATAACGATGATCATCGCAGTCCCCACCGATCACGGCGAGATCTTCCCGCACTTCGGGAATGCCGTGGAATTCACGATATTTACCACGAATGAATTTGACGAGATCGAAAAGACAGAATCGATCCCCGCGCCCGGCACGGGATACCGGGACATCCTCCCGGAGCTTGTCCGCCGCGGCGTCAGGGTGATCATCTGCGGAAAAATCGGCGCCTATGCCGTCCTTGCGGTGCGCGGCGCCGGGATCATGCTGCTCGGCGGCGCGTCCGGGAAAGCCGAAGACCGGGTTCTGGATTTTCTCGGCGGGACGCTCCGCTTCTACGCGCCCGGAGAGCCGGTCTCCCCGGCGCCCGCCCCGGGTGAAGAACCGGAGACCGGCGACGGCATCGAGACCGACGGCAACATCGCAGCCTGCGGTTCCAATCCGGTCTGCACCTGAACCATCCGCACGCGAATTGTGCCACGGCCACCGGCCGGACGAATTGTGCCCACGGCCGCCGTCCGGACATTTTCAACAGAATTTCAGCAGCACGGCCGGCCGGCAGCGGAGAGGATCCCGCCGGTCAGGCCGTTTTTCTGCCCTGCCCCGGCAGCTTAACCGCCCTGCGGAAGACAATCACCGAAATCCCTGCGGAGATGAGCTCCGCCGCCCAGAAGGCGTGCCAGACCCCGGCGGGTCCCAGAAACCGGCTGAATATCCACGCCGCCGGAAGGATGACCAGGATATACCGGCAGAGGGAGATGACAAGCGAGGGAAGCCCTTCCCCCATCCCTTCCAGCGCTCCGGAGCAGGTGATGGAGACCGAGGAGACCACAAATCCGGCGCAGATCACGCGGAGCGCCTCCGCCCCGGCGGCCACCGTCCCCGGGTCTTCACTGAAAAGGCTGATCAGCCGGTCCGGAATCTCCAGGCAGATGACCGTGCCGAATGCCATGATGACGGCGCACATCAGAAGAACCTGCCGGAAAATCTTCCGGACCCGTCCGGATTCCCCGGCGCCGTAATTATAGCCGATCAGCGGGCGCATGCCCTGGATGATCCCATTTGCCGTCAGGTAGAGAAACGTCTGCAGCTTGTAATAAATCCCGAGGACCATCACGTAGGTCTCCGACCAGGCGGAGAGGATGCCGTTCATCACGGAGATCATGACCGAGGGCAGCGCCAGGTTCAGGGTTGCCGGAATGCCGACGCTGTAGAGCCGCCTCGCCATGGCGCCCTCGGGACTGGCCAGGCCACGGCGGATCCTGACCGGGATCGGGCGGAACACATAGACCGCCAGATACCAGATGAGCGTGACCATCTGTCCGATCCCGGTAGCCGCCGCGGCGCCCTCGATTCCCCATGCGGGAAACGGCCCGAGCCCGAAGATCATGCAGGGGTCGAGAAGGATATTCGTGAGGCAGCCGGCCATCATGGCTGCCATGCTGACCTTCATCTGCCCCACCGCCTGGAAAATCTTCTCCCAGGTGATCGACACATTGACGGCTATGGAGAACCCGAAGACAATCCTGGCGTAGGAAAGGCCGTAGCGGAGCACGGGCACACTTCCGGTATACATCCGGAGGAACGGGCCGATGATGAGGAGGCTCAGGATGGTCAGCACGATGCCGTGAATCACGGAGAGCAGGACGCCCTGTGTCGCCGCGAAATCCGCATTTTCCTGCTGGCCGGCGCCGAGAAACCAGGCGATGGCCGCGTTGACCCCGACGCCGAAGCCGATCGCCATGGCGCCGATAAAGTTCTGGATCGGGAAAACCAGCGACAGCGCCGTCATGGCGTCCCCGCTGATTTTCGCCACAAAGTAGCTGTCCACAATGTTATAGAGGGCATTCACCGCCATGGAAATGACCATGGGGAGTGCCATGGAGACAAGAAGCGGGAAAACCGGGCGGGTCCTCATAAAGGACGGATCCCGGCCTTCCCGCTTCGCAGATTCAGCAGAATTCATCATATGATTCTTCACTCTTCCAGTGCATGCGATGCAGCCGGCCATACGGCTCGAGACCGCGGAACCGGTTCTGCCGCAGAGCCTCATAGAGCACAATCGCGGCGGAATCCGCCAGATTGAGGGAACGCTCATTCTCCCGCATCGGAATCCGGACACAGGTATCCTCATGATCCACCAGGATCTCTTCCGGAATCCCCCGGCTCTCCGGCCCGAACATGAGAAAATCGTCTTCCCCGTAGGACACCTCCGTGTAGAGCTGGTGCGCCTTGGTTGTCGCATAATAGATGCGGGCTCCCGGATTTTTTTCACAGAAATCCGCGTAATCCATGTAATAGCGGTAGTCCAGCCGCGGCCAGTAATCCATCCCCGCCCGCTTTGCCGCCTTGTCGGACAGGCTGAAGGTCAGCGGGCCGATGATGTGCAGCGTCGTCCCGGTCACCACACAGGTGCGGCCGATATTGCCGGTGTTCGCCGGCTTTTCCGGTTCAAAAAGCACAAGGTTCATGATTTCCGCTCCGCGGTAAGCTTCCGGAGAAAATGTTCCAGCCGCTCCAGCGCCCTTTTCAGGTCCCGGATCGAGTACGCATAGGAGATCCGGAGAAAGCCCTCGCCGCAGTTACCAAAAGCGGTGCCGGGCACCAGGGCGAGTTTTTCCTCGCGGAGAAGCCTGGTGGCAAATTCATCCGAGGTCATCCCGAACTTCTTGATGCTGGGGAACACATAGAACGCGCCGAACGGCTCAAAGCAGTCCATGCCCAGCTCGCGCAGGCGGCCAACCAGGAACTTCCGGCGCTCATCGTAGGCGCTGCGCATCCGCTTGATGTCGTCGTCCCCGTTTTTCAGTGCCTCCACCGCCGCATACTGGCTCGTCGTGGGGGCGCACATGATCGCGAACTGGTGGATCTTCAGCATCTGGCGGATAATTGCCTCGGGCCCAGCCGCGTAGCCGAGCCGCCAGCCGGTCATGGCATAGGTCTTGGAAAAGCCGTTGATCACGACCGTCCGCTCGCGCATACCCGGGAGGGAGGCGATGGAGACATGCTCTACCCCGTAGGTCAGCTCGGAATAAATCTCGTCGCTGAGCACATAGAGGTCATTGTCAATGATGATGTCCCGGATCGCCTCGAGATCCTTCTTCTCCATGACCGCGCCCGTCGGGTTATTGGGATAGGGCATGATCAGGATCTTGGTTCTCGGCGTGATTTTCTCCCGGAGCTCTTCCGGCGTCAGGCGGAAATCATTTTCCTCCTTCAGCTCTACGATCACCGGAACGCCGCCGGCAAGCACCGTGCAGGGGACATAGGAGACATAGCTCGGCTGCGGGATCAGCACCTCATCGCCCGGATCCAGCATCGCCCGGAGCGCATCGTCGATCGCCTCGCTGCCGCCGACCGTGATTATGATCTCCTTTTTCGGATCATACTGGAGCCCCTGGCGGCGCATCAGGTATTTGCCGATCTCCTCGCGGAGCTGCATCAGGCCGGAATTAGACGTGTAGAAGGTGCGCCCCTTCTCCAGAGACCGGATGCCCTCCTCCCGCACATGCCAGGGCGTGTCGAAATCCGGCTCGCCGACGCCCAGGGAAATGGCGCCGTCCATCTCACTGACTATATCAAAAAATTTCCGGATCCCGGAAGGCTGGATCTGGGTTATGGTTTTGGAAAGCGGATCTCTCACGGGTTGACCATCATCCTTTCATCTCTCGGCTCGTCGCACAGCACGGTGCCGTGATCCTTGTATTTTTTCAGAATAAAGTGGGTTGCCGTGCTGATGACCGAATCGATCGGAGCCAGCTTCTCGGCGACAAACATGGCAACAGCCCGCATGGTCTTCGCCTCGATGATGACCGTAAAGTCAAAGCCGCCGGACATCAGGTAGCAGGCGCGGACCTCTGGGTACTGATAAATGCGCTGGGCGATGGTGTCGAAGCCCATCTCCCGCTGGGGCGTGACCTTGACCTCGATCAGGGCGATCACCTTCTCCTCCTCGGTCTTGTCCCAGTTGATCAGCGTGTGATAACCGCAGATGACATTATCCTTCTCCATCTCATCAATGGCGGCGGCTACCTTCTCCTGCGGCTCGCCGACCCGCTCAGCCAGTTCCTCCAGGCTGATCCGGCCGTTTGTCTCCATGATCGACAGGATCTGTTCATTCATCTTCATCTCGCAATACCTCCCTCTTTTCGATTTCTGATCTTAATGATCTCATCCTCCGCCGGAAAATCAAGATACGACACCGTTTCCCCGCTGCGGATGCGGCAGCCATTTCCCCTGACGGTCCAGCCGATCACCGCGGACGGGATGCCCTCTCCGGAAAGCCTGTCCGCAAGCTCCGCCGCGCACTCCACGGCCAGAACCAGCGCCCCGCCGGCATCCAGCCGGTAGGGATTCAGATCCAGGAGCTCGCTGATTTCCACCGTCTCCTGGCTCAGGGGGAATCTCCGCAGATCCGCCTCGAAGCCGCAGCCCCCCTGCCTGGACAGATCCCAGAGCGCGGCAAGAATCCCGCCGTCCCCCGCGGGCACCGCGGCGCGGATTCCCAGCTTCCGGAAGGCCGGTGGAAGCGGGGTTCCCGGCTCTCCGTCAGCCAGTTCCCGGACCAGCCGGTCCGCGCTTTTCCTTTCCCGCTGCCGGAACATTCCGGAACAGAAAGGCGGAGAGTATCTCTCCGCCAGCTCACCGGCCAGAAATTCCGCCGCCTCATCCGAACCGGCGAGCGCAATGTCCCCGGCAATCATGAGCGAAAGGCCGGGGCGGCACTCCCCGTACAATGGGGCTGTCCTGCACTTTCTGACGCGAAAGGCCTTCTCCCGCTCTTCCTCCATCAGTTCGCCACTGCCGCGACGCCGGCCACCACCATGGAGCCGACCATGGCGATGATGATGATCAGGATGACAATTGCGGAGATCATCCGCTTATTTTTCGGATTATTGAAATCAAACATACTTTACCTCACACATGCAGAATATGGTATCCGGCCGCCTTCTTCATCCGGTTCATGATCGCCTGTCCCAGATGATCCTCGGCAAAGCCTTCGGAGAAAATGTACTCGGCGCCCCGGTCGTCAAAATCGCGGAGTACCGCAAACAGGTTGTGGGCGATGGTTTCCTGCCGGCTCCGGGTGCCGATGCTCTCGAGCATGCCCTCCGGATAGCGGTTCTTCGTCTCCTCGGTACAGATGATCCCCACCTTTTTCCCGGCGGCCAGCTTTTCCTCCGCCAGGCGGTTGATCTCCCCGACCACCCTGTCCATATCGCCCTCGACGATGGTCAGGTCGGCTTTCGGCGCGTAATGCCTGTACTTCATGCCCGGCGCCTTGGGATGGACATCGGGGCTCACCGGACCCAGGATCGCCGGATCAATCTCCACATGGCCGACCGCGTCCTCGAGCATCTCCATCGTGATCGCTCCCGGGCGGAGCAGTGTCGGTGTCTTGCCGGTGACATCCACGATGGTGGATTCGACCCCGACCTTCACGGGGCCGCCGTCCAGGATCACCTCGATTTTGCCGTGAAGATCCTGCCAGACATGTTCAGCCCTTGTCGGGCTCGGCCGTCCGGAGGTATTCGCGCTCGGCGCGGCAATCGGGACACCGGCACGACGGATGAGCTCCGCAGCCACCGGATCCGAGGGCATGCGCACCGCCACCGTATCCAGCCCTCCCGTCGTCTCCCGGGGGACCGCGTCACTCTTGCGGAAAATGAGGGTCATCGGCCCCGGCCAGAAGCGCTCCGCAAGCTTTTTCCCGGTTTCCGGGATATCCGCCGTGATCGGCAGGATCTCCTCCATGCAGGAGACATGGACGATCAGCGGATTGTCCGACGGACGCCCCTTGGCCGCGTAAATCTTCTTCGAGGCGGAGGCATCGAGGGCATTTCCCCCCAGGCCGTACACGGTCTCTGTGGGGAATCCTACCAGCCCGCCGTCACGGATGACGTCCGCCGCCTCCTGGATGCAGCGCAGATCCTCCGCGCTGAAATCTCCCTTATCGGATACTCTGAATAATCTGGTCAGCAATGATAACACTTCTTTCTATAAAGATGACAAGAATGACGGAGAAGCGCGGAAGCCTGTTCCTCCGCCCTTTCCGCCGTTCTATCTAGTCTAATACAGGTTTTTCAAAAAGTAAATCAAAAAACGGGGGTTCCCGGCGGTCCGCACCGCCGGGAGAACCCCCGTTTCACGATTTCTGTAGTGTTTCACTGCGGCTGGCTGTCCCAGCTGAGCGCGCCCCAGTCGGCGGCCTCCTCCATCCCGAGCTTCCATGCGGAGACGCCGGCGAGGTCATTGTCCCTGACCTCCTTCATCTTGAGTGCCAGGGACTTCTCCTCCTCCTGCCACATCATCTCTGTCGCGCTCCCGTTCTGGCGCTCGCCGTAATACTGGCCGGTCTCATCGTCCCACGCCATGGAGACGCCGTTCTGGCTGATCCACTGCTTCGCGTCGGCAATGCCCATGGCCTTCGAGGAAGTCTTGTCCCCGTCCACGGTCCAGAGGCGGGTGTAGAACGGCACGCCCCAGATCACCTTTTCCTTCGGCACCTGGCTGAGCGTCGTCGCGATCCCGTTTCTGGTATACCCGATCGATGCCACCGAACCGGCATCACCACCGGCATAGTGCTCGTCGTAGCCCATGATGACCACATAATCCGCGACTGCCCCCTGCTCACTGATATCATAATAGCTGTTGTAGGATTCCGGGACATAATCGTCCACGGAGAGCACCAGCCCCTGATTCCGGCAGGATACTGACATCTCGCGGATAAACTCAACATAGTGTACACCGGCTTCCTGCTTCAGGTTCTCGATATCCAGGTTGAAGCCGTCAAAGCCGTAGGTATCCGCCTCCTTCATCAGATTGGCGATCAGCGTCTCCCTGGCCTTTGTGCTGGAAAATAATTTCACCGGATCCACATTGGCGCTGAAATCGTGGCCGAAATTGTCCACAAGCGGCCACACCTGCATGCCCGCCGCATGGGCTTTAGCCACATAGTCCCTGCTCGCCAGGGAAGTATAGTGTCCCTCATTGTCGTTCAGGCCGAACCAGGTCGGGGAAACCACATTGACATCCTTCGTCTCGCCAAGGAGCGTGTCCAGGCCGGCATTCGCTGCCTGCACCGTCACTTGGTGCCAGACCATCGTGATTTTCCCGTCGTGCTTGATGGAAGTATACTCCGGCTCATCGAAGCTGTCCTCCCGGACCGCGTCGACCAGATTTCCGATCCGCTTTGTGGGCATATACCCGATAAAGCCGTCCTTCGTCATCACCTTCGACCAGTGATCTAACGTCTCCAGGACAACAACCTGGTCTCCCTTCGCCGCGGTGGTCAGGATCCGGCTCTTGACCCCGCCACGGAGGCGCACCGCAGCATCCTTCTTCACGGTTCCCTGGGTGTAACTGTCCCGGAGATTCAGCAGGAATATCCGGGGATGCCCGTCATCCGTGAAGACCTCCGTGAAGACGTCCGTGTGGGCCGTCACCTCGGCGAGGGAAAGGTAGACCGCATCCCCCTCCAGGATCCAGGCGGGTTCCCCGGATTCCAGGGTGTCCTCCGCGCCGCGCTTCTCGATCTCCGTGGGGAGCACATAGATCAGGATCTGCTGATCTTTGTCAAAATAATAACGCTTGTTCAGATTCTCATTCACATAGTCCAGCGGAAGATACATCGTGCCATCCTTCCACAGGGCTCCCGTATCCTGGCGCTCAAAATTCAGGTAGAGCGCGGCGGCATTGTCCCCGGAAACGCCGAAGTATTTGTCCAGATCGGCCTTCTCCCGGGTCGGGCTGAAATGCCGGTAGAGGAAAATCCCGGCTGCCGCCATGCACACCGCAAGCGGCGCGAGAAAGATGGCGGTGAAAACTCTCAGTGTATTTCTCATGAAAACCTCCGGAAATGCGGGATGTCATCAGGTTTTGCCAGCCGGCGGAAAAGCAGTCTCTCCGCCAAGCCGGCAGAAACCGTAATTGCATCAAGTATACCATGTTTCCGGAGTCCCGACAGAAGAATTTGTACCTGTTCCGCGATATATGTTGCCGAACAGGTACAGGAATTCCCTTCCCAGGCGGAACAGAATCCCCCTCTGTCATCGCAGGGCATCGCCGTCTGTCGTCGGCGGTACATCCCCATTGGTCATCGATAGTACACCCGGTCAAAATGAATCTCGCAGAGCTTTCCGTCCTCGTCCCCGATATAATCGCCCATATAAAATGACCGCCCCTCCCGCACGAACAGGCGGCTGTAATCCCTCGGCTGGCATACCTGCCCGTCGATCCGGATCACAATACCGTGGCGCTGATAGTAAGCCAGCCGCTCACTGAATATTTTCTGTTCTTCTTCCCTCCTCCTTCTTTCATCCTCCGTTTCGACCTGTATCATACTCGTCCCTCCCTGCCGCGGAGCGATCCATCGTCCGCAAGGAATCTTCTCCGTGATACTTCCTTTCCGCGGCAAATCTTCATTCGAAGCTGTTCCTCCCCGGAGGATCAGAGGCCACCTCTCCACAGTCTTCCCAAAAAGGCCATCGTCTTCCCGTCAATCACACAGGGGTCGCCGGAAGGCGGGACGCGCCCAATCCGGATGCCGAGATACCTCTCCGCAAGGTCGAGCTGCCGCCTGCCCCCGAAGGAAGCTACATACTCACAGTGGGATTTTTTCCCCTCGCCGGCGGCAAACTCCGCCAGGTCAGCAACCTGCCAGCGGGTGGCTGCCGCCACGGCGAACCTTCTGGTGCAGCGAAAATATTCGCTGCGGATTTCCTCCCGCATCACGCCGAAATCGATGACGCAGGCCGCGTATCCGGTATTTCCCAGCCGGATCAGCAGCCCCGGGTCTCCTTCGGTGTATAAAACAGTTTCCATAAGATGAAACGAACCGCAGGTTTCGGCGCGGACAGTGTTCTCCTCCCTGCCGCCATAGACCGCGGCGATCTTCCGGAAAGCACAGCCCGGATTCCACTCAACCAGCGCGGTTTTCTTCCGCTTCACGCCGGCGAGATATTCCGCCGTCATCAGCGCGAAATGCGTTGTCCCTACCGCATGGCCGAGGCCCGCGATGCCAACGAGAATCATGGGATTGTCCATTTTCCTGCCTTATCTGTCCCTGTCCCGCCCGGCCAGGCGGCGCAGGAAGCTTTCCGCTCCTCCCCTCCTTCTTCCGTCCTCCCCCGGCCCGGCTGCCCCGGAGGACGCGCCGCGATGGAAAAACAGTTCCCCGGCCCTGCTCCCCGCCAGGAGTTCCCGGAAGAAACTGTCCTCCGAAGCGTCATCGCCCTCCGCCGGCAGCTGATAGTAGCTGAGGCGTGTCAGCTCCGCCGGGAGAACCGGCCTGTCCGCTCCGCCGGCGAAGACAATCCGTAGATTCTCTTCCCGGCAGAGCATCCGCACTGCC
This sequence comes from Clostridium vitabionis, assembly GCF_015351765.1. Taxonomy (GTDB): domain Bacteria; phylum Bacillota; class Clostridia; order Lachnospirales; family Lachnospiraceae; genus Clostridium_R; species Clostridium_R vitabionis. Next base: position 37,832 of record NZ_JADKQA010000008.1, read on the forward strand.
CGGACGCTGTCCGGCATCTGCCAGGGCTCTGCCCGGCAGAGAAGGATCCGGACATCGGCGTCGGACTCCCGGACCGACTGGAGTTCAGTCCCGAAATCCTCCGCGGCCATGTCTGACGGCGTCTCCGCCAGATGGACACAGCTGCCGTAATAAGGTTTCACCGCACATCCCAGTGCCTGGAAAATACCATAGCTGTCGGGAATCTCCCCGAGATAGTCAGCAAACCGTATCATGGCTCCCGTCTGATTTTCCTCCCTGATCAGGCAGCGGATCCCCTGCCTTCCGAGACTTCTCGCCATGCGGAAGCAGAAGCCGGTAGCGCCTGCCCCGCGGCTGCTTTCACACACCGCGGCTCTGACAAATACATGATCCCTTTTCTGCGGCCGGGCACCGATCGCTTGCAGGATATGGAGCACTTCCTCCGCGGACTGCGGTCTCTCCTCAGGCCTTTCCGAAAGGCAGCTCCGGATCAGCCCCCGAAGCTCCGGGGAGCCCGCCTGTCCGCGGGTTCCCTCCACTGCAGCTTTCTCCGGGCTTTTTCCCGTCAGCATATAGCAGAGAACCGCTCCCAGCCCATAAATATCTGTCCTGCGGTCCGGCCGGCCGCCATGTCCGAGTTCCGGCGCGGCAAATCCCGGTGTGCCGCGGACTCCCCCTTCCGGGGCGATGTCCTCCGATACCGCGCTGTCAAAATCGACCAGCTTGGGCACGTTCCCGCAGAGCAGAATATTCTCCGGCTGAAGATCCGTGTAATAAATGGGCGGATAAAGAGAATGAAGATAGAGAAGAATGCGGCACAGCCTGATTCCAATGGGCACAAGCTCCGCCTCATGAAGATGTCCGGCGCGCTGGATGCGCGAGGACAGAGATTCGCCGTCCAGATATTGTTCGATAAGATAATAGTACCTGCTGTCTGTTTCCAGGTCGTAGAGGATCGGGATGTCCGGCATCCGTATCCTCCGGAGAAGCCCCGCTTCCCGGAGGACAGCGCTGTCGGGCTTGGGCACCCGCTTGACCGCCCTCGGCTCATCCAGGGCGATATGCCTTGCCCGGTACACGGTTCCGCGCCTCCCGCGGCCAATCACCTGCTCCAGTCGATATTTCCCGAATAAAATGCCGTCTGCCTCTCTCCCTCCTTTCCGGATCTGCGTTTTGTGAGCTTTATTTTAGAATGATTTTCGCTAATTTCAAGCTTTTTCCCGTCTTTCTCCGCGAATATTCTATATTTATCAAATTTGTCTGATTTTCGCGGAATCTTTTTTCTGGAATTCCTCTATTTTTTGTCTATTCTTGCGTAAAATTCTCCCTTTTGCCGGGAATGTGCTGTTTTCTTGCCGCCTGCGCAGGGGAAACGTATCTGTACGCCACCACGAAACCGGCGGCGGATTTCTTGCCGCCTGCGCAGGCGGCAAACGTATCTGTACGCCACCGCGAAACCGGCGGCGGGAAAGCCGGTTCTAAACCGTGATATCGATTTTATGGAAATAGGATTGCACTTTTACCGCTTATCCATTATAGTGGATGCGAAATTTCCGACGAGGCATCCGGATTCCTCCGGAAAGCCCCGAAATGACGGAATTGGAAAGGAAGTGGTCCCTTTGAAAATTGAAAGGATCAATGAGAATCAGATCCGGTGCACATTGACCAGCGTTGACCTGAACGCCCGCAATATCAGGCTCTCTGAACTGGCCTATGGCAGCGACAAGACCAGAAATCTGTTCCGGGAAATGATTCAGCAGGCTTCCATCGAGACAGGATTTGACGTCGATGATATTCCGCTGGTAATAGAAGCCATTCCGCTGGCCAGCGGGAGCATCATGCTGATCATAACCAAAGTTGAGGATCCGGAGGAACTGGATTCCCGTTTTTCACGATTTACCCCCTCCCCCGAAGAGGATCTGGAGGAACAGCTTCCGCCGATGGAGAGCGAACAGCTGGATGGCGCGGACAGCCTGATGAACCTCTTAAGCACATTTGCCGCCTCGCTTGGCGTCAGCGATCCCGCCGCCCCGGATGCCGAAGACGCAGGCATGACCTCCGGAGGCCTCATCCTGCCGCCGGATGACGCCCGGATTTCCGATGAAGGCAGCGCCGCCGTCGGGCAGGCCGGCGGCAGCCGGAACGCTTCTGTCAATACTCAGGGCAGCGCCAAGGCTCCCGGCACAGAAAACGCCGCGGCTGCCGGCAAGGGGAATGCCGCCTCGGATTCCGGCAGGGAAAATGCTTCGGCGGATGCTGGCCGGAAAAACACCCCGGCAGATTCCGAGAGGAAAAACGCCCCCGCGGATGCCAGCAGAAAAAACGCCGCCGCGCGAAGGGCTGCCGCGGCACAAAAGCCCGCAACCCGCTTCTACGCATTTCCGAATCTGGACGCGGCAATCACCGCGGCGAAGATCTGCGATCCGGCCTATGCGGGGAAGAGCACCCTCTACAAATCCCCCGCCGGCACATTTCTCCTGGTGCTCCATGTGGACAATGCGGACAATCTCCCCTTCATCCACATCTGCAACCGCCTGTCGGACTTCGCGTCCCGTCAGAAGCATCCGGATGCTGCCGAGGCATTCTATGCTGAGCACTATGATCCGATCATCCGTGAGGATGCCCTGCGGCATCTGGCGGAGCTGTAAGGCCCGAGAATACTCTTGTACAAAAATTGGTACATTGAAGGTGCCTGGTTGCGCTTGTCTAACCGGCAGGTGCTATTGTAGAATCCCTAGTAAAAAGAACATCTTATTTCTCAAAGGAGGATTTTCCAATGGCTTACGTTATCAGTGATTCCTGCGTTATGTGTGGTTCCTGCGCTGGTGAGTGCCCGGTAGGCGCTATCTCCCAGGGCGACAGCCAGTATGAGATCGACGCTTCCAAGTGCATCGACTGCGGCACCTGCGCAAACGTTTGCCCGACCGGAGCTATTTCCCAGGGCTGATCGGATTCTTAAGATCACAGAAGGCCGGCACAATTCCCAGGAGGGATGTGCCGGCCTTTTTGTTATGCAGAGCGCTTAACAATAACCAGCCACTTAACGAGGACAAGCGAAAGCGCAGTCCGAGTTTAGTGGAGTGGCTATCCGCGGAGCGGGGCGCGAGCCCCGCAGGCGAAGCGCGAGTTTAGCGCGAGCTATGCAAATTTGCTTGCCCGCGAATATTTTCAGTACTGCTTGGGCAGGTCATTTGAGCGGAAGGCGATGAACGGCATCTTGCGGCTCATTTCTCAGATACCAGGCCACTTTGATGCTTTCCTCAAGTTCCTCGCATTTGGCAAATGCTTCCATCATGGTTTTTCCGGTGACGACCGAGCCATGATTCTGCAATAAATAGGTGCCGCCGGTTTCCAACCGGGTAGAAAATGCCTGAAACAGTTCCGGGCTTCCCGGTTCCCCGTACCCGACGAGCTTCACTTTTCCGGCTTTCATCCGGAGATAAGGGGTATACGCCGGAACAACATCATCCGGATTTTCATGTTTGAGGCAGGACCACAACACCGAATAAAAGCTGTGCGTGTGAATGACCGCATTTACCTCAGGATCATTCCGATAAATCATCCAATGCAGAGGAAACTCCTTGCTGGGACGGTTTTCCGACACTGTCACGGCCTTGCCTTCCTTCTCCTTCAGCACGGCAAAATCCTGTTCGGTCAGCCTGCCAAAACAGCTCCCGGTTCTGCTGATGAAAATACAGCCGTTATATCGAAAACTGATATTTGCCGTTGAACCGGTGGTTTTCCCACGGTCAAAAAGGCTGTGCGCAACCCACAGGGCATCTTCCATCCTGCTCTTCAATGCCTCATCCATTCCCGTGCTCCTTATGTTCTCCTGTCATCTCGACCGCCCGGAAGAAGAAATCCGGCTGGCCAAAATTCCCGGATTTGAGGATCAGGCGGATCTCCGGGTGACCAAGCGGCATCATAATCGGGACGCCTGGCGCAACGCTGCTGCCAATCCAATAGGCGTCGTAACCCAGGGCCTGGGTCACCGCTCCGCTGGTCTCCCCGCCGGCGACAATAAAACGGGTGTATCCTTCTTCCCGTGCCAGTAAAGCAAGCTCCGCCGTTGTTTTTTCAAGATGCACCGAGGCACTGTTACCGACAGCTTTCTGCACCTTCTCGACTTCCTCAGGCGAATCTGAACTGTAGATCAACACGCCGTCCTGATCTTCTGCCTGTCTCCAATAGCTCTCTGCCTGGTCAATACCGCCAATCAGGCGCAGCGGGTCCATTTTGACCAACCTGTGATGATCTTTTTCGTACTCATGAATCTGTCTGCGGGTTGCTTCTGAACAGCTTCCCGCCAAAATGACAGCCTTTCCCGGAACAGCCGAAGGCAGCGATTCCCCCGTGCCTCCGCCGTCCATCGCACGCCGCCCAAGAGCGGTGAGAATCCCCGACCCCCCGGAGAGAACCGTTGACTCCCCAAAAATATCCGCAATCAATTCGGCATGGGCATCTTCATAATAATCCGGAACCAGGTAAAAATGGGTCACTCCCGCTGTTTTGCCTTCGATTTCTCTCCAGACAGATTCCTTCCCGCGTTTCATCTGCTCCACACTGACTTTCAGGCATGGATATTTGCTCTGCGGCTCCATCAGTTTAACAATATCCGATTCCCACATCGGGTTCAGCGGATGATTTTTCATCGGGCTGTCCGCCAAAGGAACCCCATTGACATAGAGAATTCCATCTCGGACCGTCCGCCCGTTGACAGGAAGCGCCGGGCACAGGACACTGCTCCTCACCTGCAGTGTCTCCAGCATTGCATCAAGAATCGGTCCGATATTCCCCTTCGGAGTGGAGTCAAAGGTTGAACAATATTTGCTGTAGTATTGCGCCGTTCCCTGCCTTTTCAGCCATTCCACGCCGGCAAGGGAATCCGCAACCGCCCGGTCAGTACGGGCGCTCCGCGTTTTCAGTGCAATCACAACGGCATCGCAGCGCTCACGGAGTTCCTCCCTGGGCACCCCGTTGAACAAAATCGTCCGCATGCCGGCTTTCACCAGGAAGGAAGCTGCATCGCTCGCCCCTGTAAAATCATCGGCGATGCAACCAATCTTTATTTTCTCTGTCATAATCTACCCCTTCTCAGAATGATCCGCAATCTATCATCTCAAATTGCCATTTCTCAATTCTAATAGCCCAGCACTCTCGGAAGCAGCAGCGAGATTTGCGGAAGATATGTAACTGCAAGAAGAACAATCAGCAAGGAGGCGATAAAATCAACCACGCCAGAAGCCGGCGGAAAGGCCTCCTACATATATGGCCTTCTCCCGCCGGCTTCCTCTCAGTCCACGGAAATCGTGGTATTCTTCGGGTTTTCCAGATTGACAAACTTCGTGAGCTCCGGGCGCCACATCAGCTGCACAGTGCCCAGCGGGCCGTTTCTGTGCTTGGAAATGATCACCTCGGCGATGTTCGGGTTCGCGGTGTCCTTATTGTAATAATAGTCTCGGTAGAGGAACATGACGATATCCGCGTCCTGCTCGATGGCGCCGGAATCGCGGAGGTCGGAGAGCACCGGGCGGTGATCCGGCCGCTGCTCACAGGCACGGGAGAGCTGGGACAGGGCAATCACCGGGACATCCAGGTCTCTCGCCAGGCTTTTCAGGGATCGGGAAATCTCGGAGATCTCCTGCTGCCGGCTCTCGGAGCTGTGCCCGCTGCCGGAACCGCTCATCAGCTGCAGGTAGTCCACGATGATCAGATCCACACCGGCCTCCAGCTTGAGCTTCCTCGCGCGGCTTCGCATCTCCGGATAGCTGATGCCCGGCGTGTCGTCGATCATGATGGTCGAATTGCTGATCGAGCCGATGCCGTCCACCACGGAGGTCCAGTCATCATCACTAAGGCTGCCCTTGCGGAGCTTCTGGGAATCCACCCCGGACTCCATCGAAAGCAGGCGGTTCACCAGCTGCTCGCTCGACATCTCCAGGCTGAAAATCAGGCATTTCTTCCGTTTTCTCAGCGCCGCGTGCTCCACAACATTGAGGACAAATGCCGTCTTTCCCATGGACGGGCGCGCCGCCACCAGGATGAAATCCGACGGCTGAAATCCGGTGGTCATGTTGTCCAGGTCAATAAAGCCGGAGGGGACACCCGTCACGGTGGAGGTGCTGTTGGCCGCCTTCTCGATCCTCTCGAGAACCTCCATGGCCACATCCTGAATCGGCCGGATCCTGCCGGTCGAGCGGTTCTGCAGCAGATGGAAAATATCCTTCTCCGTCCCGTCCAGGATGTCGCTGACCCCGTCCTTCCCGGCGTAGCACTGGTTCTCGATCCCCTCGCAGGTTTTGATCAGCCGGCGGAGCAGGGATTTGTCCCGGACAATCTGCGCGTAGGAGCGCACATTGACCGAGGTCGGCACTGCGTTCATGATATCGCGGACAAAGTCCAGGCTCGCGACCTCCGGCGGCACATCCTTCTGTTTCAGCCGCTCCTGGAGTGTGACCAGGTCAACCGGTTTATTCTCATTGTAGAGCTCAACCATGGCGTCAAACATGACCCCGTACTGGCGCTGGTAAAAATCCTCCCCGGCCAGCAGCTCCGACGCCGCGGTAATCGCCTCCCGATCCATCAGCATGGAGCCGATCACCGCCTGCTCGGCCTCGATGCTGTTCGGGAGCGTCCTCTTGACGATACTATCCTCAGGCATAATTCACTCCAAATCCGGCATTTTCACGGAAAATCCTTGGAAAGACAATACTGCCGCGGCAAGGAAACCGCCGCGGCGTGGTCATTTTCCGGTTATGCCTCAACGACATGGACAGCGAGCTTGCCGATAACCTCCCGGTGAAGGCGGATCGGCACTTCAGTCACGCCGAAGGTACGGATAGGCTCCGGGAGAACCAGCTTTTTCTTGTCGATCTCCATGCCCAGCTGGTCGCTGATCGCCTTCGCGATCTCCTTGGTGGACACAGAGCCGAACGCCCTTCCGCCCTCGCCGGCCTTGATCGCGAGGGTGATCTTTTTGCCCTCCAGCTCCTTGGCCAGCTCCTGAGCCTTCGCCAGTTCCTCGGCGGCCAGCTTTTCCTCGTTTGCCTTCTTCAGCTTCAGGTCATTGAGATTCTTCGGGGTAGCCTCAACGCCGAGATTCTTCTTCAGAAGAAAATTGCGGGCATAGCCGTCGCTGACGTTGACCATCTCGCCCTTTTTCCCCAGTGCCTTCACATCCTGTAATAAAACAACCTGCATGGTTAGATTTCTCCTTTCTCCGACATACTGTCTAAGGTTTCCTTGATTTTCTGGCGCGCCTCCTCGGCGGAAATATCCCTCAGCTGCGCGCCGGCGATCGTGCGATGGCCGCCGCCGCCCAATTTTTCCAGAATCACCTGGACGTTGACCTCGTCAATCGAACGCCCGCTGATATAGACGACGTTGTCCACCTTTGTGATGACGAACGTGGCCTTGATCCCGATAATATCAAGCATTTCGTTGGCCGCCTGCGCGCCCACTATGCTCGGGCTCTCCAGCCCATCAGCCGGGCACTCCGTGATCGCATAGTGCTCGCGGTAGATTTCCATATTTTCGATGGCCTTCGCCCGCGCACGGAAATCCTGCGGCTGGTCACGGAATAATTTCCGCACCCGGACCACATCAGCCCCGGACCTGCGGAGAAATGCCGCCGCCTCAAAGGTCCGGACGCCCGTCTGGTTCATAAAGTTCTGGGTGTCAATCATGATGCCGCCGTACATCGCATCCGCCTCAAGCGGCCGGATCCGGATATTGTCCCCGATATACTGCAGGATCTCCGCCACCATCTCGCAGGCCGAGGACGCAAACGGCTCGACATAGGAGAGCGTGGCATTTTTGATGATCTCCGTGCTCTGGCGGTGATGATCCAGGACGACAATGGTGTGCACCCGGGTGAGCAGCTCCGGCGCTTCGGTGATGCTTGGCCGGTTGACATCCACCACAACCAGCATGGTGGTGCCGTCCGCCCACTCCGCGGCTTCCTCCCCCGTCACAAACATATCTTTCGGATACTCGCTGCTGTTCTTGAACTTATACAGCATCGGCGTGACCGAGGAATTGACCCCGTTGATGACGATTCTTGCCTTCTTGTTGAAGGTTGTCGCGATTCTCCAGATGCCGACGGACGCGCCAAAGCAATCGATATCTCCGAGATGATGCCCCATGATGAGGATTTTGTCCTTCGTATCCATCAGCTCGCGGAGGGCGTGCGCCTTAACGCGCGCCTTGACGCGGGTCGTCTTTTCGACCTGCTGGGACTTCCCGCCGTAGAAGCGGATCTCGTCGCCGTCCTTGACCACCGCCTGGTCGCCGCCGCGGCCGAGCGCCATATCAATAGCCGCCCGCGCATACTCGTAATTCTGCATGTATGTGCTGCCGTGCATGCCGATTCCGATGGACAATGTGACCGCCATCTCGTTGCCGATATTGACCGTTTTCACATCCTCAAGAAGGGAGAAGCGGTTCTTCCGAAGAATCTCGGTGTAGCGCTGCTCGATCACGAAGAAATATTTATCCTTCTCCAGCTTCCGCACGACGCCGTTCATCGCGCTGATACTCTTCATGATCTTCCGGTCAATCAGCGCCTCCAGGAGCGAGCGCCGGACGGTCTCGATACTCTCCAGCGCCTCATCGTAATTGTCCAGATAGATCAGGCCGGCAACCATCTTCTGGTTGTCGATCTCCTTCTCGTAGATCAGCGCCTGCGTCTCATCGATCAGGAAGACCGCCGTCAGGCGCTCATCCGCGGCGCTGTTCTCCGACCCGATGCTGTCCGCCGCATCCTGATCCATGCTGACCGGTCGGAGGTCAATCTCGTAAAACCTATCCTTATACTGCGAATGGATCCGCGTATCCGCCTTGATCCGGTCGAAGAAATTCGGGGTCAGCTCCGGAAAATATCCGGAGAGCGGATTTCTGGTCCTGTCTGTGCCGATGATCCCGGCGAATTCCCGGTTCATCCAGAGGATCCGCCCGTCCGTATCGACAATCCCGTAGGGGACAGCCATACCATCCAGCAGCTGCACCTGCGCGGCGGAATAGCGCGCCGAAAAGTCCACGAGCCCGTCCATCAGGTGCTTCCGCTTTCCGAACCAGAGCCAGACCGCGATCACAATCTCCGCCAGGGTAAATCCGCCCATCGCGGCGCCCGCCGCATGGTCGACCAGGGCCACGGCGATATTGGCGGCCACCATAAAGAGAGCCAGGATAAATGGCCAGTTCAGGTATTCCGCGATCTCCCCACGGATTCTGACATGATCTTTCATGAGTAACTCCCCGCGCCGCAGGGCGCCAGGAACCCGTACACCGGGCGAAGCGGGTCTTCGCGGGATGAGGGGTTCCGCATCGTTGCCATCTTGATTCCGCTGAATCAGAAACACTGCGTCCTTTATCATACCATATTTCCGCGGATTGCACTACTCTGTCTCCGGGTTCGGACCCGCCGGCTCTGCGTAAAGAACGGCGCAGGCCGTCTCTCCCGTATCCGGGGGAAATGGTCCTGCGCCGTTCTTTTTCTATTTCCGTACCTGTTTCGCCGGAATTTTCCAATTACAGCTTCGGTCCGGCAGCCACGAGTGCCTTGCCGGCCTCGTTGCCCTCATACTTCTTGAAGTTCTTGATGAAGCGGCCGGCGAGATCCTTCGCCTTCGCATCCCACTCAGCGGCATCCGCATAGGTGTCGCGCGGATCGAGAATACCGGAATCAACGCCCGGGAGCTCGGTCGGCACCTCGAAATCGAAGTACGGGATCTTCTTGGTCGGAGCCTTGAGCACCTCGCCGTTCAGGATCGCGTCGATAATGCCGCGGGTATCCTTGATGGAGATTCTCTTGCCTGTGCCATTCCAGCCGGTGTTAACCAGATAAGCCTTGGCGCCGCTCTTGTTCATCTTCTTCACCAGCTCCTCAGCGTACTTCGTCGGATGCAGCTCCAGGAATGCCTGGCCGAAGCATGCGGAGAAGGTCGGAGTCGGCTCGGTGATTCCGCGCTCTGTGCCCGCGAGCTTTGCGGTAAAGCCGGAGAGGAAGTAATACTTTGTCTGCTCCGGAGTCAGGATGGACACCGGCGGCAGGACGCCGAAAGCGTCAGCGGACAGGAAGATGACATTCTCTGCGTCCGGACCTGCGGACTTGCCGTTCACCTTGAGGGCAATCTTGTCGATGTGCTCGATCGGGTAGGACACACGGGTATTCTCGGTCACGGACTTGTCCGCGAAGTCAATCTTGCCGTCCTTGTCCAGAGTTACATTTTCCAGAAGGGCGTTGCGCTTGATCGCGTTGTAGATATCCGGCTCGGAATCCTTGTCCAGGTTGATGACCTTCGCGTAGCAGCCGCCCTCGTAGTTGAAGACGCCGTTGTCGTCCCATCCGTGCTCATCATCGCCGATCAGCAGTCTCTTGGGATCCGTGGAAAGGGTGGTCTTGCCGGTACCGGAGAGGCCGAAGAAGATCGCCGTATTCTTGCCTTCCATATCGGTGTTGGCAGAGCAGTGCATCGAAGCGATGCCCTTCAGCGGCATATAATAGTTCATCATGGAGAACATGCCCTTCTTCATCTCGCCGCCGTACCAGGTGTTGATGATAACCTGCTCATGGCTCGTGATGTTGAAGGCAACCGCGGTCTCGGAATTGAGGCCCAGCTCCTTGTAGTTCTCTACCTTTGCCTTGGAAGCGTTGTAGACAACGAAGGTCGGCTTGAAGTTCTTCTCCTCCTCAGCGGCCGGGCGGATGAACATGTTGCGGACGAAATGCGCCTGCCAGGCAACTTCCATAATGAAGCGGACAGCCATCCGCGTATCCTCATTCGCCCCGCAGAACGCGTCTACCACGTAGAGCTTCTTGCCGGAAAGTTCCTTCTGCGCGATGGCCTTGAGCTTGCCCCAGGTCTCCTCGCTTGCCGGATGGTTATCATTCTTGTACTCATCGGATGTCCACCAAACGGTGTTCTTGGAATTCTCATCCATGATGATGTATTTGTCCTTGGGGGAACGACCGGTAAATTCTCCGGTCATGACATTGACGGCACCAAGCTCGCTGACCTGGCCCTTCTCATACCCGGTAAGACCCGGCTTTGTCTCCTCCTCGAACAGCTGTTCATAGGACGGATTATAGACAACTTCCGTAGTGCCGGTAATTCCGTACTGTGTTAAATCTACCTGTGCCATGCTTTTCCTCTTTTCTGAACAATGATTGTTGCTCTCCCGACCGGCGGTACCGATCGTTAGAATATTAACATCCGCTACTGTTTTAGCATACCCGCCTTTTTTTATCAACCGGCGGCGGGAAAGATTATACAGAATCACGAAAGACGCGGTATTTCCGGAAATTTTTCTGGCAAAAGTATCCTATGAAAATCGCCGGGGCAGCTCCCAGAAGGGAGCCACCCCGGCTTTCGTGACCAGATCCGTTATTTTGTTCTGCCTGTGCTGCCGAAGATTACTCTACGGTGTACGGAAGCATCGCCATGTGTCTTGCACGCTTGATCGCTACAGTGAGCGCTCTCTGGTGCTTTGCGCAGTTGCCGGTGATTCTTCTCGGAAGAATCTTGCCTCTCTCAGAGATGTATCTCTTGAGCTTAGCGGTATCCTTGTAATCGATCGGCTCTGCCTTCGCGCCGCAGAATACGCAGACCTTTCTTCTTCTGCGGATTCCTGTTCTTCTCGGTCTCGCGTTCTCCGGTTTATCCGTCTTCATTGCTGGCATCTCAAAATCCTCCTTAACGGCTCCCGCTCATCAGTTGAACGGAAGTCCCTCATCTTCAACCCCGTCAGGAATATTCATAAAGCCGTCACCGACCGCGCTCTGCGGGGTCGGACGGCCTGAAGCCGGCGCACCGCCCTGCGGCATCCCCATCCCGGCTCCCTGGTCTGCCGGATGAGAGCTCCGATAACTGTCGGAACTGTTCTTGCTCTCGGCAAATTCCTGATCCTCAATAATCACTTCTGTCGTATATACTTTCTGACCGTCCCGGTTGGTATAGCTGCCGGTCTGAATTCTTCCGGAAACCGCGATCTTGATCCCCTGGTGAAAATACTTCTCAGCGAACTCTGCCGCACGGTCGAACGCGACGCACGGAATGAAATCCGCCGTCTGGCCGCCGTCCTGGTTGTTCCTGCCGCGCCGGCGGTCAACCGCGAGCGTGTATCTCGCGATCGCCATCTGGCGCTCGCCCTGGGAATATCTCACTTCCGGATCTCTCGTCAAACGTCCCATCAGAATTACTTTATTCATACGATCACTCTTTCTTATTTATGCATCCTGTCTCACGCATAAGTATCTGAGTACCGGTTCCATAATGCGGACGCGGGATTCCACCTCAGCCGGAGTGGTAGCCGGAGCCTCGAAGTGGATGAAGGAATAGTATCCTTCCTTCTCTTTCTGGATCTCGTAGGCAAGCTTCTTTCTGCCGCCATCCTCGATATCCTTCACGGTGCCGCCGAAACGGGTGATGTAACCCTGGATCTTCTCCAGAGCCGCCGCTCTGTCTTCGTCCTCAATCTTTGTGCTGAGAACAAGTGCTAACTCGTACTGATTCACTGTAGTACCTCCTTGTGGACATTGACCCCCTGACTCCAGCAGGGAGTAAGGATCTGTAGTATCACGGGCTATCATTATAGCCGATTGCCGGATCATTTGCAAGCGGTTTCCGAAGGCCTCGCAGATTTTTCTCCACAAGTTTTCTCGGCACCATCACCTGATGTCCGCAGCCGAGGCACTGGAGGCGGAAATCCGCGCCGACACGGAGTACCTTCCATTCGCTGCTCCCGCAGGGATGGGGCTTTTTCAGCTTCACGATATCGCCAACCACAAATTCTGTCATACGCCGACCGCCTCGCCGAGAACCTTCCCGATGCTGTCGCTGATCACCAGGTCCGCCTGGCTGTCGCGGCTGGTGGAGGACTTGTTGATCAGTACCAGCTTATGTCCCTGATAGTAATCCACAAAACCGGCTGCCGGGTACACGACAAGCGAAGTTCCGCCGATGATCAGCATGTCCGCCTGGGAAATGTACCGGATCGCTTTCGACATGACGTCCATGTCCAGGCTCTCCTCATAGAGAACCACATCCGGCTTGATGATCCCGCCGCATTTCGGGCAGCGCGGGACCGGCTCCTTCATCTGCCGCAGGATCTCCTCCTCCGTGTAGAAGGCGCCGCACTTCATGCAGTGATTGCGGCGGCAGGAGCCGTGAACCTCAAGGACTTCCCTGCTTCCCGCATCCTGATGGAGGCCGTCGATGTTCTGCGTGACGACCGCCTTGAGCTTCCCTTCCTGTTCGAGCTTCGCCAGCGCATAATGCGCCCGGTTCGGCAGGACCTTTTTGCCGTCCATCAGGATCTTATTCTTGTAGAAACGGAAAAACTCCTCCGGCATCCTGGTGAAAAAGGTATGGCTCAGGATGGTCTCCGGCGGATAATCATACTGCTGATTGTAGAGCCCGTCCTGGCTCCGGAAGTCCGGAACGCCGCTCTCGGTGGAGACGCCGGCGCCCCCGAAGAAGACGATATTGCCGCTCTCCGCAATCCATTGTTTCAGCTTTTCGATTTTTTCCTCCATCATTTCCGCCTCTTTTCTCTGCCTTGCTGTGAAAATATTGACAAAGCGGCCGGCCTGTCCCGGACGACATGGTCAAACGCGCCCGCTGCGGCCGTTCCGGATGACATGGTCAAACGCGCCCCTGCGGCCGTCCCGGACGACATGGTCAAACGCGCCCCTGCGGCCGTCCCGGACGACATGGTCAAACGCGCCCCTGCGGCTGCGCCTTCCGGCATGGCCTGGTGCCTCTCGCGGCGCTCAGACCAGCTCGTCCAGGCAGACGCCCTTCACCACGGGCACCCGGTTCAGCTGCTCCAGCACCTCCGGAGCCGCCTCCGGCCAGATCTCCGCCGCCGGTTCTCCCGCGAGAAGGAAGCGGATCAGGCCGCTCTGATCGGTCCGGAGAAGCGGAAGATCTGCCGCCTCCTCCTGCCGGACATTGTCCTTCGTCCAGCGGAAAATGCCGTTATTTCCCGCGATCAGCGGGTCGGATACCTCCACGGAGAGGGCAAAATCCGCCGCATCTGCCCCGGCATTTTCCCCGGAAGCAACCGCCTCGCCGCCGGTGCCTTCCCCTCGGGCAGGAGCCGTCTCTGTCCCGGCATCCGCCGCCTCGCCCTCTCGGGTGAATAAGCCGAGCAGCGCCGCAGCGTCCGTACACCTCGCCATGTTCCAGGGTTTTACGCCCGTCACCGCGGCGTACGGGTCATCCGCGTAGAGCAGATACTGCTCCCTCTCCGCAAGACCCCACTCGGCTCGGAGGCCAACCAGGCGCTCCCCGTCATAGAGGAACTCCAGCGTCCCGTTCTCCGACGCCATCTCCTTCCGGAGATCCGCCACATAGGCCCGGTCGCGCACCGTATGGAACTCATAGCGGGCATCCAGCCATTTCGTCATGTATGCCGCCGCAAGGTCGAGATCCGCCTTGTCCTCCGTCACTTCCCGGCGGCTGAGGGTCTTCCCCGCCTCCGTAAGCTCCGCCCGGACAACATTTCCCGCAAAGACAAAGCCCAGCGGCTCATACACCTTCGGGTTCACCGGAACCAGATAGGTAAACGGCTTCTTCTCCTCGTGCTGGTCATTCAGGAGCTTCTCAAACGTATCCCGGTAATTGCCCTCCCGGCGTCGGTCCGAGGCGGTTCCCACCGCCACCAGATAATCCGGCACAAGATGCCTGCCGCGGAAATCCACCGGGTACGGGTTCAGATGAACCATCGACACCAGAAGCCCCGAATCCTTCTTCACGAGGACACGGTTCTTCTTCATTTTCTCCGTGTAATAGTAGTCGGTGAAGGCCTGGGAATCCTCCGGGAAGCACTCATGGTAGAGGCGCTCCGTCTCCCCCTTGTCCTCATCCGCAAGGTATTCATAGGCGGGACCCAGGGTCGTATTGTCGATATGTTCCGCCCACTGGTAGCCCTTCTTCCCGTCCACCAGCTGCTGCACGAGGAACTTCCGGGCAAAGGTTACCGGGTTGTAGGACATCTTGGACTTTCTGAGCCCCTCGAGGCCCATATCGTCCTCCCGGTTGACCAGCTCCGCCTGGGGAAATGCGTCCAGCAGGAATTCCCGGTTGATAAACTGGTAGAGGCCGTCGATCGTGGGGTTGGCTTTCTCCACATGGATGACCGCCATCTTCTCCACCGGGTTATAGCTGCCGATCGTGAACGCCTCGAGCTCCCCGTCGATAAAGACGCCGCCCATGGCGCCCGGATTTGCCACACAGTTCTTGAGGATGTCGTGAACACCCATGGCCTCGTAATCCAGATGTTCCTCGTCCTCATCCTTCTGCTCCCGCCATTTGTCCAAGAACTCCCAGACCCGGTGCGAATCCGAGCAGGCCAGCCTCCGGTACTCATACCGGCCCTCATAGGCGCGGGTGAAGACATTCAGGCGGTTCTTCTTCTTGTGCATCTTTTTGCCCGCCAGCGTGCGGAGGGAGTCCCCGGAATAGATATAGTCGCGGGAATCTACCTGCTCCTCCACCCGGTATTTATCCTCCGGGAGGTTCAGGAGATTGACGGCATATTCGTCCGCCAGGTTGATCACCAGCGGATATCCCAGATTCTCATTAAAATACTGTTCGATCGCGTGAAACGCATCCGGAAGATCCTCCGGGCGGCAGAGCGGCATGGCGGAAAATTTCTTTCCGTCCATCTCCGCGATCCAGAGCAGCGCCCGGTTCTCCCAGATCGCGTACTCCACGCGGTAGTAATCCTTCCAGATAAAGCTCTCCAGAAATGTGCTGTCGCAGGTGCGGTTCGGCCGCATCTCGTAGAACGGCTGCATGATCGGCATGTCTCGGAACTCGATCGGTTTGAATTTCAGATTCATAAATCCTCCATGAGTAAACGTCTCTCTCGGTTTTCTCATTATATTATCGTGCCCGCTATAGTTCAAGCTCCGGGCGTGGATTTTCAATATACCCCTACCGGGTACGGGATTTTTGCCAACAAATGCCCACCAAGTTGCTAAGAATTCGTGGAACATCACGAAAACCCGCTGTTCGCCTTGCTTCTCCGTTTCTTCCAATATATAATAGCAATCGTCGCAAAAGACCGATAAGTCGGAGGAGATATCATGGCTGAACAATTACTGCATATAGAGAATCTTAAGGTGAACGTGGAGGAGAAGGAGATTCTCCACGGCATTTCCCTGGATATCGCGCCGGGAGAAACCCACGTCCTGATGGGTCCCAACGGCGCCGGAAAGTCCACCCTCGGCTACGCCATCATGGGCAACCCGAGATATCAGGTAACCAGCGGCAAGATCGTCTTTAATGGGGAGGATATCACCGAGGAAGCCGTCGACCAGAGGGCGAAGGCGGGCATTTACCTGTCCTTCCAGAACCCGCTGGAGGTTCCGGGGCTCACGCTCTCGAGCTTCATCAAGACGTCCGTTGAGCAGAAGACCGGAAAGCACATCCGCATCTGGGATTTCCGCAAGCAGCTGCGCGCCGCCATGGACGTGCTGCAGATGGATCCGTCCTACGCGGACCGCGACCTGAATGTCGGCTTCTCCGGCGGTGAGAAGAAGAAGGCGGAGATTCTCCAGCTCCTCATGCTGAATCCGGCCCTGGCGATCCTGGACGAGACCGACTCCGGCCTTGATGTGGACGCCGTCCGGACTGTGTCCCGCGGCGTTGAGGAGTATCAGAAGAACCACGACGGCGCGCTGCTCATCATCACCCACAGCACCCGGATCCTGGAAGCGCTCCGCGTGGACCACACCCACGTCCTCGCGGCAGGCAAGATCGTTGCGGACGGCGGCGCCGGCCTGGTTGACCAGATCAACGAGAACGGTTTCGAGCAGTTCCTGAACTGATGGACCGGAGGTTTTTATGAAAGAAAAAGCAGAAGTCAAGGATATTGACCAGAATATGTATGATTTCCGGTATGCGGAGGACGATGCCTACCGCATCAAGTCCGGCCTCACACCGGAGATCGTGGAGAAGATTTCCGCGGAGAAGCATGACCCGAAGTGGATGCATGACTTCCGGCTGAAAAGCCTCGAGATCTACAACCAGCTGAAGGTTCCGGAATGGGGCCCGTCGATTGACGGCCTCAACATGGATAATATTGCCACCTACGTCCGCCCGAACACCAGCATGAAGGGCACCTGGGATGAAGTCCCCCAGGATATCAAGGATACCTTCGAGCGCCTCGGCATTCCGCAGGCGGAGCGCAAGTCCCTCGCCGGCGTCGGCGCCCAGTACGACTCCGAGCTGGTGTACCATAACGTGAAGGATGAAGTCGCCCAGCAGGGCGTTGTCTACACCGACATGGAGAGCGCCCTGACCGGCGAGTACGCCGACATGGTGAAGTCGCACTTCATGAAGCTGGTTCCGCCGACCGACCATAAGTTCGCTGCCCTGCACGGCGCCGTGTGGTCCGGCGGTTCCTTCGTGTATGTCCCGAAGGGCGTCCACCTGGACATCCCGCTGCAGTCGTATTTCCGCCTGAACGCCAAGGGCGCGGGCCAGTTCGAGCACACACTCATCATCGTGGACGAGGGTGCCGACCTGCACTTTATTGAGGGATGTTCCGCGCCGAAATATAACGTAGCCAACCTCCATGCCGGCTGCGTTGAGCTGTTCGTGGCGAAGAATGCCCGCCTGCGCTATTCCACCATCGAGAACTGGTCCAAGAACATGTACAACCTGAACACCAAGCGGGCCATCGTCGAGGAGGGCGGCACCATTGAATGGGTTTCCGGTTCCTTCGGTTCCCATGTCTCCTACCTCTACCCGATGAGCATCCTGAACGGAAGGGGCGCCCACTGCGAGTTCACCGGCATCACCTTTGCCGGGCGCGGCCAGAATCTGGATACCGGCGCCAAGGTCGTTCATAACGCGCCGGAGACCACCTCAGTCATCAATACCAAGTCGATCTCCAAGGACGGCGGTGTCAGCACCTACCGGAGCGCCGTGGTCATCCGGAACCAGGCGAAGAAGAGCAGATCCTCCGTCTCCTGCCAGTCCCTGATGCTGGATTCCGCTTCCCGGTCAGACACCATCCCGGCGATGGATGTCCGCACGCAGGACGCGGATGTCGGCCACGAGGCGAAGATCGGCCGCATCAGCGATGAGGCCGTCTTCTACCTGATGAGCCGCGGCATCCCGGAGGAGGACGCCAGGGCCATGATCGTCAGCGGATTCGCGGACAATGTCTCCAAGGAGCTCCCGCTGGAGTACGCCGTGGAGATGAACAACCTGATCCGCCTGGAGATGAAAGGAAGCATCGGCTGACGGTGCAGAGAGAGGAGTTTCATTCATGAGTCAGAATAAGGATATGGTCATCAACCGGCTTCCGGCACTCACCTGGAACCATCTCGGCATGAACCAGAGCGAAATCCGGGACATTCCGCTCCCCGATGCCGGTACACTTCTCGCCGAAGTGCCGGATGTGATCCTTCACAGTACCGACAACGTCAAGCGCCTGAAGGACATCGCCACCGGATGCGGCAGCGCGGTGGACGACCTTCTTGAACAGACGGACATTCCGTCCAGCCGCTTCAAGACGAAAGCCGGCGAGACCTGCGAAAAGCCCGTCCGCCTGGATTTCCGCTACGGCGAGACGCCGAAAAACTTCAATTATGTTGAACTGACCGCGCGCGAGAACAGCGCCATGACCGTGGTTATGGATTACCGCTCCGCCCCGGGCTCTGCCGGCTTCGCCGGTGTCCAGACCAAGATCCGCGCGGAGAAGAATTCCCTGGTCCGCCTGGTGCAGGTGCACCGCCTCGGGGAAAATATGACCTTCATCAACGATATCGGCACCGAGATCGGCGACGGCGCAAGGTTTGAGCTGATCCAGCTGATCCTCGGCTGTGGCAGGACCTACGAGGGGATGAGGACTGACCTCAACGGCACCGGCGCCTGTCTTGCCATGGACACCGCCTACATCGTCGGCGGCACACAGCGCCTGGATATGAATTACGCGGTCAATCACATCGGCCGCAGGACGCTGAGCGAGATCAACGCCTCCGGCGTCCTCCGCGACCGCGCCTTCAAGCTGTTCCGCGGCACCATCGATCTTCGGAAGGGGGCTTCCGGCGCGAAGGGCAACGAGAAGGAGGATGTCCTCCTCCTGGACGACACGGTGATCAACCAGACGATCCCGCTCATCCTCTGCGACGAGGAGGACGTGGAGGGCAACCACGGCGCGACCATCGGCAAGCTGGACGATGAGCTGCTGTTCTATATGCAGTCCCGAGGCATCCCCCAGGACGCCATCTACGAGATGCTGGCAACCGCCCACGTGGAAGCCCTTCTCGAGAAGGTGACCGACGAGAAGACCAAGTGCCGCGTCCGTGATTTTCTGAAAGGAGAATCCTGTCATGACTGATACACAGAGAGCGCTCGACGACAAGCGCATCCGCAGTGCTTTCCCCCTCTTCGAGGATCCGTCCATTGTCTATCTGGACAATGCCGCGACGACGCAGAAGCCGGACTGCGTGCTCCGCGCCGTCCGCGAGTATTATGAGCACGAGAACGCCAACCCGCTCCGCGGCCTCTACGAGCTGAGCCTCAAGGCGACCGACGAATATGAGACTGCCCGGATGGCGGCAGCGGATTTTATCCACGCGAAGAGCGCGAACGAGATTATTTTCACGAGAAATGCCACCGAGAGCCTGAACCTGGTCTCCTTCACCTGGGCGGAGGCAAACCTCAAACCCGGCGATGAGATCCTGATCAGCATCCTCGAGCACCACAGCAACATTCTTCCCTGGCAGATGGCGGCAAAGCGCACCGGAGCCGTCCTGCGCTATGTCGAGTGTGACGAAAAAGGCCGCCTGACCCCGGAGATGGTCCGCGCGGCAATGACGGAGAAGACCCGGCTTGTCGCCATGACCCAGATTTCCAATGTGCTCGGGGTCAAAAACGATATTAAGGCATTTGCCCGGATTGCCCATGAGTTCGGTGCGGTCTTTGTCTGTGACGGCGCCCAGAGCGTTCCGCACATCCCGGTGGACGTCCAGGATCTCGACGTCGATTTCCTGGCATTCTCCGGCCACAAGATGATGGCCCCGATGGGCATCGGCGTCCTCTATGGAAAGCTTGACCTTCTGGAGCAGATGCCCCCGTTCCTGACCGGTGGGGAAATGATCGAGTACGTGCAGCGCCAGAGCGCGACCTACGCGGAGGTTCCGCACAAGTTCGAGGCCGGCACGGTCAATGCCGGCGGCGCGGTCGGCCTCAGGGCGGCGATCAGCTACTACAATACGCTGGGCTTCGACCTCATCGAGGAGAGGGAAAACCACCTGACGAAGCTCTGCATGGACCAGCTCCGGGAAATCCCGCACCTGCACCTTCTGGGCGACGATGACCCGATGAACCACCACGGCATCGTGTCCTTCGTCATCGACGGCGTGCATCCGCACGATATCGCGGCGATCCTGGACGCCGACCGCATCGACATCCGCGTCGGCCACCACTGCGCGCAGCCGCTTCACAAGTACCTGGGCCACCTCTCCAGCGCCCGGGCCAGCCTCTGCTTCTACAACACGGACGAGGAGATCTTCCGCCTTGCGGAAAGCCTGAAGAAAGTACGGGGGAAAATGGGCTATGCAGAATAGTTTTTACAATGAGATCCTGACGGATCACAATCTTCATCCCGCCCACAAGGACAAGATCGAGGGCGCGAATTACACCCTGGAGGGCGTGAACCCCACCTGCGGCGACGACATTATCCTGAGCCTCAGGGTTGATGACAACGGCATCATCCAGGACGGCGGCTTCGTCGGCGACGGCTGCGCCATTTCCCAGGCGTCCGCCGACATCATGCTTGACCTCATCATCGGCAAGAGCAAGGAAGAGGCGCAGCACCTCTCCGACCTCTTCCTGCGCATGATCCGGGGCAAGGTCACGGAGGCGGAGAAGGAGGAGCTGGAGGAAGCCGGCGCCCTGGAGGACATTTCCCACATGCCGGCCCGCGTAAAATGCGCGGTTCTCGGCTGGCACACCATGGACGAGATGTTCACCGACGGTGCCGGCAGGATCGGCCCGGACGGGAAGCCCACCGGGACAGCCACCACGGAAGACCAGTAAGTACGCCATGTGCTGAACGGCGAAAAAGCCGGGAGTTCCCGGGGATGCAGTTTTCTGCCTCCCCGGAAGCTCCCGGCTTTTTTCATATCCTGATGGCTGACCGCTCTCTGCCCGCCACGATGATTATTCCAGATAGACCGGACGGGAAATTCTCTCCCGGAAAGCATCAAACGCGGACGGGACAGGATACTTGTCCCTGATCTCCTCCGGTGCTGCCCAGACAAGGATTCCCCCGCCTTCCGGGGCAATTCCGCTGTCCGAAACGGCTGCCGCCTCATACCCGGCCATCTGCCATTCGAGATGCGTGAAGACATGCTTCGCCTCGCCGAGCGGCGTGATCCGGCCAAGCTCCAGACCGAGCGCAAAACAGGCTTTCCGGACCTCCGCCTCGGAAAGGATCCCCGTGAGGTTCGGCAGCTCCCAGAGCCCCGCGAGAAGGCCGTTTCCCGGCCTTTGCCGGAGAAGAATCCTGCCGTCCCGCCAGATAACCAGCACCGTCCTTTTCTCGGCTCTGCGGGCCTTTTTGGGCGCCTTCACGGGGAATTCCAGCTGCCGGCCGGCACTCTTCGCCAGGCAGTCCCGCTGCCACGGGCAGGCCCCGCAGTCCGGGACGCCCCGGGCGGCACAGATCCCCGATCCCAGGTCCATGAGCGCCTGGTTAAAGTCTCCCGGCCGATCTTCCGGCATCAGCGCCAGATAATACGCCTCCGCCAGCTTCTTCGTCCGATCATTGCCGATCTCCTCCCCGCAGCAGGACATCCGGCTGAAAATCCGGAGCAGGTTGCCATCCACCGCCGGCACCCTCTCCCCGAAAGCGATCGACGCGATCGCCGCCGATGTGTAAGCGCCGATGCCGGGAAGCCTCCGGATCTCCTCCCGCCCTGCGGGCATCCTGCCGCCGTACTGTTCCACGAGGACCTGTGCCGCCCGGTGCAGGTTCCGCCCCCTGCTGTAATAGCCGAGCCCCTCCCAGCATTTTAAGACCTCGCCCTCATCCGCCACGGCAAGCGATGGGATGTCGGGAAATCTGGCAAGAAACCGCGCATAATACGCGCGCACCGCCTCAACCCGCGTCTGCTGCAGCATAATTTCCGAAATCCAGACGTGATACGGGGTAGGGCTCTCCCGCCAGGGAAGAACCCGGCGGTTTTGGTCATACCAGGCAAGAAGCCTGGCCGCCGGTGTCTCTCCGTCCGGCGGAGAATTCCCATTCATCCCGAAAATTCCTGTTTTCCTGTCTGCCTGCATAGGATAAATCTCCTCCCCTCGGCGCCCTGCCCTGCGCCGGGAAACTTCTGAAAATGCGGAACTGTCCAGCACATGCGGAGCCTGAGCAGCTGCACAAATGGCAAAAATCATGTCTGCCTGGAATCCCGCACCCGAACAGCAGTCAAAGACGCAAAAATCCGGCAGCCCAGAGCAGTCTGCCCGGGCCACCGGATGATTATACCCTATTCAGGAGGAGGATGACAGGAATCTGGCGGAAATTATCCGTTCTTTACCGCGTTGAAACCATTTTCCAGATCAGCGATGATATCGTCGATGTGCTCGGTGCCGATGGAGAGGCGGATGGTATTCTGATGGATGCCTGCTGCCTCGAGCTCCTCCGGGGTGAGCTGCGCGTGTGTCGTGGAAGCCGGATGGATAACCAGGGACTTCACATCGGCGACATTGGCCAGAAGGGAGAAGATCTTCAGGTTATCGATGAACCGGAACGCCTCGGCCTTTCCGCCCTTGATATTGAAGGTGAAAATGCTCGCGCCGCCGTTCGGGAAATAGCGCTCATAGAGGGCATGATCCGGATGATCCGGAAGGGACGGATGGTTTACACTCTCTACCAGCGGATGCTTGGAGAGGTACTCGACAACCTTCTTGGTATTCTCCACCTGGCGGTCAATCCGGAGGGAGAGCGTCTCGGTGCCCTGCAGCAGAAGGAAAGCATTGAACGGGGAAATCGTCGCGCCGGTATCCCGGAGCAGGATTGCGCGGACGTAGGTCACAAACGCGGCCGGGCCTGCGGCATCAACGAAGGAAATGCCGTGATAGCTCGGGTTCGGGGCAGCGATCTGCGGATAATTGCCGCTCGCCTTCCAGTCAAACTTGCCGGAATCAACAATTACGCCGCCCAGTGTGGTTCCATGGCCGCCGATGAACTTAGTTGCGGAATGAACCACGATGTCCGCGCCGTGCTCAAACGGGCGGATCAGGTACGGGGTGCCGAAGGTATTGTCCACAACTACCGGCAGGCCGTGGCGGTGTGCAATCTCCGAGATGGCGTCGATATCCGGGATGTCGCTGTTCGGGTTGCCCAGCGTCTCGATATAAACCACGCGGGTGTTCGGGCGGATCGCGGCCTCAACCTCGTCCAGCTTGTGAACATCGACAAACGTGGTGGAAATTCCGTAGTGGGACAGCGTGTGCTCAAGCAGGTTGAAGCTCCCGCCGTAGATGGTCTTCTGCGCGACAACATGGTCGCCCGCATTGGCCAGCGCCTCGATCGCGTAGGTCACTGCTGCAGCGCCGCTGGCGGTTGCCAGAGCTGCGGAGCCGCCCTCCAGGGCAGCGATTCTCTTCTCAAAAACATCCTGTGTCGAGTTGGTCAGGCGGCCGTAGATATTGCCGGCATCCTGGAGGCCGAAGCGCGCCTCCGCATGCGCGGAATTGTGGAAGACGTAGGATGTCGTCTGATAAATCGGAACCGCACGGGAATCGGTTGCCGGATCTGCCTGTTCCTGGCCTACATGAAGCTGAAGTGTCTCAAAATGATATGCCATAATAATTTCCTCCTGATTGGACCGGCGGCTCTCCCCGCCGTGATCTGTCCCTCTTTGACTGGTCAATGTTTCCGCCTCATCGGGTAAAAAAGCCCGGTGAGAATTGTTTCTCTCCCGGGCAAATGGTCATCGCGTATTCAAAGCCGAAGACAGCACACTTCACCGTTCCGGCAGGCCATCTCTGTATGCCCGGGAGCCACACATTCGATTACAGCACATCATACAACACGCCATCGTCTGAACTGTCATGGCTTCCACCTCCCTGCTTTTTGGAAATTCCTGTTTGATTTCCTTTCGATGGTGCCATCATAGCCTATATATCCTATCTTGTCAATAGGTTTACTTGGGTTTTTTCAAATTTTCTCAGTGGAATTGTCATCCGCCTGCCGGCGAACCTCCTCAATCCGGAAATCCGCACTCTCCCGGGAGAGCTGGAATATCAGCTTTTGCATGGACACCTGGCGGATATCCCCGGCAATCGTCAGCGCAAAGCCGGACATTGCGCCGTCCGCGCTCTCGCCGAGGTGTTCGGACCGCTCCAGGTCATAGCCGTAATCCCAGACCATGCCGAGAATCGCCGCCAGGGCTCCCGGCCGGTTCGGCCGCCGAAAGCTGAGTGAAACCCCGGTGCTCGGCGCATCCAGGGCAATCCCCCGGAACAGCGCCGCGGGAAGCTCCGGAAGAAGGTCAAAGAGCAGCCCGTACTGGAACATGCGGCTGGTCTCCATAATCTTTTTGACAACTGCCAGATATTCCTTCCGCCGATTCTCCGGAACCTCATCCCCGAGGCGTGCGAGAATTTCCGCTTCCCGGTCCGCACGGTAGATGGACGGGTCTCCCGAGGCTGCCTTCGCGCGGGCAACCTCCGCCGAACAGTCCATACGGTGCATGAGCAATTCGCGGATCGCCGGATCAATCCGGTCAATCTCCGCCCTGATTTCCTCAAGTGTCATCCTCTGCCCTCCGGGTGCCCGATCTCCTCCGCGCGGCGGATATGCCCGCGGATGATCTCACAGGATTTGTCAAACTGCGCCTTCTCCGCCGTGTCGAGAGGCAGCTCGATGATCTCCTCGATCCCGTTCCGTCCAATCCGGCAGGGGACACCGGCATGAAGATCTCTCTGCCCATACTGCCCGTCGAGCAGGACGGACGCCGGCAGTACCCGCTTCTCATCGCGGAGAATACAAGCCGCCATCTCCGCGAACGCACGCCCGATGCCGAACTCTGTGGACTTCTTTCCTTCAATGATCGTCATCCCGCTCTGGCGCGTATCCTCGAGCAGTTCTTCCCGGCTGAGTCCGCACTCCGCAAAGGGTTTTCCGCCGATCCGGATCGCGGAAAACGGGATCATTGACGAGTCCCCGTGCTCCCCCATGGAAAATGCCTGGATGGAGCTTCTCGCAACACCTGCCCGGAGAGACAGGGCGCGGATGAGGCGCGCAGTGTCCAGCAGTGTTCCTGTGCCGAAAATCCGGTGCCAGTCCATTTTCAGGTTTTTCCGGAGATAATCCGCGATGATGTCGCACGGATTTGTGATCGAGATCAGGATACCCCGGATCGGATATGGCCGGAGCTGTCCGATCAGCTCGTCGCACATTTCCACGGAGCGGTCCATCATATCCAGCCTGGTCTGCCCCGGCTTTCTCGCCTCCCCGATTGCGCAGCAGACAATATCTGAATCTACGACATCGCTGTAATCACCCGCCCGGACAACTGCCGCCCTGGGGGCAAAAGAAAGGCTGTCGGTCACATCGAGCGCCTGGGCGACAGCCTTGTCCCTGTCCTGATCAACCAGTACAATCTCATCGCAGAACATCGGCTGCGCCAGCGCATAGGCGCAGTGTGAGCCGACATGCCCCGCACCGAGAATCGTAATCTTACTCATAAGCATTCCCTCCCTGATGAACCCTGCTCTCCCGGCAAAAAATATCACTTCGCGCCCCTCGTGCCCCGGAAGAAGCTGCGCATCCGCTTTAAAGCATAAAACAAGCCGCTGTCTGCAATTCTACTGAGCATGGGCTGTGATGTCAAGGCAAAAAAGGCAGCTGCTCAGGCCTCCGCAGCTCCCCCCGCAGCAGGCCCGGCGGCTCACGATCGCCCTGCCTCTCGCCTGGCGCGCTCACGCTCCGCTTCGCAGATAGCCACTCCACTAAACTCGGACTGCGCTTTCGCTTGTCCTCATTAAGTGGCTGGTTATTGTTAAGTGCTCTGCGTAACAAAAAGAGCACCCTGAAACAGGATGCTCATCAGAGAGAGGCGACAACCAGATTCGGACTGGTGATCAGGGTTTTGCAGACCCATGCCTTACCACTTGGCTATGTCGCCATATAAAATTTTCAATGACCCCAACCAGATTCGAACTGGTGTTACCGCCGTGAAAGGGCGATGTCTTAACCGCTTGACCATGGGGCCACATGCCCGTGCAGTAGCACCGGTAAGCTCCCCGAGTAGGACTCGAACCTACGACAGCGCGGTTAACAGCCGCGTGCTCTACCGACTGAGCTATCGAGGAATAGACAATGTCGCTCGCGCAACACTGATATAATACCGTTTATTCTTACGCCTGT
Organism: Clostridium vitabionis; assembly: GCF_015351765.1. Lineage (GTDB taxonomy): Bacteria > Bacillota > Clostridia > Lachnospirales > Lachnospiraceae > Clostridium_R > Clostridium_R vitabionis. Next base: position 64,214 of record NZ_JADKQA010000008.1, read on the forward strand.
CAAGCAAAAACTGAGAAATATTCCGGGAAAATCCCCCCGGGTGAATTGCTAAACGAAGTTCCACTCGCAAATTTTAAAACTGGAAGTTAATCCTTCCAAAAAAATACTGGAGGTTAATTCTTCCGAAAAAGG
>NZ_JADKQA010000009.1:0-41703 GCF_015351765.1 Clostridium vitabionis
CCGGGTCGTTAACAAAAGTGGGGTCTTAGCTCAGCTGGGAGAGCATCTGCCTTACAAGCAGAGGGTCACAGGTTCGAGCCCTGTAGGCCCCATATTTTCCTAATGAAGAGTGAAGACCAGCAATGATAAAAACATTGCCGATATGGCTCAATTGGCAGAGCAGCTGATTTGTAATCAGCAGGTTGACGGTTCGAGTCCGCCTATCGGCTCTATGGATGGTTTCCCGAGTGGCCAAAGGGGACAGACTGTAAATCTGCTGCAGATTGCTTCGGTGGTTCGAATCCACCACCATCCATTATCTCTGATTCTTTTCAGAGAGGAAAATTAAATATCGCGGGGTAGAGCAGTCTGGAAGCTCGTCGGGCTCATAACCCGGAGGTCACAGGTTCAAATCCTGTCCCCGCAACTTCTGATCAACCGGAATTTCTGAAATAGAGATTCCGGTTTTTTCTTTCTGCTTTTTTCTTTCCTCGGAACTCAGGGTATAATCAGGACAGAGGAAATTCATGAGCAGGATAAAATCGACAGGAGGGCCTCCATGAACCGAAACGATATGCTCCGCAAGTATGCGACATTCGCCAAGTCGGGCGATAGGAGCAGTTTTGAAAATTTTTATATCCTGACTTCTGAGGATGCCTTTCGGAAAATCAGCGCCCTGAAGGTCGATCAGGAGAATGATGAGGCGATCCTCACCGATGTGTATGTGAACTTGTGGAAAAATGTGCGCGATCTGCGGACAAATCCTGAAGATATCCCGGAGTGGATCCATCATGAGATTGAACGCTGCGCAGTCCGCAGATGCGGGGCGGACGTGCTGGCGGATGCTTCCCCCGAGGGTTTCGCCCAGCTCACCGAGGACCAGCAGGCGAATGTCTGGTTCCGTATCGAGAACAGGATCGGAGTGCTCGAGGAGGAGGCGGGAAAACCTGCCCCGTTGAGCAGTTATCTGCTGATGATCGCCCACATCCTTCTGGCCATCTTTATCCTGGTTTTATCGGCGGCGCTGATCTGGTTTCTTTTGAGGATTCTGTGAGGAGTGAGAGATGAGCAGGAATCACGGGGAAGGCGATAGCCTGGAAAGCCGGTTGAACGCGCTTGCGGATTCGGACTGGTATCCGTTCCATATGCCCGGACATAAGCGCAATCCGGAATTTGCCCGGGAATATACGCCGGTATACCGCATGGATATCACCGAGATCGCGGGATTTGACAACCTGCACAGCCCGGCGGGGATTCTCCGGGATGCGATGGAAAATGCGGCGCAATGGGTTGGGGCTGACCGCACCTGGTTCCTGGTCAATGGGAGCACCTGCGGCATCCAGGCGGCACTCGGCGCTGTGGCAAAGCCCGGGGAAAAGGTGCTCCTTGCAAGAAATTTTCACCGCTCAGCAGGGCAGATGCTGGCACTCAGGGATTTCCGGCCGGTGTTCGTCCTCCCGGAGGAGGCGGCCGGGGGAAGCATCTGCGGGAGCGTGGATCCGGAGAAAATCCGGCACGCGCTCCGGGAAAATCCTGACGTCAAGGCGGTATTTCTTACCTCGCCGACGTATGAGGGGATCGTCTCGGATGTCCGGGCGGCAGCCGAGGCGGTTCATGAGAGGGGAATCCCGCTGATCATTGATGAGGCGCACGGGGCGCATTTTCCCTGGAAAAATGGCGGGGTTTTCCCGGTGTCCGCCCTGGATCTTGGCGCTGATCTCGTGATCCAGAGCCTTCACAAGACACTTCCGGCCCTGACCCAGACGGCGGTTCTCCACCTCCGGGGGAGCCGGGTAAGCCCGGAGGAAATTTTCCGTCAGCTCAGGATCTTCGAGACCAGCAGCCCCTCCTATGTACTGATGGCCTCGATCGACCGCTGTTTCCGGTATATGGCGGATTCCGGGATGGAGCGTCTCCGGATGTTTGGGGAGCGCATGGAGCGCTTTTACGCGGAACTCGGGAAGCAGCTCCGCACGCTCAGGGTCCCCGGGAGAATCCGGGGGAAGAAAGAATGCTTTGACCGGGATCTGTCCAAGGTGGTGATCTTCGGCGGCGGGAAGATTACGGGGACCGCGCTGGCGGATATCCTCCGCAGGACCTGGCACCTGGAACCGGAGATGGCCTGCCGGGATTATGTAATCTGTATGACCTCCCTGATGGACACGGAGGACGGCCTTGAACGGCTTTTCCGGGCAATTCTGGAGATCGACCGGGAGTTAACCGAAGAAGATGGAAAAAGTGGATCTGGAGGCGTTCTGAGGGCATTTCCGGCGCTTCCCCGCGCGGCGGTTCCGCCGGAGGAGGCATTTGACGGCCAGTGGGAGAATGTGCCGCTGGGCGATGCCGCAGGCAGGATCGCGGCGGACTTTGTGACCGTATACCCGCCGGGTGTGCCCATGCTGATCCCGGGCGAGGAGATTTCCCCGGAGATGGTGGCAATCATCAGGGAGGATCTGGCGCTCGGCCTTGAGGTGGATGGGATCGGTGAGGATGCTGCCAGGGCGGTGCGGTGCCGGAGGAAATAGTATGGGAAAAATCTTTTATCTGATGGGCAAAAGCGCTTCCGGGAAGGATACCGTATACCGGCGGCTTCTCGAGATGATGACGGAGCTTCACCGGGTCATTCCGTTTACCACGCGGCCGGCCCGCGCGGGTGAGGCCGAGGGGGTGGAGTATCATTTCGTGGCTCCGGACAGGCTGGAAAATCTGCGGAAGCAGGGGCGCGTGATCGAGTCCCGGACGTACCGGACGGTGAAAGGCCTCTGGACTTACGCCACGGTGGACGACGGCACGTTTGACCTTGCGCGGTATTCCTACCTGATGATCGGGACGCTGGAGTCCTATCTTGCCGTGAAGGCGTATTTCCCCGAGGGGAGTGTGGTGCCGGTCTACCTGTGGATTGACGGCGGGGAACGCCTGATTCGCGCTGTCCGCCGGGAGCAGGCCCAGAGCCATCCGGATTACCGGGAGGTCTGCCGGAGATACCTTGCGGACGAGGAAGATTTTTCCGATGAGAAGCTCCGCGCCGCCGGGATCAGCGGGAGATTCGAGAATGCCGATCTGGAAACCTGCCTTCTCGCGGTACGGGCATTTATCCGGGAACACGGGCAGGCGGCAGGGGAACCGCAGGATCCGGGGGCTATGCCGGGCTGACGCCGCATGCGCGGGTTTTGACCGTCCGGATCATCCTGTGTTATAATATTCAGATTACAGGGCCTGCGGGCAAGTGCCCGTGCGGCGGCGCGGCAGGGAGGAAATCATCATGGCTGGATTCAATGAGATTCTTGGACATGAGGAAATTAAGGAAAATCTCCGGAAGGCGATCCGGAACAACAGGATTTCCCATGCGTACATCCTTTCCGGGGAACGGGGAATGGGGAAAAAGACCATTGCGAGGGCATTTGCCATGACACTCCTCTGCGAGAGGAGCAGCACGGAGCCCTGCATGGAATGCCATTCCTGCCGGCAGTTCCTGTCGGACAACCACCCGGACGTGATCTGGGTGTCGCACGAGAAGCCGGCGACGATCGGCGTCGACGATATCCGGACGCAGATCAACGATACCATCACGATCCGTCCCTACGAGAGCAAATATAAGATTTATCTGGTTGATGAGGCGGAAAAAATGACGGTGCAGGCGCAGAATGCCTTGCTTAAGACGATCGAGGAACCGCCGGCTTACGCGATCCTGATGCTGCTCACGACGAATGAGGAGCTCTTTCTGCCGACGATCCTCTCCCGCTGTGTGAAGCTGAAGCTCAAGCCGCTCACGGATGATACCGTGATTCATTATCTGACGGAGAAGAAGGGGATTTCCGAGGAAGATGCCCACATTGATGCCGCATTTGCCCGGGGAAATCTCGGGAAGGCTGTGGAACTCTCTGGTTCCGAGGAATTTCCGGCCTTCCGCGCGGAGATGCTGCACCTGCTCTCGCAGATGCACTCGATGGATACGGCGGAGATGCTCGACTGGATCTCGAAGCTTGTGAAGGATTGTCCGGATTTGAGCCAGGTACTGGATTTTCTGCAGCTCTGGTACCGGGATGTGCTGGCCTTCAAGGTGACCAGGGATCTGAATACGCTCATTTTCCGGAGTGAGTACGGGCTGATCAGCGAGTTCAGCCAGAAAAGCTCCTATCCGGGGCTTGAGCAGGTTCTGGAGGCGATCGACAAGGCGAGGGTACGCCTTGCGGCAAATGTCACGAAGGAGCTTACGCTAGAATTGATGCTGCTCACCATGAGGGAAACTTGAGGGCAGCGCGGCCAATAGAGAAAGGAACCGCCGCTTGGCGGATTGCGGGGAAGATGACAGAAGAAAACAGAGAAAATTACGCCGCTCCGATGGGAGATGAGGCTGGTCCGGCACCGGAAGGCGCCGAGAAGGAAACGCCGGGTACGGAGCTTGTTGTGACCAGGACGATCACGGAGGAGATCCGTGTGGAAAATATCGCTGTGCCTGTGGACAGAAAAGACGCGGCGGTGGATGCCGGGGACGCGGCTCGGGACAGCGAAGATTCGGCAGCGGATGGCAGTGATTGGGACGCGGCTGCGGATTCCGGGGCGTCTCCTGCCGGGGAGCCGGGCAATTCCCCTGCCGGGACGGATTCGGGGGAAACGGCTGCGGCGGAGAACCCACAGCCCGAGGAAGATGTCCCGAAGAGCCCGGAGAAGGTCAATGTGATCGGGGTGCGTTTCCGCACCGCGGGCAAGGTGTATTATTTTGATCCCGGAGAATTGATTTTCCGGCGCGGAGACCATGTCATTGTGGAGACCGCGCGCGGTGTCGAGTACGGGGAGGTCATCCTCGGCAATATGCTGGTGCCGTCGGAGAAGATTGTCCAGCCGCTCAAGCCGATCATCCGCGCCGCGGACGGCGAGGACGATGAGCGGGAGAGGCGGAACCGGGAAAAGGCTGAGGAAGCGTATCATATCTGCCGGGAAAAGATCGCGAAGCACAGCCTGGAAATGAAGCTGGTCGATGCGGAATATACGTTTGACAATAACAAGATCCTGTTTTATTTCACGGCGGATGGGCGTGTGGATTTCCGCGACCTCGTGAAGGATCTGGCGTCTGTATTCCGGACAAGGATTGAGCTCAGGCAGATCGGCGTCCGGGATGAGACAAAGCTGCTTGGAGGAATCGGCATGTGCGGCCGCCCGCTGTGCTGCCATTCCTACCTCGGCGATTTTGCGTCGGTTTCTATCCGCATGGCGAAGGATCAGAATCTGTCGCTCAACCCGTCCAAGATTTCCGGCGTATGCGGCAGGCTGATGTGCTGCCTCAAGAATGAGGAGGAGACCTACCAGTATCTGAACAGCAAAATGCCGTCGATTGGCGACTGGGTGACAACCCCTGATGATGTCCGCGGCCAGGTACAGAGTGTCAATGTCCTCCGGCAGACTGTCCGCGTCATGATCAGCACAGATGACGACGAGAAGGAAATCCACGACTATCCGGTCGCGGAGATTACGTTCACTCCGCGGAGAAAAGGCGGCAGGAACCGCGATGGCGGCGAGGCACAGGCAGATCGGGATAACCGCCAGGAGCGCGGGGAAGCCGCCGGCGAGGAGGTTCTTCAGAATCCTGAGGAGCATGGAAGCCGCCAAAGCCGTGAAGGACGCGGGGAGCGCGGAAACCGCCCGGGGGGCCGTGAGGGGCGCGTGAGCCGGCAGGGCCGTGAGGAGCGCCAGGATCGCGGGAACAGCCTGGACCGTGAGGGACGCGGGGAACGCGGAAACCGCCAGAGCCGTAATGAGCGCACAGAGCGCGGAAACCGCCCGGACCGTGAGGGACGCGGGGAGCGCGGAAACCGCCCGGACCGTGAGGGGCGCGGGGAGCGCGGAAACCGACCGGACCGTGAGGGACGCGGGGAGCGCGGAAACCGCCCGGACCGTGAGGGACGCGGGGAGCGCGGAAACCGTCCGGATCGTGCGGGACGCGCGGATCATGGGAACACCCGTGCCCGCGAGGAGCGCGGGAATGAGCCTTCCGGGGAAGCCGGAAGCGGACGTTTCGGGAAGGGAAACCGGGAGAGACGCCCGAGAGGGGAAAACCGGCCGAGACCGCGCCGCAGGGACGGGCAGGAAGCCCGGGATGGACAGGAGAACCGACCGAATCGAGGCGGGCAGGAGAACCGCCTGAATCGGGACGGGCAGGAGAACCGCGACGGCGGGGAGAGAAAGAACCGCGGACAAGATGAACAGCATACCGATTCATGAGGACGAGCGGGTAGATGACCTGCAGAGGAACGGCTATCAGATTATCCAGAAGAAAAAGGGCTTCTGTTTCGGGATGGACGCCGTGCTGCTCTCCGGCTTTGCCCGGGTGAATCCGGGCGAGCGGGTGCTTGATCTGGGGACCGGCACGGGCATTATCCCCATCCTTCTGGAGGCAAAGACCGGGGGAAAGCACTTTACCGGCCTGGAAATCCAGGAGGATGTCGCGGAGATGGCAGGCCGGAGTGTTGCCCTGAATCATCTGGAGGAAAAGGTCAATATCGTCACCGGGGACATCAGGGAGGCAGGCCGGATTTTCGGCGGTGCCTCTTTTGATGTCGTGACCAGCAATCCGCCCTATATGAATAATGGAAATGGGCTGAAAAATCCGGACGACCGGCTGGCAATCGCCCGCCATGAGGTCTGCTGCCGGCTTGAGGATGTGCTGCGGGAAGCCGCGAAGGTTCTCCGGAGCGGCGGACGCTTTTACCTGGTGCACCGGCCGCACCGGCTCGCGGAGATTATCGCACTCATGGAGCAGGTGAAACTGGAACCCAAGCGGATCAAGTTCGTGCACCCGTATCTGGATAGGGAGGCCAATATGGTGCTCATCGAGGCGGTCAGGGGAGGCGGGCATTTTCTCAAGGTAGAAAAACCGCTGATCGTCTACAGGGAACCCGGAAAGTATACCGAGGAAATCTATGACATTTACGGCTATTGACCCGGGAAGGAGGCAGAAGCCATGCCAGGAACGCTGTATCTCTGCGCCACGCCGATCGGAAACCTCGGCGACATCACGCTCCGGTGCCTGGAAACGCTCCGGTCGGCGGACCTGATCGCCGCGGAGGATACGAGAAATACGCTGAGGCTCCTGAATCATTTTGAAATCAAAAAGCCGCTGACCAGCTATCATGAGTACAACAAGGTGGAAAAAGCCCGGGTACTTGTGGATAAACTCCGGGGCGGTGTGAATATTGCCCTGGTCACGGACGCGGGAACACCGGGGATCTCCGATCCCGGGGAGGAGCTCGTCCGGCAGTGCCGGGAGGCGGAGATTCCCGTGACCTCGGTTCCGGGGCCTGCGGCGTGCATTTCCGCGCTGGTGATCTCCGGGCTTCCGACGAGGAGGTTCGCCTTCGAGGCGTTTCTCCCCGAGGATAAGAAGGAGAGGGCGCGGATACTGGAGGAGCTCTCCTGGGAGACGCGGACGATGGTCATCTACGAGGCACCCCACAACCTGATCCGGACGCTGCATGAGCTTGCGGATCTTCTGGGAGACCGGGACTGCGCGGTGTGCCGGGAGCTGACGAAAATTCATGAGACCGTATTTCGGACAACCCTTCCGGAGGCGGCGGCCTACTATGATGAGCACGCCCCGAAGGGAGAGTGTGTGATCGTGATCCGGGGAAAGGATCCGGAGGAAATCCGCCGTGAGCGGGAACAGGCGTGGGAGGCCATGTCGATCCCGGATCACGTGAAATATTATCTCGATCAGGGAAAAGAGAAAAAAGAAGCGATGAGGCTGGCCGCGAAGGATCGGGGGATCTCCCGCCGGGAGGTCTATGCGGCGCTGCTCCGGGAGTAAGACCAGGGGCTTTAGCATGTGCTGGACAGGAACAAATAGAGGCATTTTAGCAGAAAAACAGAACCCGTCATCCGGGATTTTCCCGGGTGACGGGTTCTTTGCGGTTAGTTGAAGCGGAACACTGCCGCGCCGTAGGCGGGAAGCGGATAGGCGACCGAGTAGGGCTGGCCGTCGCACTCGCCCTTCTTTGCCCGGAAGCTCCGGGCAGCTTCCCCGCGCTTGTAATAGCCGTGGCTGCTGTCCAGAACCAGGGTGTAGGTGCCCGCTTTCGGCACGCCGACGCGGTAGTCGTCCCGGGCGACCGGCGTGAAATTGATGACAAACAGCAGGTTCTTCCTGCCGGTCTCATCGGAGCGGTAGAAGGAGAAAATGCTCCGGTCGGCGTCGTCGGCGTTGATCCAGTGGAAACCGTTCCAGTCATTGTCCAGCCGGTACAGGCTCGGATAGCGGCGGTAGAGCTGGAGCAGGCCGGCGACGTAATTCTGCAGGTCCTTATGCAGCGGCTCATCGGTGAGATACCAGTCCAGGGCAACCTTTTCATCCCACTCATGCCACTGGCCGAAATCCTGGCCCATAAAGAGGAGCTTCTTGCCGGGGTGGCCGAGCATGAACGTGTATCCAGCTTTCAGGTTGGCGAACTTATCCTCATAGATGCCGGGCATTTTGTTGATCATCGAGCACTTCAGGTGGACAACCTCGTCGTGTGAGAGGACGAGGATATAATTCTCCGACGTAAAGTAGGAAATGCCGAAGGTCATCTTGTTGTGGTTGAACTTCCGGAAATAGGGATCCAGCTTCATATATTCAAGGAAATCGTGCATCCATCCCATATTCCACTTGAAGGTGAAGCCGAGGCCGTCATCCTCCGGGCGCGCGGTCACCTTCGGCCAGGCCGTCGATTCCTCGGCGATAATGACGGAACCGTCCTTGCGGCCGCGGATGACGCTGTTCAGGTGCTTGAAAAATTCCATCGCCTCGAGGTTTTTATTTTCCCCATATTTGTTGGGAACCCACTGGCCGTCCTGGCGCCCGTAATCGAGATAGAGCATGGAAGCCACCGCGTCCACGCGCAGGCCGTCGATATGATACTCGTCGAGCCAGTAGAGCGCATTGGCGCGCAGGAAGTTGCAGACCTCGGTCTTGCCGTAGTCGAAGACCTTGGTGCCCCAGTCCGGATGTTCTCCCTTGCGCGGATCCGCGTATTCATAGCAGGCTTCCCCATCAAAGTTCGACAGCCCGTGGGCATCCTTCGGGAAATGCGCGGGCACCCAGTCCAGGATGACGCCGATGCCCTTTTTGTGCAGGTAGTTGACGAAGTACATGAATTCCTTCGCTGTGCCGTAGCGGGAGGTCGGAGCGTAGTAGCCGGTCACCTGGTATCCCCAGGAACCGTCGAAGGGATGTTCCGCGATGCCCATCAGCTCGACGTGGGTGTACCCCATCTGCCTGCAGTATTCACCGATCTCGTGGGCGGCCTCCATATAATTGTAGTAACCGTCTTTTTCCCGGCGGTCCTTGCGCTTCCAGGAGCCGATGTGGCATTCGTAGATCGCCATCGGCGATTTCAGCGGATCGGACGCTTTGCGGGCTTCCATCCATTTTTCATCCGCCCATTTGAAGCCGGAGATGTCCGCCGTCACCGAGGCTGTGCCCGGGCGGTATTCCGCCTCAAAGGCGTACGGATCGGCCTTGTAGAGAATCTCATCCTTCTGCGTGGTGATCGCGTACTTGTAGAGCTGCCCGGAAGAAAGGGCGGGGACAAATGCCTCCCAGATTCCGCTGGAACCAAGCTTTGTCATCGGATCCGCATCGACATTCCAGTTGTTGAAATCGCCGACCACGTGGACGGCCTTCGCGTGAGGTGCCCAGACGGCAAAATAATATCCGGCCTTGCCGCCGATCGTCATGGGATGGGCGCCGAATTTCTCATAAATCTTATAATGCCGGCCCTCTCCGAACAGGTACCGGTCAAGCTCACCGATCACACCGAGCCCGGTGATCTTCTCCGGGACTTTTTTTGTCTTCGATGTATTCTCCACAGGAAGTCCTCCTCCGACATACACAAAGGGTAACCGTTCAGAACCCCGCATCTTGAGGAAAATCCGTTCACGGACTGCAGGCAGCCGTTCGGCAGGTTTTCCATGACATGCGCTGAACATGTACAAATATTTTAGCATTTTCACGTAAACGGGTCAATGCAAACCAGGATTCACTGTGAAAAATGCCGATTTTCAGCCGAGAATTAAACATTCCGGATTCATGTGTTGAGTTATAAAAACTGCGTTACTGTTCGGCTCCCAGCATGTACTGAACAGGAATCAGACCGCCGGAGCGGATGGAATTTTCTTCAAAAACCACTTGAAATTTCATAACGGTTTATCTATAATAACTATAACTTCTCCATCGGAGACAGGATTCCGGTTTCGGGACAGGTATTCCGCCTGTCCGCCGGGTGCATTCTTTTGTTCTGATCGAATCTTTCGGATTTCCCGATGATTCCGGCTTTTGGAAAATGCTTCAGCGGGCGTTCTGTACCCTTTTTGCGCGGAAGCGTCCGCATCAAAGGAGGGGGTAGTCCTGACTGTTCTTCTCGCGCTTCTCTTTGCCTTCTGCGCGGTCTGTGATCTTCGCACCGGCCGCATTCCAAACCGCCTGCTCTTCTCCGGCCTGGCGGCAGTCTTTCTGATCGGTATCCCGCTTCAGGCGGCGGACGGCGTATCCGCCTGTCTTCTGGCCATCCTCGGCATCGTCCGGGCGCTCGGCTTTCTGCTTCTTTTTCTTCCGAGTTTCCGACTGCGTCTTCTGGGCGCGGGTGATCTCAAGCTCGGCGCGCTGATCTTTCTCGCGCTCGGAATTTCGCGGGGGCTCGCGGTGATTTTCTGCGGCCTTCTTCCTGCCGCGGCATATTCGCTCTGGCTTCTCCGGCGGCAGCACTTTTCGCGGATTTCCCTGGAGCAAACCGCGATTCCCCTCGCACCCTGGATTGCCGCGGGGTTTGCGCTGGCCGGGATCCTGGAAAATACCGGCATTCTTCAGGAGGTGATCTGAGATGAGAAAAATTCTTGCCATCTATGACGAGGACATCCTCTACGCGGAGCGTTTTGCCCGGGAGGTCAACCGGAAAACCCATGTGCCTTTTGAGGCGGCGGCCTTCCGCACCCTGGACGGGCTGAAGAAATTCGCGGCGGCCAGCCCGGTGGAGGTGCTGATGATCAGCGCGGAGACGGACCGGCGCGCTGTCCGGGAAATTCATGCGGCAAAGACGGTCTATCTCGCCGACGGCAGGTCCGCGGCGGGGGACGGCGATGCCTTCTGCATTTACAAATACCAGTCCAGCGCAAATATCATCCGGGAGCTGATGGACAGGTACAGTGAGACGGAAAAGAACCCGCCGATGGAAGGTATCCGCGGCATGGCACGGATTTACGGCATCTACTCGCCGCTCGGGCAGTGCGGGAAAACCTCCCTCGCGGTGGCTGTCGGCCGGATCCTCGCCGGGGAGGCGCCGACGCTCCTGCTGAATCTCGAGGAATTTTCCGGGTTCGGGGCTCTCGCGGGGGAGGACTACCGCAGCGACCTGTCTGACCTCCTCTACTATTTCAGCAGCGGGGAGTACAGCTCCGCCCGGCTGGCTGCCGTCGTGCACACGATGAACGGGCTGGATTATGTGCCGCCGGTGCATTTTCCGGAGGATCTCGATCTCGCGAAGGCGGCGGAGCTTCCCGGTCTGATCCGGAGGATCGCCGCGGAGAGCGCTTACCGGAACCTGGTCGTTGACGTGGGGAGAAGCCGGAAGATCACGGCGGCAATCCTCGGGGAATGTGACGCGGTTTTTATGCCGGAACGGAAAGACCCCGTTTCCCAGGCGAAAATCGCGGAATTTGAGCGTTATCTCGGGGATTCCGGGAACGGCGGGATTGCGGGGAAGATCCGCAAGGTCACGCTGCCGAGGACAGCGTGCCTGCCCGGACGGTCATATTTTGACCAGCTGGTGTGGACGGAGATGGGCAGGTGTGCCCGCGGCCTCCTCATGCGGGAGCGCGGGCAGCTGCCTCCGGAGACTGAACCGCGTGCCGGGGAGGCCTGGGGAGAATGCCGTCCTGGGGAGGGAGGATCCGGCCGGATTCCCCGGCGTGCGGAAAACAGACGGCAGAGCCGGGAACAGGGGGCGGTGATCTGAATGCGGGATGCGGATAAACTCCGGGATGAGCTTCGGGAGCGCCTCTCCGCCTCCCTCCAGGGGAAATTCCAGGTAACCGACGGGGAGATACTCGAGGAGATCGACCGGGAGATTGAGAATGCCAGGAGCGGGGCATTTCTTCCCCTTGAGGAGAGGCTGTCGCTCCGGAAGGAGCTTTTCAACTCCTTCCGCCGGTTGGGCATCCTCCAGGAGCTGGTGGATAACCGGAAAATCACGGAGATCATGGTCAACGGGAAGGACTGCATATTTGTTGAGGAGGAGGGGAAAATCCGCCGTTCTGACCGGAAATTCCGGTCGGAAGAGAATCTTCAGGATCTGATTCAGCAGATCGTGAGCCGGGTGAACCGGACGGTGAATATCTCCCGGCCGATCGCGGACGCCAGGCTGCCGGACGGCTCCCGCGTGCACGTGGTTCTTCCCCCGGCTGCCCTGGACGGCCCTGTCCTGACGATCCGGAAATTCCCGGAGCCCTTCGATATGGACCGGCTGACTGACTGCGGAACCATCACCCCGGAGGCGGCGGGATTTCTGCGGACGGCGGTGATTGCCGGGTACAACATCTTCATCAGCGGCGGTACCGGCTCCGGGAAGACCACATTTCTGAACGCCCTGTCCGGCTTCATCCCGCCGGAGGAGCGGATTATCACGATCGAGGACTCGGCGGAGCTCCAGATCCGGCATATTCCCAACCTCGTGCGGCTGGAAACCAGGGCGGAGACCGGGGAGGGGGTGGAGCCCGTGACCATGTCCGACCTGATCCGGGCGAGCCTGCGGATGCGTCCGGACCGGATTATCGTCGGCGAGGTCCGCGGCGGGGAGGCGCTCGATATGCTGCAGGCGATGAACACGGGGCATGACGGGTCAATCTCCACGGGGCATGCCAACAGCGCCGCGGATATGCTGACGCGGCTGGAGACCATGGTTCTCATGCAGGCGGCTTCTCTTCCCCTGGAGGCGATCCGGCAGCAGATCGCCTCGGCGCTGGATCTGATCATTCACCTTGGCCGTATGCGGGATCGAAGCCGCAGGGTGCTGGAGATTGAGGAGGTGATCGGCTGTGAACAGGGGAAAATTCTTCTCTCTCCGCTCTATACCTTCCGGGAGACCGGGGAGAACGGGCAAACCAGGGTCCAGGGGAGGCTCGAAAAGGCCGGGGAGCTTGTTCACCGGGAAAAGCTCCGTGCCGCAGGGCTCTCTCTGTGATTACCGCATCTACCGCCTCTCCTTCAGGGAGTGGATCCGCTGCTTTCTCGAGGCCGCAGCGGCGGAGGCGGCGGTGGTCTATGTATTTTACCGCTCCCTCGCCCTGTTCATGCTGGTTCTGCCCCTGGCGGCGGCCTGGCCGGTCTTCCGCCGGGACGGCCTGCGGAAAAAGCGGCAGGAAATCCTGCGGGTGCAGTTCCGGGAGGGGCTCATGGCGCTCTCCTCGGCCCTGGAGGCCGGATATTCGGTGGAAAATGCATTCGGCGCCAGCGTCCGTGACCTCACGGAGATGTATGGGAAGGATGGGATGATCACGGTGGAATTTTCCGCTATCGTCGACCAGATGAAAATGAACCGGACGCCGGAGACGCTGCTCATGGATTTCGGGAACCGCAGCGGGATTGAGGAAATCCGGAATTTCGCGGAGATTTTCGCGGTGGCCAAGCGCAGCCGTGGTGGGATCTCCTCCGTGATCTCGCATTTTGCCCGGGTGATCAGCGGCAAAATCCGTGTCCGGGAGGAGATTCTCAACATGACGGCGGAGAAGGTCTTCGAGCAGCGGATCATGAACCTGATCCCGTTTTTCATCGTGATCTATGTCGATGTGACGTCGCCGGGGTTTTTCACGGTGATGTACCGGACGCCCACCGGGAGGCTGGTGATGACCGGGTGCCTCGCGCTCTACACTGCCGCGCTGCTCCTGTCGCGCCATTTCCTGAAAATCGAGGTGTGAGCAGGGACCGCTGCCGCGAGGAGGAATCCGGCCGGAACCGGTAGGAGGTGAGAAAAGCATGAGGAAGATCAGCGCGGACTGGCGGCAGGCGGCCTGCATCCTCCTCGGGGCGCTCCTCTGCGGCGTCACCTGGCTTGCCGGCCGGGGGGACGCAGAGGTCGAGGGCGGCATTCTCCGGCGGCCGTCGTACGGGGAGGAGGCGAGGGAGGAAAGGCTTGTGGTGAGCGGGCTTACGGACGGCGAGGTCGAGATTGCCGTGCCGCTCAGCGGAAGGGAGTACACGGCGGAGGAGGCGGAGCGCGAGATGGACCGCCTGGCCGACGAGCTCCCGGAGCAGATGCGGGGGGATAACCCGTCCCTGGCCAAGGTACGCAGCCCCCTGAATTTCCCGGAGGAGGACGGGGAGACCGGAATTCTCCTGGAGTGGCTTCCGGAGGATACGGATCTCCTGTCGGCGGACGGAACATTTTCCGGAAAGGAACTTCCGGAGGAGGGGAAGCGCACGGACGTCCTGGTCCGCTTAAGGGCCGGAGAGCGCGAAAAAGAATACCGCTACACGGTGACGCTGCTCCCGCCGGAGACCGGTGTCCGGGAGGCGGAAATCAGCCGTTTTCTGGATTTTGTCCGCGCAGAGGACCAGGAACAGAGGACAAGCGAAAACCTGAGGCTGCCGGCGGAGTTCGACGGGAAAACGCTCTCTTACGGGAGAGCGGAGGACAGCACCTTTCTCATTTTCCCGCTGCTCGGCATCAGCGCGGCCCTGGTGCTGCCTGTCCTGGACCGGCAGAGGGAGGAGGAGAAAAAGAAAAAGCGGGAACTGGAGATGATGAAGGACTATCCGGAGATCGTATCCCGGATGGTTGTCCTGACCGGCGCCGGACTTCCGGTCAGGAGGGCATTTGAGCAGATCGCGGCGGAGTACGGAAAATCCTCCGAAAAACACGCAGCCTATGAGGAGATGGTCCGGGCGGCCGGGCTCATGAGCCGCGGGGTTCCGGAAATCCAGGCTTACGAGGAGTTTGCTTCCCGGTGCCGCTGCCTGCCCTATCGGAAGCTGGCGGGCCTGCTTGCCCAGAACGTGCGGAACGGGTCGGACAGGCTCCGTGAGGCGCTGGAGGCGGAGATGGACAATGCCTTCGAGGAACGGAAAAATCTGGCCCGCCGGATGGGTGAGGAGGCGTCCACGCGGCTTCTTCTGCCGCTGGTGATGATGCTCCTTCTGGTGATGATCATGGTGTGCGTCCCGGCATTTCTGTCCTTTCTGGCAGAATAGCGGGGCTGGCAGCGGGAAACCGCGGAAAGGAAAAGGAAGGCTTATGGGGAAAATTGCGGGAGAAGACTTCTCAAGGCTGTGGGAGGAGGAGGATGGCGTCGGTGTCATTGAGATCGTGCTGATTCTCGTGGTGCTGATCGGCCTGGTGATTGTGTTCAAGAAAAACATCAACAAGCTGCTGGAGGATATTTTCAAGCAGATCAACAGCTCCTCGAAAAAAGTGTACTGACAGCGGAGGGCGTATGCGGAAATACGGCGGTTCGGTGACCGTCTTCCTCGCCCTTACCCTGGTTTCCCTGATGGCGCTCACCGGCGGCCTTTTCGAGACGGTGCGGGCGGCCGGGCAGAATACCTATGTCCAGACCGCCCTGGATTCCTCGCTGGAGTCCCTGATGAGCGGTTATCACCGGGAGGTTTTTGAGCGCTATCGGATCTTTGTCCTGGAAAATGCCTCCGCTGGCCGCCTCCGTGATCAGCTGGAACCCTATCTTGATGCCTATCTCGGGGAGGCCGCATTTTATCCGGTTACCGGCCGGAAGCTGACGGTCTGTGAACCGGTCATGATTACCGGCGAGGATGGAACGTACTTTGACGACGAGGCGGCAGCGTACATGAAAGCGGGGATTCTCCCGGCAATCGCGGATTCCGCGACTATCCTCAGGACGGCCTCGGACACGGACAGCGCGGAGAGCTTCGGGGAAGTCACGGAGGAGCTCGCCGTCAGCGGGCGGGGCGTCCTCCGCCTGGAAAAGGCCAGAGACCGCATTTTCGACGCCCTGGCTGCGCAGAAAAGCCTGATGGACGCGGGCGATGCCGCGCTCAGCGCCTGTGACGGCGGGATGTTCCGGAAAAAGACCGGGGAGCTCAAAAGGGAGCTCTCCCGGATGCCGGAGCTCGCCGCGGCATACGACAGGGAAGCGGAAAAACTGGGGGAGGAGCTGGACCAGGCAGAGAGGAAAGCGTCCGCGGAGAGAGAACGCCTCTCCGATGCCGGGCGGCAGGCGGCGGATGAACGGCTGGCGGAATACCGGTCCTACACGGACGAAAATGGGGCGCGCCGGGAGGAAGTCCGCAGAATTGAAGCGGAGGCGGCGGAGAACCTTGTGACTGCGGACAGGGCGCTTGCCCGCGCGGACGAGGTGGAGGAGATTCTCGCCTCCCGGGAGGAAGATGATGACGACGATGACGATGATGAAGCATCGCTCTGGAGGACCGTCCTCGCAGTGACCGGGGCTTACCACCGGAAGGCACCGGAAAGATCCGGGAGAAACCGGAGAAAACTGGATCTTCTGGAGACGCTCTCAGGGCTTACGGAGGATGCGGTCCTTGCGCTCTGCGTTCCGGAGGGGATGCCGGTTTCCCGCGGATCGGTGAATCCGGCCGGGTTTCCGTCGGCGGAGTTCACCGCCGGAGCCGGCAGGATGAGGTGCTCTCCGGAGGATGGCGCATCCGGGGATCTTCCGTCCCGCCTTCTTTTTGACGAGTACGGGCTGCGGTTTTTCGACAGCTTCCGCACGGCGCAGGAGGGGAAAGGTTTCCGGTATGAGGCAGAGTATCTGCTCTTTGGAAAGCGCGGGGATCGGGAAAACCTGACAATGACGGTGATGGCCCTTGTCGGCGTCCGGACGGCGTTAAACCTGCTTTCCCTTCTTGCGGATGAGGGGAAAACAGCGGAAGCCCGAGGGGCGGCAGCGGCGATCGCCGGGACGGCGGGGCCATTTTCCGCTGTGGTATACAGCCTGATTCTCACGGTCTGGGCATCGCTGGAGGCAGTCTCCGATGTGCGCGTCCTTCTTTCCGGCGGAAAAGTGCCTCTCTCCGGGCAGCAGGGGGAGGGAACACTGTCCCTCTCCGCAATTCTCGAGCGCGGGCTGGGCGCGCTGGACTTTTCCGGGGCGGGAGGCGCCGGGGAGAGCGGCATCGATTACCCGGGATACCTTCGGCTTTTTCTTCTGCTCACGGACCGGCGGACACTGCGCTACCGGATGATGGATATGATTCAGGAAAATATCGGGCGGAGTGAACCCGGATTTTCCATGGCAGGCTGTGCCTTCCGGGTGGAGGCGGCCTTCTCCTGCCGCGGTGTCCTTGTGCCGGTGGAGAAGCGCGCGGTCCGGGAATACAGGTAGAGTTCCCCTGTCGGGGATCATCGCAAAGCCGTCCGCGGGCTGCTTTTGGGGAGGATTTTCGACAGGGACAAACAGATTTATACAGCGGCGTATCGGACAGGGCGGACCAGCGGAATTACGCAAAAGTGCCTCTCCAAGTACCCATGCGGGGAAATATCCCATCCGATGAATGATCAAGGTTCCGCCCCGTCCGATGCGCCGCGGGTATGCTGGGAAAGGATGCGCCCCGGCCCGGCGGCTTGAGCGGGAGGACGATGCGCCGCGGGTGTTCCGGGAAAGGGGGAGGTATGACGAGAAAACAGGCGGCGGAAGGAAGCATGACCCTGGAAGCGGCGATGGCACTTCCTCTTTTTCTCTTTGCGGCAATCCTGATGGCGCTTCCCATGGAATTTCTGGACACGCACAGGGAAGTCCAGATGATCCTGGAGAGCACCGGGCGGGAGATCAGCCGGGATGCGTATCTGCTGCATCCGGGAGGAGACGGCGGGGATGTGTTTCTTCCCTCGCGGGGAGGGGACGGAAGTTCCCGGCCGGGGGGATCTATGGGCGGCGGAGGTTCCGTGGATCCGGAGGATCACGGGATCACCCTTCTCGGAAGTGCCGCGGCGGGGGCATTCCTCAAGGGAAAAATCGAGAAGAGCAGTGCCGCGGACAACATCACGGATGTGGATGTCAGCCGCTGCCGAATTTCTTCCGACGGGGAGACGATCGACCTCCGTGTCAGCTGGAAGGAGAAGCTGCCGTTCCCGGTCTTCACCCTGAATGCCGTCCCGATGAGCGCCCGGTGCCTCCGCCGGGGCTGGATCGGCAGGCCAGGGGACAGGGCCTCCGGCAACCGTGAAAAGGAGGACGGGCGGATGGTTTATTTGGGGAGAGATTCGACGCGCTATCACCTGTCACCATACTGCCATTATCTTTCCAATGACATTCGCGCCATTCCGAGGGACGAGGCGGGGACAGCGAGAAACAAGGACGGGCGGCATTACGCGCCCTGCAGCGTGTGCGGTGGGAACAGCGGCAGCGGGGTGGTCTACGTGCTTCCGGACGGGGAAAAGTATCACACAAAGCCGGACTGCTCCTCTCTTTCGAGCTATGTGCGGGAGGTGCCGCTCTCCTCGGTGGAGCAGCTGGGGTCCTGTTCTTACTGTGGAGGCGGGTCATGAACCCGCGTGGCGCGGTGGGAAATGCGCTGTTCCTGCTCTTTCTTCTCATCGCTGCGCTCCGGGATCTGAAAGACCGCCGGGTGGAACGCTGGATCCTCCTCGCCGGGATTGCCGCGGGGCTGGTTTTTCCGGTGGATCCCGGGCTGAGTCTTTCACTCCGGGAGAGAATCCCGGCGGTTTTTCCCGGCATGTTCTTTCTTCTCCTGCGGAGAGCCGGGGCGGCTGTCGGGGAAGCGGATGGCCTGGCCCTGATCGCCTGCGGTCTGTTTCTGGGAATTTCCCGGGAGGCGGGCCTTCTTCTCGCCGCGTCCTTTCTCTGCGCGGGGGTGGCAGGCGTGATCTTCCTCCGGGGAATTTTCCGCGGAGAAAACCTGGGAAAACGGAAAATCCCGTTTCTTCCTTTTCTTCTCGCCGCCTGGACGGCGGCGCTGATTCTGGAGGCGGCGTGATGCGGAAAACCTGTGAGGGAAGCCTTACCATCGAGGGGGCTATGGTGATGGGGATTACCCTGATCCTGATCGGCAGCCTTCTTCTCGGGATTTTTGGCATCGAGGAGCGGGTGGCCGGGAATATGCTTCTTGCCGAAGCGCTGGAGAGGACGATCTGCGCGGAGGACGGGCTGTCAGCGGAGCTGGGGATCACGCCGGGGAAGATAGAGGAAGGCTGCGCGCGGAAGCTCAGGAGTATTTTCCGGTGCGGGGACTCCCGGCTTTCTGTGGATGCGGGCGGGATCTTCAGGATCCAGGGAACCTGTGCCGGGCGGGTGACAACGGAAATGTCTGTCCGGAAAAACGATCCGGAGCAGTTTCTCCGGATCCTGACCGCGATCCGCGGGGAGGATACTGCCGGCGGAAGCGGGCAGGGTGCTGCGGGAGACGGCGGAAACGCTGTGCCGGCGG
This sequence comes from Clostridium vitabionis, assembly GCF_015351765.1. Lineage (GTDB taxonomy): Bacteria > Bacillota > Clostridia > Lachnospirales > Lachnospiraceae > Clostridium_R > Clostridium_R vitabionis. The sequence goes on from NZ_JADKQA010000009.1 coordinate 19,382, forward strand.
AAAAGGGGGATGGGCCGTGAATGTGCGCTATCAGCGGGAAATGAACCGCAACTACATGATTATCCGTGCCCCGGAGACGGAGGAAAAACACAGCTTTGAGTGCCGCATGCTCTCGGAAAACGCCATACGCGGCCTTCTCGGCTTTCACGAGGGCATCAGCGAGAATGGCCTGGAATACTACTATGAGATTACTTCATGCCAGCCGCTCTCCCGGATTATGGAGGGAAGAAAGCTCAAGGCAGCGGATATTCGCCAGATTGTCACCGGGATTCTGGACACGGTCAGCAGTCTTGATGAGTTTCTCCTCTGCGCGGACCAGCTCCTGCTGGAGGCAGAGTATATTTACACGGATCCGGACCGCATGGATGTGAAATTGTGCCTTCTTCCGGGGTACAGCAGGAGTGCTCCGGAAGCGGTCTCCGCCCTGCTCAGGAATATTCTTGAGCATACCGATCATCAGGACGCCGAGGGGATCATGATCGCCTACAATCTCTATGAGAAGAGCCTGCGGGACAATTATGGGGCGAAGGATCTCCTGTCCTGCCTCGGCGGGGACGACCGGATATTCCCGGACGGCGCGGAGAATCCTGCTGATGATGACAATGACGGAAACCTTGGAGATATTTTTGAACGCCAGCTGCCTCCGGAGGAGAATCCGGAAACCGGGGAGGCGCATTCTCCTGTGGACAGCGTCTTTCTGAGAGCCGGGAAATATGGTTCCGGGCTCGGAAAAGGGCACGCGGCGCTGACGGGAGCCCTGATTATCGGGGCAGCGGAAGGATTCCTCTGGTATCTCGGCGGCGCCGGCATTTTCCGGAAGGTGGGGCCGTGGATTCCTGCCGCCGCTGCCGCCGCTGCGGGGCTCGTGATTCTTGTGCGGTCTGCCGCCGCGAAGGCCATCCGCAGGGAGGCTGCGGGGGAGAACCTGCCTGAACAGAAGCAGGGAGAGCGGCCGTGGCCGGAGAACCGATCTGGGCAGGGAGAGCGGCCGTGGCCGGAGAACCGATCTGGGCAGGGAGAGCGGCCGTGGCCGGAGAACCGATCTGGGCAGGAAGAGCGGCCGTGGCCGGAGAACCCGCCCGGGCAGGGATCGGGAAAACTGGAATCGGCGGGGAATCCGCGAAAATTCAGTTCCCCGGTATGGACCTTTCAGCCGGAGAGCAGGGAGGAATATCGTGCGCGCATGGACAAGGAGCGGGAAGAGCAGATGAACCGGAGCCAGGCGGAGGGGACTGTCCTGCTCAGCATGGCGCCGGGAGGAGGAAATCCCTCGGCGATTCTGGAACCGCTCGGCGGAGGGGAGAAGATCATCATCACCTATTCGCCGTTTATCGTCGGACAGCACCGGGATCTGACCGATTTCTGTCTGGAATATCCGACGGTCAGCCGCCTGCACGCCCGTTTCAGTGTGGAGAACGGTGAGGCTTCGGTAACCGACCTCAATTCCCGGAACGGAACCACGGTCAACGGGAAGAAGGTAGAAGCCAATGAGACCGTGCCGGTTGCCGACGGGGATACCATCTATCTGGCGGACGTCGGCTTCCGGTTTCATCTTCTCGGGGAACATCGGAAAAATCATCCGGAGGAGAATGAAGAGGGATGAAAGCCGCCGTTTTGCGGGTTCTTCCGGGCAGGTGCCGGCGGTTGCGGAGTGTCAAAGAAACGGTTGAACAAAATATATAAACATTAACATTAATTGCAAAGAAAATAAAAATACATCTATTTTGTGTATTTAACACAATATTGTGGAATATCTGCCGGAAAAGCGGTATAACAGCCATCGTTGGCGCCGCAAAGGGGTTCCTGCCCTGGCATGGCGCTGGAAGGGAGATATTCCGAGATGAACGATGCAGAACTGGAGGAATTGTATCAGAAATGCCTGCACTATGCCTTATCGCTGGCCGGCAACAGGGACGATGCGGAAGACCTGGTTCAGGAATCCTTTGCCGCGGTTTACCGCCATATTTGCCAGGCGGGGGAGCCGACCCCACTGATCAAGGCGGTCATGTATAAGGTTCTGCGGAACAAGTGGATCGACCGCTGGCGGACAAATCACAGCACGCCGATGAGCATACGAGATGCGCTTCGCATGGAGGAAACCGGAACGCTGAAGATTATCGGGATCCGCCCGCAGCGGCCGATCGAGGAGATTGCCCTGGAACATCTGTGCTGCGAGGATGTGAAAGCGGAAATCCGGAAGCTCGGAGATGTGTATAGCGAGGTTCTGATGGAGAGCCTGTTTGGGGAGATGGACAGCGGGGAAATCAGCGAAGACCTGCATCTCACGAGATCCGCCGCGGACAAGCGGATTACCCGGGGAAAGGCAAAGCTCAGGGAAAAATGGGAAAAAACCGGCAAATTCCGGGACTGAACTGTCCCGGAATCTGCCGGTGATGAAGGTTGTCAGTGATTATGAGATTGTCTTGATTGCCGACGCGAGCTGATCCAGCGCCTTCTTCAGGACGCTTCTCGGACAGGCGGCGTTAAACCGTTCAAACTGGGCGCCCTCTTTTCCGAAGATCGCGCCGTCATCCAGCCAGAGCTTTGCCCTGTGCAGGATGAAATCGTTCAGTTCCTCCGGGGAGAACCCGAGAGCGCTCATATCCACCCAGACAAGGTAGGTGGCCTCAGGCATCATCATCCGTAGCATGGGGAGGTTTTCTTGAAAATAATCCCGCATGAACAGGATATTGTCCCGGATATATGCCTTGACCTGGCTGAGCCAGTCTCCGCCCTCCGTGTAGGCAGCTTCGCAGGCAGCAAGCCCGAAATAGTTCGGCTCGTCATATCCGGTTGCGGACTTTGCCGCGCGGAATTTTCTGCGCAGCTCCGGATTCGGGATAAAAATATTCGAGAGCTGGAGGCCGGCAAGATTGAAGGTCTTTGAGGGCGCGGTGCAGACAACGGAGTTCGCCCGGTATTTTTCCGGAAGGAGGAAGAGGCTGTTATGCCGGCCGTTCCAGACAAAATCCGCATGAATCTCATCACTCACAAACAGGACATTTTCCCGGAGGCAGAGGTCTGCCATGCGGCGGATTTCCTCCCCGCTCCAGGCACGGCCGCCCGGGTTGTGCGGGTTGCAGAGGATGAACATGCGGACAGCCGGATCAGACACCTTGCGCTCAAAATCCTCGAAATTTACCGTGTAATGGCCGTCCCGGATCTCCAGCGCGGAGGTCTCAATGATCCTTCCGTTCTCACGGATGACATTGGAAAATGGATAATAGACCGGCTGGTGGATCAGCACCTTTTCCCCCGGCGCCGTGAACGCCCGCACCATCATCGCGAGGGCGAAGCAGACGCCCGGGGTGAGGACGAACCAGCTGCGGTCCGGCCTCCAGCCGTACTGCTTTTCCATCCAGTCAGCTGCGGCGCGGTAGTAGCCGTCCATCGCCATCGAGTAGCCGTAGATGCCGGTGTCAGCGGCAGCCGTCAGCCGGTCGATGATGGGCTGTGCGGTCCGGAAATCCATATCCGCAACCCAGAGGGAGAGGTCATCCTCCGGGACGCCGCGGAATTTTGCGGCGTCGTATTTGAGACAGCCGGTGTTCTTTCTGTCGATGATTTCGTCAAATTGATAACGCATGGTCTGCCCTCCCAATATTCATCCGAAAGCTTGTTCGAGGTCCTGGATCAGGTCGTCCGCGTCCTCGATGCCGACAGACAGCCGGAGAAAGGTCTCTGTGATGCCGAGCTTTTCCCGCTCATCCGCCGGAACGTCGCCGTGGGTCTGAAGCATCGGGTAGGTGATCAGGGATTCCACGCCGCCAAGGCTCTCCGCATACTGGACCAGCTTCACATGATTGAGTACCCGGATAGCGGTTTCCCGGGAATCCACCCGGAAGGAAATCATGCTGCCGAAGCCGGATGCCTGATGCCGGTTAATCTCATATCCGGGATGATCCGGGAGGCCGATGTAGAAAACTTCCGTGACCTTCGGATTTTCCCGGAGCCATCCGGCGATCTTCATGGCATTCGCCTGCTGCTTCTCCATGCGCAGCGGGAGCGTCTTCACACCCCGGAGCTGGAGAAAGCTGTCAAATGGCGAGAGCATCATGCCGATGGTCTTGTAGTCAAACCGGAGCTGTTTCGCCACCTCCGGGTCGGCGATGCAGACATACCCGGCAAGGGAATCGTTGTGGCCGCCGATGAACTTTGTCCCGCTGTGCACGACGATGTCCGCACCCAGGGAGATCGGTTTCTGGAAATACGGGCTGAGAAAGGTATTATCAACGATGAGAAGGAGCCCGTGGGATACGGCGAGCTTCTTCATTGCCCGAAGGTCGGTGACCCGCATGGTGGGATTGGACGGCGTCTCAATATAGAGCGCCTTCGTCTCGGGTGTGATGGCAGCTTCAACGGCGGCGGTGTCGGCGGTATCCACCTGCGTATAGGAAAGGCCGGTGCTCTTTTTCCGGCTGTCCAGGATGCGGACAGTCCCGCCGTAGAGATCTTCCGTGCATACAAGGTGGGCGTGCTCCGGGAGGAGGCCGAGCGCCAGGTCAATGGCGGACATGCCGCTGGATGTCGCGATGGCGTCGGAAGCACCCTCCAGGGAAGCGATCACGCGCTCCAGGGCTGCCCGGGTCGGATTGCTCTCCCGTGAATAGTCATAGCCTGTGCTCTTTCCGACCTCCGGATGGGCAAATGTCGCCGTCTGGTAAATCGGAACGGACACAGCTCCGTAAGCGTCCGGATTCACCCGGACATCCCCGTGGATACATCGGGTATCAAATGCGTATCCCATACTGGCTCCCTCCTGCAAAATAAAACATACTATTTATATATGAATTCTTTGTGAATAAAACCATAATACAGGGAACGCGTTCTGTCAACATGTTTTACGCAAAATGCTCTTTGGCGAATTCCATATCCTGCACCACTTCCAGGGTGCCCAGATAATGATGTTCTTTATCGCGCACGGCCATATAGTTCACAAAGACGGTGCGCCCGTTCTTCTCCATCCAGATGGGGACACTGTCCCGGAGACCGGAGCGGAAATCCTCGATGATGGCTCTGACCATGGGCTCGATTTTGGGCGGATGGCAGGAGAATACCTCCCGGTCAAGAGCCATTGCGGGGCGCTTGAATATCTTCGCCCCCTCGTTGAAGAAGCGGTTGATGTTGTCCGCGTCAACGAAAGTGATCTCCATCGGGATGGTGTTCAGAAGCGCGGTGAGCTGGCTGACGTTCATGTGGCCGCCGGGCATGACGATTTCCCCTTCCTGTCCGGAAAATGCCGCGGCCGGTGCCTGCTCTTCCGCCTCATCCCAGCGTTCCTTCGTCACGCCCAGGCAGTCGGCGTAATCCTTGGAATCGCGGTAGATGCTCATCCATTCTGTTTCGGAGAAATTGACGGCGCAGATCGGGAAGAGAATATTATTCTCCTTATAGATCATCTCCTCCGCGCGCTTCAGCACGGCGCGCAGCCGTTCTTCCCACGCGGCATCCCGGTTCGCCTCCGCGTTCAGGGATCCCAGCTCCTTCCGTATCTCATCGTCGACGGTCCACATCACGTCCGAGGGGCCGGAAATGTTGTAGTTCACCTTCAGCAGCGGGTAGAGCAGGTCGCCTTTCTTGGCGTAGTGCACAGAGAGCTCACGGATGCGGCCGAGCAGGTCACCAGGATCCTGGTGGGCGTCGAGGCAATCATTGGCTTTGGCGAGGAGGCCGGCGAGAACCTCATTTTCCTTTTTCAGCGTGTTCAGCGGGTGGCCCGGAACCGCCGCGAGTGCTGCCGCACGCTCATTTTTATTCTGAATAACCGGGTTCTGCGCTGCGGCCTGCGGGGCTGCCGCCGGGTTCTGCGCCGCGGGCTGCGGGACGGGGATCGGCCTCTGCGTCTCTGCGGCCTGCTGGGCCTCGGAGGCTTTCTGCGCCCTGGCTCTCCGCAGGGAGGCCAGAACCTCCGCCTCCGCGTTCGCGATCTGTTCTTCCCGTGTCGCTCCGTGGAACAGCGCGGAGTGGATGTCACAGAGCTTCTGCACGTCCTGGAGCGGTGTTCCCTCCTTCATGAGATCCTGCTCGGCTTTCATGATTTCGGAAGCCTCCACATTCTGAAATTTGCCCGCGAAATCCGCACGGACGCTCTCCAGGGATTCTCCCGCGCCCAAGCGGCGCAGATATTCCTTCAGCTGCTGCGTGCGCGCCTCGGCTGCAGCCGCCTCTTCCGGGCTGACCGGTGCGGGATGCGGCTTCGGAACCGGCACCGGAGTGGGATGCGGCTTTGGAGCTGCTGCCGGAGCCGCCTCGGCTCCCGGAGCGCCGGCTGCCGCCTGTGCCGGCATGTCCCCCGAGAGGGTGAAGCCATGTTCCATCAGGGTGGCAACCACCGTGCCCATGGGGATATGCTTCATCTTCGCGCCGCGCGGCAGAGTCATCAATTTTCCCACCGAGTTCAGCATGGCGGGCTTTTTGACCTCCGCAAACCCTAAATCCGCCATAATGTCAGCAAGCTCCGGATATTCTGTGACCAGCTCGTATACCGAGCGGCTTAAATCAATCGTTTTACTCATGTCTTTCGATCCTCCTTGCCGGATGTTCATCATCCGGAAAATGTGTTCCGCTTACGCGCCACGTCGCGGTTTCGTGATGTATGTCAATACGCAGTCCTTCCCAACTGCATGCAAGCATGTGTGGTTGAGGAATTCCTGATCCTGTAAACATATCATAGCGGAGTTTTTGGAAGAAGTCAGTTGCGGGAACAACATAATGCGCTCGAAAGGGAGGCCGATGAATTTGCTTCCGGCTATTTGATTTCCAATGCCCAGATGAAGCTGCAACATGCGTTCTTAGTACCCCTCCGTCAGCGCCACATACTTTTTCGGCGAGACGCCAACCGCCCTGGTAAATGCCTTCAGGAAGTTGCTGTAATCCCGGAAGCCGCAGGACATGCAGGCCTCGGTGACGGACGATCCGCCCGAGAGCAGCTCCTTGGCGATGGTGATGCGCTTGGCGGTGATGTAGCGGTTCAGGGTCGTGCCGGTCTCTTCCTTAAAAACCCTGCAGATATTCGAGCTGCTCATATAGAAATTCGTGGCGAGCTGGTCAATCGACAGCTCGCTTTTGATATTCTGGTTGATGTAGGAGAGGATCGCGTCAACCTGCTCGCGGTGGGTCGCGTTCCGGTAAATGGGCGCGCGGCTGTCCGGACATGGTGTTCCCTCCTCCGGCTGCTCGGCAAGGCGGTTGTGGCTGCGGAAGGCAAGATTCAGAAACAGGAGCAGTTCCATGAACGTCGTCCGGTCGAGAATATCCTCGCCCTCCTGGCCTTCATTTTCCTGAAAACGGTGGATAAAATACATGAACCGCTTCTGTTCCTTGTCCGTGAGCGAGATCCTGTGGCCGCAGATCTGGTCGTGGGCGGAAAAGCAGTGGTTGAGGTCGGTTTTTTCCGTGCTCAGGGAGATGAGGTAGGCAGGGTCGATCGAGATGACGATGCGCTCGTGGGTCGCCTTGTCCAGCTGGGACAGGTAGTGGCTCTCAAACTGGTTGATAAAGAAGATGTCGCCGGGATGAAAGTCATAAAAGCGGTTGTCGATGAGAAACTGCCGGCCGCCGGAGATCGAGTAGTAGATTTCGTAGGTGTCGTGAATGTGCATTTTCATGGGGATATCGTCGTTGTACAGGTGGGCGACGGCGAAAGAGCGGGTTTCTTTGCAGCTCTGAATGGCCTTGGTGCAGGAAGAAAAGATTTGCATAGTTCACCTCCGGAAAGTATTCTATCACAGCGAAGTGCAGGATTTGCATGATTTTCGATAATTTTTGCAGAGAAACGGAAAATATTCCGATGTACGATAGAGGCATGAAGATCATCTTGGAACAGGAGGGATACCAATGGAACTGAGAACAGCCTCATCTCCGAGGGATGAAAAGAATTATGACACCCGGAGATTACGGGATGAGTTCGTCGTGGAGAAGATTTTCTTCGAGGACGAAATCAAGCTGGTGTACAGCCACATTGACAGGATTATTTTCGGCGGCGCGATGCCGGTCTCGAAGACGCTTCGCCTGGAAGCCGGCGCGGAACTGCGGGCAAAGTATTTCTGCGAGAGAAGGGAGCTCGGGATCATCAACATCGGCGGCAGCGGCGTAGTCACCGCGGACGGTGTTGCGTACAAGATCGGCGAGCGGGACGGCATCTACATCGGCATGGGCACAAAGGAGATTTCCTTTGCCTCCAATGACGCCGGACATCCCGCGAAGTTCTACCTGGCCAGCGGCCCGGCGCACAAGGCGTATCCGACGAAGAGAATTTTGCGGGACGCGAAAGCGGAACATGCTTCCGATGTCGAGATTCTCGCGGAGAACAAGAAGGAGCTGGGGACGCTCGAGGATGCCAATCACAGGACAATCTGCAAGTATATCCTGCCCGGCCAGGTCGAGACCTGCCAGCTCGAGATGGGCATGACCCATCTGGAACCCGGCAGCGTCTGGAACACGATGCCGTGCCACACGCATGACCGCCGCATGGAGGTTTATCTGTATTTTGACCTTCCGGAGGACGCTTTTGTCATGCATTTCATGGGCGAGCCGACAGAGACGCGCCACGTTGTCCTGCGCAATGAGCAGGCGGTCATCAGCCCGAGCTGGTCGATCCACAGCGGCTGCGGCACGCGGAATTACACCTTCATCTGGGCGATGGTCGGAGAGAACCAGGATTTTGACGACATGGATGAAGTGAGAATGCAGGATCTGCTTTGAGGCAGGACACCCGCGGGGGTTCCGCATTCTGCGGACATCTGCATTCCGCGGGACACCCGCGTTCTGCGAGATATCTGGATCCTGCGGGGGCAATCATACTTTGCAGGACATCGGGGATCCGCGGGACAGCGGGATCACAGGATTGGATAAGAAAGGAAAAATACCATGGGAATTATTGATAAATTCAGACTGGACGGAAAAGTAGCATGGGTGACGGGCGCATCCTACGGCCTTGGCCTTGCGTATGCGGAAGCCTTCGCCGAGGTTGGCGCGAAGATTGTCTTCAATGACATTAACCAGGAGCTGGTTGACCGGGGGCTTGCCGCATACAAGGAGAAAGGCATTGACGCCTACGGCGCGGTCTGCGATGTGACGAATGAGGACCAGGTCAACGCCTTTGTCAAGGATGTTGAGGAGAAGATCGGTACGATCGACATTCTGGTCAACAACGCGGGAATCATCAAGAGAATCCCGATGATCGAGATGACGAAGGCACAGTGGGACCAGGTCATCAATGTCGACCTGACCGGCCCGTTCATCTGCTCCAAGGCGGTTCTGCCGAAAATGATTGAGAAGAGGAGCGGCAAGATCATCAACGCCTGCTCGATGATGTCCGAGCTCGGCCGTGAGACGGTCGCCGCATACGCCGCGGCAAAGGGCGGCCTGAAGATGCTGACCAAGAACATCTGCTCGGAGTATGGCCAGTACAACATTCAGTGCAACGCGATCGGACCCGGCTACATCGCGACGCCGCAGACGGCTCCGCTTCGCGAGAAGCAGCCGGACGGCTCGATGCACCCGTTTGACCGGTTCATCCGTTCCAAGACACCCGCGCAGCGTTGGGGACAGACGGAGGATCTGCAGGGGCTTGCGGTATTCCTGGCATCCCCGGCATCGGATTTCATCAACGGCCAGGTCGTATACATCGACGGCGGCATTCTTGCCTATATCGGGCAGGATCCGTCCCAGCTCGATGAGTCGAAATTTGCCGACGTGCAGGAGAAAGAGCACGTAAAGGTAGCGGATCAGTAAGACAATCAGGGGAGGCCATCCGGAAGGACGGTTTCCCCGATCCGTTTTCCCATAAGGAGAAGGGGGCTGCCCTGGCAGCCCCCTTCTCCTTATCCAGGTGCACCCGCATGGATGGGCACCCCGGATCATCCCATTTTCCCGGGAGGGTCAGTCCTTCACAAAATCTTTCCGGTAGGGTGTGAAGGTATCGATCAGGACACCCGCCTCGAGGCAGACGCAGCCGTGCTCGACCCCGTTGGTCTTGCAGAGGGTATCCCCCTCGGTGACGATGTGGGTCTCCCCATCGATTGTGAACTCGAATTTCCCGCTCTTCACATACGTGATCTGCGTGTGCGGGTGGTGGTGCATGGCGCCGACGGCGCCCTTGGCGAAGGTGTTCTCAACCACCATCAGGTCGTCGGAGTACGCGAGCACGCGCCGCACTACGCCCTTCCCATTGTCTTCTGCAACAGCATCCTTGTAAAATACCCAGCGGTCATTTTTCATTGTGTTTTTCCTCCATAAAGTGTTACTGCTCAGCACATGCTGCCAGTATAGCACAAATCACCGTACAGATGGTATGATAGAACTATTGTGACCGGGGAAATGGGACAGAACGGTTGAGATGGGAAATGAACGGCTGAGGTAAAGAAAGACGGCGCAGGCGGGGCATTGGCGCCTGCCGTGGACGGTCTTTCGAAGAATGGTATGAAAAAGATGAAAAATTTCTGGCTGGCGATGCCGATCCGCGAGAAGGTAAGGTTTTTCGTCACGGCGCTGTTATTTGCCCTCGCGGCAGCGGCTGCCTTCAATATCTATGCGATGAATTATTCTACCGACGCGACCGATCGGATCCTGACGGCGACATCGCGGTGCGAGACCGCGCAGCGGGCGATGCAGCAGGAGGAGGCGGCGTTCAAGGCATATATTCACAATCAGACGGAGGAATCCGGCAAGACCCTGCACGAGGCGATTCTCCACACCGAGAATTCGATTGACCTTTTGCCGGGGGATTACCGCGCGGTCGGCGCGGAGCGCTATGCGCGGACCTGGAATATCCGGAATGCCTACAGTACCTACGGGGAGGCCAGGGACCGGCTGCTCGGGAAGAACCCGGAACAGAGCGGATCGGTCAGTGAGCTGTATGATCTCTACGATATGCAGGCGTACCTGGACCGGTATTTTTCTGACCTTTTGAAGGAAACGGTTGAGGCGGGGAGCGCTTCTTACCAGGCCATCTATCCCAAACTGCATTCATTTCCGTATATTCTCATCCTGTTTTCCGGGATGATGTTTCTGGCGATAGTGAGTTTATCGGATATCTTTACCCGTGCCCTGGTCACGCCGATCACGGTGCTCGCGCAGGCGGTCCGCAGAATCATCCGGGGCGGTTTTGATGAGCCGGATGTCGAGGTCGGGAATAAGGATGAGCTGGGCGAGCTGGTTTCCGCGTTTAATAAGATGAAACATTCGGCGAAGGCCAACATTGAGACACTCAAGGAAAACCAGGTGCTTTCGGAAAAACTGCACCAGGAGGAGCTCGACCGCACCGTCATGGAAAAACGGCTGGAAACGATCCGACTGAATCTCCTGCAGTCCCAGATCAACCCGCACTTTCTCTTTAATACGCTGAACACCATTTCCGGCATGGCGCAGATCGAGGAGGCGGGCACCACGGATCAGATGATCCGGGCGCTCGCGGGCATTTTCCGATATAACCTGCATACCGCCGAACAGTTTGTCTCCCTCACGCAGGAGCTCGCGGTTGCCGGAAATTATATGTATCTGCAGAAAATGCGCTTTGGCGACCGGCTGGCCTATCGGGCGGATACCGGCGGCGTGGACACCGACCAGGTGATGGTACCTGTCTTCCTGCTGCAGCCGCTGATTGAAAACGCGGTGAACCATGGGGTGCTCAAAAAGGAGCAGGGCGGCAGCGTTGAAGTCCGTGTCCGGCTGGAAGGCGGCAATGTGCATATCACGGTCAGCGATGACGGGGTCGGCATGTCCGGGGAAACCTACCGGAAACTCATGGCGGGACTGGAGAAAGCGGATTCGCCGGCGGGGATTGCCGCCGATCCGGGAGAAGAGCGCCCTGTCGGTATCGGCCTGGGCAATATTTATCAGCGGATTCACCAGATCTACCGCGAGGGGCAGGTGCGGATCACGACAAAGGAGGGGGAGGGTACCCGGATCGAGATCCTCCTCCCGCAGGATGAAAAGGTGATTCGGGAGGAGAATCCGGCGTGAGGGGAAGAGGGCGCTTCCTGCTGCTGCCGGGGATTGGCGGGACACTGCCAGGACCTGGGAGACATTGCCGGGGATTGGAGGGACAGAATGTATCAGGTGATCATTGCGGATGATGAGGTCATTGAGCGCACGGTGCTCGGCAGAAAACTGGAGAAGGCCTTCGGCGACGGCATCTGCCTCAGGCAGGCCAGAAATGGCAGGGAAGTTCTCGCCCTCTATCACGAGAAGCCGGCGGACATCCTGATTCTGGATATTGAAATGCCGGGGGTCACCGGCCTTGAAGCCGCGGAGCAGATCCGCGCGGAGGGGGCGGGCTGCGGGATCATTTTCCTGACCGCCTTTGACGAGTTCGCCTATGCGAAAAGGGCGATCTCCGTCCGGGCGCTGGACTACCTGCTGAAGCCCTGCGACGACAGGGAGCTGATCGCCGCTGTGGAGGAGGGCATGCGCCTGGCGGACGGGCGGCGCCGCCGGGCAGCGCAGATGGAGGGCGCGGGACGATCGGGCCGGGAAACTGTGCCGGCGGGGCGGCAGGTGCGGAACGTTTCGGCCGGGCAGGCGCAGGATCCGGCGGCCCGTGATCCCGCGCGGTTCAGCGGCGGGGCGCCTGTTCCCGGCTGGACGGATCCCGCGCGGTCCAGCGGCGGGGCGCCTGTTCCCGGCTGGACGGATCCCGCGCGGCCAGGCAGCGGGGCGGAGATCGGCGGGGACGGTATGCGCGCAGCGGAACCGGAGGTGGCAGCCGGCACCGGCGGCCAGCAGGAGAAGATCCGCCGGATTATCCGTCGGGAATACAGGAATGAGCTGACGGTATCGGGAATCGCGGATGAACTGGGCTACTCCGAGGCGTATTTCTGCAAGCTCTTCAAGCAGTATTTCGGCCAGTCCTTTGTCAGCTATCTCACGGATTACCGGATCCGGGAAGCCAGGCGCCTCCTTGCGGAGACAAATCTCAGCGTGAAGGAAGCCGGGCAGGCGGTCGGCTATGCCGACGCGAACTATTTTGCCAAGGTTTTCAAGCGCGTGACCGGGCAGTCGCCGACGGAGTACCGTGTAGACAATATGCACTAAAAATGACGACGTAATTCATGCAGTATAGACAAAAACGAGTGGAGATCCCGGGATGGGCTCTCCTTTTCTATTCAATAGTTCCAAAACAGGACAAAATATTACCCGGAATGACAAAATAATGCCCTAACGCATGAAAGCGCTTACCGATATAATAGAACCATAGAAAGTCCGGAGGGACATCCGGACAAAATCAGAGGATATAGGGGGTAAATTATGAAAAAAAGGTTAGTAAGTGCAGTTCTTTGCTCAGCAATGGCAGCTTCGATGCTCGCCGGCTGCGGGCTTTCCAGCCCGAAGAGCTCAACAACCGCTGCGACAACCGCTGCGGCAGCAGAGACGACAGCGGCAGCTTCTGAGGCGGCAACCAAGGAAGCGGCGGGAACGACCGAAGCGGCAGCTGACTACAAGGTCAATGAGGCTGCGAAGGCTGATCCGGCGGTTACCCTGACGATGGCAGAGGTTAACCCGGTTGACAATACCGTCTGCGGCGCGATGGATACCAAGTTCAAGGAGGCTGTTGAGGCGATGTCCGGCGGCTCCATTACGATCGACCTGCAGGGTTCCGGCGTCCTCGGCGTTGAGGCCGATGTCCTGGATGGTATGATCGGCGGCACGGGCACGGTAGATATCAGCCGTATTTCCGCATTTGCCCTGACCTCCTACGGCACCAAGAAGTCCGTACTTCTTTCCCTGCCGTACACCTTCAAGGACAGAGACCACTTCTGGAATTTTGCCAACAGCGATCTCGGCCAGGAATTCCTGAATGAGTCCGAGGAGCTCGGCCTTGGCGTGAAAGGCCTGTATTACGGCGAGGAGGGCTTCCGCCACTTCTTCACGGTTAAGGATAAGCCGATCAAGACGCCGGATGACATGAAGGGTATGAAGATCCGTGTTTCCAACGACCCGATCATGACTGCCATGGTGAACAGCCTCGGCGCTACACCTTCGCCGGTTTCGATGTCTGAGATCTATGCTTCCATGCAGAACGGCACCATCGATGGCGCTGAGCAGCCGACCGTGAACTACGCCGGCAACAGCTTCCAGGAGGTTGGCCCGAACCTGACCCTTGATGGCCACACCCTGGGCGCTATGATGACCGTCATCTCCGATAAGTCCTGGGATAAGCTGACCGACAACCAGAAGCAGGTGATCCAGGATGCCGGCAAGATCGCTTCCGATTACTGCAGACAGGTATCTGAGTCCAAGGAGAACGATGTTCTCGACCAGCTCAAGAGCCAGGGCATCAACATCATCGATGTTCCGGATAAGTCCGCATGGCAGGCAGCCTGCAAGCCGATCGCTGACCAGTACGCAGCTGGCGACCTCGCTGACACCTATCAGAAGATTCTTGATCTTGCAAAGTAATCTCTGACCCAAACGTAACAGACGGTGCCCGGACAGAAAGTTCGGGCACTTTTTAAAGGAGGGCAAGAATTTATGGCTTCATTCATCAATGCAATGAAAAAAGCCGAGCCGCTCTACAATGTTGTCTACAGTGTATTCCTGACGATCTGCAAGCTGCTGCTGATCGCGGACATCGTGATCACAACCTGGATTGTACTCGCAAGGTACATCACAGTCATTCCTGCGCCGAACTGGGGCGAGGAGCTGATCCTTACACTGATGGCGTACATGGCAGTCCTGTCGGCGGCACTGGCAATCCGGCGCAACGCGCACATCCGCATGACCGCATTTGACCGCTATCTTCCGGTCAAGGCAGTCGAGGGGCTTGACCTGGTTGCGGATATCGCGGTTTTAATCCTGGCTCTGGTCATGCTGATCAGCGGCTGGAATTACGCTTCCGGCATCGGCGCCAAGGGCACCTACATTTCCATGCCGTGGTTGTCCAAGTTCTGGCAGTACTTCCCGATTCCCCTTGCCGGCATTGCCATGATCTTCTTTGAGGTTGAGCGCATCATCATCGACCTGGAACATCTGGCCGGCATTTACGGCGAGCTGGGCATTGATACTGAAGCCGAAGAATTAAAAGCCAGGGAGGGCAAATAAATGGCATACAATACAGCTGCGATCGCAGTGCTCCTTGTCAGTTTCCTGGTCATGGTCTTCCTGCGCTTCCCGATCGCGTATTCCGTAGCAATTTCCGCAATTCTCTGCCTGGTCTACCAGGGCCTGCCGCTGGCAACCCTGTCCCAGCAGATGGTGAAAGGAATTTCTTCCTTCTCCCTGATGGCTGTTCCGTTCTTCATCACGATGGGCGTCCTGATGGGATTCGGCGGCATCTCGGAGAAACTGCTGGATCTCGCCGATGCCTGCGTCGGCTGGATGACCGGCGGCCTCGCGATGGTAAATATCGTCGCCTCGTATTTCTTCGGCGGCATCTCCGGTTCCGCTTCCGCCGATACCGCATCACTCGGCTCCCTCGAGATCCCGATGATGGTAGACCGCGGATATGATGTTGATTTCTCGACAGCAGTAACAATTTCGTCTTCTGTCGAGGGCATGCTGGTTCCGCCTTCGCACAACATGGTCATCTACGCGACGACAGCCGGAGGCATTTCCGTAGGCTCCCTGTTCCTCGCGGGATATCTTCCCGGTGCTGTCCTGGCTGTCAGCCTGATGATCATTTCTTACATCCTGTCGAAGAAGAGAGGATATCCGAAGGGGGATGCTTTCAGCGCAAAGCGCCTGTTCAAGGAGCTGCGCACCTCCCTCTGGGCACTGTCCTCGATCCTGATCGTTGTCATCGGCGTAGTCGCCGGGGTCTTCACGGCGACAGAGTCCGCGGCTATCGCGGTCATCTACTCCCTGCTGGTTTCGATCTACATTTATAAAGGACTTACCTGGAAGGGTGTGTGGTCGGCGCTGAATCAGTGCGTGGATACCCTCTCGATCGTCCTGATCCTGATCGCAACCTCCAATGTCTTCGGCTACTGCCTGACGACGCTGCATGTACCGCAGCTGGCGGCAAATGCGATCACGGGTGTTTCTGATAATCCGTATGTGATCGCAATCCTGATTAACCTGATCCTGCTCGTTCTCGGCATGATCATGGATATGGCGCCGATCATCCTGATCTCCACGCCGATCCTCCTGCCGATCGCGCAGTCTATCGGTATCGATCCTGTCCAGTACGGCATCATCCTGGTGCTCAACTGCGGTATCGGTCTTCTGACACCGCCGGTTGGCTCTGTCCTGTTCATCGGTTCCGGTATCGCGAAGAGGCCGATGGAGAAGATCGTCAAGGAGATGCTTCCGTTCTATCTGTTCATGGTTGTCGCCCTGTTGATCATCACCTTCATCCCCGCCGTATCCCTGTGCATTCCGTGGGCGTTTGGCTATGCGGGCGGAAGGTAAATGTCCTCCACTCGGCAAAGTTTCCGGAGCACCGGCTGTCCGCAGCCGGTGCTCTTTGTTATAATGGGAACAGGGATTCCGCATAACGGTTACCAGGAACCTTTAGCTTCCCCCGCGCGATAGCCGCAGGGGAAGCCAGGACAGCAGGATAGGGAAAGGCAGTACACAACGATGAAATATGAATATACCTTCCGGAATACGGCCGGGGATTACGCACAGTTTTATCTCGGCAATACCTACCATTCGATGATGGCGGCTGTGAATGTGATCTTCACCGCAGCCATGATCGCGCTCGCTGTCGCGAAATTCGGCAGCTTTGGCATCGTGGCGAGGGCACTCAATATCTTTGGCATCATCCTGTTCCCGGTCATCCAGCCGCTTGCGATTTACCTCCGCTCGATGAAGGACGCGGAGCGGGTGAACAAGGTGGATACCTGGATCGGCTTTGATGATGCCGGCATGCACATCAGGGTCAAAGATCATGAGCAGCTGATCCGCTGGAACGATTTTTATCCGATCGTGAAGAGAAAGTCTATGCTGGTGGTTGCCCCGGACGGCATACACGCGTATATCCTGACCAACCGGATCCTCGGTGAGACCAAGGATGACCTGTATGCATATGCTGCCGGCAGGATCAATGCGCTGTCGGTTCATAAGGATGGAAAATGAGAAAGTTCTGGATATTGCGCCGGGTGCTGCTGGCGGCTGCACTCACCGCGGGTCTTTCGTCCTGCGCGGCAAAGCAGCCGGCGAAGGTGGCGCCGGGCGCGGTCGATAATATGGCGTACGAGGATATTCCGACGCTGAATAACGACCAGACGGTTGTCTACAAGGATGTCACTCCGGATTTTGTGCTGACCTACGCGGAAAACCAGACCGAGGACTATCCGACAACGCAGGCGGGATACCGTTTTGCCCAGCTGGTCAATCTGCGCAGCCGGGGGAAAATCCAGGTCAGGCTCCACGCGGACGCTGTCCTCGGGGACGAGGCATCGACAGTCAAGCAGCTCCGGATCGGCGGGATTGACCTGGTCCGCGTGTCGATGTCGACGGTGGTGGGATATCATCCTGAGAGCACGGTCCTGATGCTCCCGTATATCTACCGGGATTCGGAACATATGTGGAACGTTCTTGACGGGGAGATCGGCCGGGAGGTTGCGGATGGCTTCACGGGCATGGGGTTCACCCCACTGGCCTATTTTGATGCCGGCGTCCGGAATTTCTATTTCCGCGCCCCGGTGCACAGCGCTGAAGAGATGCAGGGCCTGCAGATCCGTGTGCAGCCGTCCGGGCTGATGCAGGATATGGTCAAAAGTCTCGGCGCGTCCCCGGTCGTTGTGGCCTATGAGAATGTCTACGCGGCGCTGGACAAGGGGACGGTGGATGGTGCGGAGAACAACTGGTCCTCCTATGTGGCCATGAGGCACTATGAGACGGCACCGTATTTTGTTGAGGACGAGCACATGCGGGTTCCGGAGATGCTTCTCCTGTCCGATGTGGCCAGGGGGAAGCTCGGAGAAGATCATATGAAGGTGATCGCGCAGAGCGCGGCAGACGCCGGGCACTATGAGCGGTATCTCTGGAAGATATATGAGGAGAAATCCCGCCAGAGGGCGCTGAATAAAGGCGTGACCGTGATTTCCCTCTCCGAGGAGGAGAAGGGGAAGTTCCGGGATGCCGTCAGCCCGCTGTACGAGAAATACTGCGGGGATCACATGGATCTGGTGAATCAGATTGAACAGACACCGTAGGGACAGGAAAAGGCCGCAGCCTTCGCGAATCACCTCGTGAGGGCTGCGGCCTTTCCGCACACTGGAATTCTGCGGAACGGTTATTCGTTCGAACTTAGCAAATTTGCTTTACCTTCAGATGCCGAAATAGCGGGCGGCGTTCTTGTAGCTGATGCCCTCGACGATCTTCTTCAGGGATGCCTCATTTGCCGGATACTCGCCGTTCTCCACCCACTGGCCGATCAGGTTGCAGGCGATGCGGCGGAAATAGTCATGCCGTGTGTAGGAGAGGAACGAGCGGGAGTCGGTCAGCATGCCGACAAAGTTGCCGAGGATGCCGAGACGCGCGAGGGACTTCATCTGCGCCTCCATGCCGTCCCGGGTATCCAGGAACCACCATGCGGCGCCGAGCTGCATTTTCCCGGGAACCTCGTCGGACTGGAAGCAGCCGAGGCAGGTGGTAATCTGGTCGAAATCGCTCTGGTCCAGGGAGAAGACGATGCACTTGGGCAGCTCATTTTTCTCATCGAGCGCGGAGAAGAAGTCCGCAAGCTCCTGATAGCACAGGCTCTTTGCGGCCATGTCAAAGCCGGTGTCCGGCCCCTCGAGGCGGAACATCCGCTTGTTGACATTTCTGGAGCAGGAGTAGTGGATCTCCATGACGATATTCTCCTGATGATACTTGCGCGCGAGGGAGAGCAGGACCGTCGTCTGGTACTCGTCGATCTCCTTCTTGGTCAGCACCTCGCCGCTCATGGCCTTGCGGAAGACGCGGTCAGCCTCCTCGATGGTGCAGGGTGCAAACGGGACATAGTCCAGGCCGTGGTCAGACGCCTTGCAGCCGTGGGCCTTGAAGAAGTCGATCCGGTTGTCCAGTGCCGCGCAGACGTCCGCCGCGGACTTGATTTTCATGCCGGCGGCCTCGCCGAGCTGGCCGATGTACTCCGCAAATCCCGGACGCTGGATGTTGACAGCCTTGTCCGGACGGAAGGACGGGCAGACCTGGAAGCCCAGATCCTTGATCTCCGCAAGCTTCTCATGCCATTCCAGCGTATCCGCCGGGTCATCCGTGGTGCCGATGTAGGCGACGTTGGACTGGCGGATGATGCCGCGGACCGTCAGGTTCGGGTCATGCTGCAGCATGTCGCTGGTCTTGTCCCAGATCTCCTTCGCGTTGTCGGCGGTCAGGGGCTCGGTGATCCCGAAGTACTTCTTGAGCTCCAGATTGCACCAGTGGTACAGCGGGTTGCCGATGGACATTTCAAGCGTCTTGGCAAGCTCCATGAACTTGGCAAATGGGTCGGCGCTTCCGGTGACGATGTCCTCGTTCACCCCGTTCGAGCGCATCAGTCTCCACTTGTAGTGGTCGCCGAAGTAGGTGCCGTCCGCATTGCGGCCGCCCAGCCAGACTTCCGCGATGTTGTTGTAGCGGCGGTCCTCATAGATCTCCTTTGGGGAAATATGGCAGTGGTAATCAACGATCGGCAGGCTCTCCGCGTAATCGTGGAAGAGATGCTTCGCTGTATCGTTATACAGCATGAAATCCTTGTCCATGAAACTCTTCATGACAAAACCTCCTTATTTGTTTAGTCAAGATGCATGAAGAAATAGTGTTTTGTAACCGCTTACATAAAAGAATAAACCAAACCCCTGGGGTTTGTCAATTGTAACCGCTTACATTTTGCATAAAATTTATAAGCGTCCGGCACATGCCTGGGATGCCGGCAAGACGGGCGCCTGCGGGGCAGATGTTCCGGCCATCCAGCCTGTGAGACGGGCGCCTGCGGGGCAGATGTTCCGGCTATCCAGCCTGTGAGATGGCGCCACGGGCGGCTTTGCGGGTTATCCCGGGCAGGCGGCCAAGCGCCGCGGCGGCTCCGCGGGTCAGAAATCCGTGGTGTTTCTCCTGATTAGCCGGCAGGGGATCGCGAGATTCCTTTCGACATCCTTCCCGCCGTCCAGAACCCGGATCAGGCGCTCCGCGGTCTGTTCGCAGATCTCCCTTGTCCCGTTGTCGATGCTGGAGAGCTCGGGTTCACAGCACTCGGCAAAGGTGGAGTTGTTGTAGCCGACGATGACGAGATCCCCCGGGATCCGCATCCCCCTGGCGCAGGCGTATTTGACCGCGCCGACCGCGATGCTGTCGTTGACCGCGAGGACGGCATCAAAGGAGAGGCTGCGGTACTGGAGCAGGAGATCGCGGACCTCGTGGATGCCGGAAGGGACATGCATCTTGAGATCGCCCAGAAGCGGGAGGCCGGCATCGCGGAGCGCCTGCTCATACCCCTCGAGCTTTTCCCTCGCGCTGTAGGAGCGGGAGTCGGACAGGAACAGGATACGCTTCCTGCCGTTTGCGGTCATCGAAGTGACCGTGGCGTATACCGCTTCCCGGTCATCGCTGACCGTGGAATAAATATTTTCCCCCTCGACAGAGCCGTTGATAATGAAGACCGGAACCTGCGCCGCCGCGCTGCGGATAAAGTCGGTATCCTTCTTTTCGTGGCCGGCGTAGGTGGAGCCGACGAGGATGAGGGCATCGATCTGCCGGGAGAGCAGCGCCCTGGCGCAGGCTTCCTTTTTCTCCTGCGCAAAGCCGCTGCTGGAAAGGACATAATTGTACCCGTGGGAGAGAAGCTGTGTTTCCAGAAAAGAAACGCAGCTGGACATGAACAGGTCGGAAATCTCCGGAACCATGATGCCGATGACGTGCATGGTGCCCTGCCCGAGACCCTGGGCCAGGAGATTCGGCGTGTAGCCTTCCTTCTGGATCACGGAGAGAACCTTCTGGCGGGTTTTTCCGGAGACCTTGTCACTGCCGTTGAGAACGCGGGAAACCGTCGCGATCGAGACGCCGGAGAGCCGCGCAATATCATAGATGTTCATGGTTTTTATCCTCGGTATGTCCGCTGCCGGGGGCAAATGGCGGAAAAGTCCGCCGCCGGCAGGAAATGTAAACGCTTACATTACGATCATACGCGATACGGAAGGGCATTGCAAGAGGGGGAGGCGCAGGCAGTCCTGGCCAGAAGGCATTTTTCAGGAAGACAATATTTTCAGACGATCCCCAAGAACCTCGGACAAAGCGGAGAGAACCGCTGCCTTATAATCCATGTGGGCGAGAAAACCCACGGTTTCAACCGTGAGGATGATAGCCCACCTCTTTACTTTTTGTAGATAATATATTGAACAATATCTACAAATGTGCTACTATATATTTATGAAGAATGAATATAAACATACAAAAACAACTGTATCATTGATTAACTACCATTTTGTATTTTGTCCTCGATACCGCAGAAAAATATTTAATATCCAAGGCGTTGAGGATAGATTTAAAGAACTTACTACTGCTGAATGTAAAAAACAAGGTATTGAGATCCTTGCTATGGAATGTCATATAGACCATGTACATATTTTCGTCAGTGTACTGCCAACTATGTCCATTCCAAACATAATGAAGCAGATTAAGGGCTGTACTTCATTTCAATTAAGGGAAGAATTTCCACAGCTTAAAGCAATGCCGAGTCTTTGGACTCGAAACTATTTTGTAAGTACAGCAGGTAATGTAAGTTCCGAAACGATTCAGTGGTATGTAGATACCCAAAAAACAAGACCTTAGGTGTAAGTATGAACAAAGGTGTTAAGTTTAGGGCGTACCCCAATAAGGAACAACAAAACTTAATAAACCGAACACTCGGATGTTGCAGGCTCATCTACAACAAAGGTCTTGCCATGCGTAACGATGCCTATTCCAATGGCGAAAAGACTGGCTATAACCAAACATCTGCTATGCTCACAGACCTTAAAAAGCAGGCTGACTTTGCTTTCCTGAAGGATGTTGATTCTATTGCACTCCAGCAGTCTTTGAGGGATTTAGACCGTGGATTTAAAAATTTCTTTGAGAAACGTGCAAGACATCCGCAGTTCAAAAGTAAGCATAATAACCACCAGTCATACAGAACCATCAATCAGGGCGATAACATCCGCATAATCGGGAAGTATATTAAGCTCCCGAAGCTCGGGTATGTCAAAATCAAACAGTCCATGGAAGTCGGGCATATCAATAATGTCACGGTAGAACATACTCCTACGGGTAAATACTTTGTAGTTCTGAATGTTGACTTTGAGCCAGAGTTTCGACCAAATGCAGGCTGCATGATTGGCATTGATGTCGGCATAAAGGAGTTTTACTCCGACAGCAACGGCAATGTCGTCAATAACCCTAAGTATTTAGAGAAGTCT
>NZ_JADKQA010000009.1:41713-41827 GCF_015351765.1 Clostridium vitabionis
CAGAGAACAACGCAGGCTTTCTCGTAAGCAAAAAGGCTCTAATAATCGCAATAGACAGCGTGTTAAGGTAGCTAAAGTCCATGAAAAGATAACGAATCAGCGTAACGATTTCCT
>NZ_JADKQA010000009.1:41837-60214 GCF_015351765.1 Clostridium vitabionis
TCTATGCGTAAACTCGTCAGAGAACAACGCAGGCTTTCTCGTAAGCAAAAAGGCTCTAATAATCGCAATAGACAGCGTGTTAAGGTAGCTAAAGTCCATGAAAAGATAACGAATCAGCGTAACGATTTCCTTCAAAAACAGTCAACGATACTTGTTAGCGAAAACCAAACGATCTGTATCGAAGACCTGAATGTAAAAGGAATGATTCGTAATCATAAACTTGCACAACACATAGCAAGCTGTTCATGGTCTAAGTTCTTTGCAATGCTTGAATACAAGGCTACATGGTACGGAAATGACATAATCAAAGTACCTACTATGTATCCAAGCAGTCAGACATGCAGTTGTTGTGGGTATAAGAACCCGTTTGTAAAGAATCTCTCTATCAGAGAATGGGAATGTCCTAATTGTCACGCAAAGCACGATAGAGACACCAACGCAAGCATAAACATCTTAAATAAAGGGCTGTCAATAGCCTGACATATATAAAATACCGTAGGGCATACGGGAATTTACGCTTGTGGACACTGTGTAAGACGAGCCAACAAGGTAACTTGTTAGGAACGCAGTAGTGGTTGAAGCAAGAATCCCACAACTTTAGTCGTGTGGAGTGTCAATAAGAAATATTCTTACTGGAGAAGATCAATCATGGAAACAAAACTGAACGGGAGGATCCTGGCCGGCGCGAGCACAGACCGGGAGTACAATTCCCAGCTGCTGTACTTTACCTGCTCCTCACTCTCCGCGGACGACGAGAGGCTCTACCTGATTTCCGACCGGGACGGGCACCCGAATGTCTGGGTGCGCGATCTTCTGACCGGCCGGGAGCGCATGCTCTCCCGGAATACAGGGGGATATCTCAAGAGCTATGTATACTTCGACGGGATGCAGGATGAAGGGCTCGGGAAGGCGAGCGTATGCCTGGATTATCAACGGGAAAATGTCTATTTTATCCAGGATCGTGATATCTGCGCCGTAGATAAAGAGGGAAATCTCCGCGTGCTGAACCGGGTGCCCGAGGGGCGCATGACCGCGTTCACCCATGTCAGCAATGATGGCACGAGGCTGTGCGTTCCGATGACCGACGGCAGGATCCTGGATTTTGACCCGGACACGGAGGGCACCGGCCTGGACAAACGGCCGGCCTACGATATTGATGCCCGGGTGCAGGAGGAGAATCTCAGCAGCTACCTGTGCGTCTACGACACGGAGAGCGGGCGGCTGCTCTATGAGAAAAGGATTCCGCGCTGCTGGATCACACACGTGCAGTTTCATCCGCAGGATCCCGAAATCATCATGTACAACCATGAATGGTCGTCATTTGACTGCGGCATCCGCAGGATCAACCTGTACGACCATCATACGGACCGGTATCTCCATGTCCGCAGCGAGGGGGAGAATACCCTGGGCAGCCCGCGGGGCTATGCCCGCCGGAGAGGGGACTGGGTGTGCCATGAGATGTGGCAGGACGACGGCGTGCACATCATCTATCACGGCGGGTATCAGGACGGGCCGGCGATGGTCGGGCGCTGTACGGTGGATATCGCCAGCCTTGCAAAGAGTGGGGAGATCCCGCAGGAGCAGATGCCGGACGGGTTCGGCGTTGCCTCTTATGAGGAGATCGCCCTGCCGGACGAATACACGGCGTATGGCCATTTCCTGATGGATCACAAGGGGAATCTCACCTGCGACGGCTATTACCGGAAGCCGGGCGAAAAAGTGATCGAGCGGGAAAATTCGACGGACAATGGTCCGGATCCGCACCGCAAGGACGGCGTCTATGTCTCCAAGGTCATTCCCGACTGGGCCGCGGGAAAGCTTCAGTGGATTCCGCTTTGCCGGCATGATTCCGACTGGCTGGGGCAGGATGCCCATCCGCACCCGATCTATTCCCACCGTGGGGACCGGATCTTCTTCAACAGCAGGATGAAGGACAAAATCAACATTTACTGTGTTTCTGCCGAGCCGCCGCAGGCTGGAAATCAGTACCCGTAGGCCAGCGCACCGCCGTCCAGGGCAAAATCCTGGCCGGTGATATAGCTGCCGTTCGGGCCGATCAGGAAGGCTGCCATCGCCCCGAGATCTTTCGTATCCCCGAGCTTATGAACCGGAATCCTGCTCAGGATCTGGTTCATTCTTTTTTCGTCCGCGACGGCATCGAGCATCTTGGAGTGGAACCAGCCGGGCGCGATCGAGTTGACGCAGATGTTGTCATTTGCCCACTCAATCGCCAGGCCGCGCGTGAGGCCGAGGACGGCCGCCTTGGAGGTGCAGTAGGGGACAACCAGCGTGAAGCCGAGGTGCGCGCTCATGCTGGAGATATTGATGATCCTTCCCTTGTAAGGGCTCTTTTTCAGATAGGGATAAAGGATCTGCGACATGACAAACACGCTGGTGACATTGGTGTCGAGGACGCGGCGGAACTCCGCCTCAGGGACATCCTGTGCGGCACATTTATAGGTCGCCCCGGCGTTGTTGACCAGGAAATCCAGGTGCCCGCCGTGCTTTGCCGCGAGCTCGCCGGAAAGCTTCCGCATCGCGTCACGGTCGTTGATGTCCCCCTTGATGTGGACGGTGCCGGGCGCACTCTCCGGATATCCTTCCTTGACGTGCCCCGTCCGGGAAATGATATACACGGTGGCTCCCCGGCCTGCCAGCTGGTTCGCGATCTCGAGGCCGATTCCGCTGGATCCTCCGGTGACGATTCCCGCATATCCGTTCAATTCGTTCATTGTGATACCCCTTTCTTGAAAGCGGCCGCGATTTTGCTACAATATTGGTCATAAGCATTGGCCGCAGGACATTTTCAACTGTATGAAATCATCGAGGTGCCTATGAGTTCCAGAATTACCATCCGCGATGTCGCGGAAAAAGCCGGCGTCAGCGTAAGCTCGGTGCATTTTGCCCTGAGCGGCAAGAAGGGTGTCAGCGAGGAGACAAGGGAGAAAATCCGCAGGGTCGCGGACGAGCTCGGCTATCACCTGAATACCTCGGCCTCCCTGCTCAAGCGCAGGATCCAGAACATCACGGTCTGCGTCCCCAGCGAGGATGACAACACCAGGTTCTATTTCCGGCCGGTCTGGAAGGGAATCCGCAGCTTCGAGGAAAAGAACCCGGAAGGCGCGTCCTTCCATAACATCATGTTCAATCCGGAGGATCCATCGGAAGCCCGCTGGGAAATCCGCCAGCGGGTCGCGGACGGCAGGGTGGACGGCCTCCTGACTGTCGGGACGATCGACTTCACCGGTGACGACTGGGCGGAGATTGCCCGGAAGGGCGTCTCTGTGGGCTTCGTCACGGTGGCGCCGCAGAACTTCCGCGATTTCCGCTGCTGCGTGGAGAGCAATTACCGGGTCATCGGGCGGACGATGGCAGAGATGATCGTGAGCCATATCGAGCCTTATGGCAGCATTTTCCTGTCTGCCGGAAATCCGGGGTGGTTCTCCCACGCGGGAATCGTCAAGGGTTTTGACGAGTATATGTTTGAAAACCGGATCCCGAACATGGTGTACAAGGACTGCTCCTACACGATCGACGAGCAAAATTACGAGCATTTCAAGAGGGCAGTCTCCCGCCCGGATGTCGCTGCCTGCGCTTCCGTGTTCTCCCAGGGGACGATCATGCTCGGGAAGGCGCTGGAGGAAACCCGGAAGGCAGGCAGGATCTACGCTGTCGGCTCCGACATTTCCCCGGAATCCGTGGACATGCTCCGCAGAAAAACGTATGACGCGATCCTGGAGAAGAACCCTTACGCGCAGGGATATGTCGGCCTTCAGACCCTGTATGAGGACCTGGTCGGCCAGCAGCCCACAGGGGCAAAGGACGGCCGGATTCTGATCGGATCGGAGATTGTCCTCCGCAGTAATCTGCCGCTGTTTGAGGAGGATAGGACGCGGGTGCTTCTGGTCTGAGGGGCAGGCGGGCGCCCGCAGGATGGAACCTGGTCTGGATCCAGCCTGGTCCCCTCGAAAAGACACCGGACGGGCGCCTGAAGAGAGGCACCATCGCCCGACCGCCCGCGGTCAGCCCTTAAAGGTCAGGCATTTATAGCTGTGGCAGGCGTTGTCGATCAGATCCCAGTCGAGCTCCGCGCCGATACCCGGCGCCTGCGGTACATGGATCATGCCGTGGTCATCGATCGGCAGGTCACCCTTCATCGGCAGCCGGTAATTGTCCTCCGGGACAAAATACTCAAAATACTCGCAGTTGCTGATCGCGCAGCTGACGTGCAGGTTGACGAGATCCATGTAATTCATCGTCGTGGTATGGATCTCGCAGTTCATGCCGAATGCCTCCGCCAGATGGGCGATCTTGAGCGTGCCGGTGACTCCGGATTTCCAGCTGACATCGGCCCGGACGATATCCGCGGCATGCTGGGCGATCACCTGCGCGACGCCCCAGTGGCAGCCCCTGGTTGTCTCCGTGGCGGCGATCGGAATATCGAGGGTGCGGCAGAGCTCGGTGTACTTATAGAGCTCGAAATCCCGGAAAGGTTCCTCAAACCACTTGTAGTTCAGCCGTTCCAGCTGCCTGCCGACCCGGACGGCGTCGCCCATCGTGTAATTGCCGACCGGATCCGTCATCAGGACAAAATCATCGCCGACAGCCTCACGGAGCGCCGCGTGTGTTTCGAGGTCGGTCTCCACGGGACCCGCCGGGTGCGCCTTGTAGGCCTTGATCCCCTTCGACTTGTAATACAGGGCTTCATCCACGTAGTCCTGCACGGAGGGGAGGAAGTTGCTGCTGGCGTAGACCGGCAGCGTGTCGCGGCAGGCGCCGATATATTTATAGAGGGGAAGGCCGGCCGCCTTCGCGCAGATATCCCAGAGGGCAACATCGATCGGGCCGGGCAGGAATACCGGGAAGAAAGCCTCGTGGCGGTCGATCACCCACAGCTCCTGGAAAATCTTCTCGCGGTCATGCGGGTCCCTGCCCAGGACAACCGGGGCAATCGTTTCGTTCAGATAGGATTCGGAGACCGCACCGCTCCTTGCCGCCATGCAGCAGGCGGTGCCCTCAATGCCGGTATCGGTGGTCAGCTTGATCACCAGCACATCCCATCCCATCTTCGCGGCGCCCTGGCGCTTCTTATCAAACAGGCATTTCCCCCGCTCTACCCACCAGCTCTCAAACTTTTGTATAATCATTCCAAGAAAACCTCCACAAACAGCGATTTTAAGAACAAAACGGATAATAAAACGTTTTATTAAAGTATAGCAATCGGGTCAACAATAGTAAATAACTTAACAAATTGCGAGAATAATTCGGCAATATAGAAAAATATCTGGTCAAAAATTAACACTTTCAACAAAAATGAGAACAAAACAAGCTAAAAACCGTGCAGATTATTGACGGACAATGCGCATGGTGTTAACGTAGAACTTGCAAAGCAAAAACGTTTTAGCTCCGGCACGGCCGGACTTGAACATAACTGAGAGGTATGCAGGGTTAGACTAAGGAGGGTAAAAAATGAAAAAGCAAATGATCAGTGCGGCGCTCGCGGCGGCAATGTGTGCTTCGCTTGCGGCCTGCGGCGGCAGCTCTTCGACATCCACGGCGACGACCGCAGCGGATAAGGCGGCTGCCACAACAGCAGCGGCTGCGCAGTCCTCGGAGGCGAAGGCAGGCGAGAGCAGCGGAGCTTCCTCGGATATCCCGGCGGACGCCAAGGTGCTCAAGTGGAGCGAGGTCAACGGTGACGACTACGGCGCGACCGTCGGCGCGAGAGCATTCGCGAAGAAACTCCTGGAGGTTTCCAATGGAAAGCTCGCCATCGATATCTACACGAACGCGACGCTGGGCGATGAGAAGACCTCCATGCAGGGCATCCAGATGGGCACGCTGGACTGTTTCCGCGGCAACGCTTCCTCCCTTCCGAACTATGGCGCTTCCAAGATCGGCCTCACCGGCCTTCCGTACATTTTCCAGGGCATTGACCAGGCGGAGGCGATGAGCAAATCGGACATCGGCCAGCAGCTCCTGGATTCCGTGGCGGAGGAAGATCCGGGATATGTCGCCATCGGCTGGATGGTTGAAGGGCCGCGCTCCTTGTTCATTACGGACACCGCCTACAAGAATGCCGGCAGCCCGACTGAATTCTCCCTGGACAAGATCAAGGGCATGAAGATCCGTGTTCCGGAGACTGACCTGATGGTCAACACCATGAAAGGACTAGGTGCTTCGGCGACCCCGATCTCCTACTCGGAGCTCTACACTTCGCTGCAGTCCGGCGTTGTGGACGGCGCGGAGAACAACGTGGTTTCCTATCTGGCGAATTCCTTCAATGAGGTTGCGCCGTACTTTATCGATGACGGCCACACCTTCGGGCTTGGCGTAGACCTGGTCAGCAAGCAGACCTGGGATTCTCTGAGCGAGGAAGAGCAGGGCTGGATGAAGGAAGCGGCAAAAGCCGGCGCGGATGCCTGCTATGAGTTCAATAAGGCGCAGGAACAGAAGGCGTATGATTCCTTCAAGGATAAGGGCGTGACCCAGCTCAAGGTTCCGGATCTGGACAAGTGGTCGGAGGCTTGCTCGAGCATCTATGCTTCCTATTCCGCGGAAGACCAGGAGACCATCAAGGCCCTGCAGGCAGTAAAGTAAAGATCTTCATAATGGAAAAGCGGGCTTTTGCGGCAGCACCGTGAAAAAGCAGCGCAGCTTACCTGGACTGCGGGAAAGCCGTGTGAGAAACAGCTTTCCCGCAGCCTTTCTCTGCCGGGACGCGGCAAGGCGCATCGGGCAGGAAAGATGTAGACGGAACAACCTGGAAAGGAGACGCATGGATAGTTTTAAGAGAATTTGGGGCGCGATTGACCGCGTGGTCTTTGCAGTGGTCAAATATGCCTGCGCGGCAATGCTGGGACTCCTGATCTGCATTGTCTTTTACATCTTCCTTGGAAGATATGTTTTTCACAACTCGCCGATGTGGGGAGAACCGCTGTCCCTGTTTTTGCTGACCTGGATGAGCATCCTGGGCTCCGCCTTGGTCCTCCGCAAAAATGAGCACCTGCGTGTCACCATGTTTGATGACAAGATGTCCGCCGCGGGGATCACGGCGACCGAGATCCTCACCGTGGCCTGCGTTCTCGTCTTTGCTCTATTCATGATCATCCACGGGCAGCAGCTGATGGTGCAGGCGCGCAAGAACACGATGGCCGGGGTCAATATTCCCTACGCATGGATGTATCTGTCTCTGCCGGTGACCGGCGTGATGTACCTGTTTGCGCTGGCCGGACAGCTGCTGGATAAGCTGGAGGAGAAAAAATGAGTGTATCAACGATAGCGACCATCATGCTACTGGTCATTTTCCTGGCGCTGGTCTTTCTGAGGGTTCCGATTGTCTACGCGATCGGTATCGCCTCCCTGGTAGATTTCCTGTATCTGGGCATCAGCCCGATGCAGATGGCCCTGAAATTCGTGTCCGGGCTCAATTCCTACACCCTGCTCGCCGTCCCCTTCTTCATCACGATGGGCGAGCTCATGGGCGACGGCGGCGTGACAGACCGGCTGATTGAATTTTCCAAGGCGCTCGTCGGCTGGGTCAGGGGCGGTGCGGCCATGGTCAATGTTGTCGCCTCGTTCTTCTTCGGGGGGATCTCCGGTTCCTCGTCGGCAGACTGCGCGTCCTTAGGCCCGATTGAGATCAAGATGATGGAAGACCAGGGCTATGACAGGGATTTCTCGACCTGCCTGACCATGGCGTCCTCGGTGGAGGGCATTCTTGTCCCGCCGTCACAGAACATGGTCATCTACACGCTCGCGGCGGCCGGCGTGACCACTGTATCGATCGGACAGCTCTTTGTCGCCGGTTATGTTCCCGGCGCGGTGCTCTCGATCGTCCTGATGATCTACTCCTACTACTATGCGAAGAAAAACGACATTCCGGTGACCGGCAAATTCAGCTGGAAGGCGCTGGGCGCCACCTTCGTGCGCGCGATCTGGGGCCTGCTGGCCGTCCTGATCGTTGTCGTCGGCGTCGTCGCGGGGGTATTCACCACCACAGAGTCCGCCGCGGTCGCGGTCGTATGGTCGATCATCGTCGGCCTGTTCATCTACCGTGGCTTCCGCCTGCGCGACATCCCGCAGATCTTCAACCGCGTGACCATGACGCTCGGCAAGGTCCTGATCCTGATCGGCGTGTCCGGCTCGTTCACCTATCTCCTGACCTATCTGAAGATTCCGGAGCTGATGACCAAGGCCCTGTTCTCTGTCACGACGAACAAGATCATGATCCTGATCCTTCTGAATCTCCTGATGCTTCTTCTCGGCTGCCTAATTGAGATGGCCTGCCTGATCCTCATGCTGACGCCGGTTATCCTTCCGATCTGGATGCAGCTCGGCCTGTCCCCGATCCATCTCGGTGTCGTGATGGTGCTGAACCTCGGCATCGGCCTTCTGACCCCGCCGGTTGGATCTACGCTGTTTATCGGGTCGGCGATTTCCGGAATCAAGATCGAGCGGCTGGCGAAGAAGATGATCCCGTTCTATATTGTCATGAGCGTGGCGCTGGTCATCCTGACCTATTTCCCGAATAGCTTCATGTGGATGCCGAACCTGTTCTACTGATCCCCGCGCGATGCGGATGCTGAACTGACCGCCGCGCGATGCGGATGCTGGATGAATCCCGCGTTCCGGAGGACGGAACCGCGCGGCGGATGGAAGGAGACGTTGGCCATGTCTGAACTTTGGAAAAATGATGAGGAAATGTTTGCCCTCATGAAGAGGGACCTGTACACTCCGGTTGTGGGGGATATCCTGGACCAGATGGGGTATTACCATCAGTTCCTGCCCTCGGAGATCCGCCCGCTGGAGGCGCTTGTGCCCGCGGACGCGTATCTCGACCGATCAGAGCCGGACAACCGCCTGAAAATCGCGGGCTATGTCTGCACTGTCCTGGAAAATGATGTCTTCGGGCCGCCGAAGAAGCCCTTCGGCTACCTCACGGAGGCGCTGGACCAGCTGAGACCCAACGAGGTCTATGTCGCGACCGGCGCGCACAATTCGGCGCTGTGGGGCGAGCTTTTGACAGCGACGGCAAAGACCAGGGGGGCCGCGGGCGCGATCCTGGACGGCTATACCCGGGATACGCCGCAGGTCCTGGGGCAGAACTTCCCGGTATTTGCCCGGGCATGCTGGGCGCAGGACAGCTCACCGAGAACCTATGTCTGCGACTTCCGCTGCCCGATTGAAATCGGCCAGGTGACCATCCACGACCAGGATCTGGTCTTCGGCGACATCGACGGCGTCCTGATCATCCCGAAGGAGGTCAAGGACGAGGTTCTGGAGAAGGCGCTGGCCAAGGCCAGGGGCGAGAAGAAGGTGCGCAAGGCGATCGAGGGCGGCATGAGCGCCACGGACGCCTTCGCGAAATTTGGCATTCTCTGATGCGCAAGCCTATGGAAAGCAAAGACAATAAAAAAATCAAAGATAACAAAATAATCGAAGAGAACAAAGAAATCAAAGAAGCCCAAAAGAACAAAGAATACAGGGTATTTCAGATTGACGAGCAGGATAATGTGGCGACAGCCCTCGAGGAGATCCCGGGAGGCGGCATCGCGCGGGTTATCGGGGATCATCCGGCGGGAGCGGATAAGGTGAAGGCTCTTGAGGAGATCCCAGAGGGGCACAAGATCGCGCTCCGCGCCATCGCGAAGGAGGCGCCGGTCATCAAGTACAATGTCGTGATCGGTGTCGCCACGCGGGACATCCCGGCGGGGAGCTGGGTACACATGCACGTCATGAAGAGCCGGTATGACGAGCGTTCTTCTCACCTGGACGCCGTCACCGGTGCGCCGAAGGATACAGTCTATGAATGAGAGATGGAAATGGCAGGGATATCTGCGGAAGGACGGCAGCAAGGGGATCCGGAACCGGGTGCTGGTCATCTACACGGTGAAATGCGCGCAGTTTGTGGCGCAGAAGATCGTTGACCACGCCCAGGGGACGGACGTCGAGCTGGTCGGATTTGACGGCTGCACGGACAACCAGTACGCGGTCAACCTCCTGATCAGCATGATCCGCCATCCGAATATCGGTGCCGTGCTTGCCGTTGGCCTCGGCTGCGAATACATCCAGCCGGAATGGCTCGCGGATATCGCGGCGAAGGAAGGGAAGCTTTCCCAGTGGTTGTTTATCCAGCAGGAAGGCGGAACCCGCCCCTCAATCGAGAAGGGCTGCGCTTTCGTGGAATGGGCGCTGAAGCAGCTGGCGGGAACGCCGCGGGTGTGGATGACGCCGAAAGATCTGGTGATTGGTGCGGAATGTGGTGGTTCGGACTACACCTCGGGTCTTGCGGGAAATGTCGTGGTCGGCAGCTTCTTCGACCGGCTGACGGACCTCGGCGGCACGGCGATCTTTGAGGAGATCGTCGAGGCCATCGGGCTCGGGGATGTCCTGGCAAAGCGCGGGGCGACCCCTGAGGCGCAGGAGGACATCCGGAAAACTTACGACAAAGCCCTGGAGTATTGCAAATCTGTCCGCCAGTATTCGATCAGCCCGGGCAATTTCGCCGGCGGGCTGAGCACGATCGAGGAAAAGAGCATGGGGGCAGTCATCAAGAGCGGTTCCCGCCCGATCCAGGGCGTCCTCAAGGTTTCCCAGAAACCGCCGCACCCGGGGCTGTGGCTTCTGGACTCCACGCCAGACCCGTACTGGATGCAGTTCGGCATCACCAATCCCAATGACAACGAGGGGCTGACCGACCTTGTCAGCTGCGGCGCCCATCTCGTCTTCCTGGTCACCGGGCGCGGCAACGTGGTTGGAAGCGCGGTCGGCCCGTGCATCAAGATCACCGGGAATCATGAGACCTTTGAGCGCATGCCGGAAGATATGGAATTCGACGCGAGCCCGGTTCTCACCGGGGAGTGCTCCCGCGGGGAAATGGCGGAGCGGCTGATGGACTATGTCGCGGCTGCCGCTGGCGGGAAGATGACCAAATCCGAGGCGATGGGGCACCGGGAGTTTTATATCCCGTACAAATATCAGGACAGGCCGTCCGGGTGCTGTCCGCAAGGAGGCAGGTAAATGGCTGCATTTACGCAGGAAGAACAGAAAAACTTTACAATGCAGGGCTGGTATGACCTGACGGGGGATGTCGCCATCGTGACCGGCGGGAGAACCGGGCTTGGCCTCGCCATCGTGCGCTGCCTCGTCTCCGCGGGGGCAAAGGCTGCGGTGATCGGCGCCGCGCCCGCGGAGAAGGCGGCGGAGACGCTCGCGGAATTCGGGGACAAGGTGCGGTACTATCCGTACGATGTCACGGATACCGCCAATGCGCAGGAGATTGTCGACCGGATTGTCAGGGATTTCGGAAAAGTGACGATCCTGGTCAATAACGCCGGAAACCACTGCAAAAAATATATCTGGGACATGTCCGTGGAGGACTATAAAGAGGTGCTGGATGTCCACCTGGTCGGCGCATTTGCCCTGACCAAGGCGGTTGTCCCGTATCTGAAGGAGCAGCATTACGGGCGCATCCTGTTCCAGGCATCCATGACCTCTTATATCGGCCAGCCGATGGTCTGCGGCTACGCGACGGCAAAGGCGGGCTACCTTGGCATGATCCACACGCTGACCGCGGAGCTCGCGGAGTACGGCATCACGGTCAATGCGATCGCGCCGGGCTGGATCGACACGCCGATGTTCCACAAGGCGACGGACAATGACCCGGGGCGCCTGGCCAAGATTCTCGGGAGGATCCCGGCGAAGAGCGTCGGCGACCCGATGGATGTGGGCATGACGGCAGCATTTCTCTGCAGCAGGGCCGCACGCTATATTTCCGGCAGCTGCATCCCCGTGGACGGCGGTGCGCTGATCGGGTTCTGAGAGGAGGCAGGAGGGTGAAATGAACATCTGCAGCCGTTTTTCCGAAGAGTTATATCTGACCAATGAGACGGGACGGGAACTTTACCACAAATACGCGGAGAAGCTTCCGATCATCGACTATCACTGCCACATTTCGGCGGAGGCCATGGTGGAGAACCGGGAGTTCGAGGATCTCGGGGAAATGTGGCTTGAGGGGGATCACTATAAATGGCGGGCGATGCGCACGTTCGGCATCGATGAGAAGTACATCACCGGCAGCGCGTCCTACCATGACAAGTATCTCGCCTTCGCGAAGGTCCTGCCCAAGATGGCGGGCAATCCGCTCCAGATCTGGTGCGCGCTGGAGCTGAAACGGTATTTTGACATCGACGAGCCCCTCTCGGAGGCGAACGCGGAGGACATTTACCAGCGGACAAAGCAGCTCATCCGGGAAAAACACATGACACGGAGATGGTGCATGGAGCACAGCAATGTCCGCCTTGTCTCCACGACGGAGGACCCGGTCGACGACCTGCGCTGGCATAAGCGTCTCGCGGCGGATCCGTCGCTCAAGATCCGCGTCATCACGGCCTTCCGGCCGGATCAGGCGATGTTCCTTGAGCGGAAGACGTTCGGCGCGTACCTCGCGAGGCTGGGGGAAGCGGCCGGTGTGGAAA
Organism: Clostridium vitabionis; assembly: GCF_015351765.1. Lineage (GTDB taxonomy): Bacteria > Bacillota > Clostridia > Lachnospirales > Lachnospiraceae > Clostridium_R > Clostridium_R vitabionis. The sequence goes on from NZ_JADKQA010000009.1 coordinate 54,317, forward strand.
TCCGGACATTTGCGGATCTTCTCCGCGCGCTGGAAAAGCGGCTTGAATATTTCCAGGAGACGACAGGAACCACGGTATCGGATGACGGCATCCCGAAATTCGCCTGGGAGAACTATACCGATGACGACATCGAGCGCATTTTCGAGAAGGCGGCGCGGGGAGAGGCTGTCACCGGGAAGGAAAAAGACCAGTATCAGAGCGCGTTCCTGTTCGAGATGGGGAAGCTCTACAACAAGCACCATTATGTGATGCAGCTGCATGTCGGCACTTATCTTGACGCGAACACCGTCGGCGTGCGAGAGGTAGGCCAGTCTACCGGATTCGATTGTATAGACGACCGCTCCTCCGTGGTCTCTGTCGGCGAGCTTTTAAACGCGCTGACCCTGGCCGGGCAGCTCCCGAGGACGATCATTTATCCGCTCAACGGGACGCAGTGCGAAAACTGGGCGGTTCTCGCCGCCGGGTTCTGCGACGGGACGGACAAGGCGCATGTCCAGCTCGGCGCGCCATGGTGGTTCCAGGACCAGCAGTACGGGATTGAGCGGCAGTTCCAGAGCTGCGGAAACCTCTATCCGGTTTCCCTCTCGGTGGGGATGCTGACCGATTCCCGCTCGTTCATCTCCTATCCGCGCCATGAGCTCTACCGCCGGGTGTTCTGCAATTATCTGGGCGAACTCTGCGAGCGGGGCGAGTACATCGGTTCGGAGGAAAATCTCGCCGAGATCATCCGCGGCGTCTGCTTTGACAATGTGAATGCGTTTTTCGAGTTCCACGTCGCGGAACAGGATGGATGATGATGCTTTAAAACAGTGCCACAGAAAACCGGACAGCGGACGGCGCTGTCCGGTTTTTGGCAGTATCCGGGGACATCGGGGGAGGGGCAGCACGGTGCGGGAGATCACAGTATGGATTGCCGGCGACAGCACGGTATCGGATTTTCAGGATCAGTATTACATGCCGAGGAAGGGCTGGGGCGCGGTTCTGGACGCCTTCCTGAGGCCGGAGGCACACGTGCGGAACCTGGCAGTCTCGGGCACCAGCTCCAAGAGCTTCCGGGCACTTCCGGAGTATGCGGAGCTGATGGGCGGGATTTCCTCCGGGGACTATCTGCTGCTCGGCTTCGGCCACAATGATGAGAAGAGAGGGCGGGCAACCTTCACTTCCGGTGTGGGGGACTTCAGGACACCGGGGAGCTTTGCGGCCAGCCTGTACGAATCTTATATCTGGCCGGCACAGGCTAAGGGAGCCGGCGTCATCCTGGTGACGCCCATCGTGCGCCGGAGTGAGAGCGGAATCTATGAAAACGGGGATATCCACCGCACGGTGGACGGCGATTACGCGCAGGCGGTCCGGGATCTCGGCGCGGACCTGGGCGTTGCGGTCTGCGACCTGACGAGGGAGACTTTGCAGCTGTCGCTTACGCTGGACGGGCAGGGGAAACCGGCTACTGCCGGGCGTGAGGAGGCGGCTGCCAAAATCGGGGAGGCGACTGTCGCCGGGGACGGCAGCCCGGCTGCATCCGGGTTCGGGGAAGCGGGCGCTGCAGGGCGCGGGAAGCTGTCCGCCGCAGGGCGCGGGAAGCTGTCCACCCTCTGGATGCACGCCTGGCCGGGCAGCCGCGCGGCGGGTGTGGACAATACCCACACGAACTATTTCGGCGCCATGGTCAATGCCCGCCTGATCGCGGACGACCTTCTCCGCCAGGGGCATCCGCTTTCCGCCTATCTGCGGGATCCCCTGCCGGATCCGCTGCATCATCCGGAGGAAATGACAGAGAAGTCGCGAAATCCGGAATATATTGAAAAACCGTATCGCCGGCCGGCGGGGCGGGGTAAGCTCTGGCCGGACTACATCGACGCTGACGGCAATCACTGGACAGCCAGCGTCTTCGGCGACCTGAATGGCGAACCGGCGGATATGCGGGACGAATTCTCCTTTGGCACAGCTCCAGACGGCGCCATGCGGATTGAAGCCGGGCGGAAGGAAAATAACGGGAAGATCCAGGTGAAATCCGACGGGATCGCCATGTATGCCATCGCCCTGCCGGCGGGGGACGCCTTTCACCTGAAGGCGGAGATCACGCTGGAAAGCTTTTTTACGGCCGGCGGCCCCGCGGAGACAGCCGGCTTCGGCATGATGGTCCGGGATGATTTCTACATGGATGTCCTGAACATGGACCTTATGGGGGATTATCTCTGCGCGGGGACGGCATTTCTCGAGCAGTGCCCGCAGGGGTGCAGGACATTTGCGAGGAAGAGCGGGGCAATTTACCTCGGGGGCGGGGCGCTCGCACGGGCGCCGCAGGAGAAGGACACCTTCACCGCGGAGCTTTACTCCACCGGGGACGGCTATGCCGCGCGCTTCGGCGGGGGTGAACCGGTTGTCGCCGGGTATGATTTTCCGCTGACTGCCGTGGATCCCGAATACGTCTATGTCGGATTTTTCGCGGCGAGAAGCATCGCGGTCACGGTGCGTGGGATCACTCTTACGGTAAATGGGAAGCCGCTGCGGGGATACGAGTGGCTTCGGATTTAAAAAAATGCACTGGCGCGGGCTTTCTTCGCGCCTGCGGAGGTTTGCCGGATGGCAGGAAGGTGGAAGGTAGATACGCAAGCTTTCCTCTGAGCAAGACGATATACCATAGCCAACATCAAAAAGTGAAAAGGTCTTTTGCAAGGTCCCTGCACACAGCAGGGATCTATTTTTAACATTGAAATGGGGCACCGTTATAAGCCATTTGATATAGCCAGACAGATGTGTCGAAAAGAAGCCTCCCCAGAAGAGCTCTTCCTTAGAAAAGCTGCTGGAATCTGATTATGCCGGCTTCTTTGTATCCAGCTCTTTAATCTCAGCTACTGTCAATCCAGTAACTCTAGCGATTTCATCATAAGACAACTTATTAAGAGCAAGCATATTCTTCGCTAACTGCAATGTCTTTTCTCTAGCAGCTTCATTTCTCATATCTTCCATAGCCTTGCACATAATTGTCACTCCCTTTTCGTCTTCTTTAAAATATCTAACCCGATCTGCCAACACCTGATAGTACATATCCTTCGCGTCTGTACAAGCAAAATCATGCATCAGCATTCCGAGAGAAGTTTTATCTTTAATCTGTGAGTTCACATATATGATATGCTCTTCATCACCGAATGGCTCTCCGGTTTCCGAGACCATGCGTTCAATGTGATAAATCGGAAGGCCTTTCCTCAGCACATCGTTCTCTGTGATAAAGATCACATAGCTCTCATTAAGTGCTTCATATTGTTCTCCGGGTTCTGTTATATTCGCATCGATCAGGCTGCTGTTATATCTGGCTCTCTTCACCCCTGCGCCATGATCACTGCGCTGGATCTCAATATTGTAAATATGATTCTGCTGATCAACCGCCAGAATATCAAGCCTGACGGAGCGTCCCTGAAGGTTTTTAATTCCATACTGACTGGTGGATTTTGTAACCTTCAGATCATACCGTTTCAAAATTATCTGGAGAAGAAATTCTGCGCACTTCGGATCCTCAAAAACTTTGGTCATAAAGTCATCATCAAGTAGCCGCAAATTATGAAGACGCTCTAAGTCTTCTTTATGCTTTTCTTCCAAATGGATATCTTTGTTCATGTGATCGCCCGTTCTTTCTTGAGTTATATATACTATCACTACTTTATTATATCAAGAAATTGCGAGAATTTAAACTTGAAAAATGTATTAATGTATTGACACAATAAGCAACATGATTTATAGTGTCATTGTACTAATTAAGTAATATAATTTGTCGCTGGATGGAGGGAGCGCGACCCATCAGCCGGACTTGCGGCCGCCGCGGGGATACGGCCGGGAGTAGCGGAAAAAATGCTATGGGCAGGAAGAAAATTATGAAATGGGAATTTAAAAACGGCATACCGATTTACCTGCAGATCGTGGACCAGATCAAACGGCAGATCGTCAGCGGCGAGCTGGCGCCCGGAAGCCGGATTCCGGCGGTCCGGGATCTGGCACAGGAAGCGGGCGTCAACCCGAATACCATGCAGAGGGCGCTGACGCAGCTGGAGCAGGAAGGGCTTCTGCATACGCAGAGGACCAGAGGGCGGTTTGTCACGGATGAGGAAGAGGTTATGAGAGAGACAAGGCAGCAGCTGAGCAGGGAGTATATTGCGGAGCTTTACAAGCACCTTCGGGAACTGGGCCTTGACCGCGAGGAAATCGTGGCGGCGGTCAGCGCGTGGGAGGATACGGACAAATGAACATGATCGAATGTAAGAATTTGACAAAATGTTATGGGAAAGTGAAGGCGCTTGACCAGGTCAACCTGACCCTGGAGAGCGGAAGGATCGTCGGGCTGGCCGGGCCGAACGGGAGTGGCAAGACGACGCTGATCAAGCTGATCGAGCATCTTCTGGTGCCTTCCTCCGGCGAAATCCTGGTGCGGGGCATGGCTCCGGGGAAGGAGAGCAAACGGATCGTTTCGTATCTTCCGGACAGGGATTTTCTCCCGGAAGACATGAAGCTGGAAACCCTGCTGGATATGTACGGCGATTTCTATACCGATTTTAACCGGTCAAAGGCGCAGGATATGCTGGAAAATCTTGATATTCAGGGAAAGCGCCCGCTGAAAAAGATGTCCAAGGGCACACGCGAAAAGGTCCAGCTGATCCTGACGATGAGCCGGGAAGCGAAGATTTACCTGCTGGACGAGCCGATTGCCGGCGTAGATCCGGCAACCCGCGATTATATCCTGAGCACGATCGTCAGCAATTACAGCGAGGACGCGCTGGTGCTGATTTCCACCCATCTGATCGCGGATGTCGAGAAAGTGCTGGACGAGGTGATTTTCCTCAAGGAGGGCAGGGTTTTTCTCCACAGGAATGCGGATGATCTCCGCACAGAGCAGCAGATGAGCATTGACGGCTATTTCCGGGAGGTATTCAAATGTTGAGCAAGCTGATGAAATATGAGATGAAGGCGTACAGCAGGGTGCTGCTCCCGCTGTATGCGGCAATCCTCGCTGTGGCGGCGGCGGACGGCCTCGCGTGGCGCTTCGCGGATGCTACCGGCAATACCGTTCTGGCGGTGTTCCTGGCGGCCGCCTATATGATCCTGGTTTTTGCGGCAGCCGCGGTGACGGCTGCGGCGGTCATCCTCCGTTTCTACCGGAACCTGCTGGGGCGTGAGGGCTATCTGATGTTTGCCCTGCCCGCGTCCGTGGGAGAGCATATCGCGAGCAAGGTGCTGAGCGCCGCCCTCTGGGTCATTCTTGGCATTGCCGCGGGAGCGGTATCGCTTCCGGTGATCATGACCCTGTCCGGCAGTGTGCCCGCCAAGGAGTGGAATGAAGCACTGCGGATGGTGCCGTATCTTGCGGAACAGGTTGCCCCTTACTCGGCCAGCATTGTATGGGGAGTCATTTTCCTGTTCCTGATGATGCTTGCGTTCCTTGTGCGGGTCTACGCCTCGATCGCGCTAGGCGCCTGCGCGGACAGGCACAGGTTCCTCTGGTCTGTGGCAGCGTTCATTGTGCTCGGCATCCTGGAGTCATTCCTGACTGCTTTTGTTGCGGGCGCGGGCGTGAAAATCGGTATCCTGGCGACCGGGAGCACCCAGCTGGAGGGAAATCCCATGCAGCTTTTCCTGTTCACGTTCAGCGGCTGTGTCTACTGCCTGGCGCTTGTGGCGGTCTACTGGGTGGTGACGTGGCTGTGCCTCGACCGGAAGCTGAATCTCGAGTGAGGGCGAGAGGAAGGGCGCAAGTGAGCGCGCGGCGGATTGCCGAAGAATTTATGGCGGCAGAAGCGGTTCTATGATAAACTGGAACCATCAGAAAGAGCAGTCAGAGAAGTCTTAACCAGGCATGGAGCATCAGAACGGCTCTGTGCCTTATTTTTATGGGATGCCGATAGGGCGTGG